>NZ_AP043887.1:0-3883913 GCF_055391175.1 Nocardioides sp. JCM 18999
CGGTCCGAGAACGCCAAGCGACGCCACGCCCTCACCCAGGTGCTCACCTGGGCGCTCGTCGTGATCGTCTACGTCCTGGCCGGCCTGCAGATCATCCAGCTGCTCGGCTTCGACCTGGCCGCGATCGTCCCGGCGGCCACGATCGCCGGTGTCGCGCTCGGCTTCGGTGCGCAGCGGATCGTGCAGGACCTGCTCGCCGGCTTCTTCATCCTCGCCGAACGCCAGTACGGGTACGGCGACCTCGTCCGGATCTCGGTCGTCGGTGTCGGTGCGCCGGTGCTGGGCACCGTCGAGGAGGTCAGCCTGCGGATCACCACGATCCGGACCCCGGCCGGTGAGGTGGTGATGAGCCCCAACGGTCAGATCGCGCAGATCACCAACCTGTCCCGCGGCTGGGCGCGCGCCGTCATCGACGTCCCGATCCCGGTCACCGTCGACGTCAACCGGGTCACCGACATTCTCAAGCAGGTCGGCGCCGCGGCGTACGCCGATCCCGACCTGCGCGCGCTCCTGCTCGACAAGCCCGCCGTGATGGGGGTGGAGTCGATCGAGGTCGACACCCTCCAGGTCCGCGTCGTCGCCCGCACCCTGCCGGGCAAGCAGTTCGACGTCGGCCGCCGCCTGCGCGGCATGATCGCCCGCGAGCTGATGGCCGAGGGCCTCCGGCTCCCGACCGAGCTCGCGACCAGCGAGCCGACGGCCACCACGTGAACGCGCCCGAGCGGAAGGCCCCGTTCGCCTGGCCGGCACGCGGCCCCCGCGCCTCGACCGCCGCCATCGGGGCCGTCTTCGTGATCACCTGGATCACCTACGGACTGATCGGACCGGAGACGACCACTGAGCCGGATCCGACGCCGGAGCCGACCCCGTCCCGGACGAGCGAACCCACCCCGAAGCCGTCGGCGACGCCGACCGCTCGTCCCACCGAGTCCAGCCGGCCCAGCCCGACGGCCACGCCGACCCAGCAGAGCCCCGAGCCGAGCGAGACGCCGGAGCCGACCGAGAGCCCGAGCCCGACCGACACCCCGACGAGTACGTCGCCGAGCCCCGAGCCCACGGACAGCGCGACGCCGACCGCCGACTCAACGGTGCCGTAGCCAGACCGTCCCGACGGTCAGCCCCGCCAGCAGGGCGAGCGCTGAGGCGACGTCGTTGCGGACCTGGTCCGAGGCGCCGCGTCCGGTGCTGCACCAGGTGGCGAAGTGCTCGCAGTTGTTGCGGAACACGTTGTAGCCGCTCTCCCCGATCCGGGACTGCGCGCGGAACGTGATCGCCTCGGGCGTCATCGCCGACGGATGCCGACGCACGCGCAGGACGCCGCCGGCGAGGAACTCCTCGACGGGACTCCTGGTGACGGTCGCGGTCTGCATCGTCAGACCCGGCTCGCCGGCGAAGTGGATCACGGTGCCGTCCCCGGCATCGATCCCGTGGTGGGTGTAGAAACCCCGTCGGACATAGACATGGTCGCCTCGGGCCATGGCGCACCTCCTTGTGCTGCCGCTCGTCCCGAGAGCAGGACCTCCTGTCCCGCACCCCTCCTATCGGCCGCCGGCGGACCCAGGTCAGTGATCCGTCAAGGGATCTGCCAGGTCACCTCGGTGCCCTCGGCCCAGGTCGAGCACGAGCAACCGGCCGCCTCGGGCAGGGTCGAGATCGCCGTGGTCAGCAGGCCGGTGAGGCGATCCAGGTTCGCCCGGAACAGCGCGAGCACCTGCTCCTCGTCGACACCTTCGCCCTGGTCGAGCCCGGCGTCCATGTCGGTCACCAGTGCCAGCGAGGCGTAGCAGATCTGCAGCTCCCGGGCGAGGACGGCTTCGGGGTGGCCGGTCATGTTGACCAACGTCCAGCCCTGGGCGGCGTACCACTGCGACTCCGCGCGGGTGGAGAACCGCGGCCCCTCGATCACCACCATCGTGCCGCCGGCCCGGACCGACGGGTCGGCGTCCGCCAGGGTCGCCGAGAGGCGCGGGCAGTAGGGGTCGGCGAACGGGACGTGGGTGACCCCGGGTCCGTCGGCGAAGGTCTGCACCCGCCCGCTGGTCCGATCGATCAGCTGGTCGGGCACCACCAGGTCGCCCGGAGCAACCTCGCGCAGCCCGCCGACCGCGCACGGCGCCAGGATCTGGCGCACCCCGAGCGACCGCAGCGCCCACAGGTTCGCCCGGTAGGGCAGCGAGTGGGGCGCGTACCGGTGGTCGGCGCCGTGCCGCGGCAGGAACGCCACCGACCGGCCGGCGATCTCACCGACCGTGAGGCCGTTGCTGTGGGCGCCGTACGGCGTCACGAGCTGCACCTCCCGTGCGCCCGAGTCCGCGCCGAAGAGTGAGTAGAAGCCGGTCCCGCCGATCACGGCGACGTCCGCAGAGTTCATGCGCGCCATCCTGCCCGAGGGCGGTAGGCCAGGATCAGCCCCGCGACCAACGCACCGAGCGTGCCGAGCACCTCGTCACCGAGGGTGTCCTCGTACGCCGTCGCGAGCTCGGTGCCGTGCCGGATGAACGTGTACCACTCGCCCAGCTCCCACCCGATCGCCAGGATCGCGCCGAGGCCCATCGTGGCCACGACCTGCTGCCACCGCTTCGGGATGTCGGTGAACAGCAGCAGTCCGAGCCCGAGGCTGAGCGGGATCCAGTTCACGAAGTGGTTCGCGTCGTCCCACCACGACACCCGGTCGTAGAGGTCGAGGCTGTTGCCGGTCACGTCGATCAGGAACGGCAGCATGATCAGCGCGAACGCGCCGTACGGCGCCGGCTGACCGCTCCCGCGTGAGCGGAGCCACCAGACCAGCGGCACGATCAGCATCAGCACCGGGTAGAGGATCAGTCGGGCGCCGAACGCCTTGCCCTCGAACCGCTCGATCCCCGGCCAGAACTCGGCCACCAGGAGCTGGACCTCGGTGGCGACCAGGATCGCGATCGGCCACCAGATGCTGACGCCGCGAGCGGCTCGGTTCCCCATCCGCGCAGGCTAGTGGGCGAGGCCACTTAGCGTTTGTTCAGTTGCGTGTAATCTCACCCGGGTGAGCTGCCAGCACCCACTCGCCGAGGGACACGAGTCCGCCTTCACCGTCGATGCCTCACGGGTGACCTTCGGCGTAGGTGCCCTCGCCGAGGTCGGTGAACGGCTCGGCGCCCACACCGGTGGCGCCGCCCGGGTGCTGCTCGTGACCGACCCGCGGATGCGGACCCTGCCGTGGTTCGCCGAGGTCGAGCACTCGCTGCAGAACGCGGGTCACGACGTGGTGGTCTTCGACGAGGTCGCTGTCGAGCCGACCGACGTCTCCGTCAACGCGGCCGTCGCCGCCGCTCGCGCGGCCCGACCCGACGCCGTGGTCTCCCTCGGTGGCGGTTCGGTGATCGACACCGCCAAGATCGCCAGCCTGCTCAGCACGTACGACGGCGACCTGATCGACTACGTCAACGCACCGCTCGGCGGTGGCCGCCCGGTGCCGGGCCCTCTCCGACCGCACCTGGCCTGCCCGACCACGTCGGGCACCGGCAGCGAGGTCACGCCGATGGCGATCTTCGACCTGCTCAGTGCCCACGCCAAGACCGGCGTCTCGAGCCCGCGGCTGCGCCCGACCGAGGCCGTCGTCGACCCCCGGGTCACCGAGACGCTGCCGGCCGCGGTGGTGGCCGCGAGCGGGCTCGACGTCGTCTGCCACGCCCTGGAGTCGCTCACCGCCCGACCCTTCACCGCCCGTCTCGCCTCCTCGCCGGTCACCGCCCGTCCGGCCAGTCAGGGCGCCAACCCCTGGAGCGACCTGGGCTGCCGGGAGGCGCTCACCCTGATCGGCCGGCACCTGCGTGATGCGGTCGCCGGGGAGCCCGAGGCCCGCCACCGGATGATGTGGGCGGCCACCCTGGCCGGGATCGCGTTCGGCAACGCGGGCGTGCACGTGCCGCACGCGATGGCCTACGCGGTCGCGGGCCGGGTGCGCGGCTTCCACCCCGACGGCTACCCCGGCACCGACCCGATCGTGCCGCACGGATTCGCGGTCGCCGTCGGCGCACCCGCTGCCTTCCGGGCCCTCGCCCCGACCAGCCCAGACCGCCATCTGGCCGGTGCCGTCCTGCTCGATCCCACCCTGGCCGGCGGGACCGCCGTTCCGTCCGAAGCCGGCGATGCGCTGGCCGAGACGACCGCGGCGCTGATGCGCGACATCGGTGCGCCCAACGGCCTGTCCGGGGTGGGCTACACCGCCGCCGACATCTCCGACCTCGTCGCCGGAGCGGCGCCCCAACGCCGCCTCCTCGACAACGCCCCGATGCCCGTTGCCGAGGCCGAGCTGGCCTCGATCTTCGAAAGTGCGGTGACCTGCTGGTGAGCGAGCGCGCGCCCCGTCCCACCCGCCCGACGCGGGCGGAGTACCCCCACCTGGTCCCGCTGGCGACCCGCTGGATGGACAACGACATCTACGGCCACGTCAACAACGTGACCTACTACAGCTACTTCGACACCGTCGCGAACGCGTTCATGATCGAGCACGGGCTCGACATCCAGAACGGCGACATCATCGGCGTGATCGCCGAGTCGCAGTGCCACTACCACCGCGAGATCGCCTTCCCGGACCAGCTCGAGATCGGCCTGCGGGTCGGTCGCCTGGGCACCAGTGCGGTGACCTGGGAGCTGGCGATCTTCCGCGAGGACGACCCCGAAGCGGCGGCGCACGGGCACTTCGTGCACGTGCTGGTCGGCCGGGAGAGCCGCCGCCCCGTTCCGATCCCGGATCGGCTGCGCACAGCGATGGCGTCGATCCTCGGATCAGCGGTTACCGGCGAGTAACTTTTCGTCGTAGACTCGCGCTCATGACCCTGAAGCGCGACATCTACGACGGCGACCACGAGGACTTCCGCGCCTCCGTCCGGGCTTGGCTCGAGCGGTCGGTGATCCCGAACAGCGAGAAGTACATCGAGGCCAAGGCCCTGCCTCGCGAGTTCTGGCTGGAGGCCGGCGAGAACGGCTTCCTCGGTCTCGCGATCCCGGAGGAGTACGGCGGCTCCGGGGCCGACGACTTCCGGTTCAACGCCGTCCTGGCCGAGGAGCTCGCCCGGGTGAGCGCCGCGCTCCCCACCTGCGTGGGCATCCACGCCGACATCACGGCGCCGTACATCGTCGAGCTGGGCACCGAGGAGCAGAAGCAGCGCTGGCTCCCGGGCGTCGCCTCCGGTGAGATCGTGCTCGCCATCGGCATGACCGAGCCGTCGGGCGGGTCCGACCTGGCCGGTCTCAAGACCACCGCCGTGCGCGACGGCGACGAGTGGGTGATCAACGGCTCGAAGACCTTCATCACCAACGGCTACAGCGCCGACCTGATCATCACCGCGGTGCGCACCGACCCCGAGAAGGGCGCCAAGGGCATCACCCTCTTCGGCATCGAAGCCTCCAAGGCCGGCTTCAGCCGCGGCCGGAAGCTGGACAAGGTCGGGATGGAGGAGTCCGACACGTCCGAGCTCTTCTTCGAGAACCTCCGCGTCACCGACGCCGAGATCATCGGCGAGCTCAACATGGGCTTCATCCACATGATGACCAAGCTCCCGCAGGAGCGGTTGAGCTGCTCGGTCGCCAACGTCGCGCACGCCAAGCAGATCCTGGTCGAGACCCTGCAGTACACCAAGGACCGCAAGGCCTTCGGCGCCTCGATCGGCCAGTTCCAGCACAACAAGTTCCTGCTCGCCGAGCTCTTCACCCAGATCGAGGTCGCCGAGACGTACGTCGACCGGTGCGTGCTCGCGCACAGCAAGGGCGAGCTCTCCTCGGTCGACGCGTCGAAGGCCAAGTGGTGGTCGTCGCAGGTCCAGTCCGAGGTGCTCGACCACTGCGTGCAGCTGCACGGTGGCTACGGATTCATGAACGAGTACCGGGTGGCCCGCGCATGGCGTGACGCCCGCGTGACGAAGATCTGGGCCGGCTCCAACGAGATCATGAAGGAGCTCATCGGCCGGGACCTCGGTCTCTAGATTTTTCTCATGTGTGGATCTCCTGTGAAGGGGTAGCCCTTCACGGAGCCGTGCGGGCGTGGTTGCATCTGTACGTCTGGTGCAACCACGCACCGCACGAACCGCTCGGGAGATTTCGTGAAACTCACACGCGTATCTGTTGCTGCGCTCACCACCGTGGCGCTCGGATGTGGCGGGCTGATCGCCCCCACCCTGGCTCCCACCCTGCTGCCGTCCGCTGCGGCAGCCACCCATCGACAGGGCGACATGATCGCCTCGCTGGGACTCGACAAGAACGTGCCCGTGAGCACGTACCGCAGCTATGTCGTCCTGCTGAAGGCCGATCCGCTGCTCGCCACCTTCGACCAGGACCAGCTCGACACCGCGGCGGCCGCCTCAGCGCAGGCCGACCTCCAGGCCGAGCACGACGAGGTCCTCGCCGACGCCAGCGTCCCTGACTCCAAGGTCACCCAGGACCTGACCGTCGCCGCCAACGGCTTCGCCGTCGCCAACATCTCGCACGCCGCCGCGACCCGACTGGCCGCCGACCCCAAGGTCGCCGCCGTCGTCCCGGACGAGCTCCGCAGTACCGCCGGCGCCGTGCCCGCCAAGGTCGCGTTGAGTGCGCCCCGCTCCGACCACGATCGGCACACCACGCACCTGCCGTCGCGCAAGCCGAAGAAGGGCCACGGGCCGAAGAAGCCCAAGCCGCCGTACCAGCACGGCCCGCAGGGCAAGGTCCCCACCGAGGAGCAGTTCCTCGACCTCACCGACAAGGGCGAGGCCTACGACGAGGGCATCGACGGTTCGGGCGTCCTGGTCGGCGTGATCGACACCGGCATCTGGCCCGAGCACGCGAGCTTCGCCGACGACGGTTCCTTCCCGGCCGCGCCCGACCTCGGCCCCGACTCCTGCCAGTTCGGCAACACCGCGGGCAACCCGGGCGATGCGGCCTTCACCTGCAACAACAAGCTGGTCGGCGCGCGCGACATGACGACGACGTACCGGGCTCTGGTTCCGACCGAGCCGGACGAGTTCCTCTCCGCCCGTGACGACGAGGGCCACGGCACCCACACCGCCTCCACCGCCGTGGGCAATGCCAACGTGAAGGCCTTCATCAAGGGCCGCTACATCGACACCACCACCGGCATCGCGCCGCGCGCGCAGGTCATCGCCTACAAAGCGCTCGGCAACGGGGGCGGGTTCAGCTCCGACCTCTCCGCCGCGATCGACCAGGCCGTCGCTGACGGCGTCGGGGTGATCAACTACTCGATCGGTGGTGGGGCGAACCTGCTCGGCCCGGACGCGATCTCGTTCCTCTTCGCTGCCGACGCAGGTGTCTTCGCAGCCGTCTCGGCGGGCAACGACGGGCCTGGCCCGGAGACGATCGGTGGTCCCTCCGACAGCCCGTGGGTGACCTCGGTCGCCGCCGGCACGGAGCCGCGCTTCTACCAGGGCACGATCCGACTCGGTGACGGCCAGACCTTCACCGGTGCGTCGGTGACCCCGACGCTGTCCAGCAAGCCGATCGTGGACGCCGCCGACCTTGGCAACACCTACTGCCTGCCGACCACGGCGTTCTCGGCCTCGGTGTCGGGCAAGATCGTGATCTGCCACCGCGGCGAGAACGGCCGCGTGGAGAAGAGCCTCGCGGTCGACAACGCCCACGGCGCCGGCATGATCCTGGCGAACGTCGACGTCCCGGAGAAGGACAACCTCTTCACCGACACGTTCTTCGTGCCGACGGTGCACGTCGACCAGGCTGTCGGGGACAAGATCACCGCCTACATCCACAAGCGTCCGTCCAAGGCGACGGCGGCCATCACCAGCACCGGCGTCATCACGAGCCAGCCCTGGAAGGCCCCCTCGGTGACGGTGTTCTCCTCGCGGGGCGAGTCGCCGACGGCGGCCTCGATCATCAAGCCCGACATCACCGCACCCGGCATGCAGATCGTGGCCGGCGCCTCGCCGGTCACCGATCCGGGCTTCGTCCAGGGCGAGCTCTTCCAGGCGATCGCCGGGACGTCGATGGCGTCGCCGCAGATCGCCGGGATCTACGCCCTGCTCAAGCAGGCCCACCCCGAGTGGAGTCCGGCCGAGGCGAAGTCGGCGCTGCAGACGACGGCCTCGCGCGACGTGCGGGACAACGACCGGGTCAGCCAGGCCACGCCGTTCGACCGCGGCGCCGGTGAGGTGCAGCCGGGTGACGTCGACAAGCCGGGCCTGTTCAACCCGGGCCTGGTCTACGACGCGGGCTTCGACCAGTACCTCGGCTTCTACTGCGACGCGGCTCCGGCCATCTTCGCCGACCCGGCCTCGACCTGCGCGGGGTTGGCTGCGGCCGGCATCCCGACCAGGACCGAGGACCTCAACCTGGCCACGATCGGTGTCTCGTCCCTCGTCGGATCGGCGACCGTGACCCGGACCGTGACCAACGTCAGCTCCAAGTCGATCACCGTGAAGGCCGACACCTCGGAGGCCCCGAAGGGCTTCACCGTCGCGACCTCGCCCTCCACCCTGACGGTGCCGGCCGGTGGCTCGAAGAGCTTCACCGTCACGATCACCAACAAGGGCACGGCGCCGGTCGGGACCTGGGTCTTCGGCAACCTGACCTGGAAGGGCAGCGGCCACAGCATCAGCAGTGCGATCGCGGTCAAGGCAGCCCGGATCGGTGCCCCGGCCTCGGTCACCGGCTCCGGAGCCAGCGGTACGACGACGGTGCCGGTGACGTTCGGCTACGCGGGTGCCTACACGGCCAAGCCGAGCGGCCTGGTCGCCTCCGCCCCGCTCACGGGCAGCGTCATCCAGGACCCCGACCAGGCCTACCCCTCGCCCGATGACTCGGCCGGCGGCGTGGCCAACGTCCCGGTCACGATCGGGGACACGTCGTACTGGAGGATCCAGTACGACGACGCGGGCGAGGACGACATCGACCTCTACCTGCTCGGTCCTGACGGGAAGGTCGTGACGCAGTCCACGGCTGGAGGAACGCACGAGCTGATCGAGCTCTCGCACCCGGCGGCCGGCACCTACACCCTGGTGGTGCACGGCTGGCAGGTCACCGGCGGCACGCACGCCTTCAGCATCGACAACTGGGTGGTGCCGAGCACGCCCGGGTCGTTGACGGTCACGTCGGCTCCGGCCGCGGCCACCGTGGGTGGGTCCGGCTCCGTCGGCCTCTCCTGGTCCGGGGCGACCCCGCCTGGGGTCTACTACGGCGCGGTCGACCACACCGAGGGCAGCACCGTGCTCGCCCAGACCGTGGTCAAGGTCGACAGCAACTGACGCTGAGCAGGCAGAAATGAACAACTGAAACCCGCCGAACAGGCAGAAGTTTTCGCGTGCAGCGAAAACTTCTGCCTGTTCACCGGGCGGGGGCCTGGGCGGCGACGTAGGTCTCGAGCAGCCGGCGCAGGGAGGCGAGCGCTCGCCGGGAGCGGTCCTCGTCAGCGAAGAGCGTCTGGTGCAGGACGAGCCCGTCGAGCGCCATGTAGACGGCATCGGCCAGGTCGGGATCGGCGAGACCGTGGCGCGCGAGCTCATCCGCGACGAGGGTGCGGTACGACGTGTCGACCTCCGCCATCAGGCGCCGCAGCTCGGGGCGGCGCCGGGACTCGAGGTTGAGCTCGTACTGGAAGACCTGCAGCTCGGGATTGCGTGCGACCGTCGCGAGCAGTGACTCGGCGAAGCCCTCGAACCCGGGGCCGGTCGGCGTCAGCACTGCCTCCGCCGCACTGCTGGCCAGGCAGAAGGCGAGCGCCTCCTCGAGCATCGTCGACCAGTCGCCGAAGTGGTAGCGAACCGACCCGTGGCTGACGCCGGCTTCGGCCGCGACCGACCGATAGGTCATCCCGCGCAGCCCTTCGGCGACCACGACCCGGATCGCTGCTTCGAGCAGGGCCTGTCGGCCCTCTCCGTAGCTGACTGCCACCACGTACCTCCGGTTCCCGCGTTGCTCGCCTAGGGGATTCCTTCATCGGAACGGAAGGAACTCTCGATAGTGAGGTCGGACGGCACCTCATAGCGTCGTCACCACGCTACACACGACGTTGAGCCAGGAGGATCAAGGTGAGCGCGATGATGATGGACGAGACGACCACGACCCAGCAGCTCTTCCGGTCGGCGATGGCGAACCTGTCTGCCGGCGTCAACGTCGTCACCACCGACGGCCCGGCCGGTCCCGCGGGCCTGACGGTGAGCGCGGTCTGCTCGGTCACCGACACCCCGCCGACCCTGCTGGTGTGCGTCAACCGCTCCAGCCGGAGCCACGCGGCGTTCGAGACCAACCGGCGACTCTGCGTCAATGTCCTCGGTGGTCAGCACGAAGAGCTCGCCATGCGCTTCGCCGGGGCGACCGGCATGTCCGGCGTCGAGCGCTTCGCGACGGGTGCGTGGGACCACAGCGCGGGTGTGCCGGTCCTGGCCGGTGCGGCGGCCTCCGTGATCGGGCGGATCACCGAGATCAGTGGTCAGGGCTCGCACTCGGTGCTCTTCGTCGAGGTCGAGCGGATCATCCTCGACGAGTCCGCGGGCAGCCTGGTCTACTTCCAGCGCCAGTTCCACGCCCTCGGCACGCCCTGACCGCCCCGAAACGGGCCTACTCTGCGGCCATGAGCGTTGATCCGCGTGCCCCCGAGCTCGTGAGCGCCGACTTCGTCACGATGATGTCGGCCGCCCAGCAGTGCGTGCTGGTCCACGACGCCGCGACGCAGAACATCCTGTGGGCCAATCCGGCCGCCTGCGTGATGCTCGAGTGGGACATCGAGGAGCTGCGTCCGCTCAAGGCCAACGACATGAGCAGCTCGGCGCAGCAGTACGACCGGCTCCTCGGCCGAGCCTGGCTCCAGGACGCGATCGACCACGGCATCAGCAGGACCGAGTGGCACTACCGCTCCCGATCGGGGCGGATCATCCCGACCGACGCGATCGCGACCCGCGTCGAGCTCGCCCAGGGCCCGGCGGTGATGGTCCAGTTCCGTGACATCGAACGCGAGCAGCACGTCGCGCAGGAGCTGCGCCGCGCGTCCTCGTACATCGAGGCGTTGGCACGACAGACGTCGACGGCCGCGCTGATGGCGGATCGTGACGGGGTCGTGCACTTCGCCACCGACACCGCGATGGCCCTGATCGGCGCCGATCCGCGCACCCAGCTCGGCCCGCTCGAGTCGCACGCACGCCTCCGCCTCGGCGATCAGGAAGTGACCTGGTCCGCCGTGGTCGATGCGGCCGCGCCGGTGACCGGCATCCAGCTCGAGGTGCTCGGATCCGCGGCGCGTCCGGCCTGGCTGGAGGGGACCGTCGAGCGGCTCAACGACACCGAGGGTGGGACCTTCCTGCTGATCCTGCACGACGTCTCGGACCGGGTGCAGAGCGAGGTGACCCGCGAGCGCGACGCGCAGCGGGAGAACTACCTGGCTCGGTACAACGCGATGGGGGACATGGCGATGGCGATCGCGCACGAGCTGGGCCAACCCCTCGCCGCAGCCGGCAACTATCTCGGCGGGGTCCTGGCCCGGATCAACGCCGCCTCGGGCGACGACAGCCCCTCCGGCCAGAACGGCATCACCCACGGCATCGACAGTGCCCGCCGCCAGATCGACCGGGCGAGCAGGATCGTCGAGGCGCTGCGTGGGTTCGTCGGTCACCTCGAACAGGTCGAGGAGACGGTCGATCTGCGCGAGGTGGTGGCCGAGTGCGAGTACTTCATTCGGCTGCGCGCCGAGACCGCCGGGGTCGAGGTGGTGATCGAGCCGAGCCCGGCTCCGGTGCTGGTCCGGTGCGAGCGGGTGCTGACCGGTCAGGTCGTGCTCAATCTCTGCTTCAACGCGATCGACGAGATGACCGCCGCCGGCATGGGCCGGCGCCTCCGCGTGACGGTGCGCCCCGGCGATGCCGGCGGAGTGGTCAGCGTCGAGGACGAGGGCCGGGGGATCGCCCGGGACCCGTTCCTGAACAGCTTCACCTCCAAGGAGCACGGCTCCGGGATCGGCCTGGCACTGAGCTACCGGATCATCACCCGACAGCACGGGTCGATCTGGGCCGAGCGTCGTAGCGAGGGCGGTTCGCGACTGGCGTTCGCCCTGCCCCTGGCATCGGGCGAGTAAGCATTTCTTCAAAACTATCCAATTGACAAGGTTGGGTCGGGTGACGGAGTGTGGTGTGAGTCACTTCCAGCATTTCAGGAGCACCCGCCATGCCGTCCGACGTTCTCGACACCCCCGGGATCCGCACTGCGGCTGACCCAGCGGTCACCCACCCCCTGGCCGCACTCTCGGCCGCCGAGATCACGCGAACCCGCGAGATCCTGGAGGCCGCGGGCCTGATGACGCCGGGCGCGCGGGTCTCCTACGTCATGCTCCGCGAGCCCGAGAAGGCGGACGTCTTCGGCTGGGACGGCGTCGTACCCCTGGCCCGCGAGGTCAGCCTGTTGCACACCGACCTCGAGGACCTGACCGTCAGTGCGATCGTGGTCGACCTCACCGCCGGCGCGGTCGCCTCCCGTGACCTGCTCGACACCAGCGTGCACGGGTTCGGCCCCTGCCTCGATGACGACTACGCGCTCGTCGACGCGATCGTGAAGGCCGACGAGACCTGGTGCGCCGCCGTCGCCAAGCGCGGTGCCACCGACATCGACAAGATCCGCCCCGTCCCGCTCTCCGCCGGTGTCTTCGGATACGACGACGAGGTGGGCCGGCGGGTCTACCGGGTGCTCAGCTTCTACGAGCCCGAGCCCGGCGCGATGGTCTGGGCGCACCCGATCGGTGGGGTGATCGCGCACGTCGACGTCACCGAGGGCCGCGTCCTGCGCGTCGTCGAGACCGCCATCGAGCACATGCCCACCGAGTCCGGCGACTACCTCGACCCGGCGGTGCGAGGCGAGGTCCGCACCACCCTCAAGCCGATCACGATCACCCAGCCCGACGGTGTCTCCTTCACCGTCACCGACGGCGTCCTCGAGTGGCAGAACTGGAAGGTCCGGATCGGCTTCAACGGCCGTGAGGGCCTCACCCTGCACCAGCTCTCGTTCAACGACGCGGGCGAGGAGCGGCCGATCCTGTACCGGGCCGCGGTCTCCGAGATGGTCGTCAACTACGGCGACCCGGGCCCGACCCACGGCTGGCAGAACTACTTCGACTTCGGCGAGTACCAGTTCGGTCGGCTGGCCAACTCGCTCGAGCTCGGCTGCGACTGCCTCGGCGAGATCACCTACCTCGACGCCGTCGTCGTCGACGACTTCTGCACCCCGCAGACGATCAAGAACGCGATCTGCATCCACGAGGAGGACTACGGCATCCTCTGGAAGCACAACGACATCTTCAGCGGGACCTCCGAGACCCGCCGCCAGCGCCGACTGGTGATGTCCTTCTTCGGCACCGTCGGCAACTACGACTACGGGTTCTACTGGTCGCTCTACCTCGACGGCACCATCGACCTCGAGGTCAAGGCGACCGGGATCCCGTTCCCGTCCGGCCACGACGGCGTGGACCCGTACTTCACCCCGATGGCCCCCGGCCTGGGTGCCCCGGTGCACCAGCACCTGTTCTCGGCCCGCCTCGACTTCACCGTCGACAGCATCCGCAACCACGTCGACGAGCACGATGCGGTCTCCGTGCCGGTCGGACCCGACAACCCGTGGGGCAACGCGATCGCCCGGGTCAGCACCCGCTTGGCGAACGAGCAGGCGGCGCAGCGTGACGCGGCCAACGACCGCAACCGGGTCTGGACCGTCTCCAGCTCCGAGCGGGTCAACCGCTTCGGCCACCCGACGGGCTACGTGCTCCAGCCCGAGGGCCAGCCGACCCTGCTGGCCGCCGAGGACTCCTCGATCTCCCGCCGCGCGACCTTCGCCCGGCACCACCTGTGGGTGACGCAGTACGACCGCGACGAGCTGTGGCCGTCGGGATACACCGTCAACCAGAACCCCGGCGGTGCCGGCCTCCCGGCGTACGTCGCCGACGACCGTGCCCTCGACGGCGAGGACGTCGTGCTGTGGCACACGTTCGGGTTGACCCACTTCGTGCGCCCGGAGGATTGGCCGATCATGCCGGTCGACTACGCCGGCTTCAAGCTGCGCCCGCACGGGTTCTTCGACCGCAATCCCACCCTCGACGTACCCGACCTGAACAAGAGCTCGTGCCACACGACCACCGCCGGAACCGCCCCGAGCGACTCCGCCGGCTGCGGCTGCGGCTGCTGACGTCCCGACGACCCGCCCACCCAAGGAGAACCCGTGAACCTGCCTGACCTCACCACCTCGATGTACCTCGCCGGCGAATGGACGTCGGGAACCGGCGGTCTGATCGAGGCGATCAACCCGGCCACCGGCGAGGCGATCGCCAAGATCGCTTCGGCCAGCGTCGACGACGTCGACCGCGCCGTGATCGCGGCGACCGACGCGCTGCGCGGCTCCTGGGCCGCGGTGCCGCCGTCGCAGAAGGGGGTGCTGCTCAACCGCCTGGCCGACCTGGTCGAGCGCGACGCGCAGACCCTGGCGACCTTGGAGTCGCTCGACATGGGCACCCCGTTCGGTTTCGCGCAGGCGCTCTTCGTGCCCAACCTGGTCGCCTCGCTGCGCTACTACGCGGGCTGGGCCGACAAGATCAACGGCGAGCTGGTCTCCACCGACGGCTACTTCGGTGCGCCGACGCACTCCTACACCCGGCGCGAGCCGGTCGGTGTGATCGCGGCGATCGTGCCGTGGAACTCGCCGCTGATGATCCTCGGCTGGAAGCTGGCCCCGGCGCTGGCGACCGGGAACACCGTGATCGTGAAGCCCGCCGAGGACGCCTCGCTGTCGATCCTGCACCTGGGCAAGCTGATCGAGGAGGCGGGCTTCCCGGCCGGCGTCGTCCAGGTCCTTCCCGGTGTCGGCCAGATCGCCGGTGCCGCGCTCGCCTCCCACGCGGGCGTGCACAAGGTCAGCTTCACGGGCTCGACCGAGGTCGGTCGCGAGATCCTGCGCAACTCCGCCAGCAACTTCAAGCGCACCACCCTCGAGCTGGGGGGCAAGTCGCCGCAGATCGTCTTCGGCGACGCCGACCTCAACGCCGCCATCGGTGGCCTTGCGATGGGCCTGTTCGCCAACCAGGGCGAGGTCTGCGCCGCCGGTACCCGCGTCTTCGCGCACCGCTCGGTCTACGACGCGGTCATCGACGGGCTCAAGGGCGCGGCTGCGGCTCAGGTGCTCGGCGACCCGTTCGACCAGAACACCACGATGGGTCCGCTGATCAACGCCAAGCAGCGTGACCGGGTGCTGTCCTACGTCGCTCAGGGCAACGCCGAGGGCGCCTCGCTCGTTGCCGGTGGATCCTCCCCCGAGGGTCCGGGCTTCTTCGTGCAGCCCACCATCTTCGCCGGTACCAACGACCTGACGATCGCCCGCGAGGAGATCTTCGGCCCGGTCGGCACGGTGATCCCGTTCGACGACGACGCCGAGGTCGTCGCGATGGCCAACGACAACGACTACGGCCTCGCGGCCACGGTCTGGACCCGCGACGTCGGTCGCGCCCACGGTGTCGCCGCCCAGCTCCAGGCCGGCGCCGTCGGCGTCAACGGCTGGTCGCCGCTCGCCCCGCAGCTGCCCTGGGGTGGCACGAAGTCCAGCGGCGTCGGTCGCGAGCTGGGCTACGAGGGCATCCTCGCCAACACCGAGGCCAAGACGGTCACGGTCGTCCTGTGACGGCCCTGTCATCGTGAGCATTGCTCAGCTCGACCAAGCCCGAGGAGGTGTCATGACCTCCTCGGGCTCGGTCACGTCTGGTCGATCCTCCGCGGTCGTCCACATCATCGATGACGACGACGACCTGCGGCAGTCCCTGGTCTTCCTGTTCGAGAGCGTCGGGATCGAGGCGCTGACCTATCCCGACGCCGGCTCGTTCCTGGCCGAGTTCGATCCGACGGAGGCGGCGGTCGTGATCGTCGACGTCCGGATGCCCGGCCTCAACGGGTTCCAGCTCCAGGAAGCCCTGGTGGAACGGGACTATCCGGCCCCGATCATCTTCTGCTCCGCCCACGGCGACATCCCCATGTCGGTGCGGGCCCTCAGCGCCGGTGCCGTCGACTTCCTGGAGAAGCCGTACGACCACCAGCGGATGATCGACGTGGTCCAGGTCCAGCTGGTCGAGGCACGCCGTCGGTTCGACGAGTCCCAGGGGCGCCGGCTGCTCGTCGCCCGGTTGGCGACGCTCACCGGGCGGGAGCGGGAGGTGCTCGCGCTGGTGATCGAGGGCCTGTCGTCGCGAGTGATCGCGCGCGAGCTCGGTGCCAGCGCCAAGACGATCGACGTCCACCGTGCCCGGATCAAGGCGAAGACCGAGGCCGAGACCCTCGGCGTCCTGGTCCGCGACATCCTGGTCTACGGCATCGAGGTCTGATCCCCGCCATCCCGCACCACGCGTTCCGCACCACCAACGAAGCCGGCCCCCACCTACGGGTGGGGGCCGGCTTCGTGCTGCGTGTGGACGGTGCTCAGCGGAAGGCGGGCACCGTGGCGGGCTGGCCCATCAGGACGGCGCCCGCGGCGTCGTACATCGCCGGGCTGAGGAAGGCGTGCGACTGCGGCACGAGGGCGTCGCCGAGCAGGTGCTGCAGCGGGTGTCCGGTGAAGATCGGCGCGGTGCCCGAGATCGAGTTGATCTTGTTCACCACGGCGGCCGCCACCCGCGCCAGGTGGGCGGCGGAGAGCCGCAGGTGGGCGTTGACCTCGTCGGGCACGGGGCCCTCGAGCGCCGCGTTCCAGCCGTCCTCAGCCGCCTCGAAGAAGTACGCCCGCGCCGAGCGCAGCTCGGCCTCGGCCTCCGCGATCCCGGTCCGGTAGTACGCCCGGTCGGCCAGCTTCGGTGCGCCGGTGATGCCGGCTCGGCCAGCGCCGAGCTTCTCGGCGAAGTCGAGCGCTGCTCGTGCCGCACCGGCCGCGGTGACCGCCAGCGCCTGAGCGGCGTAGGTGATCGTCGGGTAGCGGTAGATCGGCTCGTCGATCGTCGGCTCGCCGCCGCGGATGAACGTACGACCCGCCGGGACCTGGACGTCGGTGAGGACGAGGTCGAACGATCCGGTCGCCCGCATCCCGACCACGTCCCAGTCCTCGACGATCTCGACCTGGCGCGGGTCGACGAGCGCGCCACGAGGCTTGCCGCTGGTCGAGTCGTCGCCGGGGATGCCGACGCAGATCACCTCGGCCGCCTTGCACCCGCTGGCGAACTTCCACCGGCCGGTGACCGAGAAGCCCCCCTCGGTCGGAGTCGCTTCCTGCACCGGGAAGAGCGCCCCGGCGAAGACCAGGTCCGGCCCGTCGGCGTACAGCTCACGCAGCGTCTCCAACGGCAGCGAGCCGAGGTACGTCGTCTGGCAACCGAAGCTGGCCACCCAGCCGGCCGAGCCGTCGACGGTGGAGATCTGCTCGATCAGGCGCAGGAACTCGGCCGGGCGCATCGGATCGCCGCCGAACGCCTGCGGCGTCGCCGCGCGGTAGACGCCGAGCTCCTTGAGCCGTCCGACGAAGTCGGGCGAGACGTAGCGCTGGGCGTGGAACTCCTCGCGGCGTTCGCGCAGCTCATCGAGAACCTCGGCGATCTTGGCAGGCGAGGGGGTTCGCACGCCGGCCGGCATGGCGACGTCCGGACGGACGTCGTCGAGGGTCTGGGTCATCACCGCTCCTGGGAATCGTTGGTCCCTCGACCCTAGGAAGTTCAGTGACTCGGGAGAATCAGGAGTTGTGAGCCCCGTCATAGGGGAAACCTTCAGTGGTTCGCTCACCGGACCGGGGCCATAGGTGCAGCCGCAGGCGCCGACGAGACTGACGACTCGTCGTCCCACCGGAGGAAGTCCATGACTCTGACGTCACTCGAACCCGCGTCCACTCGCGCGGCGCGCTGGGAGCTGCTCCCCGGCCTGTCGGCAGCGGCATCGCTCGGGTGCCTGTCGACCCACGTGGTGCTGTTCCTCATCGGCGGCGCCGCGATGGCGACCCTGACGCTCTCGATGCTCGGGCTCTCGCTGCTGTGCGCCTCGTGCTCGTTCCGCGGCTGGACCCGGCGCTGCTCCGACCTGGAGCTGATCGGCGTCATCGCCGTCAGCGTCGCGATGGTGGCCCTGCATCTCCTGCTCGCCCCGATGCATCACGGAGCCGGCGCGGGTCATGCGGGACACGACATGCACGACATGTCCGCCGGGCACGAGATGAGCTCGTTGGCGGACGGGCTGATGCACACCGGCCTCACCCTCGCCGTCGTGGCCGGCCTGCTCGCGGTCGTGACCCTGGTCCTGCGCCGCCGCTGAACCGCCGCTGCACGTCCGGGGTCACTCCTCGATGACGAGGGTGGGACTGTGGCCGTTGTGCCTGCTCATCGTCCACAGTCCGTCGGTGGCGTCGACCTGCCACCAGCCGGGAGCCAGGTCGACGTCTGCGGTGACGGTGGCGTTTCCGTCCGGGTCGGTCGCGGCTGAGACCTCGATGGGTGCCGTCCCATCGACCTTGCCGGTCTCCTGCGACTGCGAGGTGAACGAGACGACGACCTCGTCGTTCGGGTGCCAGCCCGTCAATCGCCAGGTCACGTCCGAAGCGTGCTTGGCCATGGCGCGGCCGCCCTTCTCCTTCGCGTCCGTGAACAGGGCTGGCTGGTAGTCCTGTCCTGCGCCGACGGCGACGAAGCAGTTGAGGATCAGCACCTCGCCGTCGAGGTCGTTGCGTGCCGTCACCTCCCAGACGCCCGGTTCCAAGCCGCCGGTGGCGCAGGTGAACGTGCTCGTCCTCGGGTTGTGCAGACAGGAAACGGTCCGGCCGGCGCTCAGGGTGACCGTCACCGTGCCTTCGTCGGCGTCAGCTTTCCCGACGATCGGGGCACCGGGGTCCGTGCCGATGCTCGACACCTCGAGGCTGAAGTACGGGCCACCCCCGCAGGCGGTCAGGGCGCTGAGCGCGGCGGCAGTGGCGACCAGTACGGCGGCGCAGCGAGGCAGCGATGGCCGGGGTCGTGGGATCACGCGGCCAAGCCTGCCGCACCTCGTGCGTCGTCCAGGAGGTGAGGGGACCCCTCAGGCCTCCTCGAACGCGGCGACCAGGGGAGTGTCGACCCCGATGTCGCCGAACTTCATCGCGCCGCCGGGAGTCCCGATCGGCGCGTCGCGGCCGGGCAGCACGAGCTCGAAGAAGGCGCGGGAGTCCTCGAGGTGGACCAGCAGGTCGGGACTCTTGCGCACCACGCGGTCCACCTGGATCGCCGTGACCGGGCACTCGACCTCGCAGGCGCCGCAGTCGATGCACTCGTCGGGGTTGATGTAGGACTTGCGGTCGCCTTCGTAGATGCAGTCGACCGGGCAGACGTCCACGCAGGACCGGTCGAGGATGTCGATGCACTCGGCGCCGATGACGTAGCTCATGGGAACGCTCCTTCGGTTCGGGGTTGGTAGAAGAGGTCAGTGGTCGGTCGAGTGACCGGGGAAGAGGGTGAGCTCGGGGTCGAGATCGACGGCGACGTGGTTGATCGCCGTGGCGACCTCGCCGAAGCCGACCGACATCAGCCGGACCTTGCCGGGGTACTCGGTGACGTCGCCGGCGGCGTAGACCCGCGGCAGGTTGGTCCGCATCGAGCGGTCGACGACGATCGAGCGCGACTGCAGCTCGACCCCCCACTCGCGCAGCGGCCCGAGGTCGGAGATGAAGCCGAGCGCGGCGATGACGTGGTCGGCGGCGAGCACGGTCTCGGTGCCGTCCTTGGCGCGCAGGGTGACCTTGTCGAGCCGGCCCGCCTCGAGGTCACCGTCGAAGACGATCACCTCGGAGTCGGTGTGGATCGCGGTGCTGCTGGACTGCACGCGGGCCAGCGTCGCGGCGTGGCCGCGGAACGCGGTACGGCGGTGGACCAGCGTGACCGACCGGGCGATCGGCTCGAGCGCGTCGGCCCAGTCCAGGGCGCTGTCGCCGCCGCCGACGATGATCACGTCCTGGTCGGTGTGCGCGGCCGGGTCGAGGACGAAGTAGGACAGGGACATGCCCAGCCACTCCTCACCGCAGCCCAAGGCGCGCGGAGTCGGGGTGCCGATGCCGGCGGTGAGGACCACCGCGGCGGCATGGATCACCGTGCCGTCGTCGAGGGTCACCACCGGAAGTCCTTCGACGTGGTCGATGGTGAGCGCCTGACGGCCGAGCAGGTACGTCGGCCGGTAGGCCGCGGCCTGCTGCTCGAGGGCGGCGATGAAGTCGCGACCCCGGATGCTCGGAAGCCCTGCGACGTCGCGGATCTCCTTCTCGGGGTACAGCGCCATCACCTGGCCGCCGACCTGGGGCAGCACGTCGACCACGATCGTGGACAGGCCGCGGAACCCGGCGCAGTAGGCGCCGTACAGGCCGGCAGGACCGGCGCCGAGGATCAGGACGTCGGTGTGGTGGATCGTCGCGCTGGACGTGGACATGAAGGCCTCCGGTGGGTCTGAAGTTGCTCGGAACCTAGGCACCGCGATCGCCGACGTCGCGCTTCGTGGACCGCTGAGCGAACCGCTCGGCGAGATATCTGGAGCGGTTCGCCTACCGAACCAGTGCGCTTGTTCCGCCCCGTCGCCCGGTGGTCTGCTCCCGGCATCCAGCACAGAGAAAGAAGCTGACCGTGACTGAGATCATCGACACCCCCGCCGCTCCCGCGGCCCCGGAGGCACCGGCGACGCCGGCCGACAAGGCCGCTGCCCGAGCGGCCGCCCGCGCCGCCCGCGCCGCTGCCCGGAACCAGCCGGAGCCCCACCGCGCCGGACGGTTGCCCGGCCGCCAGGACTGGTCGAGCTGGCCGGCCTACCAGGCAGCGGGCGCGGGCTTCCGCGGCTACTGGTACCCGGTCTGCTTCGTCGACCAGGTCGGCGAGAAGCCGCACAAGGTGCGCCTGCTCGGCGAGGACCTGTTCGTCATTCGTGACAACGGCAAGATCTTCGGGATGAAGGACCGGTGCCCGCACCGGGGTGTCCCGCTGAGCTACGGCAACAAGCAGTTCCCCGGCACCGTGTCCTGCGTCTACCACGGCTGGACCTTCGACCTGGAGAACGGCGACCTGGTCGCGGCGATCACCGACGGCCCGAAGTCGCCGATCTGCGGCAAGGTCCGCCAGCCCACGTTCGACGTCGAGGAGCGCCTCGGCATGGTCTGGGTCTACATCGGCGACGGCGAGCAGCCGCACCCGATCGACGAGCAGCTCCCCGAGGAGCTCGTCACCAACCCGGCGGTGCTGGGCCAGCGGATCCAGCCCCGCGAGGGCAACTGGCGGTTCGCCTGCGAGAACGGCTACGACGAGGGTCACGCCAAGTACCTGCACCGCACCGCCCTGTGGCGCCTGTTCAAGCCGATGCCGGTGTGGAACACCACCAAGATCGTCAAGCGGGACCGCTGGATCTACCGGGTCCAGGAGGAGCAGTTCTGGGACGCCGACTTCCCCGGCCTGGGTCACTGGACCGGCAAGGCCTGGTACAAGAAGAAGCCCCCGACCGAGACCTCGAACATCGGCAACACCGGCGGCGGCGCCAAGGTCAACCCGACCATCGCGGCCCAGGAGTTCCCCGGCTTCGCGTCGGTGAGCATGCCCGGCGTGCTCCGGATCGCCTACCCGGGCTTCATCCACTACGAGTTCTACGTCCCGGTCGACGAGGACAACCACCTGTACGTCGGCGTGATGGCGCACTTCGAGCAGGGCCTCAAGACGCTGCCGTTCTACGCCAAGTACCTCGGCGCCGTGCGATGGCTCTTCCACGGCCAGTTCTCCGGCCAGGACAAGTGGATGGTCGAAGTCACCGACGCCCCGCCGGAGAAGCTCTACCGTCCCGACGACGCGCTGCTGCAGTGGCGCAAGCTCGCCGAGGACGTCACCGAGGAGCGTGTCGAGCGGCTGCGCGCCCAGGGGCTGGAGCCCTCCGACGCTGCCGCGATGGAAGGGACGCGCTGAGATGGGGCAGCTCGTGCTCGGCGTCGGAGCCTCGCACTCGACGTTGATGAACACCCACTGGGACAAGGTGGTGCACACCGACCGGGCCGAGGCGTTCCGTGACGCGCTCGCGGTCGCTCGGCACCGGATCATCGACGCCGACCCGGACGTCGTGATCATCGTCGGGTCCAACCACTTCCGCGGGTTCTGGCTCGACCTGATCCCCGCCTTCACCCTCGGCGTCGGCGAGGTGATCGCGTCCGGGGAGTCGGGCACCCCCAAGGGGCCCCAGCTGACCAGCCCCGTCACCGCGCAGGCCCTGGCCACGTCGCTGGTCGAGGCGGGCACCGAGGTCGCGATCTCGGCGCGCCTGCAGATCGACCACGGCCAGTCCCACGCGATCCAGTACCTGCTGCACGACCTCGATGTGCCGGTCGTTCCGCTGGTGGTCAACGTCTTCGCCGCACCGCTGCCGACGATGCCGCGCTGCGTCGAGCTCGGCCGCCAGATCGCAGCCGCCGTGGCAGCGCTGCCGGACACGATGCGGGTCGCCGTGATCGCCTCCGGCGGTCTGTCCCACCAGCTGCCCTGGCCCTCGGACTGGACCGAGCCCGACGGTGACGACGAGACCTTCCTGGTCGAGGCGTGGCTCAACGGACGCGGTGAGTGGGAGCGCTACGACAAGCGCCGCCGCGAGATCATCGTCGCCGCCCAGCCGACCATCTTCAGCGACTTCGACGAGCAGTTCCTCGCCGACCTGGAGAAGGGCGAACTGGCGCCGTACGGCGAGCTGACCACCGCCGAGATCGCCGCGCGTGCCGGGAACGGCGGCCAGGAGCTCCGCACCTGGCTGGTGATGGCGGCCGCCCTCGGCTTCGCGCCGGGCAAGGCGCTGGCCTACTCCCCGATGCCCGAATGGCTCACCGGCATGGGCGTCGCCGTGATCGAACCCACCGAAGGAGCATCATGACCGTCACCCTCGAGCACGCGGCCGAGCGGCTGACCTCGCCCGCCGCGGGACCGATGCCGGAGAGCCGGTACGCCAAGGCCGACGGGGTCGAGTACCACTACCTCGAGCTCGGACCGACGTCCGGACCGGACACGATCTTCCTGCACGGCGGTGGACCCGGCTGCACCGGTTGGAGCGACTTCGGCCCGGTCGCGCCCCTGTTCGCCGAGGACCGGCACTGCCTGATCCCCGACATCCTCCAGTACGGCAAGTCGGAGAAGTGCCTGATCACGGGGCCGATGTGGGACTTCCACGCCGCCAAGATCGTCGCCCTGATGGACACCCTCGGCGTGGCCGAGGCCGACTTCATCTGCAACTCCTGGGGTGGCACGATCGCGCTCTGCCTGGCTGCGACCTACCCCGAGCGGGTCCGGTCGCTGACGATCACGGGCAGCATGCCGGTCTTCTACGGTCCGCTCGCGCCGCTTCCGGAGAACGGCCACCGGGGGCGCCGGGCGCGCGACATCTACTACGGCGGCGAAGGTCCGACCCGGGAGAAGATGCGCGAGCTGATCACCAGGCTCGAGTGGTACGACGCCGAGCGGCTCCCCGAGGAGACCCTCGACATGCGCTGGGAGCAGAGCCTCGATCCCGGCGAGCGCGAGCTGGCTGCGATGTCGGACTCCCCGCGCGGGGAGTGGCAGGACCTCACCGCCGAGCTCGGCAAGGTCGAGGCACCGACGCTGTTCATGTGGGGCCGCGAGGACGCGTTCCTCACCCCCGACTACCCGATGATGCTCGCCCGGATGGTGCAGCGCGGGAACCTCCACGTGATGGACCACGTGTCCCATCACCTCCAGGAGGAGCGCCCCGTCGCCTACCACGCGATCGTCAACGGCTTCCTGGCCGCAGCCCAGCACCGCTGAGCCTGCGAGCCCCTTCCCGACTGGAGAAACCCATGCCCAAGCTGCTCGTCCTCGCCCTGTTCGGCCTCGTCCTCGCCGCGCTCGGATTCGCCAGCAAGCGGATCGCCCTCCACCAGGCGGTCCTGCCCGAGGTCACCACCAAGATCAACACCCGCGTCACGCGGATCAACCAGCCCTGATCAGTTCTAGGAGAACCACCTGATGAGCACCTTCGCTTCGACCATCTGGGCCGAGCTCGCCGGCACCGACTTCACCCTCACCCACGTGGACGCGGGGGGTGTGTCCACGCGCGCCCTCCAGACCGGTCAGGGCACCGAGCACGTGATCTTCCTGCACGGCACCTCGGGCCACCTCGAGGCGTTCACCCGCAACCTGCGGGCGCACGCCGCGGACTACCGCTGCCACGCGATCGACATGCTCGGCCACGGCTACACCGACAAGCCTGACTTCCCCTACGAGATCCCGCGCTACCGCGACCACCTGCTCGCCTACATGGACGCCCAGGGCATCGAGAAGGCGCACATCGTCGGCGAGTCCCTCGGCGGTTGGGCCGGCGCTCGGACCGCGATCGACAACCCCGACCGGATCGCGTCGCTCCAGCTCCTCTGCGCCGGCGGAACGGTCGCCAACCCCGAGGTGATGGAGCGGATCCGGACCAGCACCCGCAAGGCCGTGGAGACCGACGACATCGAGCTGACCCGCACCCGGATGCGACTCCTGATGGCTGACCCGGTCGACGCCACCGACGAGCTCGTCGAGGTCCGGCACGCGATCTACCACCAGCCCGAGTTCGTGGCGAACATCGACAACCTGCTCTGCCTGCAGGGGATGGAGACGCGCCAGCGCAACATCCTGCGTCCGGAGGACCTCGGCCAGATCACCGTGCCGACGCTGGTCGTGTGGGGTCGCAACAACCCGTTCGGTGACGTGCCCGAGGCCACCGCGATGCACAACGCGATCGCCGGTTCCGAGCTCGTCCTGTTCGACGCGTGCGGTCACTGGCCCCAGCACGAGAAGGCCGAGGAGTACAACCAGATCAGCCTCGACTTCATCGCCAAGCACTCGGTCTGACGTGTCCCCCCACGAGGCTGCCGTCGCTGCGGTGATGCAGCACGTCAGCCGTGAGCGGTTGCTCGACGCCGTCGGCGGGCTGGTCTCCCGTGCCAGCCCGACCGGCGCCGAGCGGCCGCTCGCCGAGTGGATCACCGGTCAGCTCGAGGCGTCGGGCGGTGCGGGCCGGATCCAGGCTCACACCCAGGTGATCGACGAGCGGCAGGCCAACGCGGTCGGCGTGCTGCCCGGACGGGGCAACGGGCCGTCGGTCCTGCTCTACGCCCCGATCGACACCTTCACCACCGGCGTCGAGGAGTACGACGTCCCGGGTGCCGCGACAGCGCTGCGCGCCGACATGCTCCCGGCTGCCGTCGGGGACGGCGACGGCGCCGGTGATCTGGTGACCGGATTGGGCGCCGGCAACCCGAAGGGCCATGCGGCCTGCGTCCTGGTCGCGCTGGCGGCCCTCGACGCGGCCGGCGTCGAGCTGCCCGGCGACGTCGTGGCCGGCTTCGGCGCTGGAGGCATGCCCGCGTTCGCGCTCGACGGGGTCGGTGTCCCGGGCCGGACCAACACCGGCCACGGGGTCGGCGCGGGGTTCCTGACCGAGCGGGGCTTCACCACCGATGCGGCGATCATCGCCAAGCCGGGATGGTCGGTCTTCCACGAGGAGGTCGGGCTGGTCTGGCTCGACGTCCTCGTCGAGGGGACGCACACCTACGTGGGCAGCCGACACCGGTTGCCGTACCGCAACGCCGTCGCCCTGGCGGCCCGGGTCGCCGTACGACTCGAGGAGTGGCTCGAGGGCTATGCCGAGCGGCACGAGCACGGTTCGATGCGCCCGCAGGGCGTCGTCTCCTCGATCCAGGGAGGCTTGCCGCACCTGGCCGCCTCGACCCCGGCCCAGGTGCGCCTCCGGCTGGACCTGCGGCTGACCACCGAACAGACTCCGGCGTCGGTGACCAGGGAGGTCCGTGCGTTCCTCGACGACCTCGGCGACGAGCTCGGTGCGCACCTGACCGTCGCCCAGGTCGCCGGTATCCCCGCCACCCGCACCGATCCTGACTCGCCGGTGGTCCGGGCGACGGTGGCGGCCTGGGAGGCGGTCGCCGGCGCGCCGTTCACCCCGATCCTCGGCAACAGCGGTGCGACCGACGCCAACGTGCTCCGGATGCGCGGCATCCCGACCGCCCGGGTGGGGATGCCCAAGGTCACTCAGGGGCCGGCCGGTCAGGACGTCGACTTCACCCTGGGGATGAACCTGGTCTCGCTGGACGCGATGCGGTCGTTGGTGGAGATACTGGTGCGGGCCGTACTGCTGCTGCAGGGGCAGGACGAAAGGACCGGGTGAGGTGGCCGAGGCACGACCACGTCCCTACGGGGACGGACTGGGCGAGGGCGCCAACAGCGTCCTGGGCAAGGCCCGCCTGATCCTCGAGTCCTTCCAGATCGACGACGCCGACCTGTCGTTGTCGGAGCTGGCCCGCCGGACGGGCATCTCGAAGGCCTCGGTGTACCGGCTCTCCCAGGAGCTCGTCGACTGGGGGCTGCTGGAGCGGGCCGGCCAGGACTACCGACTCGGGATGCGAGCCTTCGAGCTGGGCAGCCGCGTGCCCCGCTTCCGGGTGCTGCGCGACACGCTGCGGCCGTTGATGGAGAACCTCCACCACGCCACCAAGGAGACCGTCCACCTCGCCGTCCTGGACGGGCTCGAGGTGCTCTACCTGGAGAAGGTCGCCGCCGCTGCGCAGGCGACCCGGCCGTCCCGGATCGCCGGCCGGATGCCGTTGCACTCCACCGCCACCGGGAAGGTCCTGCTCGCCCACGCGCCCGCATCGGTCTTCGACGACGTCGTCGCCCGCGGCCTGACCCGTCAGACTCCAGCCACGATCGTGATGCCGGGGGTGCTGGCCGAGCAGCTCCGGCTCGTCCGGGAGCGCGGCTACGCCACCGAGCAGGAGGAGACGACCGCCGGGTACGTCTCCGTCTCTGTCCCTGTGCGGGGCAGCAGTGGGATGGTGTTGGGAGCGATCTCGATCACGGCGCCGGCCTTCCGGGCCGACGTCCCGCGCTACGTCAAGGCGCTGACCGCCGTCAAGGCGCGCGTCTCCACGCTCGACCAGATCAACTGAGCGCCCCGAACTAAAGATTTCCCTCGGTCCGCGCAAGAAATTCGCGCTACTGCAGGATCGGCCACCGAACGTAACGTCCGTCACACCTTGAATCGACAGGTCCACCGGCGACGTCGGCAGGACGGATCGATCCCCAGCAGCTTGAAGGAGTGACTCATGTCCAGCAAGTCCGGACTCAGAGGCTCGATCGGTGTCATCGGCATCGTGTTCCTCGTGGTCGCGGCGGCCTCGCCGCTGACCACGGTGGCGGGATCGCTTCCCGTGATGATCGCGATCGGCAACGGCGCCGGCGCCCCGCTCACCTACATCGTCTCCGCGCTGGTCCTGCTGTTCTTCAGCGTCGGCTACGCCGCGATGAGCGGCCGGATCACCGACGCCGGCGCGTTCTACGCCTACGTCACCCGGGGACTCGGCAACCGGCTCGGGATCGGCGCCGCCGGTCTGGCCCTGTTCGCCTATGCGACCGTGCAGGCCGGGGTCTACGGCCTGGCCGCCGCGACCATGGACGGACTGGTCGTGCACTACGGCGGCCCCGACCTGCCCTGGTGGTGCTGGGCGTTCGTGATGATGGCCGCCGTCGGCCTCGTCGGCTACCGCAACATCAGCCTCGGTGCCGGGCTCCTCGGTGTCCTGCTGGCACTCGAGATCGTCGCCATCGTGGCTCTCACCATCGCGATCTTCGCCCAGGGCGGCGCGCACGGGATCGACTTCGACTCCTTCAAGCCGTCCACCTTCTTCTCCGGGTCGCCGGGCATCGCGATGATGTTCGCGATCGGATCCTTCGTCGGCTTCGAAGCCACCGCGATCTACAGCGAGGAGGCCCGCAACCCGAAGCGGACCGTTCCGCTGGCGACGTACGTGGCGATCATCTTCATCGGCGTCATCTACGCCCTCTCGAGCTGGGCGATCGTGCTCGCCTACGGCAGCGACGAGGTCGCCACGGCGGCGCAGGCAGACCCTGCCGGGCTCACCTTCAACGCGGCGGCGACCTACCTCGCACCGTGGACCGCCGACGCCATGCAGCTCATGCTGGTGACCAGCCTGTTCGCGACCCTGCTGGCCTTCCACGGCGCCATCTCGCGCTACGTCTTCGCCCTGGCGCGGGCCGGCTACGCCCACCCCAAGCTCGCCTCGGTGCACCCCCAGCACGGCTCGCCGCACGCCGGCTCGATCCTGCAGACCGTCTCGGCGGCGATCCTGGTCGGTGCGTTCGCGATCGCCGGAGCGGACCCGGTGCTGCAGCTGTTCACCTGGATGGCCGGCGTCGCCATCGTCGCGATCCTGCTCGTGATGGCGCTCACCAGCGTCGCGATCATCGCCTACTTCCGTCGCACCCGGGTCGACACCCGGTTGTGGCAGACGGTCGTCGCGCCGGTGCTCGGTGGCCTCGGGCTGCTCGCCATCACGGCGATGGTGCTGGCGAACTTCACCACCCTGATCGGTGGCTCGCGCACCACGGCGGCGATCTTCCTGGCGGCGATCGTGGTCACCTTCGTCGTCGGTCTGGTCCTCGGTGGCCGGCCTGCGCGCCGCGACGAGGACGGCGATGACGTCCCGTCGGGCCCGATGAGCCTGGCCGACGGCCCCGACGAGCACGCTGCCACCCCCGCTCGTTGAGCTCACCCCTCACCCCGGATCGATGAAGGACTGACGATGTCGCACGAAGAGAAGTTGCTGGAGCGCCGGTTCAAGGCGTTGGGACGCAATGCGCCGCTCTTCTACGACCGTCCGGTCCATCTCGTCCGGGGGGAGGGGGTGTGGGTGGAGGACGCCGACGGTCGCCGCTACCTCGATGCGTACAACAACGTGCCCCACGTCGGGCACTGCCACCCCCGGGTGGTCGAGGCGGTCGCCCGCCAGGCCGGCACCCTCAACCTGCACACCCGTTACCTGCACGAGCTCGTCGTCGAGTACGCCGAGCGTCTCACCGCCACCCTGGCCGACCCGCTCGACACCGCGATCCTGACCTGCTCGGGCAGCGAGGCCAACGAGCTCGCGCTGCGGATGGCCCGGTTCGCCACCGGCAAGCAGGGCGTCATCGTCAGCGACTTCAGCTACCACGGCAACACCGCGACCCTGGCGTCGGTGACGACCTGCTTCCCGGTCGTGGAGGCGTTCCCGGACTGGGCACGCGGCGTCCGGATCCCGGACCCGCACCACGACGGCGCCGGGCTGACCGAGACCGAGCTCGCCGACCGCTACGTCGACGAGGTGGTGGCAGCGGTGCGCTCCCTGGAGGAGTCCGGGCACGGCGTCGCCGCGATCCTGATCGACTCCTTCTTCGCCAACGAGGGCCTGCCCGACGCTGTGCCCGGGTACGTCGCCCGGGCCGTCGAGGCGGTCCGCGCGGCGGGTGGCCTCTTCATCTGCGACGAGGTGCAGGCCGGCTTCGGCCGCACCGGTGCGGCGATGTGGGGTCACGAGCTGGTCGGCGTCACCCCGGACATCGTCACGATGGGCAAGCCGATGGCCAACGGGCACCCGGTCGCCGGTCTCGTCTCGAACAACGACCTGGTCTCCGACTTCCAGAGCGCCTCCACCTACTTCAACACCTTCGGTGGCAACCCCGTCTCGGCGGCGGCGGCGATGGCGGTCCTCGACGTGCTCGAGGAGGAGAAGCTCCAGGCCAACGCCCTCACCGTCGGGGACCACGTGCGGGTCGGGCTGGAGCGGCTCGCCAGCCGGTACGACGTCGTCGGCGGCGTCCGGGGCCGAGGACTGTTCTTCGGCATCGACCTCGAGGTCGACGGCCGGCCCGATGCCGATCTGACCAAGCGGTTGGTCAACGACATGCGCGACCGAGGCGTCCTGCTCAGCCGGATCGGTCGGCACGACAACGTGCTGAAGATGCGCCCTCCGCTGGTCTTCACCATCGCGGACGCCGACCACCTGCTCGGCACCTTGGACGACGCCCTCGGGCAGCTGGGATGACGACCGTCATCGAGGAGCTGACCCGGATCGCCGAGACCGCTGGTTCGCACTGGGACGGTGGATTCAGTGACATCGCCCTGATCAAGCACCGGGAGAACGCCGTCTTCTCCGCCCGCCGTCCCGACGGCACGCAGGTCGCGATCCGACTGCATCGCGCCGGCTACCACTCCTCGGCCGCCCTGCACTCCGAGCTCGCCTGGATGCAGGCCATCGGCGCGGCGGGCGCGATCGACGTACCGACCGTGGTTCCCGCCTCGGACGGACGCCTCGTGGTCGAGGTCGGCGAGGAGTCCGCGTGCGGGTCCGTGCGCCAGGTCTCGGTGCTCGGTTGGCTCTCGGGACGTCCGGCCGGCACGTCCGAGGACGGCGTGGCCGGGGACCCGGACGCTGTCGTCCGGCTCTACGGCCAGGCCGGCGCCCTGGCTGCTCGACTGCACGACCACTCCTCCTCCTGGGTGCGCCCCGACGGGTTCACCCGCCCGGCCTGGGACGCCGAGGGGCTGGTCGGGGACTCCCCGCTCTGGGGCCGGTTCTGGGAGTACGACGCCCTCACCGAGTCGCAGCGCGGCCTGCTCCTCGCTGCTCGCGACCGGGCCCGGATCGACCTCGCCCGGCGCGGATGCGATCCGGCCGGTTACGGCCTGATCCACGCCGACCTGGTGCCGGAGAACCTGCTCGACGACGCGGGCACCCTCCAGCTGATCGACTTCGACGATGCCGGCTTCGGTTGGTTCGGCTTCGAGCTGGCGACCGCGCTCTACTTCAACCGGGGGCTGGACTCCTATCCCGCCGTGCACCGGGCGCTGATCGACGGCTACCGGACGGTCAGGCCCTTCACGCGCGAGGACGAGGAGTGCCTGCCGCTCTTCCTCTTCCTCCGCGGCACGACCTACCTGGGGTGGGTCGGCTCGCGTCCCGACACCGACACGGCGCGGGAGCTCGGTCCGCAGCTGATCCAGATGGCGTGCGAGGTCGCCGAGGAGTACCTCGCCGGGGGCTAGATTGAGGCCATGACGACCGACCGGGCTGAAGAGGCGGCCAGGCCGAGCCACGAGCACGAGGCTGCCGGTGAGGGGCTGTCGAACAAGCTCAACTGGCTGCGCGCCGGGGTGCTCGGCGCCAACGACGGCATCGTCTCGACCGCCGGCGTCGTGATGGGTGTCGCCGGTGCGACCGACGACCGGTCGGCGATCTTCATCGCCGGCGCGGCGGCCCTGGTCGCCGGGGCCCTGTCGATGGCGGCCGGTGAGTACGTCTCGGTCTCGACCCAGCGCGACGCCGAAGAGGCCCTGATCGAGGCCGAGCGGCGCGACCTGGAGCGGATGCCGGACGAGGAGCTCGACCAGCTGATGGGGATCCTCGAGAACGCCGGCATGTCCGACGACGTCGCCCACCGCGCGGCCGAGCAGCTCACCGAGTGGAACGCGCTGCGGGTGCACGCGAAGCTCGAGTTCAACATCGACCTCGACGACGTCACCAACCCGTGGTCGGCCGCCGGCGCCTCGGCGTTGTCGTTCACCATCGGTGCGCTGCTGCCGGTGCTGATGATCCTGCTGCCGGTCGACATCCGGATCTGGGCGACGCTCGTCTCGGTCGCTGCGGCGCTCGCGATCACCGGGTTCGTCTCGGCCCGGATCGGCTACGCGAAGCCGTGGCCCGCCGTCGTGCGCAACGTCGCTGGCGGGGTGCTCGCGATGGTCGTCACCTGGGCGATCGGGTCGGCCCTCGGCACCCAGGTCTGACGGGCGCTACTCCGCCAGGCCGTAGAGCCGGTCCCCGGCGTCGCCGAGTCCGGGGACGATGTAGCCCTTCTCGTTGAGCTTCTCGTCGAGGGCCGCGGTCACGATCTTGACCGGCGCGGTGACGCCCTCGAGTCCGGCCTCGAGCTTGGCCAGTCCCTCGGGGGCGCAGAGCAGGGTGATGCAGGTGATGTGGTCGGCACCGCGGTCGACGAGGAACCGGATGGCCGCGGCGAGGGTGCCGCCGGTGGCCAGCATCGGGTCCAGCACGTAGCACTGCCGGCCGGTCAGGTCGTGCGGCAGCCGCTCGGCGTAGGTGATCGCCTCGAAGGTCTCCTCGTTGCGGGCCATGCCGAGGAAGCCGACCTCGCCGGTCGGGACCAGGCGCATCATCCCGTCGAGCATGCCGAGTCCGGCGCGCAGGATCGGCACCACCAGCGGTCGCGGGGAGGAGAGTCGGGTCCCGGTCATCGGCGAGACGGGGGTGGTGATCCCGACCTCCTCGACCCGGACCTCACGGGTGGCTTCGTAGGCCAGCAGCGTGACGAGTTCCTCGGTCAGGGCGCGGAAGGTGGGCGAATCGGTGCGCTCATCGCGCAGGGTGGTCAGCTTGTGCGCGACGAGCGGGTGGTCCACGACGACGGTCTGCATGGACCGAGCGTAATGGGGGTTTGCTTCGAAGCGCCCGTCTGAGAGTGTGGACCCCATGGCGGGGAGCGCAGACGAGATCGAGGGCATCGACTTCGCCCTGGCGGTCTATCGCGAGGAGGGCGTGTGGCAGGTCGCTGAGCTGGCCCACGCTCTGCTGAGCGACGTCGACACCGTCGCTGCCGCCCTGCGTCGCTTCCCCGGGGACGGCGGCGCCGTCGGTCTGGTGGGGATCGACGAGGACTTCTTCATCGTCTGCCGGGTCGCCGGCTCCAACGTCAGGCTGCTGCTCTCCGACGTCACCGCCGCGGAGGACTGGGAGCTGGCCGAGTCGGTGATCGACTACCTCGGCCTGCCCGACCCTGACGACGACGAGGACGTGGCCCCCGCGGGGGACCTGGGGATCTTCGCCGACGCCGGCTTCTCGGCGATGGACATGGGGATCCTGCTCGACGACGACCTCTACCCGGACGAGGCCCTCTCGGAGATCGCCCGCCGGATGGGCTTCGGAGAGCTCTTCGACAACGCCGTCGGCATGACCAGCGCGTGAGCGCAGCGCTCTCGTTCGACGAGGCGATGGGTCTGGCCCTGCAGGAGGCCCGTGCGGCTCTGGCCTCCGCGGACGTCCCGATCGGTGCCGTCGTGCTCGACCGCGACGGCGCGGTGATCGGCCGCGGGCACAACCTGCGCGAGGCCACCGGCGACCCGACGGGTCATGCCGAGGTCGTCGCGCTGCGCCAGGCGGCCGAGTCGGTGGGGGAGTGGCGGCTCAGCGGCTGCACCCTCGTCGTCACCCTCGAGCCCTGCACCATGTGTGCCGGTGCCGTCGTGCTGTCCCGGGTCGACCGCCTCGTCTTCGGGGCGTACGACGACAAGGCCGGCGCGGTCGGCAGCCTGTGGGACGTCGTGCGGGACCGTCGACTCAACCACCGGCCGGAGGTGCTGGCCGGTGTCCGCGCCGCCGAGTGCACCGACCTGCTCGAGGAGTTCTTCGGCGAGCGGAGATCAACCCAGCGTTGAGGTGCGCGCGACCAGCTCGGGCGTGAAGAGCCGCTGCCGGTGCACGTGCTGCGGGTTCGTCGCCTCGTCCAGGACGAGGTCCGCGGCGATCCGGCCCAGCTCCTGACGCGGCTGCCGGACCGAGGTCAACGGCACCACCGAGGCCGAGGCGAAGTCGATGTCGTCGTACCCGACCAGGGCGAGGTCACGGGGGACGGAGAGGCCGGCGGCGATCGCCTGCTGCAGCAGCCCGAGCGCGGCCAGGTCGTTCGCGCAGAACGCGGCCGTCGGGCGTCGCGAGCTCGGGATCCCGGCCAGGCGCTCGCCGGCCGACCGACCGGCGGCGACGGTGAGTGAGTCGACCGCGATCAGGGTCAGGTCCTCGTCGGGGAGTCCGGCATCGCGCCAGGCCGACCGGGCGCCCTCGTAACGGTCGGCGACCTGGCCGATGCTGAGCGGTCCGCCGACGAAGGCGACCCGGCGGTGGCCCTGGTCGATCAGGTGCTCGACCGCGATCCGACCGCCGTGGACGTCGTCGACGGCGACGGAGCAGAACCGGTCGCCCTTGCGGATCCGGTCGACGATCACCAGGGGGACACCGCGAGAGGCGAGGCCGTCCAGGTGCGCCCCTTCGGGATCGACCGGCGTGACCAGGATGCCCTGCACGCGTTGCTGCTCGAGGTGTTCCAGGTGCCGGATCTCGCGCTCAGGACGGCCGTCGCTGTTGCACAGGAACAGCGACAGGTCGGCCGACTCGGCGCCGGTCTCGATGCCCTCGGCGACGTCGGTGAAGAAGGGGTTGCCGGCGTCGAGCATGACGTAGGCCAGGGTCCGGGTCTGCCCGGAGCGGAGCGACCGGGCCGACTCGTTGCGCACGAAGCCGAGCTCGGCCATCGCCCGCTCGACACGCTCGCGGGTGCCGACCGCGACCCGGTCGGGGCGGTTGAGCACGTTCGAGACGGTGCCGAGGGAGACTCCGGCCGCAGCGGCGACGTCCTTGACCGATGCTGCCTGTCCGGCCATCGACGTCACCTCCTGGAGCAACAGCCTCAAACTTCAGCGCGCGTGCGCGAAGAACTGGACCGAATTGAAACGGTTCAGGACGCCACTGTCAACGGGGTCTCACGCCCCGGTTGGATGTGTCAACTGAACGACGTGCGAAGAAATTTGGTGTTAACCCTTGACGGCTGTGATGGCCCTCACATACGTTTCTGGAGTCAGTTTGAAACGTTTCAAAGGAGCAGGCAGATGCCGAACCCGACTGCGGTTCCCGTGCTTGAGTTGCGGGACGTCGCCAAGTCGTTCGGGTCCGTGGTGGCCCTGCGCTCCGGCAGCCTGGTCGTCGAGCGCGGGTCGATCCATGCCCTCGTCGGCGAGAACGGCGCCGGCAAGTCGACCCTGGTCAAGGTGGTCGCCGGCGTGCACCGCCGCGACAGCGGTGAGTTCAAGTTCCTCGGCGACGACGTCGACTTCAGCTCGACGGCCGCCTCGAAGTCGGCCGGCATCGCGGTGATCTACCAGGAGCCGACCCTCTTCCCCGACCTCTCCGTGGCGGAGAACATCTTCATGGGCCGCCAGCCGCTCGCGGTCGGCCGCCGGATCGACTACGGCCAGATGTACGACGACGCCGAAGCGCTCTTCACCCGGCTCGGTGTCCAGGTCGACCCGCGCCGCCCCGCCCGCGGGCTCTCCATCGCCGACCAGCAGGTCATCGAGATCGCCAAGGCGATCTCGCTGGACGCGACGCTGCTGGTGATGGACGAGCCGACCGCGGCGCTGAGCGGGGTCGAGGTCGATCGACTCTTCGCGATCGCCCGCCAGCTGCGCGACGAGGGCCGCGGCCTGGTCTTCATCTCGCACCGCTTCGACGAGGTCTTCGACCTGTGCGACACCATCACGGTGATGCGCGACGGCGCCTACATCTCCACGGTCGCGACCGAGGAGACCACCGTGGCCGAGATCGTCTCCAAGATGGTCGGCCGCGAGGTCGCCGAGCTCTTCCCCAAGGTTCCCGCCGAGATCGGTGAGGTCGTCCTCGAGGTCGAGGGCCTCACCTCCGCAGGCGTCTTCCACGACGTCTCCTTCACCGTCCGCGCGGGCGAGATCGTGGGACTGGCGGGGCTCGTCGGCGCCGGCCGCTCCGAGATCGCCCGCGCGGTCTTCGGCGTCGACGGCTACGACTCGGGCCGTGTCCGCGTCGGCGGCCAGCCCGTCAAGGCGCACCACCCGCGCGCGGCGATCCGCGCCGGCGTGGCCTTCGTACCGGAGGACCGCCGCAAGCAGGGCCTCGTCATCGAGGAGTCGGTGGCGCGCAACGTCGCCTCCGTCATCCGCCGCGGCCTGTCCGCGGCCGGCGTCCTGACCAACGCGGCCGAGAACAAGGCCGCCGGTCCCTGGGCCAGCAAGCTCGAAGTCAAGACCGCCGCCCTCGACATGCACGCCGCCACGATGAGCGGCGGCAACCAGCAGAAGGTCGTCATCGCCAAGTGGCTCGCGACCAACCCACGGCTGCTGATCATCGACGAGCCCACCCGCGGCATCGACGTCGGCACCAAGGCCGAGGTCCACCGGCTGCTCTCCGACCTGGCCGGTCAGGGCCTGGCGATCGTGATGATCTCCAGCGAGCTCCCCGAGGTGCTCGGCATGGCCGACCGCGTCCTGGTGGTCTGCGAGGGCCGGATCACCGCCGACATCGACCGCAAGGACGCCACCGCGGAGGCCGTGATGCACGCCGCCACGCGGAACTCCTCCACGACCCCCGCGACAGCTGCTTCGGAGATCCCGGCATGAGCAACGAGAACACGATCATCCATCCCAGCCAGGCCTCGGCGCTGACCCGCACGATGTCGAACCTGCTGCGCTCGCGCGAGATCGCCGTCCTGGCGGTGATCGTCGTGATCGTCGTGCTGACCACGCTGAAGTCGAGCAGCTTCATCTTCAGCTCCGACGGCTGGCGCAACCTCTTGGTCACCCCGTCCCTGCTGATCGTGCTCGCGGTCGGTCAGGCGGTCGTGATCATCACCCGCAACGTGGATCTCTCCGTCGGCTCGACGATGGGGCTGACGGCGTACCTGGCGGGCAAGGTCTTCATCGCCCAGCCGGACCTGCCGGTCTTCCTGATCTTCCTCATCGCGCTGGCCTTCGGTGGTGCGCTGGGTCTGGTCAACGGCGTCCTGGTCGCCTTCGGGCGGGTGCCGGCGATGGTGATCACGCTCGGCACGCTCTACATCTACCGCGGCATCTTCCTCACCTGGGCCGGCAGCGACCGGGTCAACGCGAGCGACTTCCCGAGCGGCTTCCTCTCTCTCGGGACGGACAAGCTCTTCGGCCTGATCCCGTACCTGACGATCATCGCCCTGCTGATCATGGGCGTCGTCGGCTACTACCTCCGCACGGCTCGTAGCGGCCGGGAGCTCTACGCGATCGGTTCCGACCCGGACGCCGCGCACCTCTACGGCCTGCCCGTGACCCGTCGGGTCCTGATCGCCTTCGTCCTCTCCGGAGCGATGGCCGGTCTGGCCGGTGTCATCTTCGCCGCCCGGTACGGCACCGTCTCCTCCGGAGTCGGCTCCGGCATGGAGCTGCAGGCCGTCGGTGCCGCCGTCATCGGTGGTGTCGCCATCGCCGGTGGTGTGGGCACCGTCTGGGGTGCCGCGCTCGGCGCCTTCCTCCTCGTCACGATCAACATGGCGCTGCCGATCATCGGCATCAGCGACTTCTGGCAGAAGGCGGTCGTCGGAGCCCTGATCATCGGCGCCATCGTCCTCGACCGGGTCCTCGCCCAGCGCCAGGAGCGCGCCCTCGTGGCCTCCCGCGACCGAGCCCGACTCGACAGCCCGCCCCCCTCGAACGACACCGTGAAGGCAGGTAGCCCCGCATGAGCACCGCGACCGCCACCCCGCCCGCGCATGAAGCGACGCGCAGCTACAAGGCCTACGCCCACCCGTGGTGGCGCCGGACGTTCCTGACCCGCGAGTTCGCGATCATCGCCCTGCTCGCCATCGTCTACCTGTACTCGATGGCCAACGTGGCCAACTTCGACAGCCCGCTGACGCCGTACTACCTCTTCCTCGACATCGCGCCGATCCTGCTGATCGCGCTGCCGATGACGATGGTGATGGTGACCGGCGAGATCGACCTGTCGGTCGCCAGTGTGGTCGGCCTTTCCAGCGTCCTCGTCGGCATCCTGCACCAGGACGCGAACATGTCGATCCCGGCCGCGGCAGCCGTCGCGATCGTCGTCGGTGCGGTCTGCGGAGCGCTGAACGGCTACCTCGTCGCGTACGTCGGCCTGCCGTCACTCGCGGTCACGATCGGCTCACTCGCCCTCTACCGCGGGATCGCCCAGGGCCTGCTCGGCACCAAGGCGATCACCGACTTCCCCGAGAAGTTCACCGATCTGGCCAAGGCTCGGATCTTCGGTGAGGGCACCAGCTATCCGACGATCCTGGTCCCGTTCCTGATCCTGCTGCTGGTCAGCGTCTGGGTGCTGCACTTCTCCAACGTCGGCCGCGGGATCTTCGAGATCGGCCTCAACAAGGAGGCCGCTCACTTCACCGGCGTCAACGTCGAGACCACCAAGTTTTGGCTGTTCGTCTTCTCCGGCGCGGTCTCCGCCTTCGCCGGCGTCTACTACACGCTGCGCTTCGGCAGCGCCCGCGGCGACAACGCCACCGGCCTGGAGCTCCAGGTGATCGGGGCGGTCGTGCTCGGCGGGGTCTCGGTCTTCGGAGGCCGCGGAGCCATCCACGGCGTCATCGCCGGTGTCGTCCTGATCGGTGTCATCTCCAGCGCGATGCGCCTGGAGGGCCAGACGGTCAACGTCATCAACATCGTCATCGGAGTGCTGCTCGTGCTCTCGGTGATCTCCACCAGCTTCCTGGCATGGGCCTCTCGGTGGCTCCACTCCAGGGCGAGGGGCAACGGCCCCACCTCACCTCGACGGCGCGCGGTCGCCGAAGGAAACTGAAAGGTAGAACGATGAAGTTCAACACTCGGCGGTTCACGGCCATCACGGCCGTTGCCCTTGCCGCCAGCTTCGGACTGACCGCGTGTGGCGGCAGTGATGACTCCTCGAGCGGCGATGGCGGTGGCTCGGACAAGGTCACCGTGACGTTCCTTCCCAAGAACCTCGGCAACCCGTACTTCGACACCTCGGCCAAGGGTGGCAAGGCCGCCGTCGAGGAGTTCGGCGGCACCTTCGCGCAGGTCGGTCCCGACGCTGCCTCCCCCGACGCGCAGGTCCCGTTCATCAACACGGCCGCCCAGCAGGGCGTGAAGGCCCTCGTGGTCAGCGCGAACGACCCCAAGGCGATCTGTGACGCGCTCAACGAGGCCCGCGACGCGGGCACGAAGGTCGTCACGTTCGACTCCGACACCGACGCCGAGTGCCGTGACCTGTACATCAACCAGGCCACTGCTGAGGGCATCGCGAAGGCTCAGGTCGACCTGATCTCCGAGCAGATCGGTGACGCCGGCGAGGTCGCGATCCTCTCCGCCGCGGCCAACGCGACCAACCAGAACGCCTGGATCGACCTGATGAAGGCCGACCTCGCGGCGAACCACCCGAACATCAAGCTCGTCGACACCGTCTACGGCGATGACGACGACCAGAAGTCGTTCGACCAGACCGCCGCGTTGCTGCAGAAGCACCCGCAGCTCAAGGGCATCATCTCCCCGACCACGGTCGGTATCGCCGCTGCGGCCCGTTACCTCTCCACCAGCTCCTCCAAGGGCAAGGTCGCGCTGACCGGTCTCGGTACCCCGAACCAGATGCGTGACTTCGTCAACGACGGCACCGTCACCGCGTTCGCGCTGTGGAACCCCGAGGACCTGGGCTACCTGGCCGCGTTCGCTGCCAAGGCTCTCGTCGATGGCGACATCACCGGCAAGGAAGGCGACACCTTCACCGCCGGCAAGCTCGGCGACTTCACCGTCGGCAAGAACGCCGAGGTCCTGCTGGGCGAGCCGTTCGTCTTCAACAAGGACAACATCGCGGACTTCGACTTCTGAGCGAACCCGGTGCCTGCCGGGACCTCCTCGCCCGGCAGGCACCGACTCAGACCTGAACACCCTTCCCCCCTGATCTCCAGGAGTTCTCCACCATGCGCCGCGTCTGCTTCCAGCTCCAGGTGAAGCCCGAGCGGATCGAGGAGTACCGACAGCGTCACGCTGCCGTGTGGCCCGACATGCTCACCGCTCTCGCCGAGACCGGCTGGCACAACTACTCGCTGTTCCTGCGCGAGGACGGACTCCTGATCGGCTACTTCGAGACCGACTCGCTCCAGGCCGCACAAGCCGGCATGGCAGCCCGAGAGGTCAACGCCCGGTGGCAGGCCGAGATGGCCGAGTTCTTCATCGACCTCGGCGATGCCGCCCCCGACACCGGGTTCCTCGAGCTGACCGAGGTCTTCAACCTCGCAGATCAGCTCGCCCAGCTCCCCGCTCCGTTCCCCACCCGATCGACAGAAGAAGTGAAGTGAGATGACGACCGAAACACGGTTCGCGCAGATCGCACCGGCCCTCGAGGGCCAGGCCATCGAGGTTCCCTCCTGGGCGTACGGCAACTCCGGCACCCGGTTCAAGGTCTTCGGCACGCCGGGCACGCCCCGCACGCCGGAGGAGAAGATCGCCGACGCCGCCACCGTCCACCGCTTCACCGGCCTCGCGCCGTCGGTCGCGCTCCACATCCCGTGGGACAAGGTCGATGACTACGCCGCCCTGCGGAAGTACGCCGAGGACCTCGGGATCAAGCTGGGCACGGTCAACTCCAACACGTTCCAGGACGACGACTACAAGTTCGGCGCCCTGACCCACACCGACCCGAAGGTCCGGGCCAAGGCGATCGCGCACCACCTCGAGTGCATCGACGTGATGGACGAGACCGGCTCGCGCGACCTGAAGATCTGGCTCGCCGAGGGCACCAACTACCCGGGCCAGGGCGACATGCGCGGTCGTCAGGACCGCCTCGCCGAGAGCCTGGCGGAGATCTACGCCCGGATCGGTGAGGACCAGCGTCTGGTCCTGGAGTACAAGTTCTTCGAGCCGGCGTTCTACCACACCGACGTCCCGGACTGGGGCACGTCGTACGTCCAGGTGGCGGCCCTCGGCGACAAGGCGATGGTCTGCCTCGACACCGGTCACCACGCGCCCGGCACCAACATCGAGTTCATCGTCGCCCAGCTGCTCCGGCTCGGGAAGCTCGGTTCGTTCGACTTCAACAGCCGGTTCTACGCCGACGACGACCTGATCGTCGGCACGGCCGACCCGTACCAGCTCTTCCGGATCATGGTGGAGTGCGCCCGGGGTGGCGCCCTCGACGCCGACTCCGACGTGGCTTTCATGCTCGACCAGTGCCACAACATCGAGAAGAAGATCCCCGGCCAGATCCGGTCGGTGCTCAACGTGCAGGAGATGACCGCGCGAGCGCTGCTGCTCGACCGCGACGCCCTGACCGTGGCGCAGGAGGACGGCGACGTGCTCCTGGCCAACGAGATCTTCATGGACGCCTTCTACACCGACGTCCGCCCGCTGCTCGCCGGATGGCGCGAGGAGCGCGGTCTGCCTGCTGACCCGATGCAGGCCTACCTCGCCAGCGGCTACCAGGAACAGATCGAAGCGGACCGCGTCGGCGGTACCCAGGCAGGATGGAACTGACCACATGAGCACCAACACCACGGCTGCCGAGCTGATCGCTCGCTCCAACCGTCTGGGCGCGGACGCCAAGAACACCAACTACGCCGGCGGCAACACCTCGGCCAAGGGCAGCGAGACCGACCCGGTCACCGGTGAGGCCGTCGAGCTGCTCTGGGTCAAGGGATCCGGCGGTGACCTCGGCACCCTCCAGGAGTCCGGCCTGGCCGTGCTGCGCCTGGACCGGATGCGCTCCCTCGTCGACGTCTACCCGGGCATCGACCGCGAGGACGAGATGGTCGCCGCGTTCGACTACTGCCTGCACGGCAAGGGCGGTGCCGCGCCGTCGATCGACACCGCGATGCATGGCCTCGTCGACGCCAAGCACGTCGACCACCTCCACCCCGACTCCGGCATCGCGATCGCGACGTCGGCCGACGGTGAGGCGCTGACCGAGAAGATCTTCGGCGACAAGGTGGTCTGGGTCCCGTGGCGTCGTCCCGGCTTCCAGCTCGGTCTCGACATCGCTGAGATCAAGGCGAAGAACCCGCAGGCTGTGGGGTGCATCCTCGGCGGCCACGGCATCACCGCGTGGGGCGACGAGAGCGCCGAGGCCGAGGCCAACAGCCTCTGGATCATCGACACCGCGGCGGCCTACATCGCCGAGCACAGCAAGGACGAGCCGTTCGGCCCGGCCCTGCCCGGGTACGGCGCCCTGCCCGAGGCCGAGCGCCGCGCCAAGGCCGCGGCCCTGGCCCCGACGATCCGCGGCATCGCCTCGGCCGACCGGGCGATGGTCGGCCACTTCACCGACGCCGACGTGGTGCTGCACTTCCTCGAGCACGCCGAGCACCCGCGCCTGGGTGAGCTGGGCACGTCCTGCCCCGACCACTTCCTGCGCACGAAGGTCAAGCCGCTCGTCCTCGACCTGCCCGCCTCGGCGAGCATCGAGGAGTCGATCGCCCGGCTCAAGGAGCTCGCGGTCAGCTACCGCGAGGACTACCAGGGCTACTACGACCGCAACGCCGTCGCCGACAGCCCGGCGATCCGGGGCAAGGACCCGCTGATCGTGCTGGTTCCCGGCGTCGGCATGTTCTCCTTCGGCAAGGACAAGCAGACCGCCCGCGTGGCCGGTGAGTTCTACATCAACGCGATCAACGTGATGCGTGGCGCCGAGGGTCTGTCCACCTACGCCCCGATCGACGAGGCCGAGAAGTTCCGGATCGAGTACTGGGCGCTGGAGGAGGCCAAGCTGCAGCGGATGCCCGCGCCCAAGCCGCTCGCCACCCGGATCGCGCTGATCACCGGTGCCGCCGGCGGCATCGGCAAGGCCACCGCCAAGAAGCTCGCCGCCGAGGGCGCCTGCGTCGTCATCGCCGACCTCGACCTGGCCAAGGCCGAGGCGGCCGCCGCCGAGATCGGTGGCGCCGACGTCGCCGTCGGTGTCGCTGCCGACGTCTCCGACGAGGACGCCGTCCAGGCCATGGTCGACGCGGCCGTGCTCGCCTTCGGTGGTCTCGACCTGGTGGTCAACAACGCCGGACTGTCGCTGTCCAAGTCGCTGCTCGACACCACCGCGGCGGACTGGGACCTGCAGCACAACGTGATGGCCAAGGGCTCGTTCCTGGTCTCCAAGGCCACGGCCAAGGTGATGATCGAGCAGGAGATGGGCGGCGACATCGTCTACATCTCCTCGAAGAACTCGATCTTCGCCGGACCGAACAACATCGCCTACTCCGCGACCAAGGCCGACCAGGCCCACCAGGTCCGGCTGCTGGCGGCCGAGCTCGGCGAGCACCAGATCAAGGTCAACGGGGTCAACCCGGACGGCGTCGTCGCCGGCTCGGGCATCTTCGCCTCGGGCTGGGGCGCCAACCGGGCCGCGGTCTACGGCGTCGAGGAGAAGGACCTGGGCAAGTTCTACGCCCAGCGCACGATCCTCAAGCGCGAGGTGCTCCCCGAGAACATCGCCAACGCCGTCTTCGTCCTCTGCGGACCCGAGATGACGCACACCACCGGGCTGCACATCCCGGTCGACGCAGGTGTGGCTGCCGCCTTCCTGCGATGAGCTCAGCACCTTCCCCCGCTCCTCTCCAGGGCGTTCTGCGGCTGGCGGCCGTCGACCTCGGCGCGACCAGTGGTCGTGTCATGGCGGCGGTCGTCGGCCCGGATCGGCTCGAGCTGACCGAGGTCCACCGCTTCCCCAACGGCGGAGTGCGGGTCGGCAACGAGCTGGTCTGGGACGTCGTCGGCATCCACCGGGAGGTGCTCGCCGGGATCAAGCAGGTCGCGGCGACCGGGCCGGTGCACGGCATCGGGATCGACTCCTGGGCCGTGGACTACGGCCTGCTCGACCAGGACGGTCGGCTGCTGGGGAACCCGGTCAGCCACCGTGACGAACGCACGGCCGGGATCGCCGACCAGGTCCGCGCGATCGTCCCCGATGCCGAGCTGTACGGCATCACCGGGCTGCAGGAGCTGCCGTTCAACACGATCTACCAGCTGGTCTCAGCGGCAGGTTCGACCGCGCTCGACGGTGCGCGGACGCTGCTGCTGCTGCCCGACCTGCTGAGCTTCTGGCTGACCGGACAGGTCGGCGCAGAACGCACCAACGCCTCCACCACGGGGCTGTATGACGCGACCCACCGCGAGTGGTCGCGCGATCTGGCCGCCAGGGTCGGCGTACGAGCAGAGATCCTGCCTCCGCTGCGCGACCCTGGCGACCGGATCGGCTGGGTGACCCCCGGCGTCGCCGTCGAGCTCGGCCTGGACGCGGCCGTTCCGGTGATCGCCGTCGCCTCCCACGACACCGCCTCCGCTGTGGTCGGCGTTCCGGCCGAGATCGAGAACTTCGCCTACATCTCGTCGGGCACCTGGTCCCTGGTCGGCCTCGAGCTGCCGGCCCCGGTGCTGAGCGACGCCGCCCGCGAAGCCGACTTCACCAACGAGGCCGGCGTCGACGGAACGGTCCGGTTCCTCAAGAACGTGATGGGGCTGTGGGTGCTGTCGGAGTGCCTGCGCAGCTGGCGCGAGCGGCAGGCCGTCGACGTCGACCTGCCGGTTCTGCTCGCTGCCGCCGAGCTCGAGCCGGCCCTGCGCACCGTGGTCGACATCAACGACCCGAGCCTGCTCGGCCCGAGCACCGGGTTCGACCCGATGCCGGAACGGATCCTGGCGCTGGCTGCTGCGGCCGGCGAACCCGAGCCCGAGGGCCCGGTCGCGATCGTCCGCTGCGTCCTCGACTCGCTCGCGCTGGCCTACCGACGCCACGTCCGGACCGCCTCCGAGCTGGCCGACCAGCCGGTCGAGGTCGTCCACGTCGTCGGCGGTGGCTCCAACAACGCCCTGCTCTGCCAGCTCACCGCCGACGCCTGCGGTGTCCCGGTCCTGGCCGGGCCGGGCGAGGCGGCCGCCCTCGGCAACGCGCTGGTGCAGGCCCGCGGCCTGGGCGCCGACCTGCCCGACCTCGCCGCGATGCGCGCCCTCATCCGGGCCACGCACGACGTGGTGCGGTACGAGCCGCGAGGCGGCCTCGAGTGGGACGACGCCGAGCGCCGTCTCGGACAGGGATGATGACTCGTATGACCACCCGCCTGCGGGTCGCACTGATGGTGACGTGCATCAACGATGCGCTCTATCCCGAGACCGGGAAGGCCGTCGTACGACTGCTGGAGCGCCTCGGCGTCGACGTGGACTTCCCGGCCGCGCAGACCTGCTGCGCCCAGCCGATGGTCAACACCGGCTACCTCGACGAGGCCGTGCCGGTGGTGCGGAACTTCGTCGACGCCTTCGCCGGGTACGACGCCATCGTCACTCCGTCCGGTTCGTGTGCCGGGTCCGCCCGGCACCAGCACGGGATCGTCGCGCGCCGCTCCGGCGACGCCGGTCTCGAGGCCGCGGTGGCCGAGGTGTCGCCGCGGGTCTACGAGCTGAGCGAGTTCCTGGTCGACGTCCTCGGCGTGACCGACGTCGGCGCGTACTACCCGCACACCGTGACCTACCACCCGACGTGTCACTCACTGCGGATGCTCGGGGTGGGGGAGCGGCCGCTGCAGCTGCTGCGCGAGGTGCGCGGGATGACCCTGCTCGAGCTGCCCGGCGCCGACCAGTGCTGCGGCTTCGGTGGGACGTTCGCGGTGAAGAACTCCGACACCTCGATCGCGATGGGCACCGACAAGGTGCGCAACGTCTGCTCGACCAAGGCCGAGGTGCTCACCGCGGGCGACAACTCCTGCCTGATGCACATCGGCGGGCTGATGACGCGGCAGCGGGCCGGCGTCCGCCCCGTCCACCTGGCCGAGATCCTCGCCTCCACCGAAGGAGCGACCGCATGAGCGGCACCTTCGTCGGCATGCCCCCGTTCCCGACCGCGGCCGCGCGGGCCCTCGAGGACGCCCAGCTGCGGCACAACCTCGCCCATGCCACCGGCACCATCCGGGCCAAGCGCGCGCGGCTGGTCGACGAGGTGAACGCGACCTCCACGGATCGTGGGAGCGAAGACGCTTGGGAGGAGCTGCGGCTCGCCGGGGCCGGGGTCAAGGAGGCCGCGCTGCTGCGCCTGGCCGACCAGCTCGAGCGGCTCGAGGCCAGCCTGACCGCCAACGGTGCAGTGGTGCACTGGGCCACCGACGCGGCCGAGGCCAACCGGATCGTCGCCGACATCACGAAGGCGCACGGCGCCGACGAGGTGGTGAAGGTGAAGTCGATGGTGACCCAGGAGATCGGGCTCAACGAGGCGCTCGCCGCCGAGGGCATCGCCGCCTGGGAGACCGACCTGGCCGAGCTGATCGTGCAGCTCGGCGACGACCTGCCCTCCCACATCCTGGTGCCCGCGATCCACCGCAACCGGGCCGAGATCCGGGAGATCTTCCTGCGCGCGATGGGGCAGGTCGGCCGGCCCGCGCCCGACGACCTCACCGACGAGCCCGCCGTCCTGGCGGGAGCCGCCCGCGAGCACCTGCGGGAGAAGTTCCTGCGCGCCAAGGTCGGCGTCTCCGGCGCGAACTTCGCCGTCGCCGAGTCCGGGACGCTCGTCGTCGTGGAGTCCGAGGGCAACGGCCGGATGTGCCTGACCCTGCCCGAGGTGCTGATCTCGGTGGTCGGCATCGAGAAGGTCGTCTCCGACTGGGCCGAGCTCGACCCGCTGCTCCGCCTGCTGCCGCGCTCCTCGACCGGCGAGCGGATGAACCCGTACACCTCGACCTGGTCCGGCATCACGCCCGGTGACGGGCCGCAGGAGGTGCACGTCGTCCTGCTCGACAACGGCCGCACCCGGGCGCTGGCCGACCAGGTCGGACGCCAGGCGCTGCGCTGCATCCGCTGCTCGGCCTGTCTCAACGTCTGCCCGGTCTACGAACGCACCGGCGGGCACGCCTACGGCTCGGTCTACCCCGGCCCGATCGGCGCGATCCTCAACCCGTTGCTCAAGGGCACCGGGGTCGACGACCAGGTCGACTCGCTGCCCTACGCCTCCTCGCTGTGCGGGGCCTGCTTCGAGGTCTGCCCCGTCCGGATCGACATCCCCTCGGTGCTGGTCGAGCTGCGCTCGCAGGTCGTCGACGCTCACCGCGGTGGGATACCCAAGCCCGAGGCGATCGCGATGAAGGGCGCGGCTGCGACCTTCAGCAAGGGCAAGCGGCTCGGGTTCGCCGAGAGGTTCACCCGGGTCGGGATGCGCGCCGGGAAGCGGTTCGCACCGTGGTCCGGCGCCCGTGACCTGCCGGCCGCGCCGAGCGAGTCGTTCCGGAGCTGGTGGAAGCGGACCGATGGAGGACACCATGACTGACCGATCGCCCGTGGCCGCCACCCAGCCGAGGGTCGCGTCGCGCACGCCGATCCTCGACCGCATCCGGGCGGCCCTGGGTGACGTCGACCCCGAGACCATCGCGCCGGTCCCGCCCGCGCCCCGCCGGCCCGCCCCCGACGACGTGCTCGAGCTCTTCGTCGAGCGGGTCGTCGACTACCGCGCCGAGGTCATCCGGGTCGCCCCGAACGACCTGGAGTCGACGGTCGCGGGCCTGCTCGAGGCCCGCGGCGCCCGGATCGTCCCGCCCGGTCTCAACCTCGCGGTGCCCGGGGCGGTCGTCGATGACGGCTCCCTCACCGCGCGTGAGCTGGACCTGATCGAGGTCGTGGTGACCGAGGCGGCCGTCGGCATCGCCGAGACCGGCACGATCGTGCTCGACCACCAGGCGAACCAGGGCCGCCGCGCGATCTCGTTGGTGCCCGACGTCCACGTCTGCATCGTCCGCGCGGAGCAGGTCGTGGTCGACGTACCCGATGCGGTGGAGCAGCTCGACCCCGCTCGCCCGCAGACCTGGATCAGTGGTCCCTCGGCGACCAGCGACATCGAGCTGGACCGTGTCGAGGGAGTCCACGGACCCCGCACCCTCATCGTCCTGCTGGTGGGCTGAGCCGATTTCTGACCGGCGGATGCGCTCCGGTAGGGTTCCCCACGGTGCTGTGTCCGAGCGGCCTAAGGAGAACGCCTCGAAAGCGTTTGTGGGTGCAAGCCCACCAAGGGTTCAAATCCCTTCAGCACCGCGCTAGGAAGCCCCCGGCGAGCGAAAGCTCCCGGGGGCTTCTCGCATTTCCGCCCTTGCGGTGGTGAGCGGGCGCCAGCAGGATCAGGTCCGAACGTCCGGTCCTGACCGCATGGGGTAGCCCTCAAGGAGTAGCCATGGCTCAGTCATCACGTCGTGCTCACCGTTCCTTCGCGCTCGCGGCTGCGACCGCACTCGGCCTCGGCGGGCTGGCGGTCGCCGGGCTGAGCGTGCCGGCCCACGCAGCGGCGTCGACCGTGGCCTACGCCCTCTCCGGCACCAACCTGCTGTCGTTCGACCCGGCCAAGCCGTCGGTCACGAAGACCACAGCCCTGACCGGGGTCAACGCCTCGGAGACGCTGGTCGGGATCGACGTGCGCCCCCAGAACGGCTTCCTGTACGGCGTCGGGGTCAACGCGGCCACCGACACCGCCACGCTCTACAACCTCGCGCCCGAGACCGGATACGCGACGGCGGTGGGCAGCGCGGGGCTGATCGCCCTCACCACCGACGGATCGACACCGGTCGACCTGCCCGACCCGGCGGCCGTCGGGTACGGGGTCGACGTCAACCCGGCAGCCGACCGCCTCCGCGTTTCTGCCGGATCGCTGAACTTCCGGGTCAACCCCAACACCGGCACCGCGGTCGACGGGAACAACGGTGGCGGCGTCGTGACCGGAACGAACCCCGACGGGGCGACGAACGGCGGGACGACCACGGTCGACGCCGCCGCGTACACCAACAACCGTGCCAACACGGCGATCACGACGCTCTACACGTTGGACGCGGCCACCAACAGCCTCTTCATCCAGAACCCGCCCAACGCCGGGACCCAGACGCAGGCGATGCAGGTGACCCTCGGAGGGAGCCCGATCGACTTCACCTCGGCGACCGGGTTCGACATCGACGACTCCGTCAACGCGCCGGCCAGCAGCGCCGCCGTCGCCTCGGGGTCCGGATACGCGACGCTCTCCGTCGGCGGCACCACCGGCCTCTACCGGATCAACCTGGTCAACGCTCAGGCGACGTACCTCGGCCCGATCGGCACCGGGTCGGCAGCGATCCAAGGTCTGGCCCTGCAGCGTGAGGCCGCCACGTCCGGTCGTCCGATCGTCGCGCTCAGCGCGGACGGTTTCCTCCAGCGGTTCGCCAGCAACGCGCCCGGGACGGTGACGACCCAGGCGATCGGCGCGCTCCCCGTGGTCGGGGAGTCCCTGGTCGCGCTGGCCTGGCGTCCGGCCACCGGTCAGCTCTACGCGCTGGGCATCAATGCCAGCAACGACACGGGAACGCTCTACCTCCTCGACCCGCAGACGGGCGGGGCGACGGCGATCGGGTCCCCCACCCAGGTCGCGTACACGACGAACGGGACCACGCCGCTCGACCTTCCCGACCCGGTCACGACCGGCTACGGCATGGACTTCGACCCGGCCACGGATCGGATCCGGGTCGCGACCGGTACGGGACTCAACTTCCGGATCCTCCCGTCGATCGGTGCCGCGCTCGACGGTCAGCCCTTGGTGACGGGCAACAACCCGGACCTGAACATCACCGGCCTCGCAGCGGGCTCGACCGGCCTGGCCGGCGTCGCGTACACCAACAGCTACGGACAACCCCTCACAGGTGGTGTCCGGACGCTCTACGGCGTCGACCCGGCTGCCAACCAGCTCGTCATCGTCAACGCACCGAACAGTGGGACGGTCACGACGAGGTTCCCCCTCACCCGTGGGGGAGCGGCGCTCGACGTGGCGGGGATCCTGGCCTTCGACATTCCGCGGGAGGTGAAGGTGACAGCCTCGAACCCGGTGGCGTCCGGTGCAGGCTTCGCCACGTTCGTCGTCGCCGGTGTGACCGGCCTCTACTCCGTCGACCTCGGGTCGGCGAAGGTCACCTCGCTCGGCGCCATCGGCACGGGGGCCACCGCCGTCCGGAGCATCGCGGTCGGCCACGCGCAGGCGCCGCCTGTGGTCAGCCCGCCCGCCAAGGCCCCGGCGACGCTGTCCAAGGCCGCCGCGGCCAAGCAGGTCAAGGCCACCGTCGACACTGGCCAGGTGCTGAAGTGTCCGGCCGCCTTCACCGCCAGCACCTGCACGGCGACGGTGAAGGTCACCGTCGCCACCGGCAAGTCGAAGGGCAAGGTGCTCGGCCAGGCCACGGTCAAGGTGGCGAAGGGGAAGTCGACCCGGCTCACGGTGAAGCTCACCAAGGCGGGCAAGAAGTTCGTGAAGAAGAAGGGCAAGGTCAAGACCACCGTCGCGATCGCCTACCCCGGCGGCGCCAACGCGACGACCAGAACCGTCTCGTTCGCGCTGACCATCAAGAAGAGCAAGCTGTGAGACTCGCCCTCGGTGCGGCGTGCGCGGTTCTGCTCCTCGCGAGCGGCTGCTCGGCTGGTTCCGAGACAGTGGCCGCTGACGTCGGGACGGACCCCGTCTCGAGCCCGGCGACGCCGTCGGCATCCGCCGATCAGGATGTTGCCCCCGACTACGGCACCTGCGAGGAGCTCGGCCCAGTCTTCACCCGGAGGTACGAGTACAACATGAGCCTCCTGGACGAGAACCGGGTGGTCTTTGAGATGCCGACCGGCGGTTACCTGGTGCATGCCGACGACGCGACGTGCCTGGCGAAGTTCCCGGAGGTTGCCGATGAGGTCGCCCACGTCATCAACGGGCTTCACGAGGATCAGCGCTCCGAGTGCAGGAGCGCGATCAAGAAGCTGACCGCCCCCGCGTCGGAGCAGAACGAGGCATCCAGGGCCAGGCTCGACCTCAGCGATCCGGTGGCCCGCGCTCGCTACGTGACGTACGCGAAGTCCATCTGTGCGGAAGAAGACATCCCGGTCCCCGACGACCTCAAGTAGACGCCGACGTCAGGTCAGCTGTCGCGCAGGTCGGCATCGCGCCAGCGGCGGAGCCCGACGATCCCGAGCACGACCAGGAGAGCCAGGCCGATCCAGGACAGAGCGGCTGACCATCCGCCGTACCCGACGGTCAGCAGCAGAATGACGCCGAGCGCGAGCAGCACGAACGCGGCGATCAGCCCGAAGACGAGCGCGAGACCTGCGGTGACGATCCGGCCGGAGGTGGGCATGACGTCATCCTGTCGGCAGCGCGCGTGCCGGGCAATCGTTCCAACCCCGCACCTGCGCGGTTGGAGCGGTGCGAGCCAGGGCCCGACCCGCTCTCACCCCGCACATGTGGGGTTGGAGCATCAGCCTCCGCGTCAGCTGACCCGTCGAGCACGGGAGCGGGGCTTGTCCGAATCGATCGTGTGGGCGAGCACGCCGGCGAGAAGCAGGACGACCGACCCGGCCAGCAGGACGAGGAGGCTGGTTGCCGCGCTCCGGAGCTCGGCTCGGGTGATCGGGTCGGACCCGCCCGCGATCGGCGACGTTGCGACGGCGGCGAGCAGGAAGAGGCCGAGGGGGATGAAGAGGCTGATACCGCCGAAGAGGTCCCGATCGGTGTCCGCCATGGAGTCGGTCAGCCCCATCTCGTCGATCTGGCTCCACACCGCCCACACGACGACAGCGCCGCCGACCGTCAGGTGCGTGAGCCAGGGGATCTCGCGGATCAGCTGGCCGGCGCGGCGCGGCGCCGAGACCAGCCGGCCACCCCGAGCAGCAGCATCACTGCGTAGCCGCCGACAGCGGAACGTGCGCGGATGGCGTCGGACATGGCTGGATTGTCCTGGTGGCGCCGTCGGGGCGCTAGAGGGTGACGCCGATCGGGTTCGGGACGAACCCGGGGAACACCTCGCGCGTCGACAGCTCCGGGAACCGGTTGCCCAGCACCTCCGAAAGCACGTCGCGGTAGTCGGTCGTCACGGCCAGGTCGTCGTCGGTGAGGGAGGAGGCCGAGCCGTCCAGGCCGGGCCACGAGCCGTGGAACGTCCCACCCTTGATGCCCGCGCCGAGCAGCATCATCACGTTGCCCCAGCCGTGGTCGAGGCCGTGTGCCGAGTTCTCGCCGATCCGGCGACCGAACTCGCTGATCGTCACCACGGTCACCCTCGAGGCGTCCGGTCCGAGATCGGTCATGAAGGCGTCCAGGCACGTCGCCAGCGCGGACAGGTTCGACGTCATCTGTCCGCCGTCGAGGGTGCCGTAGTTGACGTGGTAGTCCCACGGTCCGTAGTCGAGGGTGATCGCGGTGATCGGCAGCTCGGCTCGGATCAGCGTCGCGGTGTCCTTGAGCGCCTCGCCGAGGTCACGGCCCGGCCAGGTCGTCGGGTAGACGGCGGCGTGGTGCGGTTCGTCGCCGGTGAAGGACTCCAGCCGGGTGGAGACGTCGATCGCACTGGTCACGCCGCGGCCGAGGTTGGCCGCCGGGCTGCCCGCCGCCGCTTCGCCCCACACCTGCGCGAGCGAGTTCCGTCGCCGAGCGCGCCACTCGGGGTCGTCGTACTCCGGGTTCGCGCCAGCGAGGTGGAGGTCGCTCAGGCTGGTGGTCGCCAGGGCGGGCTGCGGCCCCGCGATCAAGGTGGGGGTCGAGCTGGAGGTGAGGTGGACCGCCTCGAACGGGCTCGAGGTGGTGTTGAGGCCGATCAGCCGGTTCACCCAGCCCTGCCGGATGCTGGAGTCGGGGTCGGCGTCCTCGATCTCCTCCATCGCCGCGAAGTGCGATCGGTTGGGGCGGGCCATCCCGGTGGCGTGCACGGTGCCGAACGTGCCGGCGTTCCAGTACTTCGTCAGTGGTGCCAGTGCCGGGTGCAGGCCGAACATCTCGTCGGCGACCAGCAGTCGACTCTTCGGCACCGCGATCACCGGCCGGGAGGCGTAGTACTGCGCCTCCCCGTGCGGCACGACAACCCCGAGACCGTCGATCGCACCGCGCAGGGAGAGCACCACGACGATGTTCTGCGTCCCGGGTACGGCGGCCTCTCCGGCGTACGCGACGTTGCGGATCGTGTCCCCGAACATGGTCGTCAGGGTGGCCGCCCCGGCGGTGAGGCCGGTGGCGGCGAGGAACCCGCGGCGCGACAGTCCGCCCCGGGCGATCTGGTCGCACTCGGTGCAGGAAGCGTCGGTGGGGGTCTCTGGCGTCGTCATGGTCAGTCCGGCTCAGTGGGTGAGGTGGTTCGGGTGGTCGAGGAGGATGGCCAGCGCCCGGCTGCCCAGCCAGGTGCCGAGCGCCTTGGCCTCCCAGCTGCCGGGGGCGACCACGGTGGCCGGCTGCATCCCGATCGCCTCCGCCACGGCCGTCACGGTCGCCGCCGACGGTGTCGTCGCCGCGCCGTACAGCGCCCGGTGCAGGTGGGTGGCGTAGGCCGCGACGGTCGTGGGTTGGGTGAAGGTCGGCGCGAAGTCGACCGGCTTGAGGTAGGTGACGTTGCCGCTCGGCCACCACCCGCCGATCAGGTTGGCGTGCATGTTGAAGCTGTTCAGCATCCGCCCGGCCGAGGAGTAGGCGGCCGCGGTGTCGGGTCGACCGTCGGGCCGCGGCCAGTGGTACGGCGGCGGTGCGCTGTAGGCGTAGACCAACGTGTTCGCCGCGTCGTCGTCGGCGACCGGCTTCTTCACGGTGGCGCGCAGCAGCCGCATCGCTGCGACGAAGTCGGACTGCTCGGTGCGGACCTTCTGCCGAGCCGCTCCCTTGAACTCCGGGTGGGCGATCAGTGTCTTCAGCACGGGTCGGATGTCGGTGTCCGCGGCGAGGTAGGCCGTCGACAGGGTGGAGATCAGTGCGGCGCTCGGGGTGTCGGAGACGAACCGGGTGGCGAGCTTGGTCATCAGTCGGCGCGCGGTGTTGGGGTGCCGGGCGAGGTGGGCGAGGAAGTTCCGCGCGGTCTGCCCGTTGGCGCCGTCGCCGTCGGAGACGAACCCGGCCACGCTGACCGGGCTGGTGTTGTGCCGCTTCGGGTCGAACCACGCCTCCCACTGCGGCGGCTTGGCCCACGGGTCGACCGTCCATCCCGACAACAGCTTGGCGGTCGCCTTCACGTCGGCCTCGGAGTAGAAGCCGACGCCGAGGGTGTGCAGCTCGAGCAGCTCGCGGGCGTGGTTCTCGTTGACCTTGGTCGCGGTCGAGGTGGCCGAGTCGAGGTAGGCGAGCATCGCCGGGCTCAGGGTGGCGGCGATCAGCAGGTCGCTGAACTTCCCCAGTGCGCGCGCCCGGATCAGGGCGTCGTAGTCCTGGCGCCAGTACCAACCGTCGGAGCCCAACGGGATGTGGAGGTGGTCGGACCAGAACTCGGTCATCGCCTCCAGCACCGGCCGGTGGGTGTAGATCCGGCGCAGCAGCGCCGCGTTGCCGAGCGCGATGCCGTACTCCCACGAACCCGGCCCCGAGGCGCGTTCGGAGGCGAACCGTTGAGCGGGGGTGTGGGCCAGCAGCGGGTACCAGGAGCTCAGTCCGGCGACCAGTGCGTTCTCCGGCACCCCCGCGGGTGCGAGCTGGGCGGCGAACCACGCGGTGGTCCCGCCGGCTGCCGCGATCTGCTGGGCCTGGGCCGGCGTGTAGCCGCCGGTGAACCGGTCGGCCAGGTGCATCACCGCAGCGACCGGCTCGACGACCGGCTTCGGGGTGGGCTTCGGCGCGGGCTTCGGGGGAGTGACCTTCGGGATCGGCTTGACCGCGTGGTGCTTCTTCTTCTTGCGCCGCTTCTTGCGCTTGGCGGTGCGCTTCTTGACCTTCTTCGCCGTCGCCAACCACGACACCATCGCGCACCTCCCTCCCGAGTGGGCCACATCGTCACTCGGTGCCGTAGGCCCTGGCAATCGGCCGATCGGTCACCGAACTGAGGGACCCCGGTCCGCGCTAGGTTGCGGGGCGTGACCTGTGCTCCCCGCTTCCTGCGCTTGCTTCTCCTCGGCCTCGGGGTGGTCGTCCCGGCCGTGCTCGCCGGAGGCTGCTCCAGCGAGGAGGAACCGGTGCCGACGTCGGCCTCGCGTCCCGGCGAGGCGACGCCGTCGGCCGAGCGAACGCTGAGCGCCGACCTGATCGAGGTGAACTCGGTGACGAGGACGGCCCCGATCGAGCTCGACATCACGGCTCCCGCCGGTGCCTCGTTCACGCTCCGTGAGGCATCGGGCAACGAGGCTGGCTGTATCTCGACCCCGCTGGACCAGGTGCCGGCCGAGCTGGCCGGTGTCACGCCGGAGCAGGTGAGGTACGACGTGAGCTGCGCGGGCAGCACGTCCGTCGGGGCGACGCTCAAGGTGAGCCTCGTGCAAGGCGACTACACGTACGGCTTCGAGAAACCGCTGGTTCCCGGCGCCTGAGCCGCTGATGCGGGAAGATCTCCCCGTGCGACGCCGAGTGACTGCCCTGCTGGCGGCCCTCATGGCGACCGTGACGGCGTCCCTGACGGGCTGCGGCTCCTCCGGTACGTCGACCCTGCCGGTGATCCGGCAGGCGGCCGAGACCGTCGCGGGGCCCACCTATGTCGCGTTGGGCGACTCCTACACCGGAGCCCCGCGGGTGGGGACGACGATCAGCACCGCCTGCCGTCGGACCGACCAGAACTACCCGCACCTGGTCGCGGCCGAGGTCGGCCTGCACCTGGTCGACGTCAGCTGCGGCAGCGCCCGGATCCGGGACCTGCGGCGGGCGCAGAAGGCGGGTGTCGCGGCGCAGCTGGCCGCGGTCACCTCCCGGGCGCGGCTGGTCACGGTGGGCATCGGCGGCAACGACGTCGACATCATCGGACTGGTCTCGGCCTGCACCCGCACGGAGGCGGCCTGCCGGAAGCGGATCGCGACCCTGCGTGCGGGCCTGCCCGCAGTGCGGAAGCGGCTGCTCGGCGTGCTGCGGACCGTCCGCGCTCGCGCGCCACGGGCCACCGTCGTCGTGGTCGGCTACCCCGAGATCCTGCATCCGGGACGCCGCTGCGGCGCCGTACCGGCCCGGACGATGACGGCCGCCGCCAACGCGCTGAGGGCCCTCGGCCGGGTCCAGCGGCGGGCCGCCCGCGAGTCCGGGACGACCTTCCTCGACGTCCGGGCCGCCACCGTCGGACACGGGTTGTGCTCGGACGCGCCCTGGATCTCCGACCGGACCACCGCCTGGACGAAGCGGTTCCACCCCGAGGCGGCCGAGCAGCGTGCGATCGCCTCCGCGCTGCGTCGACTGGCCGCCGTCCGGGCACTCGGGCAGACGACGCCCAGCCCGACCCCGACGCCGACCCCCAGCGACACGCCGACGATCGACCCCACCCCGGATCCGAGCGATCAGCCCTCCGACGAGGCCAGCAGCGCCGATCCGGAGCCGGATTCCGAGTCGAAATAGCTCGAAAGGGCCACGGGTATCCACCCGTGCGGCTGCGCGCTGCGAAGTTACTTGCCCGTAGACTGGAACCCTTACGTCGATCAGAAGGTCATCATGGGGATTCATCTTCGTCGCGGCATGCTCCTGCCCGCGACCGTGCTCGCGCTCGTCGCGGTGCTGTTCGTGCCTGCCAACAGCTCCGCGCTCAACCTGCTCAGCGTCGGCAGCGTCTGGACGACCACGTCCAACGGCTCCAAGATCCTGGCGTCGACCGGCTCCCAGGTGACGTCGCTCATCCCGCGCGGTCAGGTGATCGCCGTCGACCCGTCCAAGACCGCCCAGACCTTCGCCGGTGTCGGTGCGTCGATGACGGAGACCTCGGCAGCCCTGATCTCGGCGCTCCCGGCCGACGCCCGCGCCAAGGTGATGGCCGGCCTCTTCGGCGCGAACGGCCTGCGTCTGAACCTGCTGCGTCAGCCGCTCGGCTCCTCCGACTTCGTCACCGACGACTCCTTCACCACCTACGAGGACACCGCCGGCGCCTTCGACCTCGGGACCGACCGGACGGGCGTCCTCCCCCTGGTCCGCCAGGCCAAGCAGTACAACCCCGCGCTGAGCGTGATGGGCACGCCGTGGTCGGCCCCGGCACGGATGAAGTACCCGGCCCGTCTGGCCGGAGGGACGTTGGCCGACGACCAGGTCGACGCCTACGCCACCTACCTGGCCACGGTCGCCAGTGCCTACGCGGCCGAGGGTGTCCCGTTGGCCGACATGACGATCGGCAACGAGCCCGGGCTCGAGACCAGCTACCCGTCGATGAGGCTCTCGGTCGACCAGCAGGCAGCCGTGCTGCGCGCCACCGACGCCAAGCTCACCGAGCTGAACCTGCCCACCAAGCTGTGGGCCTACGACCACAACTGGAGCGGCTTCGCCCAGGCGGTGAGCGTGCTGACCAAGGTCGCCGACGTCCCGCGGGTCGTCGGGGCGGCGTTCCACTGCTACGCGGGTGACCCGGCGGTCGCGACCGCGGCGATCGCCAAGCTCGGCAAGCGGGTCCGGCAGACCGAGTGCACCGGCACCGACTCCGTCTCCTTCCTCGGAGCCGGCGGCAACACCTTCGCCGACACCCTCGGCTGGCAGAGCAAGAACCTGATCATGGCGAGCATCCGCAACGGGTCGGAGAGCCTGATGCTCTGGAACCTCGCGCTCAACGGATCCGGCGGGCCCCACTACGGGGCGTGCGGCACCCGCTGCAACGGCGTCCTCCAGATCGAGGGCAGCAGCGTCACCAAGAACGCCGACTACGCGGTCCTGGGCCACGTCTCCCAGTTCGTCTCGCCCGGCGCGAAGGTGCTGCAGACCAAGCAGAGCACCGACCGGGTCGAGAACGTCGCCTTCGTCAACCCCAACGGGGGCCGAGTGATGGTGCTGGCGAACTACAACAGCTCGACCAAGCAGGTCGCGATCCAGGAGGGCGGTCGGGCGTTGAACCTGGTGCTCGCCGCCGGGTCGCTCAGCACCGTCACCTGGCGTTGAGCTCTAGCTGACTCGTCGGGACGGTCCGTCCGGCCGGCTTGGCGACCTTGACCTCAGGGTTGCGGCGGATGATCGTCGCGCCGACGGAGGTGCCGTTGGCCTTGATCTGGAACCCGCTGAACCGGTTCTGCTCGTCGATCATGACCTGCGCCGGGATCCGGGTCCGGGTGTCGTCGGCGGCGAGGAACCCCGGCACCGCCGCGCGCAGGGCGGCAGCGTTGACGGTCAGGTTGAAGACGCCGCCGTACTCGCCGTTGACGATCGACCAGCCCTTGAACCGGAGCTCGCTCGGCTTGAGCAGCTTGGAGGCGAACAGGTGACGCAGGTCCGTCCCGTGGGCGATCTGGGAGATCACGGTCTCGACCTCGCCGGAGGGCTGGGCGGTGAGGTCCTGGTGCGCCCACCGGCCCTGGGTGCCGATCCGCACCCAGGCGTCCTGACCGATCACGCGGATCACGACGTCGGTCGGCACCCCGGCTGCGCTGACCCGGAACGCCGCACGACGCTCGGGCTGTGACCAGTCCTCCGCGCCCTCGAGGTTCACGGTCGCGTCGCCGCTCCCGACCTGGATGATCAGCGCCGCGCTGGTGAGGTCGGCGAAGCCGCGCTGGAGGAAGGCGACCGCGTCGACCTTGTCGACCTGGTGCGCCGGGTAGAACTCGGGGGAGTTCCGGTGGGCCCGAACCCCCCACGCGGTCAGGCCTCCGGCCAGGACGACCGCTGCCACGATCCAGGCGACGAGGCGGACCGTGCCCCGCTTCTGACGGGGGCGCTCCGGCGCCGCCGGCGCCTCGGTGCGGGGCTGCTCGGTGATCGTGCTCATGCCCTGACCCCGTTCTCGGCAGCGTTCTCTGCGGTGTTCTCGGCAGCGGGTACGACGGCGGGCGAGGCGGCCCCGGCGTCGAGCCGCTCCGCCACGCCGGTGGCGATCTGGTTGGGTCCGAAGTGCTTGCCCGCCCGGCGGCGGTGGTTCGTCAGGTGCGAGTCCAACCGCAGGGTGTCCTCGGTCGCGGCCGAGGAGACCAGGTGCGGGTAGAGCTCCTTCTTGTGACCCCTGCCGTCGAGCAGGGCACCCAGGCGACCCCACGGGACCTCGATCGTCTTGTAGAAGAACCAGGCCACCGGGAGGGTGATCAGCAGCACGACGGTGAGGTTGAACAGGTACGCGTTGACGTTCTGGGCGTGGCTGAAGATCCCGACGTGGAGGGTGAAGTTGATCAGGCCCTCGTGCAGGATGTAGATGCTGTAGGCCAGGATGCTGATCGGCAGGAAGATCCGGTTGTCGATCAGCCGTGCCGGTGTCTGCCACCGGCTGGTGGTCAGCCCGAACATGATCAGGCAGAAGCCGGCCGAGGCGATCGTGTGGCGGATGACCTCGTGGTGCAGGTTGTGGTCGACCGCGACGTTGCCCGGCACGATCACGAACGAGTACGCCCAGACCGCGATCGTCACCAGCGCCGGCAGCACGTACCAGGGCAGCTTGCGTCCCCCGAGCGCGACGAGCAGCGTCCCGGTCCACATCCCGAGGATGAAGATGTCGGCCTTGGACGCCGGGCCGAACCGCCAGGCCCACTCGGTCACCGGGATGTCGGCGCCGGCGACGTACGCCTTGAAGGCGATCGAGCCGAGGAAGATCGGCAGGGTGCCGAGGAAGAAGAGCAGTGCGCGGCTGCCGGCGGTCGTCCCGACGCGGCGGATCAGCCGGACGAACCCCGGCGCCAGGAAGGCGCAGCCGAGGTAGAAGAACCACTCGACCGACATCGTCCAAGCCGGCCCGACGGTGTAGAAGATCCGCTTGGTGTCCAGGGACTGCGTGAGGGTGAGGTGCTCGGCGAGGTCGAGCCAGTCGGCCTTGGCGACGTTGTAGTTGTGCAGCGCCCAGGAGAAGAGCACGACCATGATGTAGAGCGGCAGGAACCGGCTGATCCGTCGGACGAAGAAGACTCCGCCGAGCGGCGCCGGGGCGCGGTCGCTCAGGATCGCGGCGGCGAACGGCAGCCAGATCAGCATGCCGGACAGGACGAAGAACAGGTCCAGGACGATGTCCAGGTTCTGCATCACCCACATCAGCGGCTCGTAGTGCGTGCCCGGGCCGAAGCCGTCGCCGTCGAGGTCCATCGAGGCCCACACGTGGGCCGCGATCACGCTCAGGGCGGCGAAGGCTCGCCACCCGTTGAGGCCGGTCAGGGTCGGACCGCCGGGGCGCCGCTTCGTCGTGGTGGGCTGGGCGGCCGGGGCGGCGGCCACCGGGGCCGGTGCGGTGGCGGTGCTCATGACGCGGCCGCCAGGGACTCGGCGGGCGTCGCGGCGGGGGCGGCCGGGGCGGCGTGGTGCCGACCGCGCGGGGTCACGTTCCAGATGTGCACCCCGACGAAGTCACGCACCACGGCGGCCCGGTTCACGATCGCGCGGAACTCGGAGTAGAACAGGATGCTGACGAACCCGTAGCGGACGAAGAGCTTGCGGTTCTCCCGGACGCCGGGAGGGGAGAGGCGCCGCGCCAGGGCCGCCTGCATCACCGGGATGCCGAGCGTGATGACCGTGGTGAGCACGAAGATCGGCACGCCCCACGCCATGTGGCGGCGCGTCCCGAAGACCAGCAGGGTCGCCATCAACGGCCACATCTGGGTGGCGATCCACGGGTGCAGCACGCGCCAGACGTAGAGCACGCCGACGCCACGCTTCTGCTGGGTGGTCAGGACGTCGGAGGTCAGCAGGGCCCGGGTGTGACGCTGGGTGACCTCCCACCAGCCCTGCGACCAGCGCATCCGCTGACGCCACAGCGCGGTCCAGGTCTCCGGCGCCAGCTCGGTGGAGACGATGCCCGGGTCGGTCGCGATCCGGCGGCCCTCCAGCAGCGCGCGGGAGGTGACGTCGATGTCCTCGGTCAGCATGTAGGTGTCCATGCCGAGGGCGTCCAGCACCTCGCTGCGCCAGAACCCGTTGCTGCCGCCGAAGATGCCGAAGCCGTGCAGCGAGGTCCGCCCCGGGTGCGAGACCGCGTAGATGGTGGCGAACTCGGCGGCCACGGTCCGGCTCACGAACGTCTCGTCCACGTTCCGGATCACGCACTGGCCCTGGACGACGTCGACCCGCTTCTTGCCGGCCGCGTCCGAGAGCCACCGGGCGGCACGGCGGGCGACCGTCGGGTGGGGGTGGTGGTCGGCGTCGAAGAGGCCGACCACGTCGACTCCCTCGGCGAGGTAGTCCAGGGCGGCGTTGATGTTCTCGGCCTTCGAGGTGGAGCCGGCCACCCGCAGCGCGACGAAGCGCGGGTCCTCGGCGGCGAGCCGGTTGAGGTCCGCCTCGATCGGGAGGGTCTCGGCACTGTTGTAGGCCAGCACCACGATCAGCTTGTTCGCCGGGTAGTCCAGGGTCAGGTGGTGGTGCAGCGACTCCATGATCGTCTCGGCCTCGTTGGCCAGGTGGGCGGCCACGATGATCCCCATCCGCGGCAGCTGCTCGCTCGGCAGGTCGTCGATCGGGGGTTGGGCCATCACCATCGCCTGAGCACACTCCATCGCGATGATCAGCGCGGTCGCGAGCAGGGCGAGGACGAGGACGACGTACCAGGCCGAGAGCAGGTTCGGTGCGATGAAGACCAGGGGGATGTAGAGCACCAGACCGGCCACGAACGGCAGCGCGATGTGCAGGCACAGGTCGATCACCATCTGGGTGCGCCGTGAGGTCGCCATGTAGCGGGCGCGCAGCGCGAGCAGCCACGGATGACGGCGACGGTGCCACCGGTCGGTCCGCGGGCGCGCGGCGTCGGTCGGGGTCTCGAAGTGCAGGGTGTCGAATCGTGCTGAGTGGCGGGGCGTCATGGTGTGTCCTTCTGGTGAGGCACATCGGGACCTGATCCCGATTCACCACTACAACGCGCCACGGCAGATTCGGTTATCACCCATAATCGCCCCATGCGCATCAGGGGCTGGACCGCGGCAACGCTCATCGTGATCGCGTCGGCCACGCTGACGGGGTGCGGAAATGACGACTCCTCGGCGGCTCCGCTGTTCACCGACTACGTCGCCCTGGGTGACTCCTACACCGCCGCTCCGGGCGTGGAACCGTCCTTCGGCAGCGGCGACTGCGGCCGCTCGAAGGCGAACTACCCGAAGCTCTTCGCCCGTCAGACCGACTCCGACGTGACCGACGTGAGCTGCTCCGGCGCCACCATCGACGACCTGATCGAGGGCCAGCAGACGACCGGCGAGGTGCTTCCGCCGCAGCTCGACGCCGTCACCGCCGACGCGGACCTGGTCACGGTCGGCATCGGGGGCAACGACCTCGACCTGATCGGCCTGGCCGGGGAGTGCAACAAGGGCGCCGCGACCTGCACCGCCAAGATCGCCCACGTCCAGGAGGTGCTCGCGGTGCTGCCCGCCCGCATCGCCGGCCTGGTCGCCCGGATCCAGCAGAAGGCCCCCGAGGCGCGGGTCGTCCTGGTCGGTTACCCGACCATGATCTCGGCCTCCGCGCCCTGCGACGCGCTCCCGGTCCCGAAGGAGATCGTCACCGCCGCGCGCGAGATCAACCGGCAGCTCAACGACGCCGTCGTGAACGCGGCCGCCACGGCGAAGGTCGACGCGATCGACCTGTTCAAGGCCACCGCCAAGCACGGTCTGTGCGCCAAGGAGCCGTGGATCGGCGGCATCGACGGCAAGGGTGCTCAGCCGCTGCACCCGACCAAGGACGAGCAGCAGTACGTCGCCGACCAGCTGGAGAAGCTGCTCGGCTGAGCCCTGCTCGACTGAGGCTTACTCCGCCGAGCGTCGTGCCGCGATCCGCGGTGCGAACTCGGCGTACGCCTCGGGCCAGCGCGCCTTCAGCTCCTCCAGCGAGGCCGTGAGGACGGCGCGGTCGAGGGCTTCGGGGCGGTCGGCGGAGGTGAACAGCAGCGTCTCGATCGACTCGACGAGGATGTTGAAGTCCTCCTCCTCGGCTCTCTCGCTGGACCCCGCGAACGAATGCGGCCTCGGGATGAGGAGGGAGAGTGCGTTCACATCCCCCTCAACGACGCACGCGCACCGACGGTTACGACTCAGTTGTCGGCGAGCACCCGGTCCATCGCCCAGGTGACGATGGTGATCACGATCGCGCCGCCGATCGCGGTCCAGAACCCGTCGACGTGGAACCCGATCCCGAAGAGCCCGGCCAGCCAGTCGGTGAACTGCAGCATCGCGGCGTTGATCAGGAAGAGGAACAGGCCGAGCGTCACGATCACGAACGGGATCGACAGCAGCGTGATCACCGGCCGGACCACCGCGTTGACCGAACCCATGATCAGCGCGACCAGCAGCAGCGGGATGAACTTGTGCTTGATCTCCTCGGTGCCGGAGGTCGGGCCGTCGAACCAGATCCCGTCGAAGATCCAGGCGGCCACGGCGACCGCGACGGCGTTGGTGAGGAGCCAGGCCAGAAAGCGCACCTGCACAGTTTGTCAGCCGATGGGTGACCACGTACGTTCGGCGACGTCCACCGATGAAGAGAGATCCTCGATGCTGCTAGTCCGCCGCCTCCCGCTGGTCGTCGTCGCGGTCGTCTCGGTCGCTCTGGCCGGGCTCGCCTCACCGGCGCCCGCGCACGCGAGCGTCACGGACGCCGAGCTGACCGCGCTGGTGGACCTGCACGACGACAGCGTCGACGACGACGATCCCGCGACCGGCTGCACCGTCGACCCGGCCCCGTCCGCGGGGGAGAGCAAGACGCTGGCAGACAACGGTCGGACCGTCTCCGTAGTCGACCAGCGCACCGCCACCGCCACCGGATCCGACCCCGAGGACACGGTCTCCCTGGCCGGGGCCGCGTCGGCCCGGACCACCGTCACGCCGATCACGGCGGCCGGTGGAAGCGTCCGCTTCACCACCTCGCTGGCCGCCTCGGCGGTGGCCCGCCGCACCGAGACCCAGTGCAGCGCGCACGCCGCGGTCGGCAGCACCGCCTCCGGCTCCTTCGTGACCACCGGTCCGATGTGGGTCTCGGTGAGCGTGGCCGGGGCCGGTGCCGTGGCGGCCCAGGTCGCCGTCGGGCCGCCCGGGCGGCAGTTCTTCGCCAGCGGCACCGGGCGAGGCACCGTGACGGCGACGTACCTCGTCCCCCAGGGCACGGTCGCCTTCGAGACCAGCGCCACCGTCGAGGCCTTCCCGGGCTCGGGTGGGGTGAACGGATCCGCGTCGATCGGGATCACGCTGCGCCCGGTCGGTGCGGCGAGCGCGATCACCGGCACCGGTCAGCGGTTCGCCAGCCCCGGTGCCCGCTCCTGCGCGGCGAACACGGTGAAGGTCGCCCTGACCAAGGCGGTCGCCAAGGCCAAGAAGGTCGAGATCCGGGTCAACGGCGTGCGCCGCGCGAAGCTGACCGGCAGGATCCGGCCACGCACCCTCACGTTCGCGGTGCCCTCGGCCGACGCGGCCGCGGTGGTCGCGACGATCACGCCCAAGAGGGGCAAGCGGGTCACGGTCGCCCGCTCCTACCTCGCCTGCTCCTAGCGAGGCTCAGTATCGAGCGGCCCGATCGGCCGGCGTGCCGGGGCCGGCGTGGAGCAGCCCGACCAGCTCCGACTCGAGGGTGAGCCGGACGCGGGTGCAGAACGCCTCGGGCTCCTCGGCGGCGTCGGGCTCCTCGGAGATCAGCCGGTCGACCACACCGCGGGCGGCGAGGTCGATCGCGCGGACCTGCTGGGACCGGGCCAGGTCGGGGGCGTGCGCGGTGTCGCCGTACACGATCGCCGAGGCACCCTCGGGCGGCAGCGGGGTGAGCCAGGCGTGCTGGGCGGCCAGGATCCGGTCGGCCGGCAGGAACGCGAGTGCCCCACCGCCGTTCCCCTCGCCGAGCATCAGCGAGATCGTCGGCGTGCGTACGGCGACCAGGGCCGCCAACGTGCGCGCGATCTCTCCCGCCATCGCCCCGTTCTCCGCCTCCGCGGTGAGGGCCGCGCCACGGGTGTCGATCACGGTGATCAGCGGCAGGCCGAGGCCCTCGGCCAGGGCGATTCCACGTTGCGCGATCCGCAGCCCGGCCGGGCCGAAGGGCCGCTTGCGCTGGGCCGCTCGGTCCTGGGCGATGACGACGCAGGAGGCGGCCCCGAACCGGGCCAGGCCCAGCAGGATGCCGGAGTCCCGTTCCCCGCGGGTGGTGCCCTGCAGCGGCACGTAGCCGGTGCCGTCCAGGATCTCCCGGATGCCGGGGCGCTCGGGGTTGCGGGTGCGCTGGACGATCTCCCAGGCATCCCGTTCGACCACGGCTCCGGCCTCCACCGCGGGGGCAGTCAGGCCGTGCTGCGGGGCGAGGATCAGGTCGAGCGCCTGGCCGGCGATCGCGCGCAGGTCGCTCGGCAGGACGACGCCGTCGATGATGCCGTGGGAGGAGAGGTTCTCGGCCTGCTGCGTCTCCGGGGGCATGGCCGCACCGGTGACCAGCTCGACCACCTTGGGGCCGAGGAAGCCCACGAGGGCGCGGGGTTCGGCGATCGTGATGTGCCCCAGCGACCCCCAGGTCGCCATCACGCCGCCGGTGGTGGGGTGGCGCAGGTAGACCAGGTAGGGCAGTCCGGCCGCCTTGTGGGCCAGCAGCGCCTCCCCGATCCGCACCATCTGCACGAACGCGGGCGTGCCCTCCTGCATCCGGGTGCCGCCCGAGGCGGGGGCGCCGACCAGCGGCAGCCCCTCGGCGGTGGCGCGGGTGATCGCGCCGACCAACCGGTCGGCGGCGTCCCGGCCGATCGATCCGGCGAGGAAGCCGAACTCGCTGACCAGGATCGCCACCCGGTGGCCGCAGATCCGGCCCGATCCGGTGAGCACCGCTTCGTCGGTGCCGGCCTTCGCCTCGGCCGCCTCGAGCTCGGCGGCGTAGGCCGGGTCGATGCCGTCGCGGGCCGGCGGCGTGTCCCAGGACTCCCAGGAGCCCGGGTCGAGGACCAGCGCGATCAGGTCGCGGGCGGTGAGGCGGGCCATGGCGGAACCCTAGTGGCGCGGCGTGGTCGGACTCATCAGCCAGGCGGTGATCAACGGCTCCAGGTCGTGCCCCGACTCGGTGGAGAGCCAGTCCACGTAGTCGGCCCGGGTCACGCTCCTCCCTGCTCGGGCGTCGGGCCACTCCCGCACCAGCCGCCAGAAGGTCTCGTCGCCCACCTCCTGGCGCACCTCGTCCCACATCAGGGCCGGGCCGGAGTAGACGTTGTCCTCGGCGAAGTGGTCGGGCTTGTAGTCGCCCGGCGGCCCGGCCACCTTGCGCGAGCGCCGCTCGCCGAGGGCGACGTCGCTGAGCGACTCCCCGGCCGGCAGACCCCAGGTCTCGTCCTGCCAGCTGGACTGCAGGTACGTCGCCATCCCCTCGTTCATCCAGACGTCGGCCCAGTCCGCGGGAGTGACCAGGTCGCCGTACCACTGGTGGGCGAGCTCGTGCAGCAGCACCTCGGCGGCGTGGTCCTCCGGCAGGTAGCCCAACGTCAGCGTCGACTGGGTCTCCATCGCGCTCTCGGACGGCACGATCACCATCGACAGGGTCTCGAACGGGTACGGCCCGAGTCGCTTCTCCAGCCAGGCCAGCAGATCGGGGGTCTGCTTCAGGTCGGTGAGCATCGGCACCGCCTGGGTTCCGAGCAGGCCGCTGCTCGGCACCCAGTAAGTGATCGGGGTGCCGTCGTGGCCGACGTCGTCGGTCGCGCTGTAGGCGCCGATCGCCAACGTCGAGAGGTACGACGCCATCGGGTCGCTCGCCCGGAAGGAGGTGGTCGTCCCGTCGGGGTCGTCGGTGCGGGAGAGGAGCTCGCCGTTGCTGATCCCGACCATCCCGGCCGGGGCGTGCACGGTGACGTCGTAGTACGCCTTGTCGGCGGGCTGGTCGTTGACCGCGTACCAGGTCGAGGCGCCGTACGGCTCCTGCATCGTCCACAGACCGCCGTCCTCGGTCCGGGTGATCCCGAGCGGGGCGCTGTCCTCGCGGTGGGACGGGTCGGCCACGGGGGAGGCGGGTCCGCGATAGCTCACCTCCAGGGTGTGCTCCGCCCCCTTCCGTACGTCGCCGGTGACGGTGAGGTCGCCGGAGGCGTGGGTCTGGTCCGCCGGCTTCCCGTCGAGGCTGACGGCCTCGACGGTGAGGGCGTCGCTCAGGTCGACGGTCACCGACGAGGCGGTGGCTGCGGCCCGGAAGCGGAGCTTCTCGGTGCCGGTGAGCGTGGTCCCGTCCCAGGTCAGGTCCAGGTCGTAGTGCAGGGCGTCGATGCCGGGGTCGCCGAGGGTCGGGTAGACGGTGTCGGTCTGCGGGATCGACACCGCCGCTCGGTAGGGGTCGGGGGTCGGCTCGGCGGTGGGTCCGTCGCTCGACCCGGTGCCGCTGCACCCGCTCGCGAGCAGCGCTGCGGCCAGGCTGATCAAGGCCGCCGTGGAGCTGGACCGACGGTGCATCCTCCGATCATGCCGTCCCGGCGAGGGCGACGGTGAGCGCCACGAGCAGATCGGGGTCCTCGAGTCCGTCCCCGTAGGCCTCGCGCAGCTGGCCCATCCGGTAGCGGACGGTCTGCGGGTGGACGAAGAGCTCGCCGGCGACGTCGTCGCGGCGACCCTGGTGCCGCAGCCACGACCGCAGGGTCTCGATCAGCTTCTCCCGGGTGCCGGCTCGCATCTCGTCGAGCGGAGCCAGCACCGCCGCTCGCAGGTCGGCCAGGGCGGTCGGGTCCGACTCGAGGACCAGCGGCACCAGGAACTGCTCGGTATCGCCGAGCCGGCCGCTCTCGTGCAGCCGGCGTGCCCGGACGAAGGAGGCCTCGACCTCGCGCCACGGCTTGGCCGGACCGATCACCGCGCCGCGGGCCTCGACGACCTTGATCAGGGCGCCGCGACGGTGGCCGTCGACGTCGGGGACCAGCAGCACGGTCATCCCGTCCGGGTCCGAGCGGCCCTCGATGACGAGCGTCGCCGGACTGAGGGCGGCGACCACCGATCCGACCTGTGGGGTCGGCACGAGCGTCGCTGTCAGGGTCGTCGGGGGCGTCCACTCGGCCTGCTCGACGGCCTCGTCGACGACCTCGGCGGTCGAGCCTTCGATCAGGTGCTGACCCAGTCGCGCCAGCAGGCGCTGCCGGACGCGGCCGGCCGACGCCAGCTCGGAGGCGTGGCCGGCGACGGAGGCACCGGAGATCTCGTCGATCCAGGCGAAGACGAGCGCGGCGAACTCGACCAGCGCCTCGGGCGGCAGGCCCGCGTCGATCGCGGTCGCCGACAGCTCGCGCCAGGCCGTGCGCGCCCCGACCCGGTAGGCGGCCAGCAGTGCCTCGGGGGCACGTCCGCTGCGCGCCTCCCCGCGGCCGAGCTGGAACGCCCCGCGGACCGCTTCGGGGGTGGCGTTGGAGAGGTCCTGGATCCCGCCGGCCGCGACGGTGATGAAGCCGGCGAGCGCGACCTCGACCGCGGTCTTGATCACCTGCGCCATGTTCCCGTGCGACCAGGCGTCCTGATAGGCCTGCACGTTGGCGATCACGGCCGCGACGACGTCCTCGCCGACGCGCGGCAGGATCGCCTCCAGGCTGGCCACCACCTCAGGGGTGAGACCCAGCTCGGGGGAGTCGTTCCGCCGCGGGACTGATCGGGTCATTTGTACCCTCCGGACAAAAAGGCGGTCGATATTCACGTCTGACGGACATGAGTTTAACCATTCCGGCGGGTGATCATGATGGACGTGACGACCTGGATTGCCGAGCGTGCCGGCCAAGTAGCGGCGCTGCTGGCGACCCCACTGGTGCCCGACGACTACCTCGACCTGTTCAACCCGCTGCGCAAGGGCGCCGAGCTGCGTGCCCGCGTCGTGTCGGTGCACCCCGAGACCGCCGACGCCGCGACCCTCGTCCTCAAGCCGGGCAAGGACTGGGCCGGTCACGTGCCGGGCCAGTACATCCGGATCGGGGTCGACGTCGACGGCGTGCGGCAGTGGCGTGCCTACTCGCTGACCCACGGTCCGCGCCCCGACGGCTACCTCTCGATCACGGTCAAGGCCGTCGAGGACGGCCTGGTCAGCCCGTACCTGGTGCACCAGACGGCCCCCGGAACCCTGGTCCACCTCGACCAGGCGCAGGGCGACTTCGTGCTGCCGCAGCCGCTGGACCGGGAGAAGTTCCTCTTCGTCACCGCCGGCTCGGGCATCACCCCCGTGATCGGGATGCTGCGCAACCTCTTCCCGGTGACCGACTCGGGCGTGGCCCACCCGGCGCACAGCGCCGGGGTGGACATCGTCTGCGTGCACCTCGCGCCGAGCCGGCCCTCCTCGATCTTCGCCTCCAACCTCGACGAGCTCGATGCTGCCGGGGCTATCAACCTGATCCACCGGTACGACGACGAGCACGGCATCTTCGACGTCGCGACGTTGAGCGAGCTGGTCCCCGACCTGGCCGAGCGGGCGACGTACGCGTGTGGCCCGGCGGGTCTCCTCGACGCCCTCGGGGCGCACCACGAGGAGCGCGGCCTGGCGCTGCACACCGAGCAGTTCCGGACCACCACGGTCGTCGTCGGTGACGGCGGCTCGGTGCGCTTCGACCGCAACGGCACCGAGTTCGACGTCGATGCCGGCACGTCGATCCTCGACGCCGCCGAGGCGGCCGGGGTGCTGATGCCGAGCGGCTGCCGAATGGGCGTCTGCTTCGGTTGCGTGCTCCCGCTCAAGGAGGGCGCGGTCCGCGACCTGCGCAACGGCGACCTCACCGTCGCCGTGGCCGGGGAGACCGACGGCCTCACCATCCAGACGTGCATCAGCGCCGCCGCCGGCGCGTGCGTCATCGACCACTGAGCAAGCACGTAGTAGGGAATCGCATGACCATCGCCGACCGCACGCCCCTCACCGAGCGCGCGCCGTACGACCCGAAGAACCCGATCGCGCACCTGACGGCTGCGGACATCGAGCAGATCGGGCGTGAGCTCGACGCGATCCGTGCCGAGGTGCTGGAGTCGCGGGGCGCGGCCGATGCTGCCTACATCCGTCGGCTGATCAAGACCCAGCGCTACCTCGAGCTCGGCTCCCGGGTGGTCCTGCTGGCCAGCATCTTCCCGCCCGCGTTCGTGCTCGGCACCGCCGGCCTGACGGTCTCCAAGATCATTGAGAACACCGAGATCGGGCACAACATCCTGCACGGCCAGTGGGACTGGATGCGCGACCCCAAGATCCACTCCACGACGTGGGAGTGGGACAGCGTCGCGACCGCCGAGGGGTGGAAGAAGACCCACAACGACGAGCACCACACCTACACGAACATCGTGGGCATGGACAACGACCTCGGCTGGGGTCTGGTCCGGGTCGACGAGAGCCAGCCGTGGAGCCCGAAGTGCCTGTACCAGACGGCGTACAACGCCCTGAACATGTGCTTCTTCCAGTACGGCATCGCCGCCTACGACCTCAAGCTCGGTGACTACCTCCGGGCCCCCAAGGACGAGCGTCCGGCCGAGCAGACCGCGCTGGTCAAGGGAACCCTGCGCAAGGCACGGAAGCAGATGCTGCGCGACTACGTCGTGCACCCGCTGCTCTCGGGGCCGTCGCTGCCGTTCACCCTGCTGGCCAACCTGGTCGCCAACTTCGGCCGCAACGTGTGGACGCACTCGGTGATCATGTGCGGCCACTTCCCCGAGGGTGTGGCGACGTTCGAGCTCGACGACATCCCCGAGAACGAGACCCGCGGTGACTGGTACGTCCGGCAGATGCTCGGCTCGTCCAACATCTCCGGCGGCCCGCTGATGCACATCATGACCGGGAACCTGTCGCACCAGATCGAGCACCACATCTGGCCGGACTTCCCCTCGAACCGCTACGCCGAGGTCGCACCCCGGGTGCGGGCGCTGATGGAGCGCTACGACCTGCCCTACATCACCGGGTCGCTGCCGAAGCAGACCGCCAGCGCCTGGCACAAGACGATGCGGCTCTCCTTCCCCAACGGCTGGTGGGAGACCACCTCGATCCGCAACCTGCCCCGCCAGGTCGGCGTGCTCGGCAAGGTGCTCAAGGCGAAGGGCAAGGACCGGGCCCGGATGCTCAAGGAGATCGAGGCGCGCGGGGCCCAGCAGGCCTGACCGATCGTCTGATCCCCATTCACAGGTTCTGCGTCTAGCCTGTCGTCCTGTGATGTCTCCGCGCCGTCTGGCGCTTCTCGGGGTGGCAGCCGGCGTGGCTGCCGCGGTCGGCGTTGCCTCACTCCACCCCGCGCCCGGGACGGACACGTCCGCGGACCCCGCACCGCCGAGCCTCACCGTGACGCCGTCGCCGTCGGCCGACCCGTCGGCGGTGCCGTCCGATACCTCCTCCGCGGCACCACCCGCTGCCTCCTCGGCGGAGGCTGGCCACGCCACCCCCGCGCGTCCGACGGACCCGGTCGTTCCCGAGGCCGTGAGCGGGGAGGAAGCAGTCGACGCCCTCGGCGCGCGCCTGCCCGAGGTGGCCGGACTCAACGGGTTCACCCCGACCCAGCTGACCGCCCTGCTGCGCGGCGACGACGAGGCGACGATCACGCCCTCGGGGATGCTGACGTTCAGCGACGAGGCGCTGTCCGTGCCGGCGTCGGCGACCGCCGGCTCCGGCACGAGCGCGCCGCGGGCTGAAGCCGCGATGGGCACGCAGCCCGTCCTCACCCCGGCCGAGACCTTCGCGCTGCACAGCCTGCCGGGCTCCACGACGACCATCTACCTCGACTTCACCGGGGTGAAGGTCACCAGCGCGATGAACTGGACCAATGACCCCTACGGGCTCGACCCGGGTACTTACCCGGGATGGCACCCCGGTGGTGGCACGGACACGGCGTCCGGCTCCACCTTCCCCGCCGCCGAGCTCGCTGCGGTGCACGACATCTGGGCCCGCGTGGCCGAGGACTTCGCGCCCTTCGACATCGACGTCACCACCGAGGACCCGGGCGAGGAGGCTCTGACCAAGTCCTCCGCTGGTGACCAGCTGATCGGCACCCACGTCGTGATCACCGGATCGACCTCGGTGCACAACCAGCTCTGCGGTGGGGTCTGTGGCGGTCTGGCGTGGGCCGGTGTGATCGACCACAAGGTCGCCGACTACGGCTGCAACCCCGCGACGCAGCTGGCCTGCAACGACATCGCCTGGGTCTTCCCGGACGCTCTCCAGAACGAACCGAGCGCGGTCGCCGAAGCGGTCTCGCACGAGGCCGGGCACACGTTCGGGCTCGTCCACGACGGCAACAGCAGTGCGGGCGACAACTACTACCAGCCCGGCTCGGGCCTGGCGGGGCAGACCGCCTGGAGCCCGACCCAGCCGTGGGCGACGATCATGGGGGGCAGCTACTACAACGCCCTCAGCCAGTGGTCGCGCGGCTCCTACCCGGGCGCCCGCAACTGGGACGGCTTCCCCGCGAGCAGCATCCCGCTGCAGGACGACATCGCCATCATCCGGGGGATCGCCGGATCCCGGGACGACGAGGCCGGCGCCGCGGTCGGCACCGCCGCGGGGATCTCGGCCGGGACGGCCTACATCACCTCGGCCGGCGACGTCGACGTCTACGCGATCGGGACCTGTGCCGCGGGCGCGACCATCGCCGCCATGCCGGTGTCCGACGGCCCCGACCTCGACCTCTCACTCAGCCTGCTCGACGCCACGGGCGCGGCGGTCGCGGGGACCAGCCCTGCGAGTCCGGTCACCCCCGCCACCACGCAGGCCCGCACGGCCGGCGGCTACCCCTGGCAGAACAACCCGTGGGTCCCCACCGCGTCGGGCCTGGATGCGGCCCTGACCGTCCCCGCCGACGGTGGTCCGTACTTCGTGCGGGTCGACGGCGTCGGTCAGGGGGACTGGGCAAGCCTCGGGTACGACGACTACGGCTCGCTCGGCGGATACACCGTGGCCACCACCGGTTGCGTCTCCCCGGTGGCCTTCGTCCCCGGGAGCCCGCGCTCACTGACGGTGACCACCACCGAGGCCGGCACCGAAGCGACCTGGGCCGCTCCGGCCAGCGACGGTGGGTCGCCGATCACCGGCTACCGGGTCACCGTCGGCAACGACGCCCCGGTCGACGTCGACGCCGCCACGCTGAGCTATCTGGTTCCCTCCGCGACGACCGCGCCGGTCACGGTCACGGTGAGTGCGCTCAACGCCCTGGGTGCCGGCGTCGCGGCGAGCGAGAGCTCGTTCCTGCTGCTGCCGCCGGGCAAGGTGGTCGGCCTCAAGGTGGCTGCCACCTCCACGGTGGGTGCGGTGCTGATCACCTGGAAGCTTCCGGCCACCGGTGGAGCGGTCGACTCCTTCCGCCTGACGGTCAGGCAGGGCGGGCCCACCGGCCGCATCGCCTACGACGAGTCCGGCCTGTCGCCGCTCTATCGCGGTCTCACGCTGTCGGGAGTTCCCGCCGGCACCTGGACCTTCACCGTCTCCGCGGTCAACGCCAAGGGCGAGACGCCGAGTCACTTCACCCTCGCCTACACGGCCCCGGGCCGACCCGTCGCGGCGCTCAGCCCCGGCAAGAAGGGCGGCAAGAAGACCATCGTGGCGACCTGGCGGCCCGGCGCCACGGGGACGTTCCCCACGACGTCGTACCTGGTGACGGTCTACACCCTCACCAAGGGGCGGATCACGGGCTCCAAGAGGGTGACCGCCAAGGCCGCCGTACGGCGCGTGGAGCTGGTGATGAAGGTGAAGAAGAAGACCACGTACGCCGTCGTCGTCCAGGCTCGGAACGCCCTCGGGCTCAGCGCCGCGAGCGCCCGCACCAGGGCGGTTACTCCCCGGTAACTTATCGGGCTAGGATCGGTCCATGGACGCTTCCACGGACCTGGTCACCTGCACGATCACCGACGGCATCGCCCAGGTGCGGCTCAACCGCCCGGAGAAGCTCAACGCCTTGACCCTGCCGCTGCTGGAGCAGCTGGCCGCCACCGCGCACCGCCTGCGCAAGGACAAGGCCCTGCGCGCGGTCGTGATCGCCGGCGAGGGTGACGCGTTCACCGCGGGTCTCGACTTCGCCACCGTGCTCTCCCAGCCGGCGGCCGTGGTCCGAGCCTTCACCCCGCGGCCGTGGCGCCGGGGTGGCACGAACACCTTCCAGGAAGCCTCCTGGGCGTGGCGTCAGGTGCCGGTCCCGGTGATCGCCGCGATCGACGGGCACTGCCTCGGTGGCGGCGTCCAGATCGCCCTGGGTGCCGACTTCCGGATCGCCTCGCCCGACTCGACCTGGTCCGTGCTCGAGGGCAAGTGGGGGATCATCCCCGACATGTCCGGCATCCAGTCCCTGTCGGAGCTGATCGGGATCGACCGCGCCAAGCTGCTGACGATGACCGCCGACATGTTCTCCGGCAACGAGGCCCACGAGCTCGGCCTGGTCACCGAGCTCGACGCCGACCCGATCGCCGCGGCCACCGCCCTCGCCGAGAAGCTGAAGGGCCGCTCGCCCGACACCCTCGCCGCGACCAAGCGGATCTTCAACCGCACCTGGCACTCCTCGCCGCGCCGCACCTTCGCCCGCGAGCGCCTCGAGCAGCTTCCCCTGCTCTTCAGCGCGAACGCCAAGATCGCCCGCACCGCCGCGTTCAAGAAGGTCGCTCCGGAGTACAAGCCCCGCCAGCGCTGACCTCCTTGATGGCCCACGGTTTTGTCGGTGGTGCCGTCTAGGTTCGGGGTATGGAGGAGCCGGTGTTCGACGAGGGGTCGGAGGCTGGTCGTGGCCTGGGTCCGACCGCCGGGTTCCCTGTCAACGACATGCTCGCGATGGCTGCCCACAGTGCGCAGATGGCAGCCATCGCTGAGGTCTCGAAACTGCACTACACCGTGGAGTGGGCCGCCGAGAACGGCCCCGAGTCCGGCCCTGGCGTCTCCTTCGGACGCGGGCCGGCACTCCTGGATCTGCTCCATGACATCCCGCTCGCCGGCGAGGGCGCCCCGTTGGTGCGGGAGGACGCGATCGCCGAGTTCGCTGTCGCCTTGGGGATGTCGGATTCCCAGGCGCGCCTGTGGATCGGGGACGCTCTCGAACTCGCCTACCGGCTGCCGAAGCTCTTCGACCGGTTGTGGGAGGAACACCTCCCGGTCTGGAAGGCCCGCCTGGTCGCTGCCGCCACCCGACCCCTGTCTGCTGAGGGGGCGGCGTGGATGGATGCCCAGCTGGCGTACCGGTTCGAGAAGGTCGGCCACACCACCCTGACCCGGTTGATCACGGAGGCGTTGACGCGGTTCGACCCGGATGAGGCGGCCCGGCGTGCTGAAGCAGCAGCTGATTCGCGGAAGGTGGAGGTCCACCTCGAGTCGGCTGCGTTGAACCAGAACGGTGTGGTCGACACCTACGCCTGTCTGGATCTGCCGGATGCGATCGACTTCGATGCTGCGGTCGCGATGGTGGCCGAGGAACAACGCGCTGCCGGGTCGGAGGAGTCGTTGGATGTGCGTCGGGCGCGGGCGGTGGGGATCATCGCTCGCCGGATCCTGGCCGGTGATCTGACGGTGGCGCCTTCGACGGCGCGGGATGCGAGCCTCTACGTCCATCTTGATGCTGATCCGGCCATGGCTGCGTGGGCACGTCTCGAGGCACCGGACACCCTGGTGCCGGTGGCTCGGGTGAAGGAATGGCTTTCGGGTGCGGGGAAGGTGATCGTGCGGCCCGTGATCGACCTGAACGAGGACCTGGTCCGCAACCCGTACGCCCCGTCACAGACGCAGCGTGAGCAGTTGTTCTTGGTTCAGAGGACGTGTGCGCATCCGTACTGCAACAAACGCGCACGGAAGGCGGATCTGGATCACATCAACGCCTTCGACAAGGACGGCCCGCCCGGCCAAACCCGGTCATCGAATCTCGCACCCTTGTGCAGATATCACCATCGGTTGAAGACCTTCACCGACTGGACCTACGCCCGCCTCGCGGCGGGGATGTATCTGTGGCGCACACCCACTGGTGACTTGCTGCTCCGCACCCGGGACGGCACCACACCCATCAGCTTCGCCCACTGACTCTGCCTCGACCCGGTGCCGGGCCACTCCCTCGCACGCTCATACCGATGGTCGGGCGGCGGTTGCACCCGCCGTCAACACCAGCCAACGATGCGCATATCGTGTGCCAGGTGCCGACGACGACGCCCTTCGTGCGACTCGTTTCCATCACAGCGGAGAACGTGCGTGCGGTCTGCGACCTGTCGGTGAGCGCGGAGCAGGAGCGCTTCGTCGCCTCGACTGCGGTCTCCCTGGCAGAAGCGGGGGTGTACCCGCAGGCGTGGTGCCGCGCCATCGAGGTGCCGGGCGTAGGACTCGTGGGCTTCGTGATGCTGCACGACACGACCGAGGAGCCCGGCTACATGCTGTGGCGCCTGCTGGTCGACCGGCGCTTCCAGGGGCGCGGCTACGGGGGTGCCGCCGTCCGCTCGGTCGCGGAGTACGTGCGCGGTCGCCCGGGTGCCGTGCGTCTCAAAGTGAGTGCGCGACGGGGCACCGGGTCCCCACGCGCCTTCTACGAGGCGCTCGGCTTCTCGCCGACCGGAGAGATCACCGACGGCGACGAAGACGTTCTGGTCGTTGACCTCGACAACATCTGAGTAGCTGAGGGCGCCCACCTGGAAGACCCCATCCGGACGCCCGACACTCACCCCAAGCGAGCCCTCATCGCGGGGAACGCCGTTTCCTGGAAGCCGGCACGCTCGTAGATGCCCTGCCCGGATGACGTTGCCAGGAGTTCCGCCCGGCCGACGCCCGTCTGCCGGGCCCACGACATGACGCCCTCGACTGCGGCTTGGCCGTAGCCACGGCCCCGGTGTTCCGAAGCCGTGCAGACGTTGCTCACCAAGATGTCGCGGCCCTCAGGGACGGAAGGGGACGGAGCAGCGTCGCGAATCGCGCCCATCGCACAAGCGACGACCTCGGAATCAAGCTCGACGACCGACATGCAGTAGTCGGGGTCGTCCACTCGTTCGGCAAACCAGCGGAACGCGTTCTCGCGCCACTCGCCAGTCGTCTCCACCGTGCCCATGGCCTCGAACATCTGCGCTCGCAGGTCGACCAGGGCAGCCACATCACTGGCTGTCGCACCTCGCACCACCACGTCACCCACGGCACGCAGCGTAGACAATCTCGGCGCAAGGAAGGGCCAGCCTCTCAGAGGTGACAAGTTGGCCGGGTTGGCGCCGATCTGGGAGTCTGCCGAGAGTGACCCTGCTGGCTGCGAAGATCTTTCTCGCGCCGCTCTGCGTCGTCGCGGTCTCACTCGCCGGTCGCCGCTGGGGAGTCGCCGTCGCCGGCCTGTTGGGCGGGTTACCCGTCGTCGCGGGTCCGATCCTGCTCGTGGAGACGCTCCATCACGGTGACGACTTCGGTGCCGATGCCGCCGCCGGCACTCTGCTCGGCCTCACAGCGCTGACCGCCTTCGTGGTTGCCTACGGCCGTCTCGCGGTGAGCGTCGGCCCACTTCCGAGCTTGCTCTGCGGGTGGACGTCCTTTCTCGTCGGAGTCGCCGCACTGAGCCTGGTCCACCCGCCTCTCATGCTGTCGCTGATCCTGTCCATCGCCTGTTTCGCGCTGGGACTGCGAGTCCTGCCGTCGGCACCTTCCGTGCAGGCCCCCGCTGTCTTGCCCTGGTGGGATCTGCCGGCTCGGGCGCTCTGTGCGACGAGTCTCGTGCTCACGCTGACCGCCGTCTCCGGCGCCGTCGGCCCCCATCTCAGCGGGCTGCTGGCGCCCTTCCCGGTCATCACCAGCGTCCTTGCCGTCTTCACACATTCGCTCGGCGGCAGCGGCCAGGTCGGCGTCCTGCTACGCAGCTTCCTCCTTGGCTTCTGTGGCTTCGCCGCGTTCAGCTTCACGCTCGCCGTTGCCTTGCCCGTGCTGAGCACTGCCGCCGCGTTCGGCCTCGCCACGGCGGCGGCCGTCATCGCGCAAGCGGCCATCTTCGCCGTGCGCTCCCGCCGTCGGTCGTCCACCCAGGCGGACGAGAGCGCGACAGCGGTTTCGCGTCCTGCGTGACCTGCGTCCCTCGCCACCGTTGGTTGAGACAGAAGCACGCCAGCGCGCTGAGACACCGGCGCCGACATCGGCGATGCGGACGGCCCTTGCCGTCAGCGACCTCACGCGGGCCGAGGCCAACCTGGTCGATTCCTTGCCTGGCGTGGAGGAGAAGGTGACGATGTCCCATGCATGGCTCGCCGAGACTGCTGTCGAACCCGGTGGCCAGGCGGGCGGCGGCGGGGACCTCGCGTCCTACGGCTTGGCATCGAAGGGCGAGGTCTACTACGACGCGACCGAGGACGATGTCACCTACAAGCTGTACCTCACCGCTGGCGGGGCGTCCCTGTACTACGACTCGGCGACCGACACGATCTCGGTGGCCCGCACCGTCTCGCGCGCCGATCTGGATCAGAAGTTCCTCGCCGACGTGGACGAGATCCGGTCGGCAGTCGATTCCTGGGGAGACAAGTACGGCACGTCGCCGAGCTTCGACACCAACAGGGGTTCAGGCCCCTACGTGTTGACGACAGGAGTCGGCGATGAGGTGGAACGTCCGCCGGTCACCGTCGACATCACGAGCGCTTGGGAGATGGACGCCGGAGCGTGGACCTTCTCAGAAGGCAAGCTGACTGATGCGACCTGGCTGAACTCGACATCGGACCCGGACCAGATCATCCGCCTGCGCGACGGTCAGGCCGCGTACACCGTTCGGATCCCGCTCAACGCTTCGTGACCGGCTTGAGCCAACCCTTGACCTTGGGGAACCCGCCCTTCGTGAACCCGAGCTCCAGGCCGTAGAGGGAGCGGACCGGCAACCGTGAGGCGTGACGACCCTGGTAGGCGTGCAGGCCGTTGGCGCAGGGCTTGCGGGTGTTCCGGCACGTCCAACCGTGGAAGTAGAGCAATGTCCGGGAGCTGGTGCGGACCACGTCGGCGCCACCGGGTCCACACAGCCTCTGCCTGTCGGAGCTGAGGAAGACGTGCGGTGTGGCCGCCTGCCAGCTGCCGAACGGCGTGAGCGCCCGCCGGTAGACGGTGCGATAGCTGCAGCGGGAGTAGTCGCCCTCGGAGGTGAAGAGGATCCAGAAGCGACCGTGCCGGACCAGCACCGGGTTCTCGATCACCCCGCTCGAGGTGAGTACCTGCCGACTGCGGCCGGAGGCGTGCAGCCCGTCGGCGGTCAGGGCGAGCAGGCGGATCGACGACGGCCGGCCGTCGGTCTTGTAGTAGAGGTACGGGCGGCCGTTGATGATGCTCACCGAGGGGTCGATCGCACCGTGTGAGCCCGGCGGGTTCGGCTCGGGCGTGGGGGTGGGCGTGGGGCTCGGCGCGACCGGGTCGACGAACTGGTCCTCGGCGGCCGGGACCTGGGCGTTGGGCGGGCACACCAGCGGTCGGTCGCCGACCGGGGTGAAGGACCTGGTCGGACGCGACGCGGTGGCGACGCCGATGCAGTGGCTCGACGGCTTCAGCCCGCGGACCGGCGCGGCGAAGTAGAGCACCCACCGGTTCCCGATCTTGATCAGGTCCGAGGCCCAGGTCTCGCCGACCTTGGCCCAGGCGGGCTTCCGGAGCAGGGCCGTGGAGCCCGTGGTCCAGGTGGTGCCGTTGCGCGACGTCGCCCGCGGCACCCCGGCGCCGGTGGCGACGGCGATGAACCGTCCGCCGGCCCGCACCACCCCGGGATCGGCGAGGTTGGTCGATGCGGTCAACGATCGCGGCTTCGGCCGGGGCTTCTTCGCCGCCGACGCCGGCTGGCTCAGCCCGGCCAGCAGGACCAGAGTCACGGCCATCGCGAGCAGGGCGCAGAAACGACCCGCCCGGGTCCCCTGAGGGGAACCCGGGCGGGACGAGCTGGAGTGATCCAGAATCAGAAGGCGTCCTCGCTGATCTCCATGAGCGAGTTGTCGACCGCCTCGGCGATCGCACGCTCAGCGGCAATCTTGGGGAGAGTGTAAGCAGCGAAGAACTTCGCCGCAGCGACCTTGCCCTCGTAGAACGCGACGTCCTTGTCCGCAGCACCCTCGGCCAGCTTGGCCGCGGCGACCTCGGCCTGGCGCAGCAGCAGCCAGCCGACGACGACGTCGCCGAGCGCGAGCAGCAGGCGCGAGGTGTTCTGCGCGACCTTGTAGATGTTGGAGATCTCCTCCTGCGCCGACATCAGGTCGGTGAACATGTGGCCGACGATGCCCTCGGCGTCCTCGAGGGACTTGGCGAGCAGGTCGCGCGCACCCTTGAGCTCCGGGTTGCCCTCGGTCGCGAGGAACTCCTTGACCTCACCGGCGAGCGCGCCGATCGCGTGGCCCTGGTCCTTGACGATCTTGCGGAAGAAGAAGTCCTGGCCCTGGATCGCGGTGGTGCCCTCGTAGATCGAGTCGATCTTGGCGTCGCGGACGTACTGCTCGATCGGGTACTCCTGCAGGAAGCCGGAGCCACCGAAGGTCTGCAGCGACTCGGTGCCGAGCAGGGTCCAGGCCCGCTCCGAGCCGTAGCCCTTGACGATCGGGAGCAGCAGGTCGTTCATCGCGATGGCGAGCTTGCCCGCGTCGCTGTCGATCGTGCCGTCGGCCTTGGCCAGCAGGATCTTGTCCTGCCACGTGGTCGTGTAGAAGACCAGCGCGCGCATGCCCTCGGCGTACGCCTTCTGCAGCATCAGCGAGCGGCGGACGTCGGGGTGGTGGGTGATCGTGACGCGGGGCGCGTCCTTGGCCGGGTCGGTCAGGTCGGCACCCTGGACGCGGGTCTTGGCGAACTCGAGCGCGTTCAGGTAGCCGGTGGAGAGCGTGGAGATGGCCTTGGTGCCGACCATCATCCGGGCGTTCTCGATGACGTCGAACATCTGGCGGATGCCGTCGTGGACCTCGCCGAGCAGCCAGCCCTTGGCCGGCTCGCCGCCGCCGATCTGCGGGTCGCCGAAGGTGACCTCGCAGGTGTTGGAGACCTTGATCCCCATCTTGTGCTCGACGTTGGTGACGTAGGCGCCGTTGCGCTCGCCGGTCAGCTCGCCGGTCTCGTGGTCGAAGTGGTACTTCGGCACCAGGAAGAGCGAGAGGCCCTTGGTGCCCGGGCCACCGACGCCCTCGACGCCACGGGGGCGAGCGAGGACCAGGTGCATGATGTTCTCCTGCAGGTCCGACTCGGCGCTGGTGATGAAGCGCTTCACGCCGGTGATGTTCCAGGAGCCGTCCTCGTTCGCGGTGGCGAAGGACTTGCCGGAGCCGACGTCGGAGCCCGCGTCGGGCTCGGTCAGCACCATCGTGGCGCCCCAGAGACGCTCGACCATGATCTCGGCGATCCGCTTGTCGCGGGCGTTGCCGTTCTCGTAGACGACCTTGGAGAAGAACGGGCCGCAGCCGTACATCCACACCGGGGTGTTGGCGCCGAGGATCATCTCCGCGGTCGCCCAGACCAGGCTGGCCGGCGCCGCCGTACCGCCGATCTCCTCGGGGGCGGACAGGCTCCAGAAGCCCGACTCCATCCAGGTGTCGTACGACTTCTTGAACGAGGCCGGCACCGGAGCGGTGTGGGTCGCGGGGTCGAAGACCGGCGGGTTGCGGTCGCTGTCCTCGAAGGACGCGGCGAGGTCCTCGCGCGAGATGCGCTCGACCTCAGCCAGGATTTCCTTCGCGGTGTCGACGTCCAGGTCGGCCCACGGACCGTTGCCCAACAGCCGGTCGGTGCCGTTGACCTCGAAGAGGTTGAACTCGATGTCGCGCAGGTTGCTCTTGTAGTGGCTCACAGCCCCACCCTTGTCTGTCTCGGTGCCTGGATCGCAGGAGGACAGCCGATAACTTACCGGCCAGTAACATAAGGGTAGGTCGTGCCACAAACCTGTGCAAGACCGGGGCGTGCTACAGCCAGGTGACACCTGTGACATCGAGGGACAGATCCCAGAGCCGGGACGCCGAGGCGAGGTCGTGCGAGCGCCGGCTGGAGGTGACGACCTGGGGTGCCCCGCGGGTCTGCCCCAGGCCGCTGGGACCGGTGTAGGTGCCTCCGGGGAGGTCGGCGGTCGCGGCCATCAGGCTCGGCAGGGCCCCGCCGTCGGGACCCTGCGAGATCGGACGGTAGGCCTTGGTCAGGATCCCGGAGAGGGGTCCGAAGGTGTTCGATCCGGTGATCAGGTGGGTCTGCGCGTAGCCGGGATGGGCCGCCAGCGCGCGGACCTGGCTCGACCCTGCCCGGAGGCGACGCTCCAGCTCGTAGGTGAAGAGCAGGTTCGCCAGCTTCGAGCGGGAGTACGTCGGCCAGCGCTTGTAGTGCGGGAAGTCGGCGCGCGGGTCGTCCAGCGGCGCCTGCTTCGCATAGCTGTGCACGATGCTCGACACCGTGACCACACGGGCCGCGGGAGCCGCTTCGAGTGCCGGGTGGAGCAGGGCGGTGAGCAGGAACGGGGCGAAGTGGTTGGTGCCGATCTGCAGCTCGAGCCCGTCGGTGGTGCGGCTGAACGGCGTCGCCATCACGCCGGCGTTGTTGACCAGCAGGTCGAGCGGCCCGCGCTGGCCGATCTCGTCGGCGGCGCGGCGGACCGAGGCGAAGTCGGTGAGGTCGAGGAGGGTGCTCGAGGTGGAGGAGCCGGGGGCGGCGAGGCTGATCTCGCGGGCCGCCTCGTCCAGCTTCCCGCCGCTGCGCCCGGCCAGGATCACGTGAGCGCCCGCGCGGGCCAGCTCGAGGGCGGTGTTGAAGCCGATCCCGCCGACGCTCGGGCCGGTGACGACGGCGGTCCGGCCGCTCAGGTCGGGGATCTGCGCAAGGGTCCAGGACGGGGGGTGGGCAGCCATGGGCTCACCGTAGTGGGAGGCCCTTGGCAGGGAAACTAGAACGTGTTCTCATATGGGCATGACGCTCGCCCTCCCCGACACGATCATCTGGAACGCGCCGAACGACCCGCACCCGGCGCGGCTGGCCTCGCAGCGCTCCTACTCCGCGGTCTCGCGCGGTGACCTGGCCGAGTGGTTGACCGTCTACGCCGAGGACGCGGTGCTCGAGGACCCGGTCGGCCCGTCGATGTTCGACCCCGAGGGGAAGGGACACCACGGCCACGCCGGCATCTCCGCGTTCTGGGAGGCGGCGATCGCGCCGATCGCGTCGTTCGAGTTCACGATCAACGACTCCTTCGCCAACCCGGGCTCCAACACCTGCGCCAACATCGGTCGGATCAGGACCACGTTCCCGGACGGCTCCTACTCCACGACCGACCTGATCATGGTCTACGTCATCCACGACGACGGCCGGGTCGCGTCGATGAAGGCCTTCTGGGAGCCCGAGCGCTCCATGGCGAACTTCACACCGGCGCCCTGACAAACGACTCAGAACCCCCACCCCGGAGCCGATCCGCGCTCCATGTCTTCTCTGGTAGAGCGACGTCGCCGCGTCGCTACGACCGTCTCGGCCGTGGTCGTGACGTCGAGTCTCGCGCTGTTCGCCCCCGCTGGAGCCGCGGAGGTCGCGTCGCCGCCCGCCACCTTCGAGGTGGTCGCTCAGGGCCTGATGCTTCCGCGCGACCTGTCGGCGCTGCCCGACGGCGACCTGCTGGTGGCCGACACCATGAACCACGTCGTCAAGCAGATCAGCCCGACCGGCGAGACCACCGTCGTCGCCGGCGGTGGTGAGACCCCACTGGTCGGCGGTGACGATCCCACCACCTCGGTGGACCCCACCGAGGTGAACCTCGGCAACCCCGTCGCAGCGGCCCAGGACGCCGACGGCAACACCTTCATCCTGCTGCACCAGCCGACCGACGAGGCGACGCCGGCGCTGCTCGCCGAGATCAGCGCCGAGACCGGGGACCTCTCGGTCGTCGCCGGAGGTGGCGACGGCGGTGCCGTGAGCTCGACCAGCGCCGTGGCCGCGCTCGGGATCGACCTGGACAACCCTGCCGGGCTGGCCATCGACGACACCGGCCTCTACTTCGTCGAGGTGAACCGCGCCTCCCTCCTCCGGTTCGATGAGGGAGCGATTCAGCTGGTCGAGGCCGACGACCTCGACCTGGAGCTCCCCACCACGTTGGCGGTGGCCGACCACGTGCTCTACGTCTTTGACTATCAGCTCCACCAGGTCATCGCGGTCGAGGGCGGTCAGGCCACGGTGATCGCCGGCGGCGGGGCGACTCCGCTCGTTGGTGGGGACCACCCCAGCACCGGTGTCCCGGCGACCGAGGCCGATCTGGGATTCGTGTCCTCGATCCTGGTCACCGGCGACAGCATCTACCTCGGCACCAGTGCGCTGGTCGTGCGCCTTGAGGACGGCGCCCTGACGGTCGTCGCCGGACTGAACAGCGCCGACGAGGCTGAGGAGTCGGAGTACTCCAGCAACCTGGAGATCGGTGACTCGCGGCCTGCCCTCCGGGTCGTGTTCTACGCGAACGCTCTCGCCGTCAGCGCCGGCGAGCTGTACGTCATCGACTTCAGCGGGCTCAACCGGATCGGGGAGGGCAGCCAGAACCTCGCCGTTCCGACGATCACCGGCACGCCCACGGTCGGTGTCGCGCTGACGGCGTCCACCGGTACCTGGGTGGATCCGACCGGAGCCTTCACCTATCAGTGGCGACGCTCGGACAGCGAGGCGTTCGCTCCCATTCCTGGCGCGACGAGCGCCACGTACACGCCAGGCCCCGATGACGTCGGGCACGCTCTCCAGGTCGCGGTGACGCACTCCGGGGAGACCACGCCCAGCGCTGCGACCGCGAACGTGAAGGTCGGCCAGCTGACCCTCACCGGCGGTGTGACGATCTCCGGCACCGCCCAGGTGGGTGCGACCCTGACCGCCTCCGCGGTGAGCTGGACCCCCGCCGACACCACCACCAGCTACCGCTGGCAGGCCGACCTGGGCGAGGGCTACGTCGGCGTCGGCACCGGGGCGACGTACGTCCCGACCGTGGACGTGCTCGGGAAGCGAGTCCGGGTGCTGGTCGACGGGAGCCGTGCCGGCTACGCGGACCGGGTCGCCGCGGCGACCGTGCAGAGCGCGCCGATCGCCCCGGGCGCGCTGGCTCCGACCAGTGCGCCGACCTTGACCGGGATCCCGGCCGAGGGCAGCACCCTCACCGTGGATCCCGGCACCTGGCCCGAGGGCACCACGACGTCCGTGTCGTGGACGGTGCGTGGTGTCTCCCGGGCGGCCGACGCCGCCTCCGACGGTCGCAGCGTGACCCTCCTCGCGGGTGACGCCGGAGCCTGGGTCACGGCGACGGTCGCTGGCGCCAAGGCCGGATACTCCGGGACGGCCACGGCGACGGCCGGTCCCGTGGGCGTCGCTCCCGGCCTGCTCACCCTCACCGTCACCAAGCCCGACAGCACCCCGCTGGCCGGCGCCGCCGTCTCGGTCTGCTCGGCCGCGGGCTCGTGCCGAGCCGGTGCGAGCACGGTGACCGGAGCCGACGGCACCTACCGCGTCGCGGTCGAACCGGGCGTCGCCTACACCGTCGTGGTCGACGGTGGCTCGGACCATCTGGCGAGCTCCCTGACGTTCACGGGGGCGACGACGGTCACGAAGACCATCACGATGAGCGCCGTCCCGGCCGTCGACAACCGGGTCGGCTCCTCGGGCGGTTCGTTCCAGGGCATGCCGTCGCTCACCATCATGGACTTCGAGGGTGTCACCTTCACTGTGGTCGGGTGCGCGACCGCGGTCGCCCCGACCTGGTCGCTCGGGGGTGCGAGCGGGACGCTCACGTTGAAGCCGAACAGCACCAACGGGTCGGGGATCGGCACGTTCACCACGGCGAAGGTGCACACCTACGACATCCCGAACCACGGCGTCCAGGCGATGACGACCACCGTCCCGACGTCGTGCGCGGCGGGGAGTCCCACGGTCACGAGCTCGCTGTACATCGATCCGGCCGGGGTCGTCCTCGACCAGTACGGATCACCCGTCACCGGTGCGACGGTGACCCTGTCGCGGGCCGACAACCCCGAAGGCCCGTTCATCGACGTCCCCGACGGCTCGGAGATCATGGACGCCGACAACCGGGCCAACCCGATGGTCACCGAGGCCGGCGGAGCGTTCCAGTGGGACGTGATCGCGGGCTGGTACAAGGTCACCGCCACCAAGGACGGGTGCAGCACGGCGGTCACCGAGCCGATGCAGGTCCCCCCGATCCAGGTCGACCTCGCCCTCAAGATCACCTGCGTGGGTGCCGTCCCGCCGACGGCGTCGGTGGAGTTCACCGGGACGCCGGCCGTCGGGGCCACCCTGAGGACCACCACCGGAGCCTGGGGCGTCAGCCGCACGGTCGGTGTCCAGTGGCTGGCCAACGGCACCCCGATCGCCGGGGCGACGTCCGCGACCCTGGTCGTGACGAAGGCCCTGGCCGGCAAGAAGATCGCCGTCCGCCAGACGGCGACCCGACAGACCTGGGTCGACACCTACGGTCGGTTCACCCTGTCCTTCTCGGCGGCGCCGGCGGTCACCTCGGTGGCTCGTGCGGTCGCCGTGCCGGCGAAGGCGTCGTCGACCGTGGCGCTCGCCCGGATCGGCACGGGCAAGGTCACCCGCAAGTCCACGGTGAAGCTGTCCGTCACGGTGCGCGCGAGCAACGGAGCGACCCCCACCGGCACCCTGACGGTGATGGACGGCAAGAAGGTGCTGAGGACCGTCTCGGTGACCGCCGCCGCCAAGGGCCGGGTGACGGTGACCCTGCCCAAGCTCAAGAAGGGCAAGCACGCACTGTCGGTGGCCTTCGCCGGGAACGCGTCCGTCAACCGGAGCACCAGCAAGGTGCTGTCCCTCAAGGTGAAGTGAGCGGGACCGAGGAGCTCCGAGGCTCGCTCGACTCCAGCACGCCGAAGGCGACCAGTCGCTCGTCGGTGTGGAACAGCTCGGCGCAGGTGGTCAGGGTCAGCAGCCGCTGGCCCGGCACCTGCGCCGGCTCGGTCCCGCCCGGCTTCGGGTTCTCCGGTACGTCGTCCAGGACCCAGGTCGCGTCGTTCCTGACCTCGAGGGCGTCGCCGGCGCTCGTGAGCCGGTAGGTGAAGCGCTCGCGCTGGGTCTCGACGATGACCGCGTCGCCGACCCGCAGGTCCGGCATGTCCCGGAGCGGCTGGCCGTGGGTGATCCGGTGCCCGGCGAGCGCGTAGTTGCCGATCTCGCCGGGGTCCGCGGTCCCGCCGAAGTGCCCGAGTCCGGCGGCGAGTGCGCTGTCCGAGGTGCCCGCCAGCACCGGCATCGCATAGTCCTCGCCGAAGCGCGGAATCCGGACGATCGCCTCGACCGTGCCCCAGTCCGTCCTGACCTCGGCGGTGCCGTCCTTCCACCCGTCATGGAGCTGGCCGACCGCCGACTCCTGGCGGTGGTGGGAGATCACCGTGGTGCCGACGTACTGCCAGGCGACCAGGCCGACGACGGCGAGCCCGCTCAGGATCAGTGCGATCCCGAGCGCGAGCAACCACCGCCGCCGGCCGGCCCTGCGCGTCATCCCTTCCGGCGGCGGGAGGCGAGTGCCAGCACGAGGCCTGCCACGATCGCCCCGACCCCGACCCACAGGAACGGCCGCGGGATCGACGAACCGGTCCCGCCGAGGTCGTCGTCGGTGAGCGGGAACAGGTCGCTGCCGTCGTTGTAGATGTTCTTCACCGTGATGTCGAGACTCGCCCGACCAGCGGTGCTCGGGACCACGGCGCCGGACTCGTAGTCACTGTTCGTGATCACGACCTCGCTGGCGCCCATCGGATCGGTCTCCTCGGCCCAGCAGTGGCTGCCCGTCGGCACCAGGGCCGGCTTCCCGTCGGCTCCGGTGATCACCTTGGTCTTGCCGGCCTTGATGGTGATGTCCTGCGCGAGCACGGTCCCGCGCACGGTGGCACCGGTGGCGTCGACGTACTCGAGCTGACAGGTGACGGTGATCGGGAACTTGAAGGTGGTGAGCAGGTCCTCGTCGGCGAACTTGCCGCCGAGCACCTTGGTGATCTCGACCGTCCCGGCGCCGTAGGTGTTGGTGATCGTCGCGACCACGGGCGTCGTCCTGGTGCCGCTGGTGATCACCACGGTGACGGGCGCATTGGTCGCGTCGGCGTCACCGGCGTCGGTCTCCTCCACCAGGCAGGTGGTGCCGACGGTCAGGGGCCCCAGCACGTCGGAGGAGATCGAGGTGTCGCCGGCCTCCGGGGTCAGGGTCACCGACTCGTCCAGCAAGGTCTCGCCCTCGAGGGTGCAGGTCACCTGGAACGTCATCGGTTGGAACGGGGGCAGGGCCGCGCCCGGCCCGGTCAGCAGCTTGGTGATCTGCAGGTAACCGGTGCCGAAGTAGTTGGCCACCCGCACCACGGTCGGTGCGGTGCCGCCGTTCGGGACCGTGACCAGCCCTCCTGCGGGGAGGACGAAGGTCGCCTGGGCCTCGGGCGTGCTGCTGGTCTCGCTGACCCGGCAGCGCGCCCCGCCCGGAAGTCCGTCCCAGGTGGCCGTGCCGGCCCCGGTGATGGTGCGGTCCGCGCCTCCGGGAATCGGCACGACCGGGACCGTCGCCCCGTCGACCACGCGCGTGCAGCTGATCGTCATGACGTAGCTGCCGTTGCTGATCGGCGGTGCATCGGTGCCGGCGCCGAGGAGGAACTTGCGGACCTCGACGGAACCGGTGGTGAACGTGTTCGTGATCGCGACCGTGGTGACGGCCGGGGCGACCCCGACGGTCACCGGGTTCGGTGCGATCGTGGTGCTGTTGGCGCCACCCTGCTGGGGCTCGGTGACGGTGCACTGGGCTCCGGTCGGGAGGTTGTCCACCGTCCAGGTCAGGTTGGCGGGGAGCGGTGCCTGGAACTGGTGGTCGGCCTCGTAGACCACGTCGGGATCGGCGGTCGCCAGGGTGCACCTCATGTGGACCGTGAACGGGTTGAGGCCCCACGGGAGGGCGCCGTCACCGGTGACGTCCTTGGTGACCGTCACGGAGCCGACGGTGAAGGCGTTGGTCACCGCGACCGCCACGGTCGTGGCGTTGCCGATCGTGAACGTGGCCGGGTTGGTCGAGGCGGCTCCGTCGACGGTGATGGTCGGCGTGGCCAGGCCCGGCAGCGTCTCCGTCACGGTGCAGCTCGCTCCGGTCGGGAGGCCCGTGTAGGCCTTCGACTGGCCGTCGGTGAGGGTGAACGACTGGGTGAGGATGGTCGTGCCGAGGTAGGTGCAGGAGGCGGTGAACGTGAACACCTGGTCATAGGCGATCGGGTCGCCGTCCTGGTCCACCGCGCCGCCGTTGGTGACGGTCTTGGTGACCGTGAACCCGCCGGCGGTGTAGGTGTTCGTCGCGGTCACGGCCGTCTGCGCGTCGTCATCGCCCGCGTAGGGGTGATGGACGGTGGCGATCGAGGCGAGGGATCCGTCGGCGGTGGCGTCCTGACCCGGGTCGTAGTCCACCGTGGCTCCGGTCGGCACCGGGTTCTCGGTGAAGGTGCAGGTGGCGAACAGGGGCATGTTGACCGGCTCGGCCGAGGTGTTGACCACCGTCGTGCCCGAGGTGCCGGACACCGTGACGCTCACCGAGGTGACGGGGGCGCCGCTCGCGTCGACGAGAGCGACGGGATCACCGTCGGACAGGCACTCGAGGTCGAAGGCGTAGGTCCCCGGCAGGGTGACCGGCACCGAGAAGGCCGGCGCGCTCACGTCCTTGGTGATGCTCACCGCGCCGAATGCCGTGGCGATGCCCGCCTTGGTCGGCTCGAGGCTCAGCTCGGCGCGCTCGTTCTGGTGAGCGGTCGCGACCACGCGGGACGACCCGGCGAACGAGTTGAAGGCCACCGGCAGCGGGTTGGCGAACCCGGTCGTCTTCGGCACGGCGGTCGCCGTGCGGCTGTCGAAGGTGACCCGCAGCGTCTCTCCGGGCCGGAGGCCCGGGTGGACGGTGGGGTCGGGATCGGTGACCGCACCCCAGTCGATGACGAACTTGATCGACTGGGCGGCCGCGAGGGTCGCGTCCGAGGTGGCGGAGGTATAGGCCGTCCAGCCGAAGGCGCAGGACGGGTCGGGGCTCTCGTTGGCGGTGTGCACGCGCATGGCGTTGTTGTTGCACGAGGTGCTCAGGCGTGCCGTCGAGTAGTAGGCGGTCAGCGTCGCGCCGGGGTAGGTCAGCGTGGCGAGGTTGGAGTCGAAGACGTTGCGCAGCGTCGTGGCGAACTCGGAGCCGCGGGCCGCGGAGGTGATCACACCGGTGTCGCCAGGCTTGGGCAGCGTGTCGACCAGGGCGATCACCTTGGCGTTCGCATTGCCGGTGTTGCGCATCTCCAGCTGCCAGCGCTCGATGCCGCCGGGGCGCGTGACCGGCAGGCACGGGGCCTTGTAGAAGCCACGGATGTCGGCGGCGGCAGCCGTGCAGTTAGCGGCGGTGAAGCCGGCGACCGCCATCACGCCGAGGTCGTCGTCACCGCTGCCCGGGGCGCCGGCGGCGACGCCCTTGACGCTCTTCGCCATCGACAGCGGAGCGGCGGCCAGGGGCGCGACGTCGGTGTCGGCCGAGCACTCCTCGACGTTGTGCGTGGTCGGCTGCGACGCGGTGTCGGAGGTGAAGTCGCAGTTCTCGAAGTCGCGGTCGGAGGTGGTGGTTACCGTGTTGTGGACCACGGCGTCCGGGGACAGGCCGGGGGCGAACTTCAGGGGCGCGTTCACCGTGAGGGTCCAGCCCGGGTAGAAGACGAACCCGGGCGGCATCGTGACGGTGAGCAGCCCGGTGGTCTCGTCCAGGCTGGCGGTGAACGCCGGTGTGGGGTCGGGTGCGGGGTGGTCGGGGTTCGTGCTGGTCAGCGAGAACGTGTAGGCGGTCGGGTCGGGCTCGACCACTGGGACCTCGCCGTCGACCAGGTCGAACTGGTCGGTCACGGTGAAGCCGGTCATCGGCCACTGGCCGTCGTTGGTGAAGGTGAGGACGTAGGGGACCGTGCCGACGGGGTTGTACGTCGGCGGAGTGGTCGGGTTGCCGGGCGACTTGCTCACCGAGATCGCGTTGACCAGGTGCTTCACCAGGGTCGAGGCGGTGTCGCTCTCGTCGTCGGTGAACGTCTGGTCGCCGAACTGGCCGTCGCCATGGGCCTGGACGCTGTTGCTGATCACCCCGGGGGCTGACTCACCCGTGTTGTCGGGCATGCCGGGCTCGTCGGTGGTGACGGGGTTCCCGGTGCTGCGCTGGGTGTCTCGCCGCGTGGTCCGGAGTGCGACGTCGATCGAGGGGTTGAACGGGCGTTCCCACTGCACGGGGGTGTCGGTCGCGTCGAGGGACCGGAACTGGAAGCGGACGCCGACGACGTCGGTGGCGCTGACTCCGCTCGGTAGGGCGAACGTGTTGTTGGAGCCGGGGGTGGCGTCGGTCCAGGCGCCGTCGATCCACGAGCCGCCGACGTTGACGTCCATCCGCACGCTGTTGATCGGGGCGGGGACCGTCAACGATGCGCTCGCGTAGTCCATGACGTTCCAGAACGTCGTCGCGTCATCGGTCAGCGTGAAGAGGGTGGTGCGGGCGTTGCCGTCGGGCTGCCCGTGCAGCGTGGTGGTGTAGTTCGGCGGGTCGACGTCCTCGTACATCTCCGTCGGGTTGATCGTCTTCGACGTCGAGATCGAGTACGACGCGTCGACGATGTTGAAGCCGTCGGTGGCGTTGTCGATCCCGGAGGAGCAGGCGGTGCCCGGGCACGGGATCCGACCGGGGCTGTCCGCCGTGGCCTGGGAGTCGTTCACGATCTGCGTCCCGTTGGTGACCGTGACCGGCCCGCCGCTGCGCTTGGTCTGGCGGAGTCGGAAGACGAGGTCGGCGCTGAGCACGCCACCGGACACGATGACCGGAGCGCCGCTCGCGCTCTCGGCCGTGATCGTCACGCCCGTGACGTCGGCGAGCGCGGAGGGCGCCAGTCCCAGCGCCTGCGTGTACGTGTAGTCCTGCGTCGCGAGGCCGCGGGTCAGGGTCACCGTGAGGTCGTCGGTGGAGAGCCCGACCGGCGGGGTGATGCTGGCGATGCCGACCAGGTCCAGCACGTCGAAGGCCGTGGGGTCGGCCTGGTCGGGGGAGGGGTCGGCGATCGAGAGCGAGGAGACCTTCGCCGCCGAGGCGTTGGCGGCGCTGAGGTCGGCGTCGATCAGCGGGTAGTCGGTGGGGTCGACACTGGAGTCGGGGAGACCCAGCACGTCCTGGTCGAAGGTCTTCGTCGTGTCGACGTCGACCGGCGCGTCGGTGATCGTGATCGTGTCGTCGTCGGTCGCGGTGAAGGTCCCCGACAGTCCGCCGGAGCCGACGGCGTTGACGGTGTTGTCGACCACGCCCGGGGTTCCGGTGTTGTAGGTGTAGGGGTGGAACTCGCCGAGCACGTACTGGCTGGGGTTGCTGCGCAGGGTGTCGCGCAGGGTGAAGTCGAGATCGAGCGGTCGGCCCGCGGCACTGGTGCCGATGCCGGCCCCCGCCGGGTCCTCGGCGAAGGTGATCCGCATCCCGGTGGTGGTCTGCTGCTGCGTCGGATTCAGCACGAGGCCAGGGAAGGTGCCGGTGCACGCCGCTGCGCTCGAGCAGGCCTGGCTGGTCACGTCGGTCCAGGCGCCGCTGAGGTAGAGCTCGACCTTGCTGACCCGGTCGCCGGCGATCTGCGGGTCGGTCGCCGGCGTGATCGGGGCGATCCGGGCGAGGTTGAAGGCGTCGTACACGGACGTCGCGATCCCGGGGTTGCCCGGGCCGAGCTCGGCGGGCGACGCCGGGTCGGTGATCACCATCTGGGCGAAGTTCAGGCCCCCGGTGGTCCAGGTGACGCGGGCGGTGCGGGTGCCGCCGGACAGGGCGGGCACGTCGTTCTGAAGCCAGGTCTTGTCGACCAGGTCCACGCCCGTGCCGTCGTCGACGTGGTTGAGGTCGATGGTGTCGCTGGCGTCGTCGGTGTCACCCTGGTCGATGCTGTCGTTGTGCACCTCGGACTGGTCCGTGTTGGTCAGCGTCGTGTCCACGTTGTCGACGCCCGGCTTGAGCTGGATGTCGAACCGGGGGATCACGTTGAATCCCGGCGGGAGGGTGCTGGGGCAGCCGGCGGCGGTGCTCGGCTCGAAGTCGAACTGGATGCCGCCCATCTGGGACTGGACCGAGGCCGGGATCGCGTAGGTGAAGCCGGAGACGGCCCCCGCGATAGGCCCGGTGAGCAGGGTCCAGGAGTTCGTCGTCGTGGACCAGTAGTTGACCGTCAGCGTGGTGCAGGCGGGGATGTCGGTGCTGGCGATCCGGGTGACGTTGAAGTACTGGGTGAAGAACGCCGTGCCGAGCGGCGGACGCGCCGGGTCGCTGACGATGAGGTGGTCGGATCCGATGGTCGAGTCCGGCGAGTCGGTCACCTTGGACGGCAGCGCGACCTGCGACGTGGCGCCGGGCACGGCGTAGATGCTGTCCGGGGTGATCGTCTTGTCGGTCTCGGTGTGCACCTCGAGCGGGCGGATCTGGAAGGACGCCGAGTCGTTGTCGGTGCCGTCGGCGCCGTCCAAGTTCGTCACCGTGGTGTCGACGTCGTTGGTGGAGCTGAGCGTGACGTCGGTGTCCGTGGTGGCGGTGAACTCGACGGGGATGTCGGCGTAGGAGCCGGCCTGGATGCCGTCGGTGCCGTCCGCAGCCGTGTAGGTGACCGAGAATCCGTCGACGGTGCAGCCCGCCGGCGGGTCGGGCAGGGTGTTCGGGGTGGTCGTCGTCTGGGGCGTGCCCGGGCAGCCCGTGCCCGTGTAGGTGATCGACGCGGACTGGGCGTTGAGCGGCCACGCCACACCGGCACCGAAGCCGTCGAAGACCAGTCCCTGGTCGGTGAAGGAGTCGGAGCCGGCCGACGGCTCGTTGATCGTCAGCTCGTGCACGTTCTGGCTGCCGACGGTGGCCCTGATCCCGGCGGTGACGTCCTGGCCGACTGTCAGGTTCGTGTTGCTGAGGGTCTTCGTGATCGCCACGTCCGGGTCGTTGCGGGAGAGGTTGACACTGGCGTCGTCGCTGTCGGGCGTGGAGATGGCGCCGCCCTTGGCCACCGTGGACTCGGCCGTGTTGGTGACGGCGACGGTGTCGCCGGTCGGGATCGTGTCGACGGAGTCGTTGGTGACCTCGGTGATCCCGACCGTGCCGGACGCGCCGGGCGCATAGGTGCCCTCGTAGGTGACGCGCACGCCCTCGACGTCGGCCGGGTCAGCGGGGGGTGTCGTGGTGTAGCTGCCGCCGACGAGGTACTCCACGGTCGTCGACGTGGTGGTCGGCGGCGCGGGCGTCGTCGTGATCGAGTCGAAGTCCAGGTAGTCCTGGTTGGTGCCGTCGAAGGTGTCCTCGACCACGATCGTGTCGACGGTCTGGTTGGACTCGTTGCTCGGAGTCAGCGTCCAGTTGACGTTCTTGTCGGGGGTCGCCGGGAGCGTGCCCGGAGCGCCGGTCTTGTCGATCCCCGCCACCAGAGTGGTGGGTACCTGGAGATCGACGTCGACCGACGACGTCTGCCGATCGGCGTTGCCGGCGGTCACGGCGGCCGTGTTCCGGATCGAGGTTCCGTCGAAGTCGGCGCTCGCGTCGTCTGGCACCTTCACCTGGACCGTGATGATCATCGATCCGCCGGCCACGATGCCGGGGGTGCCGTTGACGTTCTGGCCGCCGGCGACCGTGAAGCTGTTGTCACCGTCCGGGGTGACGGTCGCCGTGGCGCTCGGCGACATCACGACGGTGATCGGGTTGGTGGCACCCGGATCGAGGATCAGGGGAGCGGGAAGCGTGTCGTCGACGACGGCGTTCGTGCAGCCCGCGGTCCCGGTCGATGAGCAGCCGACCTGGATGAAGTAGGTGAACGTGTCGCCCGGTTCGTACGGCCCCGGGGAGCTCACCGTCTTGGAGATCTGGAGGTCGGCATCAGCAGCGAACGCGGCCGGTAGCCCGTACCCGGTGAAGGCGAGCAGCCCCAGAGCCAGTGCGAGAACCACGCGGAGCAGGCGACCCATGACAACCCCCATCTCGGGCGCGGGCCGCCCGATATTGGCACTCTAGCGATTCAGGGGTGAGCAGTCCCAGGGCCTCGGTCCTGGTCAGACCGCCGCGTGCTCGGTGATCCAGTCGATCGTCGGGCGCAGCGCCCGCCAGTCGGCGCGGACCAGGTCGACGAGCTCGGGGGTGTGGATCACCGGCTCGAATCCGATCATCCGGCCGAGGGTGAGCGACTTGTGCCGGAGCAGCTCGATCCGCGGGTGTTCCTTGTCGTAGCCGCGCGGCGACGTCTTCAGCCGGTCCCCGCCGACCTCGTACCCGGCCTTCGTGGCCTTCGCGAGCAACTTCTCCAGCTCGGGGCCGAACCGGTCGTGGTCGATCGCGGCGCGGAACGCCGCCAGCCGGTCCGGCTCGAACCAGTAGCAGCCGCCGCCGGTCCGGATCCCGCGGGGGGAGAGCTCCAGGTAGAACCCAGTCTGCGCAGCGACAGCGACGAAGACGCCCTGGTGGGTCTTGTACGGCGTCTTGTCCTTGCTGAAGCGGACGTCCTTGTAGGGCCGGAAGATCTTGGCCTTGCCGAACTCGGGCTCCAACGCGGCGGTCAGTGCCTTCATCGGGGCGAGCACCGACTCGGTGTAGATGTGCTTGTGCGCTTCCCAGAACGACTTGGTGTTGTCGATCTCGAGGTCGTCGTAGAAGTCCAGCGCAGCGCTGGGGAAGCCCTCGAACGTCATGCGCTCATCTTGGCACCCGCCGCGATTCACTCACACAGTGTGTGGACGTCGCCGACGGCTTCCTTGAAGGCGTTCGCGTTCGCGTAGGAGAACGGTCCGGTGTCGTCGATGGAGGTCAAGCCGCGGCTGATCGCGGTCGCCGTCCGAGCCACCGCCTCGAACGGCGCGAAGTCGGCGTCGTCGAGGCCCTCGGTGGTGCCGGCTGCCTGAGCACCCTTCCTGACCTCGGCCAGCGCGAGCGTGATGGGTTCGGGTTCGTAGGAGCCGCCGCCGTCCTGGGTGAACTTCGAGGCGAGCGACTGCAACGACTCCGCGAGCTCCTGGTCGCCAGCGCCACCACCGACCAGGTAGGAGCGGCACGCCTCCGTCCGGGCGTCGGTGTCGGTTCCGCAGCCGGTGAGGGCGATGGCAGCCGTCGCGGCGACAGCAACGAGACCGACGGTGCGGGAGAGGTTCATGCGGCGGAGGTTAGCGGCCGGCAGCCTGGAGCCGCAGGCCTTCGAGAAGAAGGTCGAGTCCGGCGCGGAACTGGTCGTTGTCGTCGTGGTGGGCGAACTCGTCCACGATCACGTGCAGGAACGGGTACGTCACCGGGTCGAGCTGGCGCCACTGGTCGGCCCACGCCTCGATGTAGGCGTCCCGGCTGACCTCGCCCTCCAGCACCTCCCGCGGCGGCTCCTGGCCGAGGTCGGCCGCGATCCCGAGGACGTAGCCCGTCACGGCCGAGACGGCGTGGAAGCTCTGTCGGGTGGTGAGCCCGAGGCGCAGCACCTGTTGGCCGATCCGGTCGTAGAGCCGCAGTCCGTTGGGCTGCACCCCGGTGTCGCGCATGAAGTACGCGCCGAGCCACGGCCGGGCCGCGATCGCGTCGAAGAAGGTGAGTGCGATCGATCGGATGTCGTCGATCGGGTCCTCGGCCCCGGTGAACGACTCGGTCGCGACGATCACGTCGGCGAGCACGTGGTCGCTGGCGCGGTCGAGGAGCTCGTCCTTGTTGGCGACGTACCAGTAGATGCTCGCCACGCCGCCGCCGAGCCGTGCGGCGAGTGCGCGGAAGGTGAGCGCCGGTTCGCCCGCCTCGTCGAGGAGGGCGACCGCCTCGGTCAGCACCGCCTCCATCGAGTGCGAGGCCCGCTGTCTCTCGCCTGCTCGTCGCCCTGCCATGGCCCCATCCCACCACAAGTTGGCGAATTATCGAACATCGTTCTATGCTGATGGAACAACGTTCGATAACCGAACAACGTCCCATTCTTTGGAGGTGCACGATGAGTTCAACCACGACTCAGACCGCCACTCCGACCCGCACCTACACCTCGCTGCGGGCGGCGTGGATCCCCTTGTTCGCCCTCTGTCTCGCCTTCTTCGTCGAGATGGTCGACAACACCCTGCTCTCGATCGCGCTGCCGACCATCGGTCGCGACCTCGGCTCCGGCATCACCGGACTGCAGTGGGTCACCGGCGCCTACTCGCTCACCTTCGGCGGTCTGCTGCTGACCGCCGGGTCGATCGCCGACCGGTTCGGTCGCCGCCGCGTGCTCCAGGTCGGACTGGCGGCCTTCGGCATCGTCAGCCTCGGCGTCCTCCTCGTCAGCACCCCCGGTGAGCTGATCGGGCTGCGTGCCCTGCTCGGCATCGCTGCCGCGATGATGGCCCCGATCACCAACTCGCTGGTCTTCCGCCTCTTCGACGAGGAGGCCCTCAGGATGCGGGCGATGACGCTGATGATCATCGTCGGCATGAGCGGCTTCATCCTCGGGCCGCTGCTCGGCGGCACGGCGCTGGCGCACGTCGGCTGGGAGTGGCTGCTCCTCGTCAACGCGCCGATCGCGCTGATCGCCTGGCTCGGTGTCCGGCTCGGCGTTCCGGCCGACCGGCCCGAGGACCTCACCCGCGGTCGCCTCGACGTGCCCGGTGCCCTGCTCAGCCTGGCCGGCATCGGCCTGGCCTGCTACACCCTCACCAGCGGCGTCGAGCACGGCTGGTTCTCCGCTGCCACCCTCGCCGCCGGCCTCGGCGCGGTGCTCGCGGTGGCCGCATTCATCGGGCACGAGCGCCGGACCGCCTCGCCGATGCTCGACCTCGCGATCTTCAGCAACGCCACCGTCCGGGGTGCCGCGATCGCCCAGGTCGGCACCGCGATCGCGATGGCCGGCGTCATGTTCGCGCTGATCCTGCACTTCCAGTTCGCCTACGGCTGGAGCCCGGTGCGGGCCGGACTGGCGAACCTGCCGCTGATCGTCACCATGATCCTCGCCACGCCGCTGTGCGAGGGCCTGGTCCGCCGCTTCGGCCACCGGGTCGCGTGCCTGATCGGCGCCCTCCTGCTGGCCGGTTCCCTCGGCGGTCTCGCCTGGGGCGTCGAGCACGGCTACCTGGTGATCGCCCTCTTCATGGTCACCTTCACCATCGGGCTGCGGACCGTGATGACGATCTGTGCCGTCGCCCTGATCGGCGCGATGCCCGAGAACCGGACCTCGCTCGCTGCGGCCCTCAACGACACCGCCCAGGAGGTCGGCACCAGCGTCGGGACCGCGATCGTCGGCACGATGATCGCCGTGCTGGTCACCGCAGTCCTCCCGGACGGCGCCTGGACCGGTGACCTGGTCGGGTCGTTCTTCCACGGCGAGCGCGTCACCTTCGCGATCCTCGCCGCCGTGGTCGGCCTGGTCGCCGGCTGGGGTGCTCTCACCCTGACCGACTCGCGCGCGACCGACGAGCACTGACCCTCAGGAACGACCCCCGAGGTTGTAGCCGATCGCGGTGGCACCGGATTTTCCAGCGACGGGGGAGTAGGTGAGGGTCGTGTACTTCTGGTGCTGTGCCTTCCCGATCGTCGCGGCCGACCAGACCAGGCCGGTAGACGCGCAGACCGGATCACCGGTGTTGCACACGTTGGTCACGTAGAGGCCGGACGGCCACGACGCCCGCTTGCCCCACATGCCGGCCTTGGTGCCGTTCCTGGAGACCGAGCCGGACAGCGAGTGGTTGAACATCGGGTCGCCGATGAGGCCGATCCCGGCCACCCGCTTCCGCTGTGTCGTGCTCAGTCCGACCGCGACGTCGCCGACGATGTGGGCGCCCTGGGAGTACCCGATCAGGAACAGCCGGGTGGACTTGCAGCTGTTCAGGTACGTCGTGATCGCACTCTTCAACGCGGCACGGCCGCTGGACATGGAGGCGAGGTAGTTGAAGTTCGCGGGATAGCTGATGCCCTGGGAGTGGACCCTCGAGCTGCCCTTGCGTGCCGTGATCGCGTTGATCGTGGTGGGGAGGCGGGTTCCGAGGGTCCCCGTCTCCGCGGTGCCGCGGACAGCGAGCACGGTGTAGGCCTTGCAGGTCGCTGCCTGCGCGGCGGGTGCCGGCGTGAGGACGGCGAGCGACGAGCCGATCGCGACGGTGGCGCCGACGGTGGCGATGGTCCGGCGTAGCGAGGACGTGAGGTACATGGAGGTTCCTTGTCTGTGGGCGACCCAGCGAGAGCCACGGTTTCCGATGGGTCACAGCCTTCAGGGCACGGTCCAGGTCCGGATACCCCCAGAACCGGGGTGTCGGTTCGGTGATCAGTCCCGTTCGAGGATGTCGCCGGGTGCGATCCCGGCGGCACGCTCGAGATCGCCCGGGCTCGCGTCCTGGAGATACCCGCGCAGCTTGGTGCAGGCCGCGCGATAGTGGTCGCGCGCCGTGTCCTCGGTGATGAACAGGGCAGCTGCGATCGCGCTCCACGACCTCCCCCGAGCTCGACCCGAGATGACATCGCGTTGGCGGGCGCTCAGTTCCAGGCCGGCGCGTCGATCGAGCAGCTCGGTCAGTCCGACCAAGGACTGGGTGATCACCACCTGTCCGCGCGCGACGTCCTGGACGGCGGCGACGGTGGCCTCCGGTGAGTCCGATTTGTGCACCACCCCGCTCGCCCCGGCGCGGAGGCACAGTGCCATCACCAGAGCGCGGCGCTCGTCGGTGTAGAGGCAGACCCGAGCGCCGAGGCCGGTCAGGGCGTGAATGGCCGTGCGACCTTGCTTGGTCCCGCTCTCCACCCCCTGAGGTCCACGCAGGAGAAGGTCCAGCATCACCACGTCGCAGTCGACCGGGCTCTCCTCGAAGGACTCCACGTCGGGGAAGGTCGCGACCACGTCGAGCGCAGGGTGGACCGTTGCGAAGCCGCCTCGGATCACGGTGCTGTCGTCGATGACCACCACCCGCGGGCGAGGGCTCGTCATCGCGGTACCTCCTGGGCGATCGGACCGGTCAGGGTGACTGACGTTCCGTGTCCGGGTGCGGAGGTGACGTCGGCGTGCGCGCCGCAGTCGGCCAGTGCTTGGTGCACCTGGCTGGCCAACCCGAACCCGAGCCGCTGGGTGCTCTGGTCGAAGCCGACACCGTCGTCAGAGATCACCACCTCCCACTCGCTGCCGATGGCATCGGCGTGGACCACGACCTGGGTGGCGTGGGCGTGGATCCGGGTGTTGTGCAGGACGGTCGCCACCGCTCCGCGCGCCGCCTGCCAGACCATCTCGCTCATCGGCGCCTCGGCGCCGAGGTCGGTGGCCAGCTCGAGCGGCAGGTCGTCGAAGCCCTGCAACGCATCGGCGAGCATCGAGCCGACGGTGAGCGCGGCGAGACCGGAGGGAGGCGACGACGCAGGGTCGAGGTAGTTGCGCAGTCGCACCGCTTCGCGTTCGGCCTGCAGGCGCAGGCCGGGCAGGACCGTTGCCGGGGTGCCGTCGTCGGAGAGCATCCGCAGGATGCTGGTGGCGTCGTGCACGGTGCGCTGGTAGCGGTGCAGCTCGAGCTCCCGGGTTGCCCTGACCGCCTCCTCGCGAGAGAGGTCGGCAGCGGTGGCCAGCGCGCGCAGGTAGTGCGCGAAGACGGCCACCACGACGGCGTACCCGGGGATGGTCAGGCAGTCGACCAGGCTGGTGCGCCATTGCTCGGGAGCCGCCAGGAGGCTGAAGAGTGCGGTCCACACGGTCAGAGTGATCGCATACAGAACGGCGGTCGGCAAGCGCAGCCAGGTCGCCGCGACGACGGCGGCGTTGATCGCGTAGGCGAGTGCCCAGGACTCCCAGGTGCCGACGAATCGATCCTGTGGCACGAGCGCGAACAGGATCGGCACCGAGACGAATCCCGCCACCATGTCGGGGATCTGCCAGCGTCCGTGACGGACGTCGCCGGTCCGGACGCACTGGGTGATCAGCGCGAGCGAGATCAGGAGCACCACCGTGGTGAGCGCGGCGTACGCCATCGGGCGCGGCGTCGCATCCAGGGCTCCGACGGCTCCGATGATGAGCTGGAGGAGGAAGACCGACCTGAGCGCCGCGGCGACGAGGGCGGCACCACGTTCCGCATCGGCGAGGGAGCTCCCCCGCTTGGCGGCTGTGTCGCTTCCCAGCAGTGGCACGTCCCAGTCCTCACAGATCCGACGGACGAACGAAGATACAGGCCGGACCCTGTGGTCGGAACCTCAGTGCGGGAGCGCAGGTTCCGGGGCTCGCTGCCGACTGAAGAAGCATGACCTATGACGCCCGGACCCGTGACCGGTACCGCGGTGTGGTGGCGGGCGTCTCCGGCGTCGTCGCCGTCGGGGTGCTCACCGGCACCGGTGCGATGGCGCAGGCGGCCTCCCAGGCGTACGTCGCCGCCGAACCGCCAGCCGCCCAGCCGACTCCGTCCGCGGTGCCGGCGACGGTGCCGGCGACGGTGATCGCGGCCGGGCCGGTGATCCGTCCGCGTCCCCAGCCCCGACCGACCGCACGGCTGGCCCAGCAGACGTCCACCTCTCCGACGGAGGAGCGGTCGCCCGTCGTCGTACGGCCGGTGGAGCGGCGCGCGGCCAAGCCGGCGGCGAAGAAGCCCGCAGCCAAGAAGCCGAGCAAGCCGGCGACGAAGCCCGCCGCGAAACCCAAGCCGAAGCCGGCGAAGACGGTGCACTACCCGATCCCGCCCGAGCACGAGAACGTGCAGCCGCCGCCGACCTCGAGCGCCTCATGAGCGCCCTGCCCCACGCGCGGTCCCGTCGCCACGTCGAGCAGTGGCGCGCGCTCGGCTGCGGCATCCATCTCGAGACCCGGCGCGCGGTCGACCTGCCGCGAGCGCGGCGGGTGCTGACGCAGATCCTCGACGACCTCGACGCGGTCGCCAGTCGCTTCCGGGCCGACTCCGACCTCAGTGCGGTCAATCGCCACCCCGCGCAGTGGGTCGAGGTCGACCCGCTCCTCGTGGCCGCGGTCCGGGTCGCGATCACGGCGGCCGAGCGCAGCGGGGGTCTGGTGCACCCGCTGCTGGGTCGTCGCCTGGTCGAGCTCGGCTACGACCGCACCTTCGGTGAGCTCCGTGCGCTGCAGCCGGTGCTGGCCAGCACCACACCACAGCCCGACCGTGAGGCCTGGCGCCAGATCGCCCTGCGCGAGACGGCGATCCGGATCCCCGACGGCACGGCGCTCGACCTCGGTGCGACCGCCAAGGCGTGGGGCACCGATCTCGCCGTGCGCGGCCTCGCGGACGCGAGCGTCGGTCCCGCGATCGTCTCGCTCGGGGGTGACCTGCGCACCGTGGGCGAGGAGGCCTGGGAGATCGCGATCGCCGAGACCCCGGACGCCCCGTACGACACCTGGGTGGAGGTCTGCGGCGCGGTGGCGACCTCGTCGACCCGGGCCCGCCGCTGGGGCGCGGCCGGCTCGGACCTGCACCACCTGATCGATCCGCGCACCGGGGCGCCGGCCCGGGAGGTGTGGCGCACCGTCTCGGTCGCCGCCACCACCTGCGTCGAGGCGAACACCGTGGCCAGCGAGGCGATCGTGCGCGGCGACGGAGCCGTCGGACGGCTCCGCGAGTGGGGGCTACCGGCGCGGTTGGTCGCGTCCGACGGCGAGGTCACGGTGATGGGCGGTTGGCCCGAGGAAGGCAGCCTGTGATGACGAACGAGCCGATCCTGTGGTTCCTCAACCGGGCCAGCGGCATCTCCGTGCTGGTCCTGCTCACCGGCTCGGTGGTGCTGGGCGTGCTGGCCCTGCGCGGCCGTCCGGCCGGCGACGGCGGGGGTCGCGTGCCGCGCTTCCTCACCCGCGACCTGCACCGCAACCTGGCGCTCGGCTCGATCGTGCTCGTCGTCGCGCACGCGCTCACCGCGATCGCCGACGAGTACGTCGACCTGCGCTGGTGGCACCTCGTCGTGCCGTGGGGCGCCGACTACCACCCCGTCGCGGTCGGCCTCGGTACGCTCGCCCTCGACATGATCCTCCTGGTCGCCGTCACCTCGGGACTGCGCCGGCGGCTGGGCCTGCGGGCCTGGCGCACGGTGCACGTGCTGTCGTGGGCGGCGTGGGCCGCGGGTGTCGGGCACGGCCTGATGGTCGGGACCGACCTGCGCTCCGGGGGCTGGCAGCCGTGGGCGGTGGCACCGACCGGGCTGTGCGTCCTCGCCGTCCTGGCCGCCGCCGTCTGGCGGTTCGGGCCGGTCATCCCGCAGGATCGCAGCCTCGTGGGACTGCTGCGATGACACCGCCGGTCCACGCTGCGGACGACGTCGAGATCCGCCCCGGACCCGCGCTGCTGCGCGACGCCGGGGACCCGGTGCGGGACCTGGTCGACCACCGGCGCCGGTACGGCGCGCCGACCGTGCTCGACCTGGCGACGTTGGTCGAGCTGACCGAGGCGATCGGGCTGCGCGGTCGTGGCGGGGCCGGGTTCCCGTTCGCCACCAAGCTGCGCACCGTCGCCGAGCACTCCCGCCCGACCCGCGGTCGACGCCCGATCCTCGTGGTCAACGCCGCCGAGGGTGAACCGGCCAGCGCCAAGGACGCCGCGCTCGCCCGGACGAACCCCCACCTCGCCCTCGACGGCGCCACCGTCGTCGCCCGAGCCCTGGGTGCGCGGGAGATCCACGTCGTCGTGCCCGGTGACCGTCCGACCGCCCGCACCGCACTCGAGGTCGCGGTCGCCCAGCGCCGCGGACGCGGCCTGCGGTGGCACATCCACGTCGCCGCACCCCGGTTCGTCTCCGGCCAGTCCCGCGCCGTGCTCGAGCTGATCGCCGGCCGACCCGGGCTGCCCGTCACCGGCTGGGAGCCCGAGGCCGTGTCGGGTCACCAGGGCCGACCGACCCTGCTGTCCAACCTCGAGACCTGGGCGTACGTCGGCCTGCTGGCGTTGCAGGGCTCCGCCCCGACCGTGGAGCGCGGCACCGAGCAGGAGCCCGGCACCGTCCTCCTGACGGTGCACCGCCCGGGCCGCCCGGCCAGCGTGGTCGAAGCCGCCTACGGCGACCGGCTGAGCGACGTCCTCGAGCTGGAGCATCCCGCCGGTGCTCGCACCCCGGTGCTGCTCGGCGGTTTCCACGGCACCTGGGCACCCGACCTCAGTGAGGTCCGGCTCTCCCCGACGGCGCTGGCCGCGCAGGGGCTCACCCTCGGCGCCGGGCTCGTCGTCGTGCCCGAGCGGTGCCCGCTCGAGCTGACCGCCGACATCGTCGCCTACCTCGCCCTCGAGTCCGCCGGCCGCTGCGGCCCGTGCATCAACGGGCTGCCCGCCCTGGCCCGCGCGCTCGGCGGCCTGGTCGGCGGTGACGGAGCGGCCCTCGACGAGGTGCAGCGGATCTGCGCCGTGGTCGCCGGTCGGGGAGCCTGTGCGCACCCGGACGGGACGGCCCGGTTGACCGAGTCGGTCCTCGTCGCCGTACCCGACGAGGTGGCAGCGCACCTGAGCGGTGTCTGCCACGGGGCCGGTGAGATCTCCGTGCCGGTCCCGCGGATGGCCGAGCAGAGCTGGGCGGGGGCCCGGTGAGCCAGCGCCTGCGGGTGGACTGGCCGTCGTGCACGGCCGAGGGGCTGTGCCACGAGCTGCTGCCCGAGGTGGTCCGGCTCGACGAGTGGGGCTACCCGGTCGTCACCCAGGAGATCGGCGAGGGGCTGGTGCGTGCTGCGCGGGCGGCCGCCCGGGCGTGCCCGCGACTGGCGCTGCGCGTGGTCTGAACGACCGGCGAGATGGAGCGGACGACGAGATTCGAACTCGCGACATTCAGCTTGGGAAGCTGACGCTCTACCAACTGAGCTACGTCCGCATGCGGTCGGCTGACCGCGGTGAGGATGCTACCTCACCCGTGCCGTCACGCCGTCCCTGGCGTCTCGATCGCCGACCAGGTGCCGTACTTCGGCCCGAGGCCGTCGCCGGACGACGTCCCGCGCAGCCGCCGACCGACCCAGGGCGCCAGGTGGTGGCGCGCCCAGGCGAGGTCCTCCCGGCGCTGCTCGCTGCGCGACTTCGTCGGGCCCTCGGGCAGCGGGATGGGCTGCAGGTCGTGCTCGATGCCGAGCGCGTTGAGCAGGTTGATCGCCACCACCTGGTGGCCGATCTGGTTGAGGTGGAGCCGGTCCTCGTCCCAGGCACGCAGGTCGCGGCCCTGCTTGGAGCGCCAGTTGTCGACCAGCACCAGGTGCTCGGGGTTGGCGTCCACGTAGTCGCGGAGCAGCTCGTTGAAGATCGCCACCCGGCCACGGATCGCGCCGAAGACGCCCGACGAGCCGCCGTCGCCGTGGGTGAACAGCACGACCGTGGCACCGCCGGCGCGGAGCCGGTCGGCGGCCGCGGTGAGCGAGTCGACGATCGCGTCGATGTCGACGCTGGGCCGGATCAGGTCGTTGCCGCCGCCCGAGAGGGAGACCAGGTCGGGGGAGAGCGCCAGGGCCGCGTCGATCTGGTCGGTCAGGATCGGGGTGAGCTTCTTGCCCCGGATCGCGAGGTTGGCGTAGCGGAAGTCGGGGGACTTGGTGGCCAGCACCTCGGCGACCCGGTCGGCCCAGCCGCGCACCCCGTTGGGGCGGGCCGGGTCGGGGTCACCGACCCCTTCGGTGAACGAGTCGCCGAGGGCGACGAAGCGCAGGTAGGTCGGTTCTGCCATAGGTACATTGTGAGCCTATGTCCCAACTCGTGGCGACTCCGCGCCGCCTCGAGGCGGGCGCTCTAGGATGCCGACCATGCTGTTGAGCGACCGGGACATCCTGGCTGAGATCGACTCGAACCGGATCGCGATGGAGCCGTGGGATCCCGCGATGCTCCAGCCGTCCTCGATCGACGTCCGGCTGGACCGCTTCTTCCGGGTCTTCGACAACCACAAGTACGCCGCCATCGACCCGTCGGCCGACCAGTCCGACCTCACCCACGAGGTGGAGACCGAGGGCGACGAGCCGTTCATCCTGCACCCCGGCGAGTTCGTGCTCGGGTCGACGTACGAGGTGGTGACCCTGCCCGACGACATCGCCGCGCGGGTGGAGGGCAAGTCGTCGCTGGGGCGCCTGGGTCTGCTGACCCACGCCACCGCCGGGTTCGTGGACCCGGGCTTCAGCGGTCACGTCACCCTCGAGCTGGCCAACGTCGCGACGCTGCCGATCAAGCTCTACCCGGGGATGAAGATCGGGCAGTTCTGCTTCTTCAAGCTCACCTCGCCGGCCGAGAACCCCTACGGCAGCGCGAAGTACGGCAGCCGCTACCAGGGGCAGCGCGGCCCGACGCCGTCACGGAGCTTCCAGAACTTCCACCGCACGTCCATCTGACGCACTCGGTACGGCGGCCCGGGCTGCGGCCCGCGACGCCTGCCGACGCCGCCACCAGCTGTCGAAGGTGAGCCCGATCCCCAACAGGATCAGGGCGACCACACCGTCGAGCCACCAGTGGTTGCCGGTCGCTGCGACGACGTACAGCGTCAGGGGCAGGTGCAGGAAGATCAGCCCGGCGAGCAGCCACATCCACCACGCGGCGGTGTCGCGACGGGCCCACACCACGGCGACGGCGCCGCACGCGACGACGGCCGCCCAGGCGACGTGGATTGAGGGCATCGCGGCGTACTGGTCGCTCACGCCGGCGCTCGGATCGCTGCCGTAGACCCGGAATCCCATCCGGTTGGCGAGGTCGACGAAGCCGAGCTCGGGCAGGAACCGCGGCGGCGCGACCCGGACGAAGCGCAGGATCAGGCAGCCGAGGGTCACGTAGACCAGGCCGTTGCGCCAGTGCGGGTAGTGCTGGCGCTGGAAGATCCACATCCCGATCAGGAAGGTCAGCAGGGCCGGCACGTGCGCGGTGGCGTAGTACGTGTTCGCGAACCGGGCGAGCCCGTCGTGCGCCAGGGCGTAGTGCTGCAGGTCGATCTCGGCGGGCAGGTGCAGCCAGTGCTGGAACCGGTCGATGTCGCGGGCCCGCTCGATCGCGCCGGACTCGTGCGTGAACGGCAGCTGCCGGGCGAGCCGCCAGACCGCGTAGAGGCTGCTGATCAGGGCGAACTCGATCAGCGCGGGGCGGGCGATCCGGGTGGCCCGGCGCTCGGGCAGCATCGACAGGGCGCCCCAGCCGACCAGGGCGACCCCGGCCGCGATCGAGGCCTGGTCCCAGCTCGGCCAGGGGAGGGTGTCCCAGGTCGAGAGCTGCATTCGCTCAGTGTGCCTGCTGCCGGGTCGGGTCGGGGTGGCGGGTCACCGGCGTCTCGGGCGGGGGAGCGGGCCGAAGTGCCTGCGCCGGCATCGCGATCGCCCGCGGCCAGATCAGGCTGCGCAGCGGCAGCCCGGTCATGCCGCTGGCCGATCTGCGGGCTGCAGGAGCACGTCGCCGTGCTTGGTGAACGCGCGGATCTCGGTGTGCTTCGTGCCTCGCGCCGGCTCACCCGTGGCGGGCAGCGTGGTGGTGAGGCGACCGGTGACGGTGACGATGTCGCGCCAGACCGGGAGCCCGGTCGGGACGCCGATCGTGACGTCGCCGCTGTGGTTGCGGACGTGCAGGTGGGCGCCGTCGAAGTGGTCGATCTCGACCGGGCCCGCACCGGCCTTCACCGAGACGTCGCCGTGCGCCTGGTCGATGTGCAGCCGGCCGGCGCCGGACTTGATGTCGAGCACCTGGTGGGAGCTGCCGACCTCGATGTCGCCCAGCCCGGTGGCGATCCGGGCGGTGCCGTCGATCCGACCGACCCGGATCTTGCCGGCGCCGCTGTTGAGCACCGCACTGCCGTGCACGGTCTCGACGGTGATGTCGCCGGCCCCGGTCTTGGCGACCAGGCTCTGCGCGATGGTGCCGAGGGTGATCGCGCCGGCGGCCTGGTGCACCCGGATGCTGGACAGCGTGCCGGTGTGGGTCAGGGAGGCGGTCGCCATCCGGGCGTCGACGCTGGTGCCGCTCGGGGCGGTGATCCGGATCCGGACGGCCTCGAAGAACCGGCCCCGGTCGCTGCGGACGACGACGGTCTTCCGCTTCTGCTCCACCACGACGGAGGGGGCGTGGCCGGCGTCGTCGATCTCGACGGTGACGCCGCTGCCGGTGGCGGTGGTGATCAGCTCGACCTCACCGCCGGCGAGGGCGAGGGTCAGGGTGGGCTGGGAGATGGAGAAGTCGTAGCGCATGGGGAGTCCAGTCAGTCGTCGGGTCGGTCGCAGGAGGGTCAGACCCAGCCGGTCTCACGGCGGGTGTCGGGACGGGTGCCGGTGGGGCGGTGGCCGCCGGGGCGACCGCCGCGGCCGAAGCTGGGCGGCGTGATGCTGAAGCCGGCGGGGCTGGTGGCCTCGCGCAGGGCGGTCACCACCCAGCTGTTGAGCGAGATGCCGGCGTCGGCGGCCAGCTCCTCGGCGCGGGTCTTGACCGACTCGGGCAGGCGCAGGGTGAGCCGGGCGACCGAGTCGTCGTCCTCGTCGGTGCTCGAGCGCTCCACGGGAGCGGGGGCCGGGTCGGCCAGCGGCTCGTCGTAATCGACGACGAAGTCGAGGTCGCGGCCGTCGAGGACGACCCGGACGGTGGTGTCGTTCAGCTGGGTGGAGAGCTCGCTGGCGGCGTCGGAGAGCGCCTCCATCAGTGCGAGGCGGGTGGCGGGGTCCAGGGCGGCCGCCAACCGGTCGGCGGCGTCGCGGACCTCGGGTCCACCGCTGGCGGCAGCGCCGGAGAGCGAGCCCCGGAGACGTTCGACGTACGGCGTGATGTCCATGCGCACCACTGTGACATCACAATGGTGTCAAATCAAGTCTCGGTGATGCCAAGTTGTATCAATCGCCGGTTCTCTGGTTAGGCTTCGCTTACTTAGGTTTCCCTTACATAGAAAGTCGGTGTCGTGCTCTCTCGCCCCCTCCGCCGTTCGATGGCCGCCGGCGTCGCCGGTGTCCTGGCCGCCTTCGCGCTGACCGCCTGCGGTTCTGACTCCGACGGTGCTGCTGCCGGTGACGACAACGCCTCCGCCGACGCCTTCCCGGTGACGATCAAGCACGCCTTCGGTGAGACCACCATCGAGAAGAAGCCGGTCCGCGTCGCCACCGTCGCGTGGGCGAACCACGAGGTCCCGCTGGCCCTCGGCGTCGTCCCGGTCGGGATGAGCAAGGTCACCTGGGGCGACGACGATAACGACGGCGTGCTGCCGTGGGTCGAGGACAAGCTCACCGAGCTCGACGCCAAGACCCCGGTGCTCTTCGACGAGACCGAGGGCATCGACTTCGAGGCCGTCGCCGACACCAAGCCCGACGTCATCCTGGCGTCCTACTCCGGCCTGACCAAGGAGGAGTACGAGACCCTGTCGAAGATCGCTCCGGTCGTCGCCGAGCCCGGCCTGGCCTGGGGCACCTCGATGAACGACATGATCGAGATGAACTCCGAGGCGCTCGGCCTCAAGGCGGAGGGTGAGGAGCTGATCAGCTCCCTCGACAAGCAGGTCAAGGACTCGCTCGCCGCGCACCCCTCGCTCGAGGGCAAGAAGGTCATGTTCAGCTACATCGACCCGACCGACATGAGCAAGATCGGCTTCTACACCACGCACGACACCCGCCCGGGCTTCCTGGCCGGGTACGGCATGCCGCAGCCGGCCGAGGTCGTCGCGGTCTCGGAGAAGTCCGAGACCTTCTTCGAGACGGTCAGCGCCGAGGAGGCGCAGAAGTTCGACGACGTCCAGGTGATCGTCCAGTACGGCGACGACGCCGCCGTTGCCACGGCCGAGCTGCAGAAGGACCCGCTGGTCGGCAAGATCCCGGCGATCGAGAAGGGCGCGGTCGCGATCCTGCTCAACAACACGCCGCTCGCCGCCTCCGCGAACCCGTCGCCGCTCTCCATCCCGTGGGGCATCGACGCGTACTTCGACCTGCTGGCCGCAGCAGCCGACAAGGCGTGATCCAGCACAACACGCTCGAAGCGCCCCCCGCAGCCGACGCCACACGGCAGCGGGGGGCGCTTCGCCCTACCGCACGAGCGCTCTGGATCGCGGTCGCCCTCGGGCTGCTCCTGCTCGGTGTCATCGCCTCGGTGGCCCTCGGGGTGCGGGCGACCGGGTGGGACGACATCGTCCGCGGGCTCACCGGGGACGACAGCACGATCGGATCGGCGGCGGTGGTGAAGCGAGTCCCGCGCACCGTCCTGGCCCTCCTGGTCGGGGCCTCCCTCGGCCTGGCCGGCGCCGTGATGCAGGGCATCACCCGCAACCCGTTGGCCGACCCCGCGATGCTCGGCGTCACCACCGGAGCCTCGCTCTGGGTCGTGGTGGGCATCGCGTTCCTCGGCCTCAGCACCCCGTCGTCGTACGTCTGGGTGGCGATCGCCGGTGCCGCGTTCTCGGCCGTCGTCGTCTACACGATCGGGTCGCTGGGCCGCGGCGGTGCGACCCCGCTCAAGCTCGCTCTGGCCGGCGCGGCCACCTCGGCCGCCTTCATGTCCCTGGTCAGCGCCGTCCTGCTGCCGCGGGTCGACGTGATGGACAAGTTCCGGTTCTGGCAGATCGGCGGCGTCGGTGGCGCCGACTGGGACCGGATCGTCCAGGTGCTGCCCTTCCTCGCCGTCGGTGCCGTGCTGTCGCTGCTCTCGGCCCGCGGGCTCAACTCGCTCGCCCTCGGTGACGACGTCGCCGCCGGCCTGGGTCAGCACGTCGGCCGCACCCGGGTCCTGGCCGGTGCCGGCGCGATCGTGCTCTGCGGTGCCGCCACCGCGGTCGCCGGCCCGATCGGCTTCATCGGCCTCGTCGTGCCGCACGTGTGCCGCCTCGTCGTCGGCGTCGACCACCGCTGGATGCTCCCGGCCTCCGTCGTCGTGGGCGCCCTGCTGCTCACCTGGGCCGACGTGATCGGGCGCCTGATCGCCCGCCCGGCCGAGGTCGACGTCGGCATCGTCACCGCCCTGCTGGGCGCCCCGTTCTTCATCTGGTTGGTCCGCCGCACCCAGGTGCGTGCGCTGTGACCACCTTCCAGGACCGCTCCCTCGACCTGCTCGAGACCGACCTCGGTCGCACGTTGAGCGCCGGACGCCGTGCGCGGGTGCGGCGCCGGGCGTTCGTGCTCGCGACGCTGGTGCTGCTCACCGTCGCGGTCTTCGCCGCCAGCCTGATGTTCGGGCACACCGTCTACTCGCCCTCCGAGGTGCTCCAGGTGCTGCTCGGCCAGACCGTGCCCGGCGCCTCGTTCACGGTCGGCGAGCTGCGCCTGCCGCGGGCGTGCCTCGCGATCCTGACCGGTCTCTGCTTCGGCATGGGCGGCGTCACCTTCCAGACCATGCTCCGCAACCCGCTGGCCTCGCCCGACGTGATCGGAATCAGCTCCGGCGCCTCGGCGGCCGGCGTCTTCGCGATCGTCATCCTCGGCCTCTCGGGCAACGTGGTGTCGCTGATCGCGATCGTCGCCGCGCTGGCCACCGCGTTCGCGATCTACCTGCTGGCGTGGAAGGACGGCGTCGTCGGGACCCGGCTGATCCTGGTCGGCATCGGCGTCGCCGCGATGCTCGACAGCATCGTGTCGTGGGTGCTGATGCGGGCCGCCTCCTGGGACCTGCAGACCGCGATGCGCTGGCTGACCGGGTCGCTCAACAACGCCTCCTGGAACCAGGTGGTGCCGCTCTTCGCGGTCGTCGTGGTGGTGGCACCGGTCCTGGTCTGGCTCGGCCGTGACCTCGACCTGCTGCACCACGGTGACGACACCGCGGCCGCTCTCGGGGTCTCGGTGGAACGGATCCGGCTGCTCTCGATCGTGGCAGCCGTCCTCCTGATCGCCTGCGCCACCGCGGCCGCCGGACCGATCGCGTTCGTCGCCTTCCTCGCCGGACCGATCGCCGCCCGCCTGCTCGGCCCCGGCGTCTCGCTGCTCGTTCCCTCGGCCCTGACGGGTGCGCTGATCGTGCTGATCGGCGACTTCGTCGGGCAGTGGGCCTTCGGCACCCGTTACCCCGTCGGCGTCGTCACCGGCGCCCTCGGAGCGCCGTTCCTCGTCTACCTGCTGATCCGCACCAACCGATCCGGAGTGTCGCTATGACCAGCCCTCACGCCCCGTCGCACCGCCTGTCCATCGAGGGAGTCTCCCTGCGGTACGGCGACCGGCACGTCGTCGAGGACCTCACCCTCGCCCTGCCCGACGGGAAGATCACGGTCATCGTCGGGCCGAACGCGTGCGGCAAGTCCACGCTGCTGCGGGCGATGTCGCGGTTGCTGCGCCCCAGCGAGGGACGGATCGTGCTCGACGGCGCCGACCTGCACCGGATGCCGACCCGCAAGGTCGCGCAGGTGCTCGGCCTGCTGCCGCAGTCGCCGATCGCCCCCGAGGGCATCGTGGTCGCCGACCTGGTCGCCCGCGGCCGGCACCCGCACCAGCGCGCCTTCACCCGGTGGACCACGGCCGACGAGGCGGCGGTGCTCGAGGCACTCGCCGCCACCGGCGTGGCCGACCTGGCCGACCGGTCGGTCGACGAGCTCTCCGGCGGTCAGCGCCAGCGGGTCTGGATCGCGATGGCGCTCGCCCAGCAGACCGACCTGCTCTTCCTGGACGAACCCACCACGTTCCTCGACGTCACCCACCAGGTCGAGGTGCTCGACCTGCTCACCGACCTCAACCGCACGCGCGGCACCACCGTCGCGATGGTGCTGCACGACCTCAACCTCGCGGCCCGGTACGCCGACCACCTGATCGCGATGCGTTCCGGTGCCGTGGTCGCGCAGGGAGCCCCGACCGACGTCGTCACCCCCGAGCTCGTTCGGACCGTCTTCGACCTGGAGTCGGTCGTCATCCCTGACCCGGTCTCGGGAACACCCCTCGTGGTGCCCCGCGGCCGCCACCATGCTGCACTGACCGTTGGAGGAGAGCTCTCGTGATGCTCGCCCGCTTGAAGGTGGCCGCGATCTCGCGGCCCTCGCCCTCGTTCATCCGCCTCGAGCTGGCCGGCCCCGAGCTCGCCGACTTCGGCGTGGACGGTCCGCTGTTCGACCAGCGCTTCAAGCTGGTGCTGCCCGGGCCCGCCGGCCTGCCGGAGCTGAACGCCGAGACGTGGTGGACCGACTTCACCGCGCTGCCGGAGGAGACCCGCGGCTCGATCCGGACCTACACGATCGCCGACGTGGTCGGGACCGGTGCCGCCACCCGGATCGTCGTCGACGTGGTGCTGCACCCCGGTGCGCACGGACCGGGCTCGGCCTGGGCGATCGGGGCCGAGCTCGGCGACGAGGTGCTGGCCGCGTTGCCGAAGAAGGGGGCGTTCTACGGGGGCATCGAGTTCGCACCCGGTGCTGCCTCGCGCCTGCTGCTGGTCGGTGACGAGACCGCCCTGCCCGCCGTCGTCCAGATCCTGCGCGAGCTGCCCGACGGGCTGATCGGCTCGGTGTTCCTGGAGGTCCCGCTCGAGGGCGACATCGTCGCGCTCCCCGCGAACGACAAGATCGAGGTCACCTGGCTGCCCCGCAACGGCGCCCCGATCGGTGACCGCGCGGTCGCCGCCGTCGGCGCCGACCTCGGCTTCCGGGCCGAGCAGGCCGCCGTCGAGCTGGCCGAGGTCGAGGTCGACCCCGACCTGTGGGAGACCCCGGTCCACTCCTCCTCGGGGGAGTCCCTGGACTCCGAGCCCGTCGACGACCGCTACGCCTGGATCGCCGGCGAGTCCTCGATGGTCACCCGCCTGCGCCGCCACCTCGTCGGCGAGCTCGGCATGCCCCGCGCCCAGGTCGCCTTCATGGGCTACTGGCGCGAAGGCGTCGCCATGCGCGGCTGACTTCTCCCTCGCCGAGATGGCCGGTCTGGCCCGCCGAGATGGCCGGTCTGGGGCGGGTAGGTTGGCTGCGTGAGCACGCCTGCGCCGGCCCCTGAATCCACGCATTCGCACCGACAGGTGATCTGGGTCGCGGGCGTCGCCGCGCTCGGTGGCCTGCTGTTCGGCTACGACAGCGCCGTGATCAACGGTGCCGTCGATGCGATCGAGCAGAAGTTCGACGTGCACGGCTACATGTCGGGTTTCACCGTCGCCTCGGCGCTGATCGGGTCCGCCGTCGGCGCGGTGTACGCCGGCCGGGCGGCCGACCGCTTCGGACGGCTGCCCGTGATGAAGGTGGCCGCGCTCGCCTTCCTGATCAGTGCCGTCGGGTCGGCCTTCGCGCCCACGCTCTGGCTCCTGATCGCCTTCCGACTGATCGGCGGCGTCGGCGTCGGGATGGCATCGGTGATCGCACCCGCCTACATCGCCGAGGTCGCCCCCGCCGCCATCCGTGGCCGCCTCGCGTCGATGCAGCAGCTCGCGATCGTCACCGGCATCTTCGCCTCGCAGCTGGTCAACTACCTGCTCCAGCAAGCGGCCGGCGGCTCGAGCGAGGTGCTCTGGTTGGGCGCCGAGGCCTGGCGCTGGATGTTCCTCGTGATGGCGGTGCCCGCGGTGGTCTACGGCGTGATGGCCTTCACCATCCCGGAGTCGCCGCGCTTCCTGATCTCGCACGGGCGCGGGGACGAGGCACGGTCGATCCTGGTCGAGCTCCAGGGCGAGGCGCACGCCGAGGCGACGTACGGGCGGATCCACGACTCCCTGGCGGACGAACCGCCCGCGCGGTGGCACGACCTGAAGGCGCCGACGGGTGGGCTCTACCCGATCGTCTGGATCGGTCTGATCCTCGCGGTGCTGCAGCAGTTCGTGGGGATCAACGTGATCTTCTACTACTCGAACACGCTCTGGCAGGCGGTCGGCTTCTCGGAGTCGAACTCGTTCCTGATCTCGATGATCACCTCGGTCGTGAACATCCTGACCACGTTCATCGCGATCGCCCTGGTCGACCGGGTGGGACGACGACTGCTGCTGCTCGTCGGCTCCTCCGGCATGGTCGTCTCCCTCGCGGTGCTGGCGGCGATGTTCGCCACCGCGACCGTCGATTCCTCCGGGGATCCGACGTTGGGTGACGTGAGCGGCGTGGTCGCGCTGGTCGCGGCGAACCTCTTCGTCGTCGCCTTCGGCATGTCCTGGGGCCCGGTGGTGTGGGTGCTCCTCGGCGAGCTGTTCCCGAACAAGATCCGCGCCGTCGCACTCTCGCTGGCCGCCGGCGGCCAGTGGGTCGCGAACTGGATCGTGACGGTCACGTTCCCGGGGCTCTCGAACACGGCCCTCCAGCTGCCGTACTGGATCTACGCCGGCTTCGCCCTGGTCTCGCTGGTCTTCGTCGCCCGCTACGTGAAGGAGACGAAGGGGCGCGAGCTCGAGGACATGTGACCCCGGAAACGCCGAAACCGCACACGGTGTGAGGTTTCGTCGCTCCGGGCGAGGCCCTCGGCGTCGGAACCACACACGGTGTGCGGTTTCGTCGTGCTCAGATGTCGAAGAGTGACTCGGTCGCGTTGATGTCCACGTCGGTGCGCGGCTCGTGGGTCGCGCCCGAGGACTCGCCGATGACCACCGTCGGGGTGGCAGGCTTCTCGACCGCGGCGGGGGCGGGAGCCTCCTCCGGTACGTCGACCTCGACCGGTGCCTCGACAGCCGGCGCCTCGGCGACCGGTGCCTCGACAGCCGGTACCTCGGGCTCGGCGGGCGCGGGTTCGCCAGCAGTGACCGGGGCGGGTGCGGCCGCGGCGGCGACAGCACCCTCGGGAGCGGCGATGTCGAACAGGCTGCCGACCTCGTCGATCTTCACGTCCGTGTGGGGGACCGAGCTGGTGCCCGAACCCGCCACCGGAGCTGCAGGAGCCTCGGCGACGACCGGTGCCTCGGGAGCCGGAGCAGCAGGTGTGGCGTGCGCCTCGGCCGGGATGTCGAAGAGGGAACCAGCAGCGCTGATGTCCACAGCCGGGGCAGCGGGAGCGGCAGCAGCGGGTGCGGCCGGAGCGGCAGCAGCCGGTTCTGCCGGCGCCTCGGTGGCCGGGATGTCGAACAGCGAACCCCCAGCGTTCAGGTCGACCGCCGGCTCGGCAGCCGGAGCAGCCGGAGCAGCCGGAGCCGCAGGAGCAGCCGGAGCCGCAGGAGCAGCAGCCTCGGCGGGGATGTCGAACAGCGACCCCCCGGCACCGAGATCGGTGGCCGGGGCTGCCGGAGCAGCGGGGGTCTCCGTCGGGGCCTCAGCCGGGATGTCGAACAACGACCCACCTGCGGCCGGAGCTGCGGGAGCCTCCGGGGCATCGGGCGTCACGTCGAACAACGACCCACCAGCCGCAGGAGCGGCGGGCTCGGCGGGAGCAGCGGGAGCTGCCGGAGCCGGAGTGTCGAACAATGACGTCGCGTCGTCGAACAGCGACCCACCAGCAGCAGCGGCCGGAGCGGCCGGGGCCTCGGGTGCGGCGGGGGTGTCGAAGAGCGAGGAGGCGTCGTTCGGTGCGGTCGCCGTCTCGGCGGGGACGGCAGGATCGGCGGCGAGAGCCGTGTCGCCTGCAGCAGCGACGGGAGCAGCAGCCGGGGCCGCCGTACCGACGGCTGCACCCTGACCGGGGAGCAGCTTGGTGGCCTGCTCGCCCTTGACCGAGGCCAGCAGCATCTGCGCGATGTCGAGGACCTCGACCTCTTCGCGAGCGGCGCCGTTGGCCTGCGCCTTGGTCAGACCGTCCGAGAGCATCACGCGGCAGAACGGGCAGCCGACGGCGATCTGGTCGGCCCCGGTGGCGATCGCCTCGTCGGTGCGGTTCTCGTTGATCCGCGAGCCGAGCTTCTCCTCCATCCACATCCGGGCGCCACCGGCGCCACAGCAGAAGGACTTCTCGGAGTTGCGCGGCATCTCCACGACCTCGGCGCCGGGCAGGATCTGGAGCAGCTCCCGCGGCGGGGTGTAGACGCCGTTGTGGCGACCGATGTAGCAGGGGTCGTGGTACGTGATGGAGCGCTGGTGAGCCCCAGCGCCGGACGTGACCGGGGTCAGCTTGCCCTCGCGCACGAGGCGGTTGAGCAGCTGGGTGTGGTGCACGACCTCGAGCTCGATGCCGAACTCCTTGTACTCGTTCTTCAACGTGTTGAAGCAGTGAGCACAGGTCGAGACGACCTTCTTGACCTTGAACTCCTTGAACGTCTCGACGTTCTGCTGGGCCAGGCCCTGGAAGACGAACTCGTTGCCGGCACGACGGGCGGAGTCACCGGTGCAGGTCTCGCCGTTGCCCAGCACGCCGAACGAGACGCCGGCGATGTTGAGCAGCTCGGCCACGGCGCGGGTGGTCTTCTTGGCGCGGTCCTCGTAGGCGCCGGCGCAACCGACCCAGAACAGCCAGTCGACCTCGTCGAGGGACTCGATCGTCTCGCCGACGACCTGGACGTCGAAGTCCAGCCCGTCGGTCCAGGACAGCCGCTGCTTGGACGACATGTTCCACGGGTTGCCGTTGTTCTCCAGGCCCCGGAACAGGCCGCTGAGCTCGGAGGGGAAGTTCGACTCGACGAGCACCTGGTACCGGCGCATGTCGACGATGTGGTCGACGTGCTCGATGTCGACCGGGCACTGCTGGACGCAGGCGCCGCACGACGTACAGCTCCAGAGCACGTCCTCATCGATGACGAAGCCGTTGTCCTCGGGGTTGTAGAACCAGTCGAGCACCTCGGTGCCGGCACCGGACTCAGCGGGCTGGTCGGTCTTGCCGATCAGCGGCTTGGTCACCACGTCGGCTTCGTCGTCACCGGCGAGGAGGTACGGCGCCGAGGCGTAGGCGTGCTCGCGCAGCCCCATCATCAGCAGCTTGGGGGAGAGCGGCTTCTCGGTGTTCCAGGCCGGGCACTGCGACTGGCAGCGACCGCACTCGGTGCACGTGGTGAAGTCGAGGATGCCCTTCCAGGAGAAGTCCTGGATCTTGCCGACACCGAGGACCGCGTCCTCGTCGAGGTCGTCGACGTCGTCGAGCGTGATCACCTTGCCGGCCGAGGTGAGCGGCTTCAGCGCGCCCAGCGCGGTGGTGGCGCCGTCGGTGTCGCGACCGATCGACTCACGCTTGTAGAAGATGTTGAACCACGCGGTGAAGCGGTGCCACGCGACACCCATCGTGAGGTTGTTGGAGATCACCAGCAGCCAGACCAGGGCGGTGACGATCTTGAACGCCGCGATCGAGTAGATGATGTTCTCGAGCGTCGGGATCGAGTCGTGCCCGCTCGGGTAGAGGTTCCCGAAGAAGTGCGAGACCGGGAAGTGGAACGTGGTCGCGTGCTCGGCGTGCTCCCCGCCGTGGGCGTGGGCGAGGTTGTACTCCGCCCCGCGGATGAAGAGGATCGCGCTGGACTCGACCAGCACCATCATCTCGACGAAGAAGGCCTGCCACATCGTCGAGCCGAAGAACCGGGTCGCGCGGCCCTTGTCCTTGGGCATGTGGGTGAGGCGGTAGACGATCAGCGGGATGATGCCCAGCGTGCCGAGCACGCCGAGGAACTCAGCGGTCCACTCGTAGACCCACCACTTGCCGATGATCGGGATCGTCCAGGTCGGGTCGAAGAGCTGGAAGAAGGCAGCACCGACCGCGGTGGAGAGGAACAGGAACGCCGCGAACGCGAACCAGTGCAGGATCCCGACCCAGGTCCACTGCAGCATCCGGGTGTGGAGCAGCGTCTCCTTGAGCATCGTCACCAGGCGCTTGCCCGGGTTGTCGGTCCGGCCGACGGCGGGCTGACCGAGGCGGATGACGCCGAGCATCGACCGCACGGCGCGCGCCGTGACGACTGCTGTCACGGCAGCGAGGCCGAAGCACACGACGATGAGGATGATCTGGAGCATGATGCGAATCCTACCGATCAGTAACTTATGCCTGCTACGAGACTTCCCTCTCGTCCTTCACCGGCACAAGTGGTGCCGCGACAAAGGGGAAAATCGCAGCCAGGGCGAACGTCCAGCCAAACCCTAGTGCCCCGATCGCCGCGCCTCCGAGCGGAGGCACAATTGAACCGGTCAGGAATTGAGCCGTGTTCTGGATTCCCAGGGCACGCCCGCTCCAGAACGGACCGGCACGCTCGGCCACGGCGGTGAACGCGAGCCCGTTGTCGGCCACGGTCAGGACCGTGGCGAACACCATCAGCGGTACGGCGACCCACCAGTCGGCCCCCATCGTGATGGCGAGCAGCAGCATCACCACGGCCGCACCGACGGCGACCCATTGCAAGGGCTTCATCCGCGAGCCGACCATGTCGGAGAGCTGGCCGACGCCGATCCGACCGAAGGCACCGGCCAGCTGGGCGCCTGCGATCAGCGCGCCGGCGCTGGCGGGAGTCCAGTGGCGCTCCTGGACGAGCCAGACCAGCGCGAAGGTCCACACCACGAACTGCGGCATCACCAGCAGGACCGAGACGCCGTGGATCCGTGCCAGGAACGAGTTGCCCCGGTAGGGGTTGTCGGCCCGGGTGACCGTGCGGGTCGGGCGCGGCGGGTCCTTCACCACGAGAGCGACCGCGACGAAGCTGATCGCGCAGGCCACGGCAGGGATCGCGATCGCGGCGTGGACGCCGTGCGCGTCGGCCACGACCGCCATCGTGATCGCAGCGATGCCGACGCCGGTCGGCTGCGCCATCTGGCGGATGCCCATCGCCAGTCCACGTCGGTGCGGCGGGAACCAGCCCACCACGACCCGGCCGCTGGCGACGTTGCAGCTCGCCGCGGCGCCTCCCGCCAGCCCGATCGCCACCGCGAAGACCCAGAGCTGGTCGACCCAGATCGCGACACCGGAGAAGAACGTCGCGAGCGCGAGGCCGATCAGCAGCACGCGCAGCTCGCCGACCGCGTCACTGATCGCGCCCCAGATCACGAGGCTGGCCATCACGCCGATCAGCGGCGTCGCCACGATCAGTCCGGCCGTGGCCAGGCTGAGGTCCTCCTGGCTGTGCAGGGCGGGGATGAGGAAGGCCGGGCCGTGATACATGATCGCGGCGGACGCCTGGGCGAGCGTGCTGGCTCCCAACATCGCCCAGCGCCGAGCGGCGCCGACTTCGGGATGGACCGCCAGCGTCGTACTCACCTGGCGATTCAACCCCGTCGGATGCATCGAGACCCAATGGTCTCACCACTTGCGGCCCGGATGTGACGGATGCCACAGCGTCAGACGTCGGGCTTGTCCTTCTCGAGCTCCGAGGTGTCGGCGGCGTCGGCCAGCGCCGCGTCGTACGCCTTCTGCCACGCGGTCTTCGAGCTCGTGCCGGCTCCGATCGCGGAGGCTGCCGACTGGAACGCCTTCCAGCCCTTCTGGGTGCCGAACGTGCAGGTCTCGCCGCAGTCCTCGGCGGCGAGGGCGACGTTGTGCCCGGCCATGGCGGCGCTGCGAGCGCGGGCGGTCAGGGAGACCAGCCCGGCGTTCGCGCTCACCAACGAGTCGGGGGCGTTCTCAGGCAGCTTCACCGCGCGCATCGCGGCCGCGGCCCGCTCCAACGACTGCGCCGACTTGTAGAACTTCGTGGTCAGGTTGAACGACGCCTTCTGGTCTGCGGTCACCGCGGGCAGCGCCTTCCACGCCGTCGTCCAGGAACGCATCGCGGAGATGACCTTCGTCCGGTACGTCGCCAGCTCGTCCTTGCCCGGAACGGCGTGCAGCTCCGTCCAGGTCTTCATCACCAGCGTGGCGGCATCGATCATCGTGTCGACCTGGGTGACCGGCTGGGTCGAGATGTTCAGGGCGGTCAGCTGCTGGCGCAGGCGCGGGCCGGTCGTGGTGGTCCACTGGTCGAGGTGGTCGGCGTCGATCGTCTTCATCGAGGCGACCGTCGCGGCCGCGGCGTGGAGCTGGGCGGCGCGCACCGAGTACTTGCCCCGGTTGCCCAGGATCGTGGCGGTGTCCTCGGACGAGATCCCGAGGCCGAACGCGTCGCTGGCGACCTGGCGCAGGTCGGCCGTCTTGGTCGCCTTGCCCGCGGTCGTGACGAGTCCGGTGAGCTCGTCGGTCAGCCCGGCCAGTGCCAGCGGGGCGACCAGGGTGACCACGTGGCTCGCGGCCGGGGTCGTGTTCGTCGTCGGGTCGTTGCCCGGCACACCCTTGCGAGCCTCGGCCACCGCGGCGGCGGCCGAGCGGACCAGCGGCATCAGGGCGGGGAACTGGGACGACGCGTTCTCGGTGGTGAGGGCGTCGAGGCCGCTGAACGCCTGCAGGGCGGAGGCCTCGGCGTTGATCAACCGCTGCCCGGCGTCGGTGGGTGCCTCGAGGCTGGCGAAGGTCGAGCCCAGCTCCGTGGCCTGGTCGGCGGCCGTGGCCAGGGAGGGGATGTCGGTCGCGGCGCGGATGGAGCGCAGCACGGCGGCGTACTCCTCCTGCTGCGGCGCGATCGCGACGCTCGGCTGGGCGGTGCTCGTCGCCGTGGGGGCCGGGTCGTCGGCCACGTCGCCCGGCGAGGCGGCGAGCGGGCCGCGGGTGACGAACCAGGCGACGCCCACCATCAGGGCGACTGCCGCGGTGCCGGCGATGAGCTTGCCCGGCATCCGGTCGGGGCGCAGGAAGGCGATCACGCCGTTCGTTCGCTGCTCGTCCGGCTCGGTCGCGTCGACGACCTGCTGCTCGGTGTCCGGAGCTGGTGCGGGGGCAGCGGTCGAGCGGGCCGGGGGCGGGGTCGGGGTGGCGACCGGGGCCGCGACCGCGGCGGTCTCCTCAGCCGCCTTCGCCGCATCGGCCTGCTGGCTCGCGAACGCCGCCAGCACTGCTGCGCCCGCGTCGTTGGCCGGGTCGGGCATCCGTCGAACCGGGGCCGGCGGGGCCACCGGTTCGGGTTCGGGCTCCGGCTCTGGCTCTGGTTCGGGCTCTGGTTCGGGTTCCGGCTCCGGTTCGGGCTCGGGTTCCGGCTCCGGTTCGGGTTCCGGCTCCGGTTCGGGCTCGGGTTCCGGCTCGACCACCACGGGAGCCACCTCGACCGGCGGAGCCGGAGGAGCCGGAGGAGCAGCCGGCGCAGCGGGAGCAACGGCGGGAGCAGCAGGAGGCGGTGCGAGAAGTGTGGCCGCGGGAGCGGTCGAGAGGTCGAGACTGGCCAGCAGGTTCGCCAGGGCCGACGGGTCCAGTCGGTCGGGGACCGGCGCGGCGACCGGCACCCCTTCGATCTCGGCGAGCGCGGCGGTGGCGGCGTCGATGACGGCCTGCAGGTCGGCGAGGTGCTCGGCCGAGGCAGGTGCCGGAGGGGCAGCCGGGGCAAGCGACGGCTGCGTGCTCCGCCGGATGCTCATGGCCGGGGAGTCTGCCGGATCGGCCGGCGTGGCGGGGGCTTCCTCGACGGTGGAGGACTCAGGTCCCGGGTCGGTCCCGGCGGCGGCACGAACGGGCTCGGGGGATCCCGCCTGGGCCATGTCGTGGAAGATCCCGATGATGTCGGTGAACTGCTGCATCGGATCGGCGATCGGGGTCGCCTCGGCCCCCTCGGGCTCGACCACCTTCGATGCGTCCGACACTGCTGATCCCCCTGGTCCGGCACTCCTACCTGGGGGTCAACGAATGAGGTGCGCCGCGGTCACGGCGCACCCCAGTCGACGGGAGGGTCAGTCCAGGCGGGCGATCGCGGCAGCGATCGACAGCGTGCGTCGAGCGGACTCGACGTGCAGGCTCTCGACCATCTTGCCGTTGAAGGTCACCACGCCGCCGTTGCCGGCGTTGAACGCCTCGATCAGACCCTGCGCGTTGGCGATGGCGTCCTCGGACGGCGCGAAGCCGGCGTTGGCGCCCTCGACCTGGGCGGGGTGGATCAGGGTCTTGCCGTCGAAGCCGTACTGCACGCCCTGCAGCACCTCGGCGTCGTACCCCTCGATGTTCTTCACGTCGTTGTAGACGCCGTCGAGGATCGTCTTGCCGGTGGCGCGGGCGGCCAGGACGGCCAGCTGGAGCGAGGTGCGCAGCGGCTCGCGACCGGGGACGTGCTCGATGAAGAGCTCCTTGACCAGGTCGTTGGTGCCGAGCACCAGCACGGTCAGGCGGTCGGAGGCGGCGGCGATCTCCTCGGCGTGCAGGATCGCGTACGGCGACTCGATCATCGCCCACAGCTTCGTCTTCGGCGGCGCTCCAGCCGCCTCGATCGAGGCGACCAGCGAGCGGACCGCCTCGGGGGAGTTCACCTTCGGCACGACGATCGCGTCGGGGCCGACGGCGGCGGCCATCCGGAGGTCCTCGGCGTGCCACTCGGTGTCGGCGCCGTTGATCCGGATCGTCAGGGCCTTGCCGCCGTACTCGCCGGAGGCGACGGCAGCGACGGCGTTCTCGCGAGCCTGCTGCTTCGCGTCGGGGGCGACGGCATCCTCGAGGTCGAGGATGAGGGCGTCGGCGGCGATGGTCTTCGCCTTCTCCAGGGCCCGCTCGTTGGAGCTGGGCATGTAGAGGACCGAACGCAGCGGGCGGAAGTCAGGGGTGAGGCTCATCGTTGCGCCTTCTCTCAGTTCTCGAGTTCGATGGCGTCGTAGAGCGCCTTGAGGTTCGGGTCGATCGCGGCCAGCTCGGCGGCCAGGTCGACGAGGACGAGGCACTGCTTGAGGGAGGCGTCGTCCTCCATCTTCCCGTCGAGCATGACCGCGCCGGTGCCGTCGCCCATGGCGGCGACCACGCGACGGGCGTGCTTGATGTCCTCGACGCTGGGGGAGAAGACCCGGTTGGCGATCTCGATCTGCTTGGGGTGCAGGCTCCAGGTGCCGACGCAGCCGAGCAGGAACGCGTTGCGGAACTGGTCCTCGGTCGCGACGACGTCGGTGATGTCACCGAACGGGCCGTAGTAGGGGTAGATCCCCGCCGCGGCGCAGGCGTCGACCATCTTCGCGATCGTGTAGTGCCACAGGTCCTGCTGGAAGATCGTGCGCTCGCCCTGGATGTCCGGCACGCCGTCGACGACCTGCGGGTCCTGGCGGACCAGGTAGCCGGGGTGGCCGCCACCGACCCGGGTGGTCTTCATCTTGCGGTCCGCGGCCAGGTCGGCCGGGCCGAGCGAGATGCCCTGCATCCGGGGGCTGGCCAGCGCGATGTTCTCCACCTCGGCCACGCCGCGGGCGGTCTCCAGGATCGCGTGCACGAGGATCGGCTTGCGCACGCCGGCCTTCGCCTCGAGCTGCGCGAGCAGCCGGTCGATGTAGTGGATGTCCTCGGCGCCCTGCACCTTCGGCACCATGATCACGTCGAGCTTGTCGCCGATCTCGGTGACCAGGGTGATCAGGTCGTCGAGCACCCAGGGCGAGTCGAGGGAGTTGATCCGGGTCCACAGCTGGGTCGGCCCGAAGTCGGTGCCCTTCGCGATCGTGACCAGGCCCTCGCGCGCGGCGATCTTGTTGTCGGCCTTGACCGCGTCCTCGAGGTTGCCGAGCAGCACGTCGACGGTGCCGACCATCTGCGGGATCTTGTCGACCATCTTGGGATTGCTCGGGTCGAAGAAGTGGATCGCGCGGCTGGGGCGGGCCGGCACCTCGCGCAGCGGCAGCGGTGCGCCGACCGCGAGGGGTGCGAAGTAGGCCTTCGGGCTCTTGAAACTCACAAACTCAGGAACCTACCCCGGCTCCGGCGGCCGGGAGTATGACGGATCCAACAGCGGAACGTTCCAATTCGCTCCTGGGGTCCCAGGTCCGACCCCTCGGGGTCCCGGGTGGGATCCGAGATAAGGCAGTTGCCCGATGTGAGTGCCTACCTCAGACGACGAACGTTGTCGGTGCCGGCCCAGCGGGGGCCAGCACTGAACGAGGAGACATCATGAGCAACTTCGATCCGACCTACGTCCGTGAGCTGAACCGCCTCCAGGTCGAGCAGGTCTCGGCCGGGATCCTGGGTCGTCACCGCCGTTTCGTACGTCGCCCGCGTCCGGGTCGCCGCCGGGACGACCTGCTCGGGGGCCAGTGAGAAGCGGCCGGGCAGAAAACTGGTGAGCATCGCGGAGCCTGTGTGCGGGATCATGGCCGACGTGGCGCAACCCACGCGGATCCTGATCGGGCGTGACGCCGAGCTGGAGGAGCTGAGCTCCCTGCTCGGCGTCACTGCTGTCCTCGGAGACCCCCTCGAGCGGGGCCGGCACGTGCTCCTCGCCGGGGACGCCGGGGTCGGCAAGACCCGGCTGATGCACGAGCTCGCCGCGGGCGCCAAGGCGTCCGGCTGGGAGGTGCACGCCGGGCACTGCCTCGACTTCGGCGACAGTGCCCTGCCCTACCTCCCGTTCACCGAGATCCTCGACCGGATCACCCTCGCCCACCCCGACCTCGTCACCGAGGTGGAGGACGCGCACCCGTCGCTGGCGCGGCTGCGCCCGACCGGCCGGCACGACGGCGGCCCGGTGGACCGGGCCCAGCTCTTCGCCGGCGTGCACGCGCTCCTGGCCACCGTCGGTGAGCTCGTACCGACGCTGATCGTGATCGAGGACGCGCACTGGGCCGACCAGTCCACCCGCGACCTGATCACCCTGCTCCTGACCCGTCCGTTCGCGAGCCGGGTCGCGATCGTGGCCACCTACCGCTCCGACGACCTCCACCGGCGGCACCCGCTGCGCCGCCAGGTGGGGGAGTGGACCCGGCTGCCCGAGGTCGAGCGGATGGCTCTGGAACCGCTCGGCGACGCCGCGGTCCGTGACCTGGTCGCCTCCCTCGATCCGGCGGTCCCCGACCTCGAGCGCGACGACATCGTCGCCCGGGCCGAGGGCAATGCCTTCTTCGTCGAGGAGCTCGTCGGTGCCGCCACCGGCCCCGAGCACTGGCTGCCGGAGCAGCTGGCCGACGTGCTGCTGGTCCGGCTCGACCGGCTCGACGAGACCAGCCGCGAGGTGGTGCGGATCGCCAGCGTGGCCGGACGGCGGGTGCGGCACGACCTGCTCGCCGCGGTCGTGGGCCGCTCCGGCGGCGAGCTGGACGAGGCGCTGCGGCACGCGGTCGAGTCCAACGTCCTGGTGGCCGGTGAGGGTGAGTACTGGTTCCGGCACGCGCTGCTGGGGGAGGCGGTCTACGACGACCTGCTGCCCGGCGAGCGGGTGCGGCACCACGCCCGCTACGCGGAGGCGTTGCAGGATCGCGACGGCGGCAGCGCGGCCGAGCTGGCCCGGCACGCCCGGCTCGCGATGGACCTCGACACCGCCCTGGTGGCGAGCGTGCGGGCCGGCGACGAGGCGGCGTCGGTGGGTGGCCCCGACGAGGCCGCGGCTCACTACGAACGGGCGCTGGCGATCTTCCACGACCGGCGTCCGCCGGAGTCGATGCGTCGCGCGGCGGTGGTCGAGGCCTGTGTGGTCGCGCTGACCGCGGCCGGCCGGCCCGAGCGGGCCGCTGCGTTGGCCGAGGAGCAGCTCGACCAGTTCGGTCCCGAGGTGACCGACGCCGAGCGGGCCAGTGTGCTCAGCGTCGCTGCGATCGCGGCAGGCGTCCTCGACTCCCGGTTGGACCCGTTGCGCTTCTCCCGCGAGGCGGTCCGGCTGGTGCCCGAGGACGACCCGGCGCTGCACGCACGGGTGCTCGCCAACCACGCCCAGGTCCTCTCCTGGTCCGGGTGCGAGGAGGAGGCGCAGGAGGTCGGCGTGCAGGCGTTGGCGATCGCCGAGCGGCACAACCTCTATGCGATCGCTTCGGCCGCGACCACCACCGTGACCGCGCTGGGCCGGCTCGGGGACCAGCAGGTGCTGCGCGACGCGCTCCGCGCCGCGATCGCTCGGGCCGAGTCGGCCGGCGAGCTGCGCGCCGAGCTGCACGGCTGGTTCCTGCTGGCGCGCTCGCACGAGGACGCGGGCGAGTGGGCCGAGGCCGAGGTCGCGTTCCGGGCGACGATCGCACGAGCCGTCGCGGCGGGGCAGCCCTGGGCGCCGTACGGCTTCGAGTCGCGGCACCAGCTGGCCTGGGTGCTGGTCGTGACCGGCCGTTGGGAGGAGGCGCTCGAGCTGGTCTCGGTCGCCCGACCCGGTGCGCCGCCGGTCGGGTTCGCCGCCCTCGACTCGATCCGCCAGATGATCCGGCAGGGTCGCGGTGAGGCGATCCCGCGGCGGCTGCACCGCGATCTGTGGTCGGTCGACGGCATCATCCCGGCCTTCGCCGCGGGGCTGGAGATGGTCGCCGCCGGGCGTTCCGGGGACCCCGAGGACGCGCTGCGCGTCTACGACGACGTGGCCGAGGTGCTGACCGCGGCCTGGGGTCCGTGGTTCCACGCCCGGATCCGACTCGCCTCGATCGTGATCGGTGTGCTGGCCGAGGCGATGCCGAGTCGCTCCCAGGCCGAGCGGGTGGCGTCGCTGGCGGAGGTCGACCGGCTGATGGACGAGGCCCAGGCGACGGTGCGGCACTTCGACCGCGGCCGCAGCTGGGGTCCGGAGGGTCAGGCCTGGATGGCCCGGCTGCGCGCCGAGCACCTGCGCGCGCACTGGGTCGCCGGCGAAGCGGTCGCGTCGGACGTCCTGCTGTCGGCCTGGGAGGAGACCGAGGCCGCGTTCGTGACGATGGGCCACGTGCTCGAGACCGCGGCCGTCGGGGTGGTGCTGGCCGGCATCCAGCGCGCTGCCGGGGACGTCCCCGCAGCCCGTACGACGGCGCAGCGGGCGCGGATCGGCGCCGCCGGTCTGGGCGCACGGCCGTTGCTCGAGGCGCTGGACGGGATCGCCCCCGCCGGCCCGGACCGGGCTGACCGCGCGGGTGAGGCGCTGACGCCCCGCGAGCGCGAGATCCTCGCCCTGGTCGCCGAGGGCCGCAGCAACGGGGAGATCGGGAAGCGGCTCTTCATCAGCACCAAGACGGTGTCGGTGCACGTCTCGAACGTGCTGGCCAAGCTCGGTGCGGCCGGTCGGACCGAGGCCGCTGCCATCGCGCGCCGGCGCGGCCTGCTCGACTGACTACCGTCGCCACCACCGGCGTCGGGCCTCGGGCGGGTTCTGCTCGGTCTCGTGCTGCTCGGCGTCGTACCGGAGCCGGCGGCGCTCCTGCCACCGCTCGACCTCGGTGTCGACGTCGCGCTGCTGGGTGATGAACGGCGGCCCCTCGGTGTGCAGTCGGGCGGAGCGGACGCGCGCGTTGAACTCCAGGACGAGCGTGCGGACCTGCTCCTCGCCGGACTGCTGGTCGAGCAGGCCGTCGAGGGCGGCGTCCTCGCGCCGCATCTCGACCGAGGGCGGGAGCGCGACGATGTGCTCGCGCTCGATCAGCCGCTTGAGCCACCAGTCGGGGTCGTGCTCGGCGCCGAGGTCCTCGATCGGTTTCCCGGCGCCGGGCAGGTCGTCGAACTCTCCGCGTGCGATCGCCTGGCGGATCTGCTGGTCCACCCAGGTGTGCTGCTGCTCGATCCGCGCGGCGGCGGCCGCATCGCGGCCACGTTCGCGTGGCTGCGGCTTCGTGTCCTGCCAGTCGTCGTCCTCCGGCACGGACCCATCATGCCGCGGGACCGGTCACCAGTGGCCGCGGTGCACCACGGCTTCCTGCGGCTTGCGGGCGCGGCGGGTGGGGCTGCCCTTGGCGCTCACGCCGGAGGTGTCGGGGTGGCCGATCGAGACCACGCCGATCGGGTCCCAGTCGGCCGGGATCCCGAACCGCTCCCGGACCTCGTCGAGGTGACGCGGCGGGACGCCGAAGTAGCAGGCGCCGAGGTTCTCGTCGACGACGGTCTGCAGCATCAGCATCACGGCCATCGCGGTGTCCATGTGCCAGTACGGCATCGGCCAGCGGGCCTCGTCCTCGTCGGTCCAGCCCTTGTCGCCCTCGGCGTAGCGCGACAGGTAGGCGGCCTTCGAGGAGCACGGCAGGACCAGCACCGGCGCCGTCCGCATGCCCTGCAGCCAACCGTCGGCCTCCCACTCGGCGTCGCCGACGAAGATGTCCCAGTACGCCTTCACGTCCTCGGGGGTGTCCAGCACGAGGAAGGACCAGCCCTGGGAGAAGCCGGCGCTGGGCGCGCGGACGGCGTTGCTGAGGATCCGCTCCATCTGCGAGGCGGCCACCGGCTCATCGGTGTAGCGACGAACCATCTTGCGGCGACGTACGACGTCTTGGAACTCCATTCGACAAGTCTCGCTGCCGAGGCCGTGACTCCGCGACTCGACGGGGGTTGAACGGTCGGTGAGGATGGACCGACAGGTCCACAAACTCGGAAGGACTCGTGATGGCGTCGAAGCTCTCCAACCAGGAGAGGCACCCCGTGGTGGCCGGACTGATCGCCCTGGCCGCGGTCGGAGTGTCCTTGGGACTGCTCGCGGGGGTGGTCGCGCTCGTCGCAGGCGGTGTCCTGGGCGGGGGTTCCGCCGACGACGGCACCGCCGCCGATGCGGGTGCCTCGCTCTACCTGCCGACCCCGAGCCCGACCGCGACCGAGACGGGACCGCTGATCACGCTGAGCCCGCAGGCGATCACCGACGAGTCGAGCGCTCCGGCCGACCCGTCGACCGAGTCGCCGGCCCAGCAGCGCCAGGAGATCGTGCTGGCCGTGGGCGAGGGCACGGTCGATCCGATGCAGCGGATCGACCTGACCGGCGTCTACACCGGCGGTGAGGGCGCGGTCCTCCAGGTGCAGCGCAACGAGGGTGGGAAGTGGGTCGACTTCCCGGTCACCACCGGCGTCTCGGGGGAGCAGTTCTCCACCTACGTCCAGACCGGGCGTCCCGGCAAGCAGCAGTGGCGGATGCGGGACACCGAGGGCGACCGGTTCTCCAACGTTGTCACGGTCACGGTGCGCTGACTTGGTTGAATGGCGGGCGTGACACGTCCCGACCCCGCCCCCGAACCCGCGCTGCCGCACTACACCGACTACGACACCCGGTTGGCGGCCTACGCCGTGATCGTCCAGGACGACCAGGTGCTGCTGGCGCTGTGGAACGAGGACGCGGAGCGGCGTCGCTGGACCCTGCCCGGTGGGGGTGTGGAGCTGCACGAGTCCCCGGCCGACGGCGCGGTCCGTGAGGTCAAGGAGGAGACCGGGTACGACGTCGAGCTGACCCGTCTGCTCGGGATCGAGACCGACGTCTTCGCCGAGGCTGAGCGGCAGCGGGGTGCCGGCGCCTATGACGGCCGGTCGCTCAAGGCTGTCCGGGTCTTCTACGCCGCGAGGATCGTCGGTGGCGAGCTCGCGCCCGAGGTCGGTGGCACCACCGACGAGGCGCGCTGGTTCGCGCTCGACGACATCGAGCACCTGCACCGGGTGAGCATGGTCGACACCGGCCTGCGGCTTCTCCGGACCCCGGAGGATGCCCGGGAATGATCCATGAGTTACCTTCGTTGTAGCCAGTGAACGAAGTTGAGTCGACCGGACTAAACTTCGGAATCACAGTCACATCAGTCTTCAACGGAGGTATTCCTCATGGCACGTGCGGTCGGTATCGACCTGGGCACCACCAACAGCGTGGTCGCCGTTCTCGAAGGTGGCGAGCCCACCGTCATCGCGAACGCTGAGGGTGCGCGTACGACGCCGTCCGTGGTGGCGTTCGCCAAGTCCGGTGAGGTCCTGGTCGGCGAGGTCGCCAAGCGCCAGGCCGTCACCAACGTCGACCGGACGATCAAGTCCGTGAAGCGTCACATGGGCACGGACTGGAAGTTCAAGGTCGACGAGGAGGGCGGCGCGAAGGACTTCACGCCGCAGCAGCTCTCCGCCTTCATCCTGCAGAAGCTCAAGCGCGACGCCGAGGCCTACCTCGGTGAGCCGGTCACCGACGCGGTCATCACCGTGCCGGCGTACTTCTCCGACGCGCAGCGCCAGGCGACCAAGGAGGCCGGCGAGATCGCGGGCCTCAACGTCGCCCGGATCGTCAACGAGCCCACCGCCGCTGCCCTGGCCTACGGCCTGGACAAGGGTGAGGACCAGACCATCCTCGTCTTCGACCTCGGTGGCGGCACGTTCGACGTGTCCCTCCTCGAGATCGGCGAGGGCGTCGTCGAGGTCAAGGCGACCTCCGGTGACAACCACCTCGGTGGTGACGACTGGGACAACCGCGTCGTCGAGTGGATGGTGACCAAGTTCAAGAACGCCAACGGCGTCGACCTGGCCGCCGACAAGATCGCCGCCCAGCGCCTCCAGGAGGCCGCGGAGAAGGCGAAGATCGAGCTCTCCTCCTCGCAGTCGACCCAGGTGCACCTGCCCTACATCACCCACGGTGAGTCCGGCCCCCTCCACTTCGAGGAGACCCTCACCCGCGCCGAGTTCCAGAAGATCACCTCCGACCTGCTGGACCGCACCAAGATCCCGTTCCAGAACGTGCTGCGCGACGGCGGCCTGGCCGTCTCCCAGATCGACCACGTCGTCCTCGTCGGTGGCTCCACCCGGATGCCCGCCGTGACCGACGTCGTCAAGGAGCTGCTCGGCGGCAAGGAGCCCAACAAGGGCGTCAACCCGGACGAGGTCGTCGCCGTCGGCGCCGCCCTGCAGGCCGGTGTGCTCAAGGGTGAGGTCAAGGACGTCCTGCTCCTCGACGTGACCCCGCTGTCCCTCGGCATCGAGACCAAGGGTGGCGTCTTCACCCCGCTGATCGAGCGCAACACCACGATCCCGACCAAGCGCTCCGAGATCTTCACGACCGCTGACGACAACCAGCCGTCGGTCGAGATCAAGGTCGCCCAGGGTGAGCGTGCGATCTGGGCGCAGAACCAGGCGCTCGGCAACTTCGAGCTGACCGGCCTCCCGCCGGCGCCGCGCGGCATCCCGAAGATCGAGGTCACCTTCGACATCGACGCCAACGGCATCGTGCACGTCTCGGCCAAGGACCAGGCCTCCGGCAAGGAGCAGTCCATGACCATCTCCGGCGGCTCGGCCCTGTCCAAGGACGAGATCGACCGGATGGTCAAGGAGGCTGAGCAGTACGCCGAGGAGGACGCCAAGCGTCGCGAGGCCGTCGAGGTCCGCAACCAGGCCGACTCGCTGGTCTACTCCACCGAGAAGTTCCTCGCCGACAACGACGAGAAGATCCCGGCCGAGGTCAAGGACGAGGTCACCGCCGACGTCGAGGCGCTCAAGGTCGCCCTCGCCGACGAGGAGGCCTCCGCCGACACCCTGCAGGCCGCGGTCACCAAGCTCGGTGAGTCCTCGCAGAAGATGGGCGCCGCGATGTACGCCGCCGCCGAGGCCGAGTCCGCTGCCGCCGGTGGTTCCACCGGTGCCACGGGTGAGGGCGACGACGACGTGGTCGAGGCCGAGATCGTCGACGAGGTCGACGAGGACGAGTCCAAGTGACCGAGTCGAACGACTCCGTCGAGACCCCGGAGGAGCCCGCCGCCACGGCGGGTTCCTTCGGGGACGCCGCGGAGGCGGCGTACGTCGGCGAGGCGGACGAGACCGAGGTCGAGGCCCCGCTCGAGACCGAGCTCGTCGATGCTCGGATCGCCGAGCTGACCACCGACCTGCAGCGGCTCCAGGCCGAGTACGTCAACTACAAGCGCCGCGTGGACCGCGACCGCGAGCTGGTGGCGCAGAACTCGACGTACAAGGTCCTCGCCCCGATCGTCGAGGTGCTCGACACCGTCGACCGGGCCAAGGAGCACGAGGAGCTCACCGGCGGGTTCGCCGCCGTGGCCGAGCAGCTCACCACGATCGTGTCGGGCCTCGGCCTGACCCGGTTCGGTGAGCCGGGCGACGCGTTCGACCCGACCCTGCACGAGGCGCTCTCGCACCTCGGCACCGAGGCGGGGATCGAGACCACCACGGTCAAGATCATCGCCAAGGCGGGGTACCGGATCGGTGACCGCGTCGTGCGCGCGGCTCAGGTCCTGGTCGTCGACCCCGAATAAACGCACAACATCGCCGAGGTGGCCCCTCCGGGGGCCATCTCGGCGAATGAGATCAGAGAGAGGAGGGGAACGTGGCAGAGAACGACGGCGTCCGGGCTGATTGGGTCAACAAGGACTTCTACGCCGTGCTGGGGGTGAGCAAGACCGCCACCCAGGACGAGATCAAGAAGGCCTACCGCGGACTGGCGCGCGCCAATCACCCCGACTCCAACCCGGGTGACACCGCCAAGCACGACAAGTTCAAGCTGGTCGCAGAGGCCTACGACGTCCTCGGCGATCCGGACAAGCGCAAGAAGTACGACGAGGTCCGATCGCTGTACGGCGGCGGGCGCGGCTTCCCCGGTGGCTTCGGCCCCGGTGCGGGAGCGGGCGGCAACTCGCGCGGCTACAACTTCGAGGACCTCTTCGCGGCTCAGGCCCAGGGCCAGCAGGGCGGCGGCTTCGCCGACATGTTCGGCGACCTCTTCGGCGGCGGTGGCCGCGGTCGACGCGCACCCCGCCCCACCAAGGGCGCCGACATCGAGACCACCGCGACCGTCGGGTTCGTCGAGGCGCTCGAGGGCGTCACCATCCAGCTCCGGCTCACCTCCGACGCGCCCTGCCCCGACTGCAACGGCACCGGCGGCAAGCCCGGCACCAAGCCGCACGTGTGCAACGTGTGCAGCGGCCAGGGCTCGGTGATCTCCGACCTCGGCGGTTTCCAGGTCAGCGAGACCTGCCCCGCCTGCGGCGGCCGCCAGGTCGTCTACGACGAGTCCTGCCCCACCTGCAAGGGATCGGGCCGCGGCCTGTCCGGTCGGACGATCAGCGCCAAGATCCCCGCCGGGGTCAAGGACGAGCAGAAGATCCGGGTGCGCGGCAAGGGAGCCGTCGGCGAGGCCGGCGGTCCGGCCGGCGACCTCTTCGTCACCGTCAAGGTCACCCCGCACCGTGTCTTCGGTCGCAAGGGCGACCACCTCACGCTCGACGTGCCGATCTCCTTCGACGAGGCCGCGCTGGGCGCCGAGGTCCGGATCCCCACCCTCGGTGGCGCCCCGGTCACCCTCAAGGTTCCCGCCGGCACCCCGCACGGGCGCACCTTCCGGGTGCGCGGCAAGGGCGTGCACAAGGCCGACGGCACCAGCGGTGACCTGCTGGCCACCGTCGAGGTGCAGGTCCCGGCCGTGCTGGAACCGGCCGCCCGTGAGGCGCTGGAGGCCTACCGTGCGGCAACGGCGCACAAGCCCCTGCGGGCCGGCCTCTTCGAGGGCGAGGAGGCCAGCGCGTGAGCGCGCCGGGCTCGGAGTCCACCCCGCTCGGCGGGGAGTACGTCGGCCCTCGTGCCGACGCCGCCGTCTACGTGATCTCGGTCGCTGCCGAGCTGACCGGGCTGCACCCGCAGACCCTGCGCACCTACGAGCGCCTCGGCCTGATCACGCCCGGGCGCACCGGTGGTGGCGGACGGCGCTACTCGGCCAACGACATCGACCTGCTCCGGCTGATCGCCTCCCTCACCTCGGACGGGATCGGCATCGAGGGCGTGCGTCGCATCCTCGAGCTCGAGCACCACGCCGCGGCGCTGGCGGCCCGCAACGCGGAGCTGCTTGCCGAGCTCGAGGCGACCCAGCACGCACTGCGGTCCGCGTTGGCCGCCCGGCGCGACGAGGCACCGGGCAGTCGGCTCCCCGCCGTACGCCCGCCCGACGTCGGCCAGTCCGTCGTCGTGTGGCGACGTTCACGCTGACCCCTGCCGCTGCTGCTGTTAGGGTCCGGGTCCGGGAGGGCGACCGGAAGGGCGCATTGCGTGGACTGGCTGAACGCCATCGTGGACGGGCTCGTTGACTGGGCCGACGGCGTCCATTGGCTCGAGTTCTGGACGATCCCGCTCTTCACCGGGATCGTCGGCTGGCTGATCAACTGGTCCGGCGTCTGGATGCTCTTCAACCCCGTCTACTTCAAGGGCTGGACCGTCCCCGGGATGCGGGAGTTCGCCAGCGTCCTGCCCCGCAAGATCCAGGAGGTCCCCGGCTTCCTTCAGGGCGGCATCGGCTGGCAGGGGATCATCCCCGCCCGCGCCGCCAAGATGGGGTCGATCGCGGTGGACAAGGCGATCGCCAAGCTGGGCACCCCCGCCGACTTCTACCAGCAGCTCGAGCCGGACAAGATCGCCGAGCACATCTGCGCCACCTTCGGCCCCGAGGTCCCCGAGCTGGTCGACCAGGTGATGCGCGAGCAGCACCCGCGGCTGTGGGCCGACCTGCCGCCGGCCGTGCGCGCCGCCGTCATCGAGCGCGTCCAGGCCCAGCTGCCCGGCATCGTCGGCAACGTCACCGACCAGATCGGTGAGCACATCGATCAGCTGCTCGACCCGAAGTACATGGTGATCGAGCACTTCCGCGCCCACCCGGCGCTGGTGGTCCGGATCTTCCGCGACTTCGGTCAGCGCGAGCTCAACCTGATGATCTTCTTCGGGTTCGTCTTCGGCTTCCTGCTCGGCATCCCGGTCGCGATCATCGACACCTTCTGGCACCACTGGTACACGCTGCCGCTGATGGGCGTGATCGTCGGGTGGACCACCAACGCGCTCGGCATGTGGCTGATCTTCGAACCGCCCACCCCGCGCCGGATCCTCGGGATCAAGGTGCAGGGACTCTTCCCGCGCCGGCAGAGCGAGGCGGCCGAGGTCTACGCCCAGATCATCGCCGACGACGTGATCACGCTGGAGCGGATCGGCGACCACCTGATGCACGGGCCGCGCGGTGACGCCACCCACAAGCTCCTCGGCGACGCGCTGCGCCCGGCGATCGACCAGGCGGCCGGCCCCATCCGGGGCGCGGTCCGGGTCGCGGTCGGCACGAACCGGTTCGACTCGATCCGGGAGTCGGTCACCCAGCAGGCCGTCGACCGCACGCTGGAGCCCTTCCAGGACCCGGACTTCTCCCGCCAGCAGGCCGAGCGGATCCGGAGTCTGATCGCGGTGCGCACCGCCGAGCTGCCGCCCGACGAGTTCGTCGAGATGATGCGCGCCGCGATCAAGGAGGACGAGTGGATGCTCTACGCCCATGGCGCGATCATGGGGTTCGCGGGCGGGCTCCTGCACTACGTCCTCTTCACCCTCTTCGGCTGATCCCCCGCAACCTGAAGGAGAACCTGACTCCATGGCTGACCTGACGCCCCGCCCGGCCCGGATGGGTGGCGCGCTCGCGACCCTGCCCGGCCTGACCCGCGTCGCGGCCGGCTTCTCGGTCAACGCCGTCGGCTGGGGTGCCCGCACCGCCTTCCGTGGCAGTGCTCGCGTGGCCAAGGCCGTGGTCGACCCGGCCGAGGCCGCCGACATCGTGCGCGACGTGCTCCGCACCGCCGAGGTGGTCCGCGAGACGACCCTGGCCGTCGTCCAGGGCGTCCCCGTCGGTACGGCGGCCTCGACCGCGGTCGCGAACGCCGCCGACCACCGCTCGGCGCCGACGCGCCCCGACCCGAAGGCCGAGCGCGTCCCCGAGATCACCGCCGGCTCGCTCCGTGACCGCGGCGCGGCCCTGCTGGAACGCTCCCGCGACGTCACCGCCCCCGAGGGCGGCCACCCGGCGTTCGCCCGGATGCTGGAGGAGCTCGCTCCCGACGAGGCCCGGATCCTGGTGCTGCTGCTGCGCGACGGGCCGCAGCCGACCGTCGACGTCCGCACCGGCGGGCCGATGGGTCGGATGTCGAGCCAGCTGATCGCGCCCGGCCTGTCGATGATCGGGATGCGCGCCGGCGTGCGCTCGGACGACCACGTGCCGTCGTACCTGAACAACCTGTTCCGGCTGGGGATCATCTGGTTCTCCAAGGAGCCGGTCGCCGACCCCGACGAGTACCAGGTGGTCGAGGCCCAGCCCGACGTCCTGGCCGCGCTGCACTCGGTCCGGTTCCCGCGGGTGGTGCGCCGGTCGATCCACCTGACCCCGTTCGGGGAGGAGTTCTGCCGGGCGTGCCTGGTCGACGAGGCGGCCGCTGGCGGGGAATTCCCGGCGCACGAGGCGCCACTGAGGACGCCGACGGACGACTGAGTCGGCTCACGCCCGGCAGGCGTTGGCGGCCCGTAGGTCGCGGACGATCGATTCCACGATCCGTCGACCGCTTCCGAGTGAGGTGCGCGTCGGCGCGATCTCCGGTATCGCGCCGGGTTCGGAGTCCAGGAAACGGTGGAGGTCGGCGCCCGTCCGCAGCCGCGGCAGGTCGCGCGTGAAGCCGTCCGGGTCGTTGATGATCAGCTCATCGTCGGCGGGAATCGTCAGCCCGATCGGGCGGCCGAGGGCGGCGTACTCGGTGAGGATCGAGCTCACGTCCGAGACCAGGACATCGGCGGCAAGCATCGCCGGCGCGGCATCGGGTGATTCGTCGAGGTGGACGTTCGGTCGGGTGGCGCACAGCGAGCGGAACTGGTCGACCGTCGCCCCGCAGCCGGAGGCGACGAGGTCGGGCAGCAGTCGGGGATGGGGCGGATGATGAGGATCTCGTCCGTCGATCGAGCCGCACGCTCCAGGAGGACCGGGGCGAAGGTCGGGAATGTGAAACCGCCCTCCTCCCCGGCGAAGTGCGGGTTCCACAGCACGATCCGGCCCTCGCCCAGGCGTGCCTGCAGGTCCCTGGCGGCGGAGGCCACGCTGGCGCTGGCGAGCAGCCGTTCCTGCTTCACGTTGCCGAGGAAGACCGCGTTGTCGGTGTCGCGCGGCGAGAACTGCCGGAAGCGTTCGACCTGGCCGAGGCTCGGGGCGTAGATCCGCCACGCCTGGTGGTGCAGAGGGAGGTCGAACATCGAGCGGGTGATGCCGGGGTGGCCGTGCAGGGCGAGGGCGTACGGCGAGAGCGCGACCTGGACGCCGGCGGCTCTGAAGGTGTCGAGATCGAGGCCCGTGCGCTCGCCCCACTGAGTGATGTAGGGGTCGTGGAAGACGGCGAGATCGAACCAGCCGAGGTGGTGCCGCAGCCAGGTGTCGTCGTGCACGGCGATCGGCAGGTCGGCGACCAAGCGCAGGATCGCCGACAGGTCATGCTGCTCGTAGGTGGAGGTGTCCTCAGCCAGGATCAGGTATGGCACCACGTCCGGGTCCCCGATGGCCGCGCGCACGAGCATCTCGAGCGCTCCCCACAACTGCGGCCGCATCAGCATGAAGGCGATGTGGATCAGTGGTGGTGCCAGGCTCACTCTGGAACCATCGGCTCACCGTGCTGAATCTTGAGGTCGATCAAAGTTGAGTGGAATGGACTCAACTTTCGCAACGTTGAGCCGATAGAAGGTTCAGCAGCGATAGGAGACGATCACCCCCATGAGTCAGTTCGGTCTGGAGAAGTTCACCACCCGCAGCCGCGAAGCGATCGAGGCTGCCCAGCTCGCCGCGACGACGGCGGGCAACTCGACCATCGAGCCGATCCACCTGCTCACCGCGCTGCTGCTCTCCGAGGACGGCACCGCCGCCGCGCTCGTGATGAAGGCCGGCGTCGACCTGCGCACCGTGGTCACCGCGGCCGCCGCCGAGCGGGACAAGCTGCCCACGGTCAGCGGGTCCACCGTCGGCCCCGCGCAGGGGTCGGGGTCGCTCACCCGGGTGCTGGCGAGCTCGATCGAGCTGGCCACCTCGATGAAGGACGACTTCGTCACCACCGAGCACCTGCTGATCAGCCTGGCCACGATTGAGTCCAGCGCCCGCACCGTGCTGGTCACGCACGGGCTCACCCCCGACGCGATCACCGGCGCGCTCACCGCGACCCGCGGTGACCGCCGGGTGACCAGCCCCGACGCCGAGGCCAACTTCGACGCCCTGGAGAAGTACGCCGTCGACCTCACCGAGCGCGCCGAGGAGGGCAAGCTCGACCCGGTCATCGGTCGTGACGCCGAGATCCGCCGCGTGATCCAGGTGCTGAGCCGACGTACGAAGAACAACCCGGTCCTGATCGGGGAGCCCGGCGTCGGCAAGACCGCCGTCGTCGAGGGCCTGGCCCAGCGGGTCGTGGCCGGCGACGTCCCCGACTCGCTCAAGGGCCGCCGGGTGCTCGCCCTCGACCTGATGTCGATGGTCGCCGGGGCGAAGTACCGCGGCGAGTTCGAGGAGCGGCTCAAGGCCGTCCTCGACGAGATCAAGGCCGCCGAGGGCCAGGTGATCACCTTCATCGACGAGCTGCACACCGTCGTCGGCGCCGGTGCCGGCGGGGACTCGCAGATGGACGCGGGCAACATGCTCAAGCCGATGCTGGCCCGCGGCGAGCTGCACATGATCGGCGCCACCACGCTCGACGAGTACCGCGAGTCGATCGAGAAGGACCCGGCGCTGGAGCGCCGCTTCCAGCAGGTCTTCGTCGGCGAGCCGTCGGTCGAGGACACCATCCAGATCCTGCGCGGCATCCAGGAGAAGTACGAGGCCCACCACGGCGTCCGGATCACCGACGCCGCCCTGATCGCCGCCGCGAGCCTCTCGGACCGCTACATCACCGGGCGTCAGCTGCCCGACAAGGCGATCGACCTGATCGACGAGGCGGCCTCGCGGCTGCGGATGGAGATCGAGTCCTCGCCGGAGGTGATCGACCAGCTCCGTCGTGCCGTCGACCGGCTCAAGATGGAGGAGTTCGCCCTCGAGCGCGAGTCCGACGACGCGTCCGTCGAACGCCTCGCCGTGCTGCGCGAGGACCTGGCGAACAAGACCGAGGAGCTGCGCGGACTCGAGGCCCGCTGGGACGCCGAGAAGGCCACCCTTGAGGGCGAGGGCGACCTGCGTCGCCAGGTCGACGCCCTCCGCACGGAGGCCGACCGGCTGCAGCGCGAGGGCGACCTCGGGCGCGCCTCGGAGATCCTCTACGGCCAGATCCCCGAGCTCGAGCTCCAGATCCGGGCCGCCGAGGCGTCGGTCGGCCAGATCGAGCAGGGCGACAAGCTGGTCGGGGAGCAGGTCGGCCCGGAGCAGATCGCCCAGGTCGTCGAGGCCTGGACCGGCATCCCGACCGGTCGGATGCTCGAGGGTGAGACCGCGAAGCTGCTGAAGATGGAGGAGGTCATCGGGGAGCGGCTGATCGGTCAGGCCGAGGCCGTCCGTGCCGTCTCCGACGCCGTCCGCCGCACCCGCGCGGGCATCTCCGACCCGAACCGGCCGACCGGCTCGTTCCTCTTCCTCGGGCCGACCGGCACGGGCAAGACCGAGCTGGCCAAGTCGCTGGCCGACTTCCTCTTCGACGACGAGCGCGCGATCGTGCGGATCGACATGAGCGAGTACTCCGAGAAGCACTCGGTCGCCCGCCTCGTCGGTGCCCCTCCGGGCTACGTCGGCTACGACGAGGGCGGTCAGCTCACCGAGGCCGTACGCCGCCGCCCCTATGCGGTCGTCCTGCTCGACGAGGTCGAGAAGGCCCACCCCGAGGTCTTCGACATCCTGCTGCAGGTGCTCGACGACGGGCGTCTCACCGACGGCCAGGGCCGCACGGTCGACTTCCGCAACACGTTGCTGATCCTGACCTCCAACCTGGGCTCGCAGTTCTTGGTCGACCCGACGTTGGACCCGGGCGTGCGGCACGACTCCGTGATGGCGGCGGTGCGGGCGAACTTCAAGCCCGAGTTCCTCAACCGGCTCGACGAGATCGTGCTCTTCGAGGCCCTCTCCCCGGCCGAGCTGGCCCGGATCGTCGACATCCAGCTCGGCGGTCTCAAGGCCCGGCTCGCGCAGCGCCGGATCGGGCTCGAGGTGACCGACGAGGCCCGGACCTGGTTGGCCGAGACCGGCTACGACCCGGCCTACGGCGCCCGCCCCCTGCGCCGGCTGATCCAGTCCTCGATCGGGGACCGGCTCGCCCGGATGCTGATCGGCGGCGAGGTGCACGACGGCCAGAGCGTGACGGTCGACCACGCGGACGACGGCTTGACCCTCACGGTCTGATCCCGTCGCCGAGATGGCCCGTCTGGGCCGCCGAGATGGCCCGTCTGGTCCTCCCAGATGGCCCGTCCGGTGTCCTACGGTGCGGACATGAGACCTGTTCTCGGTTCCGCAGCGCTGGTGCTCGTCCTGCTCCTCGCCGCGTGCGGGAGCGGGGACGGCAGCGGCACGGACGACGCAGCCGACTCACCCACAGCGACCGCGACGGCACCGTCGACACCGTCCGAGTCCGCGTCGGGCTCGATGTCGCCGATGGACGACGCCTCAGCGGTCGCGACGGCGGCGGAGGAGCGGGCGAAGTCGATCGCCTGCTTGACGGGCAAGACCTGGCGCCTGGTGACCGCCGACCTGGCCAGCCAGATGGAGCACACGCTCAGCGCTCAGTTCGACCGGCTGCCCAACGCCGGCCTGGACTCGGTGCGGATCCCGTCGGGTGGTCTCACCGTCGCGTTCACGCCCGACCTGCGCGCCACCTACACCGACACGATGATGATCCAGATGAAGGCGCACATCGCGATGGGGGAGACCGAGGTGCCGATGGTGATCGAGCAGAAGCACCGCGGCAGCTCGAGCGGCAGCTACAAGCTGGTCGACGGCTCCACGCTCAACCCGGAGCCGGGGTGGAGCGGTCACATCAAGGTCGTCACGACGACGACCATCGGCGGTCGGAGCGGGACGTCCCCGATCAGCGTCGGCGGTCCCTCGTCGGCGTACGCACGGATGAAGATGCTGTTCTCGTGCGAGCCGGGGACGCTGATGATGACGCTGCCGGGGACGACCCCGTTCAACTACCTGTTCCACTGAGCAGGTAGTCGAGGCGGCTCAGGCCAGCAGGACGTCGTACGCCTCGGAGCTCGAGTCACGCAGGAACGTCGCGCAGCGCTCGGCCTCCTCGGTCTCGCCGATCGCGGTGGCCGCGAGGCTGAGCAGCGCCAGGCAGGACAGGAACCCACGGTTGGGCTCGTGCGACCACGGCACCGGGCCGTGGCCCTTCCAACCGTTGCGGCGCAGCATGTCCAGGCTGCGGTGGTACCCCACCCGGGCATAGGCGTACGCCGTCACGTCGGCGTCGGGGCCCTGGGACTGCTCCTTCGCGACGGTGGCCAGCACGGCCCACGCGGCGGGTGAGGCCGGATGGGCGCGGACGACCTCGTACGGGTCGGCGCCGTCGGCCAGCAGCGCGGCCGCCGGGTCCTCGGGCAGCAGGGTCGGCGGCGGGCCAGCCATCAGGTCGGTACCAATACTCATGGACCTATTGTCGGTGCTCTGGTGTTGACTGGCACGGTGACCCAGTCAGAAACCCCGGCGCACGCTCCCGCTCCGGCGATCCCGACCGACCTGAAGCCCTGGCCGGCCCTGATCGCGCTGGTGATCGGGTTCTTCATGATCCTCGTCGACATGACGATCGTGACGGTCGCGACGCCGGCGATCATCGAGGACCTCGACGCGGGGGTGAACGAGGTCGTCTGGGTCACCTCGGCGTACCTGCTCGCCTATGCGGTGCCGGTCCTGATCACCGGCCGGCTGGGTGACCGGTTCGGTCCGCGCCGGCTCTACCTGATCGGCCTCGTCGTCTTCACCGCCGCCTCCTTGGCGTGCGGATTCGCCGGCGCGATCGTGCTGCTGATCCTCGCCCGCGTGGTGCAGGGCCTCGGCGCGGCGCTGATGATGCCGCAGACGATGGCGATCATCACCCGCATCTTCCCGGCCGAGAGCCGCGGACAGGCGATGGCGCTGTGGGGTGCGACCTCGGGCGTCGCGATGCTGGTCGGCCCGATCCTCGGCGGCATCCTGGTCGACGGGCTCGGCTGGGAGTGGATCTTCTTCATCAACGTCCCGATCGGGATCGTCGGCTTCGTGCTGGCCTCCCGGCTGGTGCCCGTGCTGCCCACCCAGCCGCACCGGTTCGACTGGATCGGCGTCGCCCTGTCGGGTGTCGGCATGTTCCTGCTGGTCTTCGGGATCCAGGAGGGACACCAGCGCGACTGGTCGGCCGAGATCTGGGCGATGATCATCGGCGGTCTCGTGTTCCTGGCCGCGTTCGTCGTCTGGCAGCGGGTCAACACCGCCGAGCCGCTGGTCCCGCTCAACCTGTTCAAGGACCGCAACTTCTCCCTCGGGACGACGACGATCTCGATGATGGGTCTGACCGTCAGCGCGATGGGCTTCCCGATCATGCTCTACGCCCAGGTGGTGCGCGGGCTCGGTCCGACCGAGGCGGCGATGCTGCTCACCCCGATGGCGCTGGTCACGCTGGTCGGTTCCCCGATCGCCGGCCGCTTCACCGACACCGTGCACCCGCGCTACCTGCTCACGTTCGGCTTCGCGACCGCGGCGGTGTCGTTCTGGTGGCTCTCGGTCCTGATGACCCCTGACCGGGCCTACTGGCAGCTCTGCCTGCCGATGGCGCTGCTCGGCCTGGGCAACGTCTTCATCTGGGCACCCAACGCCGCGACCACCATGCGCAACCTGCCGATCTCCCTGGCCGGCGCCGGCTCAGGGGTCTACAACGCCACCCGCCAGGTCGGCGGTGTCCTCGGAGCGGCCACGATCGCCGTCCTGATGGACAGTCGTCTGGCGTACTACGGTCTCGGAGCTGCCTCCAACCCCGAGACCGCCGGCGGTGGCGCCGCCCTGCCGCCCCAGGTCGCCGACGGGTTCGCTGCGGCGATGTCGGACTCGCTGCTGCTGCCCTTCGCCGTCCTCGTGCTCGGCATGGTGACCTCGCTGTTCTTCCAGAGGCCGAGCTTCCAGAGCCGTTGATCGGGGTCCGTAAGGTCTCGGCATGAGCGAGGCGGGGACGGCGGAGCCGGGCGGTGTGGCTGGATGGGCCGTCGACCTGATGGATCGACTCGGTGCGATCGGTGCCGGGCTGGCGATCGCCGCCGAGAACCTCTTCCCGCCGCTGCCGAGCGAGGTGATCCTCCCGCTGGCGGGCTTCACCGCGAGCCAGGGCCGGTTCTCCCTCGCTTCGGCGATCGGTTGGACCACCGCGGGCTCCGTGGTCGGAGCGCTGATGCTCTACGCCCTCGGCGCGTGGCTGGGTCGGGAACGGGCCTACGCGATCTGGGCGAAGGTCCCGCTGACCCAGGTCAGCGACCTCGAGCGGACCGAGGCCTGGTTCGAGCGGCACGGCGGCAAGGCGGTTCTCCTGGGACGCTTCCTGCCGATCTTCCGCAGCCTGATCTCGATCCCGGCCGGCCTGACCCGGATGCGGCTGGGTCGGTTCGTCGCGCTCACCGCGATCGGCTCCGCGATCTGGAACAGCGTCTTCATCCTCGCCGGCTACCAGCTCGGGGTGCACTGGGAGCGTGCCGAGCCGATCGTCGGCTGGCTGCAGTGGGCCGTCATCGCCGCCGTCGTGGTGGGGCTGACGGTCTACGTCGTGGGTCGACTCCGGCCGCGGCTGGCCTGAGTCGCCGGGCTCATTCCGTGGACTCGGCCTCGGCGGCCGCTTCGGCCCGGTAGGCCTCGGGGAGACCCGGGTCGGGCTCGCGGCGCTTGCGCCACCACTCGAAGGCCAGCACCAGCACCGTCAGGGCGAGCAGGCCGTAGGTGACCAGGTCGATGTACTTGCCCAGCGACGGGAACGTCTTGCCCAGTGCGTAGCCCACGATCGTGATCGAGCAGACCCAGCCGATCGCGCCGAGGCCGCTCCAGAAGACGAACTTGGCACGGTCCATCCTGGTGACGCCGGCAACCAGCGTGATGTAGGTCCGCACGAAGGGGACGAACCGGCCGGCGACCAGGGCCGAGGAGCCGTGCCGCTCGAAGAAGTCGGCGGTCTGGTCGAGGTACTTCCGCTTCACGATCCGGCCGTCGCGGTGGTAGATCGATGGGCCGATCCTGGCCCCGATGCCGTAGCCGACGACGTTCCCCGCGAACGCGGCGAGCGTGTAGGTCACGAGCACGAAGAGCAGCTCGATGAAGTTGCTGCCCGGCAGGATGTCGATGGAGCCGTTGGCGATGAACAGACCCATCGCGAACAGCAGGGTGTCGCCCGGCAGGAACGGGAACAGGAGACCGCACTCGATGAACAGGACGATGAGTCCGACCCAGAACAGGGCCTCCCCGAACCGTTCCAGGAGGTATTCGGGGCTCAACCATTGGGTGAAGTCATGCAGCGAGATGAGCGGTGTCAGCTGCACCAGAAGGTCGAGCACGCCCTTACCCTATCCGTCGGACCCTGACGAGCAGGTGACTACCGTGGTCCGCGATGAGCAACGAAGAGGAGCGGGCCCCCTACGACCCGATGCCGTACGGTCCTGTCGAGGTCGGACTCGGGCCGTGGCCCGGTGGTGAGGCGGCCTGGCCGACAGGTCCCCAGTGGGATCCGGAGCTGCTGGCCGAGGGGGACCGGCGCAACGTCGTCGACCGTTACCGCTACTGGCGGATGGAGGCGATCGTCGCCGATCTGGACACCCGTCGGCACGGCTTCCACGTCGCCATCGAGAACTGGCAGCACGACTTCAACATCGGCACCATCGTGCGGACCGCGAACGCTTTCCTGGCCGCCGAGGTGCACATCGTCGGCAACCGGCGCTGGAACAAGCGCGGCGCGATGGTCACCGACCGCTACCAGCACCTGGTGCACCACCCCGATGTCCCGACCTTGCACGCCTACCTCGCCGAACGCGGGGTCGCGCTCTGGGGCGTGGACAACCTCCCGGACTCGCTGCACCTCGAGACCACGCCCATCCCCGAGAAGGTCTGCTTCCTCTTCGGCCAGGAGGGCCCCGGCCTCTCCGACTCCGCCCGTGAGGTCGTCGACGCCACGTTCTCGATCGCCCAGTTCGGCTCCACCCGCTCGATCAACGCCTCCGCCGCCGGCGCGATCGCGATGCACTCCTGGATCACCACCCACGCGGACCTGAAATCGGACGAGGCCTGGCGCGGCTGATACCGCGCCAGGCCTCGGGAAGCTGAAGGTCAGTCCTTCTTCCAGCAGCGCAACTGACGCGCGCCCATCGCCCAGGCATCCTCACTGACCCAGGTGACGTAGTCGGTGGTGGTGGGGCAGTGTCGGTATGCCTCCTCCATGAAGGCGTCATCGGTCGGGTAGGTCGCGCCCGCGGCCGCCGTGAGCTTGACGACGGTGGTGTTGCGGTAAGCGTGCCGGCTGGTGCAGGTCGTCCAGTCGAGGTTCTTCGTGCCACAGAGCGCGTACTTGGCGCTGCGGCTCTGGCGCAGAATGGTCTTGACCTTGAGCTTGCCCTGGGTGCGGGCCATGGAGCCGCCCTTGCCCATCAGGCCGGCATCGCATCGGACCCAGCTCTGCCCGGCGGCCTGCTGGGCCGGGGTCGGGGTGAAGAAGTACATCCCGAGGACGGTCCGGGCGGCGGTCATCTCCTTGCCTTGGACGAAGCGCTTCCAAGCGGGGGCGCAGCTGGCGCTCCCGATCGCTCCGATCTCAAGTTCGCTCGCCCCTGCGAGCGGTGCGGTCGGCGCGACGACGGCAAAGGTCTGGGTGGTGTGCTTCTTGGAGCAGGGCACGGCCTTCTTCGTGTCCGACACCTTCCCCACGGCGTGACCGCGCAGGTCGTGGCACTGGCCGGCCTTGGGCTTCGCCGGGGTGGCGGCGCTGGCGGTGGCCGGGACGAGGAGGGCGGCGCCCAGGAGAGCGCAGAGGAGAGCGGCAAGGGTTGCGACGGCACCCGAGAGTCGATTCATGGGCGACAGGTTAGGCAACCTGTGAGCACCCTGTGCCATTACCGGGAAAGCAAGGCTCGATATTGCTCGCGAAAGACCCTTCTTGTGACGCTCCCGAGCCGTTCTGAAGGAGGCGTGGCGCAGGTCACGTCCGTTGGATCGGTCTAACTTCCTCGACCCCGATTCAGGCGTGAATCCGGGTCTAGGCTGACCGGCGATCTGGATCTTCGAACGTCGCTCGCCGACGTCGACTCAATGAACTGGGAGTTCGCTGCATGCCCATCGCCACCCCCGAGAAGTACGCCGAGATGCTGGCGACCGCCAAGGCGCAGGGATTCGCCTTCCCCGCCATCAACGTCTCGTCCAGCCAGACGCTGAACGCGGCGCTCGCGGGATTCGCTGAGGCCGGCTCCGACGGCATCATCCAGATCTCGACCGGTGGCGCCGAGTACCTCTCGGGTCCGACCGTCAAGGACATGGTCACGGGGTCGGTCGCCTTCGCGGCGTACGCCCGTGAGGTCGCCAAGAAGTACGACGTCAACATCGCGCTGCACACCGACCACTGCCCCAAGGACAAGCTCGACGGGTTCGTCCGTCCGCTGCTCGCCCTCTCGGCCGAGCGCGTCGCCCGCGGCGAGGAGCCGCTCTTCCAGTCCCACATGTGGGACGGCTCCGCGGTCCCGCTCGACGAGAACCTCCAGATCGCCGAGGAGCTCCTGGCCAAGTCCAAGGCCGCACGCACCGTCCTCGAGATCGAGGTCGGCGTCGTCGGTGGCGAGGAGGACGGCATCGTCGGCGCGATCGACGAGAAGCTGTACTCCACCCCCGAGGACGCGATCGCGACCGCCGAGGCGCTCGGTGTCGAGGGCTACCTGACCGCGCTGACCTTCGGCAACGTGCACGGCGTCTACAAGCCCGGCGGCGTCCAGCTGCGTCCGGAGATCCTGCGCGACGCCCAGCAGGCGGTCGTCGAGAAGCTCGGTCTGGCCGAGGGCAGCAAGCCGTTCAACCTGGTCTTCCACGGCGGCTCGGGCTCGAGCGCCGAGGAGATCGCCGCCGCCGTCTCCTTCGGCGTGGTCAAGATGAACATCGACACCGACACCCAGTACGCCTTCACCCGCCCGATCGCCGGCTACATGTTCAGCAAGTACGACGGCGTGCTCAAGGTGGACGGCGAGGTCGGCGACAAGAAGGCCTACGACCCGCGTGCCTGGGGCAAGGTCGCCGAGGCCTCGATGGCCGCCCGCGTGGTCGAGGGCGCCCAGCACCTCGGCTCGGCCGGCAAGACCATCGGCTGACCCACGGTCGTCAACCACGAAGCCCGCCTCCGGAGATCCGGGAGGCGGGCTTCGTGGTTCGTACGGAGTTCGTGCGGGGTCAGCGGGTAACGGCGTCCAGCTGGTCGCGGGTGAGGACCGGGCGGATCTCGAGGTCCACGTCGCGCAGCGCCTCGCCGGTGACGGGGGAGCGGTCGATCGCGCAGACGACGGTGTCGATGATCGCGCCGGCGGGGCGCAGCTCGTTGACCGCGTCGCGGACGGCGCCACCCGAGGTGATCACGTCCTCGATCAGGGTCACCCGCTTCCCGTCGAAGGAGGGACCCTCGGCCAGCTTCGCGGTGCCGTACTCCTTGGCCTTCTTGCGGATGAAGACCACCGGGATGCCGGTCTTGGCCGAGACCATCGTCGCGATCGGGACGCCGCCGAGCTCAAGCGCGCCGAGCAGCTCCGTGCCCTCGGGCAGAAGCGGCACCATCGCGCTGGCGACGCGGTCGAGCAGCGACGGCTGCGCCTCGAACAGGTACTTGTCGAAGTACGTGTCCGAGACCTGGCCCGAACGCAGGGTGAAGGAGCCGTGCAAACGGCAGGCAGCATCAATGTCAACGGCGAGATTCGGGTCGGTCACGAGCACTAGGTTAGGGCCGTGACCGCCTCGCGACTGCACGGCCTCGGCCCGACGATCTTCGGGGAGATGACCGCGCTGGCGGCGCAGACCGGCGCGATCAACCTCGGTCAGGGGTTCCCCGACACCGACGGGCCCGCCAAGGTCCGTGCCGTCGCGGCCCGCGCCGTCGTGGAGGGCCCCAACCAGTACCCGCCCGCCCGCGGCCTGCCCGAGCTGCGCGCGGCGATCGCGGCCCATCAGCAGCGGCACTACGGGATCGACCTGGACCCGGACACCCAGATCGTCGTCACCACCGGCGCCACCGAGGCGATCGCCGCGGCCGTCCTCGGCCTGGTCGAGCCGGGCGACGAAGTGCTGATGCTCGAGCCGTACTACGACTCCTACCGGTCGATGGTGCAGATCGCCGGCGGTCAGCACCGCGGCGTCACGTTGACCGCGCCGGACTTCCGGCTGCACCCGGGCGACCTCGCCGCCGCGATCACGCCGCGGACCCGGTTCCTGCTGCTCAACACCCCGCACAACCCCACCGGCACCGTGCTCAGCAAGCACGAGCTCGGCCAGATCGCTGCCCTCGCGATCGCGAACGACCTGATCGTCATCTCCGACGAGGTCTACGAGCACCTCGTGTACGACGGCCAGCACACGCCGATCTCCACCTACCCCGGCATGGCCGAACGGACGCTGACCATCTCCAGCATCGGCAAGTCGTTCTCGTTCACCGGTTGGAAGGTCGGCTGGGCCAGCGGGCCCGCGCACCTGGTCGATGCCGTCTACGGCGCCAAGCAGTGGCTGACCTACGTCTCGGCCGGGCCGCTGCAGCCGGCGGCGGCGTACGCCCTCGACGAGCTCGGCTCCTGGCCGATCGAGCTCGCGGCGGAGCTCGCCGCGAAGCGGGACCGGTGGGTGACCGGACTCAACGAGGCAGGGCTGCCGACGACGTCGCCGCAGGGGACCTACTTCGCGGTCAGCGACATCGGCCACCTGGGCTGGCGCAGCGGCGCCGCCTTCTGCCGCTCGTTGCCCAAGCGGGCCGGCGTGGTCGCGATCCCGATGTCGGTCTTCTACGACGGCAGCGGCGGTGATCAGCTGGTGCGCTGGGCCTTCTGCAAACAGGCCGAAGTGCTCGACGAGGCGCTGCATCGGCTGGCCGCCGCGGATCTGGTGGGGCCCTATCAGGAAGAATGAGCCCATGCTCGCTCGTCCTCGCCAGGTCACCATCGCGGCCTGGGTCGTCATCGTCGGCTCGATCCTGATCGTCGTCGGCGTGGCCCAGCAGTTCCAGCTGCTCGGCTCGGTGGCGACGGCGGACACGATCCAGGAGGCCTTGGACCGGCTCAACCTGGGCTCGGTTTCCGTCGACCAGGTCGAGAGCTTGGCTCGGGTCCTCGGCATGATCTCGGCCGCCTGCGCGACGGCGTCGGTGATCCTGGCATGGCAGGTGATGGCGCAGCGCTCGACGCAGGCTCGGCTCGCCCTGAGCATCCTGGCGGTGCCCCTCTTCGTGACCGGGGTCAGCACCGGTGGCGTGTACTCGACCGCCGTCGTGGTCGCGACCTCGTTCCTGTGGACCTCCGAGGCCCGGTCCTGGTTCGCCGGCACCTGGAAGCCCGAGCCGCCCCGCCCCGCGACCCCGCCGGCCGAGGCCCCCTCGACCCGCCGGATCGGTCAGGTCCCTCCGCCGCCTGCACCGCCCGCACCGCCCGCGCCGCTCGCAGGTCCGCCGGCCTCCGGGCCGATCGCTGGCCCGAGCACCCCGCCGCCCCCGATGGCGGCCTGGCCCCCGCCGTACGTCGGCCAGGTCGATGTGACCACTGCGCCGGCCCCGACCCTCGCGCCCGAGCGGTCACCCCTGCCGCGCCCTCGCGCCGTGCTGGCGGCGGCGCTGCTGACCTGGGTCTTCTCGTTGCTGGCGGCGGGGATCTTCGTGATCGCCGCGGCCGCCCTGATCGCCGACCCGGGCACGATCATGGACCGGATGCGGGAGACCAACCCGGAGCTGATGGAGACCCAGGGCGTCACCGAGGAGATGGTGCGCGGGGTCTTCATCTTCATGACGGGGACCGTGCTGCTGTGGTCGCTGAGCGCGTGCGTGCTCGCGTTCCTGGTGATGCGACGCGCCGCGTGGGCCCGGATCGCGCTGATCGTCTGCGCGGGCAGCGCCGCCCTGGTGCTGGTCGTGGCGAGCCTGGCCGGACCGTTCATGGTCATCCCGCTGTTCGCGGCGACCATGACCGTCGGCCTCCTGGTCCGCCGCGACGTCGCCGCCTGGCTCCGCTGACGGCCCAGACCGGCCACCTCGGCGGACCAGACGGGCCATCTCGGCGAAACGGGGTCAGGCGGTGAGGAGCCCTCGCACCTGCTCCTCGCCGAGGGCGAGGAACAGCGTGGGCAGCCGGGGGCCGCGCTCAGCGTCGACCAGGAGGTCGTAGAGCAGGGCGAAGAACGCCTTCTGGTCGGCCTTGACCTCGTCGCTCGGGGCGTCGGTGACCGCGAACCCGCGGGCCAGCTTCGGCACGCCGTAGATCACGGTGGTGAGGTCGTCGAGCGTGAAGGGTGAGGGCAGGTGCTCGAGGAGCAGGCTGATCCACTCGGCCTCGTTCGCCTCGAGGGAACCCAGGCGTGCGGCCGGGGTCTCACGCACGGTGGTGCGCTCCGACTCGTCGACGTACTCGCTCATCCAGGTCATCGCGCGGGCCAGCCGCGGCTGGAGGTCGTCGGCCGAGGTGACGTCGAACCCGGAGCCGGCGACCACGGAGGTGATCACGTCGACGTTCCCGGCGGTCACGTCGGCGACCCCGGAGAGCAGCCGGAACGGGGCGACGACCGGGGAGGTCGGCAGCACGCCGGCGGCCACGGTCGACGTGGCGCGCTCCCAGGCCAGCACCGCGGCGTCGCGCTTCTCGCCCAGCTTGGCCTTCTTGGTCAGGGTGTCCCACTCGTCGTAGAGCCGGACGACCTCGGCACCGAAGTCGATGTTGAACGCCTGCTTGGGCGCACGCCGGGCGTAGAGCCAGCGCAGCATCGGGGCCTCGAGGATCTTCAGGGCGTCGGCCGGGATCGGCACGCCACCGGCGGAGGAGGACATCTTCTGCCGACCCGCGAACCCGACGAACGCATAGGCGACGTACGACGGCGCCGCAGCGTCGAAGACCTCGGCGACGAGCTCCTTGCCGACCGTGTAGGACGACCCGGGGGTGGAGTGGTCCAGGCCGCCGGGCTCGAAGTTGACGCCCTCGAGCGCCCAGCGCATCGGCCAGTCGACCTTCCAGACCAGCTTGCCCTCGAACTGGGTGGCCACGTTGGTCACGAACGACTCACCGCACGAGTCGCAGGTGTAGGCGAGGTCGGTGGTCTCGTCGTCGTACGACGTGATCGTGGTGGTGTCCTTGCCGCAGCCGCGGCAGTAGGGCTTGTAGGGGAAGCGGGCGTACTCGTCGCCGCTCTCGGCGGAGGAGTCGTCGGCGGTGACGGAGTCGGCCAGGGCCGCGGCCTCCTGCTCCGACTCCGCCTCGACCGCGGCATCTAGTGGGCGCAGTGTGCGGTAGCGGGCCAGGACGGTCTCGATGGTGTCGCGGTGCTTGATCGCGTGCAGCACCTGGTCGACGTACGCGCCGGCGGTGTAGCGCTCGGTCTGGTTGATCTCCTCCATCACGCAGCCCATCTCGGCCAGCGCCTCGCGCAGCGGGGCCTTGAAGTGCTCGGCCCAGGAGGTGTGGCAGCCCCAGGCGTCGGGGACCGCGGTGAGCGGCTTGCCGATGTGCTCGGCCCACTCCGCGGGAGCGCCCGCGGGGACCTTGCGGTAGCGGTCGTAGTCGTCCCACGACTGCAGGTGCCGCACGTTCAGGCCGCGGCGACGCAGCTCCTCGGCGACGAAGTGGGAGGTGAGGAACTCGCGCAGGTTGCCCAGGTGGATCGGACCCGAGGGGCTGATCCCGCTGGCCACCGTCACCGGCGCCGACGTGTCGCCCGCGCGCTCCCAGTGTCGAACGGCGTCGTCGGCGGCACGGGTGACCCAGTCGGTCGGTTCAGCAGCGGGCATGGGGCAAATCTAGTGGGGCGACGGCATCGGACACGATTCGGTTCCTGCTGCGGAAGCAGCGATTCAGGCTTGGTCGGTTCTGGTCCGGTCTACCCTGCCCCCATGCCGGCCCGGAGCAACGAGACCCTGATGACGGCGCTCGGCTTCCCGCGGGCGGCGGCCCGGCTCTACGAGCGGTTGCTGCTGCAGGACGGCCAGGAGGTCGCCACGGTCGCCCTGGCGATGGACCTGACGGTGCCGGAGCTGACCGATCGGATGGCCCCGTTGGTCGCTGCCGAGGTGGTCGTGGTCAACGACGGCCGCCTCCTCGTGCACACCCCGGCGACGGTCGTGGCCGCCCTGATCAGCGCGACGTCGGCGCGGGCCAGCGACGCGGCGATCCGGCTGCAGGAGATCGCGTCCGCGCTGCCCTACCTCGGAGGGATCCCCAGCGTGGTCGGCGCGCCGGAGCTGGACGACCCCATCGACGGCGAGGTCAAGACGGGGTCGGACTGGACCGAGCTGGCCCGCGCGACCCTGCGCTCCACGCTCGGCGACGTGTTGTGGCTGCGCCCGGACCAGTGGCGTCAGCCCTGGGAGTCGGAGATGCACCGGTTGGTGGCCGACCAGCTCGCCGAGGGCCGGTCGATCCGGGCGATCTACCCGGTGCACGTCCTGACCGACGCCCCGGGGATCGTCCGGGCGCGGGCCGAGGTGGGGGAGGAGGTGCGGCTGCTGCCGGAGGTCCCGACCCGGATGGTGGTGTTCGGCACCTCCCACCTTCTGCTGCCGGAGCCGCTCGGGTTCTCCAACTCCCCGCGCACCGTGGTCCGGCAGCGGGGGCTGGTCGAGCTGGCGATCCTCGCGTTCGAGCAGCTCTGGGCGCAGGCGACCCCCTTGTCGAGCCTGGACGGGGAGAGCGCCACCACGGCGGGGAACGAGGTCGACGAGCTGCGTCGGTTCCTGCTCATCGAGCTCGCCCGGGGATCCCAGGACGAGCAGATCGCCCGCCGCCTGGGCATCTCGCTGCGCACCGTGCGTCGCCGGGTGGCGGCGGTGATGGAGGAGCTCGGCGCCCAGTCCCGGTTCCAGGCGGGCGTGGAGGCCGCACGCCGCGGCTGGCTCTAGTAAGGTTCGGCCAGTGCCAGCTATAGCGATCATCGGCGCCCAGTGGGGCGACGAAGGTAAGGGCAAGGCGACCGACCTGCTCGGAAGCAGTGTCGACTACGTGGTGAAGTTCAACGGCGGCAACAACGCCGGCCACACGGTCGTCATCCCGCAGCCCGACGGGTCGGAGGAGAAGTACGCCCTCCACCTGCTGCCCTCCGGCATCCTCACCCCCGGGTGCACCCCGATCATCGGCAACGGTGTCGTGGTCGACCTCGCGGTGCTCTTCGAGGAGATCGAGGGACTCGAGGCGCGGGGGATCGACACCTCCGACCTCAAGCTCAGCGCCAACGCGCACGTCATCGCCGACTACAACCGCACCCTGGACAAGGTCACCGAGCGCTTCCTCGGGTCGCGCCGGATCGGCACCACGGGTCGCGGCATCGGGCCGACGTACGCCGACAAGATGAACCGGATCGGGATCCGCGTCCAGGACCTCTTCGACGAGTCGATCCTGCGCGGCAAGGTCGAGGGCGCCCTCGAGCTGAAGAACCAGATCCTGACCAAGGTCTACAACCGTCGCGGCTACACCGTCGACGCGGTGGTCGAGGAGCTGCTCGCCTACGCCGAGCGCGTCCGGCCCTACGTCTGCGACACCGCGCTGCTGATCCACGAGGCGCTCGCCGACGGCAAGAACGTCCTGCTCGAGGCGGGCCAGGCCACCCTGCTCGACGTCGACCACGGCACCTACCCGTTCGTGACGTCGTCGTCGGCCACCGCCGGCGGCGCCTGCACCGGCTCCGGCATCGCGCCGGCCCAGCTCACCCAGGTGATCGGGATCGTCAAGGCCTACACGACGCGGGTGGGCGAGGGTCCGTTCCCGACCGAGCTGGACAACGACCCGGCCGGTCACGGCGAGTTCCTGCGCAAGGCCGGCTGGGAGTACGGCACCACCACCGGCCGCCCGCGCCGCTGTGGTTGGTACGACTCCGTGATCGCCCGCTACGCCGCACGGCTCAACGGGGTCACGGACTTCGTGCTGACCAAGCTCGACTGCCTCACCGGCCTGGAGGAGGTCCCGATCTGCGTCGCGTACGACGTCGACGGCGTCCGCCACGACGAGATGCCGGTCAACCAGAGCGACTTCCACCACGCCGTCCCGATCTACGAGACCATGCCCGGCTGGTTCGAGGACATCTCGGGATGCCGCACCTTCGAGGAGCTCCCAGCCAACGCCCAGGCGTACGTCAAGCGGTGCGAGGAGCTCTCCGGCTCCCGGATCTCCGTCATCGGCGTCGGCCCCGGCCGTCACGAGACGGTCATCGTCCACCCCCTGATCTGACCCAGCCCGCCGACTTGAGGCTTCCTGCCGCCGAGTTGAGGGTTCTAACGGCCGACTTGAGGGTTCTAGCCGTCGAGTCGACAGATCTGGCGCGCGGCTGACCGGAACGCCGACTCCACGCCGTCTCCGTCGAGGGCGTGGCCGACCAGCATCGCGTCGCGCAGCAGCACCAGCTGCGCCGCGACCTGGTCGGGGTGCTCGAGTCCCGCCGCGGTCGCGAGCTCGGTCAGGGTCGCCCGGAACCACTCCCGGTGCCGTCCTACGACGTCTCGGACCGTGCTCGCCGGATCGGGGTACTCCGCCGCAGCGTTGATGAACGGGCACCCGCGGGTGTGCAGCCGGGTCGCGTCGGCGGCGACCCCGTCGATCACCGCCTCGAGCAGCTCGGTCGGCGTCCCGCCTTCGGCGACGGCGGCGTCGAACAACGAGCGGATGAAGGCGTCCTCGGCCTCGAGCCACGCGACGACGAGCTCTTCCTTGCCCTTGAAGTGGCGGTACATCGTCGCCCGGGTGACCCCGGCCTCGGCGAGCACGCGGTCGACGCCGACGCTGTGGATGCCCTCGGTGTAGAAGAGCTCGGTCGCACTCTCGAGCAGTCGAGTTTTCGCTTCCGAAACTTTTTCGGTCTTGTGGGAATTCATCTCCGCACCCCATAGTTGGAACAGTCAACAAGAACGAACGTTCTTTCTAGATTCTACCAAAGGAGAGGCACCATGAGCACGAACACCACGACGATCACCGCCCGCGAGGCGGCCCAGGTCGCTGCAGCGAACGCGTCCGGCAAGACCCCTGTCGTCTTCGTCCACGGCCTGTGGCTGCTCGCCTCGAGCTGGGACGACTGGAAGACGCGGTTCGAGGCCGAGGGCTACGCGCCGATCGCCGTCGACTGGCCCGGCGACGCCACCGACTTCGCCGCCGCCCGCGCCAACCAGGACCAGCTGGCCGGCACCTCCGTCCCGGACGTGGCCGACCACATCGAGGAGGTCATCAAGACCCTCGACAAGAAGCCGGTCCTGGTCGGGCACTCCTTCGGTGGCCTGCTGGTCCAGATCCTCGCCGGCCGCGGCCTGGCCGCTGCGACCGTGAGCATCGACCCCGCGCCGAGCAAGGGCGTGCTGCCGTTGCCGTTCAGCGCGCTCAAGGCGTCGTTCCCGGTGCTCGGCAACCCGGGCAACAAGAACAAGACCGTGCTGCTCACCTTCGACCAGTTCCGCTACGGCTTCGCCAACGCGGTCCCCGAGGCCGAGGCCCGTGAGCTCTACGACACCCTGCATACCCCGGCGCCCGGTCGCCCGCTGTTCCAGGCCGCCTTCGCCAACCTCAACACCTCGAGTGCGACCAAGGCGGACAAGAAGAACCCGGCTCGCGGCCCGATGCTCGTGGTCAGCGGCGAGAACGACAACATCGTCCCGTTCGCGCTGGCCAACGCGGCCTACAAGCTGCAGTCCAAGAACGCGGGCGTGACCGAGTTCGTCGAGATCCCGGGGGCGGGGCACTCGTTGGTGATCGACAGCAAGTGGAGCGAGGTCGCCGACGCGGCGCTCAGCTTCTTCCGTTCCGTCGAGTGAACCCCGGCCCGGAGGGGGCCAGAACGAGGGATCAGAGCACGCGGGCCAGGAACTCCCTGGTCCGCTGCTCGCGTGGGGCGGTGAACAGCACGTCCGGTGGCGCCTGCTCGAGGATCCGACCGTTGTCGAGGAAGCAGACCGACGTCGCGACCTCGCGAGCGAACGCCATCTCGTGGGTGGCGAGGATCATCGTCATCCCCGCGGCCGCCTCGGCGCGGACGATCTCGAGCACCTCGCCGACCAGGATCGGGTCCAGGGCGGCGGTGATCTCGTCGAGCAGCAGCAACCGCGGCCGGGTGCACAGCGCCCGGACCAGCGCGACGCGCTGCTGCTGACCGCCCGACAGCGAGTCGGGGCGCGACGAGGCGTGCGCGGCCAACCCGAACCGCTCCAACAGCTCCAGGGCGAGGGTGCGGGCCTCGGCCTTCGGCACGCCGTGCACCCGCACCGGCGCCAGCACGCAGTTCTCCAACACGGTCAGGTGCGGGAACAGGTTGTAGGCCTGGAAGACCATCCCGATGTCGCGCCGCACCGCCCGCGGGTCGATCAGCGGGTCGGAGATCTCACGCCCGTCGAACGTGATCACGCCGTCGTCGATCGGCTCGAGCAGGTTGAGGCAGCGCAGCAGGGTCGACTTCCCCGACCCCGACGCACCGATCAGACAGATCACGTCGTGGGTCCCGACGGACAGGTCGATGTCGGCCAGCACCACGCGGTCGCCGTACGCCTTGCGCAGTCCGGAGACCTCCAGCAGCGCGCTCACACCCGCCCCCATTCACGACGCCGGGCACGAGCCGAGAGCCAGTCGGTGAAGCGCGCGATCGGCACCGTCACGACGACGAAGAAGACGCCCGCGAGCACCACGGGCGAGAAGTTGAAGTGGTAGTTCCCGTAGTCCGTCGCGACCCGGAGCGCCTCGTAGACGCCGACCACCGAGATCAGCGCTGTGTCCTTCTGCAGCGACACGAAGTCGTTGACCAGAGGCGGTACGACGCGGCGCAGCGCCTGTGGCAGGATCACGTGCCGCATCGCCTGCCCGCGCGACAGCGCGAGCGCCTCGGCCGAGGCGAGCTGGGTCGGGTGGACCGAGTCGATGCCCGCCCGGATCACCTCGGCGACGTACGCGCCGTAGCAGAGCACCAGCGCGGTCAGGGTCCACCAGAACAGCGAGGTGGTGAGCCCGGGCAGCGCCAACGCCGGGATGCCGAAGCCGAAGAGGATGACGACGAGGATCGTCGGCAACCCGCGGAACAGGTCGGTGTAGGCGATCGCGACCAGGCGCAGCGGGGCCAGCCACGGCGTGATGGTGTGCCGGGTGACCGCCACCGAGATCCCGACGAGCAGGATCAGCGGCTCGGCGAGCAGGAACATCAGCACGTTGTACTTCAGGAACGCGTGCAGCATGTCCGGGAAGACGGCCTTCATGTCGTCCCAGGAGAAGAACGTCTCCTTGACGATCGGCCACCCGCTCGACGAGGTGATCGCCAGGGCCGCCAGCGCGAACGCCCCGATCGTGACCGCCACCGCGATCAAGCCGCGCTGGCGACGCCGACGACGCTCGACAGACTGGCGTTCCAGCTGTCGAGCGCTCGGCATCCAGGCGTCGGTCACGTCAGGGGCGCTTCAGAGACTCACTTCAGGACGGGGACGTTGGCCGCGTCGGAGAGCCACTGCTGCTCCAGGTCGGCCAGCGTGCCGTCGGCCTCGAGCGCTGCTACGGCCTCGTTGACGCAGGTGACCAGCGGGTTGCCCTTCTCGAACAGCATCCCGAGGTGGTCGCCGGCCGTGCCGGTGGCCTCGTCGCCGGCGAACTGGCCGGTGATGGTCGAGCCCTCGATCTCGGCGGCGGTGATGTAGAGCGCGGTCGGCAGGTCGAAGACCACGGCGTCGACCTGGCCGTTGAGCAGCGCCTGCTTGGGGGCGTTGCTGTCGCTGAAGACCAGCGGCTCCTGCTCGGGCTTCACGATCTCGCGGATCGCGGTCAGGGACGTCGTCCCCGTCTGGGCGCCGAGCTTCAGCTTCTTGAGCGCGGCGAGCGAGGTGGCCTTGTCGGCGTTCTTCTCCAGCGTCACGACGGCCTGGGTGGCGGTGTAGTACGGCGTGGAGAAGTCGACGACCTTCTCGCGGTCCGGGGTGATCGAGATCTGGTTGATGTCGAAGTCGAACGCCTTCGCGCCGGGCGCGTAGGAGTTGTTGAACGGCACCTTGACCCAGCTGACCTGGTCCTTCGTGAAGCCCAGCTGGTCGGCGACCGCGTAGGCGACGGCGGACTCGAAGCCCTTGCCGTTGCTCGGGTCGTCGTCGGAGAACCAGGGCTCGTACGCCGGGGAGTCGGTGGCGACGGTCAGCTTGCCGTCGGTCTTGGTCGGCAGGCTGCCGGCCTCGCAGGTGGACGCACTCGGCGACGAGGTGTCGGCGGCGGTGTCGCTGTCGGAGGTGCCGCAGGCGGTCACGGAGAGCAGCAGGACGGGGCTCAGCAGGGCGAGTCGACGCAGGCGCATGACAAAGAATGCTAGACGGGGCCGCTGCGCCTCCATCCATCGCTCTCTGCTGATCGGTCGCCGGCGGGTGGTGGCTTAGGGTGGTGCGCCGTGAAGATCCTCGTCGTCGGTACCGGTGGTCGCGAGCACGCGCTCGCCCTCAAGCTCAACCGTGACGGGCACGAGGTGCACGCCGCTCCCGGCAACCCGGGGATCGCCGCGGTCGCCACGCTGCACCCGGTCGACCCCCTCGACGGGCCGGGCGTCGCCGCGCTCGCCGGCGTGATCGGGGCCGACCTGGTGGTGGTCGGGCCGGAGGCTCCGCTGGTCGCCGGGATCGCCGATGACATCCGCGCCGCCGGGATCGCCGTCTTCGGGCCGTCGTCCGCCGCGGCCCAGCTCGAGGGCTCCAAGGCGTTCTCCAAGGACGTGATGGCAGCCGCAGGGGTGCCGACCGCCCGGTCGTTCGTCGCCACGACGCCCGAGGAGGCGGCCGCTGCGCTGGACGAGTTCGGGGCGCCGTACGTGGTGAAGGACGACGCGCTGGCCGCCGGCAAGGGGGTCGTGGTCACCAACTCCCGCGACGAGGCGCTCGCTCACGCCGCCGCCTGCGGCCGGGTCGTGATCGAGGAGTTCCTCGCCGGACCGGAGGTGTCCCTGTTCGTGCTGTGCGACGGGACCGTCGGTCGGCCGCTGCAGCCGGCCCAGGACTTCAAGCGGATCTACGACGGCGGCCGCGGCCCGAACACCGGTGGGATGGGCTCCTACTCCCCGCTGCCCTGGGCGCCCGCCGACCTCGCCGACACCGTGATCGCCGAGGTGGTCGAGCCGACCCTCGCCGAGATGGGAAAGCGTGGCGCCCCGTTCGTCGGGTGCCTCTACGTCGGCCTCGCGCTGACCGCTGCCGGACCGCGCGTGATCGAGTTCAACGTCCGGTTCGGTGACCCGGACATCCAGCCGGTGCTGGCGCTGCTCGAGTCCGACCTCGGGGAGCTGCTGCACGCCGCCGCGACCGGGACGCTGGCTGCGGTGCCGGCGCCGGTCTTCTCCGACGAGGCGGCGGTCACCGTGGTGCTGGCGAGCGCCGGCTACCCCGAGTCGTCCTCCTCGGGCGACGTGATCGACGGCGTCGACCGGGCCGACGCGATCCGTGCCGTCGACGTGATCCACGCGGGCACCGCGATCGTGGACCACGCCCACGAGGGCGAGCCCGAGCACCTCCACCTGATCACCGCCGGCGGTCGGGTGCTGGCCGTGCGGGCGACCGGGTACGACATCGACGACGCCCGGGCCCGTGCCTACGGTGCCGCCGACCTGATCTCCTTCCCCGGCATGCAGCGCCGCAGCGACATCGCCGCCGAGCCGCTGGGCGTGGTCGAGGGCGCAGCCGCGCTGGAGGGCTGAGGGCATTTCGCCGAGATGGCCCGTCTGGTCCGCCCAGATGGCCCGAATGCCCGGCGTAGGCTCGACGCATGCTGACCGGCCTGATCTTCCTCGCGGCGGGCCTGCTGCTGTTCGGCCTCGTCGTCTGGTCGGGCAACACCTCACTCCGTCGCGGGGATGGAGCATCCTCGGGAGCCGCCAGCTCGACCGGCGCCCTGGGCAACTTCATCGACGTCTTCGACCCCGCCCGCGCCCGTTCCGACCAGTTCCTCAAGGAGTGGGAGGCGACGGGTGCGGTGCTTCCCTCGCCCGACGGCGATGACCCGCCGATCTCCGTCGACCTCACCCGGGGCACCGCGGTCATCCGTCGCCCGGCCCCGGAGACGGACGAGCGCTGACGCGGGGCATCCGCCCGCCGTCGTACGACGTCTCGCCGGTCCGGCCGACGTCGGGCCGCGGTCGCGACGCGTGGGATGATGTGGCCCGTGGCTGCTGTCCCCAATGTCCTCGCTGGTCGTTACGCCTCCGCTGAGCTCGCTCAGATCTGGAGCCCGGAGCACAAGATCGTGCTGGAGCGTCAGCTCTGGATCGCGGTGCTCAAGGCCCAGCGCGACCTGGGGATCGAGGTCCCCGACGGTGTCGTCGAGGCCTACGAGGCCGTCGTCGAGCAGGTCGACCTGGCGTCGATCGCGGCGCGGGAGAAGATCACCCGCCACGACGTGAAGGCGCGGATCGAGGAGTTCTCCGACCTCGCCGGGCACGAGCACATCCACAAGGGGATGACCTCGCGCGACCTCACCGAGAACGTCGAGCAGCTCCAGATCCTCTCCTCCCTCGTCCTCGTCCGCGGCCGTGCCGTCGCGGCGCTGGCCCGGCTCGCCCGGCTGGCCGCCGAGCACGAGACCACCGTCATGGCCGGTCGCTCGCACAACGTGGCGGCGCAGGCCACCACGCTCGGCAAGCGCTTCGCGACCGTGGCCGACGAGATGCTGGTCTCCTTCCAGCGGATCGAGGAGCTGATCGCGCGCTACCCGCTGCGCGGCATCAAGGGCCCGATGGGCACCTCGCAGGACATGCTCGACCTGCTCGACGGGGACGCCACCAAGCTCGAGGCGCTCGAGCTCGCCGTGGCCAACCACCTGGGCTTCGAACGCGTCTTCACCTCCGTCGGCCAGGTGTATCCGCGCTCGCTCGACTTCGATGTCGTCTCCGCGCTCGTCCAGCTGGTCAGCGCTCCGTCGAACCTGACCACCACGATCCGCCTGATGGCCGGCAACGAGATCGTCACCGAGGGATTCAAGGAGGGCCAGGTCGGCTCGTCCGCGATGCCGCACAAGATGAACTCCCGCTCGTCGGAGCGGGTCAACGGCTTCGCCGTCGTGCTGCGCGGCCACCTGTCGATGATCTCGGAGCTGGCGGGCGACCAGTGGAACGAGGGCGACGTCTCCGACTCCGTCGTCCGCCGGGTCGCGCTGCCCGACGCGTTCTTCGCCACCGACGGTCTGTTCGAGACGTTCCTGACGATCCTCGACGAGTTCGGTGCGTTCCCCGCGGTCATCCAGCGCGAGCTCGACCGCTACCTGCCGTTCCTGGCCACCACCAAGGTCCTGATGGCCGCGGTGAAGCAGGGCGTCGGCCGCGAGGTCGGGCACGAGGCGATCAAGGAGGCAGCCGTCGGCACCGCCCTCGACATGCGCAAGGGCCAGGCCGCGAACGACGTCTTCGAGCGCCTCGCAGCCGACGGTCGCCTCGGGATGTCGCTCGACGAGCTGCACGCGCTGGTCAACGAGCCGATCGAGTTCACCGGTGCCGCCGTCGCGCAGGTGCAGTCGGTCGTCGCCCAGGTGGCCGCGATCACCGAGCGGTTCCCCGACGCCGCTGCCTACACCCCCGGCGACATCCTGTAGGTCGTCCGCCGAGATGTCCGACGACGTGTCGAAGGTGATCACGGTCGCTGCCGTCGTCCTCCGCGATGAGGCCGGCCGCGTGCTCAGCGTGCGCAAACGCGGCACGGACCGGTTCATGCTGCCCGGCGGAAAGCTTGAGCCGGGGGAGGCCGCAGTCGAGGCCGCCGTACGCGAGATCGCGGAGGAGCTCGGCCTCAGCCTGTACGTCGACGGGCTGGTGCTGCTCGGCGGGTTCGAGTCCGAGACGGCCAACGAGCCGGACCACCTGCTCCGCTCCACCGTCTTCGTGTGGCCGCACCCGATCGACCCGGCTGCACCGCAGATCGCGGCCGAGATCGCCGAGGCCCGGTGGGCGACGTTGGACGAGCTCGAGGCCGACCCGCGCACCGCGCCGATGACGGCGGTGCACGTGGTGCCGCGGCTCAGGAATTCCTGAGATCGGGAACCCCTGAATCAGGAGGGGCGGACGTCCAGCACGACGTCGAACTCCAGCAGCTCCGCGCCGGTCGAGACGGGCTTGCGGGGTGCCTCGCCCTCGGGGGTGGCGTGGGCGGCCCGAGCGTCGCCGTCACGCCAGGCCGCGAAGGCCTCCTCGGACTCCCACTGGGTCACGACGAAGTAGCGCGACTCGCCAGCGGTCGGGCGCAGCAGCTGGAAACCGAGGAACCCCGGCTGCCCCTCCACCGTCCCGGCGCGCGCGGCGAACCGCTTCTCGAGCTCGGCACCGGCAGCTTCGGGGACGCTGATCGCGTTGATCTTCACAACAGCCATGCCGCGACCCTACTCGGCGCGCGCCAACCCTCAACTCGGCTGCAGCAACCCTCAAGTCGGCTGCATCAACCCTCAAGTCGGCGTCAGGCGACGGACTTGATCCGGTAGACCATCCACGTGCCGATGATCGCCACGATGCCGGAGACGGCGAACAGCACGGAGAAGCCGCCGGTCCAGTTGATCAGCCCGGCGGCGATCAGCGCGCCGAACGCCTGGGGTCCGGCGGAGCCGATGTTCATGATGCCGAGGTCCTTGGCACGGTCCTCGGCCGCCGGCAGGACGGCGGTGATCAGGGCCTGGTCGACCGCCATGTACGCCCCGTAGCCGGCACCGGCCAGCGCGCCGGCGACGAACATCATCGGCAGGGACGGGGCGAACACCAGCACCAGCGCGGAGGCGGCCGACCCGGCGGCACCCCAGGCGACGAAGATCCGTCGCTTCCCGCTGCGGTCGGAGAAGACACCGGCGAGGTACGTCGCCGCCAACGTGGCGACGAGATAGGCCAGCGTCACCGGGACGATGGTCTTCTCGGGATCGGCGACCTTGAGCCCGTCGCGCAGGAAGAAGAGCAGCTGCGTCGTGCCCAGGGCGTTGCCGAGGTTGACCATCAGCCGGCCCGCGAAGCCCCACGCGAAGTCGGGGTCCGCCCGCGGGTCGACCGCCATCGTCGCGAAGATCTCGCGGATCCGGACGAGCGGAGCGGACCCGGACGGCACCACGTCCCGCTGACGCAGCACCCAGGGGATCACGCAGACCAGCAGGATGAACGTGATCGCCACGTACCGCCCCAGGTCCCCCAGGCCCTGCACGGCGATCAGGCCGATCAGGATGCCGACCGCCTGCGGTCCGTAGATCGCCGCCGACACGACGCCGCGCTGCTGCTCAGGCACCTGGTCGGCCACGACGGCGGCCAGGGACGCGGACAGGATGTTGTAGCCGATCGAGGCGAACACCCAGGCGCACCCGATCAGCACCCAGTGGGTCATCAGCCCCGAAGTCACGAGCCCGACCGAGAAGATCGCGAGCCCGATCACGGCCCAGATCCGGCGCCGCCCGAAGGGGGAGCGGGTCCGGTCGCAGAGCGCGCCGACGACCGGGAGGGACAGGATGGCCATCACGCCGACCGCACCGTTGATGATCCCGAAGTCACGGATGTCGTGCGCCGGGTCGACGTTCTGCAGCTGCTCGGGCAGGACCAGCTGGATCGGCACCAGCCACGCCAGCCAGATCCCGAACCAGGCCAGCGTGAACAGCGAGACCCAGGCTCGTGTCATCGACACCAGCGGCTCCCGCGCCCCGGCCTCCCCGCCGGTCGCCATCGCACTCATGCGGCACACCCTGACACGTGTCGGGCCACTAGGGTCGCCATATGAGGGAGATGTCGGGATACCCGGACGGGTTCTTGTGGGGCGTGGCCACCTCGGCCGTCCAGATCGAGGGTGCGCAGGGCCGTGCCCCGAGCGTGTGGGACACCTTCGCCGCACGCCGCGGCAGCATCGCCGACGGCAGTACGCCGGCCACGGCCTGCGACTCGCTGCACCAGCTGACCAACGACCGAGCCACGGGCGACCTCGACCTGCTCGAGCGCCTCGGCGCGACGACGTACCGCTTCTCGATCTCCTGGCCCCGGGTGGAGAACACCGGGTTCGACTACTACGACCGCCTCGTCGACGGCCTGCTCGAGCGCGGCATCGCCCCGATGGCGACGCTCTTCCACTGGGACACCCCGCAGCACCTCGAGGACGCCGGCGGGTGGGCGAACCCGGACACCGCGCACCGCTTCGCCGAGTACGCCGCCCAGGCGGCGGTCCACCTCGGCGACCGCGTGCCGCGCTGGATCACGCTCAACGAGCCGCGCGAGGTGACGATGCTCGGCCATGCGCTCGGCATCCACGCCCCCGGGCACCAGCTCGGCTTCGACGCCCTGCCGATCGCGCACGAGCTGCTCCGCGCCCACGGTCTCGCGCTGCGGGCGTTGCGCGCCGAGACCACCGGCCAGGTCGGGGTCACCCTCAGCCACGCCCCGGTCCACGCCGCCAGTGACTCCCCGGAGGACCAGGAGGCGGCCGGCTTCTTCGACCTGATCAACAACTGGCTCTTCGCCGACCCGATCCTCACCGGCGCCTACCCGGCCGACCTGGCCGGCCTCATGCCCGAGACCGACCTGGACCTGATCGGCGCCCCGCTCGACTTCTACGGCCTCAACTACTACAACCCGATGCGCGTGGCCGCCCCCGGCAACGGCTCCAGCAGTGTCGACGGCGTCGACGTCGCGGTCGACGGGGTGGAGATGCCGTTCTCGTTCGTGCCGTTCGACGGGCCCGAGCACGAGGGACTCGAGCACACCGACTTCGGCTGGCCGATCATCCCGGGCGGCCTGACCGGGCAGCTCCAGATCCTCAGGACCCGCTACGGCACGGGGCTCCCGCCCGTCATCATCACCGAGAACGGCGCCAGCTTCACCGAACCGTCCGGCACGTTCGACGACCAGCGCCGGATCGCCTACGTCGACTCCCACCTCGCCGCACTGCGTGCGGCGATCGCCGACGGCGCCGACGTCCGTGGCTACTGCCACTGGTCGTTGATGGACAACTGGGAGTGGGCCGAGGGCTTCGGCCAACGCTTCGGGCTGGTCCACGTCGACCACGCCACCGGCGTGCGCACGCCGCGGGCCAGCTTCGACTGGTACGCCGACCACATCCGCACCGCCCAACGCGCGCAGGAGAAGACCCGTGCCTGAGAACCCCGTCCGCTGGGGCATCCTCGCCACCGGCAAGATCGCCCGCCAGTTCGCCACCGACCTCGCTCTGGTCGACGACGCCGAGCTGGTCGCGGTCGCCTCGCGCGACCTCACCACCGCGCAGCAGTTCGCCGCGACGCACGGCACCGCCGCCACGACGGCGTACGGCTCCTACGAGGCCCTCGTCGCCGCGGACGACGTCGACGTGGTCTACGTCGCCACCCCGCACAGCCGCCACCTCGTCGACGCCCGGCTCGCCCTCGAGGCCGGCAAGCCGGTGCTGTGCGAGAAGGCGTTCACGCTCGACGCCCCCGACGCGCAGACCCTCGTCGATCTCGCCGTCGAGCGCGGCCTGTTCCTGATGGAGGCGATGTGGAGCGCGTGCCACCCAGCGATCCACGCCGTCGCCCGCAGGCTCGAGGCCGGCGAGTTCGGCATCCCTCGCCACTTCCACGCCGAGCTCGGGTTCGTCGTCCCGCCCGACCCGGCCAGCCGCTTCCGCGATCCGAGCCTGGGCGCCGGCGCCCTGCTCGACGTGGGCATCTACCCCCTCACCGTGGCGCACCTGCTGCTCGGCGAGGCGCTCACCCTGACCGCGCACGCCGACGTGATCACCACCGAGACGGGGAGCTACGACGACACGGTCGTGATCGCCGGCACCTACCCGAACGGGGTGCTCGCCACGATGGTCGGCAGCATCGCCTCGTGGACCTCGCGCGAGGCCACGATCGGCACCACCACCGGCCGGCTCGTGCTCGACGACTTCCACCACCCGACCCGGATCACGTTCACGCCGTACGCCGACGGGCGGCCCGGCACGCCGGTCGAGATCGAGCCGGAGGAGCCGGTGATCGGGCGCGGCTACGGCAACGAGATCGCCGAGGTCGGCCGCTGCCTGCGTGCGGGGCTGACCGAGAGCCCGTGGGTGCCGCACGCCCAGACCCTGGCGATCATGTGGCAGATGGACCAGGTCCGCGCTGCCGTCGGGGTCGTCTACCCGCGCAGCTCCCCGAGCCACGACGACAACTAGGCTGAGCGTCGTGCTGAACATCCCCGACGCTCCCGCCATCGCCGGCGCCCGCCACCTGCACTCGGGCAAGGTGCGTGACCTCTACGAGCTCACCGAGGGCCCGTACGTCGGCAAGCTGCTGATGGTGGCCAGCGACCGGATCAGCGCGTTCGACTACGTGCTCGAGTCGACCATCCCCGACAAGGGCGAGATCCTCACCCGGATGAGCCTGTGGTGGTTCGACCAGCTCTCCACGCTGGTGCCCAACCACGTGATCTCCACCGACGTCCCCGCGTCCGTCGCCGGGCGCGCGCTGGTCGTGGACAAGCTCGCGATGTTCCCGGTCGAGTGCGTGGCGCGCGGCTACCTCACCGGCTCGGGCCTGACCGACTACCAGCAGACCGGTGAGGTCTGCGGGGTCGCGCTCCCGCCGGGACTGGTCGACGGGTCCCGGCTGCCGCGCGCGATCTTCACCCCGGCCACCAAGGCCGAGCTCGGCGACCACGACGAGAACGTCTCCTACGAGACCGTCGCCCACCAGATCGGCCACGACGACGCCGCCGAGCTGCGCCACCTGACCCTCGCGATCTACGAGCGCGCCGACGAGATCGCCCGCGGAGCCGGGCTGATCCTGGCCGACACCAAGTTCGAGTTCGGTGTCCGGGCCGGCCACGAGCACGACTTCGGCGGTGGCACCCGCGCGATCGTGCTGGGCGACGAGGTGCTGACCCCGGACTCCTCGCGGTTCTGGAGCCTGGACGAGTGGGCGCCGGGCGGTACCCAGCCGTCGTACGACAAGCAGATCGTGCGCAACTGGCTGCTCTCGCCCGACTCGGGCTGGGACAAGAACAGCGGGGAGCAGCCGCCGGCGCTGCCGGCCGAGGTCGTCGAACGCACCCGCAGCCGCTACGTCGAGGCGTACGAGAAGCTCACTCAAACTCGATTCTAGTCGAGTAAGGGTGTCGCTGGGGAACCCGGCCCCCTCGTGGATCGTTGGGTGACTCGTCAGTAACATGTGACGCAGACCACCCCCATCCAACGGAGGACTCCGGTGACGACGTACAACCTCGCATCCCTGCTCGAAGACAGCGCTTCGGCCTATCCCGACCGCGACGCCGTCGTGATCGGGGAGACCCGGCTGAGCTACGCCACGCTGGACGGCTTCGCGAACCGGGTCGCGAACCTCCTGACGAGCAAGGGCATCGGACACGGCGACAAGGTCGCCCTGATGGCCCCCAACGTGCCCTACTTCCCGATGGTCTACTTCGGGATCCTCAAGGCCGGTGCGACCGTGGTCCCGCTCAACGTGCTGCTCAAGGCGCGCGAGGTGACGTACCACCTGAAGGACTCCGACGCGAAGGCGCTCTTCGCCTTCGAGGGCACCCCGGAGCTGCCGATCGGCGCCGAGGCGCACAAGGGCGCCGTCGACGCCGGCGTCGAGGACTTCTTCGTCATCACCGCCGACATGATGGCTGACTCCCCGATCGAGGGCGTCCCGACGCTGGTCCAGGCCGCGCTCCCGATGGACGACACCTTCGAGACCGTCGCCACCGACGAGGACGACACCGCCGTCATCCTCTACACCTCGGGCACCACCGGTCAGCCCAAGGGCGCCGAGCTGCGCCACCGCAACATGCGCGACAACGCGCTCGCCGGCCGGGAGCTCTTCGGCGCCGACGCCGAGCGTCCCGACACCTACCTCTGCGTGCTGCCGCTCTTCCACGCCTTCGGCCAGACCGTGATCCTGCTGGGCGCGTTCGCGTTCGGTGGCACCGTCGTGCTGCTCCCGCGCTTCGAGCCCAACGCCGCGATCGAGCTGCTGGTCAAGGAGAAGGTCACCTTCTTCGCCGGTGTCCCGACGATGTACTGGGGCCTGCTCGGCGCGCTCGGCGAGAACGACCACGTCGACGAGATCGCCAAGAACCTGCGGGTCGCCGCCTCCGGTGGCTCGGCGCTGCCGGTGGAGATCCACAAGGAGTTCGAGAAGCGCTTCGGCGTCACGATCATGGAGGGCTACGGCCTGTCCGAGACCTCCCCGGTCGCCTCGTTCTCGGTCTTCGGCCAGCCCGCCCGGGTCGGCTCGATCGGCACCCCGATCCCGGGGTGCGAGATGAAGCTGCTCACCCCCGGCACCTGGGACGAGCAGGACTGGGAGCGCGACGCGATCGGCGAGATCGCGATCAAGGGCACCAACGTGTTCAAGGGCTACTACGCCCGGCCCGAGGCGACCGCCGAGGTGCTCTCCGAGGACGGCTGGTTCCGTTCGGGTGACCTGGGCAAGCGCGACGAGGACGGCTGGTACTACATCGTCGACCGCGCCAAGGAGCTCATCATCCGCGGCGGCTTCAACGTCTACCCGCGCGAGATCGAAGAGGTCCTGCTGACCCACCCCGCGATCTCGCTGGCCGCGGTCATCGGCGTCCCGCACGACTCCCACGGCGAGGAGGTCAAGGCCGTGATCGTGCTCAAGCCGAGCGCCTCGGCCACGCCCGAGGAGATCGTCGCCTGGTCCAAGGAGACGATGGCGAGCTACAAGTACCCGCGCATCGTCGACATCGTCTCGGCCCTGCCGATGACGGCGACCGGGAAGATCCTCAAGCGCGAGCTCAGCTGACCGTGGGGTGAGCAGGCAGAAGTTTTCGCCTCACTCACGGTGAACAGGCACTTGTTTGCAGCGGCGCTGCAAACAAGTGCCTGTTCACGTTCGTGGCAGTGAAAACTTCTGCCTGCTCACCGGGTGGCTGTTCAGCTGGTGAACGGGTTCGGCAGCGCGCCGGGGAGCCCGGCGAGCAGCTCGCGCGCACGGGCGGCGACCTTGTGCTCCACCAGCACCTCGTACCGGGTCGCGACGACCTGGGTGATCGAGGAGAAGTCCCGCTGGCCCCGCGTCATCGCGTAGCCGACGAGTGCCCAGATCAGCCCGAACGCCGCCCCGAACAGCATCGTCGACACGATCACACCCAAGGTGTTCTCGTCGGTGAACAGGGCGAACACGATCCCGATGAAGAGGCCCAGCCAGAGGCCGGAGAGCAGGCCGCCGACGGCGACCCGTCCGTTGGTGAGGCGCCCGGTGATCCGCTCGACCCGCTTCAGCTCGGTGCCGACGATCATGCAGTTCTCGACGGGGAACTCCTGGTCGCTGAGGAAGTCGACCGTTCGTTGGGCGGCCGCGTAGTCGTCGTACACGGCCAGGGACTGCGGGAACTCCAGCTTGAGGGGGTTGCGCGCGGGTCCCGGACCGAAGGAGGACGGAGTGCTCATGCCTCCAGTGTGCCTCCTGCGGTGAAGGCTGGACGCGATGCAACCTCACCGGCGCCCACCGCTTAGACTCACGGCCATGCCTCGCATCGTTGTTGATGTCATGCCCAAGCCGGAGATCCTCGACCCCCAGGGCAAGGCCGTCCTCGGTGCGCTGCCCCGTCTGGGCTTCAGCGGCGTGACCGAGGTCCGCCAGGGCAAGCGGTTCGAGCTCGAGGTCGCCGACACCTCGCCGGCCACGCTCGCCGAGATCGAGAAGCTGGCCGAGACGTTCCTGGCCAACACGGTCATCGAGAACTTCGTCGTCCGCGTCGAAGCCTGAGGACTGACCGATGCGCGTTGGTGTCATCACGTTCCCCGGCACGCTCGACGACGTCGACGCGTCCCGCGCCGTCCGCCTGACCGGCAACGAGCCGGTCAGCCTCTGGCACGGCGACCACGACCTGCAGGGCGTCGACGCGGTCATCCTGCCCGGCGGCTTCTCCTACGGCGACTACCTGCGCTGCGGCGCGATCAGCCGGTTCGCGCCGATCATGACCGAGGTCATCGAGGGCGCCAACAAGGGTCTGCCCGTGCTCGGCATCTGCAACGGCTTCCAGATCCTGGTCGAGTCGCACCTGCTCCCCGGTGGGCTGCTGATGAACGACCACCTCAAGTTCATCTGCCGCGACCAGACGCTGCGGATCGAGAACAACCAGACCGCCTGGACGAACTCCTACGAGCTCAACCAGGAGATCGTCGTCCCGCTGAAGAACGGTGAGGGCCAGTTCCAGGCTGACGCCGAGACCATCGCGCGGCTCGAGGGCGAGGGCCGGATCGTGGCCCGCTACGTCGGGTTCAATCCCAACGGCTCGGTCAACGACATCGCCGGCATCACCAACGAGCGTGGCAACGTGGTCGGTCTGATGCCGCACCCCGAGCACGCCGTCGAGGAGCTCACCGGCTCCGGCACCGAGGGCTCCGGCTTCTTCACCAGCATCCTCACCGCCGCGCTCTCCTGAGCGCAGCAGCAGTCAGGGCAGCGGGTCAGCGCTTCCCGGCCTGCAGCTTCCGCCACTCCGCGGCACCGAACGGGCTGCCCGTGGAGGCGCCGACCTTGATCCGCCAGCTGCGCAGCGCCTTCAGCGACGTCGAGGTGAAGTACCCCTTCACCGGTAGCCGCAGCGACGGGTTGGCGGCGTTGAGCGCCCGCTGCACGTCACGCACCCGCGGACCGGTCGACTTGGCGCTGAGCGTCACCCGTGGCCCCTTGGCCAGCAGCCACATCCACTGCGTCGCGTTCCAGCGCGGGGTGGCGGTGAACCCGTGGTTGCGCCGCCACGTCGTGACGAACTGCTGCACGGTCGCGTTGTAGCGCCCGCCGACGGGCCCGCGGTACGTCGTCCGCTCCCGCAGCAGGCAGGTCAGTGCCCGCACCGACGCGGCGTCGGGGGTGTACGTCGAGGTCGCCGGCCTCAAGGCGTGGTACCTGGCGAGGTTGACCTTGATCCCGCGCGCCCCCGAACCGCCGAGGTTCGCGCAGTGCACCTCGGCCTTGACCGCCGGGACGGGCGCGCTGCTGGGCTGCGGGGGAGTGGTGGTCGGCATCACCGTCGGCTTGGGAGTCGGCTTCGGCGTGGGCTTGGCCGTCGCCGGCGCGGCGAGGGCGAGGTAGTTGCGGTCGATGTTGATCGTCACGCCGCCCCAGGTCTCGTTGTGCCCGCCCTGGAACTGCTTGATCCGGGCACCCTTCCAGCCGTCGTCGGAGATGTAGTCCGTGGCCGAGGTGTTCGCCTTGCCGTCGTACCGAGCGAGCCAGATCGCGTCGGGCAGGGTGATGTTGGCGGGCCGCTTGAGCCGGGCGGCCTCGACCATCTTCATCCCGGAGCCCGCGCTGGAATAGAGCGCGGCGCGGTAGCCGAGCGCCTTGACCCGGACGGTCCACGCCGAGACGAAGCGGAGCGCTGACTCGCGGCACGCCTTGTTGCCGTAGTCGTAGCCCTCGAGGTCGTAGAAGATCATCGACCCCTTCGTCAGGCCGAGCTCCTGGGCGTCGTTGACCGTCTTGGTGCCCTCCGCGGTGCCCTGGCTGCGCGCCTTGGCGTAGTCGTTCGTCGCGGTCGGGCTGATCTTGAAGTCGTCGGCGTAGCGCGGGAACCGCGGCTGGCACGAGGCCTGCGGACCGAGCGTGATCGGCAGCAGGTGCCATCCGGCCGCGAGCTGCTTCGAGACCCAGGTCGCGTTGAGGTAGGTCTGCTTGCGGCACGCCCGCGAGTCGCCGGAGATGTAGATCCCGACCGAGCGGAACGGGCTCTTCTTGATCCAGACGTCCATCGCGGACTGCTTCGGCGCCTGGCACTGGTCGAACCCGAGCCCCGTGAAACCCCCGGGCGTCACCGGGTTGGCCGCGGTCTTCCGGGCGAGGTCGTTCGCGGGCCGCGGCAGCACCAGCAGTACGGCGGCGAGCGCGATGAGCGTCGCCGCGATGATGATCACGCGCGGATGGCGCAGTGCGCCGACGACCCCATGCATGCAGCCGAGCCTAAGTCACTTCCGTCACTCTGGGGCTCTGCAACACCAGGGCTAACCGTTCGGGTAGTCCCCGCCGGGGATCTCGAAGAACTCCTCCAGCGTGGTCACGCCGGCCTCCTCCATCGCCCGCACCAGCCGGCGGCCGACGTAGCGCAGGTGCCACGGCTCGGCGGCGTAGCCGGTGATCTCGGTGGTGGCCTCGGCGTAGCGGACCAGGAACCCGAACTCACCGGCGTGCTCGGTGACCCAGCGCCCTGCCGTCGTACCGGCGAAGCAGGGGTTGAGCTGGCAGGAGCCGTCGCGGGCGTCGTCGACGTCGATCGCGAGCCCGCTCTGGTGCTCGCTGTGGCCGGGGCGGGCCGAGACCGCGTCGGCGGCCTCGACGGAGCCGGTCCCGGCCAGCTGCGCCTGGTAGATGCTGTGCTGCCGGTGGTAGGTGCGGAAGCCGCTGACCACCTCGAGCGGTGCGCCGGCCTCCTCGGCGGCGCGGAGCATCGCCTGCAGCGGCCCGGCGATCGTCCGCCCGACCTCCTTGGCGGCGACGACGGTCAGCGGCGGGACGAACGACGTCGGGCTGATCGGGTGCGACTTGTTGATCACCACCGACAGCGAGCTCGGATCGGTGGTCGAGTGGGCGGTGCGGTCGAACGCGGCCACCGGGGGCTCGGGGGAGACAGGAGTGCTGACTGCCGCCGCAGGGGTCGGGGTGCTGCTCGGCGGGGTGGCCTGGAGTGCCTGGCTGACGTTCTCGGAGTGCGCCGGCACGGGGGTCTCGGTGGTGCTCAGGAAGATCGGCACCGCGATCGCGAGGAGGGTCAGAACGACCGAGACGCCGACGCGTGCGGGCAGCACACGTCGGCGTCTCCTCATGTGGGTGGACCTTAGGCGATGGAGGCGAGCCTCAGGCCGCTTCGGGCACCAGCGCCGGGCGTCGGACGTTCAACGTGAGCGCGGTGATCACGCCGAGACCGACCAGGATCGCGGCCGCGGTGTAGCCGGCCCGGGCCGCGTCGACGAACCCGGAGGCGTGGTGCGAGGCGTAGACGCTGGTCACGATCGCGAAGCCGATCGCCCCACCGAGCTGCTGCGTGGTCTGCAGCAGGCCCGAGGCCGAGCCGGCGTGCTCGGGCTCGACGCCCTGGAGGACGAGGCCGGTCATTGGCATCAGCGCGAGGCCGACGGCCATCCCGCCGAGGAAGAGCGACGGCATGATCATCCAGTACCCGGCGTCGTGCGGCAGCGTGGCCATGTGGGTGAAGGACACCAGCGCCATCAGGGTGCCGGTCAGGATCATCCGGGCGTGGCCGTAGCGGGCGACCAGCCGCGGCGTGAACCGGGAGAGCACGAAGATCGACACCGGCCAGGGCAGGAAGCCGAGGCCCGCCTGGATCGGCGACATCCCCAGGTGGTCCTCCAGGAACTGCACGGTCACGAAGAACATGCCGAGCATCGATCCGAACAGTGCGACCGACGTCGCCAGGGTCGCGACCCGGCGACGGCTGCGCAGCAGCTCCGGGCGCAGCAGCGGGTGCGGGTGGCGCTTCTCGGTCGCGGCCAGGACCGCGAAGAGGGCCAGCGCCAGGACGATCCCGCCGAAGGTGCGCGGATCGGTCCAGCCCCACTCGGGAGCCTTGACCAGGGTGAAGACCAGGGCCACCGCACCACCGGTCGCGGTGATCGCGCCGACGATGTCGAACCGGCCGTGACGGCGCGGGGTCTCGTCGATCAGACGGGGAACCACGGCCAGGATGACCAGGCCGATCGGCACGTTGACGAACAGCGTCGCGCGCCACGAGACGGCCTCGGTGAGGATGCCGCCGAGGACCATGCCGAGCGCGCCGCCGCCGGAGGAGACAGCGGTGAACGCGGCGAGCGCCTTGTTCCGGGCCTGCTCGGAGCGGGCGTTCGTGGTGATCAGGGCGAGCACGCTGGGCGCGGCAAGCGCGGCGCCGACGCCCTGGGCGGCGCGGGAGATGACGAGCATCGTCGGGTCCGCGGCCAGACCGCCGACCAGGGAGAAGAGTGTGAAGATCGCGATGCCGAGCAGGAAGATCCGGCGCCGGCCGAGCACGTCGCCGAGTCGGCCGCCGAGGAGCAGCAGGCCACCGAAGGCGAGGGTGTAGGCGTTGAGCACCCAGGACAGGGACGCGGGGCCGAAGCCGAGCGAGGCGATGTCGGGCAGGGCCACGTTCACGATCGTGGCGTCGAGGACGAGCATGAGCTGGGCAGTGAGGATGAACGCGAGGCCGAGGGTCGGGTTGCGACCGGCCTGCTTCCCGCTGCCGGCGCGGACCTCGTGGGTCCGCGGAGTCGAGGTGAGAGACATGAGGAGAGGTCCTGTTCTGGCCTGATCGGGCCACCTAGGCTTTAATTGGAGACATTCTCCGCTTGTCGGGAACAGTACCGGAGAGTGTCTCCGTTTAGCAAGTGTGATTCAGGACCCCTGGAAGGAGGGCGGGCGGATGCGGGCCGATGCCGCGCGGAACCGCGAACGGATCATCGAGGCGGCGCGCGCCACCTTCCGTGAGAAGGGGTACGACGCCCCGCTCGACGAGATCGCCCGCCGGGCCGAGGTCGGCCCCGGGACGCTCTACCGCCACTTCCCGACCCGCGAGGCGTTGCACGACGCGGTGATGCAGGCCTGGGTCGACAACGTCACCACGGCGACCGACAAGGTGCTGGCTTCGGAGGCCGAGGGCCGCGAGCTGCTGATGGAGTGGCTGACGACGTACGTCCGGCTGATCTCCTACAACAAGGGCACCCCGGCCAAGCTCACCGCCGCGATCGACGACGAGACCTCCCCGCTGCTGCACAAGTGCCAGATCCTGCGGAACTCGAACGAGGCGGTCCTCGCCCGGCTGGAGGGCCAGCTCCGCCCCGACGTCGACCCGGTCGGCGTGATCAAGCTGGTCGGCGGCGTGGCCACCGTGGCCGACCAGTCGGAGATGGACGAGGCGGCCGTCCGCCCCCTCCTCAGCGTCGTCGCCGACGGCCTCCTCAACCCGCCGACTTGAGGCTTGTGGCCGTCGAGTTGAGGGTTCCGGTGTCCATCCGCGGCCTCGACTAAGGGTTCGACGCTCAGCCCGGATAGATTGTGCGCCGTGACTTCGGCTCCGATCACCGCCCTCGACACTGTTGCTGTCGCCGCCTCCGACCCGGACAAGGTGCAGCCCTGGGCCGAGCTCGGGCTCAAGGAGGACGAGTACGCCGCGATCCGCGAGATCCTCGGCCGCCGGCCCACCGGTGCCGAGCTCGCGATGTACTCGGTGATGTGGTCCGAGCACTGCTCCTACAAGTCCTCCAAGGTGCACCTGCGCCAGTTCGGTGAGATCCCGCAGGAGACCCCGGCCGGCAAGATGCTCGCCGGCATCGGCGAGAACGCCGGCGTGATCGACATCGGCGAGGGCTACGCGGTCACCTTCAAGGTCGAGTCGCACAACCACCCGTCGTACGTCGAGCCCTACCAGGGCGCCGCGACCGGCGTCGGCGGCATCGTCCGCGACATCCTCGCGATGGGTGCTCGCCCGGTCGCCGTGATGGACCCGCTCCGCTTCGGCCCGCTGCACGAGCCCGACACCCACCGCGTCCTGCCCGGGATCGTCGCCGGCGTCGGCGGCTACGGCAACTGCCTCGGCCTGCCCAACATCGGTGGCGAGGTCGTCTTCGACGAGACCTACCTCGGCAACCCGCTGGTCAACGCGCTCGCGGTCGGCGTGCTCAAGCACGAGGACCTCCACCTCGCCCAGGCGTCCGGCGCCGGCAACCTCGTCATCATGTACGGCGCCCGCACCGGTGGGGACGGCATCGGCGGTGCCTCCATCCTGGCGTCGGTCGAGTTCGACGAGGACGGCCCCGCCAAGCGGCCGAGCGTCCAGGTCGGCGACCCGTTCATGGAGAAGCTCCTGATCGAGTGCACCCTGGAGCTCTACGCCTCGGGCATCGTCCGGGGTATCCAGGACTTCGGTGCCGCGGGCATCTCGTGCGCGACGAGCGAGCTTGCTGCGGCCGGTGACGGTGGCATGCACGTGCACCTGGAGCGGGTGCCGCTGCGCGACTCCACGCTGACGCCCGAAGAGATCCTGATGAGCGAGTCCCAGGAGCGGATGATGGCCGTCATCGCTCCCGAGGACGAGGCCACCTTCTACGCGATCTGCGCGAAGTGGGACGTCGAGGCCGCCACCATCGGTGAGGTCACCGGCCAGGGCCGCCTGGTCATCGACTTCCACGGCTCGACCATCGTCGACGTCGACCCGCGCACCGTCGCCCACGACGGCCCGGTCTACGAGCGTCCCTACGCCCGCCCCGACTGGCAGGACACCCTGCAGGCCGACGTCGCCGAGGCGCTGGCTCGCCCGTCGACGCCGGAGGACCTGAAGGCCACCTGGCTGCAGCTGGTTGCCTCCCCGAACCTGTGCGACAAGTCGTGGATCACCCAGCAGTACGACCACTACGTCCGCGGCAACACGGTGATGTCCAAGAACGCCGAGGCCGGCATGATCCGGATCGCCGAGGACTCCGTCCGCGGTGTCGCCCTGTCCACCGACGGCAACGGTCGCTTCGCCAAGCTCGACCCGTACTTCGGCGCGCAGCTGGCGCTGGCCGAGTCGTTCCGCAACGTCACCGCCGTCGGTGCCGTCCCGGTCGCGATCTCGGACTGCCTCAACTTCGGCTCGCCCGAGGACCCGGCCGTGATGTGGCAGTTCGCCGAGGCCTGCCGTGGCCTCAAGGACGCCTGCCTCGAGCTCGGTGTCCCGGTCACCGGCGGCAACGTGTCGCTGTACAACCAGACGGGTGATGTGGCGATCCTGCCGACGCCCGTCGTGGCCACCCTCGGCCTGATCGACGACGTCACGACCCGCATCCCGTCGGCCTTCGTCGCCGAGAACCAGCGGATCTTCGTGCTCGGTGAGACCCGCGAGGAGCTCTCCGGCTCCGAGTGGGCGCTCGTGGCGCACGGCCACCTCGGTGGTCTGCCGCCGAAGGTCGACCTGGCCGCGGAGAAGCGCAACCTGGACCTCCTCCAGGCGGCTCGCTCGCTCGTCACCTCGGCGCACGACCTCTCCGACGGCGGTCTCTCGCAGGCGCTCGCCGAGGCAGCGATCGGCTCCGGCATCGGCGCCTCCGTCGCACTCCTGGGCGACCCGTTCGTCGCGCTCTTCAGCGAGTCCGCCGCCCGGATCATGGTGACCACCCACCTCGAGGACGGCGCCGCCTTCCTCCGCGCCGCCTCCGCGGCCGGTGTCACGGTCACCGAGATCGGCGTCACCGGTGGCGACGTCCTCGCGATCGAGGGCCAGTTCGAGGTCCCCGTCGCCGAGCTCGAGGCCGCCTGGAAGGCCACCCTCCCCAACGCCCTCGCCTGAGCCCCGACTTCAACTAACTGGTCTTGAACCGCTCCTCAGGACGCCCTGAGAGCGAGGTTCAAGACCAGTTAGTTCTTCGGCTGGGCCGACGAACTGGGGGATAGGGCCACTCGAGCGCGGGTTTCACCTGCGCTTGGAGGCGAGCTCGTCCCCGCGTGCCGTAGAGGCTCTCCTCGAGCAGATCCCACCACGGGTCCAGGCTGATCCGTCGTCCGAGCGCCTTCTCCACGGGTCGCATGACGACCCACGGCTGACGCAGCAGGTCCCGTGCCACATAGGCGTGGCGGTGGTGATCGATGGAAGCGAGTCGTCGGTCGCGCGTGAGGTCGCTGGCGAGCTGCTGGGGGGTGCGGTGGTCGGCGCCGTCGTACTCCTGGACCAGGGTGGTCCCTCGGACCAACGCATCGACCCGGGCGATGAAGAAACCGTCGGGATCCTCGAGAACCACCTGGATGTCCACCGCCACTCCGCACGAGGTGTGCAGCATCCGCAGCATCGTCTCCCAGGGCGACTCGGAGCGGCCGTCGACCCAGGCGAGTGCATCGCGGAGCGCACGGACGCCGCGCCGCCGCTGAAGAGCCGCGGCGGCCAGCTGGTCGAGCGTGCAAGCGCCCATGTTGAGGGCGGAGTCGATCAGCACCACGAGGTCGAGGCGGTTGAGCACCCGGCCGGCGACCAAGATCGCTTCGCACACCGGCGCGACGCGGACCGGGTCGCCAGCGGCCATGGCGATCTCGTCGTGGGCAGGGATCCAGGTGTGACGAGCGACCACCAGCCCGTCCCGGTCGGGCTTGACCTCACCGCGGACCCCGCCGATCGCGGCGAAGTGGGGCAGGTTGGACGGCAGGCTCGGCAGTGCCAGGCCCCACGCGCGCGCCGCGCTCAATCCGGTGAACGACGAGCTCGGCGGCAGGAGCGCCTGCCAGGCCAGCAGCTCGGCGAGTACGGCGTCATGGCCGGTGAGGCCGGCGGGGACGTGGACCCCGCGGCTGGGGTGGAGGTCGGTGACGTGCACCCGGTGAGCATCGGCCGCTGGTGACTCCGGTGCCCGGGGGAACGGGCTGCCTGCGGACGAGCCAGCCGTGAGGCCCGGATGTGGAGGCTCAGCGGCCCACTCACCGAAGCTCAACGAACGAAACTCAACTAACTGGTCTTGAACGGATGCTTGGAGGGGCTCTCCGGGCCGGTTCAAGACCAGTTAGTTGGTGGGAGGGGCGGTCAGCTCTCCTCGGGGCCGATGTCGACCATCCAGGGGATGCCGAACTTGTCGGTCAGCTGGCCGAAGTCGTCGCCCCACATCTGCTTCTCGAGCGGCATGTGGACGGTGCCGTCCTCGGCGAGGGCGGCCCAGTAGCCGCGCAGGGCGTCGGCGTCCTCGTGCCCGCCGGAGACCGAGACGGTGATCTGCGAGCCGGGGGAGAGCTCCGCCATCCCGGGAGGGGCGTCGGAGGCGAAGAGGGTGAACCCGGCCGGCGTCTCGAGCGAGGCGTGCATGACCAGGTTGGCGACCGCAGCGTCGTCGGCGCCGTACTCGCCGAAGGTGTTGACCACCAGCTCACCGCCGAAGACCGATTGGTAGAACTCCATCGCCGAGCGTGCCGTGTCGACGAAGGACAGGTAGGGATTGAGTTTGGCCATGCTTCGACGCTAGACACCCACCGGCTCGACACGCCAGAGCGCGGGGCGAGGAACCGAGCGGACCGACCTCGACAGGGTCGGGATCATGGCGACGCCGACCAGCAGCACGCCCATCACCAGGACCGCCTGCGAGCCGCCCAACCGCTCGAGAAGTACGCCGGCCAGGAGCGGCGCCAGCGGCATCATCGACATCGAGACGAATCGCATCGCCGACTGCGTCCGGCCGAGCAGCTCGGGCGGGGTGATGGCGGCACGGTAGGCGCCGATCCCAGCGTTGCCGGCCGGGTTGACCAGCATCACCAGGACCAGCATCGCCGCCACCGACCAGGCCGAGTTCCAGAGCGCCACCGGGATCACCATCGGTACCGAGAACCAGGCCAGGACGACCGAGAGCATCCCGGTCCGGGTGTGCTCGATGATCCAGGGCGCGATCAGGGCACCGAGGATCCCGGCGGCACCGGCGGCGACCTCGACCAGCGCGATCACGCCGGGCGCCACCCCGGCCGCGACCAGCCGCAGGATGGCGAGGATCACCAGCGCGTTGCCGACCAGGTTCATCAACGGGGCCCAGACCAGCAGCGTGCGGAAGAACGGCGTGCCCCAGCTGAACCGCAGCCCGGCTCCGATCTCGGCCAGTGCCCCCTCCCGATCGTCGCGCGCCAGGCCCGGCAGCGGCGTGCGCATCCGTCCGACCAGGATCCACAGCGCCACCGACGAGATCGCGTCGAACGCGAACGGCATCCACCGCGCGAGCCCGAAGAGCAGCCCGCCCAGCGGCGCCCCGAGCAGACTGGCGAGGTTCTCCCGCGCCTGGATCTGGCTGAAGGCGGTCGGCAGCTCCTCGTCGCTGACCAGCGTCCGGACGGCCGACGTCTCCGCCGGGTTGAACAGGCCCGTCCCGACGCCGGCGAGTGCGGCCGCGACGAGCAGGTGCGCCAGGGTGAGTGAGCCGAGGATCCCGGCCACCGCCAGCGGGGCATAGGCGATCACGCCGAGCACGGCCGCCGTCCGCATCAGCCGAGCCCGGTCGAGACGGTCGGCCCACAGGCCGGCCGGGAGCAGCATCACCACGATCCCGAGCAGGTGCGCCGCCTCGACGGTGGCGGCCCAGAAGACCGACCCGGTCAGCGCGAACCCGATCAGCGGAAAGATGAACCCGCTGACCCGGGTGCCGAGCTCGGAGATGGTCTGGCCGGCCCACAGGAGGGTGAAGTCGCGGTTGCGGGCGAGGCTGCGGAAGGAGGACATATCCCGCACGCTACGTTGCGCAACATTAGTTGCGCAATAGTTGGTGCGGATTCGCTACGATGGATCCATGGCGACGTACGACGACCCGCGGATCCTCCGCGCGATCGCGCACCCGACCCGCAACCGGATCCTCGCCGAGATCGGCGCGACCGGGACCTCGCGGGCGGCCGATCTGGCCCAGGCGCTGGAGATCCCGGCCAACCAGGCGAGCTTCCACCTGCGCCAGCTGGCCAAGTACGGACTGGTCGAGGAGGCCCCGGAGCAGGCGCGCGACAAGCGCGACCGGGTCTGGCGGCTGAGTGATCCCAGCGGGATCAGCTTCCGCACTCGGGACGTGATCAGTCAGCCCGGGGGAGAGGCAGCGGTCGAGGTGTTCCGGCACACCGCCAGCGCCCGGGCCCACCTCCTGGTCGAGTCGATCTACACCGACCCCGTCGACGACTCGACCGAGCGGGTGGTCAGCGAGACCGGCGTCAGGCTCAGCAACGCCGAGGTGCTGGAGTTCAGCTCCGAGCTGCAGGGCCTGGTCGACTCCTGGCGCGATCGCACCCGTGGCGATGACGTGCCGCGGACGACGTACTCGGTCTTCCAGATGGTCCAGCCGTACCCGGCGCTGCACGAGGACATCGCCGAGCCCGTCCGGGTCCGTGGCTTCGGCGCGACGGGGGACGAGGCCTGATGCCCGCCCGCCTCAAACCCGCCGACCCGCTCGAGGTCGAGGCGGCGCTCGAGCGGCTGCGCGCCGGCGGGGACGAGCGCGCCGACCTCAAGCTGCTGACCAAGCACTTCCTCGCCCTCCTCGAGACCAAGGCGCCGGGGCGGAGCGTCGAGGTCCGGGTCCCGCCGTTCGCGGCGATCCAGTGCATCGACGGCGTCCGCCACACCCGCGGGACGCCGCCGGCGGTGATCGAGACCGACGCGGCCACGTGGATCGGCATCGCCACGGGGAGGATCGCGTGGGAGGACGCTGCCGCCACCCCGAGCGTCAGGGCCAGCGGCGAACGCGCGGATCTGACCCCCTACCTCCCCCTGACTTAGTGTGGGAGGCATGCTCAGCACGGACGAACTGAAGACCCGCATCCAGGCCGAACTCCCCGGTGTTCTCGAGGACCTCAAGCGCCTCGTCCGGATCCAGTCCGTCAGCGCCGACCCCGAGCGGCTCGACGAGGTCGAGAAGTCCGCCGAGCTCACCCGCGACCTGTTCCTCGCGGAGGGCGTCGACGCCCGGATCGTGCGCGCCTTCGACGGTGCCCCGCCGGCGATCGTCGGCGAGAAAAAGGGCCCCGAGGGTGCCCCGACCGTGCTGCTCTACGCCCACCACGACGTCCAGCCCGAGAACGACCACGCCGACTGGGACTCCGCTCCGTTCGAGCCGACCCTCCGCGGTGACCGCCTCTACGGCCGCGGTGCCGCCGACGACAAGGCCGGCATCCTCACCCACGTCGCCGCCCTGCGCGCGCTCGGTGACGACCTCCCGGTCACCGTCCGGCTCTTCATCGAGGGTGAGGAGGAGGTCGCCAGCGCGACCCTGCCGCAGCTCCTCGAGCAGTTCCAGGACGACCTCCGCGCCGACGTCATCGTGATCGCCGACTCCGGCAACTGGGACATCGGCGTCCCGGCCCTGACCACGGGTCTGCGCGGCCTGATCCGCGTCGACGTCGAGGTCAAGACCCTCGACCACGCGGTCCACTCCGGCATGTGGGGGGGCCTCGCCCCCGACGGCATCATGGCGATGATCCGCCTGCTCAACAGCCTCTGGACCGAGGACGGCTCCCCGGCCGTCGAGGGACTCTTCTCCGGCCCCGCCGCCGACGTCGACTACCCCGAGGAGCGCCTCCGCGCCGAGTCCGGCGCCCTGCCGGGCACCACCTGGGTCGGCACCGGATCCGCCGTCGAGCGGATGTGGACCCAGCCCGCGATCACGGTCACCGGCTTCGACGCCCCCAAGGTCGCCGGCGCCTCCAACACCCTCATCCCGAGCGCCAAGGCCCGCGTCACGATCCGGATCGCACCCGGCGACACCGCCGAGAACGCCGTGGCGCGCCTCCTCGCGCACCTCGAGAAGCACACGCCGTACGGCGCCGAACTCAGCACCACCGTCGTCGACACCGGCGAGCCGATCGCCCTGCACGCCGAGGGCCCGGCGTACGACGCCGCCCGGTCGGCGTTCACCGAGGCGTGGGACGGCACCGCCCCGATCGACATGGGGGTGGGCGGCTCGATCCCGTTCATCGCCGAGTTCCTCGAGGCCTTCCCGGCCGCCAGCGTCCTGGTCACCGGTGTCGAGGACCCCGACACCCGCGCGCACGGCCCCAACGAGGGTCTGCACCTGGCCGAGTTCGAGCGCGTCCTGCTCGCCGAGGCGCTGCTTCTCCGCAACCTGGGCTGAGGTCCCGCTCGACGGAGGGTCCACGCCCGACGCGGCGGTTCGGTGTCCCACCGCTCCGCCCGTAGGATGAGCCACGTGTGCGGCGTGTTCGGGGTGTGGGCCCCCGGCGAGGATGTCTCAAAACTCACCTACTTCGGTCTCTACTCCCTGCAACACCGCGGACAGGAGTCCGCGGGGATCGCAGTGAGCAACGGCCGCCAGATCCTGGTCTACAAGGACATGGGGCTGGTGTCCCAGGTCTTCGACGAGACCACCCTGGACTCGCTCCAGGGCCACATGGCGGTCGGCCACGCTCGCTACTCCACCACCGGGGCGAGCACCTGGCAGAACGCGCAGCCGACGTTCCGGCCGAGCAGCCACGGCTCGATCGCGCTGGGGCACAACGGCAACATCGTCAACACCCACGAGCTGCGCGACATGGTCCGCGACCTGCCCAGCCCGGCCGACGAGCTCGACCTGCACCGCGACGAGCACGGCCCGGTGTCGACCAACGACACCAGCCTGCTCACCGAGCTGCTCGCCCACCACCCCGACTCCAGCGTCGAGGAGCGGGCGATGGAGCTGCTGCCCAAGATCGACGGCGCCTACTGCCTGGTCTGGATGGACGAGGACACCCTCTACGCCGCCCGCGACCCGCACGGCATCCGCCCGCTGGTCCTCGGCCGGCTCGACAACGGCTGGGTGGTGGCCTCCGAGGACGCCGCCCTGGCCACCACCGGTGCCTCCGTGGTCCGCGAGATCGAGCCCGGCGAGCTGATCATCATCAACTCCGACGGCCTGCGCAGCCGCAAGTTCGCCGAGCCGACCCGCAAGGGCTGCGTCTTCGAGTACGTCTACCTCGCCCGCCCCGACGCCACCATCGCCGGCCGCGGCGTGCACGAGGCCCGCGTCGAGATGGGCCGCCAGCTCGCCCGCGAGTTCCCGGTCGAGGCCGACCTCGTCATGCCCGTCCCGGAGTCGGGGACGCCGGCCGCGACGGGGTACGCCGAGGAGTCGGGCATCCCGTTCGGCCAGGGCTTCGTCAAGAACTCCTACGTCGGACGCACCTTCATCCAGCCGTCGCAGACCCTGCGCCAGCTCGGCATCCGGCTCAAGCTCAACGCCCTGGACCACATGATCCGCGGCAAGCGGATCGTCGTGGTCGACGACTCGATCGTGCGCGGCAACACCCAGCGCGCCCAGATCCGGATGCTGCGTGAGGCCGGCGCCACCGAGGTGCACGTGCGGATCTCGAGCCCGCCGGTGAAGTGGCCGTGCTTCTACGGCATCGACTTCGCCACCCGCGCCGAGCTGATCGCCAACGGCCTCGACGTCGACGAGATCGCCGCCTCGGTGGGTGCCGACAGCCTCGGTTACATCTCCCTCGAGGGCATGGTCGACTCGACCCGGCAGACCAAGGACCAGCTCTGCACCGCCTGCTTCACCGGCGAGTACCCGGTGGCGCTGCCCGACGAGAGCCAGCTCGGCAAGCACCTGCTCGAGGTCAGCCTCAACTCCCCGACCATGGGCAAGGCCCTGCCCGTCCTCAACAACCCCTAAGGACCGCCGTGAGCAACGCGTACGCCCAGGCAGGTGTGGACATCCACGCCGCAGACACCGCGATCGAGATGTTCAAGGCGGCCGTCGCGAAGACGAAGCGCCCCGAGGTGATCGGTGGTCTGGGCGGGTTCGCGGGCCTGTTCGACGCGAGCGCCCTCAAGAACTACGACCGGCCGATCCTGGCCACCAGCACCGACGGTGTGGGCACGAAGGTCGCGATCGCGCAGGCGATGGACATCCACGACACGATCGGGTTCGACCTGGTCGGCATGGTCGTCGACGACCTCGTCGTGTGCGGCGCCGAGCCGCTGTTCATGACCGACTACATCGCCACCGGCAAGGTCGTCCCGGAGATGATCACCGCGATCGTCACCGGCATCGCCAACGCCTGCGCCGAGGCCGGCGTCGCCCTCGTCGGCGGCGAGATCGCCGAGCACCCGGGCCTCCTCGCCCCGGGCGAGTACGACGTCGCCGGAGCGACCACCGGCGTGGTCGAGGCCGACGGGATGCTGGGCTCCGACAAGGTCGTCGCGGGCGACGTGGTGATCGCGATGGCCTCCAGCGGCCTGCACTCCAACGGCTTCTCCCTGGTGCGCCACGTGCTGCTCAACACCGCGAACCTGCCGCTCGACGGCCACCTCGACGAGCTCGGCTCGACCCTCGGTGAGGAGCTGCTGGTCCCGACCCGGCTCTACACCAAGCCCTCCCTGCGCCTGGCCCGCGAGACCGCCACGCACGCGATGAGCCACGTCACCGGTGGTGGCCTGGCCGCCAACCTGGAGCGCGTCCTGCCCAAGACGGTCAGCGTCACCATGGACCGCAACACCTGGATCCCGGCGCCGATCTTCGACCTGGTCAAGCGGACCGGCGACGTCGCGCAGCCCGACCTCGAGGCCACCCTCAACATGGGTGTCGGCATGGTCGCCCTGACCGCCCCCGACAGCGTCGACGCCGCGCTCGCGATCCTCGCGGAGTCCGGTATCGACGCCTGGGTCGCCGGCGAGGTCACGGCCGCTCAGGACGGGCTCGAGGGACGGGTCACCCTGGAGGGCCAGCACGCCGGCTGGTGAGCGGCGGTACCCACCGCCGAGGTGCCCGAAACAGGTGAACTTCGCCATAGGCGAACACGTTTTGGCCCGTCGAGTGTGCGTTCGAGCCTTCCTCCGGGTAAGTTTGGAACCACGAAATCACTGTGAGACGCCCGGGAGCCTGCGGCCCCGGCCAACGTGCGAGGGGGCTGACCCTATGGGGCGCGGCCGAGCGAAAGCCAAGCAGACCAAGGTCGCTCGCGACCTGAAGTACCGCACTCATGACACGGACTTCGGTGCGTTGGAGCGCGAGCTCCACCACTCCGAATCGTCCGGTGATGATGGCCCGGATACCAGCAGCGATCACGCTGGCTGGGCGGATTACGCCGAAGACTCGCGCGACTGATCTCGCCCTGGATGACCCGCAGTGACCTGCGGTCGGCCAGGCAGATCAATCGTCCAGGACGGAACAGGCGCTGTCACCGCGCCGGTTCCGTCCTGCGAGCGTGCGAGCCACCGGCGCGCCACGCGCCGGATCACACGGCGAATGCCGTGTCACACCCCTGTTGCAGAACCTTCATTCGCCTGTCGCGAAAAAGGTAAAAAGGGGGGCTGCGGCAATCCCTACAACGTTGGTAGGGTTCCGAACGCAACACAGTGCAGTTCCGTCGGAGGACGACAGCAATGAGTTGTGAGGCTGTCGAAATGGGCAGCTTCTCGCCCCGACGAAGGAGAACAAGAGCAATGGCTCAGGGCACCGTGAAGTGGTTCAACGCTGAGAAGGGCTTCGGCTTCATCGCGCAGGAGGACGGCGGCGACGACGTCTTCGTGCACTACTCGGCCATTCAGTCCAACGGCTACAAGAGCCTCGACGAGAACCAGAAGGTCGAGTTCGACGTCACGCAGGGTCCGAAGGGCCCGCAGGCGGAGAACGTCCGTCCTCTCTGAGACGACGAGCACTCGGCGAGGCCGGTACCCCACGGGGTGCCGGCCTCGCGGCATTTCAGCGTCGCCGATCGCGTGCGTGCAGTACCGTCGGAGGCGATACGCACGGCGGGCAACGAGGCCCCCGTACGGAACCGTGCCGGGAGGCGGCGATGGGGGAGCACGTCGAGGGGCCGATCGACCCCTTCGGATCGGGCACCGATCCGATGCTGCGCGACGACGACCTCTTCGACGAGGTCGAGCTGACCGCCAACCTGATCGTCGCTGCGGGCGAGACCGACGAGCACCTCACCCAGGATGAGATCGACGACATCCTCGGCATCCCGCACCCGCGCGACACCCCGGACAAATAGCCCCGGCGACCAGCCCTCAGCAGCTCGCCCAGAGCACCGGCCCGCTGGACAGGTCCGACAGCACGCTCTGAGCCTTGTGCGGCGTCATCGCCATCGTCACGATCTTCCCGTCCGAGCGCACCTCACCCAGCGTGAACCGGTCCGCGAACGTGCCACCCTGCCCGGGGGCGTCCCCGGCGGCCAACGTCGCCCGCGAGTCCGCGTTCGCCGCGGCCACGTCGTCGTTGTCGAACTCCATCGCCACCCGGACCTGGCGCGGCGAGGAGACGTAGCCCATCGCGAACGCCGTCATCGGGTCCGTCTCGCCGGCCGCGTCGAGGAGGACGGCGGCCTGCTGCTGATCGAGGTCGTCGGCCTGGCTCATCGCGAGGTGACCGCAGGCGTACTCCCCGGTGTAGACGACCGCCGACAGCGGTTCGGAGCCCAACGCGGCAGCCACGTCGGCCAGCTGCGGTGATCCCGCGGCGATGTCGTGCCCCGCCACCCGCAGGGCGTAGTCCGGGTTGTCGCTGGCGATCAGCAGGTCGTCGGCGGTGGTCACGTAGATCAGCTCGGGGGACAGCCCGAGCTCCGAGACCGGGTCGGAGCCGTCGTACATCGGCTGCGCGTCCGTCGCGTCGGCGGCGGGCTTCCAGCCGGACTTCTTCAGCCGTGCGACCCACCGCTCCAGGTCCTCGTCGGAGTCGAAGGAGAGCATCTCCACCGCGCCCTCGGAGGACTGGGCGTAGAGCTCCCACGACACCGAGCGCAGGGACAGGCCGAGCTTGTCCAGCGCCGGCGCGGAGGTCACCAGGGCCGAGGCCGAGGAGAGGTCGGCGTCGTAGGCGCGGTCCAGGATCCCCGTGGTGCCGCCCTTCGTCCCGACCGCCGAGACCACCCGGTCCCAGTCGGTGAAGGAGACCCGCTGCGCGTCGCTGGGCACCTCCTCCAGGGCGGAGACCAGCCGCGATCGGTGCGCGGCCGTCCACCAGGAGGCCAGTCCCCAGATCAGGAGGAGCGCCAGCACGGCGGCGCCCGCGATCACGAGACGCCGCCTGGTCTGCACCCTCACCCACATGATCGGTAACACTAGGGGGGTGAGAGAGCGCGCGAGCGACATCGTCGCCGCCGGGGCGGTCGTGTTCCGGCCGGGGAGCAAGCACACCGAGGTCCTGCTGGTCCATCGGCCGAAGTACGACGACTGGTCCTTCGCCAAGGGCAAGGAGGACCGGGGCGAGCACGTCGTCGCCACCGCCGTGCGCGAGGTCGAGGAGGAGACCGGCCTGCTGGTCGAGCTCGGCCGGCCGCTGACCATGCAGCGCTATCCCACCTCGCGCGGGATGAAGCAGGTGCACTACTGGATCGGCCGGATCAGCCCCCGCAACACCGCGCTGGTCGGCGACTACGTCGCCAACGACGAGATCGACGAGATCGCGTGGGTGCCGATCGACAAGGCGCTGCGCCAGCTCAGCTACCCGCACGACCGCAACACCCTGCGCGAGGCGCTCCAGCAGCCCAAGCGCACCGAGACCGTCATCGTGATCCGGCACGCGCTCTCCCGGGCCCGCGGCTCCTGGCGCAAGGACGACACCGAGCGCCCGCTGCTGGCGACCGGCAAGGTGCAGGCCGAGCGGCTCGCGCCGGTCCTGGCGGCGTACGGCGTCCGCCGGATCGTCACCAGCCCCAGCCTGCGCTGCGTCCAGACGGTCGCCCCCTACGCCGACGCCGCCGGGATCGAGATCGAGCTGGAGCCGCTGCTGAGCGAGGAGGGGGTACGTCGCCAGGCGACTCCCGAGGCGGTCGCGGCCCTGCCGGGCAAGGCCCCGATCGCGATCTGCTCGCACCGCCCGGTGCTGCCGCTGGTCACCGACGCGCTCGACCTGGTCGACCAGGGGCTGGAGAAGGGCGAGCTGATCGTCGTGCACCGGCGCAAGGGCGCGCTCGTGGCGATCGAGCGCTACTGACACACGCAGCCGGAGGAGCCCGCGTCAAGGGCTCCTGGGGCGAATTCACCGGGCGTTGGTCACACCGGCCGCTGGCCGACACCGAAACGGCATGTCCGATACACCGTCCGTTCACTTTCGACTCCGGATCACGTCACTTGGGCTCCTTAACGTCGCCGTTGACATAGTCCAGTTCTCAAGGAGTTACTGAAGTGAACGCCACTTCTTTCCGCCGGATCGTTCTCCCCGGCGTCGCGGCCCTCGCCGCCATCACCACCCTCACCGCGTGCGGCTCTGACGACTCGTCCAGCGGCGGTGCCTCCGGCCTGTCCGGCTCGGTCGCCGGTGGCGGTTCGTCCGCGCAGGAGAAGGCCCAGGAGTCCTGGCGTGCCGGCTTCGGTGCCGACAACCCCGACGCCTCCATCACCTACGACCCGGTCGGCTCCGGCACCGGGCGCGACAACTTCTACAACGGCTCCTACAAGTTCGCCGGCTCGGACTCGGCGATCTCGGCCGACGACATGGAGAAGGCCAAGGCCGGCTGTGGCGGCACCGACCCGATCGAGGTCCCGGTGTTCGTCTCCCCGATCGACGTCATCTTCAACCTGCCCGGTGTCACCGAGCTCAAGCTCGACGCCCCGGTCCTGGGCTCGATCTTCAGCGGCTCGATCAAGAAGTGGAACGACCCGGCCATCGCCGGTCTCAACGACGGTGTCAACCTGCCCGACCTGGCGATCGCGCCGGTGCACCGCAGCGACTCCTCGGGCACGACCGACAACTTCACCGACTACCTGTTCCGGGCGTCGGGCGGCACCTGGAAGACCGAGCACAACAGCGAGTGGCCGGTCCAGAGCGGCGAGGCCGCCGAGGGCACCTCCGGTGTCATCGGTGCCGTCACCGACGGTGAGGGCACGATCGGCTACGCCGACGACTCCGCCGTGGCCTCCACCGACCTGGGCAAGGTCTCGGTCAAGGTCGGCGACACGTTCGTCGCTCCCTCGGCCGAGGGCGCTGCCGCCGGTCTGGCCGCCTCCGAGCTCGCCGAGGGCAACGCCGAGACCCAGCTCGTCTACACGCTCAACCGCACCACGACCGACCCGAGCGTCTACCCGGTCTTCCTGGCGTCGTACTTCCTGGCCTGCCAGACCTACGACGACAAGGCCACCGCCGACATCGTCAAGGGCTTCGGCCAGTACGCCGTCTCCCCGGCCGGCCAGAAGGCTGCGGCGGCCAACGCGCTGTCCGCCCCGCTGCCGACCGACATCGGTGAGAAGGCCACCGCGATCCTCGAGAAGATCGCCGCGAAGTGACCACCACGCCAGACGTCTCTGCTCCCGGGCTGACGACTGGCGGGAAACGCGGCCAGGGCGACCGGATCTTCTCCGGCACCGCCCTGGCCGCAGGCCTCACCATCCTCGTCACACTGGTCGCGGTCTTCGTGTTCCTGACCGTCAAGGGAATCCCCGGCTTCTCCGCCGACCCTGACGTCTACGGACCGTCCTCGACCGATTTCTGGGGATATGCGGGCAAGCTCCTCTTCGGCACCATCCTCGCCGCGGTCATCGCCCTGATCGTGGCTGTCCCGTTCTCGATCGGGTTGGCGCTGTTCATCACCCACTACGCGCCCCGCCGGATCGCGGGACCGGTCGCGTTCGTGATCGACATGCTCGCCGCGGTGCCCTCGGTCGTCTTCGGCCTCTGGGGTGCCCGCGCGCTCGCCGTCGCCTCCCAGCCGGGCCAGAAGTGGCTCGAGGAGAACCTCGGCTGGCTCCCGTTCTTCAAGGGCCCCGCCTCGGCCACCGGCCGCACCATGCTGATCGCCGGGCTCGTGCTCGCGATCATGTGCATCCCGATCATCACCGCGATCTGTCGCGAGGTCTTCGCGCAGACGCCGCGGCTCAACGAGGAGGCCGCCCTCGCGCTGGGCGCCACTCGCTGGGAGACCATCCGCTACGCCGTCTTCCCCTACGCCCGCTCGGGCATGATCGCCGGGATCATGCTCGGTCTCGGTCGTGCCCTCGGCGAGACGATGGCGGTGGCGATGGTGCTCTCCGCGACACCGATCGTCACGCTCAACCTGATCTCCTCGACCAACCCGGCGACGATCGCCTCCAACATCGCCTCGAACTACAAGGCTGAGGACAGCCGGATCCAGGCGGTCCTGCTCGCCACCGGTCTGGTGCTCTTCGTCTTCACGTTCCTGGTCAACTTCGGTGCCCGTTACATCGCCGGCCGTGGACAGAAGGGCGCCTGATGAGCACCCAGCAGATCACCCCGCAGCAGCTGCCCGACCTGGGCGGCGCCCGGCTGCCGTCGTACGCGCCCGCGATCGTGCTGGCGATCTCGTTCGGCCTGTCCGGACTCGCCGCGCTGCTGCTCGGCTGGAGCGTCGTCTCCTTCGCCATCGTCGGCGGGCTGCTCAGCCTGGTCGGCTACCCGCTCTGGTCGCTGATCGTCGAGAACCGCCGCGCGGCCACCGACCGGCTCGTCACCTCCGTCATCTGGGCGCTGTTCTGCATCGCGATGGTGCCGCTGGTCTGGCTGATCTGGGTCGTGCTCCGCGAGGGGCTGCCCGGGATCAGCTGGGACCTGCTCAGCAACGACCAGGTGCAGCGGCTCGACCCGGAGACCGGCAAGCTCGTCGCCGGCGCAGGCCTCAAGCACGCCCTGATCGGCACCATCCTGATCACCGCCGGCGCGATCGTGATCTCGGTCCCGGTCGGCATCTTCACCGCGATCTACCTCACCGAGTACGCCGGCAAGGGCCGGATCGGTCGGGTGATCACGTTCCTCGTCGACGTGATGACGGGTATCCCGTCGATCGTCGCCGGTCTGTTCGCGCTCTCCCTGTTCACGCTGATCTTCGGCGTCGGGACCCGGATGGGGATCATGGGCTCGGTCGCCCTGTCCCTGCTGATGATCCCGACCGTGGTCCGCTCGGCCGAGGAGATGATGCGGCTCGTGCCCGGCGACCTGCGCGAGGCGTCGTACGCCCTGGGGGTGCCGAAGTGGCGGACGATCATCAAGGTCGTCATCCCCACGGCGCTGCCCGGTGTCGTCACCGGCGTGATGCTGGCGACCAGTCGCGTGATCGGTGAGACCGCGCCGCTGCTGGTCGCGGTCGGCGCCGCCGAAGCCGTGAACTGGAACCTGTTCGACGGCCGGATGATGTCCATCCCGGTCTACATCCTCACGCAGTACAGCGTGGCAACCCCCGAGGGTTACTCGAACGCCTGGTCGGCGGCCTTGATCCTCATCGTGCTGGTGATGATCCTGAATCTCACCGCGCGGCTCGTCAGCAAGATCTTCGCCCCCAAGACCGGGCGCTGAAAGGGAAACACCAGTGGCCAAGAGCATCGACATCAGCGACGTCAACATCTACTACGGCGACTTCAAGGCCGTCGAGGGCGTCAACATGACGATCCGGGCGCGGGCCGTCACCGCGTTCATCGGACCGTCGGGCTGCGGCAAGTCGACCATGCTGCGCACCCTCAACCGGATGCACGAGGTGATCCCCGGCGCGACCGTCGAGGGCAAGATCGCCGTCGGCGGCCAGGACCTGTACGCCCCCGAGGTCGACCCGGTCGCCGTCCGCCGGATGATCGGCATGGTCTTCCAGCGGCCCAACCCGTTCCCGACGATGTCGATCTACGAGAACGTGCTCGCCGGCAACCGGCTCAACGCCAAGCGGATGCCGAAGTCCGAGGCCGACGCGATCGTGGAGAAGTCCCTGCGCGGCGCCAACCTCTGGAACGAGGTCAAGGACCGGCTCAACAAGCCGGGCATGGGCCTGTCCGGTGGCCAGCAGCAGCGGCTGTGCATCGCCCGCGCGATCGCGGTCGAGCCCGAGGTGCTGCTGATGGACGAGCCGTGCTCCGCGCTCGACCCGATCTCGACCGCCGCGGTGGAGGACCTGATCCACGAGCTGAAGAACGAGTTCACCATCGTGATCGTCACCCACAACATGCAGCAGGCGGCCCGCGTCTCGGACGAGACGGGCTTCTTCAACCTCAAGGCGGCCGGCCAGCCGGGCCACTTGGTCGAGTTCAACCCGACCACGAAGATGTTCACCAACCCGGACAACGAGGCTACCGAGCAGTACATCTCCGGTCGCTTCGGCTGAGGCGCAGGTCACCCCGGTCGATCGGGGGTTGGTCGGGCGGGCGATTCCTCCCTTAGAGTGATCGCCGTTCACCACCCGGCCCTCCAGCGATCTCCAGGGGTTCTTCGTGCGGTTCCGCATTCGTCCGGTCGACACGGCCTTCTACGACCTTTTCACGCAGCAGGCTCGTCACCTGATCACCGGCGCCAGCCTGCTGGCTGAGATGCTCGGCGAAGGCGCGGACCATGACGACGTCGCCCGTCGCATGCGCGAGGCCGAGCACGCCGCCGACGAGTCCACCCACAACGTCGTCAAGCGGGTCAACAGCGTCTTCGTGACGCCGTTCGACCGCGAGGACATCTACGCGCTGTCCAGCGGCCTCGACGACATCATGGACGCGATGGACGAGGTCGTGGACATGGTCCTGGTCTACGGCGTGAAGGTGCTCCCGCCGGAGCTCGGCGACCAGGTCGCCGTCATCCAGCGCTGCGCCGAGCTGACCGCCGAGGCGATGCCGAAGCTCCAGTCGATGCGCTCGCTCGAGGAGTTCTGGATCGAGATCAACCGTCTCGAGAACGCCGGTGACCGCAACCACCGCCGCATCCTCGCCCAGATCTTCTCCGGCGAGTTCAAGGCGATGGAGGTGCTCAAGCTCAAGGACATCGTCGAGACGCTGGAGGACGCGATCGACGGTTTCGAGCGGGTGGCCAACACCATCGAGCAGATCGCGCTGAAGGAATCCTGACTCGGCATCCGCTGAGCGAAGAACGAGCCTGAACCCATGACCCTCGCGATCGTCATCACGGTCATCGTCGTCGCCCTTGCGTTCGACTACACCAACGGATTCCACGACGCCGCCAACGCGATCGCCACCTCGGTCTCGACCCGCGCGCTGACGCCCAAGGTGGCGCTCACGCTGGCCGCCGCGATGAACTTCCTCGGTGCCCTGCTCGGCCAGAAGGTCGCCCACACGGTGGCCGACACGCTCGATCTGGACAATGCTGACGAGCGCCACGCGATGGTGATCATCCTGGCCGCGTTGCTCGGCGCGATCGCCTGGAACCTGATCACCTGGTGGTTCGGCCTGCCGTCGTCGTCCACGCACGCGCTCATCGGTGGACTGGTCGGTGCCGCCCTCGCGGCCGGCTCGCTGGTCGCGACCGTGCACTGGCAGACGATCGTGGACAAGGTCCTGATCCCGATGGTGGTCTCGCCGCTGTTCGGCTTCTCCGCCGCCTTCGCGGTGATGATCGCGATCATGTGGATCTTCCGGAACCGGCCCGCGGTCAAGGTGATGCGCGGCTTCCGGTTCATGCAGACCTTCTCCGCCGCGGCGCTGGCCCTCGGGCACGGACTGCAGGACGCGCAGAAGACGATGGGTGTCATCTTCCTGGTGCTGGTCTCGGCCGGCTACGCCGACGCCAGCGACCCGCTCCCGCTCTGGGTCATCCTGGCCGCCGCATCTGCGATCTCGGCCGGCACCTACGCCGGTGGGTGGCGGATCATGCGGACCCTGGGTCGCCGGATCATCGACCTGGACCCGGCGCGAGGGTTCGCCGCCGAGACCGTCGGTGCCACGGTGCTCTACACGACCGCGTTCCTGTGGCACGCCCCGATCTCGACGACGCACACGATCACCTCGGCGATCATGGGTGCCGGCGCCTCGAAGCGTCTGAACTCCGTGCGCTGGTCCGTGGCCGGCAACATTCTGTTCGCCTGGGTCACCACGTTCCCCGCGGCCGGGCTGATGGCCGCGCTGCTCTACGCGATCCTGCGTCCGATCCTGCTCTGAGCGGCAGCCTGACAGCCGTCAGCACCCGGCCAGCGGCCCTCAGCGCTTGCGGCGCTGCAGCTCGATCCGCGACTCCTGCAGGTCCAGCTCGCCGGCGTTGAGCGTCCAGGCCCCGTCACTGTCGAGCAGCCACGCCTTGGTGCCGGCGTCGAACGCCTGGTCCAGCAGCTCGCCCAGCACGGCGACGTGGTCGGCCAGCGGGATCTTCACCAGCACCTCGACCCGACGGTCGAGGTTGCGGTGCATCATGTCGGCCGAGCCGATCCACGCCTTCGGCTCGCCACCGTTGGCGAAGGTGAAGATCCGGGAGTGCTCCAGGAATCGGCCGAGCACCGAGCGCACCTCGATCGTCTCACTCAGCCCGGGAACGCCGGGGCGCAGCGCGCAGATGCCGCGCACCAGCAGCTGCACCGGCACGCCGGCCTGGGAGGCGAGGTAGAGCGCATCGATCAGCGCCTCGTCGACCACGCTGTTGGCCTTGAGCCGGATCTGTGCGGGTCGCCCGGCCCGGTGGTGGGCGATCTCGGCGTGGATCTGGTCGATCAGCCCGGAGCGCACCGACGACGGCGCCACCAGCAGCGAGTCGTACTCGGTCTGGCGCGACCAGCCCGACAGGTTGTTGAACAGGTGCGCGACGTCCTCGCCGATCTCCTCGTTGGTGGTGATCAGGCCGAAGTCCTCGTAGAGGCGTGACGTCTTCGGGTTGTAGTTGCCCGTCCCGATGTGGGTGTAGCGCCGGATCCCGCCGCCGTACTTGCCCTCGTCGCGGACGACCATCGCGAGCTTGCAGTGCGTCTTGAGCCCGACCAGGCCGTAGACCACGTGGCAGCCGGCCTGCTCGAGCTTGCGCGCCCAGCGGATGTTGGCCGACTCGTCGAAGCGGGCCTTGATCTCGACCAGCACCAGCACCTGCTTACCGGCCTCGGCGGCGTCGATCAGGGCGTCGATGATCGGGGAGTCACCCGAGGTCCGGTACAGCGTCTGCTTGATCGCCAGGACGTGCGGGTCGGCAGCCGCCTGCTCGATGAAGCGCTGCACCGAGGTCGCGAAGGAGTCGTAGGGGTGGTGCAGCAGCACGTCGCGGCGCCGAGCGGCCTTGAAGACGTCGACCGGAGCCGCCGACTCGACGTCGGCGAGCCGGTGGTGCGTGGTCGGCACGAAGGCGTCGTACTTGAGCTCGGCCCGGTCGATGTCGGCGATCGCGTGCAGGCCGCGCAGGTCGAGCGGCCCGGGCAGGTGGAACACCTCGGCGTCGGTGATTCCGAGCTCGGTGACGAGCAGGTCGAGCACGCCGGTGGAGATCGAGGTCTCCACCTCCAGCCGGACGGGGGGACCGAAGCGGCGCCGCAGCAGCTCCTTCTCCAGGGCGGCGAGGAGGTTCTCGGCGTCGTCCTCCTCGACCTCGAGGTCCTCGTTGCGGGTGACGCGGAAGGAGTGCGCCTCGAGGATCTCCATGCCGGGGAAGAGCTTCTTGAGGTGCTCGGCGATGACGTCCTCGAGCGGCACGAACCGGTCACCGCCCAGGGAGATGAAGCGGGTGAAGTTCGAGGGCACCTTGACCCGGGCGAAGTGCTCCTTGTCGGTGCGCGGGTCGCGGATCAGCACCGCGAGGTTGAGCGAGAGCCCGGAGATGTAGGGGAACGGGTGGGCCGGGTCGACCGCGAGCGGGGTGAGGACCGGGAAGATCCGCTCCTTGAACAGCTTCTTGCAGGTCTTCTGCTCGGACTCCGAGAGGTCGGCCCAGCGGACCATCTCGATGCCCTCCTTCCACAGCTCCGGGCCGATCACGTCGGTGAAGACCGAGCTGTGCCGCTCCGACAGGACGCGGGTGGTGGACCAGATCTGCTCCAGCACCTCGCGCGGCAGCAGGCCGCTGGCCGCACGCACCGCCAGGCCGGCGGCGATGCGCCGCTTGAGGCCGGCGACGCGGACCATGAAGAACTCGTCGAGGTTGGAGGTGAAGATCGCCAGGAACCGGACGCGTTCGAGCAGCGGCACCCGCGGATCCTCGGCCAGCTCGAGCACGCGCTGGTTGAACTTCAACCAGCTCAGCTCACGATCGAGGAACCGATCGGCGAAGGCCTCGACGGCCGCGAGGGCCTCATGATCGGGGATGTACGGCGGCTCGACGTCGTACTCGCCGAGGTGCTCGGCGGCGGGCTCCTCATCAGAGAGCGTCATGGCGCCGAGTCTTTCACGGAGAGCCTGACAAACTCACGGTATGTTCCCGAACGTGAGCATCCTCTCCAAGCCTGGCGACGTGGCCGGCTCCTTCGCTGGTTCAGTGGTCGGCTCGACGGTCGCGGCCGCCGAGAAGGTCACCTTCACCACCACCATGGGCCTGCCCGACGCGATCCTGCGCCGGCTCAACGGCAAGGCGGTCGAGATCGACGGCCAGACCCTCGCGCCGGACGTCCAGATGATGCTGAAGCTGGCCGCCCTGACCGGGCCCGACGTGGCGTCGCAGCCGATCGAGAAGGGCCGCGTCACGCTGCGCCGTCAGACCGCCCTCGCCGGCGGTGACCAGCGGATCGGGAAGACCGAGACGCTGTGGGTCGCGGGGATGCACGCGCGGCTCTACACGCCGACGTTCATCGACACCACGACGCCCGGGCCGCTGCTGGTCTTCTTCCACGGCGGCGGTTTCATCTACGGCGACCTCGAGTCCCACGACGCCGCCGTGCGGTTCCTGTCGGAGCGCTCCGGGGTGCGGGTGCTCTCCGTCGAGTACCGGCTGGCGCCGGAGGACCCCTTCCCCGCCGCGTACGACGACGCGGTGGCTGCGTTCCGGTGGACGGTCGCGCACGCGGAGGCACTCGGGATCGACCCGGCCCGGATCGCGGTCGGCGGCGACTCGGCCGGCGGGAACCTCGCGGCCGAGGTCGCGCTGGCGGTCGGTGACGAGTGCGCGTTCCAGCTGTTGATCTACCCGGTGACCGCCGGCGTGGGGGAGACGTCGAAGTCGCGGGAGCTGTTCTCTCGGGGCTTCTACCTGACGGATGAGTTCATCGAGCTGGCCAGCGCCAACCAGGTCACCCCGGGCACCGACCCGCGCGACCCGCGGCTGGCGCCGCTGCACGCCGTGGTTCCGGCGGGCACCGCGCCGGCATACCTCTGCACGGCCGGCTTCGACCCGCTCCGCGACGAGGGCCACGCCTATGCGGAGAAGCTCACCGAGGCCGGCGTGGAGGTCACGGCCGAGTGCTTCACCGACCAGGTGCACGGGTTCTTCAACACCCCCGTGCTGCGCTCCTCGCGCGCCGCCTGCACCGACATCGCTGCGGCCTTGAAGGCCGGCCTCGCTCGGTGAGCAGGCAGAACCTTTCAGGCCAGAGCATGTGAGCAGGCAGAAGTTTTCACTGGCGCCTGTCGCCCACTGAAAACTTCTGCCTGCTCACCAACGGATGGGTGAAAACTTCTGCCTGCTCACGATGTGCTCAGGCGATGTCGGGGCGCCAGCGAGCGAGCTCGCGGGTGAAGTCCTCGGGGTCGGTCAGCCGGGCGTCGACGGTCGCGGAGGTGCGGCCGTCCCCGACCTCGACCTTCCAGCGGCGCTGACCGGGCTTGCCCTGCACCTTCACCGTGGTGGCGCGGTCGTAGAGGTCGTAGCTCTGGCCGTCGGGCAGGAAGAGCATGCCCTCGTCGCTGACCTGGACGGAGCCGATCGCGCGCGAGCTGCTGGCCTTCGCGGGAGCCGCGGCAGCACCCACCGGGGCAGCGACACCCACCCCTGACGCACCAGCGCCGGTGGTCTTCCGCACCGCGGCCTGCTGGTCCCAGGCGGACTTGATCCAGGCCTCCTGGGCCGCACCGACACCGGGAGCGGACGTGTCCGCCGACGGGGCCGCGTCGAACGCGGAGATCACGGGGATCGAGCCGGTGTGCTCCATCGCCTCGAGCGACTCGACCACCGCAGCGGGAACCGCAGCGCTGGCAGGTCGGTCGGCGGCGTCGGCCAGGGCGGCCAGTCCGGCCAGGTTGACGCCGGCGGCAGCGCCGCGACGTCCGGAGCGACCGGGGGCAGCAGCCTCACGCAACGCATCGACCACGGCGGCGCGCAGCGTCACCAGCTCCGCGGCCAGCGCCGCGGCACGGGTCTCGGCGGAGGCCCGCTCGGCGAGCGCGGTCTCGACCAGCTCCTGGCTGTGCCGGATGGAGGACTCGATCGCCTGCCGGTCGATCGCGACCTGGGCGGCGGCCTCCTCGGCCTCGGCGCGCAGCCGGTGCGCCTCGACGACCTCGGCCGTCGACGCCTCCACCGTCGCCAGCGCCTCCGCGGTGCGCAGCTCGGCCTCCTCGCGCAACGCGACGGCGGCCATCACCTCTTCGGCGCGGGACTTCGCGGCCTGCTCGGCGGCCTCGCGGGCGGCCTGCGCGATCATCGCGGCCTCCTCGGCCTCGAGCCGAGCGGTGAGGGCCTCCATCACCTTCGCGGTCGCGGCACGGGTCTCCCCGAGCGCAGCCTTGCGGGCGACGTGCGCCTGCTCGGCCTCGAGGTGGGCCTCGCGGGCGATCATCGCGGCCTCGCCGACCTTCGCGAGCGCGGCCTTGGTCTCGTCGTGCGCGGCCTGGGTGTAGGCGGCGTGCTGCTGGACGACCTGCTCGGCCTCGGTGCGCTGCTGGTGGGCGGACTTGGCAGCCGCGGCCGCCGTCCGCGCCATCGACTCGGCCTTGGCCCGCAGCTCGTGCGCGGCGTGCGCGGCGTTGGCCTGCACCCGGGCGGACTCCTCGGCCTCCTGGCGCGCCAGCTGGGCCTCGGCGGCGGTGGCCTCAGCGGCGGTGCGCAACGTGATCGCCTCGGCGGCCTTCTTCTCCGCCAGCGCGAGCGCGTCCTGGGCCAGCCGGACCTGCTCGGCCCGCTCGTAGGCGATGCGCTCGGCCGCCTCACGGTCGGCGTGCGCCTGCGCAGCCTGCTCCGCGAGCGCGGTCCCGGCCCGCTCGGCCTCCAGCCGAGCAGCGGCAGCGGCGGTGGCCTCGGCGGACGCGGCCGCGGCAGCGGTCTCGGCGGCAGCACGGGCCTCGTGCGCATCGCGTACGACGCCCAGGGCCGCGGCAGCCTGCGACTCGGCCTCGGCCAGCGCAGCCGCGGCAGCGGTCACGTCGGCGTCGGCGGCGAGCCGTGCCGCGGCGGCCGTGTTGAGCGCTTCCTCGCGGTCGACGGCGGCGCGGGTGACCGCCTCCTCGCGCTCCCCGATCGCTCGGGAGACGACCTGCTCGCGCTCGTAGACGGCCTGCGCGGCCGCCTCCTCGGCGTTGATCCGGGCGGTGTGGGCGTCGGCGGCGGCCTCGGACTGCGACCGGGCCTCCTCCTCGGCGGCGGCACGGGCCTGCGCGGCGGCGGTGGCTTCGGAGGTCCGCAGCCGGACCCGCTCCTCAGCCTCGGCGACGAACTCGCGGTAGGCCTGCTCCACCTCGGCACGGGCCTCGGCCGCGGCGACCGCCTCGGCGGCCCGGGCGATGCCGGACTTCTCGGCGTCCAGACGTGCCTCGTGGGCCTCGATCGCGGCGGCCAGGTTCGCGGCGGCGGTGGCTTCGAGCTCGCTGCGGGTCTGCACGAACGATGCGAACCGGTCGTCGGCCTCGGTGTGCGCGGCCGCCGAGGTCGCGGCAGCCGACGTCGCGATCTCGCGGGCCTCGGCCAGCGCCCGCTGGGTCTCGTCACGGAACGCGGTGTGCTGGTCGCGGGTCTCGCGCTGGACCCGCTCGTGCAGCTCGGCGGTCTCGGACCGCAGGGTCGCGTGCTCACCGCTGGTCTGGGTGCGCAGCGCCGTGTGGTGCGCCTCGGTGGTCTCGCGCAGCTGCGCGTGCGCCTCCTCGGTCTCGGTCCGCAGCTCGTCATGACGCGCCGAGGTCTCGGCCGCCATCCGGGCCAACGACTCCGCGGTCTCCCCGCGCAGCTCGGCGTACGTCGCCTCGGCCTGTGCCCGCAGGACGTCGTGCGTGGCCGCGGTCTCGGCGGCCAACGCGGCCAGGGCGGCGACGTGACCGGCGTGAGCCTCTTCCAGGGCGACCCGCTGGGACTCCAGCGCGGACGCGGTCTCGGCCGCGGCTGCGGCGAGCTCCTCGAGGTGACCGGACGCCGCCGAGCCCAGCGCACCGCGCTGGCCCTCGTGCACGGCGGCGGTCTCGCGGGCCAACGCCGCGAGGGCGTCGTCGTGCTCACGGACGGCGGTCGCCAGGGCGTCGCGCTGGCCGGCGTGCGTCGCCGCAGTCTCGGCGGCCGCGGCGGCGAGCTCGTCGAGGTGGGTCGCCGCCGACCGGGCCAGCTCGGCGCGCAGGGTGCCGTGGGTCTCCGCGGTCTCCGAGGCGAGCTGCTGGAGGGCGGTCGTCCGGGACGACATCTCCTGGGCGATCTCGGCCTGGCGCTGCTCGGCGTCCCGGACGCCGGCCTCGGCTACGGCGGCCAGGTCGGCGCGGGCGGACTCGGCGGTGGCGTTCAGTCCGGAGCGCTGGGTCTCGTGCAGGGCGGCGGTCTCCCGGGAGGTCTCCTCCAGGAGGCGACGTACCTGGTCGAGCAGGCTCTGCGCCTCACCGAGCGAGGCGGCCCGCGCCTCGGCGATGGTCTCCTCGGAAGCGACCTTGATCGCGCCGGCGCGCTCCTCGGCCTCGGCGCGGATCGCGGAGATCTGCTGCTCGGTCTCGGCATGGGCCAGGGCGATCTGCTGCTCGGCGTCGCGGCGGGCCTTGGCGATCGCCTCCTCGGCCGCGATCCGTGCCTGGTGCGCCTCCTCGGCCGCCGCGGCCGCCTCGGCCAGCCGGCGCGACGTGTCGGAGGCGGCTTCGGCCAGCCGGGCGTCGGTGGCGTCCAGCGCCTCGTGCAGGCGGGCGTTGCCGGCCTCGACGGTGGCGGCGGCGGACTGCTCGGCGGTGACCCGAGCGCGGTGGGCGTGCTCGGCCTCGGCGGCAGCGGTCTGCACGCGGGAGAACGCCTCGGTCGTGGCCGAGTGGGCCAGCGCTTCGGCCTCGGTGCGGGCGGCGTGCGCGGCCGCGGCGGAGGCGGCCAGCTCGCCGGCGCGGACTTCGGCCTCGTGCCGGGCCTCGTGTGCGGCACGGACGGTCTCGGCCATCTGCCGCGCGCTCTCCTCGGCGGAGGTGCGGGCGGAGGCCAGCGCGGCCAGGCTCTCGCGCAGCGCGGACTCGCGGGCGGCGGCGGCGTCGATCGCGTCCTGGTGGCGCTGGATGGCCTCGGCGGTGGCGACATACTGCGCGGCGGCGCGCTGCTCGGCCTCGCTGCGGGCGCGCTCAGCGCCCTCGGCGGCGCTCTGGGAGTCGGTGTGCCGGCGCAGCACCGTGGTGAGCGCCTCCTCGGCCTGCACCCGGGCGGAGTAGGCAGCGGTGGCCTTCTCCGCGTACTCGGTCGCGCGGGCGTCGGCGGCCGCGGCGATCCGGCGTGCCTCGGCAGCGGACTCCTCGGCGCCGATCCGCTCGGCGGCCTGAGCGGCCGCTGCCTGCTCGGCGAGGCCGCGCAGCTGGTGGGCGGCCTCGGCGGCGGCGAGGTTCGACGACGCCCGACCAGCAGGAGCGGCAGGAGCAGCCGGAGCGGCCGGAGCAGCGGGCGCGGCAGGAGCCGCCTGGCGTCGTACGTCGACCTCGTTGGTCGACTCGTGTTCGGGTTGCTGCTCCTCGGCCGTCAGGTCGTCGGGACCCTGATCGGGGCGGCGGAACCAGCGCCGATCGCGTGAGGAGGAGGAGTCAGACATAGCGTCTGCGATTCTAGGGCCGTCGAGGGGTCACCGTGTGATCGTCGGCAAGGCTGGACAACCCCGCGACGAAACTGCCGAGAGGTCAGCGCTGCGGACGGAAGTGCAGCCCGACCTCGGGGTCGACGACCGCTTCCTGCACGGCGGGCATCCCGTCGACGGCGAGGACGGCGTCGAGGGGCACGTTCCGCTTGACCATCGCCAGCGCGATCGGACCGAGCTCGTGGTGCCGCGCGGAGCTGCCGACGTACCCGACAGGGCGGGCGACCGGGGCGCCGAGGGCACCTTCGTCGAACGCGGTCGGCTCGGTCCCGGTCAGCACGTCGGTGGCGACGTAGAGCGGAGTTCCGACCGCGGGGAGCCGGTTCTCGGAGCCGTCCAGGTGCAGCAGGGTGAGCCGGCGCGGGGGACGGCCGAGGGTGTTGACCCGGGCGACGGTCTCCTGGCCGCGGTAGCAGCCCTTGTTCAGGTGGACGGCCTCGACGGCGCCGCCAGGGAGCCAGCCGGCCTCGTTGGGGATGGTCTTCTCGTCGGTGTCGATCCCGAACCGGGGCTCGCCGCGCTCGATCCGCAGCGCGTCGTAGGCCCAGAGCCCGGCCGGGGCGCCGAGCGCGTCCGGCAGACCGATCAGCTCACCTCGCGGCACGAAGACCGTCGAGGAGGCGGTCGCGGTGGGGCGCCAGATCACGGCGAGGTCGGTGTCGAGGCTGATCGTGACGTCGTTCCAGAACTTCATCCGCTCCAGGAACGCCACCAACGCCGCTCCGGCGCCCGGCTCGGTCCAGGCCACGAACGCGGTGCCGTCGTCGACGCCGGAGAAGAAGTGCTCGGTGTGACCCTGCGGGGAGAGCAGCAGAGCCGACGTCCACACCCCGGGACTCAGGTCCTCGAACGCCTGGGACGTCAGCGAGTGCAGGTACTTCAGCCGGTCGGGGCCCTCGATCCGGACCACGTCGCGGTGGGAGAGGTCGACGAAGCCTTCGCCGGCGACGAGCGCGCGCTGCTCGGCGTTGAACGAGCCGTAGTGCGCCGCGACCGGGGCGTCGATGCCGTCGCCAGCGACCGCGCCGGGAAGCGAGAGCAACGGGCTAGTGATGGTGGTGGTCATCAGCATGCTCCTGGGGGCAGTCGGGCGAGTGGGCCCCGAAGATCGTCAGATGGGCGATGTCGGGCGCGAAGGAGAACTCCGTCTCCAGCACCGCCGCCAACGCCGTGGCCCTATCTTCTGGAACGGAGATGACGGCTCCACAATTCCGGCACGACAGGTGGAAGTGCAGCGGGCCGCTGCGCGCCGCGTGGTACGTCGGCGCGCGATCGCTCAGGTGGAGGTGCCGGACCAGGCCGAGCTCCTCGAGCACCTCCAACGTCCGGTACACCGTGGAGCGGTTGATCGCCGAGGACTTGGCGGCGACGCACGCGAAGATCTCGTCCGGGGTGCCGTGGCCGAGCTCCTCCACGGCGCCGAGGATCAGCTCGCGCTGCGGGGTGAGGCGGTAGCCGCGTGCCCGCAGCTCCTCGCGCCAGTCCTCAGTCATGGCCGGTGGTCAGCCGCGCTTCAACCGCGCCCACAGGTGCGGCTGCAGCGGCTGGCCGGCGGCCTCCATGTCGTAGGCGTAGAGCAGGTCACCCTCGACGTTGCCGTAGATCCGCTTGCCGGAGAGGACCTCCTTGGCAGTCTCGGTGTGCGCGACGCCGGCGGTGTGCAGCTCGACCTTGCCGGCGGCGGCCAGGCCGTACCAGATCTCGATGATCCCGGTGTTGTGCGTCAGCAGCAGCTCGACCGAGGCGGTGCCGGTCTCGCGGCCGGGAGCGCAGCGCAGGTAGCCGGTCTCCTGGTGGGCCTCGCGCACCTTCTCCTTGGTCTCCGGGTCGATGATCCAGGTCCGCGACATGTAGTGGAAGAACGGCCGACCGTCGTGGGTGAAGATCAGCTCCTCGCCGTACTCGAAGCCGTCGATCGTCGGGTAGTCCCCGTGTCCGTTGCCGCGCCACGTGCCCAGGAGCCAGGCGACCGGGCCGCAGTCGGGGTGCAGGTTGTCGGGGATCTCAAAAGCCACGGCCCGAGTCTAGAGCGAATCGCTCAGGCGACCCCGATCAGCCGCTGTTTGACGATCGTCATATCGCCCTCGAGGTGGTCGAGCCTGAGGTCGACCCGGTCCAGACGGGACTCCACCCGATCCAGGCGGGACTCCACCCGATCGAACCGCCGGTCGATCGCATCGAATCGCGGTTCGACGGACTTCACCAGCACAAGCTCGACCGCGTCACGGATCCGAGCATCGAGGCGGCTGTCGACCCGTTTCCACAGACCCACGAGGGCCCCGACCACCGAGGCCCCGGTGACTCCGGCGATGGCGGTCGCCATCAGCAGGATCTCCAGCGTGCTGCTCACGTCATTCATGGTGCATCACCCTTCGTTCGAAGTGAAGCGCCGTCGTCGTGAGCGACCTATGTCGGACCACCGACAGATCGGTCAGTCGAGCGCCTCGACGTAGGGGATCGCGAACTGCACGTGGGTGTCGCGGGGGGAGTGTGTGAACCCGAGCGACTCATAGAGCCGTACGGCGGCCTCGTTGTCGGACTCGACGTACAGATGCACCTCGTCGAGCCCGGCCATGTGCTCGAGCCCGGCGAGCGTCAGCAGCCGCCCGAAGCCACGCCCCTGCGCCGCGGGGTCGATCCCGATCACGTAGATCTCACCCGAGGTCCGGCCCAGGGCACTGTCGGGGTGGCGCTTGGTCCAGTGGAAGCCGACCAGCTTCGAGCCGTCCCACAGCGTCAGCAGGCCCTCGGGGTCGAACCACGGCTCGGCCATCCGTGAGGCCAGGTCGGCGGCGTCCATCAGCGCCTGCTCCGGGTGCCAGGCGAAGGCGGCGTGGTTGACCCGCACGATCTCGGCCTCGTCGCCGGGCTGGAACGCACGCAGGGTCAGGCCCTCGGGCACGCTCACCTTCGAATCGTCACCAGCCGGGGGAGCATCGGCGAGAGAGCGCCGCATCACCCGCAGCTCCCGGTTCGGTCGCATCCCGTTGCGCCCGGCGAGCGCGTAGCCGGAGGGGGAGGGGGCGTGCAGCCACATCCGCTCGGCCCCGTTCTCGACGCCGAGGCGCGCGAGCCGGTCGCCGAGTCCGCCACCGCGGGCGTGCGGGGCCACGGCGAAGGTCATCTCGCCCGCCTTCACGATCACGAAGCCGTCGTCCTCGACGTGCGCCCAGAAGGACGTGGGGTGGTCGCGCAGGGCACGCGTGGTGGCCTCGTCGAGCGCGGAGACCCCATCAACGGCAGCGGCCGCCGCGTTGATCGTCAGAACACGGTCAACATCGGCGGCCTTCATGCCAACCACCCTAAACAGGGGTCACACGGTGGCGTCGAGCGCACCCATCATCCGTGCGTCGGCGGCAGCCTCGGAGCTCTTCGACGGCAGCACGAACCGGTAGCCGACGTTGCGCACCGTCCCGATGAGGGTCTCGTTCTCGGGGCCGAGCTTGGCCCGCAGGCGCCGCACGTGGACGTCGACGGTGCGGGTGCCACCGAAGTAGTCGTAGCCCCACACCTCCTGCAGCAGCTGCTGGCGGGAGAAGACGCGGCCGGGGTGCTGGGCGAGGAACTTGAGCAGCTCGAACTCCTTGAAGGTCAGGTCGAGGGGACGACCTCCGACCTTCGCGGTGTACGTCGCCTCGTCCACGACGACCTCGCCGGAGCGGATCACGTGGGACTCGGGGTCCGCGGCTTCACGCTGGGCGGCGAGCCGGCCGATGGCGAGCTTGATCCGGGCCTCGAGCTCGGCCGGACCACAGGTGTGCAGGACGACGTCATCCATGCCCCAGTCGTGGGCGACGACGGCGAGACCACCCTCGGTGACGATCAGCAGCACCGGGACGTCCGAGCCGGTGGTCCTGATCAGGCGGCACAGGTCGCGGGCGTGAGCCAGGTCCTGGCGGCCGTCGACGAGGAGCAGGTCCGCGTCGGGCGCCTCGAGCAGGGCGGAGCCCTCGGCGGGCAGGATCTTCACGTGGTGACCGAGGAGTGACAGGCCGGGCAGGACCTCGACGGAGGGCTGCAGGGCGCTGGTCAGGAGAAGCAGGGTGCTCATGTGGCAGAGGCCTCCGTGAGGGAGTGGTGGAGCCATGAGGAGCACCAAGACGCAACGTTGAGCCTCGGTGTGGTGATCGTCCTGGCACTTTAGCGTTACAAAGAGCGTTTGTAAGCCTGAAACAAATCACATCGTCGCGGGGTTGAAATTCGCATGACTGGTCTGTTGGTCGCCGGTGGCGCCATCGTTGCGGCGCTCGTTTTCGGCTTCTACCGCCGTGCCACCGACGGCCGTTTCGCCTCTTCCGGTGGTCGAGTGCCGGCGACGGAGGAGCCGGTGTATCGAGACCCAGCGACCTGGCACGGCCTCGAGCTCGGCGAGCGCGCCACCTTGGTCCAGTTCTCCAGCGCCTTCTGCGCCCCCTGCCGCACCACCCGCGTGATCCTCACCGACGTGGCCTCCGAGCAGGAGGGGATCGTCCATCACGACATCGACGCCGAGGCCGAGCTCGCCCTGGTGCGCGAGCTCAAGATCCTGCGCACCCCGACCACGCTGATCCTCGACAGCGCCGGGAACGAGATCGCCCGCGCGGCCGGTGCGCCGCGCAAGGAGCAGGTCCTCTCAGCCCTGCCCCGCTGAGCCGGTCCAGATCGCTCAGTGCGGCGAGCGGTCGTCCGAGCGGGCCTGCTCCGGAGTGCACGCCCCTTCGCCGGGGGCGACCTGCATCCGAGGCGGGGCCCACACGCTGACCTCCTGCCCGACGCGCTTGCCGAAGAGGCAGTCATGCACCGGCCGACCGTCGACGTAGCCCATGATCGGGCTGACCGCGACGGTCAGGACGGGGCCGAGCTCGGCGACCTGGAGGTCGGGGACGTCGGCCAGGCGGGCGCGGATGGCGGCCGCGTCCCCGCCGTCGGCCAGAGCGCGCTCGAGCCGGGCGGGAAGGGTGTCGGAGATTCCCCGTGCCTCGGAAGCGCGCGCCGGGTCGATGTCGGTCTTCGTCGGACAGTCGACGCGATCGGCGGTGTCCCACTTCCGGCCGTCGGTCCAGCGGTAGCAGCGGGTGGCGGAGTACTCGGCGTTCTCGCTCGGCCACCAGTCGAAGTTGTTCTTCTGGTGGCTGGTCGCCGTGATCGCCAGCACGATCTCCTGGCCGTTCTCGGTGTTGCGGGCGACCACCAGCCGCACCCCGGGCTCCCGGGTGGCCTCGTCGGACCGGTCCAACGCCGTGGTGCCGGCGTACGTCTCCATCGCGTTGAACAGGGCCACGGCCCGGTCGTGGGTCTTCGAGGCCGCCGGCTCGCGGGTGCCCCAGAACCAGATCCCGCTGACCAGGAGCGCCAGCGGGAGGACGACGAAGAGCAGTGCCTTCTTCACCCTCACCACCCTGCCAGATCTCATCATATGGATAGGTATCCACATCGTGAGATCCCGGTTTGGGCACACCCGCGCCCACACGTACCGTCGTACCCATGCACTCGACCCTGCTGACCAAGCGCCGCGCCGTGGACCACGGCCGCATGCGCTCGTCGCTGTGTCGAATGTCGGCCTGACCCTTCCTGTCAATCCGACCGAATCCTTCAAGGAATCCGCATGTCCACCGAACCCCGCATCGACCCGCGCGGCCCGCAGTTCAACGCGATCGTCACGCTCCTGGTCCTCGTCCTGATCCTGGCGACGCTGGGCACCACGTTCGCGCTCGTCCTGACCGCGATCCAGACCGGGCTGTTCATCTGGGGTGCGACGGCCGGAGTGACGAAGACGCCGCACGCCTGGGCGTTCAAGACGTTGATCCGACCGCGGCTCGCCGCTCCGGACCACCTGGAGGACGCGGCACCGCCGCGCTTCGCCCAGGGTGTCGGCGCTGCGTTCCTGGTCGTCGCCCTGGCGGCCCAGCTCGCTGACGCCACCGCCCTGGCCACGATCGCCCTGGCGTTCGCCACGATCGCGGCCACGCTCAACGCCGTCTTCCGGTTCTGCCTGGGCTGCGAGGTCTACCTCCTGCTCAAGCGGCTCACGCCGGCCTGAAACATCCAACAGATTCACGACTTCCCACCAGAAAGAGAAGACACATGACCCGCGAGAACTCCCTCGTCTCCGCCGCTTGGGTGGAAGAGAACCTCGGTGCCGACAAGATCGTCCTGATCGAGGTCGACGAGGACACCACCGCCTACGACAAGGGCCACATCGCCGGCGCGATCAAGCTCGACTGGACCACGGACCTGCAGGACCCGATCCGTCGCGACTTCGTCAACAAGGCCCAGTTCGAGGAGCTGCTCAGCAGCCGCGGCGTCGCCAACGACGACCTCGTCGTTCTCTACGGTGGCAACAACAACTGGTTCGCCGCCTACGCCTACTGGTACTTCAAGCTCTACGGCCACCAGGACGTCAAGCTGCTCGACGGTGGCCGCAAGAAGTGGGAGCTCGACTCCCGCGAGCTGACCGCCGACCCGGTCGAGCGCACCGCCACGACGTATGTCGCCCAGGAGCAGGACAAGACCATCCGCGCGTTCCGCGACGAGGTCGTGGCCGCGATCGGCACCCAGAACCTGGTCGACGTCCGTTCGCCCGACGAGTACGCCGGCCGACTGCTCGCCCCGGCCCACCTGCCGCAGGAGCAAGCCCAGCGTGCGGGTCACATCCCCACCTCGGTCAACGTCCCGTGGAGCAAGAACGCCAACGACGACGGCACGTTCAAGTCCGACGCCGACCTGAAGGCGCTCTACGACGAGGTCGGCTTCGACTACTCCAAGGACACCATCGCGCTGTGCCGTATCGGTGAGCGCTCCTCGCTCACCTGGTTCGTCCTGCACGAGCTGCTCGGCGAGAAGAACGTCAAGAACTACGACGGCTCGTGGACCGAGTACGGCTCCCTCGTCGGCGTCCCGGTCGCCCTGGGCGACGAGCCGGGTGAAGCCTGATGTGCGGCGCGACCACCGGCGGCCTGAGCCTGGCCGGCATCGACGTCGCCAAGGAGGCCATCGTCCAGGGCCAGGTGACCCGCGGCGGTGAGCCGGTCGGCGGTGCCTACGTGCGCCTGCTCGACGCCACGGGCGAGTTCACCGCCGAGGTCCCGACCAGCGCGACCGGCCACTTCCGGTTCTTCGCCGGCAACGGTTCGTGGACGCTGCGCACCCTCGCTCCCAAGGCCGAGGTGACCGACCGCAAGGTCGTCGCCAAGACCGGTGAGATCACCGAGGTCGAGATCGCGCTCTGAGCGCCGTGTGATTCACGTCTCACAACCTCACGGCCCTACTCGTGAGTAGCCGAGGCCCTCACTCCCCTGCGGGAGTGGGGGCCTCGGCCGTTTCACGCTCGTTTCTGGGACCGGCCCATTTCTGACACCCCAGGGAGTAGCCCGAACGGGTGGTCTAGCCCAGTGGATGAAGTCCCGGTTTCCTGCATCTCAATTCGGGACTTCGGCTCGCGTTGGAACGGTCGATCTGGTGTGATTGATGCTCGACCAGACAGATTCAGCAAAAATGGGTATTGCAGAATCGCCAGGAGGACATTCCATGAAGAAGCTCATCGCAGGCCTGTTCGCAGCGGCCATGCTCGCTGCCGGCCTTGTGACGGTGTCGGGGGGCACCAACCCGGCGTCCGCCGCGTGCACGCCGTCCAAGTACAACCCCAGCGCCTGCCCGCAGGTTAAGCCGAACACGCCGACCGGCGTCGGCAAGACCCCGAAGACGGCCCCGAAGGTCAAGGCCGGCTCGGTCAAGAAGATCAAGATCTCCTTCGCTGGCAAGGCCGGCACGAAGGCGACCGTCAAGGTCACCATCGGTGCCCGCGTCGGTCACACCCCGAAGGCCGGGGCCAAGGGCAAGTCCACGAAGCCGGCCAAGGCCACCGCGGGCAAGCCCGTCTCCGTCAAGCTGCCGAAGCTGACGAAGAAGGGCACCTACAAGATCATCGTGACGATCACCCCCGCGGGTGGCGTCCCCACGACGACCGTCTACTACATCAAGATCGTCTGATCCAGGCCCCCCACGCCTAGAACTTCTTCGACGAGGCCCCGTGGATTCGTCCACGGGGCCTCGTTGCATGCCCGGCCCGGGTAATCGCTCAGGTCCTCAGCAAGACTCCCGAGGAGTAGGTACGTGTCGCTGACTCGTCCGTGGAAGATCACGATCGCCGTTGTCGCCGGCCTGGTTCTGCTCTCCGCCCTGTACGCCGGCTGGCTGCTGTGGCAGGTCAACAAGCACCTGTCCGCCGCCTCTGACGCCGCGCACGGTCTGAAGGCTGCCGTCTCCGCCGGGGACGATGCGGCCATCACCGCCCAGTTCGACACCCTCGCCGAGGAGGCCGCGGTCGCGCAGAAGCGCACCAGCGGCCCCGGCTGGAACCTCCTCACCCACGTCCCCGGCTTCGGCGACGACGCCCAGGGCGTCCAGACGGTCAGCCAGGTCGCCGACGACCTCGCCTCCGGCTCGCTGAACGACCTGGCCCACAACCTCGCCGACCTCGACGGCCTGGCCCCTCAGGGCGGCGGCGTCGACCTCGCCGCCGTCGAGAAGCTCCAGGAGCCGGTCATCTCCGGCGCCGAGGAGATGGAGGCGGCCCGCACCCAGCTCGAGGCGGAGGACCCCAGCGGGTACGTCGACAGCCTCAAGCTGAAGTACCGCGACCTGAAGCGTCAGGTCAGCGATGCTGCTGACGCGCTCAGCGCCGCCAGCGACGCCGTGCAGGTGATGCCGACCATGCTCGGCGCCGATGGTCCCAAGAACTACCTCCTGGTCGTGCAGAACAACGCCGAGCTCCGCTCCACCGGCGGCCTGCCCGGAGCGGTCAGCGTGATCAACGCGAACGACGGGAAGCTCAAGCTGACCCGGCAGGTCGCAGGCAACTCGCTCGCCGTCGCCGACATCCCCGTCCTCGAGCTGAGCAACGCCGAATCCATCGCCTACGGCGGCATCGTCGGCACGATCTTCCTCGACGCCAATCTGCAGCCTGACTGGGGCCGCGCCAGCGACTTCATGCGCGAGCACTGGAAGCAGAACTTCGGCCAGGACGTCGACGGGGTCCTGAGCATCGACCCGGTCGCGCTCTCGTACATCCTGAAGGTGATCGGGCCGGTCACGGTCGACGGGAAGCAGATCACCGCGGACAACGCGGTCGAGCAGCTCCTCCACCAGGTCTACATCGACTACCCGGACCCCGCCGAGCAGGACGCGTACTTCCGCAAGGTCGCCTCGGAGATCTTCACCCAGCTCACCGGCACTGGCGCGAAGGCCAGTGACCTGATGCCGGCACTGACCAAGGGCGTCGACGAGCACCGCATCCTGGTGCACAGCTTCGATGAGAACGTCGACGCCGTGCTCGGCGGATCCGCGATCTCCGGTGACGTCCAGGGCCTCACGAACGACCCCGACTACCAGCCGACGACGCACCCCCAGATCGGCGTCTACATCAACGAGGGCTCGTCCTCGAAGATGTCCTACTACCTGCAGACCGACCTCAAGGTCACCCCGACGTCGTGCGCCAACGGCGTCCAGACGTACGCCGCTCGCCTGACCGCAACCAACACGGCAACCAAGGCTGAGGTCGAGGCGCTTCCCGCGTACATCAAGGGGAATGGCGACGACAACCCGGCCGGCGAGACCCTGCCGATCATCCAGATCTACGGGCCTGTCGACGGTGCGATCGGCACGGTCAAGATCTCGGATGCGCCGGACACCTACCAGGCCGACATCACCGAAGACCGTCGGCCGATCAAGCAGGTCTATCTGGAACTCAAGCCGGGGGAGACCCGTGACCTGACCTGGACGATGAAGTCCGGCGAGGGACAGACCGGCACCACCGCCCTGGCTGCGACCCCGACCGTCACCCCTGGCAGTGAGTCTGCCGTCTCAAACAGCGCTTGCTGAGGGATCACGCAGTGCGACATCTCTCGGAGGGAGAATCATGGAACTGAGCGACTACCTGAAGGTGCTCCGTCGTCGGTGGATTTCGATCGTCGTGATCGGGTTGGTCTGCATGTTCGCAGCATTCGCTCTGACGCTCACTCAGACGAAGATGTACTCCTCCAGCGCCCGGCTCTTCGTATCCACGACAACCGATGACGCGAACTCGCTCAACCAGGGGGGCCAGTTCTCGATCGCGCGCGTCCAGTCATACGCCGACTTGGTGTCGAGCCAGGAGTTGGCGACGAGCGTCATCAACGATCTCGGCCTTGAGATGGGGCCTGATGAGCTTTCGGAATCGGTTTCCGCGAAGGTGGCGACGAACACGGTCAACCTCACCTTGACTGTTACGAACCCGGACCCGCATTTGGCGCAGCAGATTGCTCAGTCCTACGCCGAGAACCTGAGTGACATGGTTCGCCAGTTGGAGACCCCGCCAGGGGAGGAAACGGCTCCGGTCAAGGTCACGATCGTCGACCAAGCGAGCTTCTCCGACGTCCCCGTCTCGCCGAAACCTGCGAGGAACGCCGTACTCGGTCTTGTGGCGGGCCTCCTCCTGGGCTTTGGTCTGGCCGTGCTGCGCCAGGCGCTCGACACGCGAATCAGCTCCGTAGTGGACCTGCAAGAAGTCACGGACCGGCCTGTTCTGGGAACGATCGGCCTGGACTCGGCTGCAAAGGACACGCCGCTCGTCACTGCAATTCCCTCGCACTCGCCACGTGCCGAGGCATTCCGGGTCCTACGGACCAATATGCAGTTCGTAGACATCGACAAGTCCAATAAGGTATTTGTCCTTTCCTCCGCCGTGCCGGAGGAGGGCAAGACCTCGACCTCCATCAACCTTGCGCTCAGCCTCGCCCAAGCTGGGGTACGAACCCTTTTGATCGAAGGAGACCTGCGACGGCCCCGCGCCGCCATCCGGCTCGGCTTGGACGGCGCTGTCGGTGTCACGAGTGTCCTTGTCGGAAAGGTCACGTTCGACGACGCACTTCAGAGCGACGACTCGACAGGGCTTGATTTCCTCGCATCCGGGCCCGTCCCGCCGAATCCTGCCGAACTGCTGCAGAGTCGAGCAATGCACGACCTTCTGGAGGAGCTTCGCGACACCTATGAAGTTGTGATCATCGACGCCCCGCCGCTGCTCCCCGTAACGGACGCAGCGCTTCTCGCGACGCATGCCGACGGAGTCATTCTCGTCGTCCGGCACGGAAAGGTAACCCGCGAACAGGTCCGCCTCTCGGCTGACCGGCTTGAGCAAGTCGACGCGCGACTTGTAGGGGTCGTGATGAACATGGTTCCGATCAAGGGACGCGGCTATGGGTATGGCTACGGGTACGGCTACGCCCCCGACGTGACTCAGGGAGATTGACCTGCCATGAGCTGGACGGTTTCATCATTAGATGACCTACGTGGAAAGCGTGGCCTATTGGTCGCTTCCACTGGAGGGCATCTCGCCCAGATCGCACGATGGAAGAAGCGGCTTGATCTCGATCCCTCAAGTCCCGTTGTCACGTTCGCTAGTGAGCAGACAAAGTCTCTTTTCAGCGAAGAGGACGTTTTTGAGGTGCCTTATGTTTCGCCTCGGGATGTACGTGGAGTACTGAACGCGCGAGCGATTATGGTCCGAGACCTCAAGGGAGACTTCGATTTCGTGCTTTCGACGGGCGCAGCTCTCGCCTTGGCTGGCGCGGCATTCGCGAGAAGGCGTCGCATCCCGTTCGTCTACGTTGAAAGTGTCTCAAGATTCGACGGACCGTCGCTGACCGGCAAGATGCTCGCCGCCGGAGTGCGGGGTGCGTCGCTGTTCACGCAGCACGAGGCCTGGGCAGGTCCTCGGTGGAGGTACGAATCGTCGCTTCTCGACGCTTACACGGTCATCGAGCAACCCATGTCGGAGCGTCCGCTACGGATCTTTGTCACGTTGGGAACGATTCGACCCTATCGGTTCGACAGACTCATCCGACAAATCGAGACAATCACGACGGCCGATGACACGCTGATCTGGCAACTGGGTGAATCGATGACTCCGGAGATTCGAGGCGAGGTTCACCAGTATATGGCGGCCGCCGAGTTCGACGATCAATGCCAGCGGGCCGATGTCGTGGTATCGCATGCCGGGGTCGGATCCCTGCTCCGAATGGCAGAGCTGGGTATTCGGCCAATCGCAGTCCCGCGCCGGGCTGACTTCGGCGAGCACGTCGATGACCACCAAGAACAAGCCGCAGCTCAGTTTGGAACTCGAAACCTCGCTTGGCCGGTGGAAGCGGATCGGCTGACCCGCCATGACCTTCTATCTTGCCCTGCCGAGATTCGTGAGACTGTGTGATCCCTGTGAATGAAAGCATGGAAAGCGTCATACTTGTCGCGGACCGCTTGGTTCCACGACTGGGAATGGAACGCGCAGTCCTCGACCTGATGGCGGCTGGTGGCACGCCGATTACGCATTTGCTCGTCATCTCCGGCGAAGCCACTCCTGGAGATGCACTTCCGCAGCCAATCATCGAACTGGGAATCGGCCCAGGGTGGCTTGGCCGCATCCGAGCCATTCCAAGAATTCGAAGAGAGATTCGAGCGATCGGTGGGCAAACGACGACGACGACGGTGGTCGCCGCGGGCATCTGGTCATTCGCTGCGGTGACACTTTCGGTTCCACTTCGGTATCGGCGGATCATACTCTGGGAACACAGTGTTCTTCGGTGGCGAATTCGTCATGAGCGGTCGGTGACCCTTGGCGCCATTCTGCTCGCCCTCCTCTCGTGGCGTGCATCAGACGTCGTATCAGTTAGCGATGCGAGCGCGAAGGCGGCCCGCCCGTTTCTTTGGTCGCCTAGAACCCGTAGACGTGTGATACCGAACATTGTGCCAACGAACAGTTCTGAGGAGCGCCCTGCGGATCGGACTGGTGACGTCAGGTTGGTCGGCTTGGGAAGTCTTACCCCCCGTAAGAATTGGGGTCTCGCAATAGATGCGATGAGCCACCTTGGAGATTCCTACTCGTTGGACATCTACGGCGATGGGCCAGAGATGGCATCTCTTCGCGACCAAATACGCGAACTTGAAATTGGTAACCGTGTGACACTTCGTGGCCACGTCCCGAATGCGTCTGAACTGCTCCCAGAGTATGACGTTGTCGTTCAGACCTCGTTCGCGGAAACGTTCGGGTACGCCCTAATGGAAGCCGCAGACGCCGGCTTGCCAACGGTCGCGATTGCGATGCCCGTCATGGACTCCTTCATTCCCGACTATGTCCCAGGCCGAGTCGTGTCGGCGGACCCAGTAGCAATCGCGGCAGCGATCGAGGAAGTGATGCAATCAGGGGTGGACTTCGACGAGGCACTTGAGAAACGCCGACAGGAATTCTCGGTCGGCCGGATCGTGGCTGCGTGGCGGGACGTCGCCCTTAACCATCCGGGTGACATTCATGTATGACATCGGCGCTGGGCGACCGAGATTATCCATCTTGATACTCAATTGGAACGGTCACTCGGATACTTCTGCTCTTCTTCGGGACCTAGACAGCCAGTTGATACAAACAGATTCACATAGCGAAGTAGAAATCCTCGTCCTTGACAATGGCTCAGATGACGCCGTTCCCACTTGGTGGTCGTCGCTGAGATCCGTCCGAGTAATTCGGGAGCAAGTGAATCTTGGGTACTCCGGAGGTATGTCTGTACTCCTAGGTCGTGCCAGTGCCGACATATGTTGGCTACTGAACAACGACATTCGACTGGGCGTGGACTCGATCGAACGAGCGTTGGCACATTCAAGCTCGCGGGAGTTCGCGGTCGTCTTTCCACTGGTGCTCAATCCGGACCAATCGACACAGAGCAGAGATTGCTCGTGGGGTCCCTTGCGGGGTTGGATTACTGGCCCTTCGCCTGACATGCACGGGCCTAGGATGTATCCGATTCTCGGGGACATCTTTGCCGCGCCACTGGTGGCCAAGTCCGTTGCGATTGACGTCGGACTATTTCCCGATGGATTTCACACGTACGGAGAAGACCTGGATGGCTCGTACGCAATCGCCTTGTCTGGCGGGAAAGCGGTTCGTGACATCGACTGGTCAATGACCCATCGAAAGTCGTCGAGTAAGCCAGCCGCTACATCCGTGCGTTATCGATTCGAGAGTCAAGGATGGCGAAATCTCGTAGTTTCGACCTTTCTGAACTACGAGTTCAAGAATTTCTGGGGCATCATTCCGATGTTTGTACGCGCGTGGATCTACGAACTTCTCTGGAAGAGGCGTGGCCAATTTCTGAGATCTCCAGAGGTGTTGCGGACTTGGATTGTATTCCCGCTTGAGGTGATGCGCTTAGCGGTTCGACTTCGACCGCTTCGGCTGCGCCGGCAATCCGGCAGAAAGTTGCCAGATGCTGCAATTTGGAAACTGTGACGATTTCGATGCTTAAGAATCTTGTTGGCGCAAGACTGGAGACTGCCCTTGTAACGACGGCCTACCTTGCCCCGAGAAGTTTGCCGTTGGCGCTGGTGGTCATATTCGCGGCGCGCTCCGGCCTGAGCGGTCTGGGCTCAGCAGCGCTCGCGATGAGTATCTGGCAGTTCATGCTGGTTATTTCCGACTACGGTGTCAGTCAATGGCTGTTGACAAAGGCGAGCCTGACGATCTCTGAGACGGTTTCTGCACTGCTAGGGCGGACCGCGCTGGGCGTTGTCTGCACGGTCGCACTCTGGGGAGTTCAGGTTTCGGGGCTAATTGACCTCTCCGCTCGATTGGCTATTGCTCTCTCGTTGGCGATATTGCTGTCTCCTGGCCAGCTTGCGTTCGCTTGGGAGGTCCAAAAAGGACGTTTCGTCCGCGCCAATGTCTTCGCGACGTTCGAGTTTGCGACTCCGATCGCGGCTGTCTTTCTCTTCTCGAATCCGGACGACGCGCTCATCGGATCGATGCTCTGGAAGACTCTTGTCGGAGTCGTCTTGACCGGCGTGGCCATTGTCGGCGTGAGACCCGCCCGAATGGCTGTCGGGCTTTCGCCAAAGTCTTTTGGAATCAACTCGTCGTTGTGGGGTATGACGTCATTTGCCTCCGGGACCGGCGAATTGGCCCTGCTAGCTCACGCCGGATCCCAAAGCGTCTTGGGAAGTTATCGAGTTTCCCAGTCAATTGCATCTCTTGGGTCAATCATCGGTTTTGCTGCGCTGGCGCCTCTTCTTAGAAGGTCCACACTTGGTCGTGGTGTACGTCGTGAAATGAAGATCTTGGCAACCGTTGCGATTCTTGCGGTTGGTCCTCCTTTCCTGGTCCAAGTTGTCCTGGCTCCGTCCGGAGATCGCGCGTGGCTGGGCTTTGTGGCGTGTGTGCTTGCCTCGGCGGCGGTAATTAACGTTGCGTCAGTTCCGCCGCTGACGACCGTCTCGCGATCCGTTGGATCGCGCTATTCACTGAGAATCGGCGTAGCAACCGCCTTCACCTACTGGTTACTAATTGTTGGACTGGGCGTGTTGGGTGCCTATCTTTTTGCGCCGCTCCCAGTGTTGATCGCAGCGATTGTTGGGCTGATTGGGAACCTTGCGGTCTTGGTTCGGTTCAGGAGGGGCGAACTTCGTGAGAGTTGAGCCACTGAAATCTTACGACGGCGAACATTGGCGCCATTGGGTGATCAATTCAGCCCGACGTCGTTGGATTCTGCTTGCCTGCGCTCTATGTTGTGTCTGGTCAATCGAGGCACTCCTGACCCGCGGTCCCTTGGCCCTTGGAATTGGCAATGCGTTTCCGTCGATAATCACCGACCTGATCTTCACCGCCGGGTTTGTGGTTGGAATCCTGGTGATCGGGGCATTGCCTACTGCTTCGCGGGGTCCTAGGCAGAGACGGCGAAGTCCGCGGTCGGATGACCTGCCGTTGTTGATTCAGCGACTCCCAGTGCTGATTGCATTGGCCGTTGTCATTATTGCGCTCCAAACCGGCGCCGCTAGGTACGATCCAGTATTGGGGAACTTCGCCACGAACAAGTCTGTTGTGGGCCTGATCTGGGGCCCCGTGGCTATTGGGGCCTCGGCCTGCGTATTGACTCGGCGTTCGTCGATTCCCCGTATGGATTGGTTCCTGCTGTTGTCGCTTGCGGTCCTATCGTCCTCTGCAGGTGGACGGACGGTCCCGGGCATGATTCTTCTGATGGTTCTGATTCGGTTCTTCGTTTTTCTAGACTTTGTTCGTCCCCGAAGGCGACGGCTGTCTGTGCGGGCGATTGCCGTGCTTGGAATTGTCGCCCTCTTAGCCCTAGCGCTATTCAGTTCATTGGCTCAGTCACGCTCTGAGAAGCTTGGATCTAGCGGCCGACTCGCGACGGTGTCATATGCCGGTGTGCCTGCGGTAGTCCGCCCTATTGCAGCAACTCTCGGCGTGATTGGTGAATCGGCCCGTGTCGCGCATGTAGTGATTCCCGTCAGGTTTGAACCTCTCGGCGCTGGCCTGCTGGTGGAGGATGTCCTGAGTTTCCTTCCGGGCTATTCACGCACTGTCACCGCCGCAACGGTGGACATGTACGGAAGCCTGGGTTCGGTGGTGTTCGTTAGTAGGCCCGGCGGCACGCCGACAACATTTTACATGCTCGGCGGAAATGTTGGTGCGCTAGTAGGGGGATGCGTTTATGGGATTCTCATTTTTCTCTTACTGATTCGCGGCGTCCTTGGTGGTCGGCCAGGATCATCGGCTTGCTACCTTATTTTGGCGGCCACGTTTGCGCTAGGTTTCTATGGGACGGGTACGCCGACCTCGTCCACCCTTCTCGCCGCTGGCTTTTCCCTGTTCTTTCTGGTGATCGTCCCCTGGGCGATTCGCTTCAAGTCGGCGTTCGGCCCGTCGGTTCACCCGGAGTGAGGATTTCCATGGCGTCGCAGATAACGGTTTCGCAGGTCTCGCCCTCCCTGCTTGAGCGCATCGTGCGCGACGGCTTTGGCCTCTTCCGATGGATCCTGTTTGCGTTGCGTTTCCCCCAGGTTCGACGCGTTGGGTATGTTCGCTTTGGTCGCGGGGTGGAGTTGGTCTTCCGGGGTGCCGGTAGGTGGCAGATCGGGCGGCGCCCAGATATCCGGAGTGGTTCGTATATCTACTGTCAAGGTGATTTCGTTCTTGGCGATCGAGTATTTGTGAACAGGAACGCGTATATCTCGATCTACTGCAATGTGCAAATTGGCGACCGTGTCCGGATAGGTGAGCGCGTCTCAATTCATGATGAGAATCACGTTTATGGATCGGATGATCCGGACGACTTCGATAAGTATCTAGTATCGGGAGTAGAGATCGGCGACGATGTCTGGATTGGTGCCGGCAGCGTCATCCTCGCGGGTTCTCGGGTCGGCGCCGGTTCCGTCGTCGCAGCTGGATCCGTTGTTCGGGGGGAGTTTCCGGCGCGGTCGTTAATTGGTGGAATCCCTGCGCGGGTCTTAAGGACCTTCTGACCTCATCGTCTGCGGGAATCGGGGTCGGCTGAGCCGCCAAGGGCCCGCGGTTCCATTGGATGGGTGTGCGGGCCCTTGCTCGTTGGGGCGCGGCTCGGAACCGAGGCCTCCAGGTCAGCCGTTGATCATGCCCGCGCCAACGGTGACGCCGGTCGCTTCGTCGATCAGGATGAATGAGCCGGTCGTGCGGTTCTTCGAGTACGCGTCCGCCAACAGCGGTGCGGTCGTGCGCAGTTGGACGCGACCAATCTCGTTGAGCCCCAGCTCCTTGGTGTCCTGGTCGCGGTGGAGCGTGTTGACGTCCAGGCGGTACTGGACGTCCTTCACGAGGGCGCGCGCAGAGCGAGTGGTGTGCTTGATTGCGAGCTTCATCCGCGGGCGCAGGGGAGCGTTGGTCATCCAGCACACCATCGCGTCGATGTCCTGAGTCGGCTCCGGCGCGTTGTTGACGCGCGCGATCATGTCGCCGCGGCTCACGTCGACGTCGTCAGCCAGTCGGATCGTCACGCTCATGGGCGGGTAGGCGGCGGGGACTTCCTGATCGAAGAGGTCGATGCCTTCGATCGTGCTGGTCATGCCGCTCGGAAGCACGATCACCTCGTCGCCCGGGCGCAGGACGCCGCCGGCGACCTGGCCGGCGTAGCCGCGGTAGTCGTGGTGCTCGTCCGACTTGGGCCGCACGACGTACTGGACCGGGAAGCGCACGTCGACGAGGTCGCGGTCGGAGGCGACGTGGACGTTCTCCAGGTGATGAATCAGGGTCGGGCCGGAGTACCAGTCCATGTTCTGGCTGCGCTCGACCACGTTGTCGCCCTGGAGAGCCGAGATCGGGATGACCTCGAGGTCCGGCACGTTGAGCTTCGTCGCGAATGCGGTGAACTCGGCGTGGATCTTGTTGAAGGTCTCCTCATCGAAGTCGACCAGGTCCATCTTGTTGATGCACAGCACCAGGTGCGGCACGCGGAGCAGGCTGAGGAGGACCGCGTGCCGGCGGGACTGCTCGGTCAGCCCGTGACGAGCGTCGACGAGGACGAGCCCGAGATCTGCCGTGCTCGCACCGGTGACCATGTTCCGGGTGTACTGAACGTGCCCAGGGGTGTCGGCGATGATGAACTTCCGCTTCGGCGTCGCGAAGTAGCGGTAGGCGACGTCGATCGTGATGCCCTGCTCGCGCTCCGAGCGCAGACCGTCCGTCAACAGTGACAGGTCGGTGTAGTCGTGGCCCTTGGCCTCGCTCGTGCGCTCGACGGCCTCGAGTTGGTCCTCGAAGATCGCCTTGGAGTCGAGGAGCAGGCGACCGATGAGGGTCGACTTGCCGTCATCGACCGAGCCGGCCGTGGCGAAACGAAGCAGGTCCATGCCGCCGGAAGAGATCGTGCTGGCCATCAGAAGTAGCCCTCCTTCTTGCGGTCTTCCATGGCCGCTTCGCTGAACTTGTCGTCACCGCGGGTCGCGCCGCGCTCGGTCACCCGGGCGGTTGCGACTTCGTCGATGATCTGGTCGATGGTGGCAGCGGTGGACTCCACACACCCGGTCAGGGTGATATCGCCGACGGTGCGGAAACGCACGGTGCGCTCTTCGACGACCTCGCCGGGACGGCACGGGTTGAACGGGGTCTCGCTCAGCAGCATGCCGTCGCGCTCGAAGACCCGGCGCTGGTGGCTGTAGTAGATGCTGGGGATCTCGATGCCTTCGCGGCCGATGTAGTCCCAGATGTCGAGCTCGGTCCAGTTGCTGATCGGGAAGATCCGCATGTGCTCGCCCTCGTGCAGGCGGCCGTTGTACAGGCTCCATAGCTCGGGGCGCTGGTTCTTGGGGTCCCACTGACCGAACTCGTCGCGGTGGGAGTAGACGCGCTCCTTGGCTCGGGCCTTCTCCTCGTCCCGCCGGCCACCACCGAATGCGGCCGTGAACTGGCCCTCCTCGAGCGCGTTGAGCAGCGTGCCGATCTGGAGGCGGTTGCGCGGGGTCTTGCCGTCGTCGATGACGATCCCGTCCGCGATGGCCTGCTCGACCGAGGCGACGATGAGCTTGACGCCGAGCCGGCTGACCCAGTTGTCACGGGTCGCGAGGACTTCGTCGAAGTCGTAGCCGGTGTCCACCTGCAGCACCGGGAACGGGATCTTCGCCGGGTAGAAGGCCTTCTCGGCCAGGCGCATCATGACGATGCTGTCCTTGCCGCCGCTGAACATGAGGACGGGCCGCTCGAACTCGGCGGCCACCTCCCGGAAGATGTGGATCGACTCGGCTTCGAGCTGGTCGAGCTGGCTCAGCCGGTAGTCGGAGTGCGTGGCGGACATGCGGCGACCCTAGCGGCGGAAGAGCGTCCGTGCGACGCTCGGGGCCGCTTTGTTCATTGAAGTCGATCGTTCGTCTATTCTGAACAAATGCTAGATGTGAACACCCTGATGGAGGCGGCTCGTCGCCATTTCGAGAGTGTCGGTCTGGAATGTTCGGTACGTCTGGAGAACTCCCCCCTGGTTGCAGCCGACGCGACCATCGCGCTTCGCTGGGGCGCTTCGCGTCAGCGGTTCGCTGTCCACGCGATGGATCCGGTGCGCATGGAAGGTGTCCTTGCTGCCCGCGTGGAGCAGGGCGGAATGGTGGTGGCCCCCTGGATCAGTCCCGCGATGGGCCGCAAGCTCTCCGGAGCGGGCGTGGCGTGGGCCGACAGCGTCGGGAACATGGCCGTTCGATTCGGGATGGTGGTGGTCGAGATCAACGGCAGGCCGCGTCCGGCTCCGCGGGCATCCAACGGGACGTCAGTCCGAACGGTCAGCCTGATGACGGCGGCGAATGTGAAGATCTTGGCTGCCATCGTCGATGACCCGGCGCTGGGTGCCGCTTCGCTTCGGGTCCTTGCCGAGAGGGCTCAGGTTTCCCTGGGACAGGCCCACAAGGCGGTCAGTCTGCTCGCGTCGGCGGGCTACCACCGAGACCGGCTCGGTCCGGACCAGCTCGTGGCGTTGGGCGACCTGGTGCGAGTCGCTCAGTCGCGGCCGTAGATGTCCCGCGTGTAGACCTTGTCGGCGACGTCGTCGAGGACGTCGGTACGCCTGTTCGCGACGATCACGTCGGCAGTGGCCTTGAACTCGTCGAGGTCGCGAATGACCCGTGAGTTGAAGAAGGTGTCGTCCTCCAGGGCGGGTTCGTAGATGACGACCTCAACGCCCTTGGCCTTGATCCGCTTCATCACGCCTTGGATCGACGACATCCTGAAGTTGTCGCTGCCGGCCTTCATGATCAGTCGGTACACCCCGACCACCTGCGGCTTGCGGCGGAGGATGTCGTCAGCGATGAAGTCCTTGCGCGTCGTGTTGGCCGAGACGATCGCGCTGATCAGGTTTTGCGGCACCTTCTCGTAGTTGGCCTGCAACTGCTTGGTGTCCTTGGGCAGGCAGTAGCCGCCGTAGCCGAAGCTCGGGTTGTTGTAGTGGCCGCCGATCCGGGGATCGAGGCCCACGCCCTCGATGATCTGGGCGCTGCTGAGTCCGTGCAGGGCGGCGTAGGTGTCCAGTTCGTTGAAGTAGGCCACGCGGAGAGCGAGGTAGGTGTTGGCGAAGAGCTTGATCGCCTCGGCCTCGGTCGAGCCGGTGAAGAGCACGGGGACGTCGGTCTCGAGTGAACCCTCGAGGAGCAGGTCGGCGAACTGCTTGCCTGCCGCCTGGCCCGCCTCGTCCAAGTGGGCCGAGCCGACCACGATCCGGCTGGGGTGCAGGTTGTCGTAGAGCGCACGTCCCTCGCGGAGGAACTCGGGAGAGAAGACGATCTGCGCGCCGGGGTGCTCCTCCCGCATCCTCTGGGTGAAGCCGACCGGGATGGTCGACTTGATCACCATCACCGCTGTCGGCTGGATCGCGACGACGTCGGCGATCACGCTCTCGACGCTGCGGGTGTTGAAGTAGTTGGACTTGGTGTCGTAGTCCGTCGGGGTGGCGATCACGACGAAGTCGGCACCGACGTAGGCGGCCCCCTTGTCGAGGGTGGCAGTGAGATTCAGGTCGCGAGTCGCGAGGTAGTCCTCGAGCTCCGCATCCTCGATCGGGCTGACTCCGGCATTGATCTTGGCGACCTTGTCGGCGTCGAGGTCCAGCGCGAACACCTCGTGGTGCTGGGCGAGGATGACGGCGTTGCTCAGGCCGACGTAGCCGGTGCCGGCGATAGCGATCTTCACCCCGCGAGCCTACGGGAGATTGATATCGCGCAGATGACGGGCGCGGACATCGCTAGGGTTCGCTTCGTGTCCGACTTCGCCACTGACCACGACCTCGCCGCCTGGCTCGCCACGCAGGCGGGAGAACGCTTGCTCAACGTCCGTGCCACCTCCGGGCTTGAGGGCAAGGAACTCAAGGACGCGGGCGATCAGGCTGCCCAAGCGGTCCTCGCGGACCTGCTCGCCGCGTTCGCTCCCGGCGATGCCGTGCTCTCCGAGGAGGCCGCCGACTCCGCCGCCCGGCTAAGCGCCGACCGAGTCTGGATCATCGACCCGCTCGACGGGACGCGGGAGTTCTCCGAGCCGCCGCGGGACGACTGGGCCGTGCACGTGGCGCTGTGGGAGCGAGGCCAGGGACTGACGGTGGGCGCGGTCGCGCAGCCGGCGCTCGGTGACGTCTTCGTCACGGGGCCGACCGCGCCGGTGCTTCCGGAGCGTGGCGACGGTGCGCTCCGCATCGCGGTGTCGCGGTCGCGGCCGGCGGCGTTCACCAATGCGCTTGTCGAGGCTCTGGACGCGGACCTGGTGCCGATGGGCTCGGCCGGGGTCAAGGTGCTCTCGGTGGTGCGCGACATCACCGATATCTACGTCCACGCCGGTGGCCAGTACGAGTGGGACTCGGCGGCGCCGGTCGCCGTCGCTCGTGCCGCGGGGCTCTTCACCTCGCGGGTCGACGGCTCCGAGCTCGCCTACAACCGCGAGTCGCCCTACCTGCCCGACCTGGTGGTCTGCCGCCCCGAGCTGGCCGACCGGGTGCTCGAGATCCTCAGTGGACTCGATCTCGGCTAGGTGCCGACGTTCGCCAGGCTGACCGGTTCTCATCGAAGGCCGGGAGCCCGGCGGCGTAGCGGATCCCGCCCCAGGCGAGTGGCCCGAGCAGCAGCAGACCAGCTCCGATCAGGCTGATCCAGGTCGGCGGCACGTCCAGCATCTTCAGGCCGGTCAGGGTCAGCACGATCACGATGCCGCGGCGGATGACGCTCTGGTTGATGTGGGCAGCCAGCCGTGCGCCGACGTAGGTGCCGGGCGTGCCGCCGAGGATCAGCGGGATCAGCACGTTCCAGTCCACACCGGTCGTGATGACGTGGCCGATCGCTGCGGCGATCACGAGCGGAACGGCTTGGACGAGGTCGGTGCCGACCAGCTTCACCGCGCTCAGCATCGGATAGAGCATCAGCAGCGCCACCATGATCAACGAGCCTGACCCGACACTCGTGATCCCGACCAGCAGTCCACCGAACGCGCCCACGAGCAGGGTGGGGATCGGGCGAACGGAGATCTCACTCGTCGTGACGTTGCCCTGGGCGAGCCGGCGTTGCTGCACCAGGATCCGCAGCGTGTAGGAGGCGGCCGCGAAGACGAGCGCGATCCCGATCGCGATCTTCAGGAATCCCTCGGTGTCGCCGGGCACGAGGTCGTGGACGATGAACCCGCCGGCGAAGGCGAACGGCACCGAACCGACCATCAGCCAGCCGGCGAGCTTGAGGTTGGGGGAGCCGTGGCGCCAGTGCACCGCAGCGCCGACGGACTTGTTGATCCCGGCGGCGACCAGGTCGTTGGCCACCGCCGCACTCGGGGGGACCCCGAGCGCGATGAGTGCCGGCGTCATCAGCGCGCCACCACCCATCCCGGTGAGGCCGACGACGATGCCCACACCGAAGGCCACGACCAGTAACGACACCCAATCCACGAGGAGAAACATCTCAGGTCGGGCGGCTGTTCTCCGATTCGGTCCACATGCTGTTCTTCGGAGTGGGCCTGGTGACCGCATGGTGTGCCGTCGCGCTCGGCGTCGGGACCGTGGTCGGGCGCACGTTCGCCCGCATCTGACCGACCTGGAACCCCAGGTGTTCTAGACCGGGCCGCGGGTTCCGCGCGCTCGTGTCCGGGTCCTGTCGGACACAAATCGGTAATGCGGCGTACGTCACACCCGCCTGGTCACATTCCCTTTACTTTCGCTCGCCAGACTTCACGGCATGAGTTGGTACCGGAAGTGGCGGCGCAAGGCGGACTGCCGCAAGAAGTACGGCGACCGCTGCCCCCACCTCGAGCGGCACTCGGTCAGGCCAGCCGCGGGATGACCGCCTCGACCAGCGCGGTGATCTGCTTCGCGCAGATCTGGGCTGCCTCGGTGCCTCGGCGGTAGGGGTCGGCAACGTCCGTGATTCCGCCGGCGCTGCCGCGGTGCGTCGCGAGGTATGACAGGACCCCAGCGCGGTCGATGTCGCTCGGCGCTGACTCCAACGCGGCGGCGGCCTGGCCCAGGGTGAGGACCTTCTTGAACAGCCCCGGGTGGTCGTCGAGGATCCACTGCCGGTGGGAGGCCTCGGCCGTGAGCACAAGATCGGCGGACTCGAGGAGCTCCCGGGTGACGGGCTTGCTCCGGAACTCGCTCCCGGCCTCTCGGAGGCCAGCGGGAAGCTGGGCCAGCATCTCCCCGTCCATCGCGTTGGTGTCGAATCCCCTCGTGCCGGCCGAGTCGATCTCGATCCCGGGGATGTCCAGGGCTCGGGCTGCGAGCTCCATGTACGGGCTGCGGCAGATGTTGGCGGTGCAGACGAAGAGGACCTTGAAGGAGTCGTTGGACTCGGTGCCAGCGAGCAGGTTCCGAACCTTGGTCACCGCATCCGCGACGGGAACGTCGACGGTGTTGATCACCAGGTCGGCGTCCGTGGGCACTTCGTACGGCGAGGAGATGCCGGTGAACTCGGGGATCTCGCCGGCACGAGCCTTGGCGTAGAGCCCCTTGCGGTCACGGCGCTCGCACTCCTCGAGCGGGGTGGCGACGTGGATGAGGAGGAAGCGGCCGCCGGCCTCCTCCACCATCCGGCGAACGTCCTGGCGGGTCTCGTCGAACGGGGCGATCGGGCTGCAGATCGCGGTCCCGCCGTTGCGGGCGATCTCGGCGGCCACCCACCCGATCCGGCGAATGTTGGTCTCCCGGTCCTCGCGGCTGAAGGTCAGCCCGGCCGAGAGGTTGCGACGGACGATGTCGCCGTCGAGGGAGGTGTACAGCAGGCCATCGGTGTCGTACGCCTCCATCAGCGAACGCGCGATGGTCGACTTGCCGCTGCCCGAGAGCCCGGTGAAGAAGATGACCGTGCCGCCGCTGGGCTGCGGCTCGGCGGGAACGACAGGCGGGTTGCCGAGCCGGTCGAGCACGTCGGCGAGACGGGCGTCGTCGGCGCGGATCGGCAGCGGCGTGACGTCCTCTCCGAGTCCTGCGAGCGTGGCACGTCGGTCGCGCAGGTGACCGACGAGCGCGACGGCACCCGGAGCCGCAGGCAGCGGGTCGAGGACCAGAGGCGCTCCCTCGGCGTCCACCAATTCGACGCCTTCGACCTGGTCGGCAGTCAGGACGGGCCCCTCGATCAGGCCGGCGGCCTCGAGGGTGAGGTCGTCGATGGTCGTCTGATCCGGGTGGAAGGGCTGCACGGCGGAGATCTTAGGGGGAGCTCATAGGGTGAAGGCGTGACTCAGGTGCTCGCAGAGATCGTTCGTTCCGGATTCATCGAGGGCCACCACTACGGCAGCGCGGTGGCGATCGATGCCGACGGCGGGGTGCTGGTCAGCGCCGGTGACCCGTCGGCGCCCTTCCTGCCCCGGTCGGCGAACAAGCCGCTCCAGGCGCTCGCCATGCTCCAGCTCGGCCTCGACCTGCCCTCACGCCACCTGGCGCTCGCCTGCGCCTCCCACTCCGGTGAGGCCGTCCACCTGGAGACCGTGCGCGAGATCCTCGGCGACGCAGGACTGCACGAGCAGGCTCTGGGGAACATCGTCGACTGGCCCTACGACCCGGTCGAACGCGACACCTGGGTCCGGGAGGGGCGTGAGCCGAGCCGGATCGCGCAGAACTGCTCTGGTAAGCACGCCGCGATGATCGCCACCTGTGTGACCCGGGACTGGCAGCTCTCCGGCTACTTCGAGCACGACCACCCGCTCCAGATCGGCATCCGTCAGGGAGTGGAAGCGATCACCGGCGAGACGGCAGTCGTCACCGTCGATGGCTGCGGTGCGCCCCTGCTCTCGGTGTCGCTGCTCGGACTGGCCCGCGCCTTCCAACAGGTGGCGTTGGCCGAGGACGGACCGGAGAAGCGCGTCGCCGAGGCGATCCGGCAGCACCCCACCTTGGTGTCGGGCACCCGACGTGACGAGGCGCGGCTGTTGGCGGCCTTGCCGGGAGCGATCGGCAAGTTCGGGGCCGAGGCCGTGTACGTCGTCGCCCTTCCCGACGGTCGCGTCGCCGCGCTCAAGATCGATGACGGCGGCGATCGCGCCCGGCCGGTCGTGATGGCCGAGCTGTTGCGGCGCCTCGGCGTCCACGTCGACGCGGTCGACGCCATCGGGACCCACGTGCTGACCGGCGGTGGCGTGCCGGTGGGTGAGATCCGCGCGGCGTTCTGAGTGTGATGCGAGGCACACGTCGGGATGCTTGCAAGAGTTAGCAACCTGCAAGCACGATGGAAAGCATGGCCATGAGCAAGGCGATCCCCGGCGCAGCCAAGGCGCGTGCGCTGGGAGAGCACCTCAAAGAGCAGCGCGTAGCGGCCGAGCTGTCGCTGCGTCAGCTGGCAGATCTGGCAGGGGTCTCGAACCCCTACCTCAGTCAGATCGAGCGTGGACTGCGCAAGCCGTCCGCCGAGGTGCTGCAACAGATCGCCAAGGCACTGCGGATCTCCGCTGAGTCGCTCTACGTCCGGGCCGGCATCCTGCCGGAGTCGGGCACCTCGTTCGAGAAGGCCGTGCTCCAGGACTCGCATCTCACCGAGCGGCAGAAGCGGTCGCTGCTCGATGTCTATGCGTCGTTCCTCGCACTCAATGAAGCGCCCCCCTCATCCGTGAATGGAGAAACCCATGCCGAAGCTGACTCTGCCTGACCTCAAGATCCCCGCCGTCAAGCTCCCCGACCTCAAGGTGCCGGCGGTCAAGGTCCCGGAGATCAAGTTGCCCACGTTCAAGCTTCCCGCCGTGAAGGTGCCGGAGCTCAAGGTGCCGGCGGTGAAGGTCCCGGAGATCAAGCTGCCCGCCGTCAAGATCCCCGCCGTCACGGTGCCTGGTCTGAAGATCCCCGCCTTCAACAAGGCCGAGGCCGCGGCCGCCCCGGCTCCGACTCCGGCTCCCGCCCCGGCCAAGAAGGCTGCCGCCAAGAAGCCCGCCGCTGCCAAGAAGGCTCCGGCGAAGAAGGCCCCCGCCAAGAAGGCTGCTGCCAAGAAGCCCGCCGCCGCGAAGAAGGCCCCGGCCGCCAAGCCGACCGCCCCCGCCGAGGACCTGTTCACCGGGACCACCGCCGAGGCCTGATCTCTGCACGTCTCGTCCGGGAGGCTCAGTAGGATCCACGTATGGATCTGCTGGGCCTCCCGTACGTTGTTGCGACGGCCGTCTACTTCGTGATGCTTGCGGTGAAGCTTTACGCGTTCATCAACTCACTCCTCTGGAGCACCGAGCACTACCGCGCGGCCGACAAGTGGACCAAGCAGGGCTGGGTGATCCTCCTGGGGGTGGCCGCCTTCCTCCAGGTGATCTGGCCCGGCGGCGGGATCATCAACCTGGCGCTCACGATCGCCGCCTTCGTCTATCTGGCTGATGTGCGGCCCGCAATGGCCTCCCTGCGCCGTCGCTAGGGGATAAGGTCCGAAGCGTGTTGGGAGATGTCATTGGCGACGTCGGCGAGCGGCCGTGGGGAACGTGGGAAGTGCTCGCGGTCGGAGATGGCTATAAGGTCAAACGGATCCGGGTGAACCCGCATTCGCGACTTTCGTACCAGACCCACGAGCATCGGGGTGAGCACTGGGTCATCGCTGCCGGGACCGCGACCTGCACGATCGGGGGCGGCACCGTGGTCGCCGGGATCGGCGGCTGTATTGACGTCCCGATCGGCGTCCCGCACCGGATCGGGAACGCCCATGACGAAGAACTGGTCATCATCGAGGTGATGCGGGGTTCCTACGTCGGCGAGGACGACATCTGCCGGCTCGAAGACGACTTCGGGCGGGTCGGCTAGGAAGAGGTCCTCCCCAACCCTAGGTATTTCGGCAACGAACAATCTCTCTCGACGTCACCGAGTCGAGGCTACGAGGGTGATCTCGCCATTCGATACAAGGGACAGGGACGCTCCGGCCGGCTGCACCGCATGCGCTATGTGCGGCGCCCGAGTGGCTGGTCCGGTCACCGAATGGTTTGCACGCCTCCGTCGGTTGCCCGAGCCAATGTGTGCTGGTGGGGCGAAGTACGACGAGGAGCGTTGCCTGTAGCTCCGGAGACCGGAAGGCTGGCGGCCTTGTGTGCCGACTATTTTCTCCAGAGTGCAGCCGCGACCCAAGCGCAGGCGAGCCAACTCGCGGCGATCAGGACATCGTCGCGGTGGATGCCGTGAGCGTCGTTGAACTCGAGGATCACGGGACCGGAGAGCCGCGAGGCTCCCGCCAGCCCGTAGATCGCCATCACGCTCGCCGCGATCACGACGATCGCGGCCAGCGCGCGGCTGCTCACCTCAGTCGTTGAGCAGGTCGAGGAGATAGGCGCCGTAGCCGCTCTTGACCAGCGGCTGTGCGAGGCGCTCGAGGTCCTCGTCGCTCAGCCAGCCCATCCGCCAGGCGATCTCCTCGGGAGCACCGACCTTGGTGCCCTGTCGGTGCTCGATGGCGCGGATGTAGTTGGCGGCCTCGTTGAGGTCCTCCACGGTGCCGGTGTCGAGCCAGGCTGAACCGCGGGGGAGCACCTCGACCGACAGCGTGCCGGCTTCGAGGTAGATCCGGTTGAGGTCGGTGATCTCCAGCTCGCCGCGGGCGCTCGGCTGGAGGTCGCGGGCGTGCTCGACGACCGAGTTGTCGTAGAAGTACAGGCCCGGGACGGCGTAGTTGGACTTCGGGTTCTCCGGCTTCTCCTCCAGGGAGACGGCACGGAAGTCGTCGTCGAACTCGACCACGCCGTAGGAGCGCGGGTTCGACACGCGGTAGCCGAAGACCGCGGCGCCGTCGAGCTCCTCGAACCGGCTCAGTCGAGCACCGAGCCCGGAGCCGTAGAAGATGTTGTCGCCGAGCACCAGGCCGACCCGGTCGTCGCCGATGTGGTCGGCGCCGATGGTGAAGGCCTGCGCCAGCCCGTCGGGGGAGGGCTGCTGGGCGTAGGTGATGTTCACGCCGAGCTGGGACCCGTCCCCGAGGAGGCGGCGGAACGGCTCGGCGTCGTGCGGCGTCGTGATGATCAGGATGTCCCGGATCCCGGCCAGCATCAGCGTCGAGAGCGGGTAGTAGATCATCGGCTTGTCGTAGACCGGCATCAGCTGCTTGCTCACCGCGAGGGTGATCGGGTGCAGACGTGAGCCGGTGCCACCGGCAAGTATGATTCCCTTCACAGGCCATGATCCTAGGTGCAGGGCCCTCCGCCCGTAGGATTGCCGACCGTGAGAAAGATCCTGGTCACCGGCGGCGCCGGCTTCATCGGCTCCAACTTCGTCCACCACCTCGTGCGCACGACCGACGCACATGTCACGGTGCTCGACAAGCTCACCTACGCGAGCAGCGAGGCCTCCCTCGCCGGCCTGCCCGCCGACCGGGTGACCCTGGTCGTGGGCGACATCGCCGACGCGACCCTGGTGAACTCCCTCGTCGCCGAGCTGACCGGCCCGGACGACGCCGTGGTGCACTACGCCGCCGAGTCGCACAACGACAACTCGCTCTCCGACCCGGCGCCCTTCATTCAGACCAACATCATCGGCACGTTCGTGCTGCTGGAAGCGGTCCGTGCCCATGACGTCCGCTTCCACCACGTGTCCACCGACGAGGTCTACGGCGACCTGGAGCTCGACGACCCGAAGCGCTTCACCGAGGACACCCCGTACCAGCCGTCCTCGCCGTACTCCGCGTCCAAGGCCGGCTCCGACCACCTGGTCCGCGCCTGGGTGCGCAGCTTCGGTGTGCGGGCGACGATCTCGAACTGCTCCAACAACTACGGTCCCTGGCAGCACGTGGAGAAGTTCATCCCGCGCCAGATCACCGAGGTGATCGAGGGCCGCAAGCCGCGCGTCTACGGCGACGGCCTCAACGTCCGCGACTGGATCCACACCGAGGACCACTCCTCCGCCGTGATGACGATCCTGGAGAAGGGCCAGATCGGCGAGACCTACCTGATCGGTGCCGACGGCGAGAAGTCCAACGTCGACGTCGTGCGGGCCATCCTGCGCGCCTTCGGTCGCGACGAGGACGACATCGAGTGGGTCACCGACCGCGCGGGCCACGACCGGCGCTACGCGATCGAGTCGGGCAAGCTGCGCACCGAGCTCGGCTGGACCCCGGCCTACCAGGACTTCGACAAGGGCATCCTCGAGACCATCGAGTGGTACAAGGCGAACGAGGCTTGGTGGGGTCCGCTCAAGCACGAGACCGAAGCCAAGTACGCGCAGAAGGGGCACTGATCCGTGGCTGACCTGACCGTCACGACCACGGCGATCCCCGGGCTGCTGGTCGTCACCCTGCCCGTGCACGGCGACGCCCGCGGCTGGTTCAAGGAGAACTGGCAGCGGGAGAAGATGACAGCGCTCGGCCTGCCCGACTTCGGGCCGGTGCAGAACAACATGTCCTTCAACGCCGCCCGCGGCGCCACCCGAGGCATCCACACCGAGCCGTGGGACAAGTTCGTCTCCGTCGCCACCGGCAAGGTCTTCGCCGCCTGGGTCGACATGCGCGCCGGTGAGAGCTTCGGGAAGAAGTTCTGGATCGAGATCGGCCCGGAGACCGCGGTCTTCGTGCCGCGAGGCGTCGGCAACTCGTACCAGGCGCTGGAGGAGGGCACCGTCTACTCCTACCTGGTCAACGACCACTACGTCGCCGGCGTGACCTACCCGGCACTCAACCTGGCCGACGAGACCGCTGGGATCCCGTGGCCGCTGCCGCTGGACTCCGCTGAGGTCGAGATCTCGGCCAAGGACCTGGGCAACCCGCGTCTGGGTGATGTCACCCCGATGCAGCCCAAGAAGACCCTCATCGTCGGCGCGAAGGGCCAGCTCGGTCGTGCTCTGGCCACCGTCTTCCCCGACGCGGACCAGGTCGACCTCGACGAGCTCGACATCACCTCGGCCGAGGCGGTCGCCGCCTGGCCGTGGCGCGACTACGCCGTCGTGCTCAACGCCGCCGCCTACACCGCGGTCGACCTCGCCGAGACGGCCGAGGGGCGCGCCGTCTCCTGGGCGGCCAACGCGGTCGCCCCGGCCCTCCTGGCCACGGCGGCGACCGAGCACCGGCTGACGCTGGTGCACGTCTCCTCGGACTACGTCTTCGACGGCGTCGCCGACGTGCACACCGAGGACGAGCCCTACTCCCCGCTCGGCGTCTACGGCCAGTCCAAGGCGGCCGGCGACATCGCCGTCGCGACCACGCCGAAGCACTACGTCGTGCGCACCTCCTGGGTGATCGGCGAAGGCAACAACTTCGTCCGCACGATGGCCTCGCTCGCGGAGAAGGGGGTGTCACCGTCGGTCGTCTCTGACCAGATCGGGCGGCTCACCTTCACCACGACGCTCGCCGACGCGATCGCGCACCTGGTCGCCATGGAGGCGCCGTACGGCACGTACAACGTGACCAACACCGGTGAGCCGCTCTCCTGGCAGGCGATCGCCGCCGAGGTCTTCGCCCTCTCGGGTCGCGAGCGCAGCGACGTCAGCGGAACCTCGACGGAGGAGTACTTCGCCGGGGCGATCGCGGCCGGGAAGCCGATCAGCCCGCGGCCGCTCAACTCGGTGATGGGTCTGGACAAGATCCAGGCCACCGGCTTCGAGCCCGTCGACCAGCTCGACGCACTGCGGGGCTACCTCGGCTGACGCAACTCAGAAACGTAAGAACGGCTTCCCCGATCGCGGGGAAGCCGTTCTTACGTTGATGGATCAGTAAGCGCCCTTGGAGCCGACGACGGCGCCGAAGGTGCGCGCCAGGATCGACAGGTCCTGCGACATCGACCAGTTGTCGACGTAGTAGAGATCGAGCCGGACGGCTTCCTCCCAGGAGAGGTCCGATCGACCGGAGACCTGCCACAGGCCGGTCATGCCCGGGCGGACGTGGAGGCGGCGGGCGGTGTCGGTGTCATACGTGGCCACCTCGGAGGGCAGCGGCGGACGGGGCCCGACCAGGCTCATGTCGCCGATGAAGACGTTGAAGAGCTGGGGAAGCTCGTCGATCGAGAAGCGACGCAGCCACTTGCCCGGCTTGGTGATGCGGGGGTCGTCCTTCATCTTGAACAGTCCGTCGCTGAAGCCGATCTCGTCACGGAGGGCGGCCAGGCGGGCTTCGGCGTCGATGACCATGGTGCGGAACTTGAAGCAGCCGAACTCGAGGCCGTCCTTGCCCACCCGGGTCTGGCGGAAGAAGACGGGGCCGCGGTCGAAGAGCTTCACCCGGAGCGCGGCGTAGATCAGGATCGGCGAGCAGATCAGGATCAGCAGCGAGGTGCCGACCAGGTCGAACGTGCGCTTGGCCCAGCGGCCGGCGAACTCGTGCCGGGGCGACTCCATGTGGATCATCGGCAGGCCGCCGACGGGGCGGGTGTGGACCCGCTCTGCGGAGAAGTCGGTCATCGCCGGGGCCATCACCAGCTGGATGTCGTGGCGCTCGAGGTCCCACACGACCTTGCGCAGGTCGCTGGCCGAGCGCTGCGAGCCACCGGTGAAGAAGAGCACGTCGACGCCGTCGAGCGTGGTGAGGTCGCGTCGGCTGTTCGCATCGCCGAGGACCGGAATGCCCGAGCGGGTCTCGTTGCCGACGATGCCGTCGGGCGTCAGTGCTCCGACCAGACGGTAGCCGAGCCAGCGCTCGCGGCGCAGGACCGCAGCGATCTCGTCGATCTGGGCCTCGCCGCCGGCGATCACGACCCGTTGCAGCAGCGCGCCTCGGGTGCGAGCGGTGTGCAGGGCGCGGCGCAGGAGGAAGCGGCCGGCAGTCAGCAGGATGGTGCCGACGGTGAAGACCAGGATGAAGAAGCCGCGGGAGAGGTCGAACTTGAGGAGGTAGCAGGACCCGGCGACGAGCGCGGCCGTGTAACCGGAGGCGTTGAGGACGCGCTTGTACTCCGCCGTCCCTTCGCCGAAGACGGGGGCGCGGTAGCCACCCATGAGCGCGATCATCCCGAGCCAGCCGAACACCACGTAGGGAGCGACCTTGTAGGCGGCGTCGGAGACGTCGGCCGGGTCCTCGAACCAGGACAGGTGCGTGCGGCCCACAACTGCGACCAGCGTGGCGATGAGGATGAGACCGAAGTCCACCACGAAGGCGACCAGCGGGAGAGCCCGGAGGACGCGAGAGGCGGGGGTTGCCGCGAGGCGCGCTCGACGCTCGGACAGGATGGTCACGGTGCTCCCTTGGGACGTGCTCGGATGGATGAGCTGGTCGCCACACCGCCGACCGTGCGCAACGCTACGGAGACTTTTGTCCTGGGACGTTAAAACCAGGAAAATCCTGGATCTGACGAGACCGGAATCACATCTCCGCAGACGTCACTCCCGGAGGAGATGAAGCCCAGCTGCGAATCCCCGAGGAGAGCAGGGCCCCGTTGCGGGGGTCCTCATCGATTCACTGCCTACCCAACGATCCCACTCGGATCTGGGTCACGCACTGACTCACGTGGACTAGCGCGGGTAGTTAGTCCCGGGCCGTTCTGCTCATCCCTTGGGCGCTGATGACCAAGCGGATTGAACCATGTCGGCCAGCGTGTGGCGCATTTCCCACTCGAGGTCCCGACGGGCCGCTTCGCCGGTCGCGACGATCCGATCCGGGTCGCCCGGTCGGCGGGGGCCGACCTCGGGCGTGAAGTCGATGCCGGTGACCTCGCGGACGGCGTCCATGATCTGTTGAACGCTCACGCCGTCGCCGCTGCCGAGGTTGTAGACCGGGTTGAGCACCTCGCCGGCCGCGAGCTTGCGCGCCGCGACGACGTGACTGTGGGCGAGATCGGCGACGTGGACGTAGTCGCGCACGCAAGTCCCGTCCTCGGTGTTGTAGTCCTCGCCGTTGATCCGCGGGGTGCGGCCCTCGGCCAACGCCTTGAAGACGAGCGGGAAGAGGTTGTGCGGGCTGGAGTCGAACAGCTCCGGGCTGCCGGAGCCGACCACGTTGAAGTAGCGCAGGCTGGTGTGGGTGACGCCGTGCGCCCGGGCGACGTCGCGGATCAGCCACTCACCGATCAGCTTCGACTCGCCGTACGGGCTCTCGGGCAGGGTCGGGGTCTCCTCGGTGACGAGAGGAACGTCGGGGGTGCCGAAGGTGGCGGCACTGGAGGAGAAGACGATCTGCTTCACGTCGGTCGCGAGCATCGCCTCGAGCAGGACCGCGGTGCCCTGGACGTTCTGCGCATAGGTGTGGAGGGGCCGATCGACGCTGACGCCGGCGTACTTGAACCCGGCGAGGTGGATGACGCCGGTGACGGCGTGCTCCTTGAACGTCTCCTCCAGGAGGGCCTGATCGAGGATCGTGCCCTGGACGAACGGGACGCCCGCCGGGACGAAGGCGGCGTGGCCGGAGCTCAAGTCGTCGAGCACCACGGGAGCCAGGCTCGGGTCCTGCTCGCTGGCGGCCTGCAGGGCCTTCACCACGTGTGAACCGATGTATCCAGCGCCGCCCGTCACCAACCACGTCATGGGGGAGGACGATACGGGGTGCGGCTAAGCCGACAGTCCGAGCTCTCTGAGGATGCTGTTCATCCCGTGGCGTCGCCCCGAGAAGACGAAGTAGTCCCCGTCCGTGGTGATCACCTCGGTCGTGAGGTCGGGACCGCGGACGGAGCTGTTCACCGCCGCGATGTCCTCGCTGAAGATCTCCGCGAACAACCGGTCGTCCTCGCCGATGAAGTGCAGAGCCAGACGCTCATGCCTGGGGAACCAGTCGACCCGCCACCGTCCGGGCACCACCTGTCGGCTGAACGGGAGGAACTCCGGGGACTCCGGGGCGAGGAACGATCCGGTCGCCAGAGCCAGCCGCACAGGAGCGGAGGAGAGCATCGGTGTGGAGTGAAGACATTGGGGGGACAGGTGCAGTCGAACGAGCTCCGCGAGCTCGTTCAAGGTCGGACCCTCGAGGAACTCCGCGTCCGGCTGCGCTGGGGCGGGGCGTCGTCGAGTGCTGATCCACGCTGAGAGGGAAGGGCGCCATCGCACGAATCGGACGCTACGAAGGAGCCTCAGGGGGTCGAGAGCGGGAGCGCCGAGATCACCGAATGTGGTGATGAGGAGGGGCGCGCTGAGCGTGAATCAGGCGTGGATCGGGGGTCGGGCAGGCGGGGTGCGCCGTCGATTTGTGTTCGTGCCGCGGCATCCCTAATGTTCTCGACGTCGCGAACGGAGCGGCGGGGAGCAAGACCCGAGAGGGTAGGGCTTCCGGCCCCGGGATCGGCCACCAACCAACCTTCGCTTAGGTGAAGTGTCGGTGGGTGTGGGTGGAAAGTTGCCGATTAGGTCGGAAACGGAAAGCCCGCTAAGTTTTACGACAAGCCCTGAAGGGGAAGAGCGAGAAGCTCTGAGCCGCAGTGTGTGTGTGATTCTTGAGAACTCAACAGTGTGTTTGGATAGTCGACGAATTAGTTTGTAACCCGTCGACTGATGTCAGCTTTTGGCTGGTGTTGGTTGATGGATTTCTTTGACAATGATTCTGACAATTGGCGCCGCTACTTTGGTGGTGGTGTTAGTCAGTGATCTCCTGTCGGGAAGATAATTTTTTGTAGTTTTCTACGGAGAGTTTGATCCTGGCTCAGGACGAACGCTGGCGGCGTGCTTAACACATGCAAGTCGAGCGGAAAGGCCCTTTCGGGGGTACTCGAGCGGCGAACGGGTGAGTAACACGTGAGTAATCTGCCCTGTACTCTGGGATAGCCTTGGGAAACTGAGATTAATACCGGATATGAAATCTGATCGCATGGTTGGGTTTGGAAAGTTTTTTCGGTACAGGATGTGCTCGCGGCCTATCAGCTTGTTGGTGAGGTAATGGCTCACCAAGGCTTCGACGGGTAGCCGGCCTGAGAGGGTGACCGGCCACACTGGGACTGAGACACGGCCCAGACTCCTACGGGAGGCAGCAGTGGGGAATATTGGACAATGGGCGGAAGCCTGATCCAGCAACGCCGCGTGAGGGATGACGGCCTTCGGGTTGTAAACCTCTTTCAGTGCAGACGAAGCGCAAGTGACGGTATGCACAGAAGAAGGACCGGCCAACTACGTGCCAGCAGCCGCGGTAATACGTAGGGTCCGAGCGTTGTCCGGAATTATTGGGCGTAAAGGGCTCGTAGGCGGTTTGTTGCGTCGGGAGTGAAAACCCAGGGCTTAACTCTGGGCTTGCTTTCGATACGGGCAGACTTGAGGTATTCAGGGGAGAACGGAATTCCTGGTGTAGCGGTGAAATGCGCAGATATCAGGAGGAACACCGGTGGCGAAGGCGGTTCTCTGGGAATTACCTGACGCTGAGGAGCGAAAGTGTGGGGAGCGAACAGGATTAGATACCCTGGTAGTCCACACCGTAAACGTTGGGCGCTAGGTGTGGGACACATTCCACGTGTTCCGTGCCGCAGCTAACGCATTAAGCGCCCCGCCTGGGGAGTACGGCCGCAAGGCTAAAACTCAAAGGAATTGACGGGGGCCCGCACAAGCGGCGGAGCATGCGGATTAATTCGATGCAACGCGAAGAACCTTACCTGGGTTTGACATATACGGGAAGCCTGCAGAGATGTGGGTCTCTTTGATACTCGTATACAGGTGGTGCATGGCTGTCGTCAGCTCGTGTCGTGAGATGTTGGGTTAAGTCCCGCAACGAGCGCAACCCTCGTCCTATGTTGCCAGCGGATAATGCCGGGGACTCATGGGAGACTGCCGGGGTCAACTCGGAGGAAGGTGGGGATGACGTCAAGTCATCATGCCCCTTATGTCCAGGGCTTCACGCATGCTACAATGGCCGGTACAAACCGTTGCGATCCCGTGAGGGGGAGCGAATCGGAAAAAGCCGGTCTCAGTTCGGATTGGGGTCTGCAACTCGACCCCATGAAGTCGGAGTCGCTAGTAATCGCAGATCAGCAACGCTGCGGTGAATACGTTCCCGGGCCTTGTACACACCGCCCGTCACGTCACGAAAGTCGGCAACACCCGAAGCCGGTGGCCTAACCCCTTGTGGGAGGGAGCCGTCGAAGGTGGGGTTGGCGATTGGGACGAAGTCGTAACAAGGTAGCCGTACCGGAAGGTGCGGCTGGATCACCTCCTTTCTAAGGAGCACACACACTCGCACCCGGCGAATGTTCGGGTGGAATCGTGGTGTTCACTAGTGGAATCGTCGACGAACGGCCGCGGCCGTATCTCTTGTCTTTAGTACAGCCAGCTTGCTGGAGTGGAAAGAGTTCATGGGTATGGGGTCGCGTGTTTTCCAAGCACACTGTTGGGGTTCTGAGGAATCACGCCGCAAGCGTGTGACTCAGCTGCCCGATCGACGCGGATGCCGGTAGTGCTGGTTGATGGTTGGTGTGGGTGTGTTGTTTGGTTGTTGGATAGTGGACGCGAGCATCTTGTAAGCAATTTTTATAGATGAGATCACAGTTAAGTGTCTTGTCTGGTCTTTTGTAGTTGAGTTTTGTTGATCTAATCAGCATTCAACGAGGCACGGGTTGCTGCTCACAGTGTGGGTGGTGGTTGTTGTTTTTGTTGAGTGTTTGTGCGACAAGCTATGAAGGGCACATGGTGGATGCCTTGGCATCAAGAGCCGATGAAGGACGTACGAGCCTGCGATAAGCCCTGGGGAGTTGGCAACGAAGCGTTGATCCGGGGGTGTCCGAATGGGGGAACCCACCACGAGTCATGTCGTGGTACCCGCGCCTGAATATATAGGGCGTGTGGAGGGAACGTGGGGAAGTGAAACATCTCAGTACCCACAGGAAGAGAAAACAAGAGTGATTCCGAGAGTAGTGGCGAGCGAAATCGGATGAGGCTAAACCGTATACGTGTGATACCCGGCAGGGGTTGCGTGTACGGGGTCGTGGGACCTTTCGTGTAGATCTGCCGGTCTGCGAAACAGTAAGAAAACTCGATCGAGGGCGAGGCAGTTGGAAAGCTGCACCGTAGTGGGTGATAGTCCCGTAGTCGTAAGTTCGAGTCTGTTGAGAGTGTTCCCAAGTAACACGCTACTCCTGGAATGGCGTGTGAATCTGGCAGGACCACCTGTTAAGCCTAAATACTCCTTGATGACCGATAGCGGACCAGTACCGTGAGGGAAAGGTGAAAAGTACCCCTGGCGGGGAGTGAAATAGTACCTGAAACCGTGTGCCTACAATCCGTTAGAGCCTGCCGTTTGGTTGGGTGATAGCGTGCCTTTTGAAGAATGAGCCTGCGAGTTAGCGGTGTGTGGCGAGGTTAACCCGTGTGGGGTAGCCGTAGCGAAAGCGAATCCGAATAGGGTGTTTTAGTCGCACGCTCTAGACCCGAAGCGGAGTGATCTATCCATGGGCAGGTTGAAGCGACGGTAAGACGTCGTGGAGGACCGAACCCACTTCAGTTGAAAATGGAGGGGATGACCTGTGGATAGGGGTGAAAGGCCAATCAAACTCCGTGATAGCTGGTTCTCCCCGAAATGCATTTAGGTGCAGCGTTGCGTGTTTCTTGCCGGAGGTAGAGCACTGGATAGCCGATGGGCCCTACCAGGTTACTGACGTTAGCCAAACTCCGAATGCCGGTAAGTGAGAGCGCAGCAGTGAGACAGTGGGGGATAAGCTCCATTGTCGAGAGGGAAACAGCCCAGATCATCAGCTAAGGTCCCTAAGCGATAACTAAGTGGAAAAGGATGTGGAGTCGCAGTGACAACCAGGAGGTTGGCTTGGAAGCAGCCACCCTTGAAAGAGTGCGTAATAGCTCACTGGTCAAGTGATTCCGCGCCGACAATGTAGCGGGGCTCAAGTTATCCACCGAAGCTATGGCATTCACATAAGACAGGCCGCCGGAAGGTTGGTCCAGTTGTGTGGATGGGTAGGGGAGCGTCGTGTGGCGAGTGAAGCGGCGGAGTGATCCAGCCGTGGATGCCACACGAGTGAGAATGCAGGCATGAGTAGCGAATGATATGTGAGAAACATATCCGCCGATTGATCAAGGGTTCCAGGGTCAAGCTAATCTGCCCTGGGTAAGTCGGGACCTAAGGCGAGGCCGACAGGCGTAGTCGATGGACAACGGGTTGATATTCCCGTACCGGCAAAATAGCGCCCATGCTGACCCCAGTGATGCTAAGTGCCCGAAACACCGCGACCAATCCTTCGGGAGCGGCGTGTGTGCGTAGCGCATGACCCGAGCTGGTAGTAGGCAAGCGATGGGGTGACGCAGGAAGGTAGTCGATCCACGGCGATGGTAGTCCGTGGCTAAGGATGTAGGGCGTGTTGTAGGCAAATCCGCAACACTGTGTTTGATCACGAGCTTGAGATCTGATGGGGACCCGTATGGGGAAGTCGATGATCCTATGCTGTCGAGAAAAACCTCTAGCGAGCTATGCGCCGCCCGTACCCCAAACCGACTCAGGTGATCAGGTAGAGAATACCGAGGCGATCGAGTGAACCATGGTTAAGGAACTCGGCAAAATGCCCCCGTAACTTCGGGAGAAGGGGGGCCCGGATCGTGAACCCACTTGCTGGGGAAGCGTGAAGGGCCGCAGAGACCAGGCCCAAGCGACTGTTTACTAAAAACACAGGTCCGTGCTAAGTCGTAAGACGATGTATACGGACTGACTCCTGCCCGGTGCTGGAAGGTTAAGAGGACGGGTTAGATAGCAATATCGAAGCTCAGAATTTAAGCCCCAGTAAACGGCGGTGGTAACTATAACCATCCTAAGGTAGCGAAATTCCTTGTCGGGTAAGTTCCGACCTGCACGAATGGAGTAACGACTTGGGCGCTGTCTCAACCGTGGACTCGGCGAAATTGCACTACGAGTAAAGATGCTCGTTACGCGCGGCAGGACGGAAAGACCCCGGGACCTTTACTATAGTTTGGTATTGGTGTTTGGTTCGGTTTGTGTAGGATAGGTGGGAGACTGTGAAGTGCATGCGCCAGCATGTGTGGAGTCAACGTTGAAATACCACTCTGATCGAATTAGATATCTAACCTCGGACCGTGATCCGGTTCAGGGACAGTGCCTGATGGGTAGTTTAACTGGGGCGGTTGCCTCCTAAAATGTAACGGAGGCGCTCAAAGGTTCCCTCAGCCTGGTTGGCAATCAGGTGTTGAGTGTAAGTGCACAAGGGAGCTTGACTGTGAGACAGACATGTCGAGCAGGGACGAAAGTCGGAACTAGTGATCCGGCGTCGGCAAGTGGAAGCGACGTCGCTCAACGGATAAAAGGTACCCCGGGGATAACAGGCTGATCTTCCCCAAGAGTCCATATCGACGGGATGGTTTGGCACCTCGATGTCGGCTCGTCGCATCCTGGGGCTGGAGTAGGTCCCAAGGGTTGGGCTGTTCGCCCATTAAAGCGGCACGCGAGCTGGGTTTAGAACGTCGTGAGACAGTTCGGTCCCTATCCGCCGCGCGCGTAGGAAACTTGAGAGAGGCTGTCCCTAGTACGAGAGGACCGGGATGGACGAACCTCTGGTGTGCCAGTTGTACCGCCAGGTGCATGGCTGGTTGGCTACGTTCGGAAGTGATAACCGCTGAACGCATCTAAGCGGGAAGCACGTCTCAAGATGAGGTTTCCCACCCGTTATGGGTTAAGGCCCCCCACAGACCATGGGGTTGATAGGCCGGAGGTGTACAGCAGTAATGCCCAGCCGACCGGTACTAATAGGCCGAGGGCTTGTCACACAAGCACTCAACAAAACCAACAAACGCCAAAGACCCCCACACAAGGGAGTTGAAATTGCGTAGTTGCCCGCGTCCACTCAACAGCTAAACAACTGTGACTTCCCGACACGTCGATATCGACGATGTTGGGGCAAGAGTTACGGCGGTCATAGCGAAAGGGAAACACCCGGTCCCATCCCGAACCCGGAAGTTAAGCCTTTCAGCGCCGATGGTACTGCAACCGCGAGGTTGTGGGAGAGTAGGACACCGCCGGACAATATTTGCGCAGGCCCACCCCATCACGGGGTGGGCCTGCTGCCATTTCAGGACCATTCACTCGCTACGATCACACGGTGAGCGAACCTTCCGTCTCGGAAATGCGCGCGGTCTCCGAACTCTCGGACGACGCGCTCGCTGAGGCCTATCCGTGGCCCGCCGAAGGGACCTGGGTCCGCGCAATGATGCTCACCACTCTGGATGGGGCCGTCGCCGGCCCCGACGGGGTCAGCCGCTCCGTCACCTCGCCCTCCGACGGCCGGGTCTTCGCGGCCACCCGTCGGTACGCGGATGCGGTCCTCATCGGCGCCCAGACGCTCCGCGCGGAGGAGTACACCCCGCTGAAGGCCAACCCGGTGCTCGTGGTGGTCAGCGGTTCGCTCGAACTGCCGTGGCACCTCCCGCTGTGGGCCGAGTCGACCCATCGACCGATCGTGATCACCCGGGTCGATGTGCCGGCGGACCGGCTGGCCGACGCGCAGCGGCACGCGGACGTCGTACAGCTGTCCGCCACGTCTCCTGCGGCGATCATCGCCGTCCTGGTCGAACGCGGTCTGCGGCGCATCGTCTGCGAGGGCGGGCCGCGGTTCCTCAACGAGCTGCTGGCGGCCGACCTCGTCGACGAAGCCGACATCACCGTGGCGCCGCTGTTCGCGGGCACGGCCAACTCGCCCGAAACCCCCGCGTTGGGGGATCCCCTGCGGCGACGACTCGTGCACGTGCTGCGCGGGGACGACGACTTCCTGATGATGCGTTACTTGAGAGGACCCGCATGATCTCCCTGCGCGACCTGGCCCGCCTCGCCGCGACCCACGCCGACGACCTCGACCACGCGGTCGCCCCGTTGCGGGTGGGAGACCGGACCTTCGACACCGATCGTGAACCGGTGCTGATGGGGGTCGTGAACCTGTCGCGCGACTCCAACTACCGCGAGTCGATCGCGGTCGACACCGAGTCGGCGCTGCGGATGGCGCGCGTGCAGACCGCCCAGGGTGCCGCCGTGATCGACCTCGGTGCCGAGTCGAGCCGGGCCACCGCCGCGACCGTCGACGACGACGCCCAGCTGCGGGCGCTGCTGCCGGTGATCGAGCCGTTGGCGGCCGAGGGGATCACGGTCTCCCTCGAGAGCTACTCACCGGCTGTCGTGAAGGCTGGCCTGGCCGCCGGGGCCCGCGTGCTCAACCTGACCGGCTCCCAGGACGACGATGCGATGTTCGCCCTCGCCGCCGAGCACCAGGCGACCGTCGTGCTGTGCCACGTCCTCGGCCCGCACGCGCGGGCCCTGGACGGGTCCGACGTCGACCCCGATCCCGTGCCCGGGATGCTGCGGTCCTTCGAGACGCGGATCGAGAACGCCCGCCGGCACGGAGTGACGGACATCGCGATCGACCCCGGCCTGGGCTTCGGGTTCCGGCTCGACAACCCCCGAGCGCGGGCGCAGTACCAGATGTCCGCGCTGCTGCAGTCGTTCCGGCTACGCCGGCTCGAGGTGCCGGTGTGCCATGCGCTGCCGCACGCCTTCGACCTGTTCGGCGACCAGTTCCGCAGTGGCGAAGGGTTCTTCGCCGTGATGGCGCACCTGGGTGGCACCGGCGTCTACCGGACCCACGAGATCCCCCTGGTGCGGTCGGTTCTCGACGCGGTCAGCAGTCTCTCGGCCGACGGCTGAGCTCAGCCGCGGAGGTTCACTCAGCCGTAGTGGCAGACGTAGTCGAGGAGCTCGGTGACCTCGATGTCGAAGCTGGAGTCTCCCGCGACGGAGAACGAGCTGCCCGCGGCGTACGTCGTCCCGTCGACCGTGCAGGAACCGGCCTGGATCTCCATGACCTCCGGCGCGCCGGTGGTGAAGGTGTAGCTGCCGGGGAAGATGACGCCCGCGGACTTCTTCGTGCCGTCGGCGAGGAAGAAGGTGTGCGAGATGCACTTGCCGTCGAAGTAGACGTTGGCGGTGGTCTCCAGGGACACGTTCTCGATGGTCACGGTCGCTGAGCCTAATGGGGTCGGTAGGGTCCACGGACGTGGGCACCGATGAACTGCTGATCTCGCGTGACGGAACCGTCGTGACCGTGACGTTCAATGCGCCGGCGCGGATGAATGCGTTCAGCTTCGAGATGTACCAGGGGCTGCACGACCTGTGCGACGAGCTGGCCGTCGATGCATCGGCCAAGGTGCTGGTGCTGCGCGGTTCCGGCGGGCGCGCGTTCGCGGCCGGGAACCAGATCTCCGACTTCCTGTCGCGTGACGCGGTGGACTATGAGGAGTGGCTCCAGCAGCTGTTCGTGAAGATCCAGCGGTTGCCGCAGGTCTCCGTCGCCGTGATCGACGGGGTCTGTGTCGGCGGTGGGCTCGCGGTCGCCACGCACTGCGACGTGCGGCTGGCGACGCCCGGGTCGCGGTTCGGCTACCCGATCGGCAAGACGCTCGGGAACGCGCTGTCGTCGGGGGTCGTGTACCGCTGCGCCTCGATCTTCGGGGAGTCGCTGACCCGCGAGATGCTGCTGACCGCTCGGCTGATCTCGGCCGACCGCGCGTATGCGGTCGGTGCTGTCGCGTTCGTCGGCGAGAGTGACGAGGTGGAGGCGGAGCTGGCCTCCATCGTCGCGTCCGTCGAGGTGATGAGCCAGGTGACGATCGGGCACACCAAGCGGCAGTTCGACCATCTCGTCGACGAGCTCGAGGTGGGCTACGAGGGCGAGGAGGCGCGGCTCCGGGAGATCTACTCCGGCCCCGACTTCACCGAAGGGGTGCGCGCGTTCCTCGCCAAGGAGAAGCCGACCTTCCCGTCGAGTGAGCGCCGGTCACGCTGAGAAGAGGTCACCAGACACTCACTCGACCGAGGGTTGTGGATGAGCGCCGAGGCTGATCCCTTGATCGTCGCAGGGTGGGCTCCATGGACGAGTGGCGCCGGATCGCAGGCGAGCAGGCGGGTCTGATCACCCGCGACCAACTCAACAAGGCCGGGGTCCGGCCGCAGCAGGTCGCCCGACGGATCAGAGGCGAACGGTGGCAGAACCTCACCAACACCGTCATCGGTACGACGACAGGGGCTCTGACCGACGAGGCGCGACTCTGGCTCGGTGTGCTGCACGGTGGACCCGGCGCCCTGCTCACCGGGGTGCACGCAGCAGCACTGCACGGCCTGAAGAACTGGCAGCGGGACACGATCCTCATCGCCCTGCCCTTCCTCGCGCGGATGACCCCGGAGCTCGAGGGGTATCACTACATCCGGATGCGTCGCGACATCGGACCGTTGCGGTCCTCCGCGGTAGCGATTCCGTGCACGAGGCCGGCGGTGGCGGTGCTGAACTTCGCGGCACGGGAGCGCAACCAGCGGGTACGTGACGGGATCCTCGCTGCAGCGGTGCAGCAGCGAGTGGTGACCGTCGAGGATCTGCAGTCGACACTCGCGTCGCTGGGCCGCATCCGGTGGAAGGTCACGATGCGCGCGATGCTTGGCGAGATCGCGGGCGGGGTGCAGTCGGTCGCTGAGCTCGACCTCGCTCGCCTGTGCCGTGCTGCCGGGCTCGCGCTGCCGAAGCGGCAGGTGAAGCGACGCGATGCTCAGGGGCGCCTCCGCTACACCGACGCCGAGTGGGACCTGCCTGACGGCCGAGTGCTGGTGCTGGAGATCGACGGGCTCTTCCACATGGAGGTCGAGCACTGGGAGGACGACATCGCACGTCAGCGATCGCTGACCGGGCCCGACACGATCATCGTGCGCTGCACTTCACGCGAGGTGCGTGACGAGCAGACGAAAGTCGCGCGGGACCTGCGCCGGCTCGGCGTCCCGCTGGCTGCCTGATCGTCGAGTGAGTGCCGCTCGCGCTCCGTGGGGGTCACGAGACACTCACTCGATGAGGTCGATGCCGGCGGCGCGGGCCGCGGCGGCGTAATGCTCGGCGAGGCTGGCGACGGTCTCGTGGGCGTTGAGGCCGCTCGGATTGGGGACGACCCAGACGATGGTGTCGCCCCAGGCTCCGGTGAGGTCGGCGGGCTGCTCGCCCATCGTGGCCTTGGGCAGCGCGAAGGCGGCACGGTAGGCGGTGATCCCGGCGATCGCGACCACCTGGGGCCGGAGCTCGCGGACCCGCGCCTGCAGCGCCTCGCCACCGGCCCGCAGCTCGTCCTTGCTGAGCTCGTCGGCGCGGGCGGTCGCACGGGGCACGATGTTGGTCAGGCCGAGGCCGCGCTCGATCAGGTGAGCGCGGTCCGCGGCCGACATACCCGTGGACGGGATGTCGAGGGTGACGATCCCGGCAGCGCGCAGTGCGGGGTAGAAGCGGTTGCCCGGGTGGGCGAAGTGGGTCTGGGTCGCGGCGGTCCACAGACCCGGGTTGATCCCGACGACCAGCAGCTTGAGTCCCGGCCCGACCAGATCCGGCACCTCGGCGTCGCGGAACGACTCCAATTCAGCGCGCGTGAACGTCGGGGCTAGGGTCATGGGTGCTATGAAACACCGCTACGCCTCCCTCGCTGCCATTGCCCTGCTCGCGGGCACCCTCGCGCTCACCGGATGCGGGTCGTCCGACTCCTCCGGCTCCTCGGGTGCGGGCGACAAGGGCGACGGCGGGTCCGGCGCGGTCGACGACGGCGGCTACAGCGTCCTGACCTTGGTCAGCGCCAAGGGCGCCGGCGGCACCACCGCCTCGACCCTGACCTGGCTCCGCAGCGACGCCGACGCGGCCGAGTACGCCGCCCAGTTCGACGGGCCGATGAAGCAGAAGCTCGCCACCGCGTTCGAGACCGCCGACGTGCCGGCCGGGGACGACCTGTTCGCCTCGATCGTCTCCGTGGGCTGCGGAGCGCCGACCGAGGCCATCGTCTTCCGGTCCTTCGAGGGCATGGTCATCCAGCCCTCCGACGCGCCCACGGCCGAAGGCTGTGGCGTGAAGACCACGACCGTCGCGATCGCGGTCGGTCCGCCGCCGGGCTGATCTGCGCTCCTACGGTGTGCGGCCGTCCGGGCAGGAGGTCGCGAACAGCGCCCTGAGTCCATCGAGGTCGCCCGGACCGAACTGGGTCGCGCTGACGTAGGGGTTCATGATCTCGTCGGTGTCGTCGACGTGGTCCAGGCCGAGGATGTGGCCGAGCTCGTGCATCACGATGGCCTGGCGGGTCGCGAGGTCGGACTCGTCCTGGTACTTGGTGGCGTCGAGCTTGATCACGCCCGAGTTGATGTAGCCCAGCGACGGGTAGAACCCGCCGGTGGCCAAGCCGACCGGGTCACCGCGGAAGTCGTTCTCCTCCTTCGCGTTGGCGAAGCCGATCAGGACCGTGGTGCTGTTCCCGTTCAACCGGGCGGCGAAGTCACGGTCCGGAGTGAGGCCGTCGTAGTAGAACCGGAACCCACTGGCGGCGCTGACCTTGCCGACCGCGCCGTTGACCACCTGGAGGAAGTCGTCGGGCAGCTCGGCGTCGCTGATCTGGTAGTGGATGGGCGCGCAGGGCCAGGACGCGCCGTCGTGCAGGAACGCATGCGGCCCGGTGGTGTCGGGTTGGGTGTCGCACCGCGCGACCAGGATGCCGATCATCGCGCCGATCGCGTACAGCGGCCAGCGCGGCAGGCGGCGCCGGGTCGGGCTGGCGAGGGTGGACATGGTCCAGAAACTAGAGGTTCGCGTCGGCGTTCGCCGGGCTACGGCCAAAGGCGCGACTAAAGTCGGGGTCGTGCCGCCGACCAACACCTTCATCGAAGGTGACAACCTCGCGGTCCTGCAGGGCATGGACGAGGCGTCGTACGACCTGATCTATCTCGATCCGCCGTACAACACCGGCAACGACTTCGTGTACGTCGACAAGCACTCCGACTGGGTCGGGATGATGCGGCCGCGGTTGACCGAGGCGCACCGCGTGCTCGCGCCGTCGGGGGCGATCGCGATCTCGATCGATGACAACGAGCAGGCGCGGTTGCGGCTGCTGCTCGACGAGATCTTCGGGCCGGCGCAGTTCCTGGCGCAGATCGTGGTCAACCTGAACCCGAAGGGCCGCCAGCTGGGACGCGGGTTCGCGTTGTCCCACGAGTATCTCCTCGTCTATGCGAAGTCGGCGCGCGAGTGCGTGCTCGAGGCGTCGGTGCCGCACCTGGTCGATGCCGCCGACTTCCCGCACGAGGAGGACGGCCGGGCGTTCCGGTTCCTGCCACTGCGCAACACGAACAAGAAGTTCAACCCGGTGACCGCGCCGACGCTGTCGTACCCGGTGTACGGCGACGAGACGTCGGGGCGGGTCGACGTGGAGCCGTTCGAGGGCGCGGTCGAGATCAAACCGGTCTTCGGCGACGGGGCACCGGCGGTGTGGCGCTGGTCGGCTCCGCTGATCGCTGCGCGGGCCGAGGACCTGCGGTGTCGCCGGATCCGCGGCACGTTGGGGTCGCGGGTCGACGTGTTCCAGAAGGACTGGCTGGACAGTGTGGGGGCCGAGGGGGCGCCGCGGCGCAAGAAGCTGCGCACCATCTGGATGTCGGAGGAGATCGGGTCGACCGATGTCGCCGTCGCCGAGCTGAAGGCGCTGTGCGGGCACCTCTTCGAGACCCCGAAGCCGACCGGGCTGATCCGACGACTGCTCGACACGATGCCGGCCGATGCGCGGGTGCTGGACTTCTTCGCGGGGTCCGGGACGACCGGACACGCGGTCGCGTTGGCGAACGCCGCCGACGGGGGGACCCGGACGTGTGTGCTGGTGAACTCCGCCGAACCGGTGCGGGTCGGCTCCAACGCCGCGGCGGCCGGTCTGGTGACCGTGGCTGACGTGACCCGCGCTCGGCTGACGGCGGTGGACGCTGCGCTGGGTGGCGGGTTCGTGGAGTCCGTGTGGCACCCGTGAGTCCTGTCTTCTCCGCTGCCGGTCTGCGGCGGGGGATGGCGCGCTGGAAGGCGCGACGCTGGCAGATCGCCCAGTGTGCGCTGGCCGCCGGCATCGCCTGGTTCCTCGCCTCCGACGTCCTCGGCCACCCGTCACCGGTGTTCGCCGCCGTGGCTGCGGTGGTCTCGTTGGGGACGTCCTACGGGCAGCGGCTGCGCCGGGTCGCCGAGGTCACCCTGGGCGTCGCGCTCGGCGTGCTGCTCGGCGACCTCCTGGTCTCGCTGCTCGGCGGCGGACCGCTGGAGATCGTGCTGATCGTCGGGGCCGCGATGTCGATCGCGATCGTGCTCGACGGGGGACAGGTGTTCCTCAACCAGGCCGCGGTGCAGGGGATCTTCGTGTCGGTGATCGTGCCCGCCGGGGGATCGGCGTGGACGCGGTGGATCGACGCCCTGGTCGGTGGGTGTGTCGCGCTGGTCGCGGCCACGATCGTGCCGGCCGCACCCCTGCGCCGGCCCCGCGAGCAGGCCGCCGTCGTCGCCCGCAAGATCGCCGCGCTGCTGACCGCGGCCGGTGAGGTGATGCGGGAGGCCGACGCCGTGCACGGGATGGCGGTGCTGGCTGATGCCCGGTCGACCGACCCGCTGGTGCGCGAGCTTCAGGCCGCGGCCGACGAGGGCATGAGCGTCGTCGCGTCCTCACCGTTCCGGGTGCGGCACCGCACGCACGTGCGGGCGATGAGTGAGCTCGTCGAGCCGCTCGACCGGGCGCTGCGCTCGACGCGGGTGCTGGTGCGTCAGGTCGCCGTGGCGGCGTACCGCGGGCAACCGATCCCCGAGGAGTACGCCGAGCTGGCCGATGCGTTGGCGTCGGCCACCCGGTCGATCGCGGCGGAGCTGGCGGAGAACCGGATGGCCGACGCGGTGCAGGCCGAGCTGGTGGGGCTCGGGGAGCGGTCCGCGACGTTGGGGCGCACGCACCTGCTGAACGCCGAGGGCGTGCTGCTGCAGCTGCGCGCCATCACCGTGGATCTGCTGCAGATCACGGGGATGGGGCAGTTCGAGGCGACCGACGCGTTGCCCGGGTTGCCGGACTAGCTCGTGCTGCTGGTCTTCGCCTCGGTCTTGGTCTCGGTCTTGCTCTCGTTCTTGGTGGAGGACTGCTTGCGCGGCATCACCTTGCGCGCACCCATCGCGATGAAGTCCTGGTAGCGCGAGCCGGCCAGCTTGGCGGCGTGGTGGATCAGGTGGGCGTCGATGCCGACCAGGACGCGCGCCTTCTCCTTGACCAGGCCGTGCTCGACGATGATCTGGGCGGCCTTCGCGGGCTCCATCCGGGCGAGCTTCTCGTCGAAGAACTTCGCGGTCGCGGCCTGGTCGTCCTTGGCTGAGACCCGGGCGTTGCGGGCGACGGCGGTCTTGATCCCGCCGGGGTGGACGCTGGTGACGCCGACCTGGTGGCCGTCGATCAGCATCTCCTCGCGCAGCGCCTCGGTGAAGCCGCGGACGGCGTACTTCGCGGCGTTGTAGAAGCCCTGGTCGGGCATCGAGACCAGCCCGAAGAGGCTGGAGATGTTGATGATGTGGGCGTCGCCGGACTCGATCAGGGCCGGCAGGAAGAACTTCGTGCCGTGCACGACGCCCCAGAAGTCGATGCCGATGATCCAGTCGATGTCGCTCCACTCGAGGTCGTTGATCCGACCCGAGAGCGCGACGCCGGCGTTGTTGATCACGACGTTGACGGTGCCGAAGTGCTCGATGATCTCGGCCGCGTAGGCCTCGAACGCATCGCGGTCGGCGACGTCGAGGCGGTGCTGCACGATCTCGGGGGAGCCGGCCTGCTTGGCGGCTGCGACGGTGGCCTCGAGGCCGGTCAGGTCGACGTCGGAGAGGGCGAGCTTGGCGCCGCGGCCAGCGAGGTCGAGGGCGAGCGCGCGGCCGATGCCGGAGGCGGCTCCGGTGATGACAACGACCTTGTTGGTGATGGTCTTCATGCGCGGGTGAGCTCCTCGTTCTTGGTGCTGCTGCTGTCGTTGGATGTGTCGGTGGACGTGAGGTTGCTGGTGACGACGTAGTGCTCCAGGTCGAAACTACGCAGGAGGTGCCGGAAGAGGAAAGTGAAGCTGGGCCACAGCGTGGTGTTGCGGCCGTGCTCGTCCTGGTACCAGGACTCGCACCCGCCGGTGCTCCACACCGTGCTCGCCATCCGCTGCTGGACGGTGGCGTTCCACGAGGTGAACGCGTCCTCGGTCGGCTGGATCGTGGCGATCTGCTGGGTGCGCATGGTGCGCAGGGCCTCGCGCAGGTACTTCACCTGGGACTCGATGATGAAGACCATCGAGGAGTGCCCCAGGCCGGTGTTGGGGCCGACGATGAAGAACAGGTTCGGGAAGCCGGGCACGGTCGAGCCCTTGTACGCCGCCATGCCGGTGCGGGCGAACCGCTCCGACATCAGCTCGCCGTTCTCGCCGCGGACGTGGTGCGCGATCGGGATGTCGGTGGTCTCGAAGCCGGTCGCGACGATCAGGACGTCGATCTCGCGGTGGGTGCCGTCGGCGGTGGTGATGCCGGTCTTCGTGACTTCGCGGATCGGGTCGGTGACGAGGTCGGTGGTGTCGGCGGCCAGGGCGGGGTAGTACCGGTTGGAGATCAGGACACGCTTGCAGCCGAACTCGTAGGCGGGGGTGACCTTCGCCTGAAGCTCGGGGTCGCTGATCCCCTTGGCGATGTTGCGCAGCGCGAGCTTCTTGGCCGGGGCGGCGATCTGCGGCTTCCACACGAACGCGGGCACGTAGGCCTCGCGACCCCAGTAGACCGCGGTGCGGGCCAGCTTCTGGACGCCGGGGATGTGCCGGAACGCTGCCTTCTCGAGCCGGGAGTAGCGGTGCTCGTTGCGGGGGATCACCCACGGCGCGGTGCGCTGGTAGACGTCGAGGTGGGCCGCGACCGCCTGCACCTCGGGGACGATCTGGATCGCGCTGGCGCCGGTGCCGATCACGGCGACGCGCTTGCCTGTCAGGTCGAGGTCGTGGTCCCAGCGGGCGCTGTGGAAGATCTCGCCCTCGAACGAGTCGAGTCCCGCGATGTCCGGCAGCTTGGGCTCCGACAGCGGGCCGGGGCCGATCACGACGGTCTTCGAGACGAACGTCGTGCTGGTGCCGTCGGCGGTGGTCGCGGTCGTGATCCAGCGCTCGGCGGCCGCGTCCCAGGCGGCGTCGGTGACCGTGGTGCTGAACCGGGCGCGGTCGAGGACGCCGTACTGCTGGGCGACGGAACGGATGTAGGCCTGGATCTCGGGTTGGGGGGAGAAGCTGGCCGACCAGTCCGGGTTGGGGGCGAAGGAGTAGCTGTAGAGCTGGCTCGGGACGTCGCAGGCGGCACCGGGGTAGGTGTTGTCGCGCCAGGTGCCGCCGACGTCGGTGCCGCGCTCGAGGATGACGAAGTCGCGCTCGCCGTCCTCGTCGAGCTTGATCGCGGCGCACAGGCCGCCGAAGCCGGCGCCGACGATGACGTGATCCACCTGAATGCTGGTCATGTCGTCCACCGTAGAAAGTTATTGAATGGACGTCAATAGCGTTGTTGACGTTTGTTCAATAGAGTGGGTGATGTGGCACGCACCCGACTGAGCCCCGAGGAACGGCGCTCCCAGCTGCTCGACCTGGGAGTGCGCCTCTTCGCGCACCGCTCCGTCTCGGAGATCTCGATCGACCTCCTGGCCGAGACCGCGGGGATCTCCCGGGGGCTGCTGTACCACTACTTCGGGGGACTGAACGGGTTCCAGGAGGCGGTCGTCCGCCGTGCCGCCGACGACCTGATCGCGCGGACCGCGCCGCCCGAGTCGGGCGATGCCTACGAGCGGCTGCTGGTGTCGATGGTCGCCTATGTCGACTATGTCGATGAGACCTACGAGGGTTATCTGTCGCTGGTCACCGGCGCCCGCAGCGGGAACGAGACCCTCCGGGCGATCTACGAGGAGAGCCGGGCCGCGCTGACCTCGCGGATCTTCCTGGAGGACACCGGAGGGCTGATCCCCGACACCCCCGCCGCCCGGCTGCTGGTCAGCGGCTGGGCCGCCCTGGTCGAGGAGATGGTGCTGGCCTGGAAGCGCGGCGACTCCGGTGTCACCCGTGACCAGCTGCTCCAGCTCGTCGCCACCTCCCTCCCCTCCCTGGCTGCCTCGTTGCCCGAGTAGGTCCGGGGACGAAACAACACCGCCCCACGCCGTACGACGTGAGGGCGGTGCTGAGGAGAAGCAGTCGGTCTCGCGGTCCGACTCTGGTGCGACTCGTTACTGACCCGTCGAGGGGGCGGTGCTCTCGGGGGTCTGGTTGTCCGGCGCCTGCTGCGGGAGGTCCTGGCCCATGCCGGGGCGACCCTGGCCGAAGCCGTTGCCACGGCCGTTGCCGTCACCGAAGCGGTGGCTGCCCGAGCCGTCGGGCAGCTGGACGTGGAACGTCCGGTCGTTGTCGTTGTGGTGGTCGGCGACGACGTACCCGAGAAGGCCGCCGAAGAATCCGCCGAGCCCGATGCCGACGACGAGGCAGGCGGCGCCCACGAGGGCGGCCTGCCAGATCTTCAGCAACCGGGGCGGACGCGTGGCCGCCGGCACGGGCTGTGCCTGCGGCGGAAGGGCAGCGGTCGGCTCAGGAGCCGGCTGCCAGGTCGGCGGCTCGCCCGCCGGGGGTTGCGGTGTCTCACTCATGTCATCAGCATGCGGCGCTCACCTGAAGGCTGCCTGTGACCCGATCAAGAACTAGCAAGGTGGCAGAATGGGCGGGTCATGTCCGCGCCGCTCGAGATCACCTACCCGGACCTGCCGGTCTCAGCGGTGCGCGAGGAGATCGCCGCAGCGATCCGTGACCACCAGGTCGTGATCGTCGCCGGCGAGACCGGGTCGGGCAAGACCACCCAGCTGCCCAAGATCTGCCTCGAGCTCGGCCGCGGCGGTGAGCACGGGATCATCGGTCACACCCAGCCGCGGCGGATCGCCGCCCGGTCCGTCGCGGAGCGGATCGCCGAGGAGCTCGGCACCGAGCTCGGTGACCTCGTCGGCTACCAGGTCCGGTTCACCGACCGGACCTCGAGGGCGTCGCGGGTGAAGTTGATGACCGACGGCATCCTGCTCGCCGAGCTGCAGCGCGACCGCGACCTCAAGCGGTACGACACGTTGATCATCGACGAGGCGCACGAGCGGTCGCTGAACATCGATTTTCTGTTGGGCTACCTGCGCCAGCTGCTGCCGCGGCGCCCCGACCTGAAGATCATCATCACCTCGGCGACGATCGACCCCGAGCGGTTCGCGGCGCACTTCGCTGACGTCCGCACCGGTGAGCCCGCGCCGATCATCGAGGTGTCCGGGCGGACGTTCCCCGTCGAGGTGCGTTACCGGCCGCTGATGGAGGTGCCCGAGTCTGATGACGAGGGCGAGGTCGTGGTCAAGGACCAGACCGAGGCGATCGTCGACGCGGTCAAGGAGCTCTCCGCCGAGGGGCCGGGCGACATCCTGGTGTTCCTGCCGGGCGAGCGGGAGATCCGCGACACCGCCGATGCGCTGACGTCGGCGCTGCGGATCGACCCGGCGAAGAAGACGCTGGAAGTGATTCCGTTGTTCAGTCGCTTGAGCGCGGCCGAGCAGCACCGCGTCTTCTCCTCCCACACCGGCCGCCGGATCGTGCTGTCCACCAACGTCGCCGAGACCTCCCTGACCGTGCCGGGGATCCGGTACGTGATCGACTCCGGCGTCGCCCGGATCTCGCGCTACTCCGCGCGCACCAAGGTGCAGCGCCTGCCGATCGAACCGATCTCACAGGCCTCCGCCAACCAGCGGTCGGGTCGGTGCGGACGTGTCGCCGAGGGCATCGCGATCCGGCTCTACTCCGAGGAGGAGTACGACGCCCGCCCGGAATTCACCGACCCCGAGATCCTCCGCACCAACCTGGCCAGCGTCATCCTCCAGATGGCGTCGCTGCGGCTCGGCTCGATCGAGGACTTCCCGTTCGTCGAGCCGCCCGACCGGCGCAACATCACCGCCGGCATCGACCTGCTGACCGAGCTCGGTGCGTTGGCCACCGGCGAGGCCGACGTACCGAAGGCGCAGGAACCCTCAACTCGACGCCCAGAACCCTCAAGTCGGCGGCAGGAACCCTCAATTCGGCTGACGCGGCTCGGTCAGCGGCTGAGCCGGTTGCCGATCGACCCACGGTTGGGGCGGATGGTGCTCGAGGCCGACCGGCTCGGGTGCCTGCGCGAGGTGATCGTGATCGCCGCGGCGCTGTCGCTCCAGGACCCGCGCGAGCGGCCGGGGGCCGATGACCCGGCGGGGCAGGCGCGGGCGGACCAGCTGCATGCCCGGTTCAAGCACGAGTCGAGCGACTTCCTGGCCTGGCTGAACCTGTGGATCTACATCAAGACCCAGCAGCGGGAGCTGTCCTCGAGCGCGTTCCGGCGGATGTGTCGGGCCGAGCACCTGCACTACCTGCGGGTGCGGGAGTGGCAGGAGTTCGAGTCCCAGCTGCGGCAGGTCTGCAAGGAGCTCGGCCTCACCGGCACCCCGGCCGACACCCCGGACGACGACGGCATCCACCAGGCGCTGCTGTCCGGGCTGCTCTCCCAGATCGGCGCGCTCGACGTCCGCGACGAGAAGCCCAAGCAGGGCCAGAAGGCGGGCCAGAAGCGGCGCGGCCCGCGTGAGTACCTCGGCGCACGGAACTCCCGGTTCGCGATCTTCCCGGGCTCGGGGCTGTCCCGGAAGAACCCGAGCTTCGTGATGGCCGGCGAGCTCGTCGAGACCGGCCGGCTCTGGGCCCGCCAGGTCGCGGCGATCCAGCCCGAGTGGGCCGAACGTCTCGCACCGCACCTGGTGAAGCGGACCTACACCGAGCCGCACTGGAGCACCCGTCGTGCCGCCGTGATGGCGCACGAGAAGGTCACCCTCTACGGCGTCCCGATCGTCGCCGACCGGCTGGTGAACTACGGCAAGGTCGACCCCGAGGTCGCCCGCGACCTCTTCATCCGGCACGCGCTGGTGCAGCGGGAGTGGCGCTCCAACCACCGGTTCCTGCGCACCAACGCCCGCCTCCTGACCGAGGCCCGCGAGCTGGAGAACAAGGCCCGGCGCCGCGACATCGTGGTCGACGAGGAGACGCTGGTCGACTTCTACGCCGACCGGATCGGCGCCGAGGTCGTCTCGGGCGCCCACTTCGACAGCTGGTGGCGCAAGCAGTCCGACAAGACGATCCTCGACTTCGACCCGTCGGTGCTGGCCCGCGACGTCGACGTCTCGGAGTTCCCCAGCGAGTGGCACTCCGGCGACGGCGCCGGCAGTGATGGGGGGCTCAGCTTCGACCTCAGCTACGCCTTCAACCCCGGCGCCGCCGACGACGGCATCACCGTCGACATCCCGGTCGCCACCCTCAACCGGGTCAGTGACACCGACTTCTCGTGGAACGTCGCCGGCTTCCGCGAGGAGCTCGTCACCACGCTCATCCGCGGTCTGCCGAAGAACCTCCGGGTCCACCTCGTGCCGGCACCGGACAAGGCGCGGGAGTTCCTCGGCGCCGTACCTCCCGGAGAGGAGGGGCTGCTCGAGGCCCTCACCCGCTGGGCGCGAGCCACCGCCGGGATCGTGATCCCGCCCGAGGCCTGGGCCCCGCTGCCGGAGCACCTGCGCCCGACGTACCGCGTCCTGGACGAGAAGGGCCGCGAGCAGGCCCGGGGCAAGGACCTCGAGGCGCTCAAGGCGCCGCTGGCCGGGGAGTTCGCGCGCGCGATCGACCAGGTCGCCACCGACGCCGGCCTGACCGCGACCGGCGCCACCGCGTGGACCTTCGGCGCGATCGCGCCCACCGTCACCGAACGTCGCGCCGGGCACGAGGTCACCGTGCACCGTGCGCTCGTCGACGAGGGTGCCACCGTGGGGCTGGTCGTCGTCGGGCAGCTCGACGAGGCCGAGGCCCGGCACCGACTGGGCGTCGCCCGGTTGCTGCTCCTCGACGCCGGCGGCGGCTCGAGCCTGGTGAAGAAGATCGCCGACTCGCTGTCGATGACCGACAAGCTCGCGCTGGCCGCCACGCCGTATCCCAGCGCGCTCGACCTGATCGAGGACTGTCGCGCCGCCGTGGCGCGCACCACCGTCGACGCCTACCCGCCGGCACGTGACGACGAGGCGTACGGCGTCGTGCTGGCTGCCTTCCGCGCCGAGCTCGAGGCCAAGGTGCAGGCGACGCTGGCCGACGCGCTCCGTGCCCTGGCCGCCCAGCGCGAGGCCGACAAGGCGCTGACCGGTCGTGTCGACATGTACCAGCTGCCCGCCGTCACCGACATGAAGGCGCAGCTGTCCCGTCTGTACGCGCCCGGCTTCATCGCCGACGCCGGCCCGCACCTGCGCCGCTACCCGACGTACGTCGCCGCGCTGATGCAACGCCGCGCCCGACTCGGTGACGCGGCCGGCCTGCGGCGCGACCAGGACCTGATGGCTCAGTTCACCGACCTGGCCGAGCGGTACCTGCACGCCGTCGCCGCGCTTCCGCCCGGTCGCCCTGCTGGCGCGAACCTGCGCGAGGTGCGCTGGATGCTGGAGGAGTGGCGGATCGGGCTGTGGGCCCAGCAGCTCGGCACCGCCGTCCCCGTCTCCGACGCCCGGATCCGCAAGCTGCTCTGACCATGCGGCACTGACCTTTCGGGTGACACTGCCGTCACACGCGGCGAGTAATCTCGACACGGTGAGCCGCATCCACCACAAGCCGATGCAGCCGGGCGACCGGTACTTCGACGAGATCGAGTCCGGGACCGACCCGGCGATGATCCGGGAGGCCGGTGACCTCGCCGCGACGCTGCTGGTCCGCGGCGCTCGTGAGGCCAAGGATCCGGCGGTGGCTGAGCGGCTGCTCCACCTGGCCGACGACGAGGGCATCGAGACCGTGGCCGAGGTCTGGTCCGGTGCCCCGGCCGACACCCTGGCCGGCTGCCTGTGGCGGCTGTTCGTGCTGCGGCAGTGGGTCTACCAGTCGCCGGTCGAGGCCGCGCACGAGTTCTCCGCCGGACGCAACGCCCACGTCGGGCAGGTCGCGCAGGTCGTCGCCGGAGTCGCGGACCCGCCCGGGCCGGACCAGCTGCGCGCCATGATCGACGAGGTGCTGCGCGGCATCGCGGGCCTCGGGGGCACCGACTTCGCCGACGTACTCTTCCGGGCCTCGGCCTTCGCCCGGATCGTCGCCACCGGCCGAGCCCACCTCGACCGCGACCCGCGGGCCATGCTCCAGCTGGCCGAGCAGCTCGAAGAGGCCGGTCATCGCGAGTTGGATCACCCCCTGGTCTGAGGGGTTAAACTGGGCGACGCACGTCGGGCCGTGGCAGCCCCGGGTCCCAAAATCAGCCGCCTAGAGCGGCCTTGCGCCGTGAGGCGCTCCCGGTCCGGCGTGCACTACTTATTTGCCGAGTCCCGAGTTTTGGTGGGTCGAGTCCCGGGTTCTGGTCGCTCAGGCGCTGCTCAGGCCATCTCGGTAGAGTCACCCCTCGTGTGGAAGCAGGTAGCGGCGCTCGCCGGGGTCTTCGTTCTGGCGGCGTGCGGCTCGGGCGGTCCTTCCGACGGTTCCACCAGCTCCCCGAGCGCGAAGCCGTCCCCCTCGAAGCCGGTCAACGACCCGGCCAAGCTCACCCTCGGCGTGTGGGGGAGCACCACCCAGATCGGGGCCTGGCAGCAGTCCGTGGAGGACTACAACGCCGGCACCGACCTCGCTGACGTCACCCTGCGCTCCTGGCCCAGCTCCGCAGCCATGCACGCCGCGCTCACCGCTCCGGGAGCGGCCGTCCCGGACGTGTTCCTGATCAACCGGGCCGACCTCGACACCGTCGAGCAGGCCCACCAGGTCGAGCCGGTCGACACCTATCTCGACGCTCGCAACGTCGACATCGGCGACGAGTACTCCCGCGACGCGCTCGAGGCGTTCAGCCAGGACCACCACCTGCAGTGCATGCCGTACACGGTCTCGCCGAGCGTCGTGTACTACAACACCGACCTGGTCGACTTCCCGCGGATGCTGCAGCAGGGCCTCGACGTCCCGGACGTCGTCGCCTCGAAGTCCTGGAGCTGGGAGCAGTTCCAGGTCGCGGCCGAGTGGGCCGAGGCCCAGGGCGGGGAGGCCAAGCCGTTCGCGATCAGCCCGACGCTCGGCGGGATCGCGCCGTTCCTGCTCGCCGCCGGCGGCACGCTGGCCGAGCCCGACGAGTCCTCGCTGGCGTTCTCGGAGGACAACTCGCTGGAGGCGCTCAACGCGGTCCTGCCGGTGCTGGCCAACCCGAAGATCACCACGCAGGCCAGTCAGGCCCGCCAGATCGCGCTGTTCGCGCAGGGCAAGCTGGCGATGATGGTCGGCGACCGCTCCATCACCCCGACGCTACGCGCGGCCACGAACCTGCGCTGGGACGTGCTCCCGATCCCGAAGATCGACACCGTCGCCACCACCGGTGACTACACCGCGCTGTGCCTTTCGGCCGACTCGAAGCGGATCGAGAACGCCGCCGACCTGCTCGTCGGGCTCTCCTCCGAGGCCGGCGTGACGCCGCTGGTGCAGACCGGCACCGTGGTGCCGGTCAACCAGCAGGTCGCGCTCTCGCCGACCTTCCTGCAGCCGGAGTCGTCGCCGCTGCACGCGCTGGTCTTCCCGACCGCGGTGCGGACGATGGAGATGTTCCCGTTCGACGACGACTGGACGAAGGTCGCCGTCGCGGTCGCCCCGTCGGTCAAGGAGCTCTTCCTGCCCGGCCAGCTGCCGGTGACGATCGAGCAGATCGCTCAGAAGATCGACGCCGCGTCGGTCACGGTCGTCGGGCCGCAGACCCCCGCACCCTGAGTGGTGAGCAGGCAGAAGTTTTCACCGCCGGTGAAAGGTTCTGCCTGCTCAGCGGGCCGCAGCTGAAAACTTCTGCCTGCTCACCGTGAGGGTCAGGCGTCGGCGTCGATGATCGCGTGCGCCAGCAGGGGGGCGGTCAGCGCGATCTGCCAGCCGCGGGCGCCGTACGACGCCAGCAGGCCCGTGACCTCGTCGAGCAGGTCGCCGGGCTCCCGGGTCTTCGGAGGCGTCCACAGCACGCGCCGCATCGTGTCCGGGGTGAGCAGGTTCTCGACCGGGATCGAGTGCTCCTCGGCCAGGACGGCCATGTCGTCGCGGGCCAGCGCCAGCCGGTTCGCCGCGCGCTGGTCGCGGTCGCCCCACGCCCGCGCGGCCGGGGGACCGTCGGTCCGCGGTGCCCGACCGGGCAGCTCGGACTCCGGCAGCTCGACGGCACGCTGGATCGCGGCCAGCCAGTCCTTGGCGTAGCGCGCAGCGCCGCGCCCGTGGAAGCCCTTCAGCCCGAGCAGCGCGCCCCGGTCCGACGGCAGCGCCGTGGCGGCGACCACGATCGCGGAGTCGGGCAGGATCCGCCCGGGAGTGCCGTCCTGCTCGGCGGCGAGCGCGTCGCGGGCGGTCCACAGCTCGCGTACGGCCGCGAGGTGATGCCCGCGCAGCTTCTGTGAGCCGGTGACCCGGCGCCAGGGATCCACCTTGACCGCCGGCACGAAGGAACGCAGCGCGTCGAACTCCTGACGCGCCCACTCCGCCTTGCCTGCGGCCTTCAGCTCCTCGATCAGCGCGGCCCGCAGCTCGATCAGCACCTCGACGTCGAGGGCGGCGTAGTCCAGCCACGCCTCCGGCAGCGGCCGGGTCGACCAGTCGGCGGCCGAGTGCTCCTTGAGCATCCCGAAGCCGAGCACCCGCTCGACCAGCGCACCCAGGCCCACCCGCGGGTAGCCCAGCAGCCGGCCGGCGAGCTCGGTGTCGAACAGCGCAGCGGGGTAGAGGCCGAGCTCGTTGAGGCACGGCAGGTCCTGGGTGGCCGCGTGCAGGATCCACTCGGTGCCGTCCAGGGCGTCGATCAGCGGCTGCATCGTCGACAGCCCGATCGGGTCGATCATCCAGCTGCCCGAACCCTCGCGGCGGAGCTGGATCAGGTAGGCGCGGTTGGAGTAGCGGTAGCCCGAGGCGCGCTCGGCGTCGATCCCCACCGGACCGGTCCCGGCTGCCAGGGCGGCGGCGGCCTCGACCAGGCCCTCGTCGGTGTCGATCAGCGGGGGGAGCCCGTCGCGCAGCGTCAGCAGCGGCGCGGGCTCAGGGGTCTCCTCATCCACCTCGAGGGAACCGTCGTTCTGGGAACTCATGAGCCTCGCTGACCGCGTCGACTGGGCAGGATCGCCACCCCGTCAGGGACCGGCGGCAACCCCGCCGCCGTACAGAGCAACTCGCCCCACGCTTCCACATGCGGGCGGAGATCAAGGATTCCGGAGGCGTCGGCGACGGGGGTCCAGGAGGCGCGGATCTCGATCTGCGCGCTCGCGTCCTCCTCCTCCATCGAGCCGAAGTTCTCGGTGGCGACCCGGGTCACGGTGCCCGAGATGGCCGCGTACGGCGCCTCGTGCATCTCCAGCGCCTCGGTCAGCCAGGTCCAGCTCACGCCGCCCAGCAGGCCGTCGGTGATCATCTCGGGGTCGATGTCGGCGCGCGCGTAGAGCACGCAGCGGAACGTGCCGCCGGCCCACGCGTCGTTGCCCTCGGGGTCGTGCAGCAGGATCAGCCGGCCGGTCCCGGACTCGATGTCGTCCACGGTCACGTCGGCCGACAGGGCCGAGGCGTAGGGGGCGATCCGTTGCGGCGCGGGCATCTCCTCGCACGAGATCTCGGGTCGGAGCACGGCCGCCCTCATCCCCGCGACGGCGGCCTCGAACTCGCGAGGCTGCGCTTCCTTCCGCATGACCACCCTCGCAGCGTAGGCCTCGGGGGTCCTCGGAATGTGTACCCACGCCGGATCGGGTGGGACGATCGGCCCTGTGAGCACCACGATGTCCGCCTCCGCGACCAGCCGTGATCTGTCCCAGAGCCCGTTCCTCCAGGCTGCCCGGGGTGAGACCCCGTCGCACACGCCGGTCTGGTTCATGCGGCAGGCGGGGCGGTCGCTGCCGGAGTACCTGAAGGTCCGTGAGGGCGTCCAGATGCTCGACGCCTGCATGAACGCCGAGCTGATCACCGAGATCACGCTGCAGCCCGTGCGGCGCTACGGCGTCGACGCGGCGATCTTCTTCTCCGACATCGTGCTGCCGCTCAAGGCCGCCGGTCTCGACATCGACATCAAGCCGGGCGTCGGCCCGGTCGTCGCCTCTCCGGTGCGCACGCTCGCCGACGTCGAAGCGATCCCCACGCTGACTGCTGAGGACCTGCCGTTCATCACCGACGCGATCCGGTCGCTGACCGCCGAGCTGGGCTCGATGGGGGAGCAGGGCACGCCGCTGATCGGTTTCGCCGGTGCCCCGTTCACCGTGGCGTCGTACCTCGTCGAGGGCGGCCCGTCCAAGGAGTACGCCAAGACGAAGGCGCTGATGTTCGGTGCTCCCGAGATCTGGTCAGCGCTGATGGAGAAGATCGCCGACATGTCCGCGACCTTCCTCGAGGTCCAGGTCGCCGCCGGCGCCAGCGCGGTGCAGCTGTTCGACTCGTGGGCCGGTGCGGTCCACCCCGACGACTACGCGCGGTACGTCGCCCCGTACTCGGCGAACGTGCTGGCCCGGGCCGGTGAGCTCGGGGTGCCGCGGATCCACTTCGGGGTGAACAGCGCCAGCCTGCTGCCGCAGATGGCCGCCGCCGGGGCCGACGTGCTCGGTGTCGACTGGCGCACGCCGCTGGAGCACGGCATCGCTGCCGCCGGACCGGACCGCGGCGTCCAGGGCAACCTCGACCCGGCGCTGGTGTTCGCGCCGACCGAGGTGATGACCGCCCGCGCTGCCCAGATCATCGAGGCCGGCAAGGCGGCCAAGGGCCACATCTTCAACCTCGGCCACGGGGTCATCCCCTCGACGAACCCCGATCAGCTCAAGGCGCTGACCGACTTCGTGCACGAGTACCCGCGCTGAGCCGTCTCACCTTTTAGAACCTACATCTCATGATGCGGACGGCTCTTTGAACTAAAAGTCTAGTAACTTTATGGTCTTACTCGTTAACTCAATCCACGATGACGACCTGGAGTTCCGCCATGGCCCGCACCACGATCCGCATCCGCACTGCTGCCCTCGCCCTCGCCGCCCTGGCGCCCCTGAGCGCACTGAGCGCGTGCGGGGAGGCCTCCCAGGCGAGCAGTGACGGCATCACCACCATCCGCTACCAGAGCGGCGCCGGTAGCGTCGATCCGGTTCAGCTGGCCGACGCGCTCGGCTACTTCACCCATCTCAAGCTCGACAAGGTCGGCGACGTCACGGGCGGCCCGGCCAGCCTGCAGGCACTGGCCTCGAAGCAGATCGACATCGGCGCGAGCGCGTTCTTCGGGGCGATCGCCCAGACGGTCGCGTCGGGCGTCCCGATCAAGGCGGTCGTGCCGACCTACGGGTCCAACGACAAGGTCAGCCAGGCCGTCGTCACGCTGGACGGCTCGAAGCTGACCAGCGCGAAGGACCTGATCGGCAAGAAGGTCGCGGTCAACACCCTCGGCGCCAACGCCGAAGCGATCCTCGACACCTGGTTCGCCCAGGAGGGCCTGACCGCCGACGAGATCAAGAAGGTCACCCTCGTCGCGCTGCCGCCGCTCAACACCGTGCAGGCGCTCAAGGAGGGGCAGGTCGACGCGGCCTACCTCAGCATCGGCGCGATCACCGCCGCCCAGCAGTCGGTCAAGCTCGCCACCTTGGTCCGCGACACCGACGTCGTCGGCCCGTACTCCGGCGGCGGGCTCACTCTGCGCGAGGAGTTCATCGACGACAATCCGGAGGCCGCCAAGGAGCTCGTCACGGGGGTCGCCAAGGCGGTGAACTTCATCGAGACCCACGACAAGCAGGAGGTCTTCGACGTCCTGTTCCCCTGGCTCGAGAAGCACGGGTACGCCGAGTACGAAGCGGCGATCGAGACCAACTTCCCCGGCTCGCTCGGTGTCCCGTCGGCCACCCCGTCGATCAGCGACAAGGACATCTCGATCTGGCTCGACTGGCTCAAGAGCCGGGACATCCCCGGGGTCGACGACCTGGAGCCGGGCGAGGTCTACACCAACGAGTTCAACCCGTACGCGGGAGATGCCTGATGAGCGCCACGATCACGCTGACAGACGTGCGCCAGACGTTCTGGGTCCGCGGGAACGATGACCGACAGCTGCGCGAGTTCGTCGCACTGGAGGAGCTCAACCTCGCCGTCGAGGCGGGCGAGTTCCTCACCGTGGTCGGCCCCTCGGGCTGCGGCAAGTCCACGGTGCTCGACCTGATCGCCGGCCTCGCCTCGCCGAGCTCGGGCACCGTCGCCGCCGGCGGCACGGAGGTCACCGGCCCCGGCCTGGACCGCAGTGTCGTCTTCCAGCAGTACACGCTGTTGCCCTGGCGCACCGCGCAGGGCAACATCGAGCTGGCGCTGGAGGCTGCGAAGTACCCCCGTCAGCAGCGCCGTGAGCGGGCCCGCGAGTACCTCGACCTGGTGGGGCTCACCGAGTTCGCCGGTCGCTACCCGCACGAGCTCTCCGGTGGCATGCGGCAACGCGTCGCCATCGCCCGCTCGCTGGCGTACGAGCCGCAGGTCCTGCTGATGGATGAACCTTTCGGCGCCCTCGACGCCCAGACCCGCGAGCGACTCCAGGAGGAGCTCCTCGCCATCTGGCGTCGCACGGGCACCACGATCGTCTTCATCACCCACGACATCGACGAGGCCGTCTTCCTCGGTCAACGCGTCGCGGTCATGACATCGCGCCCCGGCCGGATCAGCGAGGTCATCGACATCGACCTCGACCGTACGGCGGCGGGGGACCGCGACCTGCGCAGCTCGACCGAGTTCGCCGAGTACCGCCACCGGATCTGGACGCTGCTGCGCTCGCCGGCGGAGGACCGCTCCGTCGCCGTACAGAAGGAAGCCGTGCAGAAGGAAGAGGTGTATTCCGTTGCCTGACTCCGTGGTCCTCGAACGCACCGCTGCCCGACCCAACCCGCGGCAGGAGGAGTCGGCCAAGGCGAAGGGTGTCCCGAACCCGCGACGCCGTCGGGCCGTCACCCTTGCCCGCGGGATCGCCGGTATCGTCGTCTTCGCTCTGGTCTGGGAGCTGGCACCGACCCTGCACCTGGTCGACGACTACTTCATCCCGCCGCTGCACGTCGTGGGCCAGGCGTGGTGGGACTACGCCCGGTCGGGACTGCTCGCCAGTGACGCCAAAGCCAGCCTCGGCCGCTCGGCGATCGGATTCTCGCTGGCCGTCGTGGCGGCAATCCCTCTCGGGGCTGCGATCGCCTGGTACCGCCCGGTGCGGGAGTTCTTCACGCCGCTGCTCGAGCTGTTCCGCAACACCGCGGCGCTGGCGATCCTGCCGGTCTTCACCCTGATCCTCGGGATCGGGGAGACCTCCAAGGTCGCGATCGTCTTCTACGCGTGCTTCTTCCCGATCCTGCTGGCCACGGTCAGCGGTGTCGCGACCGTCGACACGCAGCTGCTGCGCTCGGCCCGGGTGCTCGGCCTGTCGCCGGCGGCGACGTTCCGAAAGGTCGTGTTCCCTGCCGCCGTCCCGACGATCTTCACCGGTGTGCGGATCAGCGGTGCGGCTGCCGTCCTGGTCCTGATCGCCGCCGAGATGATCGGCGCCAACGCGGGCCTGGGCTACCGGATCAACTACGCCCAGTTCAACTTCCTCATCCCGACGATGTACGCCGCCATCCTCACCACCTCGGTGATCGGCGTCGCCGTCAACTACGGACTCATCGCCCTGGAGCGCCGCTTCTCGCGCTGGCGCCCGGTCTGACCCACCCTCGAACAGGAGAACTCCCATGTCTCAGTCCACCCCCGCCCGTCAGCTCGTCCTCAACGCCTTCCTGCACGACACCGGCCACCACGAGGCCTCGTGGCGCCATCCCGACAGCCATCCCGAACGCGTGACCGAGATCGACTTCGTGGTCGACCTGGCCCAGCGGGCTGAGGCGGCCAAGCTCGACGCCGTCTTCTTCGCGGACTCGCCCGGCATGTGGTCGGCGTCGGCGCACCGCCCGGTCGCACACCTCGAACCGATCACCCGGCTGTCCGCGATCGCGGCTCGCACGGAGCGGATCGGTCTGATCGCCACGGCCTCGACGACGTTCTACGAGCCGTACAACCTGGCTCGCCTGTTCAGCTCGCTCGACGTCCTCTCGGGCGGACGCGCCGGGTGGAACATCGTCACCACCCAGTCCGACGCGGTCGCGCGGAACTTCAGCCTGAGCCAGATCCCGGCACCGGAGGAGCGTTACGCCCGCGCCCAGGAGTTCCTCGACGTCGTGACCAAGCTGTGGGACAGCTGGGAGGACGATGCCGTCCTGTCCGACAAGGAGTCCGGGGTCTACTTCGACACCGCCAAGGTGCACGCGATCAACCACGTCGGGCGGTACTTCCAGGTCGAGGGGGCGCTCGCCTCCCCGCGCAGCCCTCAGGGTCGACCGGTCTACATCCAGGCGGGTTCCTCCAACGAGGGGCGCAGCTTCGCGGCCCGCAACGCCGAGGCGATCTTCACCGCCCACCAGACCCTCGGGGACGCGCGGGCCTTCTACGACGACATCAAGGCCCGAGCCGTGCGCTTCGGCCGGTCGCCCGACACGGTCAAGGTGCTGCCTGGGATCAGCCCGTTCATCGCCGACACGGAGGCCGAGGCCCGCGAGCTCCAGGCCGAGGTGAACGCGCTCACCGTTCCCGCCTACGGGCTGGCCCAGCTCGAGGGGATCACTGGTGTCTCGCTGGGTCACCTCGAGCTCGACGAGCGGGTCCCGGTCGAGCTCTTCGCCGGCGCCGGCCACGTGCTCGACAACAACCGCAGCCGACTCCAGGTCGTGGCCAACATCGTGGAGCGGGATCGGCCGACGCTGCGCGAGCTGCTCCACCGGCTCGCCGGCGGGCGTGGCCACAACGTCGTGGCCGGCACCCCGACGCAGGTCGCCGACGTGATCGCCTCCTGGTTCACCGAGGGCGCCGCAGACGGGTTCAACGTGATGCCGCCGCTCTACCCGTCGCTGCTCGACGCGTTCACCTCCGGCGTCGTGCCGCTGCTCCAGGAGCGGGGACTGTTCCGGTCGGAGTACGCCGGCAGCACCCTGCGCGAGCACTACGGGCTCGATCGCCCGGACTCGCTCTACGCCACCGCTGGGGTAGCGACCACGGCGTGAGTTAAAGTCAAGAAACAGACTCAACAATCTATAGAACCGCGGAGGGTGATCGAGATGCGGAACTTCAGGACGAACAGGTGTCGGCGATGACCGCGCTGGCCGCACGGCCCGAGGCCGCTGCCCCGCCGGAGCAGCGCGTGCCGGTGCTGAGTGCGGAGCAGGCGTTGGCCGAGGCGGCCCGGCTGGCGGGCGAGTTCGCCGCCGGCGCCGCCCTACGCGACCGGGAGCGGATCCTGCCGCACGACCAGATCAACCAGCTCGCGGCGTCGGGTCTGCTCGCGATCACCGTGCCGGCGCGGTTTGGGGGAGCGGACCTGCCGTTTTCCGTGGTGGCCGAGGTGATCCGTCGCATCAGCCAGGCCGATCCCAACATCGGCCAGCTGCCGCACTCGCACTTCGTCTACGTCAACCAGCTCCGTCTGCAGGGCACGCTCGAGCAGCAGGAGCGGATCTTCGCCGAGGTGCTCGCTGGCAAGAAGATCGGCAACGCCCAGTCCGAGGTCGGCACCAAGCACATCCGTGAGTACCGCGCGACGCTCTCCCCGGTCGGCGAGGGTCAGGAGCTGCACTGGCACCTCAACGGCACGAAGTTCTACTGCACCGGCGCGCTCTTCGCCGACTGGATCCCGGTGCTCTCCCACCTCGGCATCGACGGCCCGATGCACGTCGCCTGGGTCAACAGCGAGGCCGCTGGGGTCGAGCTGGTCGACGACTGGGACGCCGTGGGACAGCGCACGACCGCGTCCGGCACGGCGATCTTCACCGAGGTCGAGGTCACGGCCGAGTGGATCACCAACTACGCCGACGCGTTCACCGGCCCGACGACGTACGGCGCCTATGCGCAGCTGCTGCACGCCGCGATCGACGTCGGGATCGCCCGTGCGGCGCTCGACGACGCCGCTGCGTTCGTGACCACGAAGTCGCGGCCCTACCCCGACGCGGTCGCGATCTACGACGTCACGCGCGCCGCTGAGGACCCGCTGACGGTGAAGGCGTTCGGGGAGATGGAGCTCGCCGTCCGGTCCACCGAGGCGCTGCTGGCCGAGGCCGGTCGCGCCGTCGACGCCGCCAACGCCTCGCTCTCCGAGGAGACCGCCTCGGCCGCGACGCTCGCCGTCGCCGCCGCGCGCGCCTCCTCGACGCAGGTCTCCGTCGAGGTGTCGTCCCGGTTGTTCGAGGTCGCCGGCACCCGCGCCGCGTTGACCGCCGAGGGCCTCGACCGGCACTGGCGCAACGCCCGCACCCACACGCTGCACGACCCCGCCGCCTGGAAGCTGCAGCACCTCGGCCGCTGGGCCGTCGAAGGTCTGCTCCCGCCCCGCCACGGACAGCTCTGATGTCCGCCCTCACCTTCCATTGGTTCATCCCCACCAATGGCGGAGACGGCCGCCAGGTCGTCGGCGGTGGGCACGGTGTCAGCGTCGCATCCTCCGGCCGCGCTGCCACCGTGCCCTACCTCGGGCAGATCGCCCGCTCGGCCGAACAGCTCGGCTTCGAGGGCGCCCTGATCCCGACCGGCAACTGGTGCGAGGACGCCTGGGTGACCTCGGCGATGCTGGCCGCGGTCTCGGAGCGGCTGAAGTTCCTGGTCGCCCTGCGACCCGACGCGGTCTCGCCCTACGCGTCAGCCCAGATGGCGGCGACCTACACCAACCTGACCGGCGGCCGGCTGATGCTCAACGTCGTCACCGGCGGCGAGGACCACGACCAGCGGATGTACGGCGACTTCCTGTCCAAGGACGAGCGCTACGCCCGCTGCGACGAGTTCCTCACCATCGTCCGGGCGCTGTGGAGCGGGCAGACCGTCGACTACGCCGGCACCTATCTTTCGGTCGAGGACTCGACCCTGCAGCTGCTGCCACGCGAGGTCCCGGAGATCTACTTCGGCGGCTCCTCGCCGGCCGGGATCGAGGTCGCCGCGAAGCATGCCGACGTCTACCTCACCTGGGGCGAACCGCCGGCAGCCGTCGCGGAGAAGATCGACCGCGTCCGCACCGCCGCGGCGACGTACGGCCGGGAGCTGCGGTTCGGGATCCGGCTGCACACCATCGCCCGCGAGACCGCGGACGCCGCCTGGACCGAGGCGGCGCGGCTGATCGACGGGATCGACGAGGCCGAGATCGCCCGGGTGCAGGAGGGCCTGCGCAAGAGCGGGTCCGAGGGGCAGCGCCGGATGCTCGACCTCAACGGCGGGTCCAAGGACAACCTCGAGATCTACCCCAACCTGTGGGCCGGCGTCGGGCTGGTGCGCGGCGGCGCGGGCACGGCGATGGTCGGCTCGTACGCGGAGATCGCCGACCTGATCGAGGCCTACGCCGCGGTCGGGATCAGCGAGTTCGTGCTGTCGGGCTACCCGCACCTCGAGGAGTCCTACTGGTTCGGCGAGGGCGTGCTGCCCGAGCTCGAGCGCCGCGGCCGCTGGACCGCCCCCCTGGCTTCGCCCTCCTTCCGTACGACGTCTCCGGTGGTGTCCTCATGACAGCTTCCTTCCCGACCAACCAGGATCTCGACCCGGCGCGGTTGCGCACGGCGTTCGGGATCTTCCCCTCCGGCGTCGTGGCCGTGGCCGCCGTCGTGGACGGGGAACCGGTCGGGCTGGCGGCGTCGTCGTTCCGCTCCGAGAGCCTGGACCCGCCGCTGGTCTCGTTCTCGATCGCCGCGACCTCGAAGACCTGGCCGGACCTGCGGCGGGCGGGGCGGCTGGGCGTGACCGTGCTCGCGGCCCACCACGGAGCCGTGGCGCGCCAGCTCGCCGGCGAGCCCGAGACGCGCTTCGACGGCGTGGCCGTGTCGTCCTCGTCCGCCGGTGCTTTGGTGATCGATGACGGTGTCGCGCACTTCGACACCGCGATCTACCGCGAGGTCGAGGCCGGGGACCACATCATCGTGCTGCTCGAGATCAAGGCCGTCGCCCATCCCGAGGTCGGCTCACCGCTGGTGTTCCACCGCAGCGGCTTCGCCTCCCTCGCCGGCTGAGTGGTGAACAGGGGGAAAGTAACGTCGAGCACGCGGTGAACCGGGGGAGGATGGCCCTCATGCGGATCACCCCCCGATTCGTCGCCGAGGCGACGTACGTCCTCGTCGTCTCAGGCGTGGCGGCCCGAGGGTTCGCGACCGAGTCGACGGAGTGGATCCTGGCGGGGTTCGCCTTGGCGCTGCCGATGGGCCTCGCGGCGCTCCCCGGGTACTACCTGGTCTACGGGTTCCTCGCGCTGCTGCCCGGGGCCAACCCCGACACCGCGAGCGGGACCTGCATCGGCAGTGGGACCGAAGAGACCTGCTTCATCGACGGCCCCGCGTCCTGGTTCGAGCTGACCACCGACATCGTCGGAGTGCTCGCGGTGGCGACCGCCGCCGTGACCAACGTCGCCCTGCTGCGTCTGATCACGCGGTCTCGACGGGCAGGTCGTGCTGGCTCCACTGGCTCCATGACCCCGGGTACAGCGCCGCGCTGACCCCGGCCAGCTCGAGCGCGACGATCTCGTGCGCCGCGGTCACCCCTGAGCCGCAGTACGTCGCCACGCGGGCGCCGTCGGTGGCGCCGACCGCCTCGAACCGGGCCCGCAGCTCGTCGACCGGCTTGAAGAATCCGTCGGAGGTGAGGTTCTCCCCGGTCGGTGCGCTGACCGCACCCGGGATGTGGCCGGCCTTCGGGTCGATGGGCTCGACCTCGCCGCGGTAGCGCTCACCGGCCCGGGCGTCGAGCAGCACCCCGTCGAAGGCCGCGACGTCTGCGAACTGAAGCACCGGCAGCTGATCCCCGACGAGGGTGACGTCTCCGGGAGCCGGGGAGACGTCGTCGGTGGCCAGCTCCAGCCCGGCCGCCCGCCACGCCCCGAGCGCCCCGTCGAGCAGCCGCACGTCGGACAGGCCCGCCCAGCGCAGCAGCCACCACGCCCGCGCCGAGGCCGTGTTCCCGCTGTCGTCGTACACGACGACGGAGCTGTCGGAGGAGATCCCCCAGCGTCGCGCCGCCTCCTGCAACGCCTCCACTGAGGGGAGCGGGTGGCGGCCGTCGGTGGGTTCGCCGTGGCTGGCCAGCTCCCGGTCGAGGGAGACGAAGACCGCGCCCGGGATGTGGCCCGTCAGGTACTCGCCGTGTCCCGGAGGCCCTCCGAGCAGCCAGCGCACGTCCAGCACCACCGGCGGAGTGGGGGAGTCGAGGGCGGAAGCCAGCTCGGCGGCGGTGACGAGGACGGAGGTGCTCATGGGGCCAGCCTTCCAGGTTTCGACCCAGGGGCGGGTGGCAGGATGGCGCGGTGGGTGCTTCCAAGCGGGTCGTCGTCATCGGGGCCGGGGTCGCGGGGCTGACCGCCGCCCGGGACCTCGTCGCCGCCGGCCACCAGGTGCTGGTGCTCGAGGCCGGCGACCGGATCGGAGGCAAGCTCCGCGCCGGCACGGTCGCCGGGGTCACCGTCGACGTCGGCGCCGAAGCGATGCTGCACCGTCGCCCCGAAGGCACCGCGCTGGCCACCGAGCTCGGCCTGCCGATCGTCCACCCGACCGCGGCCACGTCGACGATCTGGACCCGCGGCGCCCTGCGTCCGATGCCGCGCTCGCTGATGGGCGTCCCGATGGATCTGGCTCAGCTGCAGGCCTCCGGGGTCCTCTCGGTCTCCGGGATCACCGCGGTCGAGCACGAGATCGTCCAGCAGCTGAACGAGGACGCTGACGTCTCCGTCGGCGAGTTCATCGACGCCCGGCTCGGCCCCGAGGTCACCGACCGTCTCGTCGAGCCCCTGCTCGGCGGCGTGTACGCCGGCCGCGCCCGTGAGCTCTCGCTGCGCGCCACCGTCCCGCAGCTGGCCGCCCTGGCCGGTCGCGGCTCGCTGCTCTCGCAGGCGGCTGCGATCCCGGTCTCCACCGAGCCGGTCTTCGCCGGGGTCCGGGGAGGGATGTGGCAGCTCCCCGCCGCGCTGGCCGACGGACTCGACGTCCGCACGGGGATCACCGTGACCAGCCTCCGCCGCACCGACACCGACTTCGTCCTCGAGATCGCCGGCCCCGGGGTCCCCGACCGCGCCGCCGGCGCCTGGGAGGCGGCCCTGCACAGTGCTGCCGGTGCCAGCGTCTCGGTCGCGGAGAACACCCTGGCCGGCGGCGCCGACCAGCTCCGGGCTGCCGGGGTGGTGATCGCGACCCCGGCACCGGCTGCCGCGCGACTGCTCGACACCGTGGCGCCCGTCGCTGCCGCCGAGCTCGCGGGCATCGAGACCGCGAACATGGCCGTGGTGACGTTCGCGTTCCGGACCGCCGACGTCCCCCGCCTGGACGGCTCCACGTCCGGCTTCCTGGTGCCGCCGGTCGACGGCCGCAAGATCAAGGCGGCCACGTTCTCGTTCGCCAAGTGGGACTGGGTCCGCGAGGCCGGACGTGCCGCGGAGGGCGGAGACCTGACCATCCTGCGCACCTCCGTGGGCCGCCACCGCGAGACAGCCCTCGACCGCTCCGACGAGGAGCTGATCACCGACTCCCTGGCCGACCTCGCCGAGGCCGCCGGGATCACGGCGTTCCCCGTCGACGCGGCCGTGCAGCGCTGGACCGAGGGCCTGCCGCAGTACGCCGTCGGCCACCTCGACCGGGTGACTCGCATCCGTGAGGCCGTGGCGCAGGTCCCGAGGTTGGCCATCGCCGGGGCGACGTACGACGGCGTGGGGATTCCCGCCGTGATCGCCAGCGCCCATCGCGCAGCCGCCGACCTGGCCGCACCGCTCCGTTAGCTCCCACTGATGGGCCCGCCAAGTGGCCCCAAAAGTGCCCAGCTAGCGTCCCCAGGCGGGGTTTTGGTGCCACTTGTTCACCGCCGGTCGGCGTCCGAGCCCGTGGGTGGAGGTCTAATCGGCAGCGTGGACGGATGGAACCCACCCCCGACCACCCCGCCTACGGCGTCCGCCTCGACCCCACCCTGCCGAGCGAGCGTGGCCTCGACCAGGTGATGGGCTGGGGTCCCGTGCTCGGACCGAGCGCGATCTTCACCGGGCTGACTGCCGCCCGATTCCACGGACTCTGGCTCCCGTCGCTCCCTGACGACCTGCCCCTGTTCGTGGCCCAGGACTGCAAGACCCGGCGCTCGCGGCGCCCCCAGTTCCACGTCGTCCGGCACCCCCGCACACGTGCAGGTCCGAGGCATCGGCATCGCGTCGGTCCCCGAGGCACTGCTGGCCACCGCGTCCGTCCTCGGCCTCCTCGATCAGGTCGTGCTGATCGACAGCGCACTGCACCAGCAGCTCTGCACCCGCGCCGAGCTGGACGAGATCTGCAGCCGTCCGCGCCGAGGGGTGCGACCCTTCCGTGCAGCGCTCGCCCTTGCAGACGGCCGCTCCGAGTCGGCCTGGGAGACGATGCTCCGGGTGTTGCACGTCGCGTGCGGGATCCCCGTCACGCCGCAGGTCGTGCTGCGGGACAACTCCGGGCGCTTCGTCGCCCGCGTGGACCTGGTGGTCGACGAGACGGGGGACCCCCAGGAGTACGACGGCGCTGGGCACCGCACAGCCGCGGAGCTGCGCAAGGACCTCGCCCGCGATCGGGGGTTGGCCGATCTGGGACGGCCGAGAAGAGCCTGGACCGCGCCGGACCTGCTCTTTCGGCCCGCGGACATCCTGGCTCCGATCGCGGCACGCCTCGGGCGGCTGATCAGTGTCGCCCCGTGGCTCGCCCTGCTGGCGGACAGCCTCTACACCGACTCAGGGCGAGAAGCCTTCGAGCGACGCCTGGGCCGGTCCCTCAAGTGGCCCCAAAAGTCGCCCGATGACGCCGAGGACTCCGGTTTTGGGGCCACTTAGGTGGTCGGACCGCGGCGCGAGGCCCAGATCAGCAGCGCGGCCATCCCGGCGAACGCGGCGGAGATCAGCACAACCCAGCCGGCCACGGCGAGGTAGCCGCCGTTGTGGGGATCGAGGAACGGGTACGGGTACCAGAAGGACTCACCGTTGATCTGGTCGACCGTGTGCGGGCCGCGGATCAACGTGTACGCGGCCCACGCGATCGGGAACGCCAGGATCGTCCAGATCTTCTTCCACGCGATCGGTGTGCGCCCGGGCGCGAGCAGCCAGTCCAGCACCACCACGATCGGGGCGACCACGTGCAGGATCTCGTTGGGCCAGTCGGCAATGTCCGCCTGCGGTCCGGTGGGCTCGATGCCGCGGAGCAGGAGGTTGTAGACGACGCCGGTGATGCCCATGTAGACCGCTACCGAGATCCGCACCAGGTTCCAGCGGGGCAGCTGGGGATTCCCTCCGCACAGCAGCACGACGGCCCCGACCGCCAGCACGACCGCCGAGGCCAGGTTGGACAGGATCGTGAAGTAGGAGAAGAAGTTCACCCAGAGCGTCGTCAGGTCGTCGTACCCCTCCCGCGCCCAGAGGTCTCGGGAGGCGTCCAGCGTCACCCAGATCGCCGCCAGGATCGCGACCGGCGCCGCGATCCGCAGTCCGATCCAGACCGGCCGAGACCGAATCACGTTCCCTGCGCTCATCTCCACCCTCGCTGTCCCCGGTGCTGTCGGATGCTGGTGCCACAGCCATAATGGCGCAATGACCGAGACGCCGGGCGCCGACGACCCGCAGGCCCACATCAAGTCCAACGCAGCCCGGATCAACGAGCTCAACGAGACCCAGCGCTACACGATGTGGTCGGTCTTCTCCCTCACCCGCACCCTCGGTTCCAACGAGGTCGTCCGCAAGGGTGAGGCCGCCGAGCTCGAGGCGTTCCTCGCCGAGCAGGCGGAGCGCGGGGTCGTGCTCCGCGGCCTGTACGACGTCGCCGGACTGCGCGCGGACGCCGACCTGATGGTCTGGTGGCACGCCGAGGAGATCGGCACGCTGCAGGCGGCCTACCACGCCCTGCGCCGCACCGCCTTCGGAAGCCGCCTCACCCCGGTCTGGTCCCAGGCGGCGCTGCACCGCCCGGCCGAGTTCAACCGCTCGCACCTGCCGGCCTTCCTCGCCGACGAGCGCGCCCACGACTACGTCGCGGTCTACCCCTTCGTCCGCTCCTACGAGTGGTACCTGCTCGAGGAGTCCGAGCGCCGCCGTCTGCTCGCCGAGCACGGCCAGATGGGCCGCGGCTACCCCGACGTCCGCGCCAACACGGTGCAGTCGTTCGCGCTCGGCGACTACGAGTGGATCCTCGCGTTCGAGGCCGACGACCTCGGCCGGATCGTCGACCTGATGCGCCACCTGCGTGCCTCGGAGACCCGTCGCCACGTGCGCGAAGAGGTGCCGTTCTACACCGGCCGCCGGATCACCGTCGCGGAGCTGCTCAAACAGCTTCCGTGACCCCCGCCGGGGGTGTGTCGTTGCTCACTCCGGAGGAGCACAGCGGGGTGCTCCACGGAGGAGGCACGCCTTGTCAGCTCTCGTCGTACGTCGTCTCGCCAGTGCAGCAGCACTGACGCTGGTCGCTTCGGGAGGGCTCGCCGCCGCTCCCGCCCTCACGCCTGCGGCCTCGGCCGCACCGACGTCGGCCGCACCGACGTCGGCCACACGGGCGGCAGCCGCGGTGCCGACCGGCCCCCTCCAGCGCTACATCGTCCAGCTGAGCCCGAGCCGCGACGTGGTGCCGAGCCTGGCCCGCACCCTGGTCGCGCCGTTCGGCGGCCAGGTGCTGACCACCTTCGACACCGTCCTCAACGGGTTCTCCGTGGTGCTGCCCAGCAGCGCCGCAGCCCTGGTGCGGGCACTGCCCGGTGTGACCAGCGTGCGCCAGGACGTCGACGTCCGCGCGACCGACGTCGAGCCCGGGGCGACGTACGGGATCGACCGGATCGACCAGCGGGCGCTGCCGCTCAGCGGGTCCTACTCCTACCCGTCGAGCGCCGGCCAGAACAGCAACCTCTACGTGATCGACACCGGGATCAACCCGAACCACAGCGAGTTCACCGGTCGGGTCGGCGTGAGCCGCAACTTCGTCGCCGGCGGCCTGCTCGGCATCGGCACCCCCGACCCCGCCGCCTGGACGGACTGCAACGGGCACGGCACCCACGTCTCCAGCACCGCGGCCGGCACCGTCTGGGGCGTCGCCAAGAAGGCGACCATCCACGCGATCCGGGTGCTCAACTGCCAGGGGTCGGGCAGCGGCACCGCCATCATCGCGGGGATGGACTGGGTCGCCCAGAACCACGGCCCCAACGCGGTGGCGAACATGTCGCTCGGCAGCACCGCGGTCTCCGCGGACATCGATGCCGCTGCGGCCCGGCTGGTCAGCTCCGGCGTCGCCCTCGCGGTCGCGGCCGGGAACGACAACAAGAACGCCTGCACCACCTCGCCCGCGGCCGCGCCGTCGGTGCTCACCGTCGGGGCGACCACGAAGACCGACGCCCGGGCCTCGTTCTCCAACTTCGGCACCTGCGTCGACCTGTTCGCTCCCGGCGACACGATCACCGCGGCGAGCTATAGCACCACCTCGGGCTCGACCACCATGAGCGGCACCTCGATGGCCTCCCCGCACGTCGCCGGCGTGCTCGCCCTCGTGCGGACGGCGCAGCCCGGGCTCAGTGCGGCCGCGGCCCAGCAGCTGGTCGCCGACGGTGCCACCCCCGGTGTGGTCACCGACCCGGGCAGCGGATCGCCCAACAAGCTCCTCTACAACGGGGTCGCGACGTCCGACCCGAACGTCGACAGCGCCCCGACAGCCGCGTTCACGGTGGCCTGCACCGGTCTGGCCTGTTCCTTCAACGCCTCCGGGTCGAGCGACGACCGCGGGATCGCCAGCTATGCCTGGAGCTTCGGTGACGGTGCCACCGCGACCGGGGTGACGGCGAACCGCACCTACGCCGCCGGCACCTACACCGTGCGACTGACGGTCACCGACACCGCCGGCCAGACCGGGACCACGACGACCAGCGTGACCGTGGCCAGCACCCCGTGCAGCACCTGCACCCGCTACGACGGCACTCTCGCCGCGGGAGCCACCGCGACCCCGGCCGGCAGCTTCACCGGCAGCGGGGTCCTCAAGGGCTTCCTGCGCGGACCGGCGGGCGCCAACTTCGACCTCGCACTGCAGAAGCAGTCCTGCGTCCTGGTGCTCTGCTCGTGGTCGACGGTGGCGTCGAGCACGTCGAGCGGATCGGCCGAGGACGTCAGCTACACCGCAGCCAGCGGCACCTACCGCTGGGTGGTCACCGCTGTCGCCGGCTCCGGCGCCTACTCGTTCTGGAAGTCCTGACTCACCCGGCGAGGGGAGCCACCACGGTCCCCTCGCTTGCCTGCAGCTCCCGGTAGGCAGCGCTGACAGACGCGGTGACCGGTCCCGGCCGACCGTCCCCGATCGTGCGTCCGTCGATGGTCAGCACGGGAGTCAGGCCACCCATCGTGCCGGTCACGAACACCTCGTCGGCGTTGTAGATCTCGGTCAGCGAGAAGTCGCCGACCTCGGTCGCGATGCCGAGGGACGGCGCCAGCTCGGACAGCACGCACTCCCGCGTGATGCCCTCGGGGCACGCCCGGGTGGTCGAGGTGCGCAGCACTCCGCCGGCGACGTGGAAGACGTGGGTCGCGTTGGTCTCGGCGATGAAGCCGAGGTCGTCGAGCATCAGCGCGTCGTCGGCGCCGGCGACGTTGGCCTCGATCTTGGCCAGGATCGAGGGCAGCAGGTTGTTGTGGTGGATCTTCGGGTCGAGCATGTCGGCGCGCGGCCGCCGCTGCGACGCGGTGATCAACGAGATCCCCCCGTCGTCGTACACCGGTGACTTGAACTCGGCCAGCACGATCAGCGTCGGCCCGGCCTGGTTGAGCCGGGGGTCCATCCCGCTGGTCACCTTCACCCCGCGCGAGAGCGTCAGCCGGATGTGGACGTCGTCGTGCATCGCGTTGGCGGCCAGGCACTCCCGGATCGCCTCGGTGATCGCCGCGTCGGTGGGAATGTCGGTGAACGCGAGCGCCTTCGCCGAGCGCCGCAGCCGGTCGAGGTGCTCGGTCAGCTTGAAGATCCGACCCCGGGTCAGCCGCAGTCCCTCCCAGACCCCGTCGCCGCCCTGGGCGAGCGAGTCGAACGGGCTGATCCGCGCCGCGTCCCGGTGCGCCAGCTCCCCGTTGATCCAGACCTGGAGGTCGGCGTTGCGCTCGTCGTAGCTCTGCTGCATCAGGCACTCTCCTTCAGGGCGTACGGCGCCAGCCGCTCGTAGTAGGGCAGGCACCGCTCCAGCAGCGGTGCGAGACGGTCCGGCAACGGATCCGCGGCGCCGGGGGAGACGGCGTCGAAGCCGGTCGAGGCCCACACCCCGGCGTACCAGTGCGGCGCCCAGACGCCGTCACTGTCCCGGGGTCCGGCCGGCCAGGTCAGCATCGCCTCGTCGAAGTCGATCCCGAGGGCCGCGCACAGCGCCGTGAGAGCGGACGCGGGCGAGGCGAGCACGGAGGCGGCGTCGATCACGGGCCCGCCGAAGGTCTCGAAGAGGGCGACCTGCTGCGGCAGGCCGAGGTCCTCCAGGGTCGGCTCCTCGCGGACCTTGGCGTACGAGGTCAGCACCCGCTCGGGGTCGCGGATCAGGAAGGCGTGCTCGAGTCCCGCGAACGCCGCGGCGTCCATCCCGGGCAGCCAGTGGTGGGTCATGTGCTTCTGGTAGCCGAGCTCGGTGGCCAGCGCTCCGCCGGTCAGCTCCGCCGCGACCTCGCGCCAGTCCGTGGACTGGCTGGCGATGACGTCCTCACGCCCGGGGTGGTCGATGCCGGTGGTGGCCAGGTAGGCGGCGTAGAGCGGCTCGTCGACGACCGTGCAGTCGGCTCGGTTCTCGAACGCGCGCATCATCGCCGTCGACAGGTTGCGCGGACCTGACCACATCGCGATCCGGCGCGTCACAGCACCAGCCCGGTCGGCGTCGGGTTCGGCAGCTCGCCACTGGCCGCGATCGCGTGCCGCAGGGGGCCGACCAGCGCCTCGAGCTCCTCCAGGTCGGCATCGCTCACCCCGGCGTACGCCGCCTCCGCGAGGATGTCGGTCAGGTCCTCGATCGACTGCTTCATCTCCTGGCCGTCGTCGCTCAGCGAGTCGTCGGCGTCGACCAGGCCCCGCAGGCGCAGCGCCTCGAGGTGGCCGGCCCACTCCTCGGCCGACAGGTTGCGGCTGATCTCGTAGCCCTCCGCCGGCATCTGGTGCTTGAGGGCGTGGAAGACGTGGGACTCGCGGCCGCCGATCCCGTGGGCCAGCAAGGAGGTGACGTGGCCGTCGCCCCGGTGCTCGCGCAGCAGGGTGGCCGCGTGCCAGAGCCGAGCGAACGGGTCACCCGGCTCCGGCAGCGCGCGGTGTGCGGCGAAGAGCGCACGACCCTCGACCGGTGCGCCCTGGGCGATCTCGCCGGCGATCTCCGCAGCCCGGGCGATGTCGGTCCGGACGTCGCCGGTGGCCGCCATCCGGGCGAGCGCGGCCGCCGAGCCGTCGCGTCGCGCGGCCAGGGCTGCCCCCGGTGGGGCGATCGCCCAGGCGTCGGGCAGCGCCCGACCGATGTGCTCGGGGCTGAAGTTGTAGAACAGCGCCTCGACCAGCTCCGGGCTCGCCGCGCCCAAGGGCGCACTGCGCTGGGCGAAGTACCCCATCCAGTAGCCGCGATAGCCGGCGTCCCGCAGGGCGCCGAGCGGTTCAGGTGAGAAGTAGGTGACGACGTGGATCGGCTCGAGCAGGGTCCACATCCGGCGCGCGACGTTCACGCCACAGGTCTAGCAGACGCGTCTACTCCGCGGTGTTGAGCTTCATCGAGATCGAGTTGATGCAGTACCGGTCCCCGGTCGGGGTGCCGTAACCGTCGGGGAAGACGTGACCCAGGTGCGAGCCGCAGTTGGCGCACCGGACCTCGGTCCGCTTCATCCCGTGGCTGTTGTCCTCGATGTACTCGATCGTGTCGGTGATCGGCTGGTAGAACGACGGCCAGCCGCAGCCGGAGTGGAACTTCGTGTCGGAGGCGAACAGCTCGGCGTCGCACGCCTTGCACACGTAGACGCCCTTGGTCTCGGTGTCGGTGTACTCGCCGACGAACGCACGCTCGGTGCCGGCCTGGCGCAGGACGGCGTACTCCTCAGGAGACAGCTCCTCGCGCCACTCGGCGTCACTCTTCTCGACGTTGTAGCCCATGGGCACCAGCGTAATCGGGCACACCAGGGCGGCGGTTATCGCGAGGCCAGCCCGATCAGTCCGCGCACCAGGCCGACGACGACGTTGCCGCCGGCGAAGTGGTCGTTCCAGTCGGTGATCCGGCCCTCACGCACGATGAAGGTGCCGCAGACCCAGAAGGACGCCTCGAACTTTCCGTAGCCGAGGAAGTCGGTGCGGTCGGTGAGGACCACCGACTGCTCGCCGGCCGCGGTCGCGGACGTCGTACCGGCGATGTGGTGGGTGTCGACACGGAAGGTGATGTTGCGTCGCTCCATCTGCCGCAGAGCATCGATCGCCCGGGCTCCGCGCAGCGTCGGCATGCCGGTGTTGCGCCAGGCGATGTCGGGGCTGAGCAGGGCGATCGCCGCGTCGGCCTGGCGCTGGGCCAGGAGGTCGAGGAACTCCTCGACGAGGGCGACCGCATCGTCCGGGCTGCTCATACACCCACGCTAATGGGGGAGGTGACGAGATTCATCTGATCCGGGACTTCGGTCTGGGTGTCCCCGGTCGATGAGGGAGGGGTTACTGATTTCTGACACCGAAGGACAACCATGACCTCCCTGGTCCTCGAGCGCTCGAGCGCTCTGCCGAACCCCGCTTCACCCGCTGGCGGACCGGGATCCTGGTCCGCCTCCGACGCCGGCCCCGCCGCGCCGCAGCCGAGCCGCTTCAAGCGCCTCGTGCGTCGGGTCACCATCCGGCAGCGACTGTGGGCGATGGCCGCGATCGCGCTGGTCGTCATCGCCGTGATGTCGGTCCTGGTGATGAAGAGCGTCACCCCGGTGATGGAGTCGACGGACGCGAACACGCTCGCGACGAAGTCGTACGCCGAGATCAGCGCGGCCCGCGCTGCCTGGATCTCCAGCGACGACGACGTGCAGACGGCGATCAACGCGGAGCCGATCGAGGCTGACAACCCGGGCACCACCCAGGATCTGGTCGACCTGTTCGACGAGGACTACGAGACCGCGATGGGGCATCTGGACAACGCGGCGAAGATCGTGGCCAGCCTGCCCCAGGCGGTCGCCATGGTCGAGTCGATCCAGAGCCAGGTCACCGGGTACCACGAGCTCGGCCTGAAGGCGATCAGGAAGATGAAGGCCGGCGACGAGGTGGAGGCAGCTCAGATCGCGGTCATCTCCGGCAACGACGCCTACGCCAAGCTCGACACTGCGTTCCTCGACCTGCTCGACGCCAACGCGAAGGAGCAGGCCACCCGGACCGCGAGCGTCAACGACAACCTGAGCTCGCTCCGGATCACCATCGTCGGCGTCGCCGTCATCGGCGGCCTGCTGTTCCTGCTCGCCGCGGTGTTCATCATTCGGTCGATCACGCGTCCGTTGAAGCGGGTGGTGGAGTCGTTGCAGGCGATTGCTCGGGGTGATCGTTCGTTGCGGGTGGATCATCCGAATGAGGATGAGATCGGGTCGATCTCGGTGTCGGTGGATGCGGTGATTGCGTCGTTGGATGCTGCTGATGAGGCGGCGTTGGTGGCTCAGGGTGAGCGTGAGGCGCGGTTGGCTGCGGAGCAGCAGGCGGTGTTGGAGCGGACTGAGCTTGAGGCGCGTCAGGTGGCGGAGAAGGCTGAGCTGGAGGCGCAGGCTGCGTCGGAGCGTGCGGCGGCTGAGCTGGAGCGTCGTGAGCGTGAGGCGCAGGTCGAGCGTGAGGCTCGTGAGGTGGAGGAGCGTCAGCGGCTGGCTGAGCGTGAGCGTGAGCAGGCTGAGGCTGAGGTGGAGCGGGCTCGTGCTGCTGAGGTGGCGGCGAAGGCTGAGGAGGATGCGCGTCGGGTGGGTCAGATGTTGACCTATGCGCAGGCGTTGGCTGCTGGTGATCTGGCTGGTCATCTGGATGTGACGGGTGAGGACAGTCTGGGGATGGTGGCTGATGCGTTGCGTGAGCTGGCGTCGTCGTTGCGTTCCTCGATGGCGCAGATCGGTCAGACCTCGTCGTCGTTGACGTCGGCTTCGTCGTTGTTGGCGGGGATGAGTGATGACATGGATCGCGGGAGTGCGCAGGCGTCTGATCTGGCGGGGAACGTGTCGGCTGCGGCTGAGCAGGTTTCGGCGAACATCGCGACGGTGGCGACTGCTGCTGAGGAGATGACGGCGTCGATCCGGGAGATCGCGAAGAACGCGACGGATGCGTCGGTCGTTGCTGAGAGTGCGGTCCGGGTGGCGGAGCAGGTGCGTGGCACGGTGACGTCGTTGGATGAGTCGTCGTCGGAGATCAGCCAGGTGATCGCGTTGATCACCTCGATCGCGCAGCAGACGAATCTGTTGGCGTTGAACGCGACGATCGAGGCTGCTCGTGCTGGTGATGCGGGTAAGGGCTTCGCGGTGGTGGCCAACGAGGTCAAGGAGCTGGCTGCTGAGACGGCGAAGGCGACCGAGGAGATCGGTCGTCGGATCGAGGCGATCCAGGGTGACACTGCTGATGCGGTGGCGGCGATCGGTGAGGTGTCGAGTGTGATCGGTCAGATCAATGACATCACCGGGACGATTGCTGCTGCGGTGGAGGAGCAGACCGCGACGACGAACGAGATCGCTCGTTCGGTGACTGAGGCTGCGACGGGTGCGACCGGGATCGCTGAGGACATCACGAAGGTGGCGCGGGCTGCTTCGGAGACGCAGCAGGGTGCGCAGGGGACGTCGTTGTCGGCGACCCAGCTGGCTGAGATGGCTGGCACGTTGGACCAGCTGGTGGGCACCTTCCGCTACTGAGTTCTGCTCCACAGACACGGGACGTCCCGGTCAGGTCCCAGGACCCGGCCGGGACGTCCCGATTTCTGTCTCGCTTCCGCGCTTGGGTCGGACGCACCGTGGCCGATAGGTCGTCCGTACTGATTTCTGACACGCGAAGGACAACCATGACCTCCCTGGTCCTCGAGCGCTCGGGCGCTCTGCCGAACCCCGCTTCACCCCATGGCGGCCAGGGATCCTGGGCCTCCGCATCCACCTCCGCTCCTGCTCCGGCCCAGCCGGGCGGTTTCAAGCGCCTGACCCGCCGGGTCACGGTCCGTCAGCGCCTGTGGGTGATGTCCGCGATCGCGGTCCTCGTGATCGCCGTCATGGGCGGGATCGTCCTGCTGCGGGTCAACCCGGTGATGGAGGCGATCAAGGCGAACGACTCCAACGCCGACGCAGCCACCGCGATCAACGCCGCCCACGCGGCCTGGATCGGCAGTGACGACGCGGCTCAGACCTCGCTGAGTGCACCGCGGGTCGAGAAGGAGTCGCCCGGCGTCACCGATTCGACGATCGCCTACGTCGACGAGATGTACGACCTGGTCGTCAAGCACCTGGAGACCGTGAAGGACATCGAGGCCGCCGACCAGACCTCCGGAGAGGGGGGTGGTGACCAGGCCGCCCTCGATCTCATCTCCGAGGTCCAGCAGGCCGCCGCGACGTACCACGACCTCAACGAGGACTTCATCCGGAAGATGAAGGCCGGCGACATGGTGGGTGCCTCCCGGGTGGCTGTGCTCGAGGGCACCGACGAGTACCTCGCCACCGACGCGCTCTTCACCAAACTGATCGCCCACAACCTGCAGGAGCGCAAGGACCGTTCGGTCCAGATGGACGACGCGCTCAGCTCATTGCGCACCTCCATCATCGTGATCGCCCTCCTGGGCATCCTGATCTACCTGGCCTCCGCGGCCGGGATCATTCGGTCGATCACGCGTCCGTTGAAGCGGGTGGTGGAGTCGTTGCAGGCGATTGCTCGGGGTGATCGTTCGTTGCGGGTGGATCATCCGAATGAGGATGAGATCGGGTCGATCTCGGTGTCGGTGGATGCGGTGATTGCGTCGTTGGATGCTGCTGATGAGGCGGCGTTGGTGGCTCAGGGTGAGCGTGAGGCGCGGTTGGCTGCGGAGCAGCAGGCGGTGTTGGAGCGGACTGAGCTTGAGGCGCGTCAGGTGGCGGAGAAGGCTGAGCTGGAGGCGCAGGCTGCGTCGGAGCGTGCGGCGGCTGAGCTGGAGCGTCGTGAGCGTGAGGCGCAGGTCGAGCGTGAGGCTCGTGAGGTGGAGGAGCGTCAGCGGCTGGCTGAGCGTGAGCGTGAGCAGGCTGAGGCTGAGGTGGAGCGGGCTCGTGCTGCTGAGGTGGCGGCGAAGGCTGAGGAGGATGCGCGTCGGGTGGGTCAGATGTTGACCTATGCGCAGGCGTTGGCTGCTGGTGATCTGGCTGGTCATCTGGATGTGACGGGTGAGGACAGTCTGGGGATGGTGGCTGATGCGTTGCGTGAGCTGGCGTCGTCGTTGCGTTCCTCGATGGCGCAGATCGGTCAGACCTCGTCGTCGTTGACGTCGGCTTCGTCGTTGTTGGCGGGGATGAGTGATGACATGGATCGCGGGAGTGCGCAGGCGTCTGATCTGGCGGGGAACGTGTCGGCTGCGGCTGAGCAGGTTTCGGCGAACATCGCGACGGTGGCGACTGCTGCTGAGGAGATGACGGCGTCGATCCGGGAGATCGCGAAGAACGCGACGGATGCGTCGGTCGTTGCTGAGAGTGCGGTCCGGGTGGCGGAGCAGGTGCGTGGCACGGTGACGTCGTTGGATGAGTCGTCGTCGGAGATCAGCCAGGTGATCGCGTTGATCACCTCGATCGCGCAGCAGACGAATCTGTTGGCGTTGAACGCGACGATCGAGGCTGCTCGTGCTGGTGATGCGGGTAAGGGCTTCGCGGTGGTGGCCAACGAGGTCAAGGAGCTGGCTGCTGAGACGGCGAAGGCGACCGAGGAGATCGGTCGTCGGATCGAGGCGATCCAGGGTGACACTGCTGATGCGGTGGCGGCGATCGGTGAGGTGTCGAGTGTGATCGGTCAGATCAATGACATCACCGGGACGATTGCTGCTGCGGTGGAGGAGCAGACCGCGACGACGAACGAGATCGCTCGTTCGGTGACTGAGGCTGCGACGGGTGCGACCGGGATCGCTGAGGACATCACGAAGGTGGCGCGGGCTGCTTCGGAGACGCAGCAGGGTGCGCAGGGGACGTCGTTGTCGGCGACCCAGCTGGCTGAGATGGCTGGCACGTTGGACCAGCTGGTGGGCACCTTCCGCTACTGAGCGGGTCTGAGCGAGCGTGAGCATGCCCGAACCGATAGCGTTCGGGCATGCTCATCCTCGCGATCCTCGTCTTCGGCTTCCTCGTCGGCGGCCTGGCCCAGCTGATCCTCGGCCACGGCTTCAACGACATCGACTGGCCGACCGCCTTCTGGACGGGCCTGGCGGGCTCGTTCGTCGGAGGGCTGCTGATCGGCCTGATCGTCGACGGCGACCTCGGCCTGCACCCCGCGGGCCTGATCGGCTCGGTCATCGGTGCCATCATCGTTGCCCTCGGCTGGGGCGCGTACAAGAAGCGCAGCTGATCCGCGCCGCCGCCGTGACCCACTAGCGTGGAGTCATGGCGAAGGCGGCAGCGGCAATGGTGGCGGTGGGCGAGCGTGAGGTCCGCGTCTCCAGCCCCGACCGGGTGATCTTCGAGGCGACCGAACGGACGCCTGAGATCACCAAGCTGATGGTCGCCGAGTACTACGCCGCCGTCGGTGCGCCGATGATGGCCAGCATCGGGCTGCGGCCCTGTGCGTTGGAGCGCTGGCCCGACGGCTGGCGCGAGGGCATGACGATGGCCGTCCCGATCCGCGACGGCAACCCGGGATCGCCCAAGGCGACCGTGGGCGACGGTTTCTACCAGAAGGCGCTGCCCAAGGGCGCTCCTGATTGGGTGGAGACCGCGCACGTCACGTTCCCGTCCGGACGCAGCCAGAACGAGCTCTGCCCCACCGAGCCGGCCGCCCTGGTCTGGGCCGCCCAGATGGGCACCCTCACCTTCCACCCCTGGCCCGTACGTCGCCCCGAGCTCGACCACCCCGACGAGCTGCGTCTCGACTTCGACCCTTACGGATCCACAGGGTTCGCCGACGCCAAGCGCGTCGCCGTGGCCGCTCGGGACCTGCTGCTCGAGCACGGCATCACCGGTTACGTGAAGACCTCGGGCAACCGCGGCGTGCACCTCTATGTCCGGATCCGACCCGAGTGGTCGTTCGAGGATGTCCGACACGCGGCGATCGGGGTCGGACAGGAGCTGGGTCGACGCGACCCCGACGGGGTGACGGTGAACTGGTGGAAGGAGGAGCGAGGAGATCGGATCTTCATCGACTTCAACCAGAACAACCGCGACCGCACGATCGCGTCGGCGTACAGCCTGCGGGCGCGCCCCGGGGGCCGGGTCTCCACGCCGATCACGTGGGACGAGCTCGACGGGATCGAGGACCCGGCCGAGCTGAACCTGGTCACGGTGCCGCCGCTGATCGCCCAGCGGGACCCGTGGGCCGAGATGGATTCGGTGCAGCACGACCTCGCGCCGCTGCTCGGGCTGTGGGACGGCGTCGAGCTCAACTTCCCGCCCGACTACCCCAAGATGCCGGGCGAGCCGCCGCGCGTGCAGCCCTCGAAGAAGCGCGAGGACCACTGGGACGCGGATGGTAACTGGATCGGTAACGAACGGAATCGTCCCGGCAACTGATTGACCCGGCACGGGATCGGTTCGGACTTTCCGGTCATGTCCGCCCGGAGCGGCTGTGAGTCTTCTCCGGTGATGCTCCGCACAATGGCGGCTACGGCTGCCGGTTTCGCCCTTGCCCTCAGCGGGCTGGCGCTTGCTCCCGGCCACGCGGCCGCAGGGAACAACGGCACCGTGAAGATCGCCGGCACCGACGACACCAACGGCAACGACCCGCACGTCGGCTGCACGTTCGGTGTCGAGTGGTCCAAGTTCGACGACGGCTCGACCTCCACGGTGAGCTTCGAGTCGCAGGCGCCCACCGCGTCCGCCACGATCGGTGTGACCGGCCCGAGCCAGGTCGCCGTCGGCAAGACCTTGGTCCACCAGAACTACACCCTCGCCTTCACCGGTACGCCGGCGGCGCAGGGATTCCACGTGAAGCTGACGACCCACACCACCGGGTCGAACGGTGCGGACACCAAGTCCAAGGTGTTCTGGGTGGAGCCGTGCGCGACTCCGGACCCCACCCCGGCCCCGACTCCGGACCCCACCCCGGCCCCGACTCCGGACCCCACCCCGGCCCCGACTCCGGACCCCACCCCGGCCCCGACTCCGGACCCCACTCCTGCGCCCGTGCCGACAGAGCCGACCGCCCCGGCCGAGCCCGAGGCCCCGTTCAGCTGGAACTGGACCTACGACGCTCCGACCTGCACGGCGCTCACCGTCCGGTACCCGTCCAACATTCCGTCGGGTCAGTCCAACGACGTGAACATCAAGATCCGCTTCAAGAAGTCGGACGGATCGCAGGGCGAGAAGAACCTCAACTTCCACAACAACGGTGGCACCTGGTCGGGCACGAACAGCTTCGCCTACGCCGCGCACCGCGACTGGCCGGTGGGCGTGACGAACTACTCGATCGTGTGGACCCAGGTCGCCGGCACGAACTTCCACTGGGGCGCCCAGGGCGAGAACGCCATCACGTGCGGTCCGGCTGACCCGGCTCCGGCTGACCCGGCTCCGGCTGACCCGGCTCCGGCTGACCCGGCTCCGGCTGACCCCGCTCCGGCGAACCCGGCCCCGGCCAACGCCAAGGCTGCGAAGGGTGCGAAGGCTCAGCCGAAGGCCGCGAAGGCCACGAAGACGAAGGTCGCGAAGAAGGCCACGAAGAAGGCCAAGGCGGCGAAGAAGTCCAAGAAGGCCAAGAAGAAGAGCTGATCACGAGGGCAGTCGCGCCGACGTTCCCTGAGGGGTGCCTCAGGCCCAGCTCGGTCCTTCGCCACCCAGGTCCGCCCGGAGCAGGTCGGCCACGAAGGAGGCGTTGCGGCGCAGCACCTCGGCGGGCACCCGGGGCAGGTTCTCCTCCCAGTCCAGGAAGGGTGAGCCCCGGAGCTGGGCCGCTCGCGCGGGCCGGCCGAAGAAGAACCAGTGCAGGTGGGCGGCCCCGTCGCCGATCTTGAACACGAACGCCCGTCCGACGGAGGGAAGCTCCTCGGTCGCGGCCGTGATCCGGGCGAGCAGCGGACCCATCTCGCGCGCCAGGTCGTCCGGCATCGTCGGCAGGTCGCAGTGCACCCGGCGTGGCACCAGACTCATCTGGATCGGCGCACCGGTCGCCGAGGCGAGGGTGAGGATCCAGTTCTCGTTGCGCCAGACCCACTCGGTGGTCCACGGTGGCATCGTGTGATCGACGCACCAGCAGGTGGCAGGGTCCTCGCCCTCGCGGTCCGCCTCGTCCTCGGCGAGCGGCTCGAGCCGCTTCATCCGCAACGAGTCAGCCTCGTAGGGGTAGATGAACCAGCCGGGCGCCTCGTCCAAGGCGACCGGAAGCCGTCCGTCGTCATCGACGGAGTCGGCGATGCGGGCGTAGTAGTCCTCGACGGACTCCGGGCCGGAGGTCATGCCGACCGGGCTCAGAAGCCCGTGACGCCTTCGCCCTCGCCGCTCTGCTCGTCGAACGTCTCACGCTCGAGCAGGTGCAGGACGGGCACGTCGAGGCTGCGGCGGGCCTGGTGGGTCCAGTCGACATGGAAGAACTCGGCGACCACGTGCGGGCGGGTCAGGATGATGACCTCACGGCCGTCCACCTCGGTGACCTTCGCCTTCAGCGCCTCGACGGGGGAGACGTCGACGACCTGTCCCTCGGCCTGCGCCCCGGCAGCGGTCAGCACGCCGATCGAGGCGTTCAGGGCGTGGGTGGCGTCGGTCAGGCACTGCTGGCGGATCTCGTCGAAGTCGACCGAGTCGAGCAGCAGCGACGGGGCGCCGACCATGCCGCCACCGGACAGGGAGCCGAGCGAGGCCTCGATCCGGGCCGCAGCGTCCTCCATCGGGAGCAGCACGTAGTACGTGACCGGTCCCTCACCCTCGGCAGCGATCTCCTCGTGCAAGGAGACCACCTGGGACGCGTCGATGGCGGAGAGAGGTTCTTCGACGAGGAGCACCACGTTGTAGGCCATGCGGAAAACCTATCGCGCCGGCGGTGGCCCCCGGAACGGTCATCGACCGAACACGGCCGCCAGGTCCATCGACGCCACCGACTCGAGCTGGTCGTAGCCGCACGAGGTCGGCTCCCGGTCCGGTCGCCAGCGCAGGAACTTCGTGGTGTGCCGGAAGCGGCGGCCCTCCATGTGGTCGTACCCGACCTCGAGCACCCGCTCCGGACGCAGCGGGATGAAGGAGAGGTCCTTGCCCCCGCTCCAGCGCGACACGGTGCCGGGAACCCGGTCGGGGTTGGCGATCGCGTCCCCGCCCATGAAGTCCCACGGGTGCCCCTCGAGGGGTGACTCGAGCTCGATCAGCTCCTCGTACAACTCGCCGCGACGCTTGTCGGTGAAGGTGGCGCAGACCCCGACGTGCTGCAGGCTCCCGCCGTCGTACAGGCCGAGGAGGAGGGAGCCGACCAGCGGACGTTCCGTCGTGGAGTTCTTGTGGGGGCGGATCCCGGCGAGCACCACGTCGGCGGTGCGGGAGTGCTTGACCTTGATCATCGTGCGCTGGTTGGGGGAGTACGGCGCGTCGAGCCGCTTGCCCATCACGCCGTCCAGGCCCGCGCCCTCGAACTCCCGGAACCAGCGCTCCGCCTCGGCAGGATCCTCGGTGGCCCGGGCGAGGTGGATCGGTCCGCTCGGGTCGAGGTCGGCGAGGACACCGGCCAACGCGGCGCGCCGATCGCGGAACGGCAGCGCCATGCAGTCGACCTGGTCCAGGGCGAGCAGGTCGAAGGCGACGAACGAGGCCGGCAGCTCGACCGAGAGCTTCGCGATCCGTGAGGCCGCGGGGTGGATCCGCTCCTGCAGCACCTCGAACGCCAGCCGACCGTCGACCTCGACGAACAGCTCGCCGTCGATCACGCAGCGGTGAGGCAGTGCGGCCCGCAGCGACTCGACCAGCTCGGGGAAGTATCGGGTCAACGGCTTCGCCGTCCGGGAGGCGAGCTCGATCTCGTCGCCGTCTCGGAAGACCAGGCAGCGGAACCCGTCCCACTTGGGCTCGAAGGAGAGTCCGCCCGTGGTCGGCACCGACGGCGCCGGCTTGGCCAGCATGGGCAGGATCGGCGGCATCACCGGGAGGTCCATGTTTCTGATCCTCCCACCGGCAGCGGTTCAGTGACGGCGGATGCGGGATCATCTGGTCAGCCAAGGTGGCCGACGTGGCGGTGCAGAGCGGCGGTGACGCGTGCCAGGTCACTCCGGGGTCGGGAGGGTTGGTTGGTCGGTCGGATAGATGCCGACCGCGAACCCGTACATCGTTTCCCCGGACCTCGGTAGCTGGTCGAACTCTTCGACCAGCTGGGCCATCCGGTCCCAGAACTGGGAAGCATCGTCCTCGCCTATCCGTGCGTGGCGGATGAAGCCCCAGAGCTTTCCCTGCTCGAACGCCGACGCGGACTCGCGTGCAGCCACTTCGAAATCGTTGAAGTCGCCCGGCATCGCGTTTGCGGTCGACGCGGTCTCCGCTGCGACGAAGAACATGCGCGCGGTGCGTCCGTAGAAGCGCTCCTCGATGGCTCGCACCTTCCGCGTGCGAACCACCTGGAGCAGCCCGTTCTGGGTGAGGACGGCCACGTGATGCGCCACGGTGCTCTTGGGGCGCTGGACCGCGGTCGCGAGCTCGGTGACGGTGGCGGCGCGCTCGTGCAGGAGTTGCAGGATCGCGGTGCGGAGCGGGTGGCCGATGGCCATGACCTGGGCCGGCGTTGTCAGTGCCATCCGATCGATCAGGGCGTAATCGGGAGGGTTGTCGGCCACGGCAGATCAGACTAGCATCATCGAATGTTCCAAGTTGTTGGATCATTAAGTGAAGGAAACCTCTGACATGGCCGAAGTGCTGCTCTATCACCACGTCCAGGGCCTGACTGACGGTGTCCTGGCGTTCGCCGAGGACCTGCGTCGTGCCGGGCACACCGTGCACACCCCTGACCTGTTCGATGGCCGTACCTTCGCCAGCATCCAGGAAGGCTTCGGATTCGCGCGCGAGAGCGGATTCGACGTGATCCGTGAACGCGGTGCAGCCGAGGCCGACCGGCTGGGGACCGACCTGGTCTACGCGGGCTTCTCCTTCGGCGTGACCATCGCCCAGCGGCTCGCGCAGACCCGGCCCGGTGCACGCGGGGCGCTGCTCATCGACTCCTGTCTCCCGATCGAGGAGTTCGGGGAGTCATGGCCTGATGACGTGCCGGTGCAGGTGCACGGTAAGGAAGGCGACGAGTTCTTCGACGAGGACCTGCCAGCGGCACGCGCGCTCGTGGACGCCACGGCCTCCGCGGAGCTGTTCGTCTATCCCGGTGACCAGCACCTCTTCGCCGACTCCTCACTCGCCGGATACGACCCGCAGGCCGCCGCGCTTCTCGCCGATCGGGTGCGGACCTTCCTCGTCTCTGTCTGACCGGCCGCCCTGCCGCACGGACAGGCAACGTCGCACTCATCACCAGGTTGAAAACCTTGCTGGGCATCACAGCAAGGCCCGCCGATCGATGTCCACGTTCACCCAGGCAAGCAGGCCGGAGAAGCTTCGGGTGCGTGGGCGCTACCCACTATCGGTGACCCCCGGATCGGGAGTGCGGGGACCGTCGCCGCCCTCGCCAGCATGGAACCCAGTCCGACGAGGGGAAACTGCCGTGCCAGACCGGAACGCGCCCACACTCCGCGTGGTCGTGCCCGCGCGCAACGCCGAGCCCTTCATCGAGGAAGCGCTGACGACCGTGCTGGCGGACCTCCCGGCCGGCGGCGAGCTGATCGTGGTCGACGACGGCTCGACCGATGGCACCCCGGGGATCCTGGCCCGCATCGCGGCGGGGGACCAGCGGGTCACGGTGCTGACCAACGAGCTGTCGACAGGGGTGTCCCGCGCCACGAACCAGGGGATCTCGCTCCCGGGTTGCCCGGCCTACGTCGCCCTGGCCGATGCCGACGACGTGACGGTGCCCGGCCGGTTCGCCTCGCAGGTGGCCGCGCTGGACGCGGCCCCGGACCTCGGTGCGGTCTCGAACGTCGGGCGGTACCTCGGACCGGACGGACGCCTCGTCGGCCGGCTGGCGGCCGGACCGACCGATCGGGCCGAGTTCGAGGAGCAACGCCAACGGGGCAAGGCGATCCTCATCCCGCACGCCTGCATCATGTACCGCAAGCAGGCCCTGGACAGCGTCGGCCTCTACAACCCGGCCTTCGACGGTGCGCAGGACCTCGAGCTGCTCAACCGGATCGTCTACCTCGGCGGGTGGCGGGTGCAGACCCTCACCCAGCTCGGCATCCACTACCGGGTGCATCCGCACTCGATGTCGTTCGACCGGATGGCCGTGCAGCGGCTGATGGACAACTACATCTGGTACCGCAACCGCCGCATCCTCGACGGCCAGAAGTACAGCGAGTTCCAGCAGTGGGAGCGCGAGCGGCCGCTCACCCGACGCCAGCGGCTGATGTACGCCCGCCGCGATCGCGGAGCCCTGATGTACCGCCGCGCAGGCCTCGCCTGGCTCTGCCGTCGGCCGGTCTCATTCGCGCTGAACCTCGCCGGGGCCGCGCTGCTGCACCCGCGCTGGGTGCTGCTCAAGCTCAAGGTTGCCCGCGGTCCCCGCCCCGCTGCCGTGCGCATCTCGAGCGAGCCGGCGCCCGTCGCGCAGGCCCTTCCACGCCACTGACAACGGCCCGACCGGGTGCAGGAACTGGCGGCGCCCCCCACGCAGCAGCACCCGCCACGCGGCCCGGGCGGAGGTCCGGCGCCAGTGTCGCTGGTCGGCCTCGGAGAGCCACTTGGCGGCGAACAGGTCCCGGTTGCGGATGTTGAAGTAGTAGTAGGTCTCCGACTTGGCCCGTGCCCCGGCCTCGGTGTGGGTCGCACCGCCCTGGTGCGTCGCGGCGGCCCCGTCGACCACCTCGATCCGACCCCCGGCCGCCAACACCCGGCAGCACAGGTCGACGTCCTCCCAGTACAGAAAGTAGTCGTCGTCGAACCCGCCGATCCGCTCCCAGAGCTCGGCACTGGCCAGGAAGCAGGCTCCCGTCACCCAGCGCAGCGCCCCGGCGCCCGGCGGTCGCGCGGGATCGTCGACGCGACGCATCTCGCCGGACCGCAGGTCCAGGTCGCGCCCGGCCGAGGTGACCGCGCCGCCGGGCGCGAGGATCACCGGCGCGGCCACGGTCAGCGGTGACCGGCCGACGGCCGCGCGCAGCAGGTCGACCGAGCCGGGATCGATCGTCGCGTCGGGATTGAGGAACAGCAGGTACCGCGCCCCCCGGTCGAGCGCCGCCTGCGCGCCGAGGTTGCAGCCCACCCCGAAGCCGGTGTTCGTCGGGAGCAGGACGCTCGTCCAGCCCTCGGCCCGGCAGAGGTCGTCGACCTCCGTGCGGGCCGCATCGGTCGAGTGGTTGTCGACGATCACCACCCGCTCGGGCGGCAGGCACCGGGTCAGGTCCTGCAGCGCCTCGCGCAGCAGGTGGGGGCGACCGAAGTTCACCACCACGACGGCGACGTCCTCGAGGAGCGGGACGTCACTCACGGCGCCACCAGCGTCGGGACCTCGGGTACGACGTCTCCCCGGTGCGCGCGGAGGAAGACGGCCGCGTGCGCCCGAGCCGCCTCGTCCCAGCCGCGCTGGTCGAGGTTCGGCCGGCCCTGCGGAGGCTCCTGGGTGAGCCGGTCCAGCGCCACCTCGAGGTCGACGCTGGTCAGCTCACCGCGATAGGTCTGCACCCACCCGCTCCCGGTCTCGGCCGCCAAGGCACGCGTGATCGCGTTGTCGGGCACGAGGACAGGGGTGTCGAGGGAGAGGGCGAGCAGCACCGCACCCGAGTTGTGCAGGTCCCGGTAGGGCAGCACGACCAACGTCGTGGATCCGATCTCGCGGGCCAACCGCGCGTCGGCGACGTACGCCAGCTCGCAGGTGATCCGGGCGTCCTGGGTCGCCGTGCTGCGCACCCGGTCGGCGAGTGCTCGGTCCGCCGGCGCCCCGACCAGGCGCAGGTCGACGTCGAGGTCCGGAGCGCCGACCACGACGTCGAGCAGGTCCTCGACGCCCTTGTACGGGCGGATCAGGCCGAAGTAGAGGAGCTGTCGAGGGTGCCGTTCGATCGGCACCCGGTGCTCGGCGTACCAGTCCCGGTAGTGCCCGTGGGGGATGGTGGTCACTGCGGCCGGCAGCGGCACCTCGGTGACCGGGTTGAGCCGGATCACCGCGACGGTGCGCCGATCCAGGGCATCGAGCACCCAGTGGTCCCACCGGCTGAGGCCGGCCGGCCGCTCGACGTTGTGCCAGGTGCGGACGATCGGGATTCGGGTCAGGGCGATCCTCAGCACCATCAAGGTGGCGAGGGTGCGCCGGGCGAGATGTCCCGACCAGCGGTGGCCGCCGACGAAAGCCTCCGGCCAGTGCACGTGCAGCACCTGGTAGCGCCCCAGGATCGCGCGCCGGAAGGAGAACTGGAGCACCTCGACGTCGGGGCGTTCGCGGAGCGCCTCGATCAGCAGGACGACGTACGGGTTCGTCGTCGGCCCGAAGGCGCCGATCGACTCCAGCACGCGAATCCTGCGGGCGGTGCGGCGCCCGGTCACCGGAGGACCTCCTGCGGTCGCGAGGCTCCGCAGGCCGCCGCGTACCAGCCCCGCAGGAGAGCGGGGAAGCGGTCCGCGGCCCAACGTTGATGGGGTTGCGCCCCGCCGCGCACCGCGGCCTCGAGCCCGTCGGCCAGTGCCTGCGGCAGATCGCCGTCGAGCGGGACGGGATAGCCGTTGTCGTGCGCCAGGACCGGCGGGCCGCCCAACGGCAGGCACACCACCGGCACGCCGATCGAGCTCGCCTCCGCGACCGCCCACCCGGCCTGGTCGTGCATCGAGGGGAAGAGCATGACGTCGGCGGCCGCCATCGCCTCGAGGACCTCGCCCCGGTTCCGGTGGCCGTGGAAGACGACCCGGTCGGCCACCCCCAGGCTCCGGGCCTCGTCCTCGAGCTTCGCGCGCAGCGGGCCGTCGCCGTAGATCTCGAGGCGCCAGCGCGGGTCAGAGGCGAGGGCCACGGCCCGGAGTGCGAGCGTCACGCCCTTCAACGGGATCAGGCGGCCGACGTAGATCGCGGTGCGACCGTCGGTCGACGTCGGTCGCCTCGCGGGCAGGGTGCTCATGTCGAGCGCAGCGTTCGGCTCCACCACGACGTGGGCGGCGCGACGGAACCGGTGGGCGACCTCCGCGTTCTGCACGACGACGAGGTCGGCGCGCCGGGCGACCGCGTCGCCCCACACCCGCCGCGGCAGGCGGAGGAGAGTCTCGCGGACCAGCTCGGTGAACACTCCGCGCGCGCCCAGCCAGCGACGCAGCCGCCAGAACGGGGCCTGCGAGGCGCCGCCGACCGGACCCCAGATCAGTGGGACCTCGTCCAGGGCGACCAGCCCGCACGGCATCCAGTCGTTGGCGAACGTCACGTGGTGGGCGACGTCGAAACCGACCTCGGCGTGGAGCCGTTTCGCGGTCCGCCCCAACAGGGACTGCCAGAGCGGGTAGAACCAGTAGATGTCGTAGGACCGGCGCAGGAACCGGACGACCCACGTCGGCGGATCGAGCGGCACCACCGTGAGGTGGCCGGCCAGGTCCGGGCGTGCGGCCAGGGCCGCCTCGAGCCCGGGGACGAACCGCTTCCGGCAGACCACCCACACGTCGTGGTCGACGGCGGCAGCCGCGGCCAGGGCCCACCCGGCTCCCGCCTCGGGCCCTCCGGCTGGCCCACAGTGGTAGGCGCTGTGCAGGACCTTCAGCCGCCGCGCGGCGGCCGGGTCGGTCGTCTGTGGTGGCTCCAAGGGTCGCACCTCTCGTGGCGTTCGGTCTCGGAGACGACGCTAGGAGCGGGCGGCGGGGTCAGGTCGAGCCGACGGGTCGCGTACCCAATCTGGGGGTTCTGAAATCACCGAGTCGGGGGTGTCGCCCGGTGCCTCGCACGATGGTCGGCATGACAGCCGAGCCCTCCCAGACCGACGAGACGAAGCGTCGTCGACCGAGCAGCCGGACGGTGATCGTCGTGGTCGCGTCGGTGCTGGCGCTCGGCGCGGTCGCTGCTGGGGTCGGTGTGCTGGCGGGCGGATCGGACGGCGGGGACACCGCCTCGCCGACGAAGGCCACGTCGAGCAACCCGGGTGTCTCGACGTCCTCGCCGTCGCCGCGGGCCATCCAGAGCAGCGACGACCCGTCCGCCGACCCGAGTGGCGGCACGAGTGGCGGCACGGATGACGCCCCGGCGTCGGCCGAGCCCACCACGGGCCCGCACAAGACCCTCCCCCCGGTGCCGCTGGCCGCGACCGCGGCCCCGAGCACGGGGATCGATGCCGAGGTGACGTCGCTGCGCGCGATCAGGTCGAGTGCCACCTTGCCCGGCGACGTCGCCGGCCCGGCGCTCGAGGTCACGGTGAAGCTCACCAACGACCAGGACCGCCCGCTCGACCTCACCCAGACCGTCGTCAACCTCTACTACGGGGCCGACAGGACGCCGGGTGAGGCCAACCAGACCGGCGCGAAGCCCTTCCCCCAGACGGTCCCTGCCGGCGAGAGCGCCAGCGGTGTCTTCGTCTTCCGGGTGCCGTCGGCGGACCGCAAGAAGGTCGTCGTCGAGGTCGACCTCGGTGTCGCCCATTCGGTCGTGCTGTTCCGCGGTCCCGCGCCGCGTTGATCTGCGCGCAAACAGGCGCAAAAGCGCCTCACGAGCGCCGTCACCAATCTCGGTGAACGTCGCGACGGCTTCCTCTCCGGGACATGGTCGCTGGACAGGATCTAGGCAGGACACGACCGGGGTCGCACGACCCTGGGGGGACACAGGGGTTGAGAGATGTTCGGACGCAGGGCAGGGACGCGTAAAACAGTCGGAGTGGTGGCGAGCTTCGCCCTCGTGGTGGTGGGGCTCCTCGCGCTTCCGCCGACCGCAGCTCACGCCGACACGCAGCCAGCAGACCCCGCACTGCCGGCCACGGTGTCGGCCGATCCACTGCCGACCGTCCAGGTCAACGGCGTGGTGCGCAAGCAGGTGATCATCGGCAACACGGTCTACGCCGGCGGTGAGTTCACCAGCGCCCGGCCGGCCGGATCGGCCGCAGGGACCAACGAGACGGCGGTCACCAACCTGATCGCCTACAACCTCACCACCGGCGTGATGCTCCCTGGCTTCGCCCCGACCATCAACGGTCGCGTCCTCGACATGTCGGTCTCCCCGGACCAGACGAAGCTGTACATCTCGGGTGAGTTCACCCTCGTCAACGGCCAGACCCGCCGTCGGGCCGCCCAGTTCAACATCACCAACGGTGGTGCGACCGCGACCCTGACGACCTGGTACCCCAACGTCAACGCGACGGTCAACGGCATCTACGCGACCAACACCAGCGTCTACCTGGGTGGCCCGTTCACCACGGTGCGCGGTGTCGCTCGGACCCGACTGGCCGCCGTCGGTTCGACCGGGACCGACCCGATCCTGCGCCCCCTCAGCGCGAACATCCCCGACTACCGGGTGCAGGACCTCGTCGTGTCCCCGGACGAGACGAAGGTGATGATCGTCGGGAACTTCACCTCGGTCAACGGCTCCTCCCAGTACGCCGACGGCATGGCGATGATCGACATCGCCACCAGCCAGGTCCTCACCCTCCCGGTCGCCAACCTGGTCTACAGCAGCGGTGGTTCGGCGGGCTTCCTCAACGTTGAGACCGACGGCACCTCCTTCTACGCCTCCGCCTGGAACTATGCGGGTCACGGCAACATCGAGGGTGCCTTCAAGGCCGACTGGGCGACCGGTTCGATGACCTGGATCGAGGACTGCCACGGCGACACGTACGGCGTCTACCCGATCGGCAACGTCGTCTACGAGGCCAGCCACAAGCACTACTGCGGCAACAGCGGCGGCTTCCCGCAGACCGACCCGTGGACCTTCTACCACTCGACCGCCGTCACCAACGACGTGCGCGGCGTCAACACCGCCGACATCTACGGCTACCCCGACCACCCCGGACAGCCGCGCCCGGAGTTCCTCGACTGGTACCCGAACTGGACCGTCGGTTCCTTCACCGGGCAGAACCAGGCGGTCTTCACCGTCGGGGGCAACGCCGACTACGTGCTGTACGGCGGCGAGTTCCCGCGGGTCAACAACGTCCAGCAGCAGGGCATCGTCCGGTTCGCCCGCGCTGGCCTGGCGCCCAACAAGGTGCCGCCGACCGGGAACGGCTCCAACGGCTGGAACCCGACCGTCACGGCGATCGCCGGAGGCACGGTGCGGATCGCGTGGCCGGGCAACCGGGATCGCGACAACGCGACCATCACCTACCGCATCTTCCGCGGCTCACTGGCCAACAAGATCTACGAGAAGACCGTCTCCGGCTACCACTTCTGGGAGCTGCCGCAGAACAGCTACATCGACTCCGGTCTGACTCCGGGCGCCACCGAGCAGTACCGCGTCGAGGCGATCGATCCGTACGGCAACAAGGCTGGCTCGAACTGGATCCCCGTCACAGTGTCGGACGGACCGCCGCTGTCGGACTTCGCGATGAAGACGCTCAACGAGCCGCCGGTGAACTACTGGCGGATGGGTGAGACGAGCGGCAACCTGATCGACCTCGCGGGTGGCTACGACCTGACCCGAAGCAGTGGCGTGACCGGCGGGGTCGCCGGGGCCATCAGCGGCGACAGCAGCCAGGCCTCCACGTTCTCGGGCACCTCCAGCGGGCGTGCGAGCACGACCACGGCCGTGCCTGGACCGAACAAGTTCTCCATCTCCGCGTGGTTCAAGACCACCACCAACCGAGGTGGGAAGCTGATCGGCTTCGGCGACGCCAACTCCGGCAGCTCGGGCAGCTACGACCGGCACATCTACATGCGCAATGACGGTCGCATCGTGTTCGGGGTCTACCCGGGCGCGGTCCGGACGATCACGTCCCCGTCCGCGTACCGCAACGGTCAGTGGCACCAGGTCGTCGGCCAGCTGTCGCCGGCCGGCATGGAGCTGTGGATCGATGGGGTCCGGGTCGCTCAGCGCACCGACACCACCTCGGCCCAGTCCTACAACGGCTACTGGCGGATCGGTGGCGACAGCCTCGGCAGCTGGGACTCGATCCCGTCGAGCAACAACTTCTCCGGCTCGCTCGACGAGATCGCGATCTACGACCACGCGCTGTCCCGGACCGCGATCCGGCAGCAGTACCTGGCCTCGGGTCGCACGCTGGCGAACAACCCGCCCACGGCCTCGTTCGTGGCGACCATGGCCGCGCTGGACGGTTCGTTCGACGCCAGCGCCTCGGCGGACCCGGACGGCGGACCGTTGACCTACGCCTGGAACTTCGGTGACGGCAGCACCGGCACCGGGATGAACCCGACCCACGCCTACACGTCGGCGGGCACCCGGACCGTGACCCTGACCGTCACCGACGAGGAGGGCGCGACCGCGACGACGACCAGGTCGGTGACCGCGACCCAGCCGAACGTCGCCCCGAGCGACGCCTACGGGGCAGCGGTCTTCGCCGCCTCCCCGCAGTTCTACTGGCGTCTCGACGAGGCCTCCGGCAGCACCGTGGCCGACTCCTCGCTCGTGGGGAACGAACCGGGCACGATCAGATCCGGAGTGACGCTCGGTCAGCCCGGTGCGCTGCTGCACCAGACCAGGACCGCGGCCGGCTTCAACGGCAGCAACGGTCTGATCGTCGACACCACGCCGGTCACCAACCCGGGCACGTTCAGCACCGCGCTCTGGTTCAAGACCTCGACGACCACCGGCGGCAAGCTGGTCGGGTTCGGGAACCAGAGCAGTGGCACCTCGGACAACTACGACCGACACACCTACATGCTGGACACCGGACAGCTCCGGTTCGGGGTCTGGACCGGTGCGGAGAACCTGATCACCTCGCCGGCGTCGTACAACGACGGCAAGTGGCACATGCTGGTCTCCTCCCAGTCCACCACCGACGGCATGAAGATGTACGTCGACGGGCAGCTGGTCGGGACCAACCCGCAGACGTCGGCGCAGGACTACACCGGCTACTGGCGGATCGGGGGTGACACCGTCTGGGGTGGGAGCTCCAGCCAGTTCTTCAACGGGAACATCGATGAGGCCGCGGTCTTCAAGAGTGCCCTGAGCGCCAGCCAGGTCGCCGACATGTACGCCAAGGGCACGCAGAACGCCAGCCCCGTCGCCCGGTTCACCGTCGCGAAGAACGACCTGGACGTCAGTGTCAACGGGTCCACGTCGACCGACTCCGACGGCACCATCGCCGACTACGCCTGGAACTTCGGCGACGGCAGCACCCAGCACGCGGCCACTCCGACCGCCACGCACACCTACGCTGCCGGCGGGACCTACACGATCACGCTGACCACCACGGACTCCGACGGTGCCACCGGCGTGGAGACCCACGACGTCACGGTGGCCCCGAACGCGCCGCCGGTGCCGCTCTTCAGCACCTCGGTGGCGAAGTGGACCGTGTCGGGGACCAGCCAGTCCACCGACGACAGCGGGATCACGTCCTACGTGTGGGACTTCGGCGAGGTCGCCGGGACCGGTGACAACCGGACCGGAGCCAACCCGACGTACTCCTACGCGGCGGCGGGCGACTACACGGTGACGCTGACGGTCACCGACGACGACGGGGTCAGCCGTTCGCTCAGCAAGACCGTCAACGTGCCCGGCAACCGGGCGCCGGTGGCTGACTTCGACGCCCAGAAGAACAAGCTCCAGCTCGCCGTCGACGCCAGCGCGTCGAGCGATGCTGACGGAGGCCCGCTGACCTATGCGTGGGACTTCGGCGAGTCGTCGGGGTCGAGTGACCAGCGGACCGGCAAGACCGTCACGTACACCTACGGCGGTCCGGGCACCTACACGGTCGGCCTGACCGTGACCGACGACGAGGGCGTGAGCACCAGCACGAGCCAGGTCGTCCAGATCACCGGCAACCAGGCCCCGCAGGCCGTGATCGCGCCTCCGGCGATCGCCGGACTCCAGGTGACGGTCAACGGTGGGTCGTCGACCGACGCCGACGGCAACGTGGCGTCGTACGCCTGGGACTTCGGAGCACCGGGGTCGGGTGACACCGCGACCGGGTCCACCGCGGCGTACACCTATCCGGCCGCCGGGACCTACACGGTCACCTTGACCGTGACCGACAACGACGGGGACACCAACACCGCCACGGTGGACGTCACCGTGCAGGACGGCATCCGGGCGATCGACTCGTTCACGCGAGCCGTCACCACCGGGTGGGGCACCTCGGAGCTCGGCGGACCTTGGACGTCGATCGGCACCGCGGCACGCTTCTCCGTCGCCGGTGGTCAGGGAGTCCAGTCCAACGTCGGGACGAACCTCGAGACCGACCTCGCGGGACTCTCGCTCCGTGACACGGACGTGACCGTCAGCGTCGGACTCGACAAGCTCCCGCCGTCGTTCCTCCAGGCGTGGGTGAACACCCGGAAGGTCGGAGCCAACTCCTACGCGGCCCGGCTCCGGTTCAACCCCGACGGCACCTACGGCGTCCACCTGACCAGCAACAACACCCCGCTGGTCGGAGCCAACGCCATCGCCGGAGCGACCTACGCACCCGGTGATCGGATCTGGGTCCGGTTCCGGACGCAGAGCACGTCGCCGACCTCCACCACGTTGCAGGTCAAGCTCTGGAAGGCGGGCACGACCGAACCGGCCACCTGGAACTACACCCGGGTGGACACCACGGCCGCGAACCAGGTGTCCGGCTCGGTGTCGGTGAAGTCGTACGTCGGCACGACGACGGCCAACCCGATCGCCGTCACCTTCGATGATCTGAAGGTCACGGACATCCCGTGATGGTGGCGGTCGGTCGCCCCGTCACGGTCGCTGTCCTCACCTTCCAGCGACCGGAGGCACTGGCCGCGGTGATCCAGGGAGTCCTCGCCCAGCTCGGCGACGTCGAGGGGGCGAGGCTCCTGGTGGTGGACAACGACCACGAGCCGACGGCCAGGGAAGCCGTCGCGGCGATCGACGACCCACGCATCACCTACGTGCACGAACCGCGGCCAGGGATCGCGGCGGCGCGCAACCGCGCCGTCGCGTTCTGCGCCACCGACGGGCTCCTGGTCTTCATCGACGACGACGAGCAGCCGACCGGGCGCTGGCTCGCCGAGCTCGTCTCGGCCTGGGACCGCTACCGCAGCGCGGCGGTGGTCGGCCCGGTCGTCTCCCGGTTCCCGGGCCCGCTCGACCCGTGGATCGAGGCCGGTGGGTTCTTCTCCCGGCCACGCCGCGTGACCGGGACCGAGGTGGCGGCGGCCGCCACGAACAACCTCCTCCTCGACCTCGCCCAGGTCCTCCCGATGCGCCTGGCGTTCGACGAAGCCTTCGGGCTGTCCGGCGGCTCCGACACCGTCTTCACCCGCCAGCTGGTCGCCCGGGGCGGCCGGATCGTGTGGTGCGACGAGGCACTCGTCCATGACGCCGTCCCGACCGACCGGACGACCCGGACCTGGGTGCGGACCCGGGTCGAGCGGATGGGCAACTCCGATGCCCGGGCGGCGGTCTACCTCGCCGACGGAAGCGGCTCGCGCGCCCTCACCCGGCTCACCCAGACGGTGCGCGGCGTCGTGCGGGTGCTGGCCGGCACGCTCCAGATGACCTACGGCCGGCTGCGGCGCTCCATCGTCGATGACGCCCGCGGGACCCGGACCCTGCTCCGCGGCACCGGGATCATCCGGGGAGCCTGGGGATCGGTCGTCTATGAGTACCGTCGGTCGTAGCGGCTGAGGCCCGTCGGGCCGCGTGTCCGCCGACGAGGGTCGCCGCGGGCAGCAGCACGACGGCCACGGTCAGGATCAGCTGGTCGATGCTGCTCAGGATCGGGCTGAAACCGATGTCCCACAGCGTCCGGAGCGCGAGGAAGTAGCCGAGCGCGGCGCCGGTCGCGGCCGAGACTCCGCGCCCGAGGTAGCGGAGCACCAGGGCGCCGATGGCGAGGATCAGCACGAGTCCGGCGATCCCGTAGACCGCCCAGAAGTCGCCGATCAAGGAGTGCAGCTCGAACTTGCCCTGCCCCAGCATGAACCTCTCGACGTAGCCGTTGTTCGGGTCGTAGCCGAGGTGGGACATGCCGGTCTTGGCGACCAGGACGTCCGCGGGGGAGGGGACGGTGCCGGGACCGAACCCGAGGGGGTTCGTCCGGAACAGGGCCGCGGTCGCACCGATCTCGGGACGTCCGCCGAGGATGAGCGAACCCGACAGGGCGATCTGGGCCTGGGTGCGGTCCTGAGCAGCCTCCCCGAGGTACCCCTCCAGTGCTGCCCCGGAGAGCGCGCGGTAGGCGCCGTACCCGAGCATCCCGATCAGGAGCACGGTCGCGAAGGCGGACGTCGACCGGTGGTTGAGCCGGGGCCGCCGCTGCCAGATGACGAGCACCGCGACCATGAGCAGGATGCCGCTGTCGGAGCGACCGCCCGCCAACGCGTTGGCCACGGCGAGGGCGGCCACCGCCGCCAGCTCCAGTCGGGCGTTCCCGATCAGGAGGACGACGGCCAGCACGACCACGGTGGTGGGCAGGCCCAGTCCCCACCGCCACGGACTGCTGGCCAGCAGCGGATTCGGGTGGAGCGCCACGGCGGCGAACATGCCGACGCCGTACAGGGCCGCGACCACGCCCGTCGGCAGGATGGTGCGGCACCAGAGCAGCGCACCGACGCACGCGGCCGAGCCGAGCAGGAGGATCAGGGCCTCGCGGAAGGTATGGCCGTCGGTCAGGTGGGTGGCGGCCATCCACTGCGCCAGCAGCGGAGCGCTGAGCAGGCAGATCAGGACCAGCACCCCCAGCAGGCGCGCTCCGACGAAGGAGGTGGCCCGGGTCAGCCAGACCGGGGTGAGGGCCAGGGAGATGACCGCGCCGATCGTCGTCCGGGCGAACGGTTCGTTCACCCCGACGAGGACGGGAACGGCCACCGCCAGCAGGATCGTGAGAGTGGCCCAGGCGTCGCGGGGCGTCGCTCGGACCGGCACCAGGAAGCGCCGCTCGTGGCGGGCCACGGGCAGCACGTGCAGGGCCACGGCGACTACTCGTCCCGCGTGGACCGGAGCACGGGCTGCAAGGACGCCGACTCGGGTGCGGTCGCTGCGGTGCGGGTGAGGTTGCGGGTCCGGTTCTCGTGCGCCGTCCGGAACCGTTCGAGCCGGCCGGTGGTGGACTCGGGCTGGCCGTAGTAGGTCTCGTCGGTCTTGACCCGGACCCGGTTCGCCACCACGCCGAGACAGCGGGCGTCGACCGAGTCGAGCGTCGCCAGCGCGTCCGTGAGCTGGCCGCGATGGATCTTCTGGCAGTTCGCCACCACCACGGCTCCGTCGCACATCCGGGCCAGGATGGTGGCGTCAGCGACCGGGAGCAGGGGAGGGGCGTCCAGCACGACGAAGTCGTACTCCGCGCGCGCCTGGGCGATCAGCGATTCCATCGGGTCCGAGCCGACGAGCTGGCTCGGGTTGGGTGGCAGGTCGCCCAACGTCAGGATGTCGAGCGTGGGCTGCGCCCACCGCTGGACGACCTCGTGCAGCTCGGCCTTGCCGATCAGCACCGTGGTCAGCCCTGCCGAGCCCTCGAGGTTGCAGTAGCTCGCCAGGGCGGGGCGCCGCATGTCGGCGTCGATCAGGAGCACCCGCAGGCCCTTCTCGGCGATCGTGAGAGCGAGGTTGATCGAGGTCGTCGACTTCCCCTCGCCGCTGACGGACGACGTGATGACGATGCAGCGCGCCGGCGCTGACGCGTTCAGGAACTGCAGGTTCGTCTGGAGGCGACGGTAGGCCTCGGACGCCACGCTGCGTGGCGCGACCACCGTGACCGCTCGGCCGGAGGAGCCGGGCAGGACCGGGATGGTGCCGAGCAGGGCCGCATCGGTCACCTGGGCGATGTCGGCACCGTTGCGGATCCGGGTGTCGAACAGGTGCCGGATGACCGCGGCCGCCACGCCGATCGCGAACCCGCACAGGAGTCCGATCATCACCATCAGCCGCTTGTTCGGGGAGATCGGGAAGGTCGGTGTCGACGCCGGGGAGACGATCGCCACCCGGACCGACTCCGCCTGACCCGACTCGGGTGACAGGGCGGGGATCGCCTTCGACAGCTGCTTGGCGACGGCGTTCGCGATGTCGGCCGAGAGCTCGGCCTGCGGGGTCGTCGCCGAGATCTCGATGATGACGGTGTTGAGCGGGGTCGCCGCCGTGATGGACGCGCTCAGGGCCCGCGTCGACACCGGCAGGTCGAGCTCCTTGATCACCGGGTCCAGGACCACGGGCATGGTGGCCAGGGCGACGTAGGACTGCACCAGGTTCTGGGTGTACGTCGAGCCCTGGACGAGCTCCTGCGTGTTCTCGCCGCGCGCGAGGGAGACGAAGGCCTTGGCGGTGGCGCGGTACTGGGGCTGGGCCGTCTGGGCCTGGTAGACCCCGACGAGCACACCGATGACGGCGAACGCCACGACGACGTACCACTGCTTGCGCAGGGTGACGAGGTACTCGCGCAGGTCCATCGGCACACCCCTTCTTCGGTCGTCGATAGCACGGAATCGTGCTGGCGGGTCGCGACCGGTTGAACGCATCGGATCTCCCCCAAAGTGGGGAAGGTGGTTCGCCTCTGAGGGGCCGGGTGCGGCGCCCTCCCTACGGTGAGCGCACTGGAAAAGACTGTCGTGGGGACGCTCCCGCTTCACACCTGAAGCAGCTCCGAAAGACACGCGAGGGTCCGATGCGATGGGGGTAGGACGAGTGGGCGCGATTCTCGTAGTCTGCACAGGCAATCAGCGGCGGTCACCGGCGCTCGAGGCGATGCTGCGCCACGGCATCGGGGGCCTGACCGGTCTGGACGAAGCGGGGATCTCGGTCTCCAGCGCCGGCACCGGTGCCCGGAACGGCGCCCTGGTCGATCCCGTGATCGCCACGGAGGTGGCGCGGTCCGGGATCAGCCTCGGCAGCCACATCACGAGCCACCTCACCGCGCAGCAGATCCAGGATGCCGATCTCGTGCTGACCGCCGAACGGGTGCACCGCAGCGAGGTCGTCCGGCTGGTTCCCGCCGCGGTCCGCTACACCTTCACCGCGGTCGAGTTCGCCGCCCTCGGCGCGCGGGTCGACGCGGCGGCGCTGGCGGGCACCCGCGGGACCGAGCGCCTGCAGCGGCTCGTCCAGCTGGCGCCCCAGGAGCGAGCGGGCCGGGTGATCCGCGACGGCTCGGTCGACGACCTGGCCGACGTCAAGCACGTCAACCCCAAGGCCGCAGCCCGGCTGGTCGCCGACCTGACAGCACCCGCCGAGGTGATCCTCCGACTGCTCGAGTCGGACGCGTCGGTGAGCGTGCTCGAGGTCGAGCGGGGCCGCGGCTCCGGCGAACCGCCCAGCCTCAGCCTCCCCCTCGGGTGACGTCGTGCGCGTCCTGGTGCTGTGGGCCGACGAGGCCTCGACCAACCTCGGGGTCCGTGCGCTCGCGGCGGGGACGGCAGCCCTCGTCCGGCGTGCCTGGCCCGAGGCGGAGTGCGAGTTCCTCAGCTTCGGCACGAACGCCGGCGACCTGCGGATCGGGGCGCCTCGCCCCCTCCTGCGCGAGCTCGTCCGCCCGACGCACGGGACCGTCGAGTGGTTGCGCGGGTTCGACCTCGTCGTCGACGTACGGGCCGGGGACAGCTTCGCCGACATCTACGGGCTGCGCCGGCACACCACCATGAGCCTCGTGGCCGAGGCCGTCCACCGGGCCGGGCGCCCCTACGTCCTCGCCCCGCAGACGATCGGCCCGTTCGAGACCCTGAGGGGTCGCCTGCTCGCCCGACGCACGCTCGCTCACGCCCATCCGGTGATGGCACGCGACTCGGTGAGTGCCGAGGCGGCACGCCGGCTCGGCCACCCGGTCGACGTCACGGCGACCGACGTCGTCTTCGCCCTGGACCAGCCGGTGCCCGACGACCCGCGCGACGTGGTGCTCAACGTGTCGGGACTGCTGTGGCAACCCGGTCCCCACGTTCCGCACCAGCGGTACCGCTCGGTGGTGACCGACGTCTACCGCGACCTGCGCTCCGCCGGCCGTCAGGTCACCCTCCTGGCCCACGTCCTCGACTCACCGGTCCCCGACAACGACGTGCCGGCGATCAAGGAGTTCGCCGAGCTGGTGCAGCACGACGGCGAGATCCTCGTCCCGTCGTCCCTCGACGAGGTCCGGTCGCTGATGGCGGGCAGCGAGCTGGTGATCGGATCGCGGATGCACGCCTGCCTCAACGCCCTCTCGGTCGGCACCCCCGCCGTCCCGCTGGCGTACTCCCGCAAGTTCGCCCCGCTCTTCGCCGACCTCGGCTGGACCCTGAACATCGACCTCAGGACCGAGGAGCGACCGCAGGACCGGGTCGCCGAGGTCCTCGAGGCTGGGGTGCCCCGGGCGCGAGCGGCCGAGTCCCGGCAGATCGCCGAGGGGCTCGTCGCCGACGCGGTCGCAGCACTGCGGCGACTGCCGTGACCGTGACCCCCGGAGTCTCGGACCCGCCCCAGGACGGGGGGCTCGGTCGGCGAGCGGTACGCGGCGGGGTCGTCATCATGGGCGGCCAGCTGGTCCGGATGGCCGTCCAGGTGCTCACGGTCGTCATCCTGGCCCGCCTGCTCGACCCGCGGGACTTCGGTCTGCTCGCGATGGTGATGTCGGTGGTGGCCGTCGCCGAGATCTTCCGCGACATGGGCCTGTCCACCGCCGCGATCCAGGCGAAGCAGCTCAGCCGGCACGAGCGGGACAACCTGTTCTGGCTCAACACCGCCATCGGATTCACCCTGGCCGTCGCGACCGTGCTGGTCGCGCCGCTCATCGCCGCCGTCTTCGACGAGTCGGCCCTGGTGCCGATCACACGGAGCGTCGCGGTGATGTTCCTGCTCAACGGGATGGCGACCCAGTACCGAGCGGACCTGACCCGTCGGATGCTCTTCGGCCGGCTGGCGCTGGCCGACACGGCCGCCCCGATGGTGGGCCTCCTGGCCGCCACCGTGCTGGCGCTGAACGGGGCGGGGTACGAGGCGTTGGTCGCCCAGCTGCTGGTGCAGTACCTGACCGTGCTGGTGCTCGTGGTCATCGGTGCGCGCTGGCTGCCCGCCGGCCCCCACCGTGGGGTGCCGATGCGCCACTTCATCCGGTTCGGCTGGCCGCTGGTCGCGTCGCAGCTGATCGGGTACGTCGCGTCGAACTTCGATTCGCTGATCATCGGTACCCGCCTGGGTGCCAGCCCGCTCGGCCTCTACAACCGGGCCTTCCAGCTGGTGATGAGTCCGCTCGGCCAGCTGCGCGGCTCGACCAGCACGGTCGGCCTGTCGCTGCTGGCCCGGGTGCAGGACGACCAGGCCCGCAGCCAGCGGTACGTCGAGCAGGGTCAGGTCGCCCTCGGGTGCACGGTCGTCGCCGGCCTCGGTCTCGTCGCGGGTGGTGCGGAGCCGATCTCGGCCGTCCTGCTCGGCCCGAAGTGGGACGTCGCACCGATGCTCGCCCTGCTGGCGCTGGCCGGCGCCTTCCAGACGCTGGCGCTCGTCGGCTACTGGGTCTACGTGTCGCAAGGACTCACGCGCGACCTGATGGTCTACTCCGCGATCTCGGCGGGGATCCGGGTGACCTGCCTCCTGATCGGCAGCAGCTGGGGGATGGTCGGAGTCGCCGCCGGGTACGCCGCCTCGCTGGCGATCTCGTGGCCGATCTCGTTCTGGTGGCTCGCTCGGCATGCCACCGTCCGCGTCGGCCCGCTCTACGCCGGCGCCGGCCGGATCCTGGTGCTCACCGCCGCCACCGCGGCGGGTGCCTGGCTCGGCGCCCGGGCGTGGGGAGGGACCGCCTCACCGGGGTGGGAGCTGATCACCTCCATCGTCGGGGGTGCGGTCGGCTACCTGCTGGTGGTCGGGGTGGTGCGCCCGATCCGTGCCGACGTCCGTCAGGTGGTGCGGGTCGGTCGCGTGGCGTGGGGACGCCGCTGATCCGGTCTCACTGCAACGGCAGGTGGAAGTCGAGGACGTAGTCCAGGTCCCGAGGACGCTCCCCGATGAACCGGGCGGGCACCCCGCCGACGATGGTGAACGGTGCGACGTCCTTGGTCACGACCGCTCCGGCGGCGACCACGGCGCCCTCGCCGATCGTGACCCCCGGAAGGATCGTCGACCGGGTGGCGACGTAGGCACGATCCCCGATCACGACGCGGTCGCCCTGGGTCCGGAAGTCGTGGGCGTGCGGGTCGTGCTCGAGGGTGAAGATCTGCACGTGTCCGCCGATGTTGACGTTGTCGCCGATCTCGATGCCACGGCGGCCGTCCAGGAAGCAGTCGTTCCCGATGATGGTGTGGGCCCCGATGGTGATCCCGTCGGGCTGGTAGAACGTGGCCCGCCAGTGGAACGACGTGCGGGGGCCGATCGTCATGCCCAGCACGGACCGGTACCACCAGAGCCGGAAGTGGTGGATCGGCACGCGGCCGACCAGGAAGGCGCCGAACAGCTGCCACCCGCGGGCGTAGAGGGCGAGACGAACCCGCGCGGTGTGGACCGCTCGCCGCGGAGCGGCTGAGAGCAGGGTCATGGCCGTCCTCCGCTCGGGCCGAGCTCACGCCACCACTTGCGCAGCGCCAGGGCGAGCATGCCCGCCGCCGCCACGAACATCAGCGTGTAGAGGGCGAAGAAGACCGACGGCCACGGGGTGAGGAAGAAGATCCAGATCAGGAACCCGTAGTCGGACGGGAGGATCAGCCACTTCCGGAGCGGGCTCTCGGTCCGGGGCTGCGTGCTGGACGCGGCGGTCGTGCCCGTCGCCCCGCGCAGGTACGGCACCAGGATGAGGCCGAAGAAGGTCACCGACTGCACCACCGAGAACCCCAGCGGCACGAGCAGGGCCCAGTTCGCGTCGATCGGCGGGTTGCGGAACCAGGCGATCGCGACGGCGAGGTGGAGGCTGCTGGTCTTGAAGCAGTCGACGGTGTGGTCCAACCACTCGCCGCGCACCGATCCGGTGCCCCGGAGCCGCGCCAGCTGACCGTCGGCGGCGTCGAGCACGTAACCACCGGCCAGCAGCACCGCGACCAGCGGTCCCCAGGCCGGTGGACCGGCAGCGAGCAGCGCGATCCCGGCTGCCGAGAGCAGGGCGCTGGCGGCCGTGACCTGGTCGGGCTGCAGGCCGAGACGGTGGGCGGCCGCAGCCACCACGCGACCTGCCGGACGGTTGACGAAGCGCCCGTAGGCCGCCGTCCCGTAGGACGGCTTCTGCGCCGCCTTGAGCGCGGCCAGGTTGGCGCTGAACGCCCGATCGTCGAGCGACTTGACGGTGCTCATGCCGGGGCCGTCCGGGACCCGGTCAGCGGTTGCGGGCAGTGGCGCTGCCGAAGATCCGGGTCTTCACCTTCACCGCCGTGTTGTAGTGGCGCGCCAGCGACTTCTTCAGCACGTTGCCGTCCTCGGGGGCCCATCCCGTCGTGCGGGGCACGGTGCTCCCGACCTCGACCACCTCGTAGGCGTAGGTCGCGATCGACTTGCGGGTCACCCCCGGAGGCAGGTGCATCTTCTTGAAGCCGTGGAACGTGTGGTCGTCGGTGAGCATCAGCAGACCCCGGTTGAACAGCGGCTCGATCCCTCGAGGCTCGTCGTCCGGCCGCGCCTTGATCAGGAGGCGGCCGTCGTACTCCGGCTTCCAGTCCTTGTTCAGGTAGACCAGGATGTTCAACGTCCGCAGCCAGTTGTCGTGCAGCGGGTGCATGTTGAAGTCGACGTGGGTGTCGAGGTGGCCGCCGTCCCCGCTCTGGTGGAATCCGCCGCCGTGGAAGGACGGATCGACGAAGAGGTCCTTGCCGGTCAGCTCGCCGATGAAGGTCTTGAACCGGTCACTCATCAGCGCGTCGTAGAGCGCCCGGGAGTGCGGGCCCTGCTCGGCCACGCTGGAGAGCTCACGCTTGTCGCCGAACATGTAGTCCCGCGACTTCGGCATCGCGTCGGGAGCGGGGAACTCGGCGAGCAGACCCTCCGCGGTCGACAGGTCCAGGAAGTCGTCGATCACGAGCAGCGGGAAAGGGTCGCCGGCGTAGAAGTCGGGCCTGAGCTCGGCGCCTCGGTCGATCCAAGAGTTGAACATGTGGTCGGTCTCCCCGGTGTGGTGCGGACAGGACGTGCCTTTACCTTCGTCGGCCCGGGAGAGGTCGGGAATCTCGATCGCTGATGCTCCCCAAGCTTAGGTAGCCCTCTGCAGGGCCTCCCGCCATCGGTCAGCGAACCGCTCGGGGGTGAAGCGGTCCAGGTAGGTCTGTCGAGCACGACCACCGGCCGCAGTCACGGCCTCACGATCGAGGGATCGCAGGATCTCGGCCAGGGCCTCGACGTCGCCCAGCGGGTAGAGCCAGCCGTCGCGGCCGTCCGTCACGATGTCGAGCAGTCCGCCGCCGGCGCTCGCGACGACCGGCCGACCGTTCGCGAAGGCTTCGGTCGCGACCAGGCCGAAGGGTTCCGGCTTGTCGCTGGGAACCACCATGACGTCGACGTCGCGGAGGAAGGCGCCGATGTCGGCCACCTCCCCGACGATCTCCACCGATCCCGGATCCGAGAGTCGATCACGCAGCGCCTCGACGTCGGTCACCTCACCGGCGAGGGGCTTCCCGCCGAGCACCACGAGACGCCCGGGGCAGCTGGCGCGCTCCCACGACTCCAGCAGCGTGCGGTGTCCCTTCCAGCCGTTCCACCGGCTGGCGACGAGGAAGGTCAGCGGTCCCTGCCGTTCGCCGAGCTCCCGGGGCTGGAGCGGGGCTGCGGTCGCGTTCGGCACGATCCGTACCCGGTCGATCAGCCGGCCGGTGCTCGCCGCCACCGGCGCTGAGATCGCGAGCAGCCGATCGCACGCCCGGCCGAGCATGCTGAGGATGCGGTAGTCGGCGCGACCCCAGATCTCCTGGATGTGGCCGAAGATGTGAGGTACGCCACATGCGCGAGCGATCGGAGCGGCGAGGAAAGCAGCGCTCGTCGTGCAGTAGACGGTGTCGGGCCGGGTCTTCCTGAGCTCGCCCATCAACCGGACGACCTGGCGTGCCATGTCATAGAGGTGCCGGGGCGTTCGGTGCGACCTGCGCAGGATCGGCAGGTCCAGATGGCGGACGGTCGCTCCACGCAGCTCCAGCTGCACGCAGAGTGGGTGCTGCCCATGCTCGAGGTCGGTGGGTAGCCAGAACTCCGCTCCGGCGCGTTGATCGGGGTCGAGCGCGTCGTAGATGTTCAGCAGCACGCGGTCGGCGCCGTACATCTCGTCCGAGGGGTGCACGAAGACGATCCCTGCGCGGGCGCGCGGAGGCGCCACCAGCCTCATCGGGCGCTCCGTGCGTGGGGAAGGTCACTCGCTGGGCGGAGCTGAGCGCAGATTTTGGGCTCGGGCGGGGCGAAATCGAGATTCTGGTTCGGGAGATCCCGAATTTTGGTGAAAGCCGCGGGGAAATCTTCGTCCCCCAGGTTGGGGACCGATTCCCCGATGGCGTGGCCCCACTGTTTTAGTGCTGCCGCGTGCCACCGGTCACTCGGGCCGGCACACGAAGAGAAGGTAGTTGGTTTCATGGTTTCGCTCTTGCGTACTTTTGTTCTTGCGCTGACCGCGCTCGCCGTCGTCGTCGCAGGTGGTGCTGCCGCCGCCGTGGCAGGTCACACCGACCGGCCGGTGGCGTCCCACGTCAGCCTGGCCAAGCAGGCGAAGCTGAAGTGCGGACCGGCGCTGAAGGGGAAGAGCCGCAAGGCCGTCAAGGCCCGGGCGTGCCGCCGCGAGATGTGCACCGACCTGACCAAGCGCGCCGCCAAGCGTGCGCCGGCTGCGCGTGCGGCCCGGATCGCCAAGATCCGCAAGCAGGTCCCGTGTGCGAAGGTGAAGCGCTCCGCCGCCGCGGCTTCGGCCACGAACAGCGAGCGTCGTCCGTGGTGGCAGCAGCTGCTGCCGACCCCGACCCCGACTCCCGTCGTGACGGCAAAGCCGACCCCCACCCCGACTCCGGTCCCGACTCCGACTCCGGTCGTCACCCCGACGCCGACTCCGACTCCGGTCCCGACCCCCACTCCGACTCCGGTCGTCACCCCGACGCCGACCCCGACTCCGGTCCCGACCCCCACTCCGACCCCGAAGCCGACTCCCACGCCGACGCCGACCCCGGTCCCGACGCCGACGCCGAGCCCCGTCGCTCCGGTCTCCAGCACGCCGAACGCCACCAACACCGGTGTCCCCGCTGGTACCGCGCTCACCGTCTACAACGGTGACATGGTGATCACCACGGCCGGCACCGTGATCAGCGGCCTCGACGTCCGCGGCACGATCCAGGTCAAGGCGCCGAACGTGACGATCAAGAACTCGATCATCCGGTTCCAGCCCGGTGGCAAGAACATCGGCATCTGGAGCCTCTCGACCGGGCTCACCGTGACCGACGTCGAGATCGCCCCGACCAACCCGACCGCGGCTGACAACTACAACGGCGTCATGGGCTCCGGCTTCACGCTGACGCGGGTCAACATCCACCACGTCGTGGACTCGGTCCACATCGCCTCGACCAACCCGGTCGTGGTCCAGAAGTCGTTCCTGCACGACAACACCCACTGGCTCAACGATCCGGCCTGGAACGGCGGCCCGTCGCACGACGACAACATCCAGGTCGTCATCGGCAAGAACATCCGGATCACCGACAACACGATCTACGGCGCGTTCAACGCCGCGCTCATGATCAGCCAGGACAAGGGCGCTGTCACGGACCTCGTCATGAGCGGCAACGTGATCGGCGGCGGTGGCTGCAGCGTCAACATCGCGGCCAAGACCTACGGTCCGGTCTACGCGTCGTTCCTCAACAACAAGTTCAACCGCGACCAGCGTCTGAAGAACTGCGCGATCACGCGCGGTCCCAGCGACGTGCTGACGGTCACGGGGAACAGCTGGTCCGACAACGGCGCGGTCGTCGCCGCGACCTGATCCCCGTCTGACGGCATCCATCGCCGATCGAACCGGCATCACACGATCCCGGTTCGGTCGGCGATGGTCATTTCGTCCGCCTCGGGAGTCGAGCCGATCAGGCTGACCAGATCGGCGATCTCCGGCTCCCCGGTCCGAGCCACCTCGACGAACCGCTCACCGTGGCGCCGCCAGATGCCAGCGCGCGGCGGTGTGTCGCGGAGTCGCGGGTTGTCGACCAGCATCAGGTGACCGCCCTCGGGCAGCGAGTCGCGCAGCGCGACGAGCGCGCGGGTCAGGTCCGCGTCGTCGAAGTAGAGCCGCCGCAGCAGGTTGGCCACCTTGATCACGTCGGGTGCCTCGCCCTCCCAGGGCGTGAACACGTCGTGCACCCGGGCCTCGACGCGAGGGTCCATCCGGATCCGGTGGCGCACGTCGGGGTTGAGCAGGAGCACGTCGCGAGCCCGGGGACGTTCCCGCTCGGCACGACGCAGGACGCGGGCGTACAGCCGCGCGACGAGCCGGGACAGCGACGGCCAGGCCGCGAACCGGGGTCCGGCCACGAGGACCGGTGTCCCGGTGCTGTCCCAGAACACCGTCCGCCGGCCGACGTCGACCGCGCTGAGCATCAGGAAGAGATCGGCGATCGTGTAGCTCGCGAACCGCGGCAGCTGGTGGATCAGGTCGAGCGACGTGGACCCGTCCGAGGCGCCGATGTCGACGATCCGAGCCCGGGTGAGGTCGACGTGGTCGATCAGCAGCCGATCGGTCTCCGGATGGCGCTGCGAGCCGGTGATCTTGATCGTGCCGCCGACGTAGACCGATGACATCGCCTCGCGGAAGGTCTGCGGGTCGACGTCCGGGTCCAGCATCACGCGTGGATCGACGCGGAAGAAGCGTCGGAGCGGCTTCAGGCCCTCAATTCCGCGGGGCCAGCGCCCGCGAATGGGTCTGATCGGCAGCTGCACCTCTGGAGCGTACGAAGGTCAGACCCGGCCGTTCCGGCTCTGGCACTGGATGTCCCCACATCGAGGTACGGGGCAGGGTCGAGGTCAGTCGCCCTCGAGTCCACGCTCGATCGCATAGCGGGTCAGCTCGACCCGGTTGTGCATCTGGAGCTTCCGGAGGGTGCTTTGGACGTGGTTCTGCACGGTCCGGTGGGACAGCACGAGGCGTTCGGCGATCTGGCGGTACGACAGTCCCTTCGCCACGTACGTCAGGACCTCGGTCTCGCGGACGGTCAGGTTCTCCGCGGACCTCCCGGTCTGCGGTTCGGTGGAGATGCGTTGGAACTCCCCGAGGACCAGGCCGGCGAGGCCCGGGGTGAACACGGGGTCGCCGGTCGCGACCCGATGAACGGCCTCGAGGAGCTCTTCCCGCGAGGCTGACTTCACCAGGTAGCCCGTGGCCCCTGCCTTGACCGAGGCCAGCACGTCGGCGTGGTCGGCCGAAGCGGAGAGGACGAGGATGCGGACGTTCGGATCCTGTCGGGTGGTCCGGGCGATGACCTCGATGCCGTCCGGCGCCGGAATCTGGAGGTCGAGGACGATCACGTCCGGCCGGGCCGCAGGGAAGCGTGCCAGCGCCTCGGTGCCGTCGCTGGCCACGGCCACCACCTCGTGGCCGGCTCGGGTCAGGTCGTTCTCCACAGCGTCGCGCCACATCGGGTGGTCATCGACGACCATCACCCGGATCGAGGCGGGGTTCTCGGGCCGGGTCACGAGGGAGTCCTCGTTGCTTGCCGGGCAGCCGTGGGGACGGTGAGCTCCCACTCGGTGCCGAAGGTGCCGGTCGTCAGCACCGCCGTGCCGCCCAGGCTCTCCACCCGACCGCGGATCGACTCGGCGATGCCCAGGCGTCCGTCGGCCACGGCGGCGGCCTCGCGTCCGGGCGGAATGCCCGGACCCTCGTCGCGGACGGAGATCTCGATGCTCCCGGCATGCAGCTGGACGAGCACCCAGGCCTGACTGTCCTCTCCGACGTGCCGGGTGACGTTGTCCAGGCAGGCCAGCACGGCGGCGAGCAGCTCCTCAGCGGTGTCGCTGGGGACCTCCACCGGAGTTCCCGGTGTGGAAACGATGACGTGTGGCGGGCGCTCCAGGTCGGCCAGCACCGCGGTCAGGTCGGTGGTCCCCTTCGGGCTGCTCGGAGAGCTCTGTGTCCGGATCAACCGGCGAAGCTCCCGCTCCTGCTGTCCGGCGAGCTCGCCGAGCTCCTCGGCTGGTCCGCCCAGCTCGCGACCACGTCGCTGGACGAGGGCGAGGACCTGGAGCACTCCGTCGTGCACGGCTCTGGCCAAGCGGGCTCGCTCCGCTGCGGCGGCCGCGGCGTGCTCGGCCGCCTCCCGTTCGACGGCCATCGCCTGGAGGGAACCGCACAGGTAGCCGACGATCACTCCGCTGAGCACCAGCAGGAACGCGTTGTTGTAGTCCGTCTGGCGGATGACCTCGCGCTGCGAAAGGTCGGCGACGGCCAGGAGGACTCCGGCACCCAGGCCCCCTCGCCAGTGGTACCGGATGGCCCATGCCAGGAGCGCGCAGATGATCCACGAGCTGGGCACGGTCGCCCGGAAGTCCGCGCCCTTCACCAGGGGCGTGATCAGGATCAGGCCGACTGCGAGCGTCAGATCGGCGATCAGCAGCCAGGTCGTTCGTCGCTCCGCCCTGCTGTACGCCCACGTGGCGAACGCGGTCCATCCCGCCATGACAGCGACGCAGCTGACCATGGCGACCGGATGCTCAAAGGTCCCCCGCCGGTAGATCGTCAGTCCGACGACGTTGAGCAGGGCGATCAGCCGCAGCACCGCCAGCGCTCCGAACAGACGGTCCTCCACGGCGGTGACGGTGGAGGGCGACGACGAGCTCACACGACGCAGTCTGGCACTCGGAGCGATGGCGAAAATGAGTATCCGTACGGATGCGCCACGTGGGCGCAGCACGTGAGTCTCGATGACATGACTGCCGGACTTCGCCTCCGCTCCGCCACGCCACGCGACCTCGACTGGATCCACGAGCTTCGCCACCAGGTCTACGCCGAGGAGCTGGGGCAACACCGGCCGGAGCCCTCCGGTCGGCTGCGGGACGGGCTCGACGGCGACAACGCCTACCTCGTGGCGGCCGACGGCGAGACGCCGATCGGCTTCGTGAGCGTGACGCCGCCGTGGGCCGGACGGTACGGATTGGACCGGTACCTCACCCGAGACGAGCTCCCGTTGCTCGACACCGAGGGTGTCTTCGAGGTCCGGATCCTCACCGTGGAGCCCGCGTGGCGCGGCGCAGGAGTGGCGCACCTGCTCATGTACGCGGCCTTGCGGTGGGCGTCGTCGCGGGGCGGGCGCGCGATCGTTGCGATGGGCAGGTCCGACCTGCTCGAGATGTACCGGGCCGTCGGGCTCGCTCCGGCAGGGCGGACCGTGACGTGTGGGGCCGCCGCGTTCGAGGTGATGACGGCCGTGATCGCGGAGGCCACCGCGCTGACGCTCGGACGCCATCGGGCGGCCCTGGAGGAGCTGCTCGCCGACGTGAGCTGGGAACTCGACATGGCCGCCGTGCCCCTGCCGGACGGTTGTGAGCACGGCGGCGCGTCGTTCACCGCCATCGGTAAGGACTTCCGGACGTTGGAGCGGCGCGGCCGGATCGTCGCCGCCGACGTGCTCGACGCCTGGTTCTCGCCAGCACCCGGCGCGCTCGCGGCGTTGAGCGAGGACCCCGCCTGGGCAGCTCGTACGTCGCCACCCTCCGACGCCGGCGGCCTGATCGACACGATCGCCGGTGTCCGGGGGATCCCGGCGGCCGCCGTGAGCGTCGGTGCCGGGTCCTCCGACCTGATCTTCCGCGCCTTCGCCCGCTTCCTGACCGCTGACAGCAGGGTCCTGCTGATGGATCCGGGCTACGGCGAGTACGCCCACGTCACCGAGCGCGTCATCGGCTGCCGGGTCGACCGGCTCCACCTCCGTCCCGAGGACGGCTGGCGGATCGATCCCGAGAGGCTGACCGCCGTCGTCGCCGCCGGCACCTACGACCTCGTGGTCGTGGTGAACCCGAACAACCCGACCGGACGGCACCTGCCGGCCGCCGACCTGCAAGCCGTGATCGATGCCGCCCCGGAGCACACCCGGTGGTGGATCGACGAGGCCTACCTCGGCTACGTCAGTCTCGAGGAGTCGCTGGCCGACCTCGCCGCGATCAACCCGCGCGTGGTCGTGTGCACGTCCCTGTCGAAGATGTTCGCCCTCTCCGGGCTGCGTGCGGCCTACCTCGTCGCTGAACCTTCCGTCACGGCGGAGCTGCGCCGCTGGACGCCGCCGTGGCCGGTCAGCCTGCCCGCGCAGATGGCAGCCGTGGCCGCCATGACGGACCTGCCCCACTACCTCGAGAGCTGGCAGCACACCCACGAGCTGAGAGCGAAGCTGGCCTCCGACCTCGCCGGCATCGACGACCGTCTCGTGGTCGACGAGGGCGCCACGAACTTCCTGAACCTGGTGCTGCCTCCGTGCGCCCCGAGCGCAGCGGCGTTCGTCGCCGAGTGCCGTCGCCACGACGTGTACCTGCGTGACCTGTCACCGATGTCCGCGTCGTACCAAGGGCGGACGGTCCGGGTAGCGGTGAGGGACGCCGAGGAGAACGCCCGCATCGTCACCGCCTGCCAGCTGGCCTTCACCCACTGGGCCTCACAGCCCTGGTAGCGATCGCGATCAGCCGCGCGTCGGCACGCCGTACGTCGTCGTGCGCTCGACCACGGGACGACCGATCCCGGCGGCGATCTCGGTGAGCTCGGCGACGGTCTTGGCCGAGCCGTGCTCGGAGCCGGCCATCCGGGAGATGGTCTCCTCCATCAGCGTGCCGCCGACGTCGTTGGCGCCGGCGTTGAGCATCGCGCGGGTGCCGTCGACGCCGAGCTTGACCCACGAGGTCTGGATGTTGTCGATCCGGCCGTGCAGCAGGATCCGCGCCATCGCGTGCACGGCGAGGTTGTCGCGCATCGTCGGTCCGGGCCGTGCCGCGCCGGCGAGGTAGATCGGCGACGACGTGTGCACGAACGGCAGCGGCACGAACTCGGTGAACCCGCGCCGTCCCTCGGCCAGGGAGAGATCCTGGATCCGCGACAGCACCCGCAGGTGGCCCACCCAGTGCCGCGGGTTGTCGACGTGGCCGTACATCATCGTCGAGGTCGTCGGGATGCCGAGCCGGTGCGCGGTCGAGACGATCTCGATCCAGGTCTTGGCGGGCAGCTTGCCCTTGGTCAGCACCCAGCGGACCTCGTCGTCGAGGATCTCCGCGGCCGTGCCGGGCAGCGAGCCGAGACCGGACTCGCGAGCCTTGATCAGGAAGTCCTCGATCGACAGCCCGGTCCGGGCGGTCCCGTTGACCACCTCCATCGGGCTGAACGCATGCACGTGCATCTCGGGCACCCGTTGCTTGACCGCGCTGACCAGGTCGAAGTAGCCGGTGGCCGGCAGCTCGGGATCGATCCCGCCCTGCATGCAGACCTCGGTCGCGCCGAGGTTCCAGGCCTCCTCGGCCCGATCGGCGACCTCGGTCAGGGTGAGCGAGTAGGCGTCGGCATCGGTCTTCCGCTGGGCGAAGGCGCAGAACCGGCAGCCGACGTAGCAGACGTTGGTGAAGTTGATGTTCCGGTTCACCACGTAGGTGACCGCGTCCCCGGAGACCTCCTGGCGGAGCGAGTCGGCCAGCGCGACGACCGCGTCGAGCAGCGGGCCCTCGGCGGTCATCAGGGTCAACGCGTGCTCGTCGGAGAGCTGGCCCGGGTCGGCCTCGGCCGCGCGCAGGGCGGCGACACCCTCGGCGTGCAGCACCGCCGGTGCGCCGGTGGTGAGAGCGGCCGAGCGGACCGAGTCCCAGTCGCCGTACACGGTGTCGAAGTCGTCGCGCCGGTCCGCGGTGCGTCCGGTGGTGTCGATCGAGGCGTGCAGGTCCGTGCGACCCCGCCCGGATCCGGAGCCGGCGAACCCGCCGTCCGGCTCCTGCCACGGCTGGCCGCTCGGGCGCGCGCCCTCGATCGCGAAGCCGTCCGCGTCGGCGAGAGCGCTGACGTGGCCGAGCACCCGCGGATCGATCCAGGCCTCGCCGCCAGTGAGGGACTTCGTCACGTACGTCGGGTGCACGGTCAGCCGCGGCCGCAGGTCGAGCCCGCTGGCGGCCGTGATCGAACGCAGCCGATCGATCGTCGGCCACGGCCGCTCGGGGTTCACGTGGTCGGGGGTGAGGGGCGAGACGCCGCCCCAGTCGTCCACGCCGGCGCCCAGCAGCGCCGCGCACTCGGCCAGGTCGACCAGGTTCGGCGGCGCCTGGATCCTCATCCGTGGCCCGAGCACCAGCCGGGTGACGGCGATCGCGGCGCGGTACTCGTCCAGGTCCAGGTCGTCGCGGTGCCGCATCGCGGTGTCGGGCTTGGCCCGGAAGTTCTGCACGATCACTTCCTGGATCGAGCCGAACCGCCGCGAGACCTCCCGGATCGCGAAGATCGTGTCGGCGCGCTCCTCCCGGGTCTCACCGATGCCGACGAGCAGGCCGGTGGTGAACGGGATCGAGAGCCGACCCGCGTCCTCCAGGGTGCGCAGCCGCACCACCGGGTCCTTGTCGGGGGAGCCGTAGTGCGCCGACCCCTTCGTCTCGAAGAGCCGTCGTGAGGTCGTCTCCAGCATCATCCCCATCGACGGGGAGACCGGCTTGAGCCGGTTGAGCTCCTCCCAGCTCATCACGCCGGGATTGAGGTGGGGCAGCAGCCCGGTCTCCTCCAGCACCCGGATCGCCATCGCGCGGACGTAGGCCAGCGTCGAGTCGTAGCCGCGCGACTCCAGCCACTCCGCCGCCTCGGGCCAGCGTTCCTCGGGCCGGTCGCCCAGGGTGAAGAGCGCCTCGAGGCAGCCCAGCGCGGCGCCCTCGCGGGCGATCGCGAGGATCTCGTCGGGGGAGAGGAACACCTCCTTGTCGTCGCGGGCCAGGTGTCCGGGGGTCGTCGCGAAGGTGCAGTAGTGGCACTTGTCCCGGCACAGCCGGGTGACCGGGATGAAGACCTTGGGGGAGTAGGTGACCACGCCGCGGCCGTCGACGACCCGGCCGGCCGCGACCAGACCGGCATCGCGGACCCGGGCCGCGGCCGCGGTGAGCCGGTCCAGCTCCTCGCCGGTCGCAGCCAGGAGTACGGCGGCCTCGTCCTGGTTCAGCGCGGCGCCGCGTTCGGCGCGGGCCAGGGCCCGTCGTACCTGCTGGGTGGTCACCGCTGCATCGCTCACGCGGGCCACCGTACTGGCCGAGGTGAGCACCGGGACCACGTGACGGTCGTCACGTCGATCCCGGGATACCGCCATCGCCGACGACGACCTATAGTTGCACCTTGCAACCGTATGCACGGTGCAACTAGATCGTCTGGAGAAACCCCCATGTCCCACCCTGCTGCCGCTGTCGCGCCGCAGAAGGCCGCGGCCTCGCCGCTGCTCGCCGTCATCACCCTCTGCCTCGGTGGCCTCGCGGCCGCGTTGACGCAGACCGTGGTGATCCCGATCCAGCCGGACCTGCCGGAGCTGCTGCACACCGACCCGTCCAACGCGACCTGGGTGATCACGATCACCCTGCTCACCGCGGCGGTCACCATGGTGGTCAGCGGCCGCCTCGGCGACATGTTCGGTAAGCAGCGGGTCCTGATCGGGAGCGCGACCATCCTGACGGTCGGCTCGGCCGTCTGCGCCCTGTCGGACTCGCTGACCCCGATGCTGGTCGGCCGCGGCCTGCAGGGTCTGGCGATGGGCTTCATCCCGGTCGGCATCTCCCTGATCCGTGAGATCGTCCCGCCGAAGATGGCCGGCACCGCCGTCTCGGCGATGAGCGCGACCATGGGTGTCGGTGGCGCCATCGGCCTGCCGCTGTCGGCCTGGATCGTCGGCTCGGCGAACTGGCACATCCTGTTCTGGATCTCGACCGGTCTGGCCGCCTTCATCGCGCTCCTGGTGATCGTCACGATCCCGCACGTCAACGACGCCCACCCGGCCAAGCTCGACGTGGTCGGGATCGTGCTGCTGACCGTCGGCCTGGTCGCCTTCCTGGTCGGCATCTCCAAGGGCAACGTGTGGGGCTGGACCGATCCCAAGACGATCGCCGGCATCGTCGGTGGTGTCCTCGTCCTGCTCGGCTTCGGTGCCTACGAGCTCCGCCAGGCCGACCCGCTGGTCGACCTGCGCACCAGCGCACGCCGCCCGGTCCTGATGACCAACCTGGCCGCGATCGCGATCGGTTTCGGCATGATGGCGCAGTCGATCGTCTTCCCGCAGCTGCTCCAGCTGCCGGCCTCCACCGGGTACGGGCTCGGCCAGACGATGCTGCACGCCGGCCTCTGGATGGCCCCGGGTGGACTGATGATGCTCGTCTTCGCGCCGGTCTCGGCCCGCCTGATCTGCACCGTCGGTGCCCGCACCACCCTGATGATCGGTGCCACCGTGATCGGTGGTGGCTACGTCCTGGCGTGCTTCCTGATGAACGCACCCTGGCAGATCATGCTCGCCGGCCTGCTCGCCAGCGCCGGTGTCGGGATCGGCTACGCCGCGATGCCGACCATCATCATGGACTCCACCCCGATGCGCGAGGCCGGCGCCGCCGTCGGCCTGAACTCGCTGTGCCGGTCGCTGGGCACCACCATCGCCGCCGCCGTGATGGGGGCGATCATGAGCAGCAAGACGATGGCGCTGGCCCCGGGGATCGACGTGCCGACGCAGGACAGCTTCGTGATCTGCTTCGTGATCGGCGGCTGCGCCGCCTTCTTCGGGGTGCTGCTCGCCAGCCTCGGCCGGGTCAAGCCGGCCGCCCCGCAGTCAACTCCGGAGCCGGAGCTCGTCGCCGCTCGCGACTGAGCCACGACCGCGACGTCAGGACGCCCTCGGCCCTTCCGGGTCGGGGGCGTTGTCGCGTTCGTGGGCGTCCAAGGCGTTGTTCAGGTCGGCCAGCGTGGCGACCAGCGTGGTCAGCCGGTCCCGTCCCACGGACTCGATGATCGCCTCGAAACCCTCCGCCTGGATGCCGCGGTCGTGCCGGAACGCGGCCTCGCCGGCCGGCGTCGGGATCAGCACCCGGCCGCGGCCCTCGCTGTTCAGCTCCCGGGTCAACAGGCCCCGGGTGACGCACGACTTCACCTGGCGGCTCACCGTGGACTTGTCCAGCCGCAGGAAGTCGCCGAGCTGGCTGGCGGTGCCCTGGTGGTGCTCGATCAGCGCGCTGAGGATCCGGTACGCCGACGGGTCGAGGACCGCTGCCGGGTCCGGGCGCACCGTGCGGCGCATCAGCCGGACCAGCTCACGGCTGAAGGAGCCGAGCATGTCGGTCTCCGCCGGTGCCTTCTGCCCCATGGGGTGATCGTAGGGCAGCCGCGATCCCGGAGTTCGTGCTCCGGGACGATACGCTGGCTCAATGAGTGAGGAGACCGCTGAGACCTCGGGCGAGACGAAGATCGTCGGCTATGTGCCTGGTGTCTTCGACCTCTTCCACGTCGGCCACCTCAACATGCTCCGGCAGGCGCGCAGCCGCTGCGACATCCTGATCGCCGGCATCGTCTCCGACGAGATGTGCGAGCTGGGCAAGGGCATCCGCCCCACCGTGCCGCTGGAGGAGCGCGAGGCGATCGTGGACGCGATCGGCATCGTCGACGGCACCTACGTCGAGACCAGCCTGGACAAGCGGGCCGCCTGGAACGACGTCCGCTTCGACCGGTTGTTCAAGGGTGATGACTGGAAGGGCACGCCGAAGGGCGCCAAGCTCGAGGCCGAGATGGCCGAGGTCGGCGTCGAGGTCTGCTACTTCCCCTACTCCATCCAGACCTCGAGCACCGCGCTGCGCCAGCACCTCAAGCGCGCTGCGGAGGCTGCTTCTTGATCGACGACCGGGGCGCGTTCCTCAAGGGGATCAACGCACGGACCCCGGCTGTCATGGTCTTCTTCGACGACCGCCACATCTGGTCCTTCACGCCCGCCACCGACGGCGTGCAGCGCCGTGGCGGCACCGCGATCACCTGGCCGCACGTGCTGCTGCCCTTCCTCACCGGCCCGACCCGGGTCCGGATCGAGGACGTCGCCGGCGAGGTCTACCTCGACGAGGAGCACCGCTTCGGCAGTGGCGAGGCCCGCGTCGACTTCCGGGACAAGGACGGCCACCCGTTGGCCATCGACAAGATGGGTCACCTGACCCGCTCCTTCGAGTCGACCGCCGACGAGATCAAGGCCGAGATCCTGGTCGGCACCCAGACCGTGATCCGCGAGCTGCGCGAGACCTGCGGGGTCGAGGCCTGGCTCGGGTACGGCGCCCTGCTCGGTGCGGTCCGTGAGGGCGGCATGATCGCGCACGACTCCGACACCGACGTCTGCTACACCAGCCGCCACACCGCGCCGGTCGACATCATCCGCGAGACCCACCTGATCGAGCGCCGGCTCAAGGCGCTCGGCTGGGACGTGCTGCGGATGTCGGGCGGCGACCTCAAGGTGATCTGGCCGCTCTCGGACGGCCGCAGCTGCCACATCGACGTGTTCTCGTCGTTCTTCATCAACGGCGACCTCTACATCCTGGGCGAGCACGGCGAGCCGTACCTCGAGAACGACCTGCTCCCGTTGAGCACCGTCACCCTCGACGGCTACGAGTTCCCGGCCCCCGCCAACCCCGAGGCGATGCTCGTCTATCTCTACGGAGAGGGCTGGCGGGTGCCCGACCCCGGCTTCTCGCCGACGTACGAGCCGGTCGTGATGGCCCGTCTCGACGGCTGGCTGCGCGGGTTCCGCGACCGGATGGGGGACTGGACGGTGCTGCTGCGCGGCACCGCCGGGAAGAGGTCGAAGGTCCCGCGGACCGGCTCGGAGTTCGCTGCCTGGGTCAACGACCAGATCGGTGAGGCCCAGCCCGTCCTCGACCTCGGCGCCGGCAACGGCCGCGACAGCATCTGGTTCGCCGAGCAGGGGCACAAGGTGCGGGCCTCGGACTACTCCCGGCGCTCGATCGTGGAGACCCGGGCGCTCAAGGTCGAACGCGGCCTGGACAAGGTGCGGGCGCGCCAGCTGATCCTCAACGAGCTGCGGCACGTGCTCTGGCAGATCGCCGAGTTCTCCCGGTGGCCGCACCACATCTACGCCCGGCAGCTGATCGGGTGCCTCGACGCCCCGGCCCGGCAGAACCTCTACCTGCTGGCCCGGACCACGACCCGGCGCGACAAGGCGCTGTGGCTGGAGTTCTCCGCCACCGCGCCCGGCGCCGCCGACCCGGCCCCGGCCGGCCTGGTCCAGCGCGTCGATCCGGCGCTGATCGAGGCCGAGATCATCGCTGCCGGAGGACGCGTCGACTACCGTGAGGTCGCACCCGGCGTCGATATGTTCGATAATCCAGACCCGGCCGTGGCGCGCATCAAGGCGACCTGGCCATCCCCATCCGCGGGTGCAGCAACGAAGGAGATTCACTGATGGCGAGCGCCAACAGCGAGAAGGCGAAGGGTTTCGCCCGCAAGGTCCGCGACCGCGTGCGGGGGACCAAGGCGTTCGAGGGCAGCCTGCGCGGCCGTGTGCTCGCGCTGGAGTCCGAGCTCGAGGCCGACCGCCAGCTGCACCGCAAGGTGGCTGAGCTCTCGGACGTCGTCGCCGAGCTCCTGGTGCCGATCCAGGACCGCGACGAGAAGCAGGTCCGCGCGATCCTGTCGCAGTACCGCAAGACGATCTAAGTGGCCCCCTCAGCGGGCGGAGCAGTGATCTCCGCCGAGGGGATCTGGCTGGCGCACGCACCGGACGAACCGGTCACCGTCGAGTTCGACGGACGCTACATCTGGTCCTTCACCCCGGTCCGCGACGGTCAGCCCCGGCGCGGCGGCGTCTTCATCGCGTGGCCGCCCAACCTGGTCCGCTTCCTCGACGGCCCGACCCGGATCCGGCTCACCGACGTCGCGGGTGAGCAGGAGTGGTTCGACGCCGAGCACCAGTTCGGCACCTCGACCGAACGGGTCGCGGTGGTCAACAAGGTCGGTCAGCCGCTCTCGGTGGACAAGGTCGGCCACCTCGGCCGCTCGTTCCTGGACACGCCGCTCGAGCTCAAGCAGCAGATCCTGCAGGCCTCCGTCGAGGTGCTCGACGTGCTCCGGGAGAAGGCCGGCGTCGACGCCTACCTCTGCTACGGCGCCCTGCTCGGTGCGGTCCGCAACGGCAAGATGATCGGCCACGACTCCGACGTCGACGTCTGCTTCTACAGCCACCAGACCACGCCGATCGACATCATCGCCGAGAGCTACCGGGTCGAGCGGATCGTTCGTGCCGAGGGCTGGGTCGTCACCCGGATGTCCGGCGGTGACATCAAGGTCGTGCGGATCATCGAGCGCGGCATCAAGGTGCACATCGACATCTTCGGCGCCTTCACGATCAACGACGTCTTCTACCAGTTCGGCAACCGGTCCGGCTCTTTCGACGCCGCCGCCGAGCTGCTGCCGCTGGGCACCATCGAGCTCGAGGGCGTCACGTTCCCGGCGCCCAAGAACCCCGAGGCGATGCTGGCCTTCGTCTACGGCCCGCACTGGAAGGTCCCCGACCCGTCCTTCGTGCACCGCGACAACCGGCACGGTGTCGCCCGTCTCGACGGCTGGTTCCGAGGGTTCCGTGACGACCTCGCCGCCTGGAACGACGTCTACGACCAGCGTGCCGGCCAGGTCCCCAAGACCCCGTCCGACTTCGCCCGCTGGGTGCACGAGCAGCTCCCTGCCGAGGACCAGATCGCCGACCTCGGCGCCGGCACCGCCCGCGACACCCGGTACTTCGCCCAGGCCGGTCGCAACGTCCGGGCGATCGACTTCTCGCGCCGGTCCTTCGCCCGCAGCCGCGCCGTGCCCGGCGAGGTCAAGGCCGACCAGACGATGCTCAACGAGCTGCGCCGCACCCTGGTGCTGGGCGCTCGGCTGGCGCGCAGCCCGCGCCACCTCTACGCCCGCCACTTCGTGGGTTGTCTCGACCAGGCCGCCCGCGACAACCTGTGGCGGCTCGCCTCGATGTCGCTGCGTGGCGGCCAGTCGCTGTTCCTGGAGTTCCAGGCGGCGGCCCCCGGCGCACCGACGCCGGACCCCGCCGGGCTGATCGCCCGGCTGCCCGTGGACGCCCTGGTCGCTGAGATCGAGGCTGCCGGTGGGCGTATCGACTACCGTGAGATCGGGGCAGGGGTGGACATGTTCGATGCCCCCGACCCGGCCGTGTGTCGCCTGCGGGTGACCTGGCCACAGGTCGCCCGGAGGGCGACCGGGCCTGTGACGAAGGAGAACATCTGATGGCCGCCGTCGAATCCCTGCGCGAGCGTGTCGCGCGGCTGGAAGCCGAGGTCGCGGACAACCGCGTGCTGCGTGCTCGCGTCGAGGAGATCACCGACCAGCTCGCCGAGATCCTGATCGCGATCGAGGACAAGGATCACGAGCGGGTCGACGCCCTCGTCGCTGCGCTGCGCGGATCGATCTGAGGTGGAGCGCCCCGAGATCGGGCGCGACGGTCTGAACCTCACCGGCGCGCCCGACGAGCCGCTGCTCGTCCATTTCGACGACCAGTACATCTGGTCCTTCACGCCCAGTCGGGACGGCACCCACGTCGGCATCGGCGAGAGCGCACGCACCCAGGTCTCCTGGCCCGCCGTGCTCAAGCCGTTCCTGCGCGGGACCACCCGGGTCCGGGTCGCCACCTTCGGTGACGAGCGGGTCGTGGTCGACGAGGAGATCGCCTTCGACTCCTCCCCCGACCGCGTCGCCTTCGTGGACGAGACCGGGGCGCCGTACTCGATCGACAAGGTCGGCCACCTGACCCGCTCCTTCGAGGAGACCTCCTCGGGGGTCAAGGCGGAGCTGCTCGACGCGACCCTGACCGTGCTGCGCGAGCTCAAGGAACGCTGCGGCGTCGAGGCCTACCTCTGCTACGGCGCGCTGCTCGGTGCCGTCCGGCAGGGCACCATGCTGGGCCACGACTCCGACGTCGACGTCTGCTACTACAGCGCGCACGACGCCCCGGTCGACCTGATCGCGGAGAGCTACCGGATCCAGCGCGCCCTGCGGGAGCTGGACTGGACGGTGCTGCGGATGTCGGCCGGCGACATCAAGGTGATCTGGCCGCTCTCGGACGGCAGCAGCGCCCACATCGACATCTTCTCCGCGTTCACGATCAACGACGTCTTCTACCAGTTCGGCAACCGGAACGGGTCGTTCGACGTCGAGGCCAACCTGCTCCCGCTCGGCACCATCGAGCTCGAGGGCGTCACCTTCCCGGCGCCGAAGGTTCCCGAGGCCATGCTCGCCTTCATCTACGGCGAGAAGTGGCGCGTCCCGGACCCCGGGTTCCGCTACCAGGACAACCCGCTCGGCACGCGTCGGCTCGACGGCTGGTTCCGCGGGTTCCGCACCGAGGTCCCGCTGTGGCAGCCGATCTTCAGCCCCCACGGGCTGGAGCGGATCCCGACCACCGGGTCCGACTTCGCGACCTGGGTGGCACCCCAGCTCGGCGAGGGCGACCAGGTGGCCGACCTCGGCGCCGGCAGCGGTCGCGACTCGTTCTACTTCGGCAGCCTGGGCCATCCCGTGCTCGCGATGGACTACTCCCGGCCCGCGATCGGATCGATGCGACGACGCAAGGAGGAGCTCGACGACCAGCAGGTCACCGTGGAGCTGCTCGTGCTCAACGAGGCCCGGCTGGTGATGGCGCTGATCGTCGCCCTGACCCTCGACCCGCACCACCTGTACGCGCGCGGCCTGATCGGCTCCCTCGACGAGGAGGCCCGGCGTCACCTGTTCCGGCTCGCCTCGACCACGCTGCGCAGCGGCGGGAAGAAGCTGTTCCTCGAGTTCTCCGCCGCAGTGGAGGGCGAGGAGCTGCCCGAACCCGGCCCGCAGGGACTGACCCGACGCTTCGACCCGGCCTGGTTGCAGGGCGAGATCGAGGCCTACGGCGGCACCGTGGAGCTCTGCGAGGTCGCCCCCGGGCTCGACATGTACGACGACCCGGACCCTGCCGTCGCCCGGATGCGGGTCAGCTGGAGCCGTTGAGGCTGTCGCCGTCGAGGAGGGCTCTGACCTCGGCGGAGGCGTAGAACGGCGCGAGCCGCTCGCGCAGCATCGCCTCCAGTGCGCCGGCATCGTGCACGGCCCGGATCGCCCGGACCAGCGCCGGCGTGAGGTCGGCGGCGACCTCGGCGTCGGTCAGGCCGAGATCCTCGATCAGCGACGCGATCGAGTGCTCGCCGTAGATCGCCAGGAACGCGTCCACGACCGCATCGACCAGGTCGAGCACCGGCTGCGCGGTCGCGCCACCGATCACCACGTCCTGCACCAGCCCGCCGATCCGGGCGGCCTCCTCGGCCGAGACCAGGTCGGCCAGCGGGGGCACGGGCTGGTCGGCGTACTCGTCGTAGACCGCCAGCACCGCCTCACGCAGGCTCGGCTCACGCAGGGTGTCGACGATGATCCGGTTGAGCCGGCGGGTGACGAAGCCGGCGCTGCGGGCGGCGGTCTCGCCGATCAGGGCGTCGATCTGCTTGTCGGCCACGCCGATCACCCGGCCGGCCGCGTTCGCCCCGAGGGAGACCAGCGACCCGACGCCCGGGATCTTCTCGGCCGCAGCCCGGTTGGTCGCGACCACGTCGTTGACGATCCGGCCCACGAACCCGGAGGCGATGGTGGCCAGCTGCGGGTTGGTGCTGAGCCGTTCGAGGAGCTGCTCGAGCGCGTCGGTCGATGCGGGCAGCGCCCCCAGCAGGTGCTCCAGGGACGCGCGATCGATCAGGTCCGCCGGAGTCGTCCCCGCCGGCGGTCCCTGCCGGACCAGGTCGGCGAGCATCTCGGTGACCGTGGCGGCGGTGACGCTCGGCGGCACCTGCGCCAGCAGCCGGTGCGTCACCCGCTTCACCTCGTCGCCGTCGACCACCGCGTCGAGCCGCGTCTGCGCCGAGGCTTCCAGCACGCTCCGCAGGTCGGCCTCCACCACCCCCACGAACCCCGGCCCGGTGATCTGCCCGATCAACCAGGCGACCTGCGCGTCGAGGAGCTGGTCGGCGAGGGTCACGTTCGGCAGCGTAGTGCGTCGATTTCGCCGAGATGGCCCGTCTGGTCCGCCGAGGTGGCCGGTCTGGTCCGCCGAGATGGCCGGTCTGGTCCGCCGAGATGGCCGGACTGGGACGCCGAATCAACGCCGATGTCGTTCCCCGGATAAGGTCGGTGTCGCTTTCCCCGGTTGGTCTGCCGGCAGGGCCCGCCTGACTTTGAATCAGGACAAGCGACGTAGGTTCGACTCCTACCCGGGGAGCTTCCGTCGTCAGCTGCGGCTGTCCGCGTGCCCCAGCGACCGCTCCGGCGCGACCAGGTCGCGCACCCGGCGCTTCAGCTCGGTGATCTCCGGGAACCCGTCGTCCCGCTTCCGGTTCCAGACCGCCGTCGTCGTGCCGTCGACCACGACGTCGACCCGGAAGGTGCCGGACTCCTCCGTCATCGGCACCAGCGTCACCGCACCGAGCTCGTCCTCGAACGTCTGCAGCAGCTCGGCGGCGTACCACTGCGCCCGCAGCAGCCACTTGCAGCGGGTGCAGTAGCGGATCTCGATCAGCGGGCCGGACGTCACGGCCCGATCCTCGCAGACCAGCGCGTAGGTTCGACGTCATGGAGCACCGGCGTCAGGTCGTGACGATCGCCGTGCTGGTGGTCGGCGCGATCCTGCTCGGCCTCTCGCTGCGGATCGAACCGGGGAACCCCTGGTTCTACCCGGCGGGGCTGGCACTGGCCGCGGTCTGGGCGGGCGGCGCCTTCCTGTCGGGCCCTCTCCACCTCGGCCGCCTCCCACGTTGGACGGGCGAGGGTGATCCGGTCCGCCCGGTGCTCGCTCCGATCGTCGTCGGGCTCGCGCTCGCGGCGCTGTTCGTGCTCGGCGGGCTGCTCGTCCGGGAGCTGCCGGCGCTGAACGACCAGGTGAGCTCCGTCCTCGACTTCGCCGACCGCGGCTCGCTCGCCGTGCTGGTCGTGATCACCCTGGTCAACGGGGTGGCGGAGGAGCTCTTCTTCCGTGGCGCGGTCTTCGCCGCCGTACCCGCCCGTCCGGTGCTGTGGTCGACGCTCGTCTACGTGATCGCGACCGCGGCGACCGGCAACGTCATGCTCGCGGTCGCGGCCGTCCTGCTGGGCATCGTGGTCGGCCTCGAGCGTCGGGCCTCGGGCGGGGTCCTCGCCCCGATCCTGACGCACTGCACCTGGTCGTTGGCGATGCTCCTGGTGCTGCCGCTGCTGTTCGGCTGATCTCAGAGCTCGCCGCCGTCGTGCAGACGATCGGCCACCGCGCGCCGCACCGCCTCCCGGTAGGGCAGCGGCCTGCCGGGGACCAGCTCGCGGATCCGGTGATCGGTCACGACCACCTCGGTGCTCATCGAGTCGATCAGGTTGCGTCCGGTCGTGACGTCGACGTCGGTGACCAGCGCCAGCCAGTACGACGACAGCCTCGGTGTCAGCAGCGGGACCGGAACGATCGGCACGCGGCGCCCGGAGATGACCTCGGCGGCGATCTCAAGCATGTCGACGTACGTCATCGCCTCGGGCCCACCGATCTCGTAGACCTGCCCGTGCGTCCGGGGGTCGCCGACGACCCCGGCGAGGTAGCGGATCACGTCGTCCAGCGCGATCGGTTGCGTCCGGGTCGACGTCCAGCGGGGGACCACCATCGCAGGCAGGTTCTTCACCAGCTGGCGGGTCAGCTCCCAGGAGATCCCGCCGTGGCCGACCACGATCGCGGCCCGCAGCGCGGTGACCGGGACGCCGGCCTTGCCGAGCAGCCCTTCGACCTCGCGGCGCGAGCGCAGGTGGGGCGAGAGGTTCCCGTCGTCGGCGCCGAGTCCGCCGAGGTAGACGATCTGCTGCACCCCCGCCTCGGCGGCAGCCTGTCCAAAGGCCCGGGCAGCGGCAGCGTCACGCGCCTCGAAGTCCGGGTGGTCGAGCGAGTGCACCAGGTAGACGGCGACGTCGATCCCGTCGAGCGCCCGCGCCAGCGACGCAGGGTCCCCGACGTCGGCACCGACCGCGGTGCCTGCGCCGTCGTAGCGCTCCGGGTGCCGGGTCATCGCCCGAACGCCGATGCCACGATCGACCAGCTCGGCCGCCAACCGGGACCCGACGAAGCCCGTCGCGCCCGTCACGAGCACCGTCTCGGCATCGGCCATGAGGTCGAGCCTAGGCCGGGCTTGCTCACCCACCTAGGCTCACGACATGGCCATCGCCCGCACCGCCGCCCGGATCGCGCTCGGCTCGATCATGACCTTCGCCGGCATCACGCACCTGACCACGGCGCGAGAGGAGTTCCGCGCTCAGGTGCCCGACTGGTTCCCGGCTGACGAGGATGTCGTCGTCCTGGCCTCGGGCGTGGCCGAGATCGCGCTCGGCGCCTCGCTGGCCCTGCTGCCACGGCGCAAGGCCCGGATCGGCGCGGCCCTCGCGGCCTTCTTCGTGCTGATCTTCCCGGGCAACATCGCGCAGTACGTCGAGAAGAAGGACGGCTTCGGCCTCGACACCGACCGCAAGCGTCTGGTGCGGCTCTTCTTCCAGCCGGTGCTGGTCGCCTGGGCGCTCTTCGCCGGCGGGATCTGGCCCCGCCAGCGTCAGTCCTGACCAGGAATCAGCCGCGCAGCAGCGCCGCGATCGCGGTGTAGCCGCGTCGCTGCGCGTGCTGCAGCGGCGTGACGCCGTCGTGGTCGGCGATCGACCGGTCGGCTCCGGCCTCCAGCAGGATCCTCACGATCTGCTGGTACCTCCGACCGCCGTCGCCCAGGATGATCGCCTCGAGCATCGCGGTCCAGCCCAGGTCGTTGACGTGGTCGATGTCGACGTCGGTCTGCACGACGCGTCGGATGTAGTCCACGTGGCCGCGCTCGCCCGCCGGGATCGGTGACAGGCCGCCGTACCGGTTCTTGATCGTCAGGTCCGGGTCGGCAGGCAGCAGCGCCTCCAGCATCGCGACGCTGCCGGTCACTCCGGTCACCAGCCACGGGGTGTCGTGCCGGTCGTCGAGCGCATCGGGATCGGCGCCGGCGGCGACGAGGACCTGCGCCACCTCGACGTGGTCCTCGGTCGCGGCGATCAGGAGCGCGGTCCGCTCACGCCGGTCGCGCGTCTCGATGTCGGCTCCCGCCTGGAGGGCGAGGGCGGCGGCATCCGCGTCGCCGCGTCGGGCCGCGCGCAGCAGTGCGGCGTTCGGGTGGGCCGGCAGCGGCGTGGGGGTCATGGTCACCGAGATCCTCTCCGTCGGGGTCGGGGTGGGCGTCGAGGTGGGTGTCGGAGTCAGGGAAGGCTCGGGCGTCCGGGTCGAGGTCGCCTCGGTGCCCGTCCCGCCGCAGGCAGCGAGCAGCAGGGCGAGGAGCAGCACCCCCGCCGTCGATCGTCGTGTCATCGGTCCGTCCGTTCTCGTGTCAGCCACGCCACGACCAACCCGATCGCCACGCCGAGCACCGACTCCACCAGCCGGTCGAACAGCAGGTCGTCGACGGGCTCGGGATGAGCCAGGTGCCCCATCAAAAGTGCCAAAGGGGTGATGACGATCAGGGCGAGCGCGTAGTTGCGCACCACCAGGAGCTCCGCGCTGGCCTGGAGAGCAGCGGCCAGGAGCACGGCCGCCAACGGGCTGATCCCGAGGCTGAGGACCACCCAGGCCAGGCCGAGCCCGACCAGCGTGCCCAGCAGTCGCTGCACCCCACGGACGGTCTGCGCCCGCAGCCGCGGCACGCTCAGCGGTACGACGGCGCCGACCATCGCCCAGTACGGGTGGCCGATCCCCAGCAGCGTCGCGATCGCCCCGGACAGCACGACGGCGACGGCGACCCGCACCACGTGCAGCGTGTAGCGCTCGGCCTGCAGCGGCATCGCGTGCCGACCGTGGTGCTCCTCGCGGGGCAGTCCCCGCAGCAGCTCCTCGAGCCGGCCGAGTCCGAGCGCGAACGCTGCGGTGCCACCCGAGATCAGGATCGCCGCCAGCAGGTCGCCGGGCACGCTCGGTCGGGCCGAGCAGGCGCCGGCGGCGAAGACCGCGAACAGTGGCCCGGGCGGGATCCAGCGGTAGCGGTCCGACAACGACGCGGCGACCGCCGCCCAGAACGCCGTCGCCGGCAGCGCCAGCCAGGCACGCTCGGGGCTGAGCGAGACCGCCGCCCCGGTGACGGTCGCGCCGACGAGGACGGCTCCACCGGCGAGCTGGCGCCGCCACCGCCCGCGGTACGGCAGCGCGCCGCCGTACACCGCGGTGAAGGCGCCGAAGGTGGCGTAGAGGCCCCAGCTGATCCGGTCCGTGCCGAGCAGGATCAGCAGCGGCACCAGGACGCAGATCGAGGCCCGGGCCGCGACCCAGCGGGTGCCGTGCGCCGCGCGGATCTCGGTCAGGTCCTGCAGGGCCGCGTGGGCTGGGTGCGCCGGTCTCATCGGGTCCAGCATCTCAAGTTCCGCCGGCGATTTCTGACCGGGAGCCTTGTCAGAACACGTTCCACCCTGCTTGTCTCGGCAGCGTGACGACGACCCGATCGGCTCCCTCGGCACTGCCGCACACCGACCTCGCCCTCCAGCGGTACGGCGACCACGGCCGCGCCTGGTTGGACGCGATGTGGCACGCCGACCCGCTCGCCGACGCCGTGGTCAACGATCCCGCCGGGCCGGCGGCGGCCCACGCCGTCCGCACCCTGATGACCGAGGGACTCGGCGCCGTCACCGACCCGCCGCCGACCGTGCAGGCGCTGCTCGACCAGCTCACCACCGAGCCCGCGTGGCTCGACCGCGACCGGCTCGACCGGGCCGCCGACGTGCTGGTGCGCTACTCCGCCCAGTGGGGCCTGGTGCTCGGGGCCGCGTCCCTGCTGCGCGGCGCCGAGAACTGGATCGCCGCCAAGCCGCTCCTCCTCACCGGCCGCTACGGACATCAGCCGGCGGTGCGGTCGATCGAGGTCGGGGAGTGGCTCTCCCACGTCGTCCGCCCCGGCGGGATGGCGATCGACGCCCCCGGCTTCCAGCACACCGTCCGCGTCCGGATGATCCACGCGCACGTGCGCCGCTTCATCAGCACGGGCAGGTCGCCCGAGCCGTGGGACACCGACGCGTGGGGCGTGCCGATCCCGCAGCCCTACATGGCGTTCACGCTCGCCGAGTTCGGCCACATCTCGCTCGAGGCGATGACCCACCTCGGCGTCCGGCTCCGCCCGGACGAGCTCGCGGACATCTACCACCTCTGGCGCTACGTGGGCCACGTGATCGGGGTCGAGGACGCGCTCAACCCGCACACCGAGGCCGACCACATCCGGATCGAGGAGCTCTACAGCCTCACCTCGCCCGGCCCGGACGAGTACAGCCGCGACTTCGTCAAGGCACTCACCGAGGACTACCTCGCCCTCCAGCTCGCCACCCTGCTGCGTGGCCCCGAGTCGTTCCGGATCGACGTCGCCACCCGGCTGATGTACGGGATGGCGCGGATCTTCCTCGGCCAGCGAGCCGCTGACGCCCTCGAGATCCCCGACGGCTCCGCCAAGTACGTCGTCCGCGGACTGCGGCCGGCCCTGTTCGTCGCTGACCAGGCGCGGCTGAAGATCCTCGGCCGGGACCGGGTGACCGCGCGGGGCTACGCCGCCCGCGACGTCGAGCTGGCGCGGTTGAAGGCGGAGAACGCCATGACCCACGACCTGGTCGACGCCGTCCCCGGCGCGGTCGGTCGCCCGGCCGAGGTCAGCTGAGAGGTCAGCTGCGAGGTCAGCTGAACTTGGTGGCGCCGAGCGTGAACTCGGTGTCCTCCAGGAACACCCCGAGGTGCCGACCGGAGGTCAGCCACGAGCCGAGGTCACCCTCGGAGCGGACCTTCACGGTGACCAGCGCCGGCCGCATCCTGCCCTTCATCTCCAGCCGCGCGGTACCGATCCGGCCGTCGGCGAACTGCTGCCGGGTGATGCCCTTGGACTTCATCGGGATCGCGGGGCCGATGGCACGGGGTGTGGCCGAGACCTCCCAGCCCAGGCCGCTGTCGGAGGTGGCGGTGATCGAGGAGCCGCGGGTGGGGGAGCCGTCGAACCGGGCCAGGGTCTTGGGCATCGCCCAGTTCTCCCGGCCGCCGACGATGCTGGTGGGGGAGTCGACCGCCATGAACGCGACGTTGATCCAGTTCGACCGACCGTCGCGCGCGGCGAGCGCACCGAGCACCTCGTCGTAGGGGCCGACCGGGGTGTCGGCGTACCGGACGAATCCGCCCAGCGTGGCCACGGCTTTGTTCGGCTGCAGTCCGGGCGCGAACGCACCCGAGGCCGCGGCGCTCGCCCGACCCAGCCACATCAGGCCCGAGCACTGGCACGTCCAGGACGCCGGTGACTCGTTCAGCGGCAGGGTGTCGATCAGCGCCTGCGGCAGGACGGACTCGACCAGGCCGGGCAGGTCGCTGAGGTCGGGGCGCGGAGCAACGCGGTCATCCATGACATCGATGCTGTCACAGTCGAGCCTGCCTGACGAGAACCGGTTCCACTTTCCCGTTCTGCTTCGCGGGCGCCCGAACCTCCCTAGGCTCGGCGCCATGGCGTCACTCCCGGTTCGTGGGGTGCTGGTCGGCGCCCTGATCGCTCTGCTTGCTCCGGCCGCACTCGGACTTCGACCCGCCCTGGCGGACTACCCGGCCCCGGTCCTCCAGACCAGCGTCGACGACGGGGCCACCGTGGTCCGCGGCACTGACGTCACCGTGGCCGTCCAGAACCCGGGGACGACGTACCCGCTGGTGGCGACCTGGAGCCTGGACGACACCGAGATCGACCGGGGCGAGTGGTCGCCCGGCGACGTCGACCCGCCCTCCTGGGTGTTCAGCACCGCTCAACCGGGGGAGTACGACCTCGAGGTGACCCAGGTCATCGGCGACCCCTACGACCCCGCCGTCCCGTGGCAGGCCGCGTTCCACCTGACCGCGGTGCTGCCCGCGCCCAAGGCGCAGGTGATCACCGCTACCTACCCGGCGACGACGCACGCCCTCAACGCCAGGGCGGCGATCACCGGCGAGGTCCGCACCGACACCGGCCTCCTTCGTCCCGGAGTGCCGGTCGCCCTGCAGGTGTACGGCGGCGGGCGCTGGAACACCACCGACATCCGGACCACCAGCGACGCGGCGGGGCGCTACGCGCTGACCGCGCCGACCTTCTTCTACGGCGCCCACACCTACCGTCCGATCGCCCTGGCCGCGGGCGGCCTCCCCGCGGCGACCCCCGTCGCGGCGGCCGCGATGACCGTCCGGCTGCCCTACACGCCGCGGGGGAGTGCCAGCGCCTACACGATCGCGGACCGGCCCTGGAACCCGTGCCGCGCGATCCCGGTCTACGTGAACATGACCGGCGCCAAGAAGGGCTTCACCCTCAGTCTGGTCAGCCAGGCGATCGCTCGGGTCGCGGCCGCCTCGGGGCTGCGGCTGCGCTACGCCGGCGCCACCAAGATGGTCCCGCTGAGCCGCAACGACGACCGGGTCGACCGCCGCACCGGCATCTTCATCGGCTGGGCCAGCCCGGCCCAGGTGCCCTCGCTCCGCGGCTCGGCGACCGTCGGCCAGGGCGGGTTCGCCTACGGCGGTGGTCGGGTCGCCGGGTACGTCGCCCTCGACCGCAGCCAGAAGAAGTGGAAGGCCGGCTTCGGTGGGACCGGGACGCGCGCCGGCAACCTCACCGTCGGAGGCGCCCTGCTGCACGAGCTCGGGCACGCGGTCGGACTCGGGCACAGCCGCGATCCCTATCAGGTGCTCTACCCGATGGGAGCGCGCGGCGGATCGGAGTGGGGACGCGGTGATCTGGCCGGGTTGAGCCGGATCGGGCTCCACGGCGGCTGCTAGCGAGGTCCGACCTGGACGACCTCAGCGAGGTCCGGGCCGCCCGAACAGGTAGCCCTGCACCAGGTCGTACCCGAGCCGGCGAAGCACCGCGGCCTGGTGTGCGGTCTCGACCCGCTCAGCGATCACGTCGACCCCGAGCGAGCGGGCCATCGTGATCACCGCCTCGAGGATCGGAGCCTCGTAGCTGTCGGGCTGGATGGCCTGCAGCAGCGCGCCGTCGACCTTGATCAGGTCGATTGGCAGCTCGGTCAACCGGCGCAGCGAGGAGTAGCCGGCGCCGAAGTCGTCCATCGCGATCGTGATCCCGAGCTTGCGGAAGCCGTCGACGGTCTCGAGGACCCGCGGGTCCTGGTCGTCGAAGACGCTCTCGGTCACCTCCACGATCAGCAGGTCCGGGGGCATCGACCAGCGGTCGAGCAGGTCGGCGATCTCGGCGACGAACCCGTCCGCTCGCAGCTCGTGGATGGAGACGTTCACCGTCACCGGGATCCGCGGGCCGGCGCTGGTCATCACGATCCGGGCCGCCTCCTCGCGCACCCAGGCGCCGACCGCGTGGATCGCGCCGGTGCGCTCGGCATCGGGGATGAAGTGGTCGGGCATCACCAGGCCCTTGGTCGGGTGCAGCCACCGGACCAGTGCCTCGTGGGCGACGACCTGGTCGGAGCTGAGCCGGATCACCGGCTGGAAGTGCAGCAGGAGCTCGTTGCGCGCCACGGCGCGTTCGATCTCGCGGCCGCGGCGGGCCGGGTCGCCGTGCACGATGGTCCGGTCCCGGCCGGCCACCTTGGCCTCGTACAGCGCCGCGTCGGCGCGTCCGATCAGGATCGAGACCGAGTCGTCGGGCCGCCCGGCCGCGACGCCGGCGGAGACCCGGATCCCGGGCGGGGTGAGCGCCCGCAGCTCGTCGGCGATGTCGCCGGCCTGGCCGAGGGAGTAGCCCGGCAGGAGCACCGCGAACTCGTCGCCGCCGTACCGTCCCAGCACGGCGGCCGTCGGCACGGATCCCGCCCACGCCTCGGCGCAGGCGATCAGCGCCCGGTCCCCGCGGACGTGGCCGCCGGTGTCGTTGATCCGCTTGAACTCGTCGATGTCCAGCACGACCAGGGAGAGTGGCACCCGCAGCGAGTCGGTCCGACGCAGGTGCGCGATCTCCTTGTCCATCCGGCGGTCGAGGCCGCGCCGGTTGAGCAGGCCGGTGAGCGGGTCGACCTCGGCCGCTTCGGCGATCCGGGTCAACCACGCCATCACGACGCCGAGGACGATGCCGACCCCGCCGAGCACGACCAGGCCGCCGATCGGCAGGCCGACGCGGATCATCGAGACGGAGCCGAGCAGGTAGATGAAGGCGACCTGGGCGCTCGCCTCGCGCAGCGGGAACATGAAGATCGCGTCGATCAGGGCGAACGCCCAGATCGTGCTGATCGCGAGCGAGGCGACCCCGCCGCCGGCCAACAGCACCTCGAGGCTGACCAGGATCGAGCCCAGGGCGACGAGCCAGTGATAGCGCCGCCGGGGAATCCGGTTGCCCCAGCGCAGGGTGGCGAGGGAGACGAACGCGGCGCCGATCGCGATGGCGGCCATCGGCCCACGGGCCAGGTCGCCGTCGAGGGTGAAGATCCCGGCGAGCACGATCAGGCAGCCGGCGAGGTAGAGACTGCCGGTGGTGAATTGGAGCGCGCGAATACCCCCGAGCGATGGCGCTTCTCCCCATGCTCGCGACAGATTCAGGCCGAGCGCTGAGCCCCCATGAACTGTGTCCACCCACAGTCCTCTCCGTGCGTTTCCCAGCATCATCCATCGCGGCGGAGGAATCCGTCAGTTGTTTCTCTAGACTTTGCCAAGTGACGAACCAGCTCACCGTCGTGGTCCTGGCCGCCGGAGGCGGCACCCGGATGAAGTCCTCGACCCCGAAGGTGCTCCATCACCTCGCGGGTCGCTCCATGGTCTCGCACGTGCTGACCGCCGTCGCCGGGCTCGACCCGGCGCAGGTGGTCGCGGTGATCGGGCACCAGCGCGAGCTGGTCGGTCCCCACATCAGCGAGGACTTCCCGCACGCGATCCTCGCCGTCCAGGAGGAGCAGCTCGGCACGGGCCACGCCGTCGCGATCGGCCTGGCCGGACTCCCGGACACCACCGCGCTCGAGGGCACCGTCCTGGTCGCGTACGGCGACACGCCACTGCTCTCGACCGCGACCCTGGCCGGCCTCATCGCCGACCACGAGGCGGCCGACCGAGCGATCACGGTGCTGACCGGCGTGGTCGACGACCCGACCGGCTACGGCCGGATCGTGCGCACCGCCTCCGGGTCGGTCAGCGGCATCGTCGAGCAGAAGGACGCCTCGGTCGAGGAGCAGGCGATCACCGAGGTGAACTCGGGGATCTACGCGTTCTCGGCCTCGTTCCTGCGTCAGGCGGTCGGCCGGATCGGCAACGAGAACGCGAGCGGTGAGTTCTACCTGACCGACGCCGTCGGCCTCGCGGTCACCGACGGACTCGGCGTGGGTGCGGTCGTCGTGGCCGACACCCTCGAGATCGAGGGCGTCAACGACCGGGTCCAGCTGGCGGCTCTGGGCCGGGCCTTCAACGACCGGATCCTCACCGGCTGGATGCGCGCCGGGGTCACGATCGTCGACCCGGCGACCACCTGGATCGACGCCGACGTCGAGCTCGTCCCCGACGTCACGCTGCTTCCGGGCGTCCAGCTGCACGGCGCCACCTCGATCGAGACCGGCGCGACCATCGGGCCCGACTCCACCCTGCGCGACACCGAGGTCGGGGCCGGCGCCTCGGTGGTGCGGACCCAGGCGCTGCTCGCCGTGATCGGGGCCGACGCGACCGTGGGGCCGTTCACCTACCTGCGTCCCGGCACCGTGCTCGGCGAGCGCGGCAAGATCGGTGGCTTCGTCGAGACCAAGAACGCCGTCATCGGCGCGGGCTCGAAGGTGCCGCACCTCTCCTACGTCGGCGACGCCGAGATCGGCGAGGCCACCAACATCGGGGCGGGCACGATCTTCGCCAACTACGACGGGGTCAACAAGCACCGCACCACCGTCGGCTCGCACGTCACGAGCGGCTCCAACGTCACCCTGGTCGCCCCGGTGACGATCGGTGACGGAGCCGCCACCGGCGCCGGCACCGTGGTCCGCGACGACGTCCCGCCGGGCGGGCTCGCACTCTCGGCCGGCCCCCAGCGGGTGATCGAGAAGTGGGCCCAGTCACGTCGCCCCGGGACCGCCCAAGCCGATGCAGCCGATGCTGCTACCGATCGTTAGACTCCCGTTCATCACCCCAGCGGCCTGCAAGGAGCCCACGTGCCGAACGTGAAGAAGACCACCGAGAAGCACCTGATGGTCTTCAGTGGACGGGCACACCCGGAGCTCGCCTCCGAGGTCGCCGACCTGCTCGACACCGAGATCGTGCCGAGCAACATCTTCGACTTCGCCAACGGCGAGACCTACGTCCGGTTCCAGGAGTCGGTCCGTGGCTGCGACGCGTTCGTGCTGCAGAGCCACACCACGCCGATCAACAACTGGATCATGGAGCACCTGATCATGGTCGACGCGCTCAAGCGCGCCTCGGCCAAGCGGATCACCGTCGTGATGCCGTTCTGGGGCTACTCCCGTCAGGACAAGAAGCACCGCGGTCGGGAGCCGATCTCGGCCCGCCTGGTCGCCGACCTGTTCAAGACCGCCGGCGCGGACCGGATCATCACCGTCGACCTGCACGCCGACCAGCTCCAGGGCTTCTTCGACGGCCCCGTCGACCACCTGATGGCGCTGCCGATCCTCACCGACTACATCAAGAACAAGTACGGCGACGGGCACCTCGGCGAGCTCGCCGTGGTCTCCCCGGACGCTGGCCGGATCAAGGTCGCCGAGAAGTGGGCCGCCCGCCTCGGCGGCGTACCGTTGGCGTTCATCCACAAGACCCGTCGCACCGACGTCGCCAACGAGGTCGTCGCCAACCGGGTGGTCGGTGACATCGCAGGCAAGGTCTGCGTCCTCACCGACGACATGATCGACACCGGTGGCACGATCGTGAAGGCCGCCGAGGCGCTCATCGCCGACGGCGCCGCCGGCGTGATCATCTGCGCCACCCACGCGATCCTCTCCGACCCCGCCGTCGACCGGCTCAAGAACAGCCCGGCGATCGAGGTCATCGTGACCAACACGCTCCCGGTGCCGGACGAGAAGCAGTTCGACAAGCTGACCACCCTGTCGGTGGGCCCGATGGTGGCTCGCGCCATCCGCGAGGTCTTCAACGACGGCTCCGTCACGTCGATGTTCGACGGCCACGCCTGACCCTCCTCACCCCTGCTCCAACCCCGCACATGTGGGGTTGGAACACTTCGATCACCGAGGGGCGTCGTTCCAACCCCACATTGGTGCGGATGGAGCACTCAGTCAGCGACCTGGCGCCCGAAGTGTTCCCTCCAGGCCGGGGCGAGCGCACGAGGGAGACCGCGCGTGCCGCGCTCGCGCAAGGCGTCGGTGACGCGTTCGAGGGTCTCGCCGGGGGTCGTGTAGATGTCGCGGGCGACGAAGACGAGGAAGCGCCAGCCCTCCCGCTCGATCGCCTCGCGGCGCCGGAGGTCGGCCTCCCACTGCTCCTTGCGCTCGATGTGATGCCGTCCGTCGTACTCGACGATCACCTTCGCGTCGGGCCAGCACAGGTCGAAGCGCCGACTGGCTCCGTTGATCACCTGCGCGAGGTTCACCTGCGGCTCGGGCAATCCGGCGAGGACGATCAGCAGTCGGAGTCGCGTCTCCATGGGCGAGTCCACGTGCTCACGCACGAGGTCGGCCGCACGGCGGGCCGCGGCCGCCCCGGGGCCAGTCGCGCGCTCGCAGTGCTGACGTAGTGCTGACAAGGTCGCGTCCGCGTTGCGAACGAGGTGATCGCCGACCACGACGAGGTCCACCAGAGTGAGCATCGAGGCCAGCTCGACGAAGACTTGCTCGGGGCGGGAGATGAGGACGTCGCCGTACTTCATGGCCGGCGGCGGGGTCGTGGAGTGGTGACAGGTGAGCCCGGACCGCGTCCTGCGTGCTTTCCGATCGGTGACGGTGACGTGTTCCCCGGGGAGGTGGGGCAGGGGAAAGCGCCAGTGCCGTGCCGCGGTCGCATGGCTGGCGATGGCCCCCGGGCCGCTGGCCAGGACGGCCGCCCGGGCGGTGAGGAACGGTGTCATCGGGACCTGGCTCGAGATGTAGATCCCGCGATGAAGGCTGCGGAAGGCTGGGGAGCGCAGCTCGTTCTTGTCGATCCCGGCCGCGCGTGCTTGCGCGACGGTGAAGGGCTGACTGAGGTCGAGCGCCGGCGATGGCATGAGCCTCACGCTGCCCGATCTTCGCGCCACGCGTCGGCGCTCATCCACAGGGCCGGTCTTGCGCGGCTCGCCCGGATTGGCGTAGGGCGGCACTCGCTCCTAGACTCTTGCAGTCGCTTTGGCGAGGGAGGACAAACTCCGTGATCGACTGGGCCGGCAGCTTTCTCAGCGCCGCGCGTCCATGTCCGCGCGGCGTTCGTCGTCTCTCGGCCAGAGCACCACACGTTCGCTCATTCCCCATGAACCGCAGGAGACATCATGTCTGAGAAGCTCACCGCCGAGACCCGCACCGAGTTCGGCAAGGGTGCCGCCCGCCGTGCCCGCCGCGAGGGTCGCATCCCCGCCGTCATCTACTCGGCCGGCAGCGACGCCACCCACATCACCCTGGCGAGCCACGTGACCACGATGGCCCTGCGCCACGGTGGCGTGCACGCCGTCCTCGAGCTCGACCTCGACGGCAAGACCCAGTTCGTCAAGACCCAGGCGATCCAGGTCGACCCGCTCAAGCGCGTCATCGAGCACATCGACTTCCTGGCCATCGACGCCAGCGACGTCAAGGCCGTCGAGGCTGAGGTCGCCGCCGAGGAGGCCGCCGAGGAGGCCGCTCACCAGGCCGCCGCCGAGGCTGCTTCGCACGAGACCCACACCAACGACGCGACCCTCGACGCCCCCGTGGCCGAGGACGCCGAGTCCGCGTCCGAGTGACCTGCGCTCACTGACGCATCATGAGTGACGACGCATGGCTCGTCGTCGGCCTGGGCAACCCGGGACCGTCGTACGCCGGAACTCGTCACAACATCGGCTACCTCGTCAATGACGAGCTGGCCACCCGCCTCGGTGGCTCTTGGAAGAGCCATCGGGCGGGGCGCTCCGACATCATCGAGGGCCGCCTGACCATGGGCGGCCCTCGAGTCGTTCTCTGCCGACCGAAGTCGTACATGAACGAGGTCGGCGGCCCGGTCAAGGCGACCGCGCAGTTCTACAAGATCGAGCCCAGCCGGATCATCGCGATCCACGACGAGCTCGACATCGACTTCGACACCATGCGGGTCAAGCTGGGTGGCGGCGACAACGGGCACAACGGGCTCAAGTCGATGCGCTCCAGTCTCGGCACCGGCGACTTCTACCGGCTCCGGGTCGGTATCGGCCGCCCGCCGGGTCGCCAGGACGTGGCCGACTTCGTGCTCTCGAACTACTCCAGCGCCGAGCGCAAGGTGCTCCCGTTCCAGGTCGACACCGCCGCCGACGCGGTCGAGTGCCTGATCAACGAGGGTCTGGACAAGACCCAGTCCCGCTTCAACTCCTGACGCGTCGCATCGCCGCGCGTCGCGCCGCCTGGGTCGCAGCCTTCGCGGCCCGCTGCTTCGCCACCCGCGGCAGCTCCTTCTGTACGGCGTCCTCGAGCCGAGCCTGCCCGTCGGCTCGTGCCGCCCGCTGGGCCGAGCTGTTCGCACAGTCCGAGGCGAGCTCGTAGGACTCGTCGGTGCACGAGGCCACGCCCGTCCCGACCGCGTGAGCGGGCAGGCGCACCGTCACCGATGCGGTCCGGGTCGCCCGTGCCTTCCGGCCCTGGTGGTGCACCACGACCGTCCGGGTCGCCCGCGCGCTGACCGACGCAAACGTCGTCATCGGGACCTGCCGCTGGGCCGTCACCGTCACCGGGCCCCCGTCGGGCGTCTCGGCCGGGGTCGACTCCGCCTGGGCGGGGTTGGCGAGTCCCAGGAGAGCGCTCGTGGCGACCAGCGCGAGCACCGCGGTGGCCTGCTTCGTCCGGTGCATCACCGGGGACCTTGTTCCCATCACGACAATCAAACGACCGAACGGCCCGTCCGTGATCGGGTTGGCTCCGAATCAGGACAGAAGTCCCGGGGGTCCGGTCCCTGTCGCTAGTCCTCCTGGAGGGGAACCGGGTAGTCCGAGCGGAAGAATTAACCGGGCGGATCCCTAGGCCTTCACTCAGGAAAATGTCAGAGTGGAACTCTCTCGGGGGTTCGATCGAGATCGCTATGCCGCGTCGTGGGGAGAACCGGTCATGGGTAAAGCAGGAGCACGATTCACCGCCCTCCCACCCGAGGAGGAGCAGGCGGCCGACACGGGAGCGCTGAGCGCTGCCGCCGTTGCTGAGCGCCGCATGCGCATCCAGCCCCTGATCAACGAGTCCGCACGCGCCGAGGTGCGCGCCGTGCTGACCGATCTCGCTGCCGTGACCGACTTCCGTGTCGCGGTCCTCTCCGTCGTCCGTGACGACGGCCAGCTGCAGGTCGTCGCCGTCACCGGGTCCACCATCACCGAGGAGATGCTCGGCACGATGGTGATCCCGCCGGAGGTCTGGGACGACGCCCACCAGCGCAGCGAGGCCCACGGAGGGTGGGTGCTGCTCCGCCCCGCCGTCGTCGACCTGGCCCCGCTGCACGGCTGGACGCCGCACACCCGACGCAAGTCGGACCCGGCGATCGCGTGGAGCGCCCGCAACACCCTGCACTACCCGATCTCCAAGGACGGCAACCTGCGCGCGGTGCTCAGCCTCGACGCCAAGATCGGCGGGACCGTCCCCGAGGGGGCCGAATGGGATCGGCTCGACGACCTCGGCCGGTTCGCGGCGCGGGCCGTCGTCGCCGTGATGGAACGGGACCAGGAGGCGCAGCGAGCGCGTCTGGCCGAGACCGCTCGCGCCGTGCTGCGCCGCTCGACGAGCGAGTTCAGCCCCGCCGAGGCGTTGAGCCGGGCGCGGCAGAGCATCGAGTACGGACTCGGCGCCGACGTGGTCCGCTACCAGCTCTTCGACGACTGGGTCGACGCCGGCGAGCGGACCCTGATCGCGCTGTGCGAGGACGCCCTGGTCAACGCCTGGCAGGAGGGGACCGGGCCGGTCCTGATCGACACCAGCCGTCCGGCCTCGGTCCTGGCCGCCACGATCAACCCGTCCGACGCCGCCGACGTGGCCACCATGCTCGGCCGGATGGGCCTGGTGAACACGCTGCTGGTCCCGGTCGGTGCCGGCCGCGAGTGCTACGGCGGACTCGCCGTCGGCCGCTCCGTCGAGGGCTCACCCTGGACCGAGATCGAGACCTCGGCCGTCGCCGACATCGCCCGTGACCTCGGTCAGAGCATCGAGGCCTACCGCGCCCAGGAGCGCGAGCACGAGCTGGTCCTGGACCTGCAGCGGATGGCGGACTACAAGACCCGGCTGGTCTCCACGGTCTCGCACGACCTCGTCAGTCCGCTCAGTGCCATCCGGCTCCACCTGGACATGCTCGAGCAGGGCGGCGACGACGCCGAGCTGGTCTCGCACGCGGTCAAGGTGATGCAGCGCGCCACCCAGGAGCTGCTCTTCAGCGTCGAGGGTCTGATGGTGCTCTACCGGGCCGAGGTGGCCCGGATGCCGCACGAGCGGGTCGATCTGCGGGCTGTCTTCCGCTACGCCGTCGACGTCCACCGTCCTCAGGCCGAGCAGGCGGGCCTCGCCTTCCTGGCCGAGACCGGTCCGCCGGACCCCGCCGTGATCGACGGCAACCGCTCCGGCCTGACCCGGGTGCTGACCAACGTGATCGGCAACGCGATCAAGTACACCCCGGCCGGATCGGTCCAGCTGAACCTCACCAGCGACCACGGCTGGGCCGTCTTCACCTGCCGCGACACCGGTCTGGGGATGAGCTCCGACGACCAGGAGCGGGTCTTCGACGAGTTCTACCGCTCGCACGACCCGAGCGTGCAGGACCTGCCCGGCACCGGCCTCGGGATGGCGATCGTGGCCAGCATCGTGGGCGCCCACGGCGGCAAGGTCTCCCTGGACTCGACCCTCGGCGAGGGCACCCGGGTCGAGCTCAAGTTCCCGCTCGCCTCCTGAGCGGATTCCCGAGCAGGCTCCTGAGCCGACTGAGGGGGCTCACCCCCGAGGCGAGCCCCCTCAGCCACTCCCGTCCGCCGGCGGAGGCGGAGGGTCAGTAGGCGCCACGCCCGCCGAGCACGGCGGGGATCGTGCGCACCAGGATCCAGAGGTCGCGGCGCAGCGACCATCCCTCGACGTATTCCAGGTCCAGCCGGCCCGCCTCGTGCCAGCCCACGTCGGCGCGTCCCGAGACCTGCCACAGCCCGGTGATCCCGGGACGCACGGTGAAGCGCGGCCAGACGTGCTCGGGGTAGAGACGCATCTCGTGGGGGAGCGGCGGGCGGGGGCCGATCAGCGCCATCTTCCCCTGGAGCACGTTGAACAGCTGGGGCAGCTCGTCGAGCGAGCAGCGGCGCAGGATCCGGCCCGCGCGGGTCACCCGTGGGTCGTCGGGATGCTTGGTCCCGTCCGGGGTGGCGGCCGGTTGGTGGTCGAGCTCGGCGTCGACGTACATGGTGCGGAGCTTGATCAGCGTGAACGGGACCCCGTCGCGTCCGATCCGGGTCTGGCGAAAGAAGACCGGCCCGCGCGAGTCGAGCCGGATCCAGATCGCCAGCGGGACGAGGAGGGGGATGACGAGGATCAGTCCGACCGCGGCCGCGAGCCATTCCCAGCTCGTCTTGAGTCGGGCGGCGACGTGCAACGTCGCCAGGTGCATGAGTTCCGGTCGCGCCAGAGGGTTCGGCACCGTACGTGACGGAGTCACGCTCTCGAGTGTCATCGGGTCCCTCTCCTGAGTGGGAGCAGCTTCGGGGGATGACACCCAACCTACGAACGCTCCTCAGGGTGCGGCATGCCGCAAATCAGGGAAGAACTCAGCCAGTTCTCAGCGAGATCGCGTCTCCGGTGAACCGCACGTTTCCGACGCGTCACACGTGCGGTGCGTGCCAGCCGACCTGGTGGGCCAGACCCACGGCAGCCAGCTGCGACGAGACCTCGAGCTTCGCCAGGATCGACTTCACCTGGGTCCGCACGGTCGCCTCGGAGACGACGCTCGTGACCGCGATCTCGTGCACCGTCCGGCCGAGCATCAGCTCGCCCAGCACCTGGGTCTCACGCGGCGTGAGCATCGCCAACCGCTCGCGGATCGACTCGTGCGCCGTGCGCTGCTGGCTGGCGTGGGCGAGCATCTCCTCGAGCTCGGAGTGCGTGATCACCGGCAGGCCCTGCAGCAGACGCCGTACGACGGCGAGGATCTCGTTGAGCGGGCGCGACTTCGGCAGCACCGTCCGTGCGCCCTGGCGCAGCGCGTCGCCCCACCGGGCCTTGTCCGCGGAGGCGGTCACGACGACGACGTTGACGCCCGCCTTGGCCAACGGGCTGATCAGCCGGACGCCGTCGCCGAAGGTGCCGAGGTCGAGGTCGAGCAGCACGATCCGTGGCTGCACGCGCAGGACCGAGGCGATCAGGCCGCCGGCCGACCCGGCACTGTCGGGGATCTCGGCTCGCCGGACGTCGTACCCCTCGACGCTGAGCACGAGGTCGAGCGACTCCGCGAACAGCAGGTGATCGTCGATGATCGTGATCCGTAGCTGCCCGCGGGCGTTGGTCTTCCGCTGAGCGTGCGGTGTCTCGGTCATGGTGTCCGCCAATGTGGTCATGCTGCCCTCCGCCTGGGTGCGGGATGGTGCCTGCCGGCACTTTCCTGGACTCATTGTTGGGAGCCCTGTTCCCGGTTCAGCAACAACCGGTCAACAGACTCCCCCATCTTGGGGACGGCCCGAGCGGTCCATGTCTGGCGATTATGTGCCGAGAATCACGCGGGGAACAAGGCATGATGGAAAGAGCTGCTGCTTCCCTCTGCTCGCGGCAGCCTCGCGGAGGCCGTCCCCAATACTGGTGGGACGTTGATCACGGACACCTGCGAGCCTGCCGACATCCGCACGATGACCCGGGAAGGGAGCGTCGTCCGACGTAGCTCCGAAGTCTGTATGGCGGGGAGTCGAGCGTGAGCAATGAGGCTACGAACGGCGATGCCGGGATCGGGCCGCCCGAGATCTTGGTCGCTGCTGATCAGGCGTTGATCGGCGAGGCGGTGCGGGCGGCACTGATGGACCGCGGCTACCCCGTCGTCGCCGTGCCCTGGCGCGGTCGCCGGCGGCTGGCGCTGCCCCTGCCACGGCGCGGTCGCCCTCGCGCCCCTCGTGTCGGACTCCTGGTCTCGGCCCTCGACCGCTGGTCGCTGCTCTACGAGGCGCAGGCCGTCATGGTCGGACTCGAGGTGCCCTGGCTGGTGCTGACCGACGTCCCCGACGGCCCGGCCGTCGGAGGTCTCCTCGTCGGCGGCGCCGACCTGGTGCTGCCGGCCAACACCGGACTCGACGCGGTCTGCGCCCACCTCGAGGAGATCGCCGGCAACCGGACCGCGATGCCGCCGGAGGAGTGGGCCAACGCGGTCGCCGACTGGCTCGACTCCGCTGCCGAGCAGGAGGCCAACGCCGCCCGGATCGCGCGGCTCAGCAGTGCGCAGCGCCGGGTCCTGGAGATGCTGCACCTCGGCATCCCGGTCGTCGAGATCGCTCAACGGCTGGGTGTTGCGCCCTCGACGATCCGCTCGCAGGTCAAAGAGGTGATGCGTCGCCTCGAGGTCGGCACGCAGCTCGCTGCGGTCGCCGCCTACGAGCACGACCGCGAAGGACCGGGCCGCCCCACGGTCCAGGGCAGCCGTCCCCCAAATGCGTGATTTCGGCTGACGCGTCGTCGTCGGGCGCCCCGATCGAGGTCGGATTCCGAGTACTGCATCGGATCTGACGACACGGAATTTCAGGGGGTTCCCAGCATGTCGCTGCGAAGGTCGAAGGTGAGCTCGACCCGGACCGTGCGGATGCTCGGGACTCGGGGTGTTCCCGCCTCGCACGGTGGCTTCGAGACGGCCGTGGAGAACATCGGGCTCGAGCTCGTCTCGCGCGGATGGCGCGTGGTGGTCTACTGCCAGGACGACGCCCCCGACGCCCGGATGCGGGTCGACGAGTGGAAGGGCATCGAGCGGGTCTGGTTGCCCTCGCGCTACCCCGGAGCCAAGGGCACGATGTACTTCGACCTGCACTCGATCCGGCACGCCGCCCGCACCCGCGACCTGTGCGTCACCTTCGGCTACAACACCGCGATGCTCAACGTGCTGCTCCGGCTGCGCCGGGTGCCCAACGTGATCAACATGGACGGCATCGAGTGGAAGCGGAAGGGCTGGACCGGCGCCCAGCGGGTCTTCCTCTACTTCCAGGAGCGCGCGGCCTGCGCCCTGGGCAACGCCCTCATCGCCGACCACCCCGTCATCGCCGACCACCTCGCCACCCGGGTCTCGCGCAGCAAGATCACCACGATCGCGTACGGCGCCCCGGGGGTGCGGGACGCACCGCGCGGTCCGCTCGACGAGCTGGGACTCGAGCCCGGGAAGTACCTGACGCTGGTCGCCCGACCGGTGCCGGAGAACAGCATCCTCGAGATGGTCCGCGCCTTCTCCAGCCTGCACTGGGACCGCCGCCTCGTCGTGGTCGGCAACTACAGCCGCGACGACCCGTACCAGCGAGCCGTGCTGGACGCGGCCAGCGACGAGGTCGACTTCATCGGGGCGGTCTACGACCCCGACCGGCTGCAGGCGTTGCGGGCGCACTCGCTGGCCTACCTGCACGGCCACCAGGTCGGCGGCACCAACCCGTCCCTGGTCGAGGCGCTCGGCTGCGCCAACCCCGTCATCGCGCACGACAACCCCTACAACCGCTGGGTCGCCGGCACCGCCGCGATCTACGTCAAGGACGAGGTCGCCATCGCGGAGGCGCTCGGCCGGGTGATCGGTGACCCGATCGCTGCGACGCAGATGTCGGTGGCCGCGCGTCTGCGTCACGCCGAGGAGTTCAGCTGGATGCGGATCACCGACGCCTACGAGGCGCTGATGTTCGCGCACGCGCCGAAGCAGGTGGTCCGGCAGCAGGCCCGCGGTCGGCACCGCTCCGAGACCCGACGGGTGCCGGCGCACCGCCTGATCGCCCACTGACCCGAACCGCTGGAGGTGACATGCACCGCGATCGCCAAGCTCCGAACGTCGGCCTCGCCACGGCCGCCTGGCTCGCCCTCGCCTTCGCCGCCACCCTGGTCGTCCTGGGGCAGAACGGCCGCGGGGGTTCGATCCCCGACCTGAAGCCGCTGGCCCCGCCGGCACCGACGAGCACCGCCCACAGCTCCAGCAGCGGCTCCCTGCCGTACGTCGTGCTGCCGTAGCCCTGGCATCGTCTCCTCTTCGCAGCAGGCTGTTCACCTGCGGTCCATCGAAGTTGACGCATCCGGTCGTCTTTCTTCCCCAGACTCACGGCGTTTGCACGCCATCTCGGGCTGGGGACAAGAAAGCCTTCGTTGACCATTCTTCCTGTGCGCGACGTCAGTGACGCCGCTGCCGAACCGCGCCGACTGTCGCGCAAGCCCACCGGTACCGACGCCGTGTTCGTCCACACGTCGCGGCTGGTGGGTGCCTCCGTGCTGGCCATCACCGGCGGCATCGGGCTGTTCCTGGCCCTGCAGGCCCTGCCGACGCTGCAGCACTACGGGCTGAGCTTCTTCACCGAGACCGAGTGGTCCCCGGAGAACGACCAGATCGGCATCGCCTCGGTGCTGCTGGGCACCGTCCAGATCGCGGCCGTCGCGATGGTGATCGCGTTCCCGCTCGCCTTCGCCACCGCGCTCTACATCAGCGAGTACGCCCCGGCACGGCTGCAGGCGATCATGGTCTCCGCCGTCGACCTGATGGCCGCTGTGCCCTCCATCGTCTACGGGCTGTGGGGCTTCTTCCTGATCATGCCGCACGCCGCGGAGTTCGCCCGGTGGCTGCAGTCGCACTTCGGCTGGATCCCGATCTTCGACGTCAAGGGATCCGACCCTGACGCCGCGGTCTGGGACGCCAGCCGGTACGCCTCGAGCGCCTTCTGTGCCGGGATCGCCGTCTCGATGATGGTGATGCCGATGGCCTGCGCCGTGATGCGCCAGGTCTTCAGCCAGACCCCGCCGGGGGAGAAGGAAGCGGCACTCGCGCTCGGCGCCACCAAGTGGGGAATGATCCGCTCGGTCGTGCTGCCCTTCGGTGCCGGCGGGATCATCGGCGGCACGATGCTCAGCCTCGGTCGGGCGCTGGGCGAGACCATCGCGGTGCTGCTCATCCTCTCGCCCAGCTTCGACTTCAAGCTGCGCCCGCTCGAGATCGGCAGCAACTCGGTCTCGGCCCTGATCGCCGGTCGGTTCGGTGACGCGAACGCGTCCCAGCTCTCGGCCCTGCTGGCGGCCGGGTTCGTGCTCTTCATGATCACCCTCGGGATCAACACGCTGGCCGCGATGGTGGTCGCCCGCAGCCGGTCCGGCGCCGGAGCCGACGCCTGATGACCGCCACCGCCGAGTCGACCACGACCACGACGTCGTCGCCGACCACCTACCTCCCGCTGCGCGATCCCGACGCACCGCCGGCAGTGCCGCGCGAGAGTCTCGGCAAGCCCACCCTGGACGAGCGGTTCGTCGCCTGGGGCGCCTGGATCTCCGCACTCGGCCTGACCTGGATCATCACCCAGCGGCTGCTGCCGCTCGACGGCCTGCCGTGGTTCCTCGTGGTCTGGTTCCTGACCGGGCTGCTCGCCTCGGCCGTGCTGACGGCGATGACCGGCCGCGCCGTCGACGTCTCCGACCGGATCGTCCGAGCGATCGTCACCGTGCTGACCGGGGTCGTCGTGCTCTCCCTGGTCTCGGTGGTGGTCTTCACCTTCACCGGCTCCGCCGGCGACGGCGCCCCGCACGGGTACGACGCGCTCTTCCACTGGAACTTCTTCACCGAGGACATGAGCGGGGTCGGCCCCAAGGACGGCTTCGACCGGGGCGGCATCCTGCACGCGATCGTCGGATCCCTGATCCAGTTGACGATCGCGCTGCTGATCTCGCTCCCGCTGGGCATCGGCACCGCGATCTTCATGACCGAGGTCGGCGGCCCGTTCGCCAAGGTGGTCCGCACCATCGTCGAGGCGATGACGGCCCTGCCGTCGATCGTGGCCGGCCTGTTCATCTACACCGTCTTCATCATCATCCTCGGTGCCCCCCGCAGCGGCCTGGCCGCCGGCCTGGCGATCGCGGTGATGATGCTGCCGATCATCGCCCGCGCCGCCGACGTCGTCCTGCGGGTCGTCCCCGGGAACCTGCGCGAGGCCAGCCTGGGCCTGGGCGCCAGCCGGTGGAAGACGGTGTGGCAGGTCGTCCTGCCGACCGCCCGTCCCGGCCTGGCCACCGCCGTCATCCTCGGCGTGGCCCGCGGTATCGGTGAGACCAGCCCGGTGCTGCTCACCAGCGGTGCGGCCCCGTTCCTGGTGACCAACCCGACCGACGGCGTGATGAACTCCCTGCCACTGGCGATCTACACGACCGTCCGCTCGGGGGAGCCGAATGCGATCGCCCGGGCCTTCGCCACCGCGACCGTGCTGATGGTGCTCGTGCTGATCCTCTTCATCACCGCCCGCCTGCTCGCCCGCCCACGGACCGCGGTCCGTCGGCGTCCCCTGCGCTCGCTGACGAGCGCTCTCATCCCCGCCATCCCGCTTCGTTCCACCAACGATGTGCCGCTCGATTCTCCTGAGGAGACCCGCTCGTGAAGTCCATCCGGACACTGTTCGTCGCTCTCGCCTCCCTCGTCGCGGTGCTCGCGATGCCGGGAGTCGCCCAGGCGACGGTGTACGCCCAGATCGAGGGGACGGGGTCGACCTGGTCGGAGCTCATCGTCCAGCAGTGGATCGCCGACGTGAACGCCAACGGCATGAAGGTCGTCTACACCGGTGGTGGCTCGACCAAGGGTCGCAAGGACTTCGCCAACAACGCGGTCGACTTCGCGATCTCCGAGATCCCGTACCAGGGCACCGACGAGCAGGGTGCCTCCGACACCAGCAACGGTCGCTCGTACGCCTACCTGCCGATCGTCGCCGGCGGCACCGCGTTCACCTACCAGCTGAAGATCGGCAACACCCAGGTCCGCAACCTGCGCCTGTCGGGCGAGACGCTGGCCAAGATCTTCACCAACAAGATCACCAACTGGAACGACCCGGCGATCACCAAGGACAACAACGGCCGCGTCTTCCCCTCGCTGCCGATCACGCCGGTCGTCCGTTCCGACGGTTCCGGCACGACCGCGCAGCTGACCACCTGGATGGACAAGCAGTACCCGTCGCTGTGGCGGCCCTACTTCGGCCGCTCCGGGCTGACGTCGTACTACCCGAAGAAGTCGGGCTCCCGCACGGTCGCCCAGTCCGGGTCGGACCAGGTGATGAACTACATCAAGGGCTTCTCCGGCAACGGCACGATCGGCTACGTCGAGTACTCCTACCCGGTCAACGCCAACTACCCGGTCGTGAAGGTGCTGAACAAGGCCGGCTACTTCGTCGAGCCGACGCAGTACAACACCGCCGTCGCGCTGACCAAGGCCAAGATCCGCACCAACGTGCCGGTCACCGACCCGCTCTACCTGACCCAGGACCTGTCGGCGGTCTACACCAACCCGGACCCGCGGGCGTACCCGATCTCGTCGTACTCCTACATGATCATCCCGATCGGGAAGAACGACGTCCGGCTCGCCACCACCGCGAAGCGGCAGACGCTGGCCGACTTCCTCTACTACTCGCTGTGCGAGGGCCAGTCCAAGGCCGGGCCCTACGGCTACTCGCCGCTGCCGCTCAACCTGGTGCAGTCCGGGATCAGTCAGATCAAGCGGATGACCGCGGTCGACCCCAAGGTGCAGACCGGGAACCGCGACCTGAAGAGCTGCAACAACCCCACCTTCGACGGGAAGAACCCGAACAAGAACGTGCTGGCGCAGAAGGCGCCGCAGCCGGCGTCGTGCGACAAGACCGGGGCCGGTCCGTGCACCGACGGGACCGGGACCAACAAGCCCTCGGGCAGCAAGGGGACCGGCTCGACCGGCACCACCGGCACGACCACCGGCGGTACGACGACGGGCGGAGGCGGCACCACCGCACCTGCCTCGGGGGGTGATCCCGCTGCCGGCGGCACGGTCGACCCGGCCACGGGCGGCACCACCGACGTCGCCGCCGGGACGACGGGTGACGTCGCCGCGACCCCGGTGATGCTGTCGGCGGAGCGCAGCGGTGACAACAACGCGTTCGGCTGGCTCGCCGCGCTCGAGCTGCTCGCGCTGGTGCTGATCCCGGGCTTCGTCATGGTCTGGCTCCGGAAGCGGTCCGCATCGTGAGGCGGCTCGGACCGGTGGCGATGGTCCTCGGGCTGCTCGCCCTGGCCGTTCCCGCGGTGCCCGGGACGGCGGTCGCTGCCACGGACGACGGCGCGGCCAGCACCTCGAGGACGGTGGTGCGGCAGTTCGCAGACGCCGCGGGCGACCTGCAGAACCAGGGGTCGACCTACCACCTCAAGGTCGCGGTCGACCACACCGAGAACCTGCGCGGTCGCGAGCGCGTCCACATCACCTGGTCGGGGGCGCGGCCCAGTGCGGCGCGCGCCGGTGACCCGTTCGGGGACAAGGGCGTCAACCAGGAGTACCCGATGGTGATCATGCAGTGCCGCGGCACCGCAGCGACGATCACGCCGGAGACCTGCTGGACGACGTCGGCCCGACAGCGCGCCGTCACCAACGTCTCCCGTCTCGATGCGGGGTGGGTGCACGACCCGCTCAACACCGAGGCGCAGCGGACCAAGATCTACGGGATGTCCGAGGCCGCGGCGAAGGACTGCACCAACGTCGCCCAGACCGGCAACTTCTACGCCCGGGTGGTGCCGTTCCGGGCCGCCAGCGGCAAGGTCTACTCCGCCTGCGACCAGGGCCACATGCCGCCCGAGGCCGCGGCCGACGGTGCCTTCCCGGCCAACGACGTGGCCGCGTTCACCAAGACCGACGGCACCGGCGACATCCAGTTCGAGGTCCGCACCGACGTCGAGAACGAGTCGCTGGGCTGCTCCGACAAGGTGGACTGCGCGATCGTGATGGTGCCGATCGTGGGCTTGAGCTGCGACAACCGGATGTCCGACCCGGGCGGTGCGGTCTCGGCGACCGAGCCGCCGGCGCTCAAGGCGTGCAAGGCCGACGGTCTCTACGAGCCCGGCAGCACCAACTTCGCCGGCAACGGTGTCCCGCTGGCCGTCGGCGCCCGCCTCTGGTGGTCCCCCTCGGTGTGGAAGAACCGGGTCGTCATCCCCGTCACCTTCGGCACCCCGGCCAGCACCTGCGACGTCCTCGATCGGCGCAAGCCGACCGGGTTCTACGGCTCGGAGCTGCTCGCCCAGGCCGCGCTGCAGTGGGCGCCGGCGTACTGCCTGAACAAGGACCGGTTCAAGTTCCAGCTCAACCAGATGCCCGACCGGCAGGGCTTCTCCCTGATGAACGGCGGCCTCGGGGTCGCGGCCGAGGTCTCCTCGGAGTTCCCTGCGGGGGCTGACCCCGTGGGCTACGCCCCGACCGCGGTCACCGGATTCGGTGTCGGCTACATCATCGACAAGCCGGAGAACGCGGGGGAGTACACCCAGCTCCGGTTGAACGCCCGGCTGCTGGCCAAGCTGTTGAGCGAGTCCTATCCCGGGCCCGTCGTCGGACCGCGCCACCCGGGGATCGACAAGAACCCGCGCTCGATCCAGACCGACCCCGAGTTCACCGCGCTCAACCCGGGCCTGGGCTCGTTCACCTTCGAGTCGGCCGCGACCCTGCTCGCCCTGTCCAACTCCTCGGGCGTGATGCAGCAGGTCACCGAGTACATCGCCCAGGACCAGGACGCGATGGACTTCCTGCACGGCGAGCCCGACCCGTGGGGCACCGTGGTCAACCCGGCCTACGACATGAGCGACCCGAAGGTTCCGCTCGAGATGCCGACCTCCGAGTGGCCGCTGCTGGACCCCTGGGAGTTCCCGGACAACGACCCCGTCGGCTGCTGGCACAACAACGAGTCGCCGTACATGCAGAACATGGCGGCGCCGGTGACCACGCTGGCGAAGATCAGCACCGCGGTGCTCGACGGCTGGCCCAACCTGCAGACCCGCTGCGACACCGTCGTCGCGCCGGCCCCCGGCGTGCCCGGGGTGTTCAAGACCGGCCGTGTCGACCGGCAGGGGATCGGCGGACGCTTCGTGCTCGGCATCGTCAGCCTCGGCGACGCCGAGCGCTACGGCCTGACCGTCGCCGCCCTGAAGACCGCACCGAAGACGTACGTCGCCCCGACCCGGACGTCGATGGCGGCCGCCTTGGAGCTGATGAAGCAGTCGTCGCAGTTCGGTGCGTTCACCCTCGACCAGGCCGCGGTGAAGAAGTCCAAGACCGCCTATCCCGGCACGATGGTCGTCTACACGGCCACCAAGCTGCAGGGGCTCGCGGCGGCTGACGTCGCCAAGGTCTCCCAGTTCATCCGGGTCGCGAGCACGGAGGGGCAGAAGGCGGGCTCCGGCAACGGCCAGCTGCCCGACGGCTTCCTGCCGATCCTCAAGACCGGTGCGACCGCCCGCTTCTACGCCTCGGCCCAGGCCGTCGCGAAGGAGATGGTGACCCGGCTCCAGGGCTCGGGCGCACCGACGAAGCCGGCGACGGTCACCAAGCCCACCGCGATCGCACCGGGCCTCGGCATCACCGTGCCCGACGCGGTCCCGACGACGGACCTGGCGGCCCCGAGCGCCGTGCCGCCGACGACCGCCCAGACGGTCCCGACCGCCGCGATCACCTCGTCGGCCGGGCGCGGGGCACTCCCGCTGCTCCTCGGCGTCGCTCTGCTGGCGCTGCTCGGCACCGGCGTCGGACGCCTGCTCGCCCTCCAGGGCCGCCGATGAGCACCGCGACCCCCGCCCGGCCGCAGGCCGTGGAACGTCCGCGACCGGCGCGGCGCCCCGAGGCGGAGATCTACACCTACGTGAACACCGCGACGCTGATGCTCGCCCTGGTGTGCCTGTGGATGCTGATCCAGCTGCTGGCGCTCGGCTCGCTCAGCCACGCGCGGTCGCAGAGCCTGCTCTTCGGCGAGATTCGCACGCAGTTGGCCAGCGCGACGGCTCCTGTTGGCCCGGTGGTACCTGCCGGTGATCCAGTGGCGGTCGTGACGATCCCGGTGCTCCACCTCGACGAGGTCGTGGTGGAGGGCACCGCGTCGGGCGACCTGCTCGCCGGCCCGGGACACCTGCGCAACACCCCGCTGCCCGGGCAGTCCGGCACCTCCGTGGTCTTCGGTCGCGCCGCCACCTACGGCGGCCCCTTCGGGCAGATCTCGAGCCTGCGGGCCGGCGACAACATCCACGTCAGCATGGCCCAGGGCGAGGTCGACTTCACCGTCCTCGGGGTGCGCCGGTCCGGCGACCCCCAGCCCGCGCCCGCAGCCGCCGGTCACTCCCGGCTCACGCTGGTCTCAGCCGAAGGGTCAGGCCCGTTGGGTGCGCTGAGCCCCGGCGAGGCCATCTACGTCGACGCCGATGCCTCGACGTCCTTCCCCGCACCGGCCGGCAGGCCGAGCGCGGTCCCCGATTCGGAGAACGTGATGGCGAGCGACCCAGGGGCCATGCCCCTGCTCGCTCTCTGCCTCGGACTCCTGGTGGCGTTGACCGTGGGGGTCGTCGTCGCCTGTCAGCGATGGTCGAAGGTGCTCGTCTGGGTGGCCGTGAGCCCCCTGGTGATCGCACTTTCATGGGTCACGACCGATGTTGCGATGCGGCTGCTACCCAACCTGATCTGACGTCCCGTCGTCCACGGACGACACCCCGCCAACCAGGGCTGCGGTCGGACCGCAGACATCTAGAGGAAGCGAACACAGAAATGTTTGCACGCAAGTCCATCACGGCAGCCGTCGGGCTCGCCGTCGCGGCCACCGGCATCGCTGCCACCGCCGCACCCGCCATGGCGGCGCCGTACGTCGCCAGCGAGTACGACAGCGTCGCTGCACCCGTCTCGGCCGACCTGATCGGTGTGGGTTCGGACACCACGATGATCTCGGTCGCCAACGTGGCGAAGGTGTGGAACGCCGACCCGGCCAACACCGCCAAGATCGCGACCTTCGCCGGTCTGCCCACGGCCGACGACCTGCCGTTGCCGGCGGGTTCGCCGGCGTTGTCGCGGCCGAAGGGTTCGGGTGACGGTGTTGCGGCGCTGATCAACCCGGCCGTCGACTTCGCTCGGTCCTCGGGGTACCGGACGGACTCGATCAGCAACGCGACCGTGGTGAACATCCCGTTCGCGATGGACCACCTCGGTGTGGCGGTCAAGGCGGGTGGCCCGCTGGCCGGCCTGACCCTGACGTCGACCCAGATCGCGAACATCTTCACGGGTGTGACGACGAACTGGAACCAGATCGACGCCGCGCTGGGTGACCACGCGATCGTGAAGCTCGGTCCGGCTTCGGGTGGCACGCACGACTTCTTCCAGAACATCTTGAAGTCCTACACGGGCAACAACAGCCTCCCGGACTACAAGACCAACCTGGCCAACCAGTCGACGCAGGAGCACGACCCGGCTCCGATCGCGGCCGATGCCTACGCGATCGCGCCGTTCTCGATCGGCCGTGCTTCGCTGCCGAACGCGTCGGGGATCAAGATCCTCGGTGGGATGGACGAGAAGCGTGCCGTCTACACGGTGCTTCGTGCCGCTGACGTGACCCGCCCCGACCTGGCCGCGTTCACCGACTTCCTCTGCTCGCCCGCCGCTGACGCGGCGATCAAGGCCGGTGGCCTCGACCAGCTGGCCGACCCCGACCACGGTGGTGTCTGCGGTGAGACCGCGTCGGCCAACGTCCCGGTCGCCAACCTGGTGCTCTCGCCCTTCGTGGGTTCGGAGTTCGACACCCCGGTCAACGCCGTCTCCGCCGACCTGGTCGGTGTGGGTTCGGACACCACGATGATCTCGGTCAACAACGCCGCGAAGGTCTGGAACACCGACCTCACCAACGGTGCCAAGGTGGTCTCGTTCGCGGGTCTGCCCACGGCTGACAACCTGCCGTTGCCGGCGGGTTCGCCGGCGTTGTCGCGGCCGAAGGGTTCGGGTGACGGTGTTGCGGCGCTGATCAACCCGGCCGTCGACTTCGCTCGGTCCTCGGGGTACCGGACGGACTCGATCAGCAACGCGACCGTGGTGAACATCCCGTTCGCGATGGACCACCTCGGTGTGGCGGTCAAGGCGGGTGGCCCGCTGGCCGGCCTGACCCTGACGTCGACCCAGATCGCGAACATCTTCACGGGTGTGACGACGAACTGGAACCAGATCGACGCCGCGCTGGGTGACCACGCGATCGTGAAGCTCGGTCCGGCTTCGGGTGGCACGCACGACTTCTTCCAGAACATCTTGAAGTCCTACACGGGCAACAACAGCCTCCCGGACTACAAGACCAACCTGGCCAACCAGTCGACGCAGGAGCACGACCCGGCTCCGATCGCGGCCGATGCCTACGCGATCGCGCCGTTCTCGATCGGCCGTGCTTCGCTGCCGAACGCGTCGGGGATCAAGATCCTCGGTGGGATGGACGAGAAGCGTGCCGTCTACACGGTGCTTCGTGCCGCTGACGTGACCCGCCCCGACCTGGCCGCGTTCACCGACTTCCTCTGCTCGCCCGCCGCGACGCAGGCCATCACCGATGGTGGGCTGAGCCAGCTGGCCGACCCCGACCACGGTGGTGTCTGCGGTGAGACCGCGTCGGCCAACGTCCCGGTCGCCAACCTGGTCACCACGGCCGCCTTGGCCGCCCCGGCGACCAGCTCCGTCGTGGCCTCCGCCGCTGCTGACGGTGGCACCGTCACCGCCACCGCGACGGTGACTCCCTCCAGCGCGGCCGGCACGGTCTCGTTCTTCGAGGGCTCGACCAAGGTCGGCTCCGGCACGGTCACGAACGGCTCCGCGTCGGCGAGCTTCGGCGCCACGGCCGGTGCGCACACCTACACCGCCAAGTTCGTCCCGAGCTCGGCGTGGAGCTTCGCCGTGTCGAAGGCGAACGCTCCGGCGGTGACGGTCACCGGTGGTCCGACCCAGGACTGCCTGACCAAGACCGAGGCTGCGACGGCTGCTGCCGCCGCGGTGGTCACCCGCACCAACGCCCTCACCACCGCGACCACGGCGAACACCAAGGCGGCCGCGGCCGCCAAGACCGCCGCGGGCTCGAAGGTCACGGCCGACACCAAGGTCAAGAGCGCCACCACCGCCCTGACCAAGGCCAAGAAGGCGCTCAAGAAGGCCAAGGGCGCGGCCAAGAAGAAGGCGAAGAAGCTCGTCACCACCCGGACCAAGGCGCTGACCACGGCCAAGGGTGTGGCGGCCAAGGCCAAGACCGCTGCGGCCAACGCTGCTGCCGCTGCGGCCAAGGCCAAGACGGCCCAGACCAACGCCACCACGGCGAAGGCCCAGGCGGTCGCGGCGAACGAGGCGGCCCAGGCTGCCAAGACCGCGGCCTGCGCGGCCTGATCCGCTCAGCATGACGGTGGGTGGCCACTCGGGTGGCCACCCACCGCTTACACTTCGAAAGACCTCAAGCAGCACATGATGACCAGAGTTACTGCACTAAAGGACACTCCTGTGAGCGACCAGACCATCGCGATCCCCATCGCCGACGACGTCGTACGCCCGAGCCAGGCGCCGAGCGGCACCGGCCTGGCCACGATCGAGGCCGTCGACGTCTCGTGCTGGTTCGGCGAGCGCCTCGTCCTGGACCGGGTCAACCTGACCATGGCCGCCGGCGAGATCACCGCGCTGATCGGCCCGTCGGGCTGCGGCAAGTCCACCTTCCTGCGCACGCTCAACCGGATGCACGAGCTGGTGCCGAGCGCCCAGCTCGGCGGTCAGGTGCTGCTCGACGGGGAGGACATCTACGCCCCCGAGAAGAAGCTCACCGACGCCCGTCGCGACATCGGGATGGTCTTCCAGAAGCCCAACCCGTTCCCGGCGATGAGCATCCGTGACAACGTGCTGGCCGGGCTCAAGCTGACCGGCAAGAAGGCGAGCAAGTCCGAGAAGGAGGAGCTCGTCGAGCGCTGCCTCCGCCTCGGTGGCCTGTGGAACGAGGTCAAGGACCGTCTCGACGCCCCCGGCGGCGGCCTCTCCGGTGGTCAGCAGCAGCGCCTCTGCATCGCCCGGTCGATGGCGATCAAGCCCCGCGTGCTGCTGATGGACGAGCCCTGCTCGGCGCTCGACCCGACCTCGACCCGCGTGATCGAGGAGACGATGAAGGAGCTGGCCCAGGAGGTCACCATCGTCATCGTCACCCACAACATGCAGCAGGCCGCGCGGGTCTCGGACAAGACCGCGTTCTTCCTGGCCTCGCACAACACCCCGGGCGGCATCGTCGAGCACGGTGACACCCGGGCGATGTTCGAGAACCCGCAGGACCAGCGGACCGCGGACTACGTCCACGGTCGTTTCGGATGATCCACCGCCACGCGGTTAGCCTCGCAGCGTGACCTCGCAGTCGACGGCTCCGTCTTCGCTCAGGGTCGGCGCCGTCGTGGCGTCGGCCCTGTTCGCGTTGCTCGCCCTCGGGTACGTCGCCATCCTCGCGCTCCAGCCGGAGCGGCCGCTGGAGGCGGGTGTGTCGATGGAGGTCGTGCCGCCGACCCTGTCCACGGCGCCGCAGGACGCGGTCGCCTCGCCGGCTCCTGACGCAGCCACGACGGTCGACCCGCGCTGGGTCGCGAAGATGTCGAAGCGCACCGGCATCCCCGCGGTCGCGATCGGCGCCTACGCCTCGGCCCAGCTGGCGGCCCCGGCCTCGTGCCACCTCGGGTGGACGACCCTGGCCGGCATCGGCTGGGTCGAGTCGCACCACGGCACCATCGACGGCCGCACCCTCGAGCCCGGTGGACTGCCCTCCTCGCCGATCACCGGCATCCCGCTCGGCGACCTGGACCGGGCCTACGGCCCGATGCAGTTCATCCCCTCGACCTGGGAGCGCTGGGGCGCCGACGCCAACGCCGACGGCACCGCCGACCCGCAGAACATCAACGACGCCGCCCTGGCCGCGGCGAACTACCTCTGCCACTCCGGCGCGCTGAACAACGGCACCACCTGGTCGGCCGCGATCTTCTCCTACAACCACTCCCAGGAGTACGTGCAGCAGGTGTACGCCGCTGCGCAGACCTACGCCGACCGCGCCAGCTGACGGTGAGCTTGGGGAAAGTAACCCCCGAAACCCGGTGAACTTGAGGAAAGTAACGAGCGGCGCTCGTTACTTTCCTCAAGTTCACCGCACTCTTCGGGTTACTTTCCCCAAGTTCACGTCAGCGGTTGCGCAGGGAGAAGTGCTGGTAGTCCTTGAGCGAGCGCCAGGAGCCGCCCCAGTGCCAGCCGACCGCGCTGAAAGCACGGACCACGGCGGAGGCGGCGGGGATCATCCCGGGCCGCAGGTGGGTGCGGTCGAGGTAGGAGCGGGCCAGCTCGGGCAGGACGACCTCGTCGGCTCCGGAGCCGCGGACGTACGGGTTCTGGAACGGGTCGAGATCGACCGCGAGGCCGTAGGAGTGCTGCGACCAGACGGTCGAGCCCACCACCGGGCGACAGTTGAACGACTCGGTGTTGTTGCCGTCCCCGGTCGGCGGCGCCGCAGCCTCGGCCTGCGTGGTGATGTGCATCTGCTCGATCGGGAAGTCCAGGTCCCACAGGGTGTGGAACGCCCGGACGATGGTGCGGGCCTGGCTGCGGGCGAGGAGGAGCTCGCCGGTGTGCCGGGCGCCGTCGAAGCCGCGGAAGGTCAGCCGCACCCACGCCAGGTCCGTCGCGCCGACCGGGCACGCGGGCACCCACGTCGAGCGGGCGATCACGTCGGCCGGCGCCGGTGCGGTGATCCGGGAGGCGAACCCGTCGCCCGGCAGGGGCGGCAGCACGTCGGGCAGCGTGAAGGCCCGGTTCACCAGCTCGGGCGGCGTCTCCTGCGGCGGTACGACGCCGTCGGCATCGACCGGGAGGACCCGGGTGCCCAGCCACGCCGGGGGAGTGCTCCCCGCGACCGGGGTCGGCGTCGGGGTCGGCGACGGGGTCGGCCTCAGGGTCGGGGTCAGGCTCGGCGTCGGTGAGGGAGCCGGCGTAGTCGCCGTCTGCCCGCCGCAACCGGCGACGAGCACGGTCACCACCCCCAGGGCCACGGCCAGCCGACGCATCACGGAGCCACCGTAGACTGAGCCCACCCCCTCGCCATCCGGTGCGGGGGCGCTCGTCATGTCAGGAGCCGGAGTGCACTCACTCGCCCAAGCCGCCATGGGATCGCTCCAGAGCGTCCTGTCCGAGGAGTTCGCGACGCTCGACGTCACCGGCCCGCCGGCGCTGCGTCCGTTCCTGGTCACCGGGCTCGTCGAACGCGGCGCGACCGTCCTGGCCGTGACCGCGACCAGCCGTGAGGCCGAGGACCTGACCGCGGTCCTGCTCGGGCTGGGGATCCGGACCGGTTACTTCCCGAGCTGGGAGACGCTGCCGCACGAACGCCTCAGCCCCCGCAGCGACACCGTGGGGCGCCGTCTGGCGGTGCTGCGCGAGCTGGTCCACCCCGAGGGTGATCCGCTGCAGGTCGTCGTCGCCCCGATCCGCTCGGTGCTGCAGCCCCAGGTGAAGGGGCTCGGCGACCTCGAGCCGGTCGCCGTCGTGCCCGGCCAGACCGTCGCCCTCGACGACATCGTCCAGCGCCTCGCCGACGCCGCCTACAGCCGGGTCGACCTGGTCGAGCGCCGCGGCGAGTTCGCCGTCCGCGGTGGCATCGTCGACGTCTTCCCGCCGACCGAGGAGCACCCGCTCCGGATCGAGTTCTGGGGCGACGAGGTCGAGGAGATCCGCTCCTTCGCCGTCGCCGACCAGCGCGCCCTCGAGCCCCGCGAGCGCCTCTGGGCGCCGCCGTGCCGCGAGCTCCTGCTCACCCCGCAGGTGCGCGAGCGCGCCGCCGAGCTCGGCCGCACCCACCCGCAGCTGCTCGAGCTGACCGACAAGATGAGCAACGGCATCGCGGTGGAGGGGATGGAGTCGCTCGCCCCCGCCCTGGTCGACGACATGGAGCTCCTGGTCGACCTGCTGCCCTCCACCGGTCACGTCCTGGTCCTCGACCCCGAGCGGGTAAGGCGCCGCGCGCACGACCTCGTCGCCACCAGTGAGGAGTTCCTCGGCGCCAGCTGGGCCAGCGCCGCCTCCGGCGGACAGGCGCCGATCGACCTGACCAAGCTCGCTGCCAAGGCGTCGTACTGGGATCTCGGCGACGTCCGGGAACGGATCCTCGGCGGAGGCCTCAGCTGGTGGTCCACGAGTCCGTTCGGCATGGACGAGGAGGCCGCGGCGCTCGCCGACGCGACCATCGCCGGCGTGCCGGTCCGCACCTTGGAGGCGCAGGCGGTCGAGCCCTACCGCGGTGAGGTCGAGAAGGCCGTCCGTGACCTCGACCACTGGCGCTTGGCCGGCTACCGCACCGTCGTCGTCCAGCCCGCGCACGGCCCGGCGGCCCGCACGATCGAGGTGCTGGCCGAGCACGACGTCCCGGCCCGCCTGGTCACCGACGGACTGCTCACCCGCGACGTGGTCAACGTCCTGATCGGCACCCTGGACACCGGGTTCACCGACGAGACCGCGCAGCTCGCGGTGCTCACCGGTGAGGACATCAGCGGGCAGAAGTCCTCGACCCGCGACATGGGCCGGATGCCGGCCCGACGCAAGCGTCAGATCGACCCGCTCGAGCTCAAGCCCGGGGACTTCGTGGTGCACGAGCAGCACGGGGTGGGGCGCTTCGTGGAGATGAAGCAGCGCGAGGTCGGCGGGGCCACCCGCGAGTACCTCGTCGTCGAGTACGGCGCCTCCAAGAAGGGCGGCCCGCCGGACCGGCTCTACGTCCCGGCCGACGCGCTCGACCAGGTCACGCGCTACGTCGGCGGCGAGTCGCCCAGCCTCGACCGGCTCGGTGGCGCCGACTGGTCGAAGCGGAAGGCCAAGGCCAAGAAGGCGGTCAAGGAGATCGCTGCGGAGCTGATCAAGCTCTACGCCGCCCGGCAGGCGACGAAGGGGCACGCCTTCGGCCCCGACACCCCGTGGCAGCGCGAGCTCGAGGACGCCTTCCCCTACACGGAGACGCCCGACCAGCTCTCGACCGTCGACGAGGTCAAGGAGGACATGCGGCGCTCGATGCCGATGGACCGCCTGATCTGCGGCGACGTCGGCTACGGCAAGACCGAGATCGCCGTGCGCGCCGCGTTCAAGGCCGTACAGGACGGCAAGCAGGTCGCCGTCCTCGTCCCGACGACGCTGCTCGTCACCCAGCACCTGTCCACCTTCATGGAGCGGATGAACGCCTTCCCGGTGACCCTCAAGGGCCTGAGTCGGTTCCAGACCGCCAAAGAGTCCAAGGAGATCATGGAGGGGATGGCCGACGGCTCGGTCGACATCGTGGTCGGCACGCACCGGCTGCTCAACCCCGACGTCCGGTTCAAGGACCTCGGCCTGATCATCGTCGACGAGGAGCAGCGCTTCGGCGTCGAGCACAAGGAGCAGCTCAAGCGGATGCGGACGGCCGTGGACGTCCTGAGCATGTCCGCCACCCCGATCCCGCGCACGCTCGAGATGGCGATCACCGGCATCCGGGAGATGTCGACGATCACCACCCCGCCGGAGGAGCGGCACCCGGTGCTCACCTACGTCGGCGGCTTCGAGGAGCGCACCGTGATCGCCGCGATCCGCCGCGAGCTGCTGCGCGAGGGCCAGGTCTTCTACATCCACAACCGGGTCGACTCGATCGAGCGTGCGGCCGCGAAGATCCGGGAGCTGGTGCCCGAGGCCCGGGTCGCCACCGCGCACGGCCAGATGAACGAGAAACAGCTCGAGCAGGTGATGCTCGACTTCTGGGAGAGGCGCTTCGACGTGCTGGTCTGCACCACATTGGTCGAGTCGGGCCTCGACGTCTCCAACGCCAACACGATGCTGATCGAGCGGGCCGACACCCTCGGCCTCTCCCAGCTGCACCAGCTCCGTGGCCGCGTCGGACGGAGCCGTGAGCGGGCCTACGCCTACTTCCTCTACCCGTCCGAGAAGCCGCTCACCGAGACCGCCCACGAGCGGCTCGCGACCCTCGCCCAGCACTCCGACCTCGGCGGCGGCATGGCGATCGCGATGAAGGACCTCGAGATCCGCGGCGCCGGCAACCTGCTCGGCGGCCAGCAGTCCGGGCACATCGCCGACGTCGGCTTCGACCTCTACGTCCGCCTCGTCGGCGAGGCCGTGGCCGACTTCAAGGGCGAGGACGCCCCCGACCTCAACGAGGTCCGGATCGAGCTGCCGGTCGACGCGCACCTGCCGCACGACTACATCGGCACCGAGCGGCTGCGGCTCGAGATCTACAAGCGCCTCGCCGAGGTCCGCGCCGACGCCGACGTCGACGCGATCGAGGAGGAGCTCAAGGACCGGTACGGCGACCTGCCGATCGTCGTCCTCTCGCTGCTGCTGGTCGCGCGGTTCCGCGCCCGTGCCCGGGCGGCCGGGATCTCCGAGGTCACGATCGCGGGCAAGAACGTCCGGTTCTCACCCGTCGTGCTGCCCGAGAGCCGCCAGGTGCGGCTGCAGCGGCTCTATCCCAAGAGCCTGATCAAGAACTCCGTCGACACGATCCTGGTGCCCCGGCCGGTCTCGAACGGGTTCCCGGCCAAGCCGTTGGACGGGATCGCGCTGCTGGAGTGGGCCAGGCTCGTGATCGACAGTGTCATCGACCCTGCGGTCGAGGCCTGACGGATAAGGTCAGCGCTGTGACGATGGAAGCCTTCGGAGACGAGTTCGGCGAAGAGTGGACCCCCGAGCAGAGCGAGGAGCCGCAGCCGGGCTGGATGAGCGAGGAGGACCTCGCCGCCACCCGCGGCCGGGTGCCGATGCTCTACGTCGAGGCGCTGCCGGTCCGGGTCGATGCGGGTGGCCGGGTGGTCTCGGTCGGCCTGCTGCTGCGCGGCTCGTCGACGACCGGCCTGATCGCTCGGTCCCTGGTCTCGGGTCGGGTGCTGCACGGCGAGCAGGTCCGGGACGCGCTGATGCGCAACCTGGAGAAGGACCTCGGTCCGACCGCGTTCCCGGTGCTGCCGACCACGATCGTCCCGGCCGCCGTCGCGGAGTACTTCCCGTGGCCCACCGACCGTTTCCACGACCCGCGTCAGCACGCGGTCGCGCTGGCGTTCGTGGTGCCGGTGACCGGGGAGTGCCACCCGCGTCAGGACGCCCTGGAGATCACCTGGGTGACGCCGGCCGAAGCGGTCTCGGACGCGTTCGCCGACGAGCTCGAGGGCGGACGCGCCTCCCTGCTGCGCCAGCTGCTGCACCACGTCGGCGCGATCTGACACGGACGGCACCGATGAGCGAGCCCGCCTCGGGTGAGGGCCTGGTCGAGTTCCTCGACCTGATGCGCACCATGCGGGAGCGCTGCGCCTGGAAGGGTTCCCAGACGCACCAGTCCCTGGCGCCGTACCTCGCTGAGGAGTCGGCCGAGGTGCTCGAGGCGATCACCGAGGGCACCGAGACCGGCAGCTGGGACCACCTCGCCGAGGAGCTGGGCGACCTGCTGCTCCAGATCTACTTCCACGCCGCGATCGCCGAGGAGGCCGGCGCCTTCACGATGGACGACGTCATCGGTGGGCTGGCGAGCAAGATGAGGCGCCGCAACCCGCACGTGTTCGACCCGGCGGTCGCTGCCGCCGGGCCGTACACGCTGGAGCAGATCGAGGAGCTCTGGCAGGCCGCCAAGCGCGCCGAGCGCCAGCGTTGATCTCGCAGGGGTCAGTGGAAGAAGTACGGGTCCAGGACCGAGACCTCGGTGATCCGGTCGACGGGCAGTCCGGTCGTCTGCGCGGCAGCGCGGATGGCGTCCTCGGAGGGGCCGTCGTAGATGCAGAAGGTCTTGGTCTTGTCGGGCGACACGTAGGAGTGGACCCAGGTGACGTCGTGGCCGAGGTTCCCCGAGACGACGGCTGCGCAGGTGGCGGCGCCTTCGTCGTTCGCGGGGACCTGAAGGCCGTCAGGAAAAGTTCGTTCGACCATGTATCGAGCCATGCTCTGAGCCTCCGCCCGGCACCGGTCGGGCGCAAGACGAAGGCCGCCCCCCAAAGTTGGGGAGCGGCCGTGCGTGGGCTCGGGCTCAGACGTACTGAGTGGCGGTGTCCTCGGGGACGCGGGGGAGCCGGTCGAAGTACGGGTTCTCGCCGGGGTGGCCGATGTTGACCACGACCAGCGACTTCCAGCCGCTCTCGCCGAAGAACTCGGCGTCGATGCCGGCGGCGTCGACACCCGTCATCGGACCGGCCCACAGGCCGGCGGCGCGGGTGGCGTAGATGAAGCCGCCGATCTGGATGCCGGCCGACAGCTTGCCCGCCGGCTCCGCGATCTCGGGAGCGTTGGCGAAGGTGTCGCGCAGCCCGGCGGCGTGCGGGAAGACGTGGGGGATCTGCTCGTAGTACTCCGGGTCCCACGCCAGGATCGCGGTGACGGGGGCGGAGGCGACCTTGGGCTTGTTGCCGTCGCTGACGTGCGCGAGCAGGCGCTCCTTGGCCTCCGGGGTGCGGACGAACAGGACGCGCAGCGGCTGGGTGTTGGCCGCGGTCGGGGTGAAGCGGGCGTACTCCCAGACCTGGGCGAGCTCCGCGTCGGTGACCGGCTCGTCGGAGAAGAGCGAGACCGTGCGACGGTCGGTGAAGATCTCGGCGGCGGACGTCAGCGTGGCAGAAGTCATGTAGGTGTAACGACAATAGGTGTCCGCGTTGTTTCGTGACCCCCGTCTCACCCTCCGTGGCCCGGGAGGCGGCACGTTAGGCTGCAGGTCGTGACTGCGATTGAAGCTATCGGCGCCCGCGAAATCCTCGACTCCCGTGGCAACCCCACGGTGGAGGTCGAGGTCCTCCTCGAAGACGGCACGTTCGCGCGTGCCATGGTCCCCTCCGGTGCCTCCACCGGCGCGTTCGAGGCGGTCGAGCTGCGCGACGGCGACGCCCGGTACGGCGGCAAGGGAGTGCAGCAGGCCGTGGAGGCCGTGCTCGGCACCATCGCCCCGGCGATCATCGGCCTCGACGCCGACGACCAGCGCCTGATCGACCAGACCATGCTCGACCTCGACGGGACCCCCAACAAGGCCAACGTCGGCGCCAACGCGATCCTCGGCGTCTCCCTGGCCGTCGCCCGCGCCGCGGCCGACTCCTCGGGCCTGCCGCTCTTCCGGTACGTCGGCGGCCCGAACGCCCACGTCCTGCCCGTCCCGATGATGAACATCCTCAACGGTGGCGCCCACGCCGACTCCAACGTCGACGTCCAGGAGTTCATGATCGCCCCGATCGGTGCCCCGACCTTCCGTGAGGCCCTGCGCTACGGCGCCGAGGTTTACCACGCGCTCAAGTCCGTGCTGAAGGAGAAGGGTCTGTCCACCGGCCTGGGTGACGAGGGTGGCTTCGCGCCCAACCTCGAGTCCAACCGTGCCGCGCTCGACCTGATCGCCGAGGCCGTCGCCAAGGCCGGCTACACCCTGGGCACCGACATCGCCCTGGCGATGGACGTCGCCGCGTCCGAGTTCTACGAGGACGGCTCCTACGTCTTCGAGGGCGTGAAGAAGACCAGCGCCGAGATGTCGGCCTACTACGCCGACCTCGTCGCCAACTACCCGATCGTCTCCATCGAGGACCCCCTCAACGAGGAGGACTGGGACGGCTGGAAGATCCTCACCGACGAGATCGGTGGCAAGACCCAGCTGGTCGGCGACGACCTGTTCGTCACCAACGTCGAGCGGCTCCAGCGCGGCATCCAGGGCGGCCAGGCCAACTCGATGCTGGTCAAGGTCAACCAGATCGGCTCGCTCACCGAGACCCTCGACGCCGTCGAGCTCGCGCACCGCGCCGGCTACACCAACATGATGTCCCACCGCTCCGGCGAGACCGAGGACACCACGATCGCCGACCTCGCCGTCGCGACCAACTGTGGCCAGATCAAGACCGGTGCCCCGGCCCGCTCGGACCGCGTCGCCAAGTACAACCAGCTCCTCCGGATCGAGGACGAGCTCGGCGACGCCGCACGGTACGCCGGCGCCTCCGCGTTCCCGCGTTTCAACGGCTGACGCGTTTCGCTGCCACCCGTCGGTCCTCCCGTGGGGGAGGATTGACGGGTGGCAGAGCAGCGTTCCCCTCGCAGTGGCCCGCCAGGGCGCACCGGCCCGGGGCGGATCGGGAGCGCGCGCCGGGCTGCGGAGGCCCGAGCCGCGGCAGCCGCCGCTGCCGCTCGGCTCAAGCGGGTCGACCCGCGGTCCAACCCGCGCCTGACCGGACGCGCGATCGTGCTCGTCCTGGTCTGCGCCGTCCTGGTGCTCTCCTTCGCCTCCTCGCTCCAGGCCTACATCCAGCAGCGCAACAGCATCGACGAGATGAAGGAGGAGATCGCGGCCAAGCAGGCCTCGATCAACGACCTCGAGTCGGAGAAGGCGCGCTGGAAGGACAAGGCGTACGTCGAGCAGCAGGCGCGGCAGCGGTTCGGCTTCGTGATGCCGGGGGAGACGTCGTACGTCGTCCTGGACGAGAATGGCCACCGGATCCAGCCAGCTGGCGAGCTGAGTGATCCGGACAGCGTGGGCGAGGACGCTCCCCAGCCGTGGTGGGCACAGGTGTGGGACTCGGTCGATCTGGCCGGTGACCCGCCGGCGGAGCCGACCCAGCCCGCGCAAAAACTGTCCGACGCTGAATGACATGAGTGAATGAGACTGTGACCGGCTCCATCGACCAGCGAGACATCGACGCCATCGAGGCCCAGCTGGGCCGCATCCCCCGCGGGATCCATGACATCGGGCACCGCTGCCCCTGCTCGCTCCCCGACGTCGTCACCACCGAACCGCGGCTGCCCGACGGCACCCCGTTCCCGACGACCTACTACCTGACCTGCCCCAAGGCGACCTCCCGGATCTCCACGCTGGAGTCCAACGGCGTGATGAAGGAGATGGAGGCGCGCCTCGCCGAGGACGCCGACCTCGCCGCCGCCTACCAGCGCGCGCACGAGTCCTACCTGGCCGCTCGCGACGCGATCGGCGCCTCCGCCGAGCTCGACGTCCCCGAGATCGCGGGGATCTCCGCCGGCGGGATGCCGACCCGGGTGAAGTGCCTGCACGTCCTGGCCGGCCAGTCCCTGGCGCAGGGTCGCGGCGCGAACCCGCTGGGCGACGAGGTGCTCGACGCCCTGGGTGAGTGGTGGTCCTCCGGCTCGTGCGTCGACCTGGACAGCCTCGACCACGAGGTGGAGGAGTGAGGGTCGCCGCGATCGACTGCGGCACCAACACCATCAAGCTCCTGATCGGCGACCTGACCCCTGGTGAGTCCGACCAGTCCGGCGGGTCCGGCCACCAGCTCGACGTGCTGCTCAAGGAAGCCCGGATGGTGCGCCTCGGGCAGGGCCTCGACGAGTCCGGCGTGATCGGGGAGGCGGCCCTCGAGCGGGCCTTCGCCGCGATCGACGAGTACGCCGCCGTGATCCGTGACCACGACGTCGAGCGTCTCCGCTTCGTGGCCACGTCGGCTACCCGCGACGCCGCCAACGCCGAGATCTTCACCGCCGGCGTGCACGCCCGGCTCGGCGTCGACCCCGAGGTCGTCGCCGGTGCCGAGGAGGCGGCGCTCGCCTTCGACGGTGCCGTCCGCAACCTGCGCGAGACCCCCGACCTGCCGGTGCTGGTGCTCGACATCGGCGGAGGCTCGACCGAGCTGATCCGGGGCTCGCTGCTCGACGCACCGCCCAACGCGGTGCACTCGATGCAGATCGGGTCGGTCCGGCTGCACGAGCGGCACCTGCGCTCGGACCCGCCGACCATGGACCAGGTCGCCGCCTGCGTGCGCGACATCGACACCCACCTCGACCAGTGCCCCGTCGACCCCTCGCGGGCCGCGACCGTGGTCGGGGTCGCCGGCACGATCACCACGCTCGCCGCCGGCGTGCTCGGCCTGAAGGCCTACGACCGCGCGGCGATCGACCAGGCGGTGATCGCGGTCGAGGACGTGCACACCCTCGTCGACCGGCTGCTGGGCATGACAGTCTCGGAGCGGCTCACCCTCGGGTGGATGCACCCCGGCCGTGCCGACGTGATCGCGGCCGGCGGGCTGATCCTGAGCCGTGTGCTGCGCCGGGTGAAGGTGGAGACGCTGGTCGTCTCCGAGTCGGACATCCTCGACGGCGTCGCCTGGTCGTTAGCCTGAACCTGCTCGCCGGCCCCGGTATCCCAATGGCAGAGGAAGGCGCCTTAAAAGCGCTGCAGTGTGGGTTCGAGTCCCACCCGGGGCACCACCCAGGTCCTCCCCGCGTAGCCCGAACACCGAGTGCAGAATATCTGTTCGACTACTTCTCTCAGGTTCGGCAGTGCCGATAGACGAGGTGCGCCAGCATGGCGCGACACCGACTCGTGGCGGAAGCTGAATAAAGGAGGAGCACCTGATGGTGCTGGGGAGTAGCACGACCTGGACGCTCGGAACGGTTCTGGCTCGACTCGAGGTCGGTGAGGCCGAGGTCGAGATCTACGCCGGGCCGCACCGCCACCGGGGTCTCTTCCAGGGTGCGGGTGACCACATCCTGATGCTCCAGGACCACGGCGACGTCATCGCGCTCCAGCTCAGCTCGCTGACCGGCATCCGGGTCCTCGGCGGCCTCCAAGGGATCAGCGACCGCACCGACGAGGTCGAGGACGTCACCGACGTCGAGGGTGAGTTCGTCCCGCCGTCCCAGCGCGTCGAGGCCGACCCGGACCGCGCCCAGGCCCAGCACGAGTGGGTCCGGGAGAACCTGATCAGCGCCGTCTGAGCAGGTCGGGCTCCCGAGCCCGGGAACTTTGCGCCAGAATGAGGCGTTCAACCTCATGAGACAGGTGGATCGACATCCGGTCGGCCCCCTCATGAACCGGCCTCACAGGAGACCACCATGCAGAGCAACAACCCGGTGTTCAACAACAATGACGGGTTCAACGGCAAGCCGTACGCCGGCTTCGGCGACGCCCAGGTGATCACCGACGCGCCCACGCGTCTCGACACCCGCCGGATGACGATCGACTCCGTCGTCCAGCGCACCGCGTTCACCCTCGGCGTTGTCATCATCACGGCCCTGGCGACCTGGACGCTCACGCCGGACCTGAGCGACCCGACGGCCAACCTCAGCACCCTGTACCTGGCGATGACGGTCGGTTCCCTCGGTGCGTTCGCGCTCTCGATGGTCAACAGCTTCAAGCGGATCATCAGCCCGGCGCTGGTCCTGGCCTTCGCTGCCCTGGAGGGCGTCGCCCTCGGTGGCCTGTCCAAGTTCTTCGACTACCTGTACGGCGACACCGTCGTCACCGGTGCCGTGATCGGCACCTTCGCGGCGTTCGCCGGCACCCTGGCGGCCTACAAGGTGCTCGACATCAAGGTCGGCCAGAAGTTCCGCACGATCGTCATCGCGTGCGTCTTCGGCATGCTCGGCCTGTCCCTGATGGAGCTCGTGCTCAGCCTCTTCGGCGCCGAGCTCGGTCTCTTCGGTGTCAGCCAGCTCGGCATGCTCACCGCGGTCGCCGGCCTCGTGCTCGGTGTCTTCATGCTGATCATGGACTTCGACATGGTCGAGCAGGGCATCCGCGCCGGTCTCCCGGAGAGCGAGTCGTGGCGTGCCGCCTTCGGCATGACCGTCAGCCTGGTCTGGATCTACACCAACCTGCTGCGGATCCTCGCGTTCTTCAGCGACAACTGAGTTCTCCTCAACAGCCCCTGGCGACTTCGGTCGTCGGGGGCTGTTGTGCGTTCAGCTGCTGAGCTGGCGCGGACCGGCGACGGCGGCGATCGCGTCCGAGAGCACCATCGAGACGCGGCGGTAGCCCTCGGCCGAGGGGTGGAAGCCGTCGGGGCCGAAGAGGCTCTTCGGGTCGGCGTAGAACTCGGGGCCGAGCAGCGAGCCCAGCGACACCGTGCGGGCGCCGGTGCCGACCACGGCGGCCGCCTGCCGGGCGGCGAGGCGGCGCGACAGGATCCGGCCGACGTCGCGCAGCGGCGGCAGGATCGGCTTGATCGTGCCGAGGTCGGGACACGTGCCGACGATGACCTCGATCCCGGCGCGACGCAGGGCGAGGACCGCATCGCGCATGTAGCGCTCGGCTCGGGGGTGCGGCACCAGGTGGGTGACGTCGTTGGCGCCGACGAGGATCACCGCGATGTCGGCGCCGTCATCGATCGTCAGTGCCGCCTGGGTGGCCAGGTCGAACGAGCGCGCTCCCACGACGGCGTACGACGTCACGTGCACCTCGCGACCGATCGCCTCCGAGGTGCGCGCGGCCATCACGGCCGGCGGGGTCTCCTCGGGTTCGTGCACGCCGTAGCCGGCGGCGGCGGAGTCGCCGATGATCGCGAGTCGCAACGGGGGACCGCCGCGATGGGAGCCGTAGCTCCCGTTGGCGTCGGGGACAGGATGGATCGCGCGCCCGACGCGGTCGCGGGCCAGCCGGGCCTCGGCGACCAGGAGGGCGAGCAGCCCGCCCCCGGCAAGCACGACACCGCCTCCGCCCTTACCGGCGGAGGCGACCTTCCAAGCGATGCGCAGCGTCCCCATCTCGGGGACAAGGTTAACGGCAGCCGGATCGCCCTCAACTGCACGGCTCCGGCCCTTGTGAACGCCTTCACAAACAGCGGAGTATGTTGTTCGACGTGGACAGCATCCTCGACATCGCTCGATGGCAGTTCGGAATCATCACCGTCTACCACTTCCTGTTCGTTCCGCTCACGATCGGCCTGACCGCGCTCGTCGCGGTGATGGAGACGATGTGGCTGCGGAGCAAAGATCCGCAGGCCAAGCAGGACTGGCTGCGGCTCACGAAGTTCTTCGCCAAACTCATGCTGATCAACTTCGCCATCGGTGTCGTGACCGGCATCGTGCAGGAGTTCCAGTTCGGGATGAACTGGTCCGACTACTCACGCTTCGTGGGGGACATCTTCGGGGCGCCGTTGGCGGTCGAGGCGCTGCTCGCGTTCTTCCTCGAGTCGACCTTCCTCGGGCTGTGGATCTTCGGCTGGGACAAGCTCCCGCGCGGCCTGCACGTGAGCTGCATGTGGATCGTGCACCTCGGCACGCTGGCCTCGTCCTGGTTCATCCTGGCGGCGAACTCGTGGATGCAGCACCCGGTGGGCTACATCTACAACGAGGTCACCGACCGGGCCGAGCTGACCGACTTCTGGGCGGTGATGTTCAACAAGGTCCAGCTGGCCACGTTCCCCCACGTCATCCTCGCCTCCTACCTGACGGCCGGCATGTTCATCGTCGGCATCTGCGGCTGGCTCTACTGGCGCCGCGAGAAGGACCGGAACCTCTACCGTCGGGGCCTGCGCTTCGGTGCCGTGGTCGCGGTGATCGGCTTCCTCGGGGTCGCGATCAGCGGTGACGTCCAGGGGAAGGTGATGACCGAGGTCCAGCCGATGAAGATGGCCGCGGCCGAGGCGCTCTACGAGACCTCGGACTCGTGCGCCCCGTTCTCGATCCTCACCATCGGCACCCGCGACGGCAGCAGCTCGAAGTGGGCGCTCGAGGTGCCCTGCATGCTGTCCTTCCTCGCCACGGGCACGTTCGACGGCAAGGTCGAGGGGATCAACGACCTCGAGGCGCAGTACCAGGAGAAGTTCGGCGGTGATCCGGACAGTCGCACCTACGCGGAGAAGTACTCACCGATCATCCCGGTCACCTACTGGAGCTTCCGCTGGATGATGGGCCTCGGCGCGGTCTCGGTCGCCGGCGGCGTACTGCTGCTCTGGCTGACCCGCAAGGGACGGGTGCCGACCGCGCGGTGGATCGGGCCGGTCGCGATCTCGCTGCCGGTGATGGCCGTGCTGGGCAACTCCGTCGGCTGGATCTTCACCGAGATGGGGCGTCAGCCGTGGGCCGTGTTCGGCCTGATGACGACCAGGACCGCGGTCTCGCCGGGGGTGTCTCCGACCGAGGCGTGGATCTCGCTGCTCAGCCTGACCCTCCTGTACGCCGTCCTCGCCGTCGTCGAGGTCGGCCTGCTGGTCAAGGTGGTCAAGGCAGGTGCTCCAGAGTTCGAGGAGCCACCCTCGCCGAAGCTCGGTGAGAAGTCCGACGGCCCCATGACATTCGCGTACTGAGGAAGGACTCAAGACATGTTCGGCATGGAGCTCCACACCGTCTGGTTCATCCTGATCGCGTTCCTCTGGGTCGCGTACTTCACCCTCGAAGGGTTCGACATGGGGGTCGGCATCCTGATGCCGATCCTCGGGCGCAACGACCGCGAACGGCGCCAGATCATCAACACCATCGGCCCGGTCTGGGACGGCAACGAGGTCTGGCTGCTCACCGCCGGCGGCGCCACGTTCGCGGCCTTCCCCGAGTGGTACGCCACGCTCTTCTCCGGCTTCTACCTGCCGCTGCTGCTGATCGTGCTCGCGCTGATCGTGCGCGGTGTCGCGTTCGAGTACCGCCACCAGCGGCCCGGCGCCACCTGGAAGGGCTGGTGGGACCGGGCGATCTTCTGGGGCTCGCTGGTGCCGGCGTTCCTGTGGGGGGTGGCGTTCGCCAACATCGTCCGCGGTGTGCCGATCGACGAGAACAAGGAGTTCACGGGCAACCTGTTCACCCTGCTCAACCCGATCGGGCTGCTCGGCGGCTTCGTCACGCTGACCCTCTTCGTCACCCACGGCGCGATCTACCTGGCGCTCAAGACCGACGGGTCCATCCGGGTGATGGCCCGCGAGGTCGGGCTGCGGCTGGCCGTGGTCACCGCCGTGCTGGCGATCGTCTTCATGGCCTGGGTGCAGCTCGACACCGGCAACGTCGGATCGGCGGTCCTGTTCGTGCTGGCGGCCTTCGAGCTGGTCACGGCGTGGCTCGCGCTCAAGGGCGGCCGCGAAGGCTGGGCCTTCACCGGCACGTTCCTGTGCATCGCGTTCGCGGTAACCGGGCTGTTCGTCGCGCTCTTCCCCGACGTGATGCCCTCGACCACCAACGAGCTCTACTCGCTCACCGTCGACAACGCCTCGGCCACCGAGTACACGCTCAAGGTCATGACGGTCACGGCGCTGATCTTCGCCCCGATCGTGGTGGCCTACCAGGCCTGGTCCTACTGGGTGTTCCGGCACCGGGTCCTGCTCGAGCACATCCCCGAGCTCGAGCACGAGCACTGAGCACTGATCGCACGATGAGGGTTCAGGGCTGATGCCGGGTCCGTTCGACCCCGCGGTGCGCCGCGCCCTGGCGCCCGCGCGCCGCGAGGTCGGGACCGTCGTCGTCGCCGGCGTGATCGGGTCCTGCCTGCTGATCGCGCAGGCGTTCGTGATCGCGCGGCTGATCATCGTCGCGATCGGATCCGGGGACGGGCCGGTGTGGCCCTGGGCCCTGGCCACGGTCGCGCTGCTGGCCGCTCGCGCCGGAGTCACCGCCGTCTCCGACCTGGCCGCAGCCCGCGCGGCGGGACGGGTCGGAGCCGCCGTACGACGTCGGGTGATGGGCCACCTGCTCACGGCTGATCCGGGGCGCAGCGGTGCTGCCGCGGCCGTGGCGACGCGGGGTGCGACGGCGGTCGAGCCGTACCTGACCCGGTACGTGCCGACGCTGGTGCTGGCCGGGGTGCTGCCGCCCCTGGTGCTGCTCGCGATCGCGGTCACCGATCCCGCGTCCGCGCTCGTGGTGGTGGTGACGCTGCCGCTGATCCCGGTCTTCGGGATCCTGATCGGCCTGGCCACCCGCGACGAGGCGACGTCGCAGTGGCGGGCGATGGCCGACCTGGCCGGGCACTTCCTCGACGTGATGCGCGGGCTGCCGACGCTGGTGGCGTTCAACCGCGCCGAGGCGCAGTCGTCGGTGATCGCGGCCGTCACCGAGCGATACCGCGAGCGGCTGATGCGCACCCTGCGGATCGCGTTCGTCTCGTCGGCGGCACTGGAGCTGATCGCCACACTGTCGGTCGCCGTGGTCGCGGTGACCGTCGGGCTGCGGCTGGCCGGCGGATCGATCCCGCTTTCGGTCGCCCTGCCCGTGCTGCTGCTGGCTCCCGAGGCGTACTGGCCGCTGCGCAAGGTCGGGGTCGAGTTCCATGCCGCGGCCGAAGGGGTGGCGGTCTTCGAGGAGCTGGCCGAGCTCGAGGCCGATGTCCCGGCGGGGACGGAGGCGGTCGCTCCGGAGTTGGGCTCGGGCGCGATCCCGGTGGTCGACCTCCAGCACGTCGGACTGACCTGGCCCGGTCGCACCGTGCCCGCCCTGGGGCCGACCTCGCTGCATCTCGAGGGCCCCGGCCTGGCCGCGCTCGTCGGCCCCTCCGGCGCTGGGAAGTCCACCCTGCTCGCGATCCTGGCCGGCGAGGTCACCCCGACCACCGGCAGCCTGACGGTGATCGAGCGGGAACGGATCGCGTGGCTGCCCCAGCGCCCGGTCTTCCTGGCCGCCAGCGTCGCCACCAACCTGCGGCTGGCAGCTCCCTCCGCGTCGGACGCCGACCTCGGCGCCGTACTCGCTCGAGTGGGCCTGGCCGAGCGGCTGCCCGACCTCGACCTCATCGTCGATGAGGACGGCCTCGCCCTCTCGGCGGGCGAACGCGCTCGACTGGCCTTGGCCCGGGTGCTGCTGGCCCGCCGCCCGCTGGTCCTGCTCGACGAGCCCACCGCCCACCTCGACGCCGCCACCGAGCAGCTGATCGCCGACGTCGTCACCGACCTGGCCCGCACCGCCCGCGTGGTCGTCGTCGCCCACCGCCCCACCCTCCTCGCCCGCGCCGACGTGGTCGTGGAGGTGGTCCCGCCGCTCGCCGAGTCCCGGGTTCTGGGGCACCGAGTCCCGGGTTATGGGGCACCGAGTTCCACCACTACCCGGGTTTCGACCCACCAGAACCCGGGACTCGAGCCACCAGAACCCGGGATTCGGCGATGGGCGTGGGTGCTCGACGGGCTCGCCGTGGCCAGCGGGGTCGCGCTGACCGCGACCGCGGGGTGGCTGATCGTGCGGGCGGCGGCCGAGCCCGAGTTCCTCACGTTGCTGGTCGCGATCGTGGCGGTGCGCACCTTCGGGATCGCGCGGCCGGTGCTGCGCTACGCCGAGCGGCTCGTCTCCCACGACGAGGCGCTGCGGCTGCTGGGGCGCTCCCGCGTCCAGGTGTACGACGCCCTCGTGCCGTTGGTGCCGGGCCGACTGGGTCGCGCGCGCGGTGACGTCCTGGCCGCCGTCGTCGATGACGTCGACGTCGCCCTCGACCGGGTGCTGCGGGTCCGGACGCCGGTGCGCGGCTACGCGCTGATGGCCGTCCTCGTCACCGGCGTGATCGCTTACCTGGACCTGCCGACCGGTCTCGTGGTCGGCGTCCTCACCGCTGCTGGGGCGCTGGTGTTCGGCCTCGCCCGGCGCGGAGCGACCCGCACCGAGTCCGCCGCGGTCACGGTGCGGGCGAGGATCAGCGTCGAGGTCACCGAGGCGGTGCAGACGGCGGCCGAGCGCCGACGCTGGCAGAGTGCCGACGACGTCCTCGACCGGCTCGACGCCCTGGGTGAGGAGGCCACCGTCGCCGCTCGGGCCAGCGCCCGTGCCTCGACCGGTGCGCGCACCCTCGCGCTCCTCCTGGCCGGCCTCGCCATCGCGACGATCGCGCTGACCGCCGATGCCCCCGACGCGGTGCTGGCGCTGCTGATCCTCACCCCGCTCGCGCTGGCCGACCCGATCGGCTCGCTCGCCGACGCCGGCGTGGCCGCGGCCCGGGTCGCCGCGGCCCAGTCCCGGCTCGACGCGCTCCTGGATGCGACCCCGGCGGTCACCCAGGTCGATCACCCGACCCCGATCACCAGTCCTCATCTGACGATCGACCATCCCGCCGTCGACCGCGGCGGACGGATGCTGCTCGGCGACGTCGTCGCCCAGCTGCCGCCCGGCGGGATCCTCGCCGTCCGCGGCGCCAACGGCACCGGCAAGTCCACGCTGGCCGCGCTGCTGCTGCGGTTCCTCGACCCCGACCACGGCTCGGTCCGGCTCGGGGCGACCGACCTGCAGGACGCGGCCGTGGTCGACGTACGCACGACCGTCGGCCTGGTCGACGACGACCCGCACGTCTTCGCCAGCACGGTCGCGGAGAACATCCGGTTCGCGCGGCCGGGGGCGAGCGACTCCGAGATCGAGCGGGCCCTGGCCGACGCCCAGCTCGCGGACTGGGTCGCGGACCTGCCCGACGGCCTCGACACCCGGCTCGGTGACGGCTACGCCGAGGTCAGCGGGGGAGAGCGGGCGCGGCTCGGGATCGCGCGCAGCCTGCTGGCCGAGCACGAGGTTCTGGTCCTCGATGAACCAACGGCTCACCTCGACACCGCAACGGCCGATCGACTCCGCGACGAGGTTTGTGGACCGGGTCGACCAGCGACGCGCAGCGTGGTCTGGATCGCCCACGACACCTACCCCGACGCCGATGTCACGATCGAGCTCGCGCCGCCAGCGGGAGCCACTGCCTGAGAGGGGTCCTGGGATGCTGCCCGCGGTCCATGATCCGGTCCACCTGATCGACGAGCAGGGGCACCAGCTCCCCGGGATCGTCCTGGCCGTCGAGGGCGAGGACCTGTTCACCGTCCGGCTCGACGCCGGGCACAGCGGGCCCGTCGGCACGCCGTTCGCGCTCACCTGGATCGAAGGTCCGGACGTGCTCCAGTTCCCCACCACGGTGGTGGACCGTTCGGTGATCGACAACGCCCCGGCGGTGACGCTGCACGGCAGCGGCGAGATCACCAAGGTGCAGCGGCGGCGCTACGTCCGGGTGCCGGTGCAGCGCCCGATCGCCGTACGCCTCGACCCGATCCCGCTCGACCCCGCGCTGGTCGGGATCCCCACCCAGGCCAAGGGTCTGACGCTCGACGTGGCCGAGGCCTCGGTGCGCTGCTCCCTGCGTCAGCGCGACGCGGCCGCGTTCACCGCGGGTGCGACGGTCGAGCTGCGCTTCGAGCTCGACGGCGACGAGTTCGTCCTCGAGGGTGAGGTCGCCCGGGCGGCCGAGATCGTCGACGAGGAGACGCCGCGGGTCGAGCTCGTGGTGATGCTCACCGCCGACGAGAACGGACGGACCGCGATCCGGCGAGCGCTGTTCGCCGAGCAGATCCGGATGCGCGCCACGGTCTGAGGCGCGGGATGCGCGGGAGGCGAGGCGGAGTGGGTCAGGAGGCGCGAGCCACTTCGAGGCCGTCGCGCTGCAACGCCTCGAGCAGGTACGTCGCCGCCGCCGGTCGACCCAGCAGGTAGCCCTGACCCATCTCGATGCCGAGGGCCTTCACGTTGGCCAGCTGCTCGGGGGTCTCGATCCCTTCCGCGACGGAGAGAACGCCGAGCTCGGCGAACATCCGGGCGGTGTGGGACATCACGATCCCCTCGGTGCGCCCCTCGCTGGCGATCAGCTGACGGTCGAACTTCACCAGCGCCCACTCGGGGTGCTGCAGGAAGGTCAGGCGGGCGGCGCCGGCACCGAAGTCGTCCAGCGCCAGCATGATGTCGTGGTCGTGCAGGGCCCGGGCGGCGCGGGCGTAGTCCTCGTGCCACAGGTCCTGGCCGCGCTCGGTGATCTCGAGGATCAGCCGGGTCTGGTCGGGCCAGGGCAGGGAGGCGATCCGGCGGAACAGCTCGCTGTCGTGGCGGAGCTGCTCGATCTCGATGTTGACGCTCATGATCAGCGGCACGTCGACGATCCGCGAGGCGGCCATCAGGGTGGCGTGGGCGTTGTTGATGATCGCCCAGGTGAGCTCGTCGAGGAGATCGTGGTGGCGGGCGGCCTCGACCAGGTCGAGCGCGGTGTACGTCGCGGGGTTGGGCCGGTAGCGGGCCAGCGCCTCCCAGCCGCAGATCCGGTCCGAGGCGAGGTCGACGATGGGCTGGTAGTCAGCTCCGACGCTGCCGTTGGTGAACATGGCCAGGACCTTGTCGCGGTCGCTCAGCAGGTCGCCCCGGGGCCGCGGAGGCAGCACGGGGGCGGAGGCTGTGGACGGCGACGTGATCGTCACGGCCGGATAATCGACGTTTCCCGAGAACACATGAGCATTGTGTCCATTTACTGCACTCTGTTACTAGTCTACGGCGGCGTGGCGGATGAAACTCTGTTCCAGCAATGTGAAATTCAGTTCACCAACATGACACGTGAATTTTGGGACGGATGGGTCAACTGAGGTCCCCGTCCACGTAAAACCAGCGTCCGGCGCGCATTTCGAAGCGGCTGAGCTCCGTCATCTCGCCCGCGCCGTCGCGTGTCAGGTATTCCGCGACGAAGTCCACCCAGTGGTCACCGGAGCCCGAAATCGTCAGACCGGTCCAGACCAGCTCGGGGTCCAGCTCGACCGAATCGGGTCTCGTCCGGGGGTGCCACGTCCGCCAGACGTAGTCGGAATCACCCACCGCGTAGGCGCTGTAGCGCGACCGCATCAGCTCCTCCGGGGTGCTCGCCTGAGCCGCCCCCCGATGCAGCCGACCACAGCACGCGTCGTACGTCGTCGCCGAACCGCAGGGGCAGAGGTCGCTGGTGAACATCGGTCGCCAGCCTAGGACGGAGCCGAAGCGGGTTGCATCCCTGAGTAGCGTGAGAGGTGTGACTGTCTCCGTGTCAGAGCGCCCTCAGATCACCACACTCGGCCAGCTCCGGGCCTCCGGCCACGTGCAGAAGAGCCTGCGCGCCGAGCTGCGCGACAACCTGCTCGCGCGCCTGGCGGCCGGGGAGGACCCGTGGCCCGGGCTGCACGGCCTCGAGGACAGCGTGCTGCCGCAGTTCGAGCGGGCGCTGATCGCCGGCCACGACGTCGTACTGCTGGGGGAGCGGGGGCAGGGCAAGACCCGGCTGCTGCGCACCCTGGTCGGACTGATGGACGAGTGGACGCCCGTCATCGACGGCGCTGAGCTGGGGGAGCACCCCTACGAGCCGATCACCGTCGCCTCCGTCCGTCGCGCGGAGGAGCTCGGCGACGACCTGCCCGTCGCCTGGAAGCACCGGTCCGAGCGCTACTCCGAGAAGCTCGCCACCCCCGACACCAGCGTCGCGGACCTGATCGGTGACGTGGATCCGATGAAGGTGGCCGAGGGTCGCCACCTCGGCGACCCGGAGACGATCCACTTCGGGCTCGTCCCGCGCTCCCACCGCGGCATCGTCGCGATCAACGAGCTGCCCGACCTCGCCGAGCGGATCCAGGTCGCGATGCTCAACGTGATGGAGGAGCGCGACATCCAGATCCGCGGGTACGTCGTCCGGCTGCCGCTCGACGTGCTCGTCGTGGCCAGCGCCAACCCGGAGGACTACACCAACCGCGGCCGGATCATCACCCCGCTCAAGGACCGCTTCGGCGCCGAGATCCGCACCCACTACCCGCTCGAGCTGGCCGACGAGATCGCCGTCATCGACCAGGAGGCCGAGCTGGTCGCCGAGGTGCCGGACGTGCTGGTCGAGATCCTCGCCCGGTTCACCCGCAACCTGCGGGCCTCGTCCGCGGTCGACCAGCGCTCGGGTGTCAGCGCCCGCTTCTCGATCGCCGGCGCCGAGACGATCGCCGCCGCCGCCCTGCGCCGCGCCACCGTCCACCAGGAGGACCCGGTCGCCCGGCTGGTCGACGTGCACACCGCCGTCGACGTCCTCGGCGGGAAGATCGAGTTCGAGACCGGCGAGGAGGGGCGCGAGTCCGAGATCCTCACCCACCTGCTGCGCACCTCGATCGCCGAGACCGTCCGCTCCCGGCTGCGGGGGATCGACTTCGCGCTGCTCGTCGACGCGATCGAGAACGGGGCGATGGTCACCACCGGCGACCACATCACCGCCCGCGACCTGCTCTCCGGCCTGCCCGTGCTGGGGGAGTCCGACCTCTACGACCAGGTGATCGAGCGCCTCGGCGGGACCAACGACGGTGAGCGCGCCGGTGCCATCGAGCTCGCCCTCGAAGGCCTCTACCTGGCCCGAAAGATCGGCAAGGACACCGACGGCCGGGAGGTGATCTATGGCTGACCTCTCGCCGTACGGCGTCCGCGCCGGTGCTGGCTCCCTGCGGGCGGATCCTGCCCCCGGGTCGGTCGTGCTGCCCCACGCCTGGACTCCTGAGGGGGTCACCGCCGGGCCCGTCGCCAACGGCGCGCAGGCGCTCCACCTCTCCGTGGCGCTGTGCGTCCTCAACGACCTCTACCGCGAGTCCGCCCAGATGGGGGTCCAGATCCGCGGGGTGGCCGTGGAGGCCGACGGTGGGTTCGACGAGGCCTGGATCTCGACCGGGGTGGCCTACCGCGTCACCGTCGACTCCGATGCGACACCGCGGGCCGTCGACAGCCTGATCTTGCGGGTCGATGCGGTGGCCGAGATCCCCCGAGCGCTGCGCGCTGGAGTACCGGTGGGCTGCGCGTGAAGACCTTCGTCCGGGTCCTGATCAACACCGGGATCGCCAACGTCACCACCAGCTACCTCTGGTGGGGACTGATCTTCTGGGCCTACCTCGAGACCGGCTCCGTGCTGGTCAACGGCGTCATCGCCGGTTCCTACATGCTGCTGGTCGCCGCCTTCAGCACGGTCTTCGGGTCGCTGGTCGACCGCTACCGCAAGCACCACGTGATGCTGCTGTCCGGTGTCGTCACCACCAGCTTCTTCGCCGCGGCCGGCGTGATCTTCTTCGTCGTCGGCGAGAGCGACATGTCCGAGCTCGACTCGGTCTGGTTCTGGGTCTTCAGCCTGATCCTCCTGGTCGGGGCCGTGGTGGAGAACATGCGCTCGATCGCGCTGTCGACCACGGTCACGCTGCTGCTCCCCGACGACAAGCACGCCAACGCCAACGGCCTGGTCGGCACGGTGCAGGGCATCGGGTTCGCCGTCACGAGCGTGCTCTCGGGGCTCTCGGTCGGCCTGCTCGGGATGGGCTGGACGATCGCGATCGCGATCGCGCTGAGCGTCGCCACCTTCATCGACCTGCTCCTCATCCGGATCCACGAGGAGAAGCCCGAGGTGGCAGAGGGTGCGCCGATCGTCGACCTCGCCGGAGGCATCGCCGCCGTCCGCGCCGTGCCCGGCCTCTTCGGGCTGATCATCTTCTCCACGTTCAACAACCTGCTCGGCGGCGTCTACATGGCGCTGATGGATCCCTACGGCCTGGAGCTGTTCAGCGTGGAGGCGTGGGGGATCATCCTGGCGATCACCTCGAGCGGCTTCATCATCGGTGGCCTGCTGGTGGCCAAGTTCGGCCTCGGGGCTCAACCGCTGCGCACCATGCTCCTCCTGGTCGCGGTGGGTGGAGCGCTCGGCGCCATCTTCACCCTGCGTGAGTGGGGCTGGCTCTTCGCGGCCGGGATCTGGGCCTGGATGCTGCTGATGCCCGCGGTCGAGGCAGCCGAGCAGACCGTCGTGCAACGGGTCGTCCCGTTCGCCCAGCAGGGCCGGGTCTTCGGGGTCGCGATGATGTTCGAGATGGGGGCCGCCCCGATCACCGCGTTCCTGGTCGCCCCGCTGGCGGAGTTCCTGGTCATCCCCTACCTCCAGTCCGACGCTGGCGCCGAGACCTGGCACTGGCTGCTCGGTGAGGGCGAGGCGCGCGGCATCGGCCTCATGTTCGTCATCGCCGGGCTGGCCTCGATCGTGATCGCGTTCCTCGCCTCCCGCAGCCGCACCTACCACCAGCTCACCCGCAGCTACGCCGAGTCCGAGCCGGCTCCCGAGCCGGTCGTGGGGTGACGTCGTGAGATACAAGAAGTACGACGGCGGGGACCCGCTCGCGCCCCCGGTCGACCTCGCCGAAGCCCTCGAGGCGATCGGGGAGGACGTGATGGCCGGGTACTCACCCGAGCGCGCCATGCGGGAGTTCCTCCGCCGCGGCGGTCGCGACAACGTCGGCCTCGACGAGCTCTCCCGCCGGATCGCCGAACGCCGCCGGCAGCTGCTCGACCGCAACAACCTCGACGGCACCCTGCGGGAGGTCCGGGAGCTGTTGGACAAGGCGCTGCTCGAGGAGCGCAAGCAGCTCGCCCGCGACGCGATGATGGACGACGCGGACCGGGCCTTCCGCGAGCTGCAGCTGGAGAACCTGCCGACGAACACCGCCGCCGCAGTCACCGAGCTCGGCTCCTACGACTGGGCCTCCCGTGAGGCCCGCGAGACGTTCGAGCAGATCAAGGACCTGCTCGGCCGCGAGATCCTCGACCAGCGCTTCGCGGGGATGAAGCAGGCCCTCGAAGGCGCCACCGAGGAGGACCGCGCCGCGATCAACCAGATGCTCTCGGACCTCAACGAGCTCCTGGAGAAGCGTCAGCTCGGCGAGGACACCCAGGCCGACTTCGACGAGTTCATGGCCAAGCACGGCGACCAGTTCCCCGAGAACCCGCAGAACCTCGACGAGCTGCTCGACACCCTCGCCGCCCGCTCCGCTGCGGCCCAGCGGATGCTCAACTCGATGAGTCCCGAGCAGCGTGCCGAGCTGATGCAGCTCTCCGCCCAGGCGTTCGGCTCACCGCAGCTGATGGACGCCCTCGGCCGCCTCGACGCCAACCTGCAGTCCCTGCGCCCCGGCGAGGACTGGACCGGCTCGGAGCAGTTCGGTGGTGAGGGCCCAGGCTTGGGGCTGGGTGACGGCACCGGGGTGCTGCAGGACCTGGCCGAGCTCGACTCCCTCGCCGACCAGCTCTCGCAGTCGTACGGCGGCGCCCGGATGGAGGACATCGACCTCGATGCGTTGGCGCGGCAGCTCGGGGAGGACTCCGCGGTCGACGCCCGCACCCTGCGCGACCTGGAACGCTCCCTGCGTGAGTCCGGCCAGCTCGAACGCGGCTCGGACGGCAACCTGCGGCTGACCCCCAAGGCGATGCGCCAGCTCGGCAAGGCGTTGCTGCGTGACGTCGCCCAACGGATGAACGGCCGTCAGGGCAACCGCGACACCCGCGCGGCCGGCGCCACCGGTGACCTCACCGGCGGCACCCGGCCGTGGGCGTTCGGCGACACCGAGCCCTGGGACCTGCCCCGGACGGTGCTCAACGCCGTCACCCGCACCGCGGCCGACCACACCCCGGGACGTCTGCGGCTGACGATGGACGACATCGAGGTCTCCGAGACCGAGGACCGCACCCAGGCCGCCGTCGCGCTGCTGGTCGACACCAGCTTCTCGATGGCGATGGACGGTCGCTGGGTGCCGATGAAGCGCACCGCACTGGCCCTGCACACCCTGATCAAGTCCCGCTTCCGCGGCGACGACCTGCAGCTGATCGCGTTCGGTCGCGCCGCGCAGGTGATGGAGATCGAGGAGCTCACCGGGCTGGACGCCCGCTGGGACAAGGGCACCAACCTGCATCACGGGCTGCTGCTGGCCAACCGGCACTTCCGCAAGCACCCCAACGCCCAACCGGTGCTGCTGATCGTCACCGACGGTGAGCCGACCTCACACCTGGAGCCTGACGGCCACATCGCGTTCGCCTACCCGCCCCAGATGCGGACCATCAGCCTCACCGTCGACGAGCTCGACAACGCCCGCCGGCTCGGCGCGCAGGCCACGTTCTTCCGGCTCGGCGAGGATCCCGGGCTGGCCCGGTTCATCGACCAGATGGCGCGCCGGGTCGACGGCTCGGTGGTCGCCCCCGAGCTCGACGACCTCGGCGCTGCCGTGGTCGGGTCGTACCTCGGTCGCCGTTCCGGGCCGTCGTACGGCGGCGGGGTCGATGACGGCTGGGGCGGCCGCGGCTGGTGGGCGGGCTAACGCCCAGCGGCACATGGTCAGCTCACCGGCTCAGATGTCGGTGCGCTGCGAGACCCGGAAATGGTTCCCGGACGGGTCGCGGAAGCCGAAGTCGATGCCGTACGGGCGCTCCTCCGGGGCGTCGGTGATCTCGACCCCGTTGGCCACGAGCTGCTCGTGCATCTTGCGGGCGTCGTCGGTCAGCATGAAGATGCCGCCCGAGTTGCCGGCCGTGAGCAGGGTCCGGATCGCCGCGACCGCCTCGGCGGTGAAGATCGGCTCCGGCGGGATCGCCATCAGCACGATCTCCGGGCTCTCGTGTCCGGGGACACCGACGCTGAGCCAGCGGAAGTTGCCCATCTCCGGGTAGGTCGCGTCCTCGCGCACCTCGAAGCCGACCTTCTCGGTCCAGAACTTCAGTGCCTCGTCCTGGTCGAGGGTCCAGACCTGCACGTTCTTGATGAAAAACATGAACACTCCTACGAGTCGGGGGATCCGGTCGGATCCGATGTCGACGACGCTACGGGCCCGTCCGGGCCGTTGGCTTCTCGAAAAGTGCTGCCCTCACTGACGGTCCGACGCTGCGGCCGGCCGTAGAACCGCACCACGCAGTTGGGCAGCGTGACCCGGTCCGCCACCGGCGGGTACGCGGCGCGGTACTCGGTCGGGGTCCGGTCGAACATCCGCTTGAAGCTGGTGGTGAAGCTCCCGACCGAGGAGAGCCCGACCTCCATGCAGATGTCGGCCACGGTGTGGTCGGTGTCGCGCAGCAGCGCCGCGGCTCGCTCGAGGCGGCGGGTCAGCAGGTAGGCGTGCGGGGTCTCGCCGTACGCCGTCTTGAACAGCCGGCTGAAGTGCGCGCGGCTCAACCCTGCCGCGCCGGCGACGTCGTCGAGGTCGATCGGCTCGGCGTACCGGTTCTCCATCAGGTCCTTGGCCCGCAGCAGGTGCCGTTCGATCGGAGGGGAGGCCACGCCATGATTGTGCCGTGTCCGAGGTGAGCCTGTCCGTGCTGATCCTGGTCGGCCTGGCAGCGCTGGCCGCCGGGTACGTCGACGCCGTCGTCGGCGGTGGCGGCCTGATCCAGCTCCCGGCCCTGGTGATCGCGTTGCCCGGGGTCGCGCCGATCCACCTGCTCGCGACCAACAAGCTCGCCTCCATCTGCGGTACGTCGGCCGCGGCCGTGACCTACACCCGCAAGCTCCGCCCCTCGCTGCGCACGTCGCTGGTGCTGATGGCGTCCGCCTTCGTCGGCTCGGCCGGGGGAGCGGTGGTGGCCAGCCACCTGCCGCGCTCCGTCTTCGACCCGGTGGTGCTGGGCGCGCTGGTCGTGGTGGGTTCCTGGGTGCTGTTGAGTCCGCGTCTCGGTGCTGTCACCGCGCTGCGCTGGCACGGCTGGCCGGAGTACGTCGCGCTCGGCGTGATCGGCCTGGCGATCGGGTTCTACGACGGCGCGCTCGGGCCGGGCACCGGCTCGTTCCTCACCATTGCGATGGTCGGCATCGTCGGCTACTCGTTCCTCGATGCCTCGGCACGCGCACGGTTGGCGAACTGGGCGACCAACGCCGCAGCGCTGGCTGTCTTCATCCCGCAGGGCGCGGTGATGTGGCGGCTCGGCCTGGTGATGGGCGCCTGCAACCTGGTCGGCGGCTGGCTCGGCGCCCGGACCGCGCTGCGGGTGGGCCCCGGGTTCGTCCGGGCGTTCTTCCTCGCCGTGGTCGGCGCGTTCATCGTGACGCTGGGGATCAGGGTCTTCGGGCTCTGGTGAGCTTCGCAGGAGCGAGGTCGGTCGACCGTCTGCCGCTACCGTGACGGCGTGCTTCCGCTTCCGACGTCGAGACTTCGCTTTCGTCAGATGACCGATGCCGACCTTCCTGACATCGCCACCTTGGAGATCGGAGGCTCGCGTGGCCCGGAGGGGTGGATCGCCTGGAGTCGGCGCAATTACGACGAGCACGGGTTCGGGCTGTGGGTCGTCGAGACCCATGAGGGGCACTTCGTCGGCGACTGCGGCTTGACGATGCAGGAGGTGGAACAGCAGTGGTTCGTAGAAGCGGGTTGGCACGTCCGCTCCGATCTCCGTGGTCAGGGCTATGCGACGGAGGCAGCTGTCGCGGTGCGCGAAGCGGCTCGCGCGGCCGGCGTTGAGCACATGATTGCGATCATCCGGCCGGACAATCTGCCGTCGCAGCGCGTGGCGACGAAGATCGGGCTCGTCCTCGAGCGCGAGGTCGAGAAGTTCGGCGGCCCGGCCCTGATCTTCGGTGCCGACCTGCAGGCGTGACGGCCTGATCTCGTCACGGGAACCGACCGGCTCGCGGCATGGTCGGTCTTCGCCTCAACGCGGCTACTTGTTTCATTGACCTCAGGTTCGGGTCTGGCAAGGCTCGATCCAGGCGCCCGGTCCGTCGCTCTCATTGCGGCTGCCCACGCTGACCCCGTCGGGGTCCCGTGTGGCTCTCACATGGCATGCGCGAGCCGGGCGTCGCAGGGTCGGCAAGAGGCTCAAGAGGGGTCTGCCCAGCTCGAAGTAGCGTTGCCCTTCCCGACTCGAAACCAGTGATGGATCGAGCAACGGGAGAGCGCATGCACCAGCAAGCAGAACATGTCGTTGTCGGGATGGACCCGCACAAGAGGTCGGCCACGATCGAGGTCATGACCGCTGAGGAGTCTGTCCTCGGCGGTGGCCGTTACAACACCGAGGAAGCCGGCTTCGCCGACATGACCGGTTACGTCAACCAGATCCAGCCCGACCGTGACCGACGGGTTTGGGCGGTCGAGGGCTGCAACGGGATCGGCCACCACATCGCGGTCCGGCTGCTTGCTGCCGGTGAGCAGGTGGTCGACGTGCCTCCGAAGATGTCGGCACGGATGAGAGTCTTCGCGACCGGACAGGGACGCAAGACCGACGCCACCGACGCGCACTCCGTCGCGCTAGTCGGGACCCGGATCGCCGGGCTGCGTCGTGTCGTCGATGACGAACAGCTCACCGTGCTGCGGGTACTGGCCGACCGTCGCCGCTCGTTGGGTGAGGACCACACCAGGATCGTGTCCCAACTCCACCAGCACCTCCTCGAGCTGATCCCCGGCGGCGCGAAACGTGACCTGTCGGCCGCTCAGGCCAAGGCCATGTTGGCCAAGGTCCGCCCACGCGACGCCGCTGGCAAGGCCCGGCGCCGCGTCGCGGCCGAACTCATCGCCGATCTGGAACGGATCTACCAGCGGAAGAAGGCCGCCGACCAGGAACTGAGTGCCTTAGTCGCCGCCACGGGCAGCACCCTGATGAACCTGCACGGCATTGGTCCGTCCGGAGCCGCCCAACTGCTGGTCGACGTCGCCGATATCACCCGGTTCCCCGACCGCGGCCACTTCGCGTCTTGGAACGGCACCGCCCCCATCGACGCGTCATCGGGTGACCAGGTCCGCCACCGGCTGTCACGGGCCGGGAACCGTCAGATCAACCGAACCCTGCACATCATGGCCACCGTCCAACTGCGGCACCCGACCGAGGGCCGCGCCTACTACGACCGCCGCAAAGCTGACGGGAAGACATCGAACGAAGCAATGCGCGCGTTGAAGAGACGGCTATCTGACGTCGTCTACCGCACCATGCTCGACGACACGATCGGCCACACCATCAGCGCCGAGGCGACGGGCCCGAGTGGGCAACAGGGCAACGACTCTGACTCCAGCGCGGCCGGCTCACAGCCCCACGCCAACTCTTCGGATAAGCCACACCCGAACCCGTCGAAGACCCAGCCTAGGACCCCCACGCCCGGTACGCATTGACACAGAGGGGAGCCATGGTCGGGCGTTCCGCCCTGACAGCGGCACAGCGGGCGATCAGTGCCCGGAGGTCAGAACCAATGCCACCATTCCAGCGCCTCGGTAGCGGCGGGCTCCGACGGGATCGCCCGAGGCGTCGACCATGCCGACAAGCTCACGGATACGGCGTGCATCGGACGAAATATCGGAGGACGAAAGTCCGGACGCAGCCACGACAACGTCTGCAACTTCGGCGACGGAGCGGGCCTCATCCTTACTGAGCCAGCCGTAGTCCAGGTCCAGTTTCGTGCCGTCAGCGAGCACGAGTCGGCCGTCGTTGAGAACCCGGATCGTGCTCACCCGCCGATGCTAGCCACAGGCCTAGCGTCGGCAGGGATGCGCCCTCATCTCGGCATGGTCGGTCGACCTGAATACCTCAGTCACCGGCGGAGGAAGGTGATCAGCCCGTCGGGCCCGATCTCGTAGGTGAGGGCGGCGTCGTGGATCCGGTGGTGGTGATAGCTGCAGAGGAGCTTGCCGTTCTCCAGGTCGGTGCGTCCGCCGTCCTCCCAGGGGACCATGTGGTGGCCCTCGCAGTGGCTGGCGGGCATCGTGCAGCCTGCGGTCCGGCAGGTCGGTTGCGTCAGACCGAGAGCGCGCTTCTGGGCGGCGCTGAACAACCGAGCGGAGCGGCCCAGGTCGAGCACCTCGCCCTTCGAGCCGAGGACGGCGGGGATGATCCCCGACGTACAGGCGAGTCGGCGTGCTTCCGCTGCGCTGAGTCGCTCGGGCCCATCGACGCCGTGGAGGGTCGCGGCGCCAAGACCTGATTCGAGCCGGTCGAGGGGGATCGTGACCACCAGGGTCGTGATGGTGGTGCCGTGAGTGGGGAGATCCTTCGGGTCGATCCGGTCCAGCATCTCGCAGAACGCCTGACCGAGCTTGTACGGCGCCGGGAGCGCCCACCACGGTGCCGGTGAGGGCGGTGCCCGGTCGCCATCGACCCGCTGGTCGGCGTCATCGGTCGGGTCGGCCGCGTCGGTCGGACCTGCCTCGGCCCAACTCGGGGTGCGGCGGGGGTTGAGCAGAGCTTGGAGGATGACGGCGAGCTGGGCGGCGTACCGATCGGGAAGGTCCGCGATGAGGCGGCTGATGCCGTCACCCCGCTTGCGGAGACTCAACCGGACCCGTTCGGCGGCGCGCCGTTCCGCGGCCTCCAGCTTGGCGGCCTCGGCGGCCTCCGCGATCTCTGGAGCGACGGCCTCCAGGATCCGGGCGCCCAGGACACGGAGCGCACCCGGATCGAACGCTCGGGCATCAGCCAACAGCTGGCGCTCCGCTTGTTCGAGCACCGACGCGTCGATCTGGGGCGCCAGGTCGTCGGTGAGGTCGTCGGGCAGTGCATCGACCGCCCGGCAGATCACGTCGGCCTGGGCGGCGGACACTGAACCGGTCCGCATCGCCGCAGCGGTGAGCGGGTGGTCGTGCAGCCGGTGGGCGAACGCGACCGCGGCACGTGCCTGGCGGAGTCCGAGGCGGGTCTGCTGGTTCAACCAGAAGCCCAGGTCCTTGGCTCCCGCGTCCTCCGCCACCGTGGTGGACTGATCGAGGGGCACGATGACGCGACTCTTGAGCTCCGTCAGCTGCGTTTCCAGCACGGTGATCGTCATCAGTGCGTCGACTTGGTCACCCGGGCGCATGAAGAGGGGATCCACGTCAGCGACCTCGGCCACCGCCGCGCTGGCGGCCTCGATCGCGGCGCAGATGGGGTGCGATCGCTCCAGCATGCTGCTCAATCGGGCCACCTCCTCCGGGCTTCAGCAAACGTGGTCACACCCGTCCGATGCGGGTGCTTCTCTTCGTTCGCCGGCTCACAGGAGCAAAGGTGGTTTTCCTCGGCTGACCGGTCGCTTCGACTCTTTGGATCGCGAGCCTCCCTCACGACCGGATGCATCCGATTCTATCGAACAAACGTTCTAGATTCAACCTGTTTCCGCAGGTCAGAACAACTATTTCGTGGACGTTCGCGCTCGCGCGTCCCAGTGACGCTGGATCCGCCACGACCGGAAGAAGGCGATGGAGAACCAGAGTGCCGCAAGGGTGCCGATCGAGGCCAGGATGAGTCGGGGAGTGTCGTTCTGCCCGATCACCTGGGCATGGCGCGGGTCCTTCGGGTCGACCAACAGGTCGACGGAGGGCCCGAGGTCGTGCGTAGTCTGCGCGGCAACGAGTACGTCCCGGTAAGTCTCGCCGTTCAGGGTGAAGCCGGCGTAGTAGTTCTTCGTCCCGCAGGCTTTTCCCTCACACCGGCTGCGGAGGGTGTCCGACGTGAGGAGGACCAGGTCATCGCGTTGGCGGAACTTGATGTCGTCGATGGCAGGGACGGCGAATCCGAACCAGATCAAGGGGGCGCCGAGAGCTGCGACGAGGCCCATGATCCAGGCGCTGTTGTCGAGCCACCGGTCGTTTGACCGGCTCCTCCCTGGCAGCCGTCCCCGCAGCTGGTCTCGCAGCTCGCGTCCCATCTTGGCGCCGAGCTCGCCGGGCGCCTGGTCGGAGCGGCGCGCCTCGGGCTCGTCCGGTGGAGCCTTGAACAGCCAGGCCAGGCCGAGGATCATCAGTCCAGCGAAGATCCCGCTCAGCCATGACTCTAGGAGCAGCCCGCAGACGAGAGCCGCGGCCGGCGCCATCGCGAGCCATACCCGGAACGGCAGGTCGGTCGGAATCACGGACCTGCTTCTATCCCGCGCCGTGCGGCCGGGTCAACTGCGGGTGACCCAGCAAGTCGTGACGCCAGGGCTCGGCATGTCACACTCCCAGACGTGCTGGGCGTGACCGACCTCAAGACCTATGTCCTCGGGACCGTCTTCATCGTGCTGCTGCCCGGACCGAACTCGCTGTACGTGCTCAGCGTCGCCGCCCGCGCCGGCGTCCGCCGGGCCTACGCCGCCGCGTCCGGGGTGTGGGTCGGTGACACCGTCCTGATGACGCTCTCGGCGTGCGGGGTGGCCTCGCTGCTCAAGGCCAACGACGTGCTGTTCGACATCGTCAAGTACGCCGGCGCCGGATACCTGGTCTGGTTGGCGATCGGCATGCTGCGGGCGGCGTACGGGATGTGGCGCTCGCGCAAGGTGGTGGCCCAGATCGCCGCGGGGGAGATCCCGCTGACCGGCGTCGCGCTCGAGCGGCCGTTCCGCCGCGCGCTGGTGATCAGCCTGCTCAACCCGAAGGCGATCCTGTTCTTCATCGCGTTCTTCGTGCAGTTCGTCGACCCGGCCTACGACAAGCCCTGGCTGTCGTTCCTGCTGTTGGGCGCGATCGCGCAGGTGATCAGCGTCAGCTACCTGTCGCTGCTGATCTTCAGCGGCGACCGGCTTGCCGAGACGTTCCGGAAGCGCAAGGTCGCCTCAGCGATCGCGACCACCGGCGTCGGGGCGGCGTTCCTCGCGTTCGCCGTGCGGCTCTCGGTCGCCAGCGTTCACTGATCGTCGCTGGAGACCTGCGCGAGGAAGTCGCCCAGGTTGCGGACCAGGCGCTCGACGCGCTGCTCGGTGGTGAGGGTCTCGCGCACCGTCAGGGTCTCGGTCTTGAGCCGGCCGCGGACGTAGAGCGAGCAGCGCAGGTCCGAGCAGATGTAGGTGCCGACCGTGTTGCCCTGACGTCCCGCCTTGCCGGTGCGCGGCGCGACCATCAGGGAGACCCCGCCGGAGTGCTGGCTCAGGCAGATCGAGCACATGCTGCGCTTGGGGCCGGGCTTGGCGCTCGGGACCCGCAGCGCGATGCCCTGCATGCGGCCGTCGAGCTCGGCGATGAGGTAGCCCTTCAGCGGTGACTGCGGGTCGCGCCAGCCCAGGTAGTCGAGGTCGTCCCACGACTGGTCGGCCAGGTCGCGCGGGATCGCCATCCGGGTCGCCTCGCCCTTGGTGACGTTGAGCATGCTCGCGCGCAGGTCACGCTCGGTCAGGGGAGTCATGCACCTCACGGTAGGTCTCCTAATAGTGTTAGGCAAATCAATATGGGCGCTAGGGTGGTGCCGTGGTGAGACAGGGCCTGACGGTGCGCCGGATCGGGAGCGAGGGAGCCGACCTGGCCGACGAGGTCGGGTTGTCGGCGGTGACGATGAGTGAGGTCGCCCGCCGGGTGGGCGTGCGCGTCCCGAGCCTCTACGCACACGTCGCGGGCTCCGAGGAGCTGATGCTGCGGATCAGCGCCGTCAGCCTCGACGACCTCGCCGACCGGGTCGCCGAGCAGCTCGCGGGCCGCTCCGGCGTCGACGCGCTCCGGGCGTACGGCGACACGGTCCGTGCCTTCGCGGCCGAGCACCCCGGCCGGTACGCCGCGACCCGGCAGCGGATCGCCGAGGCCCTCGCGGACTCTGTCGCCGCGCAGGAGACGATCGCCGCCGGTCGCCGCCACGCCGACCTCCTCGCCGCGGTGCTGCGCGGCTTCGCCGTCGCGGGTGACGACGCCGTCCACGCCACCCGGCTGATCGGGTCGGTGATCCACGGGTTCGTCAGCCTCGAGGCCTCGGGCGCCTTCGACCACAGCAGCCCGCCGGCCGAGGAGAGCTGGCATCGCGCACTCGGCCTGGTTGCTGGCACGCTGGAGGCATGACCCGGATCGTCTTCGCCACCGCCACCACGCTCGACGGCTACCTCGCCGATGCGGAGAACTCCCTGGACTGGCTCTTCGTCGTCGAGGGCGGTGAGGAGGCCCTGGCCGACGTCGAGGCGTTCGCCGCCGGGGTGACGGTGATCGTCGAGGGCTCGACCACCTACACCTGGGTCGTCGAGCACGAGGACCTGGTCGCGCACCCGGAGAAGTGGTCGGGGTTCTACGGCGGGAAGAAGACCTACGTCTTCACCTCACGCCCTGACGAGATGCCGCGGATCGAGGGTGCCGACGTCGAGTTCCTGTCGGGTGCGGTCGCCGACCACATCGACACCATCCGCGCGGCTGCCGGCGACGGTGACATCTGGGTGATGGGCGGCGGGGATCTCGCCACCCAGTTCGCCGACGCGGGTCACCTCGACGAGCTGCAGCTCTCGATCGCCCCCGTCACCCTCGGTGGGGGAGCGCCGTTGTTCACCGGCCGCTTCGAGTCCGACCGGCTGACGCTGGTCGAGACCAAGCAGGCTGGGCAGTTCGTCTCCGCGACGTACAAGGTCGGCTGAACCCAGGCGTGCAGCGCCGCGCCTACTCCTCCAGCAGGCGCTGGAACAGCACGTGGTCCTGCCACTCGCCGGCGATCTTAAGCAGCCCGCGGGCGATGCCGATCCGCTCGAACCCGGCGCGCAGCAGCACAGCCTGCGAGCGCTCGTTGTGCACCAGCGTGCCGGCCTCGAGCCGGTGCAGGCCGAGGTCGTCGCGGGCGATCTCGACCACGGCCTCGACGGCACGCGAGACCAGGCCGCGGCCCTGCAGGGCGGCGTCGATCCAGTAGCCCAGCACGGCGCTCTGGAGCGGTCCGCGCACGACGTTGGACAGCGTCACTCGGCCGGCGAGATGTCCGTCGACGACGAGCACGAGCGGCACCTCGGAGCCGGCGGCGAGCCGGGCGAGGTGCCCTTCGATCACCGCCTCCTGGGAGGCGAGGGTGAAGTAGTCCTCGTCGCGCAGCGGGTCCCAGGGCGCGAGGTGCTCGCGGTTGGCGACGACCAGCGTGGTCAGCTCGACCAGGTCCTCGCGCTGCACCGGGCGCAGCACGACCCCGTCACCGAGGTCGCGCTGCAGCCCGGCGTTGAGCGCTGAGGTCAACGCGCGTGCGTGTGCGCGATGTACACGTCGCACGGCGCCTTGCGGACGACGTCCACGGCGACACTGCCGAGGATGCGCGAGACACCCTGGACGCGCTTGTTCCCGATCACGATCAGCTCGGCCTTGGTGAACTCGGCCGCCGCGACCAGGGCTTCGGCCGGCTTGCCGGACTCGGCCTCGGCCTCGATGGTGAGGTTCGGGTAGTCGGCGCGCAGCGAGTTGGCGACGTCCTGGGCCAGCGCCTCGGCGCTGTCGCGGCTGCTGACCACGAACTGCTCGCCGGGACCCCGGTCGAACACCTTCTCCTCGTAGTGCGCGAACGCGGACACGACGTGCAGGTCGGCGCCGAGGGCGACCGCGAGGATCGCGGCGCTCCGGGCTGCCTGGGCAGCGGTCTCGCTTCCGTCGACTCCGACGATGATGACGCTCATGCGGGTTCCTTCCGAGGGGTGTGGAGGATTCAGGATTCGGCGGGGAAGGTGATCCCCGTCGTGGCGTGGCAACGGTATCCGTTGGGCACGCGGTCAAGGTACTGCTGATGCATCGGTTCCGCCGGGAAGTACGTCGGAACCTCACGCACCTCGGTGGTGATCGGGTCGAAACCGCGACGCGCCAGCTCGGCGCCGTACACCGCGGTGAGCTCGCGGGCGGTCGCCTCCTGCTCGGGGGAGGTGAAGTAGATCGCCGAGCGGTACTGGGTGCCGACGTCGTTGCCCTGGCGCATGCCCTGGGTCGGGTCGTGCACCTCGAAGAACGTCTTGACCAGGTCGGCGTAGGAGATGACCGACGGGTCGAAGACGATCCGGATCGCCTCGGTGTGGTTGGTCCGACCGCTGCAGACCTCTTCGTACGTCGGGTTCGGGGTCGTCCCGCCCTGGTAACCGACCGAGGTGGTGTAGACGCCGGGCTTGGCCCAGTAGATCTCCTCGGCGCCCCAGAAGCAGCCGAGGCCGAAGTACGCGACCTCGAGGCCTTCGGGGGTGCCGTCCTGGCCGGGGACCGCGTCGAGCGGAGTGCCCAGCACGCGGTGGCGCGCGGGGAGGGCGAACTCGGGCTCCGCACGGCCCGCCAGGGTGGCGTCGGCGGGGAACAGGGTCTTCGGTCGACCGAACATGAGTGCCTCCTGCGGTTGCTGATGGGTGGTGCGATGGGTGCAACAACTCGGTGTCCCGCTTCGTTCCCGAGGCTACGCTCACGCACATGGTCCCTCGCGGAGTCGAGATCGCTGCCCAGTGGGCGTGGCGCTTCCTGGTCATCGCCGCGGCCGGCTACGTGCTGGCCCGCGTGCTCGGCTACCTCAGCGTCGTCGTCATCCCGCTGATCGTCGCGCTGCTGATCTCGGCGCTCTGCGCGCCCCTGGTGGCCGTGCTCGGACGGATCGGGCTCGGCCGGGTCCTGTCCTCCCTGCTGATCGTGATCGCCGGGATCTCGGTGATCACCGCCGGGCTCGTCTTCGCCGGGGCGCAGGTCGCCAGCGGAGCCCAGGACCTGGCCGACCAGACCGTCCAGGGTCTCGGTGAGATCAAGGACTGGTTGAAGACCGGCCCCCTCCAGGCCAGCGACAGCCAGATCAACGACGTCATCGACCGGGTGCAGACGGCGATCACCAACGCCAGCCAGGACGGCAACGTGCTCGGCCACGTGACCGAGTTCGGCACCGCCGTCGGGCACGTGGTCGCGGGGATGTTCATCGCGCTGTTCGCGACCTACTTCTTCCTCGCCGAGGGCTCGACGATCTGGTCCTGGATCGTGCGGATCGCGCCCCAGGCTGCCCGGGACCGGGTGCACTCCTCCGGCACCGTCGCCTGGGTCTCGCTGACCCAGTTCGTGCGGGCCACCGTCATCGTCGCCGCCGTCGACGCGATCGGGATCATGATCGTCGCGGCGATCCTGCAGGTGCCGTTCGTGGCCGCGATCGGCGTGCTGGTCTTCCTCGGCGCGTTCGTGCCGCTGCTCGGCGCCACCGTCGCCGGCTCGGTCGCGGTCCTCGTCGCCCTGGTGGACCAGGGCTTCGTCACCGCGCTGCTGATGCTCGGCGGGGTGATCCTGGTGCAGCAGCTGGAGGCGCACATCCTGCAGCCGTTCCTGATGGGCCGCTGGGTCGCGGTGCACCCGCTGGCGGTGATCGTCTCGATCGCCGTCGGTGTCCTGGTGGCCGGCGTGGTCGGCGCCCTGGTCGCCGTACCGATGGCCGCGGCGATCAACGCGGTCGTCCACCACCTCGCTGAAGATCCGCAAGCAGAAGAACCCCAGTTGCTAGACTTCTCTGATCCTTTACCGGAAGTAGGAGCACACCCCGATGACCCAGCAGACTGACAACACGTCGGCCTCGACCGTGTGGATGAGCCGCAGCGCTTTCGAGCAGCTCACCGCCAAGGTCGAGGACATGAAGGGCCCCCAGCGCGAGAAGATCGTCGCCGAGATCAGCGCCGCCCGCGACGAGGGAGACCTCAAGGAGAACGGCGGCTACCACGCCGCTCGGGAGGCTCAGGGACGTCTCGAGGGTGAGATCGCGCAGCTGGCCGCACTCCTGCTGAAGGTCGACACGACCGAGCCCACCGACGACGGCATCGTCGGCCCCGGCAAGGTCGTCACGTTCAAGTTCGAGGGCGATGACGACGACGAGGCCGAGGTCCGTCTGATCGCCGCGATCGAGATGGACGACTACTCCCACGGGCTGGAGATCAGCTCCCCGCAGTCACCCGTCGGTGGCGCCCTGCTGGGTGCCTCGGTCGGCGACGTCGTCACCTTCGAGGGCCCGCGCGGGCCGCTCAAGGTGCAGGTGCTGAAGGTCGTCGTCTTCAGCTGACGCTGAGCTGCTGAGCGCTGCGATCAGCGCGGGTCGTTCTGCCCCTGGGCGGTGCAGCCCACCAGATCGACCGAGGTCGCCATCCGCTCCGTGCGGATGGTGACCTCGTTGTTTCCGGCGACGGGCGTGAAGGTCAGGTCACCGACGGTGACGTGGTCCTCCGCCGTGGCCCGGATCAGGCAGCTGGGGTCGCGGACGTCGTCGTCGAGGGTCACCCGGACCGACGCGACCGCGGAGTGGTCGTCGACGACCTCCCACGTGGCCAGGGTCGAGGAGATCACCGGGTTGGACTTGATCCAGACCACCCAGACCGTCCACACCACCAGGGCCACCACGATCACGACGGCGAGCACGGGGAAGATCCGCGACGTCCAAGACCGATGCCCTCCGTAGCGCTGCGCCAGATCACTCACCCCACGATCCTCGCATCCGCGCGGTGCCACCTACGATGGTGGGTATGCCTCAGCATCCACGCGCTGCTCAGTGGGCTGGCCTGCGACTCATGCACGTGCACGCCCACCCCGACGACGAGTCGAGCAAGGGCGCCGCCTCGACCGCGATGTACTCGGCCAACGGGGTCGACGTCCACGTCGCGACCTGCACCGGCGGCGAGCGCGGCTCGATCCTCAACCCGAAGATGGACCGGCCCGGGATCCTGGAGAACATCCACGAGATCCGGCGCGAGGAGATGGCCCGCGCCCGCGACATCCTCGGCATCACCCAGGAGTGGTTGGGCTTCATCGACTCCGGCTGGCCCGAGCCCGACGAGGACGGGAACCGGCCGCCGCTGCCCGAGGGCTGCTTCGGCCTGGTCCCGGTCGAGGAGGCGGCACTGCCGCTGATCGCGCTGATCCGGTCGGTCAAGCCGCACGTCCTGACGACGTACGACGAGCGCGGCGGGTATCCCCACCCGGACCACATCCAGTGCCACAACATCTCGGTCTTCGCCTTCGAGCACGCCGGCAAGGCCGACTTCCACCCCGAGCTCGGCGCCCCGTGGCAGCCGCTCAAGCTGTACTACTCGCACGGCTTCAACCGCCCGAAGGCGGTCGCGCTGCACGAGGCGATCCTGGCCCACGGGCTGGAGTCGCCGTACGGCGATCGACTCAAGGAGTGGAAGGAGGAGCCCGAGTGGGACGCCCGCGTCACCACCAAGGTGCCCTGCTCCGACTTCTTCGGGGTGCGTGACCAGGCCCTGCTCGCGCACGCCACCCAGATCGACCCCGACGGTTGGTGGTTCTCGGTGCCCCGGGAGCTGCAGGCCGAGGTCTGGCCGACCGAAGACTTCGAGCTCGTCGAGAGCTTCGTCGACGCCCCTGTTCCGGAGGACGACCTGTTCTCCGGGATCACCCCCGATGTGATTGGTCCCGTCTCGTGATGTTGTCCCATGCCGCGTACACCCTGATCGCCGCCGTGCACACGGCCGTCGACGCCCCGCCGGAGCCGGCCGACGTCAAGGCCGGCTGGACCGCCTTCATCATCTTCCTGCTGCTCTTCGCCGCCGTCGTCGCGCTCGGATTCTCGATGTCGCGCCAGTTCAAGAAGGCCGCCAAGAACCGCGAAGCAGGCATCCTGCCGTCCTCCGCGGACCCGGTTGACCGGAACTCTGGGACCGTCTGAGTCGTTCGGTTTCTGTTGTGAGCTCCCTGACGGGCGACTCGATCGCCTCGCCATTGGTCTGGACCGTCACCCTGGTCCTTCTGGTCGGTCTGCTGGCCGTCGACATCCTCGTGATCGCGCGGCGTCCGCACGAACCGTCGATGGGTGAGGTGTCGCGACACCTCGTCTTCTTCGTCGGGCTGGCGATCCTGTTCGGGATCGGGCTGGCCGTCTTCGCCGAACCGACCTCGCTGTCGGCCAACCCCTCCGCCGAGTTCTTCGCCGGGTGGCTGACCGAGTACTCGCTCTCGGTCGACAACCTGTTCATCTTCATCGTGATCATGGCCAACTTCGCCGTGCCGCGGGAGCTGCAGCAGAGCGCCCTGATGGTCGGCATCGTGCTGGCGCTGATCTTCCGCGCGATCTTCATCGTCGTCGGCGCCGCGGCGATCAACGAGTTCTCCTGGGTCTTCTACATTTTCGGCTTCTTCCTCGTCTGGACGGCCTTCAAGCTGGCCAAGGAGGGCGGCGAGGACGAGGACGAGTACGAGGAGAACAAGCTGGTCCAGTGGGCCGAGAAGCACCTCCCCGCGACCAAGGAGTGGCACGGCACCTCGATCCTCGCCCGGATCGACGGCAAGCGTCTGGTCACCCCGATGTTCTTCGTCATCCTCACCCTGGGGACGACGGACCTGCTGTTCGCGCTCGACTCGATCCCCGCGATCTACGGCCTGACCAAGGACCCCTACATCGTCTTCACCGCGAACCTGTTCGCGCTGATGGGTCTGCGTCAGCTCTACTTCCTGATCGGCGGGCTGCTGCAGCGGCTGATCTACCTGTCCTACGGGCTGGCGTTCCTGCTCGGCTTCATCGGGGTCAAGCTGATCCTGCACGCGCTGCACGAGAACGAGCTGCCGTTCATCAACGGTGGTGAGCACGTCGAGTGGGCGCCCGACATCCCGATCTGGGTCTCCCTGGCCGTCATCATCGGCACGCTCGTGGTCACCACGGTGGCGAGCCTGATCGCCTCCTCCCGGATGAGCTCCGACGAGCAGGACAAGCACACCGGTCCCCGTCGCGGGATCCACGAGCACCACGAGGACTGAGTCGTCCCTCGAAACCCGCCTTTCGGTTCACCGAAAGGCGGGTTTCGGCGTTCTCAGTCCGGGCGCTTGACCGAGACGACCGGGCAGTCGGCCTCGAGCAGCACCTGCTGCGAGCTGCTGCCCAGGAACAGCTTGCCGACGGGGGAGCGGCGACGCAGACCGATCACGATCAGGTCGGCGTTCGCCTCGCGGGCAGTGTCGAGGATGACGTCGGCCGGTGAGTCGGCCAGCAGCGGCTGCACCATCCGGTGAGCGATGCCCTGCTCGGTGAGCTGGCGGTCGAGCGTGTCCCAGTCACCGGCCGGGGCGAACGCGGGGTGGGCGTCGTTCCCCCGCACACCGGAGTTGGTGATGACCAGCTCGCGGCCGTCGGCCTTCGACAGGCTGACGGCGTAGTCCACAGCGGCTGCGCCCTCCGGTGTCGGCACGTACCCGACGACGATCGAACCCATCTGAATCCCCATCCCTCGTGTCCCTCGGACTGTGAGCGACCACCGTAGCGCGCCGGCGATACGCGTGGTGGATCGTTCCAAAGAATGATTAAGCAACGCAGCGTTGCTAAAAACACGTGATGTCACCTAGCGTGACGCGGGTCACGTTGTAACGTTTCAATTCCGAAGGTGGCCCATGTCCCACGAACACACCCAACCCCGTTCGGGCAGCCGTTTGCGCTGGTCCTTGGCGGGCACCGCAGCCGCGGCGCTCGCGGTCGGCCTGCTGCCGATCGCCGCCCTGTCCGGCACCTCCCCGGCGGCTTCAGCCGCCCCCGCGGCGTCGACGTCGAAGGCGGGGTCGGACCTGACGCCGGCCACCTTCGCCGAGCCGCCCACCTCGGTGAAGCCGATGTACCGCTGGTGGATGCCGCTGGCCTACACCGACGACGACGAGCTCCGCCAGGAGCTGCGCGACATGGCGGCCGGTGGTGCAGGTGGCGTCGAGATCGCGCCGTTCATCGTCCCGGGCACGGGGCATCAGACCAACGCCTTCCTCGCCCAGTACGGATGGGGCACCCCCGCGTGGGAGCACAAGCTCGAGGTGATCACCGACGAGGCCGTGAAGCTCGGGCTGCAGGTCGACCAGAACCTCGGACCGGCCTACCCGCCGACCGTGCCGACGCTGAACAGCTTCAACCAGCCCCAGGCCGAGCAGCAGCTCCTCTACGGGCGCGAGTTCACCGCCGCCGGTGGCTCCCGGTCCGGCGCACTGCCGGCCCCTGCGAGCGGGATCCCGACCGTCAGCACCAAGCTCTGCGCCCCGGCCTCGGCTGGCGACGACACGCTGCGGGTGGAGAACCTCGGCGGGTACGCCGCCGGCGACACGATCACTGTCGGAGCCGGCGCGGGCGCGGAGAAGGTCACCGTCACCGGCCTCGGTGACCGCACCGCCACCTGCGGTGAGCTGTCCGTCTCCCCGGTCAGCGGCGCACACGCGGTTCCCGAGACCGTCGTGAACGTCGCCCGCACCACGCGGATCAAGACGATCGTCGCCCAGTGCGCCGCCGATTGCGACGCGAGCACCGCCGGGACCATCGCACTCGACCCGGCCTCGGTCGTCGACGTCAGCTCCCAGGTCTCGGGCGGCAAGCTCGACTACACCTTCCCCGCCGGCAACGGGAAGCCCTGGGTCCTGCTCAACCTGGTCCAGACGGCGTCGGGCCAGATCGCGCAGAGCGGCGGCTACACGATGACGCAGCCGAACTACGTCGTCGACCACTGGAGCACCGGGGGCGTCCAGATTCAGACCAACTTCTGGGACGACAAGATCCTCACCGACACGGTTCAGTCCAACCTCGACAAGATCGGGCGCGGCTCGATCTTCGAGGACTCCCTCGAGCTCGGATCGACGCAGAAGTGGACGTCGAACCTGCTTCAGTCCTTTGAGAACCTGCGCGGCTACGACGCCACGTTGGCGCTCCCGGCCCTGCTGGGCACGGGCCTCCAGGGCACCGGGACGCCGGCCTTCGAGCTGGCTGGCATCGGCCCGAAGCTGCGCGAGGACTACCGCCAGACGATGAGCGACCTCTACACCACCAAGTACGTCGCCCCCATGCAGCGCTGGGCGCAGAGCCACGGGCTGAACTTCCGCGTGCAGTCCTACGGCACCCCGATCGCCAGCGGCGACGCAGCGGCTGCCGCCGGCATCGCCGAGGGTGAGTCGCTCAACTTCGGCAGCCCCAACGCGGTCGGCGCCGAGCAGGACTACCGGGTTCTCGCCGGCGGCGTGCACGCGAGTGGCAAGAACATCGTCTCCACCGAATGTTGCGCCGCCTTCACGGGCAACTTCCGCTCCAGCGTCGCCGGCCCCAACGTCGGCGGGCAGTTCACCGACCTGGCCGGCAAGCAGCAGGGTCTGCTCGACAGCATCTACAAGGCGTACGCCGGTGGCGTGAACCAGCTGGTCTGGCACGGCTACGCCTACCGCGACGCCCCGAAGGGGGTCGGTGTCGCCGGTCGTGACGGCGGCACCTGGCCGGGCTACCACCCGTGGGACATCTACGGCGCGCTCAACGTCAACGACGAGTTCGGTCCGCGTCAGGCCAGCTGGCCCGACTACGCCCCGGTCAACGACAACCTCGCTCGCACCCAGCTCGTGCTGCGCCAGGGCCGGAGCACGTCCGACATTGCCGTCTACTACCAGGACAAGGGCCTGGCCGGGAAGAGCGCTGGGGACCAGGAGCCGACCCAGCACCTGCTCGGCACCGGCTCGGCCACCTCGAGCGCGGGCTACACCTACGAGTACCTGACCCCCGGCATCCTCGGGAAGACCACCCCGGACAACGATGGCCACCTGTTCGCTGACGGTGCCGACTATCAGGCCTTGGTGCTCAACCAGCAGAGCACGCTGTCGCCGGTCAACGCCCGACGCCTGCTGGCGCTGGCCGAGGAAGGACTGAAGATCTTCGTCGTCGGTGCCACCCCGGCGGGTGCCGAGGTCGCTGACGTCGTCGCCGACCTGCTCGCCGAGTCGACCGTGACCCAGGTCGCGGACGAGACGGCGCTCCCGGCAGCACTCAAGGCGGCCGGGATCACCCCGGCGGTCACCCCGGCCGAGCCGTCCGCGGCTCTCGGGCTGGTCCGGCGCGAGACCAACCGGGCGACGTACGACTTCGTCTACAACCGCTCGGCCAGCACGGTCGAGACCGACCTGACCCTGACCGGTTCCGGGACGCCGTACGTGCTCGACACCTGGACCGGGAAGATCACGCCGGTCGCGTCGTACGTCGCCACGAAGGGCGGTGTGAAGGTGCACGTCCGGATCGCGCCGTACGACAAGGTGATCCTGGCGCTGGCCTCGCCGGCCGCTGGGTTCGGCGCCGCACCCGGCCTGCACGCGGTCAGCAGCAACGGTGAGGTCACCGCCGTGGCCGGGGCCAACGTCACGCTGCGTGCCGACGAGAACGGGACCTACACCGCGGCGCTGAGCAACGGCACCACCCGCTCGTCGGTCGTGGCCGGCATCGGTGCTCCGCAGGCGCTGAACACCTGGAGTCTCCAGGCCCAGACCTGGACCCCGGGTGTCAACGAGTACACGACGACGAAGACCGACCAGCCGGCCGTGGCGGTCACAGCCGACGAGGGCGGGAACCTGCCGTCGTGGCTCGACATCAAGGGTGCCGTCAACCTCAGCGCCTCCTCGGGGATCGGCACCTACACCACGACGGTGGAGCTGCCGACGACCTGGACCGCCGCCGACGGTGCCTACCTCGCCCTCGGTGACGTCCTCGACACCGCGACCGTGACGGTCAACGGCACCCAGGTCAGCGTCAACCAGTCCGACCGCGGCCGGATCGACCTCGGTCGCACCCTGCACGTCGGCACCAACACCGTGGTCGTCCGGGTGGCGACGACGATGTTCAACGCGGTGCGCACCACGGGGGACAGCAACTACTCGGGCGGTGCGTGGCAGCGCACCGGTCTGATGGGGCCGGTCGTCCTGACGCCGTACCGCGAGGTCACGCTCAAGCCGGCGCCCGTCACGCCGCCGGTGGTCGTCGCGCAGGCGACGCGGACCCAGCTGACCGGACCCGCGTCGGTGCGCTCCGACAAGCGGGCTCGCGTCACGGTCGCCGTGACGGCCGCGGCCCGCGAGCCCGGCGGTGTGGTGCGGATCAGCATCGACGGCAAGGTCCGCGCGACCGCCGCCCTGAGTGGCGGCAAGGTGCGGGTGCTGCTGCCCAAGCTCCGTGCGGGCAAGCACCGGATCACGGCCCAGTACGTCGGCACCTCGGCGTTCAAGCCGTCGGGCTCGAGCGTGCTGAAGATGAAGGTGGTCAAGAAGCGCTGATCACGCCTGATCGGTGAAGGGGCGTCGGGATCTCAGGATCCCGGCGCCCCTGCTGCCGTGGCGCGGATCGCTGGCAACCAGGCGGTGTCGACCAGCTCGATGATCGCGCCCTCGCTCGGCGGGGTGTGCATGTGCAGGAACTCCGACATCACCACCGCATGGCCGAGGTTGATGGCGAACACGGAGGGCTGTCCCTCGAGCTCGCCCCGAGCGCGGGCCTGGTCCACGATGTCGGCCACCAGCGCGATGATCGGGGTGTCGGTGAAGAGGCTGACCTTCGTGCTCGGATCACCCTCGTGCGAGACCCCGCGAGCCGCGTCGCCGAACGGGGTCCGGAGGAACTGGGCCATGCCGACGGTGAACGCGATCAGGTCCGAGCGCAGGTCGCCCAGGGTGGGGAAGTGGCCGACACTGGTGGCGGCCGAGCGCTGCAGCATCTCCTGAGCGAGCTCGACCCGACCCTGCCACCGGCGGTAGATCACCGACTTCGCCGCCCCCGAGCGCGCCGAGACGCCCTCGATGGTGAACCCGGACCACCCGCGCTCACTCAGCTCGGCCCAGGCGGCGTCGAGGATCGCCTGCTCCAGCACGGCTCCGCGGCGACGCGTCTGCTTGGCCTCGTGCACGGCGTCAGTGTCGCACTCGGGGCGCACTAGGGTCGGAAGTCCGCTGTGAATGAAGCTCGAGGAGATGTTGTGAAGACTCGCCAGATCCGACTCGCCGCCCGCCCGGTCGGTGAGCCGCAGGACTCCGACTTCGAGCTCGTCGAGGTCGACGTCCCCGCGCTGGAGGACGGCCAGGTCCTGCTCCGCACCCTCTTCCTCTCCTTGGACCCCTACATGCGCGGCCGGATGAGCGAGGCGAAGTCGTACGCCGCCCCGGTGCCGCTCGGCGAGGTGATGGTCGGCGCCACCATCTGCGAGGTGGTTGAGTCCCGCGCCGCCAACCGCACGGTCGGCGACCTCGTCCTCGCCTACACGGGCTGGCAGTCGTACGCCGCCGTACCGGCGCGGGAGACGAAGCGGATCGATCCCGGTGCGCTGTCGCCGAGCCTGTTCCTCGGGGTGCTCGGCATGCCCGGGTTCACCGCGTACGCGGGCCTGCTCGAGATCGGGAAGCCGCAGCCCGGCGAGACCCTCGTGGTCGCCGCCGCCACCGGTCCCGTCGGCAGTGCGGTCGGTCAGATCGCCCAGCTCAAGGGCCTCAAGACTGTCGGCATCGCCGGTGGTCCCGCCAAGGTCACGGCGCTGACGGAGACGTTCGGCTTCGACGTCGCGCTGGACCACCGTGCCCCCGACTTCGCCGAGCAGCTGGCAGCGGCCGTGCCGGACGGGATCGACATCTACTTCGAGAACGTCGGCGGCCACGTCGCCGCTGCGGTCTTCCCGCTGCTCAACACCTACGCCCGGGTTCCGGTCTGCGGTCTGATCGCCGACTACAACGCGACGGGTGCGCCGGACGGGCCCGATCGGCTCCCCGGTCTGATGCGCCTCGTGCTGAGCAAGAGCCTGCGGATCCGCGGCTTCATCCAGAACGAGTTCGTCCCCACCCACACCGAGGCGTTCACGCGCGAGATGCCGACCTGGATCGCGGACGGGTCGGTGCGTTACGTCGAGGACGTCGTCGACGGACTCGACAACGCGCCCGAGGCGTTCCGCGGGCTGCTGCGCGGGGACAACTTCGGCAAGCTGGTGATCAAGGTCGCCGACTGACATCCGATGTAACGCTGGGACGCGCAGTGACGAAGAACGGGTGTGAAGCAGATCGACGACAACGACGTCTCCGGGATCGGGCGCGACCCTGATCTCCTGGAGGCCTTCTACCGGGAGCACGCCGCCGCGGTGCGGATCTTCCTGACCCGCCGGGTGGCCGATCCGCACGAGGTCGCGGACCTGACCGCCGACATCTTCCTCGCCGCGATCGAGACCGCCGACCGGTACCGCCCCGAGCACGGGCGTCCGATCGCCTGGCTGCTCGGGATCGCGCGCAACAAGGTGGCCGACGCCCGTCGCCGCCGCTCGCGCCGGTTCCGCGCCGAGAGCCAGCTGATCGGGCACCGGCTCCTCGACGAGGACTCGACGGCCCGGATCGACGAGCGGATCGAGGCCGAGCGGCTGACCCGCTCCCTCTACGACGCCCTCGCGCAGCTGCCCCACCGGGACCGGCTGCTGATGGAGCTCGTCGCGGTCGACGGTCTGTCGGTGGCCGAAGCAGCCGAGCAGCTGGGGGTGAAGCCGGGCACCGCGCGGGTCCGGCTGCACCGCAGCCGCGCCCGGCTGAGGGCCCACCTCGGCGACGCATCCCTACTCGCATCGGTCGACGCGGACCTGCCCGTCCTCGTCATCCAGGAGGCACAAGCATGAACACCCACACCGCCGGCACGACCGGCACCAGCGGCGCTGAGCCGCTCGACTCCTTCGACACCGCTCTGCTGGCGCAGCTGCAGCAGCGGGTCCTGCAGGGCGACGTCGCACCGGCGCGGCGTTCCGGCCGCCGCCGCGGCGTCATCGCGGTCGGGGGCATCGCCGCCACCGCCGCCGTCGCGCTCGGTCTGTCCACGCTCGGTTCCCCGGCGGCGTACGCCGTGGAGAACGACGCCGACGGGGACATCACGATCACGATCCACCGGCTCGACGACGCCGACGGCCTGGAGAGGGAGCTCGCGAAGCACGGCATCACTGCCGAGGTGAACTACAAGCCGCTCCAGATCACGACCGGACCCGACGGACTGATCACGATGGAGCACGACAGTCCTGCCGGGGAGCCGCCGGCGGGCGGCGCCACCGGCGACGAGGGGCCGACCCTGAGCACGGGCGGATCGGCTCAGCTGAGCGGGCCGGGGGAGGCCGGCACGTCGGTCGAGGACGCGCCGCCGGCCGCAACAGAGGAGTCGCCGTGCGGAGATCTCGCCCACTCCGTGTCCACGGCGACCGTCGGCGACGACTACGTGATCACCATTCCCAAGGACTCCGTCCTGCACGACGGCGATGCCGCCCTGCAGATCACCACGACCAGTGACGAGACGGAATCGGTCGCCGGGATCGGCGTCCACTACTCCGTCGACGGGGTCGGCTGCGGCGTGTTCACGATCCAGGACGGCGCTTCGCGCTGAGCCCAGCAGAAGCGTCCGGTCTCCGGGGTGCCGTTCGCCCAATTGAGGTATGGGCGGGCGGCTTCCGGCGCCGGGGGCAGGATCCGTGGCAGCGTCGTGGCGCCGTTCGCTCCCCCCACCAGCGCAACGGCTGAAAGGAAGCCAGTCATGAGCGCCACCCCGAGGCCCGAGCGTGACTTCGGCCCCACACCGATCCACGCCCTCCCAGGATTCAGCGAGCACATCGATCCCCTGACCTTCCCCGCGGGAGGCATGTCGCCCGACGAGGCCTACGAGCTGGTGCACAGCAGCCTCATGCTCGACGGGCAGCCGACGCTGAACCTCGCCTCGTTCGTGACGACGTGGATGGAGCCTCAAGCGGAGAAGCTCATCCACGACACCCTCAGCAAGAACCACATCGACCACGAGGAGTACCCGGCCGCGTCGTTGGTGGAGGAGGCCTGCGTGCACATGCTCGGCGCGCTCTTCAACGCTCCGGATCCTGCGGAGGTCGTCGGGGTGGCCACGATCGGGTCGTCCGAGGCGATCATGCTCGGGCTGCTCGCCCACAAGCGTGCCTGGCGCAACCGACGCCAGGCGGCCGGGCTCAGCACCGACCAGCCGAACATCGTCTTCGGTGCCGAGACCCACGTGGTGTGGGACAAGTTCGCCAACTACTTCGACGTCGAGATGCGCAAGATCCCGATGAAGCCGGACCGCTACACGATCAGCGCCGCCGACGTCGGCGAGCGCATCGACGAGAACACGATCGCCGTCGGCGCGGTGCTCGGCACCACCCACATCGGGGAGTCCGACCCGATCGAGGAGATCAACGACCTGTTGGTCGCGGTCAAGGGCGAGCACGGCTGGGACATCCCGCTGCACGTCGACGGCGCCAGCGGAGCATTCGTCGCACCCTTCTCGGAGCCCGACTTCAAGTTCGACTTCCGGCTCGAGCAGGTCGCCTCGATCAACGCCTCCGGGCACAAGTACGGACTCGTCTACCCGGGCGTCGGGTGGCTGATCATGCGTGACCGCAGCAAGCTGCCCGAGGACCTGATCTTCAGCGTCAACTACCTCGGCGGCGCCCAGCCGACGTACACCTTCAACTTCTCCCGTGGCTCATCGATGATCCAGGCCCAGATGTACAACTTCCTGCGCCTGGGTCGCGCCGGCTACGAGGGCATCGTGCAGACGATGCTGGCCAATGCCCGCCACCTCAACGAGCGGCTGGAGGCCACCGGTCGCTTCCGGATCCTCAACCCCGGACTCGCTGAGCCGGTGGTGACGTTCACCCTGGCCGACGACCCCGGCTTCGACGTCTACCACCTGTCGTCGCGGATGCGGGAGCACGGATGGATCATCCCGGCGTACAACCTCCCGCCCGATGCGGAGGAGGTGCATCTGCTGCGCATCGTGGTCCGACTCGACCTGAGCCGGACGATGATCGACGTCCTGCTGCGAGACCTGGCGGGCGCCTACGAGCACCTGGCCGCCGAACAGCCGCCGCGCCGGTCCAGCACCCGCCCGGACCTGTGGACGGCGCCGGACAAGGCGGCGGCGCACGCCAAGAAGCGCACGTCGCCGTTGCGAACCCGGCATTGACCGGCGATCTGACGATCACCCACCCGGCACGGTGGGTGCTGGGGCACGTCGAACGGTCGGGGTGGTTCGCCACCAGGATGACGTGGCACCTCGCCGACGGCTCGAGCGTGCGGTGGGCCTCCCGGACGGCACGGCGGCGGGGTCGGGTCGAGCGCCGTGACAGCGACGGGAACCTGACCGGCCTCGTCGCGGCGGAACCGGCAACGGCACGGCGGCTCGGCCGGGTCAACGGGGTGGCGGCGACCTCGTTCATCCTGGGTGGATCCCTGTTCGCGCTCGGTGCCGTCCTGGCCGACCGGGAGGTCGGCAGCGTCCACGCGATCGATCTGGTCTACCTCGTCGGGGGAGTGTGGTTCAGCCTCGGCGGGTACGCCTCGGTCCTCCAAGCCTCGAACGCACCGACCGAGATCGACGAGCATGCCTCCTTGAGCTCGACCCGGTGGCGATGGTGGGCCTGGCAGCCGCACCAGATCGGCTGGCTCAGCGCAGCCGTGCTGTTCGCCGGCACCCTGCTGTTCGGCGTCAGCCTGGTCGCGGCGTTCGCCTCGGACCTCACCGCACGCCAGACCAACGGGTGGATCTGGCTCCCCGACATGGCCGGCTGCGTGTGCTTCCTGATCTCGGGCCACCTGGCGCTGGTCGAGGTCTGCCACGGCCGCCCTCGGCTGCGGTTCGACGACCTCGGCTGGTGGATCGTCGCGATCAACCAGCTCGGATCGGTGCTGTTCTTCCTCGCCGGAGTGGCGGCGTACACCCGCCCGGCGACGTCGACCGTGGTCAACCTCGGGCTGGTCGACTGGGGCACGTTCGCCGGTGCCGTGTGCTTCGCTGTGGCCGGGGTGCTCCAAGTGTTCGAACGCCCGACCCCGGAGTCGGGCTGATCTGTCACACATCGCCCGCGGCCGGCGTCTTCATGTCGTACCGACTCACAGAGGAGCACGACATGACCAGCACCACCCGCATCCCCGCCGCCGAGATCACCGGCTTCAAGGGAGCACTGATCAAGCGGTTCGCCAAGAAGTCCCTCGGCGGACGGGTGCCGACCTCGATCGGCGTCTACTGGCACAACCAGAAGGTCCTGATGTCCATGGCCGGGCTGGGCGGCAAGCTGAAGAAGTGGGACGCCTGCGACGAGCAGCTCAAGTCCTTCGCCCACATGGCCGTCGCCTCCCAGGTCGGCTGCACCTGGTGCCTGGACTTCAACTACTTCGAGGCCAACAACAAGAAGCTCGACATGGAGAAGGCACGCGAGATCCCGCGCTGGCGCACCTCCGACGTGTTCTCCGCGCTCGAGCGGGACGTGCTGGCCTACGCCGAGGCGATGACCGAGACCGCGCCGACCGTCACCGACGAGATGGTCGCCTCGCTGCGCACCCAGCTCGGCGACGCCGCACTCATCGAGCTGACCGCGGTGATCGCGTTCGCCAACTTCACCACCCGGCCCAACGTCGCGCTCGGGATCGAGTCGGACGGCTTCGCCGACGCCTGCGGGCTCAAGCCGCTGGCCGACCGACCGAACGACAGCGTCGTAGGGTCGTGACCGTGACCTCCGAGTCAGCTGTCGATCCGTTCGTCGCGCACCGCGGACTGCTCTTCACCGTCGCCTACGAGATGCTCTCCTCGGCCTCCGACGCCGAGGACGTGGTCCAGGAGACCTGGCTGCGCTGGGACGCGATCGGGCCCGAGGCCCGCGCCGAGGTGCGCGACGACCGGGCGTTCCTGGTCCGGATGGTCACCCGCAAGGCGCTCGACCGGTTGCGTGCCAACGCCCGCCGCCGTGAGGAGTACGTCGGCGAGTGGCTGCCCGAGCCGCTCCTGACCGCCCCCGACGTCGCCGACGACGTCGAGCTCGCGGACTCGGTCTCGTTCGCGATGCTGACCGTGCTGGAGACGCTCACGCCGACCGAGCGGGCCGTCTTCGTGCTGCGTGAGGTCTTCGACCTGCCCTACGACGAGATCGCCGAGGCGGTGGACAAGTCGGCTGCCGCCGTACGCCAGATCGGGACGCGCGCCCGGAAGCACGTCGCCGCTCGGCGGCCGCGGGTCGACGTGGACGCGAGCGAGCAGGCCGCGGTCGTGGAGCGGTTCCTCGCCGCCGTGGCCGGCGGGGATCTCCAGGCGCTGCTGGACGTGCTCGCCCCCGACGTGGTGATGATCGCCGACGGTGGCGGGGTCGCCAACGCGATCAAGATCCCGGTGCTGGGGGCGAAGAAGGTGGCGAACCTGCTGCGCACGTTCCCGAAGTTCGGGGCCGGTGCCGACATCCTGTCCGTCTCCTACAACGCGGCGCCGGGCGCGCGGATCGTCGGGCTCGAGGACGGCTACGACACCGCGATCACCTTCACCGTCGAGGACGGTCGGATCAGCCGGATCTACGCGGTCCGCAACCCCGAGAAGCTGGCCGGGATCGCAGCCGAGGCGCCGCTCAGCCGATGAGTGTTCTCGACGAGGGCCCGTTCTTCCACGGCACCAAGGCCGATCTGCGCGTGGGCGACTTCCTGACCGCGGGGTTCCGGTCGAACTACCGGCCGGAGGTGGTGATGAACCACGTCTACTTCACCGCCCTGGCCGACGGCGCGGGCCTGGCCGCGGAGCTCGCACCGGGTGACGCGCCGCCGCGGGTCTACGCCGTCGAGCCGACCGGCCCCTTCGAGAACGACCCGAACGTGACCGACAAGAAGTTCCCGGGCAATCCCACCCGCTCCTACCGGACCCGGGACCCGCTGCGGGTCATCGGCGAGGTCGAGGACTGGACCCGGCAGACGCCCGAAGCCCTGGCGATGTGGCGCGAGCGTCTCGCCGCCCTCCGGGCAGACGAGCGCGGCGAGATCATCAACTGACGGTCCGGTCGCGCCCCGCATGCCGGTGCCCGGCCGCGGGTACGGGGACGGCGTGATCAGGACGGTCGGGGTGGAGGAGGAGCTGCTCCTCGTCGATGAGAAGACGGGGGAGCCGCGCGCTTCGGCGAGCCAAGTGCTCCGACTTGCCGAGCGGGCGGCCGATTCCGAGGGCCTCGACGCGGAGGCCGACGGGTCGATCGTCGCGGAGATGCAGGAGCACCAGCTCGAGACGAACTCGCCACCCGAGACCGATCTCGCCGAGCTGGAGGCCGACCTCCGGGGGTGGCGGACTCGGGCGCGGGAGGCAGCGGCCGAGACCGGAGCTCTCGTCCTCGCCAGCGGCACCACGCCGCTCTCCGTCCGGCGCGAGCGGACCGCCGCGGTCGCGCGCTACGCCGGGATCACGGAGCGGTTCGGGATGACGGCCACCGAGCAGCTCACCTGCGGCTTCCACGTGCACGTCGGCATCGACTCCGGCGACGAGGCGATCGCGGTGCAGGACCGGATCCGCGCCTGGCTGCCGTCACTGCTCGCGCTCAGCTCGAACTCCCCGTTCTGGCACGGCCGGGACTCGCGCTACCAGAGCTTCCGGTCGCAGGTGATGGCGCGCTGGCCCATGCACGGACCCCCGGACCTGTTCGGCACCGCGCAGGTCTATGCCGCCCGTCTCCAGGAGCTGATCGACACCGGAGTGGTCCTCGACGAGGGGATGGCGTACTTCGACGTCCGGCCGTCCCAGCGGTTCCCGACCGTCGAGGTGCGGGTCGCCGACGTCTGCCTCGACCCGGAGGACTCGCTCGTCGTCGCCGCGCTGGTGCGGGGCCTGGTCACCACCGCTGCAGCCGCGTGGCACGACGGCGAGGAGGCCGACGACGTCTCCATCGGCGTGCTGCGCCTGGCCACCTGGCAGGCCGGTCGGTACGGCGTCACCGGTGACCTGATCGATCCGGCCACCCGGCGGCCTCAGCCCGCCCGACGCGTGATCGAGGGCCTGCTGGACCACGTCGCCAAGGCCCTGTCCGAAGCCGGGGACGTCGCCCGGGTGGACCGGGGGATCGAGCGGATCTTCTCCTCGGGCACCGGGGCGAGTCGGCAACGGGCCGCCCTGGAAACCGAGGGCAGCCTCGACCGCGCCGTGCTCCGGCTGGCCCAGCCCGAGGCGTGAGCCTGTTTCGGTCGCGTCCGGGCCGGGTACCTGCCGGGGGACCGATCGAAGGAGATCTCATGACCTTGATGCCCGACGCGCACACCCACCCGACCGACGAGACCCAGCCCGGTTCGTCCCGGGCCCGCCACGCCTCCCGTCCGAGCTACCAGGCGTCGCCGACGGTGGCCGACGGACTCCAGGCGGTGCTGGTCGACCTGATCGAGCTGCACCTCCAGGGGAAGCAGGCGCACTGGAACGTGGTGGGGCACAACTTCCGCGACCTGCACCTCCAGCTCGACGAGGTCGTCGACGCCGCCCGTGGCTTCGCCGACGAGGTCGCCGAGCGGATGCGCGCGATCATGGTCACCCCGGACGGACGATCGTCGGTCGTCACCCAGTCCACGAACCTCGCACCGTTCCCCGCCGGCGAGGTCGACACCGCGGTCGGGATCGACCTCGTGGTCACCGCGCTGTACGTCGTCTCCAGCACGATCAGGTCGATCCATGACGACGTCGACGCCGAGGACCCGACCTCGACGGACCTGCTGCACGCCATCACCGCGCGGGTGGAGCAGCTCGCATGGATGATGGACGCCGAGAACCGCGTCGCGTCGGCGAACGAGCCGGAGCAGTACGACGCCTGAGGGCTGCGGTCAGCCGTTGGCGGTGAACGCCGTCAGCGCGGTGACGACGAGCTCGTGGTCGACCTGCTGGGGCAGCCCGGAGACCGTGACCACGGCGACGACGCCGGCACCGCGCACCCGGATCGGGTAGGCACCGCCGTGGCCGGCGTACTCCTGCGGGTCGAGGCCGGACGCCTCCTCGAAGACGGCGCCGCGGGCGAGGAAGCGCTGCCGCACGAGCCAGGACGGCTCCTCGTAGTGGAACGCGGTGTTGGACTTGCGCTCCACCCAGCGGTCGTTGTCCGCGGTGGTGCCGGGGCGGGCGTGGTGGAAGAGGACCTGGTTCGGACGGCGCACGTCGATCGTGACGGCGTGGTCGCGTTCGGCGGCCAGGTCCGAGAGCAGCACCCCGAGGCGCCACGCGTCGGCGGCCTCGAACGCGTCGAGCTCGAACCCTGCGAGCTCGGCCTCCAGCGCGGGGATCAGGGCAGCGGCGGTGGCAGCGGTGGAGTCGCTCATCGGTCGGATCCCAGCGTCACGACGCGCTTCTCGGCGGCCGACGTCTGGGCCGCCTCGATCACCCGCAGCGCAGCCACGGCGTCGCGCGGGTCGACGGGGAACGCCCCGTCGGTCAGGAGCGCGTCACGCACCTCGGCGTAGAAGTCCTGGTAGCGACCGACCTCGGTCGGCACCACCTCCAGGTCGACGCCGTCGCCGAGCACGCCGGCATCCGCGGCCGGCTCCACGCCCCAGCCCTCGTCGCCCGGACGCAGGCCGTCCTTGACCTGCGGCTCCTGCACGTCGAGGCCGAACTTCGTGAACGTCGCTGCATCGCCCAGCACCCGGAAGCGCGGGTTGAGCGTCGCGGCCAGCACGGTGGTCCACAGGTGCGAGCGCACGCTGTTGGTGTGGTGCAGCGCGACGAAGACGTCGTCGTCGACCGCGGCACCCGCACGCCGGACGTCGACCTCGGCGTAGACCTCACGCACCGGCCCGAAGAGCTGGATCGCCTGGTCGATGATGTGAGCGCCGAGGTCGTAGAGCAGTCCGCCGGCCTGCGCGGGATCGGCCAGCTCGCGCCAGCCCTCCTTGGGCTCGGGGCGCCAGCGGTCGTAGCGCGACTCGAACCGGACGACGTTGCCCAGTCGACCCGACTCCAGCACGCGCCGGACGGTGAGGAAGTCGGAGTCCCAGCGACGGTTCTGGAACACGGTGAGCCCGACCCCACGGGCCGCGGCTGCGTCGACCAGCCGCTGGGCCTCGGCAGCGGTCGGAGCCATCGGCTTGTCGACGACGACCGGCAGCCCGGCCTCGATCGCCTGCAGGGTCAGCGGGACGTGGGTGGCATTGGGGGAGGCGACCACGACCAGGTCGAGCTCGTGGGCCAACAGGTCGTCCATCGTCGGCACGATCGTCGCGTCCGGATACTCCGCGTGTGCCTGGGCCACGCGCTCCGGGGACGACGTCACGATCACGGCAGGAGTGAGTCCATCGGTCGCCGCGACGAGCGGGGCGTGGAAGACCCGCCCCGCGATCCCGTAGCCCACGATGCCGACACGCAAAGGAGTGCTCATAGGATCTATTACACCATGCTGTTGTGAAACTTAGGATAGTGATGTGAACGCAGGCGGCGGGATGAACTTGGAGGCGGTGCGGCGTCACAACCGCGGCCTCGTCCTGGACATCCTGCTCCGGTCCGGGGGCTCCGACCTGCTCGATCTGGCCGGCTCGATCGGGCTCAGCCAGCAGGCGATCTCCAAGATCACCGCCGAACTGGTGGAGGCGGGGATGGTCGAGCGGTCGACCCGGCCCGGTCCTGGTGTCGGCAAGCCGCGCACCCTGCTCAAGCTGCGTAGCGAGGCGGGTTGTGTGATCGGGATCCAGCTCGGCCGCGAGGGCTTCACCGCGGTCCGGATCGGGCTCGACGGGCGCCTCGAGCAGAGCTACGAGGGTCGGCTGCCGCGCAACTTCACCCCGGCCACCGCGGTGCGCCGGCTCGGGGGAGCGGTGGCGTCGTTGCTCGCCAACCAGCCGCCCGGGCGGGCGCTCGGGATCGGGGTCGGTGCCGTCGGGCCGCTCGATCACCGCACCCGCCGGGTGCTGCGAGCGACCGGCCTCAGTCACTGGGTCGACGTACCGCTGGGCGAGCTGCTCGAGACCGAGACCGGCCTGCCGGTCACACTCGAGAAGGACACCAACGCGGGCGCGCTCGCGCACTGCTGGCCCGCGGCGCCCGGCGGGGCGACGGCCGTGGTGCTGGTCGACACGGGCATCGGTGCCGGCCTGGTCTACGACGACCGGGTCTACCGCGGCCCGCACTCGGGGGCTGGCGAGTTCGGGCACATCACCCTGGATCGCCGCGGACCGGTGTGCGCCTGCGGGCGGCGCGGCTGCCTTGAGGAGCTGCACCGGAAGGCGGTGACCGTGGCCGAGCGTGGGGAGCTGGTCGGCGAAGGCCTCCTCGATCTCGTCCGGCTCCTCGACGTGGACAGCGTGATCCTCTACGGCAGCCACATCCGCCGGGAGCCGCAGGCCTACCTCGACGCCGTCCGTGCCGCGCTCGGTGCGGCGTCGCCCGACCACGCGATCGACGTCCAGCTCGGCTCGCCGGCCCCCGAGGTGATCGCGCTCGGCGCCGCCCTCGGGATGCTGTCGACCGCGATGCTGCGTGGGGACTGACGCGGCGCCGGCTCACGTTTGAGGTGGTGCTCATCGGGGTACATAGCCTGAGCGAGGGGTCCCGCTGCCCTCGACTCACGTGTCAGCGGCGCCCCGAGATCGTACGGAGTCCTCCCATGTCTGAGCCTGCTCGCACAGTCCTGGACGGGCGGTACGAGGTGCGGGAGCTGCTCGCTCAGGGTGGGATGGCGGCGGTTTATCGCGGGTGCGACCTCGCGCTCCGACGCGACGTCGCGATCAAGGTGTTGCGCCCCACGCTCGCCGGTGATGTCGACCGGGAGCGGTTCGCCGCCGAGGCGAGGGTCCTCGCGAGCCTCGACCACCCGCATCTGGTGACCCTGCTCGACGCCGGGATCGACTGCCGTGGAAACGCGGAGCGCCCGTGGCTGGTGATGGAGCTGGTCCAAGGGCCGTCGTTGGCGCAACGCATCGCTGCAGGTCCGCTCGATCCTGCTGAGTCGGCACGCATCGGTGCGGCGCTCGCGTCAGCGCTCGCTCACGTGCACGCCAACGGCATCGTGCATCGCGACGTCAAGCCTGCGAACATCCTCCTGACCACCGCCGGAGACGTGAAGCTCGCGGATTTCGGGGTGGCACGCATGACCGGCGAGATCTCCGACCTCACCGGCACCGGCCAGACCATCGGGACTGCCGCGTACCTGGCGCCCGAACAGGCCATGGGGTTGTCCGTGACGGGAGCCACCGATGTCTACGCGCTGGGGCTGGTGCTGCTGGAGGCATCGACCGGTGTTCGGGCCTACCCCGGTCCGGCAACCGAGTCGGCGCTGGCGCGGCTGCACCGCGGTCCACTCATTCCGATCTCATTGGGTTCGGGGTGGGTCCGGCTTCTGGACGAGATGACGGCCAGTCAGCCCGTCGATCGTCCCGACGCCGCTCAGGTGGCCGCCAGGTTGGCGGTGCTGAGCGGTGAAGGAACCCGGACGAGGTCGGCTGTGCTCCCGACGGGAGCGAGCACGGCGCGGATGGCCGCCGTCGTCTCACGCCCTCGGTGGTCCCGGAAGGTCCCGATCGTGGCGGCCGCGATGGTCGCGATGATCGCTCTCGCAGGCGGGACGGCCTGGATGCAGGGCGGCTCAGACCCCACGCCGCCGGTCGATCCAGGTGCGGCAACGACGATCGCCCCCCTGGCCAGTCCGTCGGCCAGTGCGACACCGCGATCGACTTCGGCGTCGGTGTCGCCGCGGGTCGTCGCCAAGGCCACCCCGCCGAAGGCGAGCCACGCTGCCAAGCACGCCAAGAAGCCCGGCAAGGCCAAGCGCCACGGCAAAGGCAGGATGAAGTAGCGGCACGACCACGTGCGCCGGACCCCGTCAGGCCCGGCGCAACGCAGCCTCTGATCTACCGCTTCACGGCGAACGCGTACAGCGCCTGGTCGTCATCAGGTGCTGAGGAGAAGGCGTCGTAACCCGTGCCCCAATAGAGAGTCCCGTCGGAGATCGCGGCCCCGCCGAGGCAGGATGCGCCGGACGGGAAGTCCCACAGGATCGCTCCGGTGGAGGCTTTCAAGGCGTACATGTGGCCCTCGGGATCCATCGAGCAGCCGTAGAGCACACCGTTGGCCGTCGAGACCGGGCCCATCGCGCGCTCGTACGCCGGGTTCGGCGTTTGCCACCTGATTGCCCCGGTCGCAGCGTCGAGTGCGCTCCACCCGCCGCGGTTGCCGGCGGAGCTGCCGTCCGCGAGCACCCACGGCTTGAACTCGCTGTTGGAGTTGGCGGTGTAGACCCGTTCCCCGTCGACCGCCGAGCCCCACTGCAGACCGCCGGCGAGGCCGCCCGTTCCTGCCTGCGTGCTCCACTTCAGCGCGCCGGTGTCGGGGTTGAGTGCCCAGTACTTGCCGCTCTTCTGGCCCGCTCCGACGAAGTCCGTCTTCTTCCCGTGGCCTGTGGCGGCGGTGTAGAGCGCGGGCCCCTGGCCGAAGTCGAAGTCCGGCCCGGGATCATCGGGGCAGCCCTCCACGGGGAAGTCGAGACCGGGGACGAACGAGATCCCGCAGGCGACGTTCCAGGCGTCGACGGGTAGTGCCTTGAAGGCCCAGGCCACCGCGCCGGTGCGCTGGTCCAACGCCACGATGCTGTCGAACAGGTTGCCCGCCGGCATGCAGGCCGCACGCGCAGCATCGGTGGGAGCAGTCGCGATGCAGGCGGTGGCTGAGTCGGGGATCGAGTAGTTGTTGCCGGTGGCGATGTAGACCTTCCGGCGCTTGGTGTCGACCACGGGGGAGCTGCCCCAGATCGCCCCGCCGGTGTAGCCCTCGGGGACCATCGACGTCTTCCAGCGCACGGCCCCGGTCGCCACATCGACTGCCAGCATGAAGCCACGGAAGGTCAACGGGAACCCGAAGCGGACCAGGGCCTCCTCGTTGGAGGCGGCCCCGACATAGGCGACCCCGTCCTTGATCGTGGCCGACTGGGTGATGATCGGGTAGCCGCCCGCCAGCTTCGTCTTCCACTTCAGGGCGCCGGTGCGTCGGTCGATGCCGAGCAGGTATCCGTCGGGGTTGTAGACCTTTCCTGCCTGGTCCCCGATGACGATGGTGTTGCCGGAGATGGCGGGGGTGGCCCGGGCGTGGTCACCCGGGATACCGGTGAAGGCGGCGATGTCGGCCTGCCACACGACCGCGCCGGTGCGGCCGTTCACCGCGTACAGGTTCCCTGCGAAGTCCGGGACGTAGACGATCCCGCCGACGACGGCAGGGGTTGCGGAGATGTCTCCCTCGGTGGGCAGCTTCCACTTCACCTTGAGGCGGCCGACGTTGCGTACGCCGAGCTCGTCCTCGGACGTGTTGTAGCGGGTGTTCGATGTGTCGTAACCCGACATCGTCCAGTCACCGCCGCTGCCGCCACCTCCGGCGGTGGCCGCCGGTGTGGGGAGGAATCCGAGCGCGAGCGCGACCGCGCTCCCGAGAATGGCTGCTCGTTGACGTCTCATCTGTCGTCCTTCGTGGGGGATGGTCATCGCTGGTGGCCCCCATGAGCGACAGGTCAATTGCGGCACACGCGATCACGGTGCGCCATCGTTCAAATTGGGAATTGCCGCCAACGGCGCCAAACGGAAGGGTCGCGATTGATTGCCAAGGTCCGACCCATCGTGACCGCGCCCGGGCATCAACGGGCGGTGCACACGGTGGTGTTCGCCAAGGTCAAGAGGGCCACGGGGGATTGACCGTTCGGTGGTTGCTCGGCCGAAATCGTCCGCACCATACTGATCCCGCTGGTGGACGAGTCCACCCGAGGAGCGCCTGTCATGGGTTTCGCGCACGGCTGTGGCCGATCGTGAAGCAGGCGCCTCCTCGTGCTCCCAGATTCGTGAAAAGAGGACGATGCGGATCCGCCGCTCCATCTCCGCCCTGCTGGTCGCCGGTGTCATCATCACCGGCCTGAGTCTGGTCCCGCATCCTGCCGCGGTGGCAGCACCCACCCAGACGGCACCGACCGCGTCCCCTGCGGTCGACGCCGCTCTGACAGGGGTCACGCTGGCACCGCGTCGCGCCGTCCTGGCGACGCGCACCGGGGTCCAGCTGAAGCCGACCGCACGCTTCTCCGACGGCTCGGTGGAACGGCTCAACGCGGGCGTGCGCTGGCGCAGCTCGAACCCGCGGGTGGCGAAGGTGAACGCCGCCGGCTACGTGAAGGCGCGCCGAGCCGGCAAGGCGACGATCACGGCGGCGTACGGCACCCAGGTCGCTCGGACCCGGCTGGTGGTGCGCTCCGGCGCCCCGATCAAGGTCGTGCTCACACCCGCCACGAGCAAGGTCGCCCAGGGCCAGAGCCGCGCCGTGGTCGCCACGGCGGTCTTCCGGACGTTCAGGCAGGACGTCACCCGCTGGGTGAAATGGCGCCCCGATCGCGCCGGCATCGTCTCCCGCACCGGCGCCCGCTTCACGGGCCGCCGACCAGGGACGACGACCGTCGGCGCCACGTTCAAGGGCAAGCGCGGCACGGCACGGATCACGGTGGTCGCGCCCACGCCGCCGGCCCGCGTCGACCGGATGGAGCAGGCGCTCACCACGGGCAACCCCAACATCGTCTCCCGCCAGGAGCTCGTCGCCCGGGCCGAGGCGCTTCTCGCTCGTCGCAGCCCTCTCGCGGCCCAGCTGCTGCCGCCCACCACCCCGATGACGTGGAACACCCGCTCCCTGGGGCAGACGGTGACGTCGTACGCGCTCGGCTATCAGCAGCCGTTGCTGATCAGCAACCGTGACTACGCCGACCCCGACCCGACCGCGAGCCACCAGCAGATCCTCGGCCTGGTCGGCTCCACGGCGGTCTCGACCACCCGGCTGGCGTACTTCGCCACCGACCCCTTCGTCGACCAGCCCGACGGCGGCAGCTGGCGGCCGCAGGCCGACCCGGGGATGAACGAGCTCGGCGCCGCCACCGTGTCCTGGCTGCTCGGCGGCACCCCGCTCGCGGACTCCACCGCCCACATCGTGCTGAGCAACGTCGGGGGCTCCTTCGACGCCCACACCGCGACCTGGCTGACCAGCCGGATGCCGCACGCCGCCGTCAACGCCGCCAACAGCTGCGAGCTGCCCACCACGACGACCTGTCTGAACGGCGCCGACCTCCTCATCGTCGGCGGCGACGGCTCGGAGGCCAACGCACCGACGGTCGGGGCGCAGGTGGCCGCGGCTCACGCGGCCGGCACCCCGGTGCTCTTCTTCGCCCACGGCTGGAACAACAAGACGCCGGGAGCGATCGCGGCCGCCTTCGGGATGAGCGTCGACTACTACTCGGCCTACTTCGACAACACCGGGCTCCAGGGCGCGACGCAGGCCCAGCAGCTGCCCGGCGGACTGGACTCCCTCGGCCGGATGATCACGAGGATCGTCGACCGCCAGGGCGCCCACCCGCTGGTGCCCGCCGACTACGCCGGCTGCGAGAGCAGCGGCGGCGACTGGGCGGGCTGCAAGGCCACCAGCGGACCCGCGCTGGGCATCGAGCCGTACGTCGCCGCGCTCGGCACCCTCCGGAGCCTGATCAGCAGCTATGACCGCCGCGATGCCACCGTCTTCGACGGACGACGCACCCCCGACCTGGACCTGTTCCGGCTCGTGGTGATGCTCGCCGACAAGGCTCGCACCGGCACCGCCCAGAACACCCCGGGCCTGGCGCCGGCCGACGACGACGCCGTCGCGCTGACCTACCCGGTCGACACCCAGAAGGACGGCACGGCGTTGACCCGCGCCCTCCTGGCCGACTTCGTCACCCCGACCGCGTGGGACCGCAACCAGCGGGCGGCCGACCTCGGCACCGTCTACTGCGGCCGCGCCGACGTGCTCGCGCACACCTGCCCGACCCCGGTCTTCCCGCACGTCGGCACCCACGACCTCACTCTCAAAGCGACCGGCCGCAGCGAGTGGCAGGCCACCGGCCTGTCGGCCGTCCCGGGCCAGCCGGTGTCCGTCCGGCTCACCGGCGACCCCGGCCTCGAGGTGCTCGTCCGGACGTTCTTCCAGCGCTCGCCGACCACCAAGAGTCGCTCGATGTCGGGCGCGGTCTCGCACTACGACCGCCCGCAGTACCTCGCCACCGACTGGGTCAAGGTCACACCCGGCAAGGCCGTCACGATCAGTTCCCCGTACGGCGGCCCGCTCTACGTGAACCTGGCCGGCACCTCCGCGCTGGCCGGCCAGGACGTGCGGCTGACCTTCGACCACGTCGCCACCCATCCGGCGATCCTCGACATGACCGACGACACCCAGATCGACCGGTTCGTCGACGACCTGGCCGAGGGCGCCTACTACGCCGACCTCGTCGGCAACGGCTTCCAGGCCCACCTGCCGGTCTCGTACATCAAGGCTGCGATGACGAAGCCCGTCGGCTCGGGTGGCCGGTCGGTCGTCTACAACCAGGCCTTCGGCGGGATCAAGCAGTTCCTGCTCGACTTCCGCGATGCCTTCGTCTTCTCCGTCTACCGCCAGGCCGGGCTGCAGATCGGGACGAAGCCGCTGACCGAGACGCTGCCGGCGGAGGTGCAGAGCATCTGCACGACGCTCGGCCTGCCCTGCACCGACGCGAGCATCAACAGCCGCACCGAGATCCAGCACGTCAACTACGACCTGCACGCCACCTGCGGCAACGGCTGCTCGGGCAACCCGTTCGACGCCGACTGGACCCCGACGCCGATGGGATGGGGGGAGAGCCACGAGCTCGGGCACAACCTGCAACGCGGCCAGCTCAACGTCAGCTGGGTCGACACCGACCAGGGCCACGCGCTGGCCAACCGCGACCTGTGGACCAACTACGTCGGCCGGTCGGGCGAGGTCTCGAACAACCTGTTCCCGTCCCACACCTTGTGGCAGTACTTCCGGGTCCTGCTGCCGGCCCGCACCGGCAGCGGCCCCGACACGAAACAGCTCGGGATCAACTACGCGGGGGAGAACCTCTTCTCGGTCAACCAGTCCGTCAACGGCCTGCTGACCAAGGCCGGCGCCCGTGTCGTGTACGACCAGAACTGCGCGACCCAGGCCACCTTCCCGCTCTCCACCCCGGCCGACGTGGCGATCTCGGACACCATCTGGAACGCCACCGACACCAACATGCGGCTCTCGTTCTACGACGACCTGCCCCTCATGGTCGACGGCAAGACGATGGCCGGAGGCACCGTGCTCACCGACGGCTGGAACATCCACACCCTGCTCTACGAGGCGGCCCGTGCCTGGTCCCGCGACACCGACTCGGCGGCCACCTGGACCACCGGGGCCCGGGCCCGGCACGGGATGAGCCTGTTCGGCTGGACCAACGACGCCGTCTACGGCGCCGGTCGGCAGGTCGACGACATGCCGGGCAACGACTTCATGCTGATCGAGCTGAGCCGGATCACCGGCTACGACTGGCGCCCCTACTTCAAGCAGCACGGCGTCCAGTTCACGAGCCTGGCCAACCAGCAGGTCACCGCCAACGCACCGAGCGGCGGCTACCGCTCGTTCGGCCAGACGATGCCGGTGATCGGCAAGGACGCACCGCCCGCCGAGCTCTCGGCCGTCCCGATGGTCGACCTGACCCAGTCCAGCACCACCTGGCCCGGCACGACGTACGTCGACGGGGCGCCGACCTACAAGGCCGGTTTCAACCCGGCGCAGTGCTCGTGACCCGCGACTGAGGGGCGGAGCTCAGACCTCGATGGCCTGGCCGCGGCCGGCGTTCTTGGCGGCGTAGAGCGCCGCGTCGGCCCGTGCGGTCAGCTCGTCGGCCGACTCCTGGCCGTCCCAGAGGGCGACGCCGGCGGAGGCCGACTGGCCCAGCGGGGTGGCGCGGCAGATCCGGTCGATGGCGGCCTTCGCCCGCTCAAGCGTCTGGCCCGGCATCAGGATCGCGAACTCGTCGCCGCCGATCCGTGCGATCAGGTCGGACGACCGCAGAGCCGACCGCCAGGCCGCGCTCGTGACGGCGAGGAGCTCGTCGCCCGCCTGGTGTCCGCGCTGGTCGTTGAACTCCTTGAGGTTGTCGAGGTCGAGCAGGGCGACGCAGACCGGACGACTGCGCTGCTTCGCGAGGTCCAGCTGGGTGCGCAGCTCCTCGTCCCAGCTGCGGCGGTTCGGCAGCCCGGTGCCCGGGTCGGTGTGGGCCAGCAGGGTGACCTGCTCCAGGGCGTCGGAGAGCTGAGCGTTCGCGGCCGCGAGCCGCTGCTCGTTCTCCCGGCGCACCCGGGCGAGCTCGAGGCTGCGGGCCACCCGGATGAGCAGCTCCTGCGCGGCGAACGGCTTGGCCAGGTAGTCGTCGACCCCGGCCCGGATGCCCTCGACCGCAGCCTGCTCGCCCGCACGCGCCGACAGCATGATCACGGGGATGGTGCTGGTCCGCTCGTCGCCGTGCAGCGCCTGCAGCAGCCCGAACCCGTCCAGCCGGGGCATCATCACGTCGCTGATCACCAGGTCGGGGACCTCGGCGTGCGCGGTGGCCAGGGCATCGACGCCGTCGACCGCCGTGAGCACTGCGTAGTGCGGCTCGAGGAGCTGGGCGACGTACCGGCGCATGTCGGCGTTGTCGTCGACCAGCAGGATCCGGGGCCGCTCGACTCCGCTCGGGAGGTCCGGTGTGCGGTCAGTGCTGGGAGCCTCGGGCAGCCAGCGCGCGGCCTCCTCGGCCTCGGCGGCGGCAGCCCCGCTCGGGGTCGCGGGCTCGGCTGCGGTGAGACCGTTCGCTGCGGGGATCGTGACCCTGAACGTCGAGCCGCGGCCCTCCTCGCTGACCACGGCGACGTCGCCGCCGTGGCGTCGGGCGAGCTGGTCGACCACGGCCAGCCCGATCCCGGTGCCCTCGATCGACCGCGACCGGGCGCCCTTGACCCGGTGGAACCGCTCGAACAGGGTCGCCAGGTCGGCCTCGGGGATCCCGACGCCGGTGTCGGTCACCGACAGCACGACCGCGTCGCCGTCCTCCCGCAGCGCGACCGTGATCTCGCCGGTGAAGGTGTGCTTGAACGCGTTGGAGAGCAGGTTGAGCACGATCCGCTCCCACATGTCGCGGTCGACGGCGACGGCGTGGGTGATCGGCTCGCAGTCGACGGTGAAGGTCACGCCCGCGCTCTCGACGGCGTAGCGGAAGAGCTCGGCCAAGTCCGTGGTGAAGGCGGTGAGGTCGGTCGGCACGAAGGCCGCCTCGGTCGTGGCCTGGTCGGCGCGGGAGAAGTCGAGCAGCGAGTTGACCAGCCGCAGCAGGCGCAGGCTGTTGCGGTGCGCCATTTCGATCCGCTCGCGGTGCTCCGGTGAGCCCTCGCTCGCGGCGAGCTCGGCCTCGAGCGGCCCGAGCATCAGGGTGAGCGGGGTGCGGAACTCGTGGGACACGTCGGCGAAGAAGGCGCTCTTGACCCGGTCCAGCTCCGCCAGCGCGGCCAGGCGCTCGCGCTCCCGCTCCCGCACGCCGGCACTGGTCATCGCGGTCGTGACCGTCTGGGCGATCAGCTCCAGGAAGCTCTGGTAGTTCTCGTCGAAGACGAGGTGCTCGTTGATCCCCAGCACGATCGCCGCGTCGGACCGGGTGGCGCCAGGTGCCACGATCGGCAGGATCAGCGTCGACCGGGCGCCGGGCTCGTCGAGCCGGATCGGGGTCAGGTCGCGGATCGCGGTCGCGATCGGGGACTCGCCGGCCAGGTCGATCTCCGCCGGCGGTTCCGTGTGGGCGCGGTGGTCGTTGGTCTGGCCCCGCAGCGTCGCCGTACGCCCGGTGTCGTCGCGGCGGTAGAGACGGCTGAACGGTACGTCGGCGAGCGAGCGCGCCAGGACGGCGCCGATGCCGTCGAGGGCCTCGATCGTGGAGCTGGCTCCGCCGATCGTGTCGGAGAGGTCGCGCAGCGTCCGGGTGCGCCGCTCGGACAGGATCCGGGCGGTGCTCTCGGTGACGGGGTGGAACAGGCCCGCGACCTCGCCGTGCTCGTCGCGGATGGGGCTGAGTGACAGGGTGAACCAGCCCTGCTCGAGGAAGCCGTTGCGATCGAGGTGCATCGGCTGGTTCTCCAGGAATGCCGCCCGCCCCGCCCGGGCCTCGTCGAACGCTGTGCCGATGACCGGCCACGCCAGCTTCCAGCACTCCCGGAAGTCGCTGCCGAACTCGGCGGGATGCTTGTCACCGGCGAGGAAGGAGTAGGCCTCGTTCCAGATCTGGACCGCACCGTCGCCCCAGATCAGGTTGATCGGGAAGGAGGACGCCAGCGTCAGCGACACGGTGGTGCGCAGGCTCTCGGGCCACGTGGCCATGGTGCCCAGGGGAGTCTGTGACCAGTCCGTGGCGCGGATCAGCTGCTCGATCGGACCGTCGCCGACGAGCCAGCTCGCGTCGTCACACATCCCGCACCTATCTCGGCCATGTCGCGAGACAACGGGCCCCGAAAGCCACCGACATTGGACGGCGTACCTGCTCGCGCCGCCAGAGTAATCCTGAGAACGCGCGCTCCGCAGGGCTACGGTGAAGACCGTGACCAGGCCCAGGACCATCCGATTCCCCGAGCGTCTGGCCCGGATCAATCGGGTCTTCACCAACCGGGTGATGATGCCGCTCGCGCGCGTCGCACCGTGGCTCGGGATCGTGCACCACGTCGGCCGGCGCAGCGGGAAGGCCTATGCGTCTCCGGTTCTCGTCGCCGTCCGTCGGGACTCGATCGTGATCCCGCTGATGTACGGCCTCGAGCGGGACTGGGTGCGCAATCTGCGGCACGCCGGCACCTTCACGCTCACCTTCCGCGGGCGCGAGCTCGCGTGCGTCGACCCTGTGATCGTGACCGACCCGAGCTCGCTGCCGGACGTGGGCGGGTTCTGGAACTTCTTCAAGCGGCACGTCACGATCGAGGGCTACCTCGTCGCGACCCGCCCGCCGCGCCCATGAAGCGAGCACTGCCCCTGGTCCTGGGACCGCTGTTCGTCACCATCGGCATGGGATGGGCCCTGACCCTCCAACCGGATGCGGAGGTGGGGCCGAGCACTCTCGGGTGGCTCGCGCAGTCCGGCATCGTCGCGGCCGGGGCTGTGGGCGTCGTCATCTACGGACAACGCATGCGCCTGCGGTGGAAGGTCACGATGGCGCCGTACCTGCTGGTGTCGGTGGCCTTCATCGTCTCGCAGGCGTTCGTGGCGGTGGTCGCCGAGTCGGATGCCCTCAGCGAGGGGACCGTGTTCTGGAACGCGATCGCGACGATGGTGGTCCTCGTCTCGTGGTTCCTGTTGCCCATCGTCGGCTTCTTCGGGGGCATCTTCACCGGCGTGCTGGACCTGGAGAGTCGCTACGTCGCCGAGCGGGCTCTCGGCCAGCAGCACTAGAACCTGTTCTCGTATTCGCACGCGCGGTGCCGTGAGCGCTGCTAGCGTCCGCTCGCGGGCTGATGTGTGGGATGGGTCACATCGGTCCGCAGGGTGCCTGTGCGGGAGGGCGCAGAACTGCCATTTCTGATTCCTATGAAAGGCATGTCAATGAAGATCCGTTCCGCCTCCATCGCCCTGGCCGCGTTCGCGTTCAGTGTCGCCACCCCCGTCGCCGCCCAGGCCGCGACCCCGACCGCAGCGCCGACGCTGCCGAGCGCCTGCTTCGGCCTCGCGACCTCCAGCACCGGCCCCGTCGTCGGCCTGGGCTACTGCCCGGCTGGCTCCACCCCGACCGCCATCCCGCTGCTGAAGACCTGCATCGAGCTGGGCACGGTCAACGGCCGGGCGTACGGGATCGGTCTTTGCCCCTGATCCGGTGAGGGCCCTTCCTGTTCGTGACAGCGGGCAGGAAGGGCCGCACGATCACACGTTCTTCGAACTGGGTCGGTGGATTCAGCCACGTGACTAGCAAAAGTCGCACTAGTTTGACGCTGGACACCCGACACCCTGGGAGCAACGATGCGCGCACCTCATCCGTACTCTCGGCGAAGGTTCCGAACGCGGCTGGCCGCTTGGCTCGGTCGGAACGCCAGGCTCATCGTCCCGCTCACCCTGGGTGTCGTTGTCTTTCTGGGCATGCTCGGGTGGCTCGTCGCCACCACCATGCCCGACCGCCCCTTCACCTGGTGGTTTGTCGGCGTGCTCCAAGCCGGAGGCGTAGCCGCGTATCTCCATCTCCTCAATACCGCGTACCTCGCGAATGACACCGAGGCGATCTGGCATGTCCGAGGAGCCTGGGGAGAGGACAACACACGGGATGAGCTTTTGCGCGCGAAGCGGAAGGGCCACATCTGGGGGTGGGTCGACAGCCTCGAGCTTGAGTACGGCGATATCGATCACCTCGTCGTGACTCGCCGAGGCGGACTCGTGGCCATTGACTCCAAGTGGCGGAACAAGGCAGATGATCGAGCAGAAATGGCGCAAGCGGCCAGAAAGGTGGGCCTGCGAGCCGAGGGGCTGACGCGGGACCTCGTCAACGGGGCGGCCCGCGGAAGTCGACGCGCACGGGTGAATCCGCTGAGCGTTCGATCGGTGGTTGTCCTGTGGGGCGCCGATCAGGACTCAGTGTCTGAAGGGGAGAACACCGACGGGATCGACTTCGTCGCTGGACGGAAGCTGGGCGACTGGCTCGCCGCGCTCGAGGGCCAGCCAGTTGATCGGGCTGCTGCGACAGAGGTCCTTCGTGCACTCAGAGCCCGCCGAGCCGCGATGGCTGGCGCCCGGCAGGCCTGACCTTCATCGAACTCGGGAAGGTCAGCGTGCGCGCGTGCCGCATAGGTCCCTGCCCGTCAGTTCTGGCACCTGAGCGCCTCAGGGAGCGACGGACTCGGAGGCGAGTACGTCGAGCCCGAGGCGGCGTGCGAGGTGGCGTGAAGCGAGGCCACCTCGCACGCTGTTCCCTGCGGGATCAAGCGGTGGAGAGTACGTCGCGAGCGCGCCCTTGCCGGGGGAGACGGTGACGATCCCGCCGCTGATCCCGCTCTTGCCGGGCATGCCGACGTCGAAGAGCCAGTCGCCGGAGGTCTCGTAGAGGCCCGCGATCGTCATTACCGCGAGTGCGGCCCGGGCAACCTCGGGGCTGATCACCGGAAGCCCGGTGATCGGGTTCGAGCCGCCGGCGGCGAGCGTTGCGCCCATGGCAGCCAGGTCGACCGCGGTCACGGAGAGGCAGCTCTGCCGGGTGTAGACCTCGACCGCGTCGCTCGGCTCGCAGAACAGGGCGTCGAGCCCGGTCAGCAGGTTGGCCAGGCCGCGGTTGCGGAAGTTGGTCGCCCGCGCCGAGGCGAGGGTCTCCTCGTCGAGCTCCAGCGGGCGGCCGGCGAATCGCGACAGGCCATCGCGGACGTAGGTCCAGCGTTCCTCGACCGAGTCACCAGGGATCAGGCTCGTCGTGGCGATCGCGCCCGGATTGACCAGCGGGTTGGTGCGACCGTGCGGGTCGCGCTCGACGGCGAAGGCGGAGTTGAACGCCATCCCGGTGGCGTTGACCCCGATCCGGCGCCGTACGCCCTCGATGCCGTGGGCCTCGCACGCGAGCGCGAAGACGAACGGCTTGGCCACGCTCATCGTCGTGAAGCTCACCTCGGCGTCGCCGGCCGTGGCCAGCTCCCCGCCGGCCGAGACGACGGCAAGCCCGAACTGGTTCGGATCTGCGCGTTCGAGCGCCGGGTAGACCGTCGAGAGCGCACCTGAGGTCTCGGTGAGGAACTGCGCGTGGGCGTCATCGACGATCGCTTGGACGGCGGCGATCTCCGGGAGCCGGCCGGCAGAGACGAAACGTTCCGGTGCACCGCTGGGCGAAGTCACGCCTCGCACCCTAGACCGGACTGGTGCTCAGGCGGTGGCTTCGCGCGTCAGCTCTGCTGCCATCCGCTCGATCAGCGCGTGAAGCCCCTTCACCGGTCGGACCATCACCGTGAACTCGGTGACCTTGCCGTCCTCGCCCCAGGTGATCATGTCGACCCCGTGCACCGCGATCCCGTCGAGGTCGGCGGTGAACTCGAGCACTGCGCTGTTCTCGGCGATCCACTCGCGCTGGTACGCGAGCGTCGGGCCGAGAACGACGAGGGCAGCCTGGAGGTAACGGCTCGTCAGCTCGGCACCCTCCTGCGGCCGGTGCACCGCCGGGGAACGGAAGACCGCGTCGTCGGCCAGGAAGTCGTCCGGCAGGCGCTTGGCTCGAACGGCGTCGTGCCAGCGCTTCAGGGTGTCATCGGTCGCCACTGGCCCACCGTAGCGACCCGCCCGCCGCTGTTCGAGGTGTGAGTGAAGCGAGCCTCGCAACTCGGAACCTCGCATTCGCTGACGCTCGGTCCCTTCGTCCGCCAAGCTGCCGCTGTGCCCACCATGCGATCGATCTTCCTTCAGGAGGAATGGCGAGACTCGGCGGAGAGCAGGGCCGTGACACGGGTGAGCGACAAGCTTCTGGGCCACCTCAACACGGTGAGCGCGCGGGAGCTCCTGATCCGAGCGAACATGCCGGGGATCAGTAGCGCCGAGGTGCAGGCCACATTCCTCCCCTTCGCCACCGAGCTCGGATTCACGAGTGAGGCGAAGGGGCTCTTCGAGACCTACGAGAACCGAGCCCTCCGCCCGGACTACTTCCGGCCCGAGGGCGACTCCGGGATCCTGATGGAGGTCGAGCGGGGGAAGACGACCACGAACAACATGGACCTCCTCGATCTCTGGAAATGCCACATCTGCGAGCACGCCCATCATCTGTTCCTGATGGTGCCTCAGGCGCTGCGGCACAACCCGACGATGGCGCCGAAGAAGGAGTACGCCGCCGTCGTGAAGCGTCTTGGGTCGTTCTTCACCAGCGGCAACTACACGAACGTGCGATCACTTCACATTTTCGGCTACTGAGCCTGCCGTTCCGGGTCTGCCGCCGTCTACGTCGGGAGGCTTTCGCTGGCCGCTGGTGCTGTCATTGGTGCCATGGCCCTCAGTGTCATAATTACAGCGACCGGTCATTGACGAAAACCGCAGGTCAGAGGCCCTTTTCGCCGTGAATCGTGCCCCGCGATGGACCGGGTGAATCCGGCGAAAAACGGCCGTTTCGAGGCCGTTTGCATCGTCAAGTTGCATCACCGGGCCTGCCTGGCGAGGGTTCGTGACCTTGCTCGAACGCCGAAGCGGAGCGGGGGCCTGCGACCTCCACTCTACCTCGGAGCGGCCCGCCCGGTCGGTCAGCAGAATCAGGCGCTGATCCGGGCCACCTCGGCCAGGCGGGCCGCAATGGCGTCGCGTCGGCCAGGACTGAGTCCGGCGGCGTCGGCATGGGTGGGCCAGTGGGCGACGGCTTCGCTGACCCGGTCCAGGATGCCCTTGATGCCGGGGACCTCGTAGCGCTCGCCGAGGCGGATGAGGTCGGCGCGGGTGATGTCGGAGAACTTCCCCTCGACACCCATCAGGTGATGGGCGAGCCACTTGTTGCTGGGGTCGTCGGCGAAGGTGATGTCGTAGGCCGGGGAGAGCATCCAACCGCCGCTCTCTGGGAGCAGGAACGAGTGGTTCTTCACGTGGTCGTCGTTGTTCGCCGCAAGGATGTTGAGCGCCACGCGGGTGAAGACCTGGGCGAGGTCGGCAGGGGATTCGGTCAGACTGCGCGTCCGGTTGAACAAGCTCGCGTAGTCGTGCGTTCCGACAAGGTTGTAGTCCAGTCCGTCGAGCCCGCCGAGAGTCTGCATGTGGAGGCGGGCTCCGTCGACGCCGGGCCGGTCGAAGCGGCGGGTCATGAAGTGCGCCCGGCCGCCTTCTTCGAGCAGGTGGGTCTCGGCCATGTCGACTCCGGCGTCGCGGGCCATGAGGGAGTAGGCGTACTCGATGCGGCCGAACTCCTGGCCGAGTCCGAAGACGGTGCCCTTGTCGGTGTTCTCGACGCCGTCGAACTTGAGTAGCCACTGTTCGAAGCCGTGGGGGGCCGGCAGGTTGCCCGCTTGGAGGTCGCCGGTGCTGCGGTTCCAGGCCACGACGGCCTTGGCGCGGGCCCCTCCGGCGGAGGAGCCGACCGAGAGGAGTTCTGTCAGTGAGTGGGTGGCTGAGTCGGGGTTGAGGTTGCCCTGGAGTGCTTCGCGGGCGGCGGTGACGAGGTCGGCGAGTTCGATGCTGGTGGGGAGGTTCCGTCGCGGGCCCTGGTCGGGGTGGAAGGTCAAGGCCCCCATCGCCCGTTCGCCCAGGTAGGCCAGACGGTCTAGCGGGGTGACGGCTTCGGGCGTGACTCCTTCGCGGGCGAGGGCGGCGTTGATGATCGCGTTGCCGAACCGGTCGGGCAGTGAGTCCGCGATCAGGCTGGGCAGCCCATGGAAGGTCTCGGTGGGGAGTTGAGGGAAGAGCCAGGTGCGGACGCGGGAGGTGGTGGGCATCTGGGCGGGGGAGAGTTCGATCTTGCGGCGCACCCACGCGGGCTCGTACTCGAAGGCGTAGAGGTTGCGTTGGCGGCTGGCGGCGAGGGCGCCGACGTCATGGCCCCAGGCGCGGACGCGGAGCACGGTGACGGCTTCGAAGGCCATCAGTGCTTCTTCTTCCGTGAGGCGCGCTGAGGTGCGGTGGTGCCTTCCATGGTGCGGGCGAGCGCGAGCGGGCTGACCTCGGGTTCGGGATAGAAGTCCTCGATCCAGTCCTGGCGGCCCAAGGCTCGGGCGACGCGAACCAGGGTTCGCAAGCTGGTGCCGCGGCCGGCCTCGAGCCCGCGGACTGCGCTCGGGCTCACGTTGGCGCGCAGTGCGAGGGTCTCTTGGTCGAGGTCGAGGGCCAGTCGCTGGGCGCGGAACTGTGTACCGAGGAGGAGGATCAGGTCTTCGATCGCGCCACCTTCACTGTTCACATTCGAATAGTAACAGCGCCTGGAAGACATAAATGATTCTTTTCCAACAGTTATCAGCCCAGAGCGTGGAGCGCTCGAGATCGAGCGTTCGCGACCGCCCGCACCTTAGTCAGTTCCCTTGAATCCAGCCGGGCGGGCGGCACACCTGAGATCCTCGGCGTGTGAACCTTATTGGCCGGGTCGAGGCTGCGCTCGATCGCGGTGTGAACGCCGACGTCTTCGAGCGATGCGCTGTCGCGCTCATGGCGAACGTCTACGACAAGGTCGAGCCGATCGAGGGCGGTAGTGATGGCGGTCGCGACGCGGACATCTACGGGCCGATCGCGGACGATCCTGACTCGCGTGGTCGCATCCTCGTCACGACCGGCGACATGCTCGACAATCTCAAGAGCAGCCACGCGATGTGGGAGAAGACCCGAGCCTCTGGAGTGCCCTTCCGGGTCGACCAGCTAGTCATGGTCACACATGCTCCGCTCTCAGACGCTAAGCGGCGCAACATCCTGAAGTTCTGCGAACTGAACAACCTTCCGGTGCCTCAGATTTGGACCCGAGGCTGGCTGCTAGACGCGTTGCGGAAGGACCCGGAATGGCGCGTCGCGTTGACCGGAGTGCAAGGGCGTCTTGAAGCGGTGAGGTCCCGGACAGCGCAAACTTCAGATCAACCGGCGATGATCGGGCGGGCGGACGAGCTCAGTGAGTTACAGGCTGCCGTCGAGCTCCCGGGAGACACCAGCCTGGTGGGTCTCCCTGGAGTCGGGAAGAGCCGCCTGGTCTCTGAGCTCGACGGCTCGATCCACCAGATCGAGTGGCGCGCGCGGGAGCATCTAGCTGATGACCTCGTCGCCACCGCCCCCTCCATTGTCGTGCTCGACGACGCGCATTTGCACTTGGATGTTCTCGAGGAGCTTGTCCGCGTGCGCGTCAGGGAGCAGCTCTCGTTCGGGATTGTTGCCGTTCTTTGGCCGGGCGCTGAGTCCGATGTCGAGCCGCTGTTGGAGATGCCAACGCGAGTTCAACTTGACCGCCAGCCGCGGGCGGAGATCGACGAGCTGATCCAGCAGCTCGGCATTCTTGGGGTACGCGCTCGTCAGGTGATCCTTGACCAATCGGACGGCAGGCCGGGGTGGGCGTCGGTCCTCAGCGAGCTAGTAGTCGATGGCAACGGTGAGGGCCTGACGTCGGGGCAGTATCTACTTGACCAGGTGGCCGGGCTATCGCGATCCATTTCGGGGACTGCTGCACTCAATGATGCTCTCGCGTGCATCGCAGCGCTGGGAACGGCATCCCTCGAGGATCTCGAGACTGTTGCGGCCGTGACAGGTGCGGGCTACGCCGACCTCGTCTCGTGGCTTGAGGCGACTGCTCAGGGCGGCATGGTCGCGCGGACGGGAGATTCCTGGACCGTGTTCCCGGCTCTTCAACCATTGATGGTTGCGGCATGGTTCTTTGGCGTGCGTAAGACGCGACGCTGGGAAAGCATCGTGACGCGCTTCGCCCCGGATCCAAGGTTAGATCGGACGCTGCTCCAGATCGCGGGCCTTGTGCCGGGCCGAGAGGCTCTTGACCTCGCGGACAAGTGGTTCCTCGCGGCTGAAGCGAGTGGCACGAACGACGAAGCGGTGCTCGGGCTGGTCGCGTTGTACGGCCAACTCACCGAAGGGGCCGCCGACCGGGCAGCGGCGCTGGCGCGGCGGGTGCTTGCCGCGCCCCGTGAGATCGAGACGAATGCCTTCGGTACGCGCTCCGATCCCATCGGAGACGCTGCGACCGACGTCTTGGTCTCGGCGTTTCGTCGAACCTGCTCGAGTGAATCAACGAAAGGCCTGCTCGACCTGACGATCGAGGACGATAGGCCCCGTCATAGTCACCCCGATCACCCGATGCGAGCTGTCCAGGAGCTGACGCAGTACCTCGATCCCGATATGGGGCCTATCTCTGAACTCCGGGAGCGAATACTGGGCAATGCACTCGACTGGTTCGATGAGAACCCTGGGGAAACGCGTTGGCGAGTGCTCGCAGAAGCGGCTTCTTACATCTTCGATCCGCACGTCGAGGGCACCTGGCTGGACCCAGGGAGCCATCGCAGCTTCACGATCGCGAGGGGAATCGAGACAGCAGACGCCGTCGCCAAGCTCGTTAGCCTCTGGGACGAGATTGACTCGCGCGTACGCGGTGCCGTCGGATCAGAGTTGTCCCGCCCCGCGGCCTCGCATCTCTGCGAAGTGTTCCGGGTGTGGTCGTCTCTCTCCACAGGCAGCGTGGATGAACGACAAGCGACATCGCCCCAACTCGAAACGGTCGCCCGCGAGGGAGCCGCGCGGGTACTCAAGACCCTGGCTTACCTAGCTCATCGATTCCCTGCGATTCCAGTCCGAGTGAATCGTCAACTGGACCTGATTGCGCTTTGGAGCAACGGTGCGAGTGGGTTCGATGCGCTACCAATTTTGGATGACCGCATCGCGCGGTTCGTTGGTGTCCGAGAGCCTGACGATGACATCGAAGAATGGATTGCAGAACGTCGCCGTGAGGAGGACGCCCTGGCCATGGAACTCGCCGGTCTCGGCGCCAGAGACGGCTTGAACGAGTTCGAACGACTCTTACTTGAATCGGAGGTGCTCGATGGGCACTACGGCGGGGATGGCCTCGCAACGCTCCTAGCTGAGCATGTGGCTGAGCCAGCTGCCTGGCTTCGCATAGCGGTCGACAGCGGGATCCGCAGTGTCGTCGGCCCGATGTTAACCAGAGCTCGAGCGGATCAGCTGGTAGTCGATGACTTGGTGGAGGACGCTCTCGGGGACCTCAACCTGCGTGACTTGGTGCTGCGCGTGTTCTTCCACGAGACGTACGAACTCGACTCGGTCGCGCAGTCAGTCCTAGCCGCTCTGCGCAAGGGCGACGCTGCCATCGCTGGAGACATTTGGACCGTTGATACTGCGACCCCGATGCTTCGTGCCTTGATTGTTCACCCGCTCGCCGAGGTTCGGGCCGCGGCGGCTGTCTCCTTCGGGGAGGGAACCAAACACGGCCCCCAACTTCCCGATGGCCTGCGTCAAGAATGGCGTGCCGCCTTGGTCGGTGCCGATCCTGAAGACCTACCGCATCACTCACGGTGGCGACTTGAGAAAATCCTCGCATACGCGGTCACCTCGGATCCCGAACTATGCGCAGAATGGTTCATTGCAAACGCCGAGATGCGTTCTTCGTCGTATCGCTTCCGTGGCCCAGTGAAATCGTTCTCAGAGGTAATTCGGGCGTTGCCTTCTGCGCAGAAGCGGCGCATTTGCACGCAGCTTCCTGCCGCTACCTTGATCAGGAGCGGATTCGCCGGTGACTTGCTCGGGATGGGCGATGGGGTCGCTGCCGAACTCCTCGCCGAAGGCGTTGTCGAAGTCGACCTGTTGCTTCGTTCGATGAGCGGGCGCCGTGATCATACGGTTGAGGGTCTTGCGCCATTGCTGGTCGCAGCTGGGGTCGACCCCGAGGTAATCGCCGGCAGGGCGTTGATGACTCGCGAGACGTCTGGATCTGTGGCTGAGTCCATCCGAGGAGATCTGACCTTCTTCGCTGGGCTCAGTGCGCGCCGGCCAGAACTGGGACGCGTTTGCGAGGTTGCCGCGTCCCGACTACGGACGGAGCTAGACGAAGCCGTGTCTGAGGAACGGATGGAACATTTGCAAGGCTGGTAGACAAAGTCGGCGTCGCTAGACGATCGACCGAAAAGTGCGACGTGGGCGGATCGACACGGCGTACGGCATCGGTAACTAAGTCGTCCATTCCTCAAGGCTTCTGCGGCGCTCCGCCATGATCGCAGCCGGCCGCACGAACTCCGGGACAGAGGCGTCGTCGGCAGTCATCGAGGAGCCTGAGCAAGCCTTGGCCGCCCCAGCTTGCTACCGGTAACGCGATGACTTGTGCGGTCCTTGGGTTCCAAGACACAGGGGCGCGACCTTCGGCTGCTGCCTAGTCCGTGTCGGCAGTTGCTCAGCCAGCACGCGGGGTGGGCAATCGCAGCTGAACACATCGCGAAACGTCATACCTGGCGTCGCCTGGGGAGCTTGGCCCGTCGCTCGCCAATGCATCAACCAGTGAGTGATTCCGTATTCGTCGGAACCGATGTCTGCTCGCATCGTGTGAAGGAGATCGAGTTGCGAGCGGTCGAGGTGTCATCCGAAAAGGCCCTCTTCGCCATCAGTCTGGTTGAAGCAACGGACCATCTGAAGCGTTGCCACGACATCGGCGGCATCGACCAAGTCGCGGATCTGATCGTCGAAACGGCGGGCCCGGTCGAGGACATCACCGATTCGCCCGGCGGGCCGCAAACCAGAAGAGCCACACCGGAGTGGGCAGCCCAGAAGAGAGTGAGCCCGCTAGGCACCTAGACCAAGTCTGGCCAGACACCGGTCCTTCCAGAAGTCTCTAGTAGCCCAGATCGACGCAGCGGCCGGATCTGCCGCGAGACAGCCGTTCGAGACGTCGAGCAGGGGGTCACGCGCAGTCGCTTTGAACGCACTTGAATGGGCGTTGACCGTGCATGGCGCGTCCACGATGTCCTGAGACTTCACACAGCAGAGTTCGTGATGCCATCGCCGCAATCCAGCATTTCTCCGACGAGCTGGACCGGGCGGCATCCAATACACGGGACGAGCACACCGCCCTGCACCCCTGAGCTGTCTCCGAGGGCGCGTGGTCGCCGAGGAATCCTTGCAATGCGCCCTCAAGGGCGGCTATCCCTACCTACCCTCGTCGGATGACATCGCACCCGAAGGTATTTCTTAACGGTGAGCGTTGCCAGGTGTGGGCGCTCCACCGCGATACAGGCGAGCCTCGGTACATCGAGGTCGGTGAGGCCGACAGCCTTCGGCCGTACGCAAAGAAGCACCTCCGATGCCCCTATCCCGGATGCGACGTCGAGATATCGACCCGAGGCGGATCGAGAAGAGATCACTACTTTCACCCCAACACGACGCCGCATGAGACCGAGCCTGAGTCGGAATCGCACCTCGCTGCAAAGGCGATGATCGCCCAGTGGCTCGCCGGCGTCGTGCCGGATGGTGCGACAGTCCAAGTTGAGCAGACAGTGAAGGACCCCAACAGCGCACTTCACCGGAGGCCGGACGTCATCGCCACAGGCAGGACAGGAGCCCAGGTCGCGTATGAGGTCGAGTACAAAGCCTGGGCGGTCGACGACTGGCGCAAAAAGCAGGAGGACCTCGATGCAGCATCGATCACGACCCTCTGGCTAATCGGCCACACTCGCGTCCGACCCGCGAAAGCCATCGGATGCGCAGCCAACGAAGTCGTGCTCCCCGAACTGGCCGCAGCGATCGCACGCGCAGGAAAGCCGGTAGTCCTCGTTAATCCGGTGACCCGCGAGATCGGCACGCTGACAGACAGCACCGGCGCCGCCTGGTATGACGGCAGCGGGCACGCTTGGCTTCATATTGATCCGCTCGACGAATGCCGGTTTAGCGCCCGGCACGGCATTCGTACGCCGTCAATGCTTCCGATCGAGGCCGCCGAGAGGCAACAGGCGGAAGTTGAGGACCAACGGCAGCAGTACCGCATCGCGTGGGCGGCGCTGTGGGAGGCCTCGCCACTCCGCCAAACCTTCATTGACCGATGGGGTTCAATCCCCGAGGACCTCGCGATGACGAAGGGCTCCAACGAAGGCGCCTGGCAGGGAACCTCACCCGCGATCGAGGCGGCCGACCCGCTCTGGCGCGCACTGATCTACGAGGACCTCGTACACAAGAAGACCGAACCCTTCGGTCTAGTAGCCGCCGCTGAAGCCTTGGAGAAGAACGGCATTGGATTCGATCGCCGTGCGGCCGATGCTCCGATAAATGCCTGGCTCCTTCACCTCGCCGCCGCTGGCTTGATCAAAACAGTCGGCTTCGCTGATCGCTATCGACTGACATCACGCCCGTTCCATCCGACGGGCCACCAGATCGGTGATCAGCTTGACGTGCCGGAATTGACTTTGGTAGAGAAGCGAAAACGCGCTGCCGCAGCCCGGGTCGCCGACCGCGAATCCCGGGCGCGCACAAAGTTGGTCATAGATACCGACGGCAAGCGGCGCTGGGTTCCGAAGTAGGTACGTCTGTTCACCCGCAATGGGCTACCACAAGGCCGCGACCACTCCCGCGCTGTTAAGCCCCAAAGCGGACGTGGCCGCACCACCGCATCGGTCCAGAGCAGGCCTCCGAAGCCATGCCTTAGCGGCGTGGGCGGCTGGTTGTGTCGGACGCCTCTTCTAGGCTGTGACACTCAGGTCGGCAGCCGACAGGAGACCCATGAGTTACCGCAACAAGACCTACGTGGCATTCGCAAGCGAGAATATTCACCTCTACCGCCTCATGGAGGCCTGGCGAGAGAACGACAAGATCGACTTCAGCTTCCTCGATGCACACGACCTCTTCGTTTCTCGTGACACGAGCAAGCCCGAGACCATCAAGCGCAACCTGCGTGAGCGGATGAAGAACGCCAAGCAGGTGGTCATCATTGGCACGCCGGAGGCGAAGAAGAAGGGTGGCGACGGTGTCTCGTTCTTCGCATACGAGGTCGCCGTGATGATGGAGTTCGACCTACCCGTGGTGATCGCGAACCACGACGGGGACAAGAACATCGACAAGAACTTCATTCCTGCTCCGCTTCTCAACGCCGATTACTACACGTTGTCGGTGGCCTTCAGCCCGAAGATCATCAAGTTCGCGCTTGACAATTACGCCGCGGTCTACCCCTCCAGCGCGAACAAGGGGCCTCACTACTACAAGCAGGAGATTTACGACAGGCTGTGAGCGTGACTTTCACTCGTGACCTGCGGAACCGCCGGTTCTGGCTTGGTCTTGCGACCCACACATTCGTTGCGCTGGGTATTTTTGCGGCGGTGCTTGGGCTATTCGATCTCTTCTGGCCGGACAAGCTTGACCAGTGGGGCACCCCCGGGGTTCTTGTGGTCCCGGCGCTGTCGCTCGCCTACGCAGTAGGTAGGTCGTGGCCGTACCCGGTTGAGCAGCACTATTCGACGCCCGACACGAAGATCCGGGTCGTAACGGGTGACCTGTTCGAGCAGGGAACAAGCTTGGTTATTGGAATGGCCGATACCTTCGACATCGAGACGCCGCACATCATTGCGACGAACAGCGTCCAGGGTCAGTTTCTCGATCGGGTCTATGCCCACGATGTTGGATCACTCCGCTCGGAGCTTGACGCCGCGCTCGCAGGCAAGCCTGTGGTTGGATCGGTCGCTAAGGCGGGCAACACCGACCGCTACGCGCTTGGCACTGTGGCAACGATCAGCCACCACCGGACAAACTACTTCTGTGTCGCGTACACGAGCCTGGATGAGCACAACAAGGCTTCCTCCTCCATGGGTGTGCTGTGGGAGGCCATGGAACGGCTCTGGGACGAGGTTCGCCGACGCTCCAATGGAGAGGCCGTCTCTGCGCCGGTCATCGGCCTAGGTCAATCCGGCATGTCCACGGTGTTGCCAATGCAGGATGCGGTTCGCTTCTTGATCCTCTCGTTCATGTTCGCCTCGCGGAAGGAGCGGGTATGCGACGAACTGGTGGTCGTTGTTCGGCCTGAGGACGAGAAGCGGCTCGACCTGCTTGAGATCCGGGAGTTCCTTGCCTCGCTTCGAAAGTACTCATGAGCCACATCGTTCTTCCAGATGCGTTTCCATGTGCCTTCTGCGACTACCTATCGGGCGCGCGTCCATACACTGTGGTCTTCCGGGAGGAGCTTGCAGCCATCCTTGTAACCCGCGAGCAGCGGGGCGCATCCCACGTTCTGGTTGTCCCCGTCAGGCATGCTCCGACCGTCCTAGACCTAAGGGATGATGAATCCCACGCTGTCATCGACCTCACGAGGCGGGCAGCTTCAGCCATTGACCAAGCCGACAGGCGACCAGGCATCAGCATCTGGCAGAACAACGGCGTGGAGGCAAACCAAGCGATCCCGCACTTTCATATCCACGTCGCGGGAACAGTTCCAGGGGGCGGCACCGAATGGGACGACGTCGACGAGCTCAGCATCAGCGAAACCGACCTGATCGCGGAGCGTCTACGCCCGTATCTCTGAGCGGCGCTGGAGCAATGCCTATTGGGGAGTGTCGAACCGCCTTCGCGAGCAGCAAGTCCGCACTTTGCCGTCCGGTCCTTACATCCACGGTGAATTGTGCACAGGTGTCCCACTGGCTGGTGGTCCCCACACAGCATGTTCCGCCATGCTGGAGCCCCAGGACGGCGAAGCACGTTCGGCGATGGACCTCCTCCGTAGGGCAGCGATGGCGATTGACTCCGCGTAGCAATCCTGGAATCTGCATCTGGCAGAACAATGGGGCCGACGCTCATCAAGCGATCCCCCACCTTCACTTCACGTCGCAGGCACGGTCGATGGTGGTAGCACGCAGTGCGGCGATGTGAACTGAGCATCGCGGAGACTGACTCCATCGCCGATCGCTTGCGACCGCACCTTTAGGCTAAGGCCCCACGCCCGAAGCGCGGTCATTCTAGACTTCGGCCAGTGATCTTTCTTTCCCATTCCCACGCGGACCGCCGCTACGTTCACGAGTTAGCATTCGAGCTCAATCAACGAGGGCACGACGTATGGGTCGATGAGACGCATCAAATGCTTGGCGACACCCTGTGGCCGCCGATCGAGGACGCAATCCATGGGTCGGAGGTTTTCCTACTTGTGGCTTCCGAGACGTCCCTGGCTTCCCCGTTCGTACGAAAGGAAATCGGATTAGCCCTGAACAGTCCGGCCGCGCCCAAAATCATCAGCGTGTTGGTCGACGGCGTCGCGGGCAGCGATCTACCTCAAGAACTTGAATCGATCGTTTACATGTCGAGCGGCACGAGTGCGACCGTCGACGCGAGCCGAATCTCGGCGGCCCTCGGCGAGCCCGCTCCAGAGCCGAGCCCCTCGCTTTGGTTGCAAGTTGACGGTGAGCGATTGCGTCACGCGCTTGGGGCGTTGCCGTCCGCGGCCGAGGAGCCTGGTCCCGTTATCCTCTTGAATGCGGATTACAAGAATCTCGCCACCGAGATCTTGGAACGAGCTGATGCCCAAAGGTCATGGCTCGCTGTAAACCCGGGCGTCGCCGAAGAATGGGTCGTCTGGATCGAACGTCTTCCGGTCCGAGTGCGCAATTCCATGCGACTGGTTTCCGAGCTCCTCGGTCGCTATCTAAATTACCGCACCGACGATTCCTCGGAGGGACGTTTTCAGCAAGCGATGTCACTAGCTGCAGTCCGTCATTTGGCTATTTGCCTGGACAGAGCGCTAGTGGCGATGACTTACCTCGGTCAGCCATCGGAAGCGAACCGAGATGCCGCGGTCTCGGCACGGAAACCGATCGCCGACCCAAATCCCGAGGGCATCCGGGTCGACCTTGTCTGGGGTTCGATAGACGTGAAGGCACGATGCCCGTCCTATATCGAACGCATCGACCTACCATTTGGGTTGGCTCCTGCTTATCGAGTTGTAATGGCACATGACCTTGGCACGATGGTTGGCGACGCATTGGCTGCGCGAACTTGGCCCCGCGCAGACGAGACGCGGAACGAGACGCTGTTGGAGATTGGTATTCCGGCCCTTACGGACGTAAAGATCGGTCCGGCATAGGGGTAGGCGGTTTGGTAGACCGGCACGTTTGCGTGCGTCGCGCGAACCGGGACGGCGGTTGCAGGTGCGTCGATCCGCCGCGTTCGACCTGGTCGGCCAGAGCGAAACTCAGGTCAGGTGCAGGGCGCCGGCGAGCTCGCCGGCGCCCTGACCCGTAGGGTCCTTCTCTCAGGCCGATCGTCCGCGACGCTTCGGCTGGGGGAGCAGTTCGGCGATGCCCTCGAACTGCGGGGCCGCCGAAGCGAATGCTTCGATCGAAGCGGATTCGGCCAACGCGATCCGCTTCTCTTCCCAAGCGAGGAGTTGGTCTAGCCGCCACAGGTTGGGGTGGGTCATCAGAGGGGCCGGGATTAACGCCCGGTCCTTGAGGTTCTCGTAGCCCTGGGTCGTTCCCCAGCCGTAGCGCCTGAGCACGTCCTTGGAATGGAGGAAGACGTGGCGCGGGTCGTCGACGTCGCGGATCGGTTCCATCTGATCAGACCGCCTTCGGCCGCTCGAGCACCGGCTTCTCCGCGATCCGCTGCTGGCGGATGAAGCGCCGTACGTCGCCGACGGTGGTGTAGAGGGAGCGGCCGATCTTGAAGAAGGCCGGTCCATCGCCGGTCTGGCGCCACCACCGGAGCGTGTTCGGTGACTTCATCAGGATCTCCGCCGCCTGGTCGAGGGTGAGGAGATCGTCGTCGTGGCGCTCCCGGAAGGGAACATCGTGGGTGTTGGTGTGCATGACCACTCCTTCTTGGTGAGGGTCCGCGGGAGATGCGGACAACAGTGAGGTGCACGAGCCACACCAACCGGAGGTGCAAATAGATTCAACCGGATATGCGATTCTGGTGGAGAGCGCCGAAGTTCCCCCATACGGAGGAGGGTCGGCGGCCCGATCGGGGAGCCGAGGGCAGCCCTGGCTGGGTACATCCGATCGGAGTTATGGTCGACGGATGGATCGGTCGTACCTGATCGAAGTCGCCCGTCGAGCCCGCGGACTCACTCAGGTCGAGTTGGCGAAGGGGGCCGGTACGTCGCAGGCGACGCTGTCGGCGTACGAGCGAGGGGTGAAGTCCCCGACGCTCAAAGTGGCCCAGCGGATCATTGAGGCCGCCGGCCACGACCTGAGCCTGGCGATACACGTGGACTGGACCGAGCATCATCCGCAGGGGATCGTGCCGTTCTGGGCGCCGAGCATCCTGTGGGGCGTCGAGACCCCGACGTGCTTCGCGACGTTAGAGCTTCCCAACCTTATCCAGGTGGGCGGGAAGAGTACGTGGAACCTGCGCGACCGCGAGGAACGCATAGGCGCCTACACACAGTTGATTCGGCGCGGGCTCCCGGAGCAGATGATCCGTTGGATCGATGGCGGTCTCCTCGTCGACGTGTGGGAGGAGCTCGACCTGCCCGACCCGGTCCGCGAGGCGTGGTTCTGGCCGATCAGACTCGCTCAGGAACCGCTCGAGATCGACGCCCTGAGCTACTTCTACGACGAGGACCGGTACCGAACCTCGCGAGCGAGCATCCACAAGTGGACCCCGCTGCCACCACCGCCACCGCGGCCGAAACCGAAGCCGCGGCGCTCGAGATTCGACCCGCGTCCACCACCCACGGATTAATCGCTCACATCCCGAGCCCCGGCCCGCGCGAGGGCGCCGGCGGCCGGGGTGTGAGGTTGGGTGGCGGAGTCGTTGGCCTCGAGCGTCGCAGCGGCGGTCGGGACACGTACGGACGCTGCATCGGCCGGTAGCGCTCGACTGCCTCGGCGGCGGCTTCACGCGCGTATGTCGGCCCGAGGTCGGCGCGGTCGCGGCTGAAGACACCGATCCATTGCTCGCGTGCCTCCTCGACGGAGTCGGCCACTAGGTGGGCGACGTTGCTTTCGCGGCCACGGGTCATTCCGACGTACGCCGAAGCGGCGCCGGTGTGCTCGCCGACGACGACGTGGCTGACCGGGACGGTCGAGCCCTGGGCGCCGTGGACCGTGGTCGCGTACGCGAGCTCGACGTGCTGGCGCACGTACTCGGGCGTCAGGACTCGGCGGCCCGCTTCCCCTTGGATCGTCAGTTGGCCGCGGTCGTTCGCGATGACGGTCCAGGTCTCGCGGTTGGCGACGTCGGCGTCGCGGTCGTTGCGGCGGGTCGCGATCCGGTCGCCGACGCCGATCCGTTCTCCGGCAGCGGTGAGAACGGCGTCGGTGACGTCCCCGAAGGCGCGGCATCGGGTCTGGGTGAGCAGGTTGACCTTGGCTACCTGGTCGCGGGTGTCAGCGACCACCAGGTCGCCGACACTCGCGCGCTGCGCGAGCTGGCCCTGACGTTGGGCGTCGCTGGCGTGGACCACGATCTCGCCGCGGCGGAGAAGTTCGTCGAAGACGTCGCCCGGCCGGTCGCCGGTTCGCATCCGCAGCGAGAGGTCGGCGTACTCGGGATCGGTGAACCGACGGACGTGGTCGAGCTGGCTGACCCGGTCGGGGGCGTACCGAGCTGCGAGGTCGAGGAGGCCGCCGCGGCCGACGGCCGGCAGTTGGTGGCGATCGCCGACGAGCATGACGCTGGCGCGAGCCTCATCGGTGATGCGGAGGAGCGCGCGAGCGGTGTCCTGGTCGACCATCCCGGCCTCGTCGATGACCAGCAGGTCTCCGGCGCGCAGCCGCGCTCGCGTGTCGGGGGAGGAGGTGACGCGAGTCCACCGTCCGTCCTCGTCCCAGCGGAACCCGTGTTGGTGCAGGAGCCAGGCGGCGGAGTACGACGGCGCCCCGATTGCGCCGGAGGCGACCTGGGATGCCTTCCGGGTCGGGGTGACGACGACCATTCGATGACCGTGGCTCTCGACCTGCTGTCGGGTGGTGGCGAGTCGGGTCGTCTTGCCTGCCCCGGCGGCGCCTTCGATGATCGACAGGGCGCCTGCGCTGCCGCGTCGATTGATCCGGTCGATGAGCTCTCGCTCCACCGCGACGACGCGGTCGGAGGTTAGCGAGCGGATGTGCTCGGGCACGTCGGCCTGCTCGAGGAGTCGCTTCGACGAGGCAACGGCGCGCGCGGTGAGGTCTTCGGCCAGCTCGCGGCGAACGACGGGATCGATGGCCTCTCCCGTTCCCGCGATGATCCGCTCGACCTCGCCACGTAAGTCGGCCTCGTTCCAGGCCGAATGCTTGGCAGCGAGGCGATGAAGGGTGAGGTCGACGACTGCGTCCCTGTTGAGTTCGCCCGGCTTCAGGTACTCCGTCACGGTGGATGTGGGCGGGGGAGTGAATCCGCTCTCGGTGAGGTCTTCGATCCACCGGCGCCGCAGGTCCTCGCCCGAGATCGGGACGACCTTGTCCGGGCGGGCATCGGCCCACGCCCGGCGGTCCCATGCCTGGCGCAGGGCCGGCCCTGGCTCCTCATCAGGGTGTTCGTCGCGCCACTCGGACTCGTAGGTTTCGATGTTGGCCTCGATCTGGCGGGCGCGTGCGCTGAAGGCGGCAACGTACGACGCCAGCTGGGCGACCTCGCCGGTCTCTGGGTCGAGGTGGAATCCGTGGGTGGCAAGTGCGTCGCGGAACTCGGGGTTCGTCATCACTGCGGCGTGTCCGATCCCGTTGATCGCCTCGAGGCTGTCGCGAACGCCGACGGTGTGGATCCCGCGCCATGCCCCGGCGGCGAAGACTCGTGCGTTGATCTGGAGGTGGAGGTGTCGATGGGGGTCGCCGGCTCGGGAGGTGAAGTGTCGGACGACAGCTGCATCGAGCTGCTCCACAGGTACCTGCACCTGTCGGCCGCGCGGTCCAACTCGGGTAGTGGCGTGGGTCCCGAGCCAGGTGACGATCTCGTCTGCGGCAGCCATCTGGGCGGCGTCGTACGCCTCGGCGATGTCCGGATGCAGGGCAGCGGCGAGCGACCAGGTCTTCGGCCCGTTGACCGTCACCTCAAGGAACCGCACGGCTTGGTCGTCCTTGCGGAGCCGGCCCTTGGCGGCCCCGGTGTCAACGTCGAGGCCCGCGACCCAGCGCTCGTAGGTATCGCCGTCCAAGTCCGGGGACCGGTCGAGAATGACGGAGCCGGTGTCGGACCTGCGTCGCGAGATGACGTGCATGGCGAGGCCGCTGCCCTCGGCGAGGTAATAGTCATCGGCACGCGATCGATCGGCCTCGACGTAGTGCCGCGCGGCCGCAGCTGCGCCGCGATAGATCTTGAGCCCGCCGTGCATCGAAAGCGCCTCCCGCAACAACCGTCGACAACCGTGTTTCCGCAGTTCAGGGGGTCCTTTGCAGTCCTCCCGTTACCTACGTTCGTAGCATGCGTGCCGCTTGGTTGGGAGGGTGAAGCGGCCTGAAAGGAGGACTAGTTGGTGAGCCGTCGATTGCTAGTAACGGTGGGGAGTGGACGCGGCGGAGGAGGCACGATCGGCGGGGCGTCGGAAGGCCAGGGGTAGCGACGACAATCTCAGGTTGAAGCTGATCCGGCCGGGCGTCGTTGAGCTGTCGGCCGCACTTTGAACGCGGCCAATCGATTGAGCAGATCGCGAGCGGAGGCGGCATCGACGTGTTCCCCGTCGATGCCCCTGAGCCATGCGGCCAGATTCGGCCCGGCGACGAACTCCACGTCCCCGTGAATGGCGGATGCGGGCATTCGGTGGCCTTCAGCTCCCCACAAGACGACGATGGGCCGCACCTGATAGGCGGTCCCGGATGACCGATGCCGTGCCCGTGAGTCGCGTTTCAGGGTTCCGACTTGTTCTGATCGCATGATGAGCTCGGCGCGGCGTGAGGCCTTTCGCGCGGAGTCCGCCATGGCCGAAATCTTGTCGGGGGTGACTTCGTTCCGCCACTTCGAGTCAATCGCCAGTACGCCGCCGGCGCGGGTGACAACCACGTGATCGACGTCGCCGCTCGCGACCTCGACGCTGGTGACATAGCCCCAGATTGTCTTACGCCGGGCCGCCTTAAGTACGTCGGTCGTGTTGTCTTCGCCGAACGCTCCTCGCAACAGGAGTATCGCCCGTTGAGAGCTGGCGAGCCACATGACCCCAACCATCCCAACGAAGACTGCGACGATGGTCGCGTGCACGGCTCCCAGTCCGTACCAAAAGGCCGGGACGTGCTGGAGGAGTAGATACTCGACGACGCTGAAGATGGTCCCGAGAGCGAACAAATATGCGCCCACAAGAAGTAGGCGTAGACGGTTGTGACGCAGGTAGTTCCGAAGATCGGCGGCGAGCTGACGCCGGGGGAAGGACTTCTCACTCCGGCTCATTGGGCTGCCCCTCGGTTCTTTCAATCGATTGCGATAGATCCTGGCAGCGGCAGTCGGTCGATGTGAGAGGACGCCAATATTGACGTCCTCCGTATGGCGGATGGTTGCTCGGGACGCGTGGCCTCGGCGCCCCTTCAATACGGGTCCTTCCGTCCCGACACGTCGTAAATCGGGTCGATCTGGTGAACGCGAGTGATGGGGCATGAGAGCTTTGAGTCCGTGACGGAAATGCCGATTGAGCTCGGGCTCCACGAGAGTCTGGTGACTAACGAGCTTCAGGCGGTGCTCGACCTCGCGAGTGAGCTCACCGCGGATATCGCAAACGTCGACACTGCCGACCAGGCGCATGTTCTTGCCCGGCACGTCTACGAGTTGACCCGCCGTGCCCTTGAGGGCCGGACGGACCCTGACCGTCGACTCGGACTCCTGAACGAACTCGTCGCCCTCTTGGATGCGCCCGAGTCATCTGTCATCGCGCCAGCGCGCCAACTTCGGAGCCTGACGCTCCCCGCGGCGCCCGGGGCATTCAGAATTGAATCGGTTCGCCCAAAGACACCGCTGTCCGAGGCTGCCCTGCTGACGAACAGCGCAGGTGAGCCGAATCTTGGAGCGGAACTGCGCGCCGAGATCGACACAGCAGACGAAGTCGACCTGCTGTGCGCCTTCGTCAAGTGGCATGGACTTCGCCTTCTCGAAGACGAGCTCGGACGTTTGCGTCGGCGCGGAGCTCCATTGCGAGTCATCACGACGACGTACATGGGCGCGACGGAGCGAGGTGCTCTCGATCGCCTGGTCCGAGAGCTTGGCGCTGAAGTTCGAATCCAGTACGACGCCGCACGCACCCGGCTGCACGCGAAGGCATGGATGTTCCGTCGCGAGACGAGGTATGACACCGCGTACGTCGGATCCTCGAACCTCTCGCGGGCTGCGCTCCTCGATGGCGTGGAGTGGAACGTCCGACTCTCGCGTGTTGCGACCCCGTCTCTCCTGGAGAAGTTCCGGGCGACCTTCGATACGTACTGGAACGATGCGAGTTTCGAGCTCTACGACCCGGACCGGGATCGCGACCGGCTTGACGACGCCCTTGCTGAGGCGTCAGGGCGCAGGCCAAGCGACCGAGTCACCATCAGCCTCTCAGGACTCGAGGTTCGCCCTTTCCCATACCAACAGCGGATGCTCGACGAGATCGCGGTGGAACGCGAGTTCCACGCACGACACCGCAATCTGGTGGTGGCAGCGACGGGAACGGGGAAGACGGTCGTCGCGGCGCTCGACTACCGACGACTATGCGGTTCGACGCGAGCTGACCGCCCGCGACTTCTCTTCGTGGCTCACCGCAAGGAGATCCTCGAGCAATCGCTGCGGACGTACCGCGAGGTGCTGGCCGACCCAGAGTTCGGGGAGCTCTACGTCGCTGGAGCAAGGCCGGAGCGCTGGGACCACGTCTTTGCCAGCGTCCAGTCACTTCAGTCGTACGGCGTCACCAACATCCCGGCCGATAGCTACGACGTTGTCGTGATCGACGAGTTCCACCACGCCCAGGCGCCGACCTACCGCAGGATCTTGGACCACCTCACGCCTCGAGAACTCTTGGGGCTCACCGCGACTCCGGAACGTGCGGACGGGATCGACGTTCGCGCGGAGTTCTTCGATGGGCGGACGGCGACCGAGCTGCGCTTGTGGGATGCGCTCGGACAAGATCTCCTCTGCCCGTTCCACTACTTTGCCGTCTCGGACGGCACCGACCTTCGTCGCGTCGCGTGGAGTCGTGGGAGGTACGACGAGGCCGAGCTCTCAGACGTCTATACAGGGAACCAAGTTCGGGCGGCGCTTGTTCTCAAGCAACTCCGCGACAAGGTGATCGATCCCGGCGCCATGCGAGCGCTGGGATTCTGTGTCAGCGTTGCCCACGCCCGTTTTATGGCGGACACCTTCACCACCGCTGGCATTGCCGCACGTGCGGTGGATGGCGACACGCCTCCCGCCGAGCGGCAACGCGGGTTGGACGACCTCAAGGCCGGTCGGGTCAACGTCCTCTTTGCTGCTGACCTATTCAATGAGGGATTGGACCTCCCCTCGGTAGACACGGTGCTGTTCCTGCGGCCAACCGAGAGCGCCACGATCTTCCTGCAGCAACTCGGCCGAGGATTGCGTCGAACCCACGACAAGGCGGTTCTGACGGTCCTCGACTTCGTTGGTCATCATCGCCAGGAGTTCAGGTTCGACAAGAAGCTGCGAGCGCTGACGGGTGAGACCCGTCGTGGCCTCGAACGGGAAGTGGAGCGCGGCTTCCCATTCCTGCCGTCGGGATGTCAGATCGTCATGGATCGCCAGGCGCAAAGCCTGATCCTCGAGAATCTTCGAACCCAAGTGGCGAACAGCTGGAGGTCAATGACTGCCGAGCTTCGCTCCTACGGCGATCTCGACTTGGCCACGTTCCTTTACGAATCAGGCCTCGAACTTCCAGACGTGCTTCGGGCCGGTAAGAAGTCGTGGACCCAACTCCGTCGCGATGCTGACCTCCCTACCCCGACTGGCTCCACACACGAGGTTGAGCTGCTCAAGCGCATCCGTGCGTTCGCCCACGTCGACGACGGCGTGCGCGCCGAGGGGTACCAGCGCCTTCTCGCCTCGGACCGGGACTACGGGGATCTGACGCCCGCGGAGCAACGGCTTGCGCGCATGCTGTTCTTCTCTGCGTTCCCGAGCGGAGGGGGTTTCGCTTCGTACGATGAGGGACTCGGAGCCATCCGAAGCGAGCAGGCGGTCACGGCCGAACTCAAGGCGGTGGTCGACCTGGTCTTCGACGAGTCACGGCACGGTGCCGCCCCCATGAGTGGTGCCCTCGCCGACGTGCCGCTTCGAATCCACTCTTCCTACCAGCGCGAGGAGATCCTCGCCGCGCTGGAATACGCAAACCTGCAGCGCAAGCCCACGAGCATGATGCAAGGCGTTGCGTACTCGGAGGGGCTGAATGTCGATGTGCTCTTCGTGACTTTGAAGAAGTCGGAAGCGGACTACTCCCCGACGACGATGTATCGCGACTATCCGATCAGCCCGACGCTGTTTCACTGGGAGTCGCAGAACGCGACGTCGCTGACATCCGCGACCGGAAGGCGCTACCTCGAGGGAACGAGCACGGTGCTGTTGTTCTGTCGTATCGAGCAGCAGGGCGAGTTTGCAACGGCTCCGTACGTCTTCCTTGGACCGGCGTCGTACGTCAGCCATGTCGGAGAGCGTCCCATCGCGATCACATGGAAACTCGAGCACGCCATGCCCAGCGAGTTCTTCGCTGCGGCCAGCCTCGTCAGCGCCTAGACAGTCGCGTTGAAGTACGGGCGCAAGTAGTTGCGAAGACCCTCGTCGCACACGTAGACGTACGTCCCTCGAATGCCTCGGGTGAGTAGGACGGCGTAGATGTTCTGGACGAGGCCCAGGATGTCCTCGTCGCTGAACTTGATGCCTCGGCGGGGCATGTTGTTGGCTGCCGTCGGATCGAAGTAGTTCGCGCGGTCGAACCAAAGCCTGCCCTTGGCGGGGTCGTAACGGAGGTCGCGGCCGATGATCACGCCGGCGTAGTTGAGGTCGTAGCCCTGGATCGTGTGAATGACGCCGACCTCGTCGATGGACGTCGGCGAGCTCACCCAGTCGACGTCCGTCTGATTCCAGCGGAGCCGGATGCCGTCGGCCTCGATGTCGTATGCCGCCTTGTCCTTCTTGCTGCTCCACGGCCAGGCAAACCCGGCGACCATCCGAGCCAGCCCGACCTCGGTCTCACGCGCTTGGATGGCGCGTTGCATGTCGCCAAGGTCATCGAACATGCGGACGTCGTAGTCGGCGAATGACTGCGGCTGGGGCGCGGCGGGGCTCAGGACTGACCGGACGTACGCGACGTAGTCCTCGCCAGCCGCGACGCGCATCTGCGTCATGAGTCGGTAAGTGCGGTGTTGATCGTCATGCCGTGCCATCAGCTTTGCGAGCGTCGAGGAGGAGATGTCACCGGTGTGGACACTCTGAGCTGAGTCCATCAGGAAGACCTGGTGGGTGCTCTTCGCCTTGATCCAGTCGAGCTGAGTGATGTCGGGATCATCGGAGCCGAACAGCTTCGTCGTGATGTCGGAGAACATCTTGTAGAGGGGGCCGGCGGGTTGGTTGCCGCTCTGGCGGAGGCGGTGTGTCTCATCGACGACGAGGAGATCGAAGTGCTCCGCGCTGTTACCAACTTCGAAGGGCGACATCACCATCGAGGGATGCAGCCCGGGAGTTCGTTTGAAGACCCGCTGAATCGTCTTACGCAGCGACATCTGAGGAACGACGAGGCCAAGGCGAAACCCCTGGAGCAGGCCGCGGTAGCCCTCAAGAAAGAACTCAGCCAGCGGCGTATCGGCATCGACCGGCTCCTTGGGATCCCAGGCCTGCACGTCGCTGAGAAGCTTGAGCAGGTAGATCGCAACGACGGTCTTGCCCGTGCCTGGATCGCCCTGGATGACGATCTGGCTCGGGACCCTTGCCTCGATGTCCTCGAACAGGCCTTCAAGGATGTCCAGGACGACGGCCTCCTGGTCCGCCGTCAGCGCCTTGAAGGGGGACAGCTTGAAGAGGTCGGAGTTTTCGATCTGTTGGAGGGTGCTGTTGAAGAGCCCGTCTGCGCGGAGCTCTTCGAAGATGTCGGCGAAAACCTTCTGATAGTCGGCGCGCCCGAAGTAGTCACGGTCGGAGATCCCGACGTTCCGGTTCAGGACTTCGTACGTTCCGTCGCCTGACATCCGCTGGATCAGGAACGACTCAAGGTCGAGGCACACCGACTTGTTGAACGTTGGGTCAAGGACCACTCGAGCCCCGCGCAGCACCTGCTTTTCGGGGGAGGCGAGATGCTGTCGAAAGCGCGTGGCGACGCTGAGCGACTCTCCGATGTAGATCTGATTTGCCCCGTCGAGGGCGTAGACAACTGGCCAGTTGCGGAAGCGAGGTTCGAGGGCAGTCCAAGCCTCGATCTGTTGGGGAGAGAAGGAGCCTCGTTCAATCCGGAAGCTGGTCATACCGCTCGCTTCGGCCTCGGGATCGATCCACGGGGTACTTCGCGCGGGTGGTCTCGAGCTTCTCGAGGACGATCTCGTCGGGGGACAGCTTGAGGCGATCGGCGAGAAGGTAGGCGTAGGTCAGAACATCTGCGAGCTCGGCTTTGACCGCGTCGTTGTCGAATTCGTCGGTCCACTGGAACTGCTCGAGAAGCTCGCCGGCCTCGATGACAATTGACTTGGCGAGGTTCGCTGGCGAGTGAAACTGGGCCCAGTCGCGCTCGGCGACAAACTCCCGGAGCGCTGTCAGTGCCCTTGTCGCAGACATGTGGGAATGCTACCGAGGCCGGCTCGCTCGAGGCTGCGTTTCGGCGCCACGGACCCTGCTTCGACGGAACGATCGGTCGCACGCCGACCCGCCAGGGGCATGAAGATGCCCGACCTCGAGTCCGTTTCCCACAGAGCCTGGCCATTCGGGTGGGGTTGGCCACTGAACGAGATAGCGCGGCCTACGGGACACCGCAGTCCGTCTTTCATGCAAGATTGAGTAACACCTCATTGCCATCGAGACGGTTGCCGTCGAGGCACCGGAGGAAGTCGTCCTCAGTCATCACCTCGATCTCCTGACCCTTGTCTTGCAAATCAAATGCCTTGCGTGTTTTGCCGGTGAGGTTGGAGCCGGGTCGGAGGACAGCGGGATTGATGTCGCCAACGACGAGAACGTTGGTGCGCTTTGTCGTGTCCGACTCAGCAAGTGCTCCGACTCGGGAACACTCCTCCCATGCGATCTGCCGCGTCATCGACATCAGCTTGCCCGTGAATACGACAACCCGGCCGAACAAGTAGCCGCCCTGGTCGGCGTCCGGGTTGAGGTCCGGCCTCACGAGGTGGCCGTTGCTGCTGGCCGTGGTAACGCTACCGCTGTAGATGCCGCTGCTCATGAGCCCGACTCGAACCTTCACGGACTCAGCGAGTGAGTCGAGGTCTGTGACACCTTGCTTGTCGGCGAGACGGCGGATGACTTCGACGACGGCGTAGGCGTCCGCGAGGGCGTCGTGGTGGTTTTCGAGGGGAAAGCCGAGGTGCTCTGCGACGTACGGAAGCCTGTAGGTCGGCAGGGCAAGGCACCGCCGGGCCATGACGAGAGTGCAGAGGAAGCGCATTTCGGGCCACTCGATGTTGTCGATGGCGCAGGCATAGCGGATTACGCCGATGTCGAAGCCCGCGTTGTGGGCAACCACTACGTCGTTCCCGATGAAGTCCACGATGTGGGGAAGGATGTCCTTCCATCGCGGTGCGTCGGCCACCATTTCGGCGGTGATCCCGTGGATGGCGATGTTCCAGCCATCGAACCAGTCAGCGCCCTCGGGCGGGCGGATTAGATAATGTCGCTCGTCGACGGCGCGCCCGTCGCGAACTCGAACGAGGCCGACTGAACAGGGTGAACCTCGGTAGTAGTTTGCGGTCTCGAAGTCGATCGCGGTGTAGTTGAGCATCGCGTCAAACCAGCGCCCGTTCGACGACGCGGGCTGAGAAGACTGATGGGAAGTCCTGAGCCGGCGGCTCAGTGCTGTTCTTGGGCATCGCCTGCTCCTTGTTACTCGATTCCTATCGACGCACAGTACGGCTGAGCGCCGATGGGTGTGGTTGAAACTGCGAACGGCGCGGCGAGCGAACGCCACTAATTGGAGGCCAGGGGCGCTCGCGGCGGTATGACGCAAGATCTGCGCGGCGCGGCCAGGGTCTCAGGTCTGCGCCAGACGGCGCAGGTGGTCGGGCGACACGCGATGTGACATTGTCTTGAAATCGTTTCCAACAAATGTCACACTTCCGATATGGACAGGATGCACCGCCTCGCCGACGAGGTCCGCGCGGTTTTCGAGGACCGTGGCTACAAGGTGGACAAGGCGACCAGCCTCGACCGCGCGTTTAGCCGTTCGCGCCGCTCGCAGTCGAGCCTGAGCCGCGACCTGGTGCTCGACGCCATTGAGCACGCCGCGTCCGGCCTGGGTCTCGGATTCGGGCCGGTTCGAGGTGGCGCGTACGACATCGGGTACGTCACCGACGGCGCGGACCGCCGGTTCCGTGTGCGGAAGGCAGCCATCAACCCGGAGACCGGTGAGTACGAGATCGTGGCTGGGTCTGAAAACTTCATGGTCATTGATGACGCCGAACCTGAGTCGATGTACCCGACCGAGCGCTGGGTCTTCGCCCTCACGACCGACGGCGCCGGCATGGTCATCGACATCTTCGCTGCGCGCGTTCTGGACACTACAGACGAGACCGTTCCCCGTCTCGTGCTCGGTGATGTGATCCCGCTCGGCGAGAGCATTTACAACCCGCCGACACCCGGTACCTACGTTCCCGACGACGAGGACGACCTCGGTGACTTCGATAAAGAGCAGGACGACCAGGACGAGGATGAGACCGGACTCGGGTAGCCACTAGATGCTGCTCGACGCCCAACTACCTTCCCCAATCCGCGTCGACACCCAATGGCGCGGGACAGTTGAACGGACCGACCCGTCATGAACTCCTTCCTCGACCATGGCCGAATCCACCGTCTCCGGACCGCTCGCGGCCTGACTCAAGCTGAGCTTGCAGACAGCATCGAGGTTCCCGCCAGCGTGCTGTCCCGCATGCTCACCGGAAGCCTCGCCGTCGATGATGAAGCAGCCAACAGGTTGGCCGTAGAGCTCGACTGCGCGCCGGCACTTTTGCGCCGGGGGACAAACGATGTCCTTTTCACGCGCCCGTGGCTGCGCGCCTACGCCGATGCCCCGAAGAAGACGGTCGACCAGAACGTCGCCGACGCGGTCCTGGCGCTCGAGGCCTTCGAGTCACTGCGCCTCAAGCGAATCCCGGAACATCTGCCGCTGTTCGCGGGCGATCCGAACAACGACGAAGACATCGACGAGTTCGCCGCACAGGTCCGTGACGCCGCCGAGGTCGGTTCACCTGTGGCGGTGCCGAACGTCACGCGCGCGGCCGAGCGGCTCGGGTGCGTCGTTCTGCCGATGGATCATGAGCTGGGCAAGCACTTGGGCATGTCAATGCACGTCGACGGTGTTCCGGTTTTGCGCGCCAGCCGTCCCAGCAGCGACGGCGGCATCCCGGGCGACCGACAACGGTTTACGGTCGCGCACGAGTTGGGGCACCTGACCATGCACTCGACTTGCCCACCGCCAGAGACCACCGAACAGGCCAGGGTCATCGAGAAACAAGCACATCGGTTCGCTGGCGCGTTCCTCCTGCCGGGGGATGCGTTTCTCGACGACCTCGAGGCCCGTGGGCGGGGACGCGTCACCCTCGCCACCCTCGCGCAGATGAAGGAACATTGGGGTGTCGCTATCAAGGCGATGGTCGTTCGCCTTCAGAACCTCCATCGCATCGACGTCGACCAGGCGCGCAGCCTCTACAAGCAGATTTCGGCGCGATCCTGGAACAAGGCTGAGCCCGTTGAAGTGCTCAACGAGCGCGCGATCTGGCTTGAGAAGGCGCTCGCGAAAAGGTTCCCCGATGGTGACGCTGTCGCGTCTGCAGCGGATGGAAGTGAACTGGGACGCTCGTACTTCGAGTCTTGGCTGCGTTGGGAGGCAGTCGAGCAACGCGACGCCAGCATCATCGCGTTCCCGGTTGAGACGACTGACGAACGAGGTCGAACTCGGCCGCGGAAACCAGGGACTGTCACACGCCTCTGATCCCGCGCCGGCGACTATGCGGTGCAAGACGCTTGACCGCTTCGGCTCTACTCAGATGCGTAACCCACGAACTCTTGATGAGCGTGCCTGGTCTCGTCCCACCGACGAGGGGCGTCGGGCGGGCGCGCCCGATTGGCCGCAGTCGTGAGAAGCAGTTCTTCCTTTGCTCTGGACACGGCTACAAAGAACTCAGCGCGGCTGTCGTCCTCCCCGCCCCAGAACAACTCACGCTCAACTCCGAGCACGATGACCTTTTCGAACTCGAGACCCTTGCACTTGTGGATGGTGAGGATCCGAACCGCATCCTCCTCAGACAGGCGTCTGAGAGCAGCGAGGGGATCGCCGTCTTTTGCGAGTTCCGAGCCGAACGCGTCGACTGTTTGCGAGATGACCTCGTCGAGGCGCTGACCGCGCTGATAGTCAGGTGAGAGTGTCGCCAAGGCCGACACGGACGTCAGCTCGACGAAGTCGGTGATGAGGGCCGTCCACTTCTCGATGCTTGACCTGGCGGGGATGCCTTCGCGCACGTCCCGTCGTCTGAGCATCAAGAAGCTGCTCAACGCCCGCGCGTTCCTGAGAGCAACTTCTTCTGTCGGACTGAGGGTCGCCGCAACCCGCATGAGGTGCGCGTAGGCCGCCGAGCGGCCGGCGTCAGCGAGAACCCGAACCAGGTCGAGGATCAGGGCGGCCACGGGCTCTGCGGTCAGATCTTGGCGCGCCTGCTCGTTGCGTGACGGGACATCACGCGCATGAAGTTCGGTCATGAGTTCGTGGCAAACGAGGTGCGCCTGTTGTCGGACAAGCACCGCTATCTCGTGCGGTTCGACACCCGCGCTCAGCCAACCTTCGATTCGGTCCGCGACACCTTTCGCCTCCTCGGAGGCAGAGCCGAAGGTAAGCACCTCGACGCTGCCGTCGGCGCCTTGGATGTCTTCTGGGTCGACGGCCGCCGGCGGGTCCATCACGAGCACCATACGGTTTTGCATCCGGCGGAGCGTCGGGGCCGAGCGGAAGTTCTGGTAGAGGGTGAGAGAGCTTGCACTGAAGTCGTCCGCGAAGGTCTTCATGATGCCGTCGAGCGCCCCCGCAAACTTCATGATGCGTTGCTTCGGGTCGCCTACCGCGGTCAGAACTGCGCTGCTGTCGAGAAACGCCTCCTTCAGTAGTTCGTACTGCTTCGCTGTCGCGTCCTGGAACTCGTCGAGGAACACATGGGTGTACGTCTGGCGGATGGCGTTTCGCGCATGCGGGCTCGTTCGGAGGATGAAGGCGGCGAGCCGAACAAGGTCATCGAAGGTGATTTGCTCGTGCTGGATGCGCTGAGTTCCGTGAAGGGTGTACTCGGCATCAAGGGCGTCGGTTCCGGTGAGCAGCACGCGGTAGTTGTCGACTATTCGTTTGGCGAAGGCGTGGAAAGTGAAGCTGTCGAACCGCGCTGCCAACTGCTCGCCGCAGCGTCGGCGCACGCGTTCACGGATGTTGCGTGCTGCGTCGACCTTGAACGAGATCGCCAGGATTCGTCTTGGGTAGGGGCAACTGCCTGTCGTGAGGAGGTAGTCGGCTCGCTGGGCTAGTAGTTCGGTCTTGCCCGCACCGGGCCCGGCCGACACCACGACGTCAGTAACTTGCTCCCGCGCTGCCAGGAGCGCGTTCTTCTCGAGGGTGATCCCGTCCGCCGGTTCCCAGGTCTCCGCGGAGATCATTCGGGCGTTGACTCGAGGCGCTTGCGGACAGCGTCGAGTAGTCGTGCGAGTGGATCTGGAAGGGCATCGACGAGCAACTCGTCCTGTCCGTCGAAGGTTGCCATGGCAGCCAGGTGGCTCGCCGGTTTGCTTCCGAGCTTGAACTGCTTCTGGTACTCGCGAAACAGGTTGAGCTGCTCGGCCGAGTAGTGGCGCGTATTGACATGGCTCTTGCCGAGTACCGCAACCTTTGTCGAATGGCCCGGCGGGGCGGTGTCAGTTGCGCAATAGGCGTCGGGGTACGCCTCCAGCATCATCAGGTCCAGGTCGAGGGGGTGGGAGAAGAACACTCCTTTGCTCTCAAGCCAGGCGATCCAGCCCTTGCGCTCCTCATACACGGGAAATGCCCGGTCGGCGTCCCATGGGTGCAAGTCGTCGATCTTGTCCTGCGGAACTGCAGCAGCGGTGTGAAGATTCAGCTGGTTGGCGGCGTAGCGAATCCTGCCCCAGCCGCCGTGGTAGCGCCCGCTGTCCAGGTCCAGCAGGGTGAGGTAGGGAATCTCGAGGCGTTCGAGCAGCCGCCAGAAGTGGTGCACGTGGCGACCACCGAGAGGGACCACGCTCACGGCCACGTCGTCGTCCGCCATGCCTGCGGCGGCGAGCGTTCGAGGCAAGACGATCTGCTCGCTGTCACCTTCGCCGAGGATGACGAGGCGGGCGAAGTACAGCTCCGGGTACGCGCGAACTGCCTCGCGGACGTACTTCGCGGCATCGTTGCCATCGTCAGGCATCAGTACGGTACGAACCTGTGTCGTGCGGTCGTTGCCCAGCCGAAGGAACCGGATGTTCTCCGGTTCAACTCGGTGAAGAAGCGCCGGCGCGTGAGTCGCAACGAGCCCTTGGACGTCTTCGTCGGAGCAGACCGTCCGAAGCTGGCGAAGGATCCTGCCCAGATGCTGGGGCGCCAGGCTGTTCTCGGGTTCCTCCAGTGCCAGGATCACGTGGACCGGAGGTCGCAACTTGTCCGCGTCGAACGATGTCTCGGCGCCGCTAAGTACATTCCGAGCTATGCCTCGCCAGGCGAGAACGAGCGTGATGTAGAGGAGCGACTTCTGGCCATCGCTCAGTCGGTCGAAGTCAACGGTTCCTCCCCCGGGACCTGGAGCGAATGTCATCGTGAGTTGACGGAGGACGCCGTCGAGCTCGCCACGGCCAAACGCGATCGACGGGTCCTTGAAGAAGCTTCCTTTGTGAAGCGTCGACCACGCGGCCTGTACTTCCGCTCCGATTCCGGCGACGGCAGGGTTGGCGACCATGGACGCGGAGAGTTCGTCCGCAAGGCGAACCATCTCGACCCGCTCGTCAGTCCAGTCGGCGGCGCGCAACATCCTTGCTAGAAGGGACGCGGCTGTGAAAGCGACGTGGTCAACGGGGTCTCGACGCGCAGGCAGGTAGTGCACCTCGATCGCCGCGCGATCGTGCCGAGACATCTCCGACAGTCGAGTTGGCTGGCCGTCTTGGTCGGTCTGCGTGACGTACTCGATCTTCTCGTCGATGTAGCCGTCGATCTCGAGCGTGGCGGTGAGGCGGACCCGGATACGCGGAACGCCGTCAGCGGTCTCCAACGCCATGTGCGTGAAGAAGGGCGGAATCGAGGGGAAGTTGCCGTCGTCGTCGGCGGTCTCTTCGAACTCGATGTCGGCTTCCAGCCACAACTCATTGTCGGTGTCGTCGGGAGCCGTTCCGAAAGCGACATGAAAGTCGGAAGGCTGCACCCGGCGCATGGACGGGACCGGGCTGAAGAGGCGTGCTAACGCCTGCAGTACTGCGGTCTTTCCCGAACCGTTGGGGCCAAGTACGAAGGTGAGCCTGTTCAGCTCGATTTCGGTTGGAGTCGGTCCAAACGACTGAAAGTTCTTCAGACGCAAGTGACATAGCTTCATTTCTCGTCCTGGCTCGTTGACTGAATTTGGCGCGCGCCCGCAGTGCGACGATCCCTGACGCTAGTAGGCAAGTCCGTCGCTTCGGCTGCGGATGGCAGTTTTCCTAGTGATGCAGATGGCCGATGCCGCGCCGGCGGCGCCGATCAGCCGCTTCATCGGCGACGCGGCCCGAATGGCAGGCGAGTTCTGGTTTTCACGCATGTGCGGGTCAGGGCGCGTCATTCTGGGCGAAATGGTCCAGGTGGGGTGGTCGATGGTCACCGAGTCGCGAGCTTCTCGACCGAGCTGCGCAGGGCGTCCTCGCCGGCGCGGACGTAGTGGTTCAGCACGGTGGTGAGTTTGTCGCCGAGGTACTGGGCGACGACCTCCCACGGCTCCCCGAGTTCCTCGTGGAACCACCGTGTGGCGGCGTGGTGGCGGAGGTTGCGGTAGACGATCGTCCGCGGCCAGGCGTTGTCCGGGTCGTTCTCCTCGACCCAGCGGCGGACGCGGTGCCAGCGATCGTTGTGCATCTCGGGCTTCACCGGCAGGTCGGTGACCGTATCGATGAAGAGCCACTGCTCCTCGTGCGGATCGATCGGGTAGTTCCACCAGGTGAGGGTGGAGTCGCCATCGCGCAGCGCGAGCTTGGCGCGGCGGTCGCGTTCCTCCTCCTGGCGGTTGAGGACCTGCTGCATGGCGGCGGTTTCGGGGAGGCCGAGGAGCTCCTTCACTCGCGGCAGAAGCTGCTCGATCATCAGGGAGCGGGGGAGGGGGACCTCGTGGATGACATGGTTCTTCACCGGCCCACGGAAGCCGGGTGCGTGACGAGGTGCGATCCAGCTGCCGTTGACCTGGACGTAGCCGCGGTCGAAGAAGACGTCGACCGCGCGCAGTCCGTTCTGCTCACTGAGTCGAAGCCCGCCGTACGCTGCGACGCGGATCTTGGTGCCGAACAGCGGCAGCCGGGTCATCAGGGGATCCCGCCCGGCGGGGCCGCAGAGGGCGTCGGCGCCGGCGGCCATCGCTTCGACCTGGCGGGTCTCCGGCCGCAGACGCGGGTCGACGTAGTGCGCGGTCGCGCCTTGGAACACCGTCGTCCTGCCGATCTCGAGACCGTCGAGGGGGTCGATCGAGCGGTCGAGCCAGCCGAGACGCCAGGCCAGCTTGCGCAGCGCGGCCAGCTCGGTGCGGAGGTTCTCCTTGCCGCGGGCGGAGTGGATCGTCTTCATCCCTTTCTCCATCACCTTGCGGCTGTGCTCGAGGCGCCACTTCGAGACCGGCAGGGTGCCGATGGTCGGGAGGATGTGGGCGTTGAGTCGGGAGAGTCGATTCTCGATCGTCCGCACCCCCTTGCCTCGCGCACGGCTGTCCTCGATGTACTCGGCCGCGAGAACGGCGATGGTCTGGGCCGCCTGCTCCCGGGTGCTGGTCGGTGTGGGCCGGTCGGTGTCGAGGGCGGCTTCGGCCTGGGCGAAGATCGCGCGGGCTTCGTCCTCGGTCGCTGCTCGACGCAGGACGCGTTTCCACTGTTCGCCTTCACCGGCCGGTGCTTTGAAGAAGACCTGGAAGCCGGAGCCGTCGCTGTTGGCGTAGAGGCGTACCCGCCAGACCTGGCGACTACCGCCGAGGCGGCGCTCTTTGCCTTGGGCGAGGAGGGTCGTCTTCTTGCGAGATGCCATCGACGCGCCTCCTAGGCTGGGGTTCAACAGGACCCGGATGGATCTCATTCTACGCCCATTCGGCCTCGAGTTTGCATCACGAGTTTGCATCAACGACCGTTGATGACCCCCGATGACGACGACTGGAAGTGCTGAGAATGGCGAACCGACTGGCCAACTCGACGAGCCCATATCTGCAAGATCATGCAGGTCAGCCCGTAGATTGGTGGGAATGGAGCTCCGAAGCATTCGCCGAGGCGAAGCGTCGTGACGTGCCCATCCTGTTGAGTGTCGGATACTCAGCCTGTCACTGGTGCCACGTGATGGCGCACGAGTCGTTCGAGGACGCCGCGACGGCGGCGTACATGAACGAGCACTTCGTGAACATCAAGGTCGACCGGGAAGAACGGCCCGATGTCGACGCGGTTTACATGTCTGCGGTCACCGCGATGACCGGTCAGGGCGGGTGGCCAATGACGGCGGTGCTTGACCACGAGGGGGCGCCCTTCTTCGCCGGCACGTACTTCCCCGACCAGCCGCGGCATGGGCAACCCGCGTTCACGCAGGTGCTTCAGGCGTTGAGTCAGGCCTGGGAGACGCAGCGGGAGGAGGTTGCCTCCATCGCCGCCAACGTCAGCGAGCATTTGCGCCGTGAGCAGGCTCCGGTGGGAGGGACGCCTGCAGCCTGGGATCTCGACGCTGCGGTGACGGCGTTGGCCGAGCAGTTCGATCCGATGGCCGGAGGGTTTGGGGGAGCGCCCAAGTTCCCGCCGTCGATGGTGTTGGAGTTTCTGCGCCGCGCCCCCGGCGACCAAGCCCGGATGATGCTCAACCGGACCGTCGCGGCGATGGCGGGGTCGGGGATTTACGACCAGATCGGTGGGGGCTTCGCGCGCTACGCCGTCGACCGCGGGTGGGTGGTGCCGCACTTCGAGAAGATGCTCTACGACAACGGTCTGTTGCTCGGGCTCTACGCCCGGCTGGGCACGGAGCTCGGGGACCGGATCGCCGGCGAGACGGCCGACTTCCTGATCCGCGAGCTGCGCACCCCCGAGGGTGGCTTTGCCAGCGCGCTGGACGCCGACACCGAGGGGGAGGAGGGCAAGTTCTACGCCTGGACCCCTGCCCAGCTCACCGAAGCGCTCGGGGTGGAGCGTGGGGCTTGGGCGGCGAGCCTCTTCGAGGTCACCGAGGCCGGCACGTTCGAGCACGGGACGTCGACCCTGCAGCTGCGGCACCGACCCGCCGATCCGACCGACCTGCGCCGCCTGGCCGAGATCAAGGCTCGGCTCGTCGAGGCGCGTTCCGCTCGGGTGTACCCGGCGCGGGACGACAAGGTCGTCGCCGCCTGGAACGGTCTGGCGATCAGCGGCCTGGTTGACGCCTCACTCCGGCTCGGGCGCGCTGACCTCCTCGACGCCGCGATCGCCGCGGGCACCCTGCTGTGGGACCTCCACCTGGTCGACGGTCGACTCCGGCGGGTGTCCCGCGACGGGGTGGTCGGGGCGCACGCGGGCGTGCTCGAGGACTACGGCTGTGTCGCCGAGGGGTTCCTCGCCTTGGCTCGTGCCACCGCAGACCCGACCTGGCTCACTCGGGCGACCACGCTGCTCGACACCGCGCTCGAGCTCTTCACAGCAGCCGACGGGGCGTTCGATGACACTCCGCACGACGCGACCGACCTGATCGCTCGCCCGCGGGAGCTCAGCGACAACGCAAGCCCGTGCGGCACCAGCGCGATGGCACAGGCGCTGTTGACCGCGCATGTCCTGACGGGGGAGCACCGCTACCGGGAGCGGGCCGAGCAGGCGCTCGCTGCCATGGCCGAGGTCGTCGAGAAGGCTCCCCGGTTCGCCGGGCACGCACTCACCGTCGCCACGATCCTGAACGCTGGGCCGGAGGAGATCGCGATCATCGGCCCGGCTGGTGCCGAGCGAGATGCATTGCTCCATGCCGCGATGGCGCGGCCTGGAGGGATCGTCGCCGTTGCTGAGGAGGCCACCTCGGAGATTCCGCTGCTGGCCGACCGGCCGATGCGGGACGGGAAGCCGACGGCGTACGTCTGTCGGGGTTTCGTCTGTCAGGCCCCGGTCACGGATCCGGAGGCGCTGAGTCAGGTCTGACTCAGCGCAGGGCGTAGGTCGCCATCGAGATCCCGGTGTAGTGCGCGACGAACGCCAGGATCGTGAAGACGTGGAACACCTCGTGGAAGCCGAACCAGCGCGGCCAGGGGTTGGGGCGCTTGAAGCCGTAGACGACACCGCCAACGGTGTAGAGGCCGCCGCCGACGCAGATCATCGTGAAGATCGCGATCCCGATGCCCACGCCGAGCGCGGTCGCGCCGTCGAAGAAGGCGGGGATGAAGAAGACCGCCGCCCAGCCCAGGGCGACGTAGATCGGGACGTAGAGCCAGCGCGGGGCGTCGGTCCAGAAGATCCGGAAGAAGACGCCGAGGATCGCGCCCGACCAGACCACGGAGAGCAGCGTCACCCGGGCGGCGCCGTCGAGCAGGATGAGCGAGAACGGCGTGTACGAGCCGGCGATCAGCAGGAAGATGTTCGCGTGGTCCCAGCGCCGCAGGAACGCGTGCGAACTCGGGCGCCAGTGGCCGCGGTGGTAGGTCGCCGAGACCCCGAACAGCATCAGCGCGGACAGGCTGAACACGATCGCGCCGATCTTCGCCTTGCCCTCGGGGGCGAGCACGATCAGGACGATGCTGGCGGCCAGGATCAGCGGGACGCTGCCGGCGTGGATCCAGCCACGGAGCTTCGGCTTGAGCTCGGCGATGCGCTCGCTGACGGTTTCAGCCGCGTCGGTGACGACGGCCTCGACCCGGTCCCGGAAGTCACCGGTGCGTGCGCTGTTCATGGAATGACGGTACCCGTCCTTCCTGAGGACCAACCAATGAACCGCACCGGTCGTCCTGATCCCTGACCGATCGGAGGAGTGGGACTACCCTGAGCGTCGTGGCAGATTGGAAGGACGGCGTTCGCCGAGCGGTCTATCCGGCGTATGAGGCGCGGATGCTCCGCCGCCTCGATCCCGCCACTCTCCCGCAGCACATCGGGGTGATGCTCGACGGCAACCGGCGCTGGGCCAAGGCGGTCGGACGCGACACTGCCCACGGTCACCGCGCGGGTGCGGCCAACATCGAGCCGATGCTCACCTGGTGCGAGGAGGTCGGGATCCAGGTGGTCACGTTGTGGCTGCTCTCGACCGACAACCTGGAGCGCCCCGAGTCCGAGCTGCTCCCGCTGCTGGAGATCATCGAGGAAGCCGTCGACTCCCTCGCCGACCAGAAGCGCTGGCGCCTCCACATGGTCGGCGCTCTCGACCTGCTGCCGGCCGCCACCGCGGCGCGGCTCAAGGCGGCCGAGGAGGGCACCCGCGACGTCGACGGGCTCCTGGTCAACATCGCCGTCGGCTACGGCGGGCGCCGCGAGATCGCCGACGCGGTCCGCTCCCTGCTGGCCGAGGCCGCCGAGAAGGGCACCTCCCTCGAGGAGCTCGCGCAGATCATCGACGTCGAGCACATCGCCGATCACCTCTACACCAAGGGTCAGCCCGACCCGGATCTCGTCATCCGTACGTCGGGGGAGCAGCGCCTCGGCGGGTTCCTGCTGTGGCAGTCGGCGAAGTCGGAGTTCTACTTCTGCGAAGCGCTCTGGCCGGACTTCCGGCGGGTCGACTTCCTCCGCGCGCTGCGTGATTACGCCAAGCGCGAGCGTCGCCTGGGACGTTGATCCCAGGTCGTTTGAGTCACTCGGTCTCGAAACAAACTGTTCACCGCGGAATCCCGGCGTGTTGCGCTGGTGATGCGGCTGCCCGACGTACTTTCTGAAGTAACAGCAGGTGGGGAAGCCTGCTGAACCAGGAGGCCCGTTCGTGATTGCTCACGACCTACAGATTCGGCTCGCAGACGCGCGTCGAGTCGAGGGAGGCCGCCGCCCCGGCCTTCGGGTGACCCGGTCCAACTGTGTGATCTGAGGCCGGGCGAGGGGTGTGCGCCGCGGCCTGTTTGAGGTGAAACGCCGTGGCCAAGGCAGTTCAGAACTCGGGACAGCAGCAGGCGAACGTCAAGACCTACGTCCTCGACACCAGCGTCCTGCTGGCCGACCCAGGTGCTCTCAAACGCTTCGCTGAGCATGAGGTCGTCCTGCCGGTCGTGGTGGTGACCGAGCTCGAAGGAAAGCGCCACCACCCCGAGCTGGGCTTCTTCGCCCGGACAGCCCTGCGCACGCTCGACGACCTGCGGATCGAGCACGGACGCCTCGACGCACCGGTTCCGATCGGCGACGAGGGCGGCTCCCTGCGGGTCGAGCTCAACCACACCTCCCCGGACGCACTGCCGTCGGGCTTCCGGCTCGGCGACAACGACACCCGCATCCTTGCCGTGGCGAAGAACCTCGCCGACGAGGGCTGCGACGTCGTCCTGGTCTCCAAGGACCTGCCGCTGCGGATCAAGGCGTCCGCGGTCGGCCTCGAGGCCGAGGAGTACCGCGCCGAGGCGATCTCCGCCTCCGACACCGGCTACTCCGGCATGGCCGAGCTCGAGGTCAGCTCCGCCGACCTCGACGAGCTGTACGACGACGGCGTGCTCGCCCTCGCCGAGGCCCGCGACCTGCCCTGCCACACCGGACTCGTCCTGCTGTCGGACCGCGGCACCGCGCTCGGTCGGGTCGGACCCGACAAGCAGGTCCACCTCGTCCGCGGCGACCGCGAGGCGTTCGGCATCCACGGCCGCTCCGCCGAGCAGCGGATCGCCCTGGAGATCCTGCTCGACCCCGAGGTCGGCATCGTCTCCCTCGGCGGGCGCGCCGGCACCGGCAAGTCGGCGATGGCGCTGTGCGCCGGCCTCGAGGCCGTGATGGAGCGCCGCCAGCACAAGAAGGTGATCATCTTCCGCCCGCTCTTCGCGGTCGGCGGCCAGGAGCTCGGCTACCTGCCCGGCTCAGAGGCCGAGAAGATGGGGCCGTGGGGCCAGGCGGTCTACGACACCCTCGGCGCGATGGCATCACAGGACGTGATCGACGAGATCGTCGACCGCGGCATGCTCGAGGTGCTGCCGCTGACCCACATCCGTGGCCGCTCGCTGCACGACGCCTACGTGATCGTCGACGAGGCGCAGTCGCTGGAGCGCAACGTGCTGCTCACAGTGCTGTCGCGAATCGGCGCCAATTCCAAGGTCGTGCTCACCCACGACGTCGCCCAGCGTGACAACCTGCGAGTGGGCCGCCACGACGGTGTCGTCGCGGTGATCGAGAAGCTCAAGGGCCACCCCTTGTTCGCGCACGTCACCCTGACCCGGTCGGAGCGCTCGCCGATCGCGGCCCTGGTCACCGAGATGCTGGAGAACTACGTCCAGTAACTCTCGGTTGACCCCAGGTTCCACGTGACTGATGTGACTCACGTGGTTGCTGGGAACAGAGTGACAAATATTCTGTGCATTGTTTTGCGGGCACCCTCCCTGCTCGGGCAGGGTGGGGCCCGACTTGTACGGCTGTCTAAGGGGACCTGAGTGGGCAAGCACGCCGCGCCTCGGCGCACGCGCGCAACCGATGTGACTCCCGTCGCCGACGCCGCACCCGTCGTCGCTGCGCGCGGTGGAGCACGTCGCGCGGTCCGTACGACGGCTCCGCGCCGCCGTACTCTCGCCGCTGGTGTCGTGATCGGTGGCGTCGCCGCCCTGGCGACCGGGACCGCGTTCGCCGTCGGAGCCGGCTCGGGTGAGGCCGGCCAGGCCGACGTCGCCGCCGTCACCTCCGCCGACGTGACCAAGCTCCTCGCCGACCGCGAGACGCTGTCGCGCTCGACCGACCGCCGTGCCGCCGCCGACCCCGCCAAGGCCGCCTCGCTGGCCGCCGCGGCCGAGGGCGAGGTGAAGGCGGTCACCCAGACCGTCCGCGCCGAGGACGGCGACCCGAAGGCGATCGCCTCCGCGCTGCTCTCCGAGTACGGCTGGGACGCCTCGCAGTTCGGCTGCCTCGACAAGCTCTGGACGCGCGAGTCCCACTGGAACCCGCGTGCGGACAACCCGAACTCGTCGGCCTACGGCATCCCGCAGGCCCTGCCCGGCTCCAAGATGGCCTCGGCCGGCCCGAACTGGCAGACCAACCCGGTCACCCAGATCAAGTGGGGCCTGGGCTACATCCAGGGCCGCTACGGCAGCCCCTGCGGCGCCTGGGGTCACAGCCAGTCCCACGGCTGGTACTGACCTCTCCTCCGCCGAGGTGTCCCTGTGGATGACCTCTGACGACCTCGACCCCGATCGGCGATGCTCGGCGGGTGCATGCGGTCGGACTCGCGCTCACCTTGGGCGGCATCGTTGACGCCGGAACGCTGCACGCCAACGTCGGGCGCAAAGGCATCCGCCGCGCGCTGAAGGCGGGCGAACTGGTCCATGTAGGTCGCGATCGGTATGCGCTTCCGATCACCGATGCAGCCCTCCGGGTCGCGCAGGAGGTCAACGGCTACCTGATCCATGAGAGCGCGGCTCTGCACTGGGGCTGGGAGGTCAGGATGCCGCCTGAGCGACCGCGCGTCGCCGTACCGAGGGGGCGTCCGCCCACCGAGGACGCGGTGCGCCTCGACCTCCATCGCGACGACGTGGACGGATGGGCCACCACCCAGCTGCAGACCGTCCTCATGAGCGCTGCCGACCTTCCGTTCCCCGACGCGCTGGCGATCGCCGACTCGGCGCTGCGGCACCACGACGTCACCCAGGAAGCGATCGTGGACGGGGCGGCGGCGATCCCCGGCGAGCGGGGTCGGCGAGCTCAGCGGGTGGCGCGGTACGCCGACGGACGGGCTGCGAACCCGTTCGAGTCGGCGCTGCGTGCCTGTGCGATCGAGGCCGGGCTCGAGGTGGTGCCGCAGTTCCGGATGGAGCTCGGTGACCTGGTCGTCCACCCCGATCTGGCCAACCCGATCGTCGGGATCGCCATCGAGGCCGAGTCGTGGGAGTTCCACGGGCGTCGGCGTGCCGAGTTCAATCGGGACTGCCAGTGCTACTCGCTGATGACCGCTCTGGGATGGCGAGTGCTCCGCTTCACGTGGTTCGAGGTGATGTTTCAGCCCGAATCCGTCATCGCCATCATCCGGGCGACCGCCGACCTGGCCCGTTCCTGCGCCTGCTGAGACCAACACGCCGGTAGGTCCGGCGTGTCGGCTCAAACTTCTGCAAGAACGGTCAGATCTCCGGTGGCCGGGTCATCGAGGCGACATCCAGCAGCGCGTCCAGGTCCGCCAGCGTGATCTCTCCGCGCTCGACGTGCCCCTGGGCGATCACGGCAGCACGCACCGTGATCCCGTCGCGCAGAGCGCGCTGGGCGATCGCTGCGGCGGCCTCGTAGCCCAGCACCCGGTTGAGCGGCGTCACGATGGAGGGGGAGGACTCCGCGTACGCCCGCATCCGCTCGACGTTCGGCGTGATCCCGTCCACCACCCGCGTCGCCAGCAACCGCATTGATGACGAGAGCAGGCGGATCGACTCCAGCACGTTGCGCGCCATCACGGGCATCGCGACGTTGAGCTCGAACGCGCCGGAGGCTCCAGCAACAGCCACAGCCGCATCGTTGCCGATCACCTGGAACCCGACCATCGCCACCGCCTCGGGGATCACGGGGTTCACCTTGCCGGGCATGATCGAGGAGCCGGGCTGGAGGTCGGGGAGGTGGATCTCCGCGAGCCCCGCCGTCGGCCCCGACGCCATCCAGCGCAGGTCGTTGACGATCTTGATCAGCCCGACGGCCAGCGTCTTGAGCACCCCGGACAGTTCGACGAGGGAGTCGCGGGTGCCCTGGGCCTCGAAGTGGTTGCGCGCCTCCGTGAAGGCCTCGCCGGTCGCCGCGTTCACCTCCGCGATCACCGCCGGCGCGAACCCGGCAGGCGTGTTGATCCCGGTCCCGACCGCGGTCCCGCCCAGGGGCAGCTCCCGCACTCGCACCAGTACGTCGCCGAGGCGCTCGGCCGCGAGCCGGACCGTGGCCGCATAGCCGCCGAACTCCTGACCCAGGGTGACCGGGGTCGCGTCCATCAGGTGCGTCCGGCCGCTCTTGACCAGGCCCGCGAACGCCTCGGACTGCGTCGACAGCGACTCAGCCAACACCGACAGAGCAGGCAGCAGGTCGTCGCGCACCGCCAGCACCGCCGCGATGTGGATCGCGCTGGGGAAGACGTCGTTGCTCGACTGCGAGGCGTTCACGTGGTCGTTGGGATGCACCGCCACGCCGCCGTCACGCGTCGCGACGGTGGCGATCACCTCGTTGGCGTTCATGTTCGAGGACGTGCCGGAGCCGGTCTGGAAGACGTCGATCGGGAACTGGTCGTCGTACTCGCCGCGGGCGACGGCCGAGGCCGCAGCCTGCACGGCAGCCCCCACGTCGGCCTCCACCACGCCCAACGACACGTTCACCGCCGCAGCCGCGGCCTTGATCACCCCGAGCGCATGGATCAACGCCGGCTCGAGCGGGGTGCCGGAGATCGGGAAGTTCTCGACGGCGCGTTGGGTCTGGGCCTGCCAGAGGGCGGCGGCGGGGACCTGGACCTCGCCCAGGGAGTCGTGCTCGATGCGAAACTCAGTCACATCATCAAGAGCGCTCGTGGTCCCGACTCTGTTCCCCGGACCGGGGGGTGGGGACGTAGACCTGGGAGCGGCCGCGTCCTTCGGACTTCGCGCCGTAGAGCGCGAGGTCGGCGCGGAGCAGGGCCACCTTGGGGGTCCGGTCGATCGGTTCGAGGTCGATCATGTTCACCACGCCCACCGAGGCGCCGACGTACCGGCCGGCCTCGCCGAACCGGTCGGCGACCTCCTGGACGACGCCGACGATGCGGTTGGCCAACCCCAACGCGTCCTCGGCCGAGCAGCCGGGGCAGAGCACCAGGAACTCGTCGCCGCCGACGCGGGCGAGCACGTCCTCGGCACGGATCGACGCCGCGAGTGCGGCCGCCACGACGACGAGCAGTCGGTCCCCGGCCTCGTGCCCGTAGGCGTCGTTGACCGTCTTGAAGCGGTCGAGGTCGATCGCGAGCAGGGCGCCGGAGTCGGGGGTGGTCTCGACCATCGTCTCCAGCGCGTCGGTGAACCGGCGCCGGTTGGGCAGCCCGGTCAGGGGGTCGTGCTCGGAGAGGTAGCGGTAGTGCTCCTCGGCCGCCTGCAGCGCCTCCTGGGCGGCGCGCTTCTCGGTGACGTCGCGGATGGAGGCGACGGTGACGATCTCCCCGTCGATCTCCAGCGGCCCGAGGCTGATCTCGACCGGGATCTCGTGGCCGTCCTTGTGCAGGGCCGACAGGGCGATGTCGGCGCCCATCTCGCGGCGACCGGCGTTGGTCGCGTAGCCGTCGCGCAGCCCGGCGTGCCGATCGCGCACCGACAGCGGCACGAGCAGGTCGACGCTGGCCCCGACCAGCTCCTTCGAGGTGTAGCCCAGCAGTCGGGTGGTCTGCTCGTTGACGAACGTGATCTTCCCCGCCGAGTCGACCACGATCGTGGAGTCGGGGGCGGAGTCCAGCACGGCCTTGAACCGGGCGGTCGCGCGGTTGGCGATCTCCTGGGCGGCGCGCTTCTCGGTGACGTCGCGGATGGAGGCCACTGTGACGGCCTCGCCGTCGGTCTCGAGCGGCCCGAGGCTGATCTCGACCGGGATCTCGTGGCCGTCCTTGTGCAGGGCCGACAGGGCGATGTTGGCGCCCATCGCGCGGCGTCCGGGCTTGTCGGTGTACCGGTGCCGCAGGCCGGCGTGCCGGTCGCGCACCGACATCGGCACGAGCAGGTCGACGCTGGCCCCGACGAGCTCCTCACTCGAGTAGCCGAGCAGCAGGGTGGTCTGCTCGTTGGCGAACGTGATGGTGCCGAGCGAGTCGACCACGATGGTGGCGTCGGGGGCCGAGTCGAGGAACGCCTTGAGTCGGGCCGTCGCCTGGTCGGCGGCCTCCTGGGCCTCGTGCCGCTTGGTGACGTCGATGCCGATCGCGCCCATGCCGATGACGGTGCCGTCGGGGTCGGTGACCGGGAACTGGGTCAGCTCGGTCATCCGCACGCCGCCCTGCGCCGGGTTGGTCTGGAGATCGATCGTCTCCGCGCGGGCCGAGAGCCGGATCCGTTCGACCTGCTCCTCGAGGACCTGCACCACCTCGGGCGGATAGAAGTCGTCGATCGTCCGCCCGACCATCGCCGACGGGTGCGCGCCCCGGGCCTCGGCGAGCACGCTGTTGGCGCGCAGGATCTTGCCGTCGAGGTCGCGCACCGCGATCACGGCGGGCACCGAGTCGAAGATCGCGGCCAGCTCCAGCGTGACCTGATCGCGCTCCTGCTCTGCCCGGGTGACGACCCGGATCGTGTCGGCGATGACCAGCAGGAGGGCGAACGAGATCAGGGCGGCGATGAGGGCGAGCGCAGCGCGGAACTCGAGCACGCCGGCGTCGATCAGGACGAGCTCGATCGTGCAGAGCACCACCGGGACGAACAGGGAGACCGGCACCATCCGCCGGCTGAAGGATCCCGCCAGACCGCTCTCCCAGAGCCAGCGGTGCGGTCGTCGGGTGGCGTGCCGACCGAAGACCCCGACGGCGAGCGACATCAGCACGACCGAGCTGGCCACGGCGATCCCGGAGTCCTGGGACTGGGTGTCAAGGTCGCGCGCGTTGTAGAAGATGAAGAGCTCGAGCGCCAGGGCGTAGAAGAGATAGACCATCCCCATCGAAGTGGGGAGACGGCGCAGGAAGTGGCCCTGGTGGATCGGTCCGGTGAGGATCACCAGCGAGAAGAAGACGAAAGCCCCGGCCATCGGCAGGCTCATCCGCCCGGACGGGGCACCGAGGCCGAGGATCGGGCTGAACAGGTCGTCGATGCCGAGCGAGGCGCCGGTGAACCACTCGGCGGCCGTGAGGGAGGCGGTCAGGAGGATCGGGAGCCCGAGGGCCAGGCTCGACCAGACCCGCCACCGGTCGGCGGGGATGAGCAGCCAGACTCCGCAGAGCACGGCGAGGACCGCGGTGTTGGCCTTCATCGAGGCGCCGTAGCCGGACCAGTGCGTGAGCGTCATCTGCCCGCTGTGCCAGCCCGCGAGCACGACAAAGCCGACCAGGACCACCACGGCGCCGGCAGATACAGGTAGTACGCGTGCCCACGCCGGCGGTCCGGAAATGGACGCCGAGCGATACATCGAGGCCTCCCCAAGCCCTCCAACTAATGGTCCCCATCGGCCACAGTAAGTGTGATCTTTCGAATTCGTGGGGGATTGCAGCGAATTACAGTGGGCGTGAAAATCGCACGCTGTGTCGCTATTCAGGCCTCGTCGAAGACCGCGATCTGGTCGCCGCCGGCATTCTTGGCGATGTAGAGCGCGATGTCGGCGCAGATCAGCGCCGCCGTGCTCGGGGAGTCCGTGGACGGGACCTGGTCCAGTGCGACGATCCCGACCGAGGCTGTCACCAGGAAGTCACCGCCCTCGAAGTCACTGCTCGCCTCCCGTACGGCGTCCTGCATCTCCTTCGCCACACTCAGTGCTTCCTCGACGCCGCCATGGCGCACCAGCACCAGGAACTCGTCGCCGCCCTGCCGTGCCAGCAGGGTGCTGCCGGAGATCCGCGCGCTCATCGCGTGCGCGACCTCGGCCAGGAGGGCGTCACCGGCGCGGTGCCCGAGGGTGTCGTTGACCTCCTTGAAGTGGTCGAGGTCGATGAAGAGCAGCCCGCCGTTGCGGACCGGGTAGGAGTCGAAGTGGTGCTCGAGCTGGTTCTCCAGCTGGCGACGGTTGGGCAGGCCGGTGAGCTCGTCGTGCTCGGCGAGGAGGCGGAAGCGCTCGTTGGCCTCACGCAGGGCGATCTCGGCGGCGCGCTTCTCGCTCACGTCGCGCAGCGCGACGACGGTGTTGAGGCCGTCGGCGAAGGTGACCTGGCTCAGGCTGATCTCGATCGGCACGTGGTGACCGAGCCGGTGCAACGCGTGCAGGTCGGCCGGGTGGCCTCCGTCGCCGCCGTTGGGCGGGGCGACGAAGTCGGCGCGCAGCTGGGCGTGGCCGGCGCGTTGGAGCACGGGGATCAGGATCTCGATCGGCTGCCCCACGAGATCCTCCGGGGGGTAGCCGAGGAGGATCTCGGCGGGGTGGTTGGCGAACCGGATCACCCCGGAGCGGTCCACCAGCAAGGTGGCGTAGGGGGCGGCGTACATCAGCGCCTGGAAGCGGGCGGTCGCCCGGTTGATCCGGTTCTCGGCCCGGGAGATCACGTTGGCCGTGACCGTGACGACCGCGACCGTCGCCGTGGTCACCGAGACGGTCAGCAGGGTGAGGGCGAACGGCATCGAGTACCAGCCGACCTTGTAGCCCAGGTAGGACACGCCGCCGAGCGCCATCGGGACGAAGACCGCGGTGGGGAAGAGCCGGCGGGAGAACGCGCCGGTCAGGGTGTTGGGCCAGAGCCAGCTGATCGGCTGGTGCGTCGAGCGTGCCGCGGTCAGTCCGACCACGGCGGCGAGGAAGGCCAACGCTCCCGGGAGGGAGGGCCGAGCGCCGCCGTCGATCGCGACCAGCTCGTGCGCGCGGTAGACCGCGACCAGGCAGAACCCGATCCCGAGGACCACGAACAGGGTCAGTGAGATCGCCCGGGCCCGCGACGCCCAGGCCGCCCTCGGTCCGAGCTGGGACAGGGAGAAGAGCAGGATCAGCACGGCGTTCGGCAGGCTCGGGAACCACGAGTTGTCCTCGTCCGGGAACCAGTCGGTCGCGGCCTGGACGACCATCACGACGCCGAGCACGCTGATCGAGCCGACCAGGAACGACCCCACCGGGGGCCGGCGGCCGACCGGTTCGTCGGTGACCATCAGGGACAGCCCGGTCAGGACGACGACGACCGCGGCGACGATCGGGCACTCGTTGGGGCCACCGAAGGTCTGCAGCAGCTCGGTGCCGCTGGCCCAGCCGAGCAGCACGGTCACGCCGATGAGCAGCGCGACCAACCCGGCCACGTGCGGAACGCGGCCGACCCACGGCGGTGGCGCGCCGTCGTCGGTCGCGAACTGCAGCCCTTCCACGGGGTCCCCTTTCCGTAGGTTAAGAAAGGTAAACCGAGGCAGCCCCAGTCGTCGCCCCCCGAACGACCCAAATTCCGGGCGAAGTTCAGGCGACGGGAAGGTGCCGTGACGGGTCGCTACTGGGCTGAACGCACCCGGATCCCGGTCATCGGGATGGTGGTCGTGCCCGACGGGTCGGTGAAGAAGTCGTTCCCCTTGTCGTCGACCACGATGAAGGCGGGGAAGTTCTCCACCTCGATCTTCCAGATCGCCTCCATGCCGAGCTCGGGGTACTCGAGCACCTCGACCGAGGTGATGCAGTCCTGCGCCAGGCGTGCCGCGGGGCCACCGATCGAGCCGAGGTAGAAGCCGCCGTGGGCGTGACAGGCCTCGGTGACGACCTTGGACCGGTTGCCCTTGGCCAGCATCACCTGGGAGCCGCCCGCCGCCTGGAACTCGGCGACGTAGGAGTCCATCCGGCCCGCGGTGGTCGGCCCGAAGGAGCCCGACGCCATCCCGTCCGGGGTCTTGGCCGGACCGGCGTAGTAGACCGGGTGGTCCTTGAGGTACTGCGGCATCTCCTCGCCCGCGTCGAGCCGCTCCTTGATCTTGGCGTGCGCGATGTCGCGGGCCACGACCAGCGGTCCGGTCAGCGAGAGCCGGGTCTTGACCGGGTGCTTCGACAGCTCCGCGAGGATCTCCGACATCGGCTGGTTGAGGTCGATCTCGACGACCTCGCCGCCCTCGATCAGCTGCTGCTCGGTGGTGTCGGGCAGGTAGTGCGCCGGGTCGGTCTCGAGCTGCTCGAGGAAGACGCCCTCGGCCGTGATCTTGCCCAGCGCCTGCCGGTCGGCCGAGCAGGAGACCGCGATCGCGACCGGCAGCGAGGCGCCGTGGCGGGGGAGACGCACGACGCGGACGTCGTGGCAGAAGTACTTGCCGCCGAACTGGGCACCGATCCCGAAGGACTGGGTGAGGGCGAAGATCTCCTCCTCCAGCTTCGGGTCACGGATGCCGTGCCCGGCCAGGGAGCCCTCGGTCGGCAGGTGGTCCAGGTAGTGCGCCGAGGCCAGCTTGGCGGTCTTGAGCGCGTGCTCGGCGCTGGTGCCGCCGATCACCACGGCCAGGTGGTACGGCGGGCACGCCGCCGTACCCAGGCTCTTGAGCTTCTCGTCGAGGAAGGTGAGCAGGCGGTCGGGGTTCAGGATCGCCTTCGTCTCCTGGTACAGGAACGACTTGTTGGCGCTGCCGCCGCCCTTGGCCATGAAGAGGAAGTGGTACTCCGGGCCCTTCCCGTCCTTGGCGGGCGTCGCGTAGAGCTCGATCTGGGCCGGCAGGTTGTTGCCGGTCGGGCGCTCCTCGTACGTCGTGATCGGCGCCATCTGGGAGTAGCGCAGGTTGAGCTTCGTGTACGCGTCGAAGATGCCCTGGGCGACGACCTCGGCGTCGTCGACGCCGGTGAGGACGCCCTCGGACTTCTTGCCCATCACGATCGCGGTGCCGGTGTCCTGGCACATCGGCAGGATCCCGCCGGCGGAGATGTTGACGTTCTTGAGCAGGTCGAGCGCGACGAACCGGTCGTTGCCGCTCGACTCGGGGTCGTCGATGATCTTGCGCAGCTGGGCCAGGTGGGCCGGGCGCAGGTAGTGCTGGATGTCGTGGATCGCCTCGTAGGACAGGCGACGGATGGCCTCCGGGTCGACCTTGAGGAAGGTCTGGCCCTCCACCTCCACGGTCGAGACGCCCTCGGTCGTCACCAACCGGTACGGGGTGTCGTCGTGGTGGGCCGGCAGGAGGTCGGAATACAGGAACTCAGGTGCGTTCGCCACGGCTACTTAGCCTAACTCTCGGTCTTGATCGCGCGGTCAGCGGTGCGACGGATCGCCGCGAGGTACGTCGGCCAGAGCTGTTCCGGCAGGTCGTGTCCCATGCCCTTGATCACGAGCAGCTCGGCACCGGGGACCGCCATGGCGGTCGCCCGTCCGCCGGAGACGTGCACCATCCGGTCGGCCAGGCCGTGGATGACGAGCGTCGGCACCGCGAGGGTGCGCAGCGCGGGGACGCGGTCGGGCTGGGTCAGGATCGCCAGCATCTGCCGGCCGGTCCCGGCCGCCGAGACGCCGTACTCCCAGGTGCGCAGCGACCGTTCGTTGATCACGGTCTCCGACAACGGGTAGGCGGGGGACTGGATCTTGCGCCACAGCGCGAGTGCGTTGCGCACGTAGGAGTCCACGCCGGACGACGGCTTGAGCAGGATCGGCAGGATCCGCGGGTCCTGCCAGCCGACCGTGCGGCCGCCGGTGGTCGACATGATCGAGGTCAGCGACCTGACCCGCTCCGGGTGCGCGATCGCCATCGTCTGGGCGATCATCCCGCCCATCGACATCCCGACCAGGTGGGCCGTGTCGATGTCGAGGTGGTCGAGCAGGTCGAACGCGTCGGCGGCCAGGTCCTCGAGGCCGTAGGGGCGCGCGACCGGACGACCGAGGAACGCCCGGACGATGTCCGTGGTCCGGACCCGTCCCTCGGCGCGGAAGGAGTGCCCGGCGTCGCGGTTGTCGAACCGGATCACGTGGAACCCCCGCGCCGCGAGCTGCTCGCAGAAGTCCTCGTTCCACCAGATCATCGGGCCGCCGAGGCCCATCACCAGCAGCAGCGGCTCCGCTGACGCGTCGCCGAAGGTCTCGTAGGCGAACGTGCGGCCGTCGCCGAGGTCAGCGATCACTGGCCGAGGGTCACTGGCCGAAGTCGATGGCCGAGTAGGCCTGGAGCTTCGACAGCTGGTGCTCGCTGGTGACCTTGCGGATCGTGCCGGAGCGGCTGCGCATGACGAGGGAGTCGGTGATGACCGAGCCGCCGCGACCGAAGTGGACGCCCTTCATCAGGTCGCCGTCGGTGATGCCGGTGGCGACGAAGAAGCAGTCGTCGCCGGTGACCAGGTCGTTGGTGTGCAGCACGAAGTCGGGGTCGAGGTTGTGGCCGGCGTCGAGGGCGCGCTGGCGCTCGGCGTCGTCCTGGGGCCAGAGCCGGCCCTGGATGGTGCCGCCCATGGCCTTCATCGCGCAGGCGGCGACGATGCCCTCGGGGGTGCCGCCGATGCCGAGCAGCAGGTCGGCGCCGGACCCGGCGCTGGCCGCGGAGATCGCGCCGGCGACGTCGCCGTCGACGATGAACTTGATCCGGGCGCCGGTGGCGCGGATGTCGTCGACGAGCTGGGCGTGACGCGGGCGGTCGAGCACGATCACGGTGATGTCGGAGGGGTGGGAGCCCTTGGCCTTGGCGACCTGGTGGATGTTCTCCGCGACGGGCAGGCGGATGTCGACCACGTCGGCGGCCTCGGGGCCGGTGACGAGCTTCTCCATGTAGAACACGGCGCTCGGGTCGTACATCGATCCCCGCGGGGCGACGGCCATGACGGCGACGGCGTTGCTCATGCCCTTGGCGGTCAGGGTGGTGCCGTCGATCGGGTCGACCGCGACGTCGCACTCGGGGCCGGTGCCGTCACCGACCTGCTCGCCGTTGTAGAGCATCGGGGCGTTGTCCTTCTCGCCCTCGCCGATGACGACGGTGCCGTTCATCGCGACGGTCGAGATCATCACGCGCATCGCGTTGACCGCGACCCCGTCGGCACCGTTCTTGTCGCCACGACCGACCCAGCGGGCGGCCGACATGGCGGCGGCTTCGGTGACGCGAACGAGCTCGAGGGCCAGGTTGCGATCCGGCGAAACAGTCGGGACATCCAGGGACTCAGGCATCGTCATGGGCCGAACCTTATCCGTCGCGGATGGCCCTGCGGAGACCCGGGAAAGAGACCTACGTCGCTTGAACGATCCATATCCCGAATTTCTGCTGTGGTGCCTGGCGGCGACAATGGTCGAGTGACCCAGACGCAGCAGTCCACGCCCGAACCCCAGCAGGGTGCGCGGCGCTATCCCCGCACGTTCGGGGGACTGATCGGGTCCATGATCGTGCTGGTCATCGCGGTCCTCGCGTTCTGGGGGATCCAGGCGCTGACCCACGACCGTCCGGAGATCAAGCCCGAGGCCGTGCCGTATCTCGAGACGGTTGCCGCGGTCCAGGACGGCGGTTACACGGTCGCCTACCCGCCGACCCTGCCGAAGGGCTGGCTGGCGACCTCGGTGCGCTTCACCCCCGGCGACCGTCCGGTCTGGGGCCTGGGCATGCTCACCAGCGCCCGTGCCGGCGCCGGTGCCTACGCCGGGGTCGAGCAGGAGGACGCCGACCTCGACACCCTCCTCGACACGTACGTCGACAAGGCGGCGCGTCAGGGTGAGGACGTGACGATCACGCCCGTCGACGCGGCCGCTGCCGCCGGGATCGCGACCACCTGGACCACCTGGAGCGACTCCGGCGGCGACCACGGCTTCGCCACCACCGTCACCGTCGACGGTGAGGAGCAGACCCTCCTGGTCTACGGCTCCGCCTCCGTCGCCGACCTCACGGCGCTCGCCGCCTCCCTGGTCACCACGCCGCTGAGCTAATCGCCGAATCCCGGGTTCTGGGGCGTCGAGTCCCGGGTTCTGGGGCGTCGAGTCTCGGGTTCTACTCGTCGTCGGCGGCGATGACGGCGTCGAGCCGCTCCCGAGCGCCGTCGAGCCAGGTCTGGCACAGCGTCGCCAGCGCCTCCCCGCGCTCCCAGAGCGCGAGCGACTCCTCGAGCGTGAGCCCGCCGGTCTCGAGGGCGCGGACGACCTCGATCAGCTCACCTCGCGCCTCCTCGTAGGAGAGCTGCGGCTCCTCGGCTGCGGCCTCTTTCTTCTTACTCGGCGGTGCCATCGATCTCCTCGATCTTCTGTACGTCGGCGTGGAGGCGGCCATCGGCGACCCGGACCATGATCCGGTCGCCGGCGGCTGCCGCGGTGATGGAGGTCAGGACGTGGCCGTCGGAATCCTGCAGCACGGCATAGCCGCGCTGCAGCGTCGCCAACGGTGACAGTGCTCGGGCTCGGGCGCGCTGGTGGCCGATGTCGTCGGCGGCCCGGTCGAGCTGGTGTGAGATCACCCGGCGGGCCCGCGCCTGCAGCGAGGTGACCTCGTCGGCGCGGTCGGCGATCAGGCCGCGCGGGTCGGCCATCACCGGCCGCGAGCGCAGCCCGTCCAGGCCCGCCTGCTCCCGGTCGATCCAGTGCCCGACCAGTGAGCGCAGCCGGCCCCGGGCACCGCCGACGAGCGCGAGCTCCTCGGCCACGTCCGGGACGACCCGCTTGGCCGCATCGGTCGGGGTGGAGGCGCGCAGGTCGGCGACCAGGTCGAGCAGCGGGGTGTCGGGTTCGTGCCCGATCGCGCTGACCACCGGGGTGCGCAGCGCGGCCACGGCCCGGATGAGCGCCTCGTCGGAGAACGGCAGCAGATCCTCGACCGAGCCGCCACCGCGGGCGATCACGATGACATCGACCGAGGGATCAGCCTCGAGTCGTCCGAGGGCGTCGATCACCTCGGGGACGCAGCGCGTCCCCTGCATCGAGGTGTGGACGATCCGGAGCGAGGCCGCAGCCCAGCGGCGACGTACGTTCTCGGTGACGTCGCGCTCGGCGGCGGAGTTCGCGGCGGTGATCAACCCGATGGTGGTCGGCAGGAACGGCAGCGGCCGCTTGAGCTCGGCGGCGAAGAGCCCCTCGGCGGCCAGCAGCTGGCGGCGCTGCTCGAGCCGGGCCAGCAGGGCGCCGAGCCCGACGGGGCGGATCTCGCGGGCGGCGAGCGACAGGGTGCCGCGGTTGGGGTAGAACGACGGCTTCGCGTGCAGCAGGATCGAGGCGCCCTCGATCAGCGGCGTCGCGAGGGAGTCGATCAGGTGGCGGGGCGCGGTGACCGAGATCGAGATGTCGGCCACGGAGTCGCGCAGGGTGAGGAAGACGGTCGCCATCCCGGGGCGGCGGCTGATCTGGGTGACCTGCCCCTCCACCCACACGGCACCGAGCCGGTCGATCCAGCCGCCGATCGCGGTGGCGATCTGGCGGACCGGTGCCGGCTGCTCGGGGCTGGTCTCCATCGCCACACGTAGACTCAACCACATGGTCGACCTCGCAACGCCGCGCATCCTCAGCGACACCGAGAAGCAGGTGCTGCTGGCCTCCCCGCGGGGCTACTGCGCGGGTGTCGATCGAGCCGTCATCACCGTGGAGAAGGCCCTCGACCTGTACGGCGCCCCGGTCTACGTCCGCAAGGAGATCGTGCACAACAAGCACGTCGTCGATGACCTGCGTCGCCGTGGCGCGATCTTCGTCGACGAGCTCGACCAGGTGCCGCCGGGCGAGACCGTGGTCTTCTCCGCGCACGGGGTCAGCCCGGCCGTGCACGCCGACGCGGCGGTGCGCGAGCTGAAGACGATCGACGCGACCTGCCCGCTGGTGACGAAGGTGCACTACGAGGCGGTCCGGTTCGCCAACGAGGGCTACGACATCATCCTGGTCGGCCACGAGGGCCACGAAGAGGTCGAGGGCACGATGGGCGAGGCGCCCGACCACATCCAGCTGGTCCAGGGCCCGGCCGACGTCGAGGCGCTGACCGTCAAGGATCCGGACAAGATCGTCTGGCTCTCCCAGACCACGCTCAGCGTCGACGAGACCATGGAGACGGTCCGCGCGTTGAAGGCCAAGTTCCCCGGCCTGATCGACCCGCCGAGCGACGACATCTGTTACGCCACCCAGAACCGGCAGGTCGCGATCAAGGAGATCTCCGACGTCGACCTGGTGATCGTGGTCGGCTCGAAGAACTCCTCGAACACCCTGCGGCTGGTCGACGTGGCCCTCGAGACCGGTGCCAAGGCGGCGTACCGCGTCGACGACGCCACCGAGATCGACGAGGCCTGGCTCGACGGCGTCGCCACCGTGAGCGTGACCAGCGGGGCGAGCGTGCCCGAGTCGCTGGTCGAGGACGTGCTCGCTTGGTTGTCGGCCCGGGGCTATCCCGACGCCCGCGCCGTCACGACCGCCGAGGAGTCGCTGGTCTTCGCGCTGCCCAAGGAACTACGTCGAGACATGAAGGCAGCCGCTGCGGCTGCTGCTGGAGGAGTGAACTGATGGCGCGGTACCTGGACATCCACCCGGACAACCCCCAGCCGCGCCTCATCACCCAGATCGTCGAAGCCCTCCGGGGCGACCAGGTGATCGCCTACCCGACCGACTCCGGCTACGCGCTGGGCGCGCGGATCGGGTCCAAGGACGGCCGCGACCGGATCCTCGCGATCCGTGAGCTCGACGACAAGCACCACTTCACGCTGGTGTGTCGCGACTTCAGCCAGCTCGGCCAGATGGTGCACGTCGACAACAGCTCGTTCCGGGCGATCAAGTCCGCGACGCCGGGGCCCTACACGTTCATCCTGCCGGGCACGCCCGAGGTGCCGCGGCGGCTGCTGCACCCGAAGAAGAAGACCGTCGGTGTGCGGATTCCCGACCACGTCGTCGTCCAGGCGATCCTGGAGGAGCTCGGCGAGCCGATCCTGACCTCGACGCTGATCATGCCCGGCGAGACCGAGGCGCGGACCAGCGGGTGGGACGTCAAGGAGACGCTCGATCACGTCGTCGACGTGGTCGTGGAGACCGGCGTCGACTCACCCGCCGAGCCGACCACCGTGATCGACTGGTCCGAGGGTGCCCCGGAGGTCGTCCGCGTGGGCGCCGGGGATCCGGACCGCTTCGCCTGACCGTCGAGTGAGTGTCTGGTGACCCCCTCTGAGCGGGGCTGACACTCACTCGACGAATGGGTCAGCGGCCGTACTTGCCGCCGGCCATCGCGGTGAGGCGGGCGATCCGGTCCTCCATGGGCGGGTGGGTGGAGAACAGCTTGCGCGCACCCTCGAAGTTGAACGGGTTGGCGATCATCATCGACGACACCGCCTCGACCTTGGGCTCGGGAGGCAGCGGCGCCGCGGCGGTGCCCAGCTCGAGCTTCTTGAGCGCGCTGGCGAGGGCCAACGGGTCACCCGTCAGCTTCGCGCCGTCCTCGTCGGCGTCGTACTCCCGGGTGCGGGAGATCGCCATCTGCACCACGGCGGCGGCGATCGGGGCGAGCAGCGCCATCGCGATCGCGACCAGCGGGTTGACGCCCTCGCCGTCCTCGTCGCGGCTGCCGCCGAAGAAGATGAAGAACTGGGCCAGCGACGTGATCAGACCGGCCATCGCGCCCGCGATGGAGGCGGTCAGGATGTCGCGGTTGTAGACGTGCATCAGCTCGTGGCCGAGGACGCCGCGCAGCTCGCGCTCGTCGAGCAGCTGGAGGATGCCCTCGGTGCAGCACACCGCGGCGTTCTGCGGGTTGCGGCCGGTCGCGAACGCGTTCGGGGCGTTGGTGGGGGAGACGTAGAGCTCCGGCATCGGCTGGTTGGCCTTGGCCGAGAGCTCCCGCACGATCCGGTACATCGCCGGCTGCTGCTCCTCGGTGACCGGGTAGGCCCGCATCGCGCGGATCGCGCTGCGCGCGGAGTTCCAGTAGCCGTAGAAGTTCATCGCCAGGCCGATCGCCACGAAGATCCACAGCGTGCTGGCGCTCGCGCCGAGCAGGGCCCAGAAGGCCAGAACGATCGCCCACATGCCGCCGAAGAGCATCGCGGTCTTGAGGCCGTTGTAATGGTTGTGCACGTCCTGTTCAACGGATGAGCCGAGCCCGATGTTCCGGCCGACTCCTAGGCTGGGCGGGTGAACGAGATCATCGCGCGGCTGCGCGCCGCGGGGTGCGTCTTCGCCGAGGAGGAGGCGGCGCTGCTCGTCGAGGCTGCGTCCGGGGACGCTCTCGAGGAGCTGGTACGTCGCCGGGTCGGTGGTGAACCGCTCGAGGTGGTGCTCGGCTGGGCGGCGTTCGACGGGCTCCGGATCCCGGTGCGCCCGGGGGTCTTCGTGCCGCGGCGACGCAGCGAGCTGCTGGTGCGACTCGCGGCCCAGCACGCCAGCGGCCTCACCTCGGGCCGACTGCTCGACCTCGGCTGCGGCACGGGAGCGGTCGGGGTCGCCGTACAGGCGCGGGTGCCGGGGCTCGAGGTGTGGGCGACCGACCTGGACCCGGCGGCGGTGGCGTGCGCTCGACTGAGCCTGCCCGCGGCGCGGGTGCTGGAGGGCAGCTGGTTCGAGCCGCTGCCGGCGGCGTTGCAGGGCGGGTTCGACGTGATCGTGGCGAACGCGCCGTACGTGCCCACGGACCGGATCGCGCTGATGCCGCCCGAGGCGCGCGTGTCCGAACCCCGCACGGCGCTGGACGGGGGCGCCGATGGCGTCGAGCGGCACCGTGAGGTGCTGGCCGAGGTCGGTCGGTGGCTGGCCCCCGGCGGCGTCGTCCTGATCGAGACCGGTCGGGAGCAGTCGGCGCTGACCGCCGCCGCGATGAGCGCGGTCGGGCTGGTCCCGACGATCCACACCGATGACGACCTGGACGCCACCGCCGTAGCCGGGATGTAACCCCGCTCACACCTTCTCGTTGGTCCAGACATGCGTGTCTTCGCGGTCTCGATCTGCATCGTCCTGGCGGCTGGCCTCGGCCTCGTGGTCCCACGCCCCGCCGCGGCGGCCGACCCGATCCCGCTGCCGCACAACGACCCCTTCTACGCCTACGCAGGCTCGAAGCCGCTGGCGCAGCAGAAGGCCGGTGCGGTGCTCGGGCAGCGCGCGATCACGGCCCTGGTCGCCAACACCGCGCCGATCTCGGCCACCCAGCTGCTCTACCGGACCGTCGACGAGCAGGGCGCGCCCGCGGCCACGGTGACCACCGTGATCGCCCCGCTCGGCGCGCCGATCCTCGGCGTGGTGTCCTACCTCAGCTTCTACGACGCGCTCGGCGACAAGTGCTCCCCGAGCTACACCCTGCGCGGCGGTGACCCGGGCGAGGAGAACCAGTCCCTCGCCCAGGAGGAGTCGGCGCTGATCGCCGCCCTCGTGGCGCAGGGGTACGCCGTCACGGTGCCCGACTTCGAGGGCACGGAGCTGCACTGGGTCGCCGGTCACGAGTCCGGGTGGAGCACGCTGGACTCGATCCGCGCCACCGAGTCGTTCCTCAACCTGCCGGCGTCGACGAAGGTCGGCATGTTCGGCTACTCGGGCGGATCGATCGCCGGCGAGTGGGCCGCCGAGCTGGCGCCGACGTACGCCCCCGAGTTCAACATCGTGGCCACCGCGATCGGTGGGATCCCGGTCCACCTCGCCCACAACCTGCGCTACGTCAACGGGTCGCAGACCTGGTCCGGGGTCATCCCGGCCGCGATCGTGGCGCTGAGCCGCGCGTTCGGCATCGACCTGGCGCCGTACATGTCCGCCTATGGCAAGAAGGTCACCGCCGAGGTGGCCGACGAGTGCATCGGCGGGTTCAACGGCAACTACCCGGGCCTGACGGTCGCGCAGATGATGAAGCCGCAGTACGCCGACTTCCTGGCGATCCCGCCGGTGGCTCGGATCGTGAACTCGCTGATCATGGGCTCGACCCCGGGTCGCCCGAGGATGCCGATGTTCATGCTGGTCGGCAACAACGACGGCACCGGCGACAACGTGATGATCGTCAAGGACGTCGCCGCGCTGGCGCGGCAGTACTGCGCCCAGGGCGCGTCGGTCCAGTACACCGAGGTGCCGAACGCGGACCACACCAACGCGGGCATCGCCTTCTTCGTCACCGGGCAGGTGTGGTTGCTGGCTCAGATGGCCGGCCTGCCTGCCACCCCGAACTGTGGCTCGATCCCCGAGGGCAACTCACTCGCACCCCTGCCGGTGCGCGCCGAGCCGCGCGCCGTGCACCCGAGGCTGACCGTGCGCAGCAGTGGTCGCTACGACGTCCTCCGGGTGGTTGCGGCGGCACCGCGGGGGACCGACGTCCGGCTCTACCGGCTGCACGACGGCCACCGCCACCTGGTCGGCACCGCGAAGCTCGGACGCCAGGGTGTGGCCGTGCGACGGATCCGCGACCGCAACGGTCGCCGGGTCACGCGCTACGTCGCGACCGTGGCAGCAACCTCCGCCACGTTGGCAGGAAAGGCCTCGGCGCGGCATCGGTGAGGCTGCCAGAATCGCTCGAGTGACCCTCACCCCTGACGACAAGGACTGGACGTGGGTGCTCGAGCGCGCCTGCCCTGAGTGCGGATTCGACCCGGCATCGACCCAGTTCCGCGAGATCCCGGACACGACCCGCGAGCTGGTCGAGCTGTGGGTCGAGCTGATGCTCAGCCCCGGCTCGGTCTCGGACCGTCCGGACGCCACGACCTGGTCACCGCTGGAGTACGCCGTCCACATCCGTGACGTGCTGCGGATCATGCTCGCCCGGCTCAACCTGATGCTGGTGCTGGAGGACCCCGAGTTCCTCAACTGGGACCAGGACGAGACCGCCGTGCTGGCCGACTACGCCCACGCCGACCGGTCGCAGACCGCCGTCGACCTCAAGGCCGCGGGCGCGGCGATGGCCCGGGCGATCGAGATCGTCCCCGACGCCGCACTGGGTCGGACCGGGCGCCGCTCCAACGGGTCGCGGTTCACCGTCGAGTCACTCTCGGCGTACTTCCTGCACGACCTCGTGCACCACACGCACGACGTGGGCCTGGCCTGACGGTCGCCTTTTTCCCACATTTGTTTGACGACACCCCGCAGGCCGTCCAGGCCGCGGGGCGTCATTGAACAAATGTGGGGACGTTGCGGGCGCGCCGCGGGTTGGCTCAGCAGCCGTTGAACTTCCAGTGGCCGGACTTCTTGACCCAGCTCTCGTTCTTGGTGTCGAGGTCGGGGTTGCCGTAGGCGTAGTTGACTCGGGCCTTGGAGCCCTTGATCTTCGCCGAGTAGGACTTCATCGGCGGGTTGCCGTAGGTCTGCTTGAGGTAGGTGCCCAGGGCGACGAAGTCGGCCTTGGTGACCTGCTTCTTGCAGCGCGGGGCGAGGTAGCCGTAGGCCTTCGCGCCGTGGCCGGTGAGCAGGGAGGTGGTGTAGGTCTTGACGGCCTTCTTCAGCGAGGCCTGCGGGCTCGCAGCCTCAGCGGTCGGGGTCCCGACGGTCAGGAGCAGGGTGGCGGCGAGGGCGGCGACAACCGCCGGGATCCGGGTCTTCATGGCCGGGATGTTAAGGCACCGAGTGCCTGGCGCCTGCATGCTCAGGCCGGCTTGACCCACCGGCTCCACTCGGGCTGTCGCGCATAGCCGGCCGCAGCCCAGATGGAGGCGCCGAGTGAGTTGCCGTCGAGCACCATCGCGTCGAGCCGGGGTGCGCCGAGGTCGATCAGTCGCTGCTCCGCCGCCGCGAGCAGGCGGGTGCCGACTCCTTGGCGTCGTACGTCGGGGTGGACCGCCAGTCGGTAGAGGTGGGCGCGCCAGCCGTCCCAGCCGGCGATGATCGAGCCGACGATCGTGTCCTCGGACACCGCGACCAGGCAGGCCGCCGCGTCCCGGTCGAGCAGCGCCTCGACCATCCGCGGCGTGTCGGTGGGGCGGGAGTCGTTCTCGGCGGCCAGCAGCCACAGCTCGATCAGGGCCGGCACGTCGTCGTGCGTCGCGGGGCGGAGGTCGATCATGCTCAGGCGGTCCGGCGCGCGAACGCGAGCACCCCGGCGAGGCCGATCATCATCGCCCCGCCGGCCGTGGAGAGGCGGCTGAGTCGTTGCGGGCTGCGGCCGAGCCAGTCCCGGGCCGAGCCGGCGGCGAGCGCCCAGATGCTGTCGGAGCAGAACGCGATCACGGCGAAGACCAGGCCGTACACGAGGATCTGGACCGTCGCCGAGCCGCGCGAGTCGTCGACGAACTGGGGGAGTACGGCGACGAAGAAGGCCAGCGACTTCGGGTTGGTCGCGCCCACGATGACGGCCTGGCCGAAGATCCGGCGCAGCGAGACGGACCCGGTCTCCACGTCGAGGTGGTGGGTGTCCCGGTCCCGGATCGCGCTCACCCCGAGGTAGAGCAGGTAGCCGACACCGAGCACCTTGATGATGGTGAAGGCCACGGCCGAGGCGGCGATCAGGGCGCCGACGCCGAAGGCGACCGCGCAGACGAGCAGGAACGAGCCGATCGTGTTCCCGGCGACGCTGACCACGCCGGCGGTGCGGCCGTAGGAGATCGCGCGGCCGACGGAGAACAGCACGCTCGGGCCCGGGATGACGATCAGGATGAACGCCGCGAGGGAGAACGTGAGCAGGTGGGCGAGGTCGGGCATCAGGCGGCGCTCGGCACGGGGAGGAGTCGGAAGAGCTTGATCGTGCGCTCGGTGCGCTCCTGGTACTTCTCGTAGTTGGGCCAGACGGCGACCATCGCCTTCCAACCCGCCTCGCGCTCCTCGCCGCTCAGCCGCCGCACCGTGCAGCGTCGGTCGACGCCGTCGAACCCGACCAGCACGGTGCCGCCCGCGGCCTCGACCGCCTCGATGTTGACCACCCAGGCGGGCTGCTTCGGCCCGCCCCAGAACGACCCGGCGACCAGGTAGCCCTCGGGACCCGGCACGCACAGCAGCGGCACCGAGTGCTCGACGCCGCTCTTGCGACCGGGGGCGGTGAGCATCAGGCCGGGCAGGCTGATGATCCGGAGGGTCGACCACCGGCCCTTGCTGATCCGGTGCAGGAACCGGTCGAACGCCACCATCTGCTTGTTGAACCTCGGCACCCAGGGCTGGGCGCCGATCTTGATCGCGAGCGGCGTGAGGAGACCCATGCGCTGATTGTAGGAAGCGGGCCACCGATCCGCCTGTCCGATTCGATAGCCGTGCATCCGGGGGCCGCGACGGCTGCGAGGTTGTAGCGTCCGAGCATGGAGACGATGGGGCGTCGACGGATCGAGCTCGGTGCAACGTTGGTGATGACGATCGCGGTGCTGGGCGCCCTCGTCGGGTCCTTGGCGATTGCGCTGATCGTGGACCTCTGCATCGACGAGTGCGCCGACCAGCCGGTGCTCTCCTGGGAGGCGGGCTGGCGGATCCTGCTGCTGCTCGGCTTCTGCACGGGCCTGATCGGGCTGGCGTGGGGCGCGCTGCGCGCCGAACGACGTGGACGGCCGACGCTGGCCAGCCGGTTGCTGCTCGCCACGCTTGTCGCGCCAGTGGTGGCCGCGGTGGTCTGGTGGTTCCTGGTCAGCATCGTCCACTGACCCGGCCCGCAGCCCCGTGAGAGGTCAGTCGGCGATGTCGACGACCACGGGGGCGTGGTCGGAGGGGGCACCCTCACCCTGCGCGGGATCGCGGGCGTCGGTGTCGATCCAGGCGTTCTTCACCCGGCCGGCGAAGGCGGGGGAGCCGAGGATGAAGTCGATCCGCAGTCCACGGTTCCGCTCGAACCGCTGCCGGTAGTAGTCCCAGTAGGTGTAGACCTCGGGCCCGGGAGCGTGCGGACGCACCACGTCGGTGAAGTCGGACTCGATCGCGAAGTACGCCTCGCGCTCGGCCGGGGTGAGGTGGGTGGCGTTCTTGAACTGCTTGGGGTCGAAGCAGTCCTCGTCGAAGGGGCAGACGTTCCAGTCGCCGACCAGCGCGGTCGGGGTGTCCTTCCACGCCTGCGCGGCCTCGCGCAGACGGGCCAGCCAGTCCAGCTTGTAGGCGTAGTGCGGGTCGTCGGGCTTGCGGCCGTTCGGCACGTAGAGCGAACCGACCCGGACCCCGCCACAGGTGGCGAACAGGGCGCGCGCCTCGTCCTCCTCCTTGAACTGCGGCATCGAGTCGAAGCCGACCTGGACGTCCTCGAGGCCGACGCGGCTGAGGATCGCGACGCCGTTCCACTGGCTGTAGCCGACCGCGGCCATCTCGTAGCCACGCGCCTCCAGACCCATCGTCGGGATCTGGTCGGGCTTCGCCTTGATCTCCTGGAGAGCGAGCACGTCGATCTCGTGCTTGTCGAGGAAGGCCTCGACACGGTCGATCCGGGTGCGGAGCGAGTTCACGTTCCAGGTAGCGATGCGCACCCGCAGAGGCTACCCGGCGCCCCATTCCTGTGAGCAGTCCACGAGAATGGGTGCATGACCTCCGCGCCCGCGATCCTCGTCGAGGGTGCCTGCCGCGCGTACCGCAACGTCGACGACACCACGACGATCGCGTTGCACGAGGTCGACCTGGCCGTCCCGCAGGGCAGCTTCGTCAGCATCATCGGCCCGAGCGGCTGCGGGAAGTCGACCCTGCTGCGGCTGGTCGCGGGGTTGGAGCCCGCCGACCGGGGCCGGGTCGACATCGGCGGTCGTACGCCGGCCGCGGCCGCCGAGGGCAAGGCGCTCGGTCTGGTGCCCCAAGGTGAGGCGCTGCTGCCGTGGCTGAGCGTGCTCAAGAACGTGAGCCTGCCCGCCCGGGTGAACCGGAAGCACAACCGGATGCCCCTGCCGGACATGGAGGAGCTGCTCCGCCGTGCCGGTCTGGGCGACGTGATGCACCAGCTCCCGCACCAGATCTCCGGCGGCCAGCGGCAGCGGGCCGCGATCGTGCGCGCCTTCGGGCTGCGCCCCGACGTGCTGCTGCTCGACGAGCCGTTCTCCGCCCTCGACGAGTTCACCCGGGAGTCCCTGCAGGGGCAGCTGCTCGACCTGTGGGCCGAGACCGGGTCCACCGTCCTGTTCGTCACGCACTCGATCAGCGAGGCGGTGCGGATGTCGGACCGGGTGATCGTGATGGCGCCCGGACCGGGCCGGATCGTCGACTCGATCGACATCGACCTGCCCCGACCGCGGTCGGCGGAGATCCTCACCTCGGCGGAGTTCCACGCCTACGAGCTGCAGATCCGCGAGCGGCTGCGGTTCGCCTTCGAAGGCGGGGCCGAGCGATGAGCCGCGTGAAGAAGGTAACGACCTACTTGCACCCGCGCTGGTGGGCGCCCGCCGTCATCACGGTCCTGGTGCTCGGACTGCTGTGGCAGTGGGCTGTCGAGCGCTGGCCCTACCTGCTCGCCCCGCTGGGCGACATCTGGCAGGTCCTGAGCGACAAGCCCGACTTCTTCCTCGAGCAGGCCTGGGTGACGCTGCGCGAGGCCCTGCTCGGCCTGGGGATCGCCTTCGTGGTCGCGTTCGCTCTGGCGATCGTGATCAGCGAGATCCCGATCGCACGCCGCGCGATCATGCCGATCGCGGTGGTGCTCAACGTGACCCCGCTGGTGGCGATCGCCCCGGCGCTGGTGGTCGCGTTCGGCTTCGGCCCCGGCCCCAAGCTGATCCTGACCAGCCTGATCTGCTTCTTCCCGATCCTGATCAACACCTCGATCGGGCTGCGCACCGTGCCGCGCCCGGTGCTTCAGGTCTTCGAGACCGTGCACGCCTCGCGGCTCGAGATGCTCCGGTTCTTGCGGGTGCCCAACAGCCTGCCGTTCGTCTTCGCCGCCCTGCAGATCGTCTTCCCGCTGTCGGTGATCGGTGCCGTCGTGGCCGAGCTCAACGCCGCCGGCTCCAGCGACGGTCTCGGCACCACCATCCAGGTCGCCTCCTCCATGAACCAGCTCGCGGTCGTGTGGGCGGCTATCTTCGTCCTGGCAGCCATGGGGTCGTTGCTGCTCCTGCTCGTCACCGTCGTCGAGCGCAGGGTCCTGCACTGGCACGAATCCACGCAGACCCGATACTGAACGTCGAACAAGGAGAGCCGTCATGGTCGCCACCCACCCCCGTCCCGCCCTGTCCCGCGCCGCGGCCGCCGTCGCGGGCGTCGTACTGCTCGGGTCGCTGGCCGCCTGCGGGAGCGACGAGACCTCCTCGACCAAGGGCGACCCGAACGCCATCTCCGCCAAGCGCTGCGAGCGGAACAAGGCGACGGGGGAGATCAACTACCTGTCGGGCTACTACTGGCAGGCCTCGGCCTCGATCCTCGAGGTGATCGCCGCCGACCGGCTCGGCTACTTCAAGGACCTGTGCCTCGACGTCAACCTCCAGCCCGGGCAGGGTGACACCACCGTCAACGCGAAGCTGGTCCAGGCCGGCCAGGTGCAGGTCGGTCCGCTCTCGGAGCAGGACATCATCACCTCCAACGCCGCGACCGTCGCCGCCGGCGGGACGCCCAAGATCCTGGGGATCTCCTCGTACTCCAACGCCGGCCTCGACATCCTGATGACGATGCCCGACATCACCGCGCTGACCCAGCTCGAGGGCAAGTCGATCGGGATCAAGGGCTACCTGCCGCTCTCGGTCACCGCGATGCTCGGCAAGGCCGGGGTGGACCGGACCAAGGTCAAGACGATCAAGGTCGGCTACGACCCGACGATCCTGCCTCGCGGCCAGGTCGACGCCCTGACCGGCTTCGTCTCCAACGAGCCCAACCTGCTCAAGGACGCTGGCACCGAGGTCACGGTCTGGAAGCCCTGGGAGTACGGCGTCGCCGGATCGACGGGTGCCTTCGCGGTGAACTCCGACTGGGCGCAGAAGAACCCGGATGCGGTCGCGGACTTCATGCGCGCGACGTTCAAGGCGTTCCAGTACTGCGCCGACGAGGCGCACGTCGAGGAGTGCATCGACTTCCAGCAGAAGCAGGCCGACAGCCCGACCGACGACTCCGACCACCAGACCGCGGTCTGGACGACCGAGTCGCAGCAGGTCGCCGACAACCCGGTGCCCGGCACCTGGGGCTCGGTCGACAAGGCCAACGTCGAGTCGTTGACCGCCGACATCAACACCTACCTCGGCACGAACATCAAGCCGTCCCAGGCGACCTCGTGGTTCGCCAGCGAGTACCTCCAGGGTGTCGTCGGCGCTGACGGCAAGGTCGTCTGGCCGGCTCCCTGATCAGGCGATGAACTCGCTGACGACGTGCGGCGTCGCCGCCTGGGTCAGCGCCACCGCCTGATCCAGCGGGATGTCCTTGACGGTGACGTGCTCGTCGCCGGCCGCCGTGGTCGCCATCAGCTGGGCCAGCCCCAGTCGACGGTCGAAGTAGGACTGCTTGATCTGCCAACCGACGATGCCGTCGGTCTCCAGCACGAGCCGCTCCCGGGTGAGGGCGCCGGTCTGGGAGACCAGGTAGCCGGGGGTCAGCGCGTGGCCTAGGTTGCGATAGGTCAGCACGGCGGCGCAGACACCGACGACCGCGACCAGCGCACCGATGGCCACGCTGGCCCACCACGGCAGCCACTCGGCGTCGTCAAGGACCGCCAGCAGGGCGCCGGCGACCAGAAGTGCCGCGGCGCCGAGGGTCCACCACAGGGCGCGGCGCAGGTAGCGATAGAGGACCACGCGCCCGTGGCCGATGACCGGCGTCGTGAGGGCGGTGTCTTCGCCGAGCACCTCGTGACCGATCCGCCCGACCGTCGCCATCGGGGCGGCGGGCAGGACAGCGGGGGTGTTGTCCTCCAGGCCGATGGTGAGCAGCGACAGCTCGGCGCCACCGGCGGCCGCGATCAGCAGCTGGCGGCGCATCTTGACCCCACGCACCTTGGCTTCCTCGACCGTGGTCGAGCGGGTGGTCAGCAGGCCGGCGCTCTGGTGCAGGGTCGTCCCGTCCTTGCCCTCCTCCCGGGTCACCGTGAGGTTGAACCAGCGCAGGGCGTAGCCGAGGCAGGAGAAGGCGACCCACAGCACCAGGGCGACCGCCAGGACCACGAGCAGCAGGACCAGGATGCCGAGCTTCCGTGCTGCGTCCTCGGCGCCCTCCTCCACGGCCGAGCCGATCACGTCGCCGGTCTGGGTGGCGATCGCGAAGACCGCACCGATCACGACGGCGGCGTTGACCAGGTTGAGCGGGGCGAAGCGGAGCCAGGACCACTCCAAGGCCGCGAGCTGGGTGCCCGGCATCGGCGCTGCCCCGGCCGGGGCGTCCGGGTCGGCGGTCGGGTGCGACCCGTGCAGGAGGCGGGCGCGCAGCTGCTCCGCCGTCGTTCGGGCGAGGGAGTCGAGCTCGATCTGGCCCTCGTCGACGCCGGTGCCGACCTTGACCCGGACGATGCCGAGGGCCTGGTGGATCAGCGGGGACTCGAGGTCGACGCTGCGGACCCGATCCAGGCGTGCGGTCAGGGTCTTGCGGTTGATCAGGCCCGAGCGGACCTCGAGATGAGTGGCGGTGACCCGGTAGCTGGTGGTCAGCCAGGGGAGCACCCCGACGATCGTGAGCACGACGATGCCGCCGAGGAGGACGAGGAGCGCGCTCTCGATGCCGCCAGCGGAGGTCAACCCGATGATCGCCACCACGGCGGCGAATCCGAACTGCCGGATCGCCTTGGCCGGTCCGGTCAGCAGGGACTTGCGATCGAGCCGCTCCCAGGCGACGTCCTGCGCAAGCGTCTCGCTCACGTCGCGTCCTCCGGCGTCGCGGCGGTGATCGTCACCAGGCGTGCGACCGTCGCGTGGGCGACGTCCTCGTCGAGGAAGGCGATCGCGACGGTGTCCTGCTTGGACGCGGTCGAGACGGTGACGGTGCGCAGCTTGAAGGCGCGCATCAGCGGCCCCTGGCTGGAGTCGACGGTCTGGACGCGGGAGAGCGGCACGATCTCGTCGACCCGGCCGAGCCAGCCGTGCCGGACGTGCACGGCGATGTCGGTGATGTCCCAGCGGTGGACGTCGTACCGGATCCGCGGCACGACCGTCAGGTAGGGGATCGGAGCCAGTGCGACCACGGCGCAGCCGGCCAGGAGCAGCCAGCGCCACCCGCCCTCGGCAGCCGCCGCGGCACCGACCGCGACGGCGGCGCAGACCAGCCAGACGGGTACGGCGACGAGCAGCGCGGTCAGGCGCCAGAAGCGCGGCGCGCGGGTGGAGACTCGTTGTGCGGGCTCGCGGAGTGCGGTGGTCACCGGCGCAGCCTATAAAGTCGTTCCTCGTGGCTCTCACCATCGGCATCGTCGGTCTCCCGAACGCAGGCAAGTCGACGCTCTTCAACGCGCTGACCAAGAACAACGTGCTCGCTGCGAACTACCCGTTCGCCACGATCGAGCCCAACGTCGGTGTGGTCGGCGTGCCCGACCCGCGGCTGGCCCAGCTCGCCACCATCTACAACTCCGAGAAGCTGCTGCCTGCCACGGTGCAGTTCGTCGACATCGCCGGCATCGTCCGCGGCGCCTCGCAGGGTGAGGGGCTGGGCAACAAGTTCCTGGCCAACATCCGTGAGGGCGACGCGATCTGCCAGGTCACCCGCGTCTTCCGCGACGACGACGTCACCCACGTCGACGGTGAGGTCAACCCGGCCTCCGACATCTCCACCATCCAGACCGAGCTGATCCTGGCCGACCTGGAGACCGTCGAGAAGGCGATCCCGCGGCTGGAGAAGGAGGCGCGGATCAAGAAGGAGGCCGCGCCCAAGCTCGCCGCGGTCCAGGAGGCCAAGGCTGCGCTGGAGGCCGGCACCCCGATCTCGGCGACGAAGATCGAGGCCGAGCTGATCCGTGAGCTCACCCTGCTCACCGCGAAGCCCTTCATCTACGTCTTCAACTGCGACACCGACGAGCTCGCCGACGAGGACCTCAAGGCCAAGATGCGCGAGATCGTCGCGCCGGCCGAGGCGATCTTCCTCGACGCCAAGATCGAGTCCGAGCTGATCGAGATGACCGACGAGGAGGCCGCCGAGATGCTGGCCGACTTCGGCATCGCCGAGTCCGGGCTCAACCAGCTCGCCCGCGTCGGCTTCGACACCCTCGGCCTGCAGACCTACCTGACCGCCGGGCCCAAGGAGGTCCGCGCGTGGGAGATCAAGAAGGGCTCGACCGCCCCTGAGGCCGCCGGTGTGATCCACACCGACTTCCAGAAGGGCTTCATCAAGGCCGAGATCGTCTCCTTCGACGACCTGATGGCCGCCGGCTCCGTCGCCAAGGCGCGTGAGGTCGGCAAGGTCCGCATGGAGGGCAAGGACTACGTGATGGTCGACGGCGACGTCGTGGAGTTCCGCTTCAACGTCTGATGTCCAAGAGGCGACGATCGCGTCGGCGGCGAATCACCTCGCGAGGAGAAGCTCGGAGCCGCAGGTCACTCCGTTGGCGGTCCGGCTCGCGCGGCGAGCCAAGGCCAGGGCCATGTGGGGTCTTCCGAGCTGGCTCGAGGCTCGCCTCGCTCAGCTCGACCGGTTCCTCGAGTGGAAGTCGGACCAGCGACCGATCCTTCAGGTTGCGGTCGGGATAGCCCCGCTCTTCGCCCTCGGCTTCGGTGCGATCTTCGGCACCATCGCACTCTGGGAGTGGAGCCATGTTCGGGGCTGGCCGGTCGAGCAGGCGGAGGTGGTCGCGGCGGTCAGGACCGGCGATGAGGATCACTGCGGAAAGAGCAGCTGGGCGGATGTCTACACGCTGACCTGGGCATCACGGAACCCGCCGCCTGGGCTGCCGGCGGAGTTCTCGAACGAGGAGGGCTGTGATCGCAGCGAGGTCGGCGACGTCGTTGAGATCGTGCGCGTCGTCTCCGACTCCGGAAAGGTTCATGTCTGGGACGAGCCGGTCACGTCGCTCGGATTCGCCTTTGTGCTCATCGGCGTCGGCCTCACCGGCGGCTACGCGCTCGGCTTCGTCGCCGGAGGGATCCAGGTCGGCTGGGTGGCATGGCGAGGTCGTCGCACCGACGACTGAGACGGCGGTGGCCTCACACGGCAGCGTCGAGCAGCTTCCGCCGAAGGGTCATGGTGGCGCGGCTGTGCAGCTGGCTCACCCGTGACTCGGTGACGCCGAGGACCTGGCCGATCTCCGCGAGGGTGAACCGGTCCCAGTAGTAGAGGGCGATGACGACCTGGTCGCGCTCGGCCAGCTCCCGGACCGCGGCGAGGAATCCCGGTGGGATGTCGTCGTCGGAGCCAGGCATGTCGACGGTGCTGATCAGGGTCTCCGCGTCGCCCGCATCGGCGTCGAAGCTGAGCACGGTGCTTCGGGTGGTGTGGGCGTAGATGGCGCGCAGCTCGTTCAGCGTGATCGAGAGCTCCTCCGCGACCTGGTGATCGTCCGGAGGATGGCCGAGACGCATCTCGAGCGTGGCCTTCACGGCGCCGACGTCGCGCAGCCGTTCACGCACCGATCGCGGCACCCAGTCCGTGGACCGCAGTCCGTCCACGATCGCGCCTCGGATCCGGGTGGCGGCGTACGTCTGGAACTGGATCCCCCGGTCGGGGTCGAACTTGTCGATCGCATCGATGAGGCCGATGGTGCCGTCCGAGATCAGATCGCTCAGGTCGACCGACGAGGGGAGTCCGGCGCGGACTCGGCCGGCGACATCTCGCACCAGCTTGGCGTAGTGCAGCATCAGGCTGTCGCGATCAGCGCGATCGCCGGTGGTCTTGAACCGCTCCCACAGCTCTTCGACCGAATCAGAATCCTCCACGTCGCCCTCCCGTTGTGCGGCCGTTCAAGGAACTGGACTCCTCCAAGGGTGTGTACCGAAAACTCGGCAGTGGTGCCGGTATTTCCGACCCAGGATGCCGCGACAGTACTTCCAGCGAGGTCAGTCGTCCAGGAATGCGACCTCGCGGAGTACGGCGTGTCGATGCTCAGGAAGCACGTCGTCTGACGGATTCGGCACCAAGCGGAGCGCGGGAACCCCGTCGTTGTGCGCTGCGGGTGCTTCCGGGACGTGCGGCGTCGGTTCCACAGGTGGTCTAGCCCGGTCGGGCTCGGCGAGGGCCAGGGGCTCCGGCGCGAAGGCGACCTCGCTTGGCGCTTCGGCCGGGGGAGTGGGGGCGGCCTCGTCCGACGCCTGGACTCGGGCGCCGAAGACCGTGCGGATCACCGCCGCCATCTCGCGCAGGGTCTCCCGCGCCGCGCTCGTCTCGAGCTTGGGTTCGGGTCCGTGGGCTGCTGCCGTCATCGCCAACCCCTCTCAGTTGCCGTACGGGAGAGGCTCGACCGAGATCGTCGTGCTCACCCGGGTCAGGTGGGCCAGCATCGACAGGTGCCTCATCAGAAGGGTGGGTGCGATCTTCGTCCCGGTCAAGGTCACATGACCGTCCGGGTAGATCGTGAACCCGTGGCCGGTCACCGAGATTCCGTGTTCGTCGGCGTCGGCTTCGGCCGCTGCCAGGGCGGCCAAGGCGGTCTCGCGGGTCGTCGGACCCTGCTTGGCGACAGCGGCGGCTTCGTAGCCTGCCTGCTGAAGGTCGTCGTGGGAGGAGATCCGGGTGAGCACCACGGATCCGCCGTCGATGGCGAGGAGCGCAGCGACGATCGCGATCGCGACCAGGACGGTGCGAACGTTGATGATGCGGAGAAGTCCACGCATGACCTGATCCCCCCGGTGGGAGTGGTTTGGAGCTTGGGGAAGCGATGAGCTGCTGGGGTCGGTGCTCGGTCGAGCACCGACCCCAGGCTCAGGTGCGGTGGATCAGCTGCAGCCGGCGCCGGTGGTCGACTGGAGGCCGCCACCGTTCTCGACGTACTTCCACTGCTTGGTGGTGGCGTTGGCGGTTGCTCCGCTGTTGTAGCCGGAGATGCAGAAGTTGCCGCCGGCGGGGGTGCCGGTGATCGTGAAGGTGCTGGTGGAGTCGAACTTCCAGCCAGCAGCCACGAGCCCGGCCTGGTCGAAGGGAGTCGTGCTCGTCGGTCCGTCGACGGTGATGGTCGCGGCCACGGTGGCGGCGTTCTTGAGGTCGGACTTGATGTCGGCGTCGACGCCCTTCTGGCGCTGGTTGAGGAAGACCGGGATCGCGATCGCGGCCAGGATGCCGATGATGATGATGACGACGAGGAGCTCGATCAGGGTGAAGCCCTGGTCCTTCTCCTTGAGTGACTTCTGCAGACGAGCAAGCACAGCGTTCTCCTAGTGAGAGTGGGTGTGGGTGTTGGTCGGGTGGGGCGTGATCAGGAGATGGTGATCCAGGTGGCCGCCGAGCAGTCGACGGTCGCGGTCACCATGCCGCCGGCGGCGCTGTCGTACTGCAGCGCCGTGCCAGCGGCGGTCGCACTGCTGGCACCCGTGTTGTAGGCGCAGATCTTGTAGCCGCCCGCAGGGCCGCCGGTGATCTTGACGACGTTGTTGGGCGACGACTTGAAGCCGGACGCGACCAAGTTCGTCTTGGTGGCGGCGGAGGTCTCGGCCGGCGAGGCACCGGTGTTGAAGAACCCGGCCATGGTCGGGTAGTCGGTCGAGTACGTCTCGGCCGATGTGGCGGCGTTCTTGAGGTCGGACTTGAGGGACGCGTCGACGCCCTTCTTGCGCTGGTTCAGGAAGACCGGGATGGCGATGGCGGCCAGGATGCCGATGATGATGATGACGACGAGGAGCTCGATCAGGGTGAAGCCCTGGTCCTTCTCCTTCAACGACTTCTGCATGCGAGCGAGCACGAGATTCTCCTCTAATCGGGGAAGCGATTGCCGAGCGCGGAACCGCCCGGTATCGGAGTTGTCGGGACGCGCCACCGGAGAACTTGAGTTTTGCGTCCATTTATTTTTGCCCGCTTCCCTTGGACGCTTTTTCGTTCGGGCTGGGGGTCAAGTTCGGCCGTTCAGGCACCGACAACCTTGATGGTCGGATTTGTCGTTGTGACGGAGGGTGACGTTGAAGCCTGCCGCGGAGCACCGGCGTTCGCTTGCCACGAGACAGGGCAGCGCGCCCGTCGATGCCGGGATGACGCTGGTCGAGGTCGTGGTAGCGATCGCGCTGTTTGCGGTCGTGTCCGGCTCGTTGCTCGCCCTGGTCGGCGGCGCGATCCGGCTCACCCGCGACGACCGGTTCCACATGGAGGCCACGATCCTGGCCAGCCGTGAGCTCGAGATCACTCGGGACGCGTTCACCTCCGTCGTCCGGGGCCCCACGACGATCGACACCAACGAGGCGGTCAACCCGTCCCCGCTTGCGGGCGGCACCGTCGGCCAGCCGCTGGTGGTGGACAACATCCCCTACACGGTGACCCGGACCGCGCAGTGGTCGGAGATGGGCACCACGGTGGCCTCGACCTGCGACAAGGGCGGGTCGGTCGAGCTGGCCTACCTCCGGGTGAAGGTGGAGGTGACCTGGCCGGGCCTGGGCGATCGGCCCCCGGTCACGATGGACACGGTGATGACGCCCCCCAAGGGCACCTACTCCGCGCTCACCGGCCACATCGGGGTCAAGGTGCTCGACGCCTCGGGCACGCCCTTCGAGGGCAGGACGGTCACCGTGACCGGCACCGCGGGCACCTGGACCGAGAGCACCGCGTCCGACGGCTGCGCCCTCTTCGCCTTCCTCACGCCAGGGACCTACCAGGTCAAGGTGCAGGCCGCCGGCTACGTGAACCGGAGCGGGGACCCGTCCGGCACCGCTACGGCCCAGGTCCAGTCAGGACAGCTGTGGCGCACCACCATCGAGTACGACCAGGCGGCGACGATCGCGGCGACCTTCACCACCACCTCCGGGTACGCGCTGCCGTTGGCGACGAACACGATCCCGATCTCGCTGGGCAACAGCGCGCTCCTCCCCGGAGGATCGAAGAGCGTCGCGGGCACCGGCAACAGCCGCACGTTGACCAACCTGTGGCCCTATCCGTCGGGCTACCAGATCTGGGCTGGCTCCTGCCTCGACAACGATCCCGAGTACACCGGCCAGACCCGCGACCTGCCCCTGACGACCGACCCGGGCAGCACGGTCGCTGCCGCGATCCCGCTCGGCGCGATCGACGTCCAGGCGGCGGCGGGCGCCACCATCACCGCCGTGCACGCGTCGGACTCGTCGTGTGCCTCGGGCCTGACCATCCCGCTCGGTACCGCGACGGGTGGCCGTCTCAAGACGAGCGTCCCGTTCGGGACGTGGACGATCAAGGCGGGGTCCGCCACCAAGAGCGTCACCGTCGCCTCGGGGGACTCGCCCAGGTCGGTGACCGTTCCGTGACCACATCGACGACCGAGTCGACGACGGAGCCTCGCGACGGGGGCTTCTCGCTCTCCGAGGTGGTGGTGGCGGTGGGCCTGTTCACCCTGCTCACGCTGCTGATCACCGTCACGACCATCCTCTGCCTCAAGGTGTCGGCGAATCTGACCAACCGGACCGACAACGCCACCCAGGGGCAGATCGCGATCGATGCCACGAGCAAGATCCTGCGGACGGCGATCCTGCCCGACCAGCTGACCGAGGTCTCCTGCCCCTCCTGCGCCGACACCGCGATCGTGCAGGCGACGCGCAGTCAGGTGATGTTCTACGCCAACCTCGGCGCGAGCAGCAACGTCGGACCCAGCCTGGTCACGTTGAGCGTGGTCGCCGACACCGGCGCCGCCCAGGCCTCGAGCCGGCTGGTCCAGACGTTGCAACCGCCGACGGATCTCGGTGGCGGGAAGTACACGTTCTGCAACCCGACGGTCGCCGGCTGCACGGTCCAGACCCGGGTCCTGGCCCGTGGGCTCGCCTCGCCGATCCCGAACGTCTTCTCCTACTACAACTTCGCCGGTGCGCAGATCACCTCGACCACCCTGACGAGCGCCGACCTCGCCTCGGTGGCGAGCGTCGAGCTCAACCTGTCCGTCCAGACCGTCCGGGGGCAGGCGCGCTATCCCGCCTCGACGCTGATCAAGCGGATCCGGCTGCCCAACTCCGACATCAACGTGCTCGCTCCGACGAGCACGGCCACTCCGTGAGGTGCCCCATGCGAACTCAGAAGGACGAGGGCTCCGCCCTGCTGATGGTGCTCGGCATGATGATGGTGCTGACCATCATCGTCACGACGGTGGCCACCCTGTCGATGCGCACCGCGACGTTCTCCCGTCATTCGACGGACTGGAACGAGGCGCTCGTCGCGGCGGAGGCGGGCGTGGACGACTACCTCGCGCGGCTCAACAAGGACGACAACTACTGGTTGACGAGCCCGGACTGCAGCAACGTCGCCATGCAGAAGCCGAGCGTCAGCCGGTGCAGCTGGACCGCCTCCACGGCCCTGGGATGGGCCAACGTCCCGGGAGCCTCCCGCGCCCAGTTCCACTACGACGCCGTCACCACGAGCACGCCGACGAACGGCACCCTCAAGCTCACCTCGACCGGCCGGGTCGGGTCGGTCAAGCGCACCGTGTCGACCGTGCTGCGCAAGGGCGGGTTCGGCGAGTTCCTCTACTACACGATGTACGAGACGACCGACCCGGCGAACGAGGCGAAGTACGGGCTGAACAACGCGACCGCGCAGGACAAGTGCACGCACTACGCCTGGGAGCCCACCGTCACCGGGGTCTCCAAGCCCCGTGACCAGTCCTACTGCGGCAACATCCTCTTCATCAACAACGACAAGTTCAACGGGCCGGTGCACTCCAACGACACCATGGTGATGACGGGAAGCCCCCGGTTCCAGGGCACGGTCTCGACCTCGGATCCCGCGTGCCAGCCGATCAACGGTGTAGCCCGGCCGGCGACCTCCTGCTACGACGCGAGCGGCTCGGCCTCACCCCAGTTCGACAAGGGCATCACCTACCGGGCCGAGATCCCTCTGCCCACCGGCATCGCTGACCTGAAGAAGAACGTCGACCCGGCCCAGACGACGACGCCGGGGTGCCTGTACACCGGGCCGACCCGGATCAAGCTCAACGCGAACGCGTCCGGCACCTACTCGACGATGACCGTCTGGAGCCCGTGGTCCAAGAGCGCCCTGAACACGGGGTGCGGCAACTACCAGTCCTCCTGGCCGCAGACCGTGCCGTTGCCGCACAACAACGTGGTGATGGTCCGTGACGTGCCCTCCACCCAGTCCACTCCGGCCTCAGGAGCGTGCGCTACCGGCGCTATCGGCGACGGCATCCCCGTGAGCAACGACATCAACCAGAGCCTGGCCGAGGCGAACTGCCGCTACGGCACCCTCTACCTCGAGGGTGCCCTGCACGGCCGGGTCACGTTCGCTGCCGACAACAACATCGTCATCACCGGCGACACCACCTATGTCGACGGCAAGACCGGACTGGACTCGATGGGCCTGATCGCGCAGAACTCGGTGCAGATCTACCACCCCGTGAAGTGCACCTCGACTGACAACGGCCAGTGCGACGGGTGGGCCAACCTGAACCGACCCGTGGGCAGCGTCTTCCAGGACCCGATCGTGCAGGCGTCGATCCTGACGATCCAGCACAGCTTCACCGTGCAGTCCTACAACCGCGGCGCCACCATGGGCGGGCTGCACCTGTTCGGCTCGTTCGCGCAGAAGTTCCGTGGCCCGGTCGGCACGTCCAACAACGGCAACGTGTCGACGGGCTACGTGAAGGACTACGAGTACGACACCCGGCTGCGGTACGCGCCGCCGCCGTTCTTTCTCGACCCCGTCCGCTCCTCGTGGGGCGTCAAGGCGTACGGAGAGGGGTCCGCGGCGTACTAGCGGTGATGACCAGCCGGCGGCGGCCCGGGGAGGTTGATCAGCTGGTGATCAGCCGATCATGTCGAAGACCTTGAAGATCGGCATGTACAGGGCGACGATCATCGAGCCGACGACCAAGCCGAGGAACGCGATCATCAGGGGCTCGATCAGGGCCGTCAGCGACTCGGTCATCGCCTCGACCTCACTGTCGTAGAAGTCGGCGACCTTCATCAGCATCTGGTCGATTGCGCCGGCCTCTTCGCCGGAGGCGATCATCTGCACCACCATCGGCGGGAAGACCTCGTGCTGGGCGAGGGGAGCGGCGACCGACTCGCCGCGCCGCACCGACTCCTGGACCTCTCGGAGCGCGTGGGAGATCACCACCGAGCCGGTCGTCTCCGAGACGATCTCGATCGACTGCAGGATCGGGACGCCGGAGGACAACAGGGTGCCGAGGTTGCGGGAGAAGCGGGTCAGCGCGAGCTTCTGGAAGAGCTTGCCGAAGACCGGGAGCCGGAGCTTGGCCGGGTCGACGACGTTGCGGACCTGCTCGGTGTGGCCGAACTTGCGCCACCACACGGTCCCTGCGATGCCGATGACGAGTGCGGCCGGGATGAGGTACTTCATCGAGTCCGAGAGCATCACCAGGATGCGGGTCGGCAGCGGGAGCTGTCCGCCCAGGTTCGCGAACATGTCGCGGAAGACCGGGACGACGAAGATCAGCATCGCGATGCACATCAGGATCGCCATGCAGAACACCACGACCGGGTAGGTCAGGGCGGCCTTGATCTTGCCGCGCAGCTTGACCTCGGACTCGAAGTTGTCGGCGATCTGACGCATCGCTCGGTCCAGGAAGCCGCCGGCCTCGCCCGCGCGGGTCATCGAGATCATCAATGGCGGGAAGGAGTCGGGGTGCTTCGCGAAGGAGGCGGACAGGCTCATGCCGGCCTCCACGTCCTGCTTCACCGCACGCAGCACGGTGCGCATCGCCTCGTTCTCCGACTGCTCCGCCAGGATGCCCAGGGCGCGGATGAGGGTGAGGCCGGCGTCGATCATCGTGGCGAACTGACGGGAGAAGATCGCGAGGTCCTTGATCTTGACCCGCTTCTTGACCGAGAAGCTGATCTCGCGCTGCATGCCGACGTTGGCCTGCTTGACCTCGAGCGGGACGTAGCCCATGGCGCGGAGCTTGTCGGCGACAGCGGCCTCCGAGGCAGCCTCGACCTTGCCCTCGGACAGCTTTCCCTGGGCGTCGCGGACCTTGTAGGCGTACTGCGAGGTCGTGGTGCTCATGAGGGTCTCCTCCGGGTCACTGCCACTGGGTCACTGCCACTCGGTCACGGTCGTCGGGCGGCGGGGGACCCCGCCGGCCAGGGTTTCGAAGTCGGTGTGGTCCGTGCAGGCCTCGAGCCCGGCGGCGTACGCGATCCGTCCGGTCTTCACCAACGTGGCGAGGTGGGCGTTGAGGGTCTGCATCCCCTCGCGGGCGCCGGCCTGGAGAGCTCCCTGGATCTGCTGGAGCTTGTTGTCGCGGATCATCGCTCGGATGCCGGTGGTGCAGACCATCACCTCGACGGCGGCCGTCCGACCCTCGCCGTCGGCGGTCTTCACCAACGTCTGGCAGACGACACCCTGGAGCGTGGCGGCCAGCTGGGTCCTGATCTGCTGCTGCTGCTCGGGCGGGAAGACGTCGACGACGCGGGTGATCGTGTCCTGGGCCGACTGGGTGTGCAGCGTGGCGAGCACCAGGTGGCCGGTCTCGGCGGCGGTCAGCGCGACGGAGATGGTCTCGAGGTCGCGGAGCTCACCGACCAGGATGACGTCCGGGTCCTGGCGGAGGGCGTGCTTGAGCGCTGAGCGGAAGCCGTGGGTGTCGGCGCCGACCTCTCGCTGGTTGACCAGGCAGCCGCGGTGCGTGTGGAGGAACTCGATCGGGTCCTCGACCGTCATGATGTGCCCGCGGCGGGAACGGTTGATCCGGTCGATGATCGCGGCCAGGGTGGTCGACTTCCCGGACCCCGTCGGACCGGTGACGAGGACGAGACCGCGCGGCAGGTCGGCGAAGGACTCGATCACCTCGGGCATGCCGAGGTCGGCGAGCGGGACGATCTCCCACGGGATCACGCGCATCACCGCGCCGATGCTCTCGCGCTGCTGGTAGACGTTGACCCGGAAGCGCGCATGGCCCGGCACGGCGTACGCGAAGTCGAGCTCGAGCTCCTCCTCGAAGACCTTGCGCTGCCGCTCGGTCATCACGTTGTACAGCGTGCGGCGCAGCTCCTGACCGGTCAGTGCCGCGTAGCCCGGCAGGGGCGTCATGTCGCCGCGGACGCGGACGGTGGGCGGGGCACCCGAGGTCAGGTGCAGGTCCGAACCGTTCAGTCGCAGCACCGAGATCAGCAGGTCGTCGAGGATGAGCTCCTGCGGTCCGCCGGCGTACGCCGCCGGCGGCTGGATCGGAGCTGAGACCGGTGGCGCGACCGGCTGCGTGACCTGCTGCGTGACCGGTGACGAGTACGAGCTCGGGGACGACGACGAGGGCGGCGGGACGGGCGCCACCGGCGCGACGGGCTCCACCGGTGCGACGGACGCCACGGGTACGACGGGCACCTCGGGCTCCACGAAGACCGCCGGTTCCGGCTCGGTCACGGCCAGTTCCGGCACGGTGCCGAACGTGAGACCGAATCCGTTCTTCAGGATGTCGTTCACTGGTTCTCCTCCGGGCGGCCGCGATCGAGAGCGGGGGTATCCAGTTCTTCGGTCGCGGAGGACGTCGACTTGAATCCGGATTCGTCAGGCGACGACGCGGAGCACCTCTTCGATGGACGTGCGCCCTTCCGAGACCTTCAGCCAGCCGTCCTGCTTCAGCTCGGTCATGCCCTGCTCGATCGCGGTGCGGGCGATGTCGTCGGTCGAGGCACGCGCGACCGTCAGGCGGGAGATGTCCTCCGTCATCGTCATCACCTCGTGCAGCGCGAGCCGGCCGCGGTAGCCGGTCTGCGAGCAGGTCGTGCACCCGGCCGGCCGGTGGAGGGTGGGGAGGGGCTCGCCCTCCGACCACGGGTAGCCGACCCGGAGCAGGTCCTCCGGGTCAGGCTGGTAGGCGGTCTTGCAGCGCTCGCACAGCGAGCGGCAGAGTCGTTGGGCGACGACCACGTCGAGGGCCGAGCTGACCAGGAACGGCTCGATGCCCATCTCGACCAGACGGGTCGCGGCCGACGGTGCGTCGTTGGTGTGCAGGGTGGAGAGCACGAGGTGCCCGGTCAGGGCCGCCTCCACAGCGATCTGGGCGGTCTCGTGGTCGCGGATCTCACCGATCAGGACGATGTCGGGGTCCGACCGGAGGATGGAGCGCAGCGCCGAGGCGAAGGTCAGTCCCGCCTTGACGTTGACCTGGACCTGGTTGATCCCGGCGAGCCGGTACTCGACCGGGTCCTCGACCGTGATCACGTTGACGTCGGGGCGGTTCAGCTGGTTGAGCGTCGCGTACAGGGTGGTCGACTTGCCGGATCCGGTCGGTCCCGTCGCCAGGATCATCCCGTAGGGCTTGGTGTACGACTCCTCGAAGCGCTGCAGGTTCCGGGGGCTGAAGCCGAGGTCCTTCAGGTCGAGCTGGGTCGTGGAGTTGTCCAGGATCCGGGCGACGACCTTCTCGCCCCACACCGTCGGCAGCGTCGCCACGCGCAGGTCGATGCGGCGGCCCTGGTGGTTGACGGAGAGCCGGCCGTCCTGCGGGACGCGGCGCTCGGCGATGTTCATGTCGGCCATGATCTTGAGCCGCGACACGACGCCGTTCTGGATGTTCTTCGGCGAGTGGTGGGCGTCCTTGAGCACGCCGTCGATGCGGTACCGCACCCGCAGGTCGCGCTCGGTCGGCTCGATGTGGATGTCGGAGGCGCGGTCCGAGATCGCCTGGCTGATCAACAGGTTCACGAAGCGCACCACCGGCGCTTCGTCGGAGACCTCGGTGAATCCGGAGAGGTCCTCGGTCGTCTCCTCGTCGGCGGTCAGGTCGCTGGTGAGGGTGTTGAGCTCGCCCTCGGCCCGGTAGACCTGGTTGAGCTTGACGTCGATGTCGCTGCGGTTCGCGATCGCGAACCGCACCCTGGAGTTGGTGATCCGGCTCAGGTCGTCCTTGAGCTCGATGTTGCCGGCATGGCGGACGGTCACCGCCACCACGAGCTCGCCGTGCTCCACCCGCAAGGGGAGCACGTGGGAGTGCCGGGCGAACTCCGCGGGCAGCAGCGCCGCTGCGGCCATGTCGACGCTGTACTCGGTCAGGTCGACGTACTCCAGGCCAGCACTCTCGGCCGCCGTACGAAGGACGTCGTTGCGGTTGACGACGCCGTTCTCCAGCAACACCTCGAGCGTGCTGCGGGCGGAGTCGGCGGCGATCCGCCGGGCTTCGTCCAGGTCGGCGGGAGCCACCAACCCGACGGAGACGAGGGCGTTGACGGTCTGCTGGTCGCTGTGCTGGATCACGATCGCTCCTCGGGGATCACGGACAGGGCCGCCGACGGGTTCGCCCGGAAGCGAAGGATCAGTTCCTTGGTGACGTCACCGATGCGATCGTCCAGCGCACGGGCGTAGAGCAGGAGCTGCTCCTCGGCCTCGTGCAGCCGGGCCAGCGCTTGCTCCATCCCCTCCGGATCGTCGGGGTCCACCGGGATCTCCCAGATCTCGGTGAGGATCGGCAGGTTCGGCAAGGGATCCGTGGCGGGGGTGCTGGTCAGGGCCTGCCGGCTCTGGCCGAAGCCGGTGTTGCTGAGCACGCGGACGAGCTGGTCGACCGTGAGGCGGCTGCCCGTCGTGGACTCCGCCTGGACCACGGTGATGTGAGCACCCACGAGGCGTAGCCAGTAGCCGACCCGGTCCTCCTCGGCCTCCAGCTCGCGCCGGTAGGCGCGCAGCCGCTCGAGGTCGAGGCTCGCATGGACGTCGGAGTCGACAGGTCGCAGCGCCGAGCGCGATCGCGGAGCGAAGTCCGGGGCGAGAGTCATGGGATCTCCTCAGCCGACCCGGTCGACGAGGACAGGGGCGATTCCTGCACGCTTGAGCATCACTGACATGTCGTGGGTGTTGGAGCTGTACAACTTGGCGTCTGCGACCGAGACGGTGCCGTCCAGGACCATCCGGACCAGGTGCTGGTCGAAGGTGTGGGCGCCGTCGAAGTCGCCCGCCGAGATGATCTCGGTGATGGTGTCCGTCTTGGTCGGATCGGCGACGGCCTCGGCCAGTCGCGGGTTGTTGACCGCGATCTCCATCGCCACGGTCCGGCCGTCACCGTCGGCGCGGGGGAGCAGGCGCTGGCAGACGATGCCGCGCAACGACGTCGCGAGGCTGATCCGGACCTGCTTCTGCTCGTGCGGTGGGAAGAAGTCGATCAACCGGTTGATCGTCTCGGTCGCGTCGGTGGTGTGCAGGGTCGACATCACGAAGTGGCCGGTCTCGGCCGCTGCCAGGCAGGCTCGCACCGTCTCGGCGTCGCGCATCTCGCCGATCAGGATCACGTCGGGGTCCTGACGCATCGCCGCACGCATCGCGACCGTCCAGTCCGCCGTGTCCGTCCCGAGCTCGCGCTGGGTCACGCTGGCCTTCTTGTCCTGGTGCACGATCTCGATCGGATCCTCGATGGTGAGGATGTGCACCGGGCGGGTCGCGTTGATCGCGTCCACCATGGCGGACAGGGTCGTGCTCTTCCCGGAGCCGGTCGGGCCCGTCACCAGTACGAGTCCGCGTGGCTCGAGTGCCAGGCGCCGTACGACGTCGGGGAGACCGAGCTCCTCCAGGGACGGTGCGTTCATCCCCACCAGTCGCATCACGCAGCCGACCGCTCCACGGGAGCGGAACGCGTTCGTGCGGAAGCGGCCGATCCCGGGGACCGAGAGGGCGTAGTCGGCCTCGTTGCTCGACTCGTAACGTCGGCGGATCTCGGCCGACATCGTCTCCAGGATCAGGGACTCCGCGCCCTCGGCCGTGAGCGGCGGCAGGTCGAGGGGAGTCAGCGTGCCGGAGATCCGAATCTTCGGCGGGCTTCCGACCTTGAGATGGAGGTCGGATCCGTTGTTGACCACGACGGCTTGAAGTAGGGGCGCGATCTGGAGCGTCACAGGTGGATCCTCTCGACTAGGCCGTAGGTCCCTCTCGCGGCGCGATTTTTTTACCACCAGTAACTCAGGTCACATGCGTAACACGCCGAAAGAGTGCAGCTTTCTGGGGTCGGCCTGGGGTCGGCCTGGGGTAGGGCGTGGGCTCGGCCTGGGGTAGGTCCTGGGGGCAGGCGAGAAGCGCGCATCCCGAGGAAATCGGGCCAGCCGTCAAGTCGCGTCCTCCAGGTGCCGAAGAACTGGCGAACCACTGATTCGCGACGAGCAACGTGAGGACACGATGGGACGCAGCATGGTCGGTCTCGACATCGGCAGCACCGGTGTCCGTGCCGCGGAGCTCGTACGGGGTCGACGCCGGGCGACCCTGCGTCGGTTCGCGTCGGTGCCGCTCGGACCGGACGTCGTCCGCGGAGGCGTCGTCGTCGACGGCGATGCGCTGACCGCGGCGCTGCGCGAGCTCTGGTCGATCGGCCGGTTCGGATCCAAGGACGTCCACCTCGCGGTGGCGAACTCGAGCGTGCTGGTGCGCCAGATGGTGCTCGACTGGATGCCGCCGGACGACTTCCGCCAGGCGCTGCGCTACCAGGTCCAGGACGCGCTCCCGATGGCCGTCGACGACGCCAACCTCGACTACCACCTGCTCGAGGAGTTCGAGGTCGCCGACGGCGGATCAGCCCCGCGCAGGATGGTTCGGATCATCCTGGTCGCTGCGGCCCGTGAGGTCGTGGACCCGTTCGTCGACGCCGTACGTCGTGCCGGGCTCCGTCCCGAGGGCATCGACCTGGCGCCGTTCGCGCTCGTGCGAGCCCGCACTCCCGCTGGACTGGAGCCGGATGCGCAGACCGAGGCGATCGTGGACATCGGGGCCGATGTCGTCACCGTGGTCGTGCACACCGGCGGCGCGCCACGCTACGTTCGTATCATCCCGGACCTGGGTGGGGGCGTGATCACCCGATCCATCCAGGACGAGTTCGGGTGGAGCTGGGACGACGCCGAGCGCACGAAGGTCTTCGTCGGCCTGCCCGGTCACGCATCGATGGACGACGAGCAGCGTCAGGCGACGACCGGTCCGGTGGACGACCTCGACCACCCCGCCCAGAAGGCGGTCGTCGACGCGGCGAACCTGCTGGTCGGGGAGATCAGCACCACCCTCGACTTCTTCCGCGGATCGGCCGCCGAGGCCGGGGCGGGTGTGGACAGGAACGCGGACGTCGTCCGGATCGTCCTCACCGGCGCCGGATCACGGCTCGGCGGATTCCGCGAGCTGCTCGAGAGCCGGCTCGGCACGTCCGTCACCCACCTCGACGTGAAGCCGTTCCTGAAGGGATCCCGTAGCTCCGTGCTGACCCCGACCGACGAGTCCGCCCTCACCATCGCCGCGGGCCTGTGCGCAGGAGCGGGACGATGAAGAGCCGGGGTGGCGGCCACCACCCGCGGCCCGGCCTGCCCCAGGTCAACCTGCTCTCCCAGACCGATCTCGACCACATCTCCGCTCGCGGGGTTCGGACGGGGTTCGCCGTCTCCGCTCTCGCGCTCGTCGTGCTGATCGGCTGCGGCTGGCTCGTCCAGCACCAGCGGATCAACGCCGCTGAGGACGTCGTCGCGTCCGAGCAGGCCGAGACCGCGCGTCTCAGTGAACGGGCTCAGGAGCTGACCGCGATCAAGGCGTACGTCGCCGGCGTGGAGGCGCAGAAGCGGACCGTGGCCACGACGATGGCGCAGGAGGTCTACATCTCCCGTGTCCTCAACGGCGTGCGCGAGGCCAGCCCGGGCGGCACCTCGCTCCAGTCGATCTCCGTCACCCTCGCTCCCGTCGGGGCCGATCTGAGCGGTGCCAGCGCCGCGGTCTGCCCGGGGCCCGATCCCTTCCAGACCGAGCTGGTGGTGGGGTGCGTGACGCTCGCGGGCACCGCGGACTCCCGCGCCGAGGTCGGGAAGCTGGTCACCGCGCTCGCCGAGCGGGAGCTGTTCGTCGAGCCCTTCATCTCCACCACGACCACCGGTGACTCTCCGGGAGTGACGTTCAGCGGTTCCGTCGCCCTCTCGCCGAAGGTTTTCAGCGGTCGCTACGGCCCGATCCCGGATCCGGCACCGGCCGCCGCAGCGGCAGGTGCCTCCGCGGACAAGGCGGCCGGCGCGACGGGAGGGACTCCCTGATGGAACTGAACAGCCCCACCGCGAGCAAGGTCCTGGGAGCGCTCGGCCTGCTCGCTGTGATCGGACTCGGGTGGACCTTCGTCCTCGGGCCGGCGACCAGCTCGTTGTCGGACACCCGGGATCAGATCGAGTCCGTCCGTCAGCAGAACGCGACGCTCCAGCGCCAGCTCAGCCAGCTCGAGCAGCAGAAGGCCGCTCTGCAGAAGACCCGTCGGGAGGCGGCCGACCTCGCGGGCGAGTTCCCCCCGACGGCCGACCAGCCGGGCCTCTTCGCCCAGGTCACCGAGGCCGCGGTGGACGCAGGGATCGGTGCGAAGGGTGTCACCACGCTGGCTCCCACGCCCCCGATCATCAGCAGCTCCACCGGCGGCGTCACCGCAGAGGCGGGTGCGGTGTCGAACACGCTGGCGACCCAGGACGTCACCGTCTCGGTGACCGGGTCCTACGACCAGACCACGGCCCTGCTCAAGAACCTCGAGCACATGGATCGCGCCTACCTGATCACGTCGGTCACCCTGTCCGGCTCGGAGAAGGACGGCGGCGAGTACACCACCACGATCGACGGGCACATGTACGTGATGCCGCCGATCGCGGACCCCGACGACGCCGAGACCACGCAGAACTGATGGACGGAGTGTGACCATGGAACCCACACAGGCTGCCCTGGTTGCGGGGCTGCTGGTTCTCCTGCTGCTCCTCCTGGTGATCCGATCCGTCGGCCGCCGCAGGGAGCAGCGGGCTGCCGAGGCGCTGGACGCGCCCGGGTCCGAGGCAGCGGTGGTCGAGACCGAGCCCGAGCCCGAGCCCGAGCCCGAGCTCGAGGTCGAATCCGAGCTCGAGGTCGAAGCTGAACCTCCGGCTGAGCCGGCGATCGACGTTGCCACGGCCGACCCGGAGCCCGCCGTGGAGACGCCTCAGCAGGCACCCGTGAAGGGTCGGCGGCGGCTCGCCCGTCGGTCCCGCAGGGAACAGCCCGCCCAGGAAGAGCCCACAGTGGCTGAGTCGAGCGTCGCCGTGACCGAGAGCGTGGACCAGGCTGAGCTGCGAGTCCTGCGGGAGCAGCTCCGTGCGCTGGAGCAGGTCATCGAGGAGCGGGACGCGATCGCCCCCTCCGCTGCGGTGACGAAGGTCGAGCCGAACGAGCAGTCGCCGGACTACCTGCGGCAGGTGTCCCTCGTGGTTCGCGCCCTGGCCGAGCACACCAGTGCCGACGAGAGCCCCCGGCGTACGTTCGCCCGCGTGGCCGCAGCCGTGGAGCGGCTCGGGGTGCCGAACGAGATCGAGCGACCGATCCTCCCGGCCGACAACGCGCTGAGCGGTTCGCGGTCGGGTGCGGGGCTGCGCCCCAGCCACCGCGCCGACGAGCAGGGCACCCTGGACCCGGTGGCCTCCCCGACCACCGATGTCTTCTCCGGTCTGCGTGCGCTGCCGGTCGTCGATGTGCCGGTGATGCGCGTCCCGACGTCCGCGGTGTCGAGTCCACCACCAGCCGCGCTGGAGCCTGCGCTCCCCGAGCTGTCCGCGGACCAGCTCGCTGCCGCCGCGGCCGCGTGGCTGGACGAGCCCGTCGCGGTCGTGGCCGAGCACGGAACGGCGCGGGTGTCGCCGGACGATGCGGACCCCCTGACCCGTCGGCCGGCCAACAGCGTGCTGCCTGTCCCTCCGCCCACGACCCCCGAACCGACCGTCGGACGGCGGCGCCGCCAGTCCCGTGGCTCGCACTGATCGTCCGAGGCTCACGCGATGACCACCTTCACCCCTGACGTCGATCTGTCGGGTCCGCCCGAGCCGCCGGAACCGCTGACCGTCTCCGACCGGATGATCCGGCTGGCTGCGCGGTACGCGGCCGAGGGCGACGTACGCCGCGCGCAGCTGGCGTCGTGGGCGGCCGACGTCTACGTCCTCGAGAAGCTGCTCTGGGAGAACGGCCTCACCGAGGTGTCGGACCCGGTCGCGCAGCTGGCGGCCGTGGGCGAGTCCGTCGCCGACGCGCTGGAGGCGCTCGCCGACGGCATCACCGGTGACGTCATGCCGCTCGCGCTGGTGGAGGCCGCGCGTCGGGCGATGGTCACGACGTTCGACGGGTCCGTGCACGACGTGCTGTTCGAGCACCTCCCCTCGCTCGAGCACCTCGCCGCCTGCGCGCCGACGACTTCGACGGCTCCGACCGCGACCCGCGGCGGGACCCCGATCAGCGCCGAGCGGGCGGGCGCCCAGTCGGCGGGGGAGATGGTCGCCGAGCTGCGGCAGGCCGCCGCCGACTGCTTCCGTGTCGGCGAGGTGATGGACGTCGAGGGCGAGGCGACAGCCGCGGACCGGATGTCCCACCAGGCCGACGTGGCCACCTTCGAGGCGTACCTGATCGCGGCTGCGATCCACGCGGGCGATCACCGGTTGGCGTCGGTCGACCTGCGGTGGGAGCTCGCCCGCGAGCTTCGGCCCGAGACCTGGGCCGGCGCTACCGAGCGCGGAGGTTTCTCGACGCTGCGGCGTGAGCTGATCGCCCTGGTCGGCTCCGCCGAGATGGAGGCGTTGTGGCGAGCGTTCGAGTCCACGGGTGAGCCGTGATGGCCGACTACGTCGGCACGTTCGGCACCCTGCCTCCGACGTTCCTGCCCGCTCTCCTCGGTGTGCTCGGGCTGCTGATCGGCTCGTTCCTCAACGTCGTCGTCTACCGGGTGCCCGCCGGACTGTCCTTGGTGTCGCCTCCCTCGGCCTGCCCGGCCTGCGGCCACCCGGTCCGACCGCGCGACAACGTCCCGGTCCTCTCCTGGCTGCTGCTGCGTGGCGGCTGCCGTGACTGCGACGCCCCCATCTCCGTGCGGTACCCGATGGTGGAGCTCACGACCGGGTTGCTGTTCGCGCTGACCGGCTGGCGATTCGGTGCCTCGCCGTACACGCTGGCGGCGCTGGTCGTGATGGCCGCTGGCGTCGCCCTCTTCATGATCGACCTCGATCACCTGCGGCTGCCCTTCAAGGTCACCGGCGCCGCGGCCGTCGGCACCGTGCTGGCGCTCGGAGTCGACGTCGTCGTACGCGGGCCGGAGTCGATCCCCACGGCACTCGCCTCCACCGCGATCTGGCTCGCCGTGTACGGCGGCATCTGGCTCGTCACCGCCGGCCGGGGCATGGGCCTCGGCGATGTCGCCCTGGCCCCGGTCCTCGGACTGGCCCTCGGGTGGCTGGGCTGGGGCGCCAGCCTCGTCGGCCTGGCCTCGGGGTTCGTGATCGGAGCGGTCGTCGGCGTGGTGCTGATCGCGTCCGGGCGCCATCAGCGCGGTGCCCGGGTGCCGCACGGTCCGTTCCTGCTGAGCGGTGCCGCGGTCGGCCTGTTCGCCGGTGCCTCGTTGTGGGACGGCTACCTGCGGCTCGTCGGCCTGGCCTGACTCTGCCTGACTCTGGCTGACCCGGCAGCGCTGCTGCATCCTTGACGGGTGGACCTCCTGCTGCCGCAGCAGAGCTTCCAGGCGTTCTCAGGCCAGCACGCGCTGCTGCTGGTCATCACCGCTGTGGGCGCGGTCGGCGTCGTCTTCTGGGGACGCAGCCATCGTGGGACGGCGCGGGAGCTCGTCGCCCGGCGTTGCTTCGCCGCCGTGAACCTGACGGTCGTGCTGGTGATGCAGGTGTTCTGGTTGACCCCCGAGCATCGTTCGGCGAGCAGCTCGTGGCCGTTGCAGCTCTCCGACGTCGCCGACTACACCGCGGTGGTGGCGCTGTGGACCCGCGGTCAGCGCTCGTCCGCCTTCACCTACTACGTCGGCCTCACCCTCACCCTGATGGCACTGCTCACGCCGTCGCTCGGGTACTCCTTCCCCGATCCTCGCTTCTTCGGGTTCTGGCTCCGCCACATCCTCGTCGTGTGGGCGGCCATCTACCTGGTCTGGGGTCTCGGCTACCGACCGACCTGGCGCCACCTCGGCACCACGGTGCTGGCCGTCCTGGTCTGGGCGGTCGTCGTCTACAACCTCAACCTCGTCCTGGACACCAACTACGGCTACCTCGTTCGTACGCCGGCTGCTGCGACTCCGCTCGACTGGTTCGGTCCCTGGCCCTGGTACCTCCTCGCAGCCGGAGGAGTGCTCGTGACCATCTGGGCGCTCGCCTTCACCTGGCCCTGGGAGCTGGCGAAACGTCGCGCGGCCAGTGCGAAAGCGGTGGGAGGCACCGGATGACCGCTCCGGGCCTGCGAAGCCGACTGCTCGCGCAACCGTCGTGGTCCGGTGCCGCCGCGGGCCTGGTGTTCTGGTTCGCCTCGCTCACCCCGACGCTTATCCCGCGGGGGTGGCTGACCCAGAGCCTCGTCAGCGGTGTCTGCCTGGCACTCGGCTATGCGATCGGGGTGCTGATCGGGCGCGTTGTCGGGGCCGTCATCGCTCGCTGGCGCCAGGTCCCCTCACCTCAGCTGCGCCGACGTGCGTGGCTTGCTCTGGGTGCCCTCTGGATCGCTGCGCTGCTCGGCGGATCTGAGCTCTGGCTGCGGTGGCAGCGCGATCAGCTGGACGTGATGGGCATGCCGAGCATCGGTGGTGGGGACGCCGTCCTGGCGACGGTGACCGGGCTCGCGGTGGCGGTGCTGATCGTCATCGTCGTCCGCCTGGCTGTCCACGGCGGCACGCTCCTGCACGGCCGTGTGGCGCGCCGGGTTCCGAGCCGCAACGCTGCCGTGGTGGTCACGGCCGGTCTGCTGGCGCTGGGCATGGTCCTGATCGGGGGAGGGTTGGTGGCCGGGGTCAGCGGCTGGGCGGGATCCCACTACGGCGCCGACAACGAGATCACCGAGGACGGGATCACCCCGCCGACCTCGGCAGCCGTGTCGGGGAGCCCGGAGTCGTTGGTCCCGTGGAACACGTTGGGGCGGACAGGTCGCACCTTCACTGCCACGGCGACCACGGCCGCGGACCTCGCACGCTTCCACGGACCCGCTGCCCCCGTCACCGAGCCGGTCCGGGTCTACGTCGGCGTACGGTCCGCCGACACGCTCCAGGCCCGCGCGGATCTCGCCGTGCGGGAGCTGGAACGCACGGGGGGCTTCGACCGGTCCGTCCTGGTGGTGTGGATCCCCACCGGATCGGGCTGGATGATCTCCGAGGCCGCCGAAGCGGTGGAACAGCTCCACGCAGGGGACACCGCCATCGTCGGGATCCAGTACTCCTACCTGCCGAGCCTGTTCGCGGTGTTCCTCGATGCCGGCCTCGCCGAGGAGGCCGGGTCGATCCTGTTCAGCACCGTCGCCGAGCGCTGGTCCCGCCTTCCGGCTGACTCACGACCGAAGCTCCTCATCTTCGGCAAGAGCCTCGGTACGGCCGGGGTGGAGGCCCCGTTCGGAGCGGTCGACGCCACGTCGTCGGTGGCCAACCTCGCCGCACGCACCGACGGAGCGCTGATCGTCGGGGGCAAGCACGGCAACCCGGTCCTGTCCCAGGTGACCGCGGAGCGCGACGGCGGTTCGCCGGTCTGGCAGCCCGTCTTCGATGCAGGCCGGACCGTCCGGTTCCTCAACCGAGATCCAGCACGTCAGCAGTCCGTCCCACCGTCGTCGGAGCCGCGGGTGGTGTACCTCCAGCACCCCTCGGACCCCGTTCCGTTCTGGGGTCTCGACGCGCTGTGGGATCCACCGGAGTGGATGGACCATCCGCGTGGCTACGACGTTCCCTCGGCGGCGCGGTGGTTCCCGATCGTCTCCGCCGTCCAGGCCGTCGCCGATCAGATCCACCAGCTCGGTCCACCTCCAGGCTTCGGGCACGACTACGCCAGCGAGTACGTCGACGGCTGGGCGGCCGTCCTCCCTCCCGCAGGGTGGACCCCAGCCGACACCCGACGGCTCGAGCACTTCCTCGACCACGGTGGATCCGGGGAGAGCGGCGAGTAGCTCGCGGTGACTCAGCCCTGCGTGCGCAGGAAGCGGAACTGTTCACGGTGGAGCACCGCCAGGATGATGCCGGCCGGACCGGCGAAGGCGGCTCGTCCGACCTCGGCCGAGACGGTCTCGATCGCCTCGATGTGGTGCCAGGTGCCGCGGAACAACAGATCACCCTCGCCGGCCGCGACGAGGTTGCGGTACCAGGCGACCTGGTCGCCGTAGGTGAGCTCGCACATGAACCCGCCGTCGACCGGCGCGACGATGATCGGGGTCTCGTAGATCGTGCCAGACTTGCGGCCGCGGTGGCGGACCAGGGAGATCGGCCCGTGTCCCGTCCGAGCGAGACGAGTCGTCGCCTTGTTCAGGGTGCGGTCGATCAGTCTCAACCACGCCTGTTTGAGCTTCATCGGTACTCCTCTGGCGGCCTCCGGACCGATCCCGGTCTCCCTGCAGGCTAGCCGGGGTGGGCCGAACCCCAGGTCCTGGCCGAAATTCGCCATTCCCTACCCCCTGAGGGGTGGTTGAAGGGGGTTGTCACCCGACCCGCCACCCGGCAGCATGGTCGCCGAAGCCGGACTCCTTTTTGGGAGCAGGTCCGGCTACTACTAAGCGCTCAGGAGGCGTAAATGGTTTCGGTTCTGGAGTACACGCCCGGCGATGTTTTCCTGTCCATGTTGTGGTTCTTCCTGTTCTTCATCTGGATCTGGCTGCTCATCACCGTGTTCAGCGACATCTTCCGGAGCGACGACCTGGGCGGGTGGGGCAAGGCACTGTGGACGATCTTCGTGATCTTCCTGCCCTACCTCGGTGTCTTCGTCTACCTGATCGCCCGTGGCAAGAAGATGGGTGAGCACGCCGTGCGCGACGCCCAGCGGCGTGACGACCAGATGCGGCAGTACGTCCAGAGCGTCTCCGGCGGCGGCACCAGCACCGCTGCTGAGATCGCTCAGCTCGCCGAGCTGCAGAAGAGCGGCAGCATCACCGAGGCCGAGTTCCAGCAGGCCAAGGCGAAGCTCCTGTCCTGACGATTGCTGAAGACCGGCCCGGTCGCTGCGGAAGCAGCGGCCGGGCCGGTCTCATTGGCGCACCAGACGGGCCATCTCGGCGGCCCATTCCGGCCATCTCGGCGGGCCAGACGGGCCATCTCGGCGAAAGAAGGCAGGGTCAGGCGCGGCGGAGGAGGCCGATCCGGCGGGCGGCGTCGACCGCTTCGGCGCGGCTGTTCACGCCGAGCTTCTGGTAGATCACGCGCAGGTGGAACTTGAGCGTGTTGTGCGAGACGAAGAGCTCCGAGGCGACCTCGTGCAGGGTGAGGCGGCTCGGGAGCAGCCGGAGCACCTCGCGCTCGCGGGCGGTGAGGATGTCCGAGCGGGACTCGGGCTGGTGGGGGGCGGAGATCTCGGCGTTGGTGATCACCAAGCGCAGCCGCTGCATCCACGCGTCGGGGACCCGCCAGGCGGCGAGCTCGAAGAGGTCCGCGACCTCGCGGCCCTCGGCGCCGACCGTCTCCAGCATCCCGCGCTCGGCGGCGAGCTCGCAGGCGGCCAGGACCGACTTCTCCGCCTGCGGACGATCGTCGTGCCGCAACGTCGAGGCCGCCATCAGGTGGCGGATCACCTCGTGCCGGGCGCAGCGCGGCTTCGCGTACTTGAGCGCGGTCGCCGCCTGGCCGTGCTCGTGCCGGGCCGCGGCCACCCGCACCTCGCCGATCGGGCGCCAGAACGGGTCCTCGATCCGTCGCGCCCACCGCTCGGCGGCGTCCAGATCACCGCGGGCGGTCTCCAGGATCACCCCGGAGCGGGCCAGACGATCGGTCGCCGACCTCCGTGCCCGGGTCGCCTCGCAGGCCTCGGACGCGGCGTGGAAGACGCCGTCCGCCTCGTCGATCTCGCCGTTGGACAGGTGCAGCGCCACCAGCTCCAGCTGGGCCGTCAGCTGGATGAACGGGTTGGGGTACGACGGGTGGCGCGTCAGCTCCTCGAGCAACCGGCGTGCCTGGGACTTGTCGCCGAGCTCCCGCGCGGCGACCGCCTCACCGAGGGTCAGCTCGCTCTGCACCGTGCTGAGACCGCTCGCGGCCAGGCTCTGTCGACCCGCAGTCGTCGTCCGCAGCGCCTCGTACGGGCTGCCCGACAGGGCCAGGCCGATCGCGCGGGTTCCCTCCAGGGCGATGGCGCGCTGCGGGTGGTGGCTGGTGCCCGCCTTCGCCCGGGTGACATCGGGGCTGGCGTCGTCCCAGCGTTCGTCGAGCGCGATGCCGTGGGCGACCAGGGACCAACCGAACTGGCCCAGGGTGTCGAGCCAGGCCGGCTCCTGCACCAGCTCGAGGGCCGAGCGCGCGTAGCGCTCGCACTCGTTCCAGTCGCCGCCGATCAGCGCGGACATCGAGCGCAGCGTCATCAGGCGTCCGTTGCTCCGGTCCGCCTCGGCCGTGGCGTCCTCCGCCGCGGAGACGGCGAGCTCGAACGTGTTCTTGTCGAGGAAGAGCTGGCACCAGGCCAGATCGATCAGGGCGGTGGCATCGGCGTCGACGAGGTGCGGCGCGATCTCGTCCAGCTTCTCCCGGATCACCTCCGACTGGCCGGCCTCGAACAGCTCCGAGGACAGGGACGCCAGGATCCGTACGGCGTCGCTGTACATGCCGGACGCCATCCAGTGGTCCAGGGCGCTGCGTTGGTCGCCTGCGCCTTCGAACCATTCGGCTGCGCGGATGTGCTGACGACGCACTCGGTCGGGCCAGCGTCGTTGCAACTCGTCGAGCAGGAGCCCGCGCACCAGCCCGTGCATCTCGAACCAGCCACCGTCGACCTTGGTCAGGAACAGGCCACGGTTCTCGGCCTCGGCCAGGAGGTCGCCGGTGTCGGCCCGCAGCGTCAGGGCTTCGGCGATCGGGTAGCTCACCTCCTCGACGACGGCGATGTCGAGCAGGAGGTCGACCATCCGAGGGCGCTCAGCTCCCAGCACCTCGTGCCAGAGGTAGTCGATCACGATGCCGTCCGAGCCGACCGGGGTCTCGTGGGGATCGGCATCGGGGCCGTGCAGGGCCTCGCGCTGCGACCGCACTGCCAGGGCGGCCAGCTGGATCGCCGCGGCCCACCCGCCAGCCCAGGCCGTCACATCGGGAAGCTCCTGCGGGCTGGCGTCGGGGCAGAGGCCGCTGAGCAGCTCGGTCGCCTCGGCCTCGGTGAACTTCAGCGCGTCGAACGTGACGTCGGCCAACGTGCCGGCCGCGCGCAACCGGTCGACCGGCAGCGGTAGCCGACGGCGGCTGATCAGCAGGAGGCCCAGCCAGTCAGGCTTGTGCTCGACGAAGGCGGCGATCGCCGCAGCAGCAGTGGGATCGTCGTCGAGCCGGTGCACGTCGTCGAGGACCAGCATCACGGGCTCGGTCCACAGATCCTCGAGCACGTTCACCAGGATGTGGACGCTGTCGTCTCCGGTGGGGGAGGGCAGCAGGGTCAGCTCGGAGGCGACGGCCTCGGCCATGCCGGGCACGACCCGGTCGAGGACTGCCGCCAGCGACTCGACCAGGTGCCGCGGATCGCGGTCCGCCTCGTCCAGGGTGAGCCAGGCACCGGTGCGGGGTAGGCGGCGCAGCCAGTCCGCGGCGAGGGTGGTCTTCCCCGCCCCTGCCGGGGCGACCAACGCCGTGACGGGATAGTCGGAGAGGCTGGTGAGGAGGTCGTTGAGGCGCACTCGAGCCACGAAGTGCCGCGGCTTCGCGGGCACCCGGAGGCGTGACCGGAAGAACGGTGAATCGTGCCCACCCCGGGAGGGGTAAGAGGGACTGCTCGGATCTACCAAGGTTCCGTCTCCTGACGGCGGCCGGCGGGGATCTACGCGAGAATCGATGCTAGGGCAAGGGCACGACACCCTGTCAACGGTTGGCCTGCGCTCGTGGACGAACTGTGGATCGTCGAAACTGCGGGCGTGGAACAGGGGTGGGTCCTCAGGACCCACCCCTGTTCGGGTACGAGCGCCGGATCAGGCGAGCAGCGCGGCCTTCTGGGCCGTGAATTCCTCGTCGGTCAGGATGCCGCGGGCGTGCAGGTCGCCGAGCTTCTCCAGCTTGGTGATGATGTCGTCCTCCGCCGGAGCGGCCGGGGCGGGCGGCGGCGGGGCGTACTGCTGCTGCGGCGGCGCGGCCTGCTGGGCCTGGTACTGCTCAGCCTGGTACTGCTGCTCCCAGCGTCCGGCTTGGCGTCGCGACACCCGGTTGGACACGGCCGTCGCCGTTCCCGCGACGACCGCGGTGCGTGCCATTCCTCGAACAAGTCCCATGGGTCAGTCCTCTCATTCCGCCGGAGATCCGGCTTCCAGTTCGTCAAGTGCGGCCAGGACCTCGTCGGCAGGGATGCGCCCGCTGGCGATGACCTCGGCGCCGTTGTTCCGCAGCGCGCTGACGAACGGCCCGGCCCACGTGTTCTCGTAGATCAGGACGCCGACGGCGTTGCCCGGCTCGATCAGGCTCGCGCTCTGGGCGAGGTCGTCCTCGTCGATCAGGCCGGACTCGATGCCTGAGAAGACCGCGAGGTCCAGCTCTCCGTCGCCATCGAGGTCGGCGATCGCGACGGCCGTGAAGGTCCCGTCCAGCTCGACCTTCGCGACCCGGAGGTCGAGGATCCGGATGATGCCGGCGTCGACGAGGTTCAGCAGCTCGGCGAGTCCCTCACCGTCCAGCCTGGCGCCGGGGAACTCCACGGCCAAGTAGTCGATCGGTCCAACATCTGTCATCGGTGACTCCCTCATGCGTAGGACTTCAAGAACGATTCGAGGCTCCCACCGCGTTCTGCGGACTCACACCACCCGCGCAAGGGGGGGATTCGATGGATCCAGACCGTAGCCGGGCGCCCCAAAACTCCGCAGCGGAATGACCCGCCTGAGTCAGAGGTCCTAGGACCCCAGCGCCAACCCCACCCTGCGAGGGGTGAGGCCGGACCACCCGCCCCCTCTCCACGATCGACGAGCAACGACGCTTTGGGCGAGGATCGCGCCCCTTCGGGGAGGAAACGCATGACCAGTAATGAGACTTCGAAGCTCGCAGGAAGCGGCGTGGTCGATCCCGTCTCGTCGGGGGCGGGTGAGCTCGCGGTCTCCCTGGGCGTCGATCCAGAACGCGGACTCTCCGCGACCGAAGCGGCGGCCCGGCTCGAGACCTACGGCCACAACCGCCTCGCCGAGGGCAAGCACGAGCCCGGCTGGCGGGCGTTCCTCCGCCAGTACGAGGACTTCATGCAGCTCGTGCTCGTCGCAGCCGCGGTGATCAACCAGATCGTCACCGGTGACACTGGCACGACCGTCGTCCTGATCGGTCTCACCGTCTTCAACGCCGTCGTCGGCCTCCGGCAGGAGTCCAAGGCCGAGAACAGCGTCAAGGCGCTCTCCCAGATGATGAAGACGATCACCCGGGTGCGGCGCGACGGCGTGGCGATCGAGATCGACGCCGAGGAGCTGGTCCCCGGAGACGTCGTCCTGGTGGAGGCCGGCAACCGCGTTCCCGCCGACGCTCGGGTGGTGGTCGCTGCCACGCTCGAGATCGAGGAGGCGGCCCTCACCGGCGAGAGCCTCCCGGTGGGGAAGTCGATCGACCCCGTGCTCGGCGACGAGGTGCCGCTGGGCGACCGGGTGTGCATGGCCTACATGAACACCTCCGTCACGCGCGGGCGCGGTGAGCTGATCGTCACCTCGACCGGCATGAGCACGGAGATCGGGCACATCGCCCACATGCTCGCCAACACCACCGCCAACAAGACGCCGCTGCAGAAGCAGCTCGACTCGTTGTCCAAGATCATCGCCTCGATCGCGGGCGTCGCCCTGATCATCGTGGTCCTGCTCGGCCTGGCGCGGGGAGAGTCGTTCGACACCCTGTTCATCACCGGCGTCGCGCTCGCCGTCGCCGCCATCCCCACCGGTCTCCCCGCGGTCGTCACGGCGCTGCTGTCGATGGGGACGCGCGAGATCGCCGCCCGGCACGCCATCGTCAAGCGGCTCCCGGCCGTCGAGACCCTGGGATCGACCTCGGCGATCTGCTCGGACAAGACCGGCACGCTCACCCTGAACAAGATGACCGCCCGCGAGATCGTGATCCCCGGGCAGAACCGCTACACCGTCTCCGGTGAGGGCTACAGCACGGCCGGCCAGATCAGCCACGTCGGCGGCCAGCGCTACGACCTCGACCCCTACCTGCTCCCGATGGTGCTCTGCGCCGACGCGGTGCTCGACGGGGAGAACCTGATCGGCGACCCGACCGAGGGCGCCCTGATCGTCCTCGGCGCCAAGGGCGGGCTCGACATCACCGAGACCCGGGCGGCCCACCCCCGGGTGGCCGAGGTGCCGTTCGACTCCGACTACAAGTTCATGGCGACCTTCCACGACGCCGTCTCCGACTCCGGCCAGCCGGTCGTGCGCTGCTACGTCAAGGGTGCCCCCGACGTGCTGCTCGCCCGGTCCGCCTCGCTGCGGCACCCGGACGGCACGATCGTCCCGATCACCGACGAGACCCGGCCGCTCGCGGTCGCCGCCAACGACGAGATCGCCGCCAAGGGTGAGCGCGTCATGGTCGTCGCCCAGCGCGACTTCGCACCTGCCGACGTGGTCCGCGACGGCAACAACTTCGAGCTCGTGACCGACCTGACCCTGCTGGCCATGGTCGGCATCGTCGACCCGCCGCGACCCGAGGCCAAGGTCGCCATCGCCGAGTGCCACTCGGCCGGGATCCAGGTCCGGATGATCACCGGTGACCACGCCACGACCGCGGCCGCCATCGCCTCCGAGCTGGGCATCGAGGGACGGGCCATCACCGGCGCCGAGTTCGCCGCGATGAGTGACCCCGAGCTCCTGTCGCAGATCGACGAGATCGGCGTCGTGGCCCGCGTCGCTCCCGAGGACAAGGTGCGCCTGGTCCGCCTGCTGCAGGAGAAGGGCAACGTCGTCGCGATGACCGGCGACGGGGTCAACGACGCTCCGGCGCTGAAGAAGGCCGACATCGGTGTCGCGATGGGGATCACCGGGACGGAGGTGTCCAAGGAAGCCGCGGTCATGGTGCTCACCGACGACAACTTCGCCACCATCGTCGGCGCGGTCTCCTACGGACGGGCTCTCTACGACAACCTGCTCAAGTACCTGCGCTTCCAGATGTCCACCCTGGTGGCCTACATCGCGGTGTTCATCGGCGCCGGCATCCTCAACATCGCCAACGGCTCGCCGCTCAACCCGCTGCAGATCCTGTGGCTCAACATGGTCATCGACCTGCCGCTCGCGATCGCGCTCGGCTTCGACCGGCCGGCGCAGGGTCTGATGAAGCTGCCCCCGCGCAAGGTCGGAGCCCCCGTGCTCTCCACGGCGAACTGGGTCCGGCTGTGCATCCAGGGAGCGGTGATGACGATCGGGGCGCTCGCGGCCTACCAGATCGGCGACCACCAGGCCGACGCCGTCGTCGCCTCGACGATGCTGCTCACCGCGTTGGCCTTCTTCCACCTGTTCGGCGCCCTGCTCAGCCGGGACCAGATCGGCACCATCTTCGACCGGGACGCGATCCCGGCTGCCAGCCAGCTCAAGCTCTACGGCATCTCGTTGATCGCGATCGTGGCGGTCACCGGCCTCGACCTGCTCGAGCGGATCGTCGGCACGACCGGCCTGACCTTCGACCAGTGGTGCATCTGCGTCGGGATCGCCGCCTCGATCATCGTGGTCGAGGAGCTGATCAAGCTCGTGCTCCGACGCCAGCACGCCCACGCCTGACCCGCCCGCCCGCGATCCACGTCCTCAAGGAGAACTCCCCATGTCGTTCAACCTGCGCAACCGCAGCTTCCTCAAGGAGCTCGACTTCACCCCGGGCGAGCTGAAGTTCCTGCTGAAGCTCTCCGCGGACCTCAAGGCCGCCAAGTACGCCGGCTACGAGCAGCCCACCCTGACCGGCAAGCAGATCGCGTTGATCTTCGAGAAGACCTCGACCCGCACCCGCACCGCGTTCGAGGCGGCCGCCAAGGACCAGGGCGCGCACGTGACCTACCTGGAGCCGAGCGGCTCCCAGATCGGCCACAAGGAGTCGATGAAGGACACCGCCCGCGTGCTGGGCCGGACCTTCGACGGGATCGAGTACCGCGGCTCGGCGCAGGCGAACGTGGAGACCCTCGCGGAGTACGCCGGCGTGCCGGTGTGGAACGGGCTGACCGACGAGTTCCACCCCACCCAGATCCTGGCCGACGTCCTGACCATGACCGAGCACGCCGAGAAGCACCTCAGCGAGATCGCGTTCTGCTACCTCGGCGACGCCCGCAACAACATGGGGAACTCCCTCATGATCGGCGGAGTGAAGTTCGGCATGGACGTCCGACTCTGCGCGCCCCGCGAGCTGTGGCCCGCCGACGAGCTGATCGACCAGGCCCGCGCGATCGCGGCCGAGACCGGTGCCCGGCTGACGCTGACCGAGGACGTCGACGAGGGGGTCGCCGGCGCCGACTACCTCTACACCGACGTGTGGGTCTCCATGGGTGAGGACCACAGTGTCTGGGCCGAGCGGATCCGGCTGCTGACGCCGTACCAGATCAACTCCGACGTGCTGGCGCGGACGAAGAACCCGAACGTGAAGTTCATGCACTGCCTGCCGGCCTTCCACAACCGGGAGACCAAGGTGGGGGAGGAGATCTTCCAGGAGTTCGGTCTCGAAGCGCTCGAGGTCACCGACGAGGTCTTCGAGTCCGAGCACTCGATCGTCTTCGACCAGGCCGAGAACCGGCTGCACACGATCAAGGCGATCATGGTCGCCACGCTCGGGGACTGACCCGATGCGGGTCGTGGTGGCGCTGGGCGGCAACGCGCTCCTCAAGCGCGGTCAGGCGATGACCGCGGAGAACCAGCGCGCCAGCATCCGTACGGCGGCTCCGGCTCTGGCCGCGGTCGCCGCGAACCACGAGCTGGTCCTCTCCCACGGCAACGGACCGCAGGTCGGGCTGCTCGCGCTCCAGGCGGCGGCGTACAAGGACGTCGAGGCCTATCCGCTCGACATCCTCGGGGCCCAGACCCAGGGGATGATCGGCTACATGCTCGAGCAGGAGCTGGGCAACGTCCTGCCGCGCGAGGTGCCGCTGGCCACCATCCTCACGATGGTGCAGGTCGACCCGAACGACCCGGCGTTCGGCAACCCGACCAAGTTCGTCGGCCCGATCTACGACCGGGCCGAGGCCGACCGGTTGGCCGCCGAGAAGGGCTGGGTCTTCAAGGCAGACGGCGACAGCTGGCGGCGGGTGGTGCCGTCTCCGGAGCCTCAGCGGATCTTCGAGATCCGACCCATCCACTGGCTGCTCGACCAGGGCGTGGTGCTGATCTGTGCCGGCGGGGGTGGCGTCCCGACGATGCTCGATCCCGCCGACCCGGACACGCTCGTCGGGGTCGAGGCCGTGATCGACAAGGACCTGGCCAGCCAGCTGCTGGCCCAGCACGTCGAGGCCGACCTGTTCATCATGCTCACCGACGTGGACGCGGTCTACGCCGACTGGGGCACCCCGGAGCAGCGGGCGCTGGCGCGGGTCACCCCTGCCGAGCTGCGCGGGTCCGAGTTCGCCGCCGGCTCGATGGGGCCGAAGGTCGAGGCGGCCTGTCGGTTCGTCGAGGCGACCGGGGGCCGGGCAGCGATCGGCTCCCTGAGCCAGATCACCGAGATTCTCGAACAGAAGGCGGGCACCCAGATCGTGTCCGGGATGGAGGAGTGATGACGTTCGGAGTGCATTCAGAGGTCGGCAAGCTGCGCAAGGTGATCGTTCACCGGCCGGATCTGAGCCTCAAGCGACTCACCCCGACCAACCACGACGACCTGCTCTTCGACGACGTGCTGTGGGTCGAGCGCGCCCAGTACGAGCACGACCAGTTCGTGGCCCGGATGCGGGAGCGCGGCGTCGAGGTCTTCCTGCTCCAGGACCTGCTGGGCGAAGCCATCGCGGCCAGCGAGGCGGGACGCGAGCGGCTGATCGAGGTGGTGGCCTCGGAGATGACGGTCGGCATCTCGCTGGTCGACCAGGTCCGCGACGCGCTCCGCGGTCTGGCGCCCGAGCAGCTCGCCACCCATGTCATCGGTGGCCTCACCGTCGCCGAGTCGGGCCTCGACGTCGGCGCGCTGAAGTCCTCGTCGGTGATCGCCAGCGCGCTCGACGACGAGGGCACCTTCGTGCTGCCGCCGCTGCCGAACACGCTCTTCACTCGAGACTCCTCGTGCTGGATCTACGGCGGCGTCTCGATCAACCCGATGTACTGGCCGGCCCGACGCCTCGAGGCGTTCAACGTCGCCACCATCTACCGGCACCACCCGATGTTCGCCGAGGCCGACTTCGAGTTCTGGTACCCGACCCTGGGCGAGGACGAGAGGTTCCGGGCCGAGGACTTCGGCCGGTCCTCGCTCGAGGGTGGGGACGTCCAGCCGATCGGCAACGGCACCGTCCTGATCGGGATGAGCGAGCGCTCCCAGGCCCGGATGATCGAGCAGGTCGCGCAGTCGTTGTTCGCGAAGGGTGCCGCCGAGCGCGTGATCGCGGTCGTGATGACCAAGGACCGCGCCCACATGCACCTCGACACCGTCTTCACCATGCTCGATCGCGACGCCGTCACCCTGTACCCGAAGGTGATGAACAACGTCCGGGCGATCAGCCTGCGCCCGGGGGTCAACGGGAAACCGTTCCACGTCACCGAGGAGCCGGGGTTCCTGCCGGCCGTCGCCGACGCTCTCGGGGTCGACAAGCTCCGGGTCGTCGAGACCGGGGGCGACCAGTACCAGGCCGAACGGGAGCAGTGGGACGACGGCAACAACGTGGTGGCCCTCGAGCCGGGCGTGGTGGTCGCCTACGAACGCAACACCCACACGATCAAGAAGATGCGCGAGGCCGGGATCGAGGTCGTCACGATCGAGGGCTTCGAGCTCGGCAAGGGCCGAGGTGGCGGGCACTGCATGACCTGCCCGATCGAGCGGGACCCGCTGTGAGCACCCTGGGCCTCGGGCGCTGGCTCCTGATCATCGCCGCGGCCGCCTGCCTGGTGGGTCTGGTGGTCAAGGCGCACGGGGACGAGCACCATCGGGGCGACGAGACGGGTGCGATCGCTCAGGTCGCCCGGTGAAGGAACCTCGGGAGCCCAGCCTGCTGGACTCGCTCGCCCCGATCGTCGTCCTGATCGGGCTGCTGGCGCTGACCATCGGCCTGTTCGGGGTCAGTGCGACCGACGGCCCGCTCCAGGTCGCGCTCCTGCTCAGCGCCGCCTTCGCCAGCCTGGTCGCCTTCAAGAACGGGCACTCGGTCGAGAGCGTCGCGGACGCGGCGGTCTCGGGAGTGACGGCGGCGATGAGCGCGGTCTTCATCCTGCTCGCGGTCGGCGCCCTGATCGGCACCTGGAACATGGCGGGCACCATCCCGACCGTCGTCGACATCGGCATCCGCTTCGTCAGCCCGACCTGGTTCTACTTCACCGCCGCCGCCGTGTGCGCGCTGGTGGGGATGGTCACCGGCAGCTCGTGGACGACCGCCGGAACCCTCGGGGTCGCGTTCGTCGGGATGAGCACCGTGCTGGGCCTGGACCAGGCGATCGCGGCCGGCGCGGTGATCTGCGGTGCGTACTTCGGCGACAAGATGACGCCGCTCTCGGAGACGACCATCCTCGTGCCGAAGCTGGTCGGCGGTGGGCTCACCACCGGCCGGCACGTGAGGAACATGCTCTGGACCGCCGGGCCGGCCCTCGTGGTCAGCCTGATCATCTTCTTCTTCCTCGGCCGGAGCGCGTCCGGCGACTCCAGCGACGCGGTCGCGCAGGCGCGGGCGGCGCTGGGCTCGGCCTTCACCATCTCGGCGCTGTGCCTGCTCCCGCTGCTCGCGCTGGTGGTGCTCGCGCTGCTCCGGATGCCGCCGTTCCTGTCGATCCTCGGCTCCTCCCTGCTCGCCGCCGTGCTCGCGCCGTTCCTGCAGTGGGACGCCGTGGTCGCCTTCGTCGACGACCCCAGCCTGGGCACGGTCGGCACCGCGATCCACGCGGGGTACGCCGCGATGGCGACCGGGTTCGTCAGCGACTCCGGTTTTGCACCCGTCGACGAGCTGTTCTCCCGCGGCGGCATGTCGAGCATGCTCACCACGATCTGGCTGGTGCTGGGCGCGCTCTCCTTCGCCGCGGTGATGGAGCGCGCCGGCTTCCTGCAACGCCTGCTGCAGCCGGTCGTGGCCGCCGCCCACTCGCGCGGCACGCTGATCAGCTCCGTCGTGGTCAGCGGGGTCGGCCTCAACGTGATCGCCGGGGACCAGTACGTCGCCGACGTGCTACCCGCCCGGACGTTCCGGGGCGAGTTCGCCAAGCGGGGTCTGGCCCCCGAGGTGCTGAGCCGGTCGGTGGAGGACTCGGGCACGGTCACCTCGGTGCTGGTGCCGTGGAACACCTGCGGCGCCTACATCTCCGGCGTGCTCGGCGTCTCGACGATCGCCTACCTGCCGTTCTGCTTCTTCAACATCCTCAGTCCGCTGCTGGACGTGCTCTACGGATACATCGGTTTCAAGGTCCCGAACGCTGACGAGCCGTGGGGAGATCCGGACCAACCGGTCACGGCCACGGCCTCACCCTCAGGAGGTACGGATGTCTGATTCATCGGTGGAGACGCCGGTCGAGCCGAAGAAGGGATTCAGGCTCCCGTCGGCGTACACGATCCTGTTCGCGCTGATCGTGCTGATGGCGATCGCGACCTGGATCGTGCCCGCCGGCGTCTACGACGTCGACGGAGACGGCAGCCCGATCCCCGGGACCTACCACGGGGTGGACTCGCACCCGGCCCGGATCCTGATCGACTCCCTCACGGCGCCGATCAACGGGCTGTACGGGATCGAGAACGCCGACGGCAACATCAACTACTACAACGACGGGACGCTCTTCGGAGCGATCGACGTCGCGTTGTTCATCATCATCATCGGCGGCTTCCTCGGCGTGACGATGCGCACCGGCGCGATCCAGAACGGCATCGGCAGCCTGGTCAAGAAGCTCGCCGGACGCGAGCGCTGGATGATCCCGATCCTGATGATCGTGTTCGCGATCGGCGGCACCACCTACGGCATGGCCGAGGAGAGCCTGGCCTTCTACGCGCTGATCATCGCGGTGATGATCGCCGCGGGGTACGACGCCATGACCGGTGCCGCCGTCGTGCTGCTCGGCTGCGGCATCGGCACGTTCGGCTCCACGATCAACCCGTTCGCGACCGGGATCGCCTCCGGCTTCGCCGGGACGTCGATCAGTGACGGGTTCGTGCTGCGTCTGGTCCTCCTCGTCGCCGGTCTCGCCGGTGGCATCTTCTTCGTCCTCCGCTACGCCGACCGGGTGAAGAAGGACCCGTCGAAGTCCGTCGTCGCCGACATGCGCGAGGCGAACCAGGCGCACTTCAGCGCCGGTTCGGCCGAGGCCGATGTCACGATGACGGGTCGCCAGAAGGTGATCCTCGGCCTGTTCGGGCTCGCCTTCGGCGTGATGATGTACGGCGTCATCCCGTGGGAGGACCTCAACCTGCCGTTCCCCACGCTGTGGTGGTGGTTCCCCGAGATGACCGCGTCGTTCATCCTGTTCAGCGTCCTGATCGGGATCGTTGGCGGCCTCTCCGAGACGGACCTGACCGGTTCGTTCGTGGACGGCGCCCGCGACCTGCTCGGGGTCGCCCTGATCATCGGGATCGCCCGCGGCATCACGGTGATCATGAACAACGGCCAGATCACCGACACCGTGCTGAACTGGGCCGAGCAGGCGCTCGGCGACGTCGGCCAGGGCGGCTTCGCGATCGTGATGTTCATCCTCTTCCTGCCGCTCTCCTTCCTGATCCCGTCCACGTCGGGGCTGGCGACCGTGGCGATGCCGATCATGAGCCCGCTCGCCTCGTTCAGCGGGGTCAGCCCGGAACTGGTCGTGACCGCGTTCCAGAGCGCGTCGGGCGTGATGAACCTGTTCGTCCCGACGTCCGCGGTCGTGATGGGTGGTCTGGCGATCGCCCGCGTCCCGTACGGGGCGTATCTGCGCTGGGTCTGGCCGATCCTGGTCTACTTGATCGTCCTCAGCGTCGTGGGACTCGGCCTCGTCGCAGTCATCTCCTAGATCGGAGCCCTGATCGTGGCCCACGAGCCCGCGCGCATGCCCCGCACCGACGTCCTCGGCCTGGCCTCGGGCGGTGAGGGCGCGATCACCGGCACCGTGATCTGTGCCTCGGCGATCGCCTACAGCGCGGGTCACGTGCACTCGACGGCTCAGCTGAGCCTGATCATCGTGGCGACCGTCGGGGTCTACTGGCTCGCGCACCTGCACGCCATGACGATCGGGAAGTCCCTCAACTACGGGCACCACCCGACGATCGCGCTGCGGCACGCGTTCGTGGAGACGATCCCTCTCGCCGCGGCATCGGTGGTGCCGCTCCTGGTGCTCCTGGTCACCCGCCTCTTCGGGGCGGAGCTCGCCACCTCGGCCTGGATCGCGCTGTGGGTGAGCGTGGCCCTGCTCGCGACCTACAGCTACATCGGCGGTGTCCGGGGTGGACTGTCGCTGAGGGGCCGCCTCCTCAGCGCGCTCGCCGGTGCCGGTCTCGGTCTGCTCGTCACATTGCTCAAGGTGGGGCTGCATTGAGCGCCCCCGCAACGAAGGAGGCCCGATGAATTCGTCGGTTCGGCAGGTCCTGATGGGTGCAGGAACGCTGGCGCTGGTGGTCGCGATGACCGGCTGCGGCGACGGCGATCGGATCGACCGGGATCCGTCCTCGAGTGCATCGCCGAGCGTCGCGTTGCCGACGGCGAACCTCCCGAAGCCCTCCCCGACGCGGACCCCGACCCGGTCACCCCGACCGACCGAGACCGCGAGCGAGTCGGCGAGCGTGACGCCCACGCCCACGCCCACGCCCACGCCGACCCCGACCCCGACTCCTACGCCGACTCCGACGCCCACCCCGACTCCTACGCCTACCCCGACTCCTACGCCCACTCCCACGCCGACGCCGACGCCCACTCCGACGCCGAGCCCCACGCCGACTCCGACACCCACCCCGAGCCCCACGCCGGCGCCTCCGGTCGACGACGACACGACGCCGGTCGCGGACGAGGGTGCCCCGACCTGGCTCTGGTGGCTCCTCGGCGCGATCCTCGTCGCCCTGAGCGCGGCCGGTGTCTTCATCGCCACCCGCCGGAGCGCGAAGGGGCGCTGGCTCGCTGCCCGGAACGCCGCCGACTCCGAGACGGACTGGCTCGCCCACGACCTCCTGCCCGGGCTCGCGGGCATGCCCACGCTCGCCGGCGTCGCTGAGGGCTGGACGGCCAGCCGGCCCCGCGTGGTGGCGCTCGAGGACCGGCTCACCACCCTCGCCGCCTCGGCTGAGGAGGACGAGCAGGCCGGCGTCCTCCAGGTCCGCGACGCCGTCCGCGGCACCGTGGAGGGGGTCGACCGGATCGCCGCAGGGACGACGAGTGACGCCGTCTGGGCCCTCGACATCGACGAGGCCATCCAGCGCCTTCAGCAGGCTCGTGGAGCCCAGGGTGGATCGTCCGGCGGGAGCTGACGGGAACGAGTCATGGCCGAGCACGACGACACCTACAAGGCGTTCGACCTCGCACTGCGCGTCGGCGAGATCCTGCTGTGCTCGGGTGCCGGTGCCGCCGACGTCGTCGCGACCATGGTCGGGGTGGCGCGGGCCTGCGGGATCAACGGTGTCACCGCCGACGTCACCTACACCGACCTCACCCTGCGGCAGCAGTTGACCGCGGGAGAGCCGACTACGATCCAGGTCCGCCGGGTGACGCGTCGGGAGGTGGACTACAGCGTCCTCACCCAGGTCGACCGGATCGTGCACGACCTCGCGCAGAAGGAGATCACCCGCGACGACGCCCGCGATGCGGTGGCCCGGGTCGTGTCGACCGGCCCGCCCCGCAGTCGGTGGGCGGTCACGATCGGATGGGGCGTGATGGGGGCCGGGGTCGCGATCATGCTCGGCGGTCGCCCCGTGGTCGTCGCGCTCGCCTTCCTCACCGCCGGCGCGATCCACCGCACCCAACGACTGATGTCGCGCTACCGGCTGCCGCCGTTCTACCAACAGGTCGCCGGTGCCGCTCTGGCCACAGTGGTCGCCGCCGTCGCGCTCGCCGTGGGCCTCGACGTGAACCCGTCGCGGGTGGTGACCGCCGGGATCGTGATGCTGCTCGCCGGGATCGGCGTGATGGGAGCGACTCAGGACGCGATCACCGAGTACCCGGTCACCGCAAGCGCCCGACTCCTCGACGCCCTGCTCGCCACCACCGGCATCGTCGGCGGGGTCAGCGCCGGGATCAGCCTGGGCAAGGTGTTCGGCCAGGACCTGGGAGCGATCAACCCGGGGACGATCGGCAGTGCCGCGGTGGGGGCTCAGCTGATCGGCGCGGCCGTCGCGGCGGCCGCGTTCGCCTACGCGTCGTACGCCTCGATCTTCGCCGTCCTGGCGGTCGCACTCGTCGGCGCCCTCGGCCAGGGGGTGTGGGTGGTTCTGCACCAGGCGGAGCTGGCGTCCACCTTCGCCTCCGTGGGAGCCGCGATCGCGGTGGGTGCTGTGTGCCACACGGTCGCCGGTCGGTTTCGGGTGCCCCCGCTGGTGGTCGTCGTCCCCGCGATCGTGCCGCTCCTGCCCGGTCTGGCGATCTACCGCGGCCTGACGCTGCTGGCGGACGGGCAGGACGGGATCCCTCAGCTGATCTCCGCCGCGGCGACCGCGATCGCGTTGGCGGCGGGCGTCATCCTCGGGCAGTACCTGTCCCGGCCGTTCCTGCGCGACGCGACCCGGCTGGAGCACCGGCTCGTCGGCCCGCGCCTGGTCGGATCCCGGATCGTCTGGAGGAAGGGCTGACTGGTCCGGCTCGCTATCCACCGCTCGGTATCCTCGAGGGACCATGGATGATCGACCTCGAAGTCCGAGACCCTCCGGCCCAGTAGTCCTGCCCACCAGGACGGTCGGGGGGTGTGTTCGATGAACGAGTGGATCATGCTCGCTGCCGGCCTGGTCCTCACGGTGGGAACGGGCCTCTTCGTGGCCTCCGAGTTCGCGCTGGTCAACCTCGACCGGCACGAGCTCGAAACCAGGGACGCTGCCGGGGAGAAGGGGCTCCGCCCCACGATCAAGGCGCTGCGGATCACCTCCACGCACCTGTCCAGCGCCCAGCTGGGGATCACCCTGACCACCCTGCTGACCGGTTACCTCGTCGAACCGGCGGTCAGCTCCCTGCTCGAGGATCCGCTGGCCGCCGTCGGCGTCCCGGACTCGGCCGTCCCTGCCGTCGGGGTGGTGGTGGGCCTGGTGCTGGCCACCCTCGTGTCGATGGTGATCGGCGAGCTCGTGCCCAAGAACCTCGCGCTCGCCGTCCCACTCGCCACCGCGAAGGTGGTCGTGCCCTTCCAGGCCGCCTTCACCACCACGTTCCGGCCGCTGGTGCTGCTGCTCAACAACACCGCCAACGCGCTGATCCGTGCGATGGGGATCGAGCCCAAGGAGGAGCTCAGCAGCGCCCGCAGCGCCGATGAGCTCACCTACCTGATCCAGCACTCCGCCTCCGAGGGCGTGCTCGAGTCCGACGACGCAGCCCTGCTCAGCCGGACCCTCCGGTTCGCCGAGCGCGACGCCGCCGACGTGATGACGCCGCGCTTCCGGATGACGTCGGTGCCACAGACCGCCACCGCGGCCGACGTGATCGCGATCGCCGCGCCCAGCGGGCACTCACGGCTGCCGGTGGTCGGCGCCGGTCCGGACGAGGTCGTCGGCCTGGTCCACGTGAAGCAGGCCTTCGCGGTGCCGCTGGCCGAGCGTCGTACGACGACCGCGGCCGACCTGATGACCGACGTCACCCGCGTCCCCGAGACCCTCGCCGCCCCCGCCCTGCTCGATCTGCTCCGCCGCGGCGGCATGCAGCTCGCCATCGTCACCGACGAGCACGGCGGCACCGCCGGGGTGGTGACCCTGGAGGACCTGGTCGAGGAGATCATCGGCGAGCTCGAGGACGAGCACGACCGCTACCACGTCGCCTTCACCCGCCGGGGCCGCTCGATCGTCTTCGACGCGCTCTGGCGTCCCGACGAGCTGCGCGACCGCACCGGCGTCGAGGTCCCCGAGAGCCCCGACTGGGACACGGTCGCCGGCTATCTGGCGGCCGCCCTCGGCCAGATCCCCGAGATCGGCGACGAGGTCGAGCTGCCCGACGGTGTCCTGCGGGTCGAACGCACCGAGGGGCGGCGGGTCAGCCGGATCCGCTTCGTCCCGGCCGACCTCCCCACTGACGCCACGATCGAGACCACGACCGACGCTGCGATCGGGGGCCAGGCATGAGCGAGTACTGGTCCGGGCTGATCTGGCTCGTCGTCCTGCTGGCGGGCAACGCCTTCTTCGTCGGCGCCGAGTTCGCCGTCATCTCCGCCCGCCGCTCCCAGATCGAGCCGCGCGCCGCCGCCGGCAGCCGGGCGGCGACCACGACCCTGTGGGCGATGGAGCACGCGACCCTGATGCTGGCCACCAGTCAGCTCGGGATCACGATCTGCTCGCTGCTCATCCTCAACGTCTCCGAGCCGGCGATCCACCACCTGCTCGAGTACCCGCTGGGGGTCACCTCGCTGTCGGCGGAGACGATCAGCGTGACCGCGTTCGTGGTCGCGCTCGCGCTGGTCACGTTCCTGCACGTCGTCTTCGGCGAGATGGTGCCGAAGAACCTGGCGTTCTCCGTGCCCGACCGGGCCGCGCTGCTCCTGGCGCCGCCGCTGGTGCTGACCTCGCGGCTGTTGCGCCCCGCGATCTGGTTCCTCAACGGCTCGGCCAACCTGCTCGTCCGGCTCGTCGGGATCGAACCCAAGGACGAGGCGACCAGTACCTACACGCGGGAGCAGGTCGCCGGCATCGTCGAGCAGTCAGGACGCGAGGGGACGCTGGAGGCGACCCGGCCGTTGACCGGCGCCTTCGAGTTCACCGACCGTCGTGCCGCCGACATCCTGGTGCCGCTGTCCGACGTCGACCTGCTCCCGCCCGACGCCACGCCTCTCGACGTCCAGGAGGCGGTCGTCCGGCACGGGCACTCGCGGCACGTGCTCGCCGACGCCGCCGGCACCCCGGTCGGCTACGTCCACATGAAGGACGTGATGGAGCTCGACGACGTGGTGTTCGCCGAGCCCCTGCCCGACAAGCGGGTACGTCGTCTCGTTGCGATCTCGGTCAACGCCGAGCTGGAGGACGTGCTGGCCCAGATGCGCCAGCACGGATCACACGTCGCCTGCTGCGTCGACGAGACCGGCACCGTGCGCGGACTGCTCTTCCTCGAGGACGCGATCGAGGTGCTGGTCGGCGAGATCCACGACGCGACCGCCGGATGAGCCGATGATCGAGACCATCCCGATCCTGCCCAGTGCCGATTTCGACGTCAGCACCGGGTTCTACGCACGGTTCGGCTTCATCGAGCGCGGTCGCTGGGAGGAGTACCTCATCCTCCGCCACCCCGAGCTCGGGATCGAGCTGCACTTCTGGGACGACCCGACCGTGGACCGGTGGACCAACGACGTGGCCTGCTACCTCCGCTTCGGCTCGCCCGAGGAGGCGCTGGCCCAGCACGCGGCCTGGGCGTCGGTCGAGGTGCCCGAGCCCGCCACGCTCAGCGTCCCGCAGTCCGAGTCCTGGGGTGCCGTGGAGTTCCACCTGATCGACCTGCACGGCAACCTGATCCGGCTCGGCGGGTTCCCGCCGCAGGAGTGAGCTCAGGCCTGGCAGAGGCAGAACGGGTGACCGGCCGGGTCGCGGAAGACCCGGAAGTTCGTGCTCGCCGCCCCGTCGGGCTGGTGGTCGTGCTTGGTCGCTCCGAGCGCGAGGGTCTGCGCCTCGGCGGTGTCGAGGTCGTCGACCCAGACGTCGACGTGCAGCTGCTGCGGATGCTCCTGGCCCGGCCACTCCGGGGCGCGGTAGTCCTCGACCCGCTGGAAGGCGAGCTTGCGCATCCGGTCCTCGGGGGAGCGGACGTTGGCCCAGGAGCCGTCGTCGTCGACCTCGACCGACCAGTCCAGCAGGGCGCCGTAGAACCGGGCCGCGACGGCGACGTCGGGGCAGTCCAGGACGACGTACGGATTCCGGGCGATGGCCATGGCACCGAGGATAGGTCGGTGGCTAGCGTGGGGGAATGCCTGCCGTGCTGGTGCTCAACGCCGGGTCGTCCTCGCTGAAGTACCAGGTCGTCGACCCCGACGGCACCCGGCACCTGGCCGGTGTCGTCGAGCGGATCGACGAGCACGGATTCGCCGCCGCCTTGGCCGAGTTGGAGACCCGGCTGCACGCCGCGGGCCTGGACCGCAGCCACCTGGCCGCGGTCGGCCACCGGGTCGTGCACGGTGGGCCGACGTTCGTCGACCCGGTGGTGATCGATGCGGGCGTCGAGGAGGCGATCGACGACCTGGCGCGGTTCGCGCCGCTGCACAACCCGCCCGCCCTGACCGCGATCCGGGCCGCGCGCGCGGAGTTCCCGGACCTGCCGCACGTGGCCGTCTTCGACACCGCCTTCTTCGCCGACCTGCCCGACGCCGCTGCGCACTACGCGATCGATGCCGAGGTCGCGGTCAGCCACGGCGTGCGCCGGTACGGCGCCCACGGCACCTCTCACGCCTACGTGTCGGGGCTCGCGGCGTCGTGGTCGTCCGTCCCCGCCACCGAGCTGCGCCAGATCGTGCTGCACCTGGGCAACGGCGCCTCGGTCGCGGCGATCCACGGCGGTCGCCCGGTCGACACCTCGATGGGGATGACACCCCTGGAAGGGCTCGTGATGGGCACCCGCGGCGGTGACACCGACCCGGGCGTGCTGCTGCACCTGCTGCGCGGTGGGATGGGACTCGACGAGCTCGAGGACCTGCTCCAGCACCGGTCCGGGCTGCAGGGGCTGGCGGGGCGCCACGACATGCGGGACCTGCTCGCCGCCCGCGCCGGCGGGGACCCGGCGGCCCGGCTGGCCTACGACGCCTACGTCCACCGGCTGCGCAGGTACGTCGGCGGCTACGCCGCGATCCTCGGTGGCGTCGACCAGATCGTCTTCACCGGTGGGGTCGGGGAGAACGCGGTCGTGGTCCGGGCCGATGCGCTGGCCGGGCTGGACGGCTTCGGGATCGTGGTCGACCCGGAGGTCAACGCCGCCCACGGTCAGGGTCCCCGCGTGATCTCCGCTCCCGGCTCGACGGTCCAGCTCCTCGTCGTCCCGACCGACGAGGAGCTGGAGATCGCGCGCCGGACCGCCGCCCTGCTGGGGATGCCCGGTTCAGAAGTCGGCTGAGGTGTCCGCCGCGGCCGCGTGCCGCGACGCCGTACCGCTCCAGGTCCACTCCTGCACCTCGGGCAGGTCCTCGCCGTGGTCGCGGGTCCACTGCCGGGCCCGACGACGGGTGTCGACCATCAGCTGACGCACGCCGGCGGCCGACGGCCCCAGGCCGGGAACCCGGTCGATCACGTCCATCACCAGGTGGTAGCGATCCAGGTCGTTCATCATCACCATGTCGAACGGCGTCGTGGTGGTGCCCTCCTCCTTGTAGCCGCGCACGTGCAGGTTGGCGTGGTTGGTGCGGCGGTAGGTCAGGCGGTGGATCAGCCACGGGTAGCCGTGGTAGGCGAAGACGACCGGCTTGTCGGTGGTGAAGATCCCGTCGAACTCGGCGCCGGGCAGCCCGTGCGGGTGCTCGCTGTCGTCCTGGAGCCGCATCAGGTCGACGACGTTGACGAACCGGATCTTCAGCTGGGGCAGGTGCTCGCGCAGCAGGCTGACCGCGGCCAGGCCCTCGAGGGTCGGGACGTCGCCGGCGGTGGCGATCACGACGTCGGGCTCGCCGGCGTCGGTGGAGGCCCAGTCCCAGATCCCGACCCCGCGCGAGCAGTGCAGGTCGGCCTGATCGGCGGTGAGCCAGTCGAAGGCCGGCTGCTTGCCGCTCACCACCACGTTCACGTAGTGCTTCGAGGCCAGGCAGTGCTGCATCGTCGAGAGCAGGGTGTTGGTGTCCGGCGGCAGGTAGACCCGGACGACCTCGGCCTTCTTGTTGACCACGTGGTCGATGAAGCCGGGGTCCTGGTGGCTCAGGCCGTTGTGGTCCTGACGCCAGACGTGGCTGGTGAGCAGGTAGTTGAGGCTCGAGATGTCGGCGCGCCACCCGATCTCCCGGGTGGTCTTGAGCCACTTGGCATGCTGGTTGAACATCGAGTCGACGAGGTGGATGAAGGCTTCGTAGCAGCTGAAGACGCCGTGCCGCCCGGTGAGCAGGTAGCCCTCCGCCCAGCCCTGGCAGGTGTGCTCCGACAGGATCTCCATCACCCGTCCCGAGCGGGCCAGGTGCTCGTCGACGTCGAGGATCTCGCCCTGGAACACCTTGTCGGTGACCTCGTAGACGGCGTCGAGCCGGTTCGACGCGGTCTCGTCGGGGCCGAAGATCCGGAAGTTGTCCGCGTTGTCGCGGACCACGTCGACCAGGTACTGGCCGAAGACCCGGGTCGCCTCGTGCACCGTCGCGCCGGGTGAGGGGACCTCGACGGCGTGGGTGCGGAAGTCCGGCAGTCGCAGCGGTCGGCGCAGCAGACCGCCGTTGGCGTGCGGGTTGGCGCTCATCCGGCGGGTGCCGGTCGGCGCCAGTGCCCGGATCGACTCCACCGGGATCCCGTCGGCGTCGAACAGGTCACCCGGCACGTACGACGCCAACCACTCCTGCAGCTGCTCGCGGTGCCGGTCGTTGCTGCGGGTCTCCGACAGCGGCACCTGGTGGGCCCGCCAGGTGCCCTCGACCTGCTTGCCGTCGACCTCGCGCGGCCCGGTCCAGCCCTTGGGGGTGACCATCAGGATCATCGGCCACGGCCGCCGCTCGCGGACGCCGTTCTCCCGGGCGTCGCGCTGGATCTCGCGGATCCGGTCGTGGGCGGCATCCATCGCGGCCGCCATCTGCTGGTGCACCTCGGCCGGATCGGATCCCTCGACGGTGAGGACCTCGTGGCCGTAGCCGCGCAGCAGGCTGAGCAGCTCCTCGCGCGGGATCCGCGCCGGGATCGTCGGGTTGGCGATCTTGTAGCCGTTGAGGTGCAGGATCGGCAGCACCGCGCCGTCGTTGACCGGGTCGAGGAACTTGTTCGAGTGCCACGACGTCGCCAGCGGTCCGGTCTCGAACTCACCGTCACCGACCACCGCAGCGACCACGAGGTCGGGGTTGTCCAGCGCGGCGCCGTACGCGTGCGAGAGGACGTAGCCGAGCTCCCCGCCCTCGTGGATCGACCCGGGCGTCTCCGGCGCCGCGTGCGACGGGATCCCGCCGGGGAAGGAGAACTGGCGGAAGAGCCGGTGGATGCCGGGGCCGTCGTAGGTGACCTCGGGGTAGATCTCGGAGTAGGTGCCCTCCAGCCACGACTGCGCGACGACCGCCGGACCACCGTGCCCGGGCCCGGCCATGAAGATCGCGTCGACGTCGCGCTCGCGGATCAGCCGGTTGAGGTGGGTGTAGATCAGGTTGAGGCCGGGCGTGGTGCCCCAGTGACCCAGCAGCCGGGGTTTGACGTCGTCGGGGACGAGGTCGCGCTCCAGCAGGGCGTTGTCGAGCAGGTAGATCTGCCCGACGGAGAGGTAGTTCGACGCGCGCCACCACGCGTCGAGGGCGGCGAGGTCATCGGTGCTCAGGGCTCCCATGGCCTCACTGTGCCCTAGCCGAAGCTGAACGTGAAGGCACTGATCCCGGGACTGTAGGTCAACGTCACCGTCTGTTCACGCCTGGTTCCACCCTCGACGATCGGATAGAGGTTCGGCGTCCCCGAGACCTGGATGGTGCGATCGGGTTCGCCCAGGACCGAGATCGTCACGGTGCCCTCACCGGACAGCACGTGGAAGACGTTGCGCGCGACGTAGTGCAGTCGGACGCGCGACTCGCCGCCGGTCGAGGTGATCGACTCCTGGGTGACCTTCCACCGACCGCCCAGGCTGAACGTGTTGGCCGGCTGGGACGAGGTGAGCGTGTAGTCGCTCGCCGTCCGGCTCAGGTACGTCGGCGTGCCGGCGTACCCGGACCTGTTCGGTGCCAGGAAGGTCTCCGGGGTGAGGCCGGCCAGGTCGGGGCCCGCGTCGACCTTGGTCACCGGGGCGGGCAGGGCCACGTCCGGCTGGTTGGCGGTGAGGAGCGAGCGGATCAAGGACTCCGTCTGCTCGTAGCCGCCCTCCCCGAACTTGATCGCCCGGACCGTGCCGGTGCCGTCGATCAGGTACTTCGCCGGCCAGTACCGGTTGCGGTAGGCGGTCCAGGTCTTCAGGTCGTTGTCCTGCACGACGGGGTACGTCGTCCCCTCCTTGCGCAGGCTCGAGGCCAGGTTCCCCGCGTCCTTCTCGAAGGCGAACTCGGGGGAGTGGATCCCGATCACCTCGAGCCCGAGCGAGTGGTAGGTCTCGTACCAGCGCTCGATGTAGGGCTGGTCGCGCTGGCAGTTGATGCAGGAGTAGGCGAAGAAGTCGAGCAGCACCACCTTGCCGCTCAGCTGGTCCAGGCTGACCGGAGCGTCACCGTCGGTGTTGAACCAGCGCTGCGTGCCCCGCAACGCCGGCGCCTGCCCGCACGAGTCGAGCTCGGCGGCGCCCGGCGTGCACTTCGACAGGCCCTTGTTCTCCGCGGTCTCGAACGGAGTCAGCGCGCCCTGGACGGTGTCGTTCTCGGCGAGCTTCTTCTCGATCCCGCTGGTGTAGTTGGGCAGCGCGCGCTGGACGACGTCGGTCAGGTTGAACGCGAGCGCGACGGCCAGGACGAGCATCACGATCCCGCCGCCGATCCGGAACCCGGTGGCGCGTGCCCGGTAGGAGTCGATCCGCTTGCGGATGTTGGATCCGGCCATCGCGAAGAGCAGCAGGGGGAGGGCCGCCCCGATCGCGAAGGAGACGGTCAGCACCACCGTGCGCAGGCCGACGTCACCGGTCGCCCCGGCCACGGTGATCGCCGCCAGGATCGGTCCGGCGCACGGGACGTAGAGGGTGCCGAGCCCGAGACCGAGGACGAAAGGACCGGCATCGCTGTTGCTGACCTTGGGCAGCCGGTAGAACGGCTTCTCGATCCAGTGGCCCAGCGGCGGGAAGATCAACCCCAGACCGACGAGGCCGAGGACGATCAGGCCGGCCCAGCGCAGGAAGTCGTCGGGCAGGCCGAGGACGGAGAGCAACGTCGAGCCCAGCAGGGTGAAGAGGCTGAAGCTGGTCACCAGGCCGGCGATGATCAGGAACGGCCGGAGGTCGCGAGGCTCCTTCGTCGTAGACCCTGCCGGGGCGGCGACGAGGGTGCCGGTCCCTCCGCCGGCGGCAGCCTCAGCGACCTCCCGGTCGTCCTTCCTCACTGCGGGGGTCGGGGTGGCGACGGTCGAGCCGCTGGCGAAGAAGATGATCGGCAGCATCGGGAGCACGCACGGCGAGACCCCCGTGATCAGTCCTCCGACGAGTCCGAGGAGAGCGAGGGTGAGCATGGCGACGTCCGTCCCGATCGGTGACGGGGCGGCTGCTGCCTCCCCACCGTGTATTCGGTGCGGACGGCCTTCCGGATGGCGTCAGGCGACACCTTCCGGCGCATGCTCCTCAGAAGAGGCGGTGGCAACGGCGGGTGGACGGGCGATCAGCTCCACCACCAGCAGCACGATGACGGCGATGACGGCGAGCCAGATCACCAGCCCCGCGGTGGGGTGGTCGGCGAGCAGGTAGATCAGGAACGCCGCACCGAGCACTCCGACCCGGATCGGGACCCGGTAGGCGAACGCCCAGGCGCCGAACGCTCCGGTGTTGATCCCGGCATCGTCGCGTCGACCGCGGATCGAGTCCAGCGCCGAGTTGCTTCCCCGGCGTACGCCGGCTGCGGACGGGCTCGGCCCGGTCAGCCAGGCGATCAGCGCGATCACGAGTGCCAGGAACAGGACGGCGCGCAGGGCCTGGCGGATGAAGAGCACCAGCTGGTCGAAGGCGATCCCGGCGACGCTCGGGTTGACGTCGCTGGGCAGCGCGTCGAGGTAGTAGCCGCGGCCGATGTTGAGAGCCACGCCGAGCAGCACCATGCTGGCCGCGATCGCCAGGGCGCCGGCCACGGCGGTCCGGTGGCGGCGCCGGGACAGGGCGATGGCGCCGATGAAGAGTGCCAGCACGAGCCAGGGCAGCACCTTGGCCAGGGAGTTGAGCAACCGGACCGCGGTCTGGGCCGTGGAGAGGTCGTCGGACTGCACGATCGGGAACTCGGCGTGCACGGTCGGAAGCTTCGCCGCCAGCTCGAAGCCCTGGTCGACCAGCGTCTGCTGCACGGTGCCGATGATCGCGGCCAGGTCGATCGTGACCGTGCCCTTGTCGACCTTGACGGTGTCGGAGTCCTTGCCGGTCAGGACGGTGACGAGCTGGGTGTGCGCCTCGCGATTGGCCGCTTCCCAGGCGTCGGCGAAGGAGTCGCTCTGCACGACCTTGGTGACCTGCTTGTTGATGAAGTTCGCGATGCCGTCGGACAGCGGAGCCGCCAGCAGGGTGAGGCTCTGGGCCAGCGCCGGGTTGAGACCGCGGTCCGCGAGTGCCGCAGCGGCTTCGTCGGTGACCGCGTCGATGTTGATCCGATCGACGATCTCGTTGGTCACGCGCCGCGCGATCGCCTTCTGCACGGCCGGGTTCTCCGCGAGCGGAGCGACGGTGTCGACGTACCGATCGGTGTCGCGAACCATGTCGTTGGTCCAGTTCGAGACCACCGACAGCGGCGCGAGGATCGCGGCGATCAGGATCATCACCGTCACCACGGGGCCGCGCCACCAGCCGCCCTTCCGAGCGGTCGGCAGGGCGACGGTCGGCGGAGCCGGAGGGGCCGCCTTCAGGGCCTCGACCTCGGCCTTGAGCCGCTCGATCTCGACCTGCTCGGGCGTGGCCTCGGGCTGCTTCGCGTCAGCCATGGATCAGGACCGCTTCTCTTCGACGCGCTTCTTGACCAGGATCAGCGGCAGCAGCAGCACGCCGAGGAGTGAGATCACCCAGACGATGAGCGTGGCCAGCAGCCAGGTCGACGCCCCGGAGATCGAGAGCCCGTCGCTCACCCAGGCCGTGATGATCAGGCCCACCAAGGTGGCGATCAGGGCGACGCCGCCGCGCAGCGCCGGCACCTTGCTGACCGCCATCTGGGTGAAGAAGGGCTGGGCGATCGCGTAGACGACGGTGAAGATCAGCACGGCGACGAGGAACGCCGAGCCCGTGATCGTCACGTCATCGAGGAGGCTCGCAGCCACGATCAGACCGAGCGCGTTGGCGAGAAGCTGAATTCCGAAACCGATCAGCAGACGGATCATGTTCGGCAACCTATCGCAGTGAGGACTAGGTTGGGGGCTGTGTCACAGGGCGATCCGGGTCCCAGCGACCGCACGGCGTACTGGTTCAAGCGGCGCCGTTACGGCTGGGGTTTCACGCCCGTGTCCTGGCAGGGCTGGGCCTCCGTGGTGGTGATGATCCTCCTCGTCATCGTCCCGGCGTTCTGGCTCACCGACGACGGCCCCCGGGCGGTGCTCTACCTGGCGTACGTCGCCCTCGTGGTCGCGATCTTCATCGGGCTCGCCGTGCGCACCGGGCCGCGCCCACGATGGCGCTGGGGAACGACCGAGTCCGACGATCCGGCCGAGGACTTCTGACCATGATTTCCGGGCCGCCGTGCCTCGCCTCCTAGGCTGACGCCCGTGCCTGAGATCCCGAGCGACCCGTCCTCCGACCCGATCGTCGTGATCCACACCGACGGGGGCTGCACCCCGAACCCCGGTCCGGGCGGGTGGGGCGCGGTCCTGCGGTACGGCGACCACGTCCGTGAGCTCCACGGCGGTGAGCCCGACACCACCACCAACAACCGGATGGAGCTGACCGCCCCGATCGTGGCGCTGGAGACGCTCAATCGGCCGGCGGTGGTGCACATCTACACCGACAGCTCCTACGTCCGGAACGGGATCACCTCCTGGCTGGCCAGCTGGAAGCGCAACGGCTGGAAGACCTCGGCCAAGCAGCCGGTCAAGAACGTCGACCTGTGGCAGCGGCTCGAGGAGGCCTGCGAGCGGCACCAGGTGGAGTGGTTCTGGGTCAAGGGGCATGCCGGGATCGAGGACAACGAACGCGCCGATCAGCTGGCCACGCTGGGGATGCAGGAGGCGATCGGGCGCTGACCGCGCCGTGACCGGACGCTGATCGGGCGCTGATCGGGCGCCGGGCGGGGGTGTGGCCCAGGTCTCACTACTCGCCGGTAGGCTCGCGCCCATGAGCGCTGCTGCCGACATCATCGTCGTGGGACACGGACTCGCGGGTCTGGTCGCCGCTGCCGAGGCGGCCGACGCCGGCCGCTCGGTGCTGCTGGTCGACCAGGAGCCCGAGCAGAGCCTCGGCGGTCAGGCGTTCTGGAGCCTCGGCGGCCTCTTCTTCGTCGACTCGCCCGAGCAGCGCCGGATGGGGATCAAGGACTCACCTGAGCTCGCGCTGCAGGACTGGATGGGCTCGGCCCAGTTCGACCGCGACGAGGACCTGTGGCCGCGCCGCTGGGCCGAGGCGTATGTCGACTTCGCGGCGGGGGAGAAGCGCTCCTGGCTGCGCGAGATGGGCCACCGGGTGTTCCCGGTCGTCGGGTGGGCCGAGCGCGGCGACGGTCGCGCCGACGGTCACGGCAATTCCGTGCCCCGCTTCCACATCACCTGGGGCACCGGCCCCGGGATCGTCGAGCCGTTCGAGCGCCGGGTGCGTGAGCACGCCGCCTCCGGCCGGATCCGGTTCGCGTTCCGGCACCGCGTCGACGAGCTGATCATCGAGGGCGGAGCCGCGGTCGGAGTCCGGGGCGCCGTACTGGAAGCCAGTGACATCGAGCGGGGCCACCCCTCGAGCCGGGTCGAGATCGGCGAGTTCGAGCTGCGCTCCTCGGCCGTGGTCGTGACCAGCGGTGGGATCGGCGGCAACCACGACCTCGTCCGCGCCTCGTGGCCCGAGCGGCTCGGGACGCCGCCGGCGACGATGGTCGCCGGTGTGCCCGCGCACGTGGACGGCCGGATGATCGGGATCACCGAGTCCACCGGGGCTCGGGTGATCAACCGCGACCGGATGTGGCACTACGTCGAGGGCATCCGGAACTGGAACCCGATCTGGGACAACCACGGCATCCGGATCCTGCCCGGGCCGTCGTCGATCTGGCTCGACGCCGCGGGGAACCGCCTGCCGGCGCCGTACTTCCCCGGCTTCGACACCCTCGGCACGCTCAAGCACCTGCGCTCGACCGGCTACGACTACTCCTGGTTCGTGCTGACCCAGTCGATCATCGACAAGGAGTTCGCGCTCTCGGGCTCGGAGCAGAACCCCGACCTGACCGGGAAGTCGGTGCGCGCGGTGATCGACCGGGCTCGGAAGGGACAGGCGCCGGTCAAGGCGTTCATGGACCACGGCGAGGACTTCATCGTCGCCGAGACGTTGACCGAGTTGGTGGCCGGGATGAACGAGCTCGCGACGCGTGAGCCCGAGGGACCGCGGATCGACGAGGGCTCGCTGCGCACGCTGCTCGAGGCGCGCGACCGCGAGACCGACAACCTGTACACCAAGGACGCCCAGCTCACGGCCGTCTACAGCGCCCGGCACTACCGCGGCGACAAGCTGATCCGGGTGGCCAAGCCGCACCGGATCCTCGACCCCGAGCACGGCCCGTTGATCGCGGTGAAGCTGCACATCCTCTCGCGCAAGACCCTCGGCGGTCTGGAGACCGACCTGTCCGGGCGCTGCCTGACCAGCGCCGGGATCCCGCTGCCCGGGCTCTACGCGGCCGGTGAGGTCAGCGGCTTCGGTGGCGGCGGGATGATGGGCTACAACGCGCTCGAGGGGACGTTCCTCGGCGGGTGCCTGTTCTCCGGGCGTCAGGCCGGGCGCGCGGCCGCCGCCGACATCGCCTGAGTCGGCGCGACGAGCCGTCGGTCAGGCGTGCGCGCCGCCGAACATGTTGAGGCCGACGACGCCGATGATGATCAGACCGAGGCAGACGGCCTTGATCCAGTCCATCGACTCACCCATGAAGATCGCCGCGATGACGGCGGTCGCGGCGGTGCCGACGCCTGCCCAGATCGCGTAGGCGATCGAGACGGGCATCTCCTTCACCACCAGGGTGAGCAGCCAGATCGACAGGATGTAGCCGGCCAGCACGATCCCGGTCCACAGCGGGTCGTGGAACCCGCGGGCGCGGGGCAGGGAGAGGGTCGCGGCGACCTCGACCCCGATCGCGCTGAACAGCAGCAGGACGGCGTACATGATGGGTGACACTTCCGATCTCGATGTAGCGGTCGCTACATTCTTCGACAACTGTAGCACTTGCTACAGTTCGGGGCATGTCCCGGCGTGACGAGCTGCTCGACCAGGTCACCGACCACGTCCTCGAGCACGGACTGATCGGGTTGACCCTGCGTCCGGTGGCGGCGGCGATCGGCACCAGCGACCGGATGCTCGTCTACCACTTCGGCTCGCGGGACGAGCTGGTCGCCGCGGTCGTGACCCGGACCGAGGAACGCTCCATCGCCGCGGTCGAGGCGCTGCCCGCCGCCGACGGGGTGCGCGCCGGGGTGAACGCGCTCTGGCGGGCCTACCAGGCCCCGGCCCTGCACCGCTGCCTCGACATCTACGTGCAGGCGGCCGCGACCGGGCTGATCGGCCAGGAGCCGTACCGAACCCTGGTCCGCGAGGTCAACGAGCACTGGGCGCGCGCGCTCCGGGCGTACGTCGTCCGCTGCGGTGCCCCACCGGACCGGGCGGCCCGGATCGTGACGCTGATCGACTCGGCCCTCTTCGGTTTCCAGCTCGACCTGGCCACCGACTTCCCGGCCGAGCTGACCCAGGGTGTCGACGACCTTGCCGCCGCGGCGGAGATGTTGGCCTCTAACCTTCTCGGGTGACGACCCGACTCGCCGCGATCCCGGCGGCCACGCTGCACCTGTGGTTGATGCTGGTGCTGACCTTCACCACCGGGATCAACGACGCGATCGGCTACCTCGGCCTGGACAAGGTCTTCACCGGGAACATGACCGGCAACGTCGTCATCCTCGGCATGGCGCTGGTCCCCGGCAGTGGGCTGCCCATCCTCGGGCCGGCGTTGGCGCTGCTCGGGTTCCTGGCCGGTGCAGCCCTCGGTGGGCGGGCACTGCGTGGGGTCACCGAGGCCTGGACCGGCGTGACGACGGCGATGTTCGCCGTCGTCTCCGCGGTGATGGTGCTGCTCGCCGTCGTGCTGTTCGTGGTGGGTGACGACCCGGCCCGCCCGGTGCAGGTGACGGTCACGACCGCAGCGTCGCTGGCGATGGGCCTCCAGGCCGCCGTCGCCCGCCACATCGCGGTCAAGGACGTCACCACGGTCGTCGTCACCTCGACCCTGACCGGCCTCGCGGCCGACTCGTTCCTCGGCTCGGGCAAGGGCGGCGGCTCCGCTCGGCGGTTCTCCGCCGTGGCCCTGATCCTGGTCGGCGCCGCCGTCGGCGCGCTGCTGCTCAAGGTGCACCTCGGTGCCGGGCTGCTGCTCGCCGGTGTCCTGATCGGCGCCGTCACCGTCGTCGGAGACGCCCACCGCCGCGTGAACCTGGGGAAAGTAACGCTCGATCCCCGGTGAACCGGGGGAAAGTAACGCTGCCGATCAGCGGGTGAGGAGCAGCGCCAGGTCCAGGAGCGCGCGGTCGCGGCCCGGGGCGGCGACCAGGCTGACGCCGCAGGGGAGTCCGTCGCTGGCGGTCAACGGGATCGTGATCGCCGGCAGGCCGCCCAGGCTGGCGAGGCAGTTCAACCGCAGCGTCGCCTCCCGGATCACCTCGATGTCCTCGCCCGGGAGCGGTGCCGAGGACGAGGCGCTGGGCAGCACCAGGACCCGGTCGCCGATGGCGTCCCGGATCTCGGCGGACGCGGACGCCGCCATCTCGACGGCCCGTTCGACATCGGGGGGCCAGAGGTCCCGCGCCACCTCGAAGCGGGTGCGGACGTCGGGGCCGAGCGTGTCGAGCCGGTCGGCGAGCCAGTCGCCGTGCACCCGCCAGGCCTGCGCCGCCTGCACGGTGGTGAAGGCGAGGCGCCAGGTGGCCAGGTCCGGAGACCAGTCCAGCGGCGTCGTACCGGCCTTGAGCCATGCCTTGATGGCGGTGGTGACGGTCGGCACGGCCAACCGGTCCAACGCCGGTACGGCGACCAGGTCCGTGGCCTCGTAGCGATGGTCGTCGGGAGCCGACGGCAGCAGGGCCTCGCCGACCGTGGCCAGCATCGTGGCCGAGCGGGTGAGCCAGCCGACGGTGTCGAACCGGGGCGCGAGCGGCATCACGCCGTCGACCGGGATCGCGCCGTGGGTGGTCCGGATGCCGTAGAGGCCCTGGTAGGCCGCCGGCACCCGGATCGAGCCGGCGGTGTCGGTGCCGAGCCCGATGCTGGCGTGTCCGAGGCTGACGGCGCTGGCGGGTCCTGAGGTCGACCCGCCGGAGATCCGGAACGGTGCCTTCGGGTTCGGCGGGGTGCCGTAGTGCGCGTTGGTGCCGGCGAGGGAGTAGGCGAACTCGTCGCTGCGAGCGATCCCGGCGACGTCGGCGCCGGCCTCGAGGAGACGCTCGACGGCCCAGGCGTGGTGCGGCTGCGGGGGAGCGGAGGCGAGCCAGGTGGGGTTCCCGGCTCCGATCGGCTGGCCGGAGACCGCGAGGACGTCCTTGACCGCCACGCTCTGCCCGGTCAGCGGACCGCCGGGGCGACCGGCGACGAGCGGGCTGCCGACCGTGCGCCAGATCCGGGTGTCGAGGGCCGGTGCCGGCGTCGCGGTGTGGATCGCGGTCAGCTTCCAGGCGGGACCCTCGGGCGTCGACAACCGCGCCCACAGCTGGGTCTCCTGGCCCCGGCCGCCACCGGCGTGCTCGGTGACCGCCACGATCAGGGCGTGCTCGGCGTCGATCGCCTGGACGTGGGTCCGCACGATCTGACGCTGAGGGGCGGAGGCGACCGATGCGGTCGACGCTGCTGACCAGGTCGAGCTGATCTGCTCGTGCCCCACCCGCAGGCCGTCGGCGTCCCCGGCGAGCGTGGCCGGCCCGGGAGCGAGGAGTCGGTCGAGGGCGGCGGTGTCGTGGGACGTCACCGCGCGCTCGTAGGCCCAGAACGCCTCGATCAGGCCGCCTGCGTTGACGGCCGCGGCAGACGGAGCGGAGGGCGCGGTCTGCGCGGCGTGCGTCCTCTGCTCGGTGCTCATCGGTCAGATCAGCGCGAACGCGACGATGAGGGCCAGGGCGAGTCCGGCGATGCCCGCGGCGATGTACCGGGTCTCGCCGAAGCCTGGCAGCGGCAGTCCTTCCCGCATCGCGCGTTCGGTCGCCGCCCAGCGGCGAGCCGCGTTGAGCGCCGCCCCGGCGGCAGCGAGCAGCACCAGGGCGACCAGGGTGCTGCGCACCCAGACGGTGCCGGGGACCTCGAGGGAGTGCATCGCGACCGCGCCGGCGATCAGGCCCAGGCTCGTCCTGATCCAGGCCAGGAAGGTGCGCTCGTTGGCCAGGCTGAAGCGGGCGTCCGGTTCCGTCCCCTGCCCGTAGACCGAGTGCGGTCCGCGATGCTTCGGCTCCTCGGTCACGGACCGAGGCTAGTGGTCGGCGCTCCTCGGGGTCCCGTCCCGCAGAGAGTTACTCATGAGTAATATCGGAGACATGCCGCAGTTCGATCGTGATGTCGCCCTGACCCCGCTCGGTGAGGGCGCCTACGCCGGTGAGCTTCCGCAGGGGTGGACCGTCGGTGGTGGGATCAACGGCGGCTTCCAGCTCTCCGTGCTCGCCAACGCCATCCGCGCCGAGCTCGGCGCGGCGAAGCCCGACCCGATCACGATCAGCGCCTCGTACCTCGGCCCCGGCGTCCCCGGGCCGGCCACCGTGCACACGTCGGTCCGCCGCGACGGCGGCTCGCTCGCGGTGGTCACCGCCGACCTGGTCCAGGACGGTGCCCCGAAGATCACCGCGCTCGCGACCTTCGGCGACCTGGCGAAGCTCTCGGCCGGAGCCGACGTCCGTACGACGGCCACGCAGCCCTCCATCCCGCCCGTGGAGGAGTGCATCAGCGGCGACCTGGCGCCGGCCGAGTTCCAGGCGATGGTGCCGTTCTACAGCCGGTTCGAGTTCCGCTTCCACCCTGACCAGATCGGTTGGACGGTCGGGGAGCACCGCGGCGAGGGTTCGTTCACCGCCTGGTTCCGGTTCCGCGACGACCGCCCGGCCGACACCCTCTCGCTGGTCACCATCTGCGACCTGCTGCCGCCGGTCACCTTCGACCTCGGCCTGCCGGGCTGGGCCCCGACGCTCGAGCTCACCGTGCACGTCCGCGCGATCCCCGCTCCGGGCTGGCTGGTGTTGCACCACGCCACCCGCAACGTCGCCGGCGGCATGTTCGAGGAGGACTGCGAGGTCTGGGACTCCGCCGGTCGACTCGTCGCGCAGAGCCGACAGCTCGCCCGACTGCCCCGCTGACCCAGCCAGCGCCACCAGGCTCAGTCGAACCAGGAGCGCCGGACCCCGACCACCCACCGTCGCCGCGGGTGCTCCGAGACCGACCAGATCAGGTCGGTCGGCGGGTGGAACGTCAGGTCCTCCGGTCCCGGCGGCAACACCCATCGCCGGCGTCGCCAGGCGCCGGGACGCCCGACCGCCATCTCGCCCCACGTGCGTCGACCGTGGGAGATCGAGACGTAGTAGACGCCGTCGATGATCACCGCGCCCTGCATCTGGACCAGCCCGTCGCCCAGCTCGGCGGGGACCGCGCAGCCGTCGTCGCCGACGACGAGCTCCCCGGAGTCGTCGACCACGAACCGGGCCAGCCGGGTGATGTCGCCGGGGCGTCCGTACTCGCCGACCAGCAGCGCGACCTGGCCGTGGCTGCGGTCCAGCGACAGGAAGGAGTGCCGCAGCACGTCCTCGTCCGTCCCGGCCCCGGCCTCGTGCCGGATCCGGAGCGGCAGCACGTAGCGGTAGCCCAGCGTCAGGCTGGGGTCGACCATCAGGTCGTCGGTGTCGAAGGTCAGCAGGCCCCGCCGGGTGGCGGCGACGTGCAGCTTGCGGTCGTGCCAGGTCAGGCCGCCGGCGTGGACCGGGACCGGTCGCATCCCGCCGTCGGCCTCGGCCACGGCCTCCACCAGGAGCACGTGCCGGTAGTGGCCGGTGGCCAGGTCCAGCACCGAGATCCGCGATCCCTCGCCGGCCTTGGAGTACCAGCTGACCAGCAGCACTCCCGGCCCGATGTCGTCGACCGCTCCGGTGCGCCACGAGTGCGCGACCCCCTGCGGGAACCAGGAGGGATCGTCCCGGTCCGCGCGGTCCCACTGCCAGGCCCGACGTACGGCCAAGCCGGGAGCGAGGATCCGGCGCCGCGCCTGCCGATCGAGGTCGGTCAGCACCCCGGAGACGCCGACCCGGCCGCCACCGAGGGAGTCGAGACGCGCGGCGAGCCGGTCGATCTCGGTGTCCTGGTCCCGGGACCGACGGAGGTGCAACGCCACGGGACTAATCTCACCACCATGTCCTCCGGCATGTCGTCAGGCTCGCAGCCCTCGCACGGTTCCCCACACGGTCCCCGCGGCGTCTTCTTCGACGAGGACGAGGCCCGCGCGGCCTGGTCGCGGCTGAAGACGCAGGGCTGGGAGGCCGACCTCGTCCGCGGCCGCTTCCAGGGGGAGGACGACGACGAGGACCAGCCGTGGATCCTGACCACCGACGCCCCCGACGTCGTCCTCGAGCTCGTGGTCGAGGAGTACGACGGCTGGCTCGATGCCGGCACGGCGCCGGCGGCGCCGCCGCTGAACCTGCCGCCGCTCAACCTGCCGACCGAACCGAAGCGACTCAAGCGACCCCCGGTCTGACACGATTGAGCCCGTGACTCGACCCGCTCAGCGCCTGCTGCTCGTCCACGCCCACCCCGACGACGAATCGATCGGCAACGGCGCAACCATGGCCCGGTACGTCGCCGAAGGTCGCGGCGTGACGGTGGTGACCAGCAACGCGGGGGAGCTCGGCGAGGTCCTTGTCCCCGAGCTCGAGCACCTCGCCGCCGACCGGGACGACGCCCTCGGCGAGCACCGTCGCGGCGAGTACGAGGCAGCGATGGCGGCGCTCGGCGTGACCGACTACCGCTTCCTCGGAGGCTTCGGCACCTACCGCGACTCCGGGATGGCCTGGCATGAGGACGGCCACGCGATCGCTGCCCCCGACACCCCCGCCAACGCCTTCGCCAAGGCCGACCTGACCGAGGCCGCCGACCGACTGGTCGCGATCATCCGCGAGGTCCAGCCGCAGGTGCTGGTCACCTACGACCAGTTCGGCGGATACGGCCACCCCGACCACATCCAGGCCCACCGGGTGGCCATGTACGCCACCCAGCTCGCTGCGGTGCCGACGTACAAGCGGGAGCTGGGCGAGCCTTGGGAGATCTCGAAGATCTACTGGAACACGATGTCGTGGTCGCTGATGCGCGAGGGCATCCGCTCGGCCAAGGCCGCAGGCGTCGAGATGCCGTTCGGGGAGATCGATCCCGACGGTCCCGCGCCGTGGTTCGCCTCGGAGGACGCCGACATCACCGCCCGGATCGACGCGCCGGAGTTCTTCGAGACCAAGATGGACGCCCTGCGCGCCTACCCGACCCAGATCGCCGCCGACGGCCCGTTCTTCGCGATGACGAACGCCCAGGGCGCCTCCGCGTTCGCGGTGGAGTGCTACCGGCTCGCTGGAGGAACCGCGGGCCCGCTGGACGCCGACGGGTTCGAGACCGACCTCTTCGCCGGCCTCTGAGCGGCGCGGATTCGTGGGACGCGCCCACCTCGCCGTTACCCTCGATGGGTGGGTGACCTCTTCTCCGACGACACTGCAGAGCGCCCGGCCGTGGCGGCCGGCGGCGCCCCTCTGACCCCGGAGGACGGATCTGGCGAGAAGCGGGAACGCTCCGGCGCCGGGGCCTTCATCGCCGTCGTCGTCGGTCTGCTCGTGCTGATCGGCGGGGTCTGGGCCGCGGCCTACTTCTTCGCCGACAACAAGCTCCCGCGCAACACCGAGGTCGCGGGGGTCGAGATCGGCAACCTCACCCCGGAGGCGGCGCGCGCCACCCTCAAGGAGACCCTCGCCGGGCGCGAGGGCCAGCCCGTCACGATCACCACCGGGACGGCAGGCAGCACGAAGAGCGCCACCGTCACCCCCAGCAAGGCCGGGCTCAGCGTCGACGTCGACGCGACCGTCGCGGCGGCCGGGGTCGGCCGCAGCTGGAACCCGCTCGACCTGTGGAACCACTACACCGGCGGCTCCACGATCGACCCCGAGGTCACGGTCGACCCGGCGGCGCTCTCCGACTCGCTGGCCAAGGTCAACGCCAAGCTCGGCACGCCGGCCACCGACGGCGCCGTCACGTTCGACGCCGAAGGCATGCACGTCACCGACGCCGTGGTTGGTCGCGGCCTCGACGCCGACGACTACCGCAGCGCGCTGACCACCGCGGCGCTGGCCACCGGTGACGACCGCGCTGTCGAGCTGCCGCTGGTCGAGGACGCCCCCGCGATCGACCAGAGCGACGTCCAGAAGGCCGTCACCAGCTTCGCCAACCCGGCCATGTCGGGTTCGGTGACGCTGATGTTCGGCGCCTCGCCCGTGACCTTCAGCCCGGCTCAGATCGCCGGCGTGATCGCGCTCAAGCCGACCGACGGCGAGCTCGTCCCGACGGTCAAGAAGGCCGCCTTCACCGCGCTGCTCACCGACGCGACGGCGGAGCGCAAGGACGCCCCCGTCGACGCCACCGTCGACCTGGTGAAGGGCAAGCCGACCGTCATCCCGGCCAAGCCCGGCGTCACCTTCGACCCGGTCCAGGCGCAGACCGTCTTCCAGGGGCTGCTCACCCAGTCCGGCGACGCCCGCACCGCGACGATCGAGTCGACGGTCGCCGAGCCGAAGATCTCGACGGCCGACGCGACCGCGTGGAAGATCACCGAGCGGGTCTCGCGGTTCACCACGAACTTCCCCTACGCCGCCTACCGCAACACCAACATCGGTCGCGCGGCCGAGATCGTCGACGGCACCGTCCTCGCCCCCGGCGAGACGTTCAGCCTCAACGACATCGTCGGGGAGCGCACCCGTGCCAACGGCTTCACCGAGGGCTGGACCATCCAGGACGGCGTCTTCAAGGCCGACCTCGGCGGCGGCGTCTCCCAGATGGCGACCACCACGTTCAACGCGATGTTCTTCGCCGGCCTCCAGGACGTCGAGCACCACCCGCACTCGCTCTACATCTCGCGCTACCCGGTCGGCCGTGAGGCCACCGTCGCGTGGGGCGCCAAGGACCTCCGGTTCAAGAACAACACCCCGTACGGCGTCCTGATCAAGGCCGCGCTCTCGCCGGCGACGGGGTCGCGCCAGGGTGCGCTGACGGTCTCGATGTGGTCGACCAAGGTCTGGGACGTCACCACCTCGACCGGCGCCCGGTACGCCTACACCGACTTCGCCAAGCGCAAGATCGACAGCTCCAACTGCGAGGACACCGTCGGCGCCAAGGGCTTCCAGATCAACGTGAAGCGCTACTTCCACAAGCCCGGCAGCTCAGCGGTGGCGAAGACCGAGAACTTCCACACCACCTACATCCCGCAGGACGAGGTCACCTGCACGGGCGAGGTCAAGCACCCGAACTAGGGCGTCACGTCCGTGACCGGCAGCGGGTAGGGCGGGAGCTCCGGCGGCGTCACCCGGATCTGCTCGGCGGCCTCGCGGACGCGGCGACCGCTCGCGGCCCAGTCGCCGACCATCTCCTCGCGCACAAGCGTGCGGCCACGGCGGATCTGGATCCACCAGCGGCGACCGAACAGGACGCGACCCGCGATCGCGAACGGCAGGATCACCAGCAGGACCAGGAACTCGATGCCGGTGAACAGCACGAGGAAGATCAGCGGGGCCAGGATGGCCAGCACGATCCCGATCACGAGCAGAACGAGACAGCCGACCGGGTCGTCGGCACCCTCGACCATGCTGAGGGGGTTCAGGTTCACCTCGTGGGCAAGGTCCTTCGACTTCCCCGGGTTCCACGGAAGCCAACGGCGGTGCACGTGCCAGACCTGACCGCCGGGATCGGTGACTTTCACGCTGGCTCCGACGATCCGTCGGCTCGGGAAGTTCCCGCAGGGACCAGGTAGCGCATCGAGTGGTGCGTGCGGAACCCGATCGACTCGTACAGCGCCAGCGCCGGGGCGTTGTCGGTCTCGACGTGCAGCCACACCGTGAGAGCGCCCTGCTCGGCACCCCACTCGAGGAGCTCGCTGAGAACGGTGCGGGCGAGGCCGGTCCGGCGGTGCTCCGGGTCGACCCAGAGGTTGTGGATCCCGAGCCAGTCCCGGTCGAACGCCGCTTCACCTCGCGCCCGATCGCCGATCGTCACCTGGGCGCGCGCGTCCCGCGTGGTCAGTTGAGGAGCGCCATGGTCAGCATGTGACCGTGGGGCTCCACAACCCCGGCGTACGCCCGAGAGCGAACCCAGTTGAAAGTGGGAGTCTCCATGGCCCAGCGCTGACCATCCGGCTGCGAGAAGTCCCGCCTCGACCTCGGACCCGACCTCGACCTGCGCCAGCGGGCGCCGCTCGTGTGCCTCGTAGAACTCGCACACGCGGACAGTTGCCGTTGCCAGGTCCATCCCCGGATCACCCACGGCAAGGACGGAGTTGGCGCGCTTGAGCAGCCGCCCGGTGGGGTGCGGCTCGGTGCGCAGCAGCCACTCGCCCAGCGGCGCGGCGACCAGGGTCGGCCAGAGCGGGGCCACGTGGGACTCGGCCTCGCGCACCGAGACCCGGTGCCGCACCGACGGGCGTTCGGGGACCGGTTTGCCCGACACGATCAGGTCGGTGTTGATCATCACCGCTGGCCCCGTGGCGGGTTGCACGGTGCAGAAGCCGTCGGCCCACGACGTACAGACTCCGAGGACGTCGGTGAAGGCGGGGCCGCCGGTCGGGCCGAGCTCGCCGGGGACGATGCGCCGCACCACGACACGGGTTCCGACGACATGTGGACCCAGGGCCGTGGAAGGCATGGAGACAGATTAGGCTGGGTCGCATGACCTACGTCATTGCCCAGCCCTGTGTGGACGTCAAGGACCGTGCCTGCGTCGACGAATGCCCCGTCGACTGCATCTACGAGGGCAAGCGGATGCTCTACATCCACCCCGACGAGTGCGTCGACTGCGGTGCGTGCGAGCCGGTCTGCCCCGTCGAGGCCATCTACTACGAGGACGACACGCCCTCGGAGTGGAAGGAGTACTACGACGCGAACGTGAAGTTCTTCGACGACCTGGGTTCGCCCGGCGGCGCCACCAAGATGGGCGTCATCGACAAGGACCAGGCGTTCATCGAGGCTCTTCCGCCGCAGAACCAGGACCACTGAGTCCGTTCTGATCCTCAGCTGATGTTCGAGGTCTCCGGTCAGCTCCCCGACTTCCCGTGGGACAAGCTGACCTCCTACGCCGCGACCGCGCGCTCGCACCCGGACGGCATCGTCGACCTCTCGGTCGGCACGCCCGTCGACCCGACGCCCGCGGTGGTGCAGGACGCGCTGATCGCGGCCGCCGACTCACCGGGCTACCCGCTCACCGTCGGCACCCCCGAGGTCCGGCAGGCGGCGGTCGACTGGCTGGCGCGCAACCACGGTGTCACCGGGCTCGCCGCCTCGGCCGTGCTGCCGGTGATCGGCTCGAAGGAGCTGATCGCGTCGCTGCCCCTGCACCTCGGTGTCGGCGCGGGCGACCTGGTGGTCTACCCCGAGTTCGCCTACCCGACGTACGAGGTCTCGGCCGCACTCGTCGGCGCGGACGTGCTGGCCAGTGACTCGCTGACCGCGATCGGTCCGGCGACGCCGGCGATCCTGTGGATCAACTCGCCGTCGAACCCGACCGGCAAGGTGCTGCCGCTCGAGCACCTGAAGAAGGTCGTCGAGTGGTGCCGCGAGCGCGGCACGCTGCTGATCTCCGACGAGTGCTACATCGAGTGCGCCTGGGAGGCCGAGCCGATCTCGGTGCTGCACCCCGACGTCTGCGGCGGCTCGTTCGACGGCATCCTCGCCGTGCACTCGCTGTCCAAGCGTTCCAACCTCGCCGGCTACCGGTGCGCCTTCGTCGCCGGCGACCAGCGTGTCATCGACGAGCTGCTCGCCGTCCGCAAGAACCTCGGCCTGCAGATGCCCGGCCCGCAGCAGGTGGCCATGGTCGCCGCGCTCAACGACGACGCCCACGCCGCCGAGCAGGCCGAGCGCTACCGCGCACGACGGGCCAAGCTGCGCGCCGCGTTCGAGGGCGCCGGCTTCACGATCGACCACTCCGAGGCGTCGCTGTACCTCTGGGCACGGCGTACCTCAGAAGCGGGCGGTGAGTCCTGCTGGGACACGGTCGCCTGGCTCGCCGAGCGCGGCATCCTCGCCGCCCCCGGCGCCTTCTACGGCGTGGCTGGAGCCCAGCACGTCCGGATCGCGTTCACCGCGACCGACGAGCGGGTCGACGCCGCCGTGGCCCGCCTCTGACCCCCTCGCCGACTTGAGGCTTCCTGCAGCCGACTTGAGGCTTCGGGGCGTCGACTTGAGGGTTGCGGCGTGACAACCCTCAACTCGGCTGCAACAACCCTCAACTCGGCGATTCGGACTGCTTGACGGTGATCACGACCTGACCGTCGCCGGTCGAGACCTTCCCCCAGCCCTCGTCGCCGGTCCAGATCCGGCCGTCGACCTTGACGCTGGCCAGGCCGAGGCGGTTGGCGTGGGCGACCGCCCAGTGGGCCACCGCCCAGCGGGTCTCCGAGTCGGTCGGGCTGACCGTGACGGAGCGGCCGGCGACGACCGGGGTGCCGGCGCTGGTGCCGAAGGCGCCCGTGAGGCGCTTGGCGGTCGTGGCCGCCGTCCCCGTCCCGACGGAGCGGAAGCGGCAGGAGAAGGCGGCGGGGCTCTGTCCGGTCAGGGCGGAGGCGAGGGCGCGGGCGCCGGGCTCGTGGTCGGCGTACGCGTCGGGGAAGGCACTGCGCTGCACCTTCTGCGCGGCGACGGTGATCTCCATCGTCTCGTAGCCGTCGACCTTCTCCAGGGCGTCGTAGAAGGCGTTGATCGCGTACGTCGGGTTGAGGATCTGCTTGCGTGAGCCCCAGCCCTGCGAGGGGCGCTGCTGGAACAGTCCGAGCGAGTCCCGGTCGCCGTAGTCGATGTTGGTCAGCTTCGACTCCTGGTAGGCGGTCGCCAGGCCGATCGTCGCCGCCCGGGCCGGGAGGCCTCGCTTGATGGCGATCGCCGAGATCAGCGACGCGTTGCGGGCCTGCTCCGGGTTGACCCGGGCCTTGAGCTGGTCGTCACCGGTCCCGACGGCGGCGATGCACTCGTCGGGGAGGAGCTTGGCGGCCTGCTCGCTGAAGCGGTCCCACGCCACCGTCGCAGCGATCGCCAGGGCGGCGACCACCACCACGGCGGTCAGCAGGCGTCTCATGGTGCTGACCTCTTCCACGCTGTCCCGAGCGCAGAGTGCTCCTGCGCGAATGTCCCAAGCATTCTTCCCGACGGTATCCGGCCGTTCTAATCAACGGCGGCGGGAATCGGGCGATGGCTCTGATCGACGGACCGACGGCCGGGACTAGTTGGCGTGCAGGGCCTCGTTGAGCACGATGCCCTCGCCCTGCCACGCGACGGCCTCGATGGCGCCGGTGACCGAGTTGCGCCGGAACAGCACGTTGGAGGCGCCGGAGAGCTCCAGAGCCTTGATCGTCGAACCGTCGGGCATGGTGACCTTGGTGCCGGCGGTGACGTAGGTGCCGGCCTCGACCACGCAGTCGTTGCCCAGGCTGATGCCCAGACCCGAGTTCGCGCCGAGCAGGCAGCGCTCACCGATGGAGATGACCTGCTTGCCGCCCCCGGACAGGGTGCCCATGATCGAGGCGCCGCCACCGATGTCGGAGCCGTTGCCGACCACGACCCCGGCGCTGATCCGGCCCTCCACCATCGAGGTGCCGGTGGTGCCGGCGTTGAAGTTCACGAAGCCCTCGTGCATGACCGTCGTGCCCTCGGCCAGGTGCGCGCCGAGGCGGACCCGGTCGGCGTCGGCGATCCGCACGCCGGAGGGCAGCACGTAGTCGGTCATCCGCGGGAACTTGTCCACGCCGTAGACCGCCACGACCTTGCCGGCGCCCTTGAGCCGGGCGCGGGTGAGCTCGAAGCCGTCGATGGCGCACGGACCCTCCGACGTCCAGGCGACGTTGGTGAGCAGGCCGAACTGGCCGTCGAGGTTGACGGTGTGCGGGGCCACGAGCCGGTGGGAGAGCAGGTGCAGGCGCAGCCAGACGTCCTGCGTCGTCGTCGGCGCGGCGTCGAGGTCGATGCTGACCAGCTCGACGTGCTTCTCCACCCGGCGCACCGCGTCCGAACCACCCAGCCCGAGCAGCTCCGGGGCCGGCTTGGCGCCCTCAGGAGCCTCGCCGAGAGCCGGCGTGGGGAACCAGGCGTCCAGGACGGAGTTGTCGGCGGCGTAGGTCACCAGGGCGAAGCCCCAGGCGGTGCGGGGGGTCACGGCGTCAGTCACGTGGACCGAGTTTAGGGGAGTCACTGACCGGTGCGGCCGTCGAGGCATTCGCGGAGCAGGTCCGCGTGGCCGCAGTGCCGGGCGTACTCCTCGACCAGGTGCACCAGGATGTCGCGGACCGTGGTCGTCTCGCCGTCGCTGTTGTAGACCAGCTCCGTGCCCATCGACGCGTCCGACTGGGTCTCGAGCCAGTCCTCGGCGCGGCGGATCTCGCGGCGCCACACCGCCATCGCCTCGGTCACACAGGTCGCCGTGCCGACGGCGCCGGTGAACTCGATGTCGGAGTCGTCGGGGTCGGTGAACGGCCGGGGTTCGTCGAGCCGGCCTTGCAGGGCGCGTTGGAACCAGGTGTGCTCGACGTAGGCCATGTGCCGCACCAGGCCGATCAACGACAGGTTGCTCGGCGGCACCGACCGCGTCGCGAGCAGCTCCGGGGTGAGGTCCTGGCACTTGAGCTCGAGCGTGAGCCGGTAGTTGCGCAGGTAGCCGCGGTACGTCGCCAGCTCGCCGATCGGGTGCGGATCGACCCGCGGATCGTCCTCGGGTGGCAGCCAGTAGCCGCCGTAGCCGGCGGGGGAGGCGTTACTCATGCCCCCAGTCTGCGCCTACCCGGCTACAGCCCCGTTCGCCCGTCGACCACCTCACGCAGCAGGTCGGCGTGCCCGCAGTGCCGGGCGTACTCCTCGACCAGGTGGACCAGCACGTCGCGCAGCGTGGCCTCCTCGCCGTGCCGGTCGGTGCGCAGCTCCCCGAGATCGACTGCCTCGAGCCGACTGAGCGCCTCGTCGCCGTACGACGTCCAGGTCCGCCACCGCGCGAACGCCTCGTCCACGGACTCCTGGGTCGGCTCGACCCGGTGGAAGCCGCCCGTCGGGTCGTCGGCGTCCAGCCGCTCCTCGTCGAGGTGGACGTCGATCACCATCCGGAACCAGTAGTGCTCGACCCGCGCCATGTGGCGCACCAGACCGAGCAGACTGAGGTCGCTCGGCGGCACCGCCGCCCGCGCCAGCTGGTCCGGGGTCAGGTCGGCGCACTGCCGATCCAGGGTCCCGCGGAAGTGGTCGAGGTATTCCCGATAGGTCCCGAGCTCGCTCATGACCTAGACTTTTGCACACCAGCGTCTGAGCCGTGATCAGCGGCGAGCTTGGGGAAGAAAGCCGGATCGGCCAGCCGGTGAGTAGAACCCCACGGGTAAGCCCGTCACAGCAGTCTTGAGCGGGTCCCTTCAGGGGCCAAGCGGGGTGGTACCGCGGCAGTGATGTCGTCCTCGTGTCATTGGAGCACGAGCAGACGACGACCGCAGGAGCCCGATCATGACCTACCCCAAGGTCAGCACCGACCAGTCCGCCGAGAACGCCACCGTCCCGGCGAGCCCCCGCTTCCCGGCGATCGAGGAGCGCGTCCTCGCCTACTGGGAGGACGACAAGACCTTCGCGGCCTCGATCGAGAACCGCCCGGCCGGTGACAACGGCTCCAACGAGTTCGTCTTCTACGACGGCCCGCCGTTCGCCAACGGCCTGCCGCACTACGGCCACCTGCTCACCGGCTACGTCAAGGACATCGTCCCGCGCTACCAGACGATGAAGGGCAAGCGCGTCGAGCGCCGCTTCGGCTGGGACACCCACGGCCTGCCCGCCGAGCTCGAGGCGATGAAGCAGCTCGGCATCACCACCACCGACGAGATCGCCGAGATGGGCATCGACGTCTTCAACGACGCCTGCCGCTCGTCGGTGCTCAAGTACACCGACGTCTGGCGCGACTACGTCACCCGTCAGGCCCGCTGGGTCGACTTCGACAACGACTACAAGACGATGAACCCCGAGTTCATGGAGTCGGTGATCTGGGCGTTCAAGCAGCTCTTCGACAAGGGCTACGTCTACGAGGGCTTCCGCGTCCTGCCCTACTGCTGGAACGACGAGACCCCGCTGTCGAACCACGAGCTGCGGATGGACGACGACGTCTACAAGATGCGTCAGGACCCCGCCGTCACGGTCGGCTACGACATCACCACCGAGGGTGAGTTCCACGGCGCGAAGCTGGTCATCTGGACCACCACGCCGTGGACCCTGCCGAGCAACCTCGCCGTCATGGTCGGCGAGGAGATCGAGTACGTCGCCGTGGAGTCCGCGACCCCCACCGGCACGCCGGAGCGCTACATCCTGGCCGCGGCCCGGGTGCCGGCGTACAAGAAGGAGCTCTTCCCCGACGCCGAGGAGCCCACGATCACCTGGCGCGGTCCGGGTGCCGAGCTGCTCGGCCTGACCTACACGCCGCCGTTCGGCTACTACGTCGACCACGAGAACGCCTTCCGCGTCGTCGAGGCCAACGACGCCGTCACCACCGACTCCGGTTCCGGCCTGGTGCACACCGCCGGCGCCTTCGGTGAGGTCGACAAGGAGGTCATCGACCGCGAGGGCATCGAGGCGGTGATGCCGGTCGGCAAGGACGGCAAGTTCACCGCGCCGGTGGCCGAGTACAAGGGCCAGCTGGTCTTCGACGCCAACAAGCCGATCCTCGCCGACCTGCGCGCCGTCACCCGCGGCGAGGCCGGCGGCGCCGTCACGCCCGGCACCGTGCTGGTCCGGCACGAGTCCTACGAGCACTCCTACCCGCACTGCTGGCGCTGCCGCCAGCCGCTGATCTACAAGGGCGTCTCGAGCTGGTTCGTCGAGGTCACCGCGATCAAGGCGCGGATGGCCGAGCTCAACCAGGAGATCACCTGGACCCCCGAACACATCAAGGACGGCCAGTTCGGCAAGTGGGTCGACAACGCCCGCGACTGGTCGATCACCCGCAACCGGTTCTGGGGCTCCCCGGTGCCGGTGTGGAAGTCCGACGACGAGGACTACCCGCGGATCGACGTCTACGGCTCGTTCGCCGAGATCGAGCGCGACTTCGGTCGGCTGCCGCTGAACAAGGACGGCGAGCCCGACCTGCACCGCCCGTTCATCGACGACCTCACCCGGCCCAACCCGGACGACCCGACGGGTCGGTCCACGATGCGCCGCGTCACCGACGTGCTCGACGTCTGGTTCGACTCCGGGTCGATGTCGTTCGCCCAGAACCACGTGCCGTTCGAGAACGCCGAGTGGTTCGAGCACCACTTCCCGGCCGACTTCATCGTCGAGTACATCGGCCAGACCCGCGGCTGGTTCTACACCCTGCACATCCTGGCCACGGCGCTCTTCGACCGGCCCGCGTTCCAGTCCTGCATCTCGCACGGCATCGTGCTGGGCTCGGACGGCAACAAGATGTCCAAGTCCCTGCGCAACTACCCCGACGTCTCCGAGGTCCTCGACCGCGACGGCGCCGACGCGATGCGCTGGTTCCTGATGGCCTCCCCGATCCTGCGCGGCGGCAACCTGGTCGTCACCGAGCAGGGCATCCGCGACTCGGTGCGCCAGGTGATGATCCCGCTGTGGAACAGCTGGTACTTCTTCAGCCTGTACGCCAACGCCGCCGGCATCGAGGCCGAGTGGTCGACGGCGAGCGAGGACCAGCTCGACCGCTACATCCTGGCCAAGGCCCGCGAGTTCGTCGGCACCTACACCGCGGCGATGGACTCCTACGCCATCGCCGAGGCCTGCGAGGCCACCGGTGAGTTCGTCGACCTGCTGACCAACTGGTACATCCGGCGTTCGCGCGAGCGGTTCTGGAGCGAGGACCGCGACGCGTTCAACACGCTGTACACGGTGCTCGAGGTGACCACCCGGACGATCGCGCCGCTGCTGCCGCTGGTGGCCGAGGAGATCTGGCGCGGGCTGACGGGCGGCCGGTCGGTGCACCTGGCCGACCTGCCGAAGGTCGAGGAGCTGCCCGGCGACGACGTCCTGGTCGCGGCGATGGACGCGGTGCGCGAGGTCTGCTCGACCACGTCGTCGCTGCGCAAGGCCCGCCGTCTGCGCAACCGGCTGCCGCTCGGCGGCCTCACCCTGGTCGGCACCGCGCTGGTCGAGGGTGCCGGGTTCGCCGAGATCGTGGCCGACGAGGTCAACGTCAAGGCCGTCCGGCTGCTCGATGCCGACGCACCCGAGGCGGCGGCGTACGGCGTGGAGCAGAAGCTCAACGTCAACGCCCGCGCCGCGGGTCCGCGACTGGGCAAGGACGTCCAGCTGGCGATCAAGGGCTCCAAGTCCGGTGACTGGTCCGTCGACGCCGCCGGTGTCGTGACCGCGGGCGGCCTCGCCCTGGTCGAGGGGGAGTACACCCTCGAGACGGTCGCCGGCGCCGAGGGCGACGACGCCGCGGTCGCGATGCTGCCCGGTGGCGGCTTCGTGGTGCTCGACACCGTCGTCACCCCCGAGCTCGCCTCCGAGGGCCTGGCCCGCGACCTGATCCGCGCCGTGCAGAACACCCGCAAGGAGACCGGCCTCGAGGTCTCGGACCGGATCGAGCTCACCATCGCCGGCGGCGACGCGGTGCAGCAGGCGGCGACCGAGCACGGTGAGCTGATCGCGCGGGAGACTCTCGCGACGACGTACGCCGTCACCGAGGCGCCGGCCGGTGCCGACGGTGGGGTGAAGGTCGGTGAGGGTGACCTCGCCCTGCTGACCGTCGTCCGCGCCTGAGCCGATGAAGCGTCCGGCACCGGTCGTCGTCGACTCCCTCGGGGTCGGCGTGGCGACCGGTGCCTACGGCATCTCCTTCGGCGCGGTCGCGACCGCGTCGGGGCTGGACGTGTGGCAGGCCTGCGCGCTGAGCCTGCTGGTCTTCACCGGCGCCAGCCAGTTCGCCTTCGTCGGCGTCCTGGCCGCCGGGGGCACGCCGGCCGCGGGCGCGCTCACGGGCGTCCTGCTCGGCACCCGCAACACCTTCTACGGGATCGGCCTGGCCCGGATCCTCAACCTCCGAGGCGTACGGCGCCTCGCGAGTGCTCACCTCGTCATCGACGAGTCCACGGCGATGGCGTTGGGTCAGACCGATCCGGACGATCAGCGCACCGCGTTCCGGGTGACCGGGGTGAGCGTGTTCCTGCTGTGGAACCTGATGACGCTGGTCGGTGCACTGGCCGGCTCCGCGATCGGTGACCCGCGGGCGTTCGGTCTCGACGCGGCCGTCGGTGCGGCGTTCCTGGCCCTGCTCTGGCCGCGGCTCACCGCGTGGCCGCAACGCGTCGTCGCCCTCGTCGGTGCCGGCACCGCGACCGGGCTGATCCCGTTCACCGCTGCGGGTGTGCCGATCATCCTCGGCGGAGCGGTCGCGGTGCTGGTGGGACTGCTGCTACCGGCCGCCCCCGTCGTGGAGCCCGAACCCGCCGGGGAGGACGCATGACGACGAGCACCGCGGTCTGGTGGGGCATCCTCGCGATGGCCGCCGGCTGCTACGGCCTCAAGCTGGCAGGCCTCTCCCTGCCCGCGCGCGTCCTCACCCACCCCTGGACGCTGCGGGTCTCGGCGCTGATCCCCGCCGGGCTGCTGGGTGCGCTGATCGCCGTCCAGGTGCTGGGCCGCGGCTCGGAGATCGTGATCGACGCCCGGGTGCCCGCCCTCGCCGTGGCCGTGGTCGCCCTCTGGTGGCGCGCCTCGTTCCTGGTGGTGGTCCTGGCGGCCGCCGTGACCGCCGCGGTGCTGCGCCTCATCTGGTGAGCAGGCAGAAACTTTCACCCCAGCTCGCGTGAGCAGGCAGAAGTTTTCAGGCGGGCCTGAAAACTTCTGCCTGCTCAGCGTCGCTCGGGAACAAGCTTCTGCCTGCTCACCAACGGGTCAGGCAGGTGCGCCGGCGGCCAGCCAGTGCAGCAGCGTGCGAGCGCCGAACCCGGTCGGGCCGGGGGTGTACTCGTCGCGGTGGGCGGGGGCGTCGCCGACGGAGGCGATGTCCAGGTGTGCCCACGGCAGTCCACCGGTGAAGTGCTGCAGGAACAGCGCGGCGGTGATCGATCCGGGACCGCCGGCGCCGTTGTCGGCGTCGGCGACGGGGGAGGAGAGCCGGTCCTCGTAGAGCGAGGAGAGCGGGAGGCGCCACCACGGTTCCCCGGCCTCGGTGCCCGCGGTGTCGATCGCCGCAGCCAGCGCGTCGGTGGTGGCGTAGAGGCCACCGGTCTCCTGGCCGAGCGCCACCTTGACCGCACCGGTCAGGGTCGCGACGTCGACGAGCAGGTCGGGCTTGATCTCGCGCACCGCGTAGGAGAGGCCGTCGGCCAGCACCAGGCGCCCCTCGGCGTCGGTGTTGGTCACCTCGCTGGTCCGCGCGGTCGCGTCACCGGGGTAGTGCCGCAGCACGTCGCCCGGACGCATCGCCGACCCGGAGACCATGTTCTCGGCCAGGCAGAGCAGGCCGATCACCTTGACCGGGACGTCGAGGTCACGCAGCGCGCACAGGGTGGCCAGCACGACGCCGGCCCCGGTCATGTCGCGCTTCATGGTCGTCATCGACTCACCGGGCTTGATGTTGTAGCCGCCGGTGTCGAACGTGATGCCCTTGCCGACCAGGACCACCGTCGGGGTCCGTCGGGTGACCTTCGCCGGGGTGTAGTCGAGTCGGACGAAACGGGGCGGGTTCGTCGACCCGCCGCCGACGCCGAGGATCCCGCCGAAGCCTTCCTTGGCGAGCGCCTTCTCGTCCCAGATCCGGATCTCGAGCCCGGCGGCCTTGGCCGCCGTCTTCGCCTGGGCCGCGACCCAGGCGGGGGACTTCAGGTTCGAGGGCACCGTCGCGAGGAACCGGGCACGCCACCCCGCGGCGGCGATCGCCACCGCCCGGTCACGCTGGTCCGCGAAGCTGGGATCAAGCTCGGCCAGCACCACGGACCCGACCGGCTGCGACGCCGGCCCGGCGCTGCGCCAGTCGAAGGAGAACGAGGCCAGCACGACTCCGACGATGAACGGCTCGAGGCCGACCGTCGGGTCCAGGGCGGGGATGGTGGTGGAGACCGTGTCCCGGTCACGGGTGGCTCGCGCCAGCGCGGCGCCGGCACGACGGAACTCGTCGGCGCTCGCCGTGCCCACACCGACCAGCAGGACCCGGCGCAGGGCCGGGTTCTGGGTGGTTCCGCTGGGGACGGGGAGGACGACGACCTCGCCGGCCCGCCCGGTCGCGCCCTCGCTCTCCAGCACGCCGAGGAGATCGATCTCGTCGGCGAGGGAGGCAGCACCCGGACCGATGGTGAGCGCGTCACCCTCGGCCGAGACGGGAAGCGCGATCAGAGCCGCGCCCGCCAGGTGCGGGTCTCGGCCATCCAACGTCAGCCCGGGCGGGCTGACCTGAGGTGGCAGCTCAGCCAAGGACATTCTTGAGCGCGTCGCCCAACGAGTTGACCTCGTCGGCGTTCAACTCGACCACGAGGCGGCCGCCGCCCTCGAGCGGAATACGCATCACGTATCCGCGGCCTTCCTTGGTGACCTCCATGTCACCGTCGCCGGTCCGTGGCTTCATCGCCGCCATGTTGCAGCCTCTTCCTCTGGTCGTCGTGGGGGTCGTGCTACCCGTTGCCGGGGCGCAGGCTCCCATGCCTGTCGCCCCATGATCCCACAGTCAGATGACGCTGGTCACGTAAGCGAAGGTGAACCAGGCGACGGAGCCGAAGACACCGAGGTGTCCGAGCACCGAGAGCCAGGCGGTGGAGGTCCACGAGTCGGCGGCGGACGAACCGCCCGCAGCACGCTTTCCGCGCGAGCGTCCGATCCGCCACCGCATGGCCAGGACGATGCCGGCCACGGCCACGACCCAGAAGCAGCCCAGCCCGACCACGCCGACGATGGAGCTCCACTCGGCATCGGCGGGAGCGACCAGGAACAACGTCCAGCAGACCACCCCGAGCACCCCGGCACCGGTGTGCAGCTGGAGGGCCGGGACCCGGTGGGTCCGGCGCAGTCGCAGGCGCGTCAGCAGCACCACCAGGCCGACGAAGACGGTCAGGCCGGCGGTGATCAGCAACGGCAGCGTGAGTTCATGCACAACGGTCCGAGATGCTAGTGGTCGTCGGACGTGGCGGCATCATCGGCCGGTCCGTCGCTCGGGACGTCACTCGGGACGTCACTCGGGCCAGGGCTCGGCACGGGAGCGGGCTCTCCGCCACCGAGCACCTCGGCGTCGCGGGACTCGAGCTCGGCCGCCAGCCGGTCCAGCAGTGCATCGACGTCGGTCGGCCGGTAGCCGCGCCAGGTGATGCTGAACCGGATCCGACGCAGGTCCTCAGCACCTAGCAGCCGGTTGGTGGGCACCAGCACGTCGGGCCGATCGTCGTACGTCGGCTCCAACCCGTCACCGCGCCCGGCAGCGACCACGGCGACAGCGCCCATGATCAGCACGATCACGATCGCGAAGACCCAGATCATCACTGCCTCACCCTTCGCCGGCGTCGGCGGCGTCGCGGGCCTTGACCATCAGGTCGACCACCGCGTCGACGTCGTCGGTCAGGGTGAGCATGTCGAGGTCGGACTCCTTGATCCGGCCGTCGGGCAGCATCGTGGTCCGCATCCAGTCGATCAGGCCGGTCCACTGAGCCACGCCGAGCAGCGCGATCGGGAACTGGTTGATCTTCTGCGTCTGCGCCAGCGTCATCGCCTCGAACAGCTCGTCCAGGGTGCCCAGGCCTCCGGGCAGCACGACGAAGCCCTGCGAGTACTTCACGAACATCGTCTTGCGGACGAAGAAGTAGTGGAAGTTCATCCCGACGTTGACGAACTCGTTGAGCCGGGCCTCCCAGGGCAGCTCGATGCCGAGCCCGATCGACTGGCCGCCGGCCTCGAGCGCGCCCTTGTTGACCGCCTCCATCGCGCCGGGCCCGCCACCGGTGATCACGCCGAATCCGGCCGCGGCCAGCGCACTGCCGACCTTCACCCCGAGCTCGTAGTGGGGGTGGTCGCTCGGCGTGCGTGCCGACCCGAAGACCGAGATCGCCGGACCGAGCTCGGCCAGCTCGTCGAAGGCCTGGACGAACTCGGCCTGGATCTTCATCACCCGCCAGGCGTCGGTGTGGTGCCAGCCGGCCGGGCCGCGGCTCTCCAGGAGCCGCTGGTCCGCGGTGGTGCCGGGACGCGACTCGCCCGGCCGTGGTCCGTTGAAGCTGCCCTTCATCGTGTTCCTCCCGTGAGCCAGGTGCGAAGCGTCGTCTCGCAGCGCTCGATCTCCTCGACCGGCACGTGTTCGTCGGCCTTGTGCGCCAGCAGCGGGTCGCCGGGGCCGAAGTTGACCGCCGGAACACCGAGCGCGGTGAAGCGCGCCACGTCGGTCCAGCCGAACTTCGGCGCGACCGGGCCACCCACCGCGGCGACGAAGTCCGCGGCCGCAGGTCGGTCCAGGCCCGGGAGCGCACCCGGGGCGGAGTCGGTGAGCGTGACGTCGTACGGCGCGAAGAAGTCCTCCACGAAGGCGAGCGCCTCGGCCTCGTTCCGGTCGGGAGCGAAGCGGTGGTTCACCGTCACCACGCAGCTGTCCGGGACCACGTTGCCGGCGACGCCGCCGGAGATGAAGACCGCGTTGAGGCCCTCGTGGTAGGTCAGTCCGTCGATCAGGGGGCGGCGCGCCTGGTAGCCCTCGAGCCGGCGCAGCACCTCCCCGGCGGCGTGGATGGCGTTGCTGCCCTTCCAGCTGCGGGCGGCGTGCGCCCGCTCGCCGGTGGTGCGGATCTCGACCCGCAGGGTGCCCTGGCAGCCGGCCTCGACCCCGGCGTTGGAGGGTTCGAGCAGGATCGCGAAGTCACCGGCGAGGAGCTCGGGTGAGTTCTGGCTGAGCCTGAAGAGCCCGTTCGCGGCGGCGTCGATCTCCTCGCAGTCGTAGAAGACGAACGTCAGGTCGCGGTTCGGGTCGGGCACGGTGGCGGCGATCCGCAGCATCACCGCGACGCCGCCCTTCATGTCGCAGCTGCCCAGGCCGTGCAGGATCCCGTCCTCGAGCCGTCCGGGCAGGTTGCCGTTGACCGGGACCGTGTCGAGGTGGCCGGCGAGGATCACCCGCTCGGCACGGCCGAGGTCGGTGCGCGCGACGATGGTGTTCCCGATCCGGGTCACCGTCAGGTGGCTCAGCGGAGCCAGTGCCGCCTCGACGAGGTCGGCGAGCTGCTCCTCGTCGCGACTGACCGACTCGACGTCGACCAGTGCCAGGGTGAGATCAACGACGGAGGTGGTCAGGTCGAGCGCAGCCATGTCGGTAGTCAATCAGTCGGGCCCAGGCCGGGAGCTGCCAGGGCGAGCGGGTCAGTGGCCCGCCTTCTGGGCGAGCAGCAGGCCGTTGCCGATCGGGAGCAGCAGCGGGACCAGGTCCTCGTCAGCGGCGATCGTGCGGCCCAGCTCGCGCGCGGCGACCGTGGCCGAGTCGCGCTGCGACGGGTCGGCGACCTTGCCGCCCCACAGGGCGTCGTTGAACGCGACCACGCCGCCGGGCCGGAGCAGCCGGACCGCCTCGGCGAGGCAGTCGGCCGTCTCCTCGATGTCGGCGTCGACGAACATCAGGTCGTAGTGGCCGTCGGTCAGCCGGGTGAGCACGTCGAGGGCCGCGCCCCCGATGGTGCGGGCGCGCTGGCTGGGGATGCCGGCCGCGGTGAACGTCTCCCGGGCCAGGCGCTGGTGCTCGGCCTCGACGTCGATCGAGGTGAGCACGCCGTCGGGGCGCATCCCGCGCAGCAGCCAGAGGCCGGAGACACCCGTGCCGGTGCCGACCTCGACGACCGCCTTGGCGTCCAGGACCGAGGCCAGGAAGCGCAGCGCACTGCCGACGCCGGCGCTGATCGGGGTCACCCCGATCGCCGCTGCACGCTCGCGCGCGGCAGCGAGGACCTCGTCCTCGGGGACGAACTCGTCGGCGTGGATCCAGCTCGCGGCGTTGATCGGGTCGGTCACGGGACCAACCTAGTGGAACGAATCGGCTGCGTCGGGCGTTGCGAACCTCTGAACGGTTCACGCTTGAATCCCAGGTTGTTTTCAGGAACCGTTCCTAGGGTGGGAGAACTCGCAGTCAGGGGGCTGCGGGGGAGAAGGAGCAGCAGATGTCGTTGACTCACGAGGAGCAGTCCTCCGAGGTCCCGACCTGGGACGAGATCGTCGAGCAGCACTCCGATCGCGTGTACCGGCTCGCGTACCGCTTGACCGGCAACCGGCTCGACGCCGAGGACCTGACCCAGGAGGTGTTCGTCCGCGTCTTCCGCTCGCTCGACACCTACACCCCGGGCACCTTCGCGGGGTGGCTGCACCGGATCACCACCAATCTGTTCCTCGACCAGGCGCGGCGCAAGCAGCGGATCCGGTTCGACGCCCTGACCGAGGCGCGCACCGACAAGCTGGCCTCGAACCAGCCCACGCCCGACCTGGCCTACAGCGACCAGCGCTTCGACGACGACATCGAGCAGGCGCTGCAGTCGCTGCCGCCGGACTTCCGCGCCGCCGTGGTGCTGTGCGACGTCGAGGGCCTGTCCTACGAGGAGATCGCCCAGATCCTCGGTGCCAAGCTCGGCACCGTCCGCTCCCGCATCCACCGGGGTCGCGCGATGCTGCGTGACTCCCTCGCGCACCGGGCCCCGCGCGGCGGCCGGGTCCGCTACTCCGGACCGAAGGCCTTCGGCTGGGGTACGTCGGCATGAGCATCTTCGCGGGCGGCGGAGGCCACCTCGGCCACCGCGCCAGTGCACTGCTCGACGGCCAGCTCAGCGAGGCCGAGACCGAGCGTGCCTGGGCCCACGTGGCGACCTGTCACGGTTGCCGTGACCAGGTCGAGCGGGAAGGCTGGGTCAAGCGTCGGCTGGCCGGCCTGACCCACGACCCCGCCGGTGCCTCGGACGGGCTCAAGGGTTCGCTGATGGGAGCCGGCGAGTGCGAGCCCGGCGCGTTCTTCTCCGTCGAGCACCACCGCCGCAACGTCGCCCTGGCGGCGATCGGCGGCAGCGCCGTGGGCGCTGCCGTGATGGGCGTGCTCGCGCTGGGTGCCGCTCCCGCGAGTGCTCCGACCATCCGGCCCCCGGTCGCCCCGACGGTGTCGGTCTCGCCGGCTGTGCTGGTGCACGAACCGCGCCGCTGAGCCCTGCGCGAGCTCAGACGCTCTCGTCGCTCTCGGCGAAGGGATGGGCGTCCACGAACGAGCGGGTCTCGGAGTAGAGCCCCTCGATGAACTCCTCCAGCTTCGAGGACTCGACCCGCCACTGGCCGCGCCCGCCGAGCTTGATCGCGGGCAGCTCGCCCCGACGCACGAGGGCGTAGACCTGCGCGCTGGAGGTGTTGAGCACCTCCGCGACGTCGGCGAGGGTCAGGAAGCGGGGAGTCCCTGGCATAGACACCATGTAACCATTCCCCGCTGAACACCCCTTCAAACCACTCCGGCCTGTGGAAAAGCGGGGCAGGGGCTGTCAGACGGACGCGAACGCGGTCATGATGGCGCTTGTGACGAGAAATCTCGGATTCGTCACGCCGGCCGGTGCTCCGAAGGCCGCGCGTGCGTCACGTGCCTCCTGGCGTGACCCCCGACTGTGGATCGGAGTGGCGATCGTCGCTGCCTCGGTGGTGGTCGGGGCCCGCGTCCTGGCCCAGGCCGACGACACCATCGCCGTCTACACCGCCGCCTCGCCGATCCCCGTCGGGATGCCGTTGCGGGAGGCCGAGCTGGAGGTCCGTCGGATCCGGTTCGCCGACGCCGACCAGGCAGCGCGCTACCTGACCGCGCCGCTGCCCACCGACGGGAGCCGGGCGTTCGTCCGCGCCCTCGACCCGGGCGAGCTGGTGCCGGTCTCGGCCGTCGGTGACGCCCGGGTCGAGGACCGGGTGCAGCTGCCGATCTCGGTCGACCCGAACCAGATCCCGCCCTCGGTCGGGGTGGGGGACCGGGTCGACGTCTACATCCTCCGCCCCGGGAGTACGGCGCCGGGGCCGGCGTCCCCGGCCCTCGAATCGGCCAGCGTGGTCGCCGCCCCCGACCCCGCCGATGCGGTCGTGGCCTCGAGCGAGCGCCAGCTCGTCCTCGCGGTGCCCGGGGACGCGGCCCGGGAGTTCCTCGCCCAGCTGGGCCGCGACGACCAGGCGCGGCTCACCGTGGTCCGGCGGCCATGAGTGCAGAGATGACGGCGCACGGATGACGGGCCGGCGCACCGTCGTCGTGGTCGGCACGGGTGCGGGGTGGGAGGCCGAGGCCCTGGCGCTGCTCGACCGCGAGCGTGGCCTGGTGCTGCTCAAGCGGTGCGTCGACGTCGACGACCTGATCGCCACCGCCGCGACCGGTCAGGCCGACGTCGCCCTGGTCGCGATCGAGGCTCCGGGTCTCGATGCCGACGGCGTCGTCCGGGTGCAGCAGGCGGGCACCCTGATCATCGGCGTCCTCGACGAGCGGCACGAGGCGGCCCAGGCGCACGCCCGCCGGATCGGCTTGCGCCACCTGGTCGACGCCGAGCGGCTCGAGGACGCCGTCGCGCTGGCGTTGACCCAGGACGTCGGTAGCGGCGCCGAGGTCGGCGGCACGACGGTGCCCGACCCGGTCGCGACGACCACGATCGACCGACCCGAGGAGGACACCGGCGAGCCCGGCCGGGTGCTCGTGGTCTGGGGCACGCCCGGCGCGCCGGGACGATCCACGGTCGCGGCAGCGATCGCTGCCGGACTGGCCCGGACCGGCCGGCCGGTGACGCTGATCGACGCCGACCCCGGGGCGGGCACGCTGGCGCAGCAGCTCGGTGTCGTCGACGAGGTCTCCGGCCTGCTGGCAGCAGGACGGCTGGCGATCGCCGGCACGCTCGAGGACGGCTGGGTCCGGGTGGCGCGAGCGCTCGACGACCGGTTCTGGTTGGTCAGCGGACTGCCGCTGCCGGAGCGGTGGCGGGAGGTCCCGGTCGGCACGATCACGGCGCTCGCCGAGGCCGCCCGGTCCCGGGGCTGGGTCGTGATCGACGTCGGTGCCGGGGTCGACCGGGATCGGGACCGGCTCACCGTCGAGGCCTTCGACGTCGCCGAGGAGGTGCTCCTCGTCGCGACTCCCGACCCGATCGGCCTGGGACGACTGGCCCGCTCCTTCGCCGAGCTCGCCGACCGGGCGGAGCTCCCCGTGCGGGTCGTGCTCAACCAGCACCGCCGGTCGCTGCACACCGGGGAGGACGAGCTGGTCGACCTGGTCACCGGCGCCTTCGCGACCCCGCGTGAACCGATCGCCGTGCACGTGCTGCCGCACGACCGCGCGGCCGCCGATGCGGCGCTGCTCGCCCACCGGGCACTGGGCTCCGGCGGCACGAGCGGATCGGGCCTCGACAAGGCGGTGCGCCGGCTGGCCGAGGCGATCGTGCCGCGGCCCGCCGGTGCGGCTAGGCGGAGAAGAGCAGGTACAGCCCGCCGGCGGTGAAGCCGACCATCGCGAAGAGCAGCGGGAGCTGACCGGTGAGCTGGTGTCGCGGCGGCAGCACCTTGAGCGCCCGGTCGTGGGCGGCGATCACGGCCAGGACGTGGCCGATCACCACCGCCAGGACCTTGATCACCGCGAGCATCGTCGGGTGGAAGGCGAAGTAGTAGTCCACCGACCAGTTCGCCGTCCCGAACCAGTTCGCTCCGTTGGAGAACGGGTCGCTCGCCTTGATCAGCGTCGCCTGCCCGGCCTCGAGCAGGTAGGACAGGTAGTGGGCGATGATGTAGCCGACGATGATCGGCACCAGCGAGTGCGCGAACTGCGCGGGCAGGGTGATCCGACGCACGCCCGGGCGGACCCCGGTCGCCATCGTGGCCACGGTGAAGATCAGCCCCACCGCGAGGCACATCCCCAGCAGGCCGGCGAAGTTCGCCAGCTGAGCGCCCCAGCTGTGGGTGTTGATGAAGTCGTTGCCCTGGATGAACTTCACCCAGGTGGTGGAGTCCTTGAACGAGTCGAAGCCGGTCGAGCCGAACAGCACCGCCGTGACGGCGACCAGTCCGGCGCGCGGGACGACGGTGTCGAGGTTGGCCAGCGGGGTGCGGACCAGGAGCCGACCGCCGCGCTTGCCCCAGATCGAGAGCTTGGCGACCAGCGAGCTGTAGACCTCGAACGGGTCGGCCCGGGCGTAGAAGGTGTTGCCCCACACCGCGCCGCCGACCAGCATCACCGCGACGTAGATCGCGCACCAGAGCCGGACCGGGCCCAGGTCGGTGGAGTGCGGGTAGACCAGCTCCATCCAGACGAAGGCGAACAGGCCGACGGCCGCGGGCCAGTGGCCGAGCCACTCGGGGTAGCGGTAGAGCCCGCTCTCGGCGTCGTTGCCGCTGAGCTTGGCCAGCCCCGCGTTGATCGTGCGGACGGGGCTGATCGCCTTCCACACCGGTCCGAACAGCAGTGAGAGCGGCACCAGGCCGACCCACCACCAGACGTAGAAGATCCCGAAGAAGGGGTTGGTCAGCAGGTCCTTGCCGAAGATCGCGACCATCGCCGTGTAGGCGAAGAGCAGCATCCCGACGACCCGCCAGCCGATTCGCCAGGCGGCGGAGGCGACCACGGCCTCCAGCACCACGGGTGCGGGGCGACCGCTGGTGGCCGCGTTGAAGCGGGGCGTGCGCCAGGCCAGCGCGAGGACGGAGAAGGAGACCACCAGTGCCGCGACGGCACCGGCGATCGCGAGCTCGCGGGGGATCGGCAGGTCACGGGCGCCACCGATCCCGTGCAGCGGCAGGAACCCCGGAACGGCGGTGACGACCGCCGCCGTCAGGGTCACTGGACCTGGAGCTGGACGATGGTCTTGTCCAACTGGTGCGACTCGACCTCGATGATGCCGGCGCTGTCGAAGCTGCCGATGTCGAGGATCGTCGTGCCCTGGCTGTAGGGCAGCTCCTGCTCCGGGTCGGAGTGGACGTGGATCTCACCGGGCGCGTCGGCCGAGACGACGAACTCGATCGGCTGGCCGATGGCGACCTTGACCCGGTCACCGTTCGGGGTGACCTGGTCACCCTCGAAGGTGATGGTGATCTTCTTGGTCGGCTGATTCGCATCAGGGGTACTGGACTCGGAACCGCAAGCGGTCAACAGGAACAGCGCGGCGAGTAGGGCGACGATCGGACGCAACACTCTGTCAGAATCGCATGTGAGTCTGAGAGCGGCCCAAGAGGCCCGGGGGTGAGCCCCGCGAACGCCCCGTGGGGGCAGTAAGAAGGTGGCATCCGCATGGGTGATCGGCTCACTGCGCGTGACATGGCCTTCCTGACCGGGGAGACCACGACGACGCCGCGTCACAACGCCACCGTCGAGGTGTTCCAGCCCGGACCTGACGGACTGCGCTACGACGACCTGGTCGCGCTGGTGGCGGACCGGCTCTCCTTCGTCCCGCGGTTCCGGCAGAAGCTGCAGCCCGTCCCCGGCCGGGTGGCGAACCCGGTCTGGGTCGACGACCCGTCCTTCGACCTCGGCTACCACGTCCGCCTCTCCGCGCTGCCGCGTCCCGGGTCGCACGACCAGCTGCGCGACCTGGTCGGGCGGATCGTGGCCCGTCCCCTCGACCGCGAGCGCCCGCTGTGGGAGATGTACCTGATCGAAGGTCTCGCCGACGGCCAGGTCGCGATCCTCACCAAGGCTCACCAGGCGCTGGTCGACGGCGTGGAGACCCTCGACATCGGCCACGTCCTGCTCGACGTGAAGTCCGAGGTCACCCTGGTCGAGGACGACGGCTCGGACGGATCCCGGCAGCCGTACCGGCCGAGCAGCGCCGCCCTCCTGCTCGACGTGGTCCGCGACGCGGTCCGCGACCCCGAGGTCGTGCTCGACTCCGCCCGGGTCCAAGGGTTCGTCACCGCCCGTGCGATCCGGGGGATCGGCCACCAGGTGGGCGCGATGGCACGGCCGTTCGCGCGCCGCCGACCCGACCGCTCGACCGCGATCACCGGCCGGATCTCCCAGCAGCGCCGGTTCGTCACCCTGGTCGAGCCGCTGGAGAACCTCCGCCAGGTCCGGGTCGAGCACGGCGGCACCGTCAACGACGTCATCCTCGCCGTGATCACCGGTGGTCTCCGGGCCTACCTGATGACTCGGGCGGAGTCGTTCTCCTCGCTGCGGCAGGTGCGCGCGATCGTGCCGGTCTCGGTGATCGACGACAACGAGGGCGTCACCTCGCTGGGTTCACAGATCGCGATGCACGTCGTCGACCTGCCGGTCAGCGAGGCCAGCCCGATCGTCCGGCTGCACCAGGTCTCGTACTCGTTCGAGTCGCACGAGGCGACCGGCCGGGCGGTGGCCGCGTCCCGGCTGGTCGGGATCGCCGGGTTCGCCCCGACCACGTTCCACGCCGTGGGGAACCGGGTCGCCGCGAGCCAGCCCGACGACTCCTACCACCTGGTCGTCACCAACGCGCCGGGCCCGCAGACCCCGCGGTACGCCGCCGGGGCGACGATGGTGGCCAGCTACCCGGTGCCGCCGCTGACCCCCGGCCACGCGCTCGCGATCGGGGTGACGTCCTACAACGGGGCGGTCTACTTCGGGATCAACACCGACCGCGACCTCATCCCGGACGCCGAGATCCTCGGTCAGTGCTTCCGCGAGGCGGTCGACGAGCTCGTCGAGAACTCCTCGGCCACCCGCCCGCGCGCCCCGCGGGGGCGCACCTCGGCGAAGGCCACCAAGAAGGCGGAGAAGGACTGATGCGGCTCTACGTCCCGGCGACCCTGGACCTGCTGGCGACCTGGCACGGCGCCGGAGCGGTCCCGGCCGATGCCGCTGCCGAGGGGTACGAGGCCCCCGACGACACCGAGGACGGCGAGTACGCCGCCCTGATGAGTGCGGCCGACGCCTCGACCGAGCTCGCCGGTCGGGGTCGACGTCGGGTCGTGGTGGTCGTCGACGGTCCGGGGCCGACGTACCCGCTGAGGACGTGGGCGGCGATCCACGCCGACGACGCCGACCGGGCCGCCGACGCGGATCCCGACGACGATGTGGCGTGGTGGGCGATTCCCGAGATCGGGGACCTGCTCGCCTAAGGTGGTGGGGTGTTCGTCGACCTGATCGTGCTCCACCTCGGAGCGTTGCACCCCTTCGAGAAGGTGCTGACGTTCACGCTCGCGTTCGGACCGTTCGTGCTGCTCGGTGTGGTGATCGCGGTGCGCCGCCACCAGGACGCGGCGGCCGCCGAGGGGGAGCAGCCTCAGGCCGAGGTCAGCTCTGGGCCAGCCACTGCTGACCGACCCGAGCCTCCCGCTGATAGGCCTTGACCAGCAGCTGCTCGATCATCGCCTCGAGCTTGCCGCCGACGAGCGGGATCTTGGCGGTCACCTCCAGCACGACGGTCTGCGTCGTCGTACCGCCTGACTCGGTCAGCGAGAGCCGGCCGCGGGCACTGCCGGGCTTGCCGGGGATGAGGATCTCCACGGCGGCCTCGGAGCCGGTCCACTGCTCGCGCTGGGAGACCGAGATCGAGTCGCCGACCAGCTTCTTGGCGAACGACGGCACCTTGTCGGTGCCCTGGGCGTAGTCGACCTCGACCACGTCGCCCTCGATCCGCACGGTGCGCGAGATCGCGTGCTGCGCCTCGCAGACCTGCTCACGGAAGGTGGGGTCGAAGAGCATCGCTCGGACGGTCTCGAGGGGAGCGTCGTAGGTCCAGGTGGAGGAGAGCGAGGTGGTCATGGCTCCATCATGCCGGGCTTACCCAGCGACCGCTTCGTCCCGTTGCGCCTTGGCCGCCTCGACCGACTTCTGCAGGGCCGCCAGCAGATCGACGACCTCGCCGGTGGGTTCGGTGACGGGCTCGGGCTTGGTGATCTCGCCGCCCTCGATCTTGCGGTCCACCAGCTCCTGGACCGCTGACGCGTAGTCGTCCTCGAACTCCTCGGGCTCGAAGTCGCCGGCCAGGGTCTCGACCAGCATGTGCGCCATCTTCACCTCGGCGTCCTTGACCTCGATCCCGTCCATCGACAGGTTGAAGTCGGGGGTGCGGACCTCGTCGGGCCACATCATCGTCTGCAGCACGATCACCTCGTCGACGACCCGGAGCAGCGCGATCGAGGTGCGCTGCCGGATCGCGATCGTGACCACGGCGACCCGGTCGGTCTCCCGCAGGGCCTCGCGCAGCAGGCCGTAGGACTTCAGTGCGGCGCCGTCGGGCTCGAGGTAGTAGCTCTTCTCGAACAGCAGCGGGTCGATCTGGTCGCGCGGCACGAACCGTTGCACGGCGATCTCCCGGCTCGACGCCGACGGCAGCGAGGCCATGTCGGTGTCGGTGAGGATCACCATCTCGCCGTCCTCGGTCTCGTAGCCCTTGGCGATGTCGGCGTAGGCGACCTCCTCGCCGTCGAGGCTGCAGATCCGCTGGTACTTCACCCGACCGCCGTCCTTGGCATGGACCTGCCGGAAGGAGACGTCGTGGGACTCGGTGGCGGAGTACAGCCGGACCGGCACACTGACCAGACCGAAGGAGACCGCGCCCTTCCAGATCGCTCGCATCCCTCCATGATGCCCGGTTCTGGGTCACGATGGGACCCATGAAGATCGAGGTCGACGGACGCGCGATCCCCGTCAGCAACCTCGACAAGGTGCTCTACCCCCGCACCGGCACCACCAAGGGCGAGGTGCTCGACTACTACGCCCGGGTCTCGCCGGTGATGCTGGAGCAGCTCCGCGGCCGCCCCGTCACCCGGGTGCGGTGGCCCGACGGGATCGGCGCGCAGAGCTTCTTCGAGAAGAACCTCCCCGCCGGGGCGCCGTCGTGGATCCGGACGGCACGGGTGAACACCACCCGGTACCCGGTCGCCGACGACCTGGCCACGCTGATCTGGCTGGCCAACTCCGCGGCGCTGGAGCTGCACACCCCGCAGTGGCGCCTGGACGAGGCCGGCGAACCGCTGCCCGCGGACCGGATCGTGATCGACCTCGACCCCGGCGAACCGGCCGGGCTTCCCGAGTGCTGCGCGGTGGCGCTGCTGGTGCGTGAGCAGGTCACCGCCCTCGGCCTCGAGGTGTTCCCGGTCGCCAGCGGCAGCAAGGGGCTGCACCTCTACGTCCCGCTGCCGGTCCCGGTGCCCGACCCGTCCGGCATCGCCAAGCAGCTCGCCGACCAGCTGGAGAAGGAGCACAAGAACCTGGTGGTCTCCTCGATGGCCAAGGAGAAGCGCGGCGGCAAGGTCTTCCTGGACTGGTCGCAGAACAACGCCGCCAAGACCACCGTCTGCCCCTGGTCGCTGCGTGGCCGGGATCGCCCCCTCGTCGCCGTACCGCTGGAGTGGGCCGAGGTCGAGGAGGGCGCCGCCGACCCCCTCGCCATCGAGCAGATGACTCTCACCACCGCCCTCACCCGCCTCTGACCACAATCGCCGAGATGGCCCGTCTGGTCCGCCCAGATGGCCGGTTTGGTGCACCGAGATGGCCCGTGTGGTCGAGTCGCACACCAAGGCATGTTCGCTCGCCTACGATGCGAGCCATGACGCACACGGTGTTGATCGTCGAGGACGAGGAAGACATCGCCTTTCCGCTCGTCCGCACCCTGGAGCGCGAGGGCTACCTCGTGCACTGGGTCGACTCCGGAGCCCGTGCGTTGGAGGAGCTGTCACGCCGACCGGTCGAGGTGACCATCCTCGACCTCGGGCTGCCCGACATGGACGGACTCGACGTCTGCCGCCAGGCACGCAAGGCGGGGTACGACGGCGCCATCATGATCGTGACCGCGCGGGCCGGTGAGCTCGACCGGGTGGTCGGTCTCGACTACGGCGCCGACGACTACATGTCCAAGCCGTTCGGGCTCGCGGAGCTGCAGGCGCGGGTGCGTGCGCTGCTGCGCCGCACCACCGTGGCCACCGACATCGACGGAATCGACGGCGCCCTGCGCCTCGATGTCGGCGCACGCCGGGTCTACGCCGGCGAGAGCGAGCTCAGCCTCACCGGCAAGGAGTTCGACGTGCTGGCGGTCCTCGCCTCCCAGCGCGACAAGGTGGTGCCGCGCTCGCGCCTGATGGCCGAGGCCTGGGACGAGAACTGGTTCGGCTCGACCAAGACGTTGGACGTCACCATCGGGCGGCTGCGTCAGAAGCTGGACGCCGCGGGCGTGAACGACCGCGTGGTGGCCGTCCGTGGGGTGGGCTTCCGCCTCGAGACTGGAAGCGCGGGTGCGTAGGCGCCTCGCCATCTGGTTCATCGCACTTGCCTTCGGCATGTGCGCCTTGTCGTACGTCGTCGGGGCGGCGACGCTCATCCCGATGGCCCACCGCGACGAGCTCGAGGAGGCCGACCGCAGCGCCAGGGTCGCCGCGGTGGCGATCGCGACCCGTCTCCAGTCGAACCGGCCGGTGACCGAGCACTTCCTCGGGACGTTCCGCAGTGACGACCAGCAGATCCGGTACCACGTCCCCGGCAACGGGCGGGCCGACCTCGTCAGCGCCGGGCCCGACTTCGACGGCACCGCCGACCCGAGCCGATCGGACGATCTCTGGGCCAGTGAGCGGGTCGAGCACGGGACCGTGACGGTCAGCCAGTCCCGCGACGTGGTGTGGGACCTCGTCCTGGGTGACCGCTGGGTGCTGCTGGTCTACTTCGGCCTCCTCGGTGCGATCTCGGTGATCGCAGGATGGGTGATGGCCCGGTCCTTCTCGGCCCCGTTCCGTCAGCTGGCCGAGGCTGCCAGCGCGCACCGGCGCGGCCGATTCGACCTCGACCTGCCGGTCTCCTCGTTGCCCGAGGTCCGGGCGATCGCGGCGGCACTCGATGCCTCCGCGGTCCAGGTGGCCGAGCGGATCGCCCAGGAGCAGTCCTTCGCCGAGCACGCCTCGCACGTCCTGCGGACCCCCCTCACCTCGCTCCGGCTCGAGCTGGACGACCTGGCCCTGACGGGAGCCCTCTCCGAGGAGGCACGCGACACCCTGGCGCGCTGCATCGGCCGGATCGACACGCTGGACGCCGTCACCGGCGAGCTCGTCCAGCTGGCACGGCGCCGACCCGCCGCCGGCGCCAGCAAGGTCGCGGTCCGCGAGCTCGCCGAGGACCACGCCGACCGCTGGACCTTGGAGCTCGCCCATCACGAGCGGACGTTGACGTGTCGCCTCGAGGGCGATGCCGAGGCGACGTACACCCCCGGACCGATCGAGCACCTCCAGGAGCTGCTGCTGGTCGACCTGCTGCACCGCTCCCGCGGAGAGGTGGTGCTCGACTACACGGTCGACGGTTCCGGGACGCTGCGGATCAGGGTCACCAGCGACGCCACGATCCACACCCGGGGGCGCCGGCGCGAACCCGGATCGACGTTCCTGCGGGCCCGAGCCGTCGCCACCGCGCTGGGCGGCCGGCTCGAGGGGGAGCAGTACGACGCCGGCATCGAGCTCGTCCTTCCCCGCCGCTGACCCTCACCTGCCTGCGGGAGAAGTCCACAACCGCCCGGTGCACCCCTGGCGTCCTGGCGGTCGGTTATCTAGCCTCACCCCTAGGACTCCACTCTCGGGAAGGGAGATCCGCATGGGGATGTCACCCGGCCTCAGCACGGACCTCAGCAGCGGGCTCAGCGGTTCCGACCTCGGCCATGCCGATCGTGACGTGATCGAAGGGCTGGACGCATCGGTGCGCGAGCGCGTCCGACGGGCCGGCGTCGACCCGCACCAGGACCACCTCGCCGTCCGGCGCATCGTCGACACCGTCGTCGCCGAGCACGACCAGCGGGCGATGACGGGAGCCGTGGCTTCGCTGAGCGATGCGGGCGAGGTGACCAGCGAGCTGGTGGCACGGATCGCGGGATTCGGTCCGTTGCAGTCGCTGTTCCAGGACGAGTCGGTCGAGGAGATCTGGATCAACGCCCCCGACCGGGTCTTCGTCGCCCGCGCCGGCCGACACGAGCTGACCAACGTGATCCTGCGGCGGGAGCAGGTCGACGAGCTCGTCGAGCGGATGCTCGCCACGACCGGCCGTCGCATCGACCTCTCCCAACCCTTCGTCGACGCGATGCTGCCCGGCGGTCACCGCCTGCACGTCGTGCTGGAGGGGATCAGCCGTGACTTCGCGGCGGTCAACGTGCGCAAGTTCGTCCTCCGCGCCTCGCGGCTGCGTGACCTCGTGGAGCTGGGCAGCCTGACCGTGGCCGCCGCAGCGTTCCTCGAGGCCAGCGTCCGAGCCGGACTGAACATCCTCGTCGCCGGAGGAACCCAGACCGGGAAGACCACCATGCTCAACAGCCTGGCCGCGAGCATCCCCGGAGGCGAGCGGGTGATCAGCGCCGAGGAGGTGTGGGAGCTGCGCTTCCCGCACCCGGACTGGGTGGCCCTGCAGTGCCGCCAGCCCGGGCTCGAGGGGACGGGAGAGGTCACCCTGCGCGACCTGGTCAAGGAGGCACTCCGGATGCGACCCAGCCGGATCATCGTCGGTGAGGTGCGGGCGGCCGAGGCGCTCGACCTCCTCCTCGCGCTCAACTCCGGCGTCCCCGGGATGTGCACCCTGCACGCCAACTCCGCCCGTGAGGCGTTGGGGAAGCTCGGACTTCTGCCGCTGCTGGCCGGGGAGAACATCTCGGCCCGTTTCGTCGTCCCCACGATCGCCTCCGCGATCGACCTCGTCGTGCACCTCGGGATCGACGCGGCCGGGCGTCGGACCGTCAACGAGATCGTGGCCGTGTCGGGACGGGTCGAGGGAGACACCATCGAGACCGCGACGCTCTTCGACCGCGGCCAGGCCGGCCTGGAACGGCGGGGCAGCGAGGTTCCCCGCCCCGAACGGTTCGCGCGGATCGGGGTCGACGTCCACCGACTGCTCCAGGAGGCGGAGTGAGATGGGCACCCTCCTCGGTCTGACCACCGGCCTGGGGCTGCTGCTGTGCTGGAGCGCGTTCGCGCTGCCGACCTCGTCGCGACCGACTTCCCCTCGGTCCCGCCGACTGTCGACCACCCTCACCCGTGCGGGGATGGGTCAGGTCCGACCGGGCGCCTTCGTGCTGGTGTGCGTGGGATGCGGGGCGATGGCCGCACTCGTCGTGCACGTGGTCTCGGAGACCGCGCCGGTGGCGATCGCGTTCGGGCTGATGGCCGGCTACCTGCCCTGGGGCTGGCTCAACGGTCGGGTGCGCCGCCGACAACGGGAGTTCGCCGACGTGTGGCCCGAAGCGGTCGACAACCTGGCCTCGGCGGTTCGGGCCGGGCTCTCGCTGCCCGAGGCCGTGGCTGCGCTGGCCGAACGTGGACCCGAACCGCTGCGCCCGGCCTTCGCCGAGTTCGCCCTCGACTTCCAGGTCACCGGTCGCTTCGGGGAGGCGCTGGACCGGTTGAAGGAACGGCTGGCCGATCCTGTGGGGGACCGGGTGGTGGAGGGGCTGCGGATCGCCCGCGAGGTCGGAGGTGGCGAGCTCGGCCGACTCCTGCGACACCTCTCGGGTTACCTGCGTGACGACGCCCGCACGCGGTCGGAGCTGGAGGCCCGGCAGGCCTGGACCGTGAACGGAGCACGCCTCGCGGTCGCCGCGCCGTGGGTGGTGCTGCTGCTGATGTCCTTCCAGTCCGACGTGATCCAGCGCTACGCCACCCCGGGCGGCGTGATCGTCCTGGTCGTCGGCGCAGGGCTGTGCCTGATCGCCTATCGCGCGATGATGCGGATCGGTCGGCTGCCGGTCGAGGAACGGATCCTGGCATGAGCCCCCTGGGCGCTCTGCTCGGAGCGGTGGTCGGGATGGCGCTCGTCCTGGTGCTGGCGCGGGTCAAGGCGATCGTGCGTCCGAGCCTGCGCAGCCGGGTCGCCCCGTGGGTCCCCGAGATCGGCGCCACCGGCGCTGTCCCGACCGCGCTGATCCCGCGCGCCGCCGGGATGCTGGACGGCCTGCTCGGCGGTTCGGCCTCCGTACGACGACGGCTCGAGCGCGCCGGCCTGGATCGGACGGTGCACGAGTTCCGGATCGACCAAGTGGTCTGGGGTGTCCTGGCCCTCGGCGTGGCGACCGTCTGGGCGTTGCTGCGCACCCTGGCCGCGCCGTCGGCGCTGGTGCCGTCGTTGCTGGTCTGTGCCGCCGCCTTCTTCGGCGGCGTCCTGGCCCGTGACCACTGGCTCACCTCCCAGGTGCGCACCCGCGAGCGGCGGATGCTGGCCGAGTTCCCGACGATCGCCGAGCTGCTCGCCCTGGCCGTCAGCGCCGGCGAGAGCCCCGTGGTCGCGCTCGAGCGGGTCGTCCGCCGCACGGGCGGTGAGTTCACCGTCGAGCTCGGCCGGGTGCTGGCCGATGCCCGCACGGGGGTGCCGGTCGCGCAGGCCTTCGACGCACTCGCGGCGCGCACCGGGCTCCCGATCGTGGCCCGCTTCTCCGCCGGGCTGGCGGTGGCGCTGGAACGCGGCACGCCGCTGGCTGACGTGCTGCACGCGCAGGCGGCCGATGTCCGGGAGGCCGGACGACGGGATCTGATCGAGATCGCGGCTCGCAAGGAGGTGCTGATGATGATCCCTGTGGTCTTCCTGGTGCTGCCGGTGACCGTGTTGTTCGCGTTCTGGCCGGGGCTGCTGGGCCTCCAGGTGATCGCCGGCTGACGCCCGTTTCCACAGCCCCCTCGTTCGGGTATGGCAAGCGGCGAGGAGCCGGACCTAAGGTGCTGAAAAGGACTCCAACTCGGGAAGGGAGACCTGTCGTGGCGACAGTCTCGTACCTGTTTGTCAGCCGGCTGCTCCACCGGGCTCAGACCCGGAGTCGATCTCAACGAGGCGACGTGCCGGGCTGGGTGCTGGTCACGGTGATGACCGCGGGGTTGGTCGCGGCGCTCTACTCGATCGCTGACGACCAGCTCCGCAGTCTGCTCAACAGCGCCCTCTCCAAGGTCTCGTGAGGCGGTTCGGCGCGCGCGGTGCAGCGGTCGTCGACTTCGTCCTGATCCTGCTGCTGCTCGTGCCGCTCTTCCTGGGGATCGTCCAGGTCTCGCTGGTGCTCTACGTCCGCAACGCCTTGGCGAGCGCGGCGGCCGAGGGTGCCCGCGCCGGGGCCGGTTCCGGTGCTGACCTGGGTACGGCCGTCGTGCGCACCCGCGAGGAGGTCCGGGGCGTGCTGGCCGGCCACTACACCGAGGACGTCCGGGTCGCGCGCGTCATCCTCGACGGCGTCCCGACGGTCGAGGTGACGGTGCACGCCCGTGTTCCGGCGCTCGGGGTGGCGGGTCCGGCGGTCGACCTGACCATCCAGGGTCACGCCGTCCAGGAGCCGGGATGAACCAACGGGGGAGTGCGCTGGTCGAGTTCAGCTGGCTGGCCGTGCTGCTGATGATTCCGACCCTCTGGCTGGTGCTGGCGGTCTTCGACGTCCAACGGGCCACCTTCGCCCTGACCAGCGCCGCCCGATCGGCGGGTCGTGCCTACGTGCTGGCCGCCGACGACGCGGAGGGGGAGCGGCGGGCGCGCCAGGCGACCCGCATCGCCCTGGCCGACCAGCACGATCCCGGCCGGCCGGTGGATCTGACGATCTCCTGCACTCCCTATCCCCGCCAGTGCCATGCCGGGACGTCGGTGGTCACGGTGCGGCTGGCGACCCGGGTCGGTCTACCGTGGCTGCCCGCATGGATGGGGTTGGGGGATCCGAGCTTCTCCGTCACCGCCGTGCACGCGGTGCCCGTCGGCCAGTACCAGGAGCGTCCCGATGAGGAGCGGTGAGCAGCGGGGTTCGACGATCCCGCTGATCATCGGGTTCACCACGATCCTGCTCCTGGCGGCCGCGGTCGTGGTCGACGCCTCCGCCGCCTGGCTCCGGCGACAGTCCCTGGACAACCTCGCCGAGGGCGCGGCCCTGCACGCTGCGGACCGTGGCGCGGAGGGGACCGAGGTCTACCGCGACGGCCTCGGCTCGCGGCTGCGACTCGACGCGGCGACCGCCCGCGAGGCGGTGAGCGACTACCTGCGTCGCGTCGGAGCCGGATTCCCCGGCCTCACCTTCGCGGTGGCCGTCAACGGCGACCGCGTCCGGGTCATGGTGCGTGCCCCGCTCGACCTGCCGCTCGACATCCCCGGCGGTCCGTCGAGTCCTCGCGTCACCGGGCACGGTGCCGCCACCGTCAGCGTCGACCCCTGAGCCTTACTTGCGGCGCCCGATCTTGAACAGGCTGCGCGCGATCTCGGAGGCCGCGGTCCGGGCGAACTGCTTGGCGGCCGACGACTTCAGCACCTGCTCGACCACGGTGTCCGACTCCTTGGCCGCGCGCGGCTTGGCCTTGGGGGCAGCCTTCGGTTCTGCCTTCGGTGTGGCGGCCTCCTTCTCGGCCGACGCGGCGCCCGCCTCCACCTTGGCGATCAACAGCTCGCGCGCCGACTCCCGGTCGATCACCTCCGAGTACGTCGCGTAGAGCGGCGATCCGGTCACGGTGGCGTCCATCGCCGCCGGATCAGCAGGCCCCATCAGGGACTCGGGCGCCCGGAGCCGGGTCCACGCCACCGGCGTCGGGGCACCGCGCTCGTTCATCACGGTCACGATCGCCTCGCCGATGCCGAGCGAGAGGATCACGGAGCCGAGGTCGTCGTACGAGGAGGTCGGGTAGGTGTTGACCGTGGCCTTGAGGGCCTTGGCGTCGTTGGGGGTCGCGGCGCGCAGCTGGTGCTGGATCCGGGAACCGAGCTGGGCCAGCACCTCGTCCGGGACGTCGGTCGGCGACTGGGTCACGAAGAAGACGCCGACGCCCTTGGACCGGATCAGCCGCACGGTCTGGGCGATCGCGGACAGGAACTCGGTCGAGGCGTCGGCGAACAGCAGGTGGGCCTCGTCGAAGAAGAACACCAGGCTCGGCTTGTCGGTGTCGCCGACCTCGGGCAGGTCGTGGAACAGGTCGGCCAGCAGCCACATCAGGAACGTGGAGAACAGGGCCGGGCGGTCCTGCAGGTCGGGCAGCTCGATCAGCGAGATGATGCCGAGCCCCTCGGCCGACGTACGGAGGAAGTGGCTGGTGTCGAACTCGGGTTCGCCGAAGAACGCGTCGGCGCCCTGGTCCTCGAAGGTGATCAGCTCGCGCAGGATCACCCCGGCGGTCGCCGAGGAGAGACCGCCCAGCTCCTTGAGGTCGGCCTTGCCCTCCTCCGACGTCAGGTGGTGGACGACCGCCCGCAGGTCGGCCAGGTCGAGCAGCGGCAGGCCGGCCTTGTCGGCGTAGTGGAAGACCAGCCCGAGCGAGGACTCCTGGGTGTCGTTGAGGCCGAGCACCTTGCTCAGCAGCGTCGGACCGAAGCTCGTCATCGTCGCGCGCAGCGGAATGCCGGTGCCCTTGCCGCCCAGGGCGAAGTACTCCACGGGGAAGCCGGTGGCCGTCCAGGTCTGCCCGACCGAAGCCGCCCGCGCGGTGATCTTGTCGTTGGTCTCCCCGGGCGTCGAGATCCCGGACAGGTCGCCCTTGATGTCGGCGGCGAAGACCGGCACCCCGGCCGCTGACAGCTGCTCGGCCAGCAGCTGCAGCGTCTTGGTCTTCCCGGTGCCGGTGGCCCCGGCGACGATGCCGTGCCGGTTGAGCATGCCCAGCGGGATCCGCACGTGCACGTCGCTCAGCTCGGTGGCATCGAGCATCAGGCCGCCGAGCTCGAGCGCAGCTCCCTCGAAGGCGTAACCGGCACGAACCTGTTCGGAGTCCACGGCCATGACGGTCAATCTAGGGCGGAGCGGACCGGCTGGCTATGCATCCGTGAGGGATCCGTGCGTCCGTGTGAGGTTCGGTCCACCGTGCCCTGCGATTCACCTGCCGTTCGCGTGACCTCGGGATGTTGGTCGACGTTGCCCATCGCCGTCTCCAGAGGACCCCTGACGTGACTTCTCCCTTCCGTGCCGTTGCCGCTGTCGCGGCCGGTGCACTCGGCCTGACCGGCCTCTCCGTCCTGGCTGTCGCCAGCCCCGCTCGCGCGGCCGACCCGGCCGGTGCGCTGGGCAGCGTCGTGATCAACGAGGTCAGCTCCAACGGCTACGCCGGCGGCGACTTCATCGAGCTCTACAACTCCGGGACGGCGCCGGTCGACCTCACCGGCTACCACCTCAAGGACAGCAAGACCCTCGCCGAGGACGACATCGCGCTGACGGGCAAGATCGCGCCGCAGGGGTACGCCGTCGTCTACACCGACGTCGCCACGGCACTGCCGCACGGGTTCGGTCTGGGTGCGGCCGACGAGGCGAACCTGATCGCGCCCGACGGCACCACCGTGATCGACAGCTACGTCTGGACCGCGCACCGCGCGCCGAGCTGGGGCCGCTCGCCCGACGGCAGCGGTGCCTTCGCCGTCTCGAGCGCCGCGACGCCGGGTGGGCCGAACACGCTCACCACCGCCGAGGCGGCTGTCACGCTCAACGAGTACTACTCCGACGGCGCCGGCACCACGACCGCCGGCCTGCACGACTACGTCGAGATCTACAACGGCGGCTCAGCCCCGATCGACCTCTCCGGGTGGTACGTCACCGACGGCGCCGGTGCGCCGACGGCCGCCGACAAGGTGACGCTCGGTGGTGCGTCGGCCACGATCCCCGCCGGCGGTTACCTCGCGGCGGAGACGGAGCTCACCGACGCGGAGATCCCGGCCGGGTTCAGCTACCTTCCCGCCAGCAACGGCACCAAGTCCGGCTTCGGGCTGAACAAGACCGACTGGGTCTTCCTCTCCAAGCCCGACGGCACCCTGGTCTCGACCACCTTCAAGGGGCTCCTGCCCGACGAGCACGCGAACACGTTCTCCCGGCTCGCGCCCGGCACCGGGCTGTGGAAGAACGGCGCCACCCAGACGCCGGGTGCGGTCAACGCCTTCCCCGGCGGCGACGGCGGCGGCGGTTCGGAGGAGCCGACGCTCGACCCGAACTGGAACGACATCGAGATCAACGAGGTCTCCTCGCTCAACGCCGGCCAGTTCGGCGCTCCCTTCGCCGACGCCGTCGAGCTCTACAACGCGGGCGCGAGCCCGGTCGACATCAACGGCTGGTACCAGGTCGACAGCGGCGCGGCTGCCGACGCCGTCAAGCTCGCTCTGGCCGACCTCAAGGTCTGGGACCCGACGGCCAACGCGGGCGCCGGCGCCCTGGTCGCCGCGACCAGCACGGTGATCCCGAGCCACGGCTACGTCGCGTTCAGCTCCAAGAAGGGACTCTCGGGCGAGGGCGACGCGGTCAAGGTCTACGGCCCGGGCAGCGACCCCGCGACCCGGCAGCTGGTTGACACGGTCACCTACACCGACGGCCAGGCCGGCATCTCCGGCACCAACGACCAGGGCTCGGCCTCCTTCGCCGCCACCACCCCCGGCGGCGACACCTTCCAGAAGGTGACCTTCCAGACCCTCGCCCAGGACAACGCCGCGGCCCTCGCCGCCGGTGTCCCGGTGGCGCAGAAGGTCAAGATCAACGAGCTCTCCGCCGCCGCCGGCAAGGTCGAGCTCAAGAACCTCGGCGCCACCCCGGTCGACCTGTCCGGCTGGACGTTCAAGACCGCCGCGGGCACCGCGTTCACCGTGCCGGCCTCGACCACGGTCGCGGCGGGCGGCCTCTACACCGCCTCGCCGGTCACGCTGACGACGTCGGGCACCGTCACCGTGCTCAACACCGTCGGTGCCTCCTCGGACACCTTCACCTGGACCGAGGACGGCAACGCCTCCTACAGCCGGTGCGAGTTCGGCACCGCCACCGCGATGGTCGAGACGCCGCAGGCCACCTTCGGCGCCGAGAACGCCTGCCCGCAGGTCGGCACCGAGACCTGGCCCGGACCGTCGAGCGTGACCACCGTCGACGACGGCGCCACGATCGGTGACGCCGACGGCAACGGCGACGGTGACGCCTCCGGTGCGGTCTTCGACCCGACCGACCCGAGCATCCTCTGGGTCGTGCAGAACAAGAACACCCTGCACAAGCTCACCAAGGTCAACGGCACGTACGTCGACGTCGCCGGCTGGGCCGAGGGCAAGAAGCTGCACTTCGCCAGCGGCACCGGCGCGGTCGACTCCGAGGGCCTCACCATTGCCCCCGACGGATCGATCTACGTCACCTCGGAGCGGGACAACTCCAACAACGGAATCTCGTCCAACAAGATCGAGCGGTACGACGTCTCCGCGGTGACCGCGGGCACGACCGACCTCACCGCCACCCACGAGTGGGACGTCAACAGCTTCATCACCACCGGGGTCAACCTCGGCCTCGAGGGCATCACCTACGTCCCGGACAGCTTCCTGGTCGACGCCGGCTGGAAGGTCGACGGGACGGCGTACACCGCCGCCGCCTACCCGACGGCCGGGCTCTACGTGACCGCGGTCGAGCAGACCGGCGACCTGCACTTCTTCTCCCTCGCCGCCGGGTCCGCCCCGGTCGAGGTCAAGGTGGAGAAGTCCGGGTTCCCGTTCGCGATGGACGTCACCTTCGACGCCGAGCGCTCGGCCCTGTGGGCGCTCTGCGACGACAGCTGCGGTGGCGTCTACAACGTGCTGCAGGTGAGCAACGGTGACTTCGCCGTCGCGCACTCCCTGGCCCGCCCGGCGGGGATGGCGAACCTCAACAACGAGGGCATGGCGATCAAGCCGCGCAGCACCGCCGTCGACCACCTCGTCGAGGTGGTGTGGACCGACGACGCCGACACCGGCGGCTACTCCATCCGCGAGGGCCACCTCTACGCCGCGTTCCCGGCGCTCGCCGCCGACGGCGCTCCGGCGATCAGCGGTGGGGGAGCCGTGGGCAGCCCGCTGACGGCCGCCGCGGGGACGCTCGCCTTCACGCCGGCAGCGACCACGACGACGTACCAGTGGTTCGTCGGCACGACGCCGATCGGCGCCGGGCCGGTGGCGCTGGCCCAGCTCGGCAGCTACACGCCGACCGCTGCCGACCTCGGGAAGGCGGTCACCGTGAAGGCGACCGGCTCGCTGGCCCACTACGACGCCAGCACGGTCACCTCGACGGCGACCACCGTGGTGAGGGGGACGCTCGCCGTGACGGGATCGCTCGCGGCCGGGACGAAGGCCAAGGTGGGCGTCGCCCTCGCGCCGACGTCCAGCCTGGCGGTCACCCCGACGGCGATGATCACCTACCAGTGGGTCCTCGGCGGCACGCCCCTCGCGACCCCGACCGCCACGCCGAGCCCGTACACGCCGGTGACCGCCGACGCGGGCAAGCAGATCCTGGTCCGTGCGGTGGCGACGGTGGCCGGCTACGAGGACAAGGTCGTCGACAGCGCCCCGCTGACGATCGCCGCGGCCGACGTGGTGAAGCCCCCGGTCGTCACGCCCCCGACCAAGGCTGAGCAGGCGGTGATCAAGGCCGCGGCCAAGGTGAAGCAGACCACGGCGAAGGTCACCTCGCTCAAGGCGCAGATCAAGGCCGCGAAGAAGGCGAAGAAGTCGGCCAAGGTCAAGGCGCTGACCAAGAAGCTCAGCACGGCGAAGAAGCAGCTGAAGAAGCAGAAGGCCGCGCTGGCGAAGGCGAAGAAGGCAGCCCGGAAGTAGCCCGAGCAGCGACAACCGAACCGGCCCCCGACACTCCCCATCGAGATCGTCGGGGGCCGGTTCGCTCTCACATCGACCGTGCGGACGGCGGCGACGGTTGGGCCGCCCGAATCTGGGTATAGATCGAAGAAACGTCGAACGACCAGGTCACTGGGGACCGGTCGCGAACAGAGAGGCATCATCCGTGCGACTCACTCGGAGCGGCATCGCCGCGAGCATCGCCACAGCCTTGGGCCTCTCGGCCCTCACCGTCGGCGGCATCACCCTGGCCCCACCGGCCGGCGCCGTCATCGACCAGCCCCTCGACCCGAGCGGCGCCAACACGATCCAGCTGATCGCCACCAACGACTTCCACGGTCGGATCCTCGAGGACCCGACCAGCACCACCAGTGCCGGGGGAGCGGCCGAGCTCGCGGGAGCGGTCAAGACGCTGCGCGGGCAGCAGGCCAACACGGTCTTCGCCGCCGCCGGCGACCTGATCGGTGCCTCGACCTTCGAGTCCTTCATCCAGAAGGACCAGCCGACGATCGATGCCCTCAACGCCGCGGGCCTCGACGTCTCCGCGGCCGGCAACCACGAGTTCGACCAGGGTGCCGCCGACCTCACCGACCGGGTGATCGACGGTGGCAAGAACGCGAAGTGGACCTACGTCGCGGCCAACGTGGTCAAGCACGACACCGGCACTCCGCTGCTCGACCCGTCCTACGTGAAGGCGTTCTCCGGGATCAACGGCACGGGGCGTTCCACCACCGGATGCGCCAACGCGACCAAGACCTTCACCGCCGCAGGGAAGGCGCAGGCCGCCACCGCGGCCCGGATCAAGGTCCTCACCGCCCAGCTCGCCACGGCGGAGAAGAAGCTCAAGAAGGCCAGGAAGAACCACCAGAAGGCGGCCGCGAAGCGGCACGCACGCACCGTGCGGACGCTCAAGAGCCAGCTCGCCGCGGCGAAGCGGACGCTGCCGGCGCAGGCCGCCGCGACCGCCGCAGCCGCCCGCGCCCGGACGGCTGCCTGCCACGACTACCGGGTCGGCTTCATCGGTGCTGTCACCGAGGACCTGCCGTCGCTGGTCAGCCCTTCGGGCATCGCGGGCCTCGACGTCGAGTCGATCCCCGCGGCGGTGAACGCCGAGGCCTCCAAGCTCAAGCAGGCCGGCGTCGACGCGATCGTGCTGCTCGTGCACGAGGGCTCGGAGTCGACCGACTGCGCGAAGATCGCGACCGACACCACCTCCAACTTCGGCCGGATCGTCTGGGGCGTCAGCACGGACGTCGACGCGATCGTCTCCGGCCACACCCACCTCGCCTACAACTGCGAGGTCCCGGTCTACGGCTGGACGGCCAAGAACCACGGCGTGACGAAGCGTCCGGTCACCTCGGCCGGCCAGTACGGCACGAAGATCACCCAGACGCTGCTCAGCATCGACGACAAGGGCCGGATCGGGTCGCAGCAGACCGCGACCATCGACCTCACCCGTGCGTCCACCGCGGTGGCTCCGCCGTTCCCGCCGGACGCCGGCGTGCAGGCCCTGATGGACGCGGCCAAGGCGAAGGCTGACGTCCTCGGCACGGTCAAGGTCGGTTCCCTGGCCGGCACCTTCGACCGGGCCAAGCTCGGCAACGGCAGCGAGACCGTCACGGCCACCGAGAACCGCGGTGGCGAGTCGACGCTGGGCAACCTGGTCGCCGAGGTGCAGCGCTGGGCCACCGAGAGCCCGGAGTCCGGCGCGGCGCAGATCGCCTTCATGAACCCGGGCGGCCTGCGGGCCGACATGCCCGGGGCGACGGGCGACCCGGCGAACCTGACCTACAAGCAGGCCGCCACCGTGCAGCCGTTCGCCAACACGTTGGTCAACCTGAACCTCACCGGCGCCCAGATCAAGACGGTGCTCGAGCAGCAGTGGCAGCGTGACGCCGCCGGCAACGTGCCCACCCGCCCGTTCCTCCGGCTCGGGGTCTCCCAGGGGTTCACCTACACCTACACACAGGCCGACGACCCGCTGAAGCCCGGCACCCCGAAGGGCACGGTGACCGGCATGTGGCTCGACGGCGTCCCGATCGAGCCGGCGACGACGTACTCCGTCACGGTGAACTCCTTCCTCGGCTCCGGCGGCGACAACTTCCGCGAGTTCGCCAACGGCACCCACAAGAAGGACACCGGCAAGATCGACCTCTCCGCGATGGTGGACTACCTCAAGGAGTTCGCCGGCTCGAGCACGCTCCCGGTCGACTACAGCCAGCGCGCCGTCGAGGTCGCGAAGACCCTGGTCGGTGACCAGCTCACGCTCACCGTGAAGTCGTGGCTCCTGGCCGGTGCCGCGGTCAAGGACGCGACCTTCGAGGTCAGGGGCGGTGCCACCGTCCTCGGCACCGCCACGCTGGACAACAGCGTGAGCAGCCTGGCCTACGACGACAACGGAAGCGCGACCGTGACCGTCACCGTGCCGGCGGGGGTGACGTCGGTGACGCTCGTCGGCACCACCACCGGCACGACCGTCGTCGTCCCGCTCGGCTGACGCCTGCTCCGGCCCGGCCCCTCCACGCGAGGGGCCGGGCTCGGTGCATTTCTGGCCGTCCCACCGCCGCCGGTAGCCTAGGCAGGTGGCCATCGACTTCGACGCGGAGCTCAAGCAGCTCGCTGCGACCATGCACACCATCGAGCAGGTCCTCGACCTGCCGGCGATGAAGAACGAGATCGCCGACCTGAGCGAGCAGTCGGCCAACCCAGAGTTCTGGAACAACCAGGCCAACGCGCAGAAGGTCAACAGCCGGCTGTCGGTCCTCAACGGCGACGTCGAGCGGTTCGAGCAGCTCAACGCCCGGGTCGAGGACCTCGGCGTGCTCGTCGAGATGGGCCAGGAGGAGGGCGACGCCGACACCCTCGCCGAGGCCGAGGCCGAGCTCGCCCGGGTGAAGAAGGAGGTCGAGGGCCTCGAGGTCCGGACCCTCCTCAACGGCGAGTACGACGCCCGTGAGGCGATCATCTCGATCCGCTCCGGCGCCGGCGGCGTCGACGCGGCCGACTTCGCCGAGCAGCTGATGCGGATGTACACGCGCTGGGCCGAGCGGCACAAGTACCCCGTCGAGGTCTACGACGTCTCCTACGCCGAGGAGGCCGGGATCAAGTCGGCCGAGTTCGCCATCCACGCGCCCTACGCCTACGGCACGTTGTCGGTCGAGGCCGGCACCCACCGCCTGGTCCGGATCAGCCCGTTCGACAACCAGGGCCGCCGGCAGACGTCGTTCGCCGCCGTCGAGGTCGTGCCCCAGCTCGAGCAGACCGACGAGATCGAGGTCGACGAGAACGACATCCGGGTAGACGTCTTCCGCTCCGGTGGTCCCGGCGGCCAGTCGGTCAACACGACCGACTCCGCGGTCCGGCTGACCCACATCCCCTCGGGCATCGTGGTCAGCTGCCAGAACGAGAAGTCGCAGCTGCAGAACAAGGCCTCGGCGATGGTGGTGCTCAAGGCCAAGCTGCTCGCCAAGCGCAAGGCCGAGGAAGCGGCGCTCAAGAAGGACCTCAAGGGCGACGTCGCCGCCAGCTGGGGCGACCAGATGCGCAACTACGTGCTCAACCCCTACCAGCTGGTCAAGGACCTGCGCACCGGGCACGAGACCGGCAACCCGGCCTCGATCCTCGACGGCGAGATCGACGACTTCATCGAGGCCGGCATCCGCTGGCGCCGCGGCGCCGACAAGGCCGCCGACAACTGATCCGGGTCAGGCCGTCGCAGCGCGCCGCGCTGCGCGCTGACCGATCTCCCTGACCAGCAGGGCTCGTACGTCGTCGTACTGCTCGGACCCGCGACGCGCCCGTGGCACGGCCACCCACGACCGGATCCGGCCCGCTTCCAGGACCAGGACCCGATCGGTGAGTGCCAACGCCTCGTCGACGTCGTGGGTGACCAGCAGGACGGCGGGGCGGCTCGCCTCGTAGAGGGTGCGCAGCAGCAGGTGCATCCGCGCCCGCGTGGCCGGGTCCTGGCCGGCGAAGGGGTCATCGGCCAGGACGAGGTCGGTCCCGGCCGGCAGGCCCCGCGGCACGACCGGTCCGATCGTGGTCCGTCGGTCGGCGACGGTGAGCTCGCCGCTCCCGGTGGAACGGTCCTCGCCGGCGATCGCGCGCAGCAGGGTCGACTTCCCGGCCCCGGGCCGGCCCATCACGGCGATGAAGTCGCCGCGGCGCAGCTCGAGGGTGATCCCGTGCAGGGCGCCGCGATCACTGGGGCGACGGTGGAGTCCGCGGACGCTGGCGACGGTGGTCGAGGTGGCATCGCTCATCGGACGGCTCCCAGGTAGTCATCAAAGACAACCTAAATACTACAGATTACGGAGCGGTGGACAAGGCAGTTCCGACCGCCGCGCACCACCGGTCGGCGAGGTTCGGGTCGGCCGCGGCGTCGCGCTGGCACACCACCCAGGCGTCACCGAACAGACCGCGATAGCTCGCGACGGTGCGATCGGGCGTGGTCGAGGCGCACTCCTGGGCCAGGGTCGGAGCGCCGAAGGCCGCGGCGCCCGACGTCGGTCGGCAGCCGTCGCCGCTTGCGGCCGACTGGATCAGCGTCGCCGCCCGGTCGGTCGTGATCGGGGGAGCGAACACCCAGGCGCTCACGCTGCCGGTCGCTCCCTCCCAGCGGCATCCGTACTCGTGCGCGACGTCGGTGATGCCGTCGACCGTCAGCGTGTCGCCGTTGCCCCACTCGGTCGCCTGGGTGGGTGCCGCGCCCAGCGCGGCCGTGACGTCGACGGCCCGGACCCGGTCGCAGAACGGGGCGCGCGGCACGATCATCGTGGTCGTGTCCAGGCTGGCCAAGGTGCTCGGCAGCGCCGGTTCGGCGGGGGTCACCGGGGCCGCGACCAGGACGCCGACCGTCACGACCGTGGTCGACGCGAGTGCGGCGAGGAGGAACGTTCGCGCGCTGCCGGACAGGTGGACCACAGTCGAGAGCCTAGGGTGGCGTGGATCCCGAGGTTCAACCCGCTCTCACCTATCCTCGATCGGGTGATTCGCTTCGAAAAGGTCACCAAGACCTATCCGGGCTCCGGACGGCCGGCGCTGGATAACGTCTCCGTCGACGTCGAGAAGGGCGAATTCGTCTTCTTGGTCGGCCAGTCCGGGTCGGGCAAGTCGACGGCACTCAAGCTGATCCTGCGCGAGGCCCGCCCGACCGAGGGCCGCGTCTACGTCGCCGGCAAGGAGATCAACCGCCTGGCCGGGTGGAAGGTGCCTCGGCTGCGTCGCCAGATCGGCACCGTCTTCCAGGACTTCCGGCTGCTCCAGAACAAGACCGTCACCGAGAACGTCGCCTTCGCGATGCAGGTGACCGGGCACAGCCGCAGCGAGATCGTCCGTCGCGTCCCGGAGACGCTCGAGCTGGTCGGACTCGACGGCAAGGGCGACCGGCTACCGGACGAGCTCTCCGGCGGGGAGCAGCAGCGCGTCGCCGTCGCACGAGCCTTCGTGAACCGTCCGATGATCCTCATCGCCGACGAGCCGACCGGAAACCTCGACCCGGCGACGTCCGTGGGCATCATGAAGCTGCTCGACCGGATCAACCGCACGGGGACGACGGTCGTGATGGCCACCCACGATGCTGGCATCGTCGACCAGATGCGCAAGCGGGTGATCGAGCTCGGAGACGGGCGGGTCGTGCGCGACCAGGCCCAGGGCAGCTACGGCGTCTAGCCGCCGATCAGGAGATTCCCACCATGCAACTTCGCTATGTCTTCACCGAGCTCGGCCAGGGGCTGCGCCGCAACCTGTCCATGCACATCGCGGTCATCCTGACCCTGTTCGTCTCCCTCACCCTGGTCGGCTTCGGCGTCATGCTCAACCAGCAGGCGACGAAGTCCTCGGACCAGTGGGGCAGCGCCCTCCAGATCACGATCTACCTCTGCCGCACCAACGACGACAACCCGTCGTGCACCGGCCCGGCCACCGACCCGCAGAAGGACGCCATCGCGAAGGTCCTCGACGACCACCCGAACGTGGCGTCGTACTACCTCGAGACCCGCGAGCAGGCCTTCGAGAAGCTCAAGGAGCTCTACGGCCCCGAGCGGTTCGAGGGACCGAACGCGGTCGCGACGGTCGACATGATGGCCGAGTCCTACTGGGTCACGCTCAAGGATCCGCACCAGGCCGACTCGGTCAAGGAGGCCGTCGTCGGGCTCGACGGGGTCTCGCACGTCCAGGACCTCCGCGGCGTCGTCGGACCGATCCTCAACACGATCGACGCGATGAAGTACGCCGCCCTGGCGATCGCCGGCTTCCTGGTGATCGCGGCGCTGCTGCTGGTCGCGAACACGATCCGCCTTGCCGCCTTCGCCCGGCGCCGCGAGATCGCGATCATGCGACTGGTCGGCGCCTCGACGCTCTACATCGCGCTGCCCTTCCTGCTCGAGGCCCTGGTCACCGCGCTCATCGGTGTCGCCCTGACGGGGGCGACGATGGCCGCCTTCATGCACTGGGTGGTGCAGAAGTCGCTCTCGGAGAAGCTGAACTTCATCCTCTGGGTGGAGTGGCCGGAGTTCGGGGTGGCGCTCGCGGTGGTGGCGATCCTCGGGCCGCTCCTCACGCTGCTGCCGACCGTCCTGCTGACCCGCCGCTACCTCAAGGTCTGAGTTCTTCACAGGCTGGCGACACGGCAGGCCAAATACCCGGGCAGGGGAGCTGGCCCGTCTACGGTCGAGGGGTTCACTTCCCCGGACAAAGGCAACACGGTGCGCTCCTTCCCCAGCGCCACCCGTCGCCGGATCGCCGCCACCTCGGTGGTGGCGATGACCGTCGGCGCGATGGCATTCCCCCTGCTCGACCCCGCGGCGTTGCCGTGGGCCTCCGCGAGCGACCACGGTGACCGGCTGAAGAAGAAGCAGAAGGCGGTCAAGCAGCAGATCCGCGGCGTGGGCTCCGACCTCGAGGAGTCCAGCAACGAGCTCGCTGCCGCCACCGCCACGCTGACCCAGGCGACCGCGGTGCTGACCACGGCCCAGACGAAGCTGGTCGCGGCACGGGCCGCGCTGACGAAGGCCGAAGCGGCCCTGACCGCAGCTCGGATCGCCGACGCCAAGATGCAGGCCGCGCTCGCGGCGGCCCGGGTCCGGCTCGCCCAGTCGAAGACCGACCTGGCCACCGGGAAGGCCGCTGCGGCCGAGCAGCGGAAGAAGGTCGAGTCGACGATGATCAGCCTGGCGCAGGGCGGCGATCCGCGCCTGCTCGCGCTGGCTGCCCTGATGCAGGCCTCCTCGCCGGAGGACCTCGCCCGCCAGCAGGAGCTCACCGACACCGTGGTGTCGCACCAGGCCGCCTCCTACGACGAGCTGACCGCCGCCGAGGTGATGCTGACCGTGCGCGCCCACCAGGTCCGTGAGGCGACCAAGCAGGTCGCCGTCCAGGCTCAGGAGGCGGCCGACCACCTGATCGTGGTCCAGGGCCTCGAGCAGCAGGCCGTCGCCGCCCGCGACACCGTCGCGGCCTCGGTGACCGTCGCCGCGACGGCCCGGGCCAAGGCCAGTGCCGCCCGCAAGGTCGCGGCGCGGCAGAAGGCGCACGACCTGGTCGTGCTCCGCGCGCTCAAGGCCGAGCAGGAGCGGATCAAGCTGAAGATCCTCGCCTCCTCCAAGACCGACCGCAACCGCAACGTCGGCGACCTCGACGGCATGTTCCAGATGCCGGTCGCGAACAGCTACATCACCTCGCCCTACGGCTGGCGCAAGCACCCGATCTACGGCTACTGGGGCCTGCACGACGGCGACGACTTCCACGCTCCGTGCGGGCGCGCCCTGGTCGCGGTCGACTCGGGCCGGGTCAGCGACATCACCTACTCCGACGTCTGGGGGAACCGGCTGTTCCTCGACCTCGGCAACATCAACGGCCACAACTACACGGCCATCTACAACCACATCTCGAAGTACAAGGTCCGCGAGGGCCAGGTGGTCGCGCGCGGCGAGACCGTCGCGCTCGCCGGGACGACGGGGTGGTCGACCGCCTGCCACCTGCACTTCACCGTGCTCAAGGACGGCACCGCGATCAACCCGCAGTCGGTGCTCTGAGCCCTTCAGGTCCAGGGCAGGGACGGGTCAGAGGCTGAGCCGGTTCCGGCCGGAGTTCTTGGCCCGGTACATCGCCTGGTCGGCGGCGACCAGGGCCCGGTCCCCGGTCATCGCACCGCTGAACGCGGCGATCCCCGCGGACGCGGTGATGCCGTGGACCGGCTGGCCGTGCCGCGGGGCGGCGGTCCGGTTGACCGCCGACACGACGGCGGCACCCGCGGAGCTCATCACCGCGGCGAGAGAGCCGGGCAGCAGCATCGCGAACTCGTCCCCGCCCAGGCGCGCGATGACGCCGTCGGGGCCGAGGGTCTCGCGCAGGGCGTCGGCGACATCGATCAGCAGGCGGTCCCCGGCGGCGTGGCCGCCGAGGTCGTTGACCGTCTTGAACCCGTCGAGATCGAGGACGAGCACGACCGCCTCACTGTCGTCGAACCGATTCTGCTGGGCCTGCGACTCCAGGGCGCTGTGGAAGCCACGCCGGTTCAGCAGGCCGGTCAGTGAGTCGTGGTCGGCGAGGAACTCCAGCTGCTCCTGGTAGCGCTTGCGGGCGCCGATGTCCTGGAGCTGGGCGAGCAGGTAGGGCACGTCGGAGTCGTCCGGGCCGTCGATCATCGTGATGTCGGCCTGGGCCCAGAACACGGTGCCGTCGACCCGCACGTACCGTCGTTCCCCCGAGTACGTCGCGTGCGGATCCGCGGAGAGGAAGCGGCGGATCTCCGTCGCGGACCCGAACTCGTCGGGGTGGATGAGATCGCCGGCGCGTCGCCCCACCAGCTCCTCGATGCCGAAGCCGAACAGCGTGGCCGCGGCCGCGTTGGCCATCGCGATCGTGCCGCTCGCCCCGGTCACCAGGGTGGCCGTCGGTGCGGCCTGGAAGAGGATCCGGAAGCGTTCCTCGGCACGGGCCAGGGCCAACGCGGCCTGGTGCTGCTCCGTGACGTCGTGGACCTGGATCACGAACCCGTGGACGACCCCGTCGTGGAGGTCGGGTCGGTAGTGGACGCGGACCTGACGAGGTCCGCCCGGCGGGTTGACGACCCGCTCGAAGTCCTGGGTCACCCCGGCCAGGGCGCCCTGGATCTCCGCTGCCACGTCGGCGTAGAGCACCGGCCCGAGCAGGTCGGCGATGTGCACCCCGATGATGTCGCGCACCGTGCGGCCGAAGAACGCGGCATAGGTCTCGTTGGCGAACCGGTAGCGCTCCTCGCGATCGAGGTACGCGGCGAGCACCGGGAGGTGATCCAGCACGATCCGGTCCAGGTCGCGCTTGACGTCCTCGCCTCGCATCCGCGCCTCCCCGGGCTCGTGTCTCGGTCCATCCGTGTCACCCGCCGGTGGGGATAAACGTTTCGGTCGAGCGGGCGACGTACGCGATACTAGGCGAATGGCACGCGAACAGGGGCAGAAGATGATCGCCCAGAACAAGAAGGCGCGCCACGACTACTTGATCGAGGACACCTTCGAGGCCGGCCTCGTGCTCACGGGCACCGAGGTGAAGTCGCTGCGGCAGGGGAGGGCGTCGCTGGTCGACGGCTTCGTCGACTTCGACGGGGGAGAGGCGTGGCTCCACGCCGTCCACATCCCCGAGTACTCCCAGGGCACCTGGACCAACCACACCGCGCGCCGCAAGCGCAAGCTGCTCCTGCACCGGATCGAGATCGCCAAGATCGAGCGTCAGGTCTCGGAGAAGGGCATGACGGTCGTGCCGCTCTCGCTCTACTTCAAGGACGGCCGCGCCAAGGTCGAGATCGCGCTGGCCAAGGGCAAGAAGTCCTGGGACAAGCGCCAGTCGATCGCCGAGCGCACCGCCAAGCGCGAGGTCGAGGTCGAGGTCGGACGCCGGCTCAAGGGCATGCGCGACTGAGCGCTCGCCTCACCCCGCCGTCGAGCGCCGGCGCCTCCGCGCCAGGAGTACGACGGCACCGGCCGCGACCAGGCCGATCCCGGCGATCCCCAGCCACCGGTCGGGACCACCGGTGGCGGCGAGCCCGTTCCCCGCAACGCTCCCGGAGTCATCCGAACCACCGCCTGCACCGTCGTCGCTGACCACGACCGTGACGGTCGCCGTCCGGCACAGCGGTGCCGCGCCGGGGGTGCACAGCCGGTAGGTGAAGGTGTCGGTCCCGACGAAGTCGTCCTCCGGCGTGTAGACGATCCGCTCGCCGACGACCCGGACCGATCCGGAGCCCGGTCGGTCGACGACCACCGGGGCGCGGTGCGTCCCACGGTCGTTGCGGGTCACCCGGATCGACACGGGCCTGCTCGGTTGCGCCCTCGCCCGGTCGTCGACGGCGACCGGGTAGACCGCCAGGGTGATGAGGGCGCTGTCGCACAGCTGCGGCTCGCCGTCGTCGCAGACCGTCGCCGGGACCAGGTCGTGGCCGGCGTACCCGCCGGTGGGCCGGTAGAGGACGGCCCCGCCGGCGGTGCTGGTCGCGGTGCCGTGCCGCGCCGTCCCGGAGATCCGGTAGGTCAGGGCGTCGCCGTCGGGGTCGCTGCCGACCAGCCGGCCGGCGACCCGGAGGTCGACGTCGGTGACCAGATGGAGCGGCGCCAGTATGGGCGGATGGTTGACCGGGGTCACGGCGAGCCGTGCCGTCGTGGTGTCGCAGAACGTCGGCTCGGTCGGTGAGCAGATCGTGTAGTCGAAGCTGTCGGCGCCGGTGTACCCGGCGTCCGGGGTGTAGGTGATCACACCGGACGCGTCGATGCTGACCGTGCCGTGGTCCGGGCCGTTCGAGGTCGTGGTGATCGGTGCCCCGGCGGTGTCGTTGCGGAGCACCGCGATCCGGACCGGGGTGTCCTGGGGCGTCGCCGCCCGGTCGGGGCGTGCGTCCGGGAGCACGTTGATCGTCACGGTTCCCGACGCGCACTGGCGCGGCATGCCGCCGTCGCAGACCTGGTAGACGAAGGTGTCGATCCCGGTGAAGTCGTTGTCGGGGACGTAGGCCAGCGCGCCGCCGGCCTCGGCGGTCAGGGTGCCGTGCCCGGGCGGGGTGGTCACGGAGTAGCGCAGGTCGGGATCACCGCCCGGGATCTCCCCGAAGACCGGCTTCCAGGTCGTGGTGGTGCGCTCGTAGTCCGGTGCGTCCGGTGGCGGACCGGGCGGATCGATCGACGGGACGACGGTCGTGTTCGTCCTCGCCTGAGCGGCGCTGCCGTCGTTGTTGGTGAGGTCGGCGTCGTCGGTCGTCGAGGTCGCCGAGACGGTGTTGACCAGGGTGCCGTCGGCGGGGGCCGTGCCCGTCACGGTCAGGGTGCGGGTCTGCCCGGCCGTGAGTGTCCCGAGGTCCCAGGTGACGGTGCCGGCCGACACGGTGCCGCCGTCGCTGGCCGTGATCGGAGCCAGGAGATTGGCCGGCAGGTCGTCGGTGAGCGTCACCCCGGCGGCCGGGTCCGGGCCGTGGTTGGTGACCGTGACGGTGAAGGTGATCGTCTCGCCGGCCATGACGAGCTCCGGTGCCGACTTCGTCGCCTCGACGTCCGCGCTGGTGCCCGGATCGATCGATCCGCTGCAGCCGGGGAGCCCGTCGCCGTCGAGCTCCGGCGGGGAGACGGTCCCGGCGACGACGTTGGACACGGTGCCCGACTGGGTGTCGAAGATCTGCGGGGCGGCCGGGGGAGTGCGGTCGTCCACGACGATCGGGTCGCTGGCGCCGCTCCCGGTGAAGGAGCCCTGGGTGCGGGTCTCCCCGGCGAACCGGTAGCCGCCGAAGCCCCGCACCGTGCCGTCGTTGCTCAGCGACGCCGCGCTCAGCAGTCCCGTCGTGGACTGCTCCCAGGTGCCGTTGTTGGTGAAGCCGCCGGTGGCACCCGTGACCCCGTCGTTCGCCGACGTCGGTCCGTTGTTGGCCAGCGTGCCGCCGACCGCGAGCACGCAGTCGTTGCGCAGCTGGCCCGAACCGTTGACGGTGAACCCGCCGGAGATGCTCGCGACCCCGGAGTTCTCCAGGACGCCGTTGAGGGTGAGGGTGCCGGTCACCCGGAGCGCCCGGGTGTTGGTCACCGAGACCGGTCCGTTGAGGTTGGCCCCGCCCTCGAGCAGCATCGTGCCGTCGTTGGTGAAGGTCCCGGCGGCCGGGGAGAACTGACCGTCGATCCGCAGCGTCGCTCCAGCGGCGTTGTGCAGGGTCGCCGCGCCGTTCACGTTGAGGGAGGACGCCCGGACCGTGCCCTCGTTCTGCAACGAGAACCCGGTCGCCACGGCGATCGACGGCAGGTTCACGGTGCCCCCGGCCGCGACGACCAGGGCTCCGGCCGCGTTGTTCAGGTAGGCCGGCGTCAGGGTCGCGCTGGAGGCGACGCAGAGCGTCGATCCGGCGGGGAAGGAGTCGATGCCACCGCTGAAGGTGCCCCCGGTGAGCCGGAGCGTCTCGCCGGGCTGGACGGAGAACGAGGACGACTGGCCCCCGGTCAGCGTGCGGTCCGGGCTCGCGCAGTCGGTCGCGTAGTCGGCGTGCGCCGCGCCTCCGACGGCTCCGAGGGTGCCGGCGAGGCCACCGCCGAGCACGAGCGTCGAACAAATCAGCAGGGCGGTACGACGCACGTTCTACCTCCGGGAGCACGGATGGATGACGCGACCCTAGCGGCTCCACTCGGGCCGTTCCGTCCTCAAAAACGACGAAATCTCCTCGGAGTCACGTGAGAGGGCTCAACCCCACGTCACCGCGGCATCGTGCGCGGTTCCGGAAGGGTCGTCGGCAGCCCGTGCGCGTACAGCGCGAGAACGTCGTCAGCGGCACCCAGCACCTCGACGACGGACGCGGCAGGCGCCACGTGCAGGATCGGGTCGTCGCGTTCGCCGAGCGTCGGATCGACGACCCACGCCAGCTGCTCGTCACCCAGCGAGAACTGGGCATCGACCCCGAGCTTGTTGCCGCGCGGGTCCTGCCGGTGCCAGCCGCCGTCCAGGTGCACCGCGACGAGACCGTGCAGCACGGATCCGCCGGTGTTCTCGTCGTGCAGGAGCTGGTAGCAGAGCGCGGTCGGCACACCCTGGGAGCGCAGCACGGCGGCGAGCAGGTGGGACTTGGCGTAGCAGAGGCCGACGCGTTGCTCGAGGACGTCGGAGGCCGCCAGCGTCACGCGCGGGTCCTGCACGTCGAACGAGTGCCCCACCTCGTCGCGCACCCACTCGAAGGCGGCTCGGGTGAACTCCTCCGGCGACGACGCCGTCGCCCGCAGCTCCAGGGCGAGCGCGACGACGTCGGGGTGATCGGTCTGGACGATGTCGTCACCGCCCAGGAACGACGCGGGGTCGGCATCGACGAGTGCGGGTGATGAAGCGTTCGTCATGCGCAGAACCTACCGACGACGAAACGCCCTCCGACCTGCGCATTGCGCAGTTCGGAGGGCGTTTCAGGGGTGAACGTGGAGCTGCGGGGAATCGAACCCCGGTCCTCGAGCGTCGATCCAGGTCTTCTCCGGGTGCAGTCTGTGGGTGTCGTTTTCTCAGCCCCGGCGTTCGACACAGACACGTCGCCGACAGGCTCAGCTAGCTAGTTGTCCCCTCGAACCCCACTAGCGAGAGAGGGAGGGTAAGTCTCCTGGATGACGCCCAGGTCCGAGACGGAGACGGATGCTCGGTTGGACGCTTCGATCACCGCTCAGGCGGCGAGAGCGAAGGAACTGCGCTTAGCGTTGGCAGTTATTGGTTTCCAGCGATCGTTAACGAGATAACGCTGGCTCCTCGACCCGCTTCCCCTGGAACTAACGTCCCAAGTCGAAACCGATCAGCCCCTTTTGAGTTGTCAAGCAGGACAACGATAGCGGGGAGGTGGTCATTCCCTCACCTCGATATGTCGATGTTTGGCACGAGGTGCCGCCGGGTAGGTTCGAACGCGTGGTGCGGATGAGGTCGGTGGTGTCCATCGTGGTCGCGCTCGTGCTGGCCTGGACGGTGCCCGCCCTGGCCGACGACGAGACCCCGGTCGCGACCACGACGACACTGGTCGCGACGGCGGCCAGGGCAGGGGCCGCCTCGACGGTGACGGTGACCCTGCTCGACGACGCCGCCGTCCCGGTCGCCGGCGCCCCGGTCACCGTGGAGCGCCGCGTCGCCGGGGTCTGGCAGCAGCTCGCGCTGCTCACCAGCGGCCCCGACGGGCGGGCGACGTTCAGCTTCACGATGAGCGCGACGGCGGCCGACAACACCCTCCGGGCGACGTACGCCGGCGACGAGACGCACCAGCCCAGCGTCTCGGCCACCGTCACCGTCGCGCTGCTCCCCACGCCGCCTCCGCCCGGCCCGCCGAAGCCGCAGGGCAAGCCGGTCAAGCTGCCGAAGCGCGCTCCGAAGCCGCGGATCCGGATCCCGGCCCAGCCGGTCGCCGTCGGCGCCGGCGCCAACCCGGTGATCAGCACGATCCCGGACGCGACCTGGCGCCGGATGGTCGGCCGGAGCTGGCACAGCGGGTGCCCCGTCGGGCGGAGCAACCTGCGCCTGGTCCAGGTGAACTACTGGGACTACCGCGGCTTCCGCCGGCGCGGCGAGCTGGTCGTCAACGTCGACGTCGCCGGGCAGTTCGCCGGCGCCCTGGCCGAGCTGTACCGCCACCAGCTGCCGCTGCGCAGCCTGGTCCGGGTGGACCGGTTCGGCTGGTCCAAGCGCTTGGGCGGGGCCAACGACTACCGGTCGATGGCGGCCGGCAACTCCAGCGGTTTCAACTGCCGGGGCGTGGTGGGGAACCCGAGGGTCCGGTCGCCGCACTCCTACGGTCGCTCGCTCGACCTCAACACCTGGGAGAACCCCTACCGCTCGGCGCAGGGACTCGTCCCGAACCGCTGGTGGCAGAGCCGCTCCAACGCCCGGGTCGCGTGGCGCTCCAAGCGGCACATCGTCGTCCGGATCATGGCGCGGCACCACATCCGATGGACCTATGGCACGGGCGACACCCAACACTTCGACGCGATCCCGGCCGGGCATCGGAGGGTGGTCCCGACGACCAATCCGCCGACCCCGGTGGTCGAATGCGGCGTGGCGGTCTGCGACTGAGTGGAGCCACCGGCCAGACTGGACGGCGTGTCCTTGCGTTCCCTGACCACGTCACGCCGCGTGCGCATCGCTGCGCCCCTCCTCATCGCCTCGGTGCTGCTCACCGGGTGCGGGGGGAGCGACGGGGGCAAGAGCCCCTCGGGTGAGGAGACCTCCGCCGCGCCGGTCCCCGAGTTCTGGCCGCTGACGGGCCTGCAGGCACCGGAGGGCACCACCACCAAGCTCGACCGTCCGCCGCTGGTGGTCAAGGTGGACAACACCGAGGCGAGCTCGCCCCAGCTCGGCCTCAGCGGGGCCGACATGGTCGTCGAAGAGCTGGTCGAGGGCGGGATCACCCGCCTGGCCGCGTTCTTCTACACGCAGCTGCCCAAGACGGTCGGGCCGGTCCGCTCGATGCGCGCGAGCGACATCGGGATCGTGACCCCGGTCGACGCCGACATCGTCACCTCGGGGGCTGCCGAGGTCACGATCAAGCGGATCAAGAAGGCGGGGATCGACTTCTACGCCGAGGGCTCCAAGGGCATGTTCCGCGACAACAGTCGGCACGCGCCGTACAACCTCTTCACCCACCTGCAGAAGACCGCCACCCTCGCCACCCGCGACCCGGAGACGGTGCCGGACTACCTGGACTGGGGCACCGAGGCGGAGTACGTCGGCGTGGAGCCGGTGACCAAGCTCGAGGTGCCGTTCTCCTGGAGCCACACGACCAAGTGGAGCTTCGACGGCACCCACTACGTCAACACCAACTCCAACGCCAAGAAGGGTGACCAGCTCACCCCGGACTCGGTCCTGGTGCTGCGGGTCAAGGTCGGCGACGCCGGCTACACGGATCCCGCCGGTAACCCGGTCCCGGAGACGAAGTTCGTCGGCACCGGCAAGGCGCTGCTCTTCCACGCCGGCCAGGTGGTCCGGGGGACCTGGACCAAGTCCGCCGACGACGCGCCGCTCCAGCTCGCGACCGCGGCCGGTCCGTTGACCGTGCCCGCCGGGCACACCTGGATCGAGCTGGTGCCCAACGACGGCCCGCCGTTGGTGATGGCGCCGTAGTCGACGACGAGGGCTTCTAGTCGGCGCGCTCGGAGAGCGACTTCATCGCGCCGAGCACGATGCCCAGCGCCGCCTCGACCCGGGCGGCCGCGGCCTCGGGGTCGGACGCCGCGGCGACCGATTCGCCGGCCGACTGCAGCCCGCCGAAGAAGATCTGGGCGAAGGTGGCCACCATCTCGTGGTCCTCGGTGAGCCCGACGCTGTCGAGCACCCCGCTGACGAGGTCCTCGACCACGGCGTAGGAGGACCGCTCCTCGTGCTCGCGGAACCGCTCGTAGCCCAGCACGGCCGGTCCCTCCTGGACCACGATCCGGCGGTAGGAGGGGTCGCGGACCACCTCGAGGAAGGTCGCCAGCCCGGCGGAGGACTTCGTCCACGGGTCGTGGTGGTCCTTCATCGCCGCCGCGATCGCGCTCGTGCCGGCGGCCTCGACGGAGGTGAAGACCGCCTCGAAGAGCGCCTGCTTGCCCGAGAAGTGGTGGTAGAGCGCGCCCTTGGTGACGTCGGCGCCGGCGACGATCGCGTCGAGCGAGGTGCTGGCGTAGCCCTGCTCGGTGAAGAGCCGCTGCGCCACCTCGAGCAGGGTCCGTCGGGTGGAGGCGGAGAACTGCTGCCGCCGCGAGACCCCGGAGACCGTAGGCAGGCCCGGCACCTTGGGGACGAGTTTGCTCACCGACTTCACCACAGCAGGAGTCTAGGGATCCCGGTGTGATCCAGGCCGCTGCCTGCGTGTGCGGGATCACGCGAGGCGTAGTTGGGCGGGGGTCCTGCGCAGCCGTACTCTCGGTACGTACCCACAGTATGTGAATCCTCTTCCCAGGAGCCACCATGACTCGGACCCGCACCATCCAGCGGCCCTCACGCGGAGCGATCCTCCGCGCCGTCATCGACGAGGCCGACCGTCGCCAGGACGGTCTCCTCCCGCTCGACGTCGACGGCGTCGACCAGGTCTTCGCCGACGAGCTCGACCTCCTCTGCGCGCTCCAGCTGCGCTGGCACACCCGGCTCGCCGGCCGGATCGAGCACGCCTACGACGACCAGCCCCTCGACCTGGAGGCGGCCGTCGTCCGGGCCTGGCACCAGGCCGCCGACGAGAACCCGGGCGTCCGGGTGATCCTCGACCGGTACGCCCTGCTCCCCGTCGACGAGGCGATGGCCGTGGCGATCGCGAAGTCGACGGCCAAGGAGCAGGTCCTGCTCGCAGTCACCTCCGGCAACGCCGCCGTCTCCGACGCGGCGGCCGTCGCGATCGGAGCCCGGATCGCGGAGCGGGCCCGGACGACGTACGTCGCCGGCGCGACGTTGCCCGAGCCGGAGTCGCCGCGCACCCTTCTCCAGCGAATCAAGGCGGCACTCGCGGCCTGAAACCGGCTTCATCCCGGGACGTGGCCTAGGCTGGGGACATGGGCATCCTCGGTTTCGGAAGTCGCTCGGACAGTGCCGGCGGAACAGCACTCGATGAGCGGGTCAAGGAGTCCGAGGAGACCGTCCCGACCGAGGAGGGCGACCACGATCGCTTCTCCCACTACGTCCCCAAGGACGAGCTGACCGAGGCCATGGTGATGGGCACTCCGGTGGTCGCGCTGTGCGGCAAGGTCTGGGTGCCGAGCCGGGACGGGACGAAGTTCCCGGTGTGCCCGGACTGCAAGGAGATCTGGGAGTCGATGAGCGACGACAGCGGCAACGGCAAGTGACCGCCGCGTGATCGAGCCGCACTCCGCGGCGCTCCCTCCCGCTTGGCCCGACCGGGCCGCCTGGGGGACCGCCACGTCCTTGCGTGCCTGGCAGCAGGCCGCGATGACGAAGTACTTCACCGAGCTGCCCCGCGACTTCCTCGCGGTTGCCACGCCGGGCGCCGGCAAGACGACGTTCGCGCTGACGGTCGCCGCCGAGCTGCTCGGCCGCCGGATGATCGACCGGATCATCGTCGTCGCACCGACCGAGCACCTCAAGGTGCAGTGGGCGGCCGCGGCTGAGCGCGCCGGCATCCCGATCGACCCGACCTACTCCGCGGGTCAGGGCAAGACCTCGGCCGACTACCTCGGCATCGCGGTGACGTACGCCGGCGTCGCGGTGAACCCGCTCGCCCTGCGGATCCGCACCGAGCGGTCCAAGACGCTGGTCATCCTCGACGAGATCCACCACGCCGGTGACGCGCTGTCGTGGGGTGACGGTGTCCGCGAGGCGTTCGAGCCCGCGGCCCGTCGTCTGGCGCTGACCGGTACGCCGTTCCGGTCCGACGTAAACCCGATCCCGTTCGTCTCCTACGAGCCGGGCCCCGACGGGATCCCGCGCTCGGCGGCCGACTACATCTACGGCTACGCCGACGCGTTGCGCGACCACGTCGTCCGGCCGGTGCTGTTCATGGCCTACTCCGGCCAGATGACCTGGCGCACCAGCGCCGGTGACGAGATCGCCGCCCAGCTGGGCGAGCCGCTGACCAAGGACATGCACGCGCACGCGCTGCGCACCGCCCTCGACCCCAAGGGCTCCTGGATCCCCGCGGTCCTCGAGGCGGCCGACCGCCGGCTCTCGGAGATGCGGCGGCACGTTCCCGACGCCGGGGGACTGGTGATCGCCACCGACCAGGACTCCGCCCGGGCCTACGCCAAGACGCTCAAGCAGATCACCGGCGAATCACCCACGGTGGTGCTCTCCGACGAGAAGGCGGCCTCGAAGAAGATCGCCGCGTTCTCGGCCGACACCTCGCGCTGGCTGGTCGCGGTCCGGATGGTCTCCGAGGGGGTCGACGTCCCGCGGCTGACCGTCGGCGTCTACGCGACCACGATCTCCACACCGCTCTTCTTCACCCAGGCCGTCGGCCGGTTCGTCCGGGCCCGGACCCGCGGTGAGACCGCGAGCGTCTTCCTGCCCTCAGTGCCGCACCTGCTCACCTTCGCCAACGAGATGGAGATCGCCCGCGATCACGTCTTGGGCAGGAAGGAGAGCGCCGACGGCGACATGTTCGCCCCGGAGGACGCCCTCGTCGCCCAGGCCAACGCCTCGGAGTCGGGCTCGGACGAGCTGATGGGCACGTTCGAGTCGCTCGGCTCGGAGGCCCGGTTCGACCGGGTGCTCTTCGACGGGGGCGAGTTCGGCCACGCCGGCGAGGTCCAGGTCGGCTCCGACGAGGAGATGGACTTCCTCGGCATCCCCGGCCTGCTGGAGCCCGACCAGATGAAGGCGCTGCTCCAGCAGCGCCAGACCGACCGGGCCAAGAAGCAGCGCACCCAGACCGCGGACCGGGCGCAGAAGGCCGCCGAAGCGGCCGACGCGCTGACCGACATGGCCACCCACGAGCAGCTCGGCGTCCTGCGCCGTGAGCTCAACGGCCTGGTGGCGTCCTGGTACCACCGCACCGGGCAGCCGCACGGCGCCACCCACGCCGCCCTGCGGCGCGAGTGCGGCGGACCGGCTGCGGCGGTGGCCAACACCGAGCAGCTCCGGGCCCGGATCAACGCCCTGCGGGACTGGGCGACCCGGAAGAGCTCGTAGTCGACGCTCGATAGGATCGGCGCATGGGGATCCACCACACCCAGGACTCGCTCGCGCTGAGCGCAGACCTGGCGATCTACTCCGCCCGGCTGGTCCGGTCGCTGCGCCGACGGCACGACGCTCCGGCGGGCACGCGGGTGCTCTCGCTGCTCGAGGAGCACCAGGCTCTCGGCGTGACCGAGCTGTCCCGGCTGGACGGGTGCTCCCAGCCCACCATGTCGACCGCCGTCGCCGCCCTGGTCGACGCCGGGATGGCGACCCGCTCGCCGCACCCGACCGACGCCCGCGGGTCCGTGATCACCCTGACCGACGCCGGCCGCACCCAGCTCCACGACTTCCGTGAGAGCTACGCCGCCACCATCACCGACCGACTGCGCTCCAGCGGACACACCGAGGCGGAACTGGCCACCGCCGTCGCCGTGCTCCGTGACATCCTTGACGAGTGAGCGCTCCATCCCCCGTCGAGCTGGACGAGCCGAGCACCGACTCGGTCACCCTGCCGGCGACACCCTGGGTCACGATCGTGTGGAACGACCCGGTCAACCTGATGTCCTACGTCACCTTCGTGTTCCAGCAGCACTTCGGCTACTCGAAGAAGAAGGCGCAGCGGTTGATGCTCGAGGTCCACGAGGACGGCCGGTCCGCGGTGTCGGTCGGCAGTCGCGAGGAGATGGAGCGCGACGTCCAGGCGCTGCACGAGTACGGCCTCTGGGCCACGTTGGAGAAGCAAGAGTGATCCAGGACCGACCCGAACGATGAGCGGTTTCTCCAAGCACCGGCGCTCCGGTGTCATCTTCGCGACCTTCAGCGGCTTCGAGGCCGACCTGCTGCGCTCGCTGGCCAGCCAGCTGGTCGAGCTGCTGCGCAACGAGCACGCCGCCCAGGTCGAGATCGACCCGTTCGAGGCGTTGCTCGACTTCAGCGGTCCGACCACCGAGCCCGAGGACCCGGTGCTGGCCCGGCTCTTCCCGACGGCGTACCTCGCCGACGACGAGGCGGCCTCGGACTTCCGTCGGTTCACCGAGCAGGGGCTGCGCGACGGCAAGGCCGCCTCGGCCGGGCTGGTGATCGACACCCTCGAGGAGGCCGGCCTGCCCGACGAGCTCACCGAGGACGGTCTGATGATCGACGTCGAGCTCGACCAGGCCGCCGCGATGACGTGGATGCGTTCCTTCACCGACCTCCGGCTCGCGCTGGCCACCCGGCTCGGGGTGGAGGAGGGGGACGAGGAGTACTGGGCGTCGCTGCCCGACACCGATCCGACCGCCCAGGCGCACGACATCTACGACTGGGTGGGCTACCTGCAGGAGACCCTCGTCCAGGCCCTGAGCCGTTGACGGAGAGCGGCGCCTGACCCCCTAGGCTGGGCGCATGCTCACCCTGGACCAGGCGACGTACGACCAGATCGTCGCCCACGCCAAGCGGGACCACCCCGACGAGGCGTGCGGCATGGTCCTCGGGCCGGAAGGGGCCGACCGCCCCACCCGGGTGGTCGAGATGATCAACGCCGCGGGCAGTCCCACGTTCTACGAGTACGACTCCACCGAGCTCCTCGAGCTCTACAAGGAGATGTGGGACAAGGACGAGGAGCCGGTGATCATCTACCACTCCCACACGGCGACCGAGGCCTACCCGAGCGTCACCGACATCAACCTGGCCAGCGAGCCCGGCGCGCACTACGTGCTGATCAGCACACGCGAGCACGGGAATAACGAGGGCCCCGTGGAGTTTCGTTCTTATCGGATCGTCGACGGCGTCGTCACCGAAGAAGACGTCACCGTCCAGACCATCTGACCGAAGCAAACCGAAGCAGCAACCGAAGGAGCATCATGGCCATCGAGGTCCGTATCCCCACCATCCTGCGCACCTACACCGGCGGCGAGAAGGCAGTCTCCGCCGAGGGTGCCTCCCTCGCTGCCCTGATCGACGACCTCGAGGCCAACCACCCCGGCCTCAAGGAGCGCCTCCTCCAGGACGGCGACCTGCGTCGCTTCGTGAACGTCTACATCAACGACGAGGACGTCCGCTTCCTCGGTGGCCTCGAGGCCCCGCTCAAGGACGGCGACAACGTGGTCGTGCTGCCGGCTGTCGCGGGCGGAGCTCGCTGAGTCCATGACTCGCTACGACAGCCTCATCGCCTCGGTGGGGAACACCCCACTGGTGGGGCTGCCGCGGTTGGCCAGCGCGTTCAACGTGCCTGGCCGACCGGAGATCCGGTTGTGGGCCAAGCTGGAGGACCGCAACCCGACCGGCTCGATCAAGGACCGCCCGGCGCTCAAGATGGTCGAGGAAGCGGAGAAGGACGGCACGCTCCGTCCCGGCTGCACGATCCTCGAGCCGACGTCGGGCAACACCGGCATCTCGATCGCGATGGCGGCCAAGCTCAAGGGCTACCGCACGGTCTTCGTGATGCCGGAGAACACCTCCGAGGAGCGTCGCCAGATCCTGCGGATGTGGGGCGCCGAGATCGTTTCCTCGCCCGCCGCCGGTGGCTCCAACGAGGCGGTCCGGGTCGCCAAGCGGCTCGCCGCCGAGCACCCCGACTGGGTGATGCTCTACCAGTACGGGAACCCCGCCAACGCGCTGGCGCACGAGGAGGGCACCGGGCCCGAGCTGCTCGCCGACCTGCCCTCGATCACGCACTTCGTCGCCGGCCTCGGCACCACCGGCACCCTGATGGGGGTCTCCCGGTTCTTCCGCCGGGCCAAGCCCGAGGTCCGGATCGTCGCCGCCGAACCCCGTTACGGCGAGCTCGTCTACGGGCTGCGCAACCTCGACGAGGGCTTCGTCCCCGAGCTGTACGACGCCTCGCTGATCGACACCCGGTTCTCGGTGGGTCCGCGTGACGCCGTCCGGCGGGTCCGCGAGCTGCTGGAGATGGAAGGCATCTTCGCCGGCATCTCCACCGGCGCGATCGTGCACGCCGCGCTCGGTCAGGCGGCCAAGGCGTTCGCCGCCGAGGAGTCGGCCGACATCGCCTTCGTCGTCGCCGACGGCGGCTGGAAGTACCTCTCCACCGGCGCCTACGAGGGCACCATCGACGACGCGGAAGATGCCCTCGAAGGTCAACTGTGGGCATGACGGTCTGACTCGACCGTCGCCCTACACTGGCTCCGTGGCTGACGTGGACGCACCGATCGGGATCTTCGATTCGGGATTCGGTGGTCTGACGGTCGCGCGCAGCGTCATCGACCAGCTGCCCCACGAGTCGATCACCTACGTCGGCGACACCGCGCGGGCGCCGTACGGGCCCAAGCCGATCGCCGAGGTGCGGGAGTACGCGCTCGAGTGCCTCGACTTCCTGGTCGACAGTGGCGTCAAGGCGCTCGTGATCGCCTGCAACTCCGCCAGTGCCGCGATGCTGCGCGATGCGCGCGAGCGCTACGAGGTGCCGGTCGTCGAGGTGATCCTGCCGGCCACGCGCCGTGCCGTCCGGGCGACCCGCACGGGCCGGATCGGGGTCATCGGAACCCGAGCCACGGTCGACTCGCTGGCCTACGACGACGCGTTCGCCGCCGCCCCCCAGATCGAGCTGACCACGCAGGCGTGCCCCCGGTTCGTGGAGTTCGTCGAGGCCGGGGTCACCTCCGGCGACGATCTCTTCAACGCCGCCCACGAGTACCTCGACCCGCTGATCCGGGCCCAGGTCGACACCCTGGTGCTGGGTTGCACCCACTACCCGCTGCTGACCGGCGTGATCTCGTCGCTGATGGGCGACGACGTGACCCTCGTCTCCAGCGCGGAGGAATGCGCCAAGGATGTCTACAAGATGTTGGCGCAGACCGGACTGATGCGGCAGGGTGGCGAGCCGACGTACCGGTTCCTCACCACGGGTACTCCGGACGAGTTCGAAAGCATCGGTCGGCGGTTCCTCGGACCAGAGATGGTCGCCGCCTCGCAGTTCGTAGGGGGTTTGGTGTGAGCGGAGGGCAGCTGAAGCTGACCATCGTGGGCTGTGCCGGGTCCTACCCGGGGCCGGAGTCGCCGGCGAGCTCCTACCTGCTCGAGGCCGACCACGAGGGCCGCACCTGGCGGATCCTGCTCGACCTCGGCAACGGCGCCCTCGGCGCGCTGCACACCTACGCCGACCCGCTCGGGATCGATGCCGTCTTCCTCTCCCACCTGCACGCCGACCACTGCCTCGACATGACGTCGTACTACGTGCTGCGGAAGTACCACCCGACCGGGCAGCAGCCGCGGATCCCCGTGTGGGGACCGCGGGGGACCGGTCGGCGTCTGGCCCGTGCCTACGACCTGCCGCGTGAGGTGGGGATGCGCGAGGAGTTCAAGTTCAAGAAGCACCGTGACCGCGAGCCGGTCGTGGTCGGCCCGTTCACCGTCACCCCGTTCGCGGTCGAGCACCCGGTGCCCGCCTTCGCGCTCCGGGTCGAGGTCGACGGCCACGTCCTGACCTACTCCGGCGACACCGGTCCGACCGAGGCGCTGGTCGAGGCCGCGCGCGGTGCCGAGGTCTTCCTCTGCGAGGCGAGCTTCCGTGAGGTCGACGACAACCCGCCGGCGCTGCACCTGACCGGCCTCGAGGCAGCCCAGCACGCCGCCAAGGCCGAGGTCGGTCGGCTCGTCCTGACCCACATCCCTGACTGGCACAGCAGCGCGGAGATCCTGGCCGAGACCGTCGGTGCCTTCGACGGGCCGATCGAGCTGGCCGTCGCCGGGGCGACGTACACCCTCTGAAACCGTTCAGAGGTCCTTGTGCAAGTGCACGTCGGCCGACCCAGGGGTCGGCACTCCTTCCCAGCGGAGGATCTCGCGGTAGCCGTGACGCTCGTAGAAGCCGGGCGCCTGGAAGGTGAACGAGGTGACGAACACGTTCGTGCAGCCCCGGGTCCGCGCCTCGGTCTCGAAGCTCGCCAGCAAGGTCGCGCCGAGTCCGGCGCCGCGAGCGTCCTCGCGCACCCAGGTCATCGCGATCCCGGCCGCCACGCCCCAGGTCCAGCCGCTCAGGCCAGCCAGCAACGCGCCCTCCTCATCGAGGACCTGAACGGTCAGCTCCCGCGCCGGTGCGATGCCCGCGGTGGCCGCGGTGTTGAACCGGCGCAGCTCGTCGGTCAACCGCTGGTCGAGCTCCGGCAGCGCCCCGGCCACCACGGTGCGGAGTTCGCCGCTCCCACCGACGTCTCGCGGAGTGCTCACGATCCAGGATCGTGCCACGACCGCACCCTGAGAAGACCCAGGGGCGTGTCGGGGCTTCACCTGATGCCGCCCCATCCGCCCACCTGAGAAGGTGGGGGCATGATCGAAGTCCACGGTGTGACCAGGACGTACGGCGGCTTCACGGCCGTCGACGACGTCAGCTTCCGCTGCGAGCCCGGCCGGGTGACCGGCTTCCTCGGCCCGAACGGTGCCGGCAAGTCGACCACGATGCGCATCATGGTCGGCCTCACGTCGCCGACCAAGGGGCACGTGACCATTCAGGGCCGCTCCTACCACGACCTGCCCAACCCCGGCCGCCACGTCGGCGTCCTGCTCGACGCCTCGGCGCAGCACGGCGGCCGCACCGGTCGTGAGGTGCTCACCCTCGGCGCGCAGATGATGGGACTGCCGGCCGGCCGGGTCGACGAGATGCTGGAGAAGGTCTCGCTCACCAACGACGAGGCCAAGCGCCGGATCCGGAACTACTCCCTCGGGATGAAGCAGCGCCTCGGCATCGCACACGCGTTGCTCGGCGACCCCGAGGTCCTCATCCTCGACGAGCCCGCCAACGGTCTCGACCCGGCTGGCATCCGCTGGATGCGTGGCCTGCTCAAGGAGTACTCCGACCGCGGCGGCACGGTGCTGCTCTCCTCGCACCTGCTGCACGAGGTCGAGCAGGTCGCCGACGAGATGATCCTGATCGGTCGCGGCAAGATCGTCGCCCAGGGTGACCGCGAGACGCTGCTCTCCCAGGCCGGACCGGCCGAGACGCTGGTGACCTCGCTGGACAACCCGGCGCTGGCCGCGGCCCTGACCGCTGCCGGGATCAAGAACGACCCCGCCGGGTCCGGTCTGCGCGTGCAGGCCGCCACCGAAGCCGTCGGTCGTACGGCGCTCGGTGCCGGCGTCATCCTGACCGACCTCCGCACCGGCGGCGCCGGGCTGGAGGACCTCTTCCTCGAACTCACCGCTGACACCCAGCGCGAAGGGAACCCCGCATGAGCACCGCCGCCCCCCTGGCGAAGTCCACGCTGCCGCCGGCCGAGCCGATCCCGTTCGGCCGCCTGCTCGCCGTCGAGTTCCGCAAGTCGCACGACACCCGTGCCGGGTTCTGGCTGATCGCCGTCATGGGTCTGCTGGTGATCGCCGCCGAGGTGATCTCGCTGATCGTCTTCATCACCCAGGACACCACGGACGTGGAGTGGGGGACGTTCACCGCGATCGCGGCCGTCGTCACCTCGCTCCTGCTCCCGGTGCTCGGCATCATGCTGGTCACCACCGAGTGGACCCAGCGCACCGCGATGGTGAGCTTCACGCTGGAGTCGCGGCGCAGCCGGATCATCCTGGCGAAGCTGCTCGTCGGCGTCATCCTGACGCTCGCCACGGTCGTCTTCGCGATCGTCGTCGGCGCGATCTGCAACGCGATCTACATCGCCAGCGGCGGGGACGGCGTCTGGTGGAACCAGGACTTCACCAACGGCATGATCGGGTTCACGATCGCGCAGTCGTTGGCGATGTTCGTCGGCTTCGCCTTCGCCGCACTGCTGCTCAACACCGCGGCCGCGATCGTCGTCTACTTCGCCTACTCGTTCGTGCTCCCGGGCCTGATGGCCCTCGGCGCGGCGACCATGGACTGGTTCAAGGACCTCGAGCCCTGGATCAACTTCCAGTCGGCGCAGGGCGAGCTCTACGAGCTGTCCACCATGACCGGTGAGGAGTGGGCGCACTTCGCGGTCACCGCCCTGATCTGGGTGGGCATCCCGCTGGCGATCGGCCTGCGCCGCATCCTGCGGGCCGAGGTCAAGTAAGACCGTCGACGCACCTGTGAGTGTCATGCCCCGGCTCGATAGGGTCGGGGCATGACGCTTTCCTCCGCCAGCCTGCGTGCCGATGGCCGTGCCAACGACGAGCTCCGTCCGATCACGATCACCCGCAACTGGCTCGACCACCCGGCCGGCTCGGTGCTGATCGAGTTCGGGAAGACCCGGGTGCTGTGCGTCGCCTCCGCCTCCGAGGGCGTCCCGCGGTGGCGCAAGGGCTCCGGGCTCGGCTGGGTGACCGCCGAGTACTCGATGCTGCCCGGCTCCACCCACGAGCGCTCCGACCGTGAGTCCATGAAGGGCCGCGTCGGCGGCCGCACGCACGAGATCTCCCGCCTGATCGGCCGCTCGCTGCGTGCCGTGATCGACTACGAGAAGCTCGGCGAGAACACGATCAACATCGACTGCGACGTCCTCCAGGCCGACGGTGGCACCCGGACCGCCTCGATCACCGGCGCCTACGTCGCGCTGGCCGACGCCGTGAAGAAGCTCGGCGTCGAGAACGCGCTGACCGGCTCGCTGGCCGCCGTCTCCGTCGGCATCATCGACGGCCAGCCCCGCCTCGACCTGCCGTACGAGGAGGACTCCCGCGCCGAGACCGACATGAACATCGTGATGACCGGCGACGGCAAGTTCATCGAGGTCCAGGGCACCGCCGAGGGTGTCGCCTTCGACCGCGCCGAGCTCGACTCCCTCCTCGCCCTCGGCGAGAAGGGCTGCGCCGACCTCACCCGCCTCCAGGCCGAGGCGCTCGCCCGATGAGCAAGATCTTCGTCGCCTCGCGCAACCCCAAGAAGATCGAGGAGATGGAGCGGATCCTCGCTCCGCTCGTCCCCGGGGTCGAGGTCGTGGGCCTCGACGACCTCACGCCGGAGCAGTTCTACGAGGAGCCGGTCGAGGACGCCCCCACCTTCGAGGGCAACGCGCTGATCAAGGCCCGCGCCGGCTTCGCCGCCACCGGGCTGCCCTCGGTCGCCGACGACTCGGGACTCTGCGTGGACGCGCTCAACGGCATGCCCGGTGTGCTCTCGGCCCGCTGGAGCGGCAAGCCCCGCGGCCAGTACCTGCTGCCCGACGAGCGCAACAACCTGCTGCTGCTCGACCAGCTGAAGGACGTCCCCGACGAGCGCCGTGGCGCCTACTTCATCTGCTCCATCGCCGTCGTCCACGCCGGCGGCGAGCTCGTCGTCGAGGGGCGCATGCCCGGCCACGTGCTGCGCGAGGGCCGCGGCAGCGGCGGCTTCGGCTACGACCCGCTCTTCGTCGCCGACGCGACCCCGGACGGGCGCACCTCGGCCCAGCTCAGCGTCGAGGAGAAGGACGCGATCTCGCACCGTGGCGTCGCGATGCGTGAGCTCGGGCCCCGCCTGGCCGAGCTCTTCTGAGCGGATCCGGGATGGAGCACCCCTCGCACGTCGATCCCGAGGACTACGCGCAGACCCTCGTCGACCGCGAAGCGACCCGGATCGAGGCGGCGGAGCTGCCGCGCGAGGAGGTCGCCTGGGTCGAGGACCTGGACGCCTCGGGCGTCCAGGCTCGGCTCTACATCCCGGCAGGGATGGATGACCGGACGCCGTACGCGCGCGGTCTGATCGTCCACTTCCACGGCGGCGGGTTCGTCTTCAACGACGTCGAGGTGCACGACCCGGCGGCGCGGCAGCTCGCCAACCGCACCGGACGCTCGGTCCTCTCGGTGGAGTACCGGCTCGCTCCCGAGCACCCCTACCCGGCGGCCATCGAGGATGCTGACCACGCGCTCGCCTGGGCGGCCAGCCAGACCCGGACGGTGATCGCCCACGGCGACAGCGCCGGCGGCAACCTCGCCCTGGTCGGAGCGCTCCGCAACCCCGGCCTGGTCTCCGCCCTCGTGCTGATCTACCCGTTCCTGGACCCGGCCAGCGGCTTCGACTCCTACGACGTCACCGACTGGGGCTGGGACCGCGACGAGGCGCAGTGGTACTGGTCGCAGTACCTGACCCACCCGGTGCAGCGCGAGCTGCCGGACGTGGCACCGATGCTCGACCACGAAGGCCTCGCCGAGCTGCCCCCGACTCTCGTGCTCACCGCCGAGCGGGACATCGCCCGCGACGAGGGCGAGCACCTGGTCGAGCTCCTCGGCGGCCTCGGCGTCACCGTGGCCGGCTCCCGGTTCCTCGGCGCCGAGCACGGCGTCTGGCGTCAGGTCCTCGAGCCGACCGCCGCCCTGATGAAGGCCTACACGGCGTCCTTCCTGGACTCCGTGCTGTGACCGAGACCGACCTGCGCTGCTCGGTGCTGTCCTCGGCCCGGGAGGAGTCGATGGCCGGCACCGCCTTCACCCGCGGCGGACTCCTGCTGATCGAGCAGCCGGGTGCCTGGGGTCGGGGCGGACTCGACGACTCCGACTTCGCCGCCGACGTGGCCGCCGCGCTCCAGGACCGGGCGGGGGAGGCAGGCCTCAAGGTCTTCGCGATCCGCCGACCGGGACGCACCGATCCGGGGCAGCCGCGCCGCTGGGCGGTGCGCCCGCCCGGCTCCGAGCAGACGTTCTGGGGCGAGTTCAGCGCTGACGACGAGCTGCTCGACCTCGCCCTCGACGGCAGCACCGGCACGCCCGATCGGGAGCCGTTCTACCTGGTCTGCACGCACGCCAAGCGGGACGAGTGCTGTGCCGTCTTCGGCCGTCGGGTCGAGGCCGCCCTCGACGCCCTCCGACCCGGACGGGTGTGGGGCTGCAGCCACACCGGCGGCCACCGGTTCGCACCGATCGTCCTCGCCGTCCCCGGCACCGCCCCCGGGGCGGCGCTCTACGGCCGGGTGCTCGACGCCGACCTCGCCGACCTGGTCGGCGCGACCGACGCCGGACGCACCCTGCCCGGGAGGCTGCGCGGGCAGATCGGGCACGCCCCGATCGTCCAGGCGGCGCTCGCGCACGCCCAGGCCGTCACCGGGTACGACGGCTTCGTGGACTGGCAGCCGACGACCGTCACCGCCAGCACCGTCGACCTGACCGGACCGGGCGGCGACTACCGGGTCGAGGTGAGCGTGAGCGTCGACCCGACGCCGTACCCGAGCTGCGGGAAGCCCGGACCGGAGCCGCAGGAGCACCTGGTCGTGACCGGTTTCCGGCGGCTCGGCGACAACTGAGACAATCGCCGCATGCGCGTTCACCTCGGCTGCGACCACGCCGGACTCGACCTCAAGGCCCACCTCACCGAGCGTCTCACCGAGCTCGGCTACGACGTCGTCGACCACGGTCCGTTCGTCTACGACGCGCTCGACGACTACCCGGTCTTCTGCATCCGCGCCGCCGAGGGTGTCGCCCGCGACCGCGAGGCCGGCCTGGACTCGCTCGGTGTCGTGATCGGTGGCTCGGGCAACGGCGAGCAGATGGCCGCCAACAAGGTGAAGGGCATCCGTGCCGCGCTGGCCTGGAGCGACGAGACCGCGAAGCTCGCCCGCGACCACAACAACGCCCAGGTCGTCGCCGTCGGCGGCCGGATGCACCCGCTCGAGGACATGACCCGCTTCGTCGAGATCTTCCTCGCCGAGCCGTTCAGCGACGACGAGCGCCACGTCCGCCGGATCGGCCAGCTCGACGTCTACGACACCACCGGCGTGCGGCCGGCGCTCCCGGAGTCGGCCCAGGGCCTCGGCCCGGCCGAGGACCAGGATTGATTTCTCAGCTCCGCCGAGCAGGACTAGTCCGGGACCGTGCCTGAGGGGCACACCCTCCACCGGCTCGCGCTCGACCTGGAGGCGGCGTTCGTCGGCCAGGTCCTGCGAGCCGGGTCGCCGCAGGGCCGCTTCGCCGACGGCGCGGCCCGGGTCGATGGCACCCGCCTGATGGCGACGTCGGCCTGGGGCAAGCACCTGTTCCTGGCCTTCGAGTCCGAGCTGGCGATCCACATCCACCTCGGGCTCTACGGCAAGCTCGCGCTCACCTCGTACGTCGACCAGCCGGAGCCTCCGGTCGGGCAGGTGCGGCTGCGCCTGATCGGGCGCGACACCGTCGCCGACCTGCGCGGCGCGACCGCCTGCGACCTGTGGACCCCGGCGGAGGTCGCCGCGTGCGAGGCCCGCCTCGGCCCCGACCCGCTGCGCGAGGACGCCGACCCTGACCGAGCCTGGGCGCGGATCAGCAGCAGCGATCGTTCCCTGGCCAGCCTGCTGATGGATCAGTCCGTCCTCGCGGGCGTCGGCAACGTCTACCGCGCCGAGCTGCTGTTCCGGCACCGGCTCGACCCGCAGCGTCCCGGACGCAGCCTGCGCCGGTCCCAGTGGGACGCGATGTGGCACGACCTCGTGGTGCTGATGCGGTACGGGGTCGCGCACAACCGGATCGACACCGTTCGGGACGAGCACACCCCCGAGGCGATGGGGCGCGATCCCCGCGTGGACGACCACGGGGGAGAGGTCTACGTCTACCGGCGGACCGGGCAGCCGTGCCTGATCTGCACCCGGTCCGTGCGTACCCAAGAAATGGAGGGTCGCAACCTTTTCTGGTGCCCGGGCTGCCAGAGGCCGTACCGTTCCCGGACCAGCGGTGGGAGGGCCACCGCTCGCTGAGCGGTGGAGACGGAGGGGCGATGCAGGTGCGTTGGCGCCGTGCGGCGACGCGGGAGCGCGTCCTCCTCGTCGAGCTGCTCGCGCTCGCGGCGCTCGCCTGCTTCCTGGTGATCACCCAGTCGCACTGGGCCTCGATCAACCTGATCCTGATCCCGCTGGTGATCGGCAGCCTGGTGCTGAGCCCCCGACGGCTGTCCTGGTTCGTGGTCGCCGTGATGGCGCTGGCCCTGATCGGGATCTCGCAACGCCCCGATCCCACCGCGGTCACGGCCACCGCGACGGCGTGCGTCTTCGCGATCGGGTTCATCATCCTGCTGACCGCCTTCCGCCGCTCCCGGCTCGGCGTCGCCGGGGTGCAGGGGGAGGAGATGTTCGTCGACCTGCGCGACCGGCTGCTCCGCCAGGCGACCGTGCCCGACCTGCCCGAGGGCTGGGTGGTCGAGACCGCGCTGGAGTCCGCGGGCGGCACCCTGTTCGCCGGGGACTTCATCGTCACGTCGCGTCGCGACGACCTGGTCGAGGTCGTCGTCGTCGACGTCTCCGGCAAGGGCGAGGCGGCCGGCACCCGGGCGTTGCTGCTGTGCGGTGCCTTCGGCGGTCTGCTCGGCGCCGTGCCGCCGGCCGAGTTCCTCCCGGCCGCGAACACCTACCTGGTCCGGCAGGGCTGGGACGAGGGCTTCGCCACCGCGATCCACCTGGCCATCGACCTCGCGACCGGGGAGTTCGAGGTCCGCACCGCCGGTCACCCGCCGGCGCTGCTGCGCCGCGGTGGCGGGTGGGACCGACTGACGTCGTACGGCGTCTTCCTCGGGCTCCTGCCCGACGCCGCCTTCCACGAGGGCTCGGGGGTGCTGGCCGAGGGGGAGACCCTGCTGCTCTACACCGACGGAGTGATCGAGGAGGAGACGCACGACATCGACGTCGGCATCGATCTGCTCGCCGATCACGCGTGGACCGAGATGCGGCGCGACCTGGTCGGTGCGGCCGAACGTCTGGTCACCGGAGTCGGCGCGCACGACGACGACCGGACCCTGGTCCTGGTGCATCGGTTCTGAGCCGTTCCGCGGCGGGCCGGTTGTGAGCACCGGCACCGGATGTGGCAGCATGAGCGCGCTGTCACAGCACGGGGATGTAGCTCAATGGTAGAGCTCCAGTCTTCCAAACTGACTACGCGGGTTCGATTCCCGTCATCCCCTCGGAACTGGTTCCTGGCCGGTCGCATCACGCGGCCGGCCGGGCCATTTCGCGGGGCGTAGCGTAGTGGCTAGCGCGCCTGCTTTGGGAGCAGGAGACCGCAGGTTCGAGTCCTGTCGCCCCGACCCACCACCTCCGTCGATCAGGTCGGCGCAACGCCCGAGCGGCGCCGCGGCAGCCCCACCGCCAGCGCGACGACGAGCAGCACCGAACCCGCCCCGAGCAGGTACGTCGGCAGCGACTCCGGGATCCCGAGGAACGTGGTGATCCCCAGGATCCGCGCCATCCCCCAGGGCAGCAGCGCCAGCTGGTCGTTCCAGTGGGTGAGGGCGGTCTCCAGCCCGATCACCGCGGTCAGCGCACCCACACCGAGCAGGGTCGCTCCGGCCACCCCGGTCGCACACGCCACCGCGCGGCGACCACCGACCCGTCCCGCCAGCGACCACACCAGCGCGGCCAGCACCCAGCCGAACAGCACGAACGACGCGACGACGTAGGCCGACCGGCGGCCCGGCTCGGTCCAGAACGCGAACCAGTAGCCGCCCGGCCCGTGCAGCGACAGCACCGCCAGCAGCAGCACCGTGCGGAGCACCACCGCGCCCCCGACCGCGGTGGCGACCCACCACGACCGGCTCACCGCCACGACCGCCGCCAGCGCCAGCCAGCCGATGCCCACCAGCAGCAGGTGGGCCGGTGCCAGGAACCAGGTCAGCACCAGTCGGCTCCACAGCAGGGCGACCAGGGGGATCGCCAGGACCAGGACCGGGTTCACCGGGCCCGGGTCACGCCAGGGAGCCAGGGCGCCGCGGACCAGTCGTCGGCCCGTCCGGGTCAGCGCCAGCACCAGCAGCAGCGCCACCAGACCGCCGCGGGCCAGCCACGCCATCGGCAGGTCCCGCTCCGCGCGCGCCTCCCCGAGACGGGCCGCGACCAGGTTGTACGCCGGCAGCTGGACGTCGTCGCCGTACCGGGCCTGGTGCGCCGCGGCGGCGACGTCGAACCGGTCGCGGGCCGTCGCCCAGGTGTCGCGACCGTCACCGGTGTCGAGCCACTGCACGTGCCGCAGCACCATCTCTCGGTAGCTGCCCAGCAGGGTGAACAGGTTGACCTCGTAGTCGAGGGCGTCGAGGAGCTGCTGCCGCATCGCGGGGTCGACGTACGTCGTCGGATCGGTGCCCGCGACCGTCTCCCGCATCTGCGTGGCCACCTCGACCGCGTGCCGCCCGGCGGCGATCGCGGCCTCGACACCGTCCGCACCGGAGTCCCGCACGATCGAATAGATCACGTCGAGCACGGCGCTGTCCCCGGTGAGGATGTCCCACTCGAAGATCCACATCTGCGGCGGCGGCTCGAGTCCGAGCGCGAACGCGCGCACCTGGGCGAACTGCTCGATGTAGAGCCCCTGGGTGAGCGCCTCGCGCGAGGAGGCCATCGCGGTCGAGATCGCGGTCACAGTCGCGGGGTCGGTGGAGAACCAGCGCCGCGCCCAGTTCGCGGTCAGCACGGCCGGGTCGGCGTCGGGGTCGCGGGCGAGCGCGACGGCGACCTCGGTGTTGAGGTCGAACAGCTGCCAGAAGCCGTGGGTGAGCTGCAGCGTCATCGGCCCGGCGCGCCACGGGCCGCCGTCCTGGGTCCAGGTCCAGATCCCCTCCACCTTCGGGTTCGCGGCGAGGAAGCGCTGCAGCGCCTGCTGGGTGAGGTTGCCCAGGTCGTTGGGGATCGCCCCGAACGCCTCGAACTCCCGGCGGCTCTGCAGCTCGACGATCCGGCGTTGGCTGCCGATCTCCAAGGTGTCGTTGAGCGGCAGCCAGCTGTAGTAGTCGCCGAGGCTGTACTTGGTCGACACGATCAGGTTCGGTGAGTCGATGCCGTCGAGCACGGCACGGTAGGAGTCCGGATTGGTGTGCATGTCGCCGACCGCGCCGACCCCCACGCTCCAGGTGCGGAAGATGACGGTGGTGTCGCTGCGCTCGGCCTGGTCGGTGAAGGCGGTCAGCATCGCGCGGACCGCGGCGGGGGTGGTCACGCTGATCTCGGAGTAGTAGTCCCAGCCGGGCAGGTTGTAGATCGAGCCGCCCTCGCCGATCCGCAGCACCACCCCGGAGAGGTACGGCATCTCGCGGTAGAGCTCGTCCAACCCGGCCTCGTAGACGTCCCACAGCGCGGAGTCGGTGGTGTCCATCGAGAACTCGTCCTCGAGGTAGCGCTGCAGCGGCCCACTCAGGATGAGCATGTCGGTGCGCAGGTAGACGTCCATGCCGAGGTCGTGGACCTCGCGCCAGATCGGGCCGAAGGCCGCCCGCATCGCCTCCGCGCGGGCGACGTAGGTCGGGTCGTCGGCGTAGATCGCCGGGACGTCGGCGAAGGTGAGGTACTCCAGGAAGCCGGGGACGGTGATCGCGTTGTAGCCCTCGGCCAGCTCGTGCTTGACGTAGGTGAGCACGCTCTCGCGGGCTGCGGGCAGTGCCGCCGCGTCGACGTAGGGGGCGCCGGGGAGGATCGCCTGCTCGAAGGCCCGGGAGTAGTGCGAGTAGTCCTCGCCGCCCTCCCACTGGCTCTCGTCGGCGTCGACCCCGGCCGCGCCGAGGTCGACCATCCGGAACGGCAGCCGTGAGGTGACCTCCTCGCCGAGGTGCTCGGTCAGGGCACTGCTCTCACGGGCGGCGAGGGCGAGGTCGTAGATCCCGCGGACGGCGCCGGTCTCGCTGGCGGCCGTGATCCGCAGTGCCGCGGGCGACCCGGAGAGGCGGTAGGAGTCGTCGTCGCGGTCCCCGTCGCCGGACCGGACGGTGAGCGTCGCCGAGCCTTCGGTGCGGGGATCGTCGGCGATCGCGTCGCGCAGCTCGGCGATCGCGGTGGTGGTGCGCAGCGTCGGGGCCGCGTCGATCCGGCTGAGCCGCGGTGGGGGAGTCACGGCGCGCGGCGCGGCCACGGTGAGGTGCTCGACGGGGACGTCCTTCGCCTCGGTCCGGATGCCCAGCGAGCTCGAGATCCCGGCGGCGATGAGACCGCCGAGCAGCACCAGGGCGACCAGCACCCCTGTGACCTGAACCACACGACGACCACGCATGGGCGTGAACTCTAGGCCGCGCTCGCCTGGTCCGATCGTCGGGCCAGGGTGGCCGCCGCGGCGAGCGCCGCCGTGCCCATCACGAGCGTGGCCACGACCGCCTCGGCGCCGTACACGTCGGAGGTGACGAAGCTGAGGTCACCACGGTGGATCACCGTGTCGGCGGCGCCGAGCCAGTCGGTCCACAGGGGGAGCGGGACCAGCGCCCAGACCAGGATCGGCCAGGTCCAGAACGGTCGGGGCTGGGTGCCGTCGGGGCGGTGCCGGTGCCGCAGGTGGAGGACCTCCCAGGCCGCCATGATCAGCGCGCCGGTGAACAGCCAGCCGAGGAAGTTCGAGACCGGCACGCCCATGAACCCGCCGGGGTGGGCGTAGGTGTAGCGGTCCAGCACCGTCGACCCGATCGCGTCGTAGCCCAGGTCCCAGCCGGTCAGGACGACCGCGCCGAGGGCGACCCGGAGGAGACCGCGCGGAGCGATCACCCGGGCCAGCGTCCAGGCCAGCCAGCCGTAGGTGACGTAGGCGAGCGGGACCACGATCGGCACCTCGGCGATGCGCGGCCCCGGGGTGTGGTGGACGAACGAGCCGAACGGGAAGCCGGTGTGGACGGTGCAGATCTCCAGGACGAGCGCCAGCAGGTAGGCGACGCCGCCGTACCGGAGCACGGTTCCCCACCCGCCGTACACGACCATGTGCACCACGACCAGGGCGAGCAGCACGCCGCTCTGCGCACCCTCGAGCGCTTCCGCCGTCGCCCCGGAGAAGGGCAGCAGGCGCAGCAGCGTGAGGAGGACCCACGCCGAACCGGTCAGCACCAGTGCCCGCATTCACTCCACCCCCACGCGTCTCGGAACCGGGCCGCGATGAGGTCGCACGCGGCGGGCGCGGGTAGTGTTGCACGGTCGGAGATTCATCATCTTCGCCCTACGTACATCGAACGAATGGAGCAGTGCTGTGAAGAGCGCCGTCGAGACCTTGAGCCCGACCCGGGCCAAGCTGACCGTCGAGGTCCCGGCCGAGGAGCTCAAGCCGAGCATTGACGCGGCCTACAAGCAGATCGCCAAGCAGATCAACATCCCTGGCTTCCGCAAGGGCAAGGTTCCCGCTGCTGTGATCGAGCGCCAGTACCCCGGTGCCGCCCGCGACCAGGCTCTGAACGACATCCTCAACGAGAAGTACTTCGAGGCCATCCAGGCCAACGACATCACCCCGCTGGCCCAGCCCGAGGTCGAGGTCACCAAGTACGACGCCGACGGCCCGCTCGAGTTCACCGCCGAGGTTGACGTGAAGCCCGCGTTCGAGGTTCCGGAGTACACCGGCCTCACCGCGACCGTCGACGCCGTGGCTGTCTCCGACGAGGACGTCGCCGAGCAGGTCGAGGCCCTCCGTGAGCGCTTCGGCACGCTGAAGGACGTCGAGCGCGCCGCCGCCGACAACGACTTCGTCGTGATCGACCTGTCCGCCACCAAGGACGGCGAGCCCGTCGAGGGTGCCGAGGCCGTCGGCCTCAGCTACCAGATCGGCCGTGGCGGGATGCTCGACGGTCTGGACGAGGCCGCGACCGGCCTGTCCGCCGGCGAGGACAAGACCTTCACCTCCACCCTGGTGGGTGGCGACCTGGTCGGCCAGGAGGTCGACGTCAACGTCAAGGTCAACCAGGTCCAGGAGCAGGAGCTCCCGACCCTGGACGACGAGTTCGCCCAGCTCGCCTCCGAGTTCGACACCCTCGCCGAGCTCCAGGACGACGTCCGCGAGCGTCTCGGTCGGGGCAAGCGCCTCGAGCAGGCCGCTGCCGCGCGTGACGCCGTGCTGGAGGCCCTCCTGGCCCAGGTCGAGATCCCGCTGCCCGACGGCCTCGTCGCCGACGAGCTCACCCAGCGCCGCAGCCAGCTCGAGCAGCAGCTCCAGTGGGCCGGCCTGACGATGGAGAAGTACCTCGAGGACGAGGGCCAGACCGTCGAGGAGTTCGAGGCTGACCTCGAGCGTCGCGTCCGGGACGCCATCGCCGCGCAGATGCTGCTCGACGACGTCGCCAAGGCGGAGCAGTTCGAGGTCACGCAGAACGACCTGACGCAGCACATCATCCGGTCGGCGCAGAACTCCGGCCAGGACCCGCAGCAGGCGTTCAACCACATCCAGGAGCACCCGCACCACCTCCAGGAGTACGCCGCCGAGATCGTGCGCGGCAAGGCGCTCGCCCAGATCGTCGAGGCCGCTGTGGTGACCGACTCCGAGGGCAACGTCGTCGTGCTCAAGGGTCTGCTTCCCGACGGTTCCTTCGCCGACGAGTCGGAGATCGACGAGGTCCTCGAGGAGATCGCGGCCGAGGAGAAGACCGAGGCCTGATCCTCGGTCCCAGCAGCTCCCGGACCCCCGCGGCGACTCGCCGCGGGGGTCCTGCCGTTCTCTGGCATACTCGCGGTATGCCCGCGAGTGATCTGGTCCGCCGGCTCACCCGCCCCATGTGGCAGCCCGTCGCCGCCCTGACCAGCCCGTTGGGCCAGGTCATCGGACGCGACCTCGTTCCGCCCCGCCCGGTGGTCGCGCTGCAGCGGCACGGTGCGGACCTCACGGTGGCCGACGTCGCCGCGCTCCCGGAGCCGGCCGACCGGCTGGTCCTGTTCCTGAGCGGCACCGGCGAGACCGACGAGCTCTGGACGCGCGGTGCCGACCCGCGGGTCGGGAGCTACGGCGACCGGCTCAGCGACGTCCTCGGCTGGTCCGCGCTCGGGATCCGGTACGACGCCGGGCGACCGCTGGGGGAGGCCGCCCTCGAGCTGCACCGCCTGGTCCACGACCTGGACGCGGGCTGGCCGGTCCCGGTCCGACGGATCGTGCTGATCGCCCACGGCGACGCCGGCCTGCTCGCCCGGTCGGCGCTCGGGGTCCGGGTGCTCGACCCGGAGCCGTGGACCGCCCGGGTCACCGAGCTGATCACCCTCGGCACCCCGTCCCTGGGGACCACCGTGGAGGCCGTCTCCGGGGGTTTCGGGCGCCGCCTGGACGAGTCCCTGGCCGGCATCGTCGTCGTCGCCCCCGGCACGCTGGACGTGCCGGTGCTCGAGCACGTCGACCACCTGGTCATCAGCGACCGTCGCGCCACCCGGTCGCACCCGCTGGGCCGCCGGCTCGGCGACCTGCTGTGGTTCCGGCACCGCGCCCGGCCCTCGGGACGTGCGGTCGTGGATCTCTTCCCGACGGGGGAGCGGTTCGAGGTCGACGCCCGCCAGCATCCGTTGACCAACCATCCCGAACTCCACGACGCGTTCCTGCGCTGGCTCGTCTGACGCTCGCGCTTCTGCTGTCGGCGAACAGGGGCCGAGATCCCGTGGAAGTGGGGAGGTCGCCGACTAAGTTGGCACCGTGACTGAGATGAACTTCCTCGCCGAGGATCTCGACAATCGTCTGCTCAAGGAGCGCATCGTCTTCCTCGCGGGCGAAGTGCGCGACGAGAACACCATGAAGCTGCACAAGCAGCTCCTGCTGCTCTCGGCCGCCGACCCGAAGGCGGACATCTACCTCCACATCCACTCGCCGGGCGGCTCCGTCGACGCCGGCATGATGGTCTACGACACCATGAACTACATCCCGAACGACGTCGTCACGATCTCGGTCGGCATGGCGGCCTCGATGGGCCAGTTCCTGCTCTGCGCCGGCACGCCCGGCAAGCGCTTCGCGCTCCCGCACAGCCGGATCATGATGCACCAGACCTCCTCCGGCATCGGTGGCTCCGCCTCCGACATCAAGATCCAGGCCGAGGAGTCGAAGAAGCTCAAGTCCACGCTCCTCGGTGTCATCGCCGAGCGCACCGGCAAGAGCGTCGAGCAGGTCCGTGAGGACGCTGAGCGGGACCGCTGGTTCTCCGCGGAGGAGGCCAAGGACTACGGCCTCGTCGACCACGTCGTCACCAACGCCAACGCCGCCCAGGCGCTGGCCCAGAGCTGAGGGAGAACACCATGAACTACTACATCCCGCAGTGGGAAGAGCGCACCTCCTACGGCTTCCGCCGCGTCGACCCGTGGGCGAAGCTCTTCGAGGACCGCATCATCTACCTCGGCACCCCGATCTCGGACGACGTCGCCAACGCGATCATCGCCCAGCTGCTCTGCCTGCAGTCGATGAACCCCGACCAGGACATCTCGATCTACATCAACTCCCCGGGTGGGTCGTTCACGGCGCTGACGGCGATCTACGACACCATCCAGTTCATCAAGCCCGACGTGCAGACGGTCTGCATCGGCCAGGCCGCCTCCGCGGCTGCCGTGCTGCTGGCCGCCGGCGCCCCGGGCAAGCGCCTGGCGCTGCCGAACAGCCGGATCCTGATCCACCAGCCGTACACCGAGGGCACCTTCGGTCAGACGACGGACATCGAGATCCAGGCCAACGAGATCCTGCGGATGCGCTCGCTCCTGGAGAAGATGCTCGCCGACCACTCCGGCAAGTCGGTCGAGGAGATCAGCCACGACATCGAGCGGGACAAGATCCTGACCGCCGATGACGCCCTGGCGTACGGTCTGATCGACTCGATTCTCGAGACGCTCAAGACCCCGGCACTGGTCTGACCTGAAGGAGATTGATCGTGGCTCGCATCGGTGATGGAGGCGACCTCCTCAAGTGCTCCTTCTGCGGGAAGTCGCAGAAGCAGGTCAAGAAGCTCATCGCCGGACCCGGCGTCTACATCTGCGACGAGTGCATCGACCTGTGCAACGAGATCATCGAGGAGGAGCTCGCCGAGGGCTCTGAGGTCGACCTCGCCGAGCTGCCCAAGCCGCGCGAGATCTTCGAGTTCCTGAACTCGTACGTGATCGGCCAGGAGCAGGCCAAGAAGTCGCTCGCGGTGGCGGTGTACAACCACTACAAGCGGGTCCAGGCCGGGCTGCAGCCGATGGCGGGCAAGCACTCCAAGGACGAGGTCGTCGAGGTCGCCAAGTCCAACATCCTCGTGATCGGTCCGACCGGGTGCGGCAAGACGTACCTCGCCCAGACCCTCGCCCGGATGCTGAACGTGCCGTTCGCGATCGCCGACGCCACCGCCCTCACCGAGGCGGGGTACGTCGGTGAGGACGTCGAGAACATCCTGCTCAAGCTCATCCAGGCGGCGGACTACGACGTCAAGAAGGCCGAGACCGGGATCATCTACATCGACGAGATCGACAAGGTCGCCCGCAAGGCGGAGAACCCGTCGATCACCCGCGACGTCTCCGGTGAGGGTGTCCAGCAGGCGCTGCTGAAGATCATCGAGGGCACGACCGCCTCGGTGCCGCCGCAGGGCGGGCGCAAGCACCCCCACCAGGAGTTCATCCAGATCGACACCACGAACATCCTGTTCGTCGTCGGTGGGGCGTTCGCCGGGCTGGAGCACATCATCGAGCAGCGGGTCGGCAAGAAGACCCTCGGCTTCACCGCGGAGGTCAAGACCAACGCGGAGAAGGAGGCCGAGGACCTGCTGCAGTACGTCCGGCCCGAGGACCTGACGAAGTTCGGGTTGATCCCGGAGTTCATCGGTCGTCTCCCGCTGATCGCGAGCGTGAACAAGCTCGACCGCCCGGCGCTGGTCCAGATCCTGACCGAGCCGCGCAACGCGCTGGTGAAGCAGTACCAGAAGCTGTTCGAGCTCGACGAGGTCGAGCTCGAGTTCACCGACGACGCGATCGAGGCGATCGCCGACAAGGCGCTCGAGCGGGGCACCGGAGCTCGCGGTCTGCGAGCGATCATCGAGGAGGTGCTGCTCCAGGTGATGTACGAGGTCCCCTCGCGCGGTGACATCGCCAAGGTGATCGTCAGTCGGGCCAGCGTGGACGGCGAGGAGGCACCCACGCTGGTGCCGGTCGCCGAGGCCACCGAGAAGCCGAAGAAGAAGTCCGCCTGACCTGGGACCTCGGTCCCGGGTCGGTGGCCCGATCGTCCCTTTTGGGTAACGTGTGGTTCACGGAAGCCGTCTCTGCCCTGAGAATGGTGGAGTGATTCTCGGGTTGGAGGTGGGTCGATGGCGACGGAGCAGCGTGGCCCCTTGATGGCGTTCGTCGCGCTCGCCTTCGTCGGTGCCCTGATCCTGGCCAACGGCCTGCGGGTCGACAGCGTGCGCAACTTCTTCGCCGTTCCCGCCCAGTCCGTGGTCGCGGGCGCGCACCTGTTGCCGACGCCCGCTGACGTGGTCCGCTCCGGAGTGGCGGCGATCGAGCTCCGCTCGGCGGCCGATCGCGGCCAGGGCGGCGCGACGACGGTAGCGGCGTCCACCGGCACCGGCACCGACTCGACGACGGCGACGCCCGCCAGCAGCTCCTCGAACGCTCCGGCCGCGTCGACGTCGAAGTCCCGGAACTCCTCCAAGGCCGGTGCGGCCTCGAACGGTCCGCGTCCGGCTGCGCCGGTCGTGGTCGTGGTCCCGACGCCGGTCACGCCTCCGGCCGTGGCAGCGCCGATCGTCCCCGACGTCACCACTCCCGGCGTCACCACTCCTGACGTCACCACCCCCGACAAGGGTGCCGGCCGCGGCAACGGGCACGGCCACCACGGACACCGCGACCACGGGTACGGCGACAGGGGCACGTCCTCGAACGGTCACCGCGGCTCCCACGACTTCAAGAGCGACACCAGCCGGTCGGACCGACCGGGCAAGGGCGAGCGCTCGAGCCGTTCACGCGGCAACCGCCACGGTCTCGTGGCCTACCCCGGACTGGTGGCGTACACGTCCCAGCACGTCTCGCAGGGCGGGTCGAAGGACTCGACCCGTCGTTCGGAGAAGGAGCGGACCTCGCACAGCCGCGCTCGGGGTTCCGAGCGCGGCCGGCACGGCTCTACTCGGTCGGGGCGAGGTCGGCACTGACCGCCAGGTCGGTAGCCGCCTCATCGATCACGAAGTTCAGCTCCCCGCTCACCCGGGCCGCCTTGCGCAGGTCCTCGGTCGCCGCACGGGCTCCCTCGACCAGGGCTGACGGTCCGGTGATGGTCGCGGACGAGACCGGCGTCTTCATCGACACCTTCGCCTGCGACTTCGCGCCACGGAGGCCGGCCAGGGCGGCGGCGACACCGTTGAGCAGCGAGGCGTCGGCGGCAGCGGCGGAGCCCAGCTCGAGAGCCTCGGGCCAGGACGACCGGTGGATCGACGTGCCGCCGTTCTCGCCGGCCCACCACGACCACACCTCTTCGGTGGCGTAGGGCAGGAACGGGGCGAGCAGGCGCAGCTGGACGTGCAGTGCCAGCGCCAGGGTCGCCTTGGCCGAATCCGTGGCCAGCCCGCCCTCGGTGTCGTAGGCGCGCTCCTTGACCAGCTCGAGGTAGTCGTCGCAGAACTCCCAGAAGAACTTCTCCGAGACCTCGAGGGCGCTGGTGTAGTCGTAGGCCTCGAACGCGGTCGTGGCCTGCTCGATGACGTCCTTGAGCCGGCTGACCAGGGCGGCGTCGACGGGCTCGGAGATCGCCGGGTTGTTGATCTCGGTCGCGCCGACACCGAACTCGTTGTCGAGGACGAAGCGCGAGGCGTTGAGCACCTTCATCGCGAGTCGACGGCCCACCTTCATCTGGGTCTCGTCGAAGGGGGAGTCCAGGCCGGGCCGGGCCAGTGCCGCGCGCCAGCGGACCGCGTCGGCGCCGAACTTGTCCAGGATCTCGGTCGGGACGACCACGTTGCCCTTGGACTTCGACATCTTCTTGCGGTCGGGGTCGAGGATCCAGCCCGAGAGCATGGCCGTCCTCCACGGCACGGTGCCGTTCTCGAAGGTCGACCGGACGACGCGGCTGAACAGCCAGGTGCGGATGATGTCGTGGCCCTGGGTGCACAGGTCCATCGGGAAGACCCGGTTGAACAGGTCGTCGTCGGTGCCCCAGCCGCCGGCGATGTGCGGGGTCAGGGACGACGTCGCCCAGGTGTCCATCACGTCGGGGTCACCGATGAAGCCGCCGGCGACACCACGCTGCTCGGCGGCGTACCCGTTCGGCACGTCGGTCGAGGGGTCGACCGGGAGCTCGGCCTCGGTGGGCAGGATCGGGTTCGCGTAGTCCGGCTCGCCCTCGGCGTCGAGGGAGTACCAGACCGGGAACGGGATGCCGAAGTAGCGCTGGCGCGAGATCAGCCAGTCGCCGTTGAGGCCGCCGACCCAGTTGTCGTAGCGGTGCTGCATGTGGGCGGGCAGCCACTGGATCTCGTTGCCGGCCTCCAGCATCCGGGTGCGCAGCGCCTCGTCACGACCACCGTTGCGGACGTACCACTGGCGGGTGGAGACGATCTCGAGCGGCTTGTCGCCCTTCTCGTAGAAGTTCGCCATCCGCTGGGTGGGCTTGGGCTCGCCGTCCAGGTCGCCGCTCGCGCGGAGCTGGGCCACGACGGCCTCCCGCGCGCTGTGGACGGTCTTGCCCTTGAGCTCGTCGTACGCCGCCTGTGCGGCCTCGGAGGTGAGCCACTCGGGGGTCTCGGAGGTGAACCGGCCGTCGCGGCCGATCACGGTGCGGACGGGGAGCTGGAGCTCGCGCCACCACACCACGTCGGTGAGGTCACCGAAGGTGCACGACATCGCGATGCCCGCGCCCTTGTCGGGCTCCGCGGCGGCGTGGGGCAGGACCGGGATCTCGACGCCGAACAGCGGCGAGGTCACGGTGGTGCCGAAGTACTTCTGGTAGCGCTCGTCGTCGGGGTGCGCGATCAGCGCGACGCACGACGGGATCAGCTCGGGACGGGTGGTCTCGATGTGGATCGCCGAGCCGTCCGGGGCGTGGAACGCGACCCGGTGGTAGGCGCCGGGGTACTCCCGCGCCTCGAGCTCGGCCTGGGCGACCGCGGTCTGGAAGGTGACGTCCCACAGGGTCGGCGCCTTCTGCAGGTACGCCTCGCCGCGGGCGACGTTGCGGAGGAACGCCCGCTGGCTGACCAGCTGGGAGTCCTTGCCGATCGTCGTGTACTGGTGGTTCCAGTCGAAGGAGAGGCCGAGGGTGCGCCACAGCGCCTCGAAGACCGCCTCGTCGGCCTGGACCAGCTCGTTGCACAGCTCGATGAAGTTCGGCCGGCTGATCGAGATCTGGCGCTTGGGGTCCGGCTTCTCCGGGGGCGTGAAGTCGGCGTCGTACGGCAGCGAGGCGTCACAGCGGACGCCGTAGTAGTTCTGCACCCGACGTTCGGTCGGCAGGCCGTTGTCGTCCCACCCGATCGGGTAGAAGACGGCCTTGCCGCGCATCCGGTTGAACCGGGCCATCAGGTCGGTGTGCGTGTAGGAGAACACGTGACCGACGTGCAGCGACCCGGAAACGGTCGGCGGGGGAGTGTCGATGGAGTAGACGTTCTCCCGCGGCTGGGTGCGGTCGAAGGCGTAGGTGTCCTCGTCCTTCCACGCCTGAGACCACTTGGCCTCGAGACCTTCCAGGACGGGCTTCTCGGGAACTTCGACGCGCATGACCCTAAATCCTAGACTGGCAGGGACATGAATGACTCTTCCCCGTCCCAGGCACGACCTGCGGCAACGTTCGGTGAGGCTGAGGACGCATTGCTGTCCCGCTGGCCCGAGACCAAGTTGGAGCCGTCGCTGGACCGGATCCGCGCCTTCACCGAGTTCCTCGGCGACCCCCAGCACACCTACCCGGTCATCCACCTGACCGGCACCAACGGCAAGACCTCCACCAGCCGGATGGTCGACACCCTGCTGCGTGCCCTCGACCTGCGCACGGGTCGGTTCACCTCGCCCCACGTGGAGCGGATGACCGAGCGGATCAGCATCGACGGGGAGCCGATCAGCGACGAGCAGTTCGTCGAGGCGTTCAACGACGTGGCCCCGTACATGCACCTGGTCGACGCCGAGCAGGCGTTCCCGCTGTCCTTCTTCGAGGCCGTCGTCGGGATGGCGTTCGCCAAGTTCGCCGAGACCCCGGTGGACGTGGGCGTCATCGAGGTCGGCATGGGCGGGACCTGGGACGCGACCAACGTCGCCGACGGCGCCGTCGCGGTGATCACCCCGATCGGCCTCGACCACACCCAGTACCTCGGCACCACGCCGGTCGCGATCGCCCACGAGAAGGCGGGGATCATCAAGCCCGGCGCCGTGGTCGTGGTCGCCACGCAGACGCCGGACGTGCTCGCCGTGATCGAGGAGCGGGCCGCCGAGGCCGGCGCCCGGATCGTGCTCGAGGGCCGCGACTTCGGGGTCGTGACCACCGCCACCGCCGTCGGCGGGCAGGTGATGACCCTCAAGGGCCTCCGCGCGGAGTACGACGACCTCTTCCTGCCCCTCCACGGCAAGCACCAGGCGCAGAACGCCGCCCTGGCCCTGGCCGCGGTGGAGTCCTTCGTCGGCGGCGATCAGTCGCTGGGTGAGGAGCTGGTCCGCGACGCCTTCGCCCGCGCCACCTCGCCCGGTCGGCTCGAGCTGATCCGACGCTCGCCCACGATCGTGCTCGACGCCGCCCACAACCCGCACGGGGCCGAGGCGACCGCCGAGGCGCTGGAGGAGGCGTTCTCCTTCCGTCCGCTGATCGGCCTGATCGGCGCGATGGGGGACAAGGACGTCGAAGGCCTCCTGGCCGCGTTCGAACCGCACCTCGAGCACGTCGTCGTCACCCAGAACTCCCAGCCGCGCGCGATGCGGGCCGAGCGGCTCGGCGAGCTGGCCCGGGAGATCTTCGGCGAGGACCGGGTCAGCGTCGTGCCCGACCTGGCCACCGCGATCGATGCCGCCGCGGCCCTGGCCGAGAGCGACTCCACCGACTCGCTCAGCTCCGGAGCGGTCCTCGTGACCGGCTCCGTCGTCACCGTCGGGGAAGCCCGCATCCTGCTCGGAGGACCCAAATGAGCGACCAGAGCAACGACCTCACCCCCCTGGACTCAGCGATCGATCCTGAGCGGACGAAGAACCCGCGCCGCGGGATGTGTGCCGCGGTGCTGTCCCTCGAGGCGATCACCCTCGGTCTGACCACGCCGGTGATGATCACCGTCAACGACGTCGCGGCCGGCACCGCCGTGCTGATCGGGGTCGGCCTGCTGGTGGCCTGCGTGGTCGCGGCCGGGATGCTGCGCAGCCCGTGGGGCTACCGCCTCGGCTGGGCGATCCAGGTCGCGGCGGTCGCGCTCGGCTTCGTGGTCGGGACGATGTTCGTCCTCGGCGGCATCTTCGGGCTGCTCTGGGCGATGGCCGACATCCTCGGCCGCCGGATCGAGGCCGAACGAGCCGCGGCCTTCGCCGCCTACGACGCCGCCGTCGAAGCCTGACGTCGGAGTCGATAAAGTCCTCCCATGACTCAGCAGACCTTCGTGATCCTCAAGCCCGACGCCGTCAAGCGTGGGCTGGTCGGGCAGATCCTGGCCCGCTACGAGGCCAAGGGCCTGAGCCTGGTGGCGCTCGAGCAGCGCAGCATCGACACCGCGATGGCCGATGCCCACTACGCCGAGCACGTCGAGAAGGAGTGGTACCCGCCGCTCCAGGGCTTCATCACCTCGGGTCCGCTCGTCGCGCTGATCCTCGAGGGCGACGAGGCGATCTCCGTCGTGCGGGGGCTCAACGGAGCCACCGACGGCCGCGCCGCCACGCCCGGCACGATCCGCGGCGACCTGTCCCTCTCGGGGCGCGAGAACCTCGTGCACGCCTCGGACTCCCCGGAGTCGGCGGCCCGCGAGATCGCGCTCTGGTTCCCCGGCCTGGCCTGAAGCGAGGAGTAGTCGGCGATGGAGATCCTCGAAGTCGACGCGATGCCCGACATCCGGGAGGTCTCCACGCTGTTCACCGACGTGTGGGGGCAGTCCGACGAGGGCGCGCCGCTGCACAGCGAGGTGATGAAGAGCCTCGTCCACGCCGGTGGTGCGATCACGGTCGCCCGTGACGGATCCCGACTCCTCGGCGCCGCGGTCCTGACTCCCGCCAGCGGCAGCGGGTCGGCGTACTCGCTGATCGCCGCCGTCGCCCCGGGCACCTCGGACCGGGGGATCGGTCGCGCGATCAAGCTGCGCCAGCGCGACTGGGCGCTGGCGCGGGGGATCGAGGAGATCCGCTGGACCTTCGACCCGCTGGTGGCCCGCAACGCCCGGTTCAACCTCAGCGTCCTCGGCGCTCGCGCCAGCGAGTACGAGACCGCCTTCTACGGCGTCATGACCGACGAGATCAACGGCGTCGACGAGGCCGATCGACTGGTCGCGGTCTGGGACCTGCGGGTCGAGCCGCAGTCCGAGGAGCTCCCCCTGGGCGGGTCGGCGATCGCCACCGGACCGGACGGGGAACCCTTCGTCCGCGCCGACGGCGAGTCCCGCTGGGTGCGGGTGCCGCGCGACATCGTCGCGCTGCGTCGGCTCCGGGCCGGGGAGGCCAGTGAGTGGCGCGAGGCGGTCCGCGAGCAGTTCCTCGACGCCTTCGCCTCGGGCCTGGTCGCCACCGGGGTGAGCCGCTCCAGCTGGTACCACCTCACGCCCGCCGGGGCCTGAGCGCGCGAGTCGGCCGATGCGGATCGAGCACGTCGAGCTGACCCGGCTCCAGATCCCGCTCGTCACCCCCTTCCGGACCAGTCGTGGACTGAGCCGGTTCAAGGACACCTTCGTCCTCCGGATCGGTGTCACGACCGAGCACGGGGAGGCCGAGGGCTGGGCCGAGTGCGGCGCCGACGTCGAGCCGGTCTACAGCGAGGAATGGCTCAGCGGCTGCGAGCTGCTCGTCGCCGACGAGCTGGTCCCGCGCCTCCTCGAGGCTCCCGACCTGAGCGCCGACCGGGTCGCTGCGATCCTCGAGCCGGTCCGCGGCAACCCGCTGGCCAAGCACGTCGTCGAGACCGCCCTGCTCGACGCCGAGCTGCGCGCAGCGGGGGTGTCGTTCGGGCAGCGCCTCGGCGCCGTCCACGACCGGGTGCCGGCCGGGGTCTCGATCGGGATCCCCGGCTCGGTGGCGGAGCTGCTCGACCAGGTCGGCGGCTACCTCGCCGACGGCTACCTGCGGATCAAGCTCAAGATCCAGCCCGGCTGGGACCTGGAACCGGTGGCCGCCGTCCGGCAGGCGTACGGCGACGCGCTGATGCTCCAGGTCGACGCCAACCAGGCCTACACGCTCGCCGACGCCGGGCACCTCGCCCGGTTGGACGCCTTCGGGCTCACCCTGATCGAGCAGCCGCTGCCGATGGACGACCTGCTCGGCCACGCCGCGCTGGCACCGCTGCTGGCGACGCCGCTCTGCCTGGACGAGTCGATCGTCAGCCTGCGCAGCGCGGCCGCCGCGATCACGCTCGGCGCGACCCGGATCATCAACATCAAGCCGGCCCGGGTCGGCGGCTACCTCGAAGCGCTCCGGATCCACGACCTGGCGCTGGAGCACGGCCTGCCGGTGTGGTGCGGCGGGATGCTCGAGACCGGGATCGGTCGTGCCGCCAACCTCGCGCTGGCGGCCCTGCCCGGCTTCACCCTGCCGGGGGACACCTCGGCCACCCGGCGCTACTTCGAGACCGACATCACCCGCCCGTTCGAGCTGGTCGACGGCCACGTCGAGCTCCCGACCGGCCCCGGGATCGGGGTCGACGTCGACCCCGACGCGGTCCGGATGTTCAGCACCGGGCGCCGCCGCCTGGTCTGAAACGCGCGTTGTAGGAATCCACCGGTCGGCGCAGTCGACTTTGTCGGATCCCGGCTTTGTCCCTGATGTCTCGATTCGGCAGGATCGGAAGCGTGGGAAACGAGGGATCGCAGGTCCAGGGCACGGCGTCGGAGCGGACAGGAGTCCGGCTCCCCGCCGTCGAGGGGAGCCGAAGCTCCAGCCGGTTCGGGGCGGCGGTGATCGCTGACTCCGTGCGCTCCAGCGACGCGGCACTGGCTGAGGCCGTCCTCGCCAGCCGCGCCTGGCGCAAGGACTACATGGAGTTCCTGCTCCGCTCGACCGCCCTGGCCGCCTCGGCCAAGGAGTCGCTGCTGATCAGTGAGCACGGGCTGGCCTCGGCCCGCTCCCGTGCCGTGGTCCGCGACGACGCCGGCGACGAGGTCGCCCTCGACACCTGGCAGACCGGCACGGCCGCCGGTCACCGGCCCGCTGGAGCCGAGGTCGACACCGTCACGGTCCAGGGCACCGGCGAGCGACTCGACCGGGTCGAGGTGCCCTTCCACGGCGAGCTCCTCGCCGGCGACACGCTCCGGCGCCAGCTCGAGACCTGGGTCTCCGGCGGACAGATGGAGCCCGGCTTCGCCGCCGCGATCGAGCGCGTGCTCGCCCACCCGGAGTGGCTCTCGCTGCCTGGGCACGAGGCCGTGCTCCTCGGCGCCGGTGCCGCGATGGGTCCGCTGCCCTGGCTCAGCCGCTGGGGTGCCGACATCACCGCGGTCGACGTCGCCGTCCCGGCGGTGTGGGACCGGATCAGTCGCACCGCGGCGCTCGGCGCCGGCCGGCTGCAGTCCCCGCAGGCCCCCTCCGCCGCCGTGCCCGGAGCCCACCTGTCGGCCGACCTGGCCACCCTGCGGCCCTGGCTCGCCGAGCGCTGGGCCGACGGAGCAGCCCCGCTGCTCGGCACCTTCGTCTACGCCGACGGCGCCGCCCACGTCGAGCTCACCCTCGCCGCCGACGTACTCGCCGAGGACCTGGCCGTGCGTCCCGACGCCGTCCTGGCCTACCTCAACACGCCGACCGACACCTTCCTCGTCCCCGAGGACGTCGTCACCCAGGCGCGGGCGCGGATGCAGCAGCGGGAGTGGAACGGTCGACTCACCCGGGTCGCCCACGGTGCCTCGGGCGGTCGCCTCTTCGCGCCGGCCTACGCCGAGACCTACACCGACGAGACCGGCACCCCCTGGGGCGTGAACGACACCCTGATCGACATCCAGGGGCCGAACTACGCGCTGGCCAAGCGCATCCAGCGCTGGCGCGGGGTGCTCAACCGGCACGCCGGACGGCGGACCTCGAGCACCGTCGCCCCGGCCTCCTGGACGCATTCGGTGACGAAGAACAAGGCCCTCGCCGCGGCCTACCACGGCGCCGGTCGGTTCGGCGTCGAGATCTTCCCGGCCGAGACCTCGGCCGCGCTGATGGCCGCCAAGCTCGTCGCCGACGTCTTCGACGAGACCGACCACACCCAGTCCCACCCCGAGACGCTCTTCAGCGGCTCCGCGGTCCACGGCGGACTCTGGCGCCAGCCGTTCGAACCCCGCTCGGCCCTCACCGTCGCCGCCGTCCTCGGCGCCCCGAAGACCTTCCTCGGACGCAGTTGACCCCATCGCCGACTTGAGGCTTGTGGGCGCCGAGTTGAGGTTTCCGGTGCGCTAACCCTCAAGTCGACGCCCCGAACCCTCAAGTCGACGCCCCGAACCCTCAAGTCGGGAAATCCCACCAGTCCCATCCGTCACGGCGTGTCCGGCCGGGACCGCGCCGTCGCCCCGCTTAGCCTCGACGTGAGCGTGTAGTCCTGGCGCGTTCCTCTTCCCCTCTCCCCAGGGCACGGTGCAGGTCATGGTGAAGGCGAACCCCATGCTCGGCCGCGATCTCGCGGTCGATCTCGGCACGTTGGCGACGCGGGTCTTCCCGCGGGACGCGGACGTGCCGTTCGTGCTGCCGACCCGCAGCCCCCTCGCTGGCCCGGGCCAGCTGAGCACCCCGATGCGTGCCGGCGTGATCGCCGACTTCGACGCCTGCGTAGCCCTCCTTGCCGAGACCGTCCGCCGCTCCCACGAGCGGCGCTACCTCGCCCGACCGCGGATGCTGCTCGCTGTCCCCGCCCTTACCACCGCCGTGGAGCGCCGGGCCGCCCGCGAGGCGGGCCACCAGGCCGGCGCCCGTCAGGTCACCCTGGTCGACGCGCCGCTGATGGCCGCGATCGGCGCGGGCCTGCCGGTCCACCGTCCCAGCGGCACCATGGTCGTCACGCTGGGAGCGGGCCTGACCGAGGTCAGTGTGCTCAGCCTCGGTGCCGTCGTCGCCTCGACCTCGGCCCGCGTCAGCGGAGCCGACCTGGACCGCGCCATCGTCGGCTGGGTGCGCTCCGAGCACGGTGCGGTGATCACCGCCGAGACCGCCGAGGACCTCAAGCTCGAGATGGGCACCGCCTGGCCGCTCTGCGACGGTGCGACCCTCGAGATCGGCGCCACCACGCCTGAGGGCGAGCTGCGCACCTTCCCGGTCAGCGGCGGGGACCTGCGGCACGCGATGGCCGAGCCCGTCGCCGACATCGCCGAGGCGATCGCCCGCACCCTCGACGCCCTGCCCGACCTGCGGGACGGGGTCGTGGACCACGGCATCGTCCTGGCCGGCGCCGGAGCGCAGCTCCCCGGGTTGGACCTCCTGCTCAGCCACGAGCTGAAGGTGCCCGTCCTGGTCGCTCCCACCCCGACGTACGCCGTCGTGCGCGGTGCCCACCGGGCGCTGACCGACGCCGTCCTGCTGCGCTCCATCCAGATGGCCGGCGAACGGAGCGTCGGATGACGCTGATCGAGGAACCGCCCAGCACCGAGTCCACGGCTCCGACCACTCCGGCCAGCCTGACCAGCCCGACCAGCGCGAAGCCGGAGCGGATCAACCGTCGCGGCCAGCTCGAGCCGGTCCCCACGGGGCCGCGCCGCGCCACCGTGCTCGCGCTGCTGCTGGCCTGTGCCGTCCTGATCGTGCTCGACCTCACCAGCCCCGTCCTGACGCCGGTCCGCCGCGCGGTCGGCGAGGTCGTCGGACCGCTCCAGTCGGCCACCGCGACGATCGCGCGCCCGATCACCTCGGTCCCGGAGTGGGTGCGCTCGCAGAGCTCGCTGCGCTCGGAGGTCTCGACGCTGAAGGGCGAGAACGCCCGCCTGAACGAGCGGCTCAACACCACCGACTTCGACCGCAACCGTCTCGAGGCCTACGACGGCCTCGCCTCGGCGGCGGAGAACCTGGGCTACGCGGTCGTGCCCGCCCACGTGATCGGCTACGGCCCCGCGCAGAGCTTCGAACGCACCATCACGATCGACGCCGGCTCCACGTCCGGGATCAGCGCCGACATGACCGTGGTCGCGGCCGAGGGACTCGTCGGCCGGGTGCTGCGGGTGACCAGCTCGACCGCGACCGTCCTGCTGATCGTCGACGCCGACTCGGTCGTGGGCGGGCGGATCAGCTCCTCGATGGAGGTCGGCTTCGTGCACGGCGACGGCAGCCTGAAGAACGACAGCACCCTCGACATGGAGCTCATCGACCAGAGCGACGTCCCGGCCCAGGGCGACTCGGTCGTCACCTGGGGGAGCGGCAAGGGGGCGCCGTACCTGTCGGGGATCCCGATCGGCGTGGTCGACTCGGTCTACTCCAGCGTCCGTGACTCCACCCAGCGCGTCCGCCTCACTCCGTACGTCGACTTCTCGGCGCTCGACCTGGTCGGCATCGCCGTACCCAGCGGGACCAAGAGCGACCGCGCGATCTTCGACGTCGACGGGAAGCTCCGATGAACGCCTCCGCACGACAGTTCACCGGTTGGGCGGTCGGGATGGCGTTCGTGATGATCGCCCTGCTGATCCAGACCAGCGTGCTGACCGCGTTCGCCTGGCACGACGTCGTGCCCAACCTCGTCCTCCTGGTCGTGGTCTCGCTCGGCCTGGCCCTCGGCAGCCGCGAAGGCCTCCTGCTCGGCTTCGCGGCCGGGCTGCTCGTCGACCTCGCTCCGACGTCGGAGCACCTCGCCGGCCGCTGGGCCCTCGCGCTGCTGCTGGTCGGCTTCCTCGCCGGCCGGGTCCGGGAGGCCCTCGACGAGCAGGGCCGCAGCCTGACGATCCCGACCGTGCTGGCGACCTCGGCCGCCGGCAGCTTCGTCGGCGGCAGCGTGATCGCGTTGTCCGGCCTGATCCTGCGCGACCCTCCGCTCGACGTCGGTGACCTGCTCACCCCGGTCCTGTTGGGCCTGGTCGCCGACGTGATCGCCACCCCGTTCGTGGCGCCGCCGGTGCTCGGCACCTACCGCTGGTTGGCCAGCGTCGAGGTCGCCCGACCGTGAGCAGGACCGTGAACCCGGCCCGCCCCGGATCCACCGGAACCACCTCCCGCCTGCGGCTCATCGTGCTGCAGGCGTTGGTCTTCTCGCTCTTCGCCACCCTGCTCGTGCGGTTGTGGTGGCTGCAGGTCGACCAGGGCCCGACCTACCAGGCCAAGGCCGCGTCGCAGTCGGTGCGCGACGTGACCGTCCAGCCCGACCGCGGCCTGATCGTCGACGACATGGGCCGCCCGCTGGTGACCAACCGCAAGGCGTGGGTGATCTCGGTCGACAAGAACACCCTCGCCCAGCTCGACGCCCCCGACCGTCCCGAGGTGCTGCGCCGGGTGAGCAAGGCGACCGGGGTCGCGACCGACGACATCACGAAGGCCCTGGAGAAGTGGAACGGCTCGCGCTACGAGCCCGTCCCGATCGCCAGCGACGTCCCCGAGAAGGTCGCCCTCGCGATCCTCGAGCAGCCCGAGGACTACCCGGGCGTCGTCGCCGAGCAGCAGTCGGTGCGCGCCTACCCCGAGCCCTACGGGGTCAACCTCGCCCACGTGCTGGGCTACCTCTCGCCGGTTACGGCCGAGGAGTACGCCGCCGCGCGGAAGAGCCAGGACCCGTCGGTCAACGCCACCTCCGCCGTCGGGCGTGCCGGCGTGGAGAAGGAGTACGACGACTGGCTGCGCGGCCTGCCGGGGGAGAACACCGTCCCGGTCGACTCGCTCGGCCGACCCACCGGCGCCGGCACCACCACGGCCGCGCAGGCCGGGGACACCCTCGTGACCAGCATCGACGCCAAGCTCCAGGCGACGGTCGAGAAGCAGCTTCACGACGGCATCACGACCGCGCGCAACACCTACGACAAGGTGACGCACAAAAACTACGTGGCCGACTCGGGCGCGGCCATCGTGATGGAGGCGAAGACCGGTCGGATCGTGGCCATGGCCAGCCAGCCGACGTACGACCCGAGCGTCTGGGTCGGCGGGATCACCACCAAGCAGCTCAAGGCCCTGACCTCGAAGAAGTCCGGCGAGCCGATGCTGCCCCGCGCCACCCAGGGCCAGTTCGCACCGGGATCGACCTGGAAGCCGATCATGACCACCGGCGCGATCACCGGCGGGATGCCGACCTCGACCACACTCGGCTGCACCGGCGGCCTGCAGATCGGCAACCGCTGGTTCAAGAACTACGAGTCGGCCTCCTACGGGAACATCACCTTCGGCAAGGCGCTCGAGATCTCCTGCGACACGTTCTTCTACCGGGTCGGCCTGCACTTCTGGAACAAGTACGGCTCCGACCCCGCCAACGCGAAGGCCAAGGACCCGCTCGCCGCCGCGGCGCACTCGTTCGGTTTCGGCTCGCCGACCGGGGTCGACCTGCCCGGCGAGTCCGCCGGCCGCGTCGGCGACCGCTCGTGGCGCGACGGCTACTTCAAGGCCAACAAGGAGACCTACTGCGAGATGGACCGCAAGGGCACCGCCGACAGTGCCTTCATGAAGGTCTACGCCCACGAGTTCTGCCTCGAGGGCAACTACTTCCGGCAGGGCGACTCGGCCAACTTCACCATCGGCCAGGGCGACACGATCATCACCCCGCTCCAGCTCGCCCGCGCCTACGCGGCGCTCTCCAACGGCGGCAAGCTCTACACCCCGACCGTCGGGAAGGCGATCGTCTCCGAGGACGGCACCGTCCTGCAGACCATCAAGCCGAAGCTCGAGCGCAAGGTCGCGGTCTCGAAGAAGGCGCTCGACTACGTCAACAACGCCCTGCTCGGCACCCCGAAGGCGGGCACCCTGGCCTGGAAGTTCACCGACTTCCCGCTGGACAAGATCCACGTCCGCGGCAAGACCGGCTCCGCCGAGGTCAACAACAAGCAGTCCACCTCGTGGGTCGCGACCTACGACAAGAACTACGTCGTGGTCATGATGATCACCCAGGGCGGCACCGGCTCGGGCACCTCCGGTGAGCCGGTCCGGCACATCTGGGACGCGCTGTACGGCGTCTCCGACTCCGGCAGCGTGAAGAGCTCGAAGGCCGCCATCGCCGGCACCACTCCGCCCAAGGACCTGCCGACCTTCACCCAGGACGGCGCGATCCTGCCGCCGGCCTCGACGGGCAAGGTGAACAACTGATGGCCACCCAGATCCCGGTCCGCTCGGTCAGCCGGCTCGCCCGGCGCACCCCCGGCTGGCGCCGGATCGACTGGTTCCTGCTGCTGGCCGTGATGGCGCTCGCCGTCGCGTCGGTGCTGCTGGTCTGGTCGGCCACCTCGCACCGCGACGTGCTCACCGGCGGCGACTCGGCGCTCTACCTGCGCAAGCAGCTCGCCAACGTGCTGCTCGGCTCCGTCCTGATGGCCGGCACCTGGCTGATCGGTCCGCGAGGCCTGCGGATCCTCGCGCCGACGATCTACCTCGGCGCGATCGTCGGACTGGTGCTCGTCCTCGTCGCCGGGTCGACGGTCAACGGCTCGAAGTCCTGGCTGATGGTCGGCGGGATGTCGCTCCAGCCCTCGGAGTTCGCCAAGCTCGCCGTCATCGTGGGGATGGCGCTGGTCTACGCCGAGCGTTCGCGGGGCACCTGGGTCGTGACCGGCCGCGATGTGGTGGCGATGCTGGCCGTCGCCGCCGTACCGATGGGGCTGATCCTGCTCCAGCCCGACCTCGGCACCACCCTGGTCCTGACCGCGACCGTGCTCGCCGTGCTGACCGCGGCCGGCACCCCGCGGAAGTGGCTGCTGGGGATCCTGGCGGCCGGCGCGATCGGCGTGACGCTCGCCGTCACCGCCGGCGTGCTCAAGGCCTATCAGATCGACCGGTTCCTGGCGTTCATCGACCCGTCGCTCGACCCGCAGGGAGCCGGCTACAACACCGAGCAGGCCCGGATCGCGATCGGCAACGGGGGAGCGTTCGGACAGGGGTTCTTCCACGGCACCCAGACCCGGGCCGGGTTCGTGCCCGAGCAGCACACCGACTTCATCTTCACCGTCGCCGGTGAGGAGCTCGGGCTGATCGGGGCCGGCGCCCTGATCGTGCTGGTCGGGATCGTGATCTGGCGGGCGCTGCGGATCGCCGTCCGCTCGACCGACGCGTTCGGTCGCCTCGCCGCCGCGGGCATCGCCTGCTGGTTCGGTTTCCAGGCGTTTCAGAACATCGGGATGTGCCTCGGCATCATGCCCGTGACCGGGGTGCCGCTCCCGTTCGTCTCCTACGGCGGCAGCTCGATGTTCGCCTCGATGCTGGCCGTCGGCCTGCTGCAGAACCTGCACGCCCGGCTGGTCGACGACGGCCAGGGCCTCTTCGCGCCAAGCGCCCGGCGCTGATCCGCCCGGAGTGCGCGGTGGCCGCGCCTCCGGGAGGAGACGCGGCCACCGGCGGGAGATCGGCTACGCCGTCACTTGATCTTGACCGCCTTCGAGGTCGAGACACCGGAGACGAAGTTGCCGTTCTTGTCGCTGGCGGTCACGACGAGCACGAGGGACTTGCGCTTGTCCTTCTTCGTGACCTTGTACGACGCCGCCCGGCTGACCAGGGTCGAGCCTCGCTTCCACTGGTAGCTGAAGACGGTTCCGATCTTCGTGTTCCAGGTGCCGGCCCGCGCCGTCAGAACCTTGCCGACGGCGGCGGTCCCGCTGATCGAGGGAGCCGTGGTGGCGAGGAGCCTGTTGCCGAGGGTGATGTTGATCGACCGAGCCGTGGCGCCGTTGCCCAGCGTGATCGGGTTGGCCGACGCGACCGTGTACTTCCCCGACCAGAACTGGCGGACGAACGGCTTGTAGCTCTCCTCGTACAGGGAGCCGCGCGCCCCGACCGCGGAGACGTAGAACGTTCCGGCGTCGAGGTTCCCGAAGGTGTAGTCGCCGGCGAGGGTCGTGTCCACGGAGTCGATGGCGTTCCCGTCCGCGTCGTACAGGGTGACGTTGCGGTAGGAGGTGTCATAGCCGGCCAGGGCCGGGAGGGCGATCTTGCCGCTCAGCGTCCCCCAGGGGAACAGCTTGACCGTCCCCAGGTCCTTCTGGCCCTTGACGGGGAGCGTCTGCCGTGCCGCGTTCGCCGTGGTCGTTCCACCTCCGACCCAGGCGTCCTTCATGCCTTCGGACGACGCCAGGACCACATAGGAGCCGGGCGCGAGCTGGGTGGCAGGCACCGACCAGCTTCCGTCGCGCAGGACGAGGGCCTCTCCGGCGAACCGCTTCGTGTCCGCGGAGAGGATCGAGACCCATCCCGGGATCGGGGCGCCGGAGGCGGTCACGAGCTTGCCCTTGAACCCCGTGGTCACGGGCGTGACGGGTGCCTTGGCGAGCGTGATCGTCGGGGTGGCGACCGCGCCGGTCGCCGGCACGGTGACGGCAGCGGCGCTCGCCGGGACCGTTCCGGACTCGTCAGCCTCCGTCTCGGGGTCGTCGGCCGGGATCGCCACGTTGTCGTAGTACTCACCGACGTACTCACCCAAGGGATCGGTGACCAGGATCCGGTAGTTGCCGGCGTCGATCGGGCCCTCGTCGTAGTGCCAGTGGCCGTCGAAGGTGCAGCCGTCGGCTGTCGCCGCGTCGATGGCGCCCTGCGCCGTGCCGTACGTCGCGATCGAGAACTCGCCGTCGGTGTCGTAGTTCTCGTCGTAGCCGCAGTGCCAGTACGACTTGAACTCAGCGGTGGTGAAGCTGAACGCGCCCTTGCTGTCGGTGCTGACGTCGGCGATCTCGCTGGCACGGTCCGTCTCGCCGGCGGGGTACAGCGCCACGTTGAGGTCCTGCAGCTTGGTCCCCGCGGCGTTCTTGACCGTGCCGGTGACGCGGGGTGCGGAGCTCGATGCGGCGTCGGCGAGGGCCACGGTCGGGACCGTGCCGGTGGTGCCCGACGTGACCGTGATGACCGTGGCCGTGTCGGCCGTCGCGCCCGACGGGCCGACCCACCGAGTCGACTCGTTCTCCCAGTCGTACACCTGCACCTTGTAGCTGCCCGGTGTCAGGGTGAGGCCGTACTGGCCGTCGCCGTTGGTGCTGGTCGAGCTCGCGGAGGAGGTCTCGTCCAAGGTCGACGCGGTCACCGTGCTCGGGTAGGCCCGGACGATGGCGTCGACGTACGAACCATCCTTGGTGACGGTGCCCTTGAGTCGGCCGACCGATGCGGACGTCGCCGGAAGCTCGATCGTGGTGCCGGTGCTCGGTGACTCGTCGTTGACGGTGACCAACGTGGAGTAGCGGGAGAAGTACCCGCTCTTGCTGGCCATCGCCGAGTAGGTCCCGTCGCTGAGGGCGGGGAACTGGACGTGGCCCTCGCCATCGGCGGTGAGGGTGCTTCCGACCTGGAGACCGGTGCTGCTGCTGTACAGCTTCACGGTCGCGCCGGCGAGGGTGGCGGAGTAGTCGCTGGCGACCTGGACGTCGATCGTGCCGGTCGTCGTCGCGACGGCGACCGGCAGGCCGGCGCACAGGGGGAGTGCGAAGCCCAGGAGCGAGCCTGCCGTCACGACTTTCAAGGGTGTCTTCATGGGTGTCCTCGGGAGCTAAGGAGTGTTTGCCACGGTCTGCCTATCGCTCCCAGGATTCGCGGCGGGCTCGAACGTCCATTTCTTTACTTTCGTCTTCGTGCCTTCGTTGTCGATCGGGGCGGGAGCAGCGAGCGCGGGTAGAATTCTCGCCATGTCCGGCGCGTCGTTGTTTCCCCGTCTCGAGCCCCACCTCGGTCGGGTCTCCAAGCCGATCCAGTACGTCGGCGGGGAGCTGAACTCCACCGTCAAGGAGTGGGACGACTCCGAGGGCTCGACGCAGGTCAGCTGGGCGCTGATGTACCCCGACGCCTACGAGGTCGGCCTGCCCAACCAGGGCGTCGCGATCCTCTACGAGATCCTCAACGAGCGCGAGAACACCCTCGCCGAGCGGACCTACGCGGTCTGGCCCGACATGGAAGCGATCATGCGCGAGGCGCAGATCCCGCAGTTCACCGTCGATGCGCACCGCAACGTGCGCGACTTCGACCTGTGGGGGATCAGCTTCTCCTCCGAGCTGGGCTACACGAACATGCTCACCGCCATCGACCTGGCCGGGATGCCGCTTCACGCCGCCGACCGGGGTCTCGACGACCCGATCGTGATCGCGGGCGGGCACGCCGCGTTCAACCCCGAGCCGATCGCCGACTTCATCGACTGCGCCGTCCTCGGCGACGGTGAGGAGGCCGTCCTCGCGATCACCGAGGTGGTCCGCGAGTGGAAGGCCGAGGGTCGTCCCGGCGGCCGCGACGAGGTGCTGCGCCGGCTCGCGATCAGCGGCAACATCTACGTCCCGAAGTTCTACGACGTCACGTACGCCGCCGACACGGGCGCGATCGACGCCGTCATGCCGAACCACGCCGACGCGCCCTACCGCGTGGTCAAGCACACCCTGATGGACCTGGACGCCTGGCCGTACCCGGCCAAGCCGCTCGTCCCGCTCGCCGAGACCGTGCACGAGCGCTTCAGCGTCGAGATCTTCCGCGGCTGCACCCGCGGCTGCCGCTTCTGCCAGGCCGGCATGATCACCCGCCCCGTGCGGGAGCGCTCGATCACCACGATCGGCGCGATGGTCGACAACGGCCTGAAGAAGTCCGGCTTCGAAGAGGTCGGCCTGCTCTCCCTCTCCAGCGCGGACCACACCGAGATCGGCGACATCGCCACCGGCCTGGCCGACCGCTACGAGGGCACCAACGTCTCGTTGTCGCTGCCCTCGACCCGGGTGGACGCCTTCAACATCACGCTGGCCAACGAGTTCTCCCGCAACGGGCGCCGCTCCGGTCTCACCTTCGCCCCCGAGGGCGGCAGCGAGCGGATGCGCAAGGTGATCAACAAGATGGTCACCGAGGACGACCTGATCCGCACCGTCGCGGCGGCGTACTCCCACGGCTGGCGCCAGGTGAAGCTCTACTTCATGTGCGGCCTGCCCACCGAGACCGACGAGGACGTCCTCGCGATCGCGGACCTGGCCAAGCGCGTCATCGCGACCGGGCGTGAGGTCTCGGGTCGCAGTGACATCCGCTGCACCGTCTCCATCGGCGGGTTCGTGCCCAAGCCGCACACCCCGTTCCAGTGGGCCGCCCAGCTCGACCACGAGACCACCGACGAGCGGCTGCGCAAGCTCCGCGCCGAGGTCCAGACCGACAAGAAGTTCGGTCGTGCGATCGGTTTCCGCTACCACGACGGCAAGCCCGGCATCGTCGAGGGCCTACTCTCCCGCGGTGACCGCCGCGTCGGCGCGATCATCGAGCAGGTGTGGCGCGACGGCGGCCGGTTCGACGGCTGGAGCGAGCACTTCTCCTACGACCGCTGGATGACCGCGGCCGGTACCGCGCTCGAGGGCACCGGCGTCGACCTGGACTGGTTCACCACCCGTGAGCGCGCCTACGACGAGGTCCTGCCCTGGGACCACCTCGACTCCGGCCTCGACAAGGACTGGCTGTGGGCCGACTGGGAGGACGCCCTCGCAGCCGCCAACGGCGAGGACATCGAGATCGAGGACTGCCGCTGGACGCCGTGCTACGACTGCGGTGTCTGCCCCGAGATGGGCACCGAGATCCAGATCGGCCCCACCGGGCAGAAGCTGCTCCCGCTCGCTGTCGTCTGACGACCTTGCTCGGCGCGGTGCACATCGCGCCGGCCATTCCAACCCCGCAGATGTGGGGTTGGAACAGGTAGAAGCCGGTCGACGAGCGTTCCAACCGCACATCTGCGGGGTTGGAACGCACCGGCCGCTCGGCTGGCGATGTCGCCTCGGGGTGTGAGCCTCAGACCGCGCTTCCAGTGGCCAGCAGGTCGGCGATCGACCGGTCGAGGTCGCGGTTGTCGGCGGTGATGAAGCAGACCAGCCAGTCGCCCTCCTGGGGGTCGCCCTCCAGGTCGCTCGACCAGTAGTCGAACAGGATGTCCGGACGCTCGTAGGCCTGCTCGTAGCGCTCGTCGAGATCCCGGTTGAGGCAGAAGTCGTCGAGGCTGTCGGGGCTCTCCCATTCCTTCATCAGCGAGTCGTTCATCCTCGAGGCCCACACGATCTCACCGTCGTGGGGCCCATCGCAGGACGCGTCGCTGGGGATTCCCAGCCAGCTGATGTTCACGCACTGGCCCGGCCGAGCCTCGGACGGGTCGAGCGCGTTCGCAAAGGTCGTGATGGCGACGCCGACCGCGCCGGCCATGAGCAGCGTCGTGATGGTCCCGATCACCACGCCCGTGATCGCGGCCCAACGGCCGCTGCGACGCCCGCCACGGGTGCGGACCAGGCCGGTGATCCCGAGCGCGATCGACAGCGGGCCGACGCAGCAGGCCAGGGAGGAGATGAACGCGGCGAGCGAGAACCCGTCGACCCGCCGGGGCGCGGTCGGCGGCTGCGGGGCCGGCCACGCCGGGTTCGGCGGAGACGTGGGCGGCGGTGGAGGCGCGTCGAAACTCACGACCGCAGGCTAGTGGTCCCGTCCGCGGGCGGCACGGCCGCCGGTCGGCACAATTCGGCGGCAGCCCTCGTCATCGGGGAAAATGACGACGTGGCCCGTGAAATGCCGGAGCAGCAAGCTCCGCCGATCCAGCGACTCCGTCTGCGCTACGCCAAGCGCGGCCGGTTGCGCTTCACCTCGCACCGCGACTTCTCCCGGGCCTTCGAGCGTGCGCTGATGCGCTGCAAGGTGCCGATGGCCTACTCGTCGGGCTTCAACCCGCACCCCCGGATCTCCTACGCCGGTGCTGCACCCACCGGTGCCGCCAGCGAGGCCGAGTACGTCGAGATCGGGCTCGCCCAGATCGTCGACCCGGCCGACATCGCCCGCTCCCTCGCCGGAGCGCTGCCCCAGGGGCTCGACATCGAGCAGGTCGTCGAGATCCCGGCGCAGGGTGCCGGTTCCCTCGCGGACCTGCTCCAGGCCTCGACCTGGGTGATCGACGTCCCGCTGGCGATCGCCGACGTCCAGCCCGCCACGGAAGCGTTCCTGGCCGCTGACGAGGTCACCGTCGAGCGGATGACCAAGAAGGGCTTGCGCACCTTCGACGCCCGCGCCGCCGTGGTCACGTTGTCGGCCGAGGCGACCGAGACCGGCAGCCGGATCCACCTCCTGCTGATCCACGGCACCCCCGCCGTACGGCCCGACGACGTGATGTCGGGTCTGGCGACCTTCGGACTGACGACCGGGGTGGAGTACGGCGGCCTGCCGCTGCTGACCCGCTTGGCCCAGGGTCCCTACGACGCGGACGCGCGGACGATCGGCGATCCGCTCGCCTGAGGGACTGGCGTCGGCGGGAATGACGCGACCCAAATCACGCGTTGACACCAAGTGAACGACGCCGGTGTGCGATACTGGCCCCGGTCGAACTCCGGCGGGTGGCCACCTGTCACATGCCGAGCGAGACCCGACGACTCATCCGTCATCCCGAGTCCGCTACCGCGGGCTGCAGGACGACACGGAAGTGACACGTTCGCAAGTTCGACGCGACGCGGCTCGGCAGTTGGTGACAGCGACTGCCTGTGACAGGGCCCGACGACCGCGGCGGCTGCGGACGACACCACTTCCGGAGCACACGCGCAGGACGCGTCGTTGCCCTGACAAGCTTTTGCGTCCCCGGGTCGCACCCGTCATCGCGACGGAACCCCGGACGACGCCTACCTGTCCGGCCGTGCTCATGGCTGGGCTGAGGAGTACGCCACATGGCAGACGAGCTGACCACCCCGGTCACCGACACTGACACCACCGCCACCGCTTCGGAGGCTCCGGCCAAGAAGACCGCGGCGAAGAAGACCGCGGCCAAGAAGACCGCGGCGAAGCGGACCGCGAAGAAGGCCGCTGCGGCACCTGCCGAAGCTCCCACCGAGACTTCTGCCGAGACTCCCGCCGAGGTCGAGGCCACCGCCGACGCCCCGGCGGAGAAGCCGGCCAAGAAGGCTGCTGCCAAGAAGGCGCCGGCGAAGAAGGCCGCCGCCAAGAAGACCGCGGCCAAGAAGGCCCCCGCGAAGAAGGCCGCCGCCAAGAAGGCCGCAGCTGCCCCCGCCGACGAGCCGCTCCTCGAGGTCGCCGCCGAGCCGGCGGTCGAGGAGACCGCCGCTCCGGCCGTGCCGATGGCGCTGTTCCAGGCGCCCGAGCCGGCCAAGAAGACCACCCGTCGCCGCAAGCCCGCCCCCGTCGTGGAGCCGGTCGAGGAGGAGACGGACGAGGACGCCGCTGAGCTCGCCGAGACGTCCGAGGACGCCGCTGACGCCGCGGAGACCACCGAGGACATCGAGACCGCCGAGCCGACGGACGTCGACGAGACCGACGCCGAGGGCGCCGAGGACGACGAGGAGGACGAGGACGGCAACACGCCGGCCCGTCGCCGTCGTCGCCGTGGTGGCCGTCGTCGCCGCAAGCCCGCCGGGGGAGGCGCCGAGGGCGACTCCGAGGGCGAGGGTGCCGAGAACGAGGGCGACGAGTCCGCCGAGTCCGGCGAGGACGAGAACGACGCCGACGCCGAGAACGCTGAGGCCGGCGAGGGTGGCACGTCGCGTCGTCGCCGTCGCCGCCGTCGCTCGGGCGAGTCGAACGGCTCGGGCGAGGACGACCCGGAGAACACCGTCGTCAAGGTGCGCGACTCGCGCCCGCTCGACCAGCAGATCACCGCCGTCTCCGGCTCCACCCGCCTGGAGGCCAAGAAGCAGCGTCGTCGGGAGGGCCGCGAGGCGGGTCGCCGCCGCGCGCCGATCGTGTCCGAGGCCGAGTTCCTCGCCCGCCGCGAGTCGGTCGAGCGGGTCATGGTCGTGCGCCAGCGTGAGGACCTCACCCAGATCGGCGTGATCGAGGACAAGGTCCTCGTCGAGCACTACGTCGCCCGGGAGTCGCAGACCTCGCTGATCGGCAACATCTACCTGGGCCGCGTCCAGAACGTGCTGCCCTCGATGGAGGCCGCCTTCATCGACATCGGCAAGGGCCGCAACGCCGTGCTCTACGCCGGCGAGGTCAACTGGGCCGCGCTCGGTCACAAGGACGGCCAGCAGCGCAAGATCGAGTCCGTCCTCTCCAGCGGCCAGACCGTCCTGGTGCAGGTCACCAAGGACCCGGTCGGCCACAAGGGTGCGCGCCTGACCTCCCAGATCTCGCTCGCGGGCCGCTTCCTGGTCTACGTCCCGGACGGCACCACCTCGGGCATCTCGCGCAAGCTCCCCGACACCGAGCGCAACCGGCTCAAGTCGGTCCTCAAGGAGATCGTCCCGGACACGGCGGGCGTCATCGTCCGTACGGCGGCCGAAGGTGCCTCCGAGGACGAGCTCACCCGCGACGTCGAGCGGCTCAAGGCTCGCTGGGAGGACATCGAGTCCAAGGTCAACGCCAAGCCGTCCCAGCCGCAGCTGCTCTACGGCGAGCCCGACCTGACCCTCAAGGTCGTCCGTGACCTCTTCACCGAGGACTTCGCGTCGCTGGTGATCCAGGGCGACGAGGCCTGGGAGACGGTCAAGAACTACGTCGACCACGTCGCGCCCGACCTCGCCGGTCGTCTGGAGAAGCACGAGACGACGATCACGAACGAGGACGGCAGCACCACGCACCGTCCCGACCTGTTCACCGTGTACCGCGTCGACGAGCAGATCGCCAAGGGCCTGGACCGCAAGGTCTGGCTGCCCTCCGGTGGTTCGCTGGTGATCGACCGCACCGAGGCGATGACCGTCGTCGACGTCAACACGGGCAAGTTCACCGGCTCCGGGGGCAACCTCGAGGAGACGGTCACCAAGAACAACCTCGAGGCCGCCGAGGAGATCGTGCGTCAGCTCCGGCTGCGCGACATCGGCGGCATCATCGTGGTCGACTTCATCGACATGGTGCTCGAGTCCAACCGTGACCTGGTCCTGCGCCGGCTGGTGGAGTGCCTCGGTCGTGACCGGACCCGTCACCAGGTCGCCGAGGTCACCTCACTCGGCCTGGTCCAGATGACCCGCAAGCGGATCGGGACCGGCCTGGTCGAGGCGTTCTCGGAGAACTGCTCGCACTGCCAGGGTCGCGGCATCGTGGTGCACGAGCACCCGGTCGCCACCTCGGGTGCGCCGCAGGTCGAGCCCGACGAGGCCCCCGCCCGGGGTCGTCGCCGCCGGGGTGGCCGTGGCCGGTCAGGCGGCGAGGAGACCACCGAGTCCGTCGAGACCTCGAAGGCGTCGGTGCCGTCGCCCAAGGCGATCGCGGCGCTGCCGCGGCACGACTACGAGGACGAGATCGTCCACGCTGACGAGGTCCAGGCCGACGCCGTCGAGGCGGAGGAGCCGACCGAGGCCGCGGTCGAGGCTGCTGTCGAGGCTGAGGAGATCATCGCCACGATCGACGCCGTCGCTGCGGTCGAAGAGGTTGAGGAAGCCGCCGAGGAGGCTGCTGAGGAGCCCGCCGAGGCACCCAAGGTGGTCACCCGCACCCGGGGACGCCGCGGAGCCAGCACGGCCGTGATCTCGACCGGCGATGCCGCCGTACTCGAGGCCGAGGCAGCACCTGCCGCCGTCGTCGAGACGGCGGCCGCACCGAAGGTCGTCACCCGGACCCGTCGGGGCGCGAGCCGCGACGTCGTCCACACCGGCGAAGGGGAGTGAGCGTCGTTTTGCCCCCTACGGGACTGACGCCTACTATTGATCTTCGTTGTCCGTGCCGCCTGCCCACCGGGCGTTGAGGCCTGTGCGCGGATGCATCTGAACTTGTTGAACCAAGCACGACGATTCGTTTGAAGGAGACCGCGGTGTACGCGATCGTGAAGGCTGGAAGCATCCAGCAGAAGGTTGCCGTCGGCGACACCATCAACATCGACCTGGTGTCGACCGCGGTTGGTGGTTCCCTCGAGCTCCCCGTCGTGCTGGTCGTCGATGGCGACAAGGTGACGGCGACCGGCCTGGACAAGGCGACGGTTTCTGTCGAGGTCGTCGGTGCCTGGAAGGGCCCGAAGATCATCATCCAGAAGTACAAGAACAAGACCGGCTACAAGAAGCGCCAGGGTCACCGTCAGCACTACACGCAGGTCAAGGTCACCGCGATCAACGCCTGAGGCGTTGTGAGCTGACTGACTCCGATCAGATCTAAGGACTGAAGAGATGGCACATAAGAAGGGTGCGGCGTCTACCAAGAACGGCCGCGATTCCAACTCCCAGCGCCTCGGCGTGAAGCGCTTCGGCGGCCAGGTCGTCAACGCGGGCGAGATCATCGTCCGCCAGCGCGGCACGCACTTCCACCCGGGCGCCAACGTCGGCCGTGGTGGCGACGACACGCTGTTCGCCCTCGCCGCTGGTGCGGTCGAGTTCGGCACGCGTCGCGGCCGTCGCGTCGTCAACATCGTCCCGGCTGCGGAGTGACCCTCCGCACCTAGTGCGATAGTTGGCCGACGCCAACAGTTTTCAGGAAGGGCGTCCCTCGGGACGCCCTTCCGCCATTTCAACTGAGAGACTCACCATCATGGCTGTTCCCACGTTCGTTGACCGCGTGCGCCTTCATGTCGCCGCGGGGCGGGGCGGCCACGGCGTCGCGTCCGTCCACCGCGAGAAGTTCAAGCCGCTCGGCGGCCCCGACGGCGGCAACGGCGGTCCCGGCGGCTCGATCATCCTGCGTGTGTCGCCGGACGTGACCACGCTGATCGAGTACCACCACTCACCGAAGCGTTCGGCGACCAGCGGTGGCCAGGGTGCCGGTGACCACAAGAACGGCGCCCACGGCGCCGACCTGATCCTGCCCGTGCCCGACGGCACCGTCGTCACCGACGAGCACGGCAACGTGCTGGCCGACATGGTCGGCTTCGGCACCGAGCTCGTCATCGCCGAGGGCGGACGCGGTGGGCTCGGCAACGCCGCGCTGGCCAGCTCCAAGCGCAAGGCCCCCGGCTTCGCGCTGCTCGGCGAGCCCGGCGAGGAGCGCGAGATCGGCCTGGAGCTCAAGGTCGTCGCCGACGTCGGTCTGGTCGGCTTCCCCAGCGCCGGCAAGTCCAGCCTGATCGCCTCGATCAGCCGCGCCCGGCCCAAGATCGCCGACTACCCCTTCACCACCCTGGTCCCGAACCTCGGCGTCGTCACTGCCGGCGACATGACGTTCACCGTCGCCGACGTGCCCGGCCTGATCGAGGGCGCCAGCGAGGGTCGTGGTCTGGGCCACGAGTTCCTGCGCCACATCGAGCGCTGCGCCGCGCTGGTGCACGTGCTCGACACGGCCAGCATCGAGCCCGGCCGCAACCCGCTCGACGACCTCGACGTGATCGAGAACGAGCTCGCTCGCCACGGCGGCCTCGAGGACCGGCCCCGGCTGGTCGCACTGAACAAGATCGACATCCCGGACGGTCAGGACATCGCCGACATGACGATCGACGACCTGCGCGCCCGCGGCTACCAGGTCTTCCCGATCTCCGCCGTCAGCGGCGCCGGCACCCGCGAGCTGATCTTCGCGATGGCCGCGATCGTGGCGGCCTCCCGTGAGGAGAAGCCGGTCGTCGAGCCGCAGCGGATCGTGCTGCGCCCGCCGGGCGTCACCGACAAGGCCGAGTTCTCCGTCACCGCGACGGCGGACGGCTTCGTCGTGCGTGGACCGAAGCCCGAGCGCTGGGTGCGGCAGACCGACTTCAACAACGACGAGGCGGTCGGTTACCTGGCCGACCGGCTCAACCGGATCGGCATCGAGGACGAGCTGGCCAAGAAGGGCGCGGTCGAGGGCGACACCGTCATCATCGGCGACCCCGGCAAGAACGCCGTCGTCTTCGACTTCAAGCCCTCGATCGAGGCGGGCGCCGAGATGCTCGGCCGCCGCGGCGAGGACCACCGCTTCACCGAGGACCGCCCCGCCGCCCAGCGTCGCCGCGACATCGACGAGGCGATGGACGAGCGCTCCGAGAACGAGACCCGTGCCGACGTGGCCCGCCGCCTCGACAAGAACAACTACGTCGACGGCACCTACGGCTACGAGATCGGGTCTGAGGAGGACCCCGACGCGGAGTTCTTCGACCTCTCCGAGTCCGACCCCGACACCGGGAAGTCGACCGACGAGAAGACGACCGACGAGTGAGGGACCAGGTCACATCGGCCCGACGGATCGTGGTGAAGGTCGGCTCGTCCTCCCTCACCACGGCAGCCGGAGGCATCGATCCCGAGCGCGTACGCCGCCTCGTGGATGCGATCGCCGCGGTGAAGCTCCGCGGTGCCGATGTCGTCCTGGTCTCCTCCGGTGCGATCGCTGCCGGGCTCGCACCTCTCGGTTTCGTCCGTCGTCCCGCCGACCTGGCCTCCCAGCAGGCGGCGGCCAGCGTGGGGCAGGGGCTCCTGGTGCACCGCTACACCGAGGAGTTCGCTCGGCACGGTCTCACCGCCAGTCAGATCCTGCTGACCGTCGACGACGTCACCCGACGCAGCCACTACCGCAACGCCCGCCAGACGATGGCCCGGCTCCTCGAGCTCGGCGTGCTCCCGGTGGTCAACGAGAACGACACCGTCGCGACCTCGGAGATCCGGTTCGGTGACAACGACCGGCTGGCCGCCCTGGTGGCACACCTCGTCCACGCCGACCTGCTGGTCCTGCTCAGCGACGTCGACGGTCTCTACACCGCTCCGCCCAGCCACCCCGACGCCGAGCGGATCGACGAGGTCCCCTCGCTGGCCGAGCTCGACGGCGTCACCATCGGGGCCGTCGGCGCCGCTGGTGTCGGGACCGGCGGCATGGTGACCAAGCTGGAGGCCGCCCGGATCGCGGTCGAGGCCGGTATCCCGGTCGTGCTGACGTCGGCCGAGCAGGCCGCCACGGCCCTCGCCGGGGAGCCGACCGGCACCCTGTTCCACGCCACCGGACGACGGGCCTCGGCCCGTCAGCTCTGGCTCGCCCACGCCACCGATCCGGCCGGTTCCGTCACCGTCGACGCCGGCGCGGTCCGTGCCCTCGTGGAGCGCGGGGCCTCACTGCTCGCGGTCGGAGTCACCGGCGCGAGCGGCGGCTTCCACGCCGGCGATCCCGTCGACGTGCATGGGCCCGACGGCGCCCTGGTGGCCCGCGGACTGGTCGGCTTCGACGCCGACGAGATCCCCGCACTGCTGGGACGCTCGACCGCCGAGCTCGACCCCGACGACGCGCGTGAGGTCATTCACCGCGACGACCTCGTCCTGCTCTGATGCGACTCGGAGTGCCGGCCCGCCTCGCGGTGGTGCTCCTGGCGCTCCTGATCGGTGTGCCGGCGGTCCTCCTGACCCTGGCCCGCCTGAGCGGGTCGCAGGGCGAGCACGCCATCGTGCTGCAGGCGTTCACACCGCTCGCGGTCCCCGGGTACGTCGCCCTCGCCCTGCTCTCCGTGGCGTTGATCCGGTGGGTCCGGCCGCGGGCCGTGGGAGCGACGATCGCGGTGGTCTCGGTGGCGGCCCTCGTCCTGCACCTCTGGTGGTTGGTGCCGGACTGGCGAGCCCAAGCGGCTCAGCCTGACGGGCAGCAGGTCCGGGTCATGAGCGCCAACCTGCTCATCGGAGCCGCCGACACGGACGCGGTGCTGGACACCGCCCGGGACGAGCGGGTCGACCTGCTGGCACTCCAGGAGGTGACGACCGAGGCGCTCGCCCGCTTGGAGGCCGCAGGCGTCCGGTCGACGTACCCCTATCGGGTCGGCACGACCGGGACGGTCGTCTACGCCCGCACCCCGCTGACCGAGGCGGAGCCCGTGCTGGTGGCCTACGGCGGGACCGACACGTGGGGGCTGACCTGGCAGGGGATGCGGGTGCTCGCGGTGCACCCGACGTACCCGCGGAACGCGCCCGGATGGCGGTCCGACTTCCGCGAGCTGACCGCCGTCACCGCCCGCGAACGACCGGGGCTGCTCGTCGGCGACTTCAACGCCTCCGCCGACCATGCGACCTTCCGCCGACTCCTCGACCTGGGCTACCGGGACGCCGCAGAACAGGCGGGTTCGGGATGGCAGCCGACGTGGCCCTCACCGGGTTCGACCAGCTTCCACGGCATCGGGCTGCCGCCACTGGTCGCCATCGACCACGCCGTCGTCGGTGACGGCCTCGCGGCCGCCTCCACCCGCACGGTCCGCATCCCCGCGAGCGACCATCTCGGGCTGATCGCCGACCTTCGCGCGAGTTGAGGGTTACGACCGGCGAGTTGAGGGTTGTTGAACCACAAACCTCAAGTCGCCGGTCGTAAGCCTCAAGTCGGCGATCAGTCGCCGACCGCGTCGCGGCCCCGTTGGACGACCTGCGGGTCGGGGATGCCGACGGCGGCCTCGTCCTTGCCGTCGTAGTCGACCTGGGAGAGGAAGTAGCGGATCGCGTTGAGCCGGGCACGCTTCTTGTCGTTCGACTTCACCGTGATCCACGGCGCCGACTTCGTGTCGGTGCGCCGGAACATCTCCTCCTTGGCCGCGGTGTAGGCCTCCCAGCGGTCGAGCGACTCGAGGTCCATCGGGGAAAGCTTCCACTGCCGGACCGGGTCGATCTGCCGGATGATGAACCGGGTCCGCTGCTCGGACTGGGTCACCGAGAACCAGAACTTCGTCACCGAGATGCCCGACTCCACCAGCATCTTCTCGACCTTGGGCGCCTGCTCCATGAAGGTCTCGTACTCGGCGTCGGAGCAGAAGCCCATCACCCGCTCGACCCCGGCGCGGTTGTACCAGCTGCGGTCGAACAGGACGAGCTCGCCGGCGGCCGGCAGGTGGGCGAGGTAGCGCTGGAAGTACCACTGGGTCGCCTCGCGGTCCGACGGCTTCACCAGGGCGACGGTGCGGGCGTACCGCGGGTTGAGGTGCTCCATGAACCGCTTGATCGTGCCGCCCTTGCCGGCGGCGTCGCGCCCCTCGAAGAGCACGACGTGCCGCTCGCCGGTGCGCTGGATGTGGTTCTGGAACTTGATCAGCTCGACCTGGAGGCCGTACTTCTCGGCGTCGTAGACCTCACGACCGAGCCGCTCGACGTACGGGTAGTTCTCCCGCCAGGTGTCGACGGCGCGTCCCGAGGGGTCGATCAGGATCGGGTCGTCGTCGTGATCCTCACCGATCCGGTGCCCGTCGATCTGGAGTCGGTCGATGTAGGCGCGGAGGTCGTCGATCACGCGCGCGAGGCTAGGGGACCCCGGTGAACGGGCGGTGAAGTCGGCATTGATCCGGGGGCGCCGTAGGCTGGGAGCGCCATGTCCGACGCGTCACGTTCCGTCTACCTCGACCACGCCGCCACCACCCCGTTGGTGCCGGCAGCGTTCGAGGCGATGTCGGCACACCTGGGCGAGGTCGGCAACGCCTCCGCGCTGCACGCCTCCGGACGCCGCGCGCGCCGGGTCGTGGAGGAGTCGCGCGAGTCGATCGCCGCCGCCCTGGGCTGCCGTCCGGGGGAGGTCGTCTTCACCTCGGGTGGGACCGAGGCCGACAACCTGGCGATCAAGGGCATCACCTGGGCCCGTCGTGCCGCCGACCCCGGGCGCCGCCGGATCCTCGCCACCGCGATCGAGCACCACGCCGTGCTGGACCCGCTGCACTGGATGGCCGAGGCCGAGGACTTCGACGTCGAGCTGCTTCCCGTCGACGCGCTGGGACGCCTCGACGTGTCCGCTTTGGAGGCGGCCCTGGACCGCGACCCGGACTCGGTCGCGGCGGTCAGCGTGATGTGGGCCAACAACGAGGTCGGCACCCTTCAGCCGGTCGAGGACGTCGTCGCCCGCTGCTCGCCGTACGGCATCCCGGTGCACACCGACGCCGTCCAGGCCGTCGGTGCCGTCCCCGTCGACTTCGCCGGCAGTGGGGTCGACGCACTGACCCTGACCGGGCACAAGGTCGGCGGACCGTACGGCGTCGGGGCACTGCTCGCCCGTCGCGACCTCGACATCACGGCGCTGGTGCACGGCGGCGGCCAGGAACGCGACATCCGCTCGGGCACCATCGACGTCCCGGCCATCGCCGGCTTCGCGGCTGCGGTCGAGCTCGCGGTCAAGGAGCAGGCAGCCTTCGCGGCGCGGGTGGGGGAGCTGCGTGAGCGGCTGATCCGCGGCGTCCTCGACGTCGTCCCCGAGGCGATCCTCAACGGCGACCCCGAGTCCCGACTGCCGGGCAACGTGCACCTGTCCTTCCCTGGCTGCGAGGGCGACGCCCTGCTGATGCTGCTCGACGCCCAGGGCATCGAGTGCTCCACCGGCTCGGCCTGCTCGGCCGGTGTGCCGCAGCCCTCCCACGTCCTGATCGCGATGGGGCGTACCGAGGAGATGGCGCGGGCCTCGCTCCGGTTCAGCCTCGGCCACCCCTCGACCACCGACGACGTCGATGCCCTCGTGGCCGCGATCGGTGCCTGCGTCGACCGCGCCCGCGGGGCGGGCGGAGTCGGCCGGTGAAGGTCCTCGCCGCGATGTCGGGCGGCGTCGACTCGGCGGTCGCCGCGGCCCGGGTCGCCGAGGCCGGGCACGACGTGACCGGCGTCCACCTCGCCCTGTCGCGCAACCCCGCCTCCTACCGCTCCGGTGCGCGCGGCTGCTGCACCATCGAGGACAGCAACGACGCCCGTCGGGCCGCCGACGTGATCGGCATCCCGTTCTACGTCTGGGACATGAGCGAGCGCTTCCACGAGGACGTCGTCGAGGACTTCATGGCCGAGTACGCCGCCGGGCGCACGCCCAACCCGTGCCTGCGCTGCAACGAGAAGATCAAGTTCGCCGCCGTCCTGGACCGCGCTCGGGCGCTCGGCTTCGACGCCGTCGCGACGGGGCACTACGCCACCACCCTGATCGGCGCCGACGGCCTGGTCGAGCTGCACCGGGCCTCCGACTCGGCGAAGGACCAGTCCTACGTGCTCGGGGTGCTCACCCAGGACCAGCTCGCGCACAGCCTGTTCCCGCTCGGTGACACGACCAAGCCGCTGATCCGCGCCGAGGCGGCCGCACGCGGCCTGCTGGTCGCGGACAAGCCCGACTCGCACGACATCTGCTTCGTCGCCGACGGTGACAACGCCGGCTGGCTCAAGGAGAAGCTCGGCGACCGTCAGCCGAACACGACCGGCGTGATCGTGGACGAGTCCGGCACCCAGGTCGGGACGCACGAGGGCACGGTCGCCTTCACCATCGGCCAGCGCCGCGGACTCCACCTCGGCGTGCCCGCGGCCGACGGCAAGCCGCGGTTCGTGCTCGAGATCGAGCCCGTCTCCGGGACGGTGACGGTCGGTCCGCGCGACCACCTCGCCGTCGAGCACCTCGCCGGGATCCGTCCGCTCTGGGCGGGCACCGCTCCGACCGCCGGGATGCCGTTCGACTGCAGCGTGCAGCTGCGCGCCCACGGCGACGAGCACCGCGCCGTGCTGCACGTCGACCCCGCCACCGGTGACGTGGAGATCGACCTGCTCGACCACGCCTTCGGGATCGCCCCCGGTCAGGCCGCGGTGATCTACGACGGCACGCGGGTCGTCGGGTCGGCCACGATCTCCTCGACCCGCCGCGTCTCCGCTGCCGCTGTGGCCGAGCGGTGATTGCCACCGGCATCGGGTCGATGCCCGGCGAGGACTTCGCCGAGACGCAGAAGCTGATCCTCGGATCCCTGCCCGACCTGCCGCACCTGGTCGAGCTCCCCGCCCGTGGTGCGACCGCGTCGATGGTCGGCCGCACGCTCAGCCTGCTGCCGCTCGACGCCGACCTCCAGCCCGCGGGCTGGAGGCTGACCGGATCGGCCGGCTCGCCCGGGATCGATCACCGTCGGGCGAGCTCGCTGCTCGCGCAGGACCTCGACGCCCTCGAGGAGCTCACCCAGGGCTACACCGGGGCGTTCAAGGCGCAGCTGACCGGACCGTGGACCCTCGCGGCCACGGTCGAGCGACCGCGCGGGGACAAGCTGCTGGCCGACCACGGTGCGCGCCGCGAGCTCGCCCAGGCGCTGGCCGAGGCGGTCGGTGACCACGTCCGGGACCTGCGCCGTCGTCTCGGCGGCGTGGACCGGCTGGTCCTCCAGATCGACGAGCCCGCGCTGCCCGCGGTGCTGGCCGCCGCGATCCCCACCGCGAGCGGATTCGGCAAGCACCGCCGGATCGACCTGCCCGAGGCCTCCGAGGCGCTCGAGCTGGTGCTGGCCGCGGTAGCGGACGCCGGAGCGGAGCCGTGGGTGCACAGCTGCGCCCCAGGCGTCCCGTGGGGCGACGTACGGCGGGCCGGAGCACGATTCCTCAGCGTCGACCTCGACGTCACCTCGGCTGCCGACCTCGATCAGCTGGCCGAGACCCTCGACGCCGGTGCGGGACTCGCGCTCGGTGTCGTGCCGACCGGCCCCGGCGCCGTACTCCCGGGGGACCGGGCGGTGTGCGACCGGGTGCTCCGGCTGCTGGACATGCTGGGCTTCGACCCCGAGGAGGTCGCCGACCGGGTGGTGCTGACCCCGGCGTGCGGCTTGGCCGGTGCGACCCCCCAGAACGCGCGAACGGCGCTCGCCCTGGTGAGGACGAGCGCCGCAGCGCTGGGGTGAGACTCGCTCAGCCACACACCCGATGGTCGGCTCAGCCGACGTGCACGGCTCCGTGCTCGGAGTCGTCGGCCAGCTCGTCGTGCTTGACGTTCAGGAAGATCCAGATGATCGCCGAAGCGGCCAGCATCATGAAGGAGCCCACCAGGAACGCGTGGGTGGCGCCGTGGGTGAACGTGGCCAGGAAGCCCAGGTTGGCGAGCTGCGAGGGATCGCCCCCTGCCTGGGCGAGCCCGGCGGCCAGGTCCGGGCCGATCTGCGCGGCACGGTCGTTGATGAAGTGCAGCGAGACCGTGGAGAGCATCGCCAGGCCGAGTGCGCCACCGACCTGCTGCATGGTGTTGAGCACACCGGAACCGGCACCGCTGTCCTCGGCGCGGACGCCGTGGACGGCCGTGAGCGTGAGCGTGACGAAGGTCAGTCCCATGCCCAGGGACATCGTGATGATCCAGGGGAAGATCTGAGTCCAGTAGTTCAGGTCCGCGCCGGGGTAGGTCCCGTTGGCTGCCGCCTGGAGGATGGCCGCCGGCGAGTCGTCGATGGAGACCCGGCTGAACATGAACAGCGAGAAGGCTGCGATCAGGGTGCCGACGCCGGCGATGTAGCGCGGGTCGAACTTCGCGACGAGCTTCGAGGAGGCGACCGCACCGAAGACCATGCCGAAGCTGAACGGCAGGAAGGCGAAACCGGTCTTGAGCGAGGAGTAGCCGACGACCTGCTGGATGAAGAGGCTGAGGAAGTAGAACATCGCGAACATGGCCGCCGGGGCGATCATGAAGGCGGCGAAGCTCGCGGCCCGGGTCTGGTTGGCGAAGATCCGCAGCGGCATCAGCGGGTGGTCCTGGCGGGTCTCGATCAGGATGAAGACGGCCAGCATGAACGCGCCGAAGACCAGCGACACGATGGTCTGGGTCGAGTCCCAGCCGTAGTCACGCTCGCCGGCCCGGGAGAGACCGAAGACGATGCCGAGCAGTCCGAGCGTGCCGGTGATCGCACCGGGGACGTCGAGCCAGCCGGAGTGGCGCTCGGACTCGGTCAGGACGCTGAAGGCGAACAGCGCGGCGAGCAGGCCGACCGGGACGTTGATCAGGAAGGTCAGACGCCAGCCGTCGATCTCCTGGCCGAAGACGGTGTCGAGGCCGGTCAGCCAACCACCGAGGACCAGGCCGACCGCCGCGCCGACGCCGGACATCATCGCGTAGACGCCGAAGGCGCGGTTGCGTGCCGGCCCGGGGGCGAACGTGGTGGTGATCAGCGCGAGGGCGGCGGGGGAGGCCAGCGCGGCGCCGAGGCCCTGCAGGCCACGGGAGCCGAGCAGCATCGCCTCGTTCTGCGCGAACCCGCCGATGAGCGAGGCGATCGCGAAGACGGTCAGACCGAGGGCGAAGATCAGCCGGCGGCCGTAGAGGTCACCGAGGCGGCCACCGAGGAGCAGGAAGCCGCCGAAGGCCAGCGAGTAGCCGGTGACGATCCAGGTCAGGTTGGCCTCGCTGATGCCGAGGTCTTCCTTGATGTAGGGCAGCGCGATGTTGGCGATGGAGGCGTCGAGCACCACCATCAGCTGCGCGACGCAGATCAGGACGAGCGCCCAGCCTGCGTGCTTGACCGCGGCGCCGGGAGGCGCGGTGTCGGTAGCGGGTGTGGTCATGAGAGTTCCTTGGAATCGGCCCCGGCCAGGATCGCTGGCTTCAGGGCGGCGGGCAGGATGATCTGGTCGATCACCCGAGCGATGAACTCCGGCGTCGGCGTCTCGCCGAGCAGGAAGGTCCGGTGGAGCACGATCCCGGCGATGGCCGGGGTGAGCAGGTCGACGTCGAGGTCCTCGCGCAGCTCGCCGCGGGCGGCAGCGCGCTGCCACACGACGTCACCACGCGCCATCTTCGGTCCGATGAAGCGCTCGCGGAACGCGACCGCGAACTCGGGGTCACGCATGATGGCCGTGAGGACGGCACCGAACTGCGCCGTCGGTTTCGGGTCGTCCAGGCCGCCCACGCCGCAGAACGTCGCGAGCAGGTCGTCGCGCAGGTTCCCGGTGTCGGGGACCGGCGCATCGGAGCGGTGGGACTGAGCCAGAGCATCGATCGCGAGCTCGACCTTGCCGTCCCAGTGTCGGTAGAGCGTGGCCTTGGAGACCTTCGCCCGCGACGAGACCGCGTCCATGGTGAATCGGTCGTAGCCGACCTCGGTGAGGATCTCAGCGGCAGCAGCGAGGATCTCCTGCTGTCGGTCGCCCTCCACCCGGGGGCGGTGAAGCTTCGGCAGTGGCAGGTTCATCACACCTCCTGGTTCACCTGGTGTTCACATGGAACGAAACCGTTTCGTTTCATCTTTGAGAAGAGTACGACGCCGTTTCATCAGGGCGCAACCTGAGAACCCGCCAAATCATTCCTAGCCCGTCCCACCGACAAGACCTGTCGGTCGGACGCGGCAAGATGGTGTTGTGACCGTTCCGCAGACAGGCGACCTCGACCCGCGCGCCCGCCACCACGAGCTCACACAGCGGATCGAGGAGGCGCGCGCCCTCTACTACGAGCAGGACGCGCCCACCCTTTCCGACGCCGAGTACGACGCCCTGTGGCGTGATCTCGTCGAGCTCGAGGCGGCCCACCCCGAGCTGGTCACGCCCGAGTCGCCGACCCAGAGCGTCGGCGGCCGGGTCACCTCCGGGTTCGCCTCGGTCGATCACCTGCAGCGGATGGAGTCCCTCGACAACGCCTTCTCGGTCGAGGAGGTGCAGGCCTGGTACCTCCGGGTCGCCGGCGCCGGCGCCGTACCCCCGCCGTTGCTGTGCGAGGTCAAGGTCGACGGGCTGGCGATCAACCTGCTCTACCGCGACGGCGTGCTGAAGCGGGCACTCACCCGCGGCGACGGCACCACGGGTGAGGACGTCACGGTCAACGTCCGCCACATCACCTCCATCCCCGACGAGCTGGCCGCGACGCCGGAGTTTCCCGTGCCGACGCTGGTCGAGGTGCGCGGCGAGGTCTACATGCCCGTGACCGAGTTCGAGGCGCTCCTCGAGGAGCAGCGCGCCCAGGGGATCAAGGAGTTCGCCAACGCGCGCAACACCGCCGCGGGGTCGCTCCGGCTCAAGCTCGACGGGGTCTCGACGACGGCGCAGAAGCGGACCGCCGCGCTGGCTCGACTCGGACGACTCTCGATGGTCTGCCACGGAATCGGTGCGCGGGAGGGCTTCGAGCCCGTCTCGCAGTCCCACGCCTACGAGGCCCTGGCGGCGTGGGGCCTGCCGGTCGCGGCCACCGTCAAGGTCGTTCCGGACCTGGCCGGGGTGGAGGAGTACATCGCGTACTTCGAGAAGCACCGTCACGACCTGGCCGTGCTCGAGCACGAGATCGACGGCGTCGTGATCAAGGTCGACGAGGTCGCCCAGCAGCGGGCCCTGGGTTCGACCTCGCGTGCCCCGCGCTGGGCGATCGCCTACAAGTACGCGCCCGAAGAGGTGCACACGCTGTTGAAGGCGGTGGCGGTCAACACCGGTCGGACCGGGCGGGTGACGCCGTTCGGTGTGATGGAGCCGGTCAAGGTCGCCGGCTCGACGGTGGAGATGGCCACGCTGCACAACTTCTACGAGGTCGCGCGCAAGGACGTCCGCCCCGGCGACACCGTCGTGCTGCGGAAGGCCGGCGACGTCATCCCCGAGATCCTCGGCCCGGTCCTCAGCCTGCGCCCCGAGGGATTGCCCGCCTGGGAGCCGCCGACGGCCTGCCCGGCGTGCGGGACACCGCTGGTCGAGCAGAAGGCCGGAGACAAGGACCGGCGCTGTCCGAACCACGAGTTCTGCATCGCCCAGGTGACCGAACGGGTCAACCACGTCGCGGGTCGCGGCGCCTTCGACATCGACGGCATGGGGTACGAGGCCTGCGTCGCGCTGCTCGAGTCGGGTGCGTTGCGCAACGAGGGTGGCGTCTTCGACCTGACCGAGGAGGACCTCCTCAAGACCCCGCTCTTCACCCGCGAACCCAAGCGTGGTGAGGAAGGGCGCCAGCTGTCCGCCAACGGACTGAAGCTGATCCCCAACCTGCGTGATCGGCGCGGCGTTCCGTTGTGGCGGGTGCTGGTCGCGCTCTCGATCCGCCACGTCGGCCCGATCGCGGCCCGCGCGCTGGCGACCGAGTTCGGCTCGATGGAGGCCCTGCGTGCGCTGGTCGAGCAGGCCAAGGACGCCGAGCTCACCGAGCTGTCGGGCGAGGAGTCCGACGACCTCGTCGATGCCGAGGTCGAGCCCGCGGCGCCGAGCACCCGCGCGAAGGCCCCCGCCACCGAGGCCGAACGCGCTCGGGCTCGCCTCGCCGAGGTCGAGGGCGTCGGGCCGGTGATCGCCGACGCCGTGCTCGCCTGGTTCCGGGTCGACTGGCACGTCGAGATCGTCGACCGCTGGGCCGCTGCCGGCGTCGTGATGAGGGACGAGCGGGACAAGTCGATCCTCCAGACGCTCGAGGGACTGACCGTCGTCGTCACCGGGTCGCTGGAGGAGTTCAGCCGGGACGGCGCCAAGGAGGCGATCATCAGCCGCGGCGGCAAGGCCGCCGGCTCGGTGTCGAAGAAGACCGACTACGTGGTGCTCGGCGCGAACGCCGGATCCAAGGCCGCCAAGGCCGAGGAGCTCGGGCTGACCATCCTCGACGAGGACGGGTTCAAGCGCCTGCTGGCGGACGGACCGGACGGGCTCGCCTGAGGTGGTGGAGCGCCATGGTCAGCATGTGACCGTGGCGCTCTACAACCGATTCTCGGGCGGGCAGTTCGGGCAGGCGGTCATCGTGCCGGTCCAGCCGCGCTGCTGCAGCGCTCGTGCCAGGAGTGCGGCGGTGTCACAGGGCGTCTCCATGACGGGGCTCCAGCGCAGACGCAGGACCGCCTTTCCGCTCGCCACATCCGCCAGGTCCCGCAGCGCGTCCCGGTTCCCAGCCCGCCAGGACTCGTGGTTGAGTCGCCCGTCGAGCTCGATCACGAACTCGAACTCCACGTAGTCCAGGTCGCGTCGTTCCTTGCCGTTGCGACGGACCGCCTGGCGGACCGGTGTCGGCAGTCCGTGTGGCCGCTCGACCCGGGCCAGGAAGCCGTGCTCCAGCACCGATTCAGTGCCGTTCTCGATGTCGTCGAGCAGGGCGAGAACCAGCCGACGTCGCGGAAGGGTGGGATGGAGGGACATCGCTCGTCGCACGCCGGCGGCCGTCGTACCCCTTCGCCCGATGGTGTCGGTCAGCGCCGCGACGACCTCGGACTCGGTGGTGGCCCGGGCGGCCTCGAGGAGCGCGTGGTGCTCCAGGGCCAGTCGCGGTGGCTTCGTCCCGGCTCGGATCATTTCCTCCAGGTGCGCGACCGGACGCACGACGACGCCCGGTGGAGGGTTGAGTCGACGGCCGCGTTCGACGGCGACGTGAACCTCGTCGGAGCCCGAGACCCCGAGGACGGACGGACCACACAGCGCGGCCGGCGCCGCCCACAGCACCGCCGCCCACGCGCGTTGCTCCGCTGAGAGCGGCCCGGTGTGGCCGACGTAGACGTGCGGGTGGACCCGCACCAGCTCACGGCGTCGTACGGCGCGACGGATCTCGGCCACGGGCCACCGGCCCTCGCGGAGCTGATGCCAGGTGACCACGCCCGCCTGGGCTGTGCGATCAAGCTCGAGGGCTTCACGAAGGATCCGAGCTGCCCCAGGGTCGACCGTCATGGTGCCCACACTCCGCCATTCCGCGCGAACGCGTTCTCGCCGAGGGGACGGTTGTGGATAGCGGGTTGTGGAGCGCCATGGTCAGCATGTGACCGTGCCGCTCCACGATCGGTCGCCGGTCAGCCGATCCAGTAGCGGCGTGTGCCGTCGCGGACGTCCTCGAGCACGCCTCCGTGAGTCTCGATCGTGCGCGCCGAGGCCTCGTTGGTGTCATCGCACGTGACCAGCGCTCGGGCGATGCCGAGCTTGCGTGCCTCGTCCAGCGCCAGGCCCAGCGCAGCCGTCGCATGCCCTTCGCGTCGGCGTGACGTGCGCACCGAGTAGCCGATGTGACCTCCGCGTTCCAGCAGGAAGTCGTTGAGCGTGTGCCGCAGCTGGATGAAACCGACCAGCGTCCCCGCGTCGTCGGTGATCCACCACTGAGTGCAGCGGACTCGGCCCTCGGGAGGCGGCTGCGTCAGGTCGGCGTTCCGGGCCGAGGCCGCGAGGTGCTCGCCGAAACCCTCCGGGCTGGTGCCGCCGGTGACCCACCACATCCCGCTGCCGTGCGGGACCTCGTCCTCGTTGTCGGCCACGAGCGCCGCCCAGTCCGCGTAGCGGTCGGGGTCGGGGGAGATCAGACGGGTCATGAGCCGAGCATCTTCTCCATGTTCTTCTTCACGATCGCGATGCCGCGGGTCGGGAGGAGGCGCATCAGCTTGTCCAGCATCGCCGCGTCCTTGCCGATCAGCACCCGCTCGCGTCCGGTGCGGATCGCGTCGACGATCTGGCGCGCCGCCTCGGGGGCCGGGGTGAGCTTGGCCTGGATCTCGGCCATCTTCGCCTCGGACATGCCCTCGACCGGAGCGTCGACACCGGAGTTCTCGGTGATCTGGGTGGCGATCGCGCCGGGGTGGACGACGGTCACCTGGACGTCGGTGTCCATCAGCTCGGCGTAGAGACCTTCGGTGAAGAGACGGACGGCGGCCTTGGAGGCGCCGTACGCGCTCTGCCCGGGCACCGGACCGTAGGCGCCCATCGAGGAGACGTTGACGATCGCCGCGGCCGGGCGTGTGAGGAGGCCGGGGAGGAACGCCTTGACCGTGTTCACCGTGCCCCAGAAGTTCACGTTCATCACCCGCTCGATCGCGGCGAACTCCAGGTCGTTGATCGGCACGAAGTCGTGGATCACCCCGGCGACGTTGATCAGCCCGTCGACCGGACCCAGGGTCGTCGGGAGCGCCAGCATCGCGTCGCGGTCGGTGATCGAGGCGGCCTCGGTGCGGAGCCGCTCGCCGGCGTCGGCCAGGCGGGCGGTCTCGGCCAACGCGTCGGCGTCGAGATCGATCGCGACCACCTCGGCGCCCTGGCCCAGGAGCGCCAGGACGACCTCGCGCCCGATGCCGTTCCCGCCGCCGGTGACCACGAACCTCTTGCCGGAGATCTCCATGACGGGTGAGCCTAGCCAGCGCCCTAGACTGACCCCCATGCCTGAACTCTCCCGTGACGAGGTGCGCCATCTGGCCGACCTCGCCCGGATCGATCTCTCCGACGCTGAGCTCGACCACCTCGCTCCCCAGTTGAACGTGATCCTGGAGTCGGTCGCCTCGATCCAGGGGATCGCCGGTGACGACGTGCCCGCGACCTCGCACCCGATCCCGATGACCAACGTGTTCCGCGAGGACGTCGTCGTGCCCAGCCTGACCCCGGCCCAGGCGCTGGCGGCCGCCCCCGAGCAGGAGGACGGCAAGTTCTCCGTCCCGCGCATCCTGGGAGACGAACAGTGAGCAACTGGATCCACACCACTGCCGCCGAGCAGGCCGACGCCCTCGCCGCGGGCACCGTCACCTCGGTCGAGCTGGTGCAGGCGCACCTCGACCAGATCTCCGCGACCAACGAGACGCTCAACGCGTTCCTGCACGTCGACGCCGAGGGCGCTCTCGCACAGGCGAAGGCCTCCGACGCCCGCCGCGCCGCCGGTGCGCCGCTGCACCCGCTCGACGGTGTCCCGATCGCGATCAAGGACGTGCTGGCCACCGAGGGTCTGCCGACCACGGCCGGATCCAAGATCCTCGAGGGCTGGATCCCGCCGTACGACGGCACGGTGACCGCCAAGATCAAGGCCGCGGGTCTGCCGATCCTCGGCAAGACCAACATGGACGAGTTCGCGATGGGCTCCTCCAACGAGAACTCCGCCTACGGCCCGGTCGCCAACCCGTGGGACCACACCCGGATCCCGGGTGGTTCCGGTGGTGGATCGGCTGCTGCCGTCGCCGCCTTCCAGGCTCCGCTCGCGATCGGCTCCGACACCGGCGGCTCGATCCGCCAGCCCGGCGCCATGACCGGCACCGTCGGGGTGAAGCCGACCTACGGCTCGGTGTCGCGCTACGGCGTGATCGCGCTGGCCAACTCGCTGGACCAGCTCGGCCCGGTGACCCGGACGGTGCTCGACTCCGCGCTGCTGCAGGAGCTGATCGGTGGGCACGACCCGCGCGACCACACCTCGGTCCCGACCGCGGTCGAGGGACTCGTCGAGGCTGCTCGCTCCGGTGCTGCCGGTGACCTGACCGGTCTGAAGGTCGGCATCGTGAAGGAGCTCCAGGGCGACGCCTGGACCGCGCCCGTCGTGGAGCGGTTCAACGAGTCGATCGAGATCCTGCGAGGTCTCGGTGCGGAGATCACCGAGGTGAGCCTGCCGAACTTCGTGCACGCGATGGCCGCCTACTACCTGATCCTCCCGGCCGAGTGCTCCTCCAACCTCGCCAAGTTCGATGCCATGCGCTACGGGCTGCGGGTCACCCCCGAGGGCTCCCCGAGCGCCGAGGACGTGATGAAGGCGTCGCGCGACGCGGGCTTCGGCAACGAGGTCAAGCGCCGCATCCTGATCGGCACCTACGCCCTGTCGAGCGGGTACTACGACGCCTACTACGGCCAGGCCCAGAAGATCCGGACGCTGATCATCGAGGACTTCAAGCGCGCCTTCGAGTCCGTCGACGTCCTGGTCAGCCCGACCGCGCCGACCACGGCGTGGCCGATCGGGGAGAAGGCTGACGACCCGCTGGCCAACTACCTGCAGGACCTCGCCACCATCCCGGCCAACCTCGCCGGCGTCCCCGGGATCTCGATCCCGTCCGGTCTCAGCAGCGAGGACGGTCTGCCGACCGGCATCCAGTTCCTCGCCCCGGTGCTCGAGGACGCCCGGCTCTACCGGGTCGGCGCCGCTCTCGAGGCCGCGCTGCACACCCAGTGGGGCGGACCGATCGCCCCGTCGACGTACTCCGAGAAGGCAGGTGCCTGAGATGGCTGCGTCCGTGACCCTGATCGACTTCGACGAGGTGCTGGAGAAGTTCGACCCGGCGATGGGCCTCGAGGTCCACGTCGAGCTCAACACCAACACCAAGATGTTCTGCGGCTGCCCGGCCGTCTTCGGCGGTGAGCCCAACACCAACGTCTGCCCGACCTGCCTCGGCCTGCCGGGTGCGATGCCCGCGGTCAACGCGAAGGCCGTCGAGTCGGCGATCCGGATCGGTCTCGCGCTCAACTGCGAGATCGCTGAGTGGTGCCGCTTCGCCCGGAAGAACTACTTCTACCCGGACATGCCGAAGAACTTCCAGACCTCGCAGTACGACGAGCCGATCGCGTTCGAGGGCTACCTCGACGTCGACGTGGACGGGGAGACCTTCCGCATCGAGATCGAGCGCGCGCACATGGAGGAGGACACCGGCAAGGCCACCCACGTGGGCGGCTCGACCGGCCGCATCCAGGGTGCCGACTACTCGCTGATCGACTACAACCGGGCGGGCATCCCGCTGATCGAGATCGTCACCAAGCCGATCCTCGGTGCGGGGGAGAAGGCCCCGGCTGTGGCCAAAGCCTACGTCTCGGCACTGCGTGACCTGGTCAAGGCGCTCGGTGTCTCCGACGTCCGGATGGACCAGGGCTCGATGCGGTGCGACGTCAACCTGTCGCTGGCGCCGAAGGGCTCCGACAAGCTCGGCACCCGGTCGGAGACCAAGAACGTCAACTCCCTGCGGAGCGTCGAGCGGGCGGTGCGCTACGAGATGTCGCGCCACGCCGGGATCCTGCTCGAAGGTGGCTCGGTGCTGCAGGAGACGCGTCACTTCCACGAGGACGACGGTTCCACCTCGTCGGGCCGGGAGAAGTCCGACGCCGAGGACTACCGCTACTTCCCGGAGCCCGACCTGGTGCCCGTGGCCCCCTCGCGTGAGTGGGTCGAGGAGCTGCGGCTGACGCTGCCCGAGAACCCGGCCGAGCGCCGCGTGCGACTGCAGGCCGACTACGGCTTCTCCGACCTCGAGATGCGTGACGTCGTCGCCGCCGAGGCGCTCGACCTGATCGCCGAGACGGTCGAGGCCGGTGCCACGCCGCAGGCAGCCCGCAAGTGGTGGATGGCCGAGCTGCTCCGTCGCGCCAACGAGACGGGTGTCGCCCTCGACGAGGTCGGGGTCACCCCGGCCCAGATCGTCGAGGTGCAGCAGCTGATCGATGCCAAGACGATCAACGACAAGCTGGCCCGCCAGGTCTTCGAGGGCCTGTACGCCGGCGAGGGCACGCCCGCGGAGATCGTGGCGGCCCGCGGGTTGGCCGTGGTGTCCGACGACGGCGCCCTGACCGAGGCCGTGGATGCTGCGATCGCTGCTCAGCCCGACGTCGCGGACAAGATCCGGGGCGGCAACCTCGGTGCGGTCGGCGCCCTGATCGGCCCGATCATGAAGTCGATGGGCGGCAAGGCCGATGCGGCCCGTGTCCGCGAGATCATCATGGACAAGCTCAGCTGATGGTCGAGGCCAGGGTCGCGCTGCTGATCGACGCCGACAACGCGTCGGCGTCCTCGGTGGACGCGGTCCTGGCCGACCTCGCCGCCTACGGCGAGGTGACGGTCCGTCGCGCCTACGGCAACTGGACCAAGCAGGGCCTCAAGCCGTGGGTCGACGTGCTCGCCGAGTCGGCGATCCGGCCGATGCAGCAGTTCGACCTGACGGCGCACAAGAACGCCTCCGACATGGCCCTGGTCATCGACGCGGTCGAGCTGCTGCACGCGGCGGCGCCCGATGCGTTCGCGATCGTCTCCAGCGACTCCGACTTCACCCCGCTCGCGCACTACCTGCGGGAGAAGGGCTGCCAGGTCTACGGCTACGGCGAGGCCAAGGCGCCGGCGCCGTTCCAGTCGGCCTGCACCCGATTCACCGTGGTCTCGCGGCTGCTGCCGGCGGAGGAGACGGAGGCCACGGACACGGCTGCCCCGCCGGCACCGTCGCCCGGCAAGGCGCTCAACGGCAACACCCGCCTGATCAACCTGCTCCGCAAGACGATCGCGTCCGCGGCCGACGACGACGGCTGGGCTCCGGTCAGCACGGTCGGGCAGCGGGTGCAGAACCAGTCGTCGGAGAACCCGCGCAACCACGGCTTCAGCGGCTGGTCGAAGCTTCTCGGAGCGATCGACCTCTTCGAGATGCGCGACGAGGGCACCCCGAAGGTGTCGGTGCGGGACCGTCGCGCCAAGCGTTGAGCTGACCGCTCGAAGCTCTCGGAGCTCTCAGAGCTCTCCGGCGAGCGACATGTCGGTGAGCCACTCGACCGGCGCGCGGTCGTCGGTCCAGATCGGGCCGCCGGTCAGGGCGGGCTCGAGCCGGTCCGCGACGTCGTCGGCCAGGTTGGTCAACGCCGGCGGCACCTCCGCGGAGGCCAGTCCGTCCGCGGGCGACTCGCCCAGCGTGGCCACGAGCTGGCTGTTGGTCGGCTGGGCCGGGTTGCGCCACACCTGGTCGGCCCCGAAGACCGACCGCAGGGTCGCTGAGAGCGCCTTCTCCAACGTGTCCGACCCCTCCGGGTGGGCGGAGTTCAGGACCAGCACCCCGCCCGGGGCCAGGTGCGAGCGCACCTCGGTGAAGAACTCCTGCGTGGTCAGGTAGAACGGGATGTACGGCTGCCGGTAGGCGTCGACCATGATCACGTCGAACGTGTCGTCGGAAGCGGCCAGCCACGGCCGGGCATCGGCGTCATGGGTGTGCAAGTTGGGTCCGCGAAGGTCGAACAGGTCGCGGCCCACCTGGGTTACGGCCGGGTCGATCTCCACCGCGTCCACCCGCGTGGACGGCAGGTAGTGGCCGATCTGCCGCGCCGTCGTACCCGCTGCGGAGCCGAGGATGGCGACCGAGTCCGGGGTGTCTCCGCCGGCGAGGGTGAGGGCGAGCATCTCGTCCCAGTAACCGCCGGTGAGGTAGCGGCCCGGCTCGTAGCGGGAGTGGATCGCGTGGCCCTCGTTGAGCTCGAGGATGCGGCTCTTGTCCTCGCGCTCGACGACGCGGGCGTACTGGTACTCCGTCTCGGCCTCCCAGATCACCTCACCGCGCGCGACCTCGGCCTTGACCGAGTCGGTCGGCAGCGCGATCAGCGCGACGATCGCTGCCGGCACCGCGGCCGCCATCCAGCGCACCCGCCCGCCGATCAGGGGGAGGGCAGCCAGCGCCATCAGGGCCGCGAAGATGAGGAACGTCCGTCGGGTCCCCGCCACCGGGATCAGCAGCAGCGAGGCGGTGAAGGTGCCGACCAGCGACCCCAGCGTCCCGATCGCGGAGAGGCGACCGGCGGTCCGTCCGGCCCGGTCGGTGTTCGTGGCGCCGTCCAGGCGCAGCCGCAGGGCGAAGGGGGAGACCATGCCGAGCAGCAACAGCGGTACGGCGACGAGCACCCCGACTCCGACGAGGGAGCCGAGGAACGTCGCGGCGCTGAGCTGGTCCACCGCGTCGACGGCCTGGCCGAGGAACGGTCCACTCACCAGCGGCACGAGGGCCAGCAGGCCCGAGGCGATCAGCACGATGATGGCGAGCCGGCGGGGAGCCGGGTCGCGGTCGGCCAGCCGGCCGCCCCAGGCGTAGCCGACGGCGAGGGAGACGAGCACGATCGCGATCGTGTTGGCCCACACGATCGTGGAGTCGCCGAACCACGGTGCCAGCAGCCGGGCCGCAGCGATCTCGGCACCCAGGGTGCCCGCCCCGACGACGAAGACCAGCAGTTCGAGCAGACGGGGTCGCATGCTCGTGAGGGTACGGCCGCGACCCAACGGCCGGTTCACCAGGCCGAACTGGAGTACCCGAGCTCGGTCAGCGAGGGCAGCCCGGCGAGCGGCAGCGACACGGCGGTCAGGAGGCCGAGCACGGTCCCGGCGCTCAGTGCTTCCTCGGGATCGTGCGGTCGCAGCGCCGTCCGAGCGGCGCCGACAACGTCGGAGGTGTGGGTGACGAGGACCCCGCCGATCTCCTCACGTCGCACCGTCACCGGTCCGTGCACGGACAGCATCGCGGTGACGTAGCCGGCCCGGATGCCCTGGTTGCGCAGGACGGTGCTCAGCATCTGCGCGGGAAGGCGTGCCTGCTGAAGCGCTCCGGTCAGCGGCGGGACCTCCACCCCGTCGATGAGGGTCGGCGCGTTGGGTCGGAACTCCACCCGACCGCGGAAGGCGGTGTCCTTCTGCTCCAGCACGGCGACGCCGCCGGGGGAGATGACGAGGGCGTCGACCTGGCGGGTCCGGTTGCGGTCGGTGAGCTCCACGCCGGTCGCGAGCAGCCAGCCGTCGGGCCATGCCAGCTCGGCGAGCAGCTCCTCCCCGCGGGTGACGAGTCCGCCCGCCTGGCAGACCCAGGCGCCTGAGTCGGTCTCCCGCCAGCGCGGCTTCGGTCGTACGGCGGCGTCGCGCTGTTCCGGCGCGGGCCGGTCTCGCCCGGCAGCGAGCTCCGCGAGCTCAGCGCGAACCGCGGCGAGCTCCGCCTTGAGTGCTGCGATCTCGTCGCGCGGGTCCGAGGTCATGGCAGGTCAGATCAGGTCGTCCGGGACGTGGTCGGGCACGACCGGTGCCGCTTCCGGGTCGGGACGGACCGGAAGGGCGGCCACCGCGGCCTGAAGCATCGCGACCGGAGCGGAGCCGGCTCGGGCGGCGGCCTTGAGCTCGTCGGGGGAGAAGGTCGGTGCCGTCCCCGGCTCGCTGCGCTCGGGCAGGGCGGCGAGAGCCGCCAGGACCTTCTTGCCCGACGCGGCCCGGAACGGGTACTTCTCCACCGGCTTCAAGGACTTCCATCGCGCCTCGGCGTCGGCACGTCGCCACGGCATCTGGCGAGCGGCGAAGAGGAACCGCGCCGCCGCATCGGCGGCCAGGGTCAGCTCGTGGTCGGAGAACTTCACCCTCCCAGTCTCGCAGGCCGCCGTCCGACCGCCATCCGCCCGTCGTTCGCGAGACGGGCGGTTGGCTGAGCCTGGGGTAAGGTCAGCCGACTACAAACCAATACTCGCCCGTGTGTGGGGGAAGTCGACGAGATCTCGACGCTGACCCGCAACCGTGAAGCCGGAACACCTGCCGCGGCGCGACCTGATGACCACGCTGTCGAGGACAAGCAGCGGGTGTCCTCGTCCGAGGCCCCGCTGGTGCAGCGGGAAGGACTCTCATGCGCTTCGCGCCCACCCTGGCCGCGGCGGCTCTCGCCGCTGCAGGTCTCACCTTCATCCCCAGCGGGGCTGACGCCGTCATGGCGCCGGAGCCGGCCGCCCTGACCGACGCCATCAACTGGCTCTCCTCGTGGTCGGACGAGGACGGGCTCCTTCCGGGGTACGGCGGCGAGCCGAGCATCAGCGCGACCGCCGACGCGGCCAAGTCGCTGGACGAGATCGGTTCCGAGGGGGCGTCCGAGGTCGCGGGCTATGTCGCCACGGCCGCAGCCGCGAAGCTGACCGACCCCTACCGCGCGAGCCAGGAGATCGCCCAGGGCGTCTGGGCCTCCGACCTGGCCGGCACGCTCAACCAGACCCTCGCCAGCGACCTCACCGCCCACGTCTCCGACGGCACCGGCACCGTCAAGGTCGTGACCGGCTACGGCCCCGCGCCGGACTACGACGAGATCACCGAGACCAAGACGGTCAACGCCGCGGCCGACGGTCGCCTCCTGGACCCGAAGTTCAGCGCCTGGACCGGCACCAACGCCCAGGCGTGGGCCGTGCTCGCCCTCGCCCAGGCGGAGTCGTCGCGCACCGAGGACGCGCTGGACTACCTGCTCGGCCAGCAGTGCGCCGACGGCGGTTTCCGCTCGAAGTTCTCCGCGATCGACGCTGCGAACCAGACCTGCGCAGCGGACGTCGCCTCGACCGACACCGACCTGACCTTCTCCAGCCCGGACGCCACCGCCACGACGGTGATCCTGCTGAGCGAGCTGCCGAACCCCTCGGACGCGGTGACCGACGCGATCGTCGACGCCGTGTCCTTCCTGAGCGACGAGGACCTCCAGGGTGCCGACGGCAGCTTCAGCGAGTGGTACGGCGTCAGTGGGAACAGCACCGGTCTGGCGGCGCGCGCGCTGCGACTGACCGGTCACTCCGAGCTCGGCGCGATCAGCGCCGGCTGGCTCCGCCGGCACCAGGCCTCCTCGTACGGCGCCTGCGCGACCCCGCTCGAGGACGACCGTGGCGCGCTCCTCTACAGCGACGACGCCTATGAGCTGGCGCTCGATGAGGGCCTGACCGACGCGGCCAGCGTCGGGTCGGCCGTGGCGGTGACGGCTCAGTCGCTGGCGGCCCTCTCCTTGCTTCCCGTCACCAGCCCGGCCCCGAAGGTCACCATCGCCCCGACGACGGTGAAGCCCGGCGCGAAGGTCGCGGTGAAGTTCACCGGAGCCAACGCCGCCGACGCGGTCTGCGTCGCGGTGAACGGTCGGGGCACGCTCCTCGCCGCCGGGACCACCTCGGCCACGGTCGTCGCGCCGCGTGGCGTCGCCCAGGCACCGGTGACGGTGCAGACCGCCTCCGGCGTCACCTCGACCGTCAAGCTCACGGTCGACACCGCCGCCAAGCTCAAGGCCACGGCCGCCAAGACGGTCAAGCGCGGCAAGAAGGTCACCGTCACCGTCAAGGGCCTCTGGCCGTCCGAGACCGTCACGGTCAAGCTCGGCAAGATCACGCTCGGCAAGGCCAAGGCCAACGCCGCCGGCAAGGTCGTCGTCCGGGTGAAGGTCAAGAAGTCCACCGTCGTGGGCAAGAAGAAGCTCACCGTCACCGGCGCCTTCGCCAACCGCTCGGGCGCGACGACCGTCAAGGTCACCCGTTGATCCGACGCTTCTCCGGTCTGATGGCGGCCGTGGTGCTTCTCACCACGGCCGTCATCGGCCTCGCTCCCGCCCCGGCGCACGCCGCCTACTGCAGCGGATCCGGGGTCGGAGTGGTCGTCGACTTCGGCGCCCTCGGCGGCGGGGTCACGCAGGGATGCGGCAGCGGCTCGAAGGCGTCGACGGCCTTCGCCAAGGCCGGCGTGAGCCTGGAGCAGGACAGCCGCCAGTCCGGCTTCGTCTGCCGCGTCCAGGGCAAGCCGTCGGCCGGCCAGGAGTGCTTGGCCACCAACGCCTACTGGGCGCTCTTCGTCTCCAAGCAGGGCGGCGCCTGGAAGTACGCGAGCCAAGGCGTCTACACCCAACCGGTCAAGAACGGCGACAGCATCGCCTTCGTCTGGCAGGACTCCAACGGGCGTACGGCGCCGGGGACCGCCCCGCAGCCACTCGCCGCCACCCCGACGGCGCCGACCAGCGCGGCCACGACGGCTCCGGTGAAGCCGAAGCCGAGCTCCAAGCCCCGGGCCACGAAGGCTCCGAAGCCGACCGCCTCCGCGTCGAGCTCGGCACCGGCGTCGTCGGCCACCGCCACCGCGTCGGCCAGCTCGACGCCCACGACGGCCAGCTCGGCTCCCGCTTCGGCCAGCTCGACGCCCACGGCGGCCACCTCGGCCCCCATGTCGGCCAGCTCGGCTCCCACGGCGGCCACCTCGACGGTGACCGACGAGGACGAGCCGGCCCAGACCGGGCTGCCCGGGTGGGTCGGGCCGCTGCTCGTGGTCGCTCTCGTCGGGATCGCCACGGCCGTCCTCCTGGTACGCAAGCGAGCCCCGAAGGCGCCGTGATCATGCGCTCGCTCACCGGCAGCCGTCGCGAGGTGCACCCGGTCGCCTGGTGGTGCTGGGCGATCGGTCTGGCGGCGTACGCCTCCCAGACCACCAACCCGTGGCTGCTGCTCGGCCTGATCGGGGTCGCCGTCGTCGTCGTCACCGCTCGGCGCAGCGACCAGCCGTGGGCGAAGGCGTTCCGCTACTACCTGATCGCCGCGGCCGTCGTGGTCGTGATCCGGGTCGGCTTCCGGATCGTCCTCGCCGGCGGCGCCGGGTCGATCATCTGGGTCAACCTGCCCGAGATCCCGCTGCCGGACTGGATGCTGGGCATCACCCTCTTCGGACCGGTCACCCGCGAGTCGGTGCTCGCCGGCCTGTACGACGGCCTCCGGCTGGCCGCCATCATGGTCGCCGTCGGTGCGGCCAACGCGCTGGCCAACCCCAAGCGACTGCTCCGCTCGCTGCCGCCGGCGCTCTACGAGATCGGCACCGCCCTCGTCGTCGCGGTGACCGTGCTCCCGCAGCTGGCCGAGAGCGTCCAGCGGGTGCGGCGTGCGCAGCAGCTACGCGCCAGCGTCGGCGGACGGCGCTGGGGGTGGCTGCACCGCATCGTGGTCCCGGTGCTCGAGGACGCGTTGGAGCGGTCCCTCGCCCTCGCCGCCGGGATGGACACCCGTGGGTACGGCCGCACCGGGCCGGCCGGCGCGCGGGCCCGCCAGCTCACCGGCACCCTGCTCGCGGCCGGCCTGATCGGGTTGTGCATCGGCGCCTACGCCGTGCTCGACCCCACCTTCGTCGCCGGCTGGGCGGCAGCGCTGATGCTGGTCGCGGGACTCGCGCTGGCCGTCGGCGGTCTGGTCGTGGCCGGTCGCCGGGTGGAGCGGACGACCTACCGGGCGACGCCCTGGCGCGGTGGCGAGTACGTGGCCGCCCTGACCGGAGCGGCCGTCGCCTTCGGCGGGTGGTGGGTCGCCCACGAGCAGCCGTGGATCGCCTATCCGTCCCTGTCCGCGGCGCCGCAGCTGACCCTCCCGGCACTGGCCGCCCTGGCCATCGGGCTGATTCCGGCGGTCGCGACACCGATGCCCGTCCTCGTCGACCCGCCGCTGGTGCCGACCCGACCCACGCCGAGCCCGGCGGTGGCCGCATGATCTCCCTGCGCGGCATCACCGTGACCCTGCCGGGTCAGACCGTACCGACCCTCGACGGGATCGACCTCGACCTGCCCGCCGGGGAGCTGACCCTCCTGGCCGGCCCCACCGGCGTCGGCAAGTCCACCCTGCTCGGCGTGGTCAGCGGCCTGGTGCCGCGCTTCACCGGCGGCACCCTCAGCGGCGACCTGCTGCTCGACGGGGTCAGCATCCTGCACGCCCCGCCGCGCGAACGCGCCGAGGTGCTGGGCGTCGTCGGTCAGGACCCGGCCGCCGGGTTCGTCACCGACACCGTCGAGGAGGAGCTCGCCTACGGCATGGAGCAGCTCGGCCTGGCACCCACCACGATGCGTCGTCGGGTCGAGGAGACGTTGGACCTGCTCGGCATCGCCGAGCTGCGCCACCGCGACCTGCGCACGCTCAGCGGCGGACAGCAGCAGCGGGTCGCGCTCGGTGCGGTCCTCACCATGCACCCCCGCCTGCTGGTCCTCGACGAACCCACCTCCGCGCTCGACCCGACCGCCGCCGAGGACGTCCTGGCCACGGTCACCCGCCTCGTCGAGGACCTCGGCGTCAGCGTCCTGATGGCCGAGCACCGGCTCGAGCGGGTCGTCCCGTTCGCGGACCGGATCGCGCTGATGCGCGGCGACGGCCGGCTCGAGGTCGGCGACCCCGCCGACGTACTCCGCACCTCACCCGTGGCCCCGCCGCTGGTCGAGCTCGGTCGCCTGCTCGCCCTGGACCCGTTGCCGTTGACCGTCCGCGACGCCCGCCGCCGCGCGAAACCCGCCTTCGCCCACGCCGAGTCCCGCCTTCTGGGGGGTCGAGTGGCGAGTTCTGGGGATCTCGGTGCCCCAGAACCCGCGATTCGGGTCACCAGAACCCGGGTCTCGCGGGGGAACCGGGACGTCATCAAGGGGCTCGACCTCACCCTGAACGCCGGTGAGATCACCGTGCTGATGGGACGCAACGGCGCGGGGAAGTCGACGCTGCTGTGGACGCTCCAGGGATCCCAGGCGCGGCAGGGCGGCAGTGTCCTGGTCGCCGGCCAGGATCCGGCCGCGCTCAAGCCGGAGCAGCGCCGCCGGCTGGTCGGGCTGCTGCCGCAGACCGCGAGCGACCTGCTCTACCTCGACACCGTCGCCGAGGAGTGTGCCGACGGTGGCCCCGGTACCCGGGCACTGCTCGACCGGCTCGTCCCCGGGATCGACGACGACGCCCACCCGCGCGACCTGTCCGAGGGGCAGCGGCTCGCGCTCGCACTGGCGCTGGTGCTCAGCGGCGACCCGGCGGTGCTGCTGCTCGACGAACCCACCCGCGGGCTCGACTACGCCGCCAAGGCCGCGCTGGCCGGGATCCTGCACGACCTCGCCGCGCAGGGCCGCTGCCTGCTCGTCGCCACCCACGACGTCGAGTTCGCAGCCCACATCGCCGACCGCGCCGTGGTCCTGGCCGACGGCGAGATCATCAGCGACGGACCCGCTCGGACCGTGCTCTCGGAGAGTCCGGCGTTCGCGCCGCAGGTCACCAAGGTGCTCGGCACCCCGTGGCTGACCGTCGACGAGGTCGCCGAAGCGCTCGCGGGGGCCGGCTCGTGATCCGGCTCTCCACCCGCTCGACGCTGATCATCGCGATGGCCAGCGTCTTCGGCCTGATCACCCTGGTCTGGCCGCTCCTGGTGCGCCAGCCCGACGCGCACATCGTGCAGCCGCCGTGGATCTTCCTGCTGCTGCTCCCGATCGTGGTCCTGATCGTCGTCGCTGAGATCAGCGAGAACGGCCTCGACGCCCGGGCCCTGGCGATCCTCGGCGTGCTCAGCGCCGTCGACGCGGTGCTGCGCGGACTCTCCGCCGGGGTGGCAGGGGTCGAGTTCGTCTTCTTCCTGATCATCCTCGGTGGCCGGGTCTTCGGTCCGGCGTTCGGCTTCGTGCTCGGCTGCACCGGACTCTTCGCGAGCGCGCTGCTCACCGCCGGCGTCGGCCCCTGGCTGCCGTACCAGATGCTCTGCTCGGCCTGGATCGGTCTCGGCGCCGGCCTGCTGCCGGCCGCACGGGGCAAGGCCGAGATCGCCCTCCTCGCGGCGTACGGCGTCGTCGTCTCGCTCCTCTACGGGCTGCTGCTCAACCTGCAGGGGTGGCCGATGCTGGCCGGGGTCGCCGTGCCGGGACACGAGGAGCAGCTGGCGTTCGACCCGAGCGCCGACGTGCTGGCCAACCTGGCCACCTTCGTCCGCTACACCCTGATCACCTCGACCACCAGCTACGACCTGATCCGGGCGATCACGACCGCGGTCGCGATCGTCGTGCTCGGTCCGGCGGTGCTGACCACCCTGCGCCGCACCGCCCGCAAGGCGACCGTGATCGGTGTGATCAGCACCGACAGCACAGCCAGCACGGCCAGCGACGCGGCTACGCCGGGCGCGACGCCTGCGCGCTGACCCGGTCCAGGAAGTCCAGCAGCAGCCGGTGCACCCGCTCGGGGTGCTCCAGCGGGATGAAGTGCGAGGCCCGCAGCTCGACCACGTGGGCATCGGTCAGCTGGGCGGCCGCCTCGGCCATCCGGCGACTCGAGGAGAGCAGGTCGAAGGTGCCGCCGACGAACTGGACGGGCACCCGGATCCGGCGCAGCGAGGCATGGCGGTGATCGGCCGAGCGCAGTGCCAGGTGGAAGTACCACTCCACCGGGGTGGAGAGGAACTCGGCCAGCGCGAGCGCCGCGAGCTGGGCGTCGGCGATCGGGCCGATCACCCTGGTGCGACCGAGCGCGTGGATCGTCCACTCGCCGATCGGGACGCGCCGCGTCACCGGCGTCAGGAGCGGACCGACCAGCCGCAGCGAGTGCGACCAGGTGCGGGTCATCCGACGCGTCACCACCGTCGGCAGTCGCAACGGACCGAGCACGGTGCTGAACAGGTCGCCCGGCACCCCGGCGACGGCGAACAGGCCGGAGACCCGCTCGGGATGCGCGGCGGCCAGCTCGAACATCGTGTTCACCCCGACCGACCAGCCGATCAGGACCGACCGGGTCACCCCGAAGTGGTCCATCACGCTCAGGGCGTCCTGCACGAAACGGTCCACACCGACCTCGCGCACATCCCGAGGACGCTCGGAGCCGCCCGTGCCGCGGTGGTTCCAGGAGACCACCCGGACCCCGCAGGTGGGGGAGAGCAGGGCCGGCCAGGACCACGCGGTCGTGCCGAGCCCGTTGCACAGCACCACGGTCGGGCCGTCGATCTGGTGGTCGGGGTCGTTGGTCCAGGCGCGCAGGACGGTGCCGTCGTCGGACAGCACGTCGTGGTACGCCAGCGGCGAGGCCGCAGCGGTCGCCGAACGAGGGGTCCCCATGCGGCGATTGTGCCAGGAGACGGCTCAGTCGAGGAGGCGCTCTCGCCTCAGTCGAGGAGCCGCTCGCGCCCCGACCGGGTCATCCCGACCGAGGCGGCGACCACGCAGGCGATCGCCAGCCACTGGATCGCCGACAGCGACTCGTCGAGCACGAGCAGGCCCGCCAGCGCCGCGGCCGCCGGGTCCAGGGAGACCAGCACGCCGAAGACGACGGGGGAGAGCGAGCGCAGCGCGATCATCTCCGCCGAGTAGGGGATCACCGAGGAGAGCAGGCCGACCGCGGCGCCGATCACCCAGATGTGCCAGTGCCCGAGCTCGCTGGCGTGGAACGTCAGCGTCACCGGGGTGAGCAGCACCAGCGCCAGCGTGGAGGCCAGCGCGAGCCCGTCCACCCCGGACCACCGTCGACCGGTCCACCCGGTGAACAGGATGTAGCCCGCCCACGCCGCACCGGCCAGCACCGCGAAGGCGACCCCGGCCAGGTTGAGGTCGGCAGGCTCGAACCCCAGCAGTACGACGCCGAGGCCGGCCAGCCCGATCCAGATCATGTCCGCGGCCCGACGCGAGATCAGCACCGCCAGCAGCAGCGGACCCGCGAGCTCGATCGTGATCGCGATCCCCAAGGGGATCCGGGAGAACGACTGGTAGATCGCCCAGTTCATCGTCGCCAGGCACACGCCCAGCCCGAGCACCGGCCACCACTCGGCCCACGAGCGCCCGCGGATCCGCGGGCGGGCCCAGGCCAGTAGCACGACCGTCGAGGTCGCCAACCGCAGCCACACGATCGTGGTCGGGGAGGCCTCGTCGAACAGCGTCTTGGCGAACGCCGCGCCGAGCTGGACCGAGACGACACCCAGCAGCACCAGGCCGACCGGCCCGAGACCCTTTCCGGTCGGCGCTGCTGCGGTCGCGCTCAACTCTTGTCGGGTTCGTAGTCGGGCAGCGGGACCTCACCGGTCATGTGCTCGGTCGGCCCGAACGACGGCTCGGGCACGGCCGCGGTGATCGCCGATCCGTCGGCGCGGATGCCGCCGACGACCGGGACCGGGCCGACGTGCCCCGGCGTGCGGGGGCCGTGGTGCGGCAGGGCGACCACGAGCGGGGCCCCCGGTCGCACCGTGTACTCCTCGCCCCGGACGGTCAGCGGCACGGTGCCGGTGCCCTCGTCGAGGGTGATCGTGATCCGCTCCTCGTCGATCCGGACGACCAACCGGTTGTCGCGCCACCGCACCCGGAACGTCAGGTCGCTCCACTCGGTCGGCAGCCGCGGGTCGAAGCAGAGCTGGCCGCCCCAGTCCCGCATCCCGCCGAACCCGAAGACCAGCGCCGCCCACACCCCACCGGTCGAGGCGATGTGCATCCCGTCGACGGTGTTGCCGTGCAGGTTCGCGAGGTCGACGTACAGGCCGTCGTAGAAGTAGTGCAGCGCCACCTCGTGGTAGCCGACCTCGGCCGCGATGATCGACTGCACGACCGCGGACAGGGTCGAGTCGCCGGTGGTGATCGGGTCGTAGTACTCGAAGTCGGCGCGCTTCTGCTCGGTCGTGAACCGGTCGCCCTGGAGGAAGAGCGCCAGCACCACGTCGGCCTGCTTGAGCACCTGGAACCGGTAGATCACCAGGGGGTGATAGTGCAGCAGCAGCGGTCGCAGGTCGGCCGGCGTGTTGGGCAGGTCCCAGACCTCGCGGTCGAGGAACGAGTCGTCCTGCGGATGGATGCCGAGCCCCTCGTCGAACGGGATCCGCATCGCGGCGGCGCACCGCTCCCACTCCTCGACCTCGGCGTCGTCGAGGTCGAGCCGACCCGCGATCTGCTCGAACTCCTCGGGCGAGGCGGCCTGGATCTCGCGTACGGCGGCGACGGCCTGTTCCAGGTTGTAGCGAGCCATCACGTTGGTGAACAGGTTGTTGTTCACCACCGTCGTGTACTCGTCGGGCCCGGTCACACCGTGGATGTGGAACGTCTCCTCCCCGCCCAGCGGCGACTGCCGCAGGAAGCCGAGGTCGACCCACATCCGCGAGGTCTCGACGAGCACGTCGATGCCCTCGCGGGTCATGAAGCCGGTGTCACCGGTGGCGGCGACGTACTTCGTCATCGCGTAGACGATGTCGGCGTCGATGTGCACCTGGGCGGTGCCCGCGGCGTAGTAGGCCGAGGCCTCCTCACCGTTGATGGTGCGCCAGGGGAAGAGCGCCCCCTTCTGGGCGAGCTCGTTGGCCCGTTCGCGCGCGGCCGGCAGCATCACCGAGCGGAAGTGCAGCACGTTCCGGGCCAGCGCCGGCTGGGTGTAGGTGAGGAACGGGACCACGTAGATCTCGGTGTCCCAGAAGTAGTGGCCCTCGTAGCCCGACCCGGTGACGCCCTTGGCCGGCACCCCGATCCCGTCGGCGCGGGCCGAGGCCTGGGCCAGGGAGAACAGGTTGAACCGGATCGCCTGCTGCACCGCCGGCACGTCCTCGTCGGCACCGCCGATGGTGACGTCGGAGGAGTCCCAGAAGTCGGCCCACCAGCGGCGCTGTTCCTCGCCGAGCCGGGCGACCCCGCTGCGGCCGGCCCGGTCTAGGGTGCGGTCGCAGCGGTCGGAGAGCTCACGCACGGGAACGCCGCGCGAGGAGTGGTAGGCCACGATCTTGTTCAACCGCAGGGTGGTGCCCTCGGTGGCGTCGACCCGGAAGACCATCTTGGCCCGGTCGTCGTCGGCCCGGACGAGGGTCTCGACCTCGTCGGTGGTGTGCAGGTGGTGGTCGGCCGCGACCGCGATCGTCATCCCGGACCGGGCCGCCTGGTAGCCGAGCAGCATCCGGTGGTCGTTGGCGTAGGACATCCGCGGGGTCAGCACCCGCTCCTCGAACGCGGCCGACTTGCGCGGGTCGGCGCCCTGGGCGTTGGTCGGGTCGGAGTGCTGGTGGTACTCGTCGCGTCCGTCCTGCCGGTTCAGCAGCTGGCTGGAGATCACCAGCGGAGCGTTGCCGGTCAGCAGCGTCACCTCGAGCGTCATCACCGCCAGGTGCCGCTGGGTCATCGACACCATCCGGGTGGAGTCGATCTTGACCCGCTTGCCGCTCGGGGTGCGCCAGATCAACGACCGGCGCAGGATGCCGTCGCGGAAGTCGAGGGTGCGCTCGTAGGCCTCCAGGTCGGCGGTGCCGAACGTCAACGGCTCGTCGTCGACGTAGATCTTCATCACCTTGGCGTCGGGCGCGTTGACGATCGTCTGACCGGTCTTGGCGAAGCCGAACGCGTTCTCGGCGTGCTTGATCGGCCAGGTCTCGTGGAACCCGTTGACGAAGGTGCCGTGCGCGAAGGACGGGCGACCCTCCTCCGGGTTGCCGCGCATCCCGAGGTAGCCGTTGGCGACCGAGAACAGGGTCTCGGTCAGACCCGGGTCATCGGCCGACGTCGAGGTCTCGACCAGGCGCCAGGGATCGACCGGGAACCGGGAGCGGTCCATCGGGTCGGTGACGTGCGGATGACGACGCATCTCAGTTCCCTTCGCTGGTGGGGATCAGGTCGGCCAGGTCGTCGACGACGAGGTCGGCACCAGCCTGACGCAACGCGTCGCCGGCACCCCGGTCGACCCCGACGGTGAGCTGGAAGTGACCCGCCTTCCCGGCCGCCACCCCGCTGACCGCATCCTCGAGCACGACGGCCTCGGCAGCGCTCGCCCCAAGGATCTCCGCCGCGTGCAGGAAGGTGTCCGGGTTCGGCTTGCCCGGCAGCCCGAGGTCCCGGGCGACGTTGCCGTCGACGATGGTGGCGAAGCGGTCCAGCAGTCCGGCGGCGGTCAGCACCGCGGTCGCGTTGGCCGAGGAGCTCACGATCGCCAGCGGCAGGCCGAGGTCGCGGAGGTGGTCCAGCAGGGCCACCGAACCGGGATAGGCCTCGACGCCGTCGCGCTCCAGGACGACGTTGACGATGTCGTTCTTCTCGTCGCCCAGCCGGACGACCTCGTCCTCACCCGGGTTCAGCGCCCGTGAGGCCAGGAAGTCGCGGACCCCGTCGTAGCGCGGTTTCCCGTCGACGTACGCGTGGTAGTCGGCGTCAGTGAAAGGTGCTTGCCCGAGCGGCTCCAGATAGGCGTTGAACATCTCCGACCAGGCACGCATGTGCACCAGCGCGGTCGGCGTGACGACGCCGTCCAGATCGAAGAGGACAGCCCGGCACTCGGTCCAGTCGACGGTTGCCATGACGTCAGCCTAGGTGCCGAATGAGAACCGGAGGAAGGCGGTTTGTCACGACAGGATTACCCTGGAGTCATGCCCATCCTTCGCTCCGCAACCTCGACCTCGGGCCGCAACATGGCCGGTGCCCGCGCGCTGTGGCGCGCGACCGGCATGACCGACGACGACTTCGGCAAGCCGATCATCGCGATCGCCAACTCGTTCACCGAGTTCGTGCCCGGTCACGTGCACCTGCGCAACATGGGCATGATCGTCGCCGAGCAGATCGTCGCGGCCGGGGGAGTGGCCAAGGAGTTCAACACCATCGCGGTCGACGACGGCATCGCGATGGGTCACGCCGGCATGCTCTACTCGCTGCCCAGCCGCGAGCTGATCGCCGACTCCGTGGAGTACATGGTCGAGGCGCACATGGCCGACGCCCTGGTCTGCATCTCCAACTGCGACAAGATCACCCCCGGCATGCTGATGGCCGCGTTGCGGCTCAACATCCCCGTCGTGTTCGTCTCCGGTGGCCCGATGGAGGCCGGCAAGACCACCGCGATCGAGGGCATCGTGCACTCCAAGCTCGACCTGGTCGACGCGATGGTGCTGGCCGTCAACGATGACGTCTCCGACGAGCAGCTCGGTGTGATCGAGCGCTCGGCCTGCCCGACCTGCGGGTCGTGCTCGGGCATGTTCACCGCCAACTCGATGAACTGCCTCACCGAGGCGATCGGCCTCTCCCTGCCGGGCAACGGCTCCACGCTGGCCACGCACGCCAAGCGGCGTGCGCTCTTCGAGGAGGCCGGCCGCCTCATCGTCGAGCTGTGCAACCGGTACTACGGCGAGGACGACGAGTCCGTGCTGCCGCGCAACATCGCCACCCACGAGGCCTTCGAGAACGCGTTCGCGCTCGACGTCGCCATGGGTGGCTCGACCAACACGGTGCTGCACCTGCTCGCCTCGGCGCGCGAGGCCGGGATGACCTTCTCCGTCGACGACGTCGACGCGGTCAGCCGTCGCGTGCCGTGCCTGAGCAAGGTCGCGCCCAACACGCCGAAGTACCACATGGAGGACGTCCACCGCGCCGGTGGCATCCCCGCCCTGCTGGGTGAGCTCAACCGCGGTGGGATGCTCAACACCGGGGTGCACTCGGTGCACTCGCCGAGCCTGCAGAGCTGGCTCGACGACTGGGACATCCGCGGCGGCAAGGCCACCGAGACCGCCCTCGACCTGTTCAAGGCAGCCCCCGGCGGGGTCCGCACCACGCAGGCGTTCTCCACCGAGAACGAGTGGGCCAGCCTCGACGTGGACCAGGCCGACGGTTGCATCCGCAGCGTCGAGCACGCCTACACCAAGGACGGTGGCCTGGCGATCCTCAAGGGCAACATCGCCGAGGACGGTTGCGTGGTGAAGACCGCCGGCGTGCCCGAGGAGATCTGGAACTTCACCGGCACCGCCATCGTCTTCGAGTCCCAGGACGACGCCGTCGCGGGGATCCTGTCCAAGCAGGTCCAGGCCGGTCACGTCGTCGTGATCCGCTACGAGGGCCCCAAGGGCGGCCCCGGCATGCAGGAGATGCTCTACCCGACGTCGTACCTCAAGGGGCTCGGCCTCGGCCAGAAGTGCGCGCTCCTCACCGACGGCCGGTTCTCCGGCGGTACGTCGGGTCTGTCGATCGGCCACGTCTCGCCCGAGGCGGCCGGTGGCGGCACGATCGCGCTGATCGAGGACGGCGACACGATCACGATCGACATCCCGAACCGGTCGATCACGCTCGACGTCGACCCGCTGGTCCTCGACCAGCGTCGCGCCGCGCAGGAGAAGCGGGACAAGCCGTACACCCCGGTCGACCGGGAGCGGTACGTCTCGACCGCGCTGCGCGCCTACGCCTCGATGGCGACGGCGGCCTCCGACGGCGCCTACCGCCGCCTGCCTGAGTGAGCTCGACGGACCGTCGGGTCTGGGTGGCGTGGGCCGGGATCGCTCTCGTCGGAGTGACCGGCTGGTTCGGTGTCCGCTCCGGAACCGACGAATCGGCCACCGAACCGGCCGCCGCGGCCAGCTCGGCGACCTCGCCGTCGGCGACGCCCACTCCGGCACCGGTCGCTCCGGCCGCGCCCGCCGTGGTCGAGGCGCCCGCGGTGCTGCCCTCGGGGCACCGCCGGATCTTCGAGGGTGACCCGATCCTGGTGGCCTACTACGGCACCGCCGGGACCGGTGCGCTCGGCGTGCTGGGGGAGCGGTCGCCGGACGTCAGCGACCAGCGGTTGCGCCGGCAGGCGGCGAACTTCCGAGTGCTGAAGCGCCCGATCCAGCCGGTCTACGAGCTGATCGTCACCATCGCCGACGCCCACCCGGGCAAGGACGGCGACTACAACCACGACCTGTCCCGGGCAGCGGTCAAGCGCTGGATCGACGCCGCGCACCGGCACGGGGCGCTGGTGGTGCTCGACCTCCAGACCGGACGGCGCGACTTCCTCACGTTGGCGAAGCGGTGGGCTTGGGCGCTGGCCGACCCCTGGGTCGGGTTGGCCCTGGACCCGGAGTGGCGGATGCCGGCCGGGCACGGGGTGCCGGGGCGGGTGATCGGTCACGTCGACGCGGCCGAGGTCAACCGGACCTCGGCGTGGCTCGCCGCGTTCACCGCCCAGCGCCGGCTGCCCGAGAAGATCTTCATGCTGCACCAGTTCCGGCGCTCGATGATCCACCGTCCGCACCTGATCCGCTCCCGTCCCGGGCTGGCGATGATCCAGCACGTCGACGGCTACGGCACCCGCCAGCAGAAGCTCGCGACGTACCACCACGTCGCGCGCCCTCGGCAGTTCGCGATGGGCTTCAAGCTCTTCTACGACGAGGACGTCCGACGGATGGGGCCGCGCGACGTCGGCCGGATCCGCCCACGGGTCAGCTTCGTCAGCTTCCAGTAGGGCGTCCGCGAGGGCATCAGCCCAGGTCGCGCACCGACCACACCACGGTGACGGCGGCCGAGACCGACTGGGTGCCCGCCTCGATCGGCATCGCGTCGGCCTTCATCGCCATCCGCCCGCCGCCGATCGGCGCCGCCGCTCCGCTGCCGCCCTCGACGATCTGGAGCGCGCTGACCACCGCCACGCCCGCGAGCGCCGCCAGCTCGTCGGCCTTGGCCCGGGCGTCGGCGTACGCCGCGGCACGGGCCTGCACCTGGAGGGGTGCCGGATCATCGATCTCGAGGTCCATCCCGTCGATCGTCGCCCGGTCCATCAGTGCTCCGACGGCCGGGATCAGCTCGCCGGCCTTCGTCAGGTCCCGGCAGCGGACGCTCAGGGAGTGGCTGGCCTGGTAACCGCCCTGCACCCCGCCCTGGTCGTAGGTCGGATAGACCGACAGCCCGGTGCTGGCCAGGTCGCTCCTGTCGACGTACTCCTGCGCCACCTCTCCGAGGGCGGCGACGCCACTGGCGACCGCGTCCAAGGCGTCGGAGACGGACGTCCTGCTCGCCGAGACCGAGACGCGCAGTCGGAGGGAGTCGGGCGCCGCGGAGACGGAGGCGGACCCTGAGGTGGTGATCGTGCGATCCATACCGGCCACTAAAGTCCCGCTCGTGCCTGAGATCAACGAGTTCGGCCAGACGATCGGCGACCTGCTGCCCGACTGGTCGCCGCGTCCCACCCCCGAGCGGATCACGCTCGAGGGCCGCTACGTCACGCTCAAGCCGCTGACCTCGGCGCACTTCGCCGAGCTGTACGACGCCACCTGCGGTCCCGACGACACCGAGCTGTGGTCCTACCTGCCGACGGGGCGGCCGGCGAGCCGGCAGGCGCTCTGGATGCATCTGGCCGAACGGGTCGAGGCCGACCCGTTCACCTTCACCATCGTCCCGACCGAGGGTCCGGGTGCCGGCAAGCCCGCCGGCGTCGCCTCGCTGCTGGCCGTCGAGCCCGCCCACGGTTCGGCCGAGGTCGGCTGGATCCTGTTCGGTCGGGTGCTGCAGCGCACCCGCGCGGCGACCGAGGCGATCCACCTGCTCCAGGACTACGTGCTGGGCACGCTGGGATATCGCCGCTTCGAGTGGAAGTGCAACAGCCTCAACGAGGCCTCACGGCGGGCCGCCGCCCGGTTCGGCTTCACTTATGAGGGCCGGTTCCGGGCGCACCGGATCGTCCAGGGTCGCAACCGGGACACCGACTGGTTCTCGCTGCTGGACCACGAGTGGCCGGCCGTCCGGGCCGAGCACGAACGGTGGCTGGACCCGGCGAACTTCGACGCCGACGGGCGCCAGTTGACCCCTCTCCGAACGCTCGAATAGTGGGACCCGTCGGCTCACAATGTGGACGCCGTGTCACACTGGGGTGACGGATCTGTTGCTCGGGGAGTAGCCTGACGCCATGCGCCTGGACATTCTCGTACGCACGCGACGCGCCCACTGATCCCCACCGATCACCGGTGAGTGCGTCTCCCTCCGTTGCCTGACTCAGGCCGGGGGGTTTTTTGTTGCAGCGACGAGACACCCAGTCAGCAGAACCAGCCCGACACGTGAGGAACGACGGACACATGAGCGAGAACAGCGCGGCGATCACCGGAGCCCAGAGCCTGGTCACCTCGTTGGAGGCGGCCGGGGTCGACACCATCTTCGGTATCCCTGGCGGCGCGATCCTTCCTGCCTACGACCCGCTCTTCGACTCCTCGATCCGGCACATCCTGGTCCGGCACGAGCAGGGCGCGGGCCACGCCGCCGAGGGCTACGCCGCGGCCACGGGCAAGGTCGGCGTCTGCATGGCCACCTCGGGCCCGGGCGCGACCAACCTGGTCACCCCGATCGCCGACGCCTACATGGACTCCGTGCCGATGGTCGCCATCACCGGCCAGGTCGGGGAGAAGCTGATCGGGACCGACGCGTTCCAGGAAGCCGACATCCGCGGCATCACGATGCCGATCACCAAGCACAGCTTCCTGATCACCGACCCCGGCGAGATCCCGCAGCGGATCGCCGAGGCGTTCCACCTCGCCTCGACCGGCCGTCCCGGCCCGGTCCTGGTCGACGTCACCAAGTCGGCGCTGCAGGCGATGACCTCCTTCCAGTGGCCCGCCGACCTCCAGCTGCCCGGCTACCGGCCGGTGACCAAGCCGCACGCCAAGCAGATCCGCGAGGCCGCGAAGCTGATCCTCGGGGCCAGCAAGCCCGTCCTGTACGTCGGCGGCGGCACGATCCGCTCCGGTGCCCACGCCGAGCTGCGCCGCCTGGCCGAGCTCACCGGGATGCCGGTCGTCACCACCCTGATGGCTCGCGGTGCGTTCCCCGACAGCCACCCGCAGCACCTCGGCATGCCGGGCATGCACGGCACCGTCGCGGCCGTCGCGGCACTGCAGAAGGCCGACCTGATCATCAGCCTGGGCGCGCGCTTCGACGACCGCGTCACCGGCGACCTGTCCACGTTCGCGCCGCACGCTCTGATCGTGCACGCCGACATCGACCCCGCCGAGATCGGCAAGAACCGCACGGCGGACGTCCCGATCGTCGGGGACATCCGCGAGGTCGTCGTCGACCTGATCGCCACCCTGCAGGCCGAGCGCGAGGCCGGACGTGAGGGTGACTACGAGTCCTGGGTCGCGTTCCTGGCCGGGATCAAGTCGAAGTACCCGCTCGGCTACGACGCGCCCGCCGAGGGGATGGCACCGCAGTACGTGATCCAGCGCCTCGGGGAGATCTCCGGGTCGGACTCGATCTACGTCGCGGGCGTCGGTCAGCACCAGATGTGGGCCGCCCAGTTCATCTCCTACGAGCAGCCCCGCACCTGGCTGAACTCCGGCGGCGCCGGCACGATGGGGTACTCCGTCCCGGCCGCGATGGGCGCCAAGGTCGGTCGGCCCGACGCGACCGTGTGGTCGATCGACGGCGACGGCTGCTTCCAGATGACCAACCAGGAGCTGGCCACCTGCGCGATCGAGGGCATCCCGATCAAGGTCGCGGTGATCAACAACGACAACCTCGGCATGGTCCGTCAGTGGCAGACGCTGTTCTACAACGAGCGCTACTCCCACACGAACCTGCAGAAGCACGACCGCGGCATGCGGATCCCGGACTTCCCGAAGCTGGCCGAGGCCTACGGCTGTGTCGGCCTGAGCTGTGAGTCCTCCGACGACGTCGACGCCACCATCGAGAAGGCCATGGAGATCAACGACGTCCCCGTCGTGGTCGACTTCCGGGTCAACAAGGACGCCATGGTGTGGCCGATGATCGCCGGCGGCGCCAGCAACGACGCCATCCAGTACGCGCGCGACCTCGCGCCCAAGTTCGAAGAGGACGACCTGTAAGCATGGGCGAGATCAGCACCACCACCCGGCACACGCTCAGCGTCCTGGTCGAGGACCGCCCCGGCGTCCTGACCCGGGTCGCCGCGCTCTTCAGCCGCCGTGGCTTCAACATCGAGTCCCTCGCCGTCGGCCCGACCGAGCACCAGGGCATCTCGCGGATGACCATCGTGGTCAACGTCAACGAGACCCCGCTCGAGCAGGTCACCAAGCAGCTCAACAAGCTGATCGAGGTGCTCAAGATCGTCGAGCTCGAGCCTGGTCAGGCCGTCCACCGCGAGCTGGTCCTGGTCAAGGTCGGCGCCAGTGCCGAGACCCGCGGCCAGGTGCTCGACACCGTCCAGCTCTTCCGGGCCAAGGTGATCGACGTCGCGCCCGACGCGATCACGATCCAGATCGCCGGCAACTCGGGGAAGATCAACGACTTCCTCCGCGTCGTCGAGCCGTTCGGGATCCGCGAGCTGGTGCAGTCCGGCATGGTCGCCATCGGCCGTGGCTCCCGCTCGATCTCCGAGCGCAGCACGCGCCCCGTCGCCGTACCGGCGCCGCCGGCCGCCAGCTGACCTGAGACCCTTTTCTTACCGACCCCACCCGCACCAACCAGGTAGTACCAACAAGAAGGAGAGCCCTCGTGGCTGAGATCTACTACGACGACGACGCTGACCTGACCCTGATCCAGGGCAAGAAGGTCGCTGTTGTCGGCTACGGCAGCCAGGGCCACGCGCACGCCCTCAACCTGCGCGACTCCGGCGTCGACGTCCGTATCGGCCTCAAGCCCGGCTCGAAGTCGATCGAGAAGGCCGCCGACGCGGGCTTCACCGTCGGCACGCCGGCCGAGGTCGCCGCCTGGGCCGACGTCATCGTCATCCTCGCCCCCGACCAGCACCAGCGCGGCCTGTACGCCGACGAGCTGGCGCCGCACGTCACCCCGGGCAAGACCCTCGTCTTCGGCCACGGCTTCAACATCCGCTTCGGCTATATCGTCGCCCCCGAGGGCGTCGACGTGATCCTGGTCGCCCCCAAGGCCCCGGGTCACACCGTCCGTCGCGAGTACGTCGCCGGCCGCGGCATCCCGGACATCATCGCGGTCGAGCAGGACGCCTCCGGCACCGCCTGGGACCTGGCGAAGTCCTACGCCAAGGGCATCGGTGGCACCCGCGCCGGCGTCATCAAGACCACCTTCACCGAGGAGACCGAGACCGACCTGTTCGGTGAGCAGGCGGTCCTCTGCGGTGGTGTCTCCCAGCTCGTCCAGTACGGCTTCGAGACCCTGACCGAGGCCGGCTACCAGGGCGAGATCGCCTACTTCGAGGTGCTGCACGAGCTCAAGCTCATCGTGGACCTGATGTGGGAGGGCGGCATCGCCAAGCAGCGTTGGTCGGTCTCCGACACCGCTGAGTACGGCGACTACGTCTCCGGTCCCCGCGTCATCGACCCGTCGGTCAAGGTGCACATGCAGGAGGTCCTCGCGGACATCCAGAACGGCAACTTCGCCAAGCGCTTCATCGCCGACCAGGACGCCGGCGCGCCGGAGTTCCTCGCGCTGCGGGAGAAGGGTGCCCAGCACCCGATCGAGAAGACCGGCCAGGCCCTGCGCAGCCACTTCTCCTGGAAGCAGCAGGACGCTGACTACACGGACGGCTCCGCCGCGCGCTGACCCCGAGTTAACTGCTGGTGAAAGGCCCCTCCGATTCGTTCGGAGGGGCCTTTCGCCAACAGTTGACGGGTGAGGGCCGGCTCAGGTGAGCCGGATCAGCACCACGGCGTCGGCGTACTGGAGGCCGTGCCGCTTGGCGCGCATGCCTCCCATCCACCTGGCCAGCTTGGCCTGGAAGCCGTACTTCTTCTCGCCGAGGCGGAGCACCTCCTCGTAGAGCGGCCCGCTGGTGACGATCTCGGCGGTCCCGTTCACCACCGTGCTGCCGGCGGTGACCTTGCCGCTCATGCTGCACGGCTGCAGCGTGACCTCCGGGTTGTTCCGGATCCGCTTGGTCTTCCCGGAGCCGTTGGACGTCCAGAACCCGACCCGGCCGTCACTGACCTGGTTGATCCAGACCGGGCTCGGGACTCCTTCGCCTGAGCGGCGGAACGTCACGAGGGACACGCACTTCTCTTCGGCGATCGACATGCGGCCAGCCTAGGTGCCGTCACGTCGTGCCGGAATGATCAGCCGCAGAGAAGCGTTGTTCACGGCATGCGTATTGATGTGTGGTCCGACGTTGTCTGCCCGTGGTGCTACATCGGCAAGCGGCGCCTGGAGGCGGCGATCGCCGACTTCGAGCACGGCGACGACGTCGAGGTCGTGTGGCACTCCTTCCAGCTCGACCCGAGCGCCCCGCGGGAGGCGACCGGCGCGACCGTGGCCGCGCACCTGGCCTCCAAGTACGGGATGAGCGAGGGCCAGGCCCGCGAGATGCAGCAGCGCGTGATCGACCTCGCCGCCGCCGAGGGGATGACCTGGGACCACCACAACTCGCCGTACGTGAACACCGTCGACGCCCACCGCCTCGTCCACCTCGCCGAGCAGGTCGGCGGCACCGCGACGGCTGCGGCGCTCAAGGAGCGCCTGCTCGACGCCTACTTCGGCAAGGCTCGCAACGTCGCCGACCACGCGGTGCTGACCGAGCTGGCCCTGGCCGAGGGGCTCCCCGCCGACCGGGTCGCCGAGGTCCTCGCCAGCACCGAGTTCGCCGACGCGGTCGAGGCCGACCAGCGCCAGGCGGCGGCGTACGGCGCCACCGGCGTGCCCTTCTTCGTGATCGACAACAAGTACGGCATCTCCGGCGGTCAGCCCACGGAGCTCTTCGCGCAGGCCCTCGACCAGGCCTGGCGGGAGTCGCACCCGGTGCTCACCACCCTCGGCGGCACCGCCGAGGGGGAGTGCGGCCCGGACGGCTGCTCGATCTGATCCATCCCGCCGGCTCCGGTGGTCGGTAAGCCTTGCCTAAGGTAGCATCGCCTAAGTATGGATGTTGCTGGGTGACGCGGGTGCGCCATCCGTCCGGATGGAATCGAAGGCGCTGTGCTCCCCACTTTCGTGATCGGCCTGCGTGAAGGTCTTGAAGCGGTCCTGATCATCACGATCGTCGCGACCTTCCTCCGGCAGAACCGGGCACCCCTGCGCGGCCTCTGGATCGGCGTCGCGGCCGGGGTCGTGCTCTCGATCGCCGTCGGTGTCGTCCTCGACCTCGTCGAGCAAAACCTGCCGCAGGCCAAGCAGGAGGCGATGGAGACCGTCATCGGTCTGATCGCCGTCTTCTTCGTCACCGGGATGATCCTGTGGATGCGGACGCACGCCCGCACGATGAAGCGCGAGCTCGAGGAGAGCGCGGCCTCGGCGCTGGAGACCGGCACCACGACCGCCCTCGCGGTGATGGCGTTCCTCGCCGTGCTGCGCGAGGGCTTCGAGACCTCCGTCTTCCTGCTCGCGACCTTCCAGCACGCCTCGAGCGCCCCCGCGGCCGTCGGTGGCGCCGTCCTGGGCATCGCGACCTCGGTCCTGCTCGGCTGGGCGATGTTCGCCGGGGGAGTGCGGATCAACCTGCAGCGCTTCTTCAAGATCACCGGGGTCTTCCTGGTCTTCGTCGCCGCAGGGCTGGTGATGTTCGCCTTCCGCACCGCGCACGAGGCCGGCTGGGTCAACGTCGGCCAGGGCACCACCGTCGACCTGGCGTGGCTCGCCCCGAACGGCTCGGTCCGGTCCGCCCTGATCACCGGCGTCCTCGGCATCCCCGCCGACCCGCGCGTGATCGAGGTGCTCGCCTGGTTCTGCTACCTGGTCCCGATGCTGGCCCTGATGTTCTGGCCCGCCTCGAAGCTGCCGTCGGCGCAGGTCGCCCAACGGTTGCGAGTGGCCGGGGCGACCGGCGCGCTGGTCCTGGCCGCCGCGCTCGTGTTCCTGGTGCCCATGCCCCAGATCGACGTCCCGAACGCCGCCCCGGACAGCACCGGCGAGACCGTCACCCTGACGGTGACCGACGGGACCGCCGCCATCGAGCGGGACAACCACACCCTGGTCCTGACCGACCAGGTGCCCAGCCGCGAGCACGACGCCGACACGCACTGGACCGCGACCGCCGTGATGGGCGACCTGCCGGCCACGGTGACCTTGCAGGACCTGATCGACGCCAACGGGGGACGCCTCCCGAGCGGGCTCTCGGTCGCCACGGCGAAGGGACCCTTCGACGCCCGGTGGAGCGACGAGACCACGCTGTCCGTCTTCAGCCGCGACGGTGGACTGGTCAACGCCGAGCTCGGCGGAACCCTCCTGCTGCAGTACTCCGGGGGCGGCCTGACCACCCCACGGGCGATGACGGTGGAGGGGTGGACCCTCGCGCCGACGTACGTCGAGGGCGTCCGTGCCGACCTCGCCGCCGCCGACTCCGCCCGCAACGACCGTGGCCTCTGGAACCGCTGGGTGCCGGTCGCCCTGGTGATCACCGGCCTGGTCCTGATGATCTCCGCGGCCCGGCGCCGACCCGGCACCCCCACCGACTCCACCACCAGCGTCGACACACCGTCCACGCAACCGGTCGCCTGACCGGATCACTGATGTTCCGCTCCCGAGAAAGAACGACTCCATGATGCTCAAGCACCCGACGTCCCCTGCCCCCCTGCGTCGCCTCGGCCTGTCCGCCGTCGCTGCCCTCGCGCTCGCCGGCCTGGCCGCCTGCGGCAGCGACGACAGCGCCTCGAAGGACAACGGCAAGGACAGCTCCGGCGCCTCCCAGGTCTCGGTGACGATGACGAGCGGCGCCGAGGGCGACGAGTGCGCGATCAGCGAGACCACCGCCCCCGCGGGCCCGGTCACGTTCGAGGTGAAGAACGAGTCGGCGACCGGGATCACCGAGTTCGAGATCCTCTCCGGGGAGAAGATCATCGGCGAGAAGGAGTCGCTCGCTCCCGGTCTGCCCGCGACGACCCTGACGCTCACCCTCGGCGGCGGCGACTACGCGATCTACTGCCCCGGCGCGACCACCGAGAAGACCACCTTCAAGGTCACCGGCCAGGCCTCCGCCTCGCCGACCGGCACCGCCGCTGAGCTGCTGCAGCAGGGCGCGACCGAGTACGCCGACTACGTCACCACCCAGCTCGGCGGGATGGTGACCGGCGTGACCGCGCTCAAGACCGCCGTCGACTCCGGCGACCTGGCCGCTGCCCAGAAGGCGTACGCCGAGTCGCGCCCGTTCTACGAGAAGATCGAGTCCGACGTCGAGGGCTTCGTGCTGGACGGGTTCGACCCGACCGACAACCACGGCAACCTCGACTACCTGATCGACATGCGCGCCTCCAACATCGACCCCGCGGTCGGGTGGAGCGGCTTCCACGCCGTCGAGCGGGACCTGTTCAAGGCCGAGAAGATCACCGCCCAGACCAAGGAGTACGCCGCGAACCTGGTCACCGACGTGACCAAGCTGGCCGAGCTCTCCTCGTCGCTGACCTACAAGCCCGAGGACCTGGCCAACGGCGCCGCCGGCCTGCTCGAAGAGGTCCAGGCCAACAAGATCACCGGCGAGGAGGAGGCGTTCAGCCACATCGACCTGGTCGACTTCGCCGGCAACGTCGAGGGCGCCCAGCAGGCTTTCGAGGCGCTCCGTCCCGGTCTCACCGAGATCGACGAGTCGCTGACCACCGCGATCGCGCAGCGCTTCGACGACGTCAACGCGCTGCTGGCGACGTACAAGGACCCGAGCGATCTGGGTGGCTACGTCCGCTACACGCCGGAGCTGCAGAAGACCGACGCCAACAAGCTCAGCCAGTCCGTGCAGGCGCTGCAGGACTCGCTCTCACGCCTGGCGGAGAAGGTGGCGACCGCCTGATGGCGGAGGGCTACTCACGACGTGGTCTGATCGCCGGCACCGGTGCCGGCGTGGTGGTCGGTGCTGCCGCCGGGTTCGCCGTCGGCCGTGCCTCCGACTCCTCGGCCGCCCAGGCCGACGCGCCGGGCGGCACCGACCAGATCGACCTGACGGCGAGCTACGACTTCTACGCCGGGCCGCACCAGGTCGGCATCATGACCCCGCCGCAGCGGCACACGGTCTTCATGACCTTCGACCTGGTCGACGGTGCCACCACCTCCGACCTCCAGGTGCTGCTCGCTCGGTGGTCGGCCGCGATCGCCCAGATGATGAAGGGGCGCCCGGTCGGGTCGATCGAGCCGGTGCGTGCCGACGGTGTCGCCCAGGACACCGGGGAGGCGTTCGGCCTCGAGCCGGCCTCGCTGACCGTCACCGTGGGTCTGGGGCCGGGCTTCTTCGACGAACGCTTCGGCCTGGCCGCCAAGAAGCCGGACCTGCTGAAGGCCCTGCCGGAGCTGCCGAGCGACCAGCTGCGTCCGGAGCTGTCCGGGGGAGACCTCTCACTCCAGGCGTGCGCCGACGACCCGCAGGTCGCCTACCACGCCATCCGCGACCTCGCCCGGATGGCGCGGGGCACCGTCACCACCCGGTGGACCGTGCTCGGCTTCGGTCGCGCCTCGGCCGGTCGGGGACAGACCACCCCGCGCAACCTGATGGGCTACAAGGACGGCACCCGCAACGTCCGGACGGAGGCCGAGTTCGGCGACTTCGTCTGGGCCGACTCCGCCGATCAGCCGTGGATGGCCGGCGGCACCTACCAGGTGGTGCGCAAGATCCGGATGGACATCGAGATCTGGGACTCGGCCACCATCACCACCCAGCACCAGACCTTCGGCCGGGACAAGACCGAGGGCGCCCCGCTGACGGGGAAGAAGGAGTTCGACACCCCGGACTTCAAGGCCACGACCGGCGGGACACCGGTGATCGACCCGACCTCCCACGTGGCGCTGGCGGCACACGAGAACAACGACGGCACCAAGATCCTGCGTCGGGGCTACAACTTCACCGACGGGATCAACGAGTTCGGTCAGCTCGACGCCGGCCTGCTGTTCGTCAGCTACCAGAAGGACCCCGAGCAGTTCGTCAGGCTCCAGCGCCGCCTCGGCAGCTCGGACCTGCTCAACGAGTACATCGCGCACATCGGGTCGGGCCTGTTCGCGATCCCGCCCGCCCCGAAGCCCGGGCACTACATCGGCGAAGAGCTGTTCAGCTGAAACACGGTGAACTTGAGGAAAGTAACGGCCCTCGCCCCGGAATCCGGGGCGAGGGCCGTTACTTTCCTCAAGTTCACCGCATGACGAGGCTCAACGCCGCGTCGCCAGGAGTACGGCGGCGTCGCTGGCCACCATCAGGTCGGTGGCCGTGAACGCGTCGTCGGTCAGCCAGAGCTCGCGCAGCCAGTCGACCCGGCCGTAGGCCACGGGCGGCCACGACTCGCTGGGCAGGAAGTCGTCGAGGACGACCACGCCACCCGGCTCGACCAGGTCGACGATCTTGTCCGGGGTGACCTCGTCGGGGATGCCGGAGTCGAGGAAGAGCAGCGAGAACGGCCCGCGCGAGGCGAGGCTCGCCCAGTCCGCCGAGACCACCTCGACCTGGTCGTCGCCGGCGAACATCGTCGCGGCCGCGTTGGCCAGCGCCGGGTTGAGCTCGGCGGTCAGGATCCGGGTCTCGGTGTCGCGCACCCCTGAACGCAGCCAGGCCGTGCCGACCCCGGTGCCGGTGCCGAACTCGGCCATCGTGCCGCTCCGGGTGGCGGCCAGGGTGGCGAGCAGACGGCCGGTCTCGTTGCGGCAGAACGAGACGAAACCCGCTCGGCGAGCCACGTCGAAGGCCCGGGTGACGATCTGGGGCAGCTCGAGAGGGGCGGACATGGAAGTCAGTGTTCCATGCACCCGAAACGTGTTAGCCTCGGCTCACTATGCGAGCGCACCTCCACCTGATTCAGGTAGTAACGCGCCGCGACGGGGCCCAGAACTGATCTGAGAGAGGCCACCTCCGTCGCGGTGGTCTCAGTGCTCCCCACGCACCCTTTTCGAGCACCTGCTCGGCTTCTCGTCTCACATCCGTAGACCGGAGAAGCCCATGCCCATGCAGACCTTGACCCGCATCCTCGAGTGGGGGCCCAACAGCCACGACCCGTCGAACCCGTTCAGCGTCGAGAACACCACGGCGGCGGCGCTGTCTCACGCCTTCGAGGCCCCTGACGACGACCGTCCCGATGACAACTAATGTTGTCGTCCGTGACTGACACCACTGCCTCGACTCCTTCCTCCGGGACCGTGAAGCTCGCCGTCATCCCTGGCGACGGCATCGGGCAGGAGGTGACGGCCGAGGCGCTCAAGGTGCTCGAGGTCGCCTCGCCGGTGAAGTTCGAGCAGACGACGTACGACCTCGGCGCCGAGCGCTACCTGCGCACCGGTGAGGTGCTGCCGGCCTCCGTGCTCGACGAGCTCAAGGCCGCCGACGCGATCCTGCTCGGCGCGGTCGGCGGCAAGCCGAACGACCCGAACCTGCCGCCCGGCATCCTGGAGCGCGGCCTGCTGCTGACGATCCGGTTCGAGCTGGACCACTTCGTCAACCTGCGCCCGAACCGGCTCTTCCCGAGCGCGACGTCGCCGCTGAGCGACGCCGTCCTGGGCAAGGGTCCGATCGACTTCGTCGTCGTGCGCGAGGGCACCGAGGGTTCCTACACCGGCAACGGTGGAGCGCTCCGGGTCGGCACCCCGCACGAGATCGCGACCGAGGTCAGCGTCAACACCGCCTTCGGCGCCGAGCGGGTCATCCGCGACGCGTTCGCCCGAGCGATGAAGCGCCGCAAGAAGCTCACCCTGGTCCACAAGACCAACGTGCTGGTCAACGCCGGCTCGGTGTGGTGGCGCCTCATCCAGGAGGTCGGCGCCGAGTTCCCCGAGGTCGAGGTCGACTACCTGCACATCGACGCGGTGATGATCTTCATGGTCACCGACCCGCAGCGCTTCGACGTGATCGTCACCGACAACCTGTTCGGCGACATCATCACCGACCTGGCCGCCGCCATCACCGGTGGCATCGGGCTGGCCGCGAGCGGCAACATCAACGCCGCCGGCACCTACCCGTCGATGTTCGAGCCGGTACACGGGTCCGCGCCCGACATCGCCGGCCAGCAGAAGGCCGACCCGACCGCGGCGATCCTCTCCGGCGCGCTGCTGCTCGACCACCTCGGTCACAGCGACGCCGCCCGGGCGATCGACGCAGCGGTGCTGGCCGACCTCACCGCACGCAGCGGCAACGCTGCCCCCCGCCGTACTTCCGAGACCGGTGACGCTGTCGCCGCACTCCTGGCCTGACCCAGGCCCGCCAGACTCAGACAGACAGGAGGATCTCGATGACGCTCGAGATCACCACCACGCTCAACCCGAACCCGACCAGCGACGAGCGGCTCGCCGAGATCCTCGCCAACCCGGGCTTCGGCAACCACTTCACCGACCACATGCTGCTGGTCGAGTGGACCCCCGAGAACGGCTGGCACAACGCCCGCATCGAGCCGTACGGCCCGCTCTCGCTCGACCCGGCCACCTCGGTGCTGCACTACGCCCAGGAGACCTTCGAGGGGCTCAAGGCCTACCGCCACGCCGACGGCACGATCTGGGGCTTCCGCCCCGACGCCAACGCGGCGCGGATGGCGAAGTCGTCGGAGCGGCTGGCGTTCCCGGTGCTGGAGACCGAGGACTTCGTCCAGGCGATCGCCGAGCTGGTCAAGGTCGACGCCCGCTGGGTGCCCGAGGCTGCGGAGGGCGAGGAGAAGTCGCTCTACATCCGGCCGTTCATGTTCGCCTCCGAGAGCTTCCTCGGTGTGCGCGCGGCCCAGCACGTCACCTTCATGGTGATCCTGTCCCCGGCCGGTGCCTACTTCAAGGGCGGGATCAAGCCGGTCCGGCTGTGGCTCTCCGCCGACTTCACCCGCGCGGGTCGTGGTGGCATGGGTGCGGCGAAGACCGGTGGAAACTACGCCTCCTCGCTCGCCGCCCAGGAGCAGGCCTACGCTCGCGGCTGCGACCAGGTGATGTTCCTCGACGCCGCCGAGGGCAAGTACCTCGAGGAGCTCGGAGGGATGAACATCTTCTTCGTGTACGCCGACGGGCGACTGGTCACCCCGGCCACCAGCGGCACCATCCTCGAGGGGATCACCCGGGATTCGCTGCTCAAGCTCGCCGCGGAGCAGGGACTCACGGTGGAGGAGCGCCCTGTCGCCCTCGCGGAGTGGGCCGACGGTGTCGCCTCGGGTGAGATCACCGAGGTCTTCGCCTGCGGCACCGCCGCCGTGATCACCCCCGTCGGGGAGCTCGTGCACGACGGCGGGTCGATCCTCACCCCGCAGCCCGGCGGCCCGGTCACGACCCAGCTGCGGTCGACCCTGGTCGACCTGCAGTTCGGTCGCACCGAGGACAAGCGCGGCTGGAGCCACCAGTTCGTGTGAGCGCCGAGGCCCGGATCCTTCCGGGCTGTCGCTAAGGTTCGAACGTGACGTCGTTGGGCCGCTACCGCCTCAACCGCGTCATCGGCGAGGGCGGGATGGGTGTCGTGCACCTGGCCGAGGCACCCGACGGTGAGCGTGTCGCGATCAAGGTGCTGCGCCCTCAGGTGATCGGTGACCGTGAGGCCCGTGACCGGCTGGCGCGTGAGGTGTCCTCACTCCAGCTCGTCCACTCGCGCTGGGTCGCGGAGATCATCGACGCCGACCCGTGGGGCGAGACCCCGTACGTCGTCACCCGGTACGTCCCCGGTCGCTCCCTGCACGAGGTCGTCTCCACCGACGGACCGCTGCACGGGGAGGACCTGCGCTGGCTGGCCCAAGGCCTGCTCGAAGGGATCGCCGCCGTGCACCGGGCCGGGGTGCTGCACCGCGACATCAAGCCGTCCAACGTGCTGATGGAGGGCCGCACGCCGGTCCTGATCGACTTCGGTCTCGCCCGCGTCGCCGACGACCCGCGGCTGACCCAGACCGGCTGGCTGCTCGGCACCCCCGGCTACCTGGCGCCCGAGGTGCTCTACGGTGACGACCCGACCCCGGCGGTCGACGTGCACGCCTGGGCGGCCACCGTCGCCTTCGCCGCGATGGGGCGCCCCCCGTTCGGGACCGGTCCGTCGATGGCGATCATGGACCGCACCCGGCGCGGGGAGCACGACCTGACCGGGGTCGACCCGGAGCTCCGTGCCGTGCTCGAGTCGGCCCTCGACCCGGAGCCGGCACGGCGACCGAGCCTGGACCAGCTGATGGCCTGGGTACGTCGCCAGTCGACTGATCCGACGGCGGTCCACCGTCTCGTGCTGCCGCAGGACGCTCGCCGGACCGAGGTCCTGCCGAGCCGAGGGCCTGCCGCAGCGGTGCCGGCGCCGATGGCCACCACGGTGCAGCCGATGCCGGACCTCCCGCAGACCATCGACCCGACCCCCGGTCTCGCCGCGGCGCCCGTGGGTGCCGCCGAGCGGACCCGTCGAGGGGTGCTGTGGTTCCTGCTCATCCTGAGCTGGTCGGCCGTGATCGCCGCCTTCCCGTGGATCGGCATGACGGTGCTGCTCGGCCTGGTCTGGTTCCTGCGCAGCAGCTCGTTGGCCGCGTCCCGGTTGGGTCTGCGGCGGGCCGAGCGCGGCGCCAAGTGGCACGACGGACCTCGGCTGGTGCTCGGCGCACCGATCGACCTGCTGCGCGCGCTGCCCTCGACGCTGGTGCTGGCGCTGTGGGCGCTCGGCATGGTCGTGGTCGCGGTGCTGCTCTGCTACGCCGTGGCCGCGCCCGTGACGCTGTCGCTGGTGCTGGCGGCCGCGGCCGCCGTCCTCGCGCTGCTGCTCGGCCCGGGAGGCGGTCAGGTGCGCTCGCCGATCGCGCGCGTGGTCAACCCGCTGGCCTCCCGCGGCAAGTCGTGGCTGATCGCCACCCTCGTGCTGGTCGCCGTGGCCGGGGTGTGCGGCGGGTTCGCCGCGCTGGGCGCCGAGTGGGCGCCGTTCTCCGAGGCACCGTTCTCGGGCCTGGACGAGGCGGGCCGCTGAGCCCGCCTGGACGACTGCCTGGACGACTGATGGAGGACCGGATGAATCTCTCCCCGACGTACCCGATCACGACCGAGCGGCTGCTGCTGCGCCCGCTCGGCCCGGACGACGTCGACGCGGTGCACGCCTACCAGTCGCTGCCCGAGGTGTGCGCGTACGTGCCCTACGAGCCGCGCAGCCGGGACGAGGTGGCCTCGCGGCTCACCGATCCGACCTACACCCGGACCGCACTGGACGCCGAGGGGCAGGTGCTGATCCTGGGGATCGAGCTCGCCTCGACCGGTCAGGTGATCGGCGACGCGCTGCTGTTCTTCCACAGCGAGCTCCACCGCTCGGGCGAGGTCGGCTACGAGCTCCACCCCGACCACTGGGGCAAGGGCTACATCACCGAGGCGGCACGGGCGATGCTCGCCCTCGGCTTCGACGGCCTCGGACTGCACCGGATCACCGCCCGGATCGACGCGGAGAACCCCGGCTCGCTGGCGGTGGCACGGCGTCTCGGGATGCGCCAGGAGGCGGTGCTCGTGGACAACGAGTGGTTCAAGGGCCGGTGGTGCACGGAGATCGACTTCGCGATGCTCGAGGGTGAGTGGCGGGCTCAGCAGTGAGCGAACTGCACGACCTGACGGCCCTCCAGCAGGGCGAGGCGATCCGCCGGGGGGAGACCACGCCGGTCGACCTGGTCGAGCACTACCTGGAGCGGATCGAGGCGCGTGGTGCGGCGCTCGGAGCGTTCATCACCGTCACCCCGGAACGCGCCCTGGCAGCCGCGGCCGCGCTGGGGGACAGGCCCGAGGACGCCGGTCCGCTGTGGGGAGTCCCGACCGCGATCAAGGACCTCAACACCACCGCCGGGGTCCGGACGACGTTCGGGTCGGCCGCGTTCGCCGACCACGTGCCCGAGATCTCCGACAACGTCACGCTCTCCATCGAGGCCGGTGGGCTGATCAGCCTGGGCAAGACCAACACTCCCGAGTTCGGCTCGCCCTGCTACACCGAGCCCGACGTCGCCCTGCCGGCCGTGACGCCGTGGGACACCTCGCGCAGCTCCGGTGGATCGAGCGGTGGTGCTGCCACCGCGGTGGCCGCCGGCCTGGTCCCCGTCGCCCAGGGCAGTGACGGCGGCGGATCGATCCGGATCCCGGCCTCGACCTGCGGCCTGGTCGGACTCAAGCCCTCCCGTGGCGTGATCAGCGGCGCTCCGATGTACGGCGACCCGATCGGTCTGGCGTCGGCCGGTTCGCTGGCGCGCGACGTGCGGGATGCCGCGGCCTTCGTCGACGTCCTCGCCGGCCGGCGGGTGGGTGATCCCTACGGCCCGGTCGCCGGCGGGAGCGGGTCGTTGCTCGCGGCCGCCGAGCGTGAGGTCGGTCGGCTGCGGATCGCCCGGTTGATCGAGCCGGTGATCGTCGACGTCGAGGTCGACCCCGAGATCGTGCGCGCCTACGAGTCGGCCTCGGCCACGCTGGTGGCGCTGGGGCACGACGTGGTCGACGTACCCGTGCCGCTGCCGCGCGAGGCGGTTTCCACGTTCGAGACCTGTTGGGCGGTGCTGACCGCGCTCTCGGTGGTCCCGCCCGAGCGTGAGCACCTGGTGCGGCCGCTGACCCGCTGGTTGACCGCGCGCGGCACCGCGATCACCGGTCCCGAGTTCGGTCTGGCGATCGGTGCCCTGCGTCGGTACGCCGCCGGCGCGCTGACCGCGCTGGCCCCCTTCGACGCGGTGCTGACCCCGACGCTCGCGCAGCTGCCTGCGCTGGTCGGGGGCCTGCGCGACGACTCCGACCCGAGCCGTGACTTCGAGAACCAGAAGGCCTTCACCCCCTGGACCTCGGCGTGGAACGTCACCGGGATGCCGTCGATCAGCCTGCCCACCCACTGGTCCGGGACCGGACTCCCCATCGGGATGATGCTCGCCGCCCGCCCCGGCGAGGACGCGTTGCTGGTCGCGCTGGCCGCCCAGATCGAGCAGGCTGCCGGCGGATTCACCGCGGTCCCACCCGGCTGGTAGCCCATCGCCGACTTGAGGCTTCCTGCAGCCGAGTTGAGGGTTAGTTGCGGTCTCGGCGCCCCGAACCCTCAAGTCGGCGAATGGCTAGTCGTCTCCGATGCCGCGGGCGTGCAGGGCCGCGCCGGTCTCGTGCGCCCGGGCGACGACCCGGATCACGAACGGGGTCAGCCAGGCGCGGGGGGTGCGCAGACCGCGGGCGCGGGCCGCGTCACGGGTCTCGGTGGCCAGCTGGATGGTGGCGGGGAGTGACTGGATCGCCAGGCCGATGGTGAACGCGACCCGGTCGGGGTCGATCCCCACGTGCCGCAGCGGCCCGATCCAGCGCACGATGGCATCGATCATGTCCGTCGCCGCGGTCGTGACCGACAGCGTCAGGCCGAGCAGTCCCAGGGTGAGCAGGTCGAGCAGCGTCTCGAGTGCACGAGGGCCGGAGGTCCACCACCACTGCAGCAGCGCCGCGAAGGCGGCGACCATCAGGACCGCGCGCAGCGAACGCCACGTGGTGCGGAGGCCGAGGCGACCGATCGCGGCGAGCCCGAGCGCGACCAGCACCCCGATGACGGCGCTGCGAGGGCCGTGCGTGAACACGACCGTCGCCGAGATCAGCATCAGTCCGAAGAGCTTGACCCCGACCGGGAGCCGGTGGAGCAGGGTGGTGCCGGGGCGGTAGACCCCGAGCGGCGTGCTCATCGGTCGGCGCCGTCCGCCTCGCCGGCCTCGACCGCGGCGAGGTAGGTCGCCACCGCCTCGGAGGCGGCACCGTCGAAGGCGATCCGTCCGTCCATCACCAGCAGTGCCCGGTCGCACCGGGCGGCGAGGTCGAGGTCGTGGGTGAGCAGGACGAGTTGCTGCTCCAAGGCCATCAGACGTTCCCCGACGGTCCGGCTGTTGCGCAGGTCGAGCAGCGTCGTCGGCTCGTCAGCGACGATGATCTTCGGGTCGCTGGCCAGCACGCCGGCCAGGGCGAGCAGCTGACGCTGGCCACCGGAGAGGGTGTGCACGCTCTGGTCGGCCCGCTCGCGCAGACCGAAACGGCCGAGCACGGCCAGGGCCGCGTCGCGCCGTACGCCCTTGTCCTTGAACTTCCTCCGCAAGGAGAGCTCGACGTCCTCCACGCACGTGGGCATCACCATCTGCGCCGACGGATCGGTGAAGCAGAACCCGACCAGACGACGTACGGCGGCGCCGTGGCGCGCCACGTCCAGCCCGTCGACCCGGACGACACCCGAGGTGGGGGAGACCAGGCCGTTGATCAGCCGGGCGAGGGTCGACTTGCCCGAACCGTTCGGGCCGATGATCGCGATCCGTTGCTCGGTCAGGGTGAGGGTGGTCGGCGCCAGCAGCACGCGATCCCCAGCACCGGGTGTGGTGCTGGGGACGGTGACGGTGGCGGACTCGAAGTCGATCGTGGGCATCGAGACCAGTCAAACAGGGGCGGTCAGGACGACGTGGATCGGGCGGCGTCAGGCGCGCGGGCGGCGAGCCAGCAGCGCGGGGAAGGCGCGGTGCACCTCGGCGGCGACCAGCGCCGCCACGGCGGACTTCAGGATGTCGCCGAGCCAGAAGGCGCCGTCGATCTTGAAAGCCTGCGACCAGGTCCAGTCGAGCACGATCTTGAGCCCGATGACGCCACCGAGGTGGATGATCGCCGTGCCGACGAGGCAGGCGACGAAGACCCACAGGGCCTGGGTGCGACGCTCACCGAGCACGTACTTGACCAGGAAGCCGACCGCGAGTGCGGCGATCGGGAACGCGTACAGGTAACCGGCGGTCGAGCCGGTGAAGACGGCCGCACCCGAGCTGTGCTGGGCGAAGACGGGCAGCCCGACCAGGCCGAGGAGCAGGTAGAGCGAGGTCGCGAGGAAGCCGCGCAGCGGGCCGAGGACGGCGCCGGTGAGCAGGATCGCGAAGCTCTGCAGCGTCAGCGGGACGCCGGCGCCGCCGACGGGGATCGCGGCGAGGTAGGACGCGACGGCGATCAGCGCCGCGAACGCGGCGATCAGGGCGAGGTCGGTCGTGGTGAGGAAGCGGCGCGACGCTGCACCCTTCGTCGAGGTGCCCTGCTCGGTGACTGCGTCAGACATCGTCATCGCTACTCTCTTCGATCGACACCTTCCCCGATCGGGTAGGTGAACGCTGTTCAGGTTAGGGTGAGTGGATGAGCACGTCAATTCGCGTCAGGTACCGGCGCGACGACATCGTGACGCGTGCTCTGGACCTGCTCGATCGCGGTGGACTGGCCGAGCTGACGATGCGCCGGCTGGCCTCCGAGCTGGGGGTCCAGGCCTCCGCCCTCTACCACCATGTGCCGAACAAGCAGAGCCTCCTCGCCCTGATGGCCGACGCCCTGCTGGAGCGCGCGGTGTGGCCCGAGGAGCCGGAGTGGGCCGACCAGGTCGCCAGCACCTGCACCGTGCTGCGCGACACCCTGCTCGGCCTGCGCGACGGCGCCGAGCTGGTCGCCACGGTCTGGTCCTTCGGCCTCGGTGCCTCGCGCCCGTACGACGTCCTGCTGACGGCGTTGGAGAAGGCGGCGTTCGGTGATCTCGCGCCGTCGGCCGCCCGGACCCTGCTGCACTTCGTCTACGGCCACGCGACGGTCGACCAGACCCGGATGCAGGCCGCCGAGGTCGGGGCGATCGAGGCGACCCTGGTCGACGACGACTTCGGCACGGGACTGGCGATCGTGATCGCCGGGATCCAGGTCGTGCACGCGGCGCAGTCGGCCTGAGTCTCAGGCGAACCAGGCGGGTGCCTGCGCCTGGAAGTCGCTCGGCTGGAGCAGGCCCGCGCCCTCCGGCAGCACGGCCAGCATCGGCAGCCCGGTGACCCGGACGAGCTCGTCCCGGTTGACCGACTCGGCCAGTCCGGGCTCGGCCGGGTAGCTGCCCAGGACCAGTCCGGCCGGCTCCAACGCGCGCGAACGCAGCGCCTCCACCGTCAGCTCGGTGTGGTTGAGCGTCCCGAGACCGGGCGAGGTGACCAGCACGATCTCGACCCGATGGGTCCGGGCGAGCTCGGCGGCCAGGTCGCGGATCGTGCCGCCGTCGGTGTCGAGCCGGACCAGGACGCCGCCGGCGCCCTCGACGACGATCGTGTCGTAGAACTCGGCCAGCACCCGGATCCGGTCGGCGTACTCGCTCACCGGCGGGATCGCGACGCCGGCCCGTCGGGCGGCGGTGTCGGGTGCGAGCGGCTCGTCCAGGCCGGTGTACTCCTGGGCGCCCACGCCGCTGAGCCGGTGCACCTCGGCGGCGTCGGAGTCGCCGTCGACGATCCCGGTCTGGGCCGGCTTCACCACGATCACGTTCCGGCCCTGCGTGCTCTCCCGGGCCGCCAGTGCGGCGGTCGCGACCGTCTTCCCGACGCCGGTGGTGGTGCCGGTGACCAGGACGATCCTGCCCTTCGGTGTGGTCATCGGTGCTCCTTGACGATGCGTTCGAGGTCGGTGCAGGCGGCGTCCCAGGCGGCGTCGCGGATCCCGGCGTTGGCGGTGATCCGGAGCCGGCTGATCCCGTCGGGGACCGACGGCGGCCGGAAGCAGCCGACCCGGATGCCCGCGGCTGCGGCGTCCGCCTGGGCGGCCAGGGCCGCCGCCGGACTCGGCATCGGGACCGACAGCACCGCCCCTGCCGGGGGGACGACGTCGAGCCGGCCGGCCAGCTCCTGGGTGCGGCTGCGGATCCGCGCCGGCAGGTCGGGACGCTCGGCGATGATCCGGGTCGCCATGAGTGCTGCCGCGGCGGCCGCCGGCGCCAGCCCGGTGTCGAAGATGAACGGTCGTGCCCGGTTGACCAGGTGGTCGATCAGCGCGGGGTCGCCGAGCACCGCTCCGCCCTGGGAGGCCAGCGCCTTCGACAGCGTCGCCGTCACCACGACGTGGGGGAGTCCCGCGAGCCCGTCGGCGGCAACGACCCCGGCGCCGTGGACGCCGAGGCCGTGCGCCTCGTCGACGATCAGGAGCGCACCGTGCCGCTCGCACAGGGTCGCCAACGCGGTCAGTGGGGCACGGTCGCCGAGGACGGAGTAGATCGACTCGGCCAGCACCAGCGTGCGACGTCCGGCGTGCGCCGGATCGGCCAGCGCCGCCTCGACCGCCGCCAGGTCGTGGTGCGGCACCACGGTCAGCGCGGCGCGCGAGAGCCGCGCCGCATCGATCAAGGAGGCGTGGATGTGGGCGTCGGAGATGATGCGCGCCTCGCGGTCGGCCAGCGCGGTCACCACGGCGAGGTTGGCGTGGTAGCCGGTGGAGCAGACCAGCGCTGCCGGTTGGCCCATCAATGCGGCCAACGCCTGCTCGAGCTCGGTGTGCAGGTCGAGGGTGCCGGTCACCAAGCGGGACGCCCCAGCGCCCGGCCCCCACCGCAGTGCCGCCTCGGCGGCGGCGTTCCGGACCCGCCGATCGGAGGTCAGCCCGAGGTAGTCGTTGCCGGCCAGGTCGAGGCTGGCGTCGTCGTACCCGCGGGGGCGGAGGGTGCGCACCAGCCCGGCCGCCGCGCGCTGCTCAGCCTCCTGGGTCAACCAGGCCGACCAGACCCCGCTCATCCGGCACTCGCTGCGAGCTGCATCGCCGCCGTGATCTGGGCCAGGTCGTCCTCGGTCGAGATGTACGGCGGCATGGCGTAGATCAGGTCGCGGAACGGCCGGATCCAGACGCCGGCGTCCAGCGCGGCCTCGGTCGCGGCGGTCACGTCGACCTCGTGGTCGAGCTGGATCACCCCGACCCCGCCGAGGGTGCGGACGTCGCGCACCCCCGGCAGGTCACGGGCCGGCTTGAGCCCGGTCTCGAGGCCAGTCGCGAGCCGCTCGACGTCGGTGCGCCACCCCCGACTCTGGAGCAGGTCGAGGCTGGCCGAGGCGACCGCGCAGGCGAGCGGATTGCCCATGAAGGTCGGGCCGTGCATCAGGACGCCCGACGGACTCGCGCTGAGTCGGTGAGCGACCTCGGAGGTGGCCAGCACCGCAGCCAGCGTCAGGTAGCCGCCGGTCAGCGCCTTGCCGACGCAGAGCAGGTCGGGAATGACGCCGGCCGCCTCGCCGGCGAAGAAGGTGCCGGTCCGACCGAAGCCCGTGGCGATCTCGTCGAAGATCAGCAGCGCGCCGACCTCGTCGGCCACGTCCCGCAACACCCCCAGGCAGGCCGGGTCGTAGATGTGCATGCCGCCGGCGCCCTGCAGGATCGGCTCCACGACGATCGCCGCGATCTCGTCGCCGTGCGCCGCGGCCAGGGCACGGACCTCGGCGCTCCAGGCGGTCAGCACCACCGGATCGGCGTCGGGGCGGGGTGGCTGGGCGGCGAAGAGGTGCTCGTGGAGCACTCCGGCGAACATCGAGTGCATCCCGCCGACCGGGTCACACACGCTCATCGCCCCGAACGTGTCGCCGTGGTAGCCGCCGCGCACCGTCAGCAGCCGTCGTCGTCCCGTGGCCTGGAACGCCATCTTGAGCGCGACCTCGACCGACACCGACCCGGAGTCGGCGAGGAAGACGTGCTGGAGCGGCTCCGGGGTGAGGTCGACCAGCCGCTCGGCGAGCCCGATCGCCGGGGCGTGGGTGAGTCCGCCGAACATGACGTGGGACATCCGGGCGATCTGGTCGGTGGCCGCGCGATCGAGCTCGGTGACGCCGTACCCGTGCACGGCCGACCACCACGACGACATCGCGTCGATGACGTCGGCCGGCTCGGCCGTCGCCGAGCGGCGCAGGCGCAGGTGTACGCCTTGGGCCGACTCGACCAGCCGCACCGGCGTCGGTGCGGTCATCGAGGAGTACGGGTGCCACAGGTGGGCCCGGTCGAGGGCGAGCAGGTCGCCCGGCGCGTGCTGAGTCATCGGGAGCAGCCTAAGACATTTCCTGAACACTGTTCTGAACGGTGTTCAGTTTGGTTTACGCTGCGCGGGTGAGCGAACTGACTGACGTCATCGAGCGTGCCCGTGTCCAGGTTCTCGAGCGGGGCGAGGGACTCGGGTACGACGACCTGGTCGACGTGCTGCGCCTGCCCGACGAGCGGGTCTCGGAGCTCCTCGAGCTCGCTCACGCCGTCCGGATGAAGCACTGCGGTCCCGAGGTCGAGGTCGAGGGGATCATCAGCCTCAAGACCGGGGGTTGCCCGGAGGACTGTCACTTCTGCTCCCAGTCGGGCCAGTTCACCTCGCCGGTGCGCTCGGTCTGGCTCGACATTCCGCAGCTGGTCCAGGCGGCCAAGGAGACCGCGGCCACCGGGGCGACGGAGTTCTGCATCGTCGCCGCCGTGCGGGGTCCGGACGAGCGCCTGATGAGCCAGATGCGCGAGGGCGTGAAGGCGATCCAGGAGGCGGTCGAGATCAACGTCGCCGCCTCGCTCGGCATGCTCACCCAGGCCCAGGTCGACGACCTGGCCGCGATGGGTGTGCACCGCTACAACCACAACCTTGAGGCCGCGAAGTCGTACTTCGGCAACGTGGTCACCACGCACTCGTGGGAGGAGCGCTGGGAGACCTGCGAGATGGTCCGCGAGGCCGGCATGGAGCTGTGCTGCGGCGGTCTGGTCGGGATGGGGGAGAGCCTCGAGCAGCGCGCCGAGCTCGCCGCGCAGCTGGCCGAGCTCGACCCGCACGAGGTGCCGCTCAACTTCCTCAACCCGCGCCCCGGCACGCCCTTCGGTGACCTGCCGCTGATGAGCTCGGCCGACGCGCTGCGCTCGATCGCCGCGTTCCGGTTGGCGATGCCGCGCACCATCCTGCGCTACGCCGGTGGGCGCGAGCTGACCCTCGGCGACCTCGGCACCCGCGAGGGTCTGCTCGGCGGGATCAACGCGGTCATCGTCGGCAACTACCTGACCACGCTGGGCCGCAACCCGGACGAGGACCTCGATCTGCTCGCCGAGCTGAAGATGCCGATCCGTGAGCTCGCCAAGACCCTCTGAGGCCGCCGCTTTCTGCGGAGCTTGCGGAGAACCTGGACAGCACGAGGTGTGCCGACGGCGGCTCGACCTCGAACCGCCCCGCTTCTGCGCCGAGTGCCGGCGGCGGATGAAGGTGCAGGTCACGCCGCGGGGATGGTCGGCGACATGTGTCGAGCACGGCACGCGCGCCGGCTGACCGTGTCGCCGCCGTACCCGCCGTTGCTTCCCCTACGCTGCCGATCATGCAGGCGATGACCGAGTGGGAGCGCCGGACCGCACCGGCCCTGGCGTTCTTCTCCCTGTTCTTCGTCTTCGTGTGGGCCTGGCCGATCGTCGATCCGGACCTGCCAAGGGGCCTGCTCATCTTCTGCCGCGCCACGAACGTGGTGCTGTGGATCGTCTTCGTGGTCGACCTGGTCGTCCGCTGGCGGCAGGCACCGCCGGGTTCGCACTGGAAGGCGCACCACGTCTTCGACATCGTCACCGTCTTCGTGCCGCTGCTGCGGCCGATGCGCTTCCTGCGCTACGTGATGCAGGTCGGCGTGATCCGCCGCAGCGCCTTGAACGACGCCGGGGGCCAGGTGATGGTCTACACCGTCGCGAGCACGATCCTGGGTCTCATCGTCGGCTCGGTCTCGGTGCTCAGCTACGAGCGCGGGGCGCCCGGATCCTCGATCGAGACCTTCGGTGAATCGGTGTGGTGGACCTGCGTGACGATGGCCACCGTCGGGTACGGCGACTACACCACCGTGACACCGGAGGGCCGCCTGATCGCGGTCGTGCTGATGTTCGGTGGGGTGCTGATCACCGGTGCCGTCGCGGGTGCGATCACGAGCTGGGTCAGTGATGCCATGCGCGCGCGGCGCAACAAGTCGCTCGGTGACCGGATCGAGTCCGAGGTCAGCGACGTCGAGAAGGCGGTCGCGGCGATCTCGACGGCTCAGGTGGCCGAGGTGACGGAGCTGAGGGCTGAGATCTCGGCGCTGCGGTCGGCGATCGAGCGGCTGCACTCCGACACGCGGGAGTGAGTACTCAGGGCAGCACGACCTGCCCGATCGGTCCGGGGTTCCAGGCGATCTCCCAACGGAAGCCGTCGGGGTCGATCATGTAGCCGGTGTAGCCGCCCCAATCCCGATCCTGGCCCGGGATCACCGTCGCCCCGAGACTGCGCGCGAGGTCGAGGACCTCGTCGACCACCTTCGGCGAGGGCGTGTTGTGAGCGAGCGTGATCGGCGGCACGCCGGTGCCCGCGGGTTCGCCGATCTCGGCCTCGAAGGCGGCACGGTCCCACAGCGAGAGCACGAGTCGATCGCCCACCTTGATCATGATCACCTCGCCCGGGACGTCGAGCGTCGGCTTCCAACCAAGCCCCTCGAGGTAGAAGCGTCGGCTCGCGTCGAGGTCGGCCACCGCCAGGGTGATGAAGGAGATGCGCTGGTCCATCTCCCTACCGTGCCACGTCGGCGGGATCTACGCTCGTCCCATGTTCGGAGTCGGTTCAGTTGAGCTGGTCGCCCTCCTCGTGGTGATCGTCGGCGCCGTCGCCTTCCTGCTCGTCCGGGCGCCCGCGCGGAGGCAGGTGGCCGACGAGACCGTCGTCGCACTGCCCGCGGACGAGGTGGAGCGCCTCTTGTTCGGCCCGATCGCCTCGATCCGATGGGCGCGGACGTCGTCTGCCACGCCGGGTCAGCTCGCCCTGGCCAGCTCGTACACCCCGGGCTGGACGATCCTCGTGGCCTTCCTCTTCTTCCCGGTCGGGCTGCTCGCGCTCCTGGTGCGACCCAAGCTCGTCCTCCACGTCCGGTTCCTCGACGAAGGCTCGTCGACCCGGATCCTCGTCGCCGGCTCGACCCGGCCGCGGGTGGCCTACGCCATCGCGGACGCGGTCGAGGGGCTGAAGGCGTCGTCCCTGGTCTGAGGCCTTCGCCGAAGGGTCAGGCGACGAACGCGGACTGCTCGGTCGTCTGGCGGCTCTCGTCGGCGTGCCACACGTAGAGCGCCAGCAACGTCCCGACCGAGGCGACGATCCCGAGCAGGGTCATCCAGATGAACGTGTCCAGCACGCCGAAGCCTCCCGTGAGCCACGCGGCCAGGGTGAGCAGGTTGCCCGAGGGCACAGGCGCGATCACGGCGACCGCGAAGATCCAGCCGGGCCAGAAGAACCGGACGGGCGCCGCGGCCTGCGCTGCTGCTGCGAGCATGACGCCGACCTGAACGATGATGCTGACCCACGTCGTCCAGTCGCTCCGGGTGAAGGTGAAGTAGTCCGAGGTCAAAGTGGCGATCAGGTAGCCGAGTCCGGCCGCTGCGACGATGCCGAACGCGACCCGCAGCAACGGGGTCGGCTTGCCTCCGAACAGGAACTGATGGCGCATCTGAAGCCTCTCGGTCGTGGCACGGAACCCACGTGCGTTGCGCGCGACAGTAGCGGGGTCCGTCCCGCTCGCGTCAGGAAAAGCTCCAACGGATCCGGGCAGGCGCGCCCGCTCGGACGAAAGGTCACATGGTGTGCCGTTTCGGCGCTCCAGAGGCCCTCGGGGCCGACGAAACGACACACGGTGAGCGGTTCCGTCGATGGGTGCACCCCGGTAGCACTGCCGCAAGACGGGGGTCAGTTCCGGACGTGCTTGCCCGCCCGGACCCACTGGCCCTCACGGACCCGCATCCAGGCCCCGGCCCCGACGCCGACTCCTGCGCCGAGCAGGAACAACGCGAAGAGCCGGGTCTCGGTCGGGCTCATCGTGTCGGCCTCAGTCGGATCGTCCGGGTCGTAGTAGAGGTCGACGAGGTCATTGACCTCGTCGCTGCAGCCGCCCTTGCCTCCGCTGTTGATGTACACGTGGGAGACCCCGAGCCGATCGACGTAGTCGACGTAGCAGTCGTCGCCCTCGACCCTGCTCACGGTCCCGACCGCGTGGACGACGGTCTGGAACGACCACCACCCGAGCATCGGCGCGAGGCCGATCATGAAACAGGCGAGCACGAAGCCCCAGACGATGCGGATGCGCTGGTCGTTCATCCGCGGATCAGGGCGAGGAGCCGCTCACACTCAGCCATCAACGCCGCACGGATCGGGGCGGCACGGTCGGCGAAGGCGCGCTGTGCGTCGGCGTACTCCCGCTTGCCCTCGGCGGTCTCCACCCGAACCGCGGTCCACGGCTCACCGCTCGGATCCAGCACCGACCCGCTCATGTCGTACGGCGCCGCACGCATGTCGAGGATCCGGATGTCCCACGCCAGCTCGAAGGCGTCGGCGAGGAGGTCGGACGGGATCAGGGTGTGCAGCCGGAACGCGTGCTTGTAGAGATCCATGTTGCCGTGCAGGCAGGCCGGCTGCTCGAACGCCTCCCGATCCTGAGCGGTCGGGGACAGCGTGTTCAACCCGATCGCCGGGGGAGTGAAGAAGCGGTACGCGTCGAAGTGCGAGCACTGGATCCGGTGTGCCTCGACCACCTCGTCCGTGCCGCCGCCACCCAGGCGCAGCGGCACCCGGTGGCGCGTGCCGATCTCCTCGGAGCGGTAGACCATCGCCCACTCGTGCATCCCGAAGCAGCCGAAGTTCGGTTCGCGCGATGCGGTGGCGCGCAGCAGCCGGAGCACCGACTCGATCACCGGCCGCTTGGCCCCGATCTCGGTCGGGTCGACCGATCCGGGGTGCCAGCGCAGCAGCTGGGCGGGGCGCAGCGAGTAGTACTCGAAGAGGAAGTCGTGCACGGGGTGCTTCACGCCGGCCGAGCGGCGCGACAGGTGCGGGTCGACGTACGGTGCGAGCCGGTTCCGGTGCGCGACCTCCGCGTCCGTGCGCTCCAGTTCCGCCGACTCCATGAGGACAACGGTAGGTCGATAGGCTGAGCGGGTGCGCATCGCCAGATTCACCCACGCCGGAGCCGACCCGCAGTACGGAGTGATCACCGGGGAGCTCGACCAGTTCGGACAGCCGGAGGAGGACGCCCAGATCCTGATCCTGGCCGGAGACCCGCTCTACGTCGGCCTCGTGCCGACGGAGGCCACGGTCCCGTTCAGCGAGGTCAAGCTGCTGGCGCCGGTGATCCCGCGCAGCAAGGTGGTCGCGATCGGCAAGAACTACGCCGACCACATCGCGGAGATGAAGAACGTCACCGGTGGGGAGGCCCCCACCGAGCCGATGATGTTCCTCAAGCCGAACACGTCCGTGGTCGGTCCGGGTGACCCGATCGTCTACCCGACCCAGTCCGAGCGCGTCGACTTCGAGGGCGAGCTCGCCGTCGTGATCGGCCGGATCTGCAAGGACGTCCCGGCCGCGAAGGCCGCCGACGTGATCTTCGGCTACACCCTCGCCAACGACGTCAGCGCCCGCGACCTGCAGCAGCGCGACGGCCAGTGGAGTCGGGCCAAGGGCTTCGACTCCTTCTGCCCGCTCGGCCCGTGGATCGACACCGAGCTCGGCCTCGGTGCCATCGCCTCGGGCATCGACCTCAAGACGTACGTCGACGGGGACCTGCGTCAGGACGGCACCACGTCGGACCTGATCTTCGACATCCCGCGAATCATCGAGCACGTCTCGGCCGCGATGACGCTGCTGCCCGGCGACGTCATCCTGACCGGCACCCCGGCCGGTGTCGGCCCGCTCCAGCCCGGTGAGGAGGTCGAGATCACCTCGTCCTTCCTCGGCGCGCTGACCAACCCCGTCATCGCCAAGCAGTGACCACGAGCTGAAGAGAACGAAGGACCACCCGAAATGACGACCACTCCCGTTCGTGTCCGCATGGCCCCGAGCCCGACCGGCAGCCCGCACGTCGGTCTGGTTCGCACGGCGCTGTTCAACTGGGCGTTCGCCCGCCACCACGGCGGCACCTTCGTCTTCCGGATCGAGGACACCGACAAGGAGCGCTCGACGAGTGAGTCGCTCGACTCGATCATCGAGCTGCTGCGCTGGCTCGGTCTCGACTGGGACGAGGGCCCGGAGGTCGGAGGCGACTACGGCCCGTACTTCCAGTCCGAGCGCGACGACATCTACCGCGACGCGCTCGCCCGCCTGCGCGAGACCAGCCACGTCTACGACTGCTACTGCACGACCGCCGAGGTCGACGAGCGGCGCAAGGCGTCCGGCTCCAAGGTGATGGGGTACGACGGCTTCTGCCGCTCCCTGAGCGCCGATCAGGTCGCGGCGTTCGTCGCCGAGGACCGCCTGCCGGTGCCGCGGTTCCGGATGCCCGACGGCTCGATCACCTGGAACGACCTGGTCCGCGGCGACGTCACGTTCGAGACCCAGTTCGTGCCCGACTACGCCCTGGCCCGCGCCAACGGCGACCCGCTCTACACGCTGGTCAACCCGGTCGACGACGCCCTGATGAAGATCACCCACGTGCTCCGTGGTGAGGACCTGCTCTCCTCGACGCCGCGCCAGCTCGCGCTCTTCGAGGCGCTCAAGGAGATCGGTCTGGCCGACGCCACCCCGGAGTACGGCCACCTGCCGTACGTGATGGGTGAGGGCAACAAGAAGCTCTCCAAGCGCGACCCCGAGGCGCACGCGCTGGCCTACCGCGACAACGGCTACATCCCCGAGGGCCTCCTCAACTACCTGTCCCTGCTGGGCTGGGCGATCGCGGCCGACCGCGACATCTTCTCCCTGACCGAGATGGTCGAGGCGTTCGACATCGCCGACGTGAACCCGAACCCGGCGCGCTTCGACCTGAAGAAGTGCGACGCGATCAACACCTCGCAGATGCGGCTGCTCTCCATCGAGGAGATCACCCACCGCGCGATCCCGTTCCTCAAGCGCGACGGCGTGCTGTCGGACCCGGTGACCTCGGCCGAGGCGCAGCTGCTCGAGCTCGCGATGCCCTTCGTCGGGGAGCGGATCAACAAGCTCACGGAGGCCAGCGACATGCTGCGCTTCCTCTTCATCGACGAGGCCGCGTTCGAGCTGGATGCGACCGACCAGGAGAAGCTGGTCGACACCGACGAGGGCCAGGCCGTCGTGCAGGCCGCACTCGACGCCCTGCGGGGGATCGAGATCTGGTCGGCCGCCGAGATCAACGACGCGCTGCAGAACGCGCTGGTCGAGGAGATGGGGCTCAAGCCGCGCGTCGCCTTCGGTGCCGTCCGGGTCGCGGCCACCGGTCGCCGGATCAGCCCGCCGCTCTTCGAGTCGCTCGAGCTGCTGGGTCGCGAGCGCTCGCTCGGCCGGCTCCAGGGTGCCCTGAGCTGACCGACCTGATCGACCTGATCGAGCTGACGACGTACCGCGGGGTGGACGCATGATCGGTGGACTGGAGTACCAGGAGCTGAACTTCGCCACGCGCGGGGTCGCCTGGTGGCGGACGGTGCTGGGCACCGCCCTGATGGGATTCCTCTTCTTCCTGCTGCCGGTGTTCCTGGTCGTGCCGTTCCTCGTCGCGCTGGTGGCGAGCGGACACAGCCAGTCGGAGATCAACGACTTCCTCACCCTCGACCCGGTCACTCCAGGGAACCTGGCCTACCTCAACCTCGGGATCGCCGCCGCCATCCCAGCGGCGATCCTCGTCGCCTGGCTGCTGCACGGCTGGCAGCGACCGCGCTGGTTGCTCTCGGTCGCCGGCCGCTTCCGGTGGCGCTGGTTCGCGGTCTGCCTCGGGCTGTCCGTGGTCACCCTGACGGTGACCGTGATCGTGTCGGCGTTCCTGCCCACCGACGCCAGCGGGGACGACCTCGGCGGCACCCTCAACGCGTTCACCGGCCAGACCCTTGGGTTCGTGCTGGTGATCGCGCTGCTGACTCCTCTGCAGGCTGCGGGGGAGGAGTTCGTCTTCCGGGGCTACTTCACCCAGGCCTGGGGCGGCTGGGCCGCGCTGCGCGGCCGCCGCTGGGGTCAGGTCGTGGCGGTGCTGGTGCCGGCGTTCCTCTTCGCGCTGGCGCACGGAGGTCAGGACGTCCCCGTCTTCTTCGACCGGTTCGGCTTCGGCGTGGTCGCCGGCGTCCTCGTCATCCTCACCGGCGGGCTCGAGGCCGGCGTGGCGATGCACGTGCTGAACAACTTCGTCGCGTTCGGCTTCGCGCTCGCCTTCGGGGACATGACCGAGACGCTCAACGCATCGTCGTCGAGCTGGTGGATGATCATCACCACGCTCACCCAGTCGCTGGTCTACCTGGGTCTGGTGAGCTGGTCGGCACGGCGGCTGGGGATTGCTCGACGGACAGTTTCCGATCCCGTTTTGGAGTCGTCGCCTGCACCCCTGTAATGTTTCGCCTCGGCTTGCCGAACTCGTTCAACGAGGGAAGCAGGACAGCCATTGGTCTATGGTGTAATTGGCAACACTACGGATTCTGATTCCGTCATTCTAGGTTCGAGTCCTAGTAGACCAGCCACAGATCCACGCCACTGAGTGACGCGGATTTGGTGTGAAACAAGCGGTTTCGCTAAAGTTTCACGAGTCGCCGCAGGGCGACGAAGCAGTACCTGCCCCCGTTGTGTAGCGGCCTAGCACGGCGCCCTCTCACGGCGTTAGCGCCGGTTCGAATCCGGTCGGGGGTACGTACCGGCCCGGATCCACCCAGTGGATCCGGGCCTTCTGCATTTCCGGGCGGCACGTCCGCGGAGTGCCTGCGGACGGTGACCCACCGCGATGTCCGTTTTCCGCTAGAAGGATCGGTCCGGCTGGGGCACGATCGAGACATGCACCTCGATCCGACCCTCTGCTACCGCGCTGTCAGCGGTCGCGATCGTCGCTTCGACGGGGTCTTCTTCACCGCCGTCCGTACGACGGGGATCTACTGCCGTCCGTCGTGCACCGCCCGCACCCCGGCGCCGGGCAACGTCACGTTCCATCCCACCGCGGCCAGCGCGCAGGCGGCCGGCTACCGCGCCTGCAAGCGTTGCCTCCCCGATGCGACCCCCGGAAGCCCCGAGTGGGACGTCGCGGCCACGGTCGCCGGCCGGGCGATGCGACTGATCGCCGACGGTGTCGTCGACCGCGAGGGCGTGGAGGGCCTGGCCGCGCGGATCGGCTACACGCCTCGCCACCTCACCCGACTGCTCACCTCCGAGCTCGGCGCAGGCCCGCTGGCCCTGGCGCGGGCTCGTCGTGCGCAGACGGCGCGGATCCTGATCGAGGCCGGCGATCTCAGCTTCGCCGACGTCGCCTTCGCCTCCGGGTTCGCCAGCGTCCGCCAGTTCAACGACACCGTCCGGGCGGTCTACGCCGCCAGCCCGAGCGAGCTGCGTGGCCACGCAGCACGCACCCGCACCGGTCGCGGGAGCGGTGCTCCGGGGGTGCTGTCGATGCGGCTCGCCGTCCGGACGCCGTTCGCCGGCTCGGCGCTGCTCGACTTCCTCGTCGACCACGCGGTTCCGGGCGTGGAGAGCGCCGGGCCCGGTTGGTACGCCCGCACCCTCGACCTGCCGCACGGCCCGGGGACCGTCCAGCTCGAGCTCGCCGACGACCTGACCTCGGGTCAGATGGCACTGGTGCCCGCGCGGTTCGTGCTGGCCGACCTGCGTGACGTCAGCGCCGCGGTGGAGCGGGTCCGTCGCCTGCTGGACGCCGACTGCGATCCCGTGACCGTCGACGCCCAGCTCGGGGTCGAGCCCGTGCTGGCCGGTCTCGTCGCCGCGTGCCCCGGTCTGCGCGTCCCCGGCCACGTCGACGGGGACGAGCTCGCGGTGCGGACGGTCGTGGGCCAACAGGTCAGCGTGGCCGGTGCCGCCACCGTGCTCGGTCGGATCGTCGCCGCGCACGGGACCCCGATCGACACCGACGTGCCCGGACTCACCCACCTCTTCCCGCGAGCGGCCGTGGTCGCCGCGCTCGACCCCGACACGCTGCCGATGCCTCGTGCCCGGGGTCGGTCGTTGGTCGGTCTCGCTTCGGCGCTGGCGAGCGGCGAGATCAGCCTCGACCGGGGGCGGTCCCGCGACGACGTACGCGCGGTGTTGGTGGCGTTGCCCGGGATCGGTCCGTGGACCGCCGACTACATCGCGCTGCGCGCTCTGGGCGACCCTGACGTGTTCCTCCCGACCGACGTCGGCGTCCGGCGGGCGCTGGACCGGCTCGGCGCCGACCCCGGCCTCGACCCGACAGACTGGCGGCCGTGGCGCTCCTACGCGCTCCTGCACCTGTGGCACAGCCTCGCCACCCCGCCCATCCCCGCCCCGAAGGAGAAGCCCTGATGTGGACCGTGGTCGACTCGCCGATCGGTGACCTTCGCCTGGTCGAGCACAACGACTCGATCACCGCGATCGAGTTCACCCCGTTCTCCGCCGGGACCGGCCGTCCGTTGGGGGCGCGGCAGGACGACCACCCGGTGCTCGTCGCCGCCGCGGGACAGCTCGCCGAGTACTTCGCCGGGGACCGGGAGGTCTTCGCCCTGCCCTTGGCTCCCGCGGGCACCGAGTTCCAGGTCCGGGTCTGGCGTGCACTCGTCGACGTACGGTTCGGTGAGACGGCGACGTACGGCGAGATCGCCCGCCGGCTGGGGATGACGAACGCGGCATCCCGGGCGGTCGGACTGGCCAACGGCCGCAACCCGATCCCGATCGTGATCCCGTGCCACCGGATCATCGGAGCGGACGGCACCCTCACCGGGTACGCCGGCGGCCTGGCTCGCAAACAGCAGCTGCTCGCCCTCGAAGGGGACAGCCTCTTCTGATGGTGAGCGGGCAGAAGTTTTCAGGACTGCGGACGTGAGCAGGCACAAACTTTCAAGACCGAGCGGGGAGCCTTGAAAACTTCTGCCTGTTCACGCTCCGGGTGGTGAAAGGTTCTGCCTGCTCACCGCTACTCGGCGGCGCGGCGGAGGGACTCGGACAGCCGCTCGGCGGCGGCGATCACGGCGGGGGCGTGCATCCGGCCGGGCTGGCGGGTGAGGCGCTCCAGCGGACCGGAGACCGAGACCGCGGCGATGATCTTGCCGCCGGGGGAGCGGACGGGGGCCGAGACGGAGGCGACACCGGCCTCGCGCTCGCCGACGGACTGGGCCCAGCCACGGCGACGGATCCCGGAGAGCGCGGCCGCGGAGAACGCAGCGTTCTGCAGGCCGCGGTGGACGCGCTCGGGGTCCTCCCAGGCGAGCAGGACCTGGGCGGCCGAGCCGGCGCGCATGGTCAGCTGCGACCCGACGGGGATGGTGTCGCGCAGGCCGGAGGGGCGTTCGGCGGCGGCGATGCAGACTCGGAAGTCGCCCTGGCGACGCCACAGCTGAGCCGACTCGCCCGTGATGTCGCGCAGGCGGGCCAGCACCGGGCCGGCGGTGGCGAGCAGGCGGTCCTCGCCGGCGGCGGCTGACAGCTCCGCCAGTCGCGGTCCGAGCACGAACCGCCCCTGGAGGTCGCGGGCCACCAGACGGTGATGTTCCAGCGCAACTGCGAGACGATGGGCGGTGGGCCGAGCCAGGCCCGTCGCGGTCACCAGCGAGGCGAGGGTGGCCGGGCCCGACTCCAGCGCGGTCAGCACCGCAGCTGCCTTGTCGAGAACGCCGACTCCACTTCCGTTGTCCATAGTGCGAGACTAATTGTCTCAAACCCTGGAATGCAAGTATTCTTCAAACATGGCAAAGACGCTGATCGAGAAGGTGTGGGATGAGCACGTCGTGCGCTCCACGGAGGGGGAGCCTGACCTTCTTTTCATTGACCTCCATCTCGTCCATGAGGTGACCAGCCCCCAGGCCTTCGACGGCCTGCGGCTCGCCGGTCGCCAGGTCCGCCGTCCGGACCTCACGCTGGCGACCGAGGACCACAACGTCCCGACGCTCGACTGGGACAAGCCGATCGCCGACCCGGTCTCGCGCCTGCAGGTCGACACCCTGCGCAAGCACGCCGAGGAGTTCGGCATCCGCCTGCACCCGCTCGGCGACATCAACCAGGGCATCGTCCACATCATCGGACCCGAGCTGGGCCTGACCCAGCCCGGCATGACGATCGTCTGCGGCGACTCGCACACCGCGACCCACGGCGCCTTCGGCTCGATCGCGTTCGGCATCGGCACGTCCGAGGTCGAGCACGTGCTCGCCACCCAGACGCTGCCGCAGGCCAAGCCCAAGACGATGGCCGTCAACGTCGTCGGCGAGCTCGCCGAGGGCGTCACGGCCAAGGACCTGGTGCTCGCGCTGATCACGCAGACCAGCACCGGCGGTGGCCAGGGCTACATCGTGGAGTACCGCGGTGAGGCGATCCGCAAGCTCTCCATGGACAGCCGGATGACCGTCTGCAACATGAGCATCGAGTGGGGTGCCAAGGCCGGACTGATCGCTCCCGACCAGACCACCTTCGACTACATGAAGGGTCGTCCCGAGGCGCCGAAGGGTGCCGACTGGGATGCCGCCGTGGCGCACTGGAAGACGCTCGTCACCGACGACGACGCCGTCTTCGACAAGGAGATCACCCTCGACGCCTCGGCCGTCACGCCGTTCGTCACCTGGGGCACCAACCCGGGCCAGGGTGCGCCGCTGGGCGCCAACGTCCCGAACCCGGAGGACTTCGCCACCGAGCAGGAGCGCGTCGCTGCTGCCGAGGCGCTGGCCTACATGGACCTCACCGCCGGGATGCCGCTGCGCGACGTCAAGATCGACACCGTCTTCATCGGCTCCTGCACCAACGGTCGACTGGAGGACCTGCGCCTGGGCGCCGAGACGATCAAGGGTCACAAGGTCGCCGAGGGGACCCGGATGCTCGTCGTCCCCGGCTCGGCCCGGGTCCGGCTCGAGGCCGAGGCCGAGGGTCTGGACAAGATCTTCATCGAGGCCGGGGCCGAGTGGCGTGGTGCCGGCTGCTCGATGTGTCTGGGGATGAACCCCGACACGTTGGCTCCCGGTGAGCGCAGCGCGTCGACGTCGAACCGCAACTTCGAAGGCCGGCAGGGCAAGGGCGGACGCACGCACCTCGTCTCGGTCGCGGTGGCTGCCGCCACCGCGGTGAAGGGCACGCTCGCCGCGCCCGCCGACCTCACGAACGCTTCGGTCTGAGAAGGAGCTTGACCATGGAGAAGTTCACCACCCACACCGGCATCGGCGCTCCGCTCAAGCGGAGCAACGTCGACACCGACCAGATCATCCCGGCCGAGTACCTCAAGCGGGTCAGCCGCAGCGGCTTCGAGGACGGGCTGTTCGCCGCATGGCGCAACGACCCTGAGTTCGTGCTCAACCAGGCGCCGTACGCCGCCGGCACCGTGCTCGTGACCGGCCCTGACTTCGGCACCGGCTCCTCACGTGAGCACGCGGTCTGGGCCCTGCAGAACTACGGGTTCAAGGTCGTCATCTCGGCTCGCTTCGGCGACATCTTCCGGGGGAACTCGGGCAAGGCCGGCCTCGTCGCCGCGCAGGTCGAACCCCCCGTGGTTGAGCGGTTGTGGGCCTACCTGGAGGCCACGCCCGGTGCCGAGATCACGGTCGACCTCGAGAGCCAGACCATCAGCACCCCGGACGGGTCCGTCTCGGAGCCCTTCAGCATCGATCCGTACACCAAGTGGCGCCTGCTCAACGGACTCGACGACATCGGGATCACCTTGTCCCACGAGGCTGACATCGCCGCCTACGAAGCCAAGCGACCCAGCTTCAAGCCGGTCACGCTGCCGCACTGATCACTCGCTTTTCGGGAGCATCGATCGAATTCGCACGCGGTGCGGGATTCAGGTGAAAGTCCTGAAACCCGCACCGCGTGCGGCTTTTCAGCCAGGAGCAAGAGTGAATTCGCTGCTTCGAATTGCATGACATGTCGCGACACGCCATGCAATTCTGGACAGATCGTGTTCGCGTCGGTTTAGCGTGCGAACAACGAAGTCGGGCAGTGAGGCTCGGCGCGAGGTTGAACTGAAAGGTCGATCGTGAACAAGTCTGAGCTCGTTGAAGCGCTCTCCACACGCTTCGATGGAAACAAGAAGGCCGCCTCTCACGCGTTGGAGTCGGTGCTCGACACCATCACCCGCGCCGTCGCCGATGGCGAGAAGGTCGCCATCACCGGATTCGGTTCTTTCGAGAAGCGAGTGCGCGAAGCCCGGTGGGTGCGTAACCCGCAGACCGGTGCCCGGATGAAGGCCAAGAAGACCTCCGTCCCGAAGTTCACCGCCGGTGCGGACCTGAAGAACATCGTCTCCGGCGCGAAGAAGCTGCCGAAGCTCCAGGTGCCCAAGACGGTCAAGGCTGCAGCTGCTGCGCCCGCGAAGTCGGCCGCTGCCGCCAAGAAGGCCGCCGCCTCGGCGCCCGCGAAGTCGGCCGCCGCCGCCAAGAAGGCCACGGCAGCCGCCAAGAAGGCGGTTCCGACCAAGAAGGCACCGGCAGCCAAGAAGGCTGCTCCCGCCAAGAAGGCCGCGCCCGCCAAGAAGGCGGCTCCGGTCAAGAAGGCTGCCGCTCCTGCGAAGAAGGCAGCCCCGGCCAAGAAGGCTGCTCCCGCCAAGAAGGCACCGGCAGCGAAGAAGGCAGCCCCCGCTAAGAAGGCTGCTCCCGCCAAGAAGGCACCGGCAGCGAAGAAGGCAGCCCCGGCCAAGAAGGCCGCTCCTGCCAAGAAGGCACCGGCCGCCAAGAAGGCACCCGCGAAGAAGGCTGCAGCCAAGAAGGCCTGAGCCCTTTCGTCGAACCACGACGGGCGGATCGTTCCTCAGGAACGATCCGCCCGTCGTCGATTTCCGGCCCGATTCTCCGAGGCGTTTCCCGAGAGGAATTCAGGAGATCGGAAGAAGCCTCGCGGAATCCACCACGGCACGCGTACGAGGTCCCAGTCCCAGGGCAGCCGCGGCGGCCAGGTCGGCGATCTCGTCGACATCGCGGCGCAGCGTGGGCAGGTCGTCGGTCAGCTCGATCGCGCCGGCGGACCGGTGGCGTTCGCGGGACGCCGTACCGAAGGACGGGCGGAACACTGTCAACGGCGCGGCATAGAGCGTCGTCCCCACCCCGTCGGCGTCGCTGACGAACGACGCACGGTCCACCGGCGCCGCCGCCAGGGCAGCCTCGAGATCCCGGCTCGCCAACGCCGGCAGGTCACCGCACAGTGCGACCGGCACCAGGCCGGGCCATCGGCGATCGGCTTCGGCTGCGGCCTGCACCAGCGTCCCGTTGAGGTCGTCGGAGACGCCGTCGGGGATCGCGTGGCAGCCGATCTCCCGCAACCGGCGGGAGAATCCGCCGTCATCGGTCACCACCAGCACGGCCGCGACCGACGGGGCCGTCAGGCAGGCCGCCGCGGTGTCGAGCGCGAAGGCCTCGGCCAGCCGCCGTCGTACGTCGTCGCCGACCGCCGCCAGGCGGGACTTGCCCCGCACCGGCGGCTTGATCGGCAGCAGCACCACGTGGGAGTGCTGGACGGGAATTCGTTCAGACATCACCGACGATCCTTGCAGGTCGCCGGGAGTGACCACGCGGTAACCTGACCGATCGTGGGTAGGTATCGGAAACGGAGCGAGAAGCTCGATCCCGGGTATGCGTTCGCCGTGCCGATCGTGAAGCCGGTCCTCAAAGCGATCACCACGCAGGAGTGGATCGGTGCCGAGAACATTCCGGCCACCGGCGGCGTGATCCTCGCGATGAACCACGTCTCCCACATCGACCCGCTGACCGCGGCCCACCTCACCTGGGACCACGGCCGGCTCTCGCGCTACCTCGCCAAGGCGAGCCTCTTCGACGTCCCGGTGCTCGGCGGCGTGATGAAGGCGGCCAGGCAGATCCCGGTCGAGCGGGCCAGCGCCGGTGCCGACGCCCTCGCGGCGGCGATCGACGCGGTCAAGGACGGCAAGCTGATCGTGGTCTACGTCGAAGGATCGATCACGAAGGACCCGCAGGGTTGGCCGATGGTCGGCAAGAGCGGTGCCGCCCGGATCGCGCTCGCCACCGGCGCGCCGGTGATCCCCGTCGGCCAGTGGGGCGCCCAGGCGCTGCTGAACGGCTACGAGAAGAAGTTCAGCCCGTTCCCACGCAAGAAGATCCAGATGCGGGTCGGCCCACCGGTCGATCTCGACGACCTCCGGGACCACGCCGCCGGGGAGCGGCCGTCCGGGGCCGACGTGCACGAGGCGACCGACCGGATCATGCGCGCGATCGTCGACCTCGTCGCCGAGATCCGGGGCGAGGAACCGCCGACCGAGCTGTTCGACCCGCGCAGGACCACCACAGATCCGACCGACACCAGCGACACGGAGGGCTCCGCATGAGCACCGCATCCCAGGGCCGCGTGGCCGTCTTCGGCGCAGGGTCGTGGGGGACCGCGTTCTCGATGGTCCTCGCCGACGCCGGCAACGACGTCACCATGTGGGCACGTCGCGAAGAGCTCGCCGACCAGATCAACGCCACCCACGTCAACGGCGACTACCTCCCCGAGATCGAGCTTCCCGCCTCGATCCGCGCGACCCACGACCCGGCCGAGGCGCTGGCCGGTGCTGACGTCGTCGTGCTCGCGGTGCCGAGCCAGTCGCTGCGCGAGAACCTCGTCGAGTGGGCGCCGTACGTCGAGGACGACGCCGTCTTCGTGTCGCTGATGAAGGGCGTCGAGCTCGGCACCCTCGACAGGATGAGCGAGGTGATCGCCGAGGTCACCGGCGCCGGACCGGACCGGATCGGTGTCGTCTCCGGGCCCAACCTGGCCAAGGAGATCGCCCGCCGCGAGCCCGCCGCCTCCACCGTCGCCTGTGCGGACGACGAGGTCGCGCGCCGGCTCCAGGCCCGGGTGCACAGCCCGTCCTTCCGTCCCTACACCTCGACCGACGTGATCGGTTGCGAGCTGGGCGGTGCCTACAAGAACGTCGTCGGCATCGCCGTCGGGATGGCCGTCGGGCTCGGCTTCGGTGACAACACCACCGCCACCGTGATCACCCGCGGGCTCGCCGAGACCGCGCGACTCGGGATGACACTGGGCGCCAACCCGCTGACCCTGATGGGCCTGGCCGGACTCGGCGACCTGGTCGCCACCTGCTCCTCACCGCTGTCGCGCAACCGCACCTTCGGCGAGAAGCTCGGCTCCGGGATGAGCGCCGACGAGATCTTCGCCTCGAGCCGCCAGGTCGCCGAGGGCGCGAAGTCGTGCGCCTCCCTGCGTGCGCTGGCCGCGCGCGCCGGGGTGGACCACCCGCTGGTGGCCGCGGTCGACGACGTCGTGGCCGGCCGGATCAGTGCACGGGACCTGATGGACGGGCTGCTCGAGCGTCCGACCAAGGCCGAGACCGACTGACCCCCAACCGGGTTCAGGGCAGGGCGAGTCAGGGGAGGGCGGCGAGCAGGTCCGCCCACAGGTCGTCGACGTCCTCGATCCCGACGCTGAACCGGACCAGGCCCTCGGGGACGTCCTTGGACTCCCCGGCCCAGCGGCGGCGGCGCTCGAACGTCGACTCGACCCCGCCCAGGCTGGTGCAGTGCACCCAGAGCTGCGTGCCGTGGGTCAAAGCCTCGGCAGCCTCGGCGGAGTCCAGGACCGCGGAGAACATCGCACCGAAGCCGGGGTAGCGCACCTCGCCGATCGCCGGGTGGGCGGCCAACCGCTCGGCCAGGACCGCGGCGTTGGCGGACGCGGCCTTCACCCGCAGCGGCAGCGTGCGCAGTCCGCGCAGCGCCAGCCAGGTCTCGAACGGACCAGGGATCGCCCCGATCAGGTCCCGGCGTCCCTTGAGCACCTGCCACAGGTCCGGGTCACGCACCACCAGGGCGCCGAGGTTCACGTCGGAGTGCCCGGCGAGGTACTTCGTCACCGAGTGCAGCACGATGTCGGCACCGAGCTCGAGGGGGCGCTGCAGGATCGGGGTGGCGAGGGTGTTGTCCACCACGACCCGGATGTCGCGCGCGTGCGCGGCCTCGATCAGCGCAGGCAGGTCCGCGATCAGCATCTCGGGGTTGGTGGGGGACTCGACCCACAGCAGCGCGACGTCCTCGTCGTCCAACGCAGCGATCACGGCGTCGGTGTCGCTGACGTCGACGGTGACCGAGCGCAGCCGACGCCGCGCCTCCAGGTCGGCCAGCTGACCCATCGTGCCGAGGTAGGACTGCCCGACCACCACGGTCGAGTCGTCGACCAGGTCGAGCAGCGTCGCCGTCGCGGCCTGGCCGCTGGAGAACGTCAACGCCTGGCCGCCCTCGAGGGCGCCCAACGCTGCCTCGAACGCGACCCAGGTGTCGTTGGTGTAGCGCCCGTACTCCTTGTCGCCCCCGCCGACGTAGGTCGAGGCCATCGTGATCGGCACGTTCAGCGGCTGATCGGGGACGTGCGGCGGTCGGCCCGCCTGCACGGCGACGGTCTCCGCCCGTAGTTCACTCAGGAATCCGGTGGGTCGTCCGGACGGCTCCGCGGAAGTCATGGCACCAGTGTGCCCAAGCCGGTGTCGAAGGGTCGGGTGGGGCCGCGCGCCAGTAGGGTTGTGGAGCGGTTCGAGGCACCCCAGCAGGAGGAGAACCATGATCGAGTTGCGGCTCGCGGAGATCGCCGCGATCGTCGAGGGAACCCTCTCCGACCCCGGTTCCGCCGACCTCCTCGTGACGGCGCCGGCCGTGATCGACTCCCGCGCGGCCGAGCCCGGCGGACTCTTCGTGGCCTTCGCCGGAGAGCACGTCGACGGCCACGAGTACGCCGCCTCGGCCGGTGAGGCCGGCGCGGTCGCTGCGATCGGGACCCGGGCCACCGTGCTGCCCACCGTGATCGTCGAGGACCCGCAGCGCGCTCTGCAGCGACTGGCCGGCGCGGTGCTCAGCTGGCTGCGGGCCGAGACGGAGATCGCCGTCTTCGGGCTGACCGGCTCCCAGGGCAAGACCAGCACCAAGGACATGCTCGCCGCGATCCTCACCGTCGCCGGACCGACCGTGGCCACGATCGGTTCGTACAACAACGAGCTCGGCGTGCCGCTGACCGTCCTGCGCGCCACCGAGGAGACCCGCTTCCTGGTCCTGGAGATGGGCGCGCGCGGCATCGGTCACCTCGCCGAGCTGACCGCGATCGCGCCGCTGGACGTCGCCGTGGTGCTCAACGTCGGCACCGCCCACCTGGGGGAGTTCGGCTCGCAGGAGGCGATCGCGCAGGCCAAGGGTGAGCTGGTCGAGGGCTTGAGCGCCTACGGCACCGCCGTGCTCAACGCCGACGACCCGCACGTCGCCGCGATGGCCTCGCGACTGCCCGACGACGCCACCGGCTTCATCACGTTCGGGACGGCGGTCGGAGTCGACGTACGGCTGGAGGGACTCGAGCTGGACCGGCTCGGTCGACCCCGGTTCGACCTCGTCACGTCGACGGGCACGGCCACGGTCGCGCTGCCGCTGGTCGGCGCCCACCAGGCCCTCAACGCGGCCGCGGCGACCGCGGCCGCCGAGATCGTCGACGTCACCCCGGACGAGGCCGCCGCCGCGCTCGCCGGCGCCCGGCTCTCGAAGTGGCGGATGGAGCTGACCGAGCTGGACAGCGGGCTGACCATGCTCAACGACTCCTACAACGCCAACCCCGAGTCGATGCGGGCCGCGCTCGACGCGCTCGCCGCGATCGCACCGGGTGAGGGCGGCCGCCGGGTCGCCGTCCTGGGGGAGATGCGCGAGCTGGGGGAGGGAAGCGCCGCCGCCCACTTCGAGATGGGCGTGCACGCCGCGGCCCGAGGGATCGACCAGGTCCTCGTGGTCGGGATCGCCGCCGCCCAGATCGAGATGGGTGCTCGCACCATCGAGACCGCCTTCGTCGAGGACAACGCCGCGGCGATCGCGTGGCTGCGTGAGCACCTCGCTCCGTGTGACGTGGTTCTCCTCAAGGCCTCCCGCGGGGCGCGCCTCGATGAGGTCGCCGACGCGCTGTCATAGGTTGGTCCGGTGCCAGACGCAGCAAGCCGCAAGACCCGTGTCGCCCTCGTCTTCGGAGGTCGATCGGGCGAGCACCCGGTCTCGGTGGTGACCGCGGCCGGCATCCTCGGCGCGATCGATCGCGACAAGTACGACGTCGTCCCGATCGGGATCGCCGCGAGCGGCCAGTGGATGCTCGCCGGCGACGTGCTCGACCGGCCGCAGCTCGGCGGTGGGGGCCACCTGCCCGCGGTCACTGCCGGCAACCACGAGGTCGTCCTGGCCGAGCAGGTGCTCGCCGACGTCGACGTCGTCTTCCCGGTCCTGCACGGTCCCTACGGTGAGGACGGGACCGTCCAGGGACTCTTCGAGCTCGCCGACATCCCGTACGTCGGGGCCGGCGTGCTGGCTTCGGCAGTCGGGATGGACAAGGAGTTCATGAAGCTCGTCTTCGCCGGTCGCGGACTGCCCGTCGGTCCCTTCCAGGTGGTGCGCCCGCGCGCGTGGGAGACCAGCCCGGCCGACGTGCTCGCGACCGCGAGGTCGTTGGAGCTGCCGCTCTTCGTGAAGCCCGCCCGGGCCGGCTCCTCGCTCGGCGTGACCCGGGTGGACTCCTTCGACGACCTCGGCGACGCGATCGAGGAGGCCCGCCGGCACGACCCGAAGGTGCTGATCGAGCAGGGTCTGGCCGGACGCGAGATCGAGTGCGCCGTCCTCGGCGGCCGACACGGTACGACGCCGCGCGCCTCGGTCCCCGGCGAGATCGTGGTCGACGCCGCCGAGGGCGCTGACTTCTACGACTTCGAGGCCAAGTACGTCTCCTCCACCCAGGCCCGCACCGAGGCCCCCGCGGACCTGCCCGCCGACGTGGCCGCGCGGGTCCAGGAGGTCGCGATCGCGGCGTTCGAGGCGATCGGCGCCGAAGGGCTCTCCCGGGTCGACGTCTTCGTCACCGAGGCCGGCGAGATCACGATCAACGAGATCAACACGATGCCGGGCTTCACCCCGATCTCGATGTACCCGACGATGTGGCAGGCCTCAGGGCTGCCCTACGCCGACCTGATCGACGAGCTCATCCAGCTCGCGCTGGAGCGCCCCCGCGGCCTGCGCTGAAACCCCGTGACCTAGCGGGCGAGCGCTCGCTTCAGCAGGTCGACCGACATCTCGCCGAGCGAGGTGCCGGACTCGGTGCACGCGAACGGCATCACCGAGGTCTCGGTCGCGCCGGGGGTGATCGCCGCCTCGAGCACGACGAACGAGCCGTCGGCGTCGACGATCAGGTCGGTGCGGGAGATGTCGCGCAGACCGAGCAGCTCGTGCACGGCGACCGCCGCATCCCCGATCGCGGTGATCGCCTCGGTCGGGAGGTCCAGCTGGCGCAGGCCGACGTACTCGGCGGTGTAGCGCGCGCTGAAGTCGAACTCGTGGCCCTTGACGAAGTCGATCTCGATCGGGACCAGCGGCTCGAGGCCGTTCGCGGTCTCGCGGACGACGACCGAGACGTTGGCGCCGGGGTAGAACCGCTCGATCAGTGCCTCGTCGTAGTACGCGTAGGTGCCGACCAGGGCCGAGGGCAGCTCCGAGAGCCCGTCGACGCCGGTGACGCCGAGTGCCGAGCCTCCGCGGGTGGGCTTGACCACGACCCGGTGGCCGAGCCGGTCCATCACGTGCTCCATCAGCGCGACCGCACCGATGTCCCGGAAGGTCTGGGCCGACAGGCCGACCGAGTCCGGGACCGGGATGCCGGCGCGACGCAGCAGCTCGCGCGAGGTGCCCTTGTCGTAGGCGACCCGGCAGGCGCGGGAGTCGGTGCCGACGAACGGCAGCCCGATCAGCTCCAGCAGCGTCTGGATCTCGCCGTCCTCGCCGAACTGCCCGTGCAGGATCGGGATGGCCGCGACGACCTTGTCCCGCTCCAGCTGGTGGAGCAGGTTGCGGTCGAAGTCGTAGGAGAGCACGTCGACCCCGAGGGCCCGCAGCTCGCGGACGAGGTTGCGGCCGCTGGCCAGGGACACGTCGCGCTCGTGGCTCAGGCCGCCGGCGATGACGGCGATCGGGCCGGAGAAGTCAGTCATGGGTTGCCTCAGAGACGGGTTGGGTGGTGCCTCAGATGTGGACGACGGGACAGGTCAGCGTCCGCGTGATCCCCTCGATGCTCTGCACCTTCGCGACGACCATCTTGCCCAGGTCGTCGATGTTGCGGGCCTCGGCCCGGACGATCACGTCGTAGGGACCGGTCACGCCTTCGGCCAGCGTGACTCCGGTCATCGCCGCCGCGGCGGTGGCGACCGACTCGGCCTTGCCGACGTCGGTCTGGATCAGGATGTAGGCCTGCACGACCATGGGTGCTCCTAGCGAGGTGGTGAGAGACCCCCTGAACGAGGGGATGCGCCCAGCAACCTATCGCACCGTGATGGGATGGGGTCGTGCCCGCTGCCTCCGCCGATCTCACGCTCGCCGACATCGGCGAGTTCGCCGTCATCGCCGACATCGTCCGTCACTTCCCGGCCGGCGAGCACGTCCTCGTCGGACCGGGCGACGACGCGGCGCTGCTCCGGATCCGCAACGGGCACGTGGTCGTGTCCACCGATCTGCTCGTCGAGGGGCGCCACTTCCGCCGCGACTGGGCCTCGGCCAAGGACATCGGGCACCGGGCGGCGGCGCAGAACCTCTCCGACATCAATGCGATGGGCGGGACGGCGCACTCGCTGACCATCGGTATCGCCGCACCCGGCGACCTGCCGGTGCAGTGGGTGACCGACTTCGCTGCCGGGTTCGCCGAGGAGTGCGGACTGGTCGGGGCCAGCGTCGTCGGGGGAGACCTCACCCGGGGCGACGCGATCGTGATCGCCGTGACCGTGCTGGGCTCGGTGGCCCAGGCACCCGTGCTCCGTTCCGGCGCCCAGCCGGGCGACGTGCTTGCGCTCGCCGGGCGTCAGGGCTGGGCCGCCGCCGGGCTGGCGGTGCTGGGCCGTGGCTTCCGGTCCCCGCGAGCGGTCGTGGCCGCGTTCCAGCGGCCCGAGCCGCCGTACGGCGCCGGGGCGGTGGCCGCCGAGGCGGGAGCGACGTCGATGATCGACATCTCCGACGGCCTGCTCTCCGAGGCCGGTCACCTGGCGAGGGCGTCCCAGGTCTCGATCGACGTGACCACGTCAGCGCTCGAGGTGCCGGACGCGTTCCAGGCCGTGGGGATGGCGCTCAACGTGGACCCGCTGACCTTCACCCTGACCGGTGGGGAGGACCACGGCCTGCTGGCCACCTTCCCGTCCTGGACCCCGCTGCCCGAAGGCTGGACCGTGATCGGCACCGTCTCCGAGCGCGGCACCGACGGCCCGGCGGTCACCGTCGACGGCACCCCGTGGGACGGCGCGACGGGGTGGACCCACTTCTGAGTGCAAATGCGAACAGCGCCGCCCGAGGGCGGCGCTGCTCGTGAATGTCTGTGCAGGGGTCAGCGAGAGACCTTGCCGGCCTTGAGGCAGCCGGTGCAGACGTTGAGGCGCTTCGGCGTACCGTTGATCACAGCGCGGACGCGCTGGATGTTCGGGTCGAAACGACGCTTGGTGATCTTGCGGGACCACGGCCGGTTGTTGCCGAAGCCCGGCTTCTTGGCGCAGATGTCGCAGACGGCAGCCACCGTGAACTCCTGGGGTTGATCTTCGTTGGTCTGAGTGTGTCGGCCTTCGCCGGACAACCGAAAGAGCGTAACCCAGGTCGGACCGGGGGAGGAAATCCGCACGAGGCAGTACCTTCGCCTAGGCAGTTGTCATGTCAGATCGTACGGATCCGGGGGAGGTATTCACAGATGACGGATGTCGACGCAGGTGCCGGGCTCAGCCTGGAGATCCTCAGCCTCTTCGCCGACGTCGCCGTGGCCGCCCTGACCGCGACCCGCGAGGAGATCGACAGTCTCAACGTCTTCCCGATCCCGGACGGGGACACGGGCACCAACATGCTGCTGACGATGTCGGCCGCGCGCGACTCGCTGCGTGAGGCGATCGCGGCCGAGGAGGACGACGCCGACGTCTTCACCGCGTTCTGCCGCGGAGCCCTGCTCGGAGCTCGGGGCAACTCGGGCGTGATCCTGGCCGAGATCATCGGCGCCGTCGTCTCCCGCCTCGCCGACCCGCCCGCCGCGATGGACGAGGCGAAGGTGCTCGCGCTCTCGTTCACCGAGGCCGCCGACGCCGCCTACGCCGCGGTCGGCAACCCGGTCGAGGGCACCATCCTGACCGTGTGCCGGGCTGCGGCCGAGGCAGCCACCGTCTCCGCCGCGAGTACGGCGGCGGGGGAGCCGACCACCACCGACGTGGCCACCGCGGCGGCCGGTGCCGCCGCGATCGCCCTGGCCGCCACCCCCGACCAGCTGCCGCGGCTGCGTGACGCCGGAGTCGTCGACGCGGGCGGGCGCGGCCTCACCGTGCTGCTGGAGGCGATCGAGGAGGCCCTCACCGGGACGGTGCGCAGCCGCAGCGCCGACCCGAACAAGTCGGGTCGCGGCGCCAAGCAGGCCACCAAGGCGGAGTCGCGGGCCGCGCGACGGCGGAAGCGTCCCGTGGCGGCGGCCGAGGGTGATCTCACTCCGGACGGCCCCGCCTACGAGGTGATGTTCCTCCTCGATGCCGTCGACGACGCCGTCCCCGTGCTGCGCGAGACCCTCGGGGAGCTCGGCGACTCCCTGGTCGTGACCGGGCGCGACGGGCTCTTCCACATCCACGTCCACTCCGACGACGTCGGTGCGGTGATCGAGGCCGGCATCGCCGCCGGCACCCCGCACCGGATCCGGGTGACCCACTTCGCCCAGCAGACCGCCCAGCAGTCGGCGGCGCCCGGGCGTCGTGCTCGCACCGGACGGGCCGTCGTCGCGATCGCCGCGGGCAAGGGGCTGGAGCGGATCTTCGCCGACGCCGGCGCCCAGGTGGTCCGCACCGGACCGGGCAAGCGCCCCTCGGTCGGGCAGGTGCTCAAGGCGATCGAACGCGCCGGAGCCGCCGAGGTCGTGGTGCTGCCCAACGACCCGGACACGCTGCGGGTCTCCCAGGTCGCCGCCGTGGCGGCCCGCAACGAGCACGGCATCCGGGTCGAGGTCGTCCCCAGTCACGCACAGGTCCAGGGCCTCGCGGCGCTCGCGGTGCACGACGGCTCCCGCGCCTTCGACCGGGACGTGGTCGAGATGACGGCCGCCGGCAGCCACACCCGCCAGGGCGCGGTGACGGTGGCGGTCAAGCGGGCGATCACCACGGCCGGGACCTGTGAGACCGGCGACGTCCTCGGCGTCGTCGACGGTGACTTCGTCGACATCGGCGAGGACCTCGCCGAGGTCGCCATCCGGGTCCTCAACCGGCTCCTCGGCGCCGGTGGTGAGCTGGTCACGCTGGTCGTCGGCGAGGAGCGGGCCGCCGAGTCGGTCGCCGCTGCCGCCCAGGCGTGGATCGAGGAGAACCACCCGACGATCGAGGTCCTCGTCCTTCAGGGGGGCCAGGCCCGCTACCCGTTGCTGGTGGGCGTCGAGTGATCTCCTTCGACTCACCGATCGCGGCAGTGCTGGGTGGCAACACCAGAGGGACCAAGTTCGCCGAGGTCAAGAAGCTGCGGACCGTGGGGGACCTGCTCGACCTGTTCCCGCGGCGCTACCTCCCGACCGGGTCGCTGACCCGGCTCGACGAGCTGCGGGAGGGCGACCTGATCACCGCCGTCGGCGAGATCGTCAAGGTCGACGTGCACAGCTACACCGACCGGCGCACCAGCCGTCCGGCGTACCGCGTCGAGGCGCAGCTGCGCACCGAGGGCGCCCGGCTGTCGATGACGTTCTTCGCCAAGCGCAAGCACATCGCCGAGTGGCAGGCCCGCCGGCTCAGCGAAGGCGCGCGGGGGATCTTCCTCGGCAAGGTCGGCTTCTTCCGCGACCGCCCCCAGCTGACCGCGCCGCAGATCATGCTCTTCACCGGCGCCGACGGCGGTCCGGGCGGCGACGCGGGTAGCGATGCCGAGGCCGGCCTCGCCGCGATCGGGGAGATGCCGCTCTTCCCGCTCTACCCGCTCACCGCCGGGGTCGACGCGATCGACGTGCTCCGCCTGGTCGGGTTCACCCTCGACTCCGTCACCATCCCGGACGACCCGCTCCCCGTCGACCTCCGCGAGGCGTACGACGTCATCGACCGCGCCAGCGCCTACGAGTGGATCCACCGGCCGGACACGATGGACCAGGTCAACGCCGCGCAACGACGCTTCCGGTTCGAGGAGGCCCTGCTGCTCCAGCTGGTGCTGCTGCGCCGGCGGGCGAAGGTCCGTGCGACGGCCGCGACCGCCCGCACCGGAGGCGGCGACCTGCTCGAACGCTTCGACGCGACGCTGCCGTTCACGTTGACCGACGGGCAGCGCCAGACCGGCGCCGAGATCGAGGCCGACCTGGCGCAGCACCACCCGATGAACCGGCTGCTCCAGGGCGAGGTCGGCTCCGGCAAGACCCTGGTCGCCCTGCGCGCGATGCTGCGGGTGGTCGACTCCGGCGGTCAGGCGGTGCTGCTGGCCCCGACCGAGGTGCTCGCCCAACAGCACTTCCGGTCGATCTCGGCGATGCTCGGCGACCTGGCCGGCGGCGGACTCTTCGGTGCCGGGGCCTCGGTCGAGCTCCTCACCGGCTCGATGACGAAGTCGCAGCGAACCCCGGTGCTGAGCCGGATCCAGACGGGTGAGGCCGGGATCGTGATCGGGACCCACGCGCTGCTGCAGGACACCGTCGGCTTCTTCGACCTCGGACTCGTCGTCGTCGACGAGCAGCACCGCTTCGGGGTCGAGCAGCGCTCCGGCCTGTCCGACCAGGCGATCGAGGTGCCGCACACGTTGGTGATGACGGCGACCCCCATCCCGCGCACCGTCGCGATGACCGTCTTCGGCGACCTCGAGGTCTCCACCCTCGGCGAGCTGCCCGCCGGTCGCGCCCCCATCCAGACCAACGTGGTGCCGCTGCTCGAGCAGCCGCAGTGGGAGGCCCGGATCTGGGAGCGGGTGCGTGAGGAGGTCGGCAAGGGGCATCAGGCCTACGTCGTGGCCCCGCGGATCAACGCGAACACGCCCGAGCAGATGTGGATGGAGGCCGTCGCCATCGACGAGGACGGCAATCCCGTCCTGGCGACCCGCCCGCTCGAGGCGGTCGAGGAGGTCGCCGCCCGGCTCACCGACGGACCGCTCGCCGGCCTGCGGATCGCGATGCTGCACGGTCGGCTGCCGGCCGAGGAGAAGGACCGCACCATGCGGGCCTTCGCCGCCGGCGAGATCGACGTGCTGGTCTCCACCACCGTGATCGAGGTCGGCGTCGACGTCGGCAACGCGACCACGATGGTGATCCTCGACGCCGACCGGTTCGGGGTCTCCCAGCTGCACCAGCTGCGCGGACGGGTGGGCCGTGGCGGGCATCCCGGCCTGTGCCTGCTGGTCAGCCACGCGGACTTCGACTCACCGGCGCGGGAGCGGCTCGCCGCGGTGGCCGGCACCACCGACGGGTTCGAGCTGTCCCGGGTCGACCTGGAGCAGCGTCGCGAGGGCGACGTGCTCGGCGCCCGGCAGTCGGGCGGACGCAGCAGCCTGCGCAACCTGCGGGTGCTGCGCGACGAGGAGACCATCCAGGAGGCGCGCGCTGCGGCTGCGACGCTGCTGGACGCCGACCCTGACCTCGGGCAGGTCCCCGAGCTGGCCCGCGACGTCGCCGAGATCGAGCGCTCGGTCGCCGCTGACTACCTGGAGCGCTCGTGACCATGGGGGTGGGATCGTGACAACTATTGGACGGTGCCACTCGCGCACCCCCATCCGGGCCTCGCTCGCATGCGCTCGCTCGTGTCCTCCGGGGGTGGCTTCGTGACACGCATCATCGGAGGCACCGCAGGAGGACGGCGGATCGAGACCCCGAACGGGTCCGCGACCCGACCGACCAGCGACCGGGTCCGGGAGGCGCTGTTCTCCGCGATCGAGTCCTGGTGCGGCTCGCTGTCCGGGCTGCGCTTCCTCGACCTGTACGCCGGCTCCGGCGCGGTCGGGTTGGAGGCATGGTCGCGCGGCGCCGGCGTGGTGACCCTGGTCGAGTCGGACCGGCGCACCGCTGCGCTGATCTCGACCAACGCCCGCACCCTTGGGTTCGGGGCCGCCAACGTGCTCGGCACCACCGTCGCATCGGCGTTGCAGACCGCTCCGACGGCGCCGTACGACGTGATCTTCTCCGACCCGCCCTATCCGCTGACCGAGGAGGAGCTGGCCCGTGACCTGGCGCTGCTGCTCGAGCGGGGATGGTGGGCGCCCGACGGGCTGGTGATCGTGGAACGGTCCTCGCGCAGCCCCGAGCCGACCTGGCCGGTCGGCACCGAGCTGCAGCGCAAGCGCAAGTACGGCGAGACCACGCTGTGGTCGGCGACGCACGTCGACGACGCGGACTGAGTGACGGCTAGCCTTCTGCCATGACACGGCGTGCCGTCTGCCCCGGCTCCTTCGATCCCGTCACCAACGGCCACCTCGACATCATCGGCCGTGCCGCCGGGATCTTCGACGAGGTGATCGTGGCCACCGGGACGAACGTGTCCAAGTCGCGGATGTTCGACCCGGCCGAGCGGCTGGCGATGCTGCGGGAGGCGGTCGAGCCGTGGCCGAACGTCACCGTGGCCGGTTTCGAGGGTCTGATCGTGGACTTCTGCCGCGACATCGGCGCCGTCGCGATCGTCAAGGGCCTGCGCGGTGCGACCGACTACGAGTACGAGCTGCCGATGGCGCAGATGAACTCCCACCTCACCGGCGTCGAGACCGTCTTCCTGCCCGGCGCGGTCGGCAACGCGTTCGTCTCGTCGTCGCTGATCAAGGAGGTCGCCGCGTTCGGCGGTGACATCTCGGCCTTCGTGCCCGCCTTCGTCGTCGACCGGATCAAGGCCAAGCTCGCCTGAGCCGGAGGCGGGTCAGAGATCGGTGGCGACCATCGCCGCCACGATCTCCTCGAACGTCATCGTCGGCTCCCAGCCCAGCTCGCGGTGGGCCTTCGAGGCGTCCCCGACCTGCGTCGCCGGGTCGACCGGCCGGACGAACGCCGGGTCCACGCGCACGTAGCGGTCGACGTCGCTCAGCCCCGCCGCGTCCAGCGCGGCCTCGACGAACTGGCGCACGGTGTGGGTCCGTCCGGTGGCGATGATGAAGTCGTCGGCCCGGGGGCTCCGGTTGGCCAGCACCATCGCGGCGACGTAGTCCGGGGCCCAGCCCCAGTCCCGCTCGGCGTCGAGGTTCCCCAACGCCAGCTCGTCGGTCTCGCCGCGTGCGATCGCCGCGACGCCGGCGGTGATCTTGCGGGTGACGAAGGCGGTCGGCCGTCGGGGCGACTCGTGGTTGTAGAGGATGCAGCTCGACACCCCGAGGTCCCGGTGCCGGTAGACGGAGGCGAGCTGGTGGGCGAACGCCTTCGCCGCCCCGTACGGCGACACCGGCTGCACCGGCGTCGACTCGGTCTGGGGGACCTGGGCGGGGGAGCCGAAGATCTCGGCGCTCGAGGCCTGCACGACCCGCACCGCGGTGCCGGAGGCCTCCTGCAGCCGCCAGGCGGCCTCGAAGACGGCCAGCGCCCCGACGCCGGTGAGCTCGGCGGTCAGCAGCGGCTGCTGCCAGGAGAAGGCCACCGAGCTGACCCCGGCCAGGTTGTAGATCTCGGCGGGTGCGACGTCGGCGATGAGCGAGCTCAGGTGCGCCGCATCGGCCAGGTCGCCGTCGTGCCAGGTGACCGCCTCGGCCCACGTCTGGCCCTCGAGGGAGGGGCTGGAGGACGGGTGGTGCAGCGCGTGCACCTCGACACCGTCGGCGAGCAGCTGCTCGCAGAGGTAGGAGCCGTCCTGACCGGAGGCGCCGGTGACGAACGCGCGGATCGGGGTGGGGCTCACCGGCTCACCGGCCCGAGAGGCGCTGCTGCTCGGCGAGGTCGGAGTCGACCATCATCGCGACCAGCTCGGGGAAGGAGACCTGCGGCTTCCAGCCGAGCTTCTCGCGCGCCTTGCTCGGGTCGCCGATCAGGAGGTCGACCTCGGCCGGACGGAAGAACCGCGGGTCCTGGTGGACGAACGGCTCCCAGTCCTCGATCCCGACGTGACGGAACGCGATGTCGAGGAAGTCGCGGATCGAGTGCGTCTCCCCGGTCGCGATCACGTAGTCGTCACCCTCGGGCTGCTGCAGCATCCGCCACATCGCCTCGACGTAGTCACCGGCGAATCCCCAGTCCCGCTTCGCGTCCAGGTTGCCGAGGGCGACCCGGTCCTGCAGGCCGAGCTTGATCCGGGCCACGGCCTGGCTGATCTTGCGGGTCACGAACTCGGGTCCGCGGCGCGGCGACTCGTGGTTGAACAGGATCCCCGACGAGGCGTGCATCCCGTAGGACTCGCGGTAGTTGATCGTCATGTAGTGGCCGTAGACCTTCGAGACGCCGTACGGCGAGCGCGGCCACAGCAGCGTCCCCTCGGACTGCGGCACCTGCTGCACCTTGCCGAACATCTCCGAGCTCGACGCCTGGTAGAACCGGGTGCCGTTGTCGCCGCCGGCGAAGAGCCGGACCGCCTCCAGGATGTTGAGCACGCCCATCCCGGTGACGTCGCTGGTCACCTTCGCGTTCTCCCAGGAGTACGCCACGAAGGAGATCGCGCCGAGGTTGTAGACCTCGTCCGGAGCCGCGGCGTCGAGGGCGCGCATCAGGCTGGACTGGTCGGTCAGGTCGCCGTTGTGCAGGGTGATCCCCGGCAGGGTCTCCTCGACCAGCTGGCGTTTGGGGTTGTTCTGACCGCGAATCAGTCCGTGGACGTCGTACCCCTTGGCGAGCAGGAGCTCGGCGAGGTAGAGGCCGTCCTGGCCGGTGATTCCGGTGATCAGAGCGCTGGGCATGAGGGCACCCTCTCGTGGATGGGACTCGCCGCGTGGATAAACGTCACAAGGCATCGCGAGGCTATCGTGAACGCGTGTCTTCGTTGGACCCCCGTCTGCCGTTGGTGATCGACACTCACGAGCTGAGCCGCCGCCCCGGCAGCCAGCGCGAGATCTCGCTCTCCGCCCCTGCCCCCGCTGAGCTCGGCATCGAGATGCTGGCGGTCCCCGAGGGGTCCCTGCTCGAGCTCGACCTCCGCCTCGAGGCGGTGATGGACGGCGTCCTCGTGACCGCCGACGTCACCGGACCCCTCGTCGGCGAGTGCGTGCGCTGCCTGGACCCGATCGAGGACGAGCTCGACATCCACTTCCAGGAGCTCTTCCTCTACGACGACACCCGCGACGCGGCGTCGGTCGACCCGGACGAGGACCTCAGCATGACCGAGGGCGACCTGATCGACCTCGAGCCGGTGCTGCGGGACGCGATCGTGCTCGACCTGCCGCTGCAGCCGCTCTGCGAGCCCGACTGCGCCGGTCTGTGCACCGAGTGCGGTGCCCGGCTGGCCGACGACCCGGAGCACTCGCACGAGGCTCCGATCGACCCGCGCTGGGCGGGACTGACCGACTTGACCGGCGGCGAGACCGCCTCCGGCACTGCCGAATAACGTCTTCGGGGGTTTCCCCCCTAGACTCGTCGGGTTGCCTGTTCCGGGCGACCAACAAACTTTGCACGTGGTCGGCCTTCGGGCCGCCTTGGCTAGAGGAGAAGATCGTGGCTGTTCCGAAGCGGAAGATGTCGCGCAGCAACACGCGCCACCGTCGCTCGGCCTGGAAGGCTGTGGCGCCGACCCTGGCGACCTGCGCCAACCCGGCGTGCGGTGCCAAGCACCTGCCCCACCGCGCCTGCGGTGAGTGCGGCCAGTACGGCGCCAAGGCCGAGCGCCGCCAGGTCCTCTGAACCTGATCGACGCAGTCGGGTGACCGACTACACCGAACTCCGCTCGCAGCTCGGGGATCCAGTACTGGACCCCGAGCTGCTTGTGCTTGCGTTGACCCACCGGTCGTACGCGTACGAGAACGGCGGCCTGCCGACCAACGAGCGCCTCGAGTTCCTCGGGGACTCCGTGCTCGGTGTCGTGGTGACCGAGACGCTGTACCGCGATCTTCCCGACCTGCCCGAGGGCCGGTTGGCGAAGCTGCGCGCTGCCGTCGTCAACGCCCGCGCCCTGGCCGGCGTCGCCCGCACGATCGGGGTCGGCGACCACATCATGCTGGGCCGCGGCGAGGACGCCACCGGTGGTCGGACGAAGGACTCGATCCTCTCCGACACCGTCGAGGCGCTGATCGGAGCTGTGCACCTGTCCGGCGGCTTCGCCGTCTCCGCACCGCTCGTGCACCGCTTCTTCGACCCGCTGATCACCGCGGCCGTCGGCCTCGGTGCCGGCCTGGACTGGAAGACCTCGCTCCAGGAGCTCACCGCCGAGCGCGGACTGGGCGTCCCGCAGTACGTGGTCACCGACGAGGGTCCCGACCACATGAAGACCTTCCACGCCCGGGTCCGGATCGGGGAGGACCTCTACGGCAACGGCACCGGCGGATCCAAGAAGGTGGCCGAGCAGGCTGCCGCCGAGACCGCCTTCGGCGAGCTCGAGGCACAGACCGTGCCCGACAACGCCTGACGGTGCCCAGCCGTGCCTGAGCTGCCCGAGGTCGAGGTCGTCCGCGCTGGACTCGAGCGCCACGTCCTCGGCGCCAGGATCACGGCGGTCGAGGTGCTCCACCCGCGGCCCGTCCGTACCTGGAGCGCCGGACCTGACTCGTTCGCCAGCGAGCTGGTCGACCGGCGCCTGGTCGCCGCCCGACGCCGGGGCAAGTACCTCTGGCTCGCCCTCGACGACGTCGACAGCGGCGACGCCCTCACCGTCCACCTCGGGATGAGCGGGCAGATGCTGGTCCAGCCGCCGCAGGCCGAGGCCGAGCGGCACCTCCGGGTCCGGTTCAGCCTCGACGGTGCCGCTGAGGACCGGGAGCTGCGCTTCGTCGACCAACGCATGTTCGGTGGGCTCGGGATCAGTGCCGGCGGAGCTGTCGTCCCGCCCGAGATCGCCCACATCGCTCCCGACCCGCTCGAGGACGCCTTCGACCCCGACCGGGTGATCGCCCGGATCCGGCGCTCCAGCAGCGGGATCAAGCGACTGCTGCTCACCCAGACCGTGGTCAGTGGTGTGGGCAACATCTACGCCGACGAAGCGCTCTGGCGCGCGGGCGTCCACGGCGAACGGGCGGGCTCGAAGCTCACCCGGGCCCAGGCCGGACGGGTCCTGGACGCGGCGGCCGAGGTGATGCGGGAGGCGCTCGCCCAGGGCGGCACCTCCTTCGACGCCCTCTACGTCAACGTCAACGGCGAGTCCGGCTACTTCGACCGGGCGCTGCACGCCTACGGCCAGGAGGGTCGCCCGTGCAGCCGGTGCGGCACCCCGATCCGGCGGGTCTCCTTCATGAACCGGTCGTCGTACTTCTGCCCGGTCTGCCAGCCGGCTCCGCGCACCGCTCGGAAGGTTTGACCGGGAGTCGATCCGGTGAGACGCTTGGAGGCGGCCCACGCACTCCAACGAAGGACTTGTCATGGCTAAGGCTCTGATGGGGCACCTGCCCACCGACCTGCGGAACTCCCACCACCTCGCGTCCGACAACGCGAAGCTGCGGGCCCGCGTGTCCGACCTGAACGCCCAGGTCGACTCGCTCAAGGCGGAGAACGACCTGCTGGTCGCCCGCCTCGCGGAGCTGGTCGAGGCGTCCCTCACCGAGATGCAGCCCGCCTGAGCCTCTGGCTCGATCGGGGTCTGAGCCTTCGGCTCGACCTGCTCTCGGCTCCACCTCGCGTCAACGCGCCCGCCCACGCAGCTGTGGGGCGGGCGCTTTGCTCGCCCGCCCCCAGCATCGATCAGTGGGCGATGCCGTCCTCGCGTGCCTTCATCGGCAGCAGGAAGGCGACCAGGAAGCTCACCCCGTAGAAGCCGAACGTCACCCAGGTGACCGTCTTGGCCGACGACGCGATCCCGTCCAGCGGCAGCAGGTGGAAGAAGACCGTGCCGAGCACCGCGACCCCGAGCGCGCCGGCGAACTGCTGGACCGCGTTGAGCAGGCCCGACCCGCTGCCGACCTCGTTGTCGTTGAGGGCCGCCAGGATGATGTCGAACATCGGCGCGAAGATGAGGCCGCTGCCGAGACCGGCGAGCAGGAACGGCCCGGCCAGGTGCCACGCGCTGTCCCCGGCAGCCAGGCCGCCGACGACGAGGCCGAACCAGGCCATCCCGGCCATGGTGATCGCCAGACCCGCGTGCATCACGTGTCGGCCGAACTTCGGGCCGAGCAGGGCCCCCGAGAGCGCCGCACCGATCGCGATCCCCACCGCGTACGGCGTCTGGGCCAGCGCTGCGTCGCGCGGGCTCAGGCCGAGTCCGAGCTGGAGGAACAGGTTGAGCACCAGGGTCATCCCGACCATCGCGAGGAAGAAGCAGCCGAGGAACAGCAGCCCGGCGACGTACCCGCGGTGCTTGAACAGGCTCGGCTCGATCACGGGGTGCTTGCTGCGGCGCTCGCTCCAGGCGAAGATCGCGAACAGGACGAGGGAGCCCACGATGACGCCGTACAGCCAGGTCGGCCAGCCGAGGTCACGGCCCTGGACGAGCGAGTAGATCAGGCCGCCGCACGCCAGCGTGACGAGGATCGAGCCGAGCGGGTCGAGCTTCGCCCCGGGCACCTTGGGGATGTCGGGCAGGTAGCGCCAGGCGATGTAGGTGCCGGCGAGCCCGATCGGGACGTTGATCAGGAAGATCGAGCGCCAGCCGCTGCCGGCGATGTCGGCGTCGATCAGGAAGCCGGCGATGATCGGGCCGAGGATCGCCGACAGACCCATGATCGGGCCGAACGGGATGAACGCCTTCTGCAGCTCGTCCTCGGGGAAGGACTGCTTCACCATCGCGAAGCCCTGCGGGATCATCGCGGCACCGAAGAGGCCCTGGATCGCGCGGAACACGATCAGGAGATCACTGTTCGGCGCGAGGCCGCAGGCCAGCGAGGCGAGGGTGAACCCGATCATGCCGATCAGGAACATCGGACGCCGACCGACGATGTCGCCCAGCCGGGCCGAGGTGATCAGGCCGACCGCGAACGCGAGCGTGTAGGCGGCGACGATCCACTGCAGGGTCGACTCCGCTCCGCCGATGTCCTTGAGGATCGTGGGGCCCGCGAGCTGGGCGATGCTGCCGTCGATGAGGTCCATGACGTCGGCGATGATCACGACGGTCATCACCAGCCAGCGGTTGCGGTAGAGCGCCGCCGGGACCGACGAGGTCGGCGCGGGCGCAGGGGAGGTGGCGGACATCGGGGGCTCCTCGGGAAACGGATGACGAACAGTGTTCGTTCGGTCGATCCATGTCTATCACGAACACTGTTCGTGTCGCCAGATAGGATTGCTCGCATGGCAGCTGAACGGCCCGAGCGGTTGAGTCGCGAGCGGATCGTCGACGTCGCCCTCGCCCAGATGGAGGCCGAGGGGTATGACGCCGTCTCGATGCGGTCGATCGCCCGGGCCCTCGACACCGGGCCGGCGTCCCTGTACGCGCACGTGGCCAACAAGGACGAGCTCGACCAGCTCGTGATCGACCGGATCGCCTCGATGGTGCCGATGCCGGCGCCCGACCCCGAGAGCTGGGCCGAGCAGGCCCGGCAGATGCTGCGCGACACCCTGGCCGCCTATCGGCGCCACCCCGGCTCGGCCCGAGCAGCGATGGCCACCATCCCGACGGGGGAGGGTGGGCTCCGGTCGGCCGAGACGGTGATGGCCCTCCTCATCGGGGGCGGGATCCATCCCCAGGCCGCGGCCTGGTTCGCCGACCTCTCCGCGCTCTACGTCAGCGGGCTCGCGGCGGAGGAGTCGATCTGGCTCGAGCGCGGCCGGGTCCGCGCCGAACGGGGCGACGAGTTCACCGAGGACGCCGTCGTCGCGCACGTCCAGCAGCTCTTCCGCTCCCTGCCGGTCACCACCTACCCGACGATCGTCCGCTACGCCGACGAGCTGACCGCCGGGGAGGGGGACGATCGGTTCGAGTTCGGCCTCGACGTCCTGCTCGCGGGATTGGAAGCCGTGTCGGACAGGATGTTCTCCCGGGGAACGTCCTGAACGCGGATAGAGTCGTGCCCTGCCCAACAGCTGGGCCGTGGCTGCGAGGAGCGATTCGTTGTACCTGAAGAGCCTGACCCTCAAGGGGTTCAAGTCCTTCGCCTCTGCGACGACCCTCCAGCTCGAGCCGGGGATCACCTGCATCGTCGGTCCCAACGGGTCCGGGAAGTCGAACGTGGTCGACGCGCTCGCCTGGGTGATGGGTGAGGCCAGCGCCAAGTCGCTGCGCGGCGGCAAGATGGACGACGTCATCTTCGCGGGCACCTCCGGGCGGGCCCCGCTGGGTCGCGCCGAGGTCATCCTCACCATCGACAACGCCGACGGCGCCCTCCCCATCGAGTACGCCGAGGTCACGATCTCGCGCACGATGTTCCGCTCCGGTGGCTCCGAGTACGCGATCAACGGCCAGTCCTGCCGACTGCTCGACGTCCAGGAGCTCCTCTCCGACTCCGGCATCGGTCGCGAGATGCACGTCATCGTCGGCCAGGGCCAGCTCGACACGATCCTGCACGCCACCCCGGAGGAGCGCCGCGGCTTCATCGAGGAGGCGGCCGGGGTGCTCAAGCACCGCAAGCGCAAGGAGAAGGCGCTCCGCAAGCTCGACTCGACCGAGGGGAACCTCACCCGGCTCAACGACCTGCTCACCGAGATCCGGCGCCAGCTCAAGCCGCTCGGACGGCAGGCCGAGGTGGCCCGACAGGCCGCCACGGTCCAGGCCGACGCCCGTGACGCCCGGGCGCGCCTGCTCGCTGACGACCTCGCCACTGCTCGTGCTTCGCTCGAGCAGGAGCTCGCCGACGAGTCCGTGCTCCTGGAACGACGCGCCGCCGTGGAGTCCGGTCTGGCCGAGGCCCGCGCCGCAGAGGCGGCGATCGAGGCGGCACTCCGGGAGGACCTGCCCGCCCTGGCCCGGGCGCAGGAGACCTGGTTCGCGCTGACCGGCCTGCGGGAGCGCTTCCGCGGGACGTCCTCGCTCGCGGCCGAACGGCTTCGCAACGCCGGTTCGCTGCCCGAGGTCGAGGCTGGCCGCGACCCCGACGAGCTCGACGCCGAAGCGGTCCGGGTGCGCGCCCAGGAGGTTGAGATCGACGCCGAGGTGGACCGGCAGCGGTCGGCCTTGGAGGAGGCGATCAATGCGCGCAAGGACGCCGAGGACGCCGCCGCCGAGGAGGACCGCCGGATCACGGCGCTGGCCCGGGCAGCGGCGGATCGTCGCGAGGGTCTCGCCCGCCTGACCGGTCAGGTCAACGCGCTGAAGACCCGGGTCGGAGCCGCCGACGAGGAAGTCGGACGACTCACCCTGGCCCGCGAAGAGGCCACCGCCCGCGCCGACCGTGCCCAGCGGGACTTCACCGCCCTGGAGACCCGGGTCGCCGGACTCGACGCAGGGGAGGAGGGGCTCGACGCCGAGCACGAAGCCGCCGCCGACCTCCTCGAGGAGGTCGAGGAGAAGCTGGCCTCGCTGCGCGACCAGGCCTCCCAGGCCGATCGGGACCGCAGCGCTCTCGGCGCCCGCAAGGACGCACTCGAGCTGGGCCTGGCCCGCCGCGACGGGGCGGGCGCGTTGATCGCCGGCGTCGACGGCGTCTCCGGGCTGCTCGGTTCGGTCGCCGCCCTGCTCGCCGTCCACCCCGGCTACGAGACGGCGGTCGCGAACGCCCTCGGTGCCGCCGCCGACGCCGTTGTCGTCGCCGACCCCGATGGCGCCGTGAGCGCCATCGAGGCTCTGCGTCGTGACGACCTCGGCCGCGCCGGCATCCTCGTCGGTGGCGCGGCCTCCGACGCTCGGACCTGGCCGGCCCTGCCCGCCGACGTCCGGTACGCCGTCGAGGTGGTCGACTGCCCCGAGACCCTGCGTCCCGCTCTGGCGCGACTCCTCGACCGCGTCGCCGTGGTCGACGACCTGCCGGCGGCCCGCGCCCTGATCGCCGCCGAACCCGGTGTCACCGCCGTCACCCGTGACGGTGACGTCCTGGGCACCCACTTCGCGACCGGCGGTTCGGCCGCCGGACAGAGCCTGATCGAGATCCAGGCCGCCGTCGATGACGCCACCGCCAAGCTCGCCGAGGCGGTGGCGACCTCGGAGCGGCTCACCTTCGAGATCTCGGCGCTGGAGGCCGAGCGGCTGAGCGCCCACAAGCGCGTCGACGTCGCGCTGGCGAAGCTGCACGAGTCCGACGCGACCCTCGCCGCCGTGGCCGAGGAGCTGGCCCAGTACGGCGCGCATGCTCGGGGTGCCCGCGGTGAGGCTGAACGACTCACCGCCTCGATCGAGCAGGTCCTCACCAGTCGCGAGCAGGCGGTGACCGATCTCGCGGAGCTCGAGGCGCGTCTCTCGGCGGCCGAGTCCGCGGGGGAGGAGGAGCCGGAGCCCGTGCCGAGCGACGACTTCGCCGAGTCAGCGCGGACCGCTCGGCAGAGCGAGATGGACGCCCGCCTCGCCCTGCGCACCTCCGAGGAGCGTGCTCGCGCGCTGCACGGTCGGGCCGATGCGCTCACCCGGGCCGCCGCGGCCGAGCGGGAGGCCCGGGCGAAGGCGATCGCCCAGCGCGAACGGTTGCTGCGTGAGGGCCGCGCCGCCGAAGCGGTCAGTGCGGCCGTCGCCCAGGTGCTGACACGGCTCGAGATCGCGATCACCGCTGCCGAAGCCGCTCGGACCGAGGTCGAGCAGGCCCGGGCCGGCCGCGAGCAGCAGCTGCTCGAGGTCCGCGCCGGGGTCCGGGGACTCAGCAGCGACCTCGAGGAGCTGACCACCAGCGTCCACCGCGACGAGCTCGCCCGGTCCCAGCAGCTGATGCGGATCGAGCAGCTCGAGGAGCGCGCACTCAACGACCTCGGTCTCGACCCCGCGGGTCTCGTCGACGACTACGGCCCGCACGTCCTGGTCCCGGTCGCACCGACCGACGAGGACCCTGAACCCGAGCCGGTGCCCTTCGACCGCGAGGTTCAGACCAAGCGGCTCCGCACCGCCGAGCGGTCCCTGTCGATGCTGGGCAAGGTCAACCCGCTGGCGCTGGAGGAGTTCACCGCCATGGAGGAACGGCACCAGTTCCTCACCACCCAGCTCGAGGACCTCAAGACCACCCGCCGTGACCTCCTGGAGATCGTCAAGGAGGTCGACAACCGGGTCGAGCAGGTCTTCACCGAGGCGTACGCCGACGTGGAGCGTGCCTTCGACCACGTCTTCGCCCGACTCTTCCCCGGAGGTGAGGGCCGGCTGGTCCTGACCAGCCCCGAGGACATGCTCGCCACCGGCATCGAGATCGAGGCCCGCCCGCCGGGCAAGAAGGTCAAGCGGCTCTCGCTGCTCTCCGGCGGCGAGCGCTCGCTGGTCGCGGTGGCGTTCCTGGTCGCCCTGTTCAAGGCCCGGCCGTCGCCGTTCTACATCCTCGACGAGGTCGAAGCCGCGCTCGACGACACCAACCTCGGTCGTCTGCTCGAGATCTACGAGGAGCTGCGGGAGAACTCCCAGCTGCTCGTGATCACCCACCAGAAGCGGACGATGGAGGTCGGTGACGCCCTCTACGGCGTCACGATGCGCGGCGACGGCGTCTCCACGGTGATCAGCCAGCGACTGCGGGAGTCGGAAGCGATCTGAGGGGTCGCTCCGGTCGGCCTGCGCGCCGATGGCCGGCTGCGCCGAGCCGGCAAGTAGGGTTGGTCGGCAGTCTCAGGAAGGTGGATGCATGCAGTCCGTACGTCAGATCCCGCTCGGCCAGCCGACCGTCGGTGAAGAGGAGATCCAAGCCCTTCGCGACGTCTTCGCCAGCGGCTGGCTCTCGGGCGCCGGTCCCGCTTGCGTGGCATTCGAAGGCGAGTTCGCCGGAGCGACCGGCACGGCCCACGCCCTGGCGACCTCCAACTGCGGGTCGGCCCTCCACCTCGCGCTGCAGGTTCTCGGCGCCGGGCCGGGCGACGAGGTCATCGTGGCCGACTACACGTTCCCGGCCACCGGCCACTCGGTGGTCTGGACGGGCGCGACCCCCGTCTTCGCGGATGTCCGCGCTGACACCGGGACCATCGACGTCGACGCGGCAGCCGCCCTGGTCACCGAGCGCACGGTCGGGATCATCGCGGTCGACACCGTCGGTCAGGTCGCCGACTACGACGAGCTGAACGCGCTCGCGACGAAGCACGGGATCTGGCTGCTCGAGGATGCCGCGTGCTCGGCGGGCGCGACCTACAAGGGGCGCCCCGCTGGGAGCCTGGCCGACCTGGCCGCCTTCAGCTTCCACGGCCGGAAGGGCATCACCGCCGGCGAGGGCGGCGCTCTCGTCGGCGACGACGAGGCGCGGATGACCCTGGCGCGGAAGCTTCACACCTACGGGATCGCCCCGGCCGTCAGCCGGGAGGGCAGCAGCGCGCTGGCCGTGCCGTCCTTCGACCTCGCGGGCTACAACTACCGCATGTCCGACGTGCAGGCGGCCATGATGCGCGTCCAGCTCCAGCGTCTGCCCGACCTCATCGCCGCTCGGTCCAGCGCGGCCCGCGGCTATGCGGAGCGGCTGGGTGGGCTCGACGGCATCACGTTGCCGGTGGAGCTCGAGGACCGCAGCCAGGCCTGGCAGTCCTACCTCGTGACCGCTGCCCCCGACGTTGATCGGGACGCCGTGGTGGTGGCGCTTCGTGAGCGGGGTGTCGGAAGCAACTTCGGGACCTACGCGTCCCACGTCCAGCCGGTGTACGGGATGCGCTCGGACTGCCCGGTGTCGGCCGAGCTCTTCCGAACCCAGTTCGCGCTCCCCATGCACGCCAACCTGACCGAGGACGACCTCGACTACGTGGCTGATCAGCTCCGCCAGGTCCTCGGGGACTCCTCCGCACGGCGATGACGTCCAACCGGATCCACCCGACCGCGATCGTCGGTCCCGAGGTCGTGCTCGGTTCCGGCAACGTGGTCGGCCCGTACTGCGTCCTGCAGGGCCCGGTCACGGTCGGCGATGACAACTACTTCGCCTCCCACGTCGTGGTGGGCGGTGCCGCCGAGGTTCGAGGGCACGCGATGACGGCCTCCTGGGAGGAGCCGTTCGACGGCGGTGCGGTTCGGATCGGCTCGGGCAACGTGTTCAAGGAGTTCGTCACCCTCAGCGGCGGTTGGGCCGGGGAGACCACGGTCGGTGACGACTGCTTCGTGATGACGAAGGCGCACATCAACCACGACGGTCATCTCGGGAACGAGGTGATCGTGTCCGGCATGGTGGTGACGGCCGGGCACGTCACCATCGAGGACGGGGCCAACCTGGGGCTGGGGACGGTCGTCCACCAGCGGCTGACGGTGCCCGCCGGTGCCATGATCGGCATGCAGTCCGCCGTCACGCGGGAGCTGCCGCCGTTCGTCGTCAGCATGGGCGTCCCCGCGAAGGCGGCACGTCTGAACACCTACCGACTCGACAAGCTCGGGGTCCAGCCCGACCAGCACGAGGTCCTCGAGGCCGTGCTGCTGAGGGACTCCGACGACCTCTCCGGACTCGACGATGCCCTTCGTCGACCGATCTCCGCGTGGCGGTCCCGCCGCGACGGTCACTGACCCCTCTCCCGCACACCCACCCATCATCGAAAGGGACGCCATGTCCGCCGAGTTCATCCCGCCCGCCAAGCCGATCATCGGCGACGACGAGCGCGCCGCGGTCGACCGCGTGATGCGCTCCGGCATGATCGCCCAGGGCCCGGAGGTCGCGGCGTTCGAGCAGGAGTTCGGCAGTGCCGTGGTGGGCGGACGGACGACGGTGGCGGTGAACTCCGGCACGTCGGCCCTGCACCTCGGCCTGCTCGCGGCCGGGATCGGCCCGGGCGACGAGGTGATCGTGCCGTCGTTCACGTTCGCCGCCACGGCTAACTCCGTCGCGCTGACCGGCGCGACGCCGGTCTTCGCCGACATCGAGCCGGACCACTTCTGCCTCGACGCGGCGAGCGTCCGTGCCGCCGTCACCGACCGGACGAAGGCGATCATGCCCGTCCACCTCTACGGTCACCCCGCCGACGTCGACGCCCTGCGGGACGTCGCCGACGAGCACGACCTCCAGCTGTTCGAGGACGCCGCCCAGGCCCATCTGGCCACCTGGAAGGGCGCCCCCGTCGGCACCTTCGGTGACTTCGCCATGTTCAGCCTCTACCCGACCAAGAACATGACCTCGGGTGAGGGCGGCATGGTGTCGTGCGCCACCGAGGAGATCGCTCGGACGGTGAAGCTGCTGCGCAACCAGGGGATGGAGCGCCAGTACGCCAACGAGGTGATCGGGTTCAACGCTCGGATGACCGACATCCACGCCGCCATCGGACGGGTGCAGCTGACCAAGGTGGGCGGTTGGACGAAGACCCGCCAGGAGAACGCGGCGTACCTCGACCGCCACCTGGAGGGCGTCGTCGTTCCTCCCGTCGCCGAGGGCGCGACCCACGTCTACCACCAGTACACGATCAAGGTCGACGGCGCGGAGCGGGACCGCATCGTCACCGCGCTCCGTGAGGAGCACCAGGTCGGGACGGGCGTCTACTACCCGATCCCGAACCACCAGCTGCAGTCGCTCCAGCGCTTCGCGGAGGGGCTCGAGCTTCCGGTCACCCAGCAGGTTGCTCGTGAAGTGATCTCGCTGCCCGTCCACCCCTCGCTGAGCGAAGGTGACCTCGAGCGCATCGTGGCAGCGGTCAACGCCACCGTTCGAGCGGGAGCCTGATCCGCGTGCGCATCGTCGTGGTGAACAACTTCTACCCGCCGCGGGTCGGAGGAAGTTCGCACCTGAGTGACGCGCTCGCGCGGGGGTACGCGGCCCGAGGGCACGACGTCCTCGTGGTGACGGCCGCCTACCAGGATGCGCCCGCGGAGGAGATGCGCGACGGCGTCCGCGTCGTCCGGATGCCGGCCGTGATGCTGCCCGAGACGCGACTCGCGGTCTCGTTCGATCTCTCCTTCGCCACCCGGCCCGGACTCCGACGGCGGCTGCGGCGACTGCTGGACGACTTCAAGCCCGACGTCATCCACCAGCACGGTCAGTTCATGGACCTGACGTGGGCGACCGGCGCGTACGCGCGCCGCCGACGGATCCCCACGCTGCTCAGCGTGCACACCCGCCTCGAGAACCCGGTCGCGAAGTACCACGCGGTGTTCCGTGGCCTCGACGCGACGATGGTCGCTCCCCGGCTCCGTCGCTACCGACCCGGCATCGTGGTGATGGACACCTACATGCAGGAGTACATCCACGAGCGGTACCAGCGTGGCTGGAGCCGGCTGGTCGCGATCCCGGTCGGTGTCGACCCGGACTGGGTCCGATCCGGGTCTGCCGAGGCCGGGCGGGACCTGATCGGCGTGGGCCCCGAGGTCCCGGTGATCCTCTCCGTCGGGCACGTGATCCCGCTCCGGGACCGGATCGGACTCGTCGAGGCGCTCCCCGAGATCCTCGAGCGCCATCCCGACGCCGTCCTGGCGGTGGCCGGACGGGTGTACTACGACCACTTCCTGCACCGGGCCGACGAACTGGGCGTCGCCCATGCGGTCCGGTCGCTCGGAGCCGTTCCGAAGGCTGACATCCCGCACCTCTTCGCTGCCGCGTCCGTCGAGTCCCACGAACAGGGATTCGGGCTGGGGACCGCGACCCTGGAGTCGATGGCCGCGGGTGTTCCGGTCGTCGCCTGGGGGCGGATCGACAACTTCCCCGGGATCCCGATGGTCGACGGTGAGGACATCTTCATGTGCCAGCCGGGCGACGTCGCCGGACTGGCCTCCCGGATCAATCGCGCCCTCGACGACCCCTCGGCCACCCAGGAGGTCGGTCGGAAGGCGAGCGCGATCGTGGACGAGCACTTCGCTCTCGAGCGGGTGCTCGACCGCCACCTCGAAGTCTTCGGCGACATGATCGCCGATGCCGACCAGAGCCGTTCGCGGCGCCGTTGATAGCCTGCGCCCGCGTCACAACTAGAGGAGAACCACGAACATGAGCACCAAGGAAACCGTCTTCTTCACCGGCGGTGCGGGCTTCATCGGGATGCACGTCATCCCGATGCTTCTCGAGAAGGACTACAAGGTCCGAGTGTTCGACAACATGTTCCGGGGCGACCGCGACGCGGTTGCCGCCCTGGGTGACGATGTCGAGCTGATCGACCAGGACGTCCGCTACGGCGGTGCCGTGCACGCCGCGATGAAGGGGTGCAGCAAGGTCATCCACGCTGCCGCCGTCTCGATCAACAAGAGCCAGGCCGACCCGTACGAGTCGATGGACATCAACATGATCGGCAACCACAACGTGTTCGCGGCTGCCGCCGACCACGGTGTGGACCGGCTGGTCTACTGCTCCTCCGCCTCGGTCTACGGGGACCCGGAGACGCTGCCGATGCACGAGGACGACCGGCTGGACCCGCTGACGCCGTACTGCATCGCGAAGCGCGCTGGTGAGGACCTGCTCGGCTTCTACGAGCGGCGTGCAGGGCTGTCCTGGATCGCGCTCCGCTTCTTCAACGTCTACGGGCCGGGTCAGAAGACCACCGCCTACTACACGTCGGTGATCAACCACTTCGTCAACCGGATCAAGAACGGCGAGCCGCCCGTGATCGACGGCAAGGGTGAGCAGTCGATGGACTTCATCCACGTCCACGACATCGCCCGCTCGATCGTGCTCGCGCTCGAGTCCGAGAAGGACAACGTGCCGATCAACATCGGCACCGGCATCGACACCTCGATCGCCGATCTGGCGCGCATCCTGATCGACGCCGTCGGCGCCGACGTCGAGCCGATCTTCAACCCGCGCGACGTGCTCGTCAGTCGCCGGGCGGCCGACGTCCGTCGGGCCAAGGACGTGCTCGGCTTCGAGCCGACCATCCCGGTCCTCGACGGCATGACCGACCTGATCCGCGGGCAGTGAGCGCCTCCCTTCCGCCCAACCCGTGGAACGAGCACGCCTGGGTGGTCGGGGATCCTGTCATCGGTGAAGGCACCTGGATCGGTGCCTTCACCGTGATCGACGGCTCCGGCGGGCTCACCATCGGGCGGGGCTGCGACATCTCGTCGGGCGCTCAGATCTACACCCACTCGTCGGCCAAGCGCTGCGTGTCGGGGCGACAGTTCAACGAGGTCGAGCGTCGCCCCGTCACGATCGGGGACCGGGTCTTCATCGGTGCCGGGGCGATCGTCAACATGGGGGTGACGATCGGCGACGAGGCGGTCATCGCTTCGGGTGCGGTCGTCACAAGTGACGTTCCGGCTCGGACGGTGGTCGCGGGTGTGCCGGCGCGTCCGGTCGCCGATGTCGACCTGTCCGAGCCGAGCTCGCCGGTCTTCCGGGCCCGCCCCGCCGACTGACCGGTGCGCCGGCGGGCTCCGCCGATCAGCTGGAGCGGAGCGCGACGACCTCGTCGACGATCCGGTGGGCCGGCAGGAACGACTGCCGTTCGGCCTCCGCGTCGACCTTGCCCTCGATCAGGTTCACGAAGTGGTGGAGCTGGCCGACCAGCGGCTCGACCCCGGCGATGTCCGGCACTTCCATCTCGGTGAACTGACGGAAACCGGAGTGCCCCTCGTCCTCCTCGATCGTCGCGTGCCGGTAGCTGGTGAGGCCCCGACGGAGGAGATCGACCTCGATCATCCGGTCGAGCTCCTGGATCACCATGCTGCGGACCTTGGTCTGACCGAGCCTGCTGGCGGAGACCGAGGCGATGCCGGTGCCGAACTCCATCAGCGTCTCGACGACGTCCTCGGCACCGGGCACGGAGCTCCCGTGGAACTGCCCGGCCCGGACGTCGAGCCGCTCAGGGTGCTGGCCGCCGTAGGCCTGGACCACGAGGTCGACGTCGTGGACCAGCAGGTCCCAGGCGACGCCGGTCTTGATCCGCGGAGCGTAGGGCGAGTGCCGGGTCGACCGCACGTAGACCGGTGCCTCGATCATGCGGAGGGCGACCACGACCGCCGGGTTGAACCGCTCGAGGAACCCGCACATCAGGGGGGTGTCCGCCTGGCGCGATGCGTCGACGAGCTCCTGGGTCTGCGCCAGCGACGGGCAGACGGGCTTCTCCACCAGCAGCGGAAGACGGGCCTCGATCACCTGCTGTGCCAGGTCGTGGTGATACTCCGTCGGCGCTGCGATGACCGCGGCGTCGACCTCGTCGAGGCGGGAGATCTCCGGCAACCAGGTCGCGCCGAAGGCATCGGCCGTCCGGCGCCCGCTCGCTTCGTCGGGATCGATCACGAAGGCCAGGTCCGTGGACTCCACGGTTGAGATCACCCGGGCGTGGTTCTTCCCCATCGAGCCCGAGCCGATGAGAGCGATCTTGAGAGCAGCAGACATGCCTGGACCTTGGTTCTTCGTCGAATGGGACCCCGGAACTCTATCGCCCGCGCTTCGTTGCCGGTTTCTCGCCTCACCTATTGCACACTGGAGCGGTGTCATCGCCTAACGCTCCATCCCTCGCGCCGAGGGAGGACGCCCCTGCGCCCTCCTCCACGCATCCGCACACTCTCCGTGGTCGGTTGGTGCACTGGGGACGGATCGTGCTCATCCTCGCCGTCGTGGCGGCTGCGATCTGGACGGTCCGCAGCCACTGGGTCGAGGTCCGCGACACCATCACCGAGATGTCGTGGCGGGAGTGGGTGCCGTCGTTCCTCGCGCTCCCGGTCGCGATCGGCCTGTCGACCCTGAGCTGGCAGTTCCTCGTCGATGAGCTCGGCGAGCGGGTGGGTTTCTCCCGCGGTGCGCAGATCTTCCTCGTCGGACAGCTGGGCAAGTACCTGCCCGGATCCGTGTGGGCCTACGTGCTCCAGATGGAGCTCGGTCGTCGCGCGGGCCTGGCCCGCGCGCGTGTCTTCACCGCCACGCTCTTCTCCTTGGCCGTGGCGGTCGTCGCCGCGTTGCTGTGCGGGGTGCTGGCGATCCCGTCCTTGAGCGCGCACGACGCGGGACTCGAACCGCTCCGATGGCTCTACGTGCTCCTCCCGGTGGGCTTGATCTGCCTCCACCCGCGCATCCTGAACCGGCTGGTCTCCGTCGCCTTCCGGATCCTGCGGAGGCCGCCGCTGGACCACCCGGTCCGACTCAGGGCGGTGGTCTGCTCACTCCTGGCTGCCGTGGGTTCGTACGTCGCGTTCGGGGTGCACCTCTGGCTGCTGGCGAAGGGGAGCGCCGACGTCGGTCCCGGGTTGCTCAGCCTGTGCATCGGAGCGATGGCGGCAGCCATGATCTCCGGGTTGTTCTTCTTCGTCCTGCCCTCGGGTGCAGGAGTGCGTGAGCTGGTCATCGTGACCGCTCTGACGCCGTACGTCGGCGCCGGCACGGCGATCGCCCTCGCGGCCGTCAGCCGGGTCCTGCTGACTCTCGCCGACCTGGCGACCGCTGCGGGAGCGGCGAGCCTGGGTGTGCTCGAGCGGCGTCGGCACGGGCCGCTGCAGCACGACCCTGGTATCGAGGACGACGAGGTCTGATCAGCCCTCCTGGCCGCTGACCCGGTCGACGATCATCCGCGCGATCGGAATCGCGGAGGTGGCGGCCGGCGACGGCGCGTTCACGACGTGCAGCGTGCGGGGCGTGTCGCGGAACAGGAAGTCCTGGACGAACGAGCCGTCGCGGAGCACGGCCTGCGCCCGGATGCCCGCCTCGCGGGGAGTGAGGTCCTCGAGGCGGAGGTCGGGGCAGTACTTTTGGCACAGCCGGAGGTAGGCGCGCTTGGACATCGAGTTGCGCATCTCGCGAGCTCCGGTCCGGACGTTCGCCTTGGCGACCCGCCACATCCCCGGGAAGCGGGCGATGTCCCAGGCGTCGCGGCGATCGAAGGAGAACTTCGCGTAGCCCTCACGAGCCAGCCCGAGCACGGCGTTGGGGCCGACGTTGAGGCCGCCGTCGACGGTCGGTGTCAGGTGGACACCAAGGAACGGAAGCTCGGGATCGGGGATCGGGTAGATCAGCGTCTTCGCGAGGTCGGTCCGCTCCGGACGGACGTCGTAGTACTCACCACGGAAGGGGACCATCGCGAAGTCGACCTCGATACCAGCGAGCGCGGCCACCCGATCGGCCTGGATCCCCGCACACACCACGACCTGGGTCGCGAGCACCTCGCCGGAGGTGGTGGTCAGGGTGACGCCGTCGGCACGCTCGTCGATCCCGGTCAGCCGGGTGTCGAGCATCAGCGTTCCGCCGGCCTGCACCACGAGCTCGCCGAGCCGGCGGGTGATCGCGCCGTAGTCGGTGATCCCGGTGGACGGGATGTGCAGGGCGCCCAGACCCACGACGTGCGGTTCCCGGTCGCGCAGCTCGGCCCCGGACAGGACGGTCGCAGGGATGGCGTTGACGGCTGCTCGCTCGGCCAGGCTGTGCATCCCCGCCAGCTCCCGCTCGTCGCTCGCGACGAGCAGCTTGCCGATCCGACGCCAGGGGATCCCGTTCTCGTCGGCGAAGCGTTCCGTCGCCGCGACGCCCTCACGGCACAGTCGAGCCTTCAGGCTCCCCGGTGCGTAGTAGATCCCGGAGTGGATGACGCCGCTGTTGTGGCCGGTCTGGTGGTGGCCGAGCTGGGCTTCCTTCTCGATCAGCAGGACGCGGCGACCGGGGTAGCGCTCGGTCAGCGTCCACGCCGTCGCAGCACCGACGATCCCTCCGCCGACGACCACGTGGTCGTAGCTCTCCACCATCTCTGCGTCCTCACCCTGTACGAGACTGAACAGCGCTGGCCGCGCTCCGGCCCATTGGTATCACTCGGGGATCGGAAGGCACGAGTCGAGTTCGTCGGGGCGGCCGAGGGTGCGTTACCTTCTCGGGGGCCGACTGACCGACCACGGCCGCTCGGAGGAACCAAGGTGTCGACCAGGGCGCAACGCTCCCGCTTGTCATGGCGAAGCTGGCCGGAGCTCGTCGACGGAGGCGTGGACGGCGCCGTCGTCGCCTTCGCGCTGTGGACCCTCTGGTACCAGGTCGGCCTCGCGACCCAGGTCGATCTGCGTCCGGGTGGATGGGTGTTCGCTGTCGTCGGCGCCGGATGCGTCCTGGCCGGAGCGCTCTGGTTGCGGCCGAGCCCGCCGCAGGGGGAGCGCCCGACCGCCGCGATCGAGTCGGACACCCGCTGGCGTCCGCTCCAGGGCGGGCGTCGAGCCGTGGCCGTCGCGATCGCTCTCGTCGGTCTCGTGGTGACGGCGCTGCTGCACGCGGAGATCGGCGTCTTCCCGGCCGTCGTGCTCGCTCTCGCCGTCATCGTCCTCCTCGGCCTGCCGATTCGGGTCCAGCCGGCAGGACCTCCTCCGCCGGTGGCACCGACATCCCAGCTCGAACACCTCGCTGCCGGCCTCTTCGCGCTCGGAGTCGGCGCGCTGTCGCTCTTCGTCTTCAAGTCCGATGCCGACGACGCCTACTACGTCAACCGTGCCGCGTGGGTGGCCGAGCACGGGACGGCGATGTTGCGCGACACCATGTTCGGCCCGGGCACCTACCCGTTGTCGTTCGGCGGGGGGCTTCCGACCCCCAGCATCGAAGCGTTGCAGGGTGTGGTCGCGTCGATCCTCGGTGTGGAGGCCGGGAGTGTCGCGTACCTGGTCTACGCCCCGATCCTGGCCGCCGTCTTCGTCTGGGTGACGTGGCGCCTGGTGCGGGAATGGGCGCCGCGGCGTCGGGTCCTGGTCCTGGCGCTCGCGCTGCTCTTCGTCCTGGCCAGCGGGAGCGCGGTCATCGGGAACTACTCGATCGGTCGCATCTGGCAGGGCAAGGTGACCGCCTACGCCGTCCTGCTCCCCGTGGTCTGGTTGTACTTCAGCCGACTCGTCGTCGCGCCGACGCGATCGCTGTACGTCCTGCTCGGCGCTGCCGGTATCGCCTTCGTCGGGTTCACCACGAGCTCCGCGCTGCTGGCACCGATGCTGGTGGGTTCGGCGCTGCTCGCGGCGCTCCTGCTCCGCTCGCGTCCCCTCGCGTTCGGCTCCCTGATCTTCCTGGTCGCGCCGTTGGTCAACGGCGTGGTCCAGGCGACGGGATCGACCTCCCTCGGCTCGGCGCTGGCGAGCGTGACGGACGCCGACCGGGTCTTCGGGATCGTCTACGGCGCTTCGCTCTCGATGGCGGCTCTGGCTCTCGCCGCGGTCGCCGTCGTGGTGGGCGTGGCGCGTCGCCCCGCCCATCTCCTCGCCGGGTCGGCGGCGTTCGTCAGCCTTGCGGTGTTCCTCCCGGGTCTCCTGGACGTGGCGGCGCGGGTGACCGGGGCCGGTGCGGTGGTGTGGCGTCTGCCCAGCGTCGCGCCGATCGGCGTCATGGTCGGCCTCCTCGCCGCGCTGGCCGTCCCTGTTCTGGGCGCTGGCCCGCGGGGCGAGCGGCGTGGCCGGATCGCGCTGACAGCCCTCCTGGCGGCCGTCGTGGCGGTTCCACTCCTGGGCGGCAACTGGATCTGGTCCTCGGACATCGGGGCGAAGCTGACGACGTCGCCGACCTGGAAGGTCGATCAGGTCGCGCTGGCGGACGTCCGTGCCGCCCGCGACCTGGACGTGCCAGACGGTCTGTGGCTGATGCCACCGGTTCAGATGCAGAATCTCGCGATCTCGACTGCAGGTCCGTTCTCGGTCGTTCCCCGAGTGGACTACCTTCCGGCCCTCGATGCGCCGCGCAAGGAGATCGCTGATCGATTTGAGCTCTACAGGCTCGTCAGCAGCCAGCCTGTTCGACGGCCTGCAGTCCAGAGGATCCGGGGCGCCCTGCGGCGACTAGGTGTGACGCTGGCCTGTGTTCCGCGCGGTGACCGCCACGCCCGCCGGTTGTTGTCGGCTGCAACTCAGGCGCAACTGAAGAAGGTTGGCACCATGCGGTGCCACATCGGGGCGACGCGCGGTTGATCGCCTTCCGTTCCGTGTCTGATTGGATGAATCCATGAACCCCGCCATCATCATCGCGCTCGTCGCGATCCTGGTCGTCGCGGTTGTCGTCGGCCTCGTCGTCGTGCAGCGCCGCGGCCGGACGGGTGTCGAGGTGGCTCCGTCGAGCGACAGCGTTGCTCCCGTCGAGCCGGCCGAGTCCGCCGGCTCCGGTGCCACTCCCGGCGCCGACAGCGCGGTTCTCGCGCCCGAACGCCCGGAGGGCACCGCCTCCCGACTGATCCGGTTGCGCCAACGGCTCGCCGGTTCCAACTCCGCCCTCGGCCGCGGGCTGCTGGGTCTGCTCTCCAGCGACAAGATCGACGAGGACACGTGGGAGGGGATCGAGGACCTCCTGATCACCTCCGACATCGGCGTCGGACCCACCCAGGAGCTCACCGAGCGGCTCAAGACCCGGTTCCGGGTCGAGGGTGTCGCCCAGTCGGGCGCCAAGGAGGTCCTCCGCGAGGAGCTCGTCACGCTGGTCGACCCGTCGCTTGACCGTCGGCTCCAGGTCACGGGTGAGGGCGAGGCCCCCGGTGTCGTCCTGGTCGTGGGCGTCAACGGGGCAGGCAAGACCACCACGGTCGGCAAGCTGGCCCGGATCCTCGTCGCCGAGGATCGCTCCGTGCTCCTCGGTGCTGCGGACACCTTCCGGGCCGCCGCGGCCGACCAGCTGCAGACCTGGGGCGACCGCGTCGGCGTCGAGGTGGTCCGCGGACCCGAGGGCGGCGACCCTGCGTCCGTCGCCTTCGACTCGGTCAAGCAGGGGATCGGTTCCCAGGTCGACACCGTCGTGGTCGACACCGCCGGACGACTGCAGAACAAGCAGGGTCTGATGGACGAGCTCGGCAAGGTCAAGCGGGTCATCGAGAAGTCGGCGCCGGTGACCGAGGTGCTCCTCGTCCTGGACGCGACGACCGGACAGAACGGACTGATGCAGGCCCGCGTGTTCAGCGAGGCCGTCGACGTCACCGGGATCGTGCTCACCAAGCTCGACGGGTCGGCCAAGGGTGGGATCGTGGTCCAGGTCCAGCGCGAGCTGGGTGTGCCGGTCAAGCTGGTCGGGCTGGGTGAAGGACCCGACGACCTCGCGCCGTTCAGCCCCGAGGCCTTCGTCGACGCACTGCTGGGCTGAGCTCGTCGTGGCTCGGCTTCCGTGGCGTCGGAGGAGTCGCGCGGGTACGTGGCCGGAGGGGAGCATCCTGCTCGGCTCGCTCCTCTTCGACGAAGCCTGGCTGAGCCGGCAGGTCGGCACGAGCCTGACCCGTCCCGAGGCGGTCGATCTCTACCTGAACCGCTGGAGCGAGGGTCTGCAACCTCACCCCCTGGTGGATCCGCTCAGCATCCTCGGCGGCTGGAGCGACGCACGGCGGGCGCGACTCGCCGGGACCGAGCCGCTCACCGCCGTCCTCGAGGGTCGGCTGTGGGGCACCGACACCCACCCGCTCTTCGACGCTGAGGCCTACCTGCGCGCGGCACCGGAGGCGCGTGAACATCCGGACGGTCCCACGGGCCACTACCTCGCGGTCGGTCGCGGGCGCGGGATCGAGCCGGCCACGTGGTTGCCGGTCGGAACCGACCTTGAGGAATGGCTTCGGCAGGGGGTGGTGACGCCGCACCACGTCGACCGGGAGGCCTCCCTGGCAGCGGCCGAGGTGACCGCGCTCGTGCCGCTCGGCGGCGAGGGCGGCGATCTGGGCGGCGCCATCCGCAATGCCCTGCGCGCTGCCGCCTCCGGCCTGCAGGTCGCGGTCGACTCCACCGGCGCTTCCGTCGAGGCCCGAGCGGCCCTCGCAGCCCTCCCGGCGATCGATCCGAGGATCGTCGTCGATGACGGCCCGACCATCACGACGCCGTGGGTGATCGAACTGCGCGGCGTGCGCCGCTTGCCGGGCGGGACCACCTGGTGGTCGGCCCTGCTGGACGCCGGGGCCGACGAGGTCAGCCCTGTCCTGGTCACCGAGTCGGGGGAGATCGTCACGGCCGGACGAGCCGTCGTCGATGGTGGCACCGTGCCGTTCCTCGGCGGCTTCGCCGCTGACGAGGCACGAGGTCTGGCCGGGATCGGGTTCAATACCCTCGATCCCCGTGCGTTGCTGTCCCGGTCCGGAGCACGCCCCACGGCGGTACCGGAACGCCGACTCGTGCCGAACGTCCGGGTCGTGGTGTGGCCGAGCGCAGCCGATGCGCCCGGCGGCCCGATCCAGACGGACGAGACGAGGCTCTGGACCGCGCTCGGGTTCCGGATCGATCCGGAGCAGACCGACGGTCCTCGGGCCGTCGCCTGGACGCCGGCGACCCGGGCCGAACCCAGGCCCCTGCGCTGGGCGATCAAGAACCCGGCCGTCAGCGGCGAGGCGGGCGACGCCTGGGGAGACACCCACTTCGCCGACTCACTGGCCGAGGCACTGCGCGATCGCGGCCATCATGCCGTCATCGACCGGAGGGGTGCCTTCGACCGGCCCACGGCCGACCTCGATGACGTCGCGCTGCTGCTCCGGGGACGCAAGCCCTGGACTCCGCCGGAGCGGCGCGCCCACGCCCACCTGATGTGGATCATCTCGCACCCCGACGAGGTCGATCCGGGCGAGCTCGCCGGATTCGACAGGGTCTTCGCCGCCAGCCGCCCCTGGGCCGAGGAGCACACCGTCCGGTGGGGTCGTCAGATCGACCCTCTCCTTCAGGCGACGGACCCGGGGCGCTTCCGTCACGATGCGGAGGACAACCAGGGCGGGCCCGCTCTCTTCGTCGGCAACACCCGCGGCGAGTACCGCCGGATCGTGCGGGACGCCGTCGAGTCCGGGATCGGGCTGACGGTGATCGGCGGAGGCTGGGACACCTACCTCCCGGCGGAGCAGATCGCGGCCACCTTCGTCGCCAACGACCAGCTCTCAGGGCTGTACGCCGCGGCGAGGCTGGTGTTCAACGACCACTGGGACGATATGCGACGCGACGGGTTCATCTCCAACCGGCTCTTCGACGCGGTCGCGTCCGGGGCGCGGGTCGTCACCGACGACATCGAGGGGCTCGGAGACCTGTTCGGCCGCTCGGTCCAGCCCTACCGGACGGTCGCCGACCTCACAGCGCTGGCGAACGCGCCCGACCTCGATGCGATCTTCGGCACAGCCGAGGAGCGCGATCTCGTCGCTCGGCGAGTGCGGGAGGAGCACTCGTTCGCGGCTCGAGCAGTCGCGCTCGAGGCTGCCGCCCACGCAGCGCTGGCTCAGTCCGCGACGTCGTAGCGGACCCGGCGGGCGAACGGCCTGAGCCACCACGGCGTCGGGTGGACGATCTCGTTGGCGCGGACGGGCTGAAGCTCTCGGGTGCGCTCGAGGTGGTCGCGAATTCCGACGAGCGCCTCGGGAAAACGTTCCTCCGCCAAGGTCAGCAGGCGTTCGGCGTCCAACGCGTACGGGTCCAGACGAAGGTTGTCGAGCTTCAGGAACGGCATCCGGCCGGACCCGAGCGCCCGGTCGGCCAGGGCACGCGTGGGGTTCCACGCGACGCGGCGCTGGCGGCGCAGTCGCCGGAGGTCCTTGCGGCTCCGGATCGGTCCGCGGTGCCAGGCCCACCACTTCACCCGCTGCCGACCGACCGCACGATCGGACGCGGTCTCGTTGAAGTAGGCCGCCGAGCGGAAGCCAGCGTCGTGGAGCCGGACGCTCAGCCCGACCTCGTAGCGTCGGATCACCTCCATGCGGTCGTCCAGCGGCTCGAACGACCCCCAGAACTCGCTGAACGCGGTCGACGTGACCACGGCGCGACCGAAGGTCACGAAGAAGCTCTGCACGTGGGGCTGGATCCGCTCCGAACGGGTGAACCCCCAGAAGTCCGCGATCCCGGCCATCTCGCGGAGCATCTGCTCGAACGGACGGAGGGGGCCGACGAAGGAGTCGTTGGTCAGGGAGATCTCGTCGTACCGGTCGAGCGGTTCCGCCGCCTGAAGCCCGGCGCGATAGGACCCGAAGTCGTGGCCGGTGTTCTCCCGCTCGATCAGCGTGACGTGCGAGTCCAGCCAGGCCCGTCCGCCCGGCGTCAGCTTCGCCGTGGAGACCACCAGGACGTCGTCGTACGCCAGGAGGAGCTGTTCGACCTGGAAGCGGACGTGGGGGCCGACCTCACCGGTCGGGTCCCAGGTCGCCATGACGGCGAGTCGGCGAACCACGTCGAGCTAGCCCCTTCGAACCGGTGGCGTGAGGTACAGCGACTTCACCTTCTGGACCACTCGCCAGGCGGCCTGGTCGTCGACGTGGTCGTGGAAGATCTGGCGGCGCCAGGCGTAGTCCTCCTGCTCCTCCGACGTAGGGCTCAGGAAAACCTTGGTGAGCGCGTTCTCGAGTTCGTCGAAGTCCTTGCAGACAGGACCGGGCAGGACCTTCTCCAAGTCGTAGTACAGGCCGCGTTCCTGATCGGAATAGCGATCGAGGTCGTAGGCGAAACTCAGCACGGGCTTCCCGCTGATCATGAAGTCCACCAAGCAGCTGGAGTAGTCGCTGATCAGGGCGTCCGCCACGCGGTAGAGCACCTCGAGATCGGGATAGCGCCGTGACGAAAGGTTGATCGGCCCGATCGGCGCCAAGAGGCGGGAGTAGGTCCTGGCCTTGTCGGCCATGTGCTCACGCACCCCGATGACGGCATTGTTCGCCTCGGCCCAGGCACCGAGCCGCGAGACCTCGTCCTCGGAGAACTGGTAATAGGAGTCCTCCTGCCCGTCCTTGAACGTGGGAAGAAAGAGGACGAGCCGGCGTCCATCGACCTCGGCACGCAGTCGGTCGACGCTCGCCCGGAGGTCGGGCGGAAGCTCGTCGTCGGCGCGAAGGATGAGGTCGTTGCGTGGAAGCCCCGTAGTCCACACATCCGCGAATCCGAGCGGCGCGAAGGCCGCCGCCATGGCGAGTCGGTCCATCGCGCCGGAGGCAAGGACCACTCGGCTGGCGCCGTTGTTCCGTTGCAACGCGACCTCGGCCGCCGGCGGAATGTCGATGGAAGCTGATCCGAAACGCTTGAGCGGGGTCCCGTGCCACAGGTTGATGAAGTTGTGGGTCGTCGATGGAACTGGCCAATGTGCGTTGATGCGTGGGCCGTGTTTGACGAAGATCTGACCTGACCGGGCGAGGAGCTCCTGGCCCGGGCGACTCATCAGAGGGACGATCTCCACGTTCTCGCCGCGAACGTCGACCTGGCGTGAGCGGGTCAGGATGATCTTCTTGATCGAAGGATCGTCCTTCACCTCCTCGAAGACCGCTCTCTCGTTGCCTGCGAAGGTGTGGTCGTACGCGCAGACGGGGAACGCCCACCAGTGGTCGAACGTGGGAGTTGATGCCTCGTAGTGCCGGAACTCCCGCCACTTCATCGGTTCGTTCGAGCTGATCGACCCGTCTGCCTCCGTGGTCAGGGAGAAGGTGCGAGCGAGCTTCTCCGCGCTGGAAACGCGCAGGAGATTTCGCTCGATCGTATCGACGTCGGCGGATGGGGCCAGCTCTGCGATGCGCGATTTCCAGCTGGCAAGGTCAGGTGTGTTGTACGGGTTGTCCGCGATGAAACCGCGCTTGAGGAACGGGAAGCCGTCACGAATCATCGCAAAGGCAGAGGGTCCGTAGGCCGGATGGTACGGGTAGACGTCGGGCATGAAGGTGCTGAAGTCGTATCCGATCTCGGAGAGCAGGCGCGTCGTGCCTGTCTCGTACTTCGTGATCACGTTGATCTTCCGACGTTGCGGGACGACCGAGTTCAGGTGTCGCCGGAACCGTGGATCGGCGATCACCGGGGAACGGAATGCCAGGAAGTAGGACCCGACGTGGAGGTAGTCGGTGTACTGCATCAACTCGTGGGGCATACGCGCCGACTTGGCTGCGGCGAGTGACATCGGAGTCCCTGAATCGTCGATGCCGTCGAAGTAGTGTGCGGTCGCCTGCATCCCCCACCAGTGCGCAGACGTCGTGCTCATCCGAGCGAAAACGTCGGCGAGAGGACGCAGAAGGTAGCAACTGTCGTTCACCAACAGAAGTTCGTCGTAGGTCTCGATCAGGTCCCAGCCGACGTACTTCTTGGCGAGCAGCGAGTACGACCCGAAGTCGTAGGCTCCGTGTCGCTCGGCCCAAGCTCCCTTCGTGAACGGCTCCAGCTTCTCCAGTTCGGAAGTCTCGATCTCACCGTCGGCGAGGTAGTAGACGTCGGCGAACCTCGAGAGTTCGCGCAGGTAATCGAGGACGTAGTCATCAATGCGCCCGTCGGCGTCATACCCGGCGAAGAGGCACACCCTCCGGGGCTCCCGATCGGCGGGCAGGCTGAAGGGCTCCTGCTCGGTCCGGACGGGCAGCGGTGAGTTGCCGACGAACTGTCCGTGTGCCAGGAAGTGGACGAGTGGGTTGACCGTCTCGCGAGCGGGGTCGAGGTACTCGCCCCAGTACCACCAGACGTCAAAGTCTGGGCTCGGGTTGCGCAGGAACTGCCAAGCTTCTCGGCAGAAGACTGCACGCGGACCCTTCTTGATGTCCTTCCAGAACGAGTTCTTCTCGCGGAACAGGGGCACGTCGACCGCCCCTGCGCGACGAACAACGTCGAGCTCGCAGGCGAGCGTCTCGTCGACCGTCGGCCGCTCACGGGGCGCCGCGGCAAGGGAGAGCCCTCTCGCCAACAACTCGGTGGTCAGTTCTTCCTGCTCGTCCGGACCTGCATCGGTCCACCTGCGGACATATGCATCCCAGGAGTCGAGAAACTCGTCGAGATTCACCAGTCCCTCCTGTCGAGTTCGGCGCGAACCTTCGCGAGGAGACGGGCAGAACTTCTATCGTCCCTGAAGTCCAGGAAGAGATTGCGGAACCGTTCGTACTGCGGCGTGACCGCGAGTTCGGGGCGGTGGAGGACCTGCTCGAGGTGCGCCACGAAGCTCTCCTCGTCGTCGGTGATGAATCCTGGGAACAGGTGGTGAAGGTTGTACACGGTGGCCCCACTCGGCGGCGGCTCCGGAATGAAACTCATCACGGGGGTGCCCGTGATGGTGGCGTCGAGCGAGCTCGAATCAATGTCGGTCCAGATGACGTCGGCAGCTCTCAAGACAGCTTGCGTCGAGGAGAATCGTGCATTTGACGCATTGATCGCTTCCGGCCAGTACCGGCGGTAAAAGCCGCTGTAGTCCCCGTATGGCTCGCGAATCGCGAGAACCGAGTCGGTGCGTTGCAGAAGCTCCGTGACGCGCCGACGGAAGGCCGGACTGAACTCCGGATGCTTGAACCCGGTCCGCCATTGCTCGGCCGCGGGAATCAGCAGGACGACCTTGCGGCCGTCGGCCTGCGATCGAATTTCAAGCTCCTGCGATGCGAGATCTTCAGGTAGCCGGTCAAGCTGCCGGGTGAGCAGGTCGTGGGCGGGAATGCCGGTCACCCATCCGTCCCCGTAGAGCGCCGGTGCGTGGTCGTTGGCGGCGGCGATGAGATCGGCGGCCGAACTTGCGGCGAATCCCGTGACGGGTGATTCCACCAGCTCGTGCAGCCAGACGGCGGGTTCCCCAGGGCGGGCAACTGGCAACTCGCTCGGATCGACGGGGTCGGCATTCATCGCCCCCGCCGGCGTGAGCGTCAACCCGTCCCGGCTGGCCACGATGACGCGCAAGTCACGGAGGATCGGCGCCTGAACGGTGCCACGGGGTGAGGAACGGACGAAAACTGCACCTGCCCGATAGAGGACTTCGCGGCTCGTCGCGTCCATCAGTGGCAACAGCTCGAGATTGCTCCCGCCCAACTGCAACGATCGGTCCCGGGTGAGGATGACCTTCCGGATCGACGAATCGTGGCGCACCTCTTCCAGCAAGGCACGAAGACTCGCGGGGAGAAGGCCAGTCACGCGATCGGTGGCGAAGACCCAGCAGGCAGGGTCCTTCGGCTTGACCGCATCTCGCCTCTTGAAGACCTTCCCTCGAGTGAACTTCGGTTTCACAGCCGCACCGTCAGGGCCAGCAACCAAAGAGAGGCTCCGCGCAAGGCGATCGGCCGGCGACGTCCGTAGGAGCGTTGCCTCGAACAAGTCGACGGGCGCCTCTGGTACGACCGCGGTGACCATCGACTTCCACTCAGCCAGTCCGGGGACGTCGTAGTGATTTTGGTAGAGGAAGTAGCGCTTGAGGAGGGGAAAGCCCTCGCGTAGAAGCTCGAAGTACCAGCTCGTGAAGACCGGATGGAATGGGTAGAGCGCCGTGATGAAGGTGTCGAATCCGAACCCTCGCCCGATCAACAGGTGAGTGAGGCCGACCTCGTACTTCTGGATGACCAGGAGCTTCGAGGGTTGCTCGTGGACGGAGTCGATCAGTGCGCGGAACCGTGGATCATCGAGGACGGGGCGGCGAAAGGCGAGGAAGTACGAACCGACCAGGAAGTCATAAATCGGGTCCTTCTCGTACCCCGGAAGCAGCCGAGTCCGAACGGTGTCGAGCGGGATCGGTTCCGGAAAGTCGTTGCCCTGTTGATCGCGCGTCTTGGCGATGCCCTTGGTGGCTTGGAGGCCCCACCAAGGACTGGGGCGTTCGGCCATCTCGGCGAAGAGCTCGTCGAGGGGTCGAACGAGGAAGCAGCTGTCGTTGACGAACAGCACCTCGTCGTAGGCTTCCAATCGTTTCCAGCCGACGAGTTCACGCGCGAGCATGGAGTAGGACCCGAAGTCGTAAGCCCCGTGGCGAACTGCCCATGCGCCTTGGGTCACCGACGAAACCTTGGCCAGTTCTGACTCGTCCAGGTAGCCGTCGGCGAGGAAGTAGACGTCGCTGAATCGACTCAGGTCCCGTAGGTAGAGGATGACTGATTCGTCGATCTGGCCCTCGGTGTCGAAGAACGCGAAGAGAGTGGCTCGGCGCACCGGTCGATCGGTCGGCAGCGGTGCGGGCACGGCCGCAGCCCCATAATGTGGGATCGGCGAGTTCCCGAGCGCCCGACCCTCAAGGATGTAGTGCAGCAACGGATTGACGGTGGCGGTTGACGGGTCCAGATAGTTGGCCCAGTACCACCACGTGTCGAAGTCCGGGCTGGGTTTGAGCAGGTGCTCCCAGCCGGTTGCGCAGAAATGGGCGACCGGATCGTCGAATCCGTCCTTGGCCATCGTCGCGCCGTAGTGCGTGACGTAGAACGTCGTATCGAGGTGGGGGCCGACCAAGCGGCGCTCCACCGACTGGCGTTCGTGAGCTGTCAGGCCGTGAAGGTCGGCCAATGAGTGTGCCGACGTCATCGGGCGGTGCGGCTCACGTTCAGGTAGTGCAGCAGGGGGTTCTCCGCGCCGAGTTCGGGATGCGCGGTCCGATACTCCTGGGTGCTGAAGTACGGGCCCGGGTCGAAGTTCTTGCCTGCCCCCTCCCGCAGGTAGTGAAGCGCGGGTGTCATGCCGGTCGCCGCGGCCTTCGGGTACGAGCCGAGATACCAGGCAGGGTCGAAGAGGTCCGATTCCTCAAGGATCGCGATCTTCGCCGTCTCGTCGTCGTTCGCGAGGTGACGCATCAGTCGGCGCTTGATCCACCCCTTGGGTCCGTTGCCCGAGGTGCTGACTCGTCGAAGACCCTCTGTGGCTGCTGCGCCCAGCTCCCGAGTCTTCGCCGCGCTCTCGTCGGCGGAGGCCTTCTCCTCCATCAGGTCTTCGAGCTGGAACCGGACCTTCGCCAGCTCTGCCTGGGTCAGTCGGAGCGACTCGGTGAGCTTGGCGATTTCGTCGTGCGGGGTCATAGCGGGGTCAGGCAGTCCCTTCAGGGGTGACGGGTCACGAGATTCTAGCCGCGCGGTGCCGCTGCAGACGCACCGCCGAACCTGTTACACGGTCGAAACATGTCGCGCCGGAGGCCGAAACGTGTGGCTACGAAGGTGTCCCGCGAGGGTGGACGGGTAGCACTGGCCGTCCACCGCGGACATTTCACTTGGAGGTTCTGTGGACGGCTACTACGCCTGGATGCTGGTCGCGACAGCGCTCGTCTTGATGATGACGGTTCCGGCGCTCGCGCTCTTCTACGGCGGCATGACCCGCTCGAAGTCGGTCCTCAACATGATGATGATGTCCTTCGTCGCCGTCGGCGTCGTCGGCATCATCTACGTGCTGTGGGGATGGTCGATGTCCTTCGGCCCGGGGGACGGCACGTTCTTCGCCAACCCCTTCGACCTCTTCGGCCTCAAGGACGTCACGAGCGACACCTACATCGGTGTCATGTTCCAGCTGACGTTCGCCGCGATCACTGCCGCGCTGATCAGCGGCGCGATCGCTGACCGGGTCAAGTTCAGCGCCTGGGTCGTCTTCCTCCCGTTCTGGGTCACGCTGTCCTACTTCCCGCTCGCCCACATGGTCTTCAGCTGCAGCGACGAGGCACTCATCTGTACCAAGATCGGCGCCCAGGACTACGCCGGTGGAACCGCTGTGCACATCAACGCCGGTGTCGCGGGCCTGGTGCTGGCGCTCATCATCGGACGTCGTGTCGGCTTCATGCGCGAGCCGATGAAGCCGCACAACCTGCCGTTGACCATGATCGGTGCTGGTCTGCTCTGGTTCGGCTGGTACGGCTTCAACGTCGGTTCGATCGTGTTCGGTGACGACTGGGGCACCGAGAAGGGTGCGGCCGCCAACCTCGCTCAGTTCTACAGCGAGACCGGGCGCACGTTCACCAACACCACCATCGCCACGATGGCCGCGATGCTCGCCTGGCTGGTCATCGAGCGACTCCTGCACGGCAAGGCCACCTCGCTCGGCGCCGCATCGGGCATCGTCGCGGGTCTCGTCGCGATCACGCCGGCGTGCGGCGCGGTCGACCCCCTCGGCGCCATCGCCATCGGTGCCATCGCCGGTGCCATCTGCGCCTGGGCCGTGGGCCTGAAGTTCAAGTTCCGCCTCGACGACTCCCTCGACGTCGTCGGCGTCCACCTCGTCGGCGGCATCGTCGGCACCGTGCTGATCGGCCTCTTCTCCACGTCCGACGGCGCGGGCGGCGTCGACGGCCTGTTCTACGGCGGCGGCCTCGACTCGTTGGGCGACCAGGTCCTCGGCGCGCTCGTGGCCATCGCCTGGTCCGGCATCGCGACCGCCATCATCGGTTTCGCGATCAAGTACACGATCGGCTGGCGGGTCACCGAGGAGGCCGAGGTCGACGGCATCGACGCCGACCAGCACGGTGAGGCCGCCTACGACCTCACCGCCGGTTCGGGGGTCCTCTCGTGAAGCTGGTGACCGCGGTGATCAAGCCGCACAAGTGGGAGGACGTCCGCGAGGCCCTCGAGACCTTCGGCGTGACGGGCATGACCGTCAGCGAGGTCAGCGGCTACGGCCGGCAGAAGGGTCACACCGAGGTCTACCGCGGCGCCGAGTACGACATCGCGCTCGTGCCCAAGATCCGGATCGAGATCGTCATCGAGGACGGCGACGCCGAAGACGTCGTCGGGCTCATCACCCGCACGGCGCAGACAGGCCGGATCGGGGATGGCAAGGTGTGGGTCAGCGGCATCGAGACGGTGGTCCGCGTCCGCACCGGCGACCGCGACGCCGCGGCGCTGTAGAGGAGGAGTGACCATGAAGCTCGTCACCGCGGTGATCAAGCCGCACAAGTGGGAGGACGTCCGCGTCGCTCTCGAGGCCGTCGGCGTCACCGGCATGACGGTCAGCGAGGTCAGCGGTTACGGCCGGCAGAAGGGTCACACCGAGGTCTACCGCGGCGCGGAGTACGACGTCGCGCTGGTGCCGAAGATCCGGATCGAGATCGTCGTGCCGGACAGCGACGCCGACGCCGTGCTCGACGCGATCGTGGGCAGCGCCCAGACCGGTCGGATCGGTGACGGCAAGGTGTGGGTCAGCGCCATCGAGGGCATCGTCCGAGTTCGCACCGGCGACAAGGACGAGGCCGCGATCTAAGACCCGCGTTGACAGCATCGGAGCGCGCAGCGCGCACGGCTCAGGCCGACACGCTGTGCCAGGAGGCGTTCGCCTCCGCCTTCCCCTCGGATCCCGCTTCACACCACGGTGTCGCGCTCGTCGCGGTCGGCGGCTACGGCCGCGGCGAGCTCGCCCCGTTCTCCGACCTCGACGTCGTCCTCGTCAGCGATGACGGGGTCGACCTCGGGGAGGCGGCCGGGTCCCTCTGGTACCCGCTGTGGGACTCGGGGACCAAGCTGGACCACTCGGTCCGCAGCTTCTCCGAGATGGTCACCCAGGCCTCGGCCGACATCCGGGTCGCCCTCGGGCTGCTCGACGTCCGCCACGTCGCCGGCGACACCAACCTCACGCTGCGGCTGCGCACCGAGATGCTCGCCCTGTGGCGCAAGCACGCCCGGGAACGGCTGCCGGAGCTCAAGGAGCTCGTCGTCGCCCGGCACGAGCTGATGGGGGAGCTGGCCCACGCCAGCATCCCCGACCTCAAGGAGGCGGCCGGCGGGATCCGCGACGCCACCATCCTCAAGGCGATCGTCGCCACCTGGCTCGTCGACGTCCCGCACGCGGACCTCGAGCGACGCCGACAGGACCTGCTCGACCTGCGCGACCAGCTGCACGAGCTCGCCGGGCGCTCCGGCGATCGGATCACCCCGGAGATGTGGACCCCGCTGGCCGAGCGGCTCGAGCTCGCCGACGACCGGTCCGCCCAACGACACGTCCGCACCATCGGACGGCGCATCACCCACCTGTCCCGCCTGACCTGGCGGCGGGTCGACGCCGTGCTGTCCCGCCCTCGGGCGGCCGCTCCCCGGCGACCCGAGCTGATCACCCTCGAGCGCGGGGTGGCGCTCAGCGGCGGCGAGGTGGTGCTGGACCGTGGTGCCGATCCGGCGCGCGATCCGCTGCTCTTCCTGCGGGCCGCCACGGTCGCGGCGGAGCAGGACGTCATCCTGGCCCCGCCGACGGTCGCCCGGCTGGCCGAGCAGAGCCCGCCGATCCCGGTGCCGTGGCCCGCCGAGGCCCGCCAGCTGCTGGTCCGCCTCCTCGCCGCCGGCCGGGGGCTCCTGGCGGTGTGGGAGACCCTGGACGAGACCGGAGCCGTCGACCACCTGCTGCCGGAGTGGGAGAACATCCGGCTCCTCCCGCACGCCTCGGTGATCCACCGGTTCACCGTGGACCGGCACGTCATCGAGACCTGCGTGGAGGCCGGTGCCCTGATCCGTTCCGTCGCCCGCCCCGACGTGCTGATGGTCGCGGCCCTGCTGCACGACATCGGCAAGGGTGGGCTGGTCGAGCACAGCGTCGCCGGTGCACCGATCGCCCGGGAGATCGCGCAGCGGATGGGCTTCGAACCCGACTCCGTCGACCTAATCGAGACCCTGGTCCGGTGGCACCTGCTGCTGTCGGTCACCGCCACCACCCGTGACCCTGACGACCCGGCGACCGTGGAGACGATCACCAGCCGGATCACCGACCCGGAGGCGCTCGCCCTGCTGATCGCGCTCACCGAGGCCGACGGCCGTGCCACCAGCCCGAAGGCGTGGTCGTCGTGGCGCTCCTCGCTGATCCTCGACCTGGGCCGCCGGGCCGCCTCGTCCCTGGCCGGGGGAGGACCGCTTCCCGCCGTGCTCCCGGAGCCGCTGGCCGTCCCGAAGGCGGTCCGCAAGGGCGGCGTCAGCCTCGAGATCGACCCGACCCCCGACGGCGAGCGGATGACCGTGATCGCGGCCGACCGGGTCGGTCTCCTAGCCGACGTGGCCGCCACCCTGGCGTCGGGCCGGCTCAAGGTGCGTGCGGCGCGGGCCTGGGCCCAGCCGCCGTACGGCGTCTCGGTCTGGGACCTCGCCGAGGAAGGGGTCGACCCCCGCGTGCTGCGGACCCGGTACGAGGCGATCGTCGACGGGCGCCTCGACGTCGCCGGGCGGTTGAACCCACCTGCGGCGAACCCGCTGGCCCCCTCGGTCGTCGTCCGGCCAGAGGCGAGCAGCCAGTCCACGGTGCTCGAGGTCCGTGCCAGCGACCGCCCCGGGGTGGTCTACCTGGTCTGCGCCGCGCTCGCCGACCTGGACATGTCGGTGCGTTCGGCCCACATCGACACCCTCGGACCGCAGGCCGTCGACGTGTTCTACGTGCAGGAGGCGCACGCCGGCGCGCTCAGCGATCAGCGGGCCGCGGAGGCTGCCCATGCCGTCCGTGCGGCTCTTTCGGGAGTCACGGACTAACCTGGGACACCGTTCCACTGACAGCCCCGACGCTAGGACGACTGTGTTCGCGACTCTCTCCGATCGGCTTGCCGAGACCTTCAAGAACCTGCGAGGGAAGGGTCGGCTCTCCGAGGCCGACATCGATGCCACCGCGCGCGAGATCCGGATCGCGCTGCTCGAGGCCGATGTCGCGCTGCCGGTGGTCAAGGAGTTCGTCGCCGCGGTCAAGGAGCGGGCGCGCGGCGCCGAGGTCAGCCAGGCGCTGAACCCGGCCCAGCAGATCGTCAAGATCGTCAACGAGGAGCTCGTCACCATCCTCGGTGGCGAGACGCGCCGGATCCAGTACGCCAAGACCGGCCCGACCGTGATCATGCTCGCCGGTCTCCAGGGTGCCGGTAAGACCACGCTCGCCGCCAAGCTCGCGCTCTGGCTCAAGGAGCAGGGCAAGTCCCCGCTCCTGGTCGCGTGTGACCTGCAGCGCCCGAACGCGGTCAAGCAGCTCGAGGTCAACGGCGAGAAGGTCGGCGTCAAGGTCTTCGCCCCCGAGCCGGGCAACGGCGTCGGAAACCCGGTCGAGGTCGCCAAGGCCGGTGTCGCCGAGGCGGCCCGCACCCTGCACGACGTCGTCATCATCGACACCGCCGGTCGTCTCGGTATCGACGCCGAGCTGATGCAGCAGGCCTCCGACATCCGGGACGCGACCCAGCCCGACGAGGTCCTCTTCGTCGTCGACGCGATGATCGGTCAGGACGCGGTCACCACCGCGCAGGCCTTCCTCGACGGCGTCGGGTACGACGGCGTCGTCCTGACCAAGCTCGACGGTGACGCCCGCGGTGGTGCGGCGCTGTCGATCGTCAGCCTGACCGGCAAGCCGATCATGTTCGCCTCCGCGGGCGAGAAGATGACCGACTTCGACCTCTTCCACCCCGACCGGATGGCCGGCCGGATCCTCGACATGGGCGACATGCTCACCCTGATCGAGCAGGCGGAGAAGACCTTCGACGCCGAGGAGGCCGCCAAGGCCGCCGAGAAGATCGGTGCCGGCGAGTTCACCCTGGACGACTTCCTGGTCCAGATGCAGCAGCTGCGCAAGATGGGCTCGATGACCAAGCTGATGGGGATGCTCCCCGGCATGGGTCAGTTCAAGGACCAGCTGGCGAACTTCGACGAGCGTGAGATCGACCGGATCCAAGCCATCATCCAGTCGATGACCCCGGCCGAGCGGGCCAACCCGAAGATCCTCGACGGCTCCCGCCGCTCCCGGATCGCCCGCGGTTCGGGTCGCGCCGTCAGCGACATCAACCAGCTCGTCGAGCGCTTCACCGAGGCCGCCCGGATGATGAAGCAGCTCGCCTCCGGCGGCGGCATGCCCGGGATGCCCGGCGCCCCGGGTGCCGGCTTCGGCAAGCGGGCCGGCGCCAAGCAGGCCCCGCAGCAGAAGAAGGGCAAGGGTGCCCGCAAGTCGGGCAACCCGGCCAAGGCGGCCCAGACGGCCAAGGAAGCCCCGGCTCCCGCGAACCCGTTCGGCACCCAGAAGCAGCCCTCGGAGCAGGACTACGCCGACGCCCTCGCCAACCTCAACCTCCCGAGCGACTTCTCCAAGTTCCTGAAGTGACGTGCCGTCGGTCCTGATCGTCGACGCCGCCAACGTGGTCGGCGCCACCCCCAACGGGTGGTGGAACGACCGCGCCGGGGCGGCGGCGAAGCTCTACGACGCGATCTGCGCCGCCGACCTGAGCGAGGACACCGTCGTGCTCGTCCTCGAGGGCGGCGCGAAGGCCGGCGTACCCGCCACCCGGTCTCCGGGGATGCGGGTCGTGCACGCTCCCAAGGACGGCGACTCGATGATCGTCACCCAGGCGAAGGCCGCCCACGACCGCGGCGACCGGGTCGTGGTGGTCACCTCCGACCGGGCACTCGCCGCGAACGTCTCCGCCTTCGGTGACGTCCGTCCCTCCACGTGGTTGGTCGCCCGACTCTGACCCCACCCCGGGGAGACCGCACCAGGTCGTGCCCGGGTCTCTGGTTACCGATGTGTGATCTGGGTAACAGAAGAGGGTGCGCGACCGTCGCGCGCCGGCACCCTCTGAGCCGGGGTGTCGGGCTATCTCGGAGGAGGCTCGCATGCTGTCTGACCAGCATCTACGTCGGCCCACCAAGGCCAAACTCATCCTCGTCAGTGCCACCTCGTCGGTGCTCGCCCTGACCGTCCTCGCCGCACCGACCGCCGACGCGAGCGGGCGCGGTGGCGATTCCGGCCGTTCCGCCCGAACCCATCCCGCGCACCGGCAACCCACGTACCTCAACGCCAAGGCGTCGACGAAAGAGCGGGTCCGCGACCTGCTCTCACGGATGACCCTGGCCGAGAAGATCGGCCAGATGGCCCAGGCCGAACGCATCGACGTCGACGCTGACACGTCACTGATCACCGACAACCTCCTGGGCAGTGTGCTTTCCGGCGGCGGATCCACGCCGACGCCGAACACGCCCGAGGCCTGGGCCGACATGGTCGACCGCTACCAGCAGGCCGCGCTCGAGACCCGGCTCGGCATCCCGCTGATCTACGGCGTCGACTCGGTCCACGGCCACGGCAACCTGCTGGGCGCCACCGTCTTCCCGCACAACATCGGTCTCGGTGCCACGCGCGATCCGAAGCTGGTCGAGAAGATCGGCCACGTGACGGCGATCGAGACGCGAGCCTCAGGCGTCCCGTGGGTCTTCGCCCCCTGCGTCTGCGTCGCGCGTGACGACCGATGGGGTCGCACCTACGAGTCCTTCGGTGAGACCCCGAAGCTCGTCAAGCAGATGGAGACCGCGATCGCCGGCCTCCAGGGCGTGCCGGGCCAGCTCGACCGGCGCGACCGCGTGCTCGCCACCGCCAAGCACTTCGCCGGCGACGGGCTGACCACCTACGACGAGACCGCAGCCGGCACGGGTGCCTATCCCATCGATCAGGGGATCACCCACGTGACCCGCGCCGAGTTCGAGAAGCTCGCGCTCTCGGTCTACGAGCCGGCGATCAAGAAGTACGACGTCGGCTCGGTGATGCCCTCGTTCTCCAGCGTGGACTGGCCCGACGACGATGCCGGCCCGGTCAAGATGCACGCCAACGGCGACCTGATCAACGGGTGGCTGAAGGGCCAGCAGCACTTCAAAGGGTTCGTGATCAGCGACTGGCGGGCGATCCGGCAGCTGCCCGGTGACTACACCAACCAGGTGAAGCTCTCCGTGCTCGCTGGTGTCGACATGTTCATGGAGCCGATCCAGGCACCGAACAACCCCAACGGCTGGGACCTGTTCATCCCGACGCTCACGCAGCTGGTGGAGGACGGGTCGGTGCCGATCAGCCGGATCAACGACGCGGTCAAGCGGATCCTCACCGCGAAGTTCGAGCTGGGACTCTTCGAGCACCCGTTCGCCGACCGCACCCTGGCCTCGACGATCGGCAACGCGGCACACCGTGCGCTGGCTCGCACGGCGGTGGCCGAGTCGCAGGTCCTGCTCAAGAACAGTGGCCGCACGCTCCCGCTCCGCCGCGGGGCGGGCAAGTCGGTCTACGTCGCCGGGAGCAACGCCGACAGCATCGGCAACCAGGCCGCCGGTTGGACACTGACCTGGCAGGGCGGCTCGACCAACGTCATCCCGGGCACGACCATCCTCGACGGCATCCAGCGGTACGCCCCGGGCGCCACGTTCAGTGCCGACGCCTCGGCGCCGGTCCCGGCCAACGCCAACGGTGTCGTGGTGGTCGGCGAGACGCCGTACGCCGAGGGGTTCGGTGACGTCGGTGGTCCGCAGTGGGCCTACGACCCCGCGGACGGTGGCGTCCCGCGTCAGGCTCAGACGATGGAGCTCTCGCCCGCCGATCGGAGCGCCATCCAGACGGTCTGCTCGCAGGCAGCGACCTGCACCGTGCTCGTCGTCTCCGGTCGGCCGATCATCATCCCGCCGGAGCTGCTCGGCCAGATCGACGCGCTCGTCGCGTCGTGGCTGCCCGGGAGCGAGGGCACCGGTGTCGCCGACGTCCTGTTCGGCGCGAAGCGGTTCACCGGGAAGCTGCCGGTCACGTGGCCGCGCAGCGTGGACCAGGAGCCGATCAACGTCGGCGACGCTGAGTACGACCCCTTGTTCACGTACGGCTGGGGGCTGACCACCCAGCGGCGCTGAGCCGAGGGGGCGGGCCTGGCCAGTAACCTGCGGCCATGCCCGCCCTCCGGTTCCACGGCCCGGTCCTGCCCAGCGGCGACGTCCGTGACCTGTACGTCGTCGGCGACCTGATCACCTACGAGCCGCAGCCGGGGGCCAGCACCGTCGCCAGCGGCTGGATCGTCCCCGGACTGGTCGACGCGCACTGCCACGTCGGGCTCGGTCCCGGTGGCGAGATCAGCGCCGACGAGACCGAGGCGCAGGCCATCGCGGACCGTGACGCGGGTGCCCTCCTCCTCCGCGATGCCGGTGCGGCGACCGACACCCGCTGGGTCCAGGAGCGCGAGGACCTGCCACGCCTGATCCGGGCCGCCCGGCACGTCGGACGCACCGGTCGCTACATGCGCGGCTACGCCGACGAGGTCGAGCCCGTCGACCTCGTCGACGCGGTCGCCCGGCAGGCCGCACGCGGCGACGGCTGGGTGAAGCTGGTGGGGGACTGGATCGACCGCGCGGCCGGAGACCTCAAGCCCAGCTTCAGCGCCGAGGAGTTCGCGGCCGGGATCGCCGCGGCCCACGCGGCGGGCGCCCAGGTGACGGCGCACTGCTTCGGCACCGAGGTCCTGGCCGGTCTGATCGAGGCCGGCATCGACTGCATCGAGCACGGCACCGGACTCACTCCCGACCTGGCCGGGTCGATGGCCGCCCGCGGCACCGCGCTGGTCCCGACCGTCGCCCAGCTCGAGATCTTCCCCGACCTCGCCGCGGCCGCGGGAGCCAAGTTCCCCGCCTACGGCGCCACGATGGAGGACCTCTACGCCCGCCGTCGCGAGACCTTGATGACTGCGTGGGAGGCCGGCGTCGTGATGTACGCCGGCTCCGACGGCGCCGGCGCCCAGCAGCACGGCACCCTGCCGAAGGAGATCGCCGCGATGAGCGGGCTCGGTCTGCCGAACGACTACGTCCTCGGTGCCGCCAGCTGGCGCGCTCGGGAGTGGCTCGGCTTCACCCCCGACCTCGCCGAGGGCAGCGAGGCCGACTTCGTGGTCTACGACCGCGACCCGCTGCTCGACCTGTCCGTGACCGCCGAGCGACCGGCCGCGATCGTGCTCCGCGGACGCCTCGTCGCCTGAACGATCAGCCGAGCAGCTCCGCCGGCACCGGGTACGCCACCCGGGCGCTGTTGCGGCGGATCAGCTCCTCCACCGTCCCGGTGGCGTCCGTCCGGACCCGCCACAGCTCGTTGCGCCGTACGACGTCGTCGCCGTCGGCCACGAACGACTCGTCCCGCGCCTCGACACGCCATCCGGGCGCCGGGACGGTGGTCGAGAGCGTGCCGTGCAGGTGGGTGTCGTCCAACCAGGTCCGCAGCACGACGGGGTCGGGAGTGTCGTTGCGGATCACCAGGTCGACGTAGTTGTAGACGATCGTGCAGCCCACACCCCACGGCACGACCCGGTCCTGGTCGGGGAAGAGGTCGAGACTGTGCTCGCTGCGCTCGACCACCGTCAGCGATGAGTGCAGCACCAGCCAGTGGATCAGGTTGGCCAGCTGGCACAACCCGCCGCCGACCCCGGCGACGGGGGAACCGGCGCTGATCCGCATCCCGTCGACGAATCCACGCCGCCGGGTCGCGTTGCCGACCACCCGGTTGAACGAGAACGTCTCGCCCGGTCCGATCACCAGGCCGTCGGTCAGCGAGGCCGCCAGCCGCAGGTTGGTCACCTTCCCCAGCTGCAGGGGCAGGTCGGCCGGAGCCAGCACCCGCACCAGGGGCGAGGCGTGCGCCGCCACCTCGTGCTCCCAGGGGTCAGGACGGCGTTCCGCCGCCCACACCACCCGCCCCGATCTGGCCTCGCGCCACCACCTGAACGACCGGCGGGTGCGATGAACGGCGATGGCGGCGGGCAGCAACGCGGGGTACCGTCGAGAGAGCGGCTGAGCCGCACCCGATCCGCTCATGCCCGGAGTCTGGCACCGATTTCAGACCCGGGCCCGGCTCTGGCAAGATTCTCTGCTGAGTCCTGTGCGTTCGGCCCCTCTCACCGAGCGCGACACGGCCCATCCGAGGGGCAAGGCACCGGTGTTCCCCACCAGCGTGCTGCGGCCCTCACCTACTGAAACGTAAAGGACACCACAGACGTGGCTACCAAGATTCGCCTGAAGCGCCTCGGCAAGATCCGTGTGCCCCAGTACCGCATCGTCGTCGTTGACTCCCGCGCCAAGCGCGATGGCAAGGTCATCGAGGAGATCGGCAAGTACCACCCCAAGGAGGACCCGTCCTTCATCGAGATCAAGGGTGACCGCGCCGCGTACTGGCTCGGTGTCGGCGCGCAGCCGACCGAGGCCGTCGAGGTCCTGCTCAAGATCACCGGCGACTGGCAGAAGCACAAGGGTCTCCCGGGCACCGAGGGCACCCTGCGTGTCGCGGCCCCCAAGGCTGACAAGCTGGAGCTCTTCAACAAGGCCCTGGCCGAGGCTCACGCCGAGCCGACCCTGGCCGCGGTGACCGCCAAGAGCAAGAAGAAGGAAGCCCCCGTCGAGGAGGCTCCCGCTGCCGAGGCGCCGGCCGACGAGGCTCCGGCCGAGGCTGAGGCCGACGCCTGATGCTGGCTGAGGCGCTCGAGCACCTCGTGCGAGGTGTGGTCGACCACCCCGACGACGTCACCGTGCGTGACAAGCAGCTTCGTCGTGGCTCGATCCTCGAGGTCCGGGTCCACCCGGACGACCTCGGCAAGGTCATCGGTCGCAGCGGACGCACCGCGAGCGCGTTCCGCACCGTGATCAACGCCCTGGCCGGCAAGAACGGCGCCCGCATCGACTTCGTCGACGTGGACAAGCGCTGAGCTGCCAGATCGAGCGCAAGCACTGAACGACCCGCCCCGTGATTGGGGCGGGTCGTTCTGCATTTGCGAGGATGGCGCCCGTGAGCGAGCAGCAGACGATCGAGGTCCTCATCGGCAGGATCGGCAAGCCGCACGGCGTGCGGGGCCACGTCACGATCGACGTGCGCACCGACGAGCCCGAGCGCCGCTTCGTCCAGGGCGGCGTGCTCAAGGCCGTCCCGCCGAAGGGCTCCGCCTTCCCGTACCGCCAGCTCACCATCGACGCCACCCGCTGGCACCAGGGCGTCCTGCACCTCCTCCTCGCCGAGATCGCCGACCGCAACGAGGCCGAGGCCGCCCGTGGGGTGCTGCTCTACGCCGACATCCCGGCCGACGCCAGCCCCGAGGACCCGGACGAGTACTACGACCACCAGCTGGTCGGGCTCGAGGCCTGGGACACCGACGGCAACCTGCGCGGTGAGGTGACCGGGCTGGTGCACGGTGGCGCCCAGGACCTGCTCCAGATCCGCACCCCGGACAAGCGGACCGCGCTGGTCCCGTTCGTGAAGGCGCTCGTGCCCACCGTGGACCTGGCCGCCGGCCGGGTCGTGGTGGCCGACAAGCCGGGCCTGATCACCCCGTTGCCCGACGACAACGCCGACACCCCCGACGGGGCCTGACGCCGATGCGGCTCGACTACCTGACGATCTTCCCGGCCTACCTCGACCCGCTCCAGCTCAGCCTGCCGGGCAAGGCGATCACCAAGGGCCTGCTCGAGCTGCACGTGCACGACCTGCGGCAGTGGGCCCACGACAAGCACAGCAGCGTCGACGACACCCCCTACGGCGGTGGCGCCGGCATGGTGATGAAGCCCGAGCCGTTCGGTGAGGCCTTCGAGGCCCTTCAGGTCGACGAGCGCAGCACGATCATCTTCACCACCCCGAGCGGGGAACCGATGAGCCAGGCGCTCGCCGCCGAGCTCGCCACGAAGGAGCGGCTGGTCTTCGCCTGCGGGCGGTACGAGGGCATCGACCAGCGCGTCCTCGACCACGCCCGCAACATCGCCGAGGTCCGCGAGGTCAGCCTCGGCGACTACGTGCTCAACGGGGGAGAGGTCGCCGCGTTGGCGATCACCGAGGCCGTCGTCCGCCTCCTGCCCGGGTTCATGGGCAACGCCGAGTCCCTGGTCGAGGAGAGCCACGCCGGTGACGGCCTGCTCGAGTACCCCGTCTACACCAAGCCGGCCTCCTGGCGCGGCCACGAGGTCCCGAGCATCCTGCTCTCGGGCGACCACGGTCGGATCGCCGCCTGGCGCCACCAGCAGCAGCTGGAACGCACCGCCGTCCGTCGCCCCGACCTGGTCCACGCCTCCCGGGCCGAGACCGCGTGGGAGATCGTCCCCGCCGTCCCGGCCGACGCCGCCGAGATTCTCGTCCTGCAGCGGGCCTGCTGGGCGGAGGAGGCGATCATCAACGACGACCTCACCATCCCGCCGCTGCACGAGGACCTGGCCGTGGTCGCCGAGGGCATCGCCTCCTGGCAGACGTACGTCGTCCGCTCGGCGGGCCGCCTGGTCGGCTCCGTCCGCGGGCGGGTCGACCCCGGGTCCGCAGAGGAAGGCGTCTGGGAGATCGGGCGGCTGATGGTCGCCCCCGACCTGCAGGGCCGCGGCCTCGGCCGTCAGCTGCTGGAGCACATCGAGGCCGTCGTCCCCGCCTCGGTGACGTCGTACCGGCTGCTGACGGGTGTGCGCAGCGAGCGCAACCAACGGCTCTACCGCAAGGCCGGGTTCCGGCTCGGGGAACGCCTCGAGGGCACCAGCGCCGTGGTGATGACCAAGCGGCGACGTACCAAACGGTAAAGAAGCAGGGGCTTCTGTTACCTCGACGAAACGTGGGGGGAGTCCGACCGTGACGAACGGTCGGAAAGGTGCAGGCCAATGCGGTGGCTCGGCACCGTGGTCACTCCCACGAACCAATCGAGGTAGGTATGGACGTCAATCTCTCCTGGCAGCTGATCTGTGCGGCCCTGGTCCTGTTCATGACGCCGGGCTTGGCGTTCTTCTACGGCGGCCTGGTCAAGGCCAAGTCGGTCGTCTCGATGATGATGCTGAGCTTCGGCTCGATCGCGGTCGTCACCCTGCTCTACGTCCTCGTCGGCGGCACCGGCATCGTCGGCAACGGCACCAGCGGCGGCAGCAAGCTCTTCGGCAACCCGTTCGAGGACTTCGCCATGAACGACCTCGTCAAGACCGCGGGTGGCGGCACCGAGGACGTCGCGAACCTCTTCGGCAGCCACGCCTTCCTGGTCGCGTTCTGCATCATCACCGTCGCGCTGGTCTCCGGCGCCGTCGCCGACCGCGCCCGGTTCTGGCCGTGGATGCTCTTCGCCACGCTCTTCACGCTCTTCGTCGTCTTCCCGACCTTCCGCTGGATCTGGGGCATCGACGCCGCCGGCAACTTCTACGGCTGGATGGCCAACGACGTCTGGGGTCTGGGACGCGGCGCGCTCGACTGGGCCGGCGGCACCGTGATCCACCAGTCCGCCGGTGCCGCGGCGCTGGCGCTCGCGCTGGTCCTCGGCAAGCGCAAGGTCGGCTTCTCCAAGGAGGAGGCCGTCCCGCACAACGTCCCGCTCGTCCTGATCGGCGCCGCGATCCTGTGGTTCGGCTGGTACGGCTTCAACACCGGCGTCTTCGGCGTCGACCTGGGCCAGACCTCGCTGATCTTCTTCAACACCCTGATCGCCCCGGCCGCCGCGCTGATCGGCTGGATCGTCGTCGAGCAGTTCCGCACCGGCAAGCCCACCGCGGTCGGCGCCGCCTCCGGCATCGTGACCGGTCTGGTCGCGATCACCCCGGCCTGTGCCTTCGTCACCCCGCTCTGGGCGCTCGTGCTCGGCCTGGTCTCCGGTGCGATCTGCGCCTTCACCGTCGACCTGAAGTTCAAGTTCGGCTACGACGACTCGCTCGACGTCGTCGGCATCCACCTCGTCGCCGGTTTCATCGGCTGTGTCTGGGTCGGCTTCTTCGGCGCCCAGGCCCTCACCGGTGCGGAGAGCGTCTTCTTCGGTGGCGACTTCACGCTGCTCGCGGCTCAGGTCCTCTCCTCGCTGACCGTGATCGCGTTCTCCTTCACCGTGACGTTCATCTTCGGCACCCTGATCGAGAAGACGATCGGCTTCCGTGCCAAGGAGGTCGACGAGATCGCCGGCATCGACGTCCAGCACGAGTCGGGGTACGAGCTGGTCTGAGTACACCGCTTCATCGTCGAAGGCCCGTCCCGGTTCGCCGGGGCGGGCCTTCGTCCGTCGTCCGTCGCCGAGATGGCCCGTCTGGTCCGCCGAGATGGCCCGTCTGGTCCCTCGAGATGGCCGGTCTGGGACGCCGAGTCAGGCCCGGGACTGCAGCCGGACGCTGTCGGCCTGGATCGTCACCCGCAGCCGGTCGACCAGGTCGAGCACCTCGGGCGCCACCCAGACCGGCGCCTTCCGGGACCGGGGCGCGCGGGTGAGGATGCCCCAGTCGGTCAGCTGCTCCAGCGTGGACCGCGCCTCGTCGGGACTGTTCCGCAGCGCCAGCGTCACCACGTCGACGTTGAGAATCGGCTCCTCGGTGGCCAGGTCCAACAGCCGGTACGGCGTCGTACCCGGTCGGGCCGGGGTTCGCTCGTGCCACGTCGTGCCGAGCGCGACCAGGTCGTCGGCCGCCCGGCGTCCGTTGGTGGTGGCGATGCTCGTCGCCGAGGAGAGCAGCGCCACGATGGTGTGGGCCCGACCGCGGCGGTAGTCCTCGAGCGCGGCGAAGTACCGCTCCCGGTGGGCGACCAGGGCCGAGGCGATCGGGACGACCAGGTGCCGGGTCGCCCGGCGCCGCCGCAGGACGGCGTGGATCAGCGCCCGCCCGATCCGGCCGTTGCCGTCGATGAACGGGTGGATGGACTCGAACTGGGCGTGCGCGATCGCGGCCTGGGCCAGGATCGGCAGGTCGTCCCGGTTGGCGAACCGAAGCAGGTCGTCGAGGTAGGCCGGCACGGTCTCCGGCGGTGGCGGCACGTGCAGCGCGCCGGTGGGGGAGTAGTCGCTGCCGCCGATCCAGTTCTGGGTGGTCCGCAGTCGTCCGGCGCGCTCGAACTCGTCAGGGTTGCGGGCGAAGAGCTCGCGGTGGGCGCCGAGGATCGCCTCGAGCCGGATCAGGCGGGAGGTGTCGGCGTCGGTGATCATCCGGCTCATCGCCCGGGTGGCCGAGGCCATCGAGACCGCCGAGGCGTTGGCGCCGACGCCGAGCAGCGCGCGCCCGTAGTCGTGCAGGCTCGCCTCGACGTTCTCGATCTTCGAGGAGTCGACGGCCTCGGTGCGCAGCTGCAGCGGGTTCAGGCCGGCCAGGGTGCGCCCGTGGACCAGGTCGAGCGTGCGCAGGTCGCCGAGCGTCGCCGACGTCATCGCGGCGAGGGGGCGTTCCAGCTCCAGGGTGAGGTCGGCGATCATCGGGGGGAGGGAGACGGCGATCTCGTGGACCGCGCGGTCGGCCTTCGTGCCGCGGACGGTCCATTGGCGCCAGGGCCGGACCTCGGTGGTGTGTGCCGGCCAGTCGGACACATCGGTCTCGGTCCCCAGAGGCTCGATTTCGGTCGCAGTCGGCGACTGTGGCAGACTCTTCCGCTGGTGCTGTCGGCTTCTGCTACCGGGGAATCGTCCGATCGGCACCGCTGAATTCAATCACGTTCCATCAACTGATCCGCGTGTGACCGGTACGCATTCGCGAGGAGACAACATGAGCAACCTGCTTGCCGAGATCGGCAACGCTTCCAAGCGTGACGACGTTCCCGCTTTCCGTGCCGGTGACACCGTCAAGGTGCACGTCAAGGTCATCGAAGGCAGCCGTTCGCGTGTCCAGGTCTTCCAGGGCGTCGTGATCCGCGTCCACGGTTCCGGCATCGGCCGCACCTTCACCGTCCGCAAGGTCTCCTTCGGCGTCGGCGTGGAGCGTACGTTCCCGCTGAACTCCCCGATCTTCGAGCAGATCGAGGTCGTCACCCGTGGTGACGTCCGTCGCGCGAAGCTCTACTACCTGCGCAACCTCAAGGGCAAGAAGGCCAAGATCAAGGAGCGCCGCGAGTTCTGATCCGCGCAGATCGGAGCCGGCCGACCGGCCTGCTCTAAGATCGCCCGGTGACTTCCGAAGGCCGCGATCCTGTTTCACTCGAGACGGGATCGCGGCCTTCGTCGTCTCCGTCCTCCGGGTCGGGACGCCGACGGCTGAGCGCCTGGCAGGAGACCGGGATCCTGATCGCGATCGCCCTGCTGCTGGCGATCGGGGTCAAGGCCTTCGTGGCTGAGGCGTTCCTCATCCCGAGCGAGTCGATGGAGCCCGGGCTCCAGGTCCACGACCGGATCCTGGTCGAGAAGCCGTCGTACTGGTTCGGCGGCACCCCGGAGCGCGGCGATGTCGTGGTCTTCAAGGACCCCGGTGGCTGGCTCCCGCTCGACGAGGCGGGCCTGCCGGCGAACCCGATCACCCAGCTGATGACCAAGATCGGCCTGTACCCCTCGGGTGGGCACCTGGTGAAGCGGGTCATCGGTGTCCCCGGCGACGTGGTCGAGTGCTGCGACGCCCAGGGCCGCATGATCGTCAACGGCATCGCGTTGGAGGAGTCGGAGTACGCCCGACCCAACCCGCACGGCTGCGCGAGGGGCGCCGAGGGCGTCTGCTACGGCCCGATGCCGGGCATCGGGCACTGGAAGGCGGGACCGGTCCCCGCAGGGATGCTCTTCGTGATGGGCGACAACCGCGCGCACTCGAGCGACTCCTCGGTCCACCTGTGCACCGAGGCGGAGACCGAGTGCTCCGACAGCCCCTGGGTGCCGATCGACCTGGTCGCCGGGCGCACGATGGCCGTGATCTGGCCCCTCGGCCGTGCCACGATTGTTCATCGGCCGGAGTCCTTCGACGCCGTGAACAAGTGATGCTGCCGACTGCATGACGAGAGATCGATGAGTACGACGCCCACGCTGCGCTTCGAACGCACCCTGCTGCGCTCCGGGATCGGACGCCTCGCCGCCGCGGACGAGGTCGGCCGTGGAGCCCTGTGCGGGCCGGTCACGATCGGGATGGTCGTGATCACCGAGCAGACCCGCAGTGCCCCGGCGGGGGTCAAGGACTCGAAGCTGCTCAGCCCGGACGCCCGCGAGCGGCTGGCACCGAAGGTGATGCGCTGGGCCGACGCCTGGGCCGTCGGTCACGCGACCCCCGCCGAGATCGACGAGATCGGGATGACCGCGGCGCTCCGCCTGGCCGGGAACCGGGCACTCGCCGGGCTCGGGGTCGACGTCGACCAGGTCCTGCTGGACGGTCACCACGACTACCTCTCCGCCCCCGAGCAGGACGGGTTGTTCGGCGACCCGGCCGGCCTGGTCGCCGTACCCCCGGTGGTGACGCGGATTAAGGCGGACCTGACCTGCGCCGCCGTCGCGGCGGCGAGCATCCTGGCCAAGACGGCCCGGGACACCATCATGAGCGGCCTGCACGAGGACTTCCCGGAGTACCGCTGGGCCGAGAACAAGGGCTACTCGGCGCCGGCCCACGTCGAGGCCCTGAGCCGGCACGGCGCCACGATCCACCACCGTCGGAGTTGGTCCCTTCCGGGGCTCTCGGACGGACTAGAGTCCGTGAGTGTGATGGACGCATGAGGAGCCAGGCGTGAGCGCGGAAGATCTCGAGAAGTACGAGACCGAGATGGAGCTGACGCTCTACCGCGAGTACCGCGACGTGGTCGGGATCTTCAAGTACGTCGTCGAGACCGATCGCCGGTTCTACCTGTGCAACGCCGTCGACGTGAAGGCCCGCACCGAGGGCGAGGTCTTCTTCGAGGTCTCGATGAGCGACTGCTGGGTGTGGGACATGTACCGCCCGGCCCGGTTCGCCAAGAACGTGAAGGTGCTGACGTTCAAGGACGTCAACGTCGAGGAGCTCCAGCCGGCGGAGATCGACCCGCCCAAGTAGGTCCACGTTAGGACCGGTCCCGGTTTGCGTCATTCAGCGCCGTGGGACCACGCCGTCCCTTTACTCTGGCGATCGCTGATCCGGGGAGGGATGACATGGGCGGTACTCGAACGCGCGCCGAACGCGGCGCTGCGGCGGTGGAGTTCGCCATCGTCCTGATCCCGCTGCTCGTCCTGGTCGCCGGCATCCTCAGCTACGGCTTCCTGCTCAGCTTCCGCCAGTCCGTCAGCCAGGCCGCCTCGGAGGCCTCCCGCGCGATCGCCGTCGCGCCGGCCACGGCCGACCGGCAGGCGCTCGCCTTCAGCGCGATCAAGACCGTGCTCGGCACGACCTGCAACACCGGCATGCTCACCTGCAGCGTCACCACGCCGGCCACCTGCACGACCTGCCTGGCGGTGCGGGTGTCGTGGGACTACGCCCACGACACCTCGAAGCCGAAGTTCGCGATCGGGTTCATGCTCCCCGACACCCTCGCGTACACCTCGACCACTGAGGTGAACCAGGCCGGCAGCTCGTGATCGGGTCCCGGCGCGGCCGCGGTGAGCAGGGCCGCGAACGTGGCGCCGTCGCCGTCCTGACGGCCGCCCTGATCGTGATCCTGGTCGTCTTCGCCGCTTTCGCCGTCGACATCGGTCAGCAGCGTGTCGCCCGCGCCGACCTGCAGGCCTTCTCCGACTCCGTCGCCCTCGACGCGGCCCGCCTCCTCGACGGTCGTACGGCGGCCCAGATCCGTGCCGGCGACGCGACGCACGAGCGGCTCGACACCGTCGTCGCCGCGAGCCGAGCGCGCAACCGCGACGTGCTCGGGCAGATCACCGACGTCCGGGCGCTCCTGGTGCGGACCACGCTCGGCGCCAACGGCGAGACCGTGCCGCGCCGGGCTGCGGACGGGTCCGTCCTCGAGGTCGCGTCCGGTGAGGTGCCGGATGCGGTCCTGGTCAGCTCCAGCGGTGCGGTCGGGTTCGCCTTCGCCCCGGTGATCGGGATCCACGACGGCGGCGCGAACCGGACGGCGCTGGCCTCCCGCCAGCCCGAGGTCGCCTGCCTCAAGATCGGCTCCTACGTCGCCGGGGTGGAGAGCTCCGACTCCCTCCTCCTCGGCCCGCTGCTCAACACCCTGCTCGGCTCGAACCTCGGGTTGACCGCTGCCGGCTACCAGGGCATCGCCGACGTCGACCTGAGCCTGCTCGACCTGATCAACGAGCTTCCGTCGCTGGTCGGCCTCGGGCTCAGCGTCGGGGACCTGACCCAGCTGCTCACCACCAACGTCAGCGTCTCCACCCTCGTCCAGGCGTCGATCAACGCGCTGCCGTCCTCGACCCCCGACTCTGTGCGGGTCAACCTGGGGGTGATGCAGCAGGCGATCGCCAAGGCCGAGGTGCAGCTGGGCCTGCTGAACCAGGTCAAGCTCGGCACCCTGCTCGGGCTCGACGTGGGCAACGGTGCGGCGCTGGCGGCCGACGTCAACCTGCTCGACCTGCTGACCACCTCGGTCCAGATCGCCAACACCCAGAGCGCGGTCTCGGTCCCGCTCACCCTCGACGCGGCGGCCCTGTCGGCCCTCGGCCTGCCGGCGAACCTGGTCGGGCTGGTGGTCAAGGCGAACCTGCAGGTGATCAAGAAGCCCGGCCGTGGGTGCGGACCTGTCGGCACCCAGGTGCAGACCGACGCCACCAGCCTCGACCTCGGGCTCGCGGTCGGGACCGGCATGCTCGGCACGGTGCTCAACGGCGTGCTGAGCGGACTCGGCAGCAGCCTGTCGATCACCGACACGAACACCGCGAACCCGGCGAACCCCGCGGGCACGATGGCGCTCGGTGCCGCCGTCCACGTGGGCGCCGCCCAGACCACCGCGACGATCACCGACATCGCCTGCTCGGCCGGGGGGAGTGCGGCGACGCCGGAGGGGATCAGCGCGACGGTCGCCTCCACGGTGGCCAGCCTGAGCGCGACCATCGACCCGATCCGGCTCCAGCTGGGCCTGCTCAACAAGCCGGCCTGGTGGCCGACCTGGCTGCCGTGGCTCGCGGAGGCCAACGTCGACCTCACCCTGACCCTGCCCCCGGTCTCGACCACGCCCCCGCCCACCTCGGCACCGCAGACGTTCGCCCATCCGCCGATGGACTGGGACGAACCGCTGAAGTACAACCTCGGCACCGGCAGCTCCGGCACCCTGATCTCGGGTGTCTCGATCGGCCAGGTGAAGGTCAGCGGCTCGATCAAGGTGACGGTGCTCGGCATCCCGACCACGATCAACATCAACAACGGCACCCACGGCTCGATCTTCGACGCCACCGTCGGCGGGATGGTCGAGTCCGTCCTCGACCTGGTCAACAACGTCCTGATCGGACCGCTGGTCAGCACCCTGGTGAACCCGCTGCTCTCCGGCCTCAACGCCCTCCTCACCGGGCCGCTGGGCCAGGTCCTCGGACTCACCCTGGCCGGCTCCGACGTCTACGCCGTGCCCCACCCCACCTGCGGGGGACCGCGCCTGATCGGCTGACCTCCGTCTCGCCGAGATGGCCCGTCTGGTCCGCCGAGGTGGCCGGTCTGGTCCGTCGAGATGGCCCGTCTGGGGTGCCGAGATGGCCGGTCTGGACGACAGGTCGAAAGTCCTAGCCCTTTCGGGCCATATCTCATCGGTCGTCGTGTCGTTGCTCACTGCGAGCGCCCTATCCTGACCGCGATGGGCGTGGGGACCATCGGACCGACGACGTCGTCGGCCCCATCAGTGGAGGGCGGTGCGCGGTGCGCGAGCTGGACGTGGTGCGAGTCGCACGCCGCCGTACGACGGCCGCCCAGCGCTCCCGTGGGGCGGCTGCCGTCGAGCTGGCCCTGGTGCTGCCGCTGCTGTGCTTCCTGCTCTTCGGCATCATCAGCTACGGCTACATGCTGAGCTTCCGCCAGGCGATCAGCCAGGCTGCCGCCGAAGCGGCTCGCGCCGCGGCCGTGGCTCCCTCGTCGACCACCGCCACCGAGCGCACCAGCCGCGCCCAGGCGGCGGTGACCCAGGGGTTGGGCAGCTACGGCGTCTCCTGCGTCAGCGGGGTGCTGAAGAAGAACGGCACCACCGTCGGCACCTGCACCGTCTCGGCGCCGACGACCTGTACGGCGTCGGTCTCCTCGGGCTCGCAGTGCGTGAAGGTGAGCGTCGACTACCTCTACAAGGACAACAGCCTGCTGCCCACGTTCCCGGGCCTCGGGATCGTCCTGCCGAGCAACCTGACGTACAACACCGAGGCCGAGGTGACGACGTCGTGACCGCCACCAGGCGGCGCCAGCGCGACGAGCGCGGCGCCGTCCTGCCGATCATGGCGATGCTGATCGCGACGGTGATCGTCATCGCCGCGTTCGGCGTCGACATCGGGATGCAGCGCGTCGCACGACGGGACATGCAAACGGTCTCCGACACCGTCGCCCTGGACATGGCTCGACTCATCGACGGGCGCACCCGAGCCCAGATCGAGGCGGGCACCGGCGCGACACCGGCCAAGAAGACCCTCGCCGACACCCTCTCCGCCTCGGTCGCCCGCAACACCGGAGCGGCGGTCGGCGGGACCCCCACGGTCAAGGCCTACCTGGTCAAGGCGACCAACACGGGGACCTACCCGGCCGATGCCTCGGGGACGCCGACCCAGGTGCTGACCGGCGAGGTGCCCAACGCGGTCGTCGTGACGGCGGAGACCTCGGTCGGATTCGTCTTCGGCGGAGTCACCGGGGTGAAGCGCGCCGGCGCGCAGCGCTCGGCCCTGGCCTGGGCGGCGAAGCCCACGCTGTGCTTCTCCGTCGGCACCCGGGGCCTGGCCCTCGACACGTCACAGAGCGCCCTCAGCCCGCTGCTCGACTACCTGCTCCGGGTGAAGCTGGGGGCGATCGGCTACACCGGACTGGTCAACGCCAAGAGCATCCAGGTGCCGCTCGCCCAGCTCACCGCCCAGCTCGGGGTCGGCACCGTGGACCAGCTGGCGACGACGAGCGTCACGATCTCCCAGCTGGCACTGGCCTCGGTCAACGCGATCAAGGCGGAGAACCCCACGGCCGACGTCTCGGCGCTCAACTCGCTCCTCAGCCTGCCGGTGAGCGTTCCCGCGGTGACCCTGGGGAGCATCCTCAACCTCACCACGGGTGGACCGACGGCGGGACTGATCGGCGACATCAACGCCCTCGACCTGCTCACCGCCGCCATCGTCGCCGCCAACAAGAACGCAGCGATCGACGCCAGCCTGATCGTGCCGAGCGTGGCCGGAGTCGGCCTGACGATCACGCAACCGCCGAAGATCGGCTGCGGCTCACCCGATGCCGTGCCGCAGCCCTCCGCCGAGTCCGCTCAGATCTCGCTGTCCGTGACGTCCAGCCTCGGCGCCACCGCAGCGCTCGGCGTGGCCGACGGGTCGATCGCCCTCAAGCTTCTCGTGGGTTCGGGCAAGGCCACCCTGACCGGCCTGTCCTGCACGCCGGAGTCGGCCACGTTCACGGCCGAGACAGGAACAGTGACGGTCCCCTCGGACCAGAGCCTGGTGAAGATCAACGTGACGCTGGCCAAGTTCCTCAGCGTGATCCCCGGGCTCGGTCTGGTGCTGAAGCTCGCCCTCCAGGCCCTCGGCCTCGATCCGATCGGGTTGAACGTCAAGGTCGGTGCCTCACTGATCAGCAGCAGCAAGACGGGCGTCGTGCTCACCTATCCGCCCGCCCCGGCACTGCCGCCGACCTACACGATCACCGGGTCCAACGGGAACGTGGTGACCCTCAACGCCGCCGACGTCGAGCTCGACACCTCCGCCGGCGGCATCATCGGGCTCCTCGGAGGGCTGCTCAACCCGACTCTGTCCGCGCTGACCGGCAGTGTCGTCACGCCGCTGTTGAACACCGTGGTGAGCCCGCTGCTCTCCAGCATCGTCAACCCGCTGCTCGGTGCCCTGGGCATCTCCCTGGGCAACACCGACGTCAACGTCCAGGGCCGCCCGGAGTGCCAAGCGGTCCAGCTGATCGGCTGAGCTACTTCACCAGCCGCACCGGGCTCCCGGCGATCGTGGCCGTCCAGGTGGTGAAGTCGTTCACCCCCAGGGTCGAGGAGAAGCCCACCTGGGCCCTGTACCAGCAGTTGGTCAGCACCGTCGGGTCCCCGCAGTTGTAGTCGGTCGGGATCGGCACGAGGATCCGCCCCTGGGTCCCGTTGTTCGCCTTCGAGGTGATCGTGACCGCACAGCCGGTGACCTCGAGCGCATCGATCGGGGCGGAGCTTCCGGGGTCGCTCGACGCCGCGTTGCCGGCGTACTTGGAGTAGATGCAGCCCGCCATGTCGAGGACGGTCACGTTCGAGCCCAACGGCGGCAGGATCGTGATCGTGCACAGGTTCGTCGCCGAGCCGCACCGGTCGCCGGCATCGCCGACGTCGAAGAAGTCGAACGAGATGTACTGGCCGGCCGTCGAGGGCAACGCGCGGATCAGGGGGAAGGTCGCGGGGGAGTCGCCCCACTGGCCCATCGCCATCGACTCGAACGCCGAGACCGACACGGCGGTGTTGTTCGCCACCACCGCGCGCAGCGCGAAGTTGTTCTGCCCGCCGGTGTCCATCTCGTCCCCGGCGAGGGTGTTGACCCCGCACCCCGTGGTTCCACAGTTGTAGATCCACGGGGTGCGGGAGCCGTTGGCGACGCCGCCGGCGGTGAGGAGGGAGCGGTTGGTTCGTACCTGGAGCCAGTAGTCGCCGGCCTCGCGGGGGGTGAAGCTGCAGAACGCGTACCACTGGTGGAACAGGGCGCTGAGCTGCATGTCGTACGCCGCGTTGGTCCGGGTCAGCTGTTGCAGCGTCGGCGCGGTCGTCGTACCGCGGAACTGCTGGGCGCACAGCACGGCACCGCCGAGCGGGTCGTTGTTGGCGTTCGCGCCGCGCAGCACCCACGTGGTGTTGATCGGGTCGAGTCCGGAGTCGGGGGAGGTGTCGCCCGAGCAGTACTTCTGGGCGGCGGCATCGGTGATCGTGCCGGCGGTGCCTTCGGCGCTCTTCCACTCGGCGTAGCGGTCGACCCAGTGGTCGACCGCGTTGGTGGTCACGTTGAGGTTCATGTTGTCGGCGCCGGAGAACGTGCCGGCGTCGTTCTTCAGCGTCGTCCGGGTGGTGGTGGTCCCCCCGGTCGCGGTCGGCAGGTCGGAGCAGACGTTCCCGGTCTTGATGAACGCCGGGTCGTAGATCTGCAGGGTCACCGGACTGTTCACCATCGCCGGCTCGATGTGGACCATGTAGAGGTAGCCGGTCGAGCGGTACTCCGGGTTCGTGCCGACCCGCGCGTTGCACCCGGACTCCCACGCGGCGTCGCAGTTGTTCGACATGAACCGGTCGCCACGCTGCTTGGCGTTGCCGGGCCCGACGATGCCGCCCCAGAACTTCTTGTCGGTCTGGCAGACCGCAGCCGGGTTGGCCACCGAGGTGCGGGGCCCGAGCGCGGTGGTGCCGGGCGGCTCGTTGCCGAAGGTGTTGCACGGACTCCCGATCGGGGCGGGCGCGGTGTAGTCGGCGACCGCGGAGCGACTGATCGTGGTCGTCCCGACCCCGAAGATCGCTCCGAACGCGTTCTTGGTCGGCACCGACACGGTCACCTGGAGCTGGCTGACGTGCAGCGGCACCCGGCTCACCGACACCACGGACCCGGCGCCGTGGGTGTAGCCGTTGTCCGCGGCCACCCCGCGGGCGATCGTGGTGGCCTTGTCGAGGTCGGGCATCACGCGGACGCCGGCCAGCGCCGCGGCGTCGGCGGCCTTCTGGACCTGCTCGATCTCCATGTGCCACCGAGCGATGTCGACCCCGATCGCACACGTCGGCATCAGCACCGTCGCGCTCAGCACCGCGACCAGGATCGCGGCGTAGCCCCGCTGCCTCACCCCAGGCTCGCCATGCACACGATGGGTTCGAGTGGTTCGAAGACGAAGACGGAGTGGTCGGACAGGTCGAGTCCGTGGGAGAAGAACCCGGTCAGGAAGTCGTGGTGGGCGTCCAGGTAGACCCCGACGGCGTCCAGGGTGCCGGTGTCGCTGTTGTTGGCGCAGGCATTGATGTCGTCGGCGTACCAGGACCCGCTGGCGAAGGCGAAGGCGTTGCTCGCCGCGTTCCACTTGTAGACGACGCAGTCGAGGGTGCACGACCCCCAGCGGTTCGAGGCGCTGCTGCCACGGATGTACCCGTCGCTGGTCGCCTTGTAGATGTAGATCTTCTTGATCTCGTCCTTGTTGAGCGCCGCACCCGCCCGTGCGATCGCCATCGCGGTGACGTCGGCGAGCTGGGGCGCCTGCCCGTAGGAACAGGTCGGCGCGATGCAGTACGGTGACGGGTTGGTGGACTGGCCGCGATAGTCGGCCAGGGCGGCCGACGCCGTACGTCCGCCCTGACGGACCAAGGACGTCACCGCGAGGTGGTCCTTCATCAGCAGCGCCATCTCGATGATGCCGAAGACGAGCAGGAGCAGCACCGGTGTGACCAGCGCGGCCTCCACCGCCACGGCACCGCGTGACCGTGAGCTGCGACGCTTCATTGGTTGCTCCTCCCGAGTCACAACCCCCTCGGCCGACCCTAGGGAGGACTAGTCCTCGCACCAAGAGGCCTGGGGTTTCCCTGGCTGCTCGCGCCCGGAAATGGGCCACCAGCACTACCCGGGGCGGGACTACGTCCCGGTTGTCCACCGTCTCCGATGAGTCAGTGGTCCCGGGACGGTCCCGTCTGCACGCTGGGGTGGTCGGTCACGAGGACCGCGATGACAGGGGGTGGGCGATGGTCTCGACGGCGGCCGCGCGGCAGAGCCTGGGCAGTTACGGGGAGGGGGTCGCGGCACGCCACCTCCAGGAGCTGGGGATGGTGCTGCTGGACCGGAACTGGCGGTGCTCCGACGGCGAGATCGACCTGGTCCTGCGCGACGGGGAGGACCTGGTGGTCTGTGAGGTCAAGACCCGCCGCGGGTTGGTCTGCGGGACACCGCACGAAGCGGTCACGCGGGCCAAGCTCGAACGGCTGCGCCGGCTGGCGCAGCGATGGGCCGACGACCACGGGTTGCGTCCGGCCCGGACCCGGATCGACCTCGTCGCCGTGCTGCGCCCCCGGACGGGCCCGGCCACGGTCGACCACGTCCGGGGGTTGCTCTGATGGCGTTCGCCCGAACGCATGCGGTCGCGCTGCGCGGCGCCGCGGGAGCGCTCGTCGAGGTCCAGGTCGACGTCTCCTCGGGCACACCCGGGACGACGATCGTCGGCCGCGCGGACCCGGTCCTGCACGAGGCCCAGCACCGGATCCGGATGGCGGTCCAGCACAGCGGCATCGACTGGCCGACGAGTCAGCGGGTGACGATCCTGCTCTCCCCGGCGGACCTGCCCAAGAACGGCACCCACTACGACCTGGCGCTCGCGGTCGCCGCCGTCGCGGCGTGCGAGGAGTGGCCGGGTGCGCGCGTCTCCCGGACCGTGTTCCTCGGCGAGCTCAGCCTCGACGGGGGCCTGCGACCGGTCGCGGGTGTGCTGCCGATGGTGCTGGCCGCGGCTCGTCAGGGCTTCCACCGGGTCTTCGTCCCGGAGTCCCAGGTCGACGAGGCGTCCCTGGTCGCGGGGGTCGACGTGCTCGGTGTGCGCTCCCTGGCGCAGGCGCTGGCGGAGCTGCGGGGTGACGAAGTTCCCCCGGCTCCACCGATCCCGGACTCGGGCGCCGGTGCCTTCCTCGGCTGGCGCGGAGGCGAACGCCTGGACATCCTCGACCTGGCCGACCTGCGGGGACTGGCCGACGCCAAGTACGCCGTCGAGGTCGCCGTCGCCGGCGGTCACCACCTCTTCCTGAGCGGACCGAAGGGCTGCGGCAAGACGTCGCTGGCCGAGCGGATCCCGGGGATCATGCCCGACCTGGAGCGCGAGGTGGCGATCGAGCTGATGGCGCTCCGGTCCCTGGCGGGCCGGCTCGACCCGCACGAGGGGCTGGCGCGGCGACCTCCCTACGTCGCTCCCCACCACGACGCCAGCAAGGTCGCGATCGTCGGCGGTGGCAAGGGGACGGTGACGCCGGGCCAGGTCAGCCTCGCCCACGGCGGCGTCGTCTTCCTCGATGAGTTCCCGTTGTTCCACATCGACGTGATCGAGGCCCTCCGGGACCCGATGGAGAACGGCGACATCACCATCGCCCGTGGCGAGGAGCTGGTCACGCTCCCGGCCCGGGCGCTGATCGTGGTCGCCGCCAATCCGTGCCCGTGCGGGAACGAGGGTGTCTTCCGCGGGCCGCGCTGCGAGTGTCGGCCGGCCGCCAAGCGGGACTACGCCAGCAGGATGCGTGGCCCGGTCCTGGACCGGATCGACGTCGTGCGCCACCTCACCCCGCTCGCCCCGGGCGAGGGCGGCGCGTTCGACCGTGCCGAGCCCAGTGCTGAGGTCGGACGCCGGGTGGCGCTGGCGCGGCAACGACAACGTGAGCGCCTCGACGGGACGCCGTGGCGGCTCAATGGCGAAGTGCCCGGTGCGGCCCTGGTCGAGCGGTGGCCGCTGTCGGACGAGGCGATGGCGGTGCTCGAGACGGCGATCGTCTCGGGCCGGCTGACCAACCGGGGCGCGGTGCGGGTGCACCGGCTCGCCTGGACGGTCGCCGACCTGGCGGGCCGATCCACCCCGGATCTGAGCCACGTCCGGACGGCGTTGGCGCTGCGGACGGGCGAGCCGCTCCCGGTCGCCGTCGTCGGACCACGGGTGCTGGCCGGGGTGAGCAGCGATGCCGGCTGAGGACGCCCGAGCGGCACGACTGGAGCTGAGCCTGCTGTTCGAGCCCGGGGACCCCCGGGTGGGAGACCTGGTCGCCGAGTACGGCCCGGTGCAGGCCCTGGCACTGCTCCGCGCCGATCTCCTCGGCGGCACGCTGGCCAGCGACGCGGCCGGTCGCTCCGATCGGGTCCAGCCGGAGGCAGTGCTCGCCGTCGCCCAGCAGATCGGGGCACGCTGGGTCGTCCCCGGCGACCCCGAGTGGCCGGTCGGGCTCGACGACCTCGGCGAGGTCGGCCCCATCTCCAGCCGAGGAGGGACCCCGTTGGGTCTGTGGGTGCGGGGTGTCCCGCTGGACCAGCTGAGTCCCCGGGTCGCGATCGTGGGGTCCCGGGCCGCAACGACGTACGGGACCGCCGCGGCCGCGACGATCGCGGCCGAGTGCGCCGCGGCCGGGTGGGTCGTCGTCTCCGGCGGTGCCTACGGGATCGATGAGTCAGCCCACCGGGCCGTCCTCGCGTCCCGCGCCCCGACCATCGTCGCGCTGGCCCACGGACTCGATCGGGTCTATCCGGTCGGGAACACCGCGATGGTCGAGGCATGCCTCGAGCGGGGGGCGCTCGTCTCCGAGCTGGCCCCGGGCACCGCCCCGATGCCGCTGCGCTTCCTGGCGCGCAACCGGATCATCGCCGCCCTCGCAGCCGGGACGGTCGTGGTCGAGGCGAACGTGCGCAGTGGCGCGCTCAACACCGCCAACTGGGCCGGCACCCTCGGGCGACACCTGCTCGCCGTCCCCGGGCCGGCGACCAGCTCGGTCTCGTCCGGCACCCACGAGCTGATCCGCAGCGGTGCGGCCGTGCTGGCGACCTGCGGTGCCGACGTGCTCGAGGTGGTGGCACCGGCGGGGGAGCACCTGGTCGGCCCCCGCCGAGCCCCGGTACGCACGCGGGACCGGCTCGACGTCCGCGCCCGCCAGGTCCTCGAAGCCGTCCCCCTGGCTCGTCCCGCCGACATCGCCCGGATCGCGAGCACGGCCGGTGTGGGGGTGAAGGACGCGCAAGGGCTGATCCGCAAGCTGCAGGAGGAGGCGTTGGTGGTCTACGAGGCCGGAGGGTGGCGGATCGCCGACGACGCGCGGGCCGCCTCGGATCGGACTCGTCGGCGCGACGACGGACCCTAGACTCGGAGGCGTGACGGGAGGTGCGCACGAGACGCCTGCGGCCGCTGAGGCCGGCGGGGATCTGCTGCCCGAAGACTTCGTCGTGGCGCTCGGCGCCTACGAACGGCACCTGCGGTCCGAGCGCAACCTCAGCGACCACACCGTGCGCGCCTATCTGGGCGACGTCGACAGCCTGCTGGTCCACGCCGCTCGCTCCGGCCTCACTCGCCTCGACGAGCTCGACCTGCGCCTGCTCCGCAGCTGGCTGGCCAACCAGCAGTCGCGCGGCAAGGCTCGCACCACGCTCGCTCGTCGAGCGACGGCTGCGCGCACCTTCACCGCCTGGTCGGCGAGGACCGGTCGGATCCCGGCCGATGTCGGAGCGAGCCTGGGCTCGCCCAAGGCCCATCGCGACCTTCCCGCGGTGCTGCGGGTCGATGAGGTGAACGAGCTCCTCCGGGCGGCGACGACGGCGGCCGACGACGGCAGTGCCGTGGGCCTGCGTGACGTCGCGGCGCTCGAGCTGCTCTACGCCACGGGGATCCGCGTGGGGGAGCTGGTCGGGCTCGACCTGGACTCCGTCGACCGTGAGCGACGCGTGGTGCGGGTCTTCGGCAAGGGCAGCAAGGAACGCACCGTCCCGTACGGCGTCCCTGCGGCCGCCGCGCTCGACGCCTGGTTGGTCCGCGGACGTCCCCAGGTCGTCGCGGACCGGTCGGGCCCGGCCCTTTTCCTGGGTGCACGGGGTGGGCGGGTCGACCAGCGCACGGTCCGGGAGATGGTGCACCGCCGGATCGCCGCGGTTCCCGGGGCTCCGGATCTCGGGCCGCACGGGCTCCGGCACACCGCGGCGACGCACCTGCTCGAGGGAGGTGCCGATCTGCGCGCCGTTCAGGAGCTGCTCGGCCATGCCTCGTTGGCCACCACCCAGCTGTACACCCACGTCAGCACCGACCGTTTACGGCGTGCGTTCGAACAGGCCCATCCGCGGGCGTAGGAGCAGGACGGGAGTCTCCCGAGCCGTCACGTCACCACCGAGCGCGCGCGTCTGTCGCTGAGGAGCCGGGCCGGCCAGCGGCAACAGCTTGACCGGCAACAGCCCGACCAGCGCCAGCGGGTCCAGGTACTCCGGCGGGTCGGTGCCGTTGCGGATCAGACCCCAGTGCAGGCACGCCGACGCGGCGCAGTGCGAGCCGGTCACGCCGAGCGTCCCGATCGCCTGGCCCGTCGCGACCTGGTCGCCGACCCGGACGGTGGCCAGGACCGGCTGGTAGGTCGTGCGGACGGTGCCGTGGTCGACGACCACGATCGGCACCCCCGCGAGCGCGCTGGCCATCGTCACCCGCCCGGGGAGGGCGCTCCGCACGGCCTGCCCGACAGTCCCGCCCAGGTCGACGCCCCGATGGCCGGGCTCCCAGGCCTGCGCGGGCGGCGCGAATCCTCGGACCACCGAGGGCCGCGGGGCGAGCGGCCACGCACCGGCCGGGTCCGGCTCCCCGGAGGCGACGGTCACCCGGAACAGGGCGACCACCAGGACGACGACGGTGAGTCCTCCGGAGAGCCGGGCCAGGACGGTGGTGGTGTTCACGCACCCACGGTGCGGTGGCCCGGGGAGGCGGGGGAGAGCGCCCGGCGGCGCGGTGGAGAAGGGTGACGCCACGGCCGGCTGTGCACCCCGCCCGGGCCCGGTGCGGGAGGGTCGGCGGGATTCGCGCTGCGAGCGAGTGCGGGACTACTCTGGACGACGCATCTTTGACGGCCTCCATCCGGTGGCCCGACGAGGTGACTTCGCGCGTTCGCAGACCGCGACATCCGACCGGCTCCAGCCGGAGGGATGGCCGCCCGCGGACGTAGCTCTCAGTCCTGAGTGATCAGGTCGGGCTACGTGCAGACGCCAGGGCTTCCGGGCACCGCCCGGGCGCAGACAACTGAGAAACTAGTTACTGGAGAAATCATGGCAGTCGTGACCATGCGCCAGCTCCTCGAGAGCGGCGTCCACTTCGGGCACCAGACCCGTCGTTGGAACCCGAAGATGAAGCGCTTCATCGTCACCGAGCGCAACGGCATCTACATCATCGACCTGCAGCAGTCGCTGGCCTACATCGACCGCTCGTACGCCTTCATCAAGGAGACCGTCGCCAAGGGCGGCACCATCCTGTTCGTCGGCACCAAGAAGCAGGCCCAGGAGGCCATCGCCGAGCAGGCGACCCGTGTCGGCCAGCCCTACGTCAACCAGCGTTGGCTCGGCGGCATGCTCACCAACTTCTCGACCGTCCACCAGCGGATCAACCGCCTCAAGGAGCTGGACGAGCTCGACTTCGACGACGTGGCCGGTTCGGGCCGCACGAAGAAGGAGCTCCTCCAGATGAAGCGCGAGCGCGACAAGCTCGACCGCACCCTGGGTGGTATCCGCGAGATGGGTCGCACCCCGTCCGCCGTGTGGATCGTCGACACGAACAAGGAGCACCTCGCTGTCGAGGAGGCTCGCAAGCTTCGTATCCCGATCATCGCGATCCTGGACTCCAACTGCGACCCGGACGACGTCGACTTCCCGATCCCGGGCAACGACGACGCCATCCGCGCCGTGGGCCTGCTCACCCGCGTCGTCGCTGACGCTGTCGCCGAGGGCCTGATCGCCCGCTCCGGCGCCAACACCGGTGGCGAGACCCCGGCCGCCGAGCCGCTGGCCGAGTGGGAGCGCGAGCTCCTCGAGACCCCGGCCGCCGAGGGCACCGAGGCTCCCGCCGCTGAGGTTGTGGAGGCCGCTGAGGCCCCCGCCGCCGACGCGCAGGCCTGATCGACCACCCGTACACCGACGTACCAGCAAAAGGAACGCTCATGGCTTACACCGCTGCCGATGTGAAGAAGCTCCGCGAGCTCACCCAGGCCGGCATGATGGACTGCAAGAAGGCGCTCGACGAGACCGACGGCGACTTCGACCAGGCTGTCGAGCTGCTCCGCGTCAAGGGTGCGGCCAAGGCCGCCGCCCGCGCCGCCGAGCGTGAGGCCTCCGCCGGGCTCGTGGCCGCTTCGGGCAACGCCCTGATCAGCCTCAAGGCCGAGACGGACTTCGTCGCCAAGAACGAGGCTTTCGTGACCGCCGCCCAGGCGATCGCGGACGCCGCGAACGCCTCCAAGGCCGCCGACGTGGAGACCCTCCGCGCCGTCGCGCTCGGCGACAGCACGGTCGGCGAGACCGTCGACGAGCTCGCTCGCACCATCGGCGAGAAGATCGAGCTCGGTGAGGTTGCCTACTTCGAGGGCAACACCACGGTCTACCTGCACAAGAAGGCCTCCGACCTGCCCCCGACCCTCGGCGTTCTCGTCGAGTTCGAGGGTGACGAGGCTGCCGCCAAGCAGGCTGCTCAGCAGGCCGCTGCGCTCAAGGCTCAGTTCCTCACCAGCGACCAGGTTCCGGCCGACGTCGTCGAGGCTGAGAAGAACGTGCTGACCAAGAAGACGCTGGAGGAGGGCAAGCCGGAGGCTGCCGTCGCCAAGATCGTCGAGGGTCGCATCGGCGCCTTCTTCAAGGAGATCGTCCTGCTCGACCAGGAGTCGGTCTTCGAGGCGAAGAAGTCGGTCAAGCAGGTGCTCGACGCCGCCAACACCACCGTCACGCGCTTCGCGCGTTTCGAGGTCGGCGCCTGATCACCTGATCAAGCATCGCGAGCCCCCATCCGGTCACCGGGTGGGGGCTCGTGGCATTTCGGTGGCGTACGACGAGTGACCCTTACCTCCTCACCCGCCCCGCGATAGGTTTTCGTCGTCGGCGCCCGACGGTCGTGCGCCCAACGTCGAAGGAGCAGGGCATGGGACTCATCCAGGCGGCAGCGGGTGCGATCGGCGGCACGCTCGCCGACCAGTGGGTCGACTTCTTCGGGGTGCCCGACGGCGTCGGCTCCACGGCGGCGGTCTTCCCGATCGAGAGCAAGGGCCAGAACGCCGGCCGCGGGAGCAACACCCGCGGGTCGACCGGGGTGATCACGAACGGTTCCAAGATCATCGTCCCCGAGGGCTACGGCCTGGTGCTCCTCGAGCAGGGCGCCTTCACCGGGTTCGCCGCCCAGGCCGGTGCCTACATCTGGGACTCGGAGGAGTCCGCCTCGCAATCGATCTTCACCGGCGGCGGCCTGGTCGACAGCCTGATCAAGCAGAGCTGGGAGCGGTTCAAGTTCGGTGGCCGCCCCGCAGCCCAGCAGACCGCCATCTTCGTCTCCCTCAAGGAGCTGCCCGACAACAAGTTCGGCACGCAGTCCGAGATCTACTGGGACGACTCCTTCCTCAACACCCAGGTCGGAGCGATCACCCGCGGGACCTACACGCTCAAGATCACCGACCCCCTGACCTTCCTGCGCAACTTCGTGCCGGCCGCCGTGCTGGGCGGGGGCAGCGTCTTCGACTTCACCGACATGGACAACCCCGCCGGGCAGCAGCTGTTCAACGAAGTGGTCAGCTCGCTGGCACCCGCCTTCTCGATCTACACCAACGACCCCGCCAAGGGCGGTCGGATCACCAAGCTCCAGCAGGACTCGCTGGGCTTCGCCCAGGCGCTCTCGGAGGCCGTCGAGGCGGGCTACCAGTGGAAGTCCGACCGCGGGCTCGAGATCGTCAAGACCGCGATCGTCTCGATCGAGTACGACGCCAACACCCGTGAGCTGCTCAAGAACGTCCAGCGGGCCGACGCGCTGTCGGGTTCGCGGGGCAACTCCAACCTGCAGGCCTCCGTCGCCGCGGGCATGGAGGCTGCCGGCGAGAACGCCGGCCCGGGTGGCCTGATCGGCATGGGCATGGCCGCGGGAGGCGCCGGGCTCGGTGGCCTGCAGCAGCCGGTCACCCCGGCCCCCGCACCGACGCCCGCGCCGGCAGCGCCGGCGGCGGCCGCTCCGGCTGCTCCTGCTGCCGACGACCCGGTGGCGACGCTCAAGCGCGCCAAGGAGATGCTCGACGCCGGTCTGATCACGCAGGACGACTACGACGCCGCGAAGTCCAAGGCGCTCGGTCTCTGAGATGACCCAGGAGGCACCCGAGCCGCCCCGGAAACCGACCTTCGACGGCCCGCCGCTCTCCCTCGAGGAGGAGCTGGCGGCGGCGAAGGCCGGACCGGAGCCGTCCCCGAGCATCGAGACCGTCAACGAGGCGGTCACGGACGGGGTCAACCGGTGCCCGAAGTGCGGCTCGACCGACGTGCTGCTGCGGCCCTCGACGGGCATGCTGGTCTGCCAGTTCTGCCGCGCCGAGTGGACCGAGGAGCGGGTCGAGGAGGAGTTCGGCCTCGGCGAGGGCATCGACGAGCTCACCGGCACGGTGATCGCCGGCGGGGCGGCTGACATCCAGGCCGATGTCGCCGACGTGCTCACGCTCAAGTGCGAGGCGTGCGGGGCCGAGGTCGTGGTCGACACCGCGCACGCACTCAACGCGCGCTGCCACTGGTGTCGGCACACCCTCAACGTCAACCACCAGATCCCCAACGGGGCCGTCCCCGACGCCGTGCTGCCGTTCAAGCTGGCCAAGGAGGAGGCGGTCGAGCGGATCCGCGCGTTCGCCTCCAAGCGCAGGCTCTTCGCGCACCGGCGCTTCAAGGCCGAGTTCGTGCCCGAGAACGTGCTCGGCGTCTACCTGCCCTACCTGGTCGTCGACGGCCGGGCCGAGACCCAGTACTGGGGCCAGGGGGAGGTCCAGACCCGGCGGTGGACCGAGAAGCACGGCGACAACACCGAGACCTACTACGCGGCCGACGTCTACGACCTGACCCGGCGGGTGGCGTTCACGGTCGACGACCTCACCCTGGAGGGCTCCTCGGAGCGGTCCGAGTTCGGCGGTTCGACGACCAACAACATCATCAACACGATCCTCCCGTTCGACACCAAGAACGCGGTCAAGTGGAACGCCAGCTACCTGCTCGGCTTCAACAGCGAGAAGCGGGATCTCAACGTCGGTGCGCTGCAGCCCCGGCTCGAGGACCAGATGCTCTCGATCGGCCGAGCCCAGGTGGCTTCCTCGATCGGTGCCTTCGACCGCGGTGTGCGGTGGCAGGAGGAGAGGATCGAGGTCGCGGGCTCGCGGTGGATCGCGATGTACCTGCCGGTCTGGCTGTACTCGTTCCGGCAGGAGAGCAACGGGATGCTGCACTACATCGCCGTCAACGCCCGCACCGGCGAGACGATGGGAAGCATCCCGATCTCGCAGCCGAAGCTGCTGCTCGCGGCCCTCACCGTCGGGACCGGCCTGGAGGCCCTGGTCGCCGCGTTCCTGGTGGCGGCCGCCTGATGATCGACCTGGTCAACGTCATTGCGATGAGCTCGGACAGCGGCGGCGGGATCCTCGCGCTGCTGGCCCTCGGACCCGCCGGCGCGATCGGCACCTACTGGCTCGTCTACCGGTACTACCGCAACACCGACAAGTCGCACGCGTTCGAGAGGGAGACGCTCATCCACGCCCAGCCGGTGGCGGGCGAGGAGGAGAAGGTCGGCCACATCTCCAAGACCAAGGACTCCGAGATCGACGGGGACAACAGCGACTCCTACCGCGCGCGCGTGCAGCGGCGCCGTTGAGCGACTCGAGCCCTGGGACGGTAGGGTCGCTGCGTGACGTTCAAGCGGGTTCTGCTCAAGCTTTCGGGTGAGGTCTTCGGGGGTGGCCAGGTCGGAGTCGATCCCGACGTCGTCTCCGCGATCGCCCACGAGATCAAGTCCGTGGTCGATGCCGGCGTGCAGGTCGCCGTGGTCACCGGAGGGGGCAACTTCTTCCGTGGCGCCGAGCTGCAGCAGCGTGGCATGGACCGCGTCCGCGCCGACTACATGGGCATGCTCGGCATCGTGATGAACTGCCTCGCGTTGCAGGACTTCCTGGAGAACCTCGGTGTCGACACCCGGGTCCAGACCGCGATCACGATGGGCCAGGTCGCCGAGCCGTACATCCCGCGTCGCGCGATCCGGCACATGGAGAAGGGTCGCGTCGTCATCTTCGGTGCGGGCATGGGCCTGCCCTACTTCTCCACCGACACCGTCGCCGTGCAGCGGGCTCTGGAGAGCCACTGCGACGTCGTCCTGGTCGGCAAGAACGGTGTCGACGGGGTCTACTCGGCCGACCCGCACAAGGACCCCACCGCGACGAAGTACGACCACCTCACCTATGACGAGGCGATCAGTCGCGGCCTCAAGATCATGGACCAGACCGCCTTCACCCTGTGCCGGGAGAACAAGCTCCCGATGGTGGTCTTCGGCATGGAGCCGGAAGGCAACATCCTCCGTGTCGTGGAGGGTGAGAAGATTGGCACGCTCGTCAGCGCTGGCTGACCCACGACCTGGGCGCGACAGCGCCGACCGAGAACGACGTACGACGACCAAGGAGCAGCTGTGATCAACGACATCCTCAACGAGGCGGACGACAAGATGGGCAAGTCCGTCGCCGCGACCAAGGAGGACTTCAACACGATCCGCGCCGGTCGCATCACCCCCTCGGTCTTCAACAAGCTCACCGCGGAGTACTACGGCACCCCGACGCCGCTGCAGCAGCTGGCGACGTTCACCAGCCCGGAGCCGCGCGTGATCAACATCGCGCCGTTCGACATCTCCGCGATGGCGGCGATCGAGAAGGCGATCCGTGACTCCGACCTCGGCATCAACCCGTCCAACGACGGCAAGATCCTGCGGGCCGTCTTCCCGGACCTGACCGAGGAGCGCCGCAAGGAGTTCACCAAGCAGGCCAAGGAGAAGGCCGAGCAGGGCCGGATCTCGGTCCGCCAGGTGCGCCAGAAGGCCAAGCAGAACCTGGAGAAGCTCGAGAAGGACGGCGAGGTCGGCAAGGACGACGTCGCCGGTGCCGAGAAGCGTCTCGACGCCACCACCAAGAAGCACACCGACGCGATCGACGAGCTGCTCAAGGCCAAGGAGGCCGAGCTGCTCGAGGTCTGACCTCACGCAGCCGGGATCCGATGTCCGACATCAACACGCCGACCGCTCCGACGCCCCAGGACCCACCCAAGGACCACGGGCGCGCGGGCCGCGACCTGAAGGCCGCGATCGGCTCGGCGGTCGTGCTGATCGCGGTCATCATCCTCAGCCTCGTCTTCTGGAAGACCGCCTTCCTGCTCGTCGTCGTCGCGGCGCTCGTGATCGCGATCTGGGAACTGCGCCGCGGCCTGCTGGCCAAGGACATCGACCTGCCCGAGCAGCCGCTGATGATCGGCGGCGCGGTGATGATCGTCGTCGCCTACTTCTGGGGCGCGGAAGCACTCGTCACCGCGACCGCGGTGACGGCGTTGGCACTCATGCTGTGGCTGCTCCACCGCGGCATCGAGGGTTACGTCCGTACTGCGACGGGTGCCGTCTTCACCCTGATCTACCTGCCGTTCCTCGGCTCGTTCGTGGCGCTGATGCTGGCCGAGGGTGGAACCTGGGAGGTCACGGGTATCGACGACGGGGTGAAGGGGATCATCACCTTCATCGCGGTCACCGTCGCCTCCGACACGGGTGGCTACATCGCCGGCGTCCTGTTCGGCAAGCACCAGATGGCCCCGGTGATCTCGCCCAAGAAGTCCTGGGAGGGCTTCGCCGGGTCCATGGTCGCGACCTGCGCGGCCGGTGTCCTGCTGGTCGTCCTCCTGCTGGACGGGGACTGGTGGGTCGGCATCGCGCTCGGCATCATCGGTGCCGGCATGGCGGTGCTCGGTGACCTGGTCGAGTCCGTGATCAAGCGCGATCTCGGCGTCAAGGACATGAGCCAGGTGATCCCCGGCCACGGCGGCATCATGGATCGGCTCGACTCGTTGCTGGCGACGATCGCCCCGATCTGGTTGCTGCTGCACTACACGGTGTTCAACTGATCGCTGCCGACACGCCGCTCATCAGGGTGGCAACGCGGTCGGGCGTCGGCGTACGGTCGAAGGGTCAGGGCTCATCGTCGAGACCACCCAGGAGTAGATCGATGCACCTGTCGATCAACGAAACTGTTCATGACACCAACGAATGGATGCATCGCGACCACCCGGTCGTGACCCCTCTCAGCGGGTTCTTCACCGGGTTGGCGTTCATCCTGATCGTGCCCGCCCTGTTCGCGGCACTCCTCAACGTCCTGTTCCCGCGGTACATGGTCCAGGACCTCTTCCCCCTCGTGCTCGCCACGCTGGCCGTCCCGATCTGGTTGGTCACCCGGGAGCACACCCGGCGATTCGGCCTCTACGTCTGGCTCGGGATCGTCGCCACCGTCGGGGTCGTCCTCGGTGTCGGTGCCCTGGTGCTCTGGCTGCTGGTCGCCACCTCCTAGCCGAGTTGAGGGTTGTTCACGCCGACTTGAGGTTTGTTGGGGCCGAGCTGAGGGTTTCGTCGTTTCGGGAGCCGCCACCAATCGATGGGACACTGGGTACATGTCCGAGTCACTCCAGATCCCGCCGGCCGAGGTGAACCCGACGCCGTTGCCACTGGTGATGGCCGCACCCCGAGGCCGGGCCAAGCCGCCGCGCCACCTCGCCGACCTGGCGTTGGCCGAGCGTGGCGACATGGCCAAGGAGCTGGGACTCCCGGCCTTCCGGGCCAAGCAGGTCTCGGTGCACTACTTCGAGCGTCTCGAGTCCGACGCCGCCGCGATGACCGACCTGCCGGCCAACGCCCGCGAGGAGATCGTTGCCGGCCTGCTGCCGGACCTGATGACCGACATCCGCACCCAGACCGCGGACAAGGGCACCACCGTGAAGACGCTGTGGAAGCTCTTCGACGGCGCGCTCGTCGAGTCGGTCCTGATGCGCTACACCGACCGCGCCACCGTCTGCATCTCCTCCCAGGCCGGCTGCGGGATGGCCTGCCCGTTCTGCGCCACCGGCCAGGGCGGGCTCCAGCGGAACATGTCGACCGCCGAGATCGTCCACCAGGTCGTGGTGGCCGCCCGCGCGATGGCGAACGGCGACGTGGCCGGGGGACCCGGGCGCCTGTCCAACGTGGTCTTCATGGGCATGGGCGAGCCGCTGGCCAACTACAAGGCGATCATGGGCGCCGTACGTCGGATGACGTCTCCGGCCCCCGACGGACTGGGCCTCAGCGCCCGCCACGTCACCGTCTCCACCGTCGGTCTCGTGCCCCGGATGAAGCAGCTCGCGACCGAGGGCATCCCCGTCACGCTCGCGCTCAGCCTGCACGCGCCCGACGACGAGCTGCGCAACGAGCTGGTCCCGATCAACAACCGCTTCAGCGTCGCCGAGACGGTCGACGCCGCGCGGGAATACTTCGACGCGACCGGCCGACGGGTCTCGATCGAGTACGCCATGATGCGGGGGATCAACGACCAGGCCCACCGGGCCGACCTGCTGGCCGACGTGCTCAACGAGCGCGGGCACGGCTGGGTGCACGTGAACCTGATCCCGCTCAACCCGATCGAGGGGTCGAAGTGGACCGCGTCGGACCCGCGCGACGAGCGTGAGTTCGTCCGGCGGCTCGAGGCCAAGGGCATCTCGACCACCGTCCGCGACACCCGCGGCCGGGAAATCGACGGCGCCTGCGGGCAGCTCGCCGCCAAGGAGTAGCTGCCTCCGTTGGTCGAGTGCCGAGCGCAGCGAGGTGTATCGAGACCCGTTGGTCGAGTGCCGAGCGCAGCGAGGTGTATCGAGACCTCAGTCCCGCTTGAACCGCTTCTTTCCTGCTTCACGCACGGCAGCCAGGTCACCTCGAATCAGCGCTTCCCGCTTGGCGCGTGACCAGTTCTGGATCTGCTTCTCATATCCGAAAGCGTCTCTGATCGACTGCTGCTCGGCAGACCAGACGAGCTTCACAGGGAGGCGGCGCCGGGTGTACGCCGCGCCCTCGCCGTCTTGATGCTGACCGACTCGGCGGTCAAGGTCGATCGTGCTGCCGACGTAGTAAGAGCCGTCCGCGCATTCCAAGATGTAGGTCCATGCCATGAACCGAGGATCGAGGTCGGGACCGACAGGACCGGGGTCTCGATACACCGGCTCCTTCGTCGCCGGCACTCGACCAACGGGTCTCAACCCAGGCGCTGGGCCAAGGCGACCGTGATGCCTTCGGGGCCGCGGACGTAGGCCATCGACCAGACGCCCTCGTACTCACCGATCCCGCCGATCAATCCGTATCCGAGATCGGCCAGCTGCTCGACGTACCCGGAGAGGTCGTCGACCTCGAAGGCGATGCTGCGCAGGCCGGTCTCGTTGGCCAGGGCCTCGGCGGACCCGGGGACCGACGCCGGCCGGACGAAGCTGGACAGCTCGACGCTGGTGCCCCCGCCGGGGACCTGCAGCATGACGATCTCCGAGCGGGAGTCGGGGATCCCGGTCACGACGTCGATGAACTCGCCCTCGACGAAGGTCCGACCCTCGACCTCCAGGCCCAGCGCGAGGAAGAACGCCAGCGCAGGTTCGAGGTCGGCGACCGTGATGCCGACGTGGTCGAAGCGCTTGATGCTCGGCATGGGCGTCAGTCCTGCCGTGTCAGGCGGAGCACCGGGATGGTGCGGATGCCGGCGGTCTTCTCGGCATAGCCGGCGAACCCCGGGTAGCGGCTTGCCTGCTCGGCGTAGATCCGGTCCCGTTCCTCGCCGGTCACCTCGCTGACTGCGACCCGGTAGCGCTCCGTGCCGAGCTCGATCTCGGTGCTGCCGGCGGAGGTCAGGTTGTAGTACCAGCCGGGGTTGCTCGGCGCCCCCGCCTTCGAGGCGAAGATGAAGACCTCGTCGCCGTCCCCGGCCAGGTACATCATCGGGCTGACGTGCTCGGCGCCGCTCTTGCGGCCGACGTGGTGCACGAGCACCATCGGAGCGCCCTCGAACGGGCCCGAGACGCGGCCCTCGTTCGCTCGGAACTCGTCGATCACCCGAGTGTTGAACTCTTTCACGATGCCTCCTGGTGGGTTCATCCTCGAATGTAGTGCGGACCTGGGCGGCCCGATCAGGGGTTCAGCGCCGCCAACACCTTGGCGAGGCGACGCTCGCGGGTCTCGGTGGTCTTGGCGGACTCGATCGACAACGCGTGTGCCTTCTGCGCGGAGTAGGAGAGCCTCTCCCAGGCGGCGGCGGCTTCGGCGTCCGCGGCGAGCGCGGCCGCGAGCTCGGTCGGCGGGTCCACGGTGCGTGGCGCATCGTCGGCCTCCAGGCGCACCTCGATCTCGTCGCCGGCGCCGCGGCCGGTCGCGGCCCGGGTCTCGGCGTTGAACGAGATCAGGAACCGGCCGCCCATCGAGGAGATCGTGTTCGCGTAGGTGTAGTCCCCGTCGATGGTGACCTTGACCGGCACCCGCTTGCCGCGCCCGAACGCCTCCACCACCTCGGCCGGCACCACGATCCCGACGTTGTTGCCGCCCGCGGCGAACAGCACGGTTCTGAAGGTCTGGACGTCCATGGATCGAGTCTCCACGTTCAGTCCCGCTTCGTCATCGGCTCGAACCGAATCGAGGCAGACATGCCAAGGCCAGAGCCACCTCGGTGCGTCGCTCGTTCAGTGGGTGACCGAGCAGGCCCTCGGCCTGGGCGAGTCGGTAGCGGACGGTGTTCTTGTGCACATACAGGTCGGTCGCCACCTGCTCGACGTTCCCACCGCGCTCGAGGAAGGCGAGCAGGGTCTCCCGGATCCGGTCCAGGCCCGCGTCGGCGCCGGCAAGGTCACCCAGCTCCCGGTCGATGAGCGCCACGACCGCTGCCTCGTTGCCCGCCACGAGGCAGGGAAGCTCCACGTCGGCATACCAGGTCGCGCCCGAAGCACCGGTCGCGATCGCGTGCCGCTGAGCGTCGAGCGCTTCGCGGTGGGAGGAACGGAAGTGCTCCACGCCCGTTCCGGGCGTGCCCACCGCGACTCGCACGCCCGGGGCGATCTGGCGTTCCGCGATCCGGCCGATCGCCTCGCGCAGGTCGAGGGGGTCGAGGGTCCGCGGTGTCGCGAGCCAGGACCAGACCTCCCCGCGACCGGCAGGGACGGTGAGCAGGCGGGCCCCGACCGACTCGGCGATCGCCTCGGAAGCGGCGGTGAGGTCGACCAGATCGCTCGCGGTCTCGGTCGGTGTCCACAGCACGAGCCCGACCTGGGGCCCGCGCAGCGGATGGGCGAGGAGGCGCGAGGTGTCGTCGACCGGGAGATCCTCGCCACCCAGCAACGCCCGGACCGTCTCGGCCCGTTGCGCGAAGGCCCCGTGCATCGCAGCCTCGCGCTCGGCGTAGAAGACACCGATGAGGTGCTCGCTGGCCTCGTTGATCCAGGTCCCGCCGTGGTCCCAGAGGTAGACCAGCACCTCGGTCCGGTCCGGGCCTCCCTCGGGCACGTTCTCGGCAACCTCGACGAAGGCCTCCCAGACCGCGTTCGCCGCCACGCGGTAGACCTTGAGCAGCACGCCGAGATCGAGGTCGCGCCGGGCGATCGAGAGTGCCAGGTCGGCCGCCTGCGGTGGCAGCAGGAGCTCCTGCCGCTCGCGTTCGAGAAGGCTCAGGAACACCTGGAACTGGCTCTTCGTCGAGGCGTTCAGCTCGGCGGTGAGGATCGGGTCGGAGGCGACCTCGGGGATCGCCGCCAGGATCTGGCCGTTGACGTGGGCGACGAACGCCTCGACGCGCGCCTCACTGCTCGCCTCGGCGACGTACGCCTGAACCCAGGCCCCCAGGGTCATCGCCATTGTGCTTGAGTCCAATCGATCGTCTGAATTCTGGCAATCGTGCCAAGCGGAAGCCCGTTCCGTTGTGCTGGAATCTCATCCTGTCAGGCGAATGTGGCCCCCGTCACATCGAAGGCCAGAAACCATCAGTCCTCGGAGGCACCGTGTCGAACCCAGATACCTACGACTACATCGTCGTCGGAGCCGGTAGCGCCGGCGCCGTTCTCGCCCACCGGCTGAGTGAGGACCCGACCACGACGGTCCTCCTCCTCGAGGCCGGCCCGGCAGCCGAGGCGATGGAGATCTCCATGCCGGCTGCGTTCCCGAACCTGTTCAAGACCAAGTGGGACTGGAACTACGAGACCACGCCGCAGCCGGGGCTGGGCGGTCAGACGGCGTTCTGGCCGCGGATGAAGGCGCTCGGCGGCTGCTCGTCGATGAACGCGATGATGTATGTCCGTGGTGCGCGAGCCGACTTCGACGCCTGGCAGCGGGACTTCGGCGCCGTCGGATGGTCGTACGACGACGTGCTGCCGTACTTCCTCCGATCGGAGAACAACACCCGGGGTGCCGGTGCCTTCCACAACGACTCGGGCCTCCTGCACGTCGAGGACCGGCGGTACCGGCACGAGTCGACGGAGGCGTGGACCGCCTCGGCACGCAGTGCCGGACTGGCAGCCAATGACGACTTCAACGGTGAGACCCAGCTCGGGGCCGGCAGCTATCAGGCGACCTGTCACCGGGGCCGCCGCTGGTCCACTGCGTCGGCGTTCCTGGGGGCGGAGACCCTTTCCAGGGCCAATCTCAGCGTGCTCACCGGAGCGCTGGCGACGCGGGTGATCGTCGAGGGCACCCGAGCGATCGGCCTGACCTACCTGCTCGACGGCGCGACCACCACGGCCTGGGCGAGCGCGGAGATCGTCCTCTCCGGCGGCGCGATCAACTCGCCGCAGCTCCTGATGCTCTCGGGGATCGGTCCAGGGGCACACCTGGCTGAGCACGGCATCGAGGTCGCGCTCGACCTGCCGGGTGTCGGCGCGAACCTGCACGACCACCCCGTCACCCCCCTGATGTGGCACACCAGCGCCAAGGACGTCGCCGTCGACTCCGTCACCCCAGCCCGGCTGATCCAGTGGCAGGCGACCGGCCGTGGTCCGCTGTCGTCCAACATCGGTGAGACCGGTGGATTCATCCAGACCAGGGACGGGCTGGAGGGCCCCGACATCCAGTTCATCGCCGCTCCGACCGGCTTCTACGACAACGGGCTGCGGGAACCGGCGGGCGCGATGTTCACCACCGGCGTCACGCTGGTCGACGTCGCCAGCCGCGGGCGCCTCACCCTGCGCAGCAGCAACCCGCTGTGGAAGCCCGCGATGGACCCCGCCTACTTCGCCGAGCAGACGGACCTCGACGCGATGCGTGCCGGGTGCCGGACGGCGATCGAGATCGCGAACCAGGGCCCTCTCGCGACGCTGCTCACCGCGCCGTTCCTGCGCACCGGTGATGACGACGCCGCCATCGACGCCTACATCGCCCGGTGGACCCAGACGCTCTTCCACCCGGTCGGGACCTGTGCGATGGGCACTCACGAGGACGCGGTCGTCGACCCGGAGCTCCGGGTGCACGGGATCGAGGGCCTGCGGGTCGCTGACGCCTCGGTGATGCCCAAGGTCACCCGGGGCAACACCAACGCGCCGTCGATCATGATCGGCGAGAAGGCCGCCGACCTGCTCCGCGGCAAGGTGGCCGCGCCCGCGACCACCGCGACCCGCCGTACCAAGGAGACCGCCCGATGAGCACCCTGCTGGACCATAGCCTCGCCACCTTCGACGTCCGCAACCCCGGCTCCGGGGATGTCGTCGGCACCTACCCGATCCACGGCGACGCCGAGATCGCCCTCGCCGTCGAGCGCGCCAGGATCGCCGCCGAGTGGTGGCAGGGAATCGGATACGCCGAGCGGCGCAAGCGACTCGACCGGTTCCGCGGCGTGATCGCCCGCCGGATCAACCAGCTCGCCGGGGTGATCCACGAGGAGATGGGCAAGCCGCACAGCGATGCCGTGCTCGAGGTCGCGCTCGTCCTCGACCACCTCGCGTGGGCCGGCAAGAACGCAGCCAAGGTGCTCGGCAAGCGCCGCGCGAAGGCTGGCCTGATCAACGCCAACCTCGGCGCCACCGTGGAGTACAAGGCCCTCGGCGTGATCGGCGTGATCGGGCCGTGGAACTACCCGGTGTTCACTCCGATGGGCTCGATCGTCTACGCGCTGGCAGCCGGCAACACGATCGTGTTCAAGCCCAGCGAATTCACCCCCGGTGTCGGGAAGTGGCTCGTCGACGCCTTCAGCCAGGTCGTCCCCGAGCACCCCGTCCTGCAGCTGATCACCGGCGACGGCAGCAGCGGCGCGGCCCTGTGTCGCAGTGGTGTCGACAAGATCGCCTTCACCGGGTCCACCGCCACCGCCAAGCGGGTGATGGCCTCCTGTGCGAGAACCTCACGCCGGTCGTGGCCGAGTGCGGCGGCAAGGACGCCCTCCTCGTCGACGCCGACGCCGACCTGCGAGCGGCGGCCGAAGCTGCCGCCTGGGGCGGGATCGCCAACGCCGGTCAGACGTGCATCGGCGTGGAGCGGATCTACGTGCACGAGCGGGTCTACGACGCGTTCACGGGTCACCTGACGGAGGTCGTCGAAGCTCTGCGGGCCGGGGCCGACTCCGGTGCCCTGGTCGGACCGATCACGATGCCGTCGCAGGTCGAGATCATCCGCCGGCACGTGGACGAAGCCGTCGCGGCTGGTGGCCGAGTGATCGCCGGAGGTGCCCCCGTCGACGGTCAGGTGGTGCAGCCGACGCTCCTGGTCGACGTACCGGAGGAGTGCAGCGCGGTCACGGAGGAGACCTTCGGGCCGACGCTGGTGCTGCGCCAGGTGCGCGACATGGACGAGGCGGTCGCGCTGACGAATGCCTCGCGCTACCACCTCGGTGCCTCGGTCTTCAGCAAGCGCCAGGGCACCGCGATCGCCGACCGGATCCGCTCCGGGATGGTCGCGGTGAACTCGGTGCTCACCTTCGCGGTCGTGCCGAGCGTGCCGTTCGGTGGGGTCGGTGACTCGGGCTTCGGTCGGATCCACGGCGAGGACGGGCTGCGTGAGTTCTGCTACCCGCACGCCGTGGTCCGGCAGAAGTTCAACCCACCGTTGCCGCTCATGACCTTCGGTCGCACCGCCGCCACCGAGGAGAAGCTGGGCAAGATCATCGCCCTGGTCCACGGCCGCAAGTAGGACCGGCGCCGACGCGGGACATTCACCGGCTGGTCACTCGAGTTCACCCGGGTGGTCAGCCGGTGAGGTCACCGTCGAACCATGAGCCTGAGGGTGCTGATCGTCACCGAGTCGTTCCTTCCCCAGATCAACGGAGTCACCAACTCCGTCCGCCGCGTGCTCGAGCACCTCGCCGCCGAGGGCCACGAGGCTGCAGTGATCGCGCCGACCGGCCCGCCGGAGTACGTCGGCTTCCCGGTGCTCCGCGTCCGCGGTGCGTCCTTGCCGTTCTACAAGGACTTCCGCCTCGGCCTGGAGACCCGCGGTCGTCTCCGAGCGATCTTCGAGCGCTTCGGTCCCGACGTGATCCACATCGCCAGCCCGGCGACGCTGGGGTACCAGGCGATCCGGGTCGCCGACGAGCTCGGGATCCCGTCCGTGGCGATCTACCAGACCGACCTGGTCGGCTTCGCCGGCCGCTACCCGTGGCTGAGCCTGTCCGGCGGCGCGCAGGCCGCAGCGACCATGACCCGACGGATGCACACCCACGTCGACCGCACCCTGGTGCCGTCGACCGCCAGCCTGGAGCAGCTCTCCACGCTCGGCATCACCGCGACGGCGCTGTGGCCGCGGGGAGTCGACACCGACCTCTTCCACCCCGCGCGTCGTGACCCGCGCCTCCGGCTCCGGCTCGCCCCGAACGGCGAGACCATCGTCGGGTACGTCGGCCGGCTGGCCGCCGAGAAGGAGCTCGGGCTGCTCCGGGAGCTGTCCGAGGACCCGCGCTACGCCCTCGTGCTCGTCGGCGACGGCCCGGAGCGTGACCGCCTGGCCAAGCTGATGCCGCGCGCCCAGTTCCTCGGGCTGCTGCATGGCGAGGAGCTCGCCGCCGCGTACGCGTCGCTCGACGTCTTCGTGCACACCGGCCGGTCGGAGACGTTCTGCCAGTCGGCCCAGGAAGCGCTCGCGAGCAGCGTGCCGGTGGTCGCCCCCCGTCAGGGCGGACCGATCGACGTGGTCGACGATCTCAAGTCCGGCTTCCTCTACGAGCCGGGGTCCGCGAGCGACCTCGCCCGCTTCGTCGACGCGCTGCACCAGAACCCTCGGCTCGCCCGCCGGATGGGTCGCTGCGGACGGACCCAGGTCGAGGGCCGGTCCTGGACCGCCATCAACGGCTTGCTGCTCGAGCACTACCGCGACGTGATCGCGGAACGCGCCGGCCGGCCGGCTCGCCGCACCGCGGCCTGAGCTCAGCCGGTCAGCGACTCCAACACCTGCGCGGCGTCCTCGACGTCGTCGACCAGGAACACCCGGTCGGCGAACCCGCGCTCGGTGGCCATCGTGTGCAGCAGCGGCCAGGCCGGCAGCGTGCTGGTCCAGTACTCCTCGCCGACCAGCACCATCGGCGCGACCATGCCGGGAGCCGCGTAGTAGTTCTCGCACGCGTCCTGGAAGATCTCCTGCACCGTGCCGGCAGCACCCGGGAGGAAGACGATCCCGGCGTCGCAGATGGAGAGCAGGATCGCCTCGCGGCCCGCGTTGCGGAAGTACTTCGCCACCGCGTCGCAGAAGACGTTGGGCGGCTCGTGCCCGTAGTACCAGGTGGGGATCCCCAGCGAGGTGCTCTGCTCGGCCGGCCGATCGACCAACGCCCGTTCACGGAGGCGGAGCGCGGGCCGCGCCCAGTCCTCGATGGACGGGATGAACCGGGGCACCTCGGCCAGCTCGGCGATCGCGGCCTCGACCTCGGTCAACTCCTGGTGGGCCGACCAGGCGCCGAGGTTGGCGGCCTCCATCGCTCCCGGCCCACCGCCGGTGGCGACGGTGCGCCCCTGGGCGAGCCGGTGACCCAGTCGAGCGGCAGCGACGTAGTCGGCGCTGCCTCGCACCGCCGAGTGGCCGCCCATCACCCCGACGATGTGACGCCCCGCGATCCAGGCGTCCAGCGCCTCGTCGATCGCGAAGTCGTGCAGCGCTCGCTGCCGGGCGCGGTGGTGGTCGCGTGGCTCGCGCGACCAGGCGTAGGCGCGCGCATCCACGGAGGCGGCGTACGAGCCGGTGCCGTAGAGCTCGGAGGGTGAGTAGAGGCGGGTGCGGTCGATGTCGACCGGGCAGTGCGGCTCCGGCGGGGCGATCGGCGTCGGCCGAGCCCGCACATGGCGTCGGGTCACCCTCCGAACCCTAGGGCGTCGGAGGGTGACCCGGACCTAGAAGGCCACCGACATCAGCTCACCGAACAGGGCGTGCTCGTCGGCCGGCAGTCCGCGAGCGGCGAACCAGCGACACATGTTGGTGCAGTCGCGCAGCAGGAAGTCGGCCCCGGCGGGGTTGGCGACCAGGTCGACCATCTGCGGCAGGTCGATCACGGCCAGCCATTCTCCGGCAGCGAGCACGTTGTACGGCGACAGGTCGCCGTGCACGAGGCCCTGCTCGGTCAGCATCAGCAGCACCTCGCGGGTCTGCTCGTAGTAGTGCGCGAGCAGGTCGGCGTCGGGCCGGGTCTGCGCGAGCCGGGGTGCGGTCTCCCCGTCGACGGCGATCCACTCCATCAGGATCTCGGTGCCGTCGATCTGGACGGGGTAGGGGACCGGGAGCCCGATCTCGTAGCAGCGCACCAACGCCTCCCACTCGGCGCGGGCCCACTGTCCGGCCGCGACCGAGCGGCCGTAGACGCTGTTGCCGGCCAGGGCGCGCATGTCACGCGTGTTCCGGGTCCGACGGCCCTCGGTGTAGGTCGAGGAGCGGTGGAAGGTGCGGTGCTCGTCGCCGCGGTAGCGCTTGGCCACCATGACGATGGACTCGCCCAGCTCCTCGGAGTCGGGCACACCGCGGTGGATCAGGAAGGCGTCGGCCTCCTTGCCCGTCTTGAGGATGCCGAGCTCGGTGTCGATCGCGGCCTGGGAGGTCACCACCCAGTCGGGGCGGGGTTCCGGGCCGCGGCTGAGCGGCTCGACGCTCAGCCAGGTGGTCCAGCGGCTGCCGGCGTCGTGGCGCAGGTCGTCGTCGGGGTCGAGAGCGATGAAGTCGAAGGTGAAGCGTGGGTCAAGCGAGAAGTCTGAGGTAGACACGAATACTCCGGTGAAGGTGAGAGGTACGGCGGGCGGACATGCCGACAAGGACAGTCGTCATGGGTCGTGCCTCCTCTCGGATCACAGGAACAGCGGTCGTGGACCAGTCTCGGTCGGGCCGCGGATGCGGTGCAACCGAATATTCAGTCGGGTCAGTGGCCCCCGAGGAAGGGCGCCATCAGTCGCGCCGTGATCGACGGTCGCCGGGTGGCGGACTCCTCGGCGTCGGCGAACGTCATCGCCCGCAGGCCGGCGTTGACCCCGAGCCAGCGGAACGGCTCGGGCTCCCAGCGCGGGGAGCGGTGGTTGACCCACGGCAGCGTGGTGAGCGACGTGTCCTCGTCGAGGATCAGGTCGCGCAGGGTGCGACCGGCGAGGTTGGTCGTCGTCACGCCGTCGCCGACGTACCCGCCCGCCCACGCGACCCCGGTGCGCCGGTCCAGCCCGACGGAGGCGCACCAGTCCCGGGGGATCCCGAGCGCGCCGCCCCACGAGTGCGTCACCCGGGTGCCGCGCAGCACCGGGAACATCTCGATCAGGGTGGCGTAGAGCGAGGCGAAGACCCGCTCGTCGCGGTCGTTGGCTGCGGTGATGCGGGAGTTGAAGTGGTACGGCGCCCCGCGACCGCCGAAGACCAGCCGGCCGTCGGCGCTGCGCTGGCCGTAGATGATCAGGTTGCGGAAGTCGCTGAACGTCTCCCGCTCGGCCAGGCCGATCTCGTCCCAGACCGTGGTCGGGAGCGGCTCGGTGGCGATGATGAGCGAGTAGACCGGGATCAGGTCGCGCTCGAAGCCGGCCAGCGAGCCGGTGTACCCCTCGGTGGCCCGCACGACGACGTCCGCGGTGACGCTCCCGGACGGCGTGCGGGCGAGGTGGTCGTCGATCGTGGACACGGGGGTGCGTTCGAAGATCCGCACCCCGAGCTCCTCGACGGCGCGGGCCAGCCCGCGCACCAGCCTCGCCGGGTGGATCGCGGCACAGTCAGGGGTGAAGGTGCCGCCGAGGGTGCCGGTGGCGTTGAGCCGCGCGCGGGCCTGGGCCTCGTCCAGCAGGCTGATGGTCTGCTCGCCCAACCCCCAGCTGCGCGCATGCTCGACCTCGGTGCGTGCGCGCTCCCACTGGGGCGCACTGCGGGCCAGCACGATCGTGCCGCCCTTGGCGATGTCGGCGTCGATGCCCGCCGCGGCGGCGGCGTGGATGACCTCGTCGACGCTGTGGCGCATGGCCCGGTCCAGCGCGAGGGCCGACTCGCGGGTCCCCATCTCCGCCAGCGCGTCGAGCCCCTTCGGGAACAGCGCCGAGGCCCAGCCGCCGTTGCGGCCGGAAGCACCGAACCCGGCGATCTCCCGCTCCAGGACGACGATCCGCAGATCGGGGCGCGCCTGCGCCAGGTAGTAGGCGGTCCAGAGGCCGGTGAATCCCGCGCCGACGATGCAGACGTCGGCGACGAGGTCCTCGTGCAGCGGTGGACGAGGCGTGAGCGGCTCGCCGGCCGTGGCGTGCCACAGGGAGAGCCCGTCGTACTCCATCAGCGGACGCCCCAGTTGTACGACTGCGTGTGCAGCCGCAGGTACATGAACGTCTCGGTGCTGACCACCCCGGGGATGGTGCGCACGTGCGAGGAGATCAGGTCGAGCAGGTCCGAGTCGGACTCGCAGACGACCTCGATCAGGATGTCGTACGGGCCGGCGGTGATCACCACGTAGTCGACCTGGGGAAGCAGCGCCAGCTCGTCGGCGACCGGCTCGAGCGGCCCCGTCACCTTGACCCCGACCATCGCCTGCCGGGCGAAGCCGAGCTGGAGCGGGTCGGTGACGGCGACGACCTGCATCACGCCCGAGTCGGTGAGCCGCTGCACGCGCTGTCGTACGGCGGCCTCGGAGAGCCCCACGACCTTGCCGATGGCCGCATACGATCGGCGACCATCAGCCTGGAGCTGCTCGATGATCGCCTTGCTGACCTCGTCGAGCGCCGGCGCAGGCTTGTTTCGCTCCCGATTCATGTCCGCCATTGTGGACGATGGTTTCCATTGTTTGGAACATGTTCCACGACGTAGTTCGTTGCAATCGTGTTTCTAGGCCACGGATTCCCTTGTCCTGGCCCAGGAATTCGTGCCACGATCCCAGCATCCGGCGGATGGCCGGTGTGGATGAGGGGGTGCGTCGTGGCTGGACCTGGCCTCAGCCGCCGTGGGGTGTTGAAGGGTGCCGGCATCGGGGCGTTCGGGCTGGCGAGCCTGGCGGTGCTGCCGCGGTTCGGGACACCGGACCTGAAGCAGGACCCGACGCAGTGCTTCGCCAAGGACCTGTCGGCGACCGAGAAGAAGCTGATCATCTCGAACTGGCCGGCGTACATCGACGAGGACGACGGCGACTACCAGTCGACGTTGACCGTCTTCCAGGAGCAGACCGGCATCGAGGTCAGCTACACCGCCGACGTCAACGACAACAACGAGTTCTTCGCCAAGGTGAAGAACCAGCTCGGCGGGTGCGAGCCGACGAAGCGTGACATGTTCATGCTGACGGACTGGATGGCCGCGCGGATGATCCAGATGGGCTGGATCCAGAAGTTCGACAAGGCCAACGTCCCCAACCTGGACAAGAACCTGATCTCCTCGCTCCAGGGTGTGGGCTGGGACCCGAAGCGCGAGTACTCGGCCCCGTGGCAGAGCGGTTTCAGCGGCATCGCCTACAACAAGAGCCTGGTGCCCGAGGTGCGGACGATGGAGGAGCTCCTCACCCGCCCCGACCTCAAGGGCAAGGTCACGATGCTGACCGAGATGCGCGACACGATGGGCCTGATGCTGCTCTCCGAGGGCAAGGACCCGAGCAACTTCACCACCGCTGACTGGGACGCCGCGATCAGCAAGGTCGACGACGCCCGCAAGAAGGGCCAGATCCGCGCCTTCACCGGCAACGAGTACATCAACGACCTGGCCGCCGGGAACATCGCGGCCTGCGTCGCGTGGTCCGGTGACGTCGCCGCGGCCGAGGACGAGAACATCGTCTTCCTCAAGCCGGACGAGGGCATGATGATCTGGTCGGACAACATGATCATCCCCAACCTCGCCACTCACCAGGCCAACGCCGAGAAGTGGATCGACTACTACTACCAGCCCGAGGTCGCGGCGAAGCTCGCCGCCTACGTCTGGTACGTCTGTCCCGTCGACGGGGCGCAGAAGGCCATGGAGAAGATCGACCCGACCCTGGTCGACAACCCGCTCATCTTCCCCAGCGAGGACTACCTCAAGTCCACGCACAGTTTCATGGCGCTCGACGAGGCCACCATGCGGACGTACGAAAGAGAGTTCGACGATGTCAAGAGCGGCTGATTCCGTGCCGAGCGGCTCGCGCGACCTGCGCCTGACCGGGCTGCGCAAGGAGTACCCGAACGGCTTCGTCGCCGTCCAGGACCTCGATCTGGTGATCCCGCAGGGCAGCTTCTTCGCCCTGCTGGGGCCGTCGGGGTGCGGCAAGACCACCACGCTGCGGATGGTCGCCGGCCTCGAGACGGTGTCGAAAGGGACGATCACGATCGGGGATCAGGAGATCACCCACGAGAAGCCCTACCGCCGGCCGGTCAACACCGTCTTCCAGAACTACGCGCTTTTCCCGCACCTCACGATCGCGGAGAACGTCGCCTTCGGGCTGCGTCGTCGTGGGGTCAAGGACGTCAAGGGCCCGGTCGCCGAGATCCTCGAGCTGACCGAGCTGACTCCGCAGGCGGCGAAGAAGCCGACCCAGCTCTCCGGCGGCCAGCAGCAGCGTGTCGCGCTGGCCCGCGCGCTGATCAACCGGCCCGAGGTGCTCCTGCTCGACGAGCCGCTGGGTGCGCTCGACCTCAAGCTGCGTCGCGGCATGCAGCTGGAGCTGAAGCGGATCCAGACCGAGGTCGGTCTCACGTTCGTGCACGTCACCCACGACCAGGAGGAGGCCATGACCATGGCCGACACCATCGCGGTGATGAACGGCGGCGTGATCGAGCAGCTGGGTGGCCCGACCGAGCTGTACGAGAACCCGGCCACCACGTTCGTCGCGAACTTCCTCGGGCAGTCCAACCTGATCGGCGGCACCGTGGTCGGTGTCGAGGGTGACCAGGTGAAGGTCGACATGAACGGCACCGTGGTCTCGATCCCGATCGACCGGGCCCACACCGACAACCAGGCCGGCACGAAGGGGTGGGTGGGGATCCGTCCCGAGAAGGTGCTGATCGCCCCGGAGGGTGAACAGATCGACGCGCCCGGCAACCACATGACCGGCGCCGTGATCCTCGACTCGAGCTTCATCGGTGTCTCGACGCAGTACGTCGTCCGGATGCCGTGGGGCCAGGAGCTGCTCGCCTTCGAGCAGAACACCGGGGTGCGCGGCGTGATGGCGCCGGGCACCAAGGTCGACGTCTCCTGGCGGCCCGAGTTCGCCTTCCTGCTCGACGCCGCCCAGGACGCCGCTGCGGGCCTCGAGGAGCAGTGATGGTCGCCCAGACCCCCGAGCGTTCCGACGCGGAGCTGCCACCGCCGCCGGCGCCGACCGGCGCCACGCGTCCGCGGCGCAGCCTGACCGGCTACTGGCTGATCCTGCCGGTGGTGCTGTGGCTGGGCGTCTTCTTCATCATCCCGTTCTACTCCCTGGTGGCGAGCTCGCTCTTCGACCCGAACGGGTCGGTGCTCACCGGGTACGACGTCACCTTCCACTGGCAGAACTACCCCGACGCGCTGCGCGAGTACTGGCGGCCGCTGCTCCGCTCGCTCTGGTACGCCGGCCTGGCGACCTTCTTCTGTCTCGTGCTCGGCTACGTGCTCGCCTACGCGATCGCGTTCAAGGCCGGACGCTGGAAGAACCTGATGCTGGTGCTCGTGGTCGCACCGTTCTTCACCAGCTTCCTGCTGCGCACGCTGTCGTGGAAGCTGATCCTCGGTGACAACGGCTGGGTCGTGGACTTCCTCCAGACCGTGCACATCCTGGGCGACGACGGCCACCTGCTCGCCACCCCGGTCGCGGTCATCGCCGGTCTGACGTACAACTTCCTGCCCTTCATGGTGCTGCCGCTCTACGCCTCGCTGGAAAAGATCGACGGTCGCCTGATCGAGGCGGCCGGCGACCTCTACGCGTCGCCGGCGAGGGCCTTCTTCAAGGTGACCTGGCCGCTGTCGCTGCCTGGCGTCGTGGGTGGCACGCTGCTCACCTTCATCCCGGCGGCCGGCGACTACATCAACGCCGAGCTGCTCGGCAGCCCCAACCAGTCGATGGTGGGCAACCGGATCCAGGAGCTGTTCACCTCGATCGGCGACTACGCCGCCGCGGGCGCGCTCTCGGTGATCCTGATGGCGATCATCGTCACGATGGTGATCTTCTACATCCGCAAGGCAGGGACGGAGGAACTGCTGTGAACCCCCTCTCCCGCCTGGGTCGGTGGATCACCGACCACCTGGTGATGACCCTGGGCATCCTGGTCCTGGTCTACATGTACATCCCGAACATGGTCGTGGCCCTGATGTCGTTCAACGACAGCAGCAAGGCGCGCAACCTCTACAGCTTCCAGTCCTTCACCCTGGACAACTGGCTCCACCCGTGTGCCCCCGACGGGATGTGCCAGTCGGTGCTCAAGAGCATCGAGATCGGTCTGCTGGCGACGCTGTTCTCCACGATCATCGGGACGCTGGGAGCCTTCGCGCTCGTCCGGCACCGGTTCGTCGGGCGGAGCGCGATGAACACCGTGCTCTTCCTGCCGATGGCCTCGCCCGAGATCGTGATGGGCTCCTCGCTGCTCGCGCTCTTCGTCGCGAGCGGGCTCGGAGGTCGACTCGGCTTCTGGACGATCCTGGTCGCCCACATCATGTTCTGCCTCTCCTTCGTCGTGGTGACGGTGAAGTCCAGACTGGCCGGGTTGGACGACAACCTGGAGCAGGCGGCGATGGACCTCTACGCCACCGAGTCGCAGGCGTTCTGGAAGGTCACGTTCCCGCTGGTCTTCCCGGGCATCCTGGGGGCCGCGCTGCTCGCCTTCAGCCTCTCCTTCGACGACTTCATCATCACGAACCTCAATGCGGGTCAGACCGTCACGTTCCCGATGTTCGTCTGGGGTGCTGCTCAGCGGGGTGTGCCGATGCAGGTCAACGTGATCGGCACCGTGATGTTCCTGCTCGCCCTGCTGGTGGTGCTCAGCGGAGAGTTCGGCTCCCGGCGTCGGGCGAAGGCGCTCGCCGGCTGATGCACGCCTCGCTCAACCATGCCGAGCCGCTCGCGGCCTGGCTCGATGATCCTGCGCGACCCGCACCGCTGGCGCCGTTGCTCGGGGAGGCACGGGCCGACCTGGTCGTCGTCGGCGGCGGCTACACCGGCCTGTGGACAGCGCTGCTCGCCCGGGAACGGTTCCCCGACTGGTCGGTGGTGCTGCTCGAGGCCGGCCGCTGCGGCGATCAGGCCAGTGGTCGCAACGGGGGCTTCGCCTCGGCCAGCCTCACCCACGGCTTCGGCAACGGGTTGGAACGGTGGCCCTCCGAGCTCGACGTGCTGGACCGGCTCGGTGCCCAGAACCTGACCGAGATCGGCGAGACGATCGATCGGCTCGGGATCGACTGCGACTGGCGGCGCTCGGGCGAGCTCGCCGTCGCCACCCAGCCGCACCACGTGGAGGAGCTGCACGAGTACGCCGCGAGCCTGGCCGAGCACGGGGTCCGCCACGAGGTCCTGGACGCCGCGGCCGTGCGTGGTCGGGTCGACTCGCCGACGTACCTCGGGGCTGTGGCGCTGCCCGACGAGACCGCACTCGTCGAACCGGCGCGCTTGGCCTGGGGCCTGCGTGAGGCCTGCCTGGCGGCGGGGGTCGAGATCCATGAGGGCACTCCGGTGACCGGGCTCGGCCGCGACGGCGCCGGCCTGCGGGTCACCACCGATCTCGGACTGGTGCGTGCCGGCCGGGTCGCGCTCGCCACCAACGCGTTCCGGCCGCTGCTGCGCCGGCTGCGGCTGATGACGGTGCCGGTCTACGACTACGTGCTGATGACCGAGCCGCTCTCGCCCGCGCAGCTGGCCTCGATCGGCTGGTCCGGGCGCGAGGGGATCGGGGACTCGGCCAACCTGTTCCACTACTACCGGCTGACCCGGGACAACCGGATCCTCTGGGGTGGGTACGACGCCGTCTACCGCTACGGCTCGAAGATCTCGCCGGCGTTCGAGACCGCCGGTCGCACGCACGGGCTGCTCGCCGAGCAGTTCTTCGAGACGTTCCCGCAGCTCGAGGGGCTGTCGTTCACGCACCGCTGGGCCGGGGTGATCGACACCTGCACCCGCTTCTCGGCGTTCTTCGGCACCGCCTACGACCACCGGGTCGCCTACGCCGTCGGTTACACCGGCCTCGGCGTGGCCGCGACCCGCTTCGGCGCTCAGGTGATGCTGGACAAGCTCGCGGGGGAGGAGACCGAGCGGACCGCCTTGGAGATGGTCCGCTCCAAGCCCCTGCCCTTCCCGCCCGAGCCGTTCCGCTACCTCGGGATCAAGGCGATGACCGCCTCGCTCGAGGCCGCCGACCGCAACGCCGGGCGCCGCAACCTGTTCCTCAAGACGATGGACCGGATGGGCTTCGGCTTCGACTCCTAAGCAGGAGGAAACAGGGTGAGCAGGCGGAAGTTTTCACCTGGGAACGCGTGAGCAGGCAGAAGTTTGCGCCACCTTGAGGTTCAGAGGTGCCAGAGACGCTCGCCGAGGGTCGCACGGGCTGTGCGTGCGGCGCTTCGTAGCCGTGTTTCAGCGTCCTGACGCTGTCCGAAGACGTTCTCCTTGGTCATGACCTCGAACATCCACCCAGCCTCGTCCTGCATTCGCTGCCGACGCCCGGTGTCGTGCTGCTGCTGGTCGGGAGTGCTGTGCCACTCTTCGCCGTCGTACTCCGCTGCGAGGCGAAGGTCCTCGTCCGCCAGATCGAGGAAGTACGTCGTCCCGTCGGCGAGCACGACCTCGAACTGAAGGATCGGTTCGCCGAGGCCGGCGTCGTACCAACGCCCCCTCAGCGATGACTCGCCGAACGATTGGGAGCCGATGCGCGCGAGTGGAGCCAACGCTCGCAGCCCGATCACGCCACGCTCGCCCCGGAACCGGGGGACCTCGGCGAGCAGCTCATCGTGGGTGAAGGCGCCAGAGTTCAGCATGTTGTCCATGCCCCACAGGCGGAGGTCTCGAGTGGGTTGAAGGCGGCCAAGGTCGAGGGCGGTCCGAAGTTCGGTGGTGATCCGGAGGCCGTGGAGCTCGCGCAGGTCCTCCGGGATGACGGCCCGCTCGCCGCTTCGAGCGGGAATCCCGCGGGTGCGACGTCGCATGCTGGGCCGGAAGTAGGAGATCTCAGGCACGGACAGATGTTCCTGGGGGCCGAGTGAGCCCTCGCCGCGGTAGAGCCAGGCGGCGGTCCGGTCGCAGATGAAGGCGTCCGGTGGCAGACCGATGGCCAGGCCGCGGCAGCGCAGCTCGATGGAATCCGGCACGTCGCTGGCGACGTAGATGCCGTGCATCATCCTGCGAAGCCGGCCGGCGTCGACCAACCGATGCAGGTGGGTGTCGGAGACGCCCGACTCCGCAGCTTGCTGACGGGTGAAGGGGTCGGCTGATGGGAGGTTCAGGAGGCGGTCGAGCAGGGGAATGGGCATGGGCCGATGCCACACTCCGGCGCCGTCGAACGAGGCGAAGGTGCGCCGACCTGTGGAGGAAACCCGAATGCCGCGGACCTGTGCACCGTCAGCGGTGCGGTCCGCGGCATTCGACTGAAAACTTCTGCCTGTTCACCGGGTGGCAGGTGAAAACTTCTGCCTGCTCACCCTTCCCCGGTTCTCCGTCAGAGCATGCCGGAGGCCTTGTCGAGGACGCGGCGGATGATCTGCTCGATCTCGTCGAACTCGGGCTGGCCGATGATCAGCGGCGGGGAGAGCTGGATGACCGGGTCGCCGCGGTCGTCGGCACGGCAGTAGAGCCCCTCGTCCCACAGCGCCTTGGAGACGTAGCCGTAGAGGATGCGCTCGCAGTCCTCGTCGGAGAAGGACTCCTTGGTCGCCTTGTCCTTGACCAGCTCGATCCCGTAGAAGTACCCGGACCCGCGGACGTCGCCGACGATCGGGAGGTCCTTCAGCTTCGACAGCGTGGCGAGGAAGGCGGCCTCGTTGCGCTGCACGTTGCCGAGCAGGTCGTCGGACTCGAAGAGGTCCAGGTTGGCCAGCGCGACGGCGCAGCTCACGGGGTGACCGCCGAACGTGTAGCCGTGGTAGAAGGTGTTCCCCTCCTCCAGGAAGGGCTCCATCAGCCGGTCGGAGGCGATCATCGCGCCGAGCGGGGCGTAACCGGAGGTGAGTCCCTTGGCCGAGGTGACGATGTCAGGTACGTAGTCGAACTTCTGCCCGCCGAACATGGTGCCGAGGCGTCCGTAGGCGCAGATCACCTCGTCGGAGACGAGCAGGACGTCGTACTGGTCGCAGATCTCGCGGACCCGCTGCCAGTAGCCGGCCGGCGGCGGGAAGCAGCCGCCCGCGTTCTGCACCGGCTCGAGGAAGACCGCGGCGACCGTGTCGGGGCCCTCGTTGAGGATCGCGATCTCGATCTGGTCCGCGGCCCAGCGGCCGAAGCGTTCCGGGTCGGATCCGTCGAGCAGACCGGAGGTGATCTCGTCCGCGCGGTAGACGTTGGTGTTCGGCACGCGGAAGGTCGAGGGCACCAGCGGCTCGAACGGCGCCTTGAGCGCCGGGATGCCGGTGATCGACAGCGCGCCCTGGGTGGTGCCGTGATAGGCGATCGCGCGGCTGATCACCTTGTGCTTGCCGGGCCTGCCGGTGAGCTTGAAGTAGTTCTTGGCCAGCTTCCACGCCGACTCCACAGCCTCACCGCCGCCGGTGGTGAAGAAGACGCGGTTGAGGTCACCGGGGGCAGCGCCGGCCAGCCGGTCGGCCAGCTCGATCGCCTTGGGGTGCGCGTAGGACCACAGCGGGTGGAAGGCGAGCTCGTTCATCTGCTTCGAGGCAGCCTCGGCGAGCTCGGTGCGGCCGTGCCCGACCTGGTTGACGAAGAGGCCGGCCAGGCCGTCGAGGACCTTCTTGCCCTTCGAGTCCCAGATGTAGGCACCCTCACCCTTCACGATGATGGGGACGTCGCCCGACGCATAGCTGGAGTGCCGGGTGAAGTGCATCCAGAGGTGGTCCTTGGCGGCGCGCTGCATCTGGTCGTAGTTCGACGGATCGAGAGCCATGCCGCCACTGTACGACAGAACAACGAAAATCGGAGGTGGCGGTTCTTAGGACGACGAAATCAGTTGTGACGCGGGCGTAACACGGTGCTGATGCGAAGTCATGGGTCACACTGTTGGATGTGTCCATGACTTCGACCCTCTGGGTGAACGGCCCGGTCTTCGACGGCGTCCGGTATCGCGACGACCTCGCCGGAGTACTCGCCCAGGACGGTCGGATCACGGCGCTGGTCGGCCACGGCGAGGAACTGCCCAGTGCCGACGAGGTCGTCGACCTGGCCGGCGGACTGCTCACCCCGGGGTTCACCGACGCCCACATCCACGCGGTCCAAGGAGGCGTGGAGCGGCTCCGCTGCGATCTGTCCCACCTCTATGACCGAGACGACTACCTCACCGCGATCACGGCGTACGCCGACGCCAACCCGGACCTGCCCTGGATCCTGGGCGGGGGCTGGGCGATGGCCTGCTTCCCCGGCGGCACGCCGCTCGCGAGCGACCTGGATGCGATCGTCCCCGACCGGCCGGTCTTCCTGGTCAACCGCGACCACCACGGCGCCTGGGCCAACTCCTGTGCCCTCGAGCTGGCCGGGATCTGCGCTGCTACCCCCGACCCGAGCGACGGCTATCTGGAGCGGGACGAGCAGGGTGCGCCGACCGGCACGTTGCACGAGGGAGCGATGGCGCTGGTCGGCGAGCACGTGCCGGCGGCCACCGCGGAGGAGCTGCTCGCCGGGTTGGAGGAGGCTCAGCGCTATCTCTTCTCCGTCGGAGTGACCGGCTGGCAGGACGCCATCATCGGGGAGTACGCGGGGATGACGAACCCGGGGCCGACGTACCTCGCCGCCGCCCGCTCCGGTGCCTTGATCGCTGAGGTCGTCGGCGCGCTGTGGTGGGACCGCGAGCGGGGGACCGAGCAGGTCTCCGATCTGATCGCGCTGCGCGAGGCCTACAGCCACGGTCGTTTCCGGGCCACGAGCATCAAGGTGATGCAGGACGGTGTGGCGGAGAACGGCACCGCGTCGATGAGCACGCCCTACCTCGACCGCTGCGGTCACGCGACGCAGAACACAGGTCATTCCTTCGTCGATCCGGGCGTGCTCAAGACCGCAGCGCCTCTGCTCGCCGAGGCCGGCTTCCAGCTCCACATCCACGCCATCGGCGACAGCGCGGTCGCCGAGGCCCTCGACGCGCTCGAGGCGGTCGGACCCGACGCCCGAGACCTCCGCCACCACCTGGCGCACCTGCAGTTCGTCCGACCGTCGGACCAGGAGCGGTTCGGCCCGCTCGGCGTCGCTGTCAACGCGCAGACCCTGTGGGCGTGCCTCGACGACCAGATGGTCGACCTGACGCTGCCCCAGGTCGGCCCCGAGCGAGCGGCGTGGCAGTACCCGTTCGCCTCGATGATCGCCGGCGGCGCTCGGATGGTCTCAGGGAGCGACTGGCCCGTCAGCACCCCCGATCCGTGGCAGGCGCTGCACGTCGCGGTCAACCGCACCGATCCCGAGTACGGCGGCGAGCCGCTCAACCCCGAACAGGCACTGAGCCTGGAGGTCGCCCTGGCGGCGTACACCTCGGGAAGTGCCTGGATCAACCATCGCGACCAGCGGGGCGGGGCCGGTGTGATCGCCGTCGGTCACACCGCCGACCTGGTGGCGCACGACCGTGACCCGTTCGCTGCCGATGCGAGCGAGATCGCACGCACCACCGTCACCTCCACCTGGGTCGCCGGGACCCAGGTCTTCAGCCTCTGATTCGCCCCTCTGATTCGCCAACGACGAAGGATCACCACGCACCATGGACACCACGCAGATCAGCTTCAAGAACGTCATCGACGGCGAGCTCGTCGACGCGGCCGACGGGGCGACGTACGACGTCTTCGACCCCTCGACGGGCGAGGTCTACGCCCAGGCGCCCCTGTCGAGCGAGGTCGACGTCGACCGTGCCTACCGGGCCGCCGAGAAGGCGTTCGAGACCTGGGGCGAGACCACGCCGCGCGAGCGCTCGGAGCGGCTGCTCAAGCTCGCCTCCGCGATGGAGGAGCGGGCCGATGAGCTGGTCCGGCTCGAGGTGCGCGACACCGGGAAGCCCTACTCCCTGACCACCAGCGAGGAGATGCCGGCCACGATCGACCACATCCGCTTCTTCGCGGGCGCGGCTCGCACGTTGGAGGGGCGTTCGGCGGGGGAGTACCTCGCCGACCACACCTCGATCATCCGGCGCGAGCCGATCGGTGTGATCGGTCAGGTCGCGCCGTGGAACTACCCGCTCAACATGATGTCGTGGAAGATCGGCCCGGCCCTGGCTGCGGGCAACACGATCGTGCTCAAGCCGAGCGACACCACCCCGGCGGCCAGTCTGCTGCTGGCTGAGATCGCCCAGGAGTTCCTGCCGCCGGGCGTGCTCAACGTCATCAGCGGCACCCGCGACACCGGCCGCGCGATGGTCACCCACCCGACGCCGCAGATGATCGCCATCACCGGCTCGGTGCGCGCCGGGATCGAGGTCGCCAAGGCTGCGGCCGACGACGTCAAGAAGGTCCACCTCGAGCTCGGCGGCAAGGCCCCGGTCATCGTGTTCAACGACGCCGACATCGAGGCTGCGGCCACTGCGATCGCCGAGGCCGGTCTCTTCAACGGCGGCCAGGACTGTACGGCGGCCACGCGCGTGCTCGCCCAGGAAGGGATCCACGACGAGTTCGTCGCCGCGCTCGCCGAGGCCGTCGGGAAGCTGCGCACCGGGTTGCCGTTCGACGAGTCGACGTTCTTCGGGGCGCTCAACAACCCTGACCAGCTCGCGCGGGTGGCGGGTGTCGTGGACCGTCTGCCCGACCACGCCTCCGTCGCCACCGGTGGGAAGCTCGCGGTCGTCGAGGGTGGCGAGGGCGGCTGGTTCTACGAGCCGACCGTGCTGTCCCACCTGCGCCAGGACGACGAGCAGGTCCAGGCCGAGATCTTCGGTCCGATCATCACCGCGCAGAAGTTCACCGACGAGGCCGAGGCGCTGCGGTTCGCCAACGGTGTGAAGTACGGTCTCGGCTCGTCGATCTGGACCAAGGACCACGGCACCGCGATGCGGGTCTCCAAGCGGCTCGACTTCGGCGTGGTGTGGATCAACACCCACATCCCGTTCGTCTCCGAGATGCCGCACGGCGGGTTCAAGCACTCCGGCTACGGCAAGGACCTCTCCGTCTACGGCCTCGAGGACTACACCCGGATCAAGCACGTGATGTCCTACATCGGCTGACCGGCCATCTCGGAGGGCAATACCGGCCATCTCGGCGAAGAACTACGGCAGGACGACGGCGAGGGGGAGGTCGCGGCACTCGACGCGAGCGCCGGCGAGCTCGATCCGGTCACCGGGGCCGACGTGGGGGTCGGAGGAGACCACGGCACGGCCGTACTCGTTGACCAGCGTGGCGCCGGACTCGCGCAGCCCGGCGAGGAGCTCGCCCTCGAGCGTCTCGACCAGGGTGTCGGCGCCGACGACGCCGACCATCGTGCCGTTCACGATCACCGGGGCGGTGGCGGTGACGGTGTAGTCGTCGGTGCAGACGAAGTCGACGTACGGTCCGGTGAGGTGCCGGCGGCCGGTCTGCTCCGGGACGCTGAACCACGGCCGCCGGGTGTAGTCGAACACCTCGGTCGGCGGGACCGACGGCTCGGCCAGGAGCGAGCGTTCCTCGCCCTGCCACCAGGCCAGGTAGAGCGGACGATCCACGAGCGCGCCGCGCGCGGCGACGAAGCCGCCGCCGACGACGTTGTTCGGTCCGTCGAGGAAGGCGAGCGCCTGGGTGAGGATGGCGGCCGAGGCGACCGCAGCCGTGACCGGCCCGGCCTCGAAGACGTCGGCGATCGAGTCGTGCCAGCGGGCGAGCTCGTCGAAGATCCGGTGGAAATGACGCTCGACCGCGCGGACGGTCGCAGTGACGTCCGCGCTGAGGTCGGTCGTGGCCCCATGCATGTTCGTCATCATCGCACCGCCGCGTGGAGGTCGGCCAGACGTTCGACGGCCTCTCTCAGCTGGAGCCGGACGGCGGCGCGAGCGGCGGTGGCGTCGCCGTCCTCGATCGCCGTGACCAGCTCCCGGAGACGCTCCCGGGTGGCGGCCCGATGCGTGTCGTCGGTGAGGGTCAGGCGCAACAGGCTGCCGAAGTCGGCCTCCTGGCGGATCACGTCCCGGGTGATCCGGACCGACTGGGTGAGCGCTGCCACGGCGAGGTAGAGCTCGGTCTCGGCACGCTGCCAGGCACCCACGTCGTCGGGATCGGCGGCGTCGGCCGCGGCGAGGATCGCGTGCACGTAGTCGAGCTCGCCCGGGTCGACCCGCTCGGCTGCGAGCTCGGCACTGCCGGTGAGCACGACGAGGTGGTGGGCGGCGCGGTCTCGGAGCTCGAGCCGCGAGAGGGTGGCGAGACGCCCGGACTGGTGGTCCACGTCGGCGTCGGCGGTGACGAAGCTACCGCCGTTGCGGCCACGGACCGTGGTGATCAGGGAGCGGCGCCTCAGGGCGTCGAGGGCCTCGCGGACGGTGACCAGGGCGACGCCGAGCTGACGGGCGAGGTCGGCCTCGGTGGGGAGCTTCTCGCCGTCCTCCAGCAGGCCGGAGTGGATCGCCTCGGCGATCCGGTGCTCGACCAGTCGGGCGCGACCGGCGTCGCCGAGGGGTGCGAAGACGGCGGCACGAGCAGGGCTGGGCTGCTGCTTGGTGGTCATCGAACCTCCCTTCGGACGGCCACGGTCGCAGGTTTAACGACTCGCTGACACGAAACGTCTCCCGAATTAACATCTGAAACCATATGATTTGCAGACCGATGGCGACAGACCAGCGGTGACGAGGTGGGGAACATGACGGGCGCGGCCATCCGACTGACCGGTCTTCAGCGTGTCTACGGCGAGGTCACGGCCGTCGACGACCTGGACCTGGAGGTCGCCGAGGGGGAGTTCTTCTCCATGCTCGGACCCTCGGGTTCGGGCAAGACGACCGTCCTCCGCCTGATCGCGGGCTTCGAGCAGCCCACGGGCGGAACGATCGAGCTGGGCGGCGAGGACGTCACCGGCCTCCCGGCGAACCAGCGCGACGTCAACACCGTCTTCCAGGACTACGCGCTCTTCCCGCACCTCACCGTGCAGGGCAACGTCGAGTACGGCCTGCGGGTGGCCAAGGTCGCCAAGGCCGAGCGTGCCGAGCGGGCCCGGGCCGCGCTCGCCCAGGTCCGCCTCGAGGGGTACGGCGACCGCAAGCCGCACCAGCTCTCGGGAGGTCAGCGCCAGCGGGTCGCGCTGGCCCGCGCCCTGGTCAACCGTCCGACGGTGCTGCTCCTCGACGAACCGTTGGGTGCGCTCGACCTCAAGCTGCGCCGGGAGATGCAGCTCGAGCTCAAGGAGATCCAGCGCGAGGTCGGGATCACCTTCGTCTTCGTCACCCACGACCAGGAGGAGGCGTTGACGATGAGCGACCGGATCGCGGTCTTCAACGCCGGTCGGATCGAGCAGATCGCCACGCCGGTCGAGCTCTACGAGAAGCCGGCGAGCACGTTCGTCGCCGGATTCGTCGGCACCACCAACCTGCTGCCCCCGACCCTGACCGGACGCACCGGCCAGGCCGCCGTACGACCGGAGCGCCTGCACCTCGGCACTCCTGACCCCGAGTCCCAGAGCGCGAAGGGCGTGATCAGCGAGGTCGTCTACCTCGGTGCGGCCACGCACACCATCGTCACGCTCGGCGACGGCACCACGGTCACCGTCTCCGAACCCAACAAGGGCCTTGCTCCGCTCGCCGAGCGCGGCGCGGCCGTGACCGTCAGCTGGCGTCCGGAGGACCTGGTCGTCCTCGGCCAGTCCTGAGCCCCACCCACGTCGCATCCTGCGAACCACCGCAACATCAAGGAGAAGAGATGAAGAAGTCACTCGCCCTGCGGGCCGGTGCGCTGCTCTCGGTCGGGGCACTCGCCCTGTCCGCGTGCGGCGGCTCGGACTCGGACAGCGCGTCCGACGGCGGTTTCAAGGCCCCGGACATCCCGATGGTGAAGTCGCTCGGGGACGGGGAGGGTGCGGTCAACATCCTCGCCTGGCCCGGTTACGCCGAGGACGGCAGCACCGCTCCGGAGTACGACTGGGTGACCCCCTTCGAGAAGGCCACCGGCTGCGAGGCCACGGTCAAGTACTTCGGCTCCTCCGACGAGGCGCTCAACCTGATGAAGACCGACGAGTACGACGTCGTCTCGGCCTCGGGTGACGCCTCCCTCCGCCTGATCGCGGGCGGCTACGTCCAGCCGGTCAACACCGACCTGCTCAAGAACTACGCCGACATCCAGTCGTTCCTGAAGGACACGGCCTACAACTCGGTCGACGGCCAGATGTACGGCATGCCGCAGGGCTGGGGCGCCAACCTGCTCACCTACAACCCCGACGTGGTGAAGCCGGCGCCGACCAGCTGGGCCGACATGTTCGACCCGAGCTCGCCGTACGCCGGCAAGATCTCGGCCTACGACAGCCCGATCTACATCGCCGACGCGGCGCTGGTGCTGATGCAGACCGAGCCCGACCTCAAGATCACCAACCCCTACGCCCTGGACCAGAAGCAGTTCGACGCCGCCGTCGAGCTGCTCAAGGGCCAGCGCAAGGTGGTCGGGGAGTACTGGAGCGACTACGCCGCGCAGCAGCAGGCCTTCGAGAAGGGCGACGACGTCCTCGGCACCTCGTGGCAGGTCATCGTCAACCTGATCGAGGCCGACAAGAAGCCCGTCGAGGCCTCCGTCCCGGCCGAGGGTGCGACCGGCTGGTCGGACACCTGGATGGTCAACGCGAAGTCGCAGCACCCGAACTGCGCCTACGCCTGGCTCGACTACATCGGCGGGCCTGACGGCAACGCCGAGTCGGCGTACTACTTCGGTGAGGCTCCGGCCAACGCCAAGGCGTGCGACACCGTCGCGACGAAGTACGACGACGCGACGTTCTGCGACACGTTCCACGCCAACGACGAGGCCTACGCCAAGAAGGTCTGGTACTGGACCACGCCGATCTCGGACTGCCTCGACGGTCGTGACGTGACGTGCGTGCCGTACTCGGAGTGGGCCAAGGCCTGGACCGAGATCAAGGGCTGAGCTCAAGGGCTGAGCTCAAGAACTGAGTGGGAGAACGCTGAACGATGAGTAGCAAGCCAGGGGTCCGAGGGGCCCTGTCCACCGTGGGGTTCCTGACCCCACCGATGCTGTGGCTCGGGGTCTTCTACCTCGGATCCCTGGCTGTGCTGCTCCTCACCGCGTTCTGGTCCGTCGGTGAGTACACACCGGAAGTCATCAAAGAGTTCACGCTGGAGAACTTCCAGACGATCCTCACCGAGCCGGTCTACCGCACCATTGCGTTCCGCACGATCGCGATCGCCGCGGTGGTCACCCTGATCGACGGCCTGCTGGCCCTGCCGATCGCGTTCTTCATGGCCAAGATGGTCAGTGCGCGGTGGCAGCGGATCCTGGTCATCGCGATCCTGACGCCGCTGTGGGCGTCGTACCTGGTCAAGGCGTATGCCTGGCGTGCGATGTTCTCCGAGTCCGGGCCGCTGAGCTCGATCGGCATCCACATCGGGTACGGCCTGCCGGCGCTCGTCATCACGATGGCCTACCTCTGGCTGCCGTTCATGATCCTGCCGGTGTACGCCGGCTTCCAGCGGCTCCCGAGCTCGCTGATCGAGGCCTCCGCCGACCTGGGGGCGACCCCGGCGACCACCTTCCGCCGGGTGATCGTGCCGTCGGTCTTCCCCGCGCTGGTCGCAGGCTCGATCTTCACCTTCTCGCTGACGCTGGGTGACTACGTCGCGGTCAAGATCGTGGGTGGTCCGACCCAGGTGCTCGGTGGCGTGATCTACCAGTCCTTCGGGACGGCCAACGACCTGCCCTTCGCCGCGGCGCTTTCCTTCATCCCGATCGTCGTCATGCTCGTCTACTTGTGGGCGGTCCGCCGCACCGGCGCCTTGGAGAACCTATGACCACCCCAGCGAACGCGATGGTCACGCCTCGGTCGAAGGCCTTCTACGGGGTCGCGACCGGGCTGGTCCTGCTCTTCATCTACGTGCCGCTGGCGCTGGTGGTGCTCAACTCGTTCAACACCTCCAAGACCTTCGCCTGGCCCCCGACGGGATTCACCACCGAGTGGTGGGAGAAGGCCTTCCACTCCGAGGGAGCCCGGAACGCGCTGTGGGTCTCGGTCCAGGTCGGTCTGATGGCGACCGTGATCGCGCTCGTCCTCGGCACGCTGGCGGCGTTGGGTCTGCAGCGGACGAAGTTCTTCGGTCGCAACGTGGTCTCGCTGCTGATCATCCTGCCGATCGCCCTGCCCGGTGTGGTCACCGGTATCGCGCTCAACACCATGTTCACCTCGACGCTCGGGCTGCACCTGAGCATCTTCACGATCACCGTGGCGCACGCGACGTTCTGCATCGTCACCGTGTTCAACAACGTCCAGGCCCGGCTGCGGCGCACCGCCGGCTCGCTGACCGAGGCGTCGGCGGACCTGGGGGCGTCCGGGTGGACGACCTTCTGGTTGGTCACGTTCCCGTTGATGCGCTCGGCGCTGCTCGCGGGTGCGCTGCTCGCCTTCGCGCTGTCCTTCGACGAGATCGTGGTGACCACCTTCACCGCCAGCGCGACCGATCAGACACTCCCGATCTGGATCTTCGCGAACCTGTTCCGGCCCAACCAGGCGCCGATCGTCAACGCGGTCGCGGCGTTCCTGGTGATCGTCTCGATCATCCCGATCTGGCTCGCCCAGCGGCTGTCCGGGAGCGACGACCCGGTCCGCTGACCGGGCGAACCGCGTCAGGCGGTGGCGGTGAACGCCTCCGCGACCACGTCGAGCGCCTCGTGGAGCAGCTCGTCGCTGATCGACAGCGGCGGCAGGAAGCGGAAGACGTTGCCCCAGGTGCCGGCGGTCAGCACCATCACGCCGTTCTTGTGGCAGTACGACGCCACGGCCCCGGTCCGGGCGGCGTCGGGCTCCAGGGTGCCGGGCTTGGTCAGCTCGATCGCGATCATGGCGCCGCGGCCACGGATGTCCCCGATCACGGGGTGAGCGACCTGCATCGCCTCGAGACGTGAGGTGAGGATGGCGCCGATCTCGCGGGCGCGGGCGGCGAGGTCGTGGGTCTCCATCTCCTCGATCGCACCGAGCGCGCCGGCGCAGGCGACCGGGTTGCCGCCGTAGGTGCCGCCCAGCCCACCGGCGTGGACGGCGTCCATGATCTCGGCTCGCCCGGTGACCGCGGACAGCGGCAGACCGCCGGCGATGCCCTTGGCGGTGGTGATCATGTCGGGCACGACACCCTCGTGGTCGACGGCGAACCAGTCGCCCGTGCGGACGAACCCGGACTGGATCTCGTCGGCGATGAAGACGATGCCGTGCTCCTGGGCGTAGGCAGCCAGAGCCGGCAGGAAGCCCGGGGCCGGGACGACGAAGCCGCCCTCGCCCTGGATCGGCTCGATGATGATCGCCGCGACCCGGTCCTCGCCGACCTGGGCGTGGATCACGTCGATCGCGCGGGCAGCCGCGTCGGCGCCGGAGAGGCCGTCGCGGTACGGGTAGGACATCGGCACCCGGTAGACGTCACCGGCGAACGGACCGAAGCCGTCCTTGTAGGGCAGGTTCTTCGCCGTCATCGCCATCGTCAGGTTCGTGCGCCCGTGGTAGGCGTGGTCGAAGACGACGACCGCGTTGCGACCGGTCGCGCGGCGGGCGATCTTGATCGCGTTCTCGACCGCCTCGGCGCCGGAGTTGAACAGCGCCGACTTCTTGGCGTGGTCACCCGGGGTGAGCTCGGCCAGCTTGGCGGCCACGTCGACGTAGGCGTCGTACGGGGTGACGGTGAAGCAGGTGTGGGTGAACGCGGCGAGCTGCTCGCTGGCGCGGGCCACGACACGTTCGGCGGAGTTGCCGACCGTGGTCACGGCGATGCCGGAGCCGAGGTCGATCAGCGCGTTGCCGTCGACGTCGCGCAGGATGCCGCCGCCGGCGGACTCGATGAAGACCGGCAGGCCGACCCCGACACCGTCGGAGACGAACGCCTTCTTCCGCTCCAGTCGCGCCCGCGACTCGGGGCCGGGGATCTCGGTGACGAGAACGCGCTTCTGGGGGATCGAGGGGCCGCCGCTCATGCCTGGAAGACTATCGCCATGCGTGATGTGGTGATCCTCGGCTCGACCGGTTCCATCGGAACCCAGGCCCTCGACCTGGTCCGGGCCAACCCGGACCGGTTCCGGGTGGTGGGGCTGACCGCCGGCGGTTCGAACCCGGACCTCTTCGCCGCTCAGGTCGACGAGTTCAGGCCGGCGTTCTCCGGGTTGGGGGAGCAGGCGTCGATCGAAGCGGCCGCCCAGTCAGCCGACGTGGTGCTCAACGGGATCACCGGCGCGGTCGGTCTGCTCCCGACGTTGGCCGCCCTCGACGCGGGGACGACGTTGGCACTGGCCAACAAGGAGAGTCTGATCATGGGCGGTCCGCTGGTCCTCGAGCGCGCCAAGCCCGGCCAGATCGTGCCCGTCGACTCCGAGCACTCCGCGATCGCTCAGTGCCTGCGCGGGGGAGCGCCGAGCGAGGTCCGCAAGCTGGTCCTGACGGCATCGGGCGGCCCGTTCCGCGGCCGCAGCCGTGCGAGCCTCGAGGACGTCACCCCGGAGCAGGCCGGCAACCACCCCACCTGGGACATGGGGCCGGTGATCACGATCAACTCCGCCACCTTGGTCAACAAGGGGCTGGAGGTGATCGAGGCGCACCTGCTCTTCGGCATCGACTTCGACCGGATCGAGGTCGTCGTGCACCCGACCAGCGTGGTGCACTCGATGGTCGAGTTCATCGACGGCTCGACGCTGGTGCAGGCGAGCCCCCCGACGATGCTGATCCCGATCGCGTTGGGCCTGGACTGGCCCGACCGTGTGCCGGACGCCGCTCCGGCGGTGGACTGGACGACGGCGAACACCTGGGAGTTCTTCCCGCTCGACGACGAGGCGTTCCCGGCGGTCGCGCTGGCTCGGGAGGCGGGGAAGCGGGGCGGCACCATCCCGGCGATCTACAACGCCGCCAACGAGGTCGCCGTGGATGCGTTCCGCACCGGACGGCTGCGCTTCACCGGCATCGTGGACACCGTCGATTCAGTGATCGCTCAGGCGGACGACGTACGCTCGGAAGGCTTGAGCGTGGACGACATCCTCGCCGCTGACGCTTGGGCACGAGAGACCGCCACCGCACTGATCCAGGACTGAGACACCCACGTTGACCGCCTTGAATTTGCCCCTCGGCACACCGCCCTCCGGGCCTCGCTGGCGCTCGTTTCCTCAGGCGGTGACCTCGTGACCGCACTGCTCTACACGCTCGGGATCGTCGTCTTCTTCGCCGCGATCCTGGCCTCGATCGGCCTGCACGAGCTCGGTCACCTCATCCCGGCCAAGAAGTTCGGTGGCAAGGTCACCCAGTACTTCATCGGGTTCGGCCCCACCGTGTGGTCCAAGCAGCGCGGCGAGACCGAGGTCGGCCTCAAGGCCTTCCCGCTCGGCGGCTACGTCAAGATCATCGGAATGCTGCCGCCCGGCAAGGACGGCGAGCAGCGCGACTCCAACACCGGCTTCTTCACCCAGCTGATCAGCGACGCCCGGCAGGCCGAGTGGGACTTGGTCAAGCCGGAGGACGAGCCGCGGCTGTTCTACAAGATGGCCTGGTGGAAGAAGGTCATCGTGATGGCCGGCGGCCCCACGGTGAACCTGCTGATCGCCTTCTTCTGCTACCTCCTCATCTTCTCCACGTACGGCGTCCGTGAGCAGGTGGCCGATTCCGGGACCCCGGTCCTGGACACGGTGACGCAGTGCGTCATCCCGTACGCCGACCAGCGCGCCGACTGTGTCGCCTCGGACCCGAAGTCGCCCGCCGCGATCGCGGGCCTGCAGCCCGGTGACGAGATCACCGGCTTCAACGGCACCCCGGTCGGCTCCTGGAACGAGCTGCGCGCGCTGGTGCGGACCAACGACGACGGCGCCGCCACGATCACGTTCGTCCGCGACGGCGAGGTGCGCACGGTCGAGACCAACACCACCGTTCAGGCCCGCCCGACTGCGACCGGCAGCGACACCCTGACCCAGGTCGGCTTCCTCGGCGTCACCCCGACCACCCACATCGCGGTCACCCACGGCGGGCCGTGGTTCACGCTGCGCGAGATGGGAGCGATGACCCGCCAGTCCGTCGAGTCGTTCGTGCACCTGCCCGCCAAGGTGTGGGGCGTGGCCAAGGCGATCGTCGGGGTCCAGGAGCGTGACCCCAACGGCCCGGTCTCGATCGTCGGCGGCGGCCGCATCGCCGGCGAGACGGTCTCCGAGGAGGGCTTCCCGATCGTCGACAAGATGGTCTTCATGATCGGGCTCATCGGGGGCTTCAACCTTTTCATCGGCCTGTTCAACTTCATCCCCCTGCTTCCGCTCGACGGCGGGCACATCGCCTCGGCATTGTGGGAGGGGATCCGACGCGGGTGGGCCCGGCTCACCGGGCGGCCCGACCCCGGCTACGTCGACGCCGCGAAGCTGCTCCCGATCGCGTACGTCGTCGCCTCAGCGATGCTCGTGATGGGGCTCGTCCTCATCGTCGGCGACCTGGTCGTCCCGGTGCATCTCCCTGCGGGCTGAGCCGTAGGATCGGTCCGTGACTGGAATTTCGCTCGGTATGCCGGAGGCTCCGCCGCCGGTGCTCGCCCCCCGCCGCCAGACCCGGCAGATCAAGGTCGGCAAGGTCGGGGTGGGCAGTGAATCGCCGATCTCGGTGCAGTCGATGACGACCACGCTGACCTCCGACGTCAACTCCACCCTCCAGCAGATCGCGGAGCTCACCGCCTCGGGCTGCGACATCGTCCGCGTGGCGTGCCCGTCCCAGGACGACGCCGACGCGTTGGGCGACATCGCGCGCAAGGCGCAGATCCCGGTCATCGCCGACATCCACTTCCAGCCGAAGTACGTCTACGCCGCGATCGAGGCCGGCTGCGCCGCGGTTCGCGTCAACCCGGGCAACATCCGGGCCTTCGACGACCAGGTCAAGCAGATCGCCGCGGCCGCCAAGGACCACGGCACCTCGATCCGGATCGGCGTCAACGCCGGCTCCCTCGACAAGCGGCTGCTGGAGAAGTACGGCAAGGCCACCCCCGAGGCGCTGGTCGAGTCCGCGGTCTGGGAGGCGAGCCTGTTCGAGGAGCACGGCTTCCACGACTTCAAGATCTCGGTCAAGCACAACGACCCGGTCGTGATGGTGCGCGCCTACGAGCTGCTCGCCGAGGCCGGCGACTGGCCGCTCCACCTCGGTGTCACCGAGGCCGGCCCCGCGTTCCAGGGCACGATCAAGTCCTCCGTCGCGTTCGGGTCGCTGCTGTCCAAGGGCATCGGCGACACGATCCGGGTCAGCCTCTCCGCGCCGCCGGTGGAGGAGGTCAAGGTCGGCATCCAGATCCTGCAGTCGCTCAACCTGCGCCCGCGCAAGCTCGAGATCGTCTCCTGCCCCTCCTGCGGTCGCGCCCAGGTCGACGTCTACACGCTGGCCGAGCAGGTCACCGCCGGCCTCGACGGCCTCGAGGTCCCGCTCCGTGTCGCCGTGATGGGCTGCGTCGTCAACGGTCCGGGTGAGGCCCGTGAGGCCGACCTCGGTGTCGCGTCGGGCAACGGCAAGGGTCAGATCTTCGTCAAGGGTGAGGTGATCAAGACCGTCCCCGAGCACGCGATCGTCGAGACCCTGATCGAGGAGGCGATGAAGATCGCCGAGTCGATGGAGGCCGCCGAGGGCGCTGCGCCCTCCGTCACGGTCGGCTGACCGGACAGCTGAGCAGGCAGAAGTTTTCACCCCAGCAACGCTGAACAGGCAGAAGTTTGCGCGAGACGCGCAAACCTCTGCCTGTTCACGTTGGTGCAGCTGAAAACTTCTGCCTGCTCACCCTCAGAGGGGCTGCCACGCGGGTCGGTTGTCCCAGGTGTCGCGGTAGTAGTCGAGCCGCTCCAGCGCCGAGGCGGCGGCCGGGTCGACCAGCACGGTCGCGTGCGGGTGCAGCTGCAGCACGGAGGCGGGGCACGACGCGGTGAGCGGCCCCTCCACGGCAGCAGCCACGGCGCCCGCCTTGCCGGCACCGGTCGCGATCAGCACCAGGTGCCGGGACTCGCGGATCGTGCCGACGCCCTGGGTGAGGCAGTGCACCGGCACCTCGTCGAAGGAGTCGAAGAACCGGGCGTTGTCCTCGCGGGTCTGCCGGGTGAGGGTCTTGAGCCGGGTGCGCGAGGCGAGCGAGGAGCCCTGCTCGTTGAACGCCAGGTGCCCGTTCGAGCCGATCCCCAGGATCTGCAGGTCGATCCCGCCGGCAGCGACGATGGCGGCCTCGTAGCGCTCACCGGCGTCGTGCAGACCCTCCGGCGACGCGTCGGGGGTGTGCAGCCGCTCTGCAGCCACGCCGAGGGCGTCGGTCAGCTCGCGCCGGATCGTCGCCCGGTAGGACTGCTCGTGACCGACCGGCAGACCGACGTACTCGTCGAGGGTGAACCAGGTGACGTCGGCGTACGACGGCCCCGTCCCGGCCCGGTGGTGCCGGATCAGCTCGGCATAGATCGGCAGCGGCGACGACCCGGTCGCCAACCCCAGCACCGCGTCGGGACGCGTGCGGACGAGCTGTTCGATCGCGTCGGCGGCGATCTCGGCGAGCGCGGCCGCCGAGTCCAGGCAGACGAGTTCCATCAGGAGGCCTTCCGGCGGTCGTAGACCACGACGCCCGCCACGATCGTGACCGCGACCTCGAGGTCCGGGGTGAGCAGGGTGAGGTCGCCGCGGGCGCCGACCTCCACGATGCCGCGGCTGCGGTCGCCCATCAGGCGCGCCGGGGTGCTGGTCGCGGTGGCGAGCACCTCGTGCAGCGGCGCGCCGGTGGTGTCGCGCACCCCGCGCAGGCAGGCGTCGAGGGAGGCGGCCGAACCGGCGAGCGTGCCGTCGGCGAGTCGGACGGCCCCGTCGGCGATGAACACCTCCTGGTCACCGAGCCGGTTCGCGCCGTCGGGCAGACCCAGGCCGGCGGTGGTGTCGGTGACGGTGAGGAAGCGCTCCGCGCCGAGCTGGCGCCAGATCGTGCGCACGATCGCCGGGTCGAGGTGGTGGCCGTCCACGATCACGCCGGCGGCCACCCGAGCGTCGTCGAAAGCAGCGCCGATCGGGCCGGGACGACGGTGGTGCAGCGCCGGCATCGCGTTGAACAGGTGCGTCATCGCGGTCGCGCCGGCGTCGAGAGCCGCGCCGATGTCGACCGCTGCGGTGTGCCCGACCGAGACGATCACGCCGCGGCCGACCAGGGTCTCGATCACCTCGAGCGCGCCCGGCAGCTCGGGGGCGATGGTCACCATCACCACGCCGGTCTCGGGGCGCCAGTCGGCGATCAGGTCGAGCGACGGGTCGCGCAGCCAGTGCTCGGGATGGGCTCCCTTGTGCGACGCAGCGATCATCGGGCCCTCGAAGTGCAGCCCGAGAGGCGTCGCCCCCAGCGGTACGTCGTCGGGCCGGCCGGCCAGCAGGGCCGTCTGTGCCCGGGCGCGCGCCTCGGGGGAGGACGTGATCACCGTCGGCAGCCAGGCCGTGACTCCCCAGCGGGGCAGGGCAGCGGCCACCTCCCACAACCGTTCGGGTGCGTCGGTGATGTCGATCCCGACGGCGCCGTTGACCTGGAGGTCGATCAGGCCGGGGGAGACGATCAGACCCCGGGCGCTCAGCACCGGCAGCCCCTCGGCGGCGGTCGTGTCGGCGTCCACGACGACCCCGTCGACGATCACGACCGGCTCGGCGGCGTCGATCAGCAGGCTCCCGCTCATCGGTTCGCTCCCAGCAGGGCCGCGCCGACGGCGCCGACGGGCGCGTCGCCCGGGACCAGACGGAGCCGCTCCGGCAGGTGCAGCGAAGCGAGGAACGGCGACACCGCGGCCTGGGCGGCGAGCTCGTCCCGGACGGCATTCAGCAGCGGCTCACCGACGCTGGCGACCCCGCCGGCGAGGACCACGATCGCCGGTTCGACGGTCTGGATCAGCACCCGGACCGCGGTGGCGACCGCGGACAGGAACCGGGTCCGCTCCGCGGCGTGCGCCGGGTCGTCCAGGATCGTGGTCAGTGCGGTCGAGAGCGTCGACCCGGCGGCGTACAGCTCGAGGCAGCCGCGCTGACCGCACTCGCACCGCGGCCCGGAGGGATCGAGGGTGAGGTGGCCGATCTCGCCGGCAGCGCCGCGAGGTCCTCGCCGCAGGGTGCCGTCGAGCAGCAGGCCGGCGGCGACACCGGTGCCGATGCTGATCAGGGCGAGGTCGTCGACCTCGAGGACCGCCGAGGCGCCCAGCGTCGCGGCGTTGACGTCGTTCTCGATCGCGACCTCGGCCTCGACACCGCGGGCGGCGAGCTCGTCCCGCAGCCGGGCGGCCAGGGCGAACGGCTCGCTGATGCCCAGGTTGACGGCGTGACCGACCGTGCCGGTGCCGGGGTCGATCAGCCCGGGGATACCGATCCCGACGTGGGTGATCGGAGCCTGCTCGGCGGCGCCGCCCAACGCGTGGGCGATCTCGAGGACCGTGGCGACGACGCCCTCCCCGCCGCGGCGGGTCGGCAGCCGTCGGTCGGCCAGGATCGTGCCGTCAGCGTCGAGCAGCACCCCGTGGGTCTTGGTGCCGCCGACGTCGAATCCGAGCCGGAGCCCGTGGGGGGCGCTCATGCCCGCCATCCTTTCGTGTGCAGGAGCTCGGTCACCGCAGCGAGGGCGGCGCGCGAAGCACCCAGGGTCGTGATGCGGGGGTAGCCGCCGGTCCACGGGGCAGGCAGGCCGAGCTCGACCAGCACCGCCTGAGGGAGGCGCTCCAGGAGAGCACCGATCTCCGGGTGCCGGTGTCCGTCGCGGACCTGCACGACCACCGGGCCGTCGTAGCTGAAGGTCGCAGGGTCGATCGCGGTCGAGGGCAACGACCACGGCACCTCGCCGATCGCGGGGGAGGGGGCGGTCTCGACCCGGACGGTGATCGCGTCGGTCAGGTCCGGCAGGTCGCCGTCGACCCGGATCGCGCGAGCGGCGGCGGACAGCTGGGCCGCCTCGTCCAAGGGCGAGCGGACCGGGTCGGTGGTGCCGGCGGCCGCGAGTCGGCGGACCCGTGCGGCGGCCTGCTCAAGGCGGTCGCGGTCCAAGGCGCCGGTCTCGACCGCTTCGACGATCGCCTGCTGCACCTCGCGCACCAGCGAGGCCGGCTTGTCCGGTCCGATGCAGAGCAGGTCGCAGCCGGCGGCCAGCGCGAGCACCGCCGCGGCCGGGATGCCCCGGGTCGCGGAGGCGCCGGCCATGTCGAGCGCGTCGGAGACGATCACGCCCTCGAAGCCGAGGTCGTCGCGCAGCATCCGCAGCACCGCCGGCGACAGCGTGGCGGGCAGGTCGGGATCGATCGACCTGACCACGATGTGGGAGGTCATGATCGACTCGGCGCCCGCCTCGATCGCCGCGATGAACGGTGCGGGATCCGGGACGGCGTCGACCGAGGGGAGTGCCAGGTGGCTGTCCTCGTGGGTGTCGCCGTGGCCGGGGTAGTGCTTGACGCAGGCCTGCGCGCCGGCGTCGCGCAACCCCTCCACCGCGGCGGCGACGTGTCGTGCGGCCACCGACGGGTCGGAGGAGAAGCTGCGCACCCCGATCACCGGGTTGTCCGGGTTGGTGTTGACGTCGGCGATGGGGCCGAAGTCGAGGGTGATGCCGACGTCACGCAGGGCGGTGCCGATCCCGGCATGGGTCGCCCGGGTGAGCTCGACGTCGTCGAGCGCGCCGAGAGCCGCGGCCGAGAGGGCGGGGGAGCCGTCGCGGTAGTGCAGCCGGGTGACGTCGCCGCCCTCCTCGTCGGTCGAGACGATCAGCGCCGGTGCGTGGGCGCGGAGCTGGTCGACGTACGGACCGAAGGGGAGGTTGGAGCCGAACAGGCACAGCCCGCCCAGGCCCTCGGCGAGCAGCGCCGCCTCGTCCTCCCGCACGGTGGTGCCCTCGAACCCGGGCATCTGCACCTCGAGCGCGAGGGTGTGCAGGTCGGTCATCCCTTGACCGCCCCGGAGGTCAGGCCGCTGGTCATCCGGCCCTGCACGATGAGGAAGAAGATCACGACCGGGACCGCGATCAGGCAGGAGGCGGCCATGATGGCGCCCCAGTCGACGCCGCGCTGGGCGTCGGTGAACTGGGCGAGCCACACCGGCAGGGTCTGCTTGCCCTGGCGGGTCATCACGACCACCGCGAGGGTGAACTCGTTCCAGGCCTGGATGAACCCGAAGACACCCGTGGCGACCAGGCCGGGGGCGAGCAGCGGGAACGTGACCCGCATGAACGCGCTCATCCGGGAGCAGCCGTCGATCATCGCGGCCTCCTCCAGCTCGGCCGGGACACCGTCGGCGAACCCGCGCAGCGTCCAGATCGTGAAGGGCAGGACGGCGGCGACGTACATGATGGTGAGACCGGCGACCGTGTTGAGCAGGCCGACCGTCTCGAGCACCTTGTACTGCGAGATGAACAGGGCCTCGACCGGGATCATCTGGATGAGCAGCAGCGTCAGGATGAAGCTCTTGCGACCACGGAAGCGGAACCGGCTGACCGCCAGGGCCGCGAAGAACGCGAACACGATCACGATCAGCACGGTGGAGATCGTCACTCCGAGGCTCATCAGGAGGGCCTGGGAGAACCCGCGGCCGTCGAGCACCCGCTGGAAGTTGTCCACCGTTCCACCGAAGGGGAACCAGGTCGGGTCCTCCGCACGGATCTTGTTGCGCGGCAGGAATGCGCTGTTGATCATCCAATAGACGGGGAACACCATCACGAGCAGGACGACGATCCCGACGAGATTGGCGACCGTCCGGGCCGGACGGGAGACGTGTGCCATCTCAGTCCTCCTCCTGGGCGAGCATCATGCGGACGTACGGGGCGGTCAGGATCACGGTCAGCAGGAGCATGAACATGGCGATCGCGGCAGCCATCCCGAAGTCACCTCCGCCGATGCCGAGTCGATAGATGTAGGTGCCGAGCAGGTTGGTCTCGCTGGCGACACCGCCGGCACGTTGGAGCGTGTAGATCTGGGTGAAGACCCGCAGGTCCCAGATGATCTGGAGCAGCAGCACGACCACCAGCACAGGGCGGACCAGCGGGATGATCACGTGCCGCAGACGCTGCCACCCCGTCGTGCCGTCGAGCTCGGCGGCCTCGAGGATCTCCTCGGGCACCTGGGTCAGCGCGGCGTAGAGCGTGAACGCGACGAACGGGATGCTCATCCACACCACGACCGCCGAGGCGACGCCGAAGAAGGAGAGCGGGTGCAGCAGCCAGGCGTGGTTGTCGAAGTCGAAGCCGAGCGCGGTCAGCGTCCAGTTGACGACGCCGTACTGGGTGTCGAACAGGAACTGGAAGACCGTCATCGCGGCGACGACCGGCATCGCCCAGGCCAGCAGCATGGCCACCTGGACGGCGATCCTGATCGCCGTGGACATCCGCGTCATCAGCAGGGCGATCGCACCACCGAAGGTGATCGTGAGGATCGCGTTGACGAAGCAGAACAGCAGGGATCGACCGACCACGGTCCACAGGTACGGGTCGCGGACCAGGGTCGAGTAGTTGTCCAGACCCACCCACTCCGGGGCGGCCCCGAACTGCTGGGCCAGACCGAAGTTCTGGAAGCTGAGCAGCACCTGGCGGCCCAACGGGTAGGCCAGCGCAGCGACGAGGGCGATCGTCGCCGGAAGCAGGAGTCCATAGGCCAGCAGCGTGAACCGCCGCCGGCCGTTGCGCGGGGACAGGCCGGGGCGTGAAGCGGTCGTCATGACAGCCTCCCCACCCTGGACCTGTCCCCGCCGGCGCTGAATCACTTGTTGAGGACCTCGGTGATGTGGGCGTCGGTCGCCTTCGCCAGGGTAGCGAGGTCGCCACCCTGAGCCACCTGGGAGAAGAAGTCCTCGAGGGTGTGGTCACCCTCGACGAGCGCCCAGTTGGCGGCAGCCGGGGTCAGCTTGGCGTTGGACGCGGCGGCGATGGTCGCCAGCGCGCCCTCGTCCTCGCCCAGCTTCGGCGCGAGCGAGACCTTGGCCGGGGTGAGACCGTGCTCGGCCAGGATCGTCTGGTAGCCCTCGCTCAGCATGATCGCGACGGCGTCCTTGGCCAGGTCCTGGTTCTTGGACTTGGCGGCGACGGCGATGTCCGAACCACCCAGGAGGACCGGAGCCGGCTTCCCGTCGTTGCCCGGCAGCGGGAAGATCCCGATGTTCTTGGCGATGTCGGGGCAGCCGGTCTTGGCGTCCTCGAGCATGCCGCGCACCCAGCCGGGACGGACCATCATGCCGATCTGGTTGGCGCAGAACGGGGTCACCGGGTCGGCCTCGGTGGCGTCGGCCGGAGCACCGCTGGCGCTCTTGAAGATGTTCTGGACGGTCTTGAGACCCTTCTGGGACTCGGCCGAGGAGAGGGTGCCCGCCCACTGGTCGCCGTCGGCGGCAGCGAAGTCGCCTCCGTCGTTCCACAGGAACGCCGCAGCGTCACGCCAGTCCTGGCCGGGCAGCCAGAAGCCGGAGAACTTCGGGTCCTTGGCAGCCTTCTTCAGCTTGACCGCGTCGGCGAGGAACTCGTCGGTCGTCTTCGGGATGCTGGTGATGCCAGCGGCCTGGAAGAGGTCCTTGCGGTAGAAGACGTAGGTCGAACCCGCGTAGTAAGGGACCGCGTAGGTCTTGCCGTCGATGGTCGCGCCCTCGACGAAGCCGGGGAGCAGGTCGTCGCCGCCGAGCTCCGCGAGCTCGCCGGTCAGGTCGGAGAAGGCGCCGGCCGTGGTGAAGGTCGGGGCCTGGGTGTTGCCGACCTCGACGACGTCGGGGGTCTCGGACTCGCTCGAGAGCGAGGTGGTCAGCTTGGCGACGAGACCGTCCCAGACCTGCTCCTCGATGACGAGCTTGGTGCCGGGGTGCTCCTTCTCGAAGGTCGTCTTCAGGTAGTCGCGGGCGTCCTGGGGCGTGTCAGCGCCGTTCAGCCAGACGCGGATCTCCTTGGCTGAGGAGCTCGAGCTGTCGGAGTCCGAGTCGCTGCTGCCACACGCAGACACCGTGAGGGCGAGAGCAAGAGCTGCTACGCCGCCAGCAAGGTACTTCTTCTTCATGGGGGTTCCCTCTCCAGAGGTGTTACGAGACGCCTAGCTCTGCGGCCAGGACGAGGACCGCCGCGCCGGCGAGGACGACGTCCTCGTCGAGTGCGGACGTGCGGACGACCAGCTCGTCACCGATGACGGGCATGGTGTTACGACGGATCGTGAGAGCCGTCGCCTCCCTCAGGGCGCCGTCGAGCAGGTCGGCGGGGCCACTGAGGATGAGTTCGTGGAGGTTGAGCGCGGCCACGATCGGGGCCAGCGCGGCACCCAACCGTTCGCCGGTCGCGGCGAGCACCGCGTCGGGGTCGGCGACTCCGTCGGTACGGCGGCGCAGTGCCGGAGCGCTGACCACCGTCTCCAGGCAGCCGGTGCGGCCGCAGGCGCAGACGTCGCCGTCGGGATCGATCACGACGTGGCCGACCTCGCCGGCGGCGAACAGGTGTCCGGTGAGGAGCTGGCCGCCGACGATCAGACCGGCACCGACACCGGTCCCGATCCGGAGCACCATCAGCCCGCCGGTGCTGCCGCCGCCGAAGGTGTGCTCGCCCAGGGCGGCGACGTTGGCGTCGTTGGCCACGTACGCCGGCCGGCCGGTCGCCGTGCTGAGCAGGCCGGCCAGGTCGAGGTCGACCCAACCGAGGTTCGGGGCCGCGATCACGACGCCGGCGGGGTCGATGACACCGGGGGAGGCCACACCGATGCCGAGGACCGGACGGTCGGCCTGGGCGATCAGGGCGTGGGCGAGGTCGAGGACCAGGTCGGCGGCATCGCTCCCGCGACGCTCGCCCAGGTCGAGCTCGCGCCGGCCCAGCACGTCGCCGCGCAGGTTGAGCACGGCGCCGCGGATCACCCGGTCGGCGGAGAGGTCGATCGAGACCACGTGGAACGAGTCGACGTCGATCCCGACCAGGACGGGCGGCTTGCCGACCCGGCTCTCGGCGGGAGCGCCGAGCTCGGTGACGAGGCCGTCGGTGAGGAGCTCGGCGATCAGGTCGGAGACCGTGACCCGGGTCAGACCGCTGGCGCGGGCGAGGTCGGCGCGGCTCGCGGACCCTTCGCGGAACAGATGCTGCAGCAGCACCGTGCGGTGGTGCTTGCGGGCATCCTCCTGGAGCAGCTTGCCGCTCGGGCGGAGCTGTCCCTGAAGGGGCGGTTGGCTCGACATGTTTGTTAGTACAGCGGACTAACTAATCGATGTCAACGGGGAACGTGATTTTCGTTACCTGACCTTGACCTCGATCCCGCACCGGTGGACGGGCGGTCGCTGCGGACCATCGCTCGCACTAGGGTGACGCCATGCTCGCGATGCGTCAGGGGATCCGCGTGCTCGGGCCGACGGACCTGGGCGCGTTCATGGACCTGATCGCCGTCGACCCGGTGGTGAACGTCTTCGCCGACTACCGGGCGCGCTCGACGAGCCTCGAGCCGCGCTGGCTCGGCGGGGAGGTCTGGGGCCGGTTCGACGCGGGCGAGCTGGTCGCGGCCTGCCACGTCGGCGCCAACCTGGTCCCGATCCAGTGCACCCCCGAGGACGCGGTCGCCTTCGGCGAGCGAGCTCTCGCCCGGGGGCGCACGATCAGCACGATCGTCGGACCGCACGACGCGGTCGAGCCGCTGTGGGAGACCGTCGCCGGCGCGTGGGGGAGGCCGCGGGAGATCCGCTGGCGGCAGCCGCACCTGGTGCTGGCCCAGCCGCCCGCGGTGGCGCCCGACCTCGAGGTCCGGCGGACCCACCGCGAGGACCTCGACGCGGTCCACCCCGCCTGCGTGGCGATGTACACCGAAGAGGTCGGGATCTCCCCGGAGGCCGGTGGCGGTGCCGAGCTCTACCGCGCCCGGGTGCGTCAGCTGATCTCCCGAGGCTGGTCGTTCGCCCGCTTCGACGAGGACGGGCGGGTGATCTTCAAGGCCGAGGTCGCCTGCGCCTCGCCCGCGGCCGCGCAGATCCAGGGCGTGTACGTCGTCCCCGACCGTCGCGGGGAAGGGCTCGCCATCGCCGGGATGGCTGCCGTGGCCGAGATCGTCCGCGCCGAGATCGCACCGACCGTGAGTCTCTACGTCAACGAGTGGAACACCCCGGCCCGCCGGGCCTACGAGCGGGTGGGATTCGTCCAAACCACCAGCTTCTCCACCGTCATGTTCTAGCGTTCGCCCATGATCATGGGGATGCTGCGGGCCGCGGATGACTTCTGCCTCGACGGGGATCAGGTGATCCAGTGTGACAACCCGCCGTCGCTCGTTCCGTCAGACGCCGAGAAGTTCATCGGCCTCGGGGTCGGCGCCTTCATCCTCGTCACGCTCCTCATGTTCGGCGCGGTGATCGCCCTCGGTGTCATCGGGGTCGTGTGGCAGCGTCGGAAAGCGGCCGAGATGGCCCGCAACGCAGGCATGGACGTCGATGCCGCCATGGCCGTTGCGATGACCGAGGGCGGCCTGCAGACCACCTACCTCGCCGCGCAGCTGCGTGATGCCGGGATCACGGCCCCGCCGGCTCCCAGCGCGGAGACCCGGCTGCGGGAGCTCCAGGGCCTGCTGGACCAGGGCCTGATCACCCAGGTGGAGTTCGACCAGCGACGCACCGCGATCATCGACGGGATCTGATTCCGCCCCGAGCGCTTGCGGCTGCGCCTAAGGTCGCAGGCATGCCTCTTGCCAGCGGGACCCGTGCCGTCAGCATCGCCTTCGCCGTCAGTGGCGTGATCCACCTGGTCCGGCCGAAGACCTTCGAACCGGCGATGCCGGCGTGGGTGCCGGCCCACCGCGAAGCGATCCTGATCAGCGGCGTGGCCGAGCTGGCCTGCGCGGTCGGCCTCAACGTCCCGGCGACCCGGCGCCTGGCGGGCTGGGCGAGCGCGGCGCTGCTGCTCGGCATCTACCCGGCCAACGTGCAGATGGCGATCGACGCCGCCAAGACCGACAACACCGGTCTGAAGGCCGCCACCCTCGCCCGGCTGCCGCTCCAGATCCCCCTGATCCGCTCGGCCCTGCGCGCCGCCCGCTCCTGAACGCGGCCCGGGGCGCCGTATCCGGTTGGAGCCGCAGCGTCCCGGAGCCGTAGCCTGTGCGCCATGGCTCAGCTGGACCGCATGTCCCACCTCTTCCTGCGCACGCTTCGCGAGGACCCGAACGACGCCGAGGTGCCCAGCCACCGGCTGCTCGTCCGCGCGGGTTACATCCGCCGCGCCGCCCCCGGCATCTACTCCTGGCTGCCGCTGGGACTGCGGGTGCTGGCCAAGGTCGAGGGCATCATCCGTGAGGAGATGCACGCGATCGGCGCCCAGGAGGTGCACTTCCCGGCGCTGCTGCCGCGCGAGCCCTACGAGGCGACGAACCGCTGGACCGAGTACGGCGACGGCATCTTCCGGCTCAAGGACCGCAAGGACGCCGACTACCTGCTCGGGCCCACGCACGAGGAGATGTTCACGCTCCTGGTCAAGGACCTCTACGGCTCCTACAAGGACCTGCCGGTGAGCCTGTTCCAGATCCAGACGAAGTACCGCGACGAGGCCCGCCCCCGCGCCGGTCTGCTGCGCGGCCGCGAGTTCATCATGAAGGACTCCTACTCCTTCGACTACACCGATGAGGGCCTGCAGAAGTCGTACGACGACCACCGGGCCGCCTACGTGAAGATCTTCGACCGTCTCGGCTTCGACTACGCGGTGGTCAAGGCGACCTCGGGCGCCATGGGCGGCTCGGCGTCGGAGGAGTTCCTGGCCCGCACCGACGTCGGCGAGGACACCTTCGTCAGCTGCACGCACTGCGACTACGCCGCCAACGTCGAGGCCGTCGCGGTCCGTCCGCCCGCGCCCCAGCCGTACGACGCCCTCCCGGCGTCCCACGTCGAGTCGACGCCCGACACCCCGACGATCGCGACCCTGGTCGACTCGCTCAACGCGAACCACCCGCGCGCGGACCGTTCCTGGGAGGCGGGCGACACGCTCAAGAACGTGCTCCTCACGCTGCGCCACCCCGACGGCACCATCGAGTACCTCGCCGTCGGCGTCCCGGGCGACCGCGAGGTCGACCAGAAGCGTCTCGAGGGTCAGCTCGAGCCGATCGAGGTCGACGCGATGAACGAGGCGACGTTCGCCAAGTTCCCCGACCTGGTCAAGGGCTACATCGGCCCCGGCGTCCTCGGCGAGGAGTCGGCCACCGGCATCCGTTACCTGGTCGACCCGCGGGTCTCGACCGGGACCGCTTGGGTCACCGGCGCGGACCAGGACGGCCACCACGTCCTCGACCTGGTCGCCGGTCGCGACTTCACCCCTGACGGCACCATCGAGGCCGCCGAGGTCCGCGACGGCGACCTCTGCCCCAACTGTGCCGAGGGCACCCTCGCCGCGGCCAAGGGCATCGAGATGGGTCACGTCTTCCAGCTCGGCCGCAAGTACGCGGAGGCGCTCGGCCTCCAGGTCCTCGACGAGAACGGCAAGCTGGTCACCGTCACGATGGGCTCCTACGGCGTCGGGGTCACCCGCGCCGTCGCCGCGGTGGCCGAGGGGACGCTCGACGAGAGCGGTCTGTGCTGGCCGCGCAACGTGGCGCCGTACGACGTCCACGTGGTGGTCGCGGGGAAGGACCCCGAGCTCTTCACGGCCGGCGAGAAGCTCGCCGGGGAGATCCGGGCAGCCGGGCTCGACGTGCTGCTCGACGACCGCGGCGGCAAGCTCAGCCCCGGCGTGAAGTTCAAGGACGCCGAGCTGATCGGCGTGCCGACCATCGTCACGGTCGGCCGCGGTCTGGCGGACGGCGTGGTCGAGATCAAGGACCGTGCCACCGGGGAACGGCGCGACGTCGCCGTCGCCGATGCGGCCGCTGCCTTGGCCGAGCTCGCCGGCTCCTGAGGGTTCTTGCACGTTTCTGCAAACTTCTGCAGGTTTGTGCAATGCACAGACATGGGGGACGCATCCGCTAGGTAGTGGGCCGACCTCGTTGCAGACTTATGCACGAGGGAGAAAGCGCCACAGGTCCCCACCGCACACGGCGAATCCCTCACGGCCCAGTGTCCAAGGCCATCCGGTCCGCGAGTTCGGCGGATCCGGGGAACATCTCGGGAGTTCCTCGGACCGCCGGCTCGCGGACCGCCCCCATTTCGGGCTACGTCAGGTCGCCCAGCTTCGGTTCGCCCGGCTTCGGGTCGGTCAGCTTCGCGTCGGTCAGCGGGTCGGTGCCGTTCGAGTGGGTCGCTGACTGCACCTTGTCCTTCGCGGTCTCGGCCACCGAGGCGGCTGCGGAGGCGGCGGCGGACCCGGCCGCGGCGCCAGCGTCCTTCGCCAGGTGCTGCACCTCGTCGGCCTTCTGCTGCACCCGCGGGTCGTGCCACACCTTGCCCGCGGTGTCGACGATCTGGCGGTAGCGCTCGCGCCCGGCTCGGGCACCGAGCACGTAGCCGACGCCGGCGCCGGCCAGGAAGGTCATCTTGTTTCCCAGGTTGAGCATGTCGGGCCTCCTCGAGTTGATGGCGATCCGACGCTCGTTCGAGACGTCCCGCGCCATCGGGTGGGTACCCGCGGTGCGCCGGCGTTATGCGTTCGGAGTGGCCGAACCGGGCGTGGTCGACGGCGCGAGGTCGTCGGCTCCGGGGAACGTCTCCGGGGCGGCACCCAGGGCGAGCGACCGGAGCGCTCCGGCGGCAAGGCTGTCCACGAAGGGTTTCCGATCGGTCCCGCTGAGCTGGGCGACCACCCACGCGGCCGCGACCGTGCAGGCGGCCTCGACCTCGATGGCCACGGCGCGGAGGGCGGCGGCCGATCCCAGCCGGGCCGGCACCGGGTACGACGCCAGGGCGACCGCCGGCACAGCGCCGTCCGACGCGATCGCGCTCAGCAGGGCGTCACGCGCGACGGTGTGCGCCGTGTGATGTCGGCGGAGGAGCCGGAGCAAGGCGCGCTGCTCACTGGCGCTGGTGCGGGCAGCCAGGACGCCGTACGTCCACACGGCGGCATGCTCGGCGGCCAGCGCCTCGTTGCGCGGGTCCTCGGTGGTCGCGTCAACCACGGAGCACCACCAGTCGTTGCGCCACTGCTGCCGACAGCGAGGCGCACACCCGCGCCAGCGAGCCGGCGTCGGCACTGATCGCCGCCGCCGCCAGCTGCGCCCGCAGCTGCTCCTCCTGCGTCGTCAGCACCGCCGCCGTCGCGTCCGTCACCGCAGCGGACGGCGAGGACGAGGGGGACGAGGGGGAGGGCGAGGCTTGACCGGCCCGGTCGCCCAACGCGGCCAGGTGGTCGGTGTGCATCGCCACGATCTCGTCCTCACCCGCGGCCCGCGCGGTGTCCCGGACGGTCCGGATGGCCGCGATCAGCGTGTCGACGAGCACCTCGTCGGGGGTCGGCGGCGTCGGGATCGGCTCGGATCCGGCCTCGCACCCGCTGCTCGCCACGCCGACCAGCGCAAGGGTTCCGGCGAGCCCTGCGGCGGCGCCGAACGCGCGACGGGTGACTGGTGGCACACCGGGACCCTACCGAGCCGCGAGGGATTCGTCGGCAACGGAAGACCGGCTAAGGTTGCGGGCACAACTGCACCGCACAACTGGACAGCACGACGAGAGGGAGGGGTCACCCCGATGACGGGAATCGACACCACCAAGCAGCGGATCGCCGAGACCCTGGAGGCGCCGCTGGCGTCGCTCGGCCTGGATGTCGAGGCCGTCGAGCTGAGTCCTGCCGGCAACCGGCGAGTGCTGCGGATCGCCGTCGACCAGGACGGTGGGATCACCCTCGACGACGTCGCTGACGCGACCCGGGAGATCGGCCGGATCCTCGACGAGTCCGACGTGATGGGGGAGCAGGCCTACACCCTCGAGGTCACTTCGCGCGGCGTCGACCGGCCCCTGACCCTGCCGCGCCACTGGCGCCGCAACGTCGGACGCCTGGTCAAGGTCACCCCGATCGAGGGTGCCGTCTTCACCGGCCGGCTGACCGCCGCCACCGAGACCGACGCCACGTTCGAGGTCAAGGGCCGTTCGCGCGTCGTCGCGCTGAGCGCCATCGACAAGGGCCTGGTGCAGATCGAATTCAACCGAGCGGCCGCGGCCGATCTCGGACCCGAGGACAGCGACGACGATGGTGTCGACGCGAGCGAGATGGAGGACTGACATGGACATCGATATGAGCATCCTGCGGATGCTGGAGCGGGAGAAGGAGATCTCCTTCGACGTCCTGGTCGAGGCGATCGAGCAGTCCCTCCTCACGGCGTACCACAAGACGCCGGGCGCCCAGGACCGTGCGCGGGTGTCCCTGGACCGCAAGACCGGTCACGTGGTGGTGCTGGCCACGGAGTTCGACTCCGAGGGCACCAAGATCGGCGAGTACGACGACACCCCGGCCGACTTCGGCCGGATCGCTGCCACGACGGCGAAGCAGATCATGCTGCAGCGTCTGCGCGACGCCGAGGACGACGTGAAGTTCGGCGAGTTCTCCGGTCGCGAGGGCGACCTGATCAGCGGCGTCATCCAGCAGGGCCGCAACCCCGACGACGTCCTGGTCGACCTCGGCAAGCTCGAGGCCGTGCTGCCGCTGGCCGAGCGCGTGCCGGGTGAGGACTACCAGCACGGGACCCGGATCAAGGCGCTGGTGACCAGCGTCCGCAAGGGCATGCGCGGACCGCAGGTCACCCTGTCCCGCTCGCACCCCAACCTGGTCCGCAAGCTCTTCGCGTTGGAGGTCCCCGAGATCGCCGACGGCACCGTCGAGCTCTCGGCGATCGCCCGCGAGGCCGGTCACCGGACCAAGATCGCGGTCCGTTCCTCGGCCCCGGGCGTCAACGCCAAGGGTGCCTGCATCGGCCCGATGGGCCAGCGGGTGCGCAACGTGATGGCGGAGCTGCACGGCGAGAAGATCGACATCGTCGACTGGAGCGACGACCCGGCGACGCTGGTGGCCAACGCGCTCTCCCCGGCGCGGGTCACCTCCGTCGAGATCCTCGACGAGTCCGCTCGGGCCGCCCGGGTGATCGTGCCGGACTACCAGCTCTCCCTGGCGATCGGCAAGGAAGGCCAGAACGCCCGTCTGGCGGCCCGTCTGACCGGGTGGCGGATCGACATCCGCTCGGACGAGGAGTCATCCACTCCCGGTTCGTGATCTTGTGACTGCAGGCGGTAGGGTTGTCCATTGGTGACCCACTCCGACAACAACCCCGACGACGGCCCTGTCCGGACCTGTGTCGGGTGCCGGAAACGGGCCACCAAGCGCGAGTTGTTGCGGGTGACCGTGGGACTCGAGTCGGACGACCGAGCGGTGGTCCGGCCCGATCCTGAGGCCACCGCAATCGGGCGCGGGGCGTATCTGCACCCCACGACCGAGTGCTACGACCTCGCGGTTCGCCGGAAGGCCTTCGGGCGGGCCCTGCGTTGGCAGGGTGACCCAGGGCTGTCCAGTGGACCGGTGGGGGAGTACGTCGCCACTCACGTCGACCGTTGACCACCCGACTGAATCGGAGCATCAGCTCATGAGCACTCGATGAGTACTTCGCGATGAAGAGTTCTTCGCGATGAGCGTGTTCACCCCCTAACGGTCACAATCCCATCCCGGGTCTGTGGCCGCCCACACAAGGAGCATTGTGGCCAAGACCCGAGTTTCCGAACTCGCCAAGAAGTACGGCATTCCGAGCAAGGAAGCCGTCGAGAAGCTCAACGCGATCGGCGAGTTCGTCAAGACCGCCTCGTCGAGCATCGAGCTGCCCGCCGAGAAGAAGTTCGAAGCGACCTACGGCGCCGAACTGCTTGCCAAGAAGGCGCCCGCCGCTGGCGACGCCGCCCCCGCACCCGCCAAGAAGGCGGCTGCACCCAAGGCACCCGCCGCGGCCGCTGAGGCTCCGGCCGAGGCTGCGCCCGCCGCTGAGGCCCCGGCCAAGTCGTCGGCGCCGCTTCCGGGCCCGAAGAAGGCTGCCGCCCCGAAGCCGGCACCCGCCGAGCCGGCCCCCGTCGCCGAGGCTCCGGCCGCTCCCGCAGCGCCCGCCGCTGCTGCTGCGCCCGAGGCCCCCGAGGCTCCGGCCGCCCCCGCGGCGTCCGGTCCGTCCCCCGAGGCGCTGGCTGCTGCGGCAGCTCCGCGTCCGGCCCCCCGTCCCGGCGCTCCGCGTCCGGGCAACAACCCGTTCGCCTCGAGCCAGGGCATGGGTCGCAAGCCCGCCCCGGCTCCGCGTGACACCGCTCCGGCCGACGGCCAGCAGCGTCCGCCGCGTCCGCCGGCCGCTCGTGACGGCTCGGCTCCGCGCCCGGGCATGCCGCGCCCCAACCCGGCGATGATGCCGAAGTCGCCCGGCGCCTTCGGTCCCGGTGCCGGTCGTCCCGGCCCCGGCGGTCGTCCCGGCCCCGGTGGCGCTGGTCGCCCCGGCCCCGGTGGTGCTGGTCGTCCCGGTGCTCCCGGCCGTCCCGGTGGTGCTGGTGCCGGTGCTGGAGCCCGCCCCGGCGGCTTCAGCGGTCCTGCTGGTGCCCCCGGTCGTCCCGGCGGTGGCGGTCCCAACCGTCCCGGTCAGCGCGGCAACGTCGGTGGAGCCTTCGGCAAGGCCGGCGGCCCCTCGCGTCGCGGCAAGAAGTCGAAGCGGGCCAAGCGCCAGGAGTTCGAGGCCATGGAGGCCCCGACGATCGGTGACATCCGCGTCCGCAAGGGCAGCGGCGAGGTCGTTCGCCTCGCTCGCGGCGCCTCGCTGACCGACTTCGCTGAGAAGATCAGCGTCGACCCCGCCAAGCTCGTCCAGATGCTCTTCAGCCTCGGCGAGATGGTCACGGCCACGCAGTCCGTCGCCGACGAGGTGCTGGAGCTGCTCGGTCAGGAGCTCAACTACGAGGTCCAGATCATCTCTCCGGAGGACGAGGACCGCGAGCTGCTCGGCCGCTTCGACCTCGAGTTCGGTGACGAGGGCGACGAGGACGACCTGGTCGTCCGTCCGCCGGTCGTGACCGTCATGGGTCACGTCGACCACGGTAAGACGAAGCTCCTCGACGCGCTCCGCAACGCCAACGTCGTCGCGGGTGAGGCCGGTGGCATCACCCAGCACATCGGTGCCTACCAGACCTCCACCGAGGTCAACGGCGAGGACCGTCGCATCACCTTCATCGACACCCCGGGTCACGAGGCGTTCACCGCCATGCGTGCCCGTGGTTCGAAGTCGTCCGACATCGCGGTCCTCGTGGTCGCGGCCGACGACGGTGTGATGCCGCAGACGATCGAGGCGCTCAACCACGCCAAGGCGGCCGGTGTGCCGATCGTGGTCGCGGTCAACAAGATCGACAAGGAGTCGGCCGACCCGACCAAGGTCCGTGGCCAGCTCTCCGAGTACGGCCTCGTTCCCGAGGAGTACGGCGGCGACGCGATGTTCGTCGACGTCTCGGCGAAGTCCAACCTCAACCTGGACAAGCTGCTCGAGGCGATCGTGCTGACCGCCGACGCGTCGCTCGACCTGCGGGCCAACCCGACCCAGGACGCCCAGGGTCTGGTCATCGAGGCGCACCTCGACCGCGGTCGCGGTCCGGTCGCGACGATCCTGGTCCAGCGCGGAACGCTCCGCGTCGGCGACTCGATCGTTGCCGGTCCGGCCCACGGTCGTGTCCGCGCCATGCTCGACGAGTACGGCAACGAGCTGGAGGAGGCCACCCCGGCCCGTCCCGCGATGGTGCTCGGTCTCTCCGCGGTGCCCGGTGCTGGTCAGAACTTCCTGGTCGTCGAGGACGACCGGATGGCTCGCCAGATCGCCGAGCAGCGTGAGGCCCGTGAGCGTGCGGCCCAGCTGGCCAAGCGCAGCGTCCGCCGCTCGCTCGAGGACTTCATGAAGTCGATGGAGTCGGGCGAGAGCCAGACCCTCAACCTCATCCTCAAGGGCGATGTGTCCGGTTCCGTCGAGGCTCTCGAGGACGCCCTGGCGCAGATCGATGTCGGCGACGACGTTGGCATCCGCGTCATCGACCGTGGTGTCGGTGCGATCACCGAGACCAACGTCGACCTGGCTGCCGCCTCCGACGCGATCATCATCGGTTTCAACGTCCGCCCGCAGGGCAAGGCGACCGAGATGGCCGACAAGGAGGGCGTGGAGATCCGGTACTACACCGTCATCTACCAGGCCATCGAGGAGATCGAGGCCGCGCTCAAGGGCATGCTCAAGCCGGAGTACGAGGAGAAGGTTCTCGGTCACGCCGAGATCCGCGCGATCTTCCGCAGCTCCAAGATCGGCAACATCGCCGGTTGCTACGTCACCGACGGGTCGCTGCGCCGCAACGCCAAGGTGCGCGTCCTGCGCGACGGCGCCGTGGTCTACGACAACGCCGACCTGGCCTCGCTCAAGCGGGAGAAGGACGACGCGTCGGAGGTCCGCGAGGGCTTCGAGTGTGGTCTGGTGGTGCGCAACTTCCAGGACATCAAGGAAGGCGACATCATCGAGGGCTTCGAGCTTGTCGAGATCCCCCGCGGCTGAGTGGAGCTTCACAGATGAGCAGTGCACGCGTCCGCAAGGTCGCCGATCGCATTCAGGTGATCGTCGCCCAGATGTTGGAGCGCCGGATCAAGGATCCGCGCCTCGGTTTCGTCACCGTGACCGATGTGCGGGTCTCCGGGGACACGCAGCAGGCGACCGTCTTCTACACCGCGTTCAGCTCTGACCCGACCGAGCTCGCCGCCACCGCGGCGGCGCTCGAGTCGGCGAAGGGGCTGATCCGGTCCGAGGTCGCCAAGCAGCTCGGCATGCGGCACGCGCCGTCGCTCGAGTTCATCCACGACGCGCTTCCCGAGGAGGCGCGTCACCTCGACGAGGTCCTGGCCAAGGCCAAGGCCCTCGACGACGCCGTCGCCGCTGCCCGCGGCTCGGAGTACGCCGGCGAGGAGGACCCCTACAAGAAGCCGCGCGACCTCGATGACGAGGACGACGAGGACTTCGACGAGGACGACGACGAGGATGATGACGAAGAGGAGTGACCGGCCGCATGGCTGAGTCAGGTCTCGTCATCATCGACAAGGACGCGGGCCTCACGTCACACGACGTGGTGGCCCGCGTCCGTCGTCTCGCCGGCACCCGGAAGGTCGGCCACGCCGGCACCCTGGACCCGATGGCGACCGGCGTGCTGGTCGTCGGGGTCGAGCGCGCCACCCGGCTGCTCGGACACCTCATGCTCACCGAGAAGGGGTACGACGCCACCGTCCGTCTCGGACAGGCGACGACCACCGACGACGCCGAGGGTGAGGTCACGTCGACCGCCTCCGCCGACGACGTCGCGGCCCTGACCGAGGAGCAGGTGCGCGACGCGTTCGCCACCCAGCGGGGCGACATCGAGCAGGTGCCCACCACGGTCTCGGCGATCAAGGTCGACGGCAAGCGCGCCTACGCCCTGGCGCGCGACGGCGTCGAGGTCGAGCTCAAGGCACGACCGGTGACGATCCACGAGCTCACCGTTCTCGACGTCCGCAGCGGTGACGGACACGTCGACGTCGACATCCGGGTGCGGTGCAGCTCGGGCACCTACATCCGGGCGATCGCCCGGGACGTCGGCCGCATGCTCGGCGTCGGCGGTCACCTGACCGCGCTGCGCCGCACCGCCGTCGGTCCCTACACCCTCGACCTGGCCCGCACGATCGCGGAGCTCAACGAGGAGTTCACCTTCGTCCCGATCAGCGCCGCAGCACGGGCAGCGTTCCCCTCGCTCGACCTCGACGCTGAGGCCGAGCGCGAGGTCCGGTACGGCCGCAAGCTCGCGCTCGACATCGACGTCCTGACCGCCGTGTTCGCGCCGGACGGCGAGTTCCTCGCGCTCTACGAACCCGGCTCGGGAGGCCTGGCGAAGCCCTCCGCGGTGTTCGTGGGATGACCTGCTGGACAACCGGGCGTCCTGCACGGCGCGCGAGCCGATAGGGTGACCGTCGTGGTTTTGTGGAGGTCGCTCGACGACGTGCCGGCCGACCTGGGCCGGACCGCGGTCGTCATCGGGAACTTCGATGGTGTGCATCGAGGTCACCAGCAGGTGCTGTCGACGGCGCGCGCGCTCGCCGATGCCGACGGACTGACGCTGGTCGCCGTCACCTTCGACCCGCACCCGATGGCGGTGCTGAGGCCCGAGCACGCCCCCACGACGCTCACCTCGCTCGACCACCGCGCCGAGCTCCTCGAGCACTACGGCGCCGACGCGGTGCTGGCCGTCCCGTTCACCCGCGACGTCGCGGGGTGGTCGGCCGACGACTTCGCGCGGACCGTGCTGGTCGAGGCGCTGGGCGCCCGCCAGGTGATCGTCGGTGCGAACTTCCGCTACGGCCACAAGGCTTCGGGTGACGTCGCCTGCCTGGCCGACTTCGGTGCGGGCCACGACTTCGCGGTCACCGCGGTCGCCCTCGACGGCGGACCGCAGGTGTGGTCCTCCACCTACGTCCGGACCTGCCTCGCCGCCGGTGACGTCTCCGGTGCGGCCGAGGCGCTCGGGCGTCCCTACGCGGTCCGCGGGATCGTGGTCAAGGGTGACCAGCGTGGTCGCGAGCTCGGGTTCCCGACCGCCAACGTCCCCACCGAGGCCCTCGACGCGGTCCCGCCGGACGGCGTCTACGCCGGCTGGCTCACCCGGTTCGACACCAACGAGCGGTTCCCCGCGGCGATCAGTGTCGGCACCAACCCGACCTTCGAGGGCGTGATCGGCCGCCGGGTCGAGTCCTACGTCCTGGACCGCACCGACCTCGACCTGTACGGCGTCGAGGTGCAGGTGGAGTTCGCCGATCGTCTGCGCGGCATGGTCGCCTTCACCGGCATCGAGCCGTTGATCGAGCAGATGACCGCGGACGTCGTGCAGACCCGCCAGATCCTCGGCCTCTGATCCTCGGCCCCTGATCCTCGGCCAGGGTCACAGCCCGAGCCAGGTCAGCACCGCGCGCACCCTGCGGTGGTCCTCCTCGCCGACCGGCAGGTCGAGCTTGGTGAAGATCGAGTTGATGTGCTTGGCGACCGCCTTGTCGGTCACGACGAGACGCTGAGCGATCGCCGCGTTGGAACGTCCCTCCGCCATCAGGGCGAGCACCTCGCGCTCGCGGGGCGTCAGGCGTTCGACCGGCTCCTCCCGGCGACGCGAGAGCGTCGACGCGACCACCTCGGGATCCAGGACGGTGCCGCCGGCGGCGACCCGGCGGAGCCCGTCGACGAACTCGGCCACGTCCGCGACCCGGTCCTTGAGCAGGTATCCCACGGCGTCGGCGCCGGTGGCCAGCAGCTCGCGGGCGTAGAGGGCCTCGACGTACTGGGAGAGGACCAGCACCGGGAAGCCGGGTCGGGCGGTGCGGGCTGCGATCGCCGCCCGCAGTCCCTCGTCGGTGAACGTCGGCGGCATCCGCACGTCGAGCACCGCCGCCTCGGCCAGGGGATCGGCCAGGGCGCCTGTGAGGTCCTCGGCGTTGTCCACCGCATGCAGGATGGTGAAGCCGTGACCCTCGAGAAGCTGGATCAGCCCAGCGCGGAGGAGGGCGTTGTCTTCGGCGAGGACAAGGCGCACGGGACCTCCAGAGTCACGATCGTCGGCCCGCCGGCGGGGCTGGAGACGGACAGGGCGCCGTCGAACGCAGCCAGCCGGCGCATCACCCCCAGCATGCCGGTTCCGCGGGCGGGATCGGCACCCCCGCGCCCGTCATCGCCCACGATCCCGCGCAGCACCCCGTCCTCGTGCTGCAGCACGACCCAGGCGTGCTCGGCTCCGGAGTGCCGCGAGACGTTGGTCAGGCACTCCGCGATGGCGAAGTAGAGCGCCGACTCGACCGGGGCCGGTGGCCGACCGGTCAGACGGGCGGTCACCTCGACCGGGATCGCGAGATCGAGGGCCAGTGCGTCGACCGCCCCCGACAGTCCGCGGTCGGCGAGCACCGGCGGGTGGATTCCGCGCACCACGCTGCGCAGGTCGCTCAGCGCGGCGGTCGCCGTCGACCGTGCCTCCCGGACCAGGACCTGAGCGCGATCGGGATCGGTGGAGAAGGCCTCCTCCGCCATCCCGAGGCTCATCGACAGGGCGACCAGCCGGGCCTGGGCACCGTCGTGCAGGTCGCGCTCGATCCGGCGCAGCTCCGTCGCGGAGTGGTCGACCACGTCCGCCCGGCTCTCGGTGAGCACGGCGACCCGCTGCTCGAGGAGGTCGGTGCGGCCGTAGGTGAGGAAGAAGCAGTCCATCCGGGCACGTGCCCGCATGATCGGCTCGGTGCCGAACCACCACAGCACCCCGGTGACGACGAGGACGAGGAGCAGGACCTCCAGCAGGGCCAGCACGAAGCCGAGGGTCAGCGACGCGACGGCCCAGGCGAACTCGCGCCAGGTCATCGGGTCCCGGGCCCAGATCACGATCCGCCGGACGAGGTCGGTGCCCTCGGGGACCGGCACCCGGTCGGCGGGGACGGTGATCCCGAGCGTCCTGGCCGCCATCCAGCGGTGCCGGTCGGCGAGCCAGCGCAGCGCAGGGTAGGACCAGATCACGATCAGCAGCCCGACGACTGCGACCGCCAGGGCGCCGCCGACCACGGTGAGGATGAGGAGCACCAGCGTCGGCGCCCACATCAGCAGCTGCCCGCCGGCGTACAGGGTGAGCTTGAACCGCCCGGGCGGTGGCGCCGTGGGGAGCGGCTCGAGAGGCAGGGGCACGGTGGTCACGCCGCCATCCTGGCCTGCCAGGGCCGAGGGCGCAGTGGTGCAGGCACCACTGTCGGTTCGGGCGTGCGCACCACCGACGGGGCGGCCGCTGACCGGGAGGCTCGAGACACCTCTCGAAAGGAGCCCTCGATGAGCTCATCCACCCGCGCAGGCGTCCCCCTGCGTATCGCGCGTTGGAGCGCGACCCACCCCTGGCGCGCCGTCGGTGCCTGGTTCGCGTTCGTCGTCCTGGCGGTCGGCCTGGCCGTCCTGATCCCGACCACCCAGACCAGCGACGCCGACTACGACACCGGCGACTCCGGGCGCGCCGCCGCGCTGGTGCGCGACTCCGGCCTCGGCAGCCCCGACACCGAGCAGGTCCTGATCACCGGTGGCTCGGTCGCCGAGCGCGATGCTGCCGCCGCGGCGGTCGGCCAGCGCGCGGCCGCCACCGAGGGGGTCGACCAGGTCGCCGAGCCCGTGACCAGCCCCGACGGTGACGCGGTGCTGATCACCGTCCAGCTGTCCCCCGACACCGACGACGTCAGTGCGCTCCAGGCCGCGACGTCCTCGGTCGCCGACGACTTCCCGCAGGTCGTCGTCCGGGAGGCCGGGGACGTCTCGGTCGACGCTGCGATCGGCGAGCGCGTCGCCGATGATCTCTCCTCGGCGGAGATGACCAGCCTCCCGGTCACCCTGGTGCTGATGCTGCTCGCCTTCGGCGCCCTGATCGCCGCCGGCATCCCGGTGCTGGTCGCGCTGACCAGCGTCGCGGCGACCATCGGCCTGATCGCGCCGATCTCCCACCTAATCCACGCCGACGAGTCGGTGAGCAGCATGATCGTGCTGATCGGCATGGCCGTCGGGGTGGACTACTCGCTCTTCTACCTCAAGCGGGAACGGGCCGAACGGGCTGCCGGAAGGAGCCATCTCGACGCGGTCGAGATCGCCGCTGCGACGTCGGGGCACTCGATCCTCGTCTCCGGTGGAGCGGTGATCGCCTCGATGGCCGGTCTCTACCTGGTCGGCAACGTCACCTTCTCCTCGCTGGCCACCGGCGCGATCGTCGTGGTCGCCGTCGCCGTGCTCGGCTCGATCACCGTGCTGCCGGCGCTGCTGGCCGGGTTGGGACGGTGGGTCGACCGGCCGCGGATCCCGGTGCTGTGGCGGTTGACCAACGGTCCGCGGCGCAACGGTCTGAGCTCCCGGCTCCTCCGTCCGGTGCTGCGTCACCCCGTCGCCGCGCTGGTCCTGGGAACCGTCGTCGTGCTGGGCCTGTCCGCGCCCGCAGTGGGGATGAAGCTGCACGAGGGCAACCTCGCCTCGCTGCCCCAGTCGATCCCCGAGGTGCAGACCTTCCGGGCGATCGAGGACGCCTTCCCGAGCCAGCTCGCCGGGGTCGACGTGGTGGTGCCGGTCGAACCCGGCGCCCAGGACCAGGTCCGCGCCGACCTGCTCGCCCTGCACGCCGCGGCCGCTGCCGCCCCGGACTTCTCGGACGCGGCACCCGACCTGCGGTTCTCCGACGACGGCAGCGTCGCGCTGCTGCACCTGACCACCCGGTACGCCGGGGACGACGAGCGCGCCGACCGGGCGGTGGTCGAGCTGCGCGAGGACCTGGTCCCGAGCGTGCTCGGCTCGTCGTCGGCGTACGTCGGCGGCGACATCGCTGAGGCCCACGACTCCACCGGCCAGCTGCACGACCGCCTGCCCTGGGTGATCGCGGTGGTGCTGCTCCTGACGGTGGTGATGATGGGGCTCGCCTTCCGCAGCCTGGTGCTGGCGCTGCTGACCTGCGTCCTCAACCTGGCCTCGGTGGGCGTCGCCTTCGGGGTGATGACCCTCGTCTTCCAGCACGGGTTCGCCTCCGGGGCGTTGGGGTTCACCTCGCCGGGGTTCGTGGTGGACTGGCTCCCGCTCTTCGTGATGGTGGTCCTGGTCGGACTCTCGATGGACTACCACGTCTTCGTGCTGAGCCGGGTGCGTGAGCACGTCGATGCGGGCCTCCCGACCCGGCTCGCGGTCGAGCGCGGGATCACCGAGACCGCCGGTGTCGTCACCAGCGCCGCGGCGGTGATGGTCTCGGTCTTCGCCATCTTCGCGACGCTCAGCATGATCGAGATGAAGACGATGGGGGTCGGGCTCGCCGTGGCGATCGCCCTGGACGCCACCCTGATCCGGCTGGTGCTGCTGCCCGCCGCCCTGGTGGTGCTGGGGGACCGGGTGTGGTGGCCGGGTCCGGTCCGGAGCCCGCGCGGGGTGCTGGTCACCGACCCTTCAGCACGTACCGCCGCACCGTCTGGCGTTTGATCTGCTTCGCCGTCCACGGGAAGGTCACCCACTTCTCCTGGGAGAAGAGCCGGGTCTGGTCCGCGGACCAGCGCGAGCGCGGGTCCTCGAACTGGCTGTAGGTCAGGATCGTCCGGGCGTCGACGGAGCCTCGCGGGCCGAACGCGACGGCCTGGATGTGGGAGGAGCCGTAGGTCACCGCGGAGAACCGGGAGGCGTTCTGGACCGGCGCACGCGACGCAGTGGCGTTCGCGTTGCCGGCCAGGTCGCCGTCCCCGCCGCCGACCGGGTACGCCGGGGCTCCCCGGTCACCGGCGACGTGCAGGCTTCCCCAGGTCGCGTTGACGGGGATCTTGGCGCTGCGCAGGGCGGCGATCGCCTCCCGCATCGCGGTCACGACCGCCGGGGTGGTCTTGAGCCCGCGGGGGGTGTTGAACGGGTCGGCGGCGTTGAACGGGGTCTCCCACAGGTCGGTGCCGGTGGGGGCGCGGGTGACGAACTCCTCGAAGAGGTGGTAGCCCACCGAGGTCGTGTCGGAGTGTCCGTCCCAGCGCCTCAGCACCGCGCACGCCGCGGTCTCGCCGGTGGCGTCGCAGACCTGGTCGAGCCGCCCGCCGGCCCGCATCACCTCGCCGGCACGGACCCGGTTGGCGTGCTCGTGGGAGCGCAGCGTGGCGGGGGACTCCTTCCCGGCACGGGCGAGCTGGTCGGTGACGTAGCGAGCGACCATCGCCGACCGCTTGGTCCGCTCGCACCGTTCGCAGCCGATGATGCTGGCGTAGCCCTCCAGCCGGGCGGTGGTGTTCGGGGTCCAGTAGGAGTCGTTGGCGTTGAAGACCCAGTCCTTGCGGATCGTGGCCGGGAGGTTCCTGGTGCCGAAGATCCCAGGTCGCTGAGCGTCGGGGTCGGTGCCCCATGCGCAGCTGCTGTCGGCGAGGTTGCCGTTGAGGCCGGGCAGCCCGGCGACCGCCTTGAGCAGCCGACCCACGACGGTCATGCAGGTGTTCGCGAGGGCGTCGGAGACGTTCGGGACCACCGAGTGGTCGGCGTACAGCACCTCGCCGCCGCGGTCGGCGGCGATCGTGTTGACCCACGGGATGCCCCCGCCGGCGTCCTGGCGCCGGAGCAGGTCGCGGACCGAGGAGGCGGCGCCGAGGTCGAGGAACGTGTCGAGCGTGCGGAGGTGCTCGGCGTTGGCGTCGCGGATCGCCCAGAAGCTGGTCACGCCCCAGGGCATGAACTGGCTGGGGGAGTCGATCACGTAGCCCTGGGCGGTGCGGTAGACGTCCTCGGTCACCGTGCTCAGTCGGCCGTCGGCTCCCTTGACCACGACCTTCACCGGGCGGCGTTCGGCCTGCTTGACGGTGGTGCCGCTCAGGTAGCTGGTGCCGGGGCCGAGCGTGAGGTACTCGTACGGCGTGAAGCGGTACGCCGTGGAGACCGTGTGCGACCAGGCGACGTTCTTGTTCCAGCCGATGTTGACCGCGGGGGAGCCGATCAGCGACGCGCCGGCGACGTCGTACCTGCCCGGGATGGTCAGGTGCTGCTGGGTGAACCGGTAGCGCCCGCGCCACGGGAAGTGCGGGTTGCCGAGGATCATGCCGCGCCCGGTGGTGCTGCGTGATCCGCCGATCGCGGTGGCGTTGGAGCCGAAGTCGGAGTCCTGGCCGAACGACTCCCGGAGCTTCTTCGCCTCCGGTGAGCCGACGCCGGGGAGCTCGGGGAGCAGGCCGCTGACGTCGGGCAGCCCGGGGTCGGTCGGGCTGGGCGGGGAGGCGGTGACGATCTCGTGCACGAAGACGCCCGTCGAGGCCAGGATGTTGGCCAGGTAGACGCCGTACCAGACGTCGAGCTCGGTGACGGTCGACGTCAGGTAGCCCGCTCCCCGGCAGGCCGGGTCGGTGACGGTGTGGCTGCGCAGCCAGGCCGTGATGCCGGCGGCGTAACCCCGCACCATCGTCCGGGTCCGGCTGGTCGGGCCGGCCTTCGAGACGAGCAGGTTCTCCACGACCTTGCGGTTGTGCAGGTCGGTGACGAGCGTGTCGATCTCGAGGTTGGTCCCCTTCATCGAGACCTGGTCGTCGAACCGGGCCGACGGGCCGAACCAGCGTGAGCGCTGCCCACGACCGGTCACGATCACGTCGAGCCCGTTGCACGGCTGGGCCTGGGCCAACGCCCACCCGCTGCCGTAGCCCAAGGAACCCCAGTCCTTGGCCACGACGTGCGGGATCCCGTGCTCGGTCACGGTCACCGTCGCCCGGTAGTGGGGCGCCTTCCTCTTCGCCGCGTCCGCCGACGGGGAGGCTGCCGTGACGAGGCCGAGGGACAGGACGACGGCGAGGGCCGAGGTCAGCGCGCGGTGGAACCGGGGGCGGGACATGCCCCACCAACGAGGCGACGTGACCGGGGTTACCGACACGCAGCACCCGCGCTCACCGCAGTACTGCGGTTTGCGTAGTAGTGTGCGATGCATGGATAGCACCCAGCTCCTCAAAGGCGTGCTCGACCTGACGGTCCTGGCCGTGGTCGAGCACGAGGACGCGTACGGGTACGACATCGTGCGACGGCTGCGCGATGGCGGACTCAACGATGTCGGCGACGCCTCCGTCTACGGCACCCTGCGCCGGCTCTACTCGGCGGGAGCGCTGACGTCGTACGTCGTGCCCTCGGAGTCGGGCCCGCACCGCAAGTACTACGGCATCACCCCGGTCGGTCGCGATCAGCTCAAGCAGCAGAGCGACGACTGGACGATCTTTTCCGCCACCGTCACGAAGCTTCTGAGTAAGCAGAGTCTGCAGGGAGTCCCGGCATGAGCACCTCCACCACCTCCATCGCCCCCGAGGTCCGCCTCTTCCTCGCCAAGGTCCGGGCCGAGCTCGCCGATCTCGATCCGGACGAGGTCCGCGAGATCACCGACGGCCTGGAGGCCGACCTCGGCGAGCTCGTCGCCGAGCGCGGACCGGCCAGCCTGGGCGACCCCGTGGAGTACGCCGACGAGCTCCGTCTCGCCGCCGGACTGCCGACCTCGGGCGGATCGACGAAGCGGACCGGTCTCGCTGACCGGGTCACGGGCCTGCTCGACCGGTCGCACGCCTTCGCCGACCGCCAGATCGACCGGCTGCCCGGCGACACGCGTCCCCTGCTGGCGTGGCTGCGGCCCGCCTGGTGGCTGGCCCGCGGTGCCTCGCTCGGCGGAGCCTGGCTCGCGCTCAACACCAGCCTGGGCGTTGCCCCGCTCCTCTTGAGCGCGGTCGCCGCCCTGGTCAGCGTCCAGGTGGGACGCGGGAAGCTCTGGCCCGGAGGGCAGCGCGGCCTGCTCGCGCGCCTGGTGGTGCTGGGGCTCAACCTCGCTGCGGTGATCACCGTGGTGATGACGATCTCCACCATCAACGACGCTCGCGACCGGTACTTCTGGTCCGGTTACAACCAGGCGATGAACGAGCAGGTCCAGTACGACAACTCGGGGGAGCCCTACTACGCCGACCAGGCAGGGATCTACTCCGACGGGCACTGGGTCTCGCAGATCTTCCCGTACGACGCCGCGGGGAAGCCGCTGACGGGCGTGCAGCTCTTCGACCAGACCGGGCAGCCGATCCACGTGGTCACCCAGCCCGACTGCACCTCGACGGCGGCGAACCCGCTGCCGCCGGAGGAGCCGACGGCTGACGGCGAGCTGAACTACACCTGCCAGGACCCGGAGACGGGGCAGGCGCTGCAGGCCCGGATCTTCTACCCCTGGACCAACGGTGCGGCGCAGCTCTACAACGTCTTCCCGCTGACCAGCCGCCCGCAGGCCGACCCGGCGCTGTCGCCGACCGCGTTCGCCGAGCAGACCCCGCCGGTGGTCGGTCCGCTCCCGTTCGCGTCGGTCCCGACGGTCTCGCTGCCGGGCGTGGCGACGACGACCGACACCGCCGCCGCACCCGAGAAGTCGAAGTAGGTCTCGCTGTCCCGTCGCGCCCGTGGTTTCGGATGTCGACCCGGTGGGCACTGTCCACCGAGGCGCCCGAACCCGGGCGCGACGAGACAAGGAGCAACGCTGATGGGTTACGGACTCGGAATCTTCCTGCTGGGTGTCGGGCTGGTCCTGGCGCTCGCGGTGACCGACACGATCGCCAACGTCGACCTGACCATGGTCGGGTGGATCCTCGCCGCCGTCGGAGCCCTCGCCATTGTCCTGACCGCGGCGACCACCGCAAGCCGTCGACGCTCCTCGAGCGTGGTCACGCATCGTGACGGCACCCGCACCGTCCAGGAGCGGGACGACGCCCCGCCGATGGTGTGACCTCGGTCGGCTGAGCGCTGATTCGCCGACCGGCTCGACTCCGCGTTAGAGTTCTCCGGTTGCCCCGCAAGGGGTGGCGTGCCGTCTAACGGCCACGGATGAAGAGTGCCCCGGTGAACAGGCCCGGGCGCGCCGTGCAACGGATGCCCCGCTGGGGAGAGAAGGAGTCGCCATTATGTCGATCGGTACCGACGCGGAGACCAAGAAGAAGATCATCGCGGAATACGCCGTCAACGAGGGCGACACCGGTTCGCCCGAGGTTCAGATCGCGCTGCTCTCGCACCGCATCTCGCACCTCACCGACCACCTCAAGCAGCACAAGCACGACCACCACAGCCGTCGTGGTCTGCTGCTGCTCGTGGGCCAGCGTCGTCGTTTGCTCAACTACCTGCAGAAGACGGAGATCAACCGTTACCGCAGCATCATTGAGCGTCTCGGCCTGCGTCGTTGATCTTCTGATCTCACGCTTCGGCGGGAGCCCCCGGACTCGGTCCGGGGGCTTTCGTCATTTCCTCACGCGGTGGATACAATCCGAGAGATTCAAGATCCCATTTCCCGTGGGGCGAACGCGCCCCACACGTACGAACAAGAGAACACTGTGACTGAACCCGTCATCTCCGCCGTCGAGACTGTTCTCGACAACGGCAAGTTCGGCAAGCGCACCGTCAAGTTCGAGACCGGGCTCCTCGCCCGCCAGGCCGCCGGCTCGGTGACCGCCTACCTCGACGACGACACGATGCTGCTGTCTGCCACCACCGTCTCCAAGCAGCCGAAGGACCACTTCGACTTCTTCCCCCTCACGATCGACGTCGAGGAGCGGATGTACGCCGCGGGCAAGATCCCCGGCTCCTTCTTCCGTTCCGAGGGTCGTCCCGGCGAGGACGCCATCCTGGCCTGCCGCCTGATCGACCGTCCGCTGCGCCCGACCTTCAAGAAGGGTCTGCGCAACGAGGTCCAGGTCGTCATCACCGTGATGGCGCTCAACCCCGACGCTCCCTACGACGTGCTCGCGATCAACGCCGCGTCGATGTCGACCCAGCTCTCCGGCCTGCCGTTCGCCGGCCCCGTCGGCGGCACGCGCGTCGCCCTGATCGAGGGCCAGTGGGTCGCGTTCCCGACCCACAGCCAGCTCGAGAACGCCGTCTTCGACATGGTCGTCGCCGGCCGCGTCACCGACACCGGTGACGTCGCCATCATGATGGTCGAGGCCGAGGCGCCCGAGCAGGCCTGGGAGCTCATCCAGAACGGTGCGGGTGCGCCGAACGAGGCCATCGTCGCCGCCGGTCTGGACGCCGCCAAGCCGTTCATCAAGCAGCTCTGCGAGGCGCAGGTCGAGCTCGCGAAGCTGGCCGCCAAGCCCGTCGCGGACTACCCGGTCTTCCTGGACTACCAGGACGACGTCTACGCCGCCGTCGAGGCTGCCGTGGGCCAGCAGGTCGTCGACCTGTACTCCGCCAAGGCCGGTGACCTCACCAAGGCCGAGCGCGACGAGAAGAACGACGAGATCAAGGTCGCCCTGCTCGACCAGATCGGTGCCGACTTCGAGGGTCGCGAGGGCGAGATCGGCGCGGCCTTCCGCTCCGTCACCAAGAGCGCGATCCGCACCCAGGTGCTCCGCGACAAGGTCCGCATCGACGGTCGTGGCCTGGCTGACATCCGTCCGCTGCACGCCGAGGTCGAGGTCCTTCCGCGGGTCCACGGTTCGGCGCTGTTCGAGCGTGGCGAGACCCAGATCCTGGGCGTCACCACGCTGGACATGCTCAAGCTCGAGCAGCAGCTCGACACGTTGTCGCCGGAGAAGCACCGGCGCTACATGCACAAGTACATCTTCCCGCCGTTCTCCACCGGTGAGACCGGTCGCGTCGGTTCGCCGAAGCGCCGCGAGGTCGGTCACGGTGCGCTCGCGCGCCGCGCCCTCCTGCCCGTGCTGCCGACGCGTGAGGAGTTCCCCTACGCGATCCGTCAGCTCTCCGAGGCGATGGGCTCCAACGGCTCCACCTCGATGGGCTCGGTCTGCGCCTCGACCCTGTCCCTGCTCCAGGCCGGCGTCCCGCTGAAGGCCCCCGTCGCCGGTATCGCGATGGGCCTCATCTCCGGGGAGGTCGACGGCGAGACGAAGTACGTCGCGCTGACCGACATCCTCGGTGCCGAGGACGCGTTCGGTGACATGGACTTCAAGGTCGCCGGTACCCGTGAGTTCGTCACGGCCCTGCAGCTCGACACCAAGCTCGACGGCATCCCCGCCTCGGTCCTGGCCAGCGCGCTGAACCAGGCCAAGGACGCGCGTCTCGCGATCCTGGACGTGATGAACGAGGCCATCGCCGGCCCCGAGGAGATGAGCGAGTTCGCTCCGCGGATCATCTCGGTCAAGGTCCCGGTCGACAAGATCGGCGAGGTCATCGGGCCGAAGGGCAAGGTGATCAACCAGATCCAGGAGGACACCGGCGCCACGATCTCGATCGAGGACGACGGCACGGTCTACATCGGTGCCACCGATGGTGCCTCCGCCGAGGCCGCTCGGGCCGCGGTCAACGCGATCGCCAACCCGACCATGCCGGAGATCGGCGAGAAGTACCTGGGTACGGTCGTCAAGACGACCAACTTCGGTGCCTTCGTCTCCCTGCTCCCGGGCAAGGACGGCCTGCTCCACATCACCAAGCTGCGCGTGCTCAACGACGGCAAGCGTGTGGAGTCCGTGGACGACGTCGTCGAGGTCGGCCAGAAGATCCAGGTCGAGATCGTCGAGATCGACGACCGCGGCAAGCTCTCGCTGGCCCCCGTCGTCGAGGGTTCCGAGGACGCTGCTGACTCTGACGAGGCTGCTGCCTCGACCGAGGAGTGACGAGCGCATCTAGCGCGAGCACACCCAGCATCGAACTGTCGCCGGGCGTGCGCCGGACCATCCTTCCCAGCGGCCTTCGGGTCGTGACGGAAGAGATGGCCGGCGTGCGCTCGGCGTCTGTCGGTGTATGGGTCGGTGTCGGCTCGCGCGACGAGAGCGCCGACCTGCACGGCTGCTCGCACTTCCTGGAGCACCTGCTCTTCAAGGGCACCCCGACCCGGTCGGCGTTGGAGATCTCCACCGCGCTCGATGCGGTCGGCGGTGAGTTCAACGCCTACACCGCCAAGGAGTACACGGTCTTCCACGCGCGGGTCCTCGACGAGGACCTGCCGATGGTGATCGACGTCCTGGGCGACATGATCACCTCCTCCGTGCTCACCGCGGAGGACGTCGAGGCCGAGCGTGAGGTCATCCTCGACGAGATCGCGATGCACGACGACGATCCCGACGACGTGGTGCACAACCTCTTCGCCGCCCAGGCCTGGGGTGCCGACACCCCGCTCGGTCGCGGGATCGCCGGCACCGAGGGCTCCATCACCGCGCTGACCCGGGACCAGGTCGACACGTTCTACCGGGAGCACTACGTCCCGGAACGGATGGTCGTCGCGGCGGCCGGCAACGTGCGGCACGAGGACGTCGTCGCCGAGGTCCAGCGGGCGTTCGCCGGCAACGGGTTCCTGGCCGGGGAGGCCAGCCCGCTCGCCTTCCGCACCGACCTGGAGGCTGCGCCCGTGTTCCCGGGCTCCAGCAGCGTCTCCCGCCCCTTCGAGCAGGTCAACCTGGTCCTCGGCATGGAGGGGCTGCCGCGCGACGACGATCGACGGTTCGCACTCTCGGTCGTGACCACCGCCCTCGGCGGTGGCACCAGCTCACGCCTGTTCCAGGAGGTCCGGGAGCGACGCGGCCTGGCCTACAGCGTGTACGCGTTCGCGTCCTCGCAGGCCGAGACCGGGGTCGTCGCCGTCGCGCTGGGATGCCTGCCGTCCAAGCGGGAGGAGTCCTTGGCCGTCGTACGCGAGGAGCTGGCGCGGCTCGCCGCCGACGGCATCACCGCCGAGGAGCTGGCGATGTGCATCGGGCAGCTCCGTGGTGGCCTGGTGCTGGGTCTGGAGGACTCCGGGTCTCGGATGTCGCGCCTCGGGAAGGCCGAGCTCACCCATGCCGAGACGCTCAGCATCGACGCGGTCCTCGACCGGATCGCCGGGGTCACCCTGGAGGAGGCCAACGCCGTCGCGGCGGAGATCTTCTCCCGCCCCGAGGTGCTCGCGCTCGTCACTCCCTGACACGCGAAAGCCCGCCTCCCGACACGTCGGGAGGCGGGCTTTCGCATGTCCTACTTCTTGCCGATCAGGCCGATCACGGCCGGCTGCTTCTGGTCGACGACGCTGACCCGGAAGCCGGCCTCCTGCATCTGGCGCGAGGCGTTCTCGACGATCGTCGGGACCTGCTCGCGGTGCGTCGATTCGTAGAACAGGAAGACCGCGCCACCGGGCAGCAGGCGCTCGTGCAGCAGGGCGAACTCCTCCGGCGCCTCGCGGACCCAGAACAGGTTCACGTTGAAGGCGAACACCTTGTGCAGCCGCTTCACCGGCACGCGCAGGGTGGCCAGGTCGATCTGTCGGACCGTCAGGCGACCGGCGTCGACGTAGGGAGCGCAACGGCGCTTCGTGCGGTCCACGCCGGACTCGGAACGGTCGATGGCGAAGAGCTTTCCGGTCTCGAGGCGGCTGCAGATGAGCTCCGCCCCGGCACCCGGACCGCACCCGACCTCGAGGATGTGATCGTTGGGGCGGACGTCCATGAAGTCCACCGCCCAACGGATCCTCGCGGGAATTGTCTGAACCGGCATGAGGGCAAGACTGCCAGATCCTCGGGACCGGTGCTGCGACCGGTAGCCTCACGCTGTGACGAACGTGGCAGTACTAGGCGCAAGTGGCAAGCTCGGCTCGGCGATCGTGGCCGGTCTCGAGGCGGCCGACGGGGTCGACCTCGTGGCCCGGATCGGGCGGGGTGACGACCTGCGTCGGCTCGTCGACGCGGGGGTCGAGGTCATCGTCGACGTGACCAACCCGGACGCGGTGATGGGGAACCTGGCCTTCGCGATCGAGCACGGGATCCACGCGGTGGTCGGCACCACCGGATTCGACGACGAGCGGCTCGCAACCCTGCAGGGCCAGCTGGCGGCCGCGCCGGGGGTCGGCGTCGTGATCGCCCCGAACTTCTCCATCGGCGCCCTGCTGATGATGCGCTTCGCCGCGCTGGCCGCGCCGCACTTCGAGTCGGTCGAGATCGTGGAGCTGCACCACCCGACCAAGGCCGACGCACCCAGCGGCACCGCCCGCCGGACCGCCGAGCTGATCGCTGCGGCCCGCCGCGAGGGCGGTCTCGGCCCGGTGCCCGACGCGACCACGCAGGAGCTCCCCGGAGCTCGTGGCGCCGTGGTGGACGGCATCCACGTGCACGGCCTGCGGGTGCGCGGCCTGATCGCGCACCAGGAGGTGATCCTCGGCGCCGCCGGGGAGACCCTGACGATCCGGCACGACAGCATGGACCGGTCCAGCTTCGTCCCCGGCGTCATCGCCGGCATCACCGGTGTTCAGCAGCACCCCGGCCTCACCGTGGGCCTGGAGCACTTCCTCGGCCTCTGACCAAGGTCTGCCTGCTCACCTCATGCGTCAGTGGTAGGTGTCGCTCAGCTTGTCGCCGATCTTGACCTGGGTCTTGGGCATCCGCAGGATGCGCATCTGCAGGGCGCGGATGCAGGCGTAGTAGCCCAGGCCGCGCATCGTCATGTCGGGCCAGCGCTTCTTGATCTGGCGGCGCAGGCCGACGTAGACGATCACCAGGTTGCCCGCGGTGGCGAGCAGGAGCAGCATCATGAAGGTGTTCGCGAAGGTGACCAGAGAGCGCTGCCCGCTCCACCCCATCAGCAGGGTGACGACCAGCAGCGGCAGGATGAACTCGGCGATCGTGAACTTCGAGTCCACGTAGTCGCGGACGAAGCGCCGCACCGGGCCCTTGTCCCGGGTGGGCAGGTAGCGGTCGTCGCCGGTCTTCATCGCCTGGCGCATCTTGTCGCCGGCCTCGGCGCGACGGGCCCGGTCGGCCGCGGCGGCCTCCTTGCGGGTGCGGGGCGTGCGGGCCTTCGCCAGGCGCGCCGCCTCGGCCTCCTTGCGGGTCGGCGTCGGCCGGCCCTTCCCGACGGACTCGGCCTGCATGGTCGACGTCTCGTCGGCTGCGGGGGCAGTGGGGGTGGCGGACTTGCGACCAAACACGGCGGGTTCTTCCTGACCTGAATGCTGTGGTGACCAGCGGGACGACTGAGTCTCCAGACTACCTGCCGGGTGGCTCACAGAGGGATCTCAGACTTTCCCCGATCGCATTCTCAGTCCGTCCCGACACAGTCGTCGTGTGCAACGGATACGAACGAAATGGTGGATCGGTGGAGCGGTGCTCCTCGTCGTCATCGGCGGCCTCGGCTGGTGGTGGCTGCGGGGTGACGACAGCGCCGCGACGGTCAGCGCGACCACGGAGACCGTGGCGGCCACGACGGTGAAGCAGACCGTCTCCGCGAGCGGCACGATGGCGCCGTACAAGACCGCGGACCTCGACTTCGACGTCTCCGGAACCGTGACCGCGGTCCTCGTCGAGGAGGGCGACAAGGTCTCCAAGGGCCAGGCGCTCGCCGAGGTCGACGACACCGCTCTGGTCGCGGCGCAGACGGCCGCGAAGGCCTCGCTCACCGCGGCCAAGACCCAGCTCTCCGACGACTACGACGCCGATGCCAGCGCCGTCCAGATCGCCTCCGACAAGGCGAACATCGTCTCCGCCGAGGCGAACGTCGACTCCGCCGACCAGGCGGTCGAGGACGCGACCCTGCGGGCCACGATCAACGGCACCGTCACGGCGCTCGACCTCGCGGTCGGTGACCGGGTCGGCTCCTCGGGCGGGAACGGCTCGACCGCGACCAATGCCGCCACCTCGACGACGACCAGCGCCGTCAGCATCGTCAGCAACGGACGGTGGCTCGTCGACGCCACCGTCGCCAGCTCCGAGATCGGCCAGGTCAAGGAAGGCATGCAGGCCCAGCTCACCGTGACGGGGATGACCGACACCGTCTTCGGGACCGTCTCCTCGGTCGGTCTGGTCGCCGAGACGAACAGCAGCGGCGCCGCCGTCTTCCCCGTCACCATCGCCGTGACCGGAACCCGCGACGACCTCTACTCCGGCACCAGCGTCACCGCCTCGATCGTGGTCAAGCAGACCGAGAACGTGATCGCGGTGAGCAGCCGCGCACTCAAGACGGACGGCGACACCACCTACGTGACGAAGATCGTCGACGGCAAGGAGGTCAAGCAGACCGTCACCGTCGGCGAGGCCTACGGCGCGACCACCGAGATCACCGACGGTCTCAGCGTGGGCGACGTCGTCCAGATCCCCGGCTTCACCCGCCCGACCGGCTCGGGCTCCGGTGGCTCGGGCACGGACCGCGGCGGCTTCGGCGGGGGCGACTTCACCCCGCCCGAGGGCTTCACGCCGCCGAGCGGCGGCAACTTCGGAGCGCCCCAGTGAGCCCGGCAGTGGGGGAGTCCCTCGCGCCGGTCGTCTCGCTGGCCGGCGTCCGCAAGACCTACCGCTCCGGCTCGATCGAGTTCGAGGCCCTTTGCGGCATCGACATCGGGATCGAGGAGGGGGAGTACGTCGCCGTGGTCGGTCCGTCCGGTTCCGGCAAGTCGACCCTGATGAACCTGCTGGGCTGTCTCGACGTCCCGACCCAGGGCACCTACCGGCTCGGCGGGGAGGACGTCTCGACGATGACCGAGACCCAGCTCGCCCACGTCCGCAACCGTCGGATCGGCTTCGTCTTCCAGCAGTTCCACCTGCTCTCGACGCTGCCCGCCTGGCGCAACGTCGAGCTCCCGCTGCTCTACGCCGGCGTCCCGCGCGCCGAGCGCCGGGAGCGTGCGATCGCGGCGCTGACCAAGGTGGGTCTCGGTGACCGGGTCGAGAACCGACCCGGTGAGCTCTCCGGTGGCCAGCAGCAGCGCGTCGCCGTGGCCCGTGCCCTGGTCACGGAGCCGGACATCATCCTCGCCGACGAACCGACCGGAAACCTCGACTCGGCCTCGACCGACGCCGTCCTGGGCCTGCTCGACGAGCTGCACGCCGCGGGCCGCACCATCGTGCTGATCACCCACGAGCACGACGTCGCCGCCCGCGCCAGCCGCAACCTCGTCATCCGCGACGGCCTGATCACCGACGACGTCCTCACCGGTGGTGCGAGGACCGCATGAACGGCATCGAGACCTTCCGGACCGCCCTCGACGCGATCCGCTCCCACCGGCTGCGCAGCCTGCTGACGATGCTCGGCATCGTGATCGGGATCTCCTCGGTCATCCTGACCGTCGGCCTCGGCCAGGGCGCGCAGGACAAGGTGAAGGACCAGATCAGCGCGCTCGGCTCCCACCTGCTGATCGTCAGCCCCGGCTCCTCGACCAACACCTCCGGCGTGCGCGGCGGGTTCGGCTCGGCGACCACGCTCACGCTGCAGGACGCCAACGCGATCGCCGACGACACGGTCGCTCCCGACGTGGCCCAGGTCGCCGCGGTGAGCAGCACCAACGCCGCACTGACCGCGGGGGAGACCAACTGGACCACCTCGCTGGTCGGCACCACCCAGTCCTGGCTCGACGTCCGCGCCCGGACGATCAGCTCGGGACGGTTCTTCACCGCCGACGAGGCCGCCTCCGGCGCCGACGTGGTGGTGCTGGGCTCCGACACCGCGAGCGAGCTCTTCTCGGGCCCGATCAGCCCGGTCGGCCAGACCGTGACCGTCGACGGCGCCGAGCTGACCGTGATCGGCGTCCTCGAGGCCAGCGGCGCCTCCTCGTCCGGCACGAGCGAGGACGACCAGGCCGTGATGCCGCTCTCGACCGAGAAGCGCCTCGTCGGCTCGACGTCGGCGAGCGTCTCGACGATCTACGTCGAGGGGAAGTCCCAGGACACGCTCAGCGCGGCCTACCAGGAGATCAACGCCCTGCTGCTCGCCACCCACGGCGTCGCCGCCAGCGACGCCGACTTCACCATCTCCAGCCAGGAGTCGCTGGTCACCACGGCCAACGCGACCAACCGGACGATGACGGTGCTCCTGGCCGGGATCGCGGCGATCTCGCTCCTGGTCGGCGGCATCGGCGTCATGAACATCATGCTCGTCTCCGTCACCGAGCGGATCCGCGAGATCGGCCTGCGCAAGGCGCTCGGGGCGACCCCGGCCGTGATCCGTCGACAGTTCCTCGTCGAAGCCTCCCTGCTCGGCCTGTGCGGCGGCCTCCTCGGCGTTCTGATCGGGTACGTCGGCTCGTGGGTGCTGCCCAGCCTGATCGACCAACCGGTCTCGCTCTCCGCGATCGCGACCGTCGCCGCTCTCGGCACCTCGCTCGCCCTCGGCGTCGGCTTCGGCGTCTACCCGGCCAGCCGGGCCGCCCGCCTCACCCCCATCGACGCACTCCGCAGCGAATAGGAAGAACACCATGACCACGACCTCCACGACCCGCCTCGTCCGCACGGCCGCGATCGGCCTGAGCGCCCTCGCGCTCGCCACCCTGGCCGCCTGCGGCGGCAGCGACGGAACGGCCGCCTCGTCCGGGACGAACAGCCAGGGCGCCCAGGGTGCCCAGGGCCAGAACAGCCAGAACGGCCAGCAGGCCGGCTTCCCCGGCGCGAACGGCCTGGTCGCCGCGATCGACGGCACCACCCTCCAGGTCCAGGGCACCTCCGAGCAGGTCGCGGTGACCTACTCCGACGCCACCACGTTCACCAACGAGGTCGCGGGCACGCTGGCGTCGGTCACGGTGGGCAGCTGTGTCGTGGCGACCCGCGACCGCAGCGCCGACACCGGTTCGAGCGACGGCAGCAGCAGCGACAGCGACTCCAGCGCCGTCGCCGCCACCCGGGTGACCGTCCGTCCCGTCTCCTCGGACGGCACCTGCTCGCTCGGCTTCGGCGGCGGTGGCGCAGGGAACGGGCAGCGGCCCTCGGGCGCCCCGTCCGACATGCCCACCGACGTGCCCAGCGGAGCCCCTGACGGCAACGGCGGCCCCGGCGGCGGCCGGGGTGGTTTCGGAGCGATCGGCAAGGTCACCGCCGTCTCGGCGTCCGGCTTCACCGTCGAGTCCCAGACGCCGTCCGCTCCCGGTGAGGACTCCTCCTCGTCCAGCTCGTCCACCCCGACCACGGTCACCGTCACGGTCAGCGGCGACACCAGCTACACCGTCACCCAGAGCTCGACCGCGAAGGCCCTCCAGACGGGCGTGTGCGTCTCTGCGAACGGCACCACCGACAGCACCGGCACGGTCGCGGCCGAGCGGATCGCGATCAGCCAGGCCGTCGACGGCCAGTGCACCACCGGCTTCGGTGGCCGCGGCCCGGCCGGCGGCCAGGCGGGTGGCCAGGGCGGCGGGTCGACGTCGTGAGGTCGCTCCGTGCACGTTCCCTGGCCGGGGCTGCCGTGACCGGTGCCCTCGTCCTCGGCGGGGCGGGATGGGCCTACGCGGCCGGTTCCGGCGGGGACCCGAGCTACCGGTTCGCCTCCGTCGCGACCGGTGACGTCCAGCAGACGATCGCCCTGTCAGGGACGCTGGACCGGTCCTCGTCGTCGGCTCTCGCCTTCGGCGCCTCCGGGACCGTCTCCTCGGTCAAGGTCAGCGTCGGTGACGCGGTCAAGCGCGGTCAGGTGATCGCCCGTCTCGACACCACCGACCTCACCGCGAGTGTCTCGGCAGCCGAGGCCAAGGTCGCCAACGCCAAGGCCACGCTGGCCAGCGACCAGCAGGCCCAGGTCGACGCGGCGACGGCGGAGGACGACGCCGAGGCGGCCGAGGCCGCGGCCCAGGCGAGCGCGGCCAGGGCGAAGAAGCAGGCCGCAGCTGCGGCGAAGAAGCAGGCGGCTGCTGCTGCCGCCGCTGCGGCGAAGCTCCGCCAGCAGCAGCAGGCGGTCACCTCGGCCCAGACCGACGCGTCGAAGGCCCTGGCTGCCGCCTCGTCGGCCCTGGAGGCCCAGCAGACCGCCTGCGCGACGGCGTTCACCCCGACCGATCCGGCCGACGCCAGCAGCATCGACAGTGCCGCCACGGCTGCGTGCACCGACGCACTCACCGCGGTCGACGACGCTCAGGGCACGGCGCAGAAGGCCCAGCAGGCGCTGCAGAAGGCACTGGCCACCCTGACCACCTCGCTCAAGGGCAGCGGCTCGTCGACCAGCGGCGGAACGGCCACCCAGGGCGGTTCGCAGGGCGGGTCAGCCGGTTCCTCGGGGTCCAGCACCTCGACCGGCGGCGGATCGGGGATGGGGTCCCGGGAGGTCACCGCCGCGACCCTCGCCTCCGACCAGGCCTCGATCGACCAGGCCGAGGCGGACCTGATCACGGCGCAGCAGAACCTCGACGGCGCCGTGATCACCGCGCCGACCGCCGGCACGATCGGTGCCCTGGACGTCGCGAAGGGCGACACCGTCAGCGCCGGTACGTCGCTCGGGACGCTGCTCGGCTCGGGGACCGTCACGCTGACCATCGGGGTCAGCGCCACCCAGGCGGCCGAGCTCGCCGCCGACCAGGTCGCCCACGTGCTGCCGGCCGGCGCCGAGGAGGCGCTCGACGCCCATGTGACCCGGGTCAGCCACGTCGCCTCCGCCGACTCCACCGGCAGCTCGACGTACCCCGTCCTGATCACCCTCGACGCGTCCGACCTCACTCTGCCGCAAGGCGGCACGGCCGCCGTCGACGTGGTCGTCGGTACCGCCGCCGACGTCCTCACGGTGCCCACCAGCGCGGTCTCGTCCGGCACCGTCCAGGTGCTCAAGGACGGAGCCGTGACCCGGACGAAGGTGACCACCGGCCTGGTCGGCGCGAGCCGGACCCAGATCACCGACGGACTCGACGCGGGAGACCAGGTCGTCCTCGCCGATCTCGACGCGGAGCTGCCCACCAGCAGCACCAGCAGCAACTCGCGCACGGGCTTCGGCGGCGGGACGGGCGGCCCGGCCGCGTTCTCCCGGAGCGGCGTCACCGGAGGAGGCATCGGTGGAGGTGGCCGGTAGCGCTCAGTCGCCCCACAGTCGATCCACAGCATCAACAGGCAGGATGGTCGGGTGAGCCAGGGTCAGATCGTGCGCCAGGACGGGACACCGGTGCGTGTCCTCGTCGTCGACGACGAGGTCAACATCGCCGAGCTGGTGGCGATGTCGCTGCGTTACGAGGGGTGGGAGGCCACGGTCGCCCACACCGGTGCCGACGCGGTCGCGGCAGCCCGTCGGGTGGGGCCCGACGCGGTGGTGCTCGACATCATGCTGCCGGACATGACCGGCCTGGAGACCCTGCGCAAGCTCCGCGCCTTCGACCCGGACCTGCCAGTGCTGTTCCTGACCGCGAAGGACGCGATCGAGGACCGGGTCGCCGGTCTCACCGCTGGCGGTGACGACTACGTGGTCAAGCCGTTCTCCCTGGAGGAGGTGGTCGCGCGGCTGCGCGGCCTGATGCGGCGCACCAAGGCGCGGCGCAGCACCGCCGCAGCAGTCCTCACCGTCGGTGACCTGACCCTCGACGAGGACAGCCACGAGGTCTGGCGGGGCGGGGACGAGATCACGCTCACCGCGACCGAGTTCGAGCTGCTGCGCTACCTGATGCGCAACCCGCGGCGGGTGCTGTCCAAGGCCCAGATCCTCGACCGGGTCTGGAACTACGACTTCGGTGGCCAGGCCAACGTGGTCGAGCTCTACATCTCCTACCTGCGCAAGAAGGTCGACGTCGGACGCGATCCGATGATCCACACCTTGCGCGGATCGGGGTACGTGCTCAAGCCTGCAGTCCCATGAGGACACCCCGGACCACCCTGAGCACCCGGCTGGTCGTGACCGCGGTCGTGCTGGTGGCCGTGGTCTCGGGCCTGATCGCCGTCCTGACCACCGTGGCGATGCGGGGCTACCTCACCTCGCGGCTCGACGAGGACGTCCAACGCTCGGTCAGGATCTTCGCCGCCCAGGCACCCCGGGGCGAGGACGCGCCACCGCAGGCGGAGCGCCCTCCGGGCGGGCCCGGGTTCGGCGGCCGCTACCAGCCGCCCGGGACGCTGAACGCGGTGATCGCCGGCGACCAGCAGTCCGGGATCGTGCTGGGGGACACCCCCGGGACGGGGACGCCGCTCTCCGACGAGACCCTCGACGAGCTCGCCGACCTGCCCGACGACGGCACCGTCTCCGGGGTCGACGTCCCCGGGCACGGTTCCTTCCGGGTCGCGACCCGTCCGATCGAGCTGACCACGCCCGCGGGCACGGTCGAGGGGACCCTGGTCACCGGGATGCCGACCACGGAGGTCGACGACGCCGTCCGGTCCCTGTTCAAGTGGGAGATCCTGCTGGTCCTGCTCGGCGTGCTCGCCGCGCTGGGCGCGGGCCTCGTCGTCGTACGTCGCCAGCTCCGGCCCTTGCGCGACGTGGCTGCCACCGCGCACGCGGTGGCGGCGGCCCCGCTGGCCGAGGGAGAGATCGGGCGGCTGGAACGGGTCCCGGCCGACCTCACCGACGACCACACCGAGGTCGGTCAGGTCGGGGCGGCGCTGAACACGCTGGTCGAGCACGTCGAGACGTCCCTGGTCGCGCGCCACCGCAGCGAGCAGCAGGTCCGCCAGTTCGTCGCCGACGCCTCGCACGAGCTGCGCACGCCGCTGACCACGATCCGGGGATACACCGAGCTCGCCCGGGTGCGGCCCGAGACCATCCCGACGGCGCTGGCCAAGGTCGACGAGGAGTCGACCCGGATGACCGCCCTGGTGGAGGACCTGCTGCTGCTGGCTCGTCTCGACGCCGGCCGTCCGCTCGCCTCCGACCCCGTCGACCTGACCCGGCTCGTGCTCGAGGCGGTCACCGACGCTCGGGTGCTGGCCCCCGACCACGCCTGGGTCGTGGTGGCCCCTGACGTTCCCGTGGAGGTCGTCGGGGACGAGCTGCGGCTCCACCAGGTGATCAGCAACCTGCTCACCAACGCACGCCGGTACACCCCGGCGGGCACCCGGGTCACGGTCACCGTCACCGCGACGGGCTTCACCGTGCACGACACCGGCCCCGGCTTCCCGGCAGGACTCGACCCGTTCGAACGGTTCGCCCGGGGAGACGCCGCCCGGCTCCACGACGCCGACTCCGGAGCCGGCCTCGGACTGGCCCTGGTGAAGGCGATCGTGGTCTCCCACGGCGGCACGGTGAGCCTGGGCAGCGCTCCGGGTGACACCGCGGTCGTGGTCGAACTGCCCGCCACTAAACTGGAGCCATGACAACCGTCGACCTCCCGCTGCTCCCGCTCGGTCGTGGCATCGACCTCGACTCCGAGCGCGGCGTCGAGTGTCCGGGGGACCTCCCGGCCGCCTCGGACCCGACCCTGGTCGCGCGAGCGCAGGCCGCGAAGGCGGCCCTCGGGGACCGGGTCTTCGTGCTGGGTCACCACTACCAGCGCGACGAGGTCATCCAGTTCGCCGACGTCACCGGCGACTCGTTCAAGCTCGCCCGCGACGCCGCGGCGCGGCCGGACGCCGAGTTCATCGTCTTCTGCGGCGTGCACTTCATGGCCGAGTCGGCCGACATCCTCACCGGCCCCGACCAGCAGGTGATCCTGCCGGACCTCGCCGCAGGATGCTCGATGGCCGACATGGCCCGTCTCGCCCAGGTCGAGCGTGCCTGGGCGGCGATGGAGGCCGCCGGGATCGCCGACCAGGTCGTCCCGGTGACCTACATGAACTCCTCGGCCGACATCAAGGCCTTCTGCGGCCGTCACGGGGGAGTGGTCTGCACCTCCTCCAACGCCCAGACCGTGCTGGAGTGGGCCTTCGAGCAGAAGGGCCCCGACGCCAAGATCTTCTTCCTGCCCGACCAGCACCTGGGCCGCAACACCGCGGTCCTCAAGCTCGGCATCGGCCTCGAGAAGAACGTCGTGTGGAACCCGCTGAAGGAGAACGGCGGGCTCACCCAGGCCGAGCTCGAGGACGCCACCATGATCCTGTGGCGGGGGCACTGCTCCGTCCACGGCCGGTTCGAGGCGGACACGATCGACGCGCTGCGCGCCCAGATCCCGGACCTCAACGTGATCGTCCACCCCGAGTGCCAGCACGAGGTCGTGCTCAAGGCGGACCTGGTCGGGTCGACCGAGTTCATCATCAACACCATCGAGGCCGCGCCCGCGGGCAGCGCCTGGGCGATCGGCACCGAGCTCAACCTGGTCCAGCGCCTGGCCAAGGCTCACCCCGACAAGCGGATCGTCTTCCTCGACCGCAACGTCTGCTACTGCTCGACGATGAACCGGATCGATCTCCCGCACCTGGTCTGGGCGCTGGAGTCGCTCGTCGACGGTGCCGTCCCGAACGTGATCGAGGTCGACGCCGAGACCGAGCACTGGGCCAAGGTCGCCCTGGAGCGGATGCTGGACCTGCCGGGCCGCACCAGCGTCGACTGAAGCGCTGGCTGAGGCGCGGACGGAAGGCGTGGAATAGCCGCGCCTGTGTCAGACTTGTACACCGTAGGCACCAGGAAATCTGTGCCGGCAGGCACGAGGAACATCGGCGCCGACCTATCGACTTGACGGGAGTCCACGATGAGCGACACCACCTACGAGCACCGCGAAGACCAGATCAACATCACCGAAGGTGCGGCTGGCAAGGTGAAGAGCCTCCTGGAGCAGGAGGGTCGTGACGACCTCGCGCTCCGGATCTCCGTGCAGCCGGGCGGCTGCTCGGGCCTGCGCTACCAGCTCTTCTTCGACGAGCGCAGCCTCGACGGTGACGTCGTCACCGACTTCAACGGCGTCGGCGTGGTCGTCGACCGGATGAGCGCCCCCTACCTCAACGGTGCCGTGATCGACTTCGTCGACACCATCGAGAAGCAGGGCTTCACCATCGACAACCCCAACGCCACCGGCTCGTGCGCGTGTGGAGACAGCTTCCACTGAGCGGTCGCACCACGAACGACGCGAAGGGCCCCAGCCGATCGGCTGGGGCCCTTCGCGTTGTGTCCGCTCGTGGAGGGAGCGTTCAGTCGAGCTCGTAGGAGACGCTCGCGGCGAGGGCACGCAGGTCCTCGAAGCGGTGCTCCGGTGCGTTCGTCACCGCCGCCAGACGCGGCGTCGGGGTGGCCAGGTGCGCCTCGGCGGCGCGGCAGTCGGCGGAGAACTCGGCAGGGGTCGACATCTCGTCCCATGCGGTGCGAGTCAGGGTCGTCGGCAGGCTCATACCTCGACGCTAAGCATTACTGCTCGGTAGTCCTACGAGTACCGAGCAGTAACACTCGTCGGTAACAGAATCAGTAACAGGATCAGGGCAGGTGCGGCCGCACCTCGGCGGCCGCTTCCTCGCCGTACGACGCCGCGAGCCGGGCCGCGAACGCGTCGCTGGAGAAGTGGTACTCCTGGGTGCCGACCGTCTCGACGACGTACGCCGCGAGCGTGCAGCCGACCTGGGCGGCGCGCTCGTAGGACAGGCGCCAGGTGATCGCGGCCAGGAACGCGGAGCGGAACGCGTCACCGACGCCGGTCGGCTCGACCGCGTTCACGTCGCTGCACGCCGGGAGCGTGATCGTCTCCCCGTCCCGCTGGGTGATCCGGACGCCGTCGGCGCCGAGGGTGGTGATCTGGACGCCGACCCGGGAGAGCACCTCGGCGGCGCTCCAGCCCGTCTTGGACTCGATCAGGCCGGCCTCGTACTCGTTGCTGAACAGGATCGCCGCGCCGTCGACGAGCTGGCGGATCAGGTCGCCGTCGCCGAAGGCGAGCTGCTGGCTCGGGTCGGCGATGAACCGGTAGCCGCGCTGGCGGCACTCCTCGGTGTGACGGAGCATGCCCTCGGGGTCGTCGGCCCCGATCAGGACGTACGACGGCGTGCCGACCGCGGCCACGATCGGCTCGAGCTCGATCTGACGGGCCTCGCTCATCGCGCCGGGGTAGAAGCTGGCGATCTGGGCCATCGTCGGGTCGGTGGTGCAGACGAACCGGGCGGTGTGCCGGGTCTCGGAGACGTGCACGTGGTCGCAGTTCACCCCGTGTCGGACCAGCCAGGAGCGGTACTCGGCGAAGTCCTCACCGACCGCTGCCACCAGCACGGGAGCGAGACCGAGGCTGCCGAGCCCGAAGGCGATGTTGGCGGCCACGCCGCCGCGCCGGATCTCGAGGTCGTCGACCAGGAAGCTGAGCGAGATCTTGTCCAGCTTGTCCGCGACGATCGAGTCGGCGAACCGTCCCCCGGTGAAGGACATCAGGTGGTCGGTCGCGACGGAACCGGCGATCAGCAGGGCGGAGGACATGCCGCCGACCCTACTGGGGCAGAGCGCTCCGCAACGCAGCGACCACCGTCGGCAGGACGGAGATCACCTCGTCGACCTGGGCGTCCGTCGTCTCCCGGGCGACCGAGAGACGCAGGTTCCCGTGCGTGGCGGCGTCCAGAGCACCCAGAGCAGCCACGATCCGGGACGGCTCGAGCGCGCTGGCACCGCACGCGGACCCGCTCGCCGCGCCGACGCCCGCCGTGGCCAGGGCGTCGATCAGTGCCTCACCGTCGACGCCGTCGAAGGCGACCGTGACGAGGTGGGGGAGACGGTCCTCGGGGTCGCCCAGCACCGTGGCTCCCGGCATCGCCGCGATCGCGGCCCTGAGGCGGTCGACCTGACCGTGCTGCCGGGCGTTCACCTCGGCACGTTCGGCCACGACCGCCTGCAGCGCAGCCGCGGCGGCGAGGGCGGCGGGCACGTTCTCGAACCCGACGGTGCGCTCGTCGACCCGGTCGTCGTGGGGGAACGGCGACTCCCAGGGCACCCGAGCGCGGACCAGCAGCACGCCGACGCCGCCGGGGCCGCCCCACTTGTGCGCCGATCCGGCGGCCGCGTCCCATCCCTCGGGGAGCGGGAGACGCCCCATCGAGGCACAGGCGTCGACGAAGAGCGGGATCGGCAGGTCGAGGTCGCCGATCGGCTGGACGGTGCCGACCTCGTGGTTGGCCGACTGGATCGCCGCGACCGCGGCACGGACGGCCGGATCGCTCGCCCGACGACGTACCCGGGCGGGATCGACCCGGCCCAGCTCGTCGACGGCGACCGCCGAGGACTCACCCCACCACGCGGTGGCGTGGAAGACGGCCTGGTGCTCCACCGCGGTGTGCACGACGGTCCGTCCGGCGGCCCGACGCGCCTGGGCCAGCCCCAGCAGGCCCCGGTGGACCGCCTCGGTCCCCGACGCGGTGAAGCTCACCTCGTCACGGCGGACGCCGAGCGCCTCGGCGACCACCTCGCGGGCGTTGTCGAGCAGCAGGCGGGCGTCCCGAGCCGGCCCGTGGCGGCGTCGCGGATCGGCGAAACCGCGCTCGTACGCCGCCAGCAGCACCTCCCGGGCGGCCGGGTGGAGCGGTTCGGAGGAGGCCGAGTCGAGATACACCGGCGGATTGGCCACAAACCGCAGCCTAGATGGGCGACCCGGTGGGTCAGGGCCCGGCCAGTTCCGCTAGTGTGCGAGTCGTGGAATGGAGTGCTGTGCGCCATGGAGCGCGTCGCCGTCTAGTCGGGGCAGGAATGCTCGGGCTGGCTGTGATTTCGCTGTCGGGATGTTCGTTCGGGACGAAGGACGAGTGGAAGCGGATCGCAATGCCGCCCACCGTCACCGTCGAGGGCGAGAGCAACCTCGCGCTCTGGCAGGGCGCCTGGATCGCCGCCATGGTGACCGGTGTCATCACGTGGGGCCTGATCTTCTACGCGATCTGGCGCTTCCGTCGTCGCAGCGCCGACGACATCCCGGTGCAGACCCGGTACAACCTGCCGCTCGAGATCTTCTACACGATCGCGCCGGTGCTGATGTGCATCGTCTTCTTCACCCACACGGTGAAGAGCCAGGACGTGATGCTCGACCAGTCGAACGTGACCAACACGATCGAGGTCACCGGCCAGCAGTGGTCGTGGACCTTCAACTACGGCCTGGGTGAGCGCGACGCCGAGGCTGACGACTTCGCCTCGCAGCAGGAGGAGTTCCCCTACGACCGCTACGTGTTCGAGACCGGCACGGCGTCGTACATCCCGACCATCTGGCTGCCCGTCGACGTCTCGACGCGGTTCAACCTGCACAGCCCCGATGTCATCCACAACTTCGGTGTCCCGTCCTTCCACATGCGCATGGACGTCGTCCCCGGCCGGGTCAACCACTACGCGGTCACCCCGACGGTGATCGGTGACTACGTCGGCAAGTGCTACGAGCTCTGCGGTGTCTCGCACTCGCGCATGCTCTTCAACGTCAAGGTGGTCAGCCAGGCTGACTACGACAACCACCTCAAGGAGCTCGAGGAGCAGGGCGCTGTCCGCGACACCCCGCTGCTCGGTGGCTCCGATGCAAGCACCCAGGCTGGCCTGGAGGGAGATTCAGAGTGACCGCGACCGCGACACCGGGAACGGCGACCCCTAGCGGCCGCCGTCCGCTCGGTCAGCAGATCTTCCGGATCCTGACCACCACCGATCACAAGCTGATCGGCAAGCTGTACTTCGTCACCGCGTTCGCGTGGTTCCTCATCGGTGGCCTGATGGCCCTGCTGATCCGCGCCGAGCTCGCCTTCCCGGGCAGCCAGGTCGTCAACGACGAGCTGTACAACCAGCTCTTCACGATGCACGGCACGATCATGCTGCTGCTCTTCGCGACCCCGCTGTTCTTCGCGTTCGGCAACGCGATCATGCCGCTCCAGATCGGTGCGCCCGACGTCGCGTTCCCGCGTCTGAACATGTTCAGCTACTGGCTGTTCCTGTTCGGTGGTCTGATCGCCGCCTCCGGGTTCCTGACCCGTGACGGTGCCGCCGACTTCGGCTGGTTCGCCTACACCCCGCTCTCCAACGGCGTCCGCTCGCCCGGAGTGGGTGGCGACCTGTGGATCATGGGTCTGTGGATGGCCGGTCTGGGCACCATCCTCGGCGCGGTCAACTTCATCACCACGATCATCTGCATGCGTGCCCCCGGCATGACCATGTTCCGGATGCCGATCTTCACCTGGAACACGCTGATCACGTCGCTGCTCGTCCTGATCGCGTTCCCGGTCCTGGCCGGCGCGCTGCTCTCCCTGGAGGCCGACCGACAACTCGGGGCCCATGTCTTCGACGCCTCCCATGGTGGCGCCGTGCTGTGGCAACACCTGTTCTGGTTCTTCGGACACCCAGAGGTGTACATCATCGCCTTGCCGTTCTTCGGCATCGTCTCCGAGATCCTCCCGGTCTTCAGCCGCAAGCCGATCTTCGGGTACGTCGGCCTCGTCGGCGCCACGCTCGGTATCGCGATCCTCTCCGTCGCCGTGTGGGCGCACCACATGTTCGTCACCGGTGCCGTCGACCTGCCGTTCTTCTCCGGCATGACGTTCCTGATCGCCGTTCCGACCGGTGTGAAGTTCTTCAACTGGATCGCCACAATGTGGGGCGGGTCGATCAGCTTCGACTCCGCGATGCTCTACACCCTCGGCTTCCTGACCACCTTCCTCTTCGGTGGTCTGACGGGCGTCATCCTGGCTAGCCCGCCGCTCGACTTCCACGTCTCCGACTCCTACTTCGTGGTGGCGCACTTCCACTACGTCGTCTTCGGAACCGTCGTGTTCGCGATGTTCGCCGGCTTCTACTTCTGGTGGCCGAAGTTCACCGGCAAGATGCTCAACGAGCGTCTGGGCAAGATCCAGTTCTGGCTGCTGTTCATCGGCTTCCACACCACGTTCCTCGTCCAGCACTGGCTGGGTGTGGAGGGCATGCCGCGTCGCTACGCCGACTACCTGCCCACCGACGGCTTCGACACGCTCAACCAGATCTCCACCGTCGGCGCCTTCCTGCTGAGCCTGTCGGTGCTGCCGTTCCTCTACAACGTCTGGATCACGCGCAAGTCGCCCAAGGTCGAGGTCGACGACCCGTGGGGCTGGGGCCGTTCGCTCGAGTGGGCGACCAGTTGCCCGCCGCCGCGACACAACTTCAACACGCTGCCGCGGATCCGTTCGGAATCTCCCGCCTTCGATCTCCACCACCCGGAGATCGCCGCGCTCGAGCTCGACGACACGGATGACGACAACGCCCTGACCGGAAAGGACGCCCACTGATGAAGAACATGAAGGGCGAGACCTGGATCTTCATCTCCTGCACGATCTTCCTCGTGCTGGTGACCCCGGCCTACTGGATCGTGACCTCCAACTCCGAGCACGGTGGTGACTGGACCGGTACGTCGGCCCTGACCATGTGCACGCTGCTGGTCGCGATGATCTCCTTCTACCTCGGCTTCCACGCGATCAAGGACCCGGCCCGGCCGGAGGACCTGCCGGACGCGGAGATCGCGGACGGCGCCGGCGAGCTCGGCTTCTTCCCGCCGTACTCCTGGTGGCCGCTGTGGGCCGCGATGACCCTGGCGATCATCGTCTACGGCGCGGCGGTGCTCGCGTGGTGGATGATGATCATCGGCGGCGTCCTCGGCGCCCTGGCCGTCTCCGGCTGGATCTACGAGTACTACCGCGGCGAACACGCCCACTGAGAGTCCTGCCACCCGCATCTGCTGCGTTGTCGGCCCCTCGCTGGCCGCTTCGCTCCAAGGCCAGCTTCGAGCCTCCGCCTTGCAGCTACGGGCGTCAGAACCCTCAGTCCTCTGACTGAACGACGAAGCCCCGACTCGGATGAGTCGGGGCTTCGTCGTTCTCAGGCTTCCAGCAGGCGGCGCACCCGTGGGATGACCTCGGTGCCGTAGAGCCGGATCGACTCCATCAGCAGCTCGTGCGGCATCGTGCCGTTGGAGTACTTCAGGTCGAACCGCTGGGCGCCGAGCACCTCGATCGTCCGGGCGATCTTCGCCGCGACCGTGTCGGGGGAGCCGACGTAGAGGGCACCGCCGGTGATCTCGGCGTCGTACTCGCGCCGGCTCACCGGCGGCCAGCCGCGCTCGGCACCGATCCGGTCCCGGTTGGCCTTGAAGTGCTCGAAGAGCAGCTCGGCCGCCTCGGCGTCGGTGGCGGCGACGAAGCCAGGGGAGTGCACACCGATCGGCAGGCTGCCGGCGTCCGGGTTGAGCTCGCTCAGCGCCCGCCGGTACAGGTCCGCGTACGGGGCGAACCGAGCGGAGTCACCGCCGATGATGGCGAGCATCAGCGGGAAGCCGTAGCGAGCGGCCCGCACCACCGATTCGGGGGAGCCACCGACGCCGATCCAGGCGGGGAACCCGGCCGCGGTCTTGGGGAAGACCTCGCCGGTGAACGGACCGCGTACGGTCCCGCTCCAGGTGGAGGCGGCCTCGGTGCGCAGCTGGGCGAACAGGTCCAGCTTCTCCTCGAAGAGCCGCTCGTAGTCGTTCAGGTCGAGCCCGTAGAGCGGGAAGGACTCGGTGAAGGAGCCACGGCCCAGGGTGACCTCGGCCCGGCCGTCCGAGAGCCCGTCCAGCGTGGCGGTCTTCTCGTAGACCCGCACCGGGTCGTCGGAGCTCAGCACGGTCACGGCCGTGCCGAGCCGGATCCGATCGGTGCGTCCGGCGATGGTCGCGAGCACGAGCTCGGGAGCGCTGACCGCGAAGTCGGCACGGTGGTGCTCGCCGACGTTGAACACGTCGATCCCGACCTGGTCGGCCAGCACGCCCTCCGCGACGATGTTGCGCAGGACCGCGGCGTGCGGGAGCGGAGTACCGTTCGGATCGAGGGTCACATCACCGAACGTGTCGAGGCCGAACTCCAAGGATTGAACGTTCATCTCAGTCACGATAGCGGAACACGTGATCCCGCCCGAAGATTCCTTGACCTGGCTGAGGAGCGCTCCATGGAGCTCGGAGAGAACCGATGGGTGACGGACGGTGGCCTCGAGACCGACCTGATCTTCAACCGCGGAGTGCCGTTGGACGAGTTCGCGAGCTTCCCCCTGCTCGACGACCCCGCCGGACGGCGGACACTGCAGGAGTACTACGCGGGCTACGCCGCGATCGCCGTGGCGGCCGACGCCGGACTGCTGGTGGAGACGCCGACCTGGCGCGCGAACCCGGACTGGGGACGAACCATCGGCTACGACCGGGACGCCCTCGACCGGATCAACCGGGCGGCCCCCGAGGTCGTTCGCGGTGAGCTCGAGGCCCTCGGCCTCCCGACGTTCCTGGTCTCGGGCTCGGTCGGCCCCCGCGGCGACGGCTACCTCGCCAGCGACGGAGTCGACCCCGACGAAGCGGCGGAGTACCACCTGCCTCAGGTCCGCGCCCTCGCCGCCGGGGGAGCGGACCTGGTCCACGCGATGACCCTGACGGGCGCCGAGGAGGCGATCGGCGTGGTTCGGGCCGCGCGCACGAGTGCGGTGGCGGTCGCCGTCTCCTTCACCGTCGAGACCGACGGTCGGCTGCCCGACGGATCGACCTTGGGCGAGGCCATCGACGCGGTCGAGTCCGCGGCCGCCGCGGACTTCTACGGGATCAACTGCGCCCACCCGCTGCACGTGCTGCACGGCCTCGACGGGGGAGCGTGGCAGGAGTCGGTGACGTTCTTCCGGCCCAACGCCTCCCGTCGCTCCCACGAGGAGCTCGACGCCATGGAGGAGCTCGACATCGGAGACCTCGGCCTCCTCGTCCGCTCCACCGACGAGCTGTCGGCATTCCTGCCCGGTCTCGCCGTGCTCGGAGGATGCTGCGGGACCGACGCCCGCCACGTCGCCGCCCTGTGGGGTGTGCCGGCTCCCTGAAATCGAAGGAGGGCCCCGCCGGATCAGATCCGACGGGGCCCTCCTCAGCGGGCTCAGTGGTGGCTGTCGCCACCCTCGAGCTCGGCGTGGTTCTCCGAGCCGTGCAGCTCGTGGGCCAGGTGCTCCTGGGCCTCGGTGTACTCCTCCAGCGACGGCTTGTCGACGTCGTCGGCGTAGTACAGCGTGCGAGCCTTGCCGCGCAGCCCCTCGCCCGGGTCCTCGGCCAGGGCGTCGGCGCTGTTGTCGCGCACGGTCATCGCGTAGGCCGTGGCCTCGTTGAGCGGGAGGTGCTTCTCGTAGAAGCGACCCTCGGCGGTCCGCATCAGGACCCCCGACTCGTAGCCGTGCAGCAGCATCTCGTTGTCGTGACGCTGCAGCGAGATGCAGATCCGACGGGTGACGAAGAACGCGATCAGCGGAGCGACGAACACCAGCACCCGGAGGTAGTAGGTGATCTGGTTGATCGAGAAGTGCAGCTTGATCGCGATCAGGTCGTTACCACCGGCGATCCAGGCCATCGCGTAGAAGACCATCAGCGAGACCATGAAGGCGGTCCGGGTCGGCGCGTTGCGCGGGCGCTCCAGCAGGTGGTGCTCACGCTTGTCGCCGGTGATCCAGGCCTCGAGGAACGGGATCAGCAGGACGATCGTGAACATCACCATCGGCATCACGATGACCGGGATGAAGACGTTCCAGGACCAGGTCGTGCCCCAGAAGTGGGACTCCCAGCCGGGCATGATCCGGAGCAGACCGTCGGGCCACCCCATGTACCAGTCAGGCTGCGAGCCGGCCGTGACCTTGGTCGGGTCGTACGGACCGAACTTCCACACCGGGTTGATCGACAGCAGGCCACCCATCAGGGCGGTGACACCGAACACGACGAAGAAGAAGCCACCGGCCTTGGCGGCGTACACCGGCAGCATCGGGTAGCCGACGACGTTGCTCTCGGTGCGGCCGGGCCCGGGCCACTGGGTGTGCTTGTGGTAGACGAGCAGCAGCATGTGGGCTGCGATCAGCGCCAGCAGCAGGCCGGGGATGAGCAGCACGTGGATCGTGTAGAGCCGCGGGATGATCGACTCACCCGGGAACTCTCCTCCGAAGAGGAAGAACGACATGTAGGTGCCGACGATCGGGGTGGCCTTCATGAAGCCGTCCGCCGCGCGGATACCGGTGCCCGAGAGCAGGTCGTCGGGGAGCGAGTAGCCGGTGAAGCCCTCGAGCGTGCCCAGCAGGAGCAGCAGCGAACCGATCACCCAGTTGAGCTCACGCGGCTTGCGGTAGGCGCCGGTGAAGGCGACCCGCAGCAGGTGGATCATCATCGCGCCGATGAAGAGCATCGCCGACCAGTGGTGCATCTGGCGCATCAGCAGACCGCCGCGGACGTCGAAGCTGATCTGCAGCGACGACGCGTACGCCTGCGACATGCTGACGCCGCGGAGCTGCTCGTAGGAGCCCTGGTAGGTGATCTCCGCCATCGAGGGCTGGAACCACAGCGTCAGGAAGACACCCGACAGGAGCAGGACGACGAAGCTCCACAGAGCGATCTCGCCGAGCATGAACGACCAGTGGTCGGGGAAGATCTTGCGGAGGTTCTTCTTGCCCATCGCGGCGAGGCCGAGGCGCTCGTCGGCCCACTCGGCGGCCTTGCCGACCTTGGTGGTGGGGGCAGGTGACGTCGTGGTCATCAGATGTCCGCCTTCTTCTGGACCTCTTCAGGCGATTGGCTGTTGCGCTGCCAGTAGGACGGGCCGACGGGCTCGGCGAAGTCGCTGAGCGCGATCAGGTAGCCGTCGTCGTCGACGCCCAGCGGCAGCTGGGGGAGGTGCCGGCCGGCCGGACCGAAGACGACGCGACCGGAGTCGGCGAGGTCGAAGGTCGACTGGTGGCACGGGCAGAGCAGGTGGTGGGTGGTGCGCTCGTTGAGCGAGATCGGGCAACCGACGTGGGTGCAGATCTTGCTGTAGGCGACGATGCCCTCGACCGACCAGTTGCGGGTCGTGTTGCTGACGATGTCGTCGGGGTCCATCCGGAGCATGACGATCGCGGCCTTGGACTTGGCGATCTGGAGCTCGACGCCGTGCAGCGGCGGCAGTCCGTTCTCCTCAGTGGGGAAGATCGCCTCGGGCTGGGCGTTGAACAGGTCGCCGATCTCGATGTCGGAGATCTTGACCGGGGTACCGACGACGTCGCGGACGACGCGCATGCCCTTGGTCCACACGGTGTGCTCCAGGCCCGCGCCCGGGTACTCGCCGACGACCTCGTCGGGGAGCGGACCGAGGTCGCGCAGCATCACGACGGCCGGGGCGGCCAGCAGGGCGACCGCGCCGAGGAGGGAGTTGCGCACGAGCGGACGACGCCCGATGCCCGCCTCCTCGAGACCGGCGTTGAGTGCGGCCAGCGTGGCGGAGCGGTCCTCCTCGGAGGACGAGGCCGGGTGCCGGTCCTCGCTCAGCTCGACGTCCGCCATGAGCTTGCGGGCCCACTGGATGATGCCGATCCCGATGAACAGGAGTGCGAGACCGAGGGTGACGCCGAGGGCGACGTTCGAGGCACCGAGGCCGATGAACGTGTCGCCGTCGAAGCCGGCCTTGATCGCGAAGTAGGAGACCACGAAGAGGACCGTGGCGACGGCCGAGAGGCCGAAGAACGCGGCGACCTGACGCTCGGCGCGACGCTCGGCGCGCGGGTCGACGTCGGTCGGTCGCCAGGTGTGCTCGTGCAGGCCGGGGTCAGGCAGGAGTGCGTCCGAGGAGACGTTCAGTTCTGCGTGCGACTCCGCGTGCGACCCGGTGTTCGACGGGGTGTGCTGGTCGGTGCTCACGCTGCAGCGCCCTTCTTCTTCTTGTTGGTACGGGTCGTGTGGGCCGCGATCCAGATCGCGAAGCCCACCAGGCCGCCGATACCGACGAGCCAGGCGAAGAGGCCCTCGCTCACCGGACCGAGGCTGCCGAGACCGAAGCCGCCGAAGCCGGGCTGCTCGTTCATCGACTTGACGTAGGCGATGACGTCACGCTTCTCCTCGGGGGAGAGGTTGCCGTTGGAGAAGGTGTCCATCGGTCCGGGGCCGGTCAGCATGGCCTCGAAGATGTGACGCTCGCTGGTGTTGAGGATGTTGGGGGCGTAGCCGCCGCGCGGCATGGCGCCACCCTCACCGGTGAAGTTGTGGCAGGCGGTGCAGTTGGTCAGGAAGATCTGACCACCGCGGACGATCGCGGCTTCGCGCTCCTCGTCCGTCATGCCCTCGGTCGAGTAGTCCTCGGACGTCGGGATCGCCGGGCCGGGCGCGAGCGAGGCGACGAACGCCGCGATGTCGGCGATCTCCTCGTCGGTGTAGGCGTTCTGGTCCTTGGCCGGGCCCTGCTGGCCCGGGTTGGCCAGCGGCATCCGGCCGGTGCCCATCTGGAAGTCGACAGCGGCAGCGCCGACGCCGGCGAGGCTCGGGCCGAGCCAGTCGCCGTTGATGTCGGTGATCCCCTGGCCGTTCTGGCCGTGGCAGAAGGCACAGCCGACGAGGAAGAGCTCACGGCCCTTCGCCACCTGCTCGGTGCTGGCTGCGTCGTCGGCCGACGACGACGGGGAGAAGGCGGCGTAGAGCCCGCCGGAGAGGAACAGTGCCGCCAGGAGGAGCACCAGTCCGGCCACGGGGCCGCGACGGTGCCGCGACAGTCGGCCTGCGGAGCGGTTCAGGAATCGCAACGTGAAAGTCCTTACTTCTTCTCGGCTATCCAAGCGTCACTTGATGATGTAGATCGAGGCGAACAGCCCGATCCACACCACGTCGACGAAGTGCCAGTAGTAGGAGACGACGATCGCGCTGACCGCCTGCTCGTAGGTGAAGCGCTTGGCGACGTAGGTACGCCCCAGCACGAGCAGGAACGCGATCAGACCGCCGGTCACGTGGATCCCGTGGAAGCCGGTCGTGAGGTAGAACATCGTGCCGTAGGCCGAGTCCGGGATCGTCACACCCTCTTGGATCAGGGCGGCATACTCGGTGGCCTGACCCGCGATGAAGATCGCACCCATGATGTACGTGAGGATGAACCACTCACGCAGACCCCAGGTCAGCGGGTTGAGGACCGAGCCGCTGCGGCCGACCTTGCCGGCCTCGGCCTTGAACACGCCCATCTGGCAGGTCACCGAGGAGAGCACCAGGATGATGGTGTTCGTGAGCGCGAACGGGACGTTCAGCTTCTCGGTGTTCTGGGGCCACAACTCGGGGCTCACCGAACGGATCGTGAAGTAGGCCGCGAACAGGGCCGCGAAGAACATCAACTCGCTCGCGAGCCAGATGATGGTCCCGACCTGGACCATGCTCGGTCGGTCGTGCTGCCCGTGCAATCGGGATGCTGGAAGTGCTGAAGCTGCAGTCGCCACGCGCTCATTATGTCGGTACTGCTCGGCATCGGCACCCCGACCCCCCGATTGAGGCTCAGGGAGGCGTTCTAAAGTGGCTGGGTGGTCACGCTTGCACTCGATTCGACGCTCGACCTGCCCCCGTTCGGCTGGTCGGCGTTCATCTCGCAGTGGGGGATCGCCCCGATCCCGTTCATCGTGACCGTCTGGGCCGGTGGTCTCTACCTGTACGGCGTCCACGTGCTGCGTCGCCGGGGCGACGCCTGGCCGATCGGGCGGACGTTCATGTTCGTCGGGGTCGGCCTCGGCGCGTTCTACCTGGCCACCTCCTCCGGCTGGGCGGCCTACGACACCACGCTGATCAGCGTCCACATGGGCCAGCACATGATGCTCTCGATGCTGGTCCCGCTCGCGCTGGCACTCGGTGCGCCGGTGACGCTCGCGCTCCGGACCCTGCCGGGCACGCCGCGCGGGCTGCTGCTGAGCGTGCTGCACTCCCGCGTGGTCAAGGTGCTCAGCTTCCCGCCGCTCACCTTCGCGCTCTACGTGATCTCGCCGTGGGCGCTCTACTTCTCCGGCTGGTACGCCGCCTCGCTGCACTCCGACTTCGTGCACGAGATGATGCACCTGCACCTCGTCCTCGTCGGCGCGCTGTTCTTCTGGCCGATCATGGGGATCGACCCGATCCCGGGTCGGGTCGGCTACCCCTTCCGGGTGCTGCTGGTGGTGCTCACCCTGCCGTTCCATGCCTTCCTGGGGATCACGATCATGGGCCAGTCGACCCTCCTGGGCGGCGACTGGTACCCCGCGCTGCACGACGGCCCGATGGGTGCCTGGCTGCCGGACCCGATGGCCGACCAGCAGACCGCCGGAGGCATCCTGTGGGGCGCCGGTGACCTGGTCGGCGTGGTCTTCTTCATCGTGCTCTTCGCCCAGTGGGTGCGCGCCTCGATGAAGGAGGCGCAGCGGGAGGACCGCCGCCTCGATCTGCTCGAGGCCCGCGAACGAGCCGCCGCAACCGCTGCCGGAGCCGGTCCCGCGGGAGTAGAGTCCGGGCCGTGAGCGCCGCGAAGCCGCTGAAGGTCGTCGTCTACAGCGACGACATCGACACGCGCCAGCAGGTCATCCGGGCGCTCGGGGTCCGACCGCACCCCGACCTCGCCGAGTTCGAGTACCTCGAGGTGGCTACCGAGCCGGTCGTCATCCAGCACGCCGACGCCGGCGTCGACCTGCTCATCCTTGACGGCGAGGCCGTCCCGGCCGGCGGTCTCGGCATCGCCAAGCAGCTCAAGGACGAGCTCGCCTCGTGCCCGCCCGTGATCGTCCTCACCGGACGCCCGCAGGACTCCTGGTTGGCGAGCTGGGCGCGTGCTGACGCCGCCGTACCGCAGCCGATCGATCCCCTCGTCCTGGCCAAGACCGTGATCGCGGTCCTTCACGAGAGCGTTCCCGCGACAGCATGAGCACGAAGATGACGTGGCCCGATGTCCTCGGGCCGCTGGTGGCCCGCGCCGATCTGAGCGTCGGACAGGCCCAGTGGGCGATGGGCGAGATCCTCGCCGGCGAGGCGACTCCCGCCCAGATCGCTGCCTTCGCCGTCGCGCTCCGGGCCAAGGGGGAGAGCGTCGACGAGCTCACCGGCCTGGCCGCGGCGATGCTGGCGAACGCCAACCAGATCTCCGTCCCCGGCCGGCTGCTCGACATCGTCGGCACCGGGGGAGACCGCTCGATGTCGGTCAACATCTCCACCATGTCCGCGCTCGTCGCTGCCGGTGCCGGCGCCAAGGTGGTCAAGCACGGCGCCCGCTCGGCCTCCTCGCAGTCCGGGTCGGCCGACGTCCTCGAGGCCCTCGGCATCCGGCTCGACCTGCCCATCGACCGGGTCGCTGCGGTCGCCGACGAGGTCGGCATCACCTTCCTGTTCTCCGCCGCGTTCCACCCCGCCATGCGGCACGCCGCCGTGCCGCGGCGCGAGCTCGGCATCGGCACCTCGTTCAACCTGCTCGGCCCCCTGACCAACCCCGCTCGCCCGTCGGCCAGCGCGATCGGCTGCGCCGACGTCAAGGCGGCCCCCGTGATGGCGGGCGTCTTCGCCGGGCGCGGCGTCGACGCCTGGGTCTTCCGCGGTGACGACGGCCTGGACGAGCTGACCACCACCGCCGCCTCGACGGTCTGGCGCGTCAGCGGCGGCGAGATCACGGTCTCCGCCATCGACCCGGCCGACCTCGGGATCGCCCGGGCCAGCGCCGAGGACCTCCGCGGCGGGGACGCGGCGTTCAACGCCCAGGTGGTGCGCGACCTCCTCGCCGGCAAGCCCGGACCGGTGCGCGACGCGGTCGTGCTCAACGCCGGTGCCGGCCTCGCCGTGCACGCGGGCGAGTCGGGTGAGCTGGTTGACGTCCTCGCTGCGGGCGTCGCCCGAGCCGCCGAGGCCATCGACTCGGGCGCGGCGCAGGCCGTCCTCGAGCGCTGGGTCGCCGCGACGGCCTGAGGACGCCGCCGGTGTCCCGGAACGTCCTGGTCGCCTGGTTCGTCACCCGGTTGGCGATCGTCGTCGCCTTCCTGACCGTCGAGTGGAACGCGACCTCCGACTTCGCCTACTTCGCCCAGAGCGTCGATCGGGTCGGTGACCTCGGCACCGACGAGGTCCTGCGGGAGTACCCGCCGCTCGTGCTGGCCCTGTGCTGGGTCGTGCGGGCGGCCAGCGGGGGTTCGGCGTCGTCGGCGACGGTCTTCGGTCTCACCCTGTTCGCGCTGATGCTCTGCGTCGACGTGTGGTTCCTCTCCCGGCTCGACCGGTGGGGACGACGGGCCGGGCACCCGGACGGCGCCGACGGCTGGGCGGCGTGGGCCTGGCTGCTCGGCGTCCCGGCTCTCGGCGCGACCGCGCTTCTCCGGCTCGACCTCCTTCCGGCCGTGCTGACCGCGGTCGCCCTGTTCTGGTCGGTGCACGAGGGGCGACGGGCCGGCCAGGCGTGGGCCGTGGCGGTCGCGCTCAAGTACTGGCCGCTGATCACCGCCCCGGCGCTGGCCCTGGTCAGCGAGGGCAGGCAACGCCGACAGGTCGTGGTGTGGGCGGCGATCAGCGGTGCCGTCCTGCTGGTGGCCTCGGCGCTCCTCGGCGGTCCCAGCCACCTGTGGTCCCCCTGGCGCTACCAGACCGACCGGGGGCTGCAGTACGAGTCGGTGTGGGCCACCCCGCTCGTGCTCCTCGGCGCCCTCGGCGATCACCGGTACGTCGTCGCCTTCCGCGACTCCTCGATGTCGGTCGAGATCGCGGGACCCGGCGCCGCGACGCTCGCCACCGTCTCCACCGCCTGCCTGCTGCTCGTGGTGGTCGGTCTCGCGGTGATCGCCTGGCGGCGGGTGCGCCCCGAGCCGATCGAACGGCGCCGGGACCGCGCGATCTGGTTCCTGCTGGCCTCGATCGCGGGGTACGTCGTCGCCGGCAAGGTGCTCAGCCCGCAGTACGTGATGTGGCTGTTGGCCCCGACCTGTGTGGCGCTGGTGATGATGGGCGATCCGGTGGAACGAGCGGCGCTGCGTCGCTGGACCGTCGGTCTCGGCGTGGCGGCGCTGCTCACGCACCTGGTGTTCCCGCTCGGCTACACCCTCACCGGAGACGAACGCTGGTGGGCCCAGGCGCTGATCGTGGTCCCGCTGGTCGGCCGCAACGTCGCGCTCGTGGTGCTGTTCGGTGTCGCCGCCTGGCACGCCGCCGGCGGGATCAGGGGTGCGGTGCCCGGAGCATCACCAGGGACGGCGAGGAGTGCACGACCGTCCAGCCGAGCGAGTGGGTCAGCGCGTAGGTGAGCGGGGCCCTCGGGCTCAGGAACGCCACCGTCGCGCCGGTCTCCTCGACGGTGTCGTCCCAGCCGGGCTCGACCTTGCCCATCGCGACGACGTCGCGCAGCTCGTCGTCGGTGTACACGTCCGCATAGCCGTGCACCGCCACGTCCAGGTCCGGGTACTTCCACATCAGGTACCCGCCGTACCCCATGTCGTCGAGCACCGTCGTCCCGGACGGGAGGGCGGCGAGCTCACGGTCGGCCCAGGCCGGGTTGCTCAGCGCGGGCACGCCGCGGGCGACCAGGAACAGCGTGAACGCGGCGATCGTGCCCAGGAACGTCCCGCCCACCGCCAGCAGCTCGCGCCGGGTCGGTCGGGTCGCCGGTTCGACGAACGGGGCGAGCGAGGTGGCCGCGAGCGGGACCAGGCAGATCGCCGCGATCGGCACGGTGCGTGAGGAGTAGACGCTGAACCCGATCGCGGTCAGCAGCATCAACGAGTCGAACCACGTCGAGACTCCCGAGCGCATCCGGGCGAGGACCACGATCGCGAGCATCGCCAGCAGGCACAGCTGCGGTGCCTGGGTGAAGTCGGGCGGCGCCCACTCGGAGAAGTAGTGGCCGCGGTCGTTGACCAGCAGCACGCCGCTGAGCAGTCGCGGGCCGACCGGGGTGCACAGTGCGGCGACGGCCGCGAGCACGGGCACGAGGCCCAGCCGGAGCACGGTCCGGAGACGCTCGCCGGCGGTCGAGTCGAGAGCGATACCGAGTGCGGCGACGAGGCCGTAGGCCACCCCGAGCACCCACATGCCGTGGCACATCGCCCACACCCAGGCCAGCGGGATCAGCAGCCACGGCGGGCGCCGGGTCTCGCCGGCCCGCTGCCAGGCGATGACGGTGAGTGCCATGAAGCCGAACGAGACCAGCTGAGGACGCATCGCGAAGTTCGGCAGCATCGCGAGCACCGCGAGGGGGACGAGCGCCGCCGAGACCAGCAGGCTGGCCCGGCGTCGGGCCGAGACGAACATCGCGGCGACGATCAGCACGAACAGCAGCCCCTGCAGCCAGGTGACCCCGGCCAGCCCGAAGTGCTCCTCCGACCAGGCCATCGTGATCTGGGAGAGCCACTGGGTCGGCACCCAGGCTCCGTGCTCGAAGGTGCCGATGTGGCCGGTCGACCAGGGTCGCCACGCGCCGCTGAGGAACTCGGCCCCGAACCGCAGGTGGAACAGGGTGTCGGGGTTGATCAGCGGGTCGTACGCACGACGCAGGAGTGCCAGGCAGGTGACGGCCAGCAGGGTGAGCGGGAGGACTCGCCGCACCACCGTGGTGACGAGACTCCGGTCAGTGCTCGCCACTCAGTCCAGTCCGAGGGAGAAGGTCGACTCCAGGTCGTGGCGCGAGTAGGCACGGAAGGCGATGTGGGTCTCGGTGTCGAGGATCCCGGGGACCTTGTTCAGCCGGTCGGCGACCACGCCGGCGATCTCGTCGTGGTTGCGCACCCGGACCATCACGATCAGGTCGATCTGGCCGGTCGTCGAGTAGACCTCGCTCACGCCGTCCAGGTCCGCGATCGCCTGCGCGACCTCGGGGATCCGGGCGGTGTCGGCCTTGACGAAGACGATGGCGGTGATCACGCGATCACCGTAGCGCGTGCGCGAGCGGCGTGAGGGTCCTCCGGTCGTCGAAGGGTACGAGGTCCCGGCGGGACGACTCGACCGCATCATGGACCGCGAGGTGACGTCCCGCGCCCCGGACCGGGCAGGTCCACTCACCGGCCACGTCGACCAGCCGGACCCCCGGCAGCTCGAGCCAGCGCAGGATCAGGTCACTCTCCTCCGCCGAGGCGGCGGGCGTCGGGCCGAGCCCGCCACCGACGGTCTCGGCCTCGCGGCGGAGCTGGTCGACGAAGACGTGCGCATCGCCTCCGGACGGGATCACCCCGGCCGCGGCGAGCCGGCCGAACCGGACCACGTGGACGTGCCAGCGGCCGTCGTCCTCGCGCCGGGTCGCGATCAGCTCGTCGCACCCGACCAACGCGCTGCGGCGCTGGTCCTTGGCGGTGCTCCGGACGAACGTGGCGAGACGGTCGCGCTGCACGCTCGCCTCCTCGAAACGCTCCTCGGTCGCGAGCGTCACCATCCGGCGGGCGAAGTGGTCGACGACCGGGTCGGCGTCGAAGCGCATCGCCGCCCGGACCTGGTCGATCAGTGCGTTGTACCCGGCGGTGCTCACGGTGCCGTCGCACGGTGAGACGCAGCGGCCCATCTCGGCCAGGACGCAGGCCGACCGGGAGGGTTCGCGGGGCAGCCGGTCGCGGCACTGCCGGATCGGGAACGTCTCGTGCAACGCCTCGAGCACTCCCTCGGCCGTGCGCCGGGAGCCGAACGGGCCGAGGTAGTCGGCGTCGTCGGCGAGCACCTTCTTGACGATGGAGAGCCGCGGCCAGGGCTCGACGGTCAGCTTCAGGTAGTGCGCCTTCTCCGGGAAGCGGGACCGCCGGTTGAAGCGCGGCTTGTGGTGCCCGATGAGACGGATCTCGCGCACCTGCGCCTCGAGCGCGGTGGCACACGTGATCGCCTCGACCCGGGTGGCGAGATTGACCATGTCGCCCATCCGGGAGCGGGTCTCCGAAGCGGTGAAGTAGGTCCGCACCCGGCTGCGCAGGTCCCGGGAGGTGCCGACGTACAGCACATCCTCGCCGTCGTCGCGGAACAGGTAGACGCCCGGAGCGTGGGGGAGGCCGTCGGCCAGGTGGCGCTTGCGTCGCTGAGCGGCCGAGACCTTGCCCGAGAAGGTCTGCAGCTCCTCGATGGTGTGCACGCCGAGGTTGCCGAGCCGCTCCATCAGGCCGTGCAGGACGTCGACGGTCGCCCGGGCGTCGGAGAGCGCGCGGTGGTTGGGGGTCGTGGTGGCGTTGAACAGCACCGCCAGCGAGGACAGCTTGCAGTTGGGGGCGTCGTCGCGGGTGATCACCCGCCGAGCGAGCCGGGCGGTGTCCAGGACCTCGAAGTCGGGCCAGGCGATGCCCTGCCGGTCGGCGAAGTGGCGCAGGAAGCCGACGTCGAACGGAGCGTTGTGCGCGACCAGGACGGTGCCGGCGGCGAACTCGAGGAAGGCCGGCAGGGCGGACTCGATCATCGGGGCGTCGGCGACCATCGGGTCGCTGATCCCGGTCAGCACCGCGATGAAGGCCGGGATCGCGGTCTGCGGGTTGACCAGGGTCTGGAACTCCCCGAGGATCTCGCCCCCGCGGACCTTGACCGCGCCGATCTCGGTGATCATCGACCCGGCCGCCGCCGACCCGCCCGTGGTCTCGAGGTCGACCACGGTGAAGGTGAGGTCGCGCAGCGGTCGGCCGAGCTCGTCGAAGCTGCGCTGCGCCTCCCACCGCCCCGCCTGATCGACCACTGCCTGGTCGGCGGTCCCTGCCCGTGCCATGGGGAAGACGCTAGGTCGCGCCGCCGACAGAACCGGGACCGGCGCGCGGTGCCGGCCGGTTCTGTCTCCGGTTCTGTCGGTGGTCGGTGTGATGGTCGCCGCATGAACCTTCGGATCGACTGCGGGACCTGCGTGGTGCGTGGACTGGCGTGCGACGACTGCGTCGTCACGGTGCTGCTCGGGCCGCCTCCCGAGCTGGCCTTCGACGACGACGAGCAGCGCGCCCTCGACGTGCTGGCCGTCGGCGGCCTGGTGCCTCCGCTGCGGATGGTCAGGCCCGAACCGGGGCCTGTGATCGAGTCCGCCTAGCCCGGGGACGGTCCCGTGTGACACCTGAGGCCACTGGGGTTCCAGTGGCTGGTGTGTCGCAAGTGACACCGGTGTCGACGGACACGCCCGACCGCCCGTTTGGATCGCCCAGCACCCCTGGGTAGGGTGCCCGGGTGGTTGTCGTTCGGAGCCGTTCACGCGCGGTCGCAGCGGTAGCGGGTCTGGCACTCGCTACGACGCTCGGCCTCGTTTCCACGACCCCGGCGGAGGCCAAGCCGGACGTCAAGGACGTCCAGGCGCGCGTCGACGCCCTCAACCAGCAGGCCGAGCAGGCCGGTGAGAGCCACGCCGAGGCGCAGCTCCGGCTGAGCGCGCTCAAGCGCGAGCTGGTCAGCCTCAAGGCCGACGAGGCCCGCCAGGGCGCGGTCCTCGCCGATGCCAAGGAGCAGCTGCGCGAGTCGATGCTCCAGTCCTTCGAGGGCTCGAACCTCTCGGCCGTCGGCCAGGTCGTGCTCTCCGACGACCCGAACGGGTTCCTCGGCCAGCTGACCACGATGTCCTCCTTCGAGGACCTCCAGACCAGCCTGTACGACGACTACGCCACCCAGGCGAAGGCGCTCGACCTGCGCCACGAGGCCACCCAGGACCGCGCCGACGAGGTCGCCGCGACCGAGCAGAAGCTCGCCGCGACCAAGAAGACCGTCGAGTCCAAGCTGGCCCAGGCCAAGGAGCTGCTCGGCAAGCTGCAGGCCGCCGAGCGCGAGGCGATCCTCTCCCGCGGTGACATGCGCCTGCCCACCGACATCCCGGCCGAGGGCCGCGCCGCCGCGGCGATCGCCTATGCGACCGCCCAGCTGGGTGACGCCTACGTCTGGGGTGCCACCGGGCCCAACGCCTACGACTGCTCCGGCCTGACGATGATGGCCTGGGCCGCGGCCGGGGTCGCGCTGCCGCACTCCTCGCGCGCGCAGTACAGCTCGGGCCCGCACGTCGCGACCAGCGACCTGCGCCCCGGCGACCTGGTCTTCTACTACTCGCCGATCAGCCACGTCGGCATGTACATCGGCAACGGCATGATCGTGCACGCCGCCCGTCCCGGTGAGGGCGTCAAGGTCTCCGGCCTGTACTCGATGCCCTACGTCGGGGCCGTCCGACCCGGCTGATCCGGCCCCCTCCGGTCGTGAGCGGCAAGTTCCGCTGGTGGTGGATCGCGCTCGCCGGCGTGCTGGCGCTGGCGATCGGCGCCTCCTGGTGGATGCGGCCGAACAGCCACACGGCCACCCCTCGCACCACCTCGCTGCCTGAAGCGCGGACCGACCTCGCCCAGGACGCCCTGACCGCCTGGCTGTCCGAGCGCAGCGCCGCGCCCGACACCTCGAGCCTCGAGCTCACCGACGTCTCCGGCGAGGTCGTCACACAGAGCGGTGCCATGCACCCGGACGGCACCTGGGCCGCGAACGCCCGGCTGCAGTGGGCGTACGGCGGCGTGGACCCGCGTCCGGCGGCGGTGGACGTCACCGTCAAGCTGCGCACCGTCGACGACCGGGTCGAGGTCACCGGGCTCACCGCTCCCGGCCGGGTGCCGCTCTGGCTGGCGGGTGACGTCACCGCGTCCCGCTCGGCCGACGCCCTCGTCGTGACCGCAGCCGGGATCGACCACACCGACTACCAGCAGTGGTCCGACCGCGCCGTCGCCGTGGTGCGACACACGCTCCCGCAGGCGCGGGGGCCGCTCGTCGTCGAGGTTCCCGCCACCGCGGCCGACCTCGAGCGGGTGCTGGGCGCCGTCCCCGGCACCTACGCCAACGTCGCCGCCGTCACCGCCTCGGTCGACGGTTCGACCCGTGCCGGCGCCCCGGTCCACGTCTTCGTCAACCCCGAGGTGATGGGCCGGCTGGAGGACTCCAGCGCCCAGGTGGTGCTCAGCCACGAGGCGACGCACGCCCTCACCGGCGCCGCCCTGGACACTCACCGACCGATCTGGCTGACCGAGGGGTTCGCCGACTTCGTGGCGCTGCGCGACGTGGAGGTGCCGCTCGCGGTGAGCGCGGGGCAGATCGCGGACGTCGTACGCGCCGACGGGGTGCCGAAGCATCTCCCCGACGGCGTCGACTTCGATGCCTCCTCGGACCGGTTCGGCGCCGAGTACGAGGCCGCCTGGCTGGCCAACGTCCGGTTGGCGAAGGACGGCGGCGTCGCGGGTCTGGTCGCGTTCTACGACCTGGTGGGGGAGGGAACCCCCGTGGACCGGGCGATGCGGACCACGATCGGTGAGAACACCGCCGAGCTCACCCGCCGCTGGCGTGCCGACCTCGCCGCGCTGGTCCGCTCCGGGTCGTGAAATCAGAGGAGGGGCACCGCTCGCGCGGTGCCCCTCCTCGGTGACTCTGGATCAGGCGCAGGACCCGGCGAGGGTCGCCGCTCCCTGAACCGCGGTGCAGGTCTTGCTGAAGGCGTCCTTGATCACGGGACCGAGGGCGACCACGGCGACCACCACCACTGCTGCGATACCGGCGATCAGCAGGCCGTACTCGACGGCCGAGGCGCCGCGCTCCTCCATCTGGGAGAGGCGAGCGTTGAACACGATGCGGAGGTAGTCGAGCATGGTGATGCTTCCTTTCTCAGGCGCAGGACCCGGCGAGGGTGGCGGCACCCTTGACCGAGCTGCAGGTCTTGGAGAAGGCGTCCTTGATCACGGGGCCGAGGGCGACCACGGCCACGACGACGACCGCGGCGATACCGGCGATCAGCAGGCCGTACTCGACGGCGGAGGCACCGCGCTCCTCCATCTGGGAGAGGCGAGCGTTGAGCAGAATGCGAAGGTAGTCGACCATGGTGAAACCCCTGTCAGTTCAGTTCCGAGAGACTGATCTCTCTTGTCTGCGGAGCCCCATGCTCCCCATGGCCGTAATCCTGCTGGACCTGACCGGAGCAGCGGATCAGCGGAGCGAACCGACCGGTGTAGTCACTTCTGACTACGGGACTAGGGTCCTCAGTCACACGGGACGCTGGACGGTCGACAGCAGTCCGATCCGCATCGCGGTCACCAACGCCTGCGCACGGTTGGCCGCGCCGAGCTTCTGGTAGATCTTCGCGATGTGCGACTTGGCGGTCGACTCGCTCAGGTACAGCTTGTCGCCGATCTCCTTGGCACCCAGGCCCTCGGCGAGCAGCAGCAGCACCTCGTGCTCCCGGTCGGAGAGCCGGGTGGACTCCGAGGTCACCCGGCGCATCATCGCCTGGGCCAGCCCTGCGCAGACGAACGAGCGCGGGGAGACGGCGGAGTGCCGCGCGGCCCGGACGACCTCGCCCGACGGGGCGTCCTTGCCGACGAAACCGGAGGCGCCGGCCTCCATCGCCGCGAAGATCTGCTCGTCGCCGGCGTGCATGGTCAGCACGACGAGCCCGATCGTGTCGCTGGCCTTGCGCAGGTGCCGCACGACGTCGAGACCGGTGCCGTCCGGCAGCTGGAGGTCGGTGATCACCACGTGCGGGGAGAGGGCCGCGGCGGCCGCGAGGGCCTGGGCGACGGTGCCGGCCTGGCCGACGACGGTCATGTCGTCCTCGAGGTCGATCACACCCGCGAGACCGTCGCGGATCAGTTCGTGGTCGTCCACCAGGAGGACCCGCACCGGGGCGTCTGCGTTGCTCATGCTCCCACTCTCGTATCGCTGTCAAACGAGGCACCGATCACGGTGACCTCCTCGGCCCCGCCGTCGCTGTCATCGGCCACCGAGACGGTGACCGTGACACCTCCGCTCGGGGTGGCTGTGAACGCGAGCACGCCGCCGACCAGGGCGGCGCGCTCGCGCATGATCTTGACCCCGTGCGAGTCCTCGCGCGGGGTCCCCATGCCGCGGCCGTTGTCGGCCACGGTGATCGTCGCGGCGGGGGAGCGGACCTGGCAGTGCACCTCGATCACGGTCGCCTCGGCGTGCTTGAGCGCGTTGTTCATCGCCTCCTGGGCGATCCGGAAGAGCTCGGCCTCGACCTCGGGTCGCAGCCGGTGCGTGGTCTCGTCGGTGGTGACGTTGATCGTCACCGACGAGGACTCGGAGAGGTTGCGGGCGATCGCGGCGATCGCCGCGCCCAGGCTCTCGCTCTCCCCGATGTCGGTGCGGAGGTTGACCAGCGAACGGCGGATCTCCGCGACGATCGCGGTGATCCGGTCGCGCAGGATCGCGATCCGCTCCTGCTGCCGGTCCACGGTCGCGTCGCCCGCGATCGCGTCGACCAGGTAGCCGAGCGAGGCGATGTCCTGCGCGACCCCGTCGTGCATCTCGCGGGCCAGCCGGCGTCGTTCCTCGGTGCTCGCCCGTTCGCGGAACGAGGCGAAGAGCAGAGCGGTGTCGAGCTGGACGATCGCCGGCCGGAGGAGCTCGGCGAGCTCCTCGAGGCGCGGTTCGGTCATCAGGCTGCGCACGGCGTCGCCCTCGGTGAGCTGGGCGACCATGATCGCGGTCACGCCGCTGCCCGCCTCCAGCGGCAGCGCGAAGGCCGGGAAGTCACGCACCTGCTGGCCCTGCAGCAGGCAGCGTGCGGCCAGGTCCTCGAGCTGGTGGAGCTCGCCGTCCGGGCTCTTGGCGACCAGGGGGGTGAGGCCGTCGCCGCGGGGCACGTAGAGGGCGATGGCGCTGCACGGCATCCGTTCGCGGACCACCCAGAGCAGCTGGCCCGCCAGCGTGACCGCGTTGAGTCCGCGGTCGAGACCGTCGGAGATGTCGATCAGCTGGCGCAGCAGGCCCTGGGCGTAGTGGTACGGCGCCAACGACGAACGCCGCTCGTCGTCGGAGTTGTAGATGAACGTGCCGACCAGGCCGAGGCCGAGACCGAGGACCAGCCAGCTGAACCCGGAGTAGACCGCCTCGCCGGTGAGGTGCTGACCGGTCACGGTGCCGAACAGCACCAGCGTGGCGCACTCGGCCACCAGCGCCCGCAGCACGCCCCCGGCGCCCCGGAAGAGTGCGGCGGTGAACGGCGGGACGGCCAGCGTGCCGAGGGCGATCGGGGTGTGGTCCAGCGAGATCCCGCAGATCGTGCCGATCAGCAGCCCGTCGAGCAGGATCGGGATCGACGGCGAACGGTGCCAGGCGATCTGCAGGACCGTGACCAGCAGCCAGACCGCGCCGACCGCGACCAGGACGACGATCCCGGCCGTGCTGCGCGTCCAGAGGACCGGAGCACCGAGTGCCAGAAGGGTGACCAGGCGGACGACGACAGCGACCCGCAGGGGGAGTCGGTCGACGACGCGGAGGTCCACTAGATGAAGTTATCCAGAATGTTGATCACTGCGGGACCCATCACGGCAACAAACAGGGCGGGAAGGATGCAGAAGATCAACGGGATCGTGATCTTGACCGGCACCTGCTGGGCCCGTTCCTCGGCGCGCTGACGCCGCTTCGTGCGCATCTCGCCGGACTGGATCCGCAGCACCTGGGCGACGGGGATGCCGAACGAGTCGGCCTGCACCATCGCCGAGACGAACGAGCGGATGTCGGGGACGTTGGTGCGGTCGCCGAGCGAGCGCAGCGCCTCGCCACGACCCATGCCGAGCTGCATCTCGCGCAGCATCCGGGCGAACTCGTCGGCCAGCGGGCCGTCGGTGTTGGTCGCCACCTGCTGGACGGCCGCGTCGAAGCCGAGCCCGGACTCGACGCTGATCGTCATCAGGTCGATCGCGTCGGGCAGGTCACGCTGGAGCTTCTGCGAGCGGTCGTAGCCGAGCTGGTACAGGTACAGGTTCGGGCCGAAGAAGCCCAGCACCAGCCCGGCACCGGTGATCAGCAGGCGCATCGTGAACGCGTCGGCGACCAGCAGCGAGGCCGCCAGTCCGACCAGGAACCCGACGGCGGCGCTGAGCACCTTCCCCGCCGTGATCCGGTCGACCGTCCACCCGCTCGGGTTGCCGGCGAGGTCGAGCTTGGCGCGGAACCGCTCGGCCGAGTCGGCGCCGGTCATCCGGCGGCCGACGGTCAGCGCCTGGGCCTGGAGGGGGGCGATCACCCGGTCGGCGAAGGGCTTGTCCAGGTCACGGGTGAGTTCTTTGGGGGCATCGGTCATGGCACGCAGGACGGCGAGCGACTTGTCCACCGAGGTGGCGTCGTCGTCCTTCCGCAGGGCCATCCCGAGGATGACGATGGCGATGATGACGAGGATCGCGCCGAGGACGAGGAGGACGACCATCTCAGACCTCGACCTTCACGAGCCGGGTCATCCAGAACACGCCGACGCCCAGCCACAGCGCCCCGCCGATCAGCATCACGAGTCCGCGCGCGTCGGTGAACAGCGGGCTGACGTAGTCCCAGTTGGTCAGGCACAGGTAGAGCAGGAAGACCGGCGGCAGCAGGCCGAGCACGATCGCGGAGAGCTTGCCCTCGGCGGCCAGGGCGTTGACCTGGCGGCGCAGGTACTCGCGCTCGCGCATCGTCGCGGCGACGGTGTCGAGCAGCTCGGCGAGGTTGCCGCCGACCTGGCGCTGGATCCGGATCGCCATCACGACCCAGTGGAAGTCCTGGCTCTCGAACCGCCGACCCACGCCCTCCATCGCGTCCTCCACCGAGACCCCGAGCCGGGTCTCGACCAGGACGCGGCGGAACTCGCTGGAGATGGGCTCGATCCCGTCGTTGACCACGACGTCGATCGACTGCTGCAGCGACAGGCCCGCCGCCAACGACCCCGAGATCAGCTGCAGGGTGTCGGGCAGCGCCCGGTGGAAGGCGGTGCGCCGCCTCGAGCGTCGGATGCCGAGGTAGACCCAGGGGGCGATCAGGCCGACCGCGAGGAAGGCGAACCCGAAGATCAGGTTGCCCTGTCCGATCAGCAGGCCGACGACGGTGACCAGCACCGCGAACGCGGTGTGGATCAGCAGCCACTCGGCCGGCTTGAGCTCGCTCCCGGCCGCGTCGAGGCGTCCGGCGATCGAGCGTTCCAGCCCCTGGTTGCGCTTGAGCAGGTCAGCGGCGACGTCCTTGGCGACGGTCGCCACCTCGCTGGACTCCAGCCCGCCGCGCGATGCGGTGCTCGCACCGGCGCGGCTGGTCGCGGAGGTGTACTCCGTGACGCGGTCCGCCATCGACGGGGCAGGACGGGAGGGCACCAGCAGGATCGCGAGCACACCGAAGAGTCCGACGGCGACCGCTGCGATGGCGACGTAGGCGATCAGGTCCATCATCGCCATTACCGGTCCACGAAGGTCATCGGGTCGACCCGGACGTTCGAGTCGGCCATCTTCTCCAGGAACTTCGGTCGCAGCCCGGTGGCGCGGAGCCGACCCAGTGCGCGGCCGTCGGCGTCGAAGCCGGCGCTGTTGTCGAAGACGAAGATGTCCTGGAGGGTGATGATGTCGCCCTCCATCCGCTCCACCTCGGTCATGTGCGTGATCCGGCGGGTGCCGTCCTTGAGCCGGGCCTGGTGGACGATCAGGTCGACCGCGGAGGCGACCTGCTCGCGGATGGCGCGCACCGGCAGGTCCATGCCCGCCATCAGCACCATCGTCTCCATCCGGGCGAGCGTGTCGCGCGGACCGTTGCTGTGCAGGGTGCAGATCGAGCCGTCGTGGCCGGTGTTCATCGCCTGCAGCATGTCCAGGGCCGAGGCGTCGCGCACCTCACCGACGATGATCCGGTCCGGCCGCATGCGCAGCGAGTTGCGGACCAGGTCACGGATGGTGACCGCACCCTTGCCCTCGATGTTGGACGGGCGGGACTCGAGCCGGACCACGTGGTCCTGCTTGAGCTGCAGCTCGGCTGCGTCCTCGATCGTGACGATCCGCTCGTCGTCGGGGATGAAGGAGGAGAGCACGTTGAGCGTCGTGGTCTTGCCGGCACCGGTGCCGCCGGAGACGACGATGTTGAGCCGCCCGAGGACACACGCCTCCAGGAAGCGGCGCCCGGCCGGGGTCAGCGACCCGAACCGCTCCAGGTCGTCGGCGGTCAGCGGGTCGGCGGAGAACTTCCGGATCGTCAGCGCCGACCCGTCCAGGGCGAGCGGCGGGACGACCGCGTTGACGCGGGAGCCGTCCTGCAACCGTGCGTCCACCATCGGGCTGGACTCGTCGACCCGGCGACCGATCCGGGACACGATCTTGTCGATCGTGCGCCGCAGGTGGGCCTCGTCGGCGAAGTGGGCGTCGGCCCGGGTCAGCCGGCCCTTCCGCTCCAGCCAGATGTCGTTGGCCCCGTTGACCATGACCTCGGAGACGTCGGGGTCGCGCAGGTAGGGCTCGATCGGACCGAGCCCGAGGATGTCGTCGGAGATCTCCTGGGTGACGCGCTGGCGATCGGCGTTGGAGAGCGGCCGCTCCTGGGTGGCGAGCACCTCGACCAGCACCGCGCGGACCTTCTGGTCCAGGTCCTTGGCGTCGATGTCGGCGTCGTACAGCTGAGGCCCGAGCTGGCGCAGGAGCTGCTCGTGCACGCTGGACTTGATCGCCTCGATCCGCTCGACCTGGGGCCCACCGAGGGTGCGGCGAGGGGCCTCGGCCACCGGGGCCGCCGGCACGGCCGGAAAGGTGCCGGTGGAGGTCAGCGAGGACATCGTGGCGATGGTCGCGCCGCCGGGCAGGTCGGCGCGGCGCTTGCCGACCGGCTCTCCGACGTCAGGCGTCTCCGTGGTCGGAGGTCCGACGTGCGCGTGCACGCTCGAGCTCTCCTCGCCCTCCTCGGGCACCGCTGCGACGACCTCCTCGACGGGGTCACCGGTGCGGGCTGCGGCGATGCGGTCTGCCAGGGACATCGGTCTCACCTGCGCTTACGTCGTCGGCTGAACAGCCCTCCCGAGGGCTCGGACGCGGGCATCGCGTCGGCCGTCCCCAGGGTCGGTGCCGCGATCTCCTGGCCGGCCAGCAAGGAGGCGAGCTGGACGATCGCCGTGCTGGACGGGTGGTACGGGTTCTTCACCACGATCGGGTTGCCCGCGTTGGTCGAGGCAGCGACCTCGATCGAGGTCGCGACCAGGGCGGCCGGGCCGAGACCGAGGATCCCCTCGACCCGGTCCGGGCTGATCCCGACCTCGTCGTCGGCCCGGTTGAGCAGCAGGTGCCGGTGGCCGGGCGCGATGTTGAGCATGTCCAACGTCTCGAGGGCGACCTTGACGTTCTTCAGCGTCGGGACGTCGAGGGTCGCCACGATGACGATCTCGTCGGTCTCGTCGAGCGCGGTCAGGGTCTGCTCGTCGAACGCCGGTGCGGTGTCGATGACGACGTAGTCGTACGTCGCCGACAGCGTCCGGATGATCTGGGAGACCAGGGTCGGCGACACCCGGTCCCGGACGTCGGGGTGCGAGGGCGCGGCCAGGATCATCAGCGCGTCCTGGTGCCGGGTGAGCAGGCCGTTGAGCAGCTCGGCGTCCACGTTGCCCTCGGAGCCGATCGCGTGCTCGATCGAGTGGGTCGGGAAGAGCTGCATCGTGATCGCGACGTCGCCGAAGGCGAGGTCGAGGTCGACCAGGCAGACCTTGCGGGCACCGCCCTCGGTGAGGGCGAGCGCCAGGTTGACCGACATCGTGGTCTTGCCGACACCGCCCTTGGGCGACCAGATCGTGATCACCTTGCCGGGCTGGTTGACCCCGCCCGGACCGCGCAGGGCGGAGTAGAGCTGGTAGGCGCGGGTGACGGCGGAGTTGATCGCCTCGAGCGAACCGCTCGGGATGACGTCCCGGGCTCCCGACTGCATCGCCGCGCTGAGCACCTCGGTGGTGATCTCGTCGCGCACGAGGACGGTGCTGACCGTCGGACGTGAGGTCCGGACGAACTCGCACAGCGTCAGCGCATCGGCCAGCGGGACCTGCGGACCGAGCACGACGACGTACTCGTCGCCGTGCTGGTCGAGCCAGGCGCGGGCCCGCTCGACGTTGGCCACGCCCTGCGACCCGGCCGGGAGGGCACGGAGCAGGGCGTTGACCGCATCGTGGTCGGGTTCGACGACAACCGGCATCACTTGCCCCCGAACAGGTTGCCCGCAAAGGTGGGGTCGCCGGGCTTGATCACGGTGCTGCCGTCGGCCGGGAGCAACGCGAAGGCGAGCTCGCCGTTGTTCTGGGCGAACAGGATCTTCTGTGCGTCCGGCGGGGAGACGGCCAGGGTGAGCAGCGTGCGGGGGAGCTGCTCGGTGGTCTGGTTGCCGGTGGACTCGTCGGTCGTCGTGGTCGAGACGGGCGTCGTGGAGCCGACCCCGATCACCGTGATCTTGGGCAGCAGGATCTGGGAGAAGGCCAGGCCCGTCTTCTGGTCCGTGCCGCTCACGTAGATGCCGACCTGGGAGCCCGGGTTCACGAAACCGGCCACGCGGGCCGGGTCGGTGAGGTTCACCGAGACAGCGACCTGGTTCTTCGGGATCTGCAGCGAGCTCGCCGGCGCCGACGTCGTCCCGAACTTCGAGGCGATGATCTGCTCGCTCGGGTAGATCGTGGTCAGCGCGACCTGGCCGGCCAGGGCCTGGGGGTCGGTCTGGTAGTCGGGGAGCAGCATGTTGTTCGTGACCGGCTTGGTGACGATCTTCCCGGCACCGGTGGCAGCCTCGATCGACTCACCGGGGTTGATCTGCGCGGTGGCGACCAGGACGTCGGTGGTCTCGAACTGGTCCTCGGCGCGGGTGTCTGCTCCGCGCACGTAGAAGAAGATGAAGACGGCACCGACCACGGCGAGCAATGCTGCGGCGACGACCAGGACTCTGCGACGTTCCATCGAGGACCTTTCACATCAGGGCCGGGCACCCGCGCCTGACCCTTCTCTCCGGAACACCCCCATGTGTGGTGCTCCACAGCGAGAACTGTAGGGATGAAAGGGGGACTCAGTGGCGAAATGCCCAGCCAATTCGAGGCGAGTTGGCTGGAGTCACCAGTCCTGCACCTGGCCGCCGGATCCACATCCTCCGAACGGACAGATTGACTAGTCCCGTCGTCCCCATGGAACGGAACCAGCCAAGCGGATCAGCTGTGGTAGAGCGCCTCGACCTGGTCGCGGAACTCCTTCATCACCACGGTGCGCTTGAGCTTCAGGCTCGGGGTGAGCTGGCCACCCTCCTCGGTCCAGGCGTCGGCGAGGACGGTGAACTTCCGGATGGACTCGGCCTTCGAGACCGCGCGGTTGGCGTCGTCGACGGCGCTCTGCACGGCCGCGATCACGTCGGGGTCCTGCGCCAGGGCGGCCACGTCGAAGGTCTTCCCGTTCGCCTGGGCCCAGGCGGGCAGGGCCTCCACGTCCAAGGTGACCAGCGCGCCGATGAAGGGCTCGCCGTCGCCGACGACGATGCACTGGTCGACCAGGGCGTGGGCACGGAGACGGTCCTCGAGGACGGCGGGGGCGACGTTCTTGCCGCCCGCGGTCACGATGATCTCCTTCTTGCGCCCGGTGATCCGGATGAATCCGTCCTCGTCGACCTCGCCGAGGTCACCCGAGTGGAACCAGCCGTCGGTGATCGCCTCGTCGGTCGCGGCCTGGTTCTTCCAGTACGAGTGCAGCACCTGGCCGCCCTTGAACAGCAGCTCACCGTCGTCGGCGACCCGCACGCTGGTGCCCTGGAAGGGCCGCCCGACCGTGCCGATCTTCACCGCGTCGGGCATGTTCGCGCTCAGGGCGGCGGTCGTCTCGGTGAGGCCGTAGCCCTCGAGGACGATCAGGCCGATCCCGCGGTAGAAGTGACCGAGGCGCTCGCCCAGCGGGGCGCCGCCACTGATCGCGTACTCGCAGCGACCGCCGAGAGCGGTGCGGAGCTTGGCGTAGACCAGCCGGTCGAAGACGGTGTGCAGGGCCTTGATCCGCAGTGCGGCGAGCCGGCCCGGGGGCTCCTCGATCGCACGGCTGTAGGCGATCGCGATCTCGGCGGCCTTGTCGAAGATCGCGCCCTTGCCGTCGGCGTGCGCCTTCTGCGACGCGGTGTTGAACACCTTCTCGAACACACGCGGGACGGCCAGCAGGAAGGTCGGCTGGAACTCGGCCAGGTCGGGCAGCAGGTTCTTGATGTCCGGGGTGTGACCCATCCGGGTGCGCGACTTGATGCAGCCGACCTGGATGATCCGGGCGAAGACGTGCGCCAGCGGCAGGAACAGCAGCGTGCTGCGCCCCTCCTGGGCGAAGAGCCGGTCGAGCTCGCCGACCGCGACCCCGAGCTCGAACATGAAGTTGCCGTGCGTGAGCACGCAGCCCTTCGGGCGACCCGTGGTCCCCGAGGTGTAGATCAGGGTGGCGACCGAGTCGATCGTCACGGCGTCGCGACGCGCCTCCAGGACGGCGTCGTCGACGTCGGCACCCAGGCGGTTGAGCACGTCGACGCCGTTGTCGGCGAAGGACCAGACCTGACGCAGCTCCGGGAGCGCGTCCCGGTTCTCGGCGACCCGGCTGACGTGGTCGGGGCCCTCGGCCACCACGGCGCGGGCCTCGGAGTCGGCCAGGATCCAGTGCACCTGCTCGGCCGAGGAGGTCTCGTAGATCGGCACGGTGATCGCGCCGGCGTACCAGATGGCGTAGTCCATCAGGGTCCACTCGTAGCGGGTCTTCGAGAACAGGGCGACGCGGTCGCCGGCCTCGATCCCGGCCGCGATCAGCCCCTTGGCGGCGGCGCGGACCTCGGCGAGGAACCGGGTCGTCGTGACGTCCTCCCAGGCACCCGCAGCGTCACGCCGCGCGAGCGCGACGTCGTCGGGTGCCTCGGCCGCGTTGCGCAGCAGGTCGTCGGTCAGATTGCCGGCCGCCGGAAGGTCGATCGTCAACGGCGTCGAGAACTCACGCACGAAATCCCCCTGAAGTCGAGCAGTGCGATGGCCGATCCATCATCGAGGCAGCGTACCGCTCCGTCACCGGCCGCCGACCGCCCACCCGGATCCGGTAGTGTCGAGAAGGTGGCCGACCAGACCAGCTCGACGATCGTTGTTGCGGCGGCTCCTGCCGCCGTCATGGCCGTGATCGCCGACTTCGAGTCCTATCCGTCGTGGATCAAGGGCATGCAGTCGGCCGAGATCACCGCGATGGGCGAGGACGGTCGTGCCGAGCGCGTCCGGTTCGCTCTCGACGTGCCCCCGATCCGGGACAAGTACACCCTCGGCTACGTGTGGCACTCCGACCTCGAGGTCTCGTGGGGCCTGGTCGAGGCGACGCTGCTGCGCTCCCTCGACGGCGTCTACCGGCTGCGGGACCTGGGCAACGGGTCGACCGAGGTCACCTACGAGCTGAAGCTCGACCTCGCCGTGCCGATCATCGGGATGCTCAAGCGCAAGGGCGAGCGGATCCTGATCGAGACCGCGCTCAAGGGTCTCAAGACCCGCGTCGAGACCCTCTCCTGAACGCGTTCTGACCCTTCTTCCTGTGCGGATCCTCCTCTTCACCGGCAAGGGCGGCGTCGGCAAGTCCACCGTCGCTGCCGCGACCGCGACCCTCGCCGCCTCCCGCGGCGCCCGCACGTTGGTGCTGTCCACCGACGCGGCGCACTCGCTCGGCGACGCCTTCGGCGCCGTCGTCGGGTCGGAGCCGACCGAGGTCGCCCCGAACCTGTACGTCGAGCAGGTCGATGCCCAGCTGCGCTTCGAGCAGTCCTGGTCCGACATCCAGCGCTACCTGCTCTCGGTCCTCGACGTGGCCGGCATGGACCCGGTCGCCGCGGAGGAGCTCACCGTCATCCCCGGCGCCGAGGAGGTGCTGGCGCTGCTGGAGCTGCGGCTCCGGGCGCGTTCGGGGGAGTGGGACGTGATCGTGGTCGACTGTGCTCCGACCGCCGAGACGCTGCGGCTGCTCGCCCTGCCGGAGGCTCTGGGCTGGTACATGGAGCGGATCTTCCCGATGCAGCGGCGGATCGTGAAGGCGCTCAAGCCAGTGCTCTCCAAGGCCGCCGGCGTCCCGATGCCCGGTGACACGGTCTTCGACGCCCTCCAGCACCTGCACGACGACCTGCTCGAGGTGCGGGACCTGCTGACCGGTCCCGAGGCCAGCGTCCGGATCGTGCTCACCCCCGAGACGGTGGTCGTGGCCGAGGCGCGACGCTCCTGGACGATGCTCTCGCTCTACGGCTACCGGGTCGACGGGGTCGTGGCGAACCGGATCTTCCCGGCCGGTGGCTCCGACGACTGGCGGGCCGGGTGGGTGCTCGCCCAGGACGGCGTGCTGGCCGAGGTCGACGCGTCGTTCGCCGGCCTGCCGGTGTGGCGCTCGCTCTACCAGCCGCGCGAGCCCGTCGGCGTACCCGCGCTGCTCGGCGTCGCCGAGGAGATCTTCACGGGCGCCGATCCGTTCGCCCCGCCCGTCGGGGACGGCCCGTTCCGGGTGACCCGCGACGAGTCCGGGGCCCTGGTGCGACTGGCGCTTCCGGGTGCCACCCGGGACCAGGTCAACCTGGGACGCAACGGCGATGACCTGGTCGTAACAGTCGGGTCGTATCGTCGCCTGCTGACCCTGCCCGCCGGGCTCGCGCGACTTCGGATCGCCGGTGCCCGGGTGGAGCAGGGCGAGCTGCAGGTGCGATTCGTCGAATCGACCAGTGCTGAATCGAACGGTCAGGAGGACCAGGCGTGAACATGGGGTCAGACGACGCTGGGTCGGAGAAGGCCGGACCGGAGCCGATCGGCTCGGCGGCCGAGGAGGCCGCGCGGCTCTTCGCCGCGCTCGCGGGCTGGGCCCAGAGCCACGTCGGCGAGGTCACCGACCATGTCGCCACCGGCGCCGCGGAGTGCACCTACTGCCCGATCTGCCGCACCGTCCACCTGGCCCGCGAGGTCAGCCCGGAGGTCCGCGACCACTTCGTCGCGGCTGCTTCGTCGCTGATGCAGGCGGCCGCCGGACTGATGGCGACCCATGCCCCTTCGCGTGAACACGACCGTGGCCCTACGGTTGAGCACATCGATCTCGACAACCTCGACACGGAATGGCCCGACCCATGAGCACCTCCACCCTGACCTGCGGCGTCGACGTCGGTGGCACCAAGATCCTTGCCGGCGTCGTCGACGAGTCCGGCACCATCCTCGAGCGGGTCCGGGTGACCTCGCCCGCCACCGACGACGCCGCCATCACGGCCGCGATCATCGGCCTGGTCAGCGACCTCGGCACCCGGCACCAGATCGAGGCGGTCGGTGTCGGCGCTGCCGGGTACGTTGACCGCGACCGCTCGACCGTCATGTTCGCGCCCAACATCGCGTGGCGCGACGTGAACCTCAAGGCACCGATCGAGGCGGCCACCGGGCTGGCCACGGTGATCGAGAACGACGCCAACGCGGCCGCCTGGGGCGAGTTCGCCTTCGGCGCCGCGAGCGACGTGGAGAGCTCGCTGATGGTGACCGTCGGGACCGGCGTCGGTGGTGGCATCGTCTCCGACGGTGAGCTTCAGCGCGGTGCCTACGGGATCGCCGCTGAGATCGGCCACGTCCGGGTCGTCCCCGGCGGGCTGCCCTGCGGGTGCGGCAAGCGCGGCTGCCTGGAGTCCTACGGGAGCGGCTCGGCCCTGGTCCGGATCGCCCGCGAGGCTGCGATCGCCGGCCACGCGTCGGAGCTGCTGGCGCGCGCCGGCGGTTCGCTCGAGGGGATCAACGGACCGCTGGTGACCGAGGCCGCCCAGGCCGGAGACATCGCCGCCCGGGCCGCGTTCGCCGAGCTCGGACAGTGGCTCGGTGAGGGGATCGCCTCCCTGGTCGACGTGCTCGACCCGGCGATGATCGTGCTCGGGGGTGGAGTCTCCGAGGCCGGCGCGCTGCTGCTCGACCCGGTCCGTGAGTCGTTCCGCTCGCAGCTGACCGCTCGTGACTTCCGGCCGGAGGCCGAGATCAGGCTCGCCACCCTGGGCAACGACGCCGGCCTGATCGGTGCCGCCGACCTGGCCCGTCACCGCTGAGGATCGCCGAGAGTCTCTGAGGACACGACATGGCGGTGACCATCGGTGTCGACATCGGGGGCACGAAGGTGCTCGCCGCCGAGGTCGACCTCGACGGTCGGGTCCGGCGGATCGCCCGACGCTCCACCCCCGGTCGGAGCGTCCCGGTCGCCCAGGTCGAGGACGCCCTGACCGAGGCGGTCCTGGAGGTCGCTCGAGGTCGTCGGATCCACGCGGTCGGGCTGGCGGCGGCGGGGTTCGTCGACGCTGCGGGTGAGCGTGTCATGTTCGCGCCCCACCTGCCGTGGCGACTCGACCCGGCCCGCGCCCGGCTCGAGGAACGGTGGGGGGTTCCGGTCGCCCTCGACAACGACGCCAACTGCGCCGCCCGTGCGGAGTTCTCGTTCGGCGTCGCTCGGGGTCAGACGGACGTCGTGATGGTCAACCTCGGCACCGGGATCGGCGGCGGGATCATCATCGGCGGCACCCTGATGCGGGGGCACCACGGCATGGCGGGGGAGTTCGGCCACATGCAGGTCGTCCCCGACGGTCTGGACTGCGAGTGCGGCCGTCGTGGCTGCTGGGAGCAGTACTGCTCCGGCAACGCCCTCGTCCGCTACGTCAAGGCCCGGCAGGAGCCTGGCGCCGCCCCCCTGACCGGGCCGGAGATCACCGCGCTGGCTCAGGCGGGCGACCCGCTGGCCCTGGCCGCCTTCGACACCGTCGGCCGCTGGCTCGGACTCGGGTTGGCGAACCTGACCGCGGCCTTCGACCCCGAGCTGGTGGTGATCGGCGGCGGAGTGAGCGCCGCCGACGAGCTGCTCCTCGGCCCCGCCCGGACCGTGCTCGCCGAGTCGGTGGTCGGTGCCGGGCACCGTGACCTGCCCACGGTGGTGAAGGCCCGGTTCCTCAACGACGCCGGGGTGATCGGCGCCGCCGACCTGGCACGCGCGGAGGCGGTGCGGCCGATCTTCCAGCGCCGACGTGGCGAGCTCGTGCGTCGCGCTCGCCGTCGCGAGCGGCTGCGGCGCTTCCTCGATACGCGCTAGACCCGCGCCCCGTCGTCCCAGGGGTCGTCCTTCTCCTTGGGCATGGTCGCCACGAGGTAGCCGAAGGAACCCAGGAAGATCCCGACCAGGGCGTACCCGAAGAGGTCGGGCGCCCGCCAGTCGGTGAGGTTCACGACCAGCGTCCAGAGCAGGGCGAGAGCCGGCGCGCCCAGGACGCCGACCCACGCCATCGAGCGCCAGCCGTGCCAACCGATCGGCTCCGGCTCGGGAGCGACGAAGCTGCCGGGAAGCAGGATGTCGTCGTCCTCCCAGTCGGGCTCCTCGTCGACGTCGTCGCCGAAGACGTGCGAGACCACGGGCTCCGGCGTCGGCGGAGCGGGTGCAGGCGCCGACTCGGGTTCCAGCACGGCCCGCTCGCCGAAGTTCGCCACGATGTCCGCCCACGCGTCATCGGGGGAGGCCCCATCGCCGGGTCGGTGCGGGTCGGACGTGGCCATGGGTCCAAGCCTAGTCGCGGGCCGATATCAGTCCAGCGCGCACACCCGACGGATGAACTCGACGGACTCGGCGAAGATCTGCGGGGCGTCGTTGTCGACGGTGGCGACGTGGTAGCTGTTGGTCAGCCGGGTGAACGTGACGTCCGTCGACGAGATCCCGGCGAGGATGATCGGCTCACTCTTCTCGTCGACGACGTGGTCGATGCTGGAGCGCAGGTACAGCACCGGGGCGTGGATCTTGCCCAGGTCCCGCACGATCGTGGGCCACGCCCGGAACATCGCGTGCGCCGCCTTCAACGGCGTCTGCGGGTAGGCGTCCTCGACGACGCCCTCCTTCTTGATGTCCGACCCGATCCCCGGGAACGAGCCGACCAGGTGCTTGAGCACCGGCAGCAGCTTGACGTCGAGCCGCTTGGTCGCGACCGCCGGGTTGACCACGACCACGCCCGCGAGCTGGCCGTCGTGCTCCTCGGCGAGGCGCAGCACCAGGGCACCTCCCATCGACAGCCCTGCCGCAACGACGACATCGTTCTCGGCCTTGAGCCGGGCGAAGGTCGCCTTGATCTCGCCGTACCAGTCGTCCCACCCGGTGGTGTTCATCTCCTGCCAGGTGGTGCCGTGGCCGGGCAGGCGCGGCACCTCGACCCCGAAACCGAGGTCGGCCAGGTGCTCGCCCCAGGCGCGCATCGAGCCGGGCGAGCCGGTGAATCCGTGGGAGAGCAGGACGCCGACCTTGGTGCCGCTGGTCAGCTCGGGCCGGGCGGGCACGGACAGCGGGAGAGCGGTCGGCTTGATCGTGGAAGTGCCGGAGGTGGAGGTCACACCACCATTCTGCAAGGATCGGGGGGTGTTCGCGCGACTCTTCTACTCCTCATTGAAGTGGGTCTGGATCGGCCCCGTGCTTCGGCTGACCTTCCGACCCACCTGGGAGGGCGTCGAGAACGTCCCGACCGAGGGGCCCGCGATCATGGCGAGCAACCACCTGTCGTACTCCGACTGGCTGTTCATGCCGCTCGGCCTGCCCCGGATGGTCCGCTTCGTCGCCAAGGCCGAGTACTTCACCGAGCCCGGCATCGGCGGCTGGTTCAAGAAGACGTTCTTCGCGGGCACCGGCAACGTGCCGATCGACCGCTCCGGCGCCTCGGCCGCCGAGGGTGCGCTGCTGGCCGCCAAGAAGGTGCTGGCCGAGGGGGAGCTGTTCGGGATCTACCCGGAGGGCACCCGTTCGCACGACGGTCGGCTCTACCGCGGCCGCACGGGCGTGGCCCGGCTCGCGCTCGAGACCAAGGCACCGGTGATCCCGGTCGCCGTGATCGGGACCGACATCGTCGCCCCGCCCGGCAAGGCGTTCGGCAAGTTCGCCAAGCCCGTCGTCCGGTTCGGGACCCCGCTCGACTTCTCCCGCTACGAGGGCATGGAGAACGACCGCTTCATCCTGCGCGCGATCACCGACGAGATCATGTACGAGATCCTCAAGCTCTCGGACCAGGAGTACGTCGACATGTACGCCTCCGAGGCCAAGAAGCAGGGCGACAAGCCCAACGACGCCGCGGCCTAGCGGGCCCAGTCGCGGGACCGACCGACGGCGTCCTTCCAGATCCGCCAGGCGGCGTCGGCGTCCTCGCGTGAGGCGCGGGGGGCGAAGGTCTTGTCCACCGCCCAGGTGTGCTTGAGGTCCTCGAGCGAGTCCCACACGCCCGAGCCCAGGCCGGCGAGGAACGCGGCACCGAGACCGGTCGTCTCCACCTGGGTCGGGCGCGAGACCGGCACGCCGACCTGGTCGGCCTGCATCTGGCACAGCACGTCGTTGGCCGCAGCCCCGCCGTCGACCTGGAGCGCGGCCAGGGACGCGGTGGCCGGCAGGGTCTCGAGGACGTCGCGCACCTCGAACGCGATCGCCTCCAGGGTGGCGCGGACCAGGTGGGCCCGGGTGGTGCCCCGGGTCAGGCCGACGATCGTGCCGCGCGCATGCGGATCCCAGTACGGCGCCCCGAGACCGGTCAACGCCGGGACGAAGACCACGCCACCACTGTCGGGCACCGAGGCGGCCATCGCTCCGGTCTCGGCGGCCGAACCGATGATCCCGATCCCGTCGCGTAACCACTGGATGGCCGCGCCGGTGATGAAGATCGACCCCTCCAGGGCGTACGTCATCTCGCCCGCCGGTGAGCGCCACGCCGCGGTGGAGAGCAGTCCGGCGTCGGAGCGGACGATCTCCGAGCCGGTGTTGGTGAGGATGAACGAGCCCGTGCCGTAGGTGCACTTGGAGTCCCCGACGTCGAAGCAGGTCTGCCCGAAGAGCGCCGACTGCTGGTCGCCGGCGATGCCGCAGATCGGCAGCGAGAGTCCGAGGAACGTGCGGGCGTCGGAGGTGAGGTCGGCGCCCCAGCTCGGCACGATCTCCGGCAGGGCGTCGCGCGGCACGCCGAAGAGCGCGCACAGCTCGTCGGACCAGTCACCGGTGGTGAGGTCGAAGAGCAGCGTCCGGGACGCGTTCGAGACGTCGGTGACGTGGTGCAGCCCGCGGGTCATCCGGGCGATCAGGTAGGAGTCGACGGTGCCGATCGCGTAGCGGCCGGACTTCACCAGCGCCCAGGTGTGCGGTTCGTTCTCGGCGAGCCAGACCAGCTTGGTGGCGGAGAAGTAGGGGTCGAGCCGCAGTCCGGTCAGCTCGGTGACCCGCTCCTCGTGGCCGTCCGCCTTGAGCCGGTCACAGATGGGGGAGCTGCGTCGGTCCTGCCACACGATCGCGCGCCGCGGTGCGCCGAGGGTCTCGCGGTCCCACAGCACGATCGTCTCGCGCTGGTTGGTGACCCCGATCGCCGTGAGCGGACCGTGCTGGTCGGCGTCGTACGCCTTGACCGCGCCGGCCACCGCTGCCAACGTCGCCGCCCAGATCTCGTCCGGGGCGTGCTCCACCCAGCCGGGCTGGGGGAAGTGCTGGGGGAACTCCTGGTAGCCCTTGGCGACGATCGCGCCCGACGGGGCCACGATCAGGGCGGTCATGCCGGTGGTGCCGCCGTCGATGGCGAGGATGCTCATCAGTGCTCCGTTCCCTCGCCCCGCACGATGGCGAGGACGCGTCGGTCGATCCATGCCAGGTCCGGGGCGACCCGCATCTCGTAGTTCTCGGTGCCGACCCAGGCCAGGAAGTCGCGCGCGCCGGCGGCGGTGGCGAAGGCCTCCAGCTCGGCGCGGAGCGCCTCGTCGACGGCGATCCGCTCGGACTCGGTCGACGCGGTCAGGTAGAGGTCGTTGAGCTCGAGGAGGCGGGCCAGCTCGGTGACCGGCTCGGTGTGGTCGTCGACGCGGAGGTCGACCGCGACGTCGTCGCCACCGCCGTAACCGGCTTCGTCGCGCACCACCAGCAGGGCGGCGCTCTGTCGCCCACGGCTGTCGCCGCCGGCCTCGTCCCCGGCTCGCAGGGCCGCCAGGAGCCGGCGGGCCAGCGGAGCGTCGGGGTCACTGCTGAGGAAGGCCGCCTCCATCGCCTCGACCACCTCGGGTCCGGTGAGGATGTTGCCCTGGATCGCGTAGCCGTCGCCGGTGCGCGATCCCGCCCACTCCAGGCAGCCGGTGCCGGTGTGGGAGGCCGCGTTGCCGCCGGCGTCGACGATGCCGACCTGGCGCAGCTCGGGGTCGTCGTCCTCCTCGAGCAGGCGCGCGATCGCGACGGACGCGTTGGCACCGTCGTCGAGGTGGGCCAGGCCCAGACCCTTGAAGGCGACGTTGGCGTGGGCCTGGGTGGCGATCGCGCCGACGCCCGCCACGGCGGCGGGGACGGCGTTCCCGACCGCCAGGAAGCGGGACGCGACCGCGACGCCCCAGGACTCGCCGTCAGCTGATCTCGCGACTACTGAGAACGTCATGCGCCGACAGTAGCGAGAACCTCAGGGCAGGAGAATGACCTTGCCCGCCGCATGTCCTTCGCCGACGAAGTGGTGCGCGGCCACGGCCTCGGTCAGCGGGAACGTCCTCACCACCGGGACGTGCAGGGCGCCCTCGCCGGCCAGGTCGACCAGGCGGCCGCGGGCCGCGGCGCGGATCTCGGTGCCCAGGTCGGATCCGGGTCCGCCGCCGATCTTCTGCACCCCGGCCGCGATCGCGTTCGGCCCACCGATGATGGTCGTGATCCGAGCCCGGTCCGCCACCAGGGCGAGGCTGACGTCGAACGCCTCGGCGGTGCCGACCAGGTCGATCGCCGCGTCGTAGGACTCGGCGGCCGCGGCCGCGCGGTCGGCCAGCCCGTCGCCGTACGCGATCGGGACGGCGCCGAGGGAGCGCAGGAGGTCGTGGTTGCGTTCCGAGGCGGTGCCGACGACGGTGACGCCGTCGGCCGCGGCGAGCTGGACGAGGAGCTGGCCGACGCTGCCGGAGGCGCCGTGCACCAGGATCGTCTCGCCGGACGCGACGCCGACCTTGGTCAGCGCGTGCACCGCGGTGACGCCGACGAGCAGCAGCCCGGCGGCCTCCTCCCACGCCAGTGCCGCGGGCTTGAGGAAGACGTCGCCGGCGGGGACGTTGAGCGCGGTGGCGTATCCGCCGGAGACCCGAAAGGCCAGCACCTCGTCGCCGACCGCGAACCCTTCGACGTCCGGACCGACGGCGGCGATCACGCCGGCGACCTCAGAACCGGGCGTGTACGGCAGCACCGCGGCCTCGGAGTAGGGGAATCCGGAGCGCATCTTGAGGTCGATCGGGTTGACCCCGATCGCCCGCGTCTCGATCTGGACCTGGCCGGGGCCGGGGGCCGCCAGCTCGATCGTCTCGGTCTGCAGGACCTCGGGTTCGCCGAGCTCATGGGCCCGGATGGCGGTCACGGTGCGCGTCGTCACGCGCTTCACCGTACCCTTGTCCGGTGAGCACCATCCCGAGCCTTGAGGACCTGCATGCCCTCGGCGCCGCGCAGCAGCCCACCTACCCGGACGCAGCTGCCCTTGAGTCGGTCGTCGCCAAGCTCCGGACGGCCCCGCCGCTGGTTTTTGCGGGCGAGTGCGACGAGCTGACCGACAAGATCGCCGCGGTCGCCCGCGGTGAGGCGTTCATCCTCCAGGGCGGCGACTGCGCCGAGACCCTCGAGGGTGCGACCGCCGACAACGTCCGCGCCAAGCTGCGCGTGCTGCTGCAGATGGCCGTCGTCCTGACCTACGCCTCCAGCGTGCCGGTGGTGAAGATCGGCCGCCTCGCCGGGCAGTACGCCAAGCCGCGGTCGAAGGACACCGAGACGCGCGGAGACGTCACCCTGCCGGCGTACCGCGGTGACGCGGTCAACGGCTTCGAGTTCACCCCCGAGTCCCGGATCCCGGACCCGCAGCGGCTGCTCGACATCTACCACGCGTCGGCGTCCACGCTGAACCTCGCTCGGGCCTTCGTCACCGGCGGGTACGCCGACCTGCGCCAGGTCCACACCTGGAACCAGGACTTCATCAAGGACTCGCCGTTCACCTCGCGCTACGAGGCGCTGGCCGGTGAGATCGACCGGGCGATGGCGTTCATGCAGGCGATCGGTGTGGCCGACGCCGACGAGTTCCACCGCGCCGACTTCCACTCCTCGCACGAGGCCCTCGTGCTCGAGTACGAGCACGCGCTGACCCGGATCGACTCGCGCACCGACCAGCCGTACGACGTCTCCGGACACTTCGTCTGGATCGGCGAGCGCACCCGCCAGCTCGACGGCGCCCACGTGGAGCTGCTGTCGAGGATCAAGAACCCGATCGGCGTGAAGCTCGGCCCGACCACGAGCCCGGACGACGCGATCGCGCTGGCCGCCAAGCTGAACCCGAAGAACGAGGCGGGTCGCCTGACCTTCATCACCCGCTTCGGCTCCGGCAAGATCCGCGACGGTCTGCCGCCGATCATCGAGAAGGTGACCGCCGAGGGCCTCCAGGTCGCGTGGATCACCGACCCGATGCACGGCAACACGTTCGAGGCGGCCAACGGCTACAAGACCCGCAGCTTCGACGACGTGCTCGACGAGGTCCAGGGCTTCTTCGACGTGCACCGCGCGCTCGGCACCTGGCCCGGCGGCCTGCACGTCGAGCTCACCGGTGACAACGTCACCGAGTGCGTCGGCGGTGGCGAGCAGCTCGTCGCCGAGGACCTGGCCACCCGCTACGAGTCGGTCTGCGACCCGCGGCTCAACCGGGTGCAGTCGCTCGAGATGGCGTTCCTCGTCGCGGACATGCTTCGCAAGGCATGATCGACCTCCGGTCAGACACCCTGACCAAGCCGACCGAGGCGATGCGGGCAGCGATGGCCGCGGCTGAGGTCGGGGACGACGTGTACGGGGAGGACCCGACCGTCCGTGCCCTGGAGGCACGGGTCGCGGAGCTGTTCGGCAAGGAGGACGCGGTCTTCACCCCGACGGGGTCGATGGCCAACGTCCTGGCTGTCCGCACGCTCGTGGGCGTGGGCCAGGAGGTGCTGTGCGAGTCCCGGGCGCACATCGTCCGTGCCGAGCTCGGCGCGCACGGTGCCTTCACCGGGCTGACCTCGCGCACCTGGATCCACCCGACCGGTGGCATCGACCTGGACCAGATCCGGGAGCTGTTCGCCCCCGACATGGGCGTCTACTTCGTCCCGACCGCCGCGGTCTCGGTGGAGAACACGCACAACTTCGCCGGCGGCACCGTCGCCCCGATCGAGACGCTGCGTGAGCTGCGCGGCTTCGCCGACGAGAAGGGGATCGGGATCCACCTCGACGGCGCTCGACTGTGGAACGCGCACGTCGCCACCGGCACCTCCCTGGCGTCGTACGGCGAGATCGCCGACGTCCTCGCCGTCTGCCTGTCCAAGGGTCTCGGCGCTCCGGTCGGTTCGCTCGTCGTCGGCTCGGCCGACGCGATGGCCGAGACCCGGGTGTGGCGCAAGCGGATGGGCGGTGGGATGCGGCAGGTCGGCATCCTCGCTGCAGCCGGTGTGCACGCGTTGGACCACCACGTCGAGCGGCTCGCCGACGACCACGCCAACGCGCGCGTGATCGCCGAGGCGCTGGGCACCGACCCGGCGTCGGTGCCGACGAACATCGTCGTGGCCGAGCGTCCCGATGCGCCGGCGTTCGTCGCTCGGGCGCGGGAAGCGGGGGTGGCGGTCAGCGCCGTCGGGCCGCGGACGGTCCGGGCCGTGACGCACCTCGACGTGTCAGCCGCCGACGCTGCGGCTGCCGCGTCGATCCTCGCCGGACTCTGAGCCGGGCTCCGACGTCCAGATCAGCTGGCGGATCTCCTCGCCGTCCTGGAGATGGCTGACGTTGCCGACGTCGGCGAAACCGCTGCTCGCGAAGAGACGTCCGACCCGGCGGTTGTCCGGCCGGATCCAGACCGAGAGTCGCGGCCAGCGCGACTGCAGGTCGCGCAGCAGCCGGCCGCCGACGCCCGAGCCCCACAGCGCGGGGTCGACGTAGACCATCGAGACGTGGCCGGTGCCGGTGTCGGCGGTGCCGTCGTCGAAGGTCTCGGCCAGCGCCATCCCAGCGGCGCGCTCGCCGTAGTGCGCGAGCAGCACGACCTCGCCGTGGGTGACCTTGTCCCGGACCCGTTCGGAGCGCACCGGCCCGGCCGGGCGACGCCCGGTTCGGTTCGCGGCCGCCCAGATCTCCATCGCCACGTCGACGTCGGCAGCGCTGCTGGCGACGGTGACGGAGATACGGGGCACGCGGTCAGGCTACTCAGCCACTGCACGCACGGCCGGTTCAACCGGCGAGGTGCGGGACCTCGACCTCGGGGTGGCGGCGCGGGCCGAGCTCGGCCAGCAGCATCGCGGCGAGCACGATCACACAGCCGATCGCCATCCGGGTGGTGAGCTCCTCGTCGCCGAACCCGATGCCGAAGATGGCTGCGAAGACGGGCTCCATCGTCATGATGATCGCCGCCCGGGTGGCGGGCAGGTGTGCCTGGGCCCAGGTCTGACCGACCATGCCGAGCAGGCCGGCGACGAGCGCCAGGTAGATCAGCGCCGTCCAGTCGTGCTGGTTCGAGGGCAGCGTGATCCCGTCGAACGAGGCACAGATCAGGCAGAAGATGCCGACCATCACCAGCTGCACCGCCGAGGCACCGATCGCGTGCTCGGGCTTGCTCCACATCCCGAGGCCGATGATGTGCAACGCGTAGAGCACCGCCGAGATCACGGTCAGGCCCTCGCCGAGCCCGATGGCGAAACCGTTGAGCGAGAGCAGGGCGAGACCGACGGTCGCGAGGGCGACGGCCACCCAGGTCACACTGCCGATCCAGGTGCGGAACATCGCCCACATCAGGACCGGGGTGAGGACGACGTACAGGCCCGTCAGGAAGCCCGAGACCGTGGCCGAGGTGTGCTGCAGGCCGACCGTCTGCACGATCTGGGCGATGCCGTAGAGCAGGCCCAGGCCGGCGGCCTGCCAGAACAGGTGGCGGGGGAGTCGGGTGACCGAGCGCGGGGCGATCAGGCAGAGCACGATCCCGGCGATCATGAACCGGACGCCGAGGTAGTCCGCCACCGGGACGCGGGTGACCAGGTCCTTGGTCAGCGGGAACGTCGAACCCCAGCTCGCCGTGACCAGGAGGAGGGCGAGGGTGGGGAGGAGTGCTCCGCGCTTCACGCGCCAGCCGTCGCGGTGGTCGCCTCGACCTCGGCGCGGAGGGTCTTGAGGACGTCGAAGTCCGGGGTGTCGCCCTCGGCCGAGCCGGGGGTCTCGAGGATGAAGGGCACGCCCTCGGTCGCCGGGTGGGCGAAGAGCTCGCGGAACGCGCCCAGCCCGATGTGGCCGATGCCTATCTGCTCGTGCCGGTCGAGGTTGGCGCCGCGGACGTCCTTGGAGTCGTTGGCGTGGATCAGGCGGAGCCGGTCCTGGCCGCCGATCTCGACCAGGCGGTCCAGGGTGCGGGTGGTGCCGCCGACCTCGTCGAGCGGGTCGCCGGCGGCAAAGACGTGGCAGGTGTCGAGGCAGACGCCCGCCTTGGGGTGGAAGTCGAGCGCGCCGAGGTAGGTCTCCAGGTCATCGACCACGCCGCACAGCGAGCGGCCCTGCCCGGCGGTCGGCTCGAGCAGGAGGTACGGCGCCTCGTCGGTGTCGAGCGTGTCGAGCAGCGGCAGCAGGGCTTCGCGGACCTGCCCCATCGCGGCGGCGAACTTCTCGGCCGCCTCGTCGGCGCTGGTCGCGGAGGCGACAAAGGAACCGGTGTGCATCACGACGCCCTCGGCACCGATCTCCGCTGCGCGCTTGAGGTTGTGCGCCATCGAGGCGACGCTCTTCTCGTACGTCGCCGGGGTCGGCGAGCCCAGGTTGACCAGGTACGGCGCGTGCACGAAGGCCCGCATCTGCCGGCGCTCGAGCTCAGCGCGGAACGCCTTGTCCTCGGCAGGCTTGCCGGCGCTCAGCGCCCAGCCACGCGGGTTGCCGACGAAGATCTGGATGGTCTCGCAGCCGAACTCGTCGGCGTTGGCGAGCGCCCCGGCGACGAGCCCCTTGCCGACCTTGACGTGGGTTCCGATGGGACGGGATTCAGTACTGCTGATCGACACGAGAGCCAGGGTAGGGGGAGCGGGCGCGCGCTGCAGAATCGCCTCCTTCGGCTCCGGTTGTCCCCAGATCCACCCACGGCTCTTGACCTCCGTTTGCGGCCCGGAGTACACTCGGCGCATCGGCTTTATCACATCGCCGAACTCGGGAGACAGCATGAACCAGCTCATCGACACCCTCGTCGACGAACTGCGTGCCCTCGAAACCCAGAAGGCCGGCATCGAAGCCCGCCAGGCGCATCTCGCGCTCGAGCTCGACCGACAGGTGCGTGCCCGCGCCACAGATCGTGGGGAGCCGCCAGCACGCCAGGGTCGGGGAGCCGCCGAGATCATCGCCGCCGCACGCCGGATCACACCGACCCAAGGCCGGGTCGTGTTGGCTGCGGCGAAGCGGGTGCAGTCCCTGCCCCAGGTCAGTGACCTGTGGGAGACCGGGGAGCTCAACGAGTACCGCGTCCTCACGATCCTGCGCGAAGCAGCCGACCTCGACCCCGACGACGTCGCCGAGCTCGACACCCGAATCGCAGCCAAGCCCGACCTCGGGGAGCTCGCACCGAAGAAGATCGCCCACGCCACCCGTGCCATCGCGACGGAGCTTGACGGCGCCACCGTCGAAGCCCGCCGCGCCCACGCCATCGAAGACCGCCACACCTCATGCCGACCCACCGACCGCGGAGACGGGATGGGCTGGCTCCACGCGCTCCTGCCCATCGAACAGCTCTACGCCGTCAAAGGCGCCCTCGACGCCGCCGCCGACACCGCCGTCGCAGCCGGGGTCGCGACCAGCCGCGGCCAAGTCCGAGCCGACACCCTCATCGCGCGGGTCACCGGCTCCGATGCGTTGGGTCTCGACACCCCCAAGCACGGTGTCCGGCTCAACCTGATCATGACCGACACCGCCCTCCTCGGCGGATCCAAGGCAGGCGCCGAACCTGCCTGGCTGGCCGGGATGGGGCCCATCCCCGCCCACCTAGCGAAGGAACTCCTGCTGCAGGCGAGCGCGGCCGGGATGGCGACAACGCTCCGTCGGCTCTACACCGACCCCGCCACCGGACAGCTGGTCGCGATGGAATCCAAAGCCCGCCGCTTCCCACCTGCCCTGGCTGAGTTCATCAAGCTCCGCGACCAGCTCTGCCGGACGCCCCACTGCGGCGCCTCGATCGCCCACATCGACCACACCGACGAATGGGGGAGCGGCGGCGCAACGTCGGCAAGCAACGGCCGCGGCACCTGCCGCCAGTGCAACTGGGCCAAACAGAACCCCGACCTCGATCCCGAGCCCGGCAGCCCACCGCCCTTGCATCCACCTCGAGAGACGATCAGATTCGTCCCCATCGAGATCTATCGGAGTGCAGCGAAGCTCGAGATCGCCGACGACTACGTCACTGCGGCGTAGTTCGACTGCGTCTACTTCCAGTAGTAGTACCAGTTGCCGGCGTAGTTCTCGTCGAAGTTCTCCTTGCTGTCGAGCGGTACGAAGGTCGTCCTGCGCTCGAGGTAGCCGAACTCGTCTCGTGGGGCCACGAGGTCGCGGTACTCGTCGTCCAGGCGGGCGAGAACCGGTTGCGCCTGGTGGGATGCGACCTGCGCCTCGGTGTGGAGGAAGACGACCGGCGCGCCGAAGGCTCGTGACACCTCCCAGAACTGATCCCCGAATGCCCGCCTCGCGATCTCGGAGATGTCAGCTGTGGGCACGCTCAGATGCGCGTCTTCGATCGCAGCCGGTTCAAAAGCGGAGAAGCAGACGAAGAGATCATCCCCATCACGAGCTCCCGTGATGCTGCGGAGCATGCGTGACCGCGCCTTCTCGCTGACGAGCGCGAAGAAGTCGGCGGCAATTGCTGCCTGCTTGACGGGATCGAATGAGTAGGGGGACGACTCGAACTCCCTGAAGTCGCGGGTGCGTTCGAACACGACGTTCAGCCTCGGCCGTACTGCGCCGGTGGTGCCGGCGCGAGGAATCGCGTCGACGCTGATCCACAGGGGTCGCACCCCGAACCGACTCTCGATGCGGTCGGCAAGGGGTACTAGGGGCGCTGAGATGCTGATCTGGCCACGCTTCGCCTTCCTCGCCAATTGGTAGGTGTGGTCGCCACGCATCACGCGGGTCATCGAACCACGAGTCGGCCGTGCTGAGGGTGTGAGGTCGGAGGCAGCGCGCGATATTTCAGGTGCTGGATGCTCGCACTCGGGTTAGCCTCGCTGTCTCGCCTCGCCCCTGAGGCGGACGGGCTCCGCAGGTTCATCCTGTGCTGCGACCGTGATCCGTAAACAGTGGTACGACCACATCGGCAGGGGCTGCCTCGATGGCCGGTCGCGAGGCCGGCCATCGAGATCCCCGGCGCACTCAGCGCGCCGACTGCGCCGCCAGCAGGTCGGCGAACGTGACGCTGGCCCCGGAGATCTGCGTCCGTGCCTCGTCGTGGCTGATCGTCGGACTGCCGTCGCCGCTCTGCGGGCCGTAGTCACCGAAGAACGCGTGCACGCCGCCTTCGACGACGGTGAACTGGCTACCCTCCGGGAGGTTCTCCTTGGAGTCCTCGATCTTCTCCGGAGTGGCCAGCCCGTCGTTGGATCCGGAGATGCTCAGCACGCTCGCCGTCAGGCTTCCGCTGATGTCGTCGGCGGGATACGCCGCGTAGAGCAGCAGTCCGCGGACCGCCGACTCCGCGTCAGAGTCATGGTCGTCCGCCTCCATCGCCGCCGCCACGCCGCCGAGGCTGTGCCCGCCGACGATCCACGAGGTGATCGACGGGTAGTCGTCCTGCGCGGAGCCGAACGCGCCGAGGGAGAGGAACGCGATCGAGAGTGGTTGCTTGACGATCACGACCTGGTAACCGGCTTCGGCCAGCGGACGCAGGACGGCGGCGTACGCCCGCGCTTCGACCTTGGCCCCCGGCTGGAACAGCACGCCGGTCTTCGAGACCGTCCCGGTGGGCTTGAGGACGATCCGGGTGAGGGACTCCTCGACCTGGACGCGGGCGTCGGACGTCATGGCGCTGATCGCCGGCTCCTCAGCGCAGTAGGGACGCAGCCAGGCCACCGCCAGGAGCCACACCACCGACCCGACGACCAGCAGGACGGATCCGAACCGGCGCCATCCCGTGACCCACGGCCGCCGCGTGCGGTGGCGCCACAGGGCGAAGGCGCACCCGAGCACCGTCAGCAGCAGGAGGACGGCGTACGCCGGGTGGCCATGGACGACGGCGGGGAACGCGGTCGTCAGGGCCCAGACGACGATCGCGAGGCCGAGTCCGGCAACGGCGCGGAAGAACCAGGTCATGGTGCCGGAGCCTAGGGCCATCGAGATCTGCGATCGTCTCGGTCTCAGCAGGAAGGAATGCTCTCCCCAGCTGGATCCACCACTTCCCGCTCTCCTAGTGGCTTCACGAGGAGGAAGCGAACGGATGCTGCGTGGGCCTCCATGGTGTGCGTGCCACCCTCCGACTCCTCCCAGTGACCGAGCATGACCGTGTCGTCGGTCTCGGCGACGGTGAACCTCGAACGGTGGGTCGCGTTTCCGTGTGGAGCGTCGAACGTGATGACGTTCCCACCCTCGAGCGTGTAGCAGTCGACCGGAATGCCGCGACCGTCTCGGGCGGCGAGCAGCCAGCCGGTCGAGGCGACCACGGTGGTCGCAGCGAGCACAGCGATCAGGATCGAACTCGTGCTGATGCGCCGACGAGGCTTCGAGGGGGCCGAGGGGTTCATGCAGGCAGTCTGGCGAACTTCTGAACGGCGGACCCGCAGATCCGTGCGCTTTCGGCGTTGCGATCAGGGGATGGCACGTAGGCCTCGCTGGCGTTGTCGGCTCTGCAGGCGGCACTGCGTTGGCGCTGGCAGGCGTGTGGGCGACGCACGTCGTGCGAGACGCGACGGGCTCCTACCTGGAGGCGAACCCCGGCTTCTACTCGAAGGTCGAGCCCGGTGCATCGATCGAGAAGTGCGCGGGCGCTGATCTCGTCTCGACGCCGCCGCAGGCTCGACGGGCTGGTGCCGGCAGACGGTCTCGTTGACCTGAGCGGTCACCGCGCAAGACGGCTCAGCATCTCCGTGCTCGCATCGCCGACGGTCGTCACCGTGGCACCACGCGGGACTTGCGATTGTCCGCCGGGGATGACGGCACCGATCTCTGGGACCGACGAGGTTCCTGCGAGGAACCACCAGGTGTAGCTCCCGTCGGACGTTGATGAGCTCGACTCACAGTGGATCGCAACCATGCGGATCCCTGAAGGCTCGTGGCGGCACACACGGAGGTAGTCCACCTCGTCCGACGGCAGCCAGAGGGTGGCCACCATTCCCGCTGCGAGGAGCACGCACACGGCAATCACGATCTTCATCGCCACCGGGACGGGTGCAGGGGAGTTCGAAGCGTGGCTACCCACGAGTCGCCTCGGCGACCGTCCTCCGGGGGCGCCTCAACCGGCGATTCAGGTGAGCTCCGGTCAGGTATCCGGGCAGGAGGAAGAGCCACCGAAGCGCCGGCACGAAGGCCACCGCGATCAGGAAAACGCCGAAGTAGGCGGTCGCGTACACGACGAGCCAGAAGATGAACCGCCCAGCGTTAGCCAGGCGCCGAGACGCCACGGCCGGTCAGACCAGCGACAGCGTGATCGTCGACCCCTTGGGCACCTTGGTCCCGGCGCCGGGGTCACTGGAGGCGACGTACCCGAGACCGAGGTAGACCGAGGCCTGCTTGGTCTTGACCTTGAACCCGAGCGCCTCGAGCTTCTCGGTGGCGGCGTCGATGCCGTTGCCTCGGACCTGGGGCACCGCGATCAGCTCGGGGCCCTTGGAGACCAGCAGGGTGACGGTGTCGCCCTTGTACAACGTGCCGGCGTCGGGGCTCTGCGAGATCACGCGTCCAGCGGGGACGGTGTCGTCGTAGACCTTCTCCTGGTCGACTTTCAGGCCGGACTTCGTCAGGGCCGCATCAGCGGTGGAGGCCTTCTTGCCGGTCCAGTCGGCGACCTTGATCGGCTGGCGGCCCTTGCTCACCACGACATCGACGTTGCTGCCGGGGCGGAGCTCGGTGCCGGCCTTGGGCACGGTCCGGATCACCTGGTCCTTGGGCACCGTCTCCGACCAGGCCTCGATGGACTTGCCGAAGCTCATCCCGAGCTCGTCGATCGCGCCCTGGGCGCCGTCGAGCGACTGCCCGGACAGGTCGGGCAGCGCGTAGACCTCCGGCCCCTTCGACAGGAAGATCGTCACCTCGCTGCCGTCGATCGCGCGACCGCCGCCGGACGGGTCGGTCCCCATCACGAGACCGGCCTTGACCGTGTCGGACCACTCCGGCTCGCCGACCGCGACATCGAGGCCGACGGCGTCGAGCTTCGCGGTCGCGGCGGCCTGGTCGAGCCCGATCACTCCGGGGACGGTGGTGTAGCGGGCGAAGCCGAACCACCAGGCGCCAGCACCGATGGCGGCGATCAGGAGCACGGCGAGGAACACCCAGAACGGCCCACGGCGACGACGCTTCCGCGCCGGCGGCAGCCCGGAGACGTCGGACAGGTCGGACAGGTCGGTCGTCCGCGTCGGCTGTTGCCGGGACCTGATCGCGGTGGCCTCGGCCTCCATCAGGTGCTGAATCGCGGTCGGCTCGGGCTCACCCGGCTCGGGGTCGATGGTGCGGGTCGGGATCGCCAGGTCCGCGGTCAGGTCCACGTCCTCGGCGACACCGTGCCGCAGCGCCTGCATCACCCGCTGGACCTGACGCAGCATGACGCCGGCATCGGTGGGCCGCAGCAGGGGGTCACGAGCCGTGGCGCGCTGCACCAGCGCGTCGACGTACGGCGGCAGCGACGGCACCACCGCGGACGGTGCCGGCACGTCCTCGTGCACGTGCTTGTAGGCGACCTGGATCGGCGACTCGCCCGCGTGCGGCTTCGCGCCGGTGAGCAGCTCGTAGAGCATCACGCCGGCGGAGTAGACGTCGCTGCGCTGGTCGGCCCGGCCGTGCATCACGATCTCGGGCGCGACGTAGGAGACGGTGCCGATCAGGACACCGGTCGAGGTGTGCTGGGTCTGCGCAGTCACAGCCCGCGCCAGACCGAAGTCGGCGACCTTGATCCTGCTGGTGCCGGGCGCCGCGTCCCGCGCGATCAGCACGTTCTCGGGCTTGATGTCGCGGTGCACCAGGCCGGCCCGGTGCGCGGCGGCGAGCGCGGCCAGCACCGGCTCGAGCACGTTCAGCGCCTGCTCGGGCGCCATCGGCACCCCGGGGCGCATCTGGTCTCGCAGCGTGCTGCCCCGGACCAGCTCCATCACCAGGTAGAGCACGCCGTCGGGGGACTCGGCCGGACCTTGGTCGAAGACCTTCACCACGTTGGGGTGGTCCAGCCGGGCTGCTGCTCGCGCCTCACCGACGAAGCGGGCGGCGTAGGCCTGGTCGTCACCCATCCCGGGACGCATCACCTTGAGCGCGACGATCCGGTCGAGCCGGCGGTCGTGCGCCTCGTAGACCGTCGCCATCCCGCCGCGCGCGATCCGCGCCGTGATCAGGTAGCGACCGTCGATGATCTCCCCGAGCATCGGGTCGTTCACCTCGGCGTGAGCCGCATCGCCCGACGACGTACGGGCGTGTGCATCAACGCCCGTGACGTACTTGTCGCGCGACATGAGACCTCCTGATACCCGCGGGGAAGGGACGGGTCATGCCATCGTACGGAGCCTGGCCGTGCTCGCCACTTCCGACGCGCCCGTCCCGCGGCCGTAGGATCGTCCCCATGAGTGAGGACGCGCCGCTGCTGGCCGATTACGACCTGGCCACGCTGGTCGAGGACTGGCTCGACTGGAGCGAGGTCGCCGAGGCCCTCGGGGTCACCGTGGGCAAGGTCCGCACCATGGTGCGCGAGCACCAGCTCGCCCAGGCCGTCCCCACCCCGGGCGTCAAGGGCGCCGGTCAGCGGATCCCTGCGCTCTTCCTGGACGGCCACGAGATCGTCAAGGGTCTTCCGGGTCTGCTCACCGTGCTGCACGACGGCGGGTACGACGACCGCGAGTGCATCGCGTGGCTCTTCCTCGACGCCAACCTCCCGGGCCGCCCGATCGACGCCCTGCAGGAGAACCGCGGCTCCGAGGCCAAGCGTCGCGCGCAGTCGATGGCGTTCTGAGTCACACCTGACGCTGGGTCGCGGCGTCGGCCAGTCCGACCAGGACCTCCTGCGCGCCCGCGTCCAGACCTGAGCCGGCCAGGCTGCTCAGGCCGCTCGCGGTGAGCTCGGTGATCGCGGTCTCGGTGGCCGCGAGCGCCCCGCTGGACTCGATGATCCGGCGCAGCCGGTCGACCTGCTCGGCCTCGAGTTCGGTGCCGAGCGAGGAGTCGAGCAGCTCGGCGTCGGCCGCCTCGGCGAGGTCGAGCGCGTGCGCGACCAGCACCGTCCGCTTGCCCTCGACCAGGTCGTCGCCGGCCGGCTTCCCGGTCGTGCTCGGGTCGCCGAACACGCCGAGGACGTCGTCGCGCAGCTGGAACGCCTCCCCGATCGGCAGCCCGAACGAGGTCAGCGCCCCCAGCTGGTCGGCGCTCGCACCGGCGAGCGCGGCCCCCAGGTGCAGTGGACGCTCGACGGAGTACTTCGCCGACTTGAACCGCAGCACCGTCATCGCGGTCCGGACGTCGGCCGCGGCCCGGGCCTGGACCGACACGTCGAGGAACTGGCCCGCGATCACCTCGGTGCGACACACGTCGAGCACCTCGAGGCCGGGCCCGAGCACCTCCCAGCCGAAGCCCGAGGTGCGCAGCATCTCGTCGGCCCAGGCGAGCAGCAGGTCGCCGAGCAGGATCGCGCCGGCCGCGCCGTACGTCGTCGAGGGACCGTTCCAGCCGGCGCGGGCGTGCTCGCGCTCGAAGAACCGGTGGCTCGACGGCTCACCGCGACGCGTGTCGGAGCCGTCCATGTAGTCGTCGTGCACGAGTGCCGAGGCGTGCAGGATCTCCAGGGCCGCACAGGCACGGACCAGCTCGGCGCTCGGTTCCAGGGCCGCGTCCACGCCGGCGACGGCGCCGTACCCCCAGAGGCAGAAGGCGGCACGGAACCGCTTGCCGCCGCTGACGCTCACCCGGGCGCGGTCGACCAGGAGCGCGGCGTCGGCCCCGAGCGGAGCCAGGACCTGGGCCTGACGATCGAGGAACGAGTCGAGCTCGCTCTGGACCTGTCCACGGAATGTCACGTCGTCCCAGCGGGTCACCCGGCAACCCTAGGATGGGCGCATGTCTCAGGCGAGTGCGGCCCCCATCGGCCAGCTGATCCGCACGGGCGGACCGTCCTTCTCGTTCGAGTTCTTCCCGCCCAAGGACGAGGCCGGCGAGGCCCAGCTCTGGGCCGCGATCGAGGCCCTCGAGCCCTACCGCCCGACCTTCGTCTCCGTGACGCGGACGGGTGTGGGGGAGCAGGGCACCGTCCGGGTCACCGAGCGGATCGCTCGTGAGACCTCGATGGTTCCGCTGGCCCACGTGACGTGCGTCGGGCTGTCCACCGCTGAGATCGATGCGCTGCTCGACCAGTACGCCGCCGCGGGCGTAGCCAACGTGCTGGCGCTGCGCGGAGATCCGGCCGAGGGCCCGCGCGCAGCGTGGGTCTCGACGTCGGGCGGATTCACCTATGCCCAGGAGCTCGTCGAGCGAGTCCAGCGCCGCGGTGGCTTCGACATCGGCGTGGCCGCCTTCCCCGAGGGCCACCCGTCGGCCGCGTCCCTGGACGCCGACGCCGACGTCCTCGTCGCCAAGGCACGGGCCGGTGCGACGTTCGCGGTGACCCAGATGTTCTTCCGGGCCGCCGACTACTTCGGGCTGGTCGAGCGGGTCCGCGCTCGTGGCGTCGAGATCCCGATCCTGCCCGGCATCATGCCGATCCTGAACCTGGCCGCGATCCGTCGCCAGGGCGAGCTGATCGGCACCTCGGTGCCGGCCGACATCGTCGCCCGGCTGGAAGCGCTCGCCGAGGACAAGGCGGCGGTGCGGGCCGAGGGCATCGCGATCGCGGCCGAGCTCTGCGAGGAGCTGCTCGCCGGCGGCGCACCGGGCCTGCACTTCTACACGCTCAACCGCAGCACCGCGACGCTCGAGATCTTCGACCGGCTCAACGTCCGGGCCTGAGTCAGGCCTCGCCGATCGCGGCGGCCACCAGCGCCGCTGAGAGCCCGACGAACGGCAGCCCGTCGCCGGAGATGCTCGCCGCCCCGGCGGCGTACACGTTCGAGAACGGGGTGCGCGGTCCGATCCGGTGCTGGACCGTCGACCGCCCGCGCCACGCCACGCCGTTGGGGGAGCCGTGCCACTGCGCCACCAGGGCCGCGGGGGAGCGACGGTGCTGGCTCAGGATCTGCTCGGGCTTCAGCTTGATCTTGTGCCGCCACAGCGCCAGGTCGATGTCCTCGAGCAGCTGACCGCGGACGAGCACGGTCCAGGCCGTCGTCCCCTCCGGGCCGCGACCGGCCGGGCGGACGATCATCATCGGGTCGCCGTGCAGCACCACGTCGTGGGTGAGCTCGGGCACGTCACCGGTCAGGCCGAGGTGGATCACGGTGGCCGGTATCGCGGGCAGGGTGGCCGTCGTCAACGGAGCCAGGGAACCAAGCCCGCGCGGGTCGATGGCGACCACCACGTGGTCGGCGTCGACGTCGCCCGTCGCGGTCCGGACGGCGACCGCCCGGTCGCCCTGCAGGACCAGGTCGAGGACCGGTTCGGCGACGTGGGTGACCTTGCGGGTCTCGAGCCTGCGGACCAGGACCTCGCGCAGCGCCGCCATCCCGCCCACGGGGCGCCAGGCGCCGAACCGCTGCTCCAGGTAGGCCGACTGCCCGGCCCAGGCCGGCATGTCGCGGGGGAGGTGCCCTGCGAGGAGGAAGGGGGTGGCCGCGACCTCGCGCAGCTTCTTGTCCCGGAAGTCGCGCCGCAACCGTCCTTGGAAGGACTCGCGCCGACGCAGCAGCTTCACCAGGTCCTGCGGAAGGATGCTCGACCGGGTCTCGAAGAGGTGGCGCCGGGTGAGCTCCCACGTCTCCCCGTACGGCGCCACGTGATCGACCCACGGCTGGCCGAGCGACTCCAGCTGGGCCGCCCGTGACCCACCGGGCACTTGGTGCACCGTGCCGTCGCGCCAGCGGTGCTCACGGACGATGTCGACCGGCTCGAGATCGAGCTCACGCTCCAGCGGTCGCCCGGACTTGCGGGCCAGGTCGCGGATCACGGCCGGCAGCAGCGTCACCGACTGCAAGTCCCAGGAGAACCCGTCGGCCTCGAAGGGGACCAGGGCGCCGCCCAGGTCCGGTGAGACCACCACGACCTCGTGCCCCTGCTTGGCCAGCCGAGCGGCGCTCGCCATGCCACCCAGACCTCCGCCGACCACCACGACCCGTGCCACGGCGGCGACTCTAGCGAGTGCGCCGGTAGGATGGCCGCGCCATGACCGAGGTGACCGCACACGACCAGACCGACTTCGCCGACGACGAGCGTCCCTGGACCCTCAACCTCGCGATCCGGCTGATCGTCGTGATGATCATCGCCGGGGCGTTCACCCTGGTGCTGCTGATCATCCGCCACGACGACCTGATCACCGTCTGGGCCCAGGGCAACCCCGCGGTCCGGGAGATCCTCGAGACCCGGGGTCTGCAGGCGGTCAAGGACGGCTCCATCCCGCCGCCGCGGTTCATCCCCGTCGGGATCACCGAGTTCATCGTGCTCGCGGGCCTGACCGGCATCCTGGCCGTCTTCCTTCGCAACGGTTTCGAGTGGGCGCGGATCGGGATCACCCTGCTGCTCTTCTTCGCCGCCGTGGCCGGCATCGCCGGTTTCCGGGTGGGTCAGCCGGGCGTGTTCACCGTCTGTGCCGTCGGCATGCTGGTGCTGGCGATCGCGCTGATGGTGCCGCTGTGGCACCCGCTGACGACCGCCTACATCCACCCGCGCGAACCCGATCCGCTCGAGCGGTAGCAGGCGAGCTCGCAGAAATGTCGGTGGGTCGGCCCAGACTCCGATCCATGACCGCTGACGCTTCGAAGACCGGCTTCCTCCCGGCGACGACCCACGTCTACCTGGCCCGCTCCGCGGACTCGTTGGCGGAGGCGCTCGACGCCTCCGACCCGGCCCGCCGGTTCTCCGCCGCCCACGTCGCCGCGCTCCGGGCGGCTGCGGCCTGGCTCGCCGCCCGGGCCAAGCCCACGCCGGGCTCGCGCCGCCAGCGCAACGCCTGGGTGCTGCTCGCCGACACGTCGGAGGAGATGGCGTCCTGGGCGAGCTACTTCGCCTCGGGGGCTGCGCAGCGTGCGGCCGCCGAGGCCGGTGCCACCGGTGCCGTCAGCGAGCACGAGGCGATCACCCTCCTCGAAGCCGCCGATCGATTCCTGGCGGTCGTCGAGGAGTCCCTCGGCGTGGTCGCGCACCCGCCGCTGGACCTCTCCACCGGCGCGCGCATCCGAGACGCCGGCTGACCCCGACCCGTCCCCGCAGGCCCGCTAGGCTGCCAGACATGTCGGCCAGCCGGACCCGTGCCAGCGTTGTGTGGGAGACCCTCGAGCCCCTGCTGGGAGCAGCGCCGCGGGACGTGCTCGACATCGGCGGCGGGACCGGAGGCTTCGCCGTCCGGATCGCCGAGGCCGGTCACCGGGTGACCGTGGTCGACCCCAGTCCCGATGCGCTCTCCGCCCTGGACCGGCGCGCCCGCGAGATCGGTGTCACGGTCACCGCCCACCAGGGCGACCTCAGCGACCTGGCCCGCCTCGGACTCGGGCCGGCGAGCGTGGACGTGGTGCTCTGCCACGGCGTGCTCGAGGTGGTCAGCGACCCGGCCGTCGCCCTGGCCTCGCTGGCCGAGGTGCTCCGCCCCGACGGGATCCTCAGCCTGGTCGTCGCCCAGCGGTACGCCGCCGTGGTGGCCCGTGCGATGGCCGGCCACCTCGACGACGCCCTCGCCCTGCTCGACTCGGCCGGCCCCCAGGGACGGGTGGGTCGCCGCTTCACCGCCGAGGAGGTCACCGACCTGGTCCTCGCTGCCGGGTTCGAGCTCACCTCCCTGCACGGCGTCCGGGTCTTCGCCGACCTGGTTCCGGGGTCGCTCCAGGACGCCGACCACCACGCCACGCTGGCGCTGCTCGAGCTGGAACGCGCCGTCGCGGCGCGGCCGGAGTTCCTCGCGCTGGCGACCCAGCTCCACCTGATGGCTACTCCGGTCGGGCTCGATGTCCCGGTTCAGGGCTGATTTTCTGCCGCTCCCTACCGTGGGGCGGGTGTGCCTGCCTACACTGGAGAACACGTTGGTTTCGGTGGTGGGAGGAACAGGTGCCACTCTCTGAAGAGGAGTTGCGACTGCTCGAGCAGATGGAGCGCGCCCTCCTGCAGGAGGATCCGAAGTTCGCCTCGACGTTGAGGGGCACGAACCTTCGTCGATCCGCTCGTCGTCGCGCCATCATCGCCGGGGTCGCCTTCGTCGCGGGCATCGCTCTGCTGATGACGGGCGTCATCACCCAGCTCCCGTTCGTGAGCGTGCTGGGCTTCGTCGTGATGCTCGGTGCAGGCACGATCGGTCTCAGCGTCCTGCGCGCCCGACCGAACCTGCCGGCCGCAACGCCCGAGCAGCCCGAGGGCTTCACCCTCATCCAGGGCGGCAAGTCCTCGCACCGGGTCTTCGGTCGCACGAAGCAGCAGCGCACCGGCACGTTCATGCAGCGCATGGAGATGCGCTGGGAGCGTCGTCGCCGCGACTGGTGACCGGCCTCCGGCCGTCAGCTGATCAGCGCCGGATCCGCAGGGAAGCCGGCCACCACCGCGCCCGCCGACGGGTGCGCGGTCCCGCCGACTCCCACAACGCCGAGGTGACCGCATCCAGGTCCTGCCGTGCCCCGTCCCGGGTCGCCTCCAGGGTGGCCGTGCCCGAGGGCCGGGCGTAGCGCTCCACCTCGACCGCGGTGCGCAGTCGGGTCAACGAGTCACCGACCCCCGGCGAGCCCGCAGCCGATGGGGGCAGCGAGTCGGCCTGGCGCCGTACCGAGGCGTGATCTGGCCAGGCCACGTCGAGATCGACCGCCGTGTCCCGCAGCTCCTGCCACAGGTCCTCCGGACCGGCGAGCCGCAGCCGGCCGCGACGTCGCCACGACCGGACCGCCCACGGCAGCACGGCGCCGAGCAGGAGCAGCAGGACGACGCCGACGGTGATCCAGGCCACCCGTCCGATTGAGGAGCTCCCCGACGACTGCGACGTCCCGTCCTGATCGGCAGGACGCGGCGAGGGGCCCTGCGGTTGGGCCGACGAGGACGCGCTCGGCGCCTCGGTCGGCTCGGCCGCGGGCACCTCGGTGACGTTGCGGGTGTAGTTGGGCACGGTGGCGGCGCGAACGCTCGGGGTCGGTTCGAACCGGACCCACCCGGCACCCTGGAAGTACAGCTCCGGCCAGGCGTGCAGGTCGTGCGCGGAGTAGACCCAGGTGTCGGTCGCGGTGCCGGTGTCGGTCAGCTTGTCCGGCTTGAGGAACCCGACCACGACCCGGGACGGGATGTTCAGGGCGCGGGCCATCGCCGCCATCGCCGAGGCGAACTGCTGGCAGAAGCCCCGACGGTTGCCCACCGTCAGGAACTCCTCGAGCGCGTCGGTGCCGTCGCCGAGCGACACCGAGGTGTCGTAGGTGAAGCCGCCGTTGGTCCGGAACCAGGACTGCAGGGCGACCGCCCGACCGAACGGGGAGGAGGCGTCGGCGGTGATGGCACGCGCCAGCTTCCGCACGCTCTGCGGGAACGACTTCGGCAGCTCGCTGTAACGGACCCCGACGAGCGCGGACGGGGAGAGCGACTCCAGCCGAGCCTCGCGCAGGTCGAGATCGACGGCCTCCATCTCCCAGCGCTGACCCTGCACCGTCAACCCGCCGTCGGCGGCGAGGAAGTCCATCGTGCTGGTGTCGTAGCGCCAGTCGCCGCGGGCCTCGATCGAGCTGATCGGTGCCGCCGTCGGCAGCCACCGCGCGTCGAAGCCGCGCAGACCCGTGACGACGTAGTGGTACGTCGTGCGGGGGATCTCCTGGCTCACGCCCTGCAGCGGCGGGAGGGTGTCGCCCGGCCGGTTCGTCGACGGCACCGTCCGGGTGCCCGGGGTCCACTGCAGGTCCTGGAACGTGGTCAGCACGGTGAGCCGGAGGTAGCTCGGGTCGGGGTCGTCGGTCTGGAGCGAGAGCAGGGTGGTGTCCCGTCCCTGGACCAGCTGATTGCGCATGTCGACCATCGGGTTGGTCACCCGCAGGCCGTTCCCGCCGGTACCCTCGCCGCCCGTCAGGTCGATCACCTTGAGCTGGCCGACCGGCACCATCGAGGTCAGCACCACCGAGGCGGTGATGGCGCCCGCCGCCAGACCGGCGGCGCCGAGCCAGGCGCGCCGCAGGGCGTCACCCGCCCAGGTCTCGGTGGACTGGCCCCGGGGACCGCCGCCCGCGGGACCGGAGGCGAGCAGGAGAGCGCACCAGCCGGCGGCGGGCAGCGCGACCATCCAGGCGGTGGGGTCGACCGGGGCGTCGAAGAAGGTGGCGACCCAGATCGCGACCACGACCAGCCCGCCGAGTGCGGGGCGGCGCAGGCCGACCGCGACCAGGTCCATCACCACCGCCGCGGCCAGCACCCCGGCCAGCAGCACCGGCAGCACGTCCGCCGAGGGCACCGGGGGACGGTTGTGCAGGCTGACCTGGATCGCGTCGCCGACCCGGTCGAGGACCTGCGACGGGGGAGCGCCCCACGGCAGTGCGGTGCCGGCGACCAGCCACCACCCGGCCACCAGACCGAGCCCGACCTGAGCCACGACGGTCGTTGCCGCCTGCCACGGCCGCCAGGCCGGGCCCGAGGCGATCCGGCTCCCGGCGCCGACCAGCGCGACGACGAGGCCGATGACCGCGGCCCGCCACAGCCAGGCCAGGTCCTGCAGCGTCAGCACCGACCAGGCGCTGGCCGCCGTCACCGCGGTCCAGGCGCTGACGGCGCTGAGCAGCAGCGGCCACCAGATCTCGCTCCGCACCCGGGGACTCATCCGCGACCGCTTCCCAACCCGAGCCAGGCGGGGATGAGGCCCGCCGGTTCGGCCAGGTCCGTGGTCCGCCAACCGCCGTCGTGCAGGATCCCGGCGACCGAGGCGCGGTCGTCGACCACGATCGAGAGCGCGGTGTTGGAGCCGAGTCGGGCGCGGCGCAGCGCATCGAGCCCCTCGGAGGTCGCCCCACCGACGATCGCGAAGGTGACGGCCGTCGGCTCCGCGACCGCGGTCGGGTCGATCACCCGGGCCGGAGTGGGTTCGATCTCGGCGAACGCCTCGAGCAGGGCGTCGTTGACCTGGGTGCTCGCGACCAGGACGCCGGCGGCGGAGACCAGCCGCACGGTGAAGCCCTGCTCGAGCAGGTGGCAGGCGACCGACGCCGCAGCGCTGACCGCGAGCTCGAACGGGGAGTCGGGGCCGGTCCCGGTGTGGGCGCCGGTGCGGTTGTCGATCAGCACGGTGGCCCGGGCCTGCCAGGGCTGCTCCTCGCGACGGACCATCAGGTCACCGACCCGCGCGGTGCTGCGCCAGTGCACCCGGCGCAGGTCGTCACCGCGTCGGTACTCGCGCACGGTGACGTCCTCGGCGCTGCCGGAGGAGAAGCTGCGCGGTCGCTGCTCGCCCGAGGCGGCCGAGGCGCCGGCGATCGTGATCCGGGGGAGGCCGACCACCCGCGGGGTGACCAGGATCGGTGCGGTCGAACCGACGGTCGAGGTGCGCGCGACCAGGCCGAACGGGTCGGTCTGGCGCAGGGCGAGGGGGCCGAGCTCGAAGCGACCGCGGTGCGGCAGCGTCACCTGGTAGGTCAACGCGACGTGGTGGGAGCCGGGCACCATCCAGCTCGGGTTCTCCAGACCCAGTGCCTCCGGGAGCTCCTCGGAGCAGCGCAGCGTGGTCAGGCCGGAGAGCTCGCTGGCGGTCACGCCCAGCTCGACGGCCAGCACCGTCCCGATCGGCACCACCGGGCTCGCCAGCGACCGGCTGACCGCGGTGACCGGGGTGGTCGGCCGGGTCCGCATGGCGAGGAACGCGAGCAGGACGAGCGCCAGACCCATGGTCGCCGCGGCGAGCAGCAGCGCCTGACCGGTGGCGAGGGCGGTGACCAGGCAGGTCGCCGCGCCGGCGGTGATGCCGGTGCCACGCGGGCTCAGCCGACGCCGGTCAGCCATGGTCAGGTCCGGGGGACCGTCGTCGAGCCGATGATCCGGCCGAGAGCCTGTTCCGGCGTCCGGCCCGCCAGCGAGGACTGCACGGTCGGGACGAGGCGGTGCGCGAGCACGCTGGTGGCGAGGTTCGCGATGTCGTCGGGGATGACGTAGTCGCGACCGGCCAACGCGGCCCGCGCCTTCGAGGCCCGGACCAGGTGGAGCGTCGCCCGGGGGGATGCTCCGAGAGCGAGGTCGGGGTGGGTCCGGGTCCCGGACGTGATCAGGACGGCGTACCGCTGGACGGCGTCGGAGACGTGCACCTCGGAGACTCCGGTGATCGCGGCCCGGATCTCCTCGACCGTGGTGACGGGCACCAGGGAGTCGAGCGGATTGTTCGCCGCGTGCCGGGTCAGCATCGCCAGCTCGGCCTCGACGGCGGGATAGCCGATCGAGACCCGGGCCATGAAGCGGTCGCGCTGGGCCTCGGGGAGGGGATAGGTCCCGTCCATCTCCACCGGGTTCTGGGTGGCGATCACGATGAACGGCGACTCCAGGACATAGGTGTGCGAGTCGACGGTGACCTGGCGCTCCTCGAGGCACTCGAGCAGGGCGGACTGGGTCTTGGGCGAGGCCCGGTTGATCTCGTCGCCGATCACGACGTGCGCGAAGACACCCCCGGGGCGGAACTCGAACTCGCGGGTCTCCTGGTTGAAGACCGACACCCCGGTGATGTCCGACGGCAGCAGGTCGGGCGTGAACTGGATCCGACGCGCCGTCCCCCCGATGGAACGGGCCAGTGCCTTGGCCAGCTGGGTCTTGCCCACCCCGGGCACGTCCTGCAGCAGCAGGTGCCCCTCGGCCAGCAGGACGACCAGGGCGGTCTCGACCACCTCGGGCTTGCCCTCGATGACCTGGGTGATGTTGCTCCGCAGTCGCTGGGCGATGGCCGCGATGTCGACGCGGGACTCCACATCCGTCACGTGTCGAAACCTACCCGGAAGGCGGTCGTGGCCGCGGCAAGTCCGGTCCAGCCTGCCGAAGTCGAGGTATGGGGGGAGAAAAAGGGTGCAAAGGGGGGAATGGTGGTTGACGGTGGAGGAAAGTGGGGTAGCGTGGGGCAAAGTGGAGGACGAGGCCACTGATGTGGAGGCAGGAGGTGCCCGGAGATGTTCTTCATGGGCACCTACACGCCGAAGCTCGATGACAAAGGACGCCTCTTCCTCCCAGCGAAGTTCAGGGAGCGACTGAGTGAAGGAGTCGTCGTGACGCAAGGCCAGGAGAACTGCCTGGTCGTGTGGCCCGAGGACGTCTTCATGGCCGAGGCGCAGCGCGCGCAGCAGACCCCGATGACCAATCGGGGGGCACGCGATTACGCCCGTGTCCTGTTCGGCGGAGCCGAGCAGGGGACGCCGGACAAGCAGGGTCGGATCGGTCTCTCCCCGTTGTTGCGGGCCTACGCAGGCCTCGACAAGGACGTGGTCGTCATCGGCGTCATGGACCGGGTCGAGATCTGGGATCCGCAGAAGTGGCACGAGTACAACTCGGCGGCGCAGGCGAAGTTCGCCGAGCTGGACGAGAACCCGAACACCTAACGCAACTGAACAGCGGCTCCGTAGGACGAGGTCTCAGACCCGCTCCCTTGCCAGCTGGGGTCACTTCCCCGGTTCCAGGTGGCACTTCCCCGGGAGCGGGCATGAGTCCCCGCTTTATGGAGCCGCACCGCATTTTCTGAGCACCACCACGAGCAGTAACCGTCACGGATGAGGGTCGAGATGAGCGCAGGGTCGAGCGCCGCGGGGGAGAACCCCCGCCACGTTCCCGTCCTCCTCGACCGCTGCGTGGAGCTCCTCGCGCCCGCCCTCCAGGCGCCGGGATCGGTGATGGTCGACTGCACCCTCGGCCTCGGCGGTCACACCGAGGCCGTCCTGCAGCGTCTCCCCGAGGCCCGCGTGATCGGGATCGACCGCGACCTCAACGCGCTCGGCATGTCCCGGAACCGGCTGGCACCCTTCGGTGACCGGTTCACCGGCGTGCACGCCGTCTACGACGAGATCGCCGACGTGGTCGCCGACCAGGGCCTCGACCACGTCGACGCGGTGCTCTTCGACCTCGGCGTCTCGAGCATGCAGCTCGACCTGCGCGAGCGCGGCTTCATGTACGCCGACGACGCACCGCTCGACATGCGGATGGACGACACCGCCGGCCTGACGGCCGCGGAGATCCTCAACACCTACGACGTCCCCGAGCTGACCCGCGTGCTGCGCGAGTACGGCGAGGAGAAGTTCGCCCGCCAGATCGCCCGCGCGATCGTCGCCCGCCGGGAGACCACCCCGTGGACGACGAGCGGACCGTTGGTGGAGCTCCTCTACGACGTGATCCCCGCTCCGGCCCGCCGGACCGGGGGGCACCCCGGCAAGCGGACCTTCCAAGCGTTGCGGATGGAGGTCAACGACGAGCTCGCCGTGCTCCGTCGGGCGATGCCGGCCGCGCTGGAGGTCATCGGCGTCGGCGGTCGGGTCGTCGTCGAGTCGTACCACTCCCTCGAGGACCGGCTGGTCAAGCAGTCCTTCACGAAGGTGACCAAGCTCGACGTCCCGCCGGACCTGCCCTTCGTCCCGCCGGGGATGGAGCCCGAGTACCGCCTCGTCACCCGGGGCGCCGAGCAGGCCGACGAGGCCGAGAGCGCTCACAACCCCCGAGCCGCCTCGGTCCGCCTCCGAGCCGTTGAACGTCTTCCCCGATCCGAGATGAGCCCCACCCGATGAGGACTGCCCGATGAGCAACGTCGCTCCTTCGACCCGTCGTCGCGCCTGGCTGGAGCCGGAGCTCCTCGAACGTGCCCGGCTGCAGGTGGTCCCGCGCCGCCGTGTCCGCTCCTCCGAGCTGCCGTTCGTGCTGCTGGTCAGCGCGATCCTGGTCGGTGGCGTCGTCGCGCTGCTGATGTTCAACACCTCGATGCAGGCCGCCTCGTTTACCGAGTCCCGCCTTGAGAAGCAGGCCACCACCCTCGACGCCCGGGAGCAGACCCTGCAGATGCAGCTCGAGTCGTTGCGTGACCCGCAGCAGGTCGCCGAGGCGGCGCGTCACCTGGGCATGGTGATCCCGTCCAACGTCGCGATGCTCCAGCTCGGCAGCGGTGCCGTCTCCGGTGTGACCGCACCCGCCGACGGGGCGTACACCCCGCCGCTGTGGGTGAAGGTCCGCAAGCCGTCCTTCCGCTGACGACACGCGGTCGAGCAACCGGGCAGAGCGATGGACGTCCACCAGACTGTGCGAGTGGGTCAGGGCAAGGTCAAGCGAGGGTCGCAGCGCGGGGCACCCCAGGTCCGTCTGCGGATCGGGTTCCTGGTGATCGCGATGATCGTCTCCTTCTTCGCCGCCCGGCTGATCCAGCTCCAGGGCATCGACCCGCACGCGTACGCCGCCGCGGCCCGTGAGGCCGACCTGGTGCCGATCGTGCTGCCCGCCGAACGCGGCGACATCCTGGACCGCAACGGCGAGCCGCTGGCCGACTCGGTCGACGGCCTGATGGTGATCGCCGACCCCAAGCTGACCCGGGCCCAGGCCCCCCAGCTGGCCAAGTTCCTCTCCAACAAGCTCGACGTCGACTACTTCGACGCGCTGAAGGCGCTGCGGGGCAAGGGTGAGGGCGACGACATCTCCCGGTTCGCCTACGTCGCGCGCCGGATCCCCGCCACGGTCGCGACCAAGGCGGTCGAGCAGGCCGACCAGCTCGGGTTCAAGGGACTGAGCACCCAGCGCGACCCGATCCGGGACTACCCGGGCGGCGACCTCGCGGCCAACATCGTCGGGTTCGTCGGCACCGACGAGTCCCTCGGCGGCCTCGAGCGCTCCTTCGACCACGTACTCGCAGGCAAGGACGGCTCGGAGACCTACGAGATGGCCGGCGGTGTCCGCGTCCCGCTGGGGGAGTCCTCCACCGTCAAGGCCGTCAACGGGCAGAACATCACCACCACCATCGACCGCGACGTGCAGTGGTACGCCGACAAGGCGCTGGCCGAGGCGGTGGCCAGCTCCGGTGCCGAGTCCGGCGTTGCGATCGCGCAGGACACCCGCACCGGGGAGATCCTCGCGCTCTCGGACTACCCGACCTTCGACGCCAACAACCCGACGGCCTTCCCGAAGGCGGACCTCGGCGCCCGCTCGCTCTCCGACGTCTACGAACCCGGGTCGGTGCAGAAGGTGCTCACCCTCTCCGCCCTGATCGACGCCGGCAAGGTGACCAACCGGACCAAGCTGACCGTGCCGAACACCTTGGCCCGTCAGGACCGCGTGATCCACGACTGGTTCGACCACCCGACGAAGAAGTGGACGCTGGCCGGCGTCATCGCCCAGTCCTCCAACATCGGCACCGTGCTCGCCGCCGACCACTTCGAGCCCGGCCAACTGCGCAACTACCTGGTCCAGTTCGGTCTCGGCGTCCGCACCGGCATCGGCGTCTCCGGGGAGTCCCCGGGGATCCTGCCCAGCACCACGCAGTGGAACTCCCAGATCGAGGACCGGATCGACTTCGGTCAGTCCCTCTCGGTCAACGCCCTCCAGATGGCCGCGGCGGTCAACACGGTCGCCAACGGGGGCGTCCGGGTCTCACCGAGCCTGATCAAGGGCTCGGTCACCAACGACGACGGCCAGGCCGTGGGCACCGACCACACGACGTCCCAGCGGGTGGTCAGCGCCGAGGCCGCCACCCAGATGATGCAGATGATGGAACGTGTCGTGGACCCGAAGACGGGGACCGCACCCAAGGCTCAGGTGCCCGGCTACCGGGTGGCGGGCAAGACCGGGACCGCGCAGCGCGCCAACCCGAAGTGCAAGTGCTACGACGGCAGCCTGACGGTCTCCTTCGCCGGGTTCGCCCCGGCCGACGACCCCCGGTTCACCGTGTACGTCGCCGTCCAGGACCCGAAGTCCAACCAGGGCGGTGGCTCCAACGCCGGCCCGGTGTTCTCCCGGATCATGAGCTTCCTGCTGCGCAAGTACGGCGTCCCCCCGACCGAGACCACGCCCTCCCACCTGCCGGTGGAATGGGGCAAGGGCGCGCTCCGGTACTAGCCTGCGTCAATGGTTCCCGTCGATCGCGCCGCCGTCGCCGCGACTCGCCCGCAACGCCCGGGCCAGACCCGGATCGGTGACCTCCTCGCCCCCGAGATCCGTCTCGTCGGCGACCCGGACGTCCGGGTCTCCGGGGTCTCGCTCAGCTCCCAGCGGCTCCTGCCCGGCGACCTCTACGCGGCGTTGCCCGGCCAGCGGGTGCACGGGATCGACTTCGTCGTCGACGCCCTCGACGCGGGCGCCGTCGCGATCCTGACCGACGAGGTCGGCGCGGGTCGGATCCGGCCCGGGTCCCCGCACCTGGCCGGCACCCCGGTCCTGGTCACCGACGATCCGCGGGCCCTCCTGGGCGGGCTCAGCGCGCAGATCTACGGCCGGCCCGCCGAGGCGCTGACCATGATCGGTGTCACCGGCACCCAGGGGAAGACCACCACCACCCGGTTGCTCGAGGCGGGCCTGCAGTCCGGCGGGATCACCGCCGGGGTGATCGGGACCGTCGGCACCCGGATCGCCGGCCGGGACGTCAAGACCAGCCTCACCACGCCCGAGGCCCCCGACCTGCAGGCGATCTTCGCGCAGATGCGGGAGAAGAAGGTCAAGGCGTGCGCGATGGAGGTCTCGAGCCACGCGCTCGTCCTCGGCCGGGTCGACGGCGTCCGGTTCGACGTCGCGGTCTTCCTCAACCTCGGCCGCGACCACCTCGACTTCCACCACGACCTGGCCGAGTACTACGCCGCCAAGGCGTCGCTGTTCACCCCCGAGCGGGCCCGTCGCGGACTGGTCAACATCGACGACGAGCACGGCCGTCGGCTCGCCGCCGAGGCCCGGATCCCGATCGTCACCATGTCCACCCACGGCGAGGCCGACTGGGAGGCCCACGACGTCGTGCTCGGACCCGACGGCTCCACGTTCACCGTGCTCGGACCCGACGGACGCCGGTTCGAGGCGCGCAGCCCGTTGGCCGGTGACTTCAACGTCGCCAACTCCCTCGCCGCGATCGCCGCGGCCGCCGAGGCGGGGCTGGACGAGCGCCGCGTGGCCACCGGGATCGGCGCCACCTCCGGCGTCCCGGGGCGGCTGGAGCGGATCGCCGTCGGCCAGGACTTCACCGTCGTCGTCGACTACGCCCACAAGCCGGACGCGGTCGAGGCCGCCGTACGCACCCTGCGACCGCTCACCTCGGGCCGTGTGATCGTCGTCCTCGGCGCCGGCGGCGACCGGGACCAGGGCAAGCGCCCCGTGATGGGGGAGCTGGCCGGTCGACTCGCCGACCTGGTCGTCGTCACCGACGACAACCCGCGCACCGAGGACCCGGCCACGATCCGTGCCGCCGTCATCGCCGGCGCCCGGCGGGGGAGTGCCGAGGTCCTCGAGATCGGTGACCGGCGCGCCGCGATCACCACCGCGGTCGAGGCCGCCCGGACCGGCGACATCGTCCTGATCGCCGGCAAGGGACACGAGACCGGTCAGGAGATCGCCGGTGAGGTGCACCCCTTCGACGACCGCGACGTCGCCCGGCAGACGCTGCGCGAGATGCTCGCGGCGCGCGTCGGCACGTCGGATGGGGACCTGAGCGCTCCGGCCTGACAAGATGGTCCCGCTATGAGAGCGATCCTCCTCGGCGGCGGTCTGGCCCTGATCATCTCCCTCCTGGGGACACGTGTGGCCATCGCCCAGTTCACCAAGCTCGGCTACGGCCAGGAGATCCGCGAAGACGGACCCACCACGCACCTGTCCAAGCGCGGGACGCCCACCATGGGTGGCGTCGTGATCGTGCTGGCCACCGTGCTCGGGTACTTCGGCGCCCGGCTCTTCACCGGGATCGCGCCCAGCGCGAGCGCGTGGCTGCTCCTCTTCCTCTTCGTCGGCACGGCCCTGGTCGGCTTCCTCGACGACTTCATCAAGATCTTCCGGCAGCGCAACCTCGGCCTGCGCTCGCGGGCGAAGTTCATCGGTCAGACCGTCGTCGCGGTGATCTTCGGTGTGCTCGCGCTGTGGGACGGCCTCGACGACGACCGCGGCCGCGACCCGGCCAGTCACAGCATCTCCTTCCTCCGCGACTGGAGCTGGACGCTGCCGACGATCGTGGCGATCGCGGTGATCTGGTTCCTGGTCACCGGGTTCAGCAACGCGGTCAACCTCACCGACGGCCTCGACGGCCTCGCCACCGGCGCCAGTGCGCTGGTCTTCGCCGCGTACGTCGTGGTGAGCATCTGGCAGTCCAACCAGTCCTGCGGCAACACCAGCAACGCGAACTGCTACCTCGTCCGCGATCCGCTCGACCTCGCCGTGATCGCCGCCTGCATCATGGGCGCCTGCATCGGGTTCCTCTGGTGGAACGCCTCACCGGCCCAGATCTTCATGGGCGACACCGGTTCGCTCGCCCTCGGCTCGGCCCTGGCCGGCTTCGCGGTGCTCAGCCGGACCGAGCTCCTCGTCGTCGTGCTCGGGGGCATCTTCGTGATCGAGACCCTGTCGGTGATCCTCCAGGTCGGCTTCTTCAAGCTCTCCAAGGGCAAGCGGATCTTCCGGATGGCCCCCATCCACCACCACTTCGAGATGCTCGGCTGGGAGCAGGTCACGGTCGTGATCCGGTTCTGGATCATCACCGCCCTCTTCGTCGCCGTCGGCGTCGGGATCTTCTACGCCGAATGGGTGGTGGCGAATTGACGGCGCCCGACGCGCTGGGTCGCCACGACTCGTGGGACGGCGTGAAGGCGGTCGTCGCCGGCTTCGGTGTCTCCGGGATCGCTGCCGCTGACAACCTGCTCTTCCTCGGGGCCGACGTCACCGCGCTCGACGAGCGCCCCGGCGAGGGCGAGCGGGCCGAACGGGCCGGTCTGCTCGAGCAGCTCGGCGCGAAGATCCGGCTCGAGCCGGGCTCGACCGCGCGGCTGCCCGAGGACGTGGACCTGCTCATCGCCAGCCCCGGCTGGCGCCCCGACGCCCCCCTGCTGGCCGAGGCCGCGGCCCGGGGCATCCCGGTGTGGGGCGAGGTCGAGCTGGCCTGGCGGCTGCGCGACCCGAACCATCCCGCCCCCTGGCTCGCCGTCACCGGCACCAACGGCAAGACCACGACGACCGAGATGCTGGACGCGATCCTGCGCACCGCCGGCCTGCGCTCGGCGGCCGTCGGCAACCTGGGTCGGCCGATCGTCGAGGTGGTGATGGACCCGACGCCGTACGACGTCCTGGCGGTCGAGCTCTCCAGCTTCCAGCTGCACTACACCTCGTCGATGCAGGCCGAGTCGGCCGTCGTGCTCAACCTGGCCGAGGACCACCTGGACTGGTACTCCGAGCTCGGTGGGATGACCGGCTACGCGGCCGACAAGGGCCGGATCTACTCCGGCGTGAGCCGCGCCTGCGTCTACAACGTCGAGGACGCCGCGACCCGCACCCTGGTCGAGGAGGCCGACGTGGCCGACGGTGCCCGGGGGATCGGCTTCACCCTCGGGATGCCGTCCGTGGGCATGGTCGGCCTGGTCGAGGACATCCTCGTCGACCGGGCCTTCATCCCGGAGCGCTCCACCAGCGCCGCCGAGCTCTGCACCGTCGCCGACCTCGGGTCGCCCGCGCCGCACGTGGTCGCCAACGCGCTCGCCGCCGCGGCGCTGGCCCGCGCACACGGCGTCAGCCAGCAGGCGGTTCGCGACGGCCTGCGGGACTTCCGGCCGGGCGGTCACCGGATCGAGACCGTCACCGAGGCGGGCGGCGTCACCTGGGTCGACGACTCCAAGGCGACCAACCCGCACGCGGCCCGCTCCAGCCTGATGGCCTACGACTCGGTCGTGTGGGTCGCCGGCGGGCTGGCCAAGGGCGCCCGGTTCGAGGAGCTCGTCCCCGCCGTGCGGGAGCGCCTGCGGGCGGTCGTCCTCACCGGCGCCGACCGGGACGTGATCGCCGGGGCACTTGCGCGACACGCGCCGGATGTTCCGGTGGTCGAGGCTGGGACCGGTGAGACTGGTGTGGCAGTCATGCGTGCGGTCGTCGAGGCCGCCGCCAGGTTCGCCCAACCCGGAGACACGGTGTTGCTCGCCCCTGGATGCGCCTCGATGGACCAGTTCCGTGACTACGCCGACCGGGGCGACGCGTTCGCCCAGGCGGTTCAGGAGTACGTCAGCAAGGCCTAGCCACGGGTCGGATGGAAGCGGGGTCGCCGATGACGACGGTCAGCAGTGACGACACCGCCGTCCGGCCCCCGCTCGACCTGGCGCGACCCGCCCGGAGCCTGCGTCGCCTGCCCTGGTTCCGCGCCCTCGGCGAGGCCCTCGACCGGCCGCTGACCAACTACTACCTGCTGCTGGTCTCGGCCGCGCTGCTGCTCACGATCGGCCTGATCATGGTGCTCAGCGCCTCCAGCATCTACAGCCTCAAGTACACCGGGAACTCCTACTCGGTGGTCGAGCGACAGCTGATGTGGGTGGCGATCGGACTGCCGGCGGCCTGGCTCGCGAGCCGACTGCCGCTGCGCCTGGTGCGCGGCATGGCCTACCCCGCCTTCGCCGTCTCCCTCGCCCTGCTCGGCGCCACCGTCTTCCTCGGTCACGCGGTCAACGGCAACCAGAACTGGCTGGGGGTCGGTTCCTTCCAGATCCAGCCCTCGGAGATCGCCAAGCTCGGCCTCGTCCTCTGGGCGGCGAACATCTTCGCGAACAAGGAGCGCCGGCTCTCCTCGCCGAACACCAAGGACGCGACGCACGCCATGCTCGTCCCCTTCGGCCCCGGCATGCTGCTCGCGTTCTTCCTGGTGATGGCCGGCAACGACCTCGGCACCGGCCTGGTCTTCGCGGTGATCGCGGCCGGGCTGCTGTGGGTGGTCGGCCTGCCGCTGCGGGTCTTCGGCGCCCTGGCCGCGCTGATGGCCGTCGGTGTCGGAGCGCTGGCCGTGGCCAGCCCGCACCGGCTCGCACGACTGGCGAACTTCACCGACCCGTTCAAGGACCCGCTGGGCGACGGCTACCAGGCCGTGCACGGGCTCTACGCGCTCAGCTCGGGCGGGTGGATCGGGGAGGGCATCGGCGCCTCCAAGGAGAAGTGGGGGAGCCTCCCCGAGGCCCACACCGACTTCATCTTCGGCGTTCTCGGCGAGGAGCTCGGGCTGGTCGGCACGCTGCTGGTCCTCGGGCTCTTCCTGACCATCGCCTTCGCCGCCGTCCGGGTCGCCCGGCAGACCACGGACCCGTTCGTGCGGTACATGACGTTCGGCATCGTGGTGTGGCTGCTCGGCCAGACCCTGATCAACATCGGGATGGTGCTCGCCGTCCTCCCCGTCATCGGGATCCCGCTGCCGCTGGTCTCCTACGGCGGCTCCGCGCTGGTTCCCTCGCTGGTCGCGATCGGACTCGTGATCGGCTTCGCCCGTCGCGAGCCCGAGGCCGCGGCAGCCCTCGCCGCCCGTCAGCAGCGCCGTTCCGCCGGGCTCTCGGTCACCCGCTGAGCCCGGCTAGATTGAGTCTCACCATGAAGGTCCTTCTTGCGGGTGGCGGCACCGCCGGCCACACGTCCCCCCTGCTCGCCACCGCCGACGCCGTACGACGCCTCGCTCCTGAGGCCGAGGTGACCTGCGTCGGCACCGCTCGGGGGCTGGAGACCCGGCTCGTCCCGGAGGCCGGCTACCCGCTCGAGCTGATCCCGCCGGTGCCGCTGCCCCGCTCCCTGAACAAGGAGCTCCTCGGCGTTCCCGGTCGCCTGCGCGGCGCGGTCGCCGCGGCGGGGGAGATCCTCGACCGGGTCCGCCCCGACGTGGTCTGCGGCTACGGCGGCTACGTCAGCCTGCCGGTCTACTTCGCGGCCAAGCGGCGCAAGCTGCCGATCGTCATCCACGAGCAGAACGCCGTCCCCGGCCTGGCGAACAAGGTCGGCGCCCGCCTCGGCGGTCACGGCACCCGGGTCGCGGTCTCCTTCCCCGACACCCCGCTGCCACGGGCCGAGTACGTCGGCCTGCCGATCCGCCGGATGATCTCCACCCTGGACCGGGCCGCCCTGCGGGACCGGGCCCGCGCCGAGTTCGGCCTCGATCCCGACCGACCCACCCTCGTCATCACCGGAGGCTCCCAGGGGGCACGCCGGTTGAACGAGTCGGTCGTGGCCGCCTGGCCGACCCTCGACGCGGCCGGGATCCAGGTGCTGCACGTGATCGGCCCGAAGAACGAGCTCGCCTCACCCGGCGACCGCTATCACGTCCTGCCCTACGTGGACCGGATGGACCTCGCGCTGGCCGCCGCCGACCTGATGGTCTGCCGCTCCGGAGCCTCGAGCGTCGTCGAGGCCGCCGCCGTCGGCGTACCGGCCGTCTTCGTCCCCCTCCCGCACGGCAACGGCGAGCAGGAGCTCAACGCCCGTCCCGTCGTCGACGCCGGGGGCGCCCTGCTGGTCGCCGACGCGGCCTTCACCTCGTCCTGGGTCGAGCGGACCGTCCCGGCGCTGCTCGGCGACCCGGCCCGGCTTTCCGCGATGGGGGCGAAGGCCGCCGCCCTGGTGCCCCGTGACGCCGACGAGCGGCTCGCCACGATCCTGCTCGAGGCGGGCGCCTGATGCGCGTTCCCGTGCCCGAGGTGATCCCTGCGGCGGACGGGCTCGGCCACGTCCACTTCATCGGCATCGGCGGTGCCGGCCTGTCGGCGATCGCCCGGATCATGCTGGCCCGCGGCATCGCCGTCTCGGGGAGCGACGGCACCGACTCACCGGTGCTCGAGGCCCTGCGCGAGCTCGGCGCGACCGTGCACGTCGGCCACGCCGCCGAGCAGGTCGCAGCGGCGGAGACCGTGATCGTGTCCACGGCCGTCCGGGAGGACAACGCCGAGGTCGTCGAGGCGCAGCGGCGGGGCTTGCGGATCTGGCCGCGCAGCGCCGGACTCGCCTCGGTGATGGCCGACCGGCGGGTCCTCGCCGTGGCCGGCACCCATGGCAAGACCACCACCACGTCACTGCTCACCGTCGCCCTCCAGGCCGCAGGTGCCGACCCGACGTACGCCATCGGCGGCGAGCTCACCACCACGGGGACGAACGCCGGCGAGGGCTCCGGAGACCTCTTCGTGGCCGAGGCCGACGAGAGCGACGGGGCCTTCCTGGTCTACCGGCCCCACGCCGCGATCGTGACGAACGTCGAGGCCGACCACCTCGACTCCTGGGGCACCGAGGCCGCCTACCAGCAGGCGTTCGCCGAGTTCGTCGAGCGGATCGACCCGGCCGAGGCCGGGGGCGTCCTGGTCGCCTGCATCGACGACCCGGGCGCCGCCGAGCTGCGCACGGTCGCCGCCGCGACCGGCCGCACCTTCGTCGGCGTGGGCACCCTCGAGTCGGCCGACGTCCGGGCCGTCGACGTGGTCCTGGAGGGTTCCACCTCCGCGTTCACGGTGATCGACGGCGGGATCGAGCTCGGCCGCGTCACCCTCCAGATCCCCGGCCGCCACTACGTGCTCGACGCGCTCGCCGCGCTCACCCTCGGACTGCGACTCGGCTACGCCTTCGACGCTCTCGCCCGCGGCCTGGAGTCCTTCGGAGGCACCCGCCGCCGGATGGAGTTCAAGGGCGAGGCCCCGGTCGCGGGCGGGTCGATCCGGGTCTACGACTCCTACGCCCACCACCCCTCCGAGATCACCGGTGACCTGGAAGCGGCGCGGTCGCTGGCAGGGGAGGGGCGGGTCCTGGTCGCCTTCCAGCCGCACCTGGTCTCCCGCACCCGGATCTTCGGCGCAGAGATGGGACGCGCCCTCGGCGCGGCCGACGAGGTCGTCGTGCTGGACATCTACCTGGCCCGGGAGGAGCCCGATCCGGAGGTGACCTCGGCGCTGGTCGCCGACGCCGTCGGGTTGCCGCCCGCGCTCGTCGGTTCCGTCTCCGGGCTGCCCGAGGCGGCCGCCGCGCTCGCGACCCGGGCCCGCCCCGACGACCTGGTCCTCACCCTGGGGGCGGGCACGATCACCCAGGTCGGCCCGCTCGTCCTCGAGGCCCTGCGAGGCACCGGTGCCTGAAGCGATCACCGCGCCGCCGGAGCCGAAGCCGGACCGTGCCGAGCGGACCGCCCGGCGCACCCAACGCCGCTTCGCCCGCCGGCAGTGGCGACGCCGATGGCTGCGGCTCAAGCCCATCCTGATCACCCTGGTCGTCCTGGCCGGGATCGGCGCGGCCGTGTGGACGATCTGGTTCTCCTCCTACCTCGCCGTGCAGTCGGTCGTGGTCACCGGTACGGCGCGGCTGAACCCCGCCCAGGTCCGGGCCGCGGCCGCGGTCACCCCGGGAACGCAGCTGGTACGCGTCGACGTCGGCAACGTCCGTGACCGGGTCGCCGCCCTCGCGGCGGTCGAGTCGGTGAGCGTCTCGCGTGCCTGGCCCGACCAGCTCTCGATCAAGATCGTCGAGCGCACCCCGATCGCCGTGATCGACCTGGGTGGGCAGCTGCGCGCCCTCGACCGCGACGGCGTCGTCTTCGACTCCTACCGGAAGGCGCCGGCCGCGCTGCCGACCGTGGTCAGCCCCGCCGGCACCGATGCCAAGGCGCTGCGCGAAGCCGCCCGGGTGGTCGCCGCGCTGCCGCCCGTGATCGCACGGATCACCGACCACGTCGCCGTCCGGACGGCCGACGAGATCTCGCTCGACCTGTCCAAGGGACGGACCGTCGAGTGGGGGAGCTCCGCGGACTCGGCGCAGAAGGCCGAGGTCCTCCTGGCCCTCCTGCGGCACAAGGCCACGGTGTACGACGTCTCCGTGCCCGGTCAGCCGACCACCCGCTGACCTTATTTAGCGACACATTCGCGACACACCCGCGTGTCGGCCCGGAATCACCCATCGCGCTGCCTACTGTCTTCCACAACAACAGGTTGACATAACTATAACCCTCAGGATGAGGGTCATGGTTGAGGGAATCCTCCAGACGACGTACGAAACGGGGCGCAGCCGTGGGAGCAGCACAGAACTACCTGGCGATCATCAAGGTCGTCGGCATCGGTGGTGGCGGCGTGAACGCCATCAACCGCATGATCGAGGTCGGTCTCAAGGGCGTGGAGTTCATCGCCATCAACACCGACGCCCAGGCGCTGCTGATGAGCGACGCCGACGTGAAGCTCGACATCGGGCGTGAGCTCACCCGCGGTCTGGGTGCCGGCGCGAACCCCGACGTCGGCAAGCAGGCCGCCGAGGACCACGCCGAGGAGATCGAAGAGGTCATCAAGGGCGCCGACATGGTCTTCGTGACCGCCGGCGAGGGTGGCGGCACCGGCACCGGCGGCGCACCCGTCGTGGCCAAGCTCGCCCGTTCGCTGGGCGCCCTCACCATCGGTGTGGTCACCCGTCCGTTCGCCTTCGAGGGCAAGCGACGCTCCAAGTCCGCCGAGGACGGCATCGAGGCACTGCGCGCCGAGGTCGACACCCTCATCGTCATCCCGAACGACCGGTTGCTCTCCATCTCCGACCGCAACGTCTCCGTGATGGACGCCTTCCGCCAGGCCGACCAGGTGCTGCTGCAGGGTGTGGCCGGCATCACCGACCTGATCACCACCCCCGGCCTGATCAACCTCGACTTCGCCGACGTGAAGTCCGTGATGTCCAACGCCGGCTCGGCGATCATGGGCATCGGCTCGGCCCGGGGCGAGGACCGCACCGTCGTCGCGGCCCAGTCGGCCGTCTCCAGCCCGCTGCTGGAGGAGAGCATCGACGGCGCCCACGGCGTGCTGCTCTCGATCTCCGGCGGTTCCGACCTCGGCCTCTTCGAGATCAACGAGGCCGCCGCGCTGGTGGCCGAAGCGGTCCACCCCGACGCCAACATCATCTTCGGCGCGACCATCGACGACGCCCTCGGCGACGAGGTCCGGGTGACCGTGATCGCGGCCGGCTTCGACGGCGGCGAGCCGAAGAAGAAGGTCGAGTCCGAGGCGCTGCGTCGCCCGGTCCAGACCCAGGAGGAGACCCGCGCCGCGGTCGCCGCCGCGGTCGCGACCCGTCCGGAGACCCTGGCCGCGCAGCCCACCGCTGCTCCGGCCGCTGCTCCCTCGGTCACCTTCGCCGACGACGACCTCGACGTCCCGGACTTCCTGAAGTAGGTCCGTGTACCACTTCCGCACCTCGCTCGGCCCCGTCGATCTGGCCTTCACGGACCGGATCGGCGGGGTCAGCGGTGCGCCCTGGGACTCCCTCAACCTGGCGCTCGCCGGCGGGGACGACCGTGAGGCCGTGGCACGCAACCACGAGCTGCTGCTCGCCGACTTCGCCCCCGGCGCCGACCTGGCCGACCTGGTGCAGGTGCACGGAGCCACGGTCGTCGACGCCGAGCCCGGCACCCGCCCCGAAGCCGACGGCATCGTCACCGACGCCAGCGGCGTGGTGCTGATGATCCGTGCCGCCGACTGCGTTCCGGTGCTGCTCGCCGACCCTGACCGGGGCGTGATCGGGGCTGCGCACGCCGGACGCGCCGGGATGGCCTCCGGCGTCGTTCCCGCCGCGGTGGCGCGGATGCGCGCGCGCGGCGCGGAGCGGGTCACCGCCTGGATCGGCCCGGCCATCTGCGGCGGGTGCTACGAGGTTCCGGCCGACCTGCGTGAGGCCGTCGCCGACCAGGAGCCGGCCAGCGCCGCGACGACGCGGTGGGGCACCCCCGCGATCGACGTCGTGGCCGGCGTGCGGGCGCAGCTGGAGCGGATCGACGTCGCCGTCGTCGAGGCCGGGGTCTGCACCCGCGAGCACACCGAGCTCTACTCGTTCCGACGCGACGGCGAAGGCGCCGGGCGCCACGCCGGCCTGATCCGACTCCGCGGTGATGCCGCATGAGCACGTCGAACGCCGAGTCGCGCCGGGCCGAGCTGGCCGCCAACCTGGAGACCGTCCAGGCACGGATCCACGCTGCCGAGGCGGCAGCCGGCCGCGCCCCGGGCGACGTCCACCTGGTCGTGGTCACCAAGTTCTTCCCCGCCTCCGACGTGCGGCTGCTCGCCGGTCTCGGCGTGACCGACGTGGGGGAGAACCGGCACCAGGATGCCGAGGCCAAGGCCGCGGACTGCGCCGACCTCGCCCTGCGCTGGCACTTCATCGGTGGCCTCCAGTCGAACAAGGCCGCAGCCGTGGCGGCCTACGCCGACGTGGTCGAGTCGGTCGACCGGGCCAAGCTCGTCGCCCCGCTCGCGCGCGGTGCCGCCGAGGCGCAGCGCGACGTCGACGTACTCCTGCAGGTCAGTCTCGACCCGCCGGATCATCCCGGTGCCCGGAGCGGCATCGAGCCCGCCGGGCTCGACGCCCTGGCCGGGCTCGTCGCCGGCACCGAGCACCTCCGACTGCGCGGCCTGATGGCCGTCGCGCCGCTCGGGGGAGACCCCCGCGAAGCCTTCGACCGGCTCGCTCTCATCCGTGCCGACTTCCTGGCCCAGCACCCCGACGCGGACGTGCTGTCAGCCGGGATGAGCGGCGATCTCGAGGAGGCGGTCGCCGCCGGCGCGACACACGTGCGTGTCGGCTCCGCGGTCCTCGGATCACGTCCCCAGGTCCCTTAGTGTCATGTCCAACGAACAACCGGAAGGTCAGATCTCATGAGCGGCGGAATGCGCAGGATCGGTGAATACCTCGGCCTGCTCGAGGACACCGGTCGATACGACGACTACACCGACGAAGTGCCGGCGTACGACGCGGGCGAGACCGCTCCCGTCGCCGACCTCTCCGAGCGTCGACGTCCCCGTCCGGTGCCGGCTCCGGCCCCCGACGTGGAGCTGTCGAAGATCGTCACGGTGCAGCCGCGGACGTACAACGACGCCCGCACCATCGGCGAGAACTACCGGGAGGGCATCCCGGTGATCATGAACCTCAACGAGATGGACGACGCCGACGCCAAGCGTCTCGTCGACTTCGCCGCCGGTCTGATCTTCGCCACCCGCGGCGAGATCGAGCGGGTCACCAGCAAGGTCTTCCTGCTCTCCCCGGCGAACGTCACGGTGGCGGCAGAGGCGAAGGCGCGGATCGCTCAGGGCGGGTTCTTCAACCAGTCCTAGGCGCACCCCGTAGGGTTCAGCACCATGCAGATCGTCGGGGAGGTTCTCTACATCCTCCTGTATGCCTTCATCGGGCTCCTCTGGGTTCGGTTCATCGTGGACTGGGTCCAGGTCTTCGCCCGGCAGTGGTCTCCTCGTGGAGTCCTGCTGGTCCTGCTGGAGGGGGTCTACACCGCCACCGATCCGCCGATCAAGGCGCTGCGCCGGGTGATCCCGCCGCTGCGGATCGGCGGCATCGCGCTCGATCTCAGCTTCCTGATCGTCCTGCTCGCGGCCTACATCCTGCTTCGCGTCGTCGCCTCGACGCTGCTCTGAGCCAGGTCCCGCGAGAGGGGTTCTAGGACGAGCCCGGTGCTGTGTCTCGACACGCGCTATGGTTTCGTCTCAGTATTACCAACAGCAACATTCAGCCTGGTGACAGGTTGTTCTTCCCAAAAACCGCACGAAACTGCGACTACGAATAGGTGGGGTCATGCCACTGACGCCAGAGGACGTGAGCAACAAGAGGTTCACTCCCGTCCGTCTCCGCGAGGGCTACGACATGGGAGAGGTGGACCAGTTCCTCGACGAGGTCGAGGCCGAGCTGGCCCGTCTCAACAAGGAGAACGACGACCTCCGAGCCAAGGTCGCCGCCGCCCAGTCCGGTGAGCCCGTTGCCGCCGCTCCGGCACCGGTCGTCGAGCCCGAGCCGGTGGTCGAGGCTCCTGCCCCCACCCCGGAGCCGGTCAAGGCCCCCGAGCCCGAGGTCGCTGCCGTCGCTGCGCCCGTCCAGACGCTGCGCGTCGAGACGGTGCCCGAGGCGTCCAACGCTGCGGCCAAGCTGCTCGAGATCGCCACCCGCAACGCCGACGAGCTGGTCGAGTCCGCCAAGGACGACGCCGACAAGATCATCGGCGAGGCCCGGACCAAGGCCGAGCGCCTCGAGTCCGAGTCGAAGTCGAAGGCCGACCGGCTCGAGTCCGACGCCCGCCAGCGCGCGCAGATGCTCGACCAGGAGACCGCGGAGCGTCGTACCCAGCTCTTCGGTGACCTGGAGCGGGAGAAGGACAAGCTCGACCTCGACGTCGCGAACCTGCGCTCGTTCGAGCGCGAGTACCGCTCGCGGCTCAAGGGCTACTTCACCCAGCAGCTCGAGTCCCTCAACAGCTTCGGCGGCGAGGCCGGCAACGACGAGGCGCCGAGCGCGCCGAAGCGTCTCCGCTCGATCCTCGGTGAGGACGAAAGCCCGGTCTGAGACCGGTTCGTTCGGTCCACGTCGGAGCCAGTACCGCCCTCGGGCGGTGCTGGCTCCGGGCATTTCGGCACCCTCCGTTGCGGTGTGGTGCATTGAAGCGCGGTGCAACAAGGGACTACAGTCCCGGCGAACCAAGGCGCAACGGCCTCATCCATGGGGGACGGGCTCGTTGCCACTGAGGAGGCAGAGATGGCTCGGACTCCGCTCGGACGGGTCGCTACGGCGGTCAAGAAGGCAACGGGACGCGCGCGCCCCGCCGCAGCGCCCGCGAAGAAGGCCGCCGCGCCTGCGAAGAAGGCCGCGCCAGCGAAGAAGGCCGCAGCGCCTGCCAAGAAGGCTGCAGCGCCAGCGAAGAAGGCCGCAGCGCCCGCGAAGAAGGCCCCGGCACCCGCCAAGAAGGCTGCAGCCCCTGCGAAGAAGGCGGCTGCTCCCGCCAAGAAGGCCGCAGCCCCTGCGAAGAAGGCGGCTGCACCTGCGAAGAAGGCTGCAGCGCCCGCGAAGAAGGCCGCAGCGCCCGCGAAGAAGGCCGCAGCGCCCGCGAAGAAGGCCCCGGCACCCGCGAAGAAGACGGCTGCACCCGCCAAGAAGGCGGCTGCTCCCGCCAAGAAGGCCGCAGCCCCTGCGAAGAAGGCCGCAGCCCCTGCCAAGAAGGCCGCAGTGCCCGCCACGAAGGCAGCCCCCGCTCGGGCGGCGAAGAAGGCGACGGTGCAGAATTCTCCCGTGACGAAGAAGGCTTCGACTGGAAACACCCCCGCCGCCCTGGTGGTCAAGGACGGCGAAGGGGCCTGGACCAAGGCCGAGCTGGCGGAGATCGTCGCCGAGCTCACCGAGCAGCGCACCCACGCGCTCGCCCTCCTCGAGGCCCAGGAGATCGAGCTCTCCGGGCTGATGAAGGACAGCGGCGACGGCGCCGGCCAGGACCAGGCCGACATGGGCGCCACCAGCTTCGAGCGCGACCAGGAGCTCAGCGTCGTCAACTCCGAGAAGGACAAGCTCGCCCAGATCGAGCGTGCCTTCGGCCGCATCGACGACGGCACCTACGGCGTCTGCGAGTCCTGCGGCGAGCCGATCGGGAAGCTGCGCCTGATGGCGTTCCCGCGCGCCACGCTCTGCATGGCCTGCAAGACCCGTGAAGAGCGCCGCTGATCCGTCCGTCGAGTTCGTCGCTCGGGCCGTGCATGAGAACCTTGGCAACGACATGGACGACAACGACGTGACCGGTGAGCCGGCCGCCCCTGCAATGGCCACCGCGGATCGATCGCTCAGTGCTGCCCGGGCCGCGACCGTCGCGGGCCTGGTCGCCCTGGCCGGCGTGACGCTGGACCAGATCACCAAGTCCATCGCCGTCGCGCGGCTCGATCCGAGCGACCCCCAGCAGCTCATCGGGTCGCTGCTCCGGCTGCACCTGACCCGCAACCCGGGCGCTGCCTTCAGCACCGGGACGGGCCTGACGATGGCGCTCTCCGTCTTCGCGATCGCTGCCGCGTGCGTCGTCGGCTGGGTGGTCGTGACCAAGGTCCGCTCGCTCACCTGGGCGATCGCCCTCGGTCTGCTCGGTGCGGGGATCCTCGGCAACGTCACCGACCGACTGTTCCGCGCGCCCGGACCCCTGCGTGGACACGTCGTCGACTTCCTGGAGCTGCCGCACTGGCCGATCTTCAACGTCGCCGACATCTGCATCTCGGCGGCCGCCGTCCTGATCGTGATCCTGTCGTGGCGGGGGATCCGCCTCGACGGCACCCGCGAGGTCCGCGACGAGGTCGCTTCGGCGTGACCAGCTCGGAGCAGCGCACCCTGTTCGTCCCCGACGGTCTCGAGGGCGAGCGCGTCGACGCGGCGATCGCCCGCCTGTTCGGCCTCTCCCGGACCCGAGCGGCCGAGCTCGCCGCCGACGGCCTGGTGATGCTCGACGGCAAGCAGGTCGGCAAGTCCGACCGGGTGCACTCCGGCGCGATGCTGGACGTGACCATCCCGGTCCTGGCCGATCCCCTCGAGATCCACGAGGAGATCGTCGAAGGCATCCGAATCATCCACGAGGACGATGCCATCGTCGTGATCGACAAGCCGGTCGGCGTCGCGGTCCACCCCAGCCCGGGATGGACCGGACCGACGATCGTCGGCCACCTGCGAGCCGCCGGCGTGCGGATCTCGACGTCGGGCGCCAAGGAGCGCGAAGGCATCGTGCAGAGGCTCGACGTCGGCACGACCGGCGTGATGGTGATCGCGAAGTCCGAGCACGCCTACAGCGTGCTCAAGCAGGCCTTCCGGGACCGGACACCGACGAAGGTCTACCACGCCCTCGTCCAGGGCCACCCCGACCCGCACGTGGGCACGATCGATGCGCCGATCGGCCGTCACCCCAAGGCCGACTACAAGATGGCCGTGATCGCCGACGGCCGGCCGAGCATCACCCACTACGAGACCCTCGAGGCGCACCGGTTCGCCAGCCTCCTCGAGATCCACCTCGAGACCGGACGCACCCACCAGATCCGAGTCCACATGAGTGCGACCCACCATCCGTGCGTCGGCGACCACCAGTACGGCGCCGACCCCACCCTGGCCAAGCGGGTCGGTCTGGAGCGGCAGTGGCTGCACGCCGTCCGGCTGGGCTTCGAGCACCCCGAGACGGGGGAGTACGTCGAGTACAGCTCGCCGTACCCGGACGACCTGGCGCACGCGCTCGAGGTCGTCCGCGACCTTCTCTGAACCGAGATCGCTCCTCCGCCGGTCCCCGTTGCTCCGGACCACTACGCTCGTCCCATCGACACGACGGTGTGAGGGCGCCGTCGGAGTCGTTTCCTGGGGAGGGAGACCTGATGGGTCTGGAGGTCGACGGCGACGTCGCGCGCGCTCGGCAGCGCGCTGAAGCGGTGGAGATCGAGGGTGCGGTCCTCGACCTCGTCACCGCGCGCCCGGACGGAGCCGACGGCCCTGACGGCGTCGTACGACTCCATCCCGGTTGGCGGGCGGAACCGCTGCTGCCCGCTCCACTGCGGGCCAGCCTCGCGATCGGCCCCGACGACCTGACCGCTGCCGCCCGGATCGGACGCGCGTCGGCGGACTGGCTCCCGCTGCTGGTCCACGCCAATGCGGCCGGGTTCGGGGAGAGCTCGTTCGGTGCGTGGCGGACGTCGCGGACCGCGGCGATCCCTGAGGCCCGGTTCCGGCTGCGTGCGGCGATCAACGCACTCGACTCGGCCGGCCCGATCGCTGCGTACTACCTGCTCAACAACGAGGGGCACCTGCACGGCTGGGGTCCGAGCCACTTCACCCGGTTCCTCGCAGCCGCCGATGATTCCGGGCAGGCGATCGTCCTGGACCCCAGTGTCGCCCAGGCGTTGAACGAGATGCTTCCCGGATCGCCGATCGCCGGGGCCGACTGGCCGACCGCCGACTACGCCTACGCGCTCACCGTGATCCACCGGCTGGCGGCCGCCACCCGGTTGGACCCGATCCGGATCAACCAGGCGTTGGCGGCGCGTGGCGGCGGACTGGTCAGCGCGACAGGGACCCGGCCACGGCCCTGATCTGATCCGGGCCGACCCCGCAGCAGCCGCCGATCATCCCGGCGCCCGCAGCCACCCAGGAAGCGGCGGCATCGACCGACCACGACACCTCACCCGTCCAGGTGCCGGCCGCGTCGCCGTCGCCGCTCTGCCAGTCCTGGCCGGTGTTGGGGTAGCAGACGCCGGGCTTTCCGGTCGCAGCGGACGCTGCCGCGAGGGCCGCCGCGGCCTCCCGCGGATCGCAGCAGTTCACCCCGACCGCCACCACGCTGTCGACCCCGGCGACGGCGCTGAACGCCTCGTCCCAGGGCTGGCCGGCGCGAGTCCGGCCGTCCGCGACCGAGAAGCTCACCCAGGTGGGCACGTCGACGCCCAGCAGGAGCTCGGCCAGCACCTCGGCCTCGATCAGGTCCGGGACCGTCTCGACCGCGATCAGGTCCGGCTCCTCCTCGAGCAGCAGGTCCAGGCGCGGCCCGTGGAACTCGCGCAGGACCTGCGCCGGGACCCGGCCCTCGTAGCCGCGGTACTCCGAACCGTCGGCGAGCATCGCCCCGTAGGGGCCGACCGAGGCCGCGACCAGACGGTCGGAGCCCTCGGCGGCGACCTCCTTCGCCAGCCGGACGCTGAGCCGGATCAGGCGCTCGGCCTCCCGCTCGTCGGCACCGGCGGCGACCAGGCCGGGGATGCTCGCCTGGTAGCTGGCCGTGGTCGCCACCTGGGCGCCGGCCTCGAAGTACGCCCGGTGCACCGCGGCGATCTCCTCGGGCTCGTCGCGCAGCAGACGGGCGGTCCACAGGTCCCCGCCGAGCGTGTGTCCGCGGCCCTCGAGCGCGTTGGACAGGCCGCCGTCGAGGACGACGATCCCGTCGCGGAGTACGTCCAGGGCGGGCGTCGGACGGCCGGGTGCGGTGATGCTCACGTGGCCGAGTGTAGGTCGGGGCCCTGAGTCCGCGGACGGGGTGCCGGTGGTGGATCTGTCGGTGGTGTCGGGGAGGATTCTCCCGGTCGCTTCGCGTACGCTGGGGTCTCCTTCCCCGGGATACTGATCGACCGTTCCACCGACCCCTGAGGAGGGCTGGCCCAGCCGTGACGAACGCCGATTTCGCTCACCTCCATGTGCACACCGAGTACTCGATGCTCGATGGCGCCAGCCTCTTGGACGGGCTCTTCTCCCGGGTGAGCGAGCTGGGGATGTCCAGCATCGCGATGAGCGACCACGGCAACCTGCACGGTGCCTACGACTTCTACTCCAAGGCGAAGAAGTACGGCGTCAAGCCGATCATCGGGATCGAGGCCTACGTCACCCCGGGCACTCCCCGTGGAGAGCGCAAGCGGGTGCGGTGGGGTCGCGGCGAGAGCGCCCAGGAGGGCGGCGACGACGTCTCGGGTGGTGGCGCCTACACCCACATGACGATGTGGTCCGAGACCACCGAGGGCATGCACAACCTGTTCCGGCTCTCCTCCCGCGCGTCCATGGAGGGGTACTTCTACAAGCCCCGGATGGACAAGGAGATCCTCGCCGAGCACAGCAAGGGGATCATCGTCTCCACGGGCTGCCCGTCCGGCGCGATCCAGACCCGACTGCGGTTGGGCCAGTGGGACGAGGCGCTCCGCGAGGCCGGCGAGCTGCAGGACATCTACGGCCACGACTCGGTCTTCCTCGAGCTGATGGACCACGGCATCTCGATCGAGAAGCGGGTCCGCGACGACCTGCTCAAGCTCGGGAAGACGATGGGCATCAAGCCGATCGCCACCAACGACTCGCACTACAACAACCCCGAGGACGCCGGCGCCCACGAGGCGCTGCTCTGCGTCCAGTCGGGCAGCCGCATGGCCGAGCCGCCGTACTCCCAGGGCGGGAAGCGGTTCGCCTTCGAGGGTGCCGGCTACTACATCAAGTCCGCCGCCGAGATGCGCGAGCTCTGGGGCCGGCAGGACCTGATGGAGGCGTGCGACAACACGCTGCTGATCGCGGAGCGCTGCAACGTCGAGTTCACCGAGTCCACCGGCGGCTACATGGCCCGCGCCGACATCCCCGCCGGCGAGACCGAGGAGTCGTGGCTGCGCAAGGAGGTCCGGCGCGGTCTCGAGTTCCGCTATCCCGGGGAACGCCTCACCCAGGAGGTCCTCGACCGGGCCGACTTCGAGCTCGACGTCATCTCGCAGAAGGGCTACTGCGGATACTTCCTCGTGGTCGCCGACTTCATCCAGTGGTCCAAGGACAACGGCATCCGGGTCGGCCCCGGTCGTGGTTCGGGTGCGGGCTCGATCGCGGCGTACGCGCTGAAGATCACCGACCTGTGCCCGCTCGAGCACGGCCTCTACTTCGAGCGGTTCCTCAACCCGGAACGTCCCTCGATGCCCGACTTCGACATCGACTTCGACGACCACCGTCGCGGCGAGGTCATCCAGTACGTCACCCAGAAGTACGGCAGCGAGCGGGTCGCCCAGATCGCCACCTTCGGCCGGATCAAGGCCAAGGCCGCGATCAAGGACGCCGCGCGGATCCTCGACCACGGGTTCGCCATCGGTGACCGGATCACCAAGGCGTTGCCGCCCGACGTGATGGGCAAGTCGGTCAAGCTCAAGGAGCTCTTCGACACCACCTCCAAGCGGTACGGCGAGGGCGCGGAGTTCCGGGCGCTGCACGACTCCGACCCCGAGGTCCGACGGATCTACGAGACCGCGATCGGCCTCGAGGGCCAGATCCGGCAGACCGGTGTGCACGCGGCCGGCGTGATCATGTCGAGCGAGCCGTTGATCGACATCGTCCCGCTGATGGATCCGAAGCAGGACGGCCAGATCATCACGCAGTTCGAGTATCCGAAGTGCGAGGAGCTCGGCCTGGTCAAGATGGACTTCCTCGGACTGTCCAACCTGCACACGCTCGAGGACGCGGTCGCCAACATCAAGGCGAACCGCGGCGAGACCGTCGTCCTGGAGGACGTGCCGTTCAACGACCGGGCGACGTACGAGCTGATGGGACGCGGTGACACGCTCGGCGTCTTCCAGCTCGATGGCGGCGGCATGCGTGCCCTGCTGCGCTCGATGCAGCCCGACCAGTTCGCCGACATCACGGCTGTCTCCGCGCTCTACCGGCCAGGCCCGATGGGTGCGGACTCGCACAACAAGTACGCCCACCGGAAGAACGGTCGCCAGCCGATCGAGCCGATCCACCCCGCGCTGGCCGAGGCACTCGAGCCGGTGCTGGGGGAGACCTACGGCCTGATCGTCTACCAGGAGCAGGTGATGGCGATCGCCCAGGTGCTCGCCGGCTTCTCCCTCGGTGCGGCCGACAACATGCGTCGCGCCATGGGCAAGAAGAAGAAGGAGGAGCTCGACAAGCAGTACGCCGGCTTCGAGGCCGGCATGCTCGAGCGCGGGTATCCCAAGGACTCGGTCAAGGTGCTGTGGGAGATCCTCGTCCCCTTCGCCGACTACGCCTTCAACAAGTCCCACTCGGCCGCCTACGGCGTCGTCACCTACTGGACGGCGTACCTCAAGGCGAACTACCCGACCGAGTACATGGCGGCGCTCCTCACCTCGGTGAAGAACGACAAGGACAAGATGGCGATCTACCTCAACGAGTGTCGCCGGATGAAGATCAACGTGCTGCCGCCCGACGTCAACGAGTCGGTCGTCGACTTCGCCGCCGTCGGGGCCGACATCCGGTTCGGTCTCACCGCCGTGCGCAACGTCGGCCTGAACGTGGTCGAAGGCATCGTGGCGGGGCGGACCGAGAAGGGCCGCTACGCCGACTTCAACGACTTCCTCGACAAGGTCCCCGCCGTGGTGTGCAACAAGCGGGTGATCGAGTCGCTGGTCAAGGCCGGCGCGTTCGACGACCTCAAGCACCGCCGCCGGGCCCTGATCGCGGTGCACGAGACGGCCGTCGACCAGTTCGTCGACATCAAGAAGAACGAGGCGATCGGCCAGGACTCGCTGTTCGCCGACCTCGGCGGCGAGGACGGGGGTGCCGGCTTCGGCATCTCGGTCACCATCCCCGATCTCGACGAGTGGGACAAGATGACCCTGCTCGCCCACGAGCGCGACATGCTCGGGCTCTACGTCTCCGACCACCCGCTGCTCGGTCTCGAGCACGTGCTCGCCAACGGCACCGACATGACGATCGGCCGTCTGCTCTCCGACGAGTCCGTCGCGCACGGCCACCACGTGACGATCGCGGGCCTGATCACCAACGTGAACCGACGGATCACCAAGAAGGGCGACCCCTGGGCCACGATCACCGTCGAGGACCTCGAGGGTGAGGTCGAGGTGCTGCTCTGGCCGAGCATCTACGTCCAGGTCAGCTCGGTGCTCGCCCAGGACGCGATCATCCGGGTGAAGGCCGGCGTGGACAAGGAGCGGGAGACCGTCCAGCTGCGTGGTCTCGAGGTGAGCGTCCCCGATCTCACCGAGAGCTCCACCGGAGGTCCGGTCGTGATCAGCATGCCGTCGACGCGCTGCACCCCGCCCGTGGTCCAGCAGCTGCGGGACGTGCTGGCCACCCACCCCGGCATGACCGAGGTCCGGCTGCGGCTGCTGACCCGGTCCGAGACCCGGGTCCTGCGGCTGGATGAGAAGCTGCGGGTGACGCCGAGCGGTGCGCTCTTCGCGGATCTGAAGCAGCTGCTCGGTCCCGGATGCTTGGGAGGGTGAGGATGACTCGCACGAACGTGGCCTGGGTGGCCGGGATCCTGGTCTGGTGCGCCCTGCTGGGCCTCCTCTGCGGATGGCTCTGGATGGCGGTGTGGGAGCCGGCGTCCGGGCAGGCCTACCAGCAGGCCTGGTACCCCGTGCCGTGGGAGGCGGGCAGCAAGGACGACTTCGCGGCCACCGGATGGTTCGTCCTGATCGCGATCGCCGCGGGCATGATCACCGCGATCCTCGCGATCGCGGTCACGCGGGTCGGGGAGCTGGTGACCCTCGGCGCCGTCATCGTCGGCACCTGCCTGGCCTCCGCCCTGATGCTCGGCTACGGGATCGCGGTCGCTCCGCCGGATCCGGCGGCCGCCGCCAAGACCGCCGCCGACGGCACCGCGCTGCTCGGGACCCTTGCGGTCCCTGGCTGGTCTGCGCGAGCCTGTCTGCCCTTGGGGGCGGCGATCATCTTCGTCATCTGGTACTTGATGCTCTCCCGTCCCGCAGCGGGTGACGTCCATTCGCTCGACGTGCAGGAGGAACAGCTGTGAAGGGTTGGATCGTGGGGGCCGGCGTGGCAGCGGTCGTGGTCGGGGCGGGAGCGACCACCTGGGCTGCCTTCTCGTTCTTCAACAGCGGTCCGCAGGCGGCGGAGGCGTTCCCCGCCGACACCCTCGCGCTGGTCTCGATCGACCTCGACCCGAGCGCGAGCCAGAAGGTCGCGGCCTTCAAGCTGGCCAACCGGGTTCCGAGCCTCAAGGACGACCTCGGTCTGCACAGCGGCGACGACCTGCGCCGCAAGCTCTTCGACGGGTTGATCGACAGCGAGTGCGACCTCGACTACGACGACGACGTCGAGCCGTGGATCGGTTCCTCGGCCGGTGTCGGCGTGGTGGGCCGGACCGACCCGAAGCCGGTGCTGGCGCTGGCCGTCACCGACGAGACCAAGGCTCGCGCCGCGGCGAAGCTCCTGGAGAAGTGCCTCGCCGACAACTGGTCCCAGGTGGGGCTGAAGGCTCCGTCGCCCGGCATCGTCGTCGCGAACGACTGGCTCGTCGTGGCCTCCGACGACAAGGAGGCCGCCCGGGTCCTCGCGGGTGCCCAGGACAAGCCGTTGGCGACCTCCGACGACTACACCCACTGGACGAAGGCGGCCGGCGACCCCGGCATCCTGACCGCCTACGCCGCCCCCGGTTCGGCCGCGGCCCTGTTCGACGCGGTCGGCGGCCTGACCGACCTCGGGTCCGGGCTCGGTGCCGACCTCGGTGCCGAGCTGGGCGACGAGGCCGGCATGGGCTCGAGCCTCGGGCCGGGACTCGGGATGGGTCTCGGACTGGGCGCCTCGGCGTTCTGCCCGGGGCTGACCGACTCCGACAGCCAGGACTCCTCGGCGCTGGGCGACTTCGGCGGCGCCGGGGCGACGCTCCGGTTCAACGACGCCGGACTGGAGTTCGAGTTCGCCTCCGACGCCGGCAAGCGCGCGAAGACCACCCAGACAGCCGACGTCACCTCGCTGCCCGACGATGTCGGTGCCGCGATCGGTGTCGGATTCGCGGACGGCTGGGTCGACGGCCTCCTCAGCGGCCTCGAGGAGACCTGTGGGGAGGGCTTCGACCCGTCCACGATCTTCGCGATGGTCAGTGCCTTCACCGGGCTGGACGTCCCCGACGACCTGGAGACCCTCACCCAGCGCTCGGCTCAGCTGGCCCTCGGCCCCGACCTCGACGTCGAGGCGATGCTCAACTCGTCGTCGGCGGACTCGCTCCCGTTGGCGCTGCGGATCATGGGCGACCCGGCCGAGCTCGAGCCGGTGATCGACAAGCTCGGCGCCCTGGCGCCGGGTGCCCCCTTCTTCGAGACCGAGGCGGGCGACGACTCCGTCACCGTCGGGTTCCAGGAGGCGTGGCGTTCCGAGGTGGCCGCAGGCGGCCGGCTGGGTCGCAACGACACCTTCCGCGACGTCGTCCCGCATGCCGACGACGCCTCCGCGGTCTTCTACGTCGACATCGCGGCGATCAAGGGAGCCCTCGGCACCCTGCTCGGCGGATCCGACCTGGAGCACGACCTCGACGAGCTGGCCGCGCTCGGTGCTTCCGGCTGGACCGAGGACGAGATCGCCCACGGACAGCTGGTGCTGCGCGCCAAGTAGGCGCGCGGACCGGTCAGTTCGGGGACCAGCCGGTCCGAGCCACCTCGGTGGCCGGCAGGGACGGGATCACGTTCATCGCCTCGACCTCCGAGCGGAGGTAGTCGATGATCAGCGCCAACCGCTCGGAAGCATCGTCGGCCTCCAGCAGGGACTGCCGTTCCGCCATCGGGAGCGGCGTCACCGCGGCGAGCGTCCACGACAGGTAGGCGCTGTCGCGGGGGAGGTCACCCGGGAAGGGGTCCTCCCGCCACTGGCTGACGATCGAGCGGAAGGCCGTGAACGTGGCCCGGGCGATCATGTCGACCTCCTCGGACACGGGCGCCGAGTCGGCGGGGAGCGTGGTCACCGTGCCGCGCGGGAAGTCGCCGGAGGTGTCGAGCCGTTCCAGCCGGAACCGGTCGCGCCCCACCGCGGTGATCGCGAAGGTTCCGTCCGGTCGGGGGACGGCGTCGGTGAGCTGCAGCCGGGTCCCGATCCGGTACAGCGACTGGGCCCCACGCTCGCCGACCTCGTACCCCTCCCGGATCCCGACGATCCCGAAGACCCGCTCCGCAGGGTCCTCGGTCCGGAGCAGGTGGTGGACGAGGGCCCGATAACGGTCCTCGAACACGTTCAGGGGGATGCTCACCCCGGGGAACACCACCGTGTTCAACGGGAACATCGGGAGGGTGGACGTCTCAGGCCCACTAACCGCGTCGCTCATCGGGATCGACCCTACCTAGACTGAGGGCATGATCCGCCGAATCGACCTCCGTGGTGCCGAACGCACCCTCGACTACCGCGCGGCCGTGCCGCGCGCGGAGTTCGACATCGAGCGGGCCACGCATGTGGTGCAGCCCATCCTGGACGAGGTCCGCGAGCGCGGTCTGGCCGCGATCCTCGACTTCAACGCCCGCTTCGACGGCGTCGAGCAGACCGACATCCGGGTCCCCGTCGAGACGCTCGCCCGGGCCTTGGCCGAGCTCGACCCCGAGATCCGCGCCGGCCTGGAGGAGTCGATCCGTCGGTTGCGTGCGACCTGCGCGAACGAGCTCGAGGTCGACGCCGTCACCGACCTCGGACTCGGCGCCCGGGTCACGCACCGCAAGGTCCCCGTCGGCCGCGTCGGTCTCTACGTCCCCGGCGGCCTGGCCCCGCTGGTCTCCAGCGTGCTGATGAACACCGTCCCGGCCCAGATCGCCGGTGTGCGCTCGATCGCGCTGGCCTCGCCCGCGCAGAAGGAGTTCAACGGTCTCCCGCACCCGACGATCATGGCCGCCTGTGCTCTGCTCGGGGTCGACGAGGTCTACGCCGTCGGCGGCGCCCAGGCGATCGCGATGTTCGCCTACGGGGTCCGTGACGCCGAGGGGCCGGTCGTCGAGCCGGTCGACCTGATCACCGGCCCGGGCAACATCTACGTCGTCACCGCCAAGCGGTTGGTCAAGGGCACGGTCGGGATCGACTCCGAGGCCGGTCCGACCGAGATCGCGATCCTGGCCGACGAGACCGCTGAGGCGGCGTACGTCGCCGCCGACCTGATCAGCCAGGCCGAGCACGACCCGCTCGCCGCCGCGGTCCTGGTCACCGACTCGGTCGCGCTGGCCGACGAGGTCGAGGCCGAGCTGGACAAGCAGGTCTCGGTGACCAAGCACGTCGACCGGATCCGCACCTCGCTGGGTGGCTCCCAGTCCGGCATCGTCCTGGTCGACGACGTCGAGCAGGGCATCCGCGTGGTCGACGCCTACGCCGCCGAACACCTCGAGATCCACACCCGCGACGCCGCTGCGGTCGCCGGGCGGATCCGCAACGCGGGCGCCATCTTCGTCGGGAGCTTCGCACCCGTCAGCCTCGGCGACTACTGCGCCGGCTCCAACCACGTACTGCCCACCGGCGGATGCGCCTGCCACAGCTCGGGGCTGTCGGTGCGCGCCTTCACCAAGTCGATCCACGTGATCGACTACAGCCGCGACGGTCTGGCCGAGGTCAAGGTCCACGTCGTCCGGCTGGCGAACGCCGAGGACCTGCCGGGCCACGGTGCGGCTGTCTCCGTCCGCTTCGCCGACGAGTGAGCGGGCCCGCCATGAGTGACGCGCTGAGCTACACCGCACCCATCCGCCCGGAGCTGGCCGGGATCGAGCCCTACGGCGCGCCGCAGCTCGACGTCCCCGTCCAGCTCAACGTCAACGAGAACCCGTACGGCCCCAGCGCCGCCTGCATCGCGGACATCGCGGCGTCGGTGGCGCAGGCCGCTGCCAGCCTCAACCGGTACCCCGACCGGGAGTTCACCGAGCTGCGCACCGAGCTGGCGACGTACCTGACCCGCGACTCCGGCCCCACGCCGGTGACGCCGGAGATGGTCTGGGCCGCCAACGGGTCCAACGAGGTCATGCTGCAGCTGCTGCAGGCCTTCGGTGGTCCGGGCCGGACCGCGCTCAGCTTCGCGCCGACGTACTCGATGTATCCGGAGTACGCCCGGGACACGATGACCGAGTGGGTCACCGGGCACCGCGAGAGCGACTTCAGCCTTGACCTCGAGAAGGCCGTCGCCCTGATCGGCGAGGTCCGCCCCAGCGTCGTGCTGCTGCCCAGCCCGAACAACCCGACCGGGACGGCGCTGCCGCCCGAGGCGGTCGGTGCGCTCGCCGAGGCGCTGGGCGAGTCCGGCGTCCTGGTCGTCGACGAGGCGTACGGCGAGTTCCGCCGCGCCGGGGTCCCGAGCGCGCTCGAGCTGCTGCCGACGTACCCGAACCTGGTCGTGTCCCGCACGATGAGCAAGGCGTTCGCCGGCGCGGGGCTGCGGCTCGGCTACCTCGCCGCGCACCCGGCGATCACCGACGCGATCCGGGTGGTGCGGCTGCCGTACCACCTCTCCGCCGTCACCCAGGCGACCGCGCTGGCCGCGCTACGGCACCAGGACGAGCTGCTCGGCAAGGTCGACGAGCTTCGCCTCGAGCGCGACGCGCTCGTCGTCTGGCTGCGCGAGGCGGGCCACGAGGTCGCCGACTCCGACGCCAACTACGTCTTCTTCGGCACCTTCGCCGACCGCCATGCCGTGTGGCGGGGGTTGCTGGATCGCGGTGTGCTGATCCGCGAGACTGGCCCCGACGGATGGCTCCGGGTCTCCGTCGGCACCCCGGATGAGATGTCCGCTTTCCGCACCGCACTGACAGAGGTCACGAAGTCATGAGTCGAACTGCTCGCATCGAGCGCGTCACCAGCGAGTCCACCGTCATCGTCGAGGTCGACCTCGACGGCACGGGCCAGCACGACATCGACACCGGTGTCGGCTTCTACGACCACATGCTGACCGCGCTGGCGCGACACTCCCTGATCAACCTGACGGTGAAGTCCGAGGGCGACCTGCACATCGACGCGCACCACACCGTCGAGGACACCGCGATCGTGATCGGGCAGGCCATCCGCCAGGCTCTGGGGGACAAGAAGGGCATCCGCCGGTACGGCGACGCCACCGTGCCGCTCGACGACGCGCTGGTCCAGGCCGTCGTCGACGTCTCCGGCCGTCCCTACCTGGTCCACTCCGGTGAGCCGGCCGGCCAGGAGCACGTCCTGATCTACGGCTCCGGCGTGCCCTACCTCGGGTCGCTGACCCGGCACGTCTTCGAGTCGATCGCGCACCACGCCTACATCACCACCCACATCCGGGTGCTGGACGGACGCGAGCCGCACCACATCGTCGAGACCCAGTTCAAGGCGTTCGCCCGCGCACTGCGTCAGGCGATCGAGCCCGACCCGCGTGAGTCCGGCATCCCCTCGACCAAGGGTGCGCTCTGAGCGCTCAGCCGCGCGTCGTCGTCCTGGACTACGGATCGGGGAACCTCCGGTCCGCGGTCCGGGCGATCGAGCGCGCGGGTGCGCAGGTCGAGCTCACGGGTGACATGGACGCCGCGATGGAGGCCGACGGCCTGCTCGTGCCCGGCGTCGGTGCCTACGCCGCCTGCATGGCGGGGCTGCGCGCGATCCGTGGCGAGCGGATCATCGCCCGCCGACTCTCGGGCGGACGCCCGGTGCTCGGCATCTGCGTCGGGATGCAGATCCTGTTCGAGCACGGCATCGAGCACGGCGTCGACACCGAGGGCTGCGGCGAGTGGCCCGGCGTCGTCGAGCGCCTGCAGGCGCCCGTCGTCCCGCACATGGGCTGGAACACCGTCGAGGCGGTGCCCGGCACGCAGGCGTTCGCCGGGATCGAGGACGAGCGGTTCTACTTCGTGCACTCCTACGGCGTGCGCGACTGGACCCTGAAGACCAACGACCGCACCAAGGCACCGCTGGTGACCTGGGCCGAGCACGGCAGCGATCGTTTCGTCGCCGCCGTCGAGAACGGGCCGCTCTGGGCGACCCAGTTCCACCCCGAGAAGTCCGGCGACGCCGGAGCCCAACTCCTGAAGAACTGGATCAACACGCTGTGAGCTCTTACCTCGAACTGCTTCCCGCCGTCGACATCAAGGGCGGCAGCGCCGTCCAGCTCGTCCAGGGCGTCGACGGCTCCGAGAAGGTCTTCGGTGACCCGATCGAGGCCGCGCTGCGCTGGCAGGAGATGGGCGCGGAGTGGATCCATCTGGTCGACCTCGACGCCGCCTTCGGGCACGGCTCGAACGCCGACCTGCTCGCCGAGGTGACCCGCGCGGTCGACATCAAGATCGAGCGCTCCGGTGGCATCCGCGACGACGCCTCGCTCAAGGCCGCGATGGACTCCGGCTGCCGCCGGGTCAACATCGGCACCGCCGCGCTGGAGAACCCCGAGTGGTGCGCCCGCGCGATCGCCGAGTACGGCGACCGGGTGGCGATCGGGCTCGACGTCCGCGGCACCACCCTGGCAGCCCGCGGATGGACCAAGGACGGCGGCGACCTCTACGAGACCCTGGCCCGGCTCGACGCGGAGGGCTGCGCCCGGTACGTCGTCACCGACGTCAACAAGGACGGCATGCTCCAGGGCCCGAACCTGCAGCTGCTCCGCGACGTCGCCGCGCTCACCGACCGCCCGCTCGTCGCGTCCGGTGGCGTGACCACGATCGACGACATCCGCGCGCTGATGGAGCTGGTCGAGATCGGTGTCGAGGGCGCCATCGCCGGGACCGCGCTCTACACCGGGTCGCTCTCCCTCGAGGAAGCACTGGCCGTCACCAAGGGTCAGGCGTGAGCCTCTCGGTGCGGGTGATCCCGTGCCTGGACGTCGACGGCGGCCGGGTGGTCAAGGGGATCAACTTCCAGGACCTGCGTGACGCCGGGGACCCGGTCGAGCTGGCCAAGGTCTACGACGCCGAGGGCGCCGACGAGCTGACCTTCCTCGACATCTCGGCCTCGCACGAGGGCCGAGCCACCACGATGGAGATCGTCTCCCGCACCGCCGAGCAGGTCTTCATCCCGCTCACGGTCGGTGGGGGAGTCTCCTCGGTCGAGGACGTCGACCGCCTCCTGCGGGCCGGGGCCGACAAGGTCGCGATGAACACCGCGGCGATCCGTCGCCCCGAGCTGATCGCCGAGGTCGCTGACCGGTTCGGCAACCAGGTGCTGGTGCTCTCCGTCGACGCCCGTCGTGCTCCCGGCACCGACTCCGGGTTCGAGGTCACCACCCACGGCGGCCGCCAGTCCGCCGGCCTCGACGCGATCGCCTGGGCCGCCCGGGCCGCCGAGCTCGGTGCGGGGGAGATCCTGCTCAACGCGATGGACGCCGACGGCACCGAGGACGGCTTCGACCTCGACATCATCCGCGCCGTGCGCCGCGAGGTGTCGATCCCGGTGATCGCCTCCGGTGGCGCTGGTTCAGCGGCGCACTTCCCGCCGGCCGTCGAGGCCGGCGCCGACGCGGTCCTCGCCGCTACGATCTTCCACTTCGGCAAGGTCAGGATCGCCGAGGCGAAGGCAGCACTTTCCGGAGCCGGTTACCCCGTTCGCTGATCCACAGCGCTCTGGTCCTCCATCCGTCAGAAATGTCGGTGGCTCCGTCTAGCGTCTGTTGCATGTACTCGGGCGATGGATTGGCTGGTCTCCTGGACCTCCCGATCGACGACATGGGCGAGGGTCTGTTCCTCGACCATGTCGGTGCGCTCGGACACGCTCAGCGCGAGATCGACGTCCGGATCCTTGAGGTCGCCCATGCCTGGGCCGTCCGTTCACAACGCCCTCCCGTCCCATTGCGCGACGTCACCGACGTCCGGAGGGAACGCATCCTCGGTCTCGGTGCCGACGGGGGTGAGGGTGCGTCAGAGACGGTCGGCGAGTTCTCTCCCGCGGCCCTGGGTGCACGGCTCGGCATGACGACCCACGCCGCGCGAGAGCTGATGGCTGACGCCGTCGACCTGGCCCGGTTCTTCCCGGAGCTGTGGGGACGGGTGAAGCGGCTCGAGGTGAAGGCCTCCTACGCGCGGCATGCGGTGAAGTCCTGCCGTGCCGCCGACCTCGACCGGACACAGATGGCCCAGGTCGACCGCACGGTCGCCGAGTCGGCCGACGGCCGGATCCCGTGGAGCCGGTACGCGGACCTGGTCGAGGCAGCGATCACCACCTGTGATCTGGCCCGAGCACGGGAGGCCGAGCTGCGACGTCGGAAGGCACCGTTCGCCAGGCGGCTGCCCGGAGTGCAGTCCGGGATGGCGTCGTTCCTGATCCGTGCCAGCGTGAACGTGATCGACCGGATCGAGGCCGCGGTCACCCGCGGGGCCAAGGACCTGGAGGCGGGGCGTCCCGACCTCTCCCACGACGACCGATGTGTCGCAGTCGCACTCGCGATGGTCACGGGGGAGTCCTCGGGCTCGGACACCACTGTGCACCTGCACGCGTACGCCGCCTGCCCGGCGCACCCCGAGGAAGCGGGGTTCTCCCGGATCGACCATGCCGCGATGGTGACCAACAGCTGGGTCAACGAGGTCTTCGGGGCCGACCCGGCCGCCCGGATCACGATTCGGCCGGTGCTCGACATCGAGGGTCTCGCCCCGGTCGACTCCTACGAGATCCCCGCACGACACCGCCGTGCGGTCGCGCTGACGATGCCGGCGGATCTGTTCCCCTGGGGCAACCGTGCGGGCCCGAGCGCACAGATCGACCACACCGTCCCTTGGCGCGATCCGGCCCCTCGGGGGACCGCCGGGCCAGACCGGGATCGGCAACCTCGGCCCCCTCTCGATCCAGCATCACCTGCTCAAGACCCACGGCAGATGGGACGTCAAGCAGCCGTTCGTGGGCATCTTCCTGTGGCGCGACCCGGGCGGCCAGGTCTACCTCGTCGACGCCACCGGCACCCGCGCGCTCGCCAACGCCGCCTGAACGCATCACCGCCTGGGTAGTGTCTGGCCACGTGACGCCACGAGGTTGGACCGCTCGACTCAAGACCCTCTTCGGAGGACGGAGCTCGGAGACCCCCGCGCCGTCGGGTGTGCAGATCACCTACGCGCCGAAGCACGACGGTCGCCCCGACCCGGGCGAGGTGGTGTGGGCGTGGGTCCCGTTCGAGGACGACCCGAGCCAGGGCAAGGACCGTCCGGTGCTGCTGATCGGACGACAGGGCTCCCAGCTCCTCGGGCTGTACCTGACCTCGAAGGACCACGACCGCGACGCCGCCCAGGAGACGCGGGCGGGGCGGCACTGGATGGACATCGGGACCGGCGGCTGGGACCGCGAGCGTCGCCCCTCCGAGGTCCGGCTCGACCGGCTGCTGCTGCTTCCCGAGGCCGACGTACGGCGTGAGGGCGCTGCCGTCCCGGAGCAGGTCTTCGCGGCCGTGCTCGCCGCCGCTCGGCCCTACCACCCGGAGTTCCGCACGCCCTAAGGTCGGAGGGGTGAGGACCTGGATGTATCTCGTGCACCCGCCGCGCCCCGACTTCATCGCCACGATCACGCCCGAGGAGGGCGCGATCATGGCCGGAGCGCACTCCGACTACCTGACCCGCCTCTTCGAGGAGGGGACCCTCGTCCTGGCCGGCCCGACCTGGGGACAGCCGATGAACGACGGCGTCGCCATCATCGAGGCCGAGGACGAGGCAGCCGCGACCGCGATCATGCAGGCCGACCCCGCGGTCGCCTCCGGCATGATGACCGGCGAGCTCCGCGAGATGCGGGTCTCCTTCCTGCGCGGACGCGACTGACGCGACTGACGCTGACTGTCGGCGCTCAGGAGCGGCGGGCGAACGCCACCTTCTTCACCTTGCCCACCTTCGTGAACGTGACCGTCGTCCGCACCGAGGCGCGCTTCGGCGTCCTGGTGCAGAAGACGTAGGTCCGGCCGAGCCGCTCGTAGGGCTGCCCGACGGTGCGCATGACGGCGTCGGTGCTCATCCCGCGCCGGACCAGGTGCCGGAACTTCCCGGGGCCGCGACGCAGGTTCGCGTTGCGGCAGGAGTCGGGCCTGATGCCGGTGGCCCGTTCCCACATCTGCAGGTAGGCCTCGGCGCCGCGCGCCATGTCGCTGACGATCCGGCCCCCGTCGCCGACGTGCTTCGCGTCCGCGACCTTGCGCAGATCCTCGATCCAGTCCGGGTACAGGCCGTACTGGGCGACGCCGTCGGCGTTGATGTCCCAGACCCGCTGGCCGGCTCGCTGCTTGTTGACGGTGACCCCACCCAGGCCCTTGAACGGGTAGCGGACGGGATTCTTCACCGTGGTCCCGCGCGGATCGCCCTGGGCGCCGAGACCGTTGATGTCGGCGCCGTACCCGAATCCGAAGTAGTAGCGCGGGTCGGCCCAGCCGAGGTGACGACGCCACTTGTCGACGAACCCGGTCGAGTCGCCGGCGTACGGCGTGATGAAGCCACCGGCCTTGTAGATCCGGGGGTAGGTGTCCGGCGTCGACCAGGAGTGGCTCGACACCACGCCGGGGTAGCGGATCGCCTCGATCACGTCCATCGACGCCGACCGGGCCTTCACCGAGAGGTGGTCAGGGTCGAAGATCATCGACCGCTTCGCCATCGCCTTGATCGTGTGCGCACCCAGCGCGCTCAGGCCGCGCCGGTTGCAGTGGTGCGGCTGCGGGTAGACCGGCAGGGCCGGAACCAGCCCGCCGAGCTGGCCGATCGCGCCGAAGAGGGCGTCCTGCTGGCCCCCGGAGACGTCGGGGACCGTGATCTGGTCGTTGTCGTGCGACTCGCCGTCGGCGGGGTCGCAGTGCTCCATCGCCCAGAACGTGCCGGTCTCGAGGAAGTTCGCGCCGTTGATGATCGGGCCGATCGCCCCACCGTCACCGGCCACGCCGGCCAGGGCGTTGTCGAACTTGTTGACCAGCTCCATCTGGCGGACGCCGAGCCGGTGCATCTCGTCCAGGTTGGCGTCGATCTCGGCGGCCGAGCAGGCCGGCCGGTCGGTGCCGGCGATGGCCTTGAACGTGCAGCCGAACGGGATCGAGGTCTCGATCCCCATCACCACGGCCAGCTTGCCGGCGTTGATCACCCGGCGGGCCTCCTGGGGGCTCCGCACGATCCGGTAGAAGCCCTGGCCGGGGCCACCGAACTGGGCGTCGATGTAGTCCTGCATCGCGTACATGTCCTTGGCCTGCAGCCGGATGGAGTCCATGTCGTCGCACGAGTTCCGCTTGAGCGGATAGACCTGGCAGAGCTTGTTGTTCTCCACCAGCAGGTTCACGAAGAGCCGCTGGCCGCCGCGCCACGAGCGCTCCAGCCAACGCCAGTAGGTGCCCTCGTGGGTGAGCGAGTGCGGAGCGGGCCAGTCCTTGAACGTCGGCCAGCCGACCGGGTCGTGCGACGGCTTCCCGGACAGGAGCGTCTCCAGTAGGGCACCGTTCCCGCCGGTGAGGCGGTGGTCGGGGCAGTCGACGAGCGCCGACGGTGCCCCGAACTCGTGCCACGGGCGCCCGCAGTGCACCTGGCCGCCGAGGAACTCGAACGCCATCCCGTGGGTGTGGGCGTCGACGAAGCCTCGGACCTCCTGGAACGGGCTCACCCCGGCGAACGGCTCACCGGTCACGTCGACCCCGGCCTCGGGGTAGGCGGGGCAGGTGCGCACCGAGCGCAGCAGGAACGGGGTCGGGTTCGACCCGACGGCGAGCCCGCCGCTGGGGGTCGCGACCAGGGACCGACCCGCAGCCACGGCGAACGTGAAGCGTCGGCCCGCCTGGGCGACCGCCCAGTTCGCGTCCTGGCTGGCTCCGGCCAGCGTGACCGATCCGTTGCGTGCCGCGGTCACCTCGCCGGTGGCGGTGTGCAGCAGGTACCGCCCCAGACGGGTGGCCTTGAAGTAGAAGGTGCCCGAGGAGCGACCGTTCGGCGCCGTCAGGGAGTAGCAGCCGCCCGCCATCGCGTACTTGGTGGCGGGGTACGCCGCCCGCTTCGGGTAGGCGGACACGGTGGTGAGCTTCGGGGCGCGCAGCCGACGCTGCCGCTCGACCGCCGAGGTCGCGCTGACCCGTTGGGTGGCCGTGGTGGTGTCGCGGGCAGCGGCCGAGGCGGTGAGATCGCGGGAGATCGCGTTCTTGGTCCGCGGGTCGTCGTGCCGGTGCACGGGGAGCAGGGTGTCGTCGTGGGGGAGGCCCAGGTCCGCCTTCGCCTGCTCGACGGAGCCGGCCATGCTCACCCGGGCGGTGTCGGCCTCGACCTCGGCCGGGGTTCCCCGGCCGTCGGGCAGGGTGAGCGCAGCGAGCACGGTGGCCAGCGCCAGTCCCGCCGGCAGCGCGAGCCGCAGGCCGGAGATCTTCGGTCGGTCGTTACGGATCATGTCGAACCTCTTCGTCCACGGCGCACCCATCGCCGGGGCGCGCCCCCATGCGCGCCGGGTCACACCCTACGGACTTCCTCAGCCTGCATTCAGGATTCGCCCCGACTCGCCCGTAGGGTGGACCGACGTGAGTGGCACTGAGGCATCCGGGACGGCAGTCGATCCGGGAAGCCGAGCCACCATGCGTGACGGTCTGGCCGTGCTCTGGGTCGGGATCAAGCGCGAGCCCTGGTTGTTCACCGTCTCCACCCTCGGTGCGGCCCTCTTCGGTCTGCTCACCGTCGCCGACGCCTGGGTGCTCGGCTGGGCCACCGACCACGTGCTGGTGCCCTACTTCGACGGCGATGACGTCGGTGCCGGCCTCTACCTCGCCGTCGCCGCCCTCTTCATCGGTGTGGCGCTGCTGCGCGCGGTCGCCATCGTCGCCCGTCGCCTCGGCGCCGGCATCATGCAGTTCCGGCTCCAGGCCAGCACCCGCCGCGCCGTCACCCGGCGCTACCTCGAGCTGCCGATGGCCTGGCACCAGCGCCACCCCACCGGTGAGCTGCTCTCCAACGCCAATGCGGACGTCGAAGCGGCGTGGGCGCCGATCGCACCGCTGCCGATGGCGGTCGGCACGATCGTGATGATGGTGATCGCGGTCGTCCAGATGTTCCTGGCCGACACCGTCCTGGCGTGCGTCGGACTGCTCGTCTTCCCCGCGGTGATCGCGGCGAACCTCGCCTACCAGCGGGCCAGCAGCCCCCTGATCACGCAGGCCCAGCAGCTCCGGGCCGAGCTCTCCGAGGTGGCGCACGAATCGTTCGAGGGCGCGCTCGTGGTCAAGACCCTGGGGCGTGAGGTCGAGGAGACCGCCCGTTTCTCCGACACGGCCGACCGGCTCCGCGACCTCAACATCCGCGCGGGACGGATCCGCGCAGCCTTCGATCCTGCCCTGGCCGCGCTGCCCAGCATCGGCGTGCTGGTCGTGCTCGTCGTCGGCGCGATCCGGGTGCGCTCCGGTGCGATCGAGGCCGGCGACGTGGTCACCGTGGCCTACCTGCTGACCATCGTGAGCTTCCCGATCCGCTCGATCGGCTGGCTGCTCGGGGAGTTCCCGCGCAGCGTCGTCGGGTGGCGTCGGGTCCGGGCGGTGCTGGACGCACCGGGCAGGACGACGTACGGGACGAGGCAGCTGGCCGGCACGGAGCCCGCCTCGCTCGAGCTCGACCGGGTCGGTTTCGGGTACGACGCCACGGACGGCGGCACCTCCCGCCCGATCCTCGACGGGATGAGCTTCGAGGTCGCCCCGGGCCGGACCACCGCGGTCGTCGGCGCCACCGCGTCGGGCAAGTCGACCCTCACCACCCTGCTCACCCGCCTCGTCGACCCGGCGAGCGGGGCGGTGCTGCTCGACGGTGTCGACCTGCGCGACCTGGCCGAGGGGGACCTCGCCCGCACCGTCGCGCTGGTGCCCCAGCACGCGTTCCTCTTCGACGACACCGTGCGCGGGAACGTCGACCTCGGTGCCGACCTCAGCGACGCCGAGATCTGGCAGGCCCTCGAGGTCGCCCAGGCCGCCGCATTCGTCTCCGCCCTGCCCGACGGCCTCGACACCCGCCTGGGGGAACGCGGCGCCAGCCTCTCGGGTGGGCAACGGCAGCGGCTCGCGCTGGCGCGGGCCCTGGTCCGCCGGCCCCGGCTGCTGATCCTCGACGACGCCACCAGCGCGGTCGATCCCGAGGTGGAGCAACGGATCCTGTCAGCGATCGGCACTGCGGGTGGGAGCCGCCCGACAATGGTGCTCGTCGCCTACCGCAAGGCGACGATCGGCCTGGCCGACGAGGTCGTCCACCTCGTCGACGGCCGGATCGCCGACCGCGGCACCCACCAGGACCTGCTGAGGCGGTCCCCGGCGTACGCCCGCCTGGTCAACGCCTACGAGACCGACGACACCGACGAGACCGTGGAGGCGACCCGATGAGCGAGATCCGGGCCGCGTCGACCGGGGTCGGGACCGGCGAGAACCTCGGCGCGATCCAGACCATCCGGCACGGGCTGCGGCACAGCCCCGAGATCACGCAGGGCCTCGGGCTGACGGTGGTGTTCGCCCTGATCGCCAGTGCCGGGCAGGTGGTCGTCCCGATCGCGGTGCAGCAGACGTTGGACCGGGGGATCAACGCCGCCGGTGGCCCCGACATCGGATTCACCGTCACCGCGGCCCTGCTCGGCCTGCTCGCGGTCGTCCTCACCGGGTTCGCCTCCTACGCCATGACCCGCCGTCTCTTCACCTCCAGCGAACGTGGCCTGGCCACCCTGCGCACGAAGGCGTTCCGGCACATCCACGACCTGCCGATGCTCACCCAGAACACCGAGCGCCGCGGAGCGCTGGTCGCCCGCGTGACCAGCGACGTCGACCAGATCAGTCAGTTCCTGGTCTTCGGCGGCCTGATGCTGGTGATCAGCACCGGCCAGATCCTCGTCGCCACCGTCGTGATGGCGTTCTACAACTGGCCGCTGACGATCGCGGTCTGGCTCTGCTTCGCCCCGGTGTTCGGCTCGATCCGGTGGTTCCAGCGCAAGCTGAGCGACGCCTACACCCGGGTCCGCGGCACCGTCGCGGTGATGCTGTCGGCGATCAGCGAACCCGTCGTCGGCGCCGGCGTGGTGCGCGCGTACGCGATCGAGGAGCGCACCCAGCGACGGATCGATGCCGCGATCGCCGCCAACAAGGCCACCCAGACCGCCGCCCAGGGATACACGGTGGTCAGCTTCAGCCTGGGTGGGATCAGCGGCGGCCTGGCCAACGCGGCCGTCGTGCTCGGCGGCGTCTGGTTGGCCGAGCAGACGGACATGTCGATGACGGCGGGCACGATCCTCGCCTTCGCGTTCCTGGTGAGCCTCTTCGTCAACCCGGTCCAGATGGGCACCCAGATCCTCACCGACGCGCAGAACGCGATCGCCAGCTGGCGTCGGGTGATCGGTGTCCTGGACACCCCGGCCGACCTGGTCGACGCCGGCGACGGTGGTGCGACCCTGCCGCGCGGCCCGTTGAGCGTCGAGCTCCGGGGCACCACCTTCGCCTACCCCGGCGGGGCGCCGGTGCTGCACGACCTCAACCTCCGGCTCGCACCCGGCACCCGGGTCGCGGTGGTGGGGGAGACCGGCTCCGGGAAGTCGACCATCGCCAAGCTGGTCACCCGACTCGTCGACCCGACCCGCGGCACGGTGCTGCTCGACGACATCGACCTGCGCGAGATCAGGGTCGCCAGCCTGCGCCGCAGCGTCGTGCTGGTGCCGCAGGAGGGCTTCCTCTTCGACGCGACCCTGGCCGACAACCTGCGCTACGGCGACCTGGTGGCCACCGAGGACAGGATGCGCGAGGCCGCCGAGGCACTCGGCCTGGGGGACTGGCTCGCCGGGCTCCCCGCCGGTCTCGGCACCCGGGTCGGGCAACGCGGTGAGGCGCTCAGCGCGGGCGAGCGCCAGCTGGTCGCGCTGCTCCGCGCCCAGCTCGCCGATCCCGACCTGCTCGTCCTGGACGAAGCCACCAGCGCGGTCGACCCGCACCTCGAGATGCGGATCAACCGGGCACTGGAACGGCTGATGACGGGACGGACCTCGATCACGATCGCCCACCGGTTGAGCACCGCCGAGGCCGCCGACGAGGTGATCGTCGTCGACCGGGGCCGGATCGCCCAACGGGGGCCGCACACCGAGCTGGTGGGGCAGGCCGGGACGCCGTACGAGCGGCTGTACCGGTCCTGGGTCGCACACCGCGCGCAGCCCGAGGGGCGGCAGGGATAATGGCCGTCGTGCCTGTTCAGCTCGATCCCGCCATCGCCGCCCGCCTCAAGAGGACCGGTGACGGTCTCGTGCCCGCCGTGGTGCAGCAGCACGACACGGGCGAGGTGCTGATGCTGGCCTGGATGAACGACGAGGCGCTCGCCCTCACCCTCACCACCGGACAGGCCACCTACTGGAGCCGCAGCCGCAACGAGCTGTGGGTCAAGGGCGCCACCTCGGGCCACACCCAGGCGGTCACGGAGGTGCGCCTGGACTGCGACGGCGACACGCTCCTGGTCAAGGTCGACCAGGTCGACGGTGCCTGCCACACCGGCGACCGGACCTGCTTCGACGCCGACCGGCTCGACAGCGGCTCCGACGTCATCGCGGGACCGGCGTGAGACGCGGCTTCTGGCCCACCGTCATCGTCGGCCTGGTCGGGGCCGGAACGGCAGCCGTCGCCGGCAACCGCTCCTGGGTCACTGCCGGTGACGGTGCCCTCTCCGGCATCAACGGCGCTCCGGTGGGCGAGCGGCCGGAAGTGACCGCGTTCGCCCTGGTCGCACTGGCCTGCTGGGGGGTCCTGCTGGTCACCCGCGGGTGGTTCCGCCGTGTGATCGCCGTGCTGGCCGCGCTCGCCGGCGCAGCGACGTTGGCCGCAGCCGTGATCGGACTGATCCACGCCACCGAGATCGAGGGCGGGTTCGACTGGACGTCCTTCAGCGCCGACGGGCCCCAGGAGCTCACCCGCACGTTCTGGGGCTGGGTCGCCCTCGCCGGCGCCCTGCTCGCCACCCTCGCCGGAGTGATCGCCGTCCGCTCGGTGCGCAGCTGGCCCGAGATGGGACGCAAGTACGACGCCCCGGTCGGTGAGGCCGCCGCCGCGCCGCTGCCGGCCGCCCCCGAGACGCCGTTGGACGTGTGGAAGGCCCTCGACGAGGGTCGGGACCCGACCGACGAGCCGCCGGCACCGGGCAGCCACTAAGATCTCGGCCATGGCTGACAATCACGGAAATACCCCCGCCGCCTGGACCGCCGTCGTGATCGCGCTGCTCGGTTTCATCGTCGGCAGCGTCGGCCTCATGCTCGACCCGATCGACATGCTCATCTTCTGGATCGGTGTCGCCCTGGTCGCCCTCGCCGGTGTCGCGTTCGTCGTGCTCAACAAGCTGGGCTACAACGTCGAGTCGCACTGACCGTGCCGCGATGGCCACGGTGACGCAGAGCGACCGGTCCGAGCGGACTGCGCGGCTCAAGGGCCCGGTCCTCACGATCGCCGCGCTCGGTGCCGCCACGCTGGCGCTGCGGCTGCGCGACCCGCACCACTCGGGCTCCTGGGGCTACTGCCCCCTCCAGGCCGTCACCGGGATCTACTGCCCGGGATGTGGCGGTCTGCGTGCGGTCAACGACCTCACCCAGGGCGAGGTCGGTGCCGCACTGTCGAGCAACCTGCTGGTCACCCTTGGCATCCCGATCGCGATCCTGGTGCTCGGCCTGGGGCTGTGGAGCGCCTGGTACGACCGGCCCCGACCGCGGCTGCCCGCCCGGGTCGCCACCCTGGCCTGGTCCGCGCTCGCCGTGGTCGCGTTCGGCTTCACGGTCCTCAGAAACACGCCGGCCGGCTCCTGGCTTGCGCCCTGAGCCGGCCGAACCACACCCCTCGACGGGGATCCGTCAGGGACTGGTGCTGAAGGCCATGCTCAGCGCGATCAGACCGACGCCGACCACGACGCTGGCCACCCACAGGGCGACCGAGACGATGCCGCAGATCTTCCCGGCACTGACCGTGCCGCGGTTGTTGTAGGCCGCAGGGTTGGCGTCGATGTCGCGCAGCGCGCCGTTGCCCATCACCCACGCGGCGATGCCGAACGGCACGCAGCAGAGCAGGCCGAGGATCCCGAAGACCAGGATCAACGTCCCCTTGGGGTGCGGCACCGGCATGCCGCCGTACGGCTGCGGCGCGCCGTACGGGGGCGGGGGCGGGGTCGTTCCGTAGCTCATGACGTCCTTTCGGCGGGTCTCACCGGTCAGTGCCGACCAGCGGGTGTCACGACCCTAATGGCAGACTGGAGCCCATGTCTGGAACTGTGCTCGACGGGATCCTCGCCGGGGTTCGTGAGGACCTGGCCGGCCGCCGGGAGCAGGTCGGTGAGGCTGAGCTGCGGGCACGGTCGGCCGACGTCGCGCCCGCCCTCGACCCGATGCCGCACTTCCGGACTGCCGGCTCCAGCGTGATCAGCGAGGTCAAGCGGCGCAGCCCCAGCAAGGGTGCCCTGGCCGACATCCCCGACCCGGCCGTGCTGGCGCAGGCCTACGCACGCGGCGGTGCCGGGGCGATCTCCGTGCTGACCGAGGAGCGCCGCTTCGGCGGGTCCATCGCCGACCTGGCCGCCGTCCGTGCCGCCGTCGACATCCCGATCCTGCGCAAGGACTTCATCGTCGAGCGCTACCAGCTGCTCGAGGCACGTGCCCACGGCGCCGACCTGGCCCTCCTGATGGTGGCCAACTTCCCTGACCCCGGCCACGACGGCGACGCGCAGCTCCGCGACCTGCACGACTACGCCCGCGAGCTCGGACTCACGCCGCTGGTCGAGGTGCACGACGAGGCGGAGACCGAACGGGCGATCGCGATCGGCGCGGAGCTGATCGGGGTGAACGCCCGCAACCTCAAGACCCTCGAGATCGACGACACCGTCTTCGGCCGGCTCGCCCCGCTGATCCCGGCGGACCGGGTGAAGGTCGCCGAGTCCGGGATCTTCAGCCCGGTGGACGTGAAGCGCTTCGTCGGCGAAGGCGCCCGCGCGGTGCTCGTCGGCGAGGCACTGGTGAAGGACGGCGACCCCGAGGCGGCCGTCCGCGCGATGACAGGAATCGAAGCATGACCACGCACCTGCACGAGACCACCAGCTTCGACGCCGACGCGCGCGGCTTCTTCGGTGGGGCGGCCGACGGCTTCGGCGGCAAGTTCATGCCCGAGGCCCTGATGAAGGCCCTCGACGAGATCGACGTCGCCTGGACCGAGGCCAAGGCCGACCCGGCGTTCGTCGCCGAGTTCAACCAGATCCTGCGCGAGTACGCCAACCTGCCCAGCCCGCTCTACGAGGCCAAGCGACTCAGCGAGACCCAGCTGACCGGGGGCCGCCGGATCCTGCTCAAGCGGGAGGACCTCAACCACACCGGCGCGCACAAGATCCGCAACGTCCTCGGCCAGGCCCTGCTGACCAAGCGGATGGGCAAGAGCCGCGTGATCGCCGAGACCGGCGCCGGTCAGCACGGGGTCGCCACCGCCACCGCCGCGGCCTACTTCGGTCTCGAGTGCACCGTCTACATGGGCAAGGTCGACACCGAGCGACAGGCGCTCAACGTCGCCCGGATGCGCCTGCTCGGCGCCGAGGTGATCCCGGTCGACACCGGCAGCGCCACCCTCAAGGACGCGATCAACGAGGCGTTCCGCGACTGGGTCGCCAACGTCGACCACACCGCCTACCTCTTCGGCACGGCTGCCGGCCCGCACCCGTTCCCGACCCTGGTCCGCGACCTCACCCGCGGCATCGGTGACGAGGCCCGGGCCCAGGTCCTCGAGCAGTACGGCGCCCTGCCGGATGCGATCGCGGCCTGCATCGGCGGCGGTTCGAACGCGATCGGACTGTTCACCGCGTTCCTCGAGGACCCGAGCGTGAAGATCTACGGCTTCGAGGCCGGCGGTGACGGCTTCGAGACCGGCCGGCACGCCGCCACGATCACGCAGAACGACGAGGGCGTGCTGCACGGGTCGCGCACCTACGTGCTCCAGGACGACGACGGCCAGACGATCGAGTCGCACTCGATCAGTGCCGGCCTGGACTATCCCGGGGTCGGACCGCAGCACTCCTGGTTGGCGAAGGCCGGCCGGGCGACGTACGAGCCGGTGACGGACACCGAGGCGATGGACGCGTTCGCGCTCCTGGCCCGCACCGAAGGCATCATCCCGGCGATCGAGTCCGCGCACGCGGTCGCCGGAGCACTGCGGATCGCCCCGACGCTGCCCGAGGGATCGACGATCCTGGTCAGCCTCAGCGGCCGCGGCGACAAGGACATGGGCACGGCGATGGAGTGGTTCGAACTGTGAGCAACACGACGAAGGCCGCCTTCGAGAAGGCGGCGTCGGAGAACCGTGCCGCGTTGGTCGGTTACCTGCCGGCGGGCTTCCCCGACGTGGCGGGCAGCATCGACGCACTGAAGGCGATGGTCGACGCCGGCTGCGACGTGATCGAGATCGGGCTGCCCTACAGCGACCCGGTGATGGACGGCCCGACGATCCAGGCAGCCGCCCAGATGGCGCTGGACGGCGGCGTCCGGACCGCTGACGTGCTGCGCACGGTCGAGGCGGTCGCCGCCACCGGCACGCCCACGCTGGTGATGACCTACTGGAACCCGGTGGAGCACTACGGAGGCGCCAGCCGACGTAGCGATGGACTCAGTGGGGTGGAGCGGTTCGCGAAAGACCTGGCCAACGCCGGGGGAGCGGGCCTGATCACGCCCGACATCACCCCCGACTACGCCGACGCCTGGATCGCTGCCGCGGATGCGCACGGGCTGGACAAGGTCTTCCTGGTCGCCCCGTCGAGCACCGACGAGCGGATCGCGCTGACCACGGCGGCCAGCCGGGGCTTCGTCTACGCCACCGGCGTGATGGGCGTGACGGGCGGCAAGCAGGCCTCGGCCGACCTGGTCGCCCCGCTGATCGCCCGGACCAAGGCCACCACCGGCCTTCCGGTCGGGGTCGGTGTCGGTGTCAGCACCGGTCGCCAGGCCGCCGAGATCGGCGCCTTCGCCGACGGGGTGATCGTGGGCAGCGCGTTCGTGCGCACCCTGCTGGACAACCTCGACGACCGTCGTGCCGGTCTGGCCGCGCTGAGCGCCCTCACCGACGAGCTCGCCACCGGTGTTCGGGCCCGTTAAGGGCGGCGCCGCGGCGCTGGTGGCTGTGCTCGTCGCGACCCTCACCGCCTGCGGTGGCTCCGAGCCCACTGCCTTCACCGGGGTCGTGCACGCGCCCTACACCGTGGCCGCGACGCCGCTGACCGACACCGACGGGGAGCCGATGTCGCTCGACGCGACGAGCAAGCCCCTCACCCTGGTCTTCTTCGGCTACACCCACTGCGAGGACTACTGCCCGCTGGTGATGAACAACCTCTCGGTGGCGCTGACCCGGCTCGACGACGCCGACCGCAAGAAGGTCGACCTGGCGTTCGTCACCAGCGACCCGGCCCGCGACACCGGTCCGGTGCTGGAGAAGTACCTCGGCCGGTACGGCGAGGACTTCATCGGTCTGACCGGCGACCTCGACGACATCGTCACGGTCGCCAAGTCGCTGGCCGTCTCCGTCGACGACGGCACCAAGCTGCCCGACGGCGGCTACGACCTCACCTCGCACAGCACGACCGTCTCGGCCTTGGCAGCGGACGGAACGTCCTCCATCCTGTGGACCATGTCGACCTCGTCGGCCGAGTTCGCGGCCGACATCACTGCGATCCTGCACGGAAAGGCTCCCGCCGCCTCATGATCCCGTCCAGCACCCTGCTGCCGCTCCTCGCCAGCAACATCCCGAGTCCCGACAACGGGGTCTGGCACCTCGGTCCGCTCCCGGTCCGCGGCTACGCGCTGTGCATCGTGCTGGGCATCGTCGTGGCGGTCTGGCTCTCCGAGCGACGCTGGGCGGCGCGCGGCGGGACAGCGGGGGAGATCACCGACATCGCCCTGTGGGCGGTGCCGTTCGGCATCATCGGAGCCCGGCTCTACCACGTCGCCACCGACCACGACCTGTACTTCGGGGCCGGCGCGAGCGCCTGGAACATGCTCTACATCTGGCACGGTGGGCTCGGGATCTGGGGTGGCGTGGCCGGGGGTGCGCTGGGCGCCTGGCTCGGCGCCCGCGGCAAGAACATCTCCTTCTCCGCGCTCGCCGACGTGGTGATGCCGACCCTGCTCGTCGCGCAGGCGATCGGGCGCTGGGGCAACTGGTTCAACCAGGAGCTCTACGGCCGCCCGACCACGCTGCCGTGGGGGCTGGAGATCGACCTGGAGCACCGCGTCCCGGGGTACGAGAACTTCACCACCTTCCACCCGACGTTCCTCTACGAGTGCCTGTGGAACCTGGCCGCCTTCGGGATCATCCTGTGGCTGGAGAAGCGCTACCGGATCGGCTTCGGTCGGGTGGGTGCGCTGTACGTGATGTTCTACACCGCCGGACGCGGCTGGATCGAGATGCTCCGGATCGACACCGTCGAGCTCGACCACGTGCTCGGTCTGAGGTTCAACGTGTGGACCTCGATCGTGCTCTTCGTCGCCGCCCTCACCTACTTCCTGGTGAGCCAGAGCCGGCATCCCGGGCGGCAGGAGAGCGTCTACCGGGGCGAGCGTGCGGGACGTGACGCGGCACACGGTGTCGAATCGGATCTCCCCGGGAACTAGCGTGCGACGCCAGTTCACACAGTGGTAACGTAACGCCTCGCTGGGCCAACGCCGTCCCGTGCAGCAATAGCGCAATAGATGGACGACCGAACAGGAGAGCATTCCTGTGCCCTATCAGCACTCGTTCCCGGCTCCGCAGGGCTTGTACGACCCGCGTTTCGAGCGTGACGCCTGTGGCGTCGCCTTCGTCGCGACCCTGACCGGAGTTCCCACCCACCAGATCGTCGCCCAGGGCATCACCGCCCTGGAGAACCTCGATCACCGTGGCGCCGCCGGCGCCGAGGTGAACTCGGGCGACGGTGCGGGCATCCTGATCCAGGTCCCCGACGCGTTCCTCCGGGCCGTCGCCGGGTTCGACCTCCCCGCGGCCGGGGCGTACGCCGTCGGCACGGCGTTCCTCCCGGGCGAGGAGACCCACGTCGCGAAGACCAAGGCGCTGATCGAGACGATCGCCGCCGAGGAGGGACTCGACGTCCTCGGCTGGCGCACGGTGCCGGTCGAGCCCGAGACGCTGGGACAGACCGCGCTCGCGGTGATGCCGGCCTTCGAGCAGCTCTTCGTCGCCGCCGCCGGCGCCCGCCAGACCGGCCTCGCGCTGGAGCGGCTCGCGTTCTGCCTGCGCCGCCGGGTCGAGGGCGAGACCGACGCCTACTTCCCGTCGCTGTCGAGCCGCACCATGGTCTACAAGGGCATGCTCACCACGAGCCAGCTCGCCGACGTCTTCCCCGACCTGCGCGACGAGCGGATGGCCTCCGCGATCGCGGTGGTCCACTCCCGGTTCTCGACCAACACGTTCCCGAGCTGGCCGCTGTCGCACCCGTTCCGCTACATCGCGCACAACGGTGAGATCAACACGGTGATGGGCAACCGGAACTGGATGCGCGCCCGTGAGGCGCTGCTGGACTCCGACGTCATCCCCGGCGACCTCGAGCGGCTCTTCCCGATCTGCACTCCCGGTGCCTCGGACTCGGCCTCCTTCGACGAGGTCCTGGAGCTGCTCCACCTCGGTGGACGCAGCCTCCCGCACGCGGTGCTGATGATGATCCCCGAGGCGTGGGAGAACCACGCCGAGATGGACGCCAAGCGCCGCTCCTTCTACGAGTTCCACTCCACCCTGATGGAGCCGTGGGACGGCCCGGCCAACGTCGTCTTCACCGACGGCACCCAGATCGGTGCCGTCCTGGACCGCAACGGTCTGCGCCCCGGCCGCTTCTGGGAGACCGACGAGGGTCTGGTCATCTACGCCTCGGAGGCCGGTGTCCTCGACGACATCGACCCCGCCCGGATCGTCCGCAAGGGTCGCACCCAGCCGGGCAAGATGCTGCTGATCGACACCGAGCAGCACCGGATCATCGAGGACGACGAGATCAAGGACCAGCTCGCCTCGGAGCAGCCCTACGCCGAGTGGCTGCACGCCGGCGTGATCAAGCTCTCCGACATCCCCGAGCGCGAGCACATCATCCACTCGCACGCCTCGGTCACCCGTCGCCAGCAGGTCTTCGGCTACACCGAGGAGGAGCTCCGCATCCTGCTCACCCCGATGGCCAACACCGGCGCCGAGGCGCTGGGGTCGATGGGGACGGACTCGCCGATCGCGGCGCTGTCGTCGAAGCCGCGCCTGATCTTCGACTACTTCGCCCAGCTCTTCGCCCAGGTGACCAACCCGCCGCTGGACGCGATCCGCGAGGAGCTCGTCACGAGCCTGGCCGGATCGATCGGCCCGGAGTCGAACCTGCTCGAGCCGGGTCCGGCCTCGTGCCGCCAGATCGTGCTGCCGTTCCCGGTCATCTCCAACGACGACCTGACCAAGATCCGGCACATCAACCGTGAGGGCGACCACGCCGGCTTCATCACCCACGTCTCGCGCGGCCTCTACGAGGTCGCCGGCGGTGGGGCTGCGATGGCCGAGCGCCTGGAGGAGATCTGCGCCGAGGTCAGCGCAGCGATCGCCGAGGGTGCCCGCATCGTCGTGCTCTCCGACCGTCACTCGACGGCCGAGCTGGCGCCGATCCCGTCGCTGCTGCTCACCGCCGCGGTCCACCACCACCTGGTCCGGGAGAAGACCCGCACCCAGGTCGGTCTGCTGATCGAGGCGGGCGACGTCCGCGAGGTGCACCACGTCGCGCTGCTGATCGGTTACGGCGCCGCCGCGGTCAACCCCTACCTCGCGATGGAGTCCGTCGAGGACCTCGCCCGCGAGGGTCACTACGTCACCGTCGCCCCCGAGGTCGCCGTCAAGCACCTGATCAAGGGGCTCGGCAAGGGCGTGCTCAAGGTGATGTCCAAGATGGGCGTCTCCACGCTGGCCTCCTACACCGGCGCCCAGCTCTTTGAGTGCGTCGGTCTGTCGCAGTCCGTCGTCGACAAGTACTTCGCCGGCACGTCGTCCAAGCTCGGCGGCGTCGAGCTCGACGTCATCGCCGAGGAGGTCGCCCTGCGCCACGCCCAGGCCTACCCCCGTGACGGCGTGGCCCCGGCGCACCGCGAGCTCGAGATCGGTGGCGAGTACCAGTGGCGTCGCGAGGGCGAGCCGCACCTCTTCGACCCGGAGACGGTCTTCCGTCTCCAGCACGCCACCCGGCAGGGTCGTTACGACATCTTCAAGCAGTACACCTCGCGCGTGGACGAGCAGTCCGAGCGCCTGATGACGTTGCGTGGGTTGTTCAAGTTCAAGGACGCCGACACGACCGGCCGGGCGCCGATCTCCATCGACGAGGTCGAGCCGGTCGAGACGATCGTCAAGCGCTTCTCCACCGGTGCGATGTCCTACGGCTCCATCTCCAAGGAGGCGCACGAGACCCTCGCGATCGCGATGAACCGGTTGGGCGCCAAGTCCAACACCGGTGAGGGCGGCGAGGACCCGGAGCGGCTCTACGACCCGGAGCGTCGCAGCTCGATCAAGCAGGTCGCCTCCGGACGCTTCGGCGTCACGAGCGAGTACCTGACCAACGCCGACGACATCCAGATCAAGATGGCGCAGGGCGCCAAGCCCGGCGAGGGTGGCCAGCTGCCCGGCCACAAGGTCTACCCGTGGGTCGCCAAGACCCGTCACTCCACCCCGGGTGTCGGTCTGATCTCGCCGCCGCCGCACCACGACATCTACTCGATCGAGGACCTGGCGCAGCTGATCCACGACCTGAAGAACGCCAACCCGGCGGCTCGGGTCCACGTGAAGCTGGTCGCCGAGGTCGGGGTCGGCACGGTCGCTGCGGGTGTCTCGAAGGCGCACGCCGACGTCGTCCTGATCTCCGGCCACGACGGTGGTACCGGGGCGTCGCCGCTGACGTCGCTCAAGCACGCCGGTGGTCCCTGGGAGCTCGGCCTCGCCGAGGCCCAGCAGACCCTGCTGCTCAACGGCCTGCGCGACCGGATCGTGGTCCAGACCGACGGCCAGCTCAAGACCGGTCGGGACGTCGTCATCGCCGCGCTGCTCGGCGCGGAGGAGTACGGCTTCGCCACCGCTCCGCTCGTCGTCTCGGGCTGCATCCTGATGCGGGTCTGTCACCTCGACACCTGCCCGGTGGGTGTCGCCACCCAGAACCCGGTGCTGCGCGAGCGGTTCAGCGGCCAGGCCGAGTACGTGGTCAACTTCTTCACCTACCTCGCCGAGGAGGTGCGCGAGATCCTGGCGTCGCTGGGCTTCCGCTCGCTCGACGAGGCGATCGGCCAGGTCAACGTGCTCGACGCGCGTGACGCCATCGACCACTGGAAGGCCTCGGGTCTCGACCTGGCGCCGATCTTCCACCAGGTCGAGCTCCCCGAGCAGTTCGCCGACCAGGACCTGCGCCACACCCAGGGCCAGGACCACGCGTTGGAGAAGTCGCTCGACGTCACCACGATCCTGCCGCTGGTGCAGCCGGCCCTCGAGTCCGGCGAGCCCGTGCGCGCCCAGCTCGCGATCCGCAACATCAACCGCACGGTCGGCACGATGACCGGCCACGAGGTGACCAAGCGTTACCGCGGTGCCGGTCTGCCCGAGAACACGATCGACCTCACCTTCATCGGTGCCGCCGGTCAGTCCTTCGGCGCCTTCATCCCGCGCGGCATGACGCTGCGCCTCGAGGGCGACGCCAACGACTACGTCGGCAAGGGGCTCTCCGGTGGCCGGATCGTGGTGCGGCCGGACCGCGCCGCCACGATCAAGGCCGACGAGCACATCATCGCGGGCAACACGATCGCCTTCGGTGCGACCTCGGGCGAGATCTTCGTCCGCGGTGGCGTCGGCGAGCGTGCCGCGGTGCGCAACTCGGGTGCCACCGTCGTCACCGAGGGTGTCGGCGACCACGGGTGCGAGTACATGACCGGTGGGCGAGTGGTCGTCCTGGGCAAGACCGGCCGCAACTTCGCTGCCGGCATGTCCGGTGGCTACGCGTTCATCCTCGACTTCAAGCAGATCCGGCTCAACGGCGAGCTGGTCGAGGTCGGGCCCGTCGAGGGCAAGCGTGCCGAGGAGCTCCACGAGCTCGTCCAGCGCCACCTCGACGAGACCGACTCCGAGGTCGCTCGCGACCTTCTCGCCGACTGGGAGGCGTCCGTGGGTCGCTTCTCGCTGATCATGCCGTCTGACTACAAGCGCGTCATCGAAGCCCAGGAGGAGGCCCGCGAGGAGGGCCTGTCCGAGGACGAGGCCGCTGCCCGCATCATGGAGGTGCTGCATGGCTGACCCGAAGGGCTTTCTCAAGGAAGGCCGCCAGGTCGGTACCCGTCGTCCCGTCGAGGAGCGACTGGGGGACTGGAACGAGGTCTACGCCGACGGTGGGATCGGTCGCAACCTGCTGCCGATCATCAACCTGCAGGCCAGCCGCTGCATGGACTGCGGGATCCCGTTCTGCCACTCGGGCTGCCCGCTGGGCAACATCATCCCGGAGTGGAACGACCTCACCTGGCGCGGTGACTGGGAAGGCGCGATGGAGCGCCTGCACGCGACCAACAACTTCCCGGAGTTCACCGGTCGGCTCTGCCCCGCGCCGTGCGAGACCGCGTGCGTGCTCGGGATCAACCAGGACCCGGTGACGATCAAGAACATCGAGGTCTCGATCATCGACAAGGCCTGGGACTCCGGATTCGTCCGTCCCCAGGCGCCCGAGTGGCTCTCGGGCAAGACCGTGGCCGTGATCGGGTCCGGCCCGGCCGGCCTCGCCGCGGCGCAGCAGCTCACCCGGGCCGGCCACACCGTGGCCGTCTACGAGCGGGCCGACGCCATCGGTGGGCTGATGCGGTACGGCATCCCCGAGTTCAAGATGGAGAAGGCCCACGTCGACCGGCGTCTGGACCAGATGCAGCGGGAGGGCACGGTCTTCCGGACCGGCGTCCACGTCGGTGAGGACGTCACCGGCACCGACCTGCGTGAGCGGTACGACGCCGTCGTGCTCGCCATCGGCGCCAGCGAGGCCCGCGACCTGCCGGCCACCGGCCGTGAGCTCAAGGGCATCCACCAGGCGATGGAGTTCCTGCCGCAGGCCAACCGGGTCGCGGTCGGCAAGCCGGCCACGACCGACGGCAGCGAGCAGATCCTCGCCACCGGCAAGCACGTCGTGATCATCGGTGGCGGTGACACGGGTGCGGACTGCCTCGGCACCTCGCTGCGCCAGGGCGCCGCCTCGGTGACCCAGCTCGAGATCATGCCCCGACCGGCGGACTCCACCGGTCGTGCCGACGACCGGCCGGGCAGCCAGCCGTGGCCGACGTACCCGATGATCTACCGCGTCTCCTCGGCTCACGAGGAGGGCGGCGAGCGGGTCTACGCCGTCAGCACCAAGGCGTTCCTCGGCGATGCCGACGGCAACGTCCGGGCGCTCAAGCTCGTCGAGGTCGAGTTCGTCGAGGGCAAGCTCACCGAGGTCGAGGGCACCGAGCGCGAGATCATGGCCGACCTGGTCCTGTTCGCGATGGGCTTCGTCGGGGTGGAGAAGCCGGGCCTGCTCGAGCAGCTCGGCGTCGAGCTGGACGCCCGCGGGAACATCGTCCGCGACGGCGCCTTCGCGACCACCGTCCCCGGCGTCTTCGTCGCCGGTGACGCTGGCCGCGGCCAGTCGCTGATCGTCTGGGCGATCGCCGAGGGACGCTCGACCGCAGCCGCCGTCGACACCTTCCTCACGGGCTCCTCGGCGCTGCCGACGCCGATCAAGCCGACCGACCGGCCGCTCGTCGTCTGACCCCAGCCGGTCAGCACCGACTCAGCACCGAACCAGCGCCCCGGGAGACCCCCGGGGCGCTGGTCATTTGATCGATCACACCCGCTAGGGTGGGTTCGTGAGGCGAGCGAAGATCGTATGTACCCTCGGGCCGGCAACGGCTTCGGAACGGCGGATCAAGGAGCTGGTCTACGCCGGCATGGACATCGCCCGGCTCAACATGAGCCACGGGGCGCACGAGGACCACGCCGAGCAGTACCGCGTCGTCCGGGAGGCCGCTGACGCCAGCGGCAAGGCGGTCGGCATCCTCGCCGACCTGCAGGGGCCGAAGATCCGCCTCGAGCGGTTCAAGCCGACCCCGGACGGTTCGAAGTGGCAGCTCCGCCGTGGCCAGGCCTGGACGATCACGACCCGTGACATCGACGGCGACGACACCATCTCCGGGACGACGTACAAGGGCCTCCCGGGCGATGTGAAGGTCGGCGACATGCTGCTCGTCGACGACGGTCGCCTGCGGCTCCGCGTCACCGGCGTCACCGATGGCACCGACGTCCACGTCGAGGTCCTCGTCGGGGGACCGGTCAGCGACCACAAGGGGATCAACCTCCCCGGCGTCGCGGTCTCCGTCCCGGCGCTGTCGGAGAAGGACATCGACGACCTGCGCTTCGCGCTCGCCCTCGGCGTGGACTACATCGCGCTCTCCTTCGTCCGCAACGCCGCCGACGCCGAGGACGTCCGCGCGATCATGCGTGAGGAGGGCCGGATGGTCCCGGTGATCGCCAAGATCGAGAAGCCGCAGGCGATCGACAACCTCGACGAGGTGATCGACGCGTTCGACGCGTTCATGGTCGCCCGTGGTGACCTCGGTGTGGAGTGCCCGCTCGAAGAGGTCCCGTTCCTGCAGAAGAAGATCATCAACAAGGCCCGGCTCAACGCCAAGCCGGTGATCGTCGCCACCCAGATGCTGGACTCGATGATCTCCAGCCCGGCGCCGACCCGCGCCGAGGCCAATGACGTCGCCAACGCCGTCCTCGACGGTGCCGACGCGGTGATGCTCTCGGCCGAGACCTCGGTCGGCGACTACCCGGTGCACACCGTCGAGACGATGGCGCGGATCATCTCCGCCACCGAGGCGCACGCCTTCGACTCGGGCAACATCGGCCACCTCGCCTCGATCGAGTGGGACCCCCACACCCGCGGTGGCGTGATCGCCAAGGCCGCCGAGGAGGTCGCCGAGCGGGTCGGCGCGAAGTACCTGGTCGCGTTCACCACCACCGGGGACTCCGCCAAGCGGCTCTCCCGCCTCCGCGGACCGATCCCGATCCTCGCCTTCACCCCGCACGTCATCGTGCGCTCCCAGCTGGCTCTGGCCTGGGGGATCGAGTCGTTCCGCGTCGACGAGGTCCAGCACACCGACGACATGGTCCGCCAGGTCGACGAGGCGCTGCTGCAGATCGGGCGCGTGGAGGAGGGCGACCTGGTGGTGATCATCGCCGGTGCGCCTCCGGGCATCCCCGGCTCCACCAACGCCCTGCGGATCCACCGGATGGGCGACGCGATCAACGAGGTCAGCCCCGCCTACAAGCGGGACTGACCACGAGTCGGGCGGGAGAGATACTCAGCCCTTCGGCCCGATCAGAAGGTCAAGCCGTTGGACGTGTTCTCGACGGTTCACGCTGATCGTCTTCGCGTTCGAGCGCTTCCACTCGATCTCGGCCAGGTCGAGAGCCCAGCAACAAAGGTTCAGGATGTCCTCGGAGACATTGGTGAACTGCCAACGAGGGTAGTCGTAGCGCCTTCTCTCGCCCGCGACGATTCTGCTTGCCCAGTTCTTCGACCGCGCTCCATCGGAGTGAAAGAGTCCGCGGAGGAACGCAGCCGGATGACGAAACACGATCCGGCGCTGCCAGTCGTCAAGCACGATCGGACGCAGATGCTTCCTGCCTGGTCCGTGTTGAGGGAACAGGCACGGCCAGTGCTGCCAATGCGCCTGGAGGTCGATGCCCCCAGTCTTCCGGACGCGGAAGACGCGCATCCCTGGTCGGACACGTCGCAAGATGTCCTCGACATCGAGAATGATCGCGGGCCACTTCAGGTCACAGGTGATCCGGAGAGCGTAGAACCTGGGCGCCCGAGAAATGTGCCCGTCCCCGAGGTAGTAGCCCAGCAGGGCTGCGTACGCAGCCTCGTCGAGGGGGACGGACTCACACCGAGGGCACTCGGCGGGGTGCGGTCTCGAGGGCGTCGTTTGCCAGCGCCGAATCGAGGTGCGACTCACGCCCGTGAGCTCGGCGACCGCCGCGACGGAAAAGCCCCGTTCGCTCAGTTCCAAGACGTCTTGCCGTACCGCCCACGAGTACACAATTCGCAGGCTGCCATGCGGCACCGACATGACCGCGGGGTGGATTCGGCGGGTACCCCGGGTCGGATTCGAACCGACACTGGATGTGGTTTGAGCACATTGTCTCTGCCGTTGGACTACCGGGGCGCTGTAGCCGGATCACCCTAGCCGATAGCCTGTGCTCGTGAGTCAGCCCCCCATCAGCCGTACGGTCGTCATCGCTGAGGACGAGGTCCTCATCCGGATGGACCTCGCCGAGATGCTCGCCGAGGAGGGCTACACGGTCGTCGGACAGGCAGGTGACGGGCAGGCAGCGATCGACCTGGCCACCGAGCACCGCCCCGATCTGGTGATCCTCGACGTCAAGATGCCGGTCCTGGACGGGATCGCGGCGGCCGAGGTGATCGCCCGCCAGCGGATCGCGCCGGTGGTCATGCTGACCGCGTTCTCCCAACGGGAGCTGGTCGAGCGGGCGCGTGACGCCGGGGCGATGGCGTACCTGATCAAGCCGTTCAACGCCTCGGACCTGGTGCCGGCCATCGAGCTGGCGGTCAGCCGGTTCACCGAGCTGTCCCAGCTCGAGGCCGAGGTGGCCGGGCTGACCGAACGGCTCGAGACCCGCAAGGCGGTCGACCGGGCCAAGGGCGTGCTGCAGGAACGCCTCGAGCTCTCCGAGCCCGAGGCCTTCCGCTGGATCCAGAAGACGGCCATGGACCTGCGTCTCTCGATGCGCCAGGTCGCCGACGGCGTGATCGAGCACGGCCCGGAGATCGCTTCCGGAAGTTAAATTCCTTCGCACGGGACCACGGCCTCCGCACCACGCGGGGACCGTGGTCCCTGCGTCATTTGAGGCTGAATTTCGCGTCTGAGTGGCGCTATTAACACTTGATTTCGTCGCGTAACGGTCCGGCAACGGTCGTTGACACCCCCCTCAGCAACTTCTAAGTTCGCCGTCACCAGTGCAACGGGGGACGGTTCTTGGTTCCTCCTGCGCCCCGCTTCTGAAGCAGTTTGAGAGGAAACGCATGAACACGCGCATCAAGGCGGTAGCCCTTCTGGCCACCGCGGCCGCGACCGCTGCCACGGTCTCGGCGTGCGGCTCGGACGACTCCAGTTCGAGCGACGGCGGCAAGACCCTCATCGTGGGTGTTGACCAGCCCTTCACCGGCGCCTCGAAGGACGCTGCCGATTCCATCTGGAACGCCATGGAGCTCTACCTCAAGAGCCACCCGAAGGCCGGCGACTACACCATCAAGCTGCAGAAGTTCGACGACGCCACCGCTGCCGCCGGCAAGTGGGACGCGGCGCAGTGCGCCAAGAACGCCAACGAGGCCGTCGGCACCAAGGACCTCGTCGCCGTCATGGGTACCTACAACTCCGGTTGTGCCCAGGTCGAGGTCCCGATCCTCAACCAGGACCCCGACGGTCCGCTGCTCATGGTCTCCGAGGCCAACACCAACCCCGGCCTGACGAAGGCGTGGGACACGGGTGACCCGGACAAGTACTACCCGACCGGCGTGCGCAACTACGCCCGCGTCGTCGCGACCGACGACTACCAGGGCACCGCTGGCGCCCAGATGGCCGTCCAGGACCTCAAGGTGACCAACTGCCTCGTCCTCGACGACGCTGAGGTCTACGGCAAGGGTGTCGCCCGTCAGTTCTCCAAGACCGCCAAGGACCTCGGCATCAAGGTGACCGAGGAGGCCTGGGACGGCAAGGCCGCCAACTACAACGCCCTGTTCAACAAGGCCAAGGCTGACGGCGTCGACTGCGTCTACTTCGGCGGCATCGAGGACAACAACGGTGCCCAGCTGATCAAGGACAAGGTCAAGATCATGGGCGACAACGCCAAGGTCAAGGTCATCACCCCTGACGGCTTCGTCGGTTACCCGGACTTCGAGGCGCTCCCCGAGTCCGAGGGCGTCTACCAGACCTTCCCGGGCCTGGGTCTCGACGACCTGGCCAAGACCGAGGTCACGGGCAAGTTCCTGACCGACTACGCGGCGGAGTACGGCGGCCCGCCGGCCAGCCCCTACGCGCTGTACGGCGTCCAGGCGCTGCAGGTGATCATGGCCGGTATCGCGGACTCCGACGGCACCCGCAAGGGCGTCAACGCGGCGGTCCTCGGTGACGGTGCCGATGTCACCATCCCCGCTGCTGAGGCCATCCTCGGCAAGGAGATCAAGATCGACCCCGCGAGCGGTGACGTCAACCAGATCGACATCACCATCCAGCAGATCACCGGTGGAAAGGCTGCGACGGTCAAGCCCTGGCCCGTGTCCTGACACTGAAGTGACGGGGGAGCCGGCATTCGCGCGCGAGCGCCGGCTCCCCCTTCCCTTTGCCACCACCGCGGACGATGATCGGCTCAGCGCCTCCGTCCTGCACCTATGAGTCTTCGAGGGAGAGTTCCTGTGGCCCAATCCGCCGCACCCGCCTTGCCCAAGGCGCCCCTCCGCGTCGGCGTGATCCTGGAGCGGGCCTCGGCCTACGCAGTGATCACCGCCATCGTGGTCTGGCTTCTCGCCAACGCGTTCAAGAGCCCGTCGACGTTCGCCTCGGCGATCGTCTTCGGCATCAGCAACGGGGCGCTGTACGCGCTCCTCGCCCTGGGCTACTCGCTGGTCTACGGGATCATCGAGCTGATCAACTTCGCCCACGGCGACCTGTTCATGCTGGGCACGTTGTTCAGCGCCTTCGTGATCGGCACGCTCTTCGACCAGACCGGAGGTACCAGCCTGACCGGCTGGCTCGCGTTGGTAGCGGCACTCGTGCTCTGCGCCGCTTTCTGTGCGCTGATCAACGTCGCGATCGAGTTCCTGGCCTACCGCCGGTTGCGGCACGCGCCCAAGCTGGCGCCCCTCATCACCGCCGTCGGGATGAGCTTCGTGCTCCAGTTCGTCGGCCTGAAGTGGAACGGCTCCTCGCCGAAGTCGGTCGCCTCCGTGCTTCCCTCGGGCGGCTTCACCATCGCCGGCATCGACTTCTACTGGTCGTACACGATCGCGTTCCTGCTCACGATCCCGGTCCTGCTGGCGGTCAGCTGGCTGGTCACCAAGACCCGGATGGGCAAGGCCATGCGCGCCACCGCCCAGGACCCTGAAGCCGCGCGCCTGATGGGGATCAACGTCAACCGGATCATCTCCCTGACCTTCGCCCTCGGTGGAGCGCTCGCCGGGGTGGCGGCCGTGATGTACGCCCAGACCATCGGCACCGTGCGCTACAGCCTCGGCCTCCAGCTGGGTCTGATCGCCTTCACCGCGGCGGTCCTCGGTGGGATCGGATCGCTCTCGGGCGCCGTGCTCGGCGGCTTCCTGATCGGCATCATCCAGGCGCTCAACGAGGGCGCCGCCTACGGGGCCGGACAGCGCTGGACACAGAGCGTCGTCTTCGGCGTGCTGATCCTGATGATGGTCTTCAGACCGGCCGGACTGCTCGGTGTCAACGTGAAAGAAAAGGTATAGCGATGGCCTCCGCAACCGCGGCGCCGCGAGCGCCGAAGACACCCAAGACGATCGGCGGCTCCGTCGATCGCACCAACCTGCGCTGGCCGATCGGATTCGCGATCGCCGCCGTCGTCGTCTTCGTCTTCTACGGCTTCATCCTGCCGAACCTGGGGGAGTCCATCCAGGACGTCTTCCGGAACTGGCTCCCGCTCGACCAGATCAACCTCGCGCTGATCTGGGCGATGAGCGCGCTGGGGCTCAACATCGTGGTCGGCTACGCCGGCCTCCTCGACCTCGGGTACGTCGCCTTCTGGGCCTTCGGTGGGTACACCACGGCCTGGTTGATGTCCTCGTTCATCCCGACGTCGAAGCCGATCGACCTCGGTGGCAACGTGCCGGCAGGAGCGACCCAGGGCGTCCACATGAACGTCGTCCTGGTGATCATCGCCGCGGCGGTGGTCTGTGCCTTCATCGGCATCCTGATCGGCACCCCGACGTTGCGACTGCGCGGCGACTACCTGGCCCTGGTCACCCTCGGCTTCGGTGAGATCACGGCCCAGTTCTTCCTCAACGGCGACGACATCGCCGGCCACAACATCAGCAACGGTGCCCAGGGCATCGGGCCGATCGACAACATCAACGGGATCAAGGTCAGCGACGGTGAGGTCACCTGGGGGCCACTGCTCGCCTTCGACCACATCGGACGGTTCGTGATCTTCGCGATCCTGATCGCGATCATCATCTTCGTCTCGCTGCGGATCCGGCGCGGCCGTCTCGGCCGGGCCTGGCTCGCGATCCGTGAGGACGAGCTCGCCGCCAGCGCGATGGGGGTCTCCCTGGTCAAGGCCAAGCTGTCGGCGTACGCCGTCGGCGCCGCCGCCGGTGGTCTCTGCGGTGTCGCCTACGCCCTCCAGCTGGGCCGGCTGCTGCCGGACCCGTTCAGCTTCTCGGTCTCGATCACCCTGCTGGCGATGGTCGTGCTCGGTGGCATGGGCAACGTCTGGGGCGTCCTGATCGGTGCGCTCTTCCTGTCCTGGTTCAACAGCACCGGCCTGGGCGAGATCGGCTCCACGGTCAACGACTCGTTCGGGACCTCGATCGACTTCTCGTCGTACACGTTCCTGATCTTCGGTGGCTCGCTCGTCCTGATGATGCTGTTCCGTCGGGAGGGCTTCTTCCCGGAGAGCCGCACCCGTGCGGTGATGCACGAGGGGGAGGCCGACGACCCGTTCGCCGAGACCCCTTCCGATGAGATCGTCGAGATCAGCAAGGACGAGACCCCGTGAGCGCCGAGACCATGCCGACCCCGTCGGCCCCCGCGACCGACGCACAGCCTGCGCTGGTCGCCAGCAACGTCAGTGTCACCTTCGGTGGCCTGGTCGCCGTGAACAAGGTCGACTTCGTCGTCCCCGACAAGTCGGTCGTCTCCCTGATCGGTCCCAACGGTGCTGGCAAGACGACGTTCTTCAACGCCCTGACCGGTCTCTACCAGCCCGACCCCGGTGGTCGGGTGGTGCTGGGGAGCAAGGACGTGACCGGGCTCAAGCCGCACCGGATCGCCTCGCTCGGCTTGGCGCGGACGTTCCAGAACATCCGTCTCTTCGGTCTGATGACGGCCGAGGAGAACGTCAAGGTGGCGATGCACTCCCACCTGCGCTCGGGGGTCTTCAGCACCGTCTTCAAGCTGCCGCGGCAGCGCCGCGAGGAGGTCGAGGCACACGACTTCGCCCTCGAGCTGCTCGACTTCGTCGGGATCGGCCGGTCCGCGCACGACTACGCCCGCAACCTGTCGTACGGCGACCAGCGCCGGCTGGAGGTCGCACGGGCGTTGGCGCTCAAGCCCAAGGTGCTCCTGCTCGACGAGCCGACCGCCGGCATGAACCCGAACGAGTCGGCCGACTTCGTCCGCTTCGTCCACCGGGTGCGTGACGAGCGGGGGGTCTCGGTCCTGCTGATCGAGCACGACATGTCGGTGGTGATGCGCGTCTCGGAGCGGATCACGGTCCTCGACCGCGGCGAGAAGATCGCCGAAGGCACGCCGGAGGAGGTCCGGACCAACCCGCGGGTGGTCGAGGCCTACCTCGGTTCGGCAGCCGGGGACGACCACATCACCATCGCCGACGACGAGTGACTGAGAGACCAACCATGCTGCAACTCGAAGACGTCCACGTCTCCTACGGCAACATCGCTGCGGTGAAGGGCCTCTCGATGGAGGTCAACGAGCGCGAGATCGTGACCCTGATCGGGGCCAACGGTGCCGGCAAGTCCACGACCCTGCGCACCATCTCGGGCCTGCTGCGTCCCAAGAGGGGGCACATCAGCTTCGAGGGGAAGCGGATCGACGGCGTTCCGGCCGAGAAGATCGTCACCCTCGGGATCGCCCAGTCGCCCGAGGGGCGCCGGATCTTCCCGCGGATGACGGTGGCCGAGAACCTCGACCTCGGTGCCTTCCTGCGTGACGACAAGGCGGAGATCGCCTCCGACATGGAGGCGATGCTCGAGCTCTTCCCTCGCCTGCGCGAGCGGCTCAACCAGAAGGCGGGCACCCTGTCCGGGGGCGAGCAGCAGATGCTCGCCGTCGCTCGGGCGCAGATGACCCGACCGAAGCTGCTGCTCCTCGACGAGCCGTCGATGGGTCTGGCGCCGGTGCTGGTCGACCTGATCTTCGCCACCATCCGGCGGATCCGGGAGTCCGGCACGACGGTGCTCGTGGTGGAGCAGAACGCCCGTGCCGCGCTCAGCATCGCGGACCGCGCGTACGTCCTGGAGTCCGGTCGGCTTAAACTGACCGGCGCGGCCAAGGATCTCCGCAACGATCCGGAGATCACCAAGGCCTACCTGGGAGGGTAAGTACCGATGAATTCCCGCGCGATGCGCTCGGCGGTGACCTTGAGAGAGGCGACCTCGGCGGATGCGGGCTTCCTCGCCGGGATGTGGGCCGACATGATGCGGCGGGGTGAGCGGACCGATCACGTCAGCGACATGGAGGCCGTCCTGGCCGCGATGGCGGGCTCGGACACCAAGCGACTGGTGGTGGCCGAGTACGACGGCCGGGCCGTCGGTGCCGTCCACCTCCAGATCATCACGGTCTCCGCGATCAACCTGACCCCCGCCGTCCTGGTCACCGCGCCGTACGTGATCCCGGGCTTCCGGCGCAAGGGGATCGGGCACGCCCTGGTCGACGCCGGGGTCACCTGGGCGGAGGAGAACGGGATCGGGCACATCTGCGGTGCCGCCACCACCGGCTCCCGCGACGCGAACCGTTGGTTCGCGCGGCTGGGCCTCAGCGGGACGGCGACGTACCGGATCGGGGCGGCGCAGGTCGTCCGCGACCGGCTCACCGAGCAGATCCCGGTCAGCCAGCGGGTTCCGGGCTACCGCCCGCAGCGGGTACTTGCGGCCCGGCGGGTCCGCCGGGCGCAGAACGCCGGCTAGCCCCGGTCGATCAGGGCGCAGGTGATCCGCGAGGTGCAGATCCGCTTGCCCTGCTCGTTGCTGATCACGACCTCGTAGGCGGCCGAGGAACGACCGAGGTGGATCGCGGTCGCGACTCCCGTCACGATCCCCGCGGTGGCCGAACGGTGGTGCGTCGCGTTGATGTCGACCCCGACGGCGATCTTGCCGAGCGTCATCCCGTGCAGGCCGGAGCCGATCGAGCCGAGCGTCTCGGCGAGGACCACCGAGGCGCCGCCGTGCAGCAGGCCGTAGGGCTGGGTGTTGCCCTCGACCGGCATCGTGGCGACGACGCGCTCGGGGGAGATCTCGAGGATCTCCACCCCCATCTTCTCGTTCAGGCGACCGGCGCCCTCGGGGAGAGCGGCGAGGAACTCCTCGATCGAGAGGTTCGCGGTCGGGTGGTCGGCCGAGGGCTGGGTCATGGGCCCATTCTCCTGTCGGCGGTCAACGCTAGGCTTTCGGGGTGTCTGATGTGCGCCCCCGCCTCCTGCTCCTCGACGGCCACTCGCTGGCGTACCGGGCGTTCTTCGCCCTCCCGGTGGAGAACTTCACCACCGCGACCGGTCAGAACACGAACGCGGTCTACGGATTCACCTCGATGCTCACCAACGTGCTGCGCGACGAGAAGCCGACCCACGTCGCCGTCGCCTTCGACGTCTCCCGGCAGACCTTCCGGCTCGCGGAGTACGGCGAGTACAAGGCCAAGCGGAACAAGACCCCCGACGAGTTCAAGTCCCAGCTGCCGCTGATCGAGCGGCTGCTGGAGTCGTGGCGGATCCCGTTCCTCAAGGTCGACGGCTTCGAGGCTGACGACATCATCGCGACCCTCACCACCCAGGCGCTGGACGCCGGCATGGAGGTGCTCGTCCTCACCGGTGACCGGGACAGCCTGCAGCTGGTCACCGAGAACTCCACGGTGCTCTACCCCATGCGCGGTGTCTCCGACCTCGCTCGGATGACTCCGACCGCGGTCGAGGAGAAGTACGGCGTCCCGCCGGCGCGCTACCCCGAGCTGGCCGCCCTCGTCGGCGAGGACAGTGACAACCTCCCCGGTGTCCCCGGGGTGGGTCCCAAGACGGCGGCGAAGTGGATCTCGACCTTCGACGGCCTGGAGAACCTGATCACCCACGTCGACCAGGTCACCGGCAAGGCCGGCGAGTCCCTGCGCGCCCACCTGGGCGACGTGCTGCGCAACCGTCGGCTCAACGCGCTGGTCCGCGACCTGCCGCTCGCGCTCGGCCCGACCGAGATGGCGCGGACCGAGTGGGACCGGGCCGGTGCCCTGGAGTTCCTCGACGAGATGGAGTTCCGCGGCGAGCTCCGCACCCGGATCCTCGACGTCGTCGGTGGCGGAAGTGCGGAGGAGCCCGCCGGTGCCGCGGAAGGGTTCGAGGTCAACGGCGCCACCCTGGCCGCCGGCGAGGTCGGTGGCTTCCTCGCCGATCTCGGCACCGCTCCGGTCGCGCTGCACCTGCGTGGCGCCTGGGGTGCCGGCACCGGGTCGGTCGAGGGGATCGCGCTCGCGTCGGCCGAGACGGCCGGATACCTGCCGCTCGCCGACCTCGGTGCGGAGGACCTCGAGGCCCTCGGCGCGTGGCTCGCCGACGCCACCCGGCCCAAGGTGCTGCACGACGCCAAGGGCCCGCTGCTGGCGCTGTGGGGCCAGGGGGAGTGGCCGCTCGCCGGGCTGCAGACCGACACCGCGCTGGCGGCGTACCTGGTGGCCCCGGACCAGCGTTCCTACGACCTCGGCGACCTCAGCCTGCGCTACCTCAAGCGGGAGCTGCGCCGCGACGAGACCCCCGACCAGGGGGCCCTCTTCGACGAGCCGGGCACGGACGAGGCGCAGGCGGCGATGGTGCACGCCCGCGCCGTCCTCGATCTGGCCGACGCGTTGGCCGGTGAGGTCGAGCGAGCCGGCGGCACCGCGCTGCTGACCGACATCGAGCAGCCGTTGCTCCACCTGCTGGCGCAGGTCGAGCGCACCGGCATCGCGGTCGACGCCGACTACCTCGAGGAGCTCCAGACGCACTTCGCGGGCGAGGTCCGGACCGCCGCCGAGGCGGCGTACGACGTGATCGGCAAGGAGATCAACCTCGGTTCGCCCAAGCAGCTGCAGGTGGTCCTCTTCGACGAGCTCGACATGCCCAAGACCAAGAAGACCAAGACCGGGTACACCACCGACGCCGACGCGTTGCAGTGGCTCTACGAGGCCACCGAGCACCCGTTCATGCTGCACCTGCTGCGCCACCGCGAGGCCGGCAAGCTCCGGGTCACCATCGAGGGACTGCTCAAGACGGTGCAGCCGGACGGTCGGATCCACACCACCTTCAACCAGACGATCGCCGCGACCGGGCGGCTGTCCAGCACCGAGCCCAACCTGCAGAACATCCCGGTGCGGACCGAGGAGGGCCGGCGGATCCGGGCCGGCTTCGTCGTGGGTTCAGCGGCCGGTGAGGACTTCGAGTCCTTGATGACCGCCGACTACAGCCAGATCGAGATGCGGATCATGGCCCACCTCTCGGGTGACGAGCAGCTGATCGAGGCGTTCCGCTCCGGTCAGGACTTCCACACCATCACCGCCCGCCGGGTCTTCGGCGTCCCGGACGACGTCGAGGTCTCCACGGAGCAGCGGGCGAAGATCAAGGCGATGAACTACGGCCTGGCCTACGGCCTGTCGGCGTTCGGGCTCTCCCAGCAGCTGGGGATCGAGCCGTCCGAGGCCCGCGGGCTGATGGACGACTACTTCCTCACCTTCGGTGGGGTGCGCGACTACCTCGCCTCCGTGGTCGACGAGGCCCGACGTTCCGGCTTCACCGAGACGATCATGGGGCGCCGTCGCTACCTGCCCGAGCTGACCAGCGACAACCGTCAGCGCCGCGAGATGGCCGAGCGGATGGCGCTCAACGCGCCGATCCAGGGCTCGGCCGCTGACCTGATCAAGGTCGCGATGCTCCGCACCCAGGCGGCCATCGAGGCCGAGGGGCTGCGTTCGCGACTGCTGCTCCAGGTCCACGACGAGCTCGTCCTCGAGGTCGCCGCGGGGGAGCGGGAGCAGCTCGAGCAGCTGGTCCGCCGGGAGATGGGCGGTGCGGCCGACCTACGCGTCCCGCTCGACGTCAGCGTCGGCACCGGCCGCAGCTGGCACGACGCCGCCCACTGAGTCGTCGGGGTCCTCCATCGTCCGGTCGCCGCGCATCGTCCACAGGCTGAAGCCGAACAACAGGCCGAACAGCACGGCATCGGTGACGGTCATCAGGGTGAGCAGCTGCGACATCGTCGACACTCCCCACCAGCCGACCACCACGACGAAGACCACCGCGCCCCACAGCAGCCACGACGACCGACGGCTCTGCCGGGCCAGGACCGAGTAGACCAGCAGCTGCAGGGCCGCCAGGAACGTGCCGAGCAGGGCGAACTGCCACAGGTAGGGCTTGATCGCCTCGTAGGCGGACCCGCCGACGAAGATCATCGCCAGGTCGTCCAGGACGATCGCGCCCAGGACGCAGCCGACGCCGACCACGCCGATCATGGCCAGGGAACGCAGCATCACCGTGCGGCGCTGGCGAGGCGTCGACATCGCGGGGAAGGCGATGATCGAGACGAACTGCGGTAGGAACAGCACCGCCTTGGTCAGGATCAGACCACCGGCGTACAGGCCGGACTCGTGCGGCGTCAGGATGTGGCGCGACATCACGATGTCGACGTTGCACAGGGCGAAGAAGGCCAGCAGGGCGAACGAGGCGTGGGCGACCTCGACCGTCAGCGTGCGGAGCGCGACCGGGCGGCCGGTGCGACGCGCGCGGGCCTCGCTGCCCCGGGTGAGGTACCACCAGCCGACCACGCAGGGGGCGATCCAGCCCAGCGCGACCGCGGCCATCGCTGCGCCCTCGGTCGGCCGGATGCTCAGCGCGACGGCGCCGATCACGAGCCGGGGGACGCCGGCGGCCAGGTAGACGGCCGCGAGGGCTCGCCACCGGCGCTCACCCTGCAGCACTCCGGCCTGGGCACCCATCATGTTCATCGGGAACGTGCCGACGGCGAGAAGGATCGCCGGGATCACGCTCTGCAGCTGGAGCAGGTGCTCGATCAGCGGCGAGGCGGCCAGCAGCACCAGCGCCAGGGCCAGCGAGCTGCGCCACCCCAGCGTCAGGATCCCGTGCTCGACGTCGCCGACACCCTCGGGGGAGGCGGCGATCCGGCGTGCGGCGGTGGTCTGCAGCCCGAGCGCCAGCACCGAGCAGACGAACTGGATCGCCAGCAGACTGGCGATGCTGCCGTAAGCGGTCGGGCCGACCAGACGGGCGGCGACCATCTGGAACCCGTAGGTCGACAGGTTCATCACGACCACGGCGACGGCGATGATGCCGCCGCTCTCCATCAGGCGCCGCAACCGGCTCGGCTCGACTCGGGTGATCGTCACGGTGGACGAGCCTATGACACAGCTCACCCCGGGCGACGCCGCCCACTCCAAGCCGCGCTCTGGCTACAGTGCGCTGCGTGGAGGCATCGAGCGGACCGGTCGGGCGCAGCGCGTTCCGCGACTGGCGTGCCTGGGCCCCGACGCTCTGGAGCGCCGCCCTCGCCGTGCTGATGCTCGGCCCCGCGCTCGGCCCCGGCTACCTGCTGGTTCGCGACATGGTGTGGGTCCCCGACCTCACTCTGGGGCGCGCCGACGTGCTGGGCTGGGGGAGCGCGCTGCCCCGCGCGGTGCCGTCGGACGCCGTCGTCGCGGCGCTCGACGAGGTGCTCGGCGGGCACTGGCTGGCGATCCTCGTCCTGCTCGCCGCCCTGATCGGTGCCGGTGCCGGTGCGGCCGCCCTGGTCGGAGGTCGACTCAGCGGGCGGCTGGTCGCCGCGAGCGTGGCGGTCTGGAGCCCGTTCGTGGCGGAACGCCTGGGAATCGGCCACTGGCCGATCCTGCTCGGCTACGCCGCGGTCCCGTGGCTGGCGCTGGCCGGACGCCGGCTCGGCGCCGGCCGCCGCTGGGAGTGGTGGGTCGTCCCGGTCCTGGCCGCGGGAAGCCTGAGCGCGAACGCCGGCATCGTCAGCGCCCTGACCCTGCTGGTCACGGTGGCGGCAGCCCGCCCGTCGGTACGGCGCCTCGCGACCGTGGTCGCGGTCGTCCTCGCCCTGAACGCGCCGTGGATCGTGGCCGGACTGGCCCACGGTGTCGCGGCGACGGACCGATCCGGTTTCGAGCTCTTCCGCACCGGGGGTGACGCGCTCCCGGCGCCGCTGTCGGTGCTCACCCTCGGTGGGATCTGGAACACCACCGTGGTGCCCGACTCCCGGGAGACCCTGGCCGCCTGGTGCGGCCTCGCCTTCCTGATCCTGCTCACCGTGCTCGGGGCCCGCCGGTGGGCCGAGAGCCTCGGCCGGCGGCAGATGATCGCCCACCTGCTGCTCTGGGACGTGGGCATCGGGCTGGCGATCCTCAGCGCTGCGGCTCCGCAGGCGCTCGCCGCGATCGCCGAGGTGGTCCCGGGCGTCGGTCTCTTCCGCGACGGCAGCCGGTCGTTGGCCCTGGCGTTGCCGCTCCTCGTCGGCCTCGCCGCCCGTGGCAGCGAGCGGCTGCTCGACGTCCTGCCTCGTCCGGCACGGCTGCCCTCGCTGGTCGCGCTGGTCCTGGTGCCGGTCGCGTTGATGCCCGATGCGGCCTGGGGGCTGGGACGACAGTTGGAGCCGGTGCCCTACCCCGCCTCCTGGTTGGCGGCACGGGCCGTGGTCGGGACCGACCACGGCGACGCGATCGTGCTGCCGGCCGCGAACTACCGGGCCCCGTCGTGGAACGGCTTCAGGCCCGTGATCGACCCGATGGGTCGACTGCTCCGCGTCCCCACGGTGATCGACGACGACCTGATCGTCGACGACCTCGTCGTGCCCGGGGAGGACCCGAGAGTGCGGTCGACCCGGGCGGCGCTCGCGCTACCGACGCCGGCGGCGCGGGCTGCGGCGTTGCGTGCGGAGGGGATCGGTTGGGTCGTCGTCGAGGCGGAGGCGCTGGGCGGTACCCGCGCCGTCGAGGTGGCGGGGACCGTGGTCCTCACCCAGGAGTCCATCACCGTCACTCGCTTGGACGGCACGGTCGTGGTGGCCGAGGTCTCGGCCCTGCGCCGAGTCGCCCAGGGCGCTGCCTGGATCGCGGCGCTGCTGGCGCTGCTGGCCGGTCCATCGACCTGGGTCTACCGCAGGATCCGCGGGCGCGCTCCGACGAAGTTGTGACGATAGCCACACAACGCCTTCGCGCTGCTAGGCTGGTAGGGATATTGGGAGGGAGAACCCTGTGTTTGGTTTCAGTTTCTTTGCAACGGCTGCCAGCGTGATCGCTGGTGGCGCCATTGCCACGGCTACGGTCGTCGGCGTGGTGAACAACTCGGTGGAGACGCCCGGAGCCAACGTGGGCAACGTTTCTCAGGCGACGACGCCCGTCTACGGTTCCACCCGCTGAGAGTTCCGCAACGGCACTCAACAGCAGAAGTCCTCGCCCTTCGGGGCGGGGACTTCTGTCATTTCGGACTCGGTGGAGTCAGCGGAGCTGGTTGCTCAGCACCGTCGTGAACGCGGCGACGGAGCGTCCCCAGGTGTACTCGCCGGCATGGGCCACGGCGCCCTGGGAGAGCTCCTTGCGCTCGACGTCGTCGGTCAGCACCAGACGGAGGTAGTCGACGAACTCGGCGTAGTCCTCGGCGAGCAGGCCGGAGACGCCGTGCGCCACCGACTCCTGGGTGCCGCCGGCGGCGCGGAAGGCCACCGTCGGGGTGCCGAACCGGGCGGCCTCGGAGACCACCAGTCCCCACCCCTCCTTGAGGGACGGCAGCGCCATCACCCAGGAACGCTCGTAGATCGAGGCGCGCACGTCGTCCTCGACGAAGCCGGTGAACTCGACCGCGTGCGAGGCGCTGCTGCGGGCGGCGTAGGCGTCGAGCTCCTTGTCCCACCACCCCGACCCGACCACGGTCAGCCGCAGGTCAGGCATGTCGGGGAGCAGCTCGGCGACGGCGTCGATCGCGAGCTCGACCCGCTTGTGCGGGACGAGTCGTCCGACCACGCAGATGCTCGGGTGCGCGGACAGCTCCGGCGGCGTCTCGACGGCGGAGTCGGTGCCGTTGTGCACCACGTCGATCCGCTCACCCTCGATCCCCAGGGCGACCAGCTCGACCTTCGTCGCCTCGGAGACGGTCACGTAGTGGCAGTGCCGGTAGAGCCGCGGCGCGAACCAGGACTCGATCCACCAGCCGATCTGCCCCATCCGTCCCGGGTACACGACCGGCCACTGCTCGCGGTGCAGGTGGTGCACGAGGACCACCACCGGCTTGCGGGTGACCATGCGGGTGAAGAACGGCAGACCGTTCTGCACGTCGACCACGATGTCGAACCTGCCGATCCCGCCGGGCAGTCGAGCCGTCAGCAGGGAGAGCATGGCGAACAGGTAGACGGAGAACTTGGCCCCGCGGCGGCGGTAGGTGATCCCGTCGACCACCTCGCGCTCGGGGGCGCCCTCATAGGCGGCGGTCACGATGGTGACCCGCGCTCCCTCGTCGCGCAGCCCTTCGGCGATGCGCGTCAGATAGAGCTCGGCGCCACCACCTTCAGGGTTGCCCGAATCCCGCCACGACGTCATCACGACATGCCGGCCTGAAATGCCTGACATGGTCGTCCCTCCCCAGAGACCCATTACCACAGCGTACGGGACGATGTGAGTTGTCGCACATACGCGGAGCCGCCCGGGCGTCGGGTATGGTGCGCCGGTGCACGACGAGACCCCGGGCCGCTTCCGGCTCCGGTTGATCGCCGGCGTCGCCCTCCTGGTGGGCATCGCCTTCATCCAGGTGCCCGGATTCATGGTGGCCGACACCAAGTTCGACCTGGCCGTGACCCCCGCCGAGTTCCTCGCCCGTGCTCTGCACCTGTGGGATCCGACGGCGTCGTTCGGCCAGGTCCAGGACCAGTCCTACGGCTACCTCTGGCCGACCGGACCGTTCTTCGTCCTCGGCAACGTGCTCGGCATCCCGGCCTGGATCATCCAACGACTCTGGTTCGGGCTGGTGCTGTCGGCCGCGTTCGTCGGCACCGCCAAGGTGGCTCGTGCCCTCGGGGTGCGCAGCGACCTCGCCGTCATCGTGGCCGGGTTCGCCTACGCCCTCTCGCCCGCGCTGCTGACCAAGATCGGCCCGATCTCCAGCGAGGCCTGGACGATCGCGATGGCGCCGTGGGTGCTGCTTCCGCTGGTGCTCGGTTCCCGCGAAGGGACCTCGCCGCGACGGGCCGGGATCCTCGCCGGCGTTGCCGTCTCGATGGCCGGCGGGATCAACGCCGTCGCGACCGCCGCCGTGCTGCCGCTCGGCGTGGTCTGGCTCCTGACCCGCACCGGCGGCCGTCGACGCTGGTCGCTGTTCGGGTGGTGGGTGTTGGCGACGGTGCTCGGCACGCTCTGGTGGGCCGGCCCGCTGCTCCTGCTGGGTGCGTACTCACCGCCGTTCCTCGACTTCATCGAGAGTGCCGACACCACCACGTTCGCCAACAACGCCGCCGACGCACTGCGGGGCACCACGCACTGGGTGCCCTACCTCGACGGCAGCTGGCAGGCGGGACGCGAGCTGCTCACGACCGGCTTCCTCGCCCTCGACTTCGCCGTGGTGATCGGGCTCGGTCTGATCGGCATCGCCCACCGGGGCCAGCCGCACCGCGTCTTCCTGATCAGCAGCGTCCTGGTGGGCCTCGTGCTCACCTCGCTGGGGCACCAGGGGGCCGTGAGCGGGTGGTTCGCCGGATCGATCAACGACTCGCTCGACGCCGCACTGGCTCCGATCCGCAACCTGCACAAGTTCGATCCGATCATCCGGCTGCCGCTGATCATCGGCTTCGCCTGGGCGGTCGACGTCGCCGTCCACGCCCGGCACCGGGTCGAGGCCCGGTTCGGGAGCAGGACCGTGCAGTGGCGACCGGGCGCCGCCATCGCAGGACTGGCCTGCCTCGTGGTCTTCGCCGGGGCCCTGCCTGCCTGGGCGGGCCGGATGACCCCCACCTCGCCGGTGCTCTCCACCCCCGGGTACTGGTCGCAGGCCGTCGACTGGGTCGACCGGCAGGACCGCGGTGTCGCCCTGCTCCTTCCCGGCTCCTCCTTCGGTCACTACCTGTGGGGCTCGCCCGACGACGAGCCGATGCAGTACCTCGACGCCGACTCCTGGGCCGTCCGTGGTGCCGTCCCGCTGGCTCCGGCCGGCAACATCCGAATGCTGAACGCGATCGAGGACCGGCTCGCCCAGGGTGAGCCCTCGGCCGGGCTGGCGCGCTACCTGCGTCGCGCGGGCGTCGGCCTGCTCGTGGTGCGCAACGACCTCGCCCTGTCCGTCGAGGCTCCCGCCGACGCCCTCGTCCGACAGGCCCTCACCGGCTCGCCCGGCCTGAGGCTGGTGCAGAGCTTCGGGCCCGACGTCGGCGGTGACCCGGTGCTCGCCACCGACCAGGGCCGGCTGCTCCCCGACGGCGGATGGCAGCGGCACCGGCCCGCGCTGGAGATCTACGCCGTCGACGGCGCCGACGCTTCCCGGTCGGTCTCCACCGCCGCTGCGCCCGTCGTGGTCGGAGGTCCCGAGGACCTGCTCGACCTCACCGACGCCGGCCTGATCGGCGACCAGCCGACGGTGCTCGCCAGCGACCTCGACTCCGGCGCGAACAGCAAGCAGGCGGCGAAGATCCCGACCGGCCCCGTCCTCCTGACCGACGGCATGCTGGACCGGGAGCAGACCTTCGGCCGCGTCCACGACGCAGCCTCGGCGGTGCGCTCGCCCGGCGACGTACGCCGGACCGGGAACCGGGTCCAGGGGTACGAGATCACCGACGACCGGTGGCGTACGACGACCCGACTGACGGGGGCGGAGTCGGTGACCGCCTCGTCGTCGATGTCGGACGCCAACGCGTTCGGCGGTGCCGTCCCGGGCGACCTGCCGTTGGCCGCCCTCGACGGTGACCCGGCCACGGCCTGGGTCTCCGGGGTCGGCGCCGGAGGCGCACCGTGGTGGCGGCTCGAGCTCGGCCGGAAGATCCCCGCGAGCACCGTCAAGGTCACGGTGAGCGACCGCACCGCCCTGCCCGCGACCGCGGTCCAGGTCCGCGTCCGCACCGCCGGAGGGACCGGACCCTGGGTGGCGGTGACGCCCGGGGCGAGCACCACCCTCGAGCTGCCCGACGGCACCACCGACTGGCTCCGGGTCGAGGGCCTCGACGGGGAGCAGATCGCGCTCGCCGAGGTCGCCGTCGACGGAGTCGCCGTACGCCGCCAGCTGGTGCTGCCCACCCTGGACGACCAGCTCCCGCCGGACGCGATCCTGCTCCGCGCACTGACGGACGCGCGCGCCGGCTGCGTCGACATCCGGGACTCGGTCTCCTGTCTCGCCGAGCGGGCGCGTCCCGCCGAGGAGCCCGCCGGGTTCGAACGGGTGCTCACCCTGCCGACCGCGTCGACCTGGCAGGGCGACCTGCTGGTCCGAGCGCGCCCGGGCGCGGCCATCGACGCGTTGCTGACGCAGGACTACCTGACCGGTGCGACCGCCTCGTCGGCCGGTGTCCCGGACACGCGTGCCTCGGTGATCGCCGCGCTCGACGGCCAGAACGGGACCACCTGGATCGCCGACGCCGAGGACACCGCGCCCTCGATCGAGATGCACTGGCTCGAGGCCCGCCCGATCACGGCGGTCACGGCGAAGGTCGTCGCCACGGCGCCGGCCAGCGCACCGACCGAGCTCACGCTGACCTGGCCCGGAGGGAGCAGGATCGTCCGGCTCGACGCCTCCGGATTCGTGAAGCTGACCACCCCGATCGTCACCGACCAGCTGCTGATCACCGTCTCGGAGGCGCGGACCGCGATGTGGTCCGACGAGGCCGGGACGTGGCACGACCTCCCGATCGGGATCAGCCGGCTCCGCCTCCGCGGGCTCCCCGGACGGCTGCTCGCCCCGTCCACGCAGGTCCGGGACTGGGGCTGCGGCTCCGGGCCGACGGTCAGCGTCGGCAGCCGACGGGTCCAGACCCGCCTCGTCGCCGCTCCGGCCGACCTGGCGGCGATGAAGGCCGTGCCCGCCACCCTGTGCGGTCCCGTCGACCTCCACCCGGGGACCCAGACCGTGGCCGTGGACGCGACCGACGCCCTCACCCCCGTTCGACTGCTGCTGCAGCGCAGCGACTCCGCGATCGCGGCGAGCTCAGCCGGCACCATCACCCGGACCGACCCCGACAAGGTGACCCGGACGCTCAGCGACTTCGGTTCCGGCGTCGCGATCGCCGACCAGCGGGAGAACACCAACGCCGGCTGGCGGGCCACGCAGGCGGGCGCCGCTGCCACCCCGGTCACGTTGGACGGGTGGCGCCAGGGCTGGCTGAGCGAGGGCGAGGACCCGATCACCGTCCGGTACGCGCCCGACCCGACGTACCGCCTGGTCCTGCTCGGTGGCCTGATCGGGCTCGGCCTGGTCTGGTTGGCCGCGCTGCGTCGCCGCTGGGGCGGTGAGTCGATGGCCGGGTTGTCCGAACGCCCGAGCCGGGTGGCGTTGATCGGGGCAGCGCTGCTCGCCGCCGGCCTGATGACCGGCTGGCTGGGGGTGGCCCTGGTCGCCGTGACCATGGGCGGCACGGCCCTGATGGCCCGCTACCGGGCCGACGAGCCGGCGTTCGCTGCGATCACCGCGCTGATCGGTGCCGTCGGACTCGGCTACGCCCTGCGGCCGTGGTTGTCGGTCAACGGCTGGGCCGGCGACTGGGGGTGGCCGTCCTACCTGACGGTGGCCGCGCTCGGGGTGACCGTCGGCGCGGTCCTCTGGCGGCGACCCAAGCGGGTGAAGGGGCGCTCGACCGCGTAGTAGAGGACCTCGGAGACGAGGATCGAGACCACCAGGGTGAGCGCGAACAACGGCACGAAGTTCCCGCCGAACAGCGGGTAGTCGAAGACGTGGGCGATCACCTGGATCACGGCCATGTGGGTCAGGAACACGCTGTAGGAGATGTGTCCGACGTGCCGTCCGACCGGGTGCGCGAGCATCCGGATCCAGGCCGACTCACCCGAGTCGTTGAACGCCGCCGGGATGATCAGCAGCACGCCGACGGCGAGGAACAGCACGTGGCGCGTGATCTCCTCGTCGCGGGTCATCGGCTCCAGCAGCCACGGACCCGCCACCGGCGTGCTGGAGATCAGCAGGAACACCAGCGCCAGCACCCCGCACACGCCGGGGCTGGCGGCCAGGGAGCGCACCAGGGCGGTGGTGCGGGGGAAGACCTCGGGGGCGGTGTGCAGCACGGCCAGCCCGATCCCCGCGGCGAACCAGGACAGGTACGCCGGCAACCACTCGTACACCGGGACACCGTCCAGCGACAGCTGACCGCCGATGAACCCGAGCCACGCCACGGTGAGCACCGCACAGCCCGCCAGCACCGCGACGATCCGGGTGGGGGAGAAGCTCCGGGACAGACCCAGCAACAGCCACATCAGCAGCGGCAGGACGGCGTAGAACGCCACCTCGGTGCTCAGGCTCCAGGTCTGGGTGAATCCCTCGGGCAGACCGTTGGTGGTGTACGGGTCGACCATCAGCAACGTCGAGATCCAGCCCTCGGGCCACCGAGCCCGGTTCTCGGCGGTGGCCGAGAGCACGATCAGCGCGACGACGAGGTAGGCGGGGTAGATCCGCCAGAAACGCTTGCGGTAGTACTCCCGCGCCGAGGGGGCCGGCTGGTCGGCGGAGGCTCGGACCAGCCACTCACGGGAGAGCAGGAATCCGGAGAGCACGAAGAAGATCGCCACGCCGACGCTGAGGCGGCTGGCGAGGAAGCCGAGCACCCCGGTGCTGGTGTAGATGCCGGCGTGGAACCCGACGTGGGTACCCATCACGGCGAGCACTCCGAGGAAGCGCATCGTGTCGAGCGCGGGGATGGTGCTCGGGCGGGCGAGTCGACCACTCACGGCGGTCGGCGTGCTGGTCATTGGTCCTCCAGGGCTGCGACGTCACCGACGGTGATGGCGTCGATGCATACGACATTGTCCGCCGTCCCGGTCGCGGTGACACCAGCGAAGGCTCCGCTTCCGTCGAAGACGTAGGTGTGGGCGCCCTCGAGCACGGGCATCTCGACGTGGTCGTCGCCGATCGTCAGCGAGACCGTGCCGTCGGCCTTCGCGAGGTAGCGGACGACGGCGTGCCAGAAGAAGTCCTGCGGCGAGCCCGTGGTGTCGATGGCCAGCTCGGTGCCGCTCACCGGGTGCCCGCAGCCGGCCACCGGCCCCGGGGTGCTCGCGGCGCCGTCGGCGGCGGTGATCAGGGTGCCGGGACGGCCGTCCTCACGCAGGACCTGCAGGTCGGTGCCGGCGGTCAGCACCTGCGCCCGTTCGCCCAGCGGCCGCAGGAACTCCCCAGGCAGGTTGTATGGGTGGTCCACCGCTGGGAACACCGATTCCGGGGCGGCGATGTCGAGCAGCCGCAGCGGACTCCGTTCGGCGGCACTGATGGCGTGGGCCATGTAGCTCCGTTGGGGGAACTCGTGCCAGCCGACGACGTACGTCGCGTTCGACCAGGCACAGCCGGCCGCGGCGAGGAGGGCGACACCCGTCAGCGCGATTCGGCCGCCTCGCGTCCGGGGGAGCGGCGGGCCTTGGCTGGCACCGAGCGGCTGGCGGGTCGCGCCGATCAGCGGGAGGACGAGCAGCCCGGCCGCCAGGGTGAAGACCGGCGCAGCGTCGGCGAGGTAGCGCAGCTCCACGCCGACGAACCCACCGAGCATGCCGCGGCCGCGTGCGGTGAGGTAGTAGGTGACGGCGACGTAGGGCAGCACGACCGCGATCGCCCAGAGCGTCGCGCGACGGCGCACCCGCAGCCAGACCACCACGCCGATGATCAGGACCCAGCACAGCGCCGACACCACCGGTGGCGTGCCGACCTGGCCGGCGGGGTCGACCGCCCACGTCCAGTGCCACGGACCACCGAGCAGCACCGCGGACAGGGACCGGCCGAACATCGCCTCGGCGAGATCGACCCAGTGGATGTCGCCCGAGCTCAGCGGGTTCGGCACGTGCCGGACGTAGAGGATCCCGAAGGCCACCGTGAGTGCGGCATAGGCCAGTGCCGCCCGACCGTGCAGCCGGGCAGCGCGGCGCAGCCACCCCTTCCCGGTCGGGACGAACCAGACCAGCGTCAGCACGGCCAGCGGCAGGACGAAGAGGGCCGCCTTCACGTAGAAGCACTCACCGATGACGATCGCGAGCATCGCGGCCGCCAGCCACCGCACCCGGCCGGTGCGCAGGTAGCGCACGTGCAGTGCCACGCAGGCGAAGAACGCCGCATGGGTCGGGACCTGGTTCAGCCCCGCCGCCCACCACATGAAGGCGGTCAGCGTCATCGTGCAGAACAGATAGAAGCCGAGCAGCACGATGCTCGACCAACGTCGCCCGAAGAGGCTGAGCAGCATCCACAGGCAGGCGACGTCGGCGACCAGCTGGAAGAGCGTCATCGACACCGCGGCCGCCGCCCACTGGTAGGTCCCGGCGTGCGCCACCAGCCAGGCGTCCAGCAGTCCGCCCGGCATGAACTGGCTGTCGTGCGGCTCCCAGAGCAACGCGAACGAGAGCGGTCGATCGGTGAAGTCGGCGAGGAAGTGCAGGTCGTCGGTGTAGAACCAACCGTTCAGCGACGCCCAGCCGCGGAAGAGGAGGTGCGCGACGATGAGACCGACCCCCGTCAGCAGCACCAGCTGGCCCTTGTCGAGGGTCTCCACAGTGGTGGAACGCGGTTCGGACACGCGCGAACTATGGCATGCGGATTCCGTCGTGATCGCATCGGAATGTGATGTGATGCACAATGAACGGGGAACTGCTGCTACGGTTCCTGCGTTTCATGGAGCCTTGGGAGGGGTGAAGTAATGCGTGCTATTTGGGGACGCCTGGCGCTGTTGCTGGGTGCGTTCACGCTTGTTGCTAGTGGAGTCGTGGTCTTCTGGGGGAGCGATGCAGCGCATCGGATCCCGATCGGTGTGGACAACTTCACCTATCTGACCGGCACCGGCTCGGGCCTGCTGGCCAAGTCGGACACGGCCGTCGACGTCACCAACGCGACGCTGACCCGGGCCGACCCGGAGGCCTCGACCAACGACGTCGTCGCGATGTCGCAGTTCGGCTGCGTCGCCACCGGGACCGAGTTCTGCCTCGACAAGAAGGGGAACGTCATCTTCCCTGAGGGTGACGAGCGGATCGTCAGCATCAGCGACGAGAAGTACGCCCTGGACCGCTCCACCGGATACCCGGTCGAGGACCAGGCGAAGTACATCAAGGACCCGGACGCGATCCAGCCCTACGAGGGCCTGGTGACCAAGTTCCCCTTCGACACCCAGAAGAAGGACTACCAGTACTGGGACGGCACGCTGCAGACCACGGTCACCGCCACGTACGTCGCCACGAAGGAGATCCAGGGCGTCGAGACCTACCAGTTCGACGTCGACGTCCCGAAGACGACGGCTGAGATCTCCGAGGGGACGCAGGGCACCTACGAGAGCCACCAGACTCTCTGGGTGGAGCCCAAGACCGGCGCCTACATCGACCAGTCGGTCAAGCAGGCCGTCGGCCTGCCGGACGGCACCGTCGTCTTCGACGCCGACCTGCGTTACACCGCTGACACGGTCACCGCGAACGCCGATGACGCCAAGGGCAACATCCGTCTGCTCTGGATCCTCGACGTCTTCATGAAGTGGATCGCGCCGGTCATCGGGATCGTGCTGATCGTCGTGGGCATCGTGGTCCTGCGCAAGCCGCGCAAGCAGGACACCAGCGACAACGAGCGCGAGCTCACGACCGTCTGATCAGACGCTAGGACCTTGCGAGGTCCGCACCGAAGATGGCCGTGCCCGGGGCGATGACGCCCCGGGCACGGCTCCATCCGCCCCAGATGCGTTCGTGTCCTTCGGGCCACTCCGGCTCGAGCAGATCGGTGATCCGGAAGCCGGTGCCGGCCAGGAGGCCGACCCAGTCGCCCAGGGTGCGGTGGTGCTCCACGTAGGACGGTTCGCTCGTCTCCACGTCCACCTCGACGTAGGGCGTGCGGTCCCAGTAGGACTGGCTCGCCGTCAGCCCCTCGACGCCGGGGTCGTCGGGGAACATCCACCGCGTCGGGTGGGTGATCGAGAAGGCGAAGCGGCCCCCGGGGCGCAGGACCCGGGCGACGTCACGGACGGTCTCCTCGATGTCGGCGACGAACTGCAGGGCGCCGAACGAGCAGAACACGACGTCGAACGACGCCGACCGGAACGGGAGTGCCGTGGCGGTGCCACGCACCGACGGCACCCGGATCCCGGTGGCAGCGTCCAGGCGGCGCGAGTGCTGCAGCTGGCGGTGGGAGAGATCGAGCCCCACCGGGTGGCCGCCCTGGGTCGCGACCCATCGGGAACACTGGCCGGCTCCGGAGCCCAGCTCGAGCACGGTTCGTCCGTCGAGCGAGCCGAGGATCCCGGCCTCGGCCTCGGTGAACCCTTCCGGCCCCCAGACGAAACCGACGTCACCCAGGAACGGGCCGTGGGTGGCCTGGTACTCGTCGGCGTACCGGTCCCAGTCGGCCCCGTTGGCCCGGCGAGACGCTGCTTCGTCGATCGTCCGTCGTTCGGAGTAGACGATCGGTCCCTCGGGCTCGCTCATGGGTTCAGGCTAGTCAGCCGGAGATGCAACAGGCGCGGACCCCATCACTGGGATCCGCGCCTGCCCCGCCCCGCCAAGGTGCGGTCTAGGTGCGCTCAGGCCTTCCGGGTGGCCTTCGCGCTGCGCAGCGGGTTGGTGCCGCGACGGATCTCGGTCCCGTCGCTCACACCCCCGCGGTCGGTGTCCCAGTTGAGTGCGTTGGTGTTGTAACGCAGCTCCTCCTGGCCGTCCTTGAGGCCGTCCTTGTCGGTGTCGGCCACGAGCGGGTTGCTCGGCCGTGCCTTGAACCGGTTGGACGAGCCGATGACCTCGGCGCGGTCGCTGAGCCCGTCGGCGTCGGTGTCGCGGCTGCGCGGGTTGGTCTTGACCACCCAGACCACCTTCTTCCCGTCCTTCGCCTTCGTCCCCTTGAGCCGCAGCTTGGAGACGATCCGGAACCCCTTGACCTCGGAGCCGTCGGTGAGACCGTCGGCGTCGGTGTCGCGACGGATCGGCGAGGTCAGGTACGTCTTGACCTCGGCGCCGTCCTTCAGGCTGTCGCCGTCGGTGTCGGAGGCGACCGGGTTGGAGTGGTGGGTGTTCACCTCAGCACCGTCGGTGAGGCCGTCGGCGTCACTGTCGGGGTTGAGCGGGTCGGTCCGGTGGGTGAGGAGCTCGGCACCGTCCTTGAGGCCGTCGCCGTCGGTGTCGGCCTTGGCCGGGTCCGTCCCGACGGTCGCCTCGGTGGCGTTGGAGAGTCCGTCGCCGTCGGGGTCCTGGTTGGGAGCCGGAACGTCGTCGGAGCCGAGCAGCGGGTTGGTGTGGGTCTTCTTGACCTCGTCACCGTCGCTGACCGTGCCGCCGTCGGTGTCCTTCACCTTCGGACTCGTGTTGTAGGTGGTGACCTCTTCGAAGTCGGTCAGGCCGTCGTTGTCGGTGTCCGGCTTGGTCTTGTCGGTGCCGAGCTGGGCCTCGGTCTTGTCGCTGAGACCGTCCTTGTCCGTGTCGACCACGTTGGCGTCGTCGGTCGGGTCGAGCGGGTTGGTCCCGTTCGCGACCTCCTTGCCGTCGTCGACCCCGCCGTTGTCGGAGTCCTTCTTGGTCGGGTCGGTCCTGGTGATGGTCACCTCGTAGGTGTCGGTCAGGCCGTCACCGTCGGTGTCGACCGGGCCGGTCGGGGGCGTCCCGGGGGAGTTCTTGTCCAGCGGGTCGGTCGGCGGGACCGCGTCGACCTCGGCCTTGTTGCTCAGGCCGTCCTTGTCGAAGTCGTCGTCGCCGTCCGAACCGTTCAGGTTGTCCTGGTCGTTGTCGGTCGGGTCGAGGTGCCAACGCACCTCCTTGCCGTCGTCCATCCCGTCGCCGTCGGAGTCGACCTCGTGCGGGTCGGTGCCGATCGCGAACTCGGTGTTGTCGGGCAGGCCGTCGCCGTCGGTGTCCTTCTTGGTCGGGTCGGTGGCCGGCTTGCCGTTGATCTCGGCCAGGTTGCCCAAGGTGTCGCCGTCGAAGTCCTCGTCACCGTCGGCGATGCCGTCGGCGTCGGTGTCCTTCTTGGTCGGGTCGGTCCCGAGCGACTTCTCGATCTTGTCCGAGAGGCCGTCGCCGTCGGTGTCGGCCTTGGTCGGGTCGGTCGGCGGCTGGCCCTGGATCTCGGCGTTGTTGGGCACGCCGTCACCGTCGAAGTCGTGGTCGTCGTCGGCCTTGTTGGTCCGGTCGGTGCCGAGCTTGATCTCCCACCAGTCGGGCGTGCCGCCGCCGTCGGTGTCGAGGGTCAGGCCGGGGTCGAGGGGGTTCGTCGGGTCGGTGCCGGCGACGACCTCCTGCTTGTCGCTGAGCCCGTCGCCGTCGGTGTCCGACTTCTTCGGGTCGGTCGGGGGAACGCGGGTGATCTCGGCGAGGTTGGTGAGCCCGTCGCCGTCGTAGTCCTCGGCGCCGTCGGCGAGCTTGTCCCCGTCGGTGTCGGGGTCGTAGGGCTTCAGGCCCAGGCTGGTCTCGACGGCGGTCGGCAGGCCGTCACCGTCGGGGTCGGTGGTGCAGTTGATCCCGCCGGCGGCCACGGTGGCCTCGGACTGCAGCCGGACGAGGTCGGTCTCGAGGACGGTGACGCCACCGGCGACGGCCGGGGCCAGGCTGATCTTCACGTGCAGCAGCGAGACGTCGGCGGCGGCGTGGGTGCCGTCGGCCTTGACCGTCTTGTTGTCGTCGCCGAGCTGGCCGAGGCTCAGCTCGACGCCGACCAGGGAGCTCAGACCGGGGATGTTCGCCAGGCTGAACGAGCTGTTGGTGGCGTTGAGGGTCTGGGCGGGGGCGCCAGCCACCTGGACGGTGAGGACCGGCGAGGTGTAGGTCACCGAGGCGCCGCCGGGCTTGCCGGTGGCGGTGGCGACGAGCTGGGGCTGCTTCGAGACGCTGATCTTGATCGCGCCGCCGAGCAGCTCCAGGCCGGCGACGGTGCCCTTGGTGGTGGCGACCAGCTTGCGGTCGTCATCGGCCGTGGTGGTGTCCTCGACCTGGGTGATCGTCTCGTCCACGTGGGCGGTGCCGTTGAGGGAGAGGAGCGACGGGAGGGCCGGGGCGCCCGGGATCGGGAGCGTGCCACCGAGGACGGTCAGGCCGGCCACCTCGGCACTCGACGTGGTCGGCACCAAGGAGGTCGGGGCGCAGGCGGCCTTGGCGTTCCACTCGGCGTGGGCCATCGTGTCGATCAACTTGACCGACGCCACCGGGGAGAGCGCGGTGAGGTCGACGGAGGTGCCGTAGTTGGGCAGCGCGTCGCCGGGCTCGGGCGCGGTCTGCAGGGCGTAGGCGGGGGCGCCGCCGACCTTGAGCGAGACCGAGGCGCCGTACGCCTTGGACTTCACGATGTTGCCCTTGCTGTCCTTGGCGCCGTTGCTGTCCACGGTTCCCTTGGCCTGCCCGACGGCGGCGTCGAGCAGGGAGAGCGGACCGAAGGCGAGCGCCTTGAGTTGGAGGACGTCGGCCTGGGCGAGCGCCGTGTGGGTCGACGTCGCGGGGGGAGCGGGGGTCGGCGTGACCGGCGTGACGGCGGCCTCGGCGAGACCTGGCGTGATGATGCTCGAGAGCGCGAAGGCGCTCAAGCCGACCGCAGCAGCGATCGAGGGGCGAAGTGACATGAATGCTCCTGGCGGGGCTGTGCCGGGCTCGGGGTGCCGGCGCTTGTCATCCCCAACGATGGGGATACCCCGGGGTTACGTCGGTCACTCCCGGTTGGACTCTCGCGGTGGGGGCGACGTACTCTTGACTGTCCTGCTTCTTCGGAGGCTCACCCAACACTCAAGGTTCCTACTACTCCATGACGACTCTTTCTGTTCTTCCGGACTACGACGCCCCCCAGGTGGCGATCAACGACATCGGGTCCGAGGACGACTTCCTCGCGGCAATCGACGCGACGATCAAGTACTTCAACGACGGCGATCTGGTCTCCGGGACCATCGTCAAGGTCGACCGGGACGAGGTCCTCCTCGACATCGGTTACAAGACCGAGGGTGTCATCCCCTCCCGCGAGCTCTCCATCAAGCACGACGTCGACCCCAACGAGGTCGTTTCCGTGGGCGACGAGGTCGAGGCCCTGGTCCTCCAGAAGGAGGACAAGGAAGGTCGCCTGATCCTGTCCAAGAAGCGCGCTCAGTACGAGCGTGCCTGGGGCACCATCGAGAAGGTCAAGGAAGAGGACGGCGTCGTCGAGGGCACCGTCATCGAGGTCGTCAAGGGCGGTCTCATCATCGACATCGGCCTGCGCGGCTTCCTGCCCGCCTCGCTGGTGGAGATGCGTCGCGTCCGCGACCTGCAGCCCTACGTCGGTCAGACGCTCGAGGCCAAGATCATCGAGCTCGACAAGAACCGCAACAACGTGGTCCTGTCGCGCCGTGCCTGGCTCGAGCAGACCCAGTCCGAGGTTCGCCACGGCTTCCTGACCCAGCTCCAGAAGGGCCAGATCCGCAAGGGTGTCGTGTCCTCGATCGTCAACTTCGGTGCGTTCGTGGACCTGGGTGGCGTCGACGGTCTCGTCCACGTCTCCGAGCTCTCCTGGAAGCACATCGACCACCCGTCCGAGGTCGTCGCCGTCGGTGACGAGGTCACCGTCGAGGTTCTTGACGTCGACATGGACCGCGAGCGCGTGTCCCTGTCGCTCAAGGCGACGCAGGAGGACCCGTGGCAGCACTTCGCCCGGACCCACCAGATCGGCCAGATCGTTCCCGGTAAGGTCACCAAGCTCGTCCCGTTCGGTGCGTTCGTGCGCGTCGAGGAGGGCATCGAGGGCCTGGTCCACATCTCCGAGCTGGCCGAGCGCCACGTGGAGATCCCGGAGCAGGTCGTCCAGGTCAACGACGACGCGATGGTCAAGATCATCGACATCGACCTCGAGCGTCGCCGGATCTCGCTGTCCCTCAAGCAGGCCAACGAGACGGCCACCGCGAGCGACATCGAAGAGTTCGACCCGACCCTCTACGGTATGGCCGCGACCTACGACGACCAGGGCAACTACATCTACCCCGAGGGCTTCGACCCGGAGACCGGCGAGTGGCTCGAGGGCTTCGAGACCCAGAAGGCCGCGTGGGAGGAGCAGTACGCTCAGGCTCACGCTCGCTGGGAGGCTCACGTCAAGCAGCAGGCCGACGCCAAGGCTGCCGACGCCGAGGCTGCCGAGGGTACGTCGTACAGCAGCGAGACCACCGAGACCGCGGGTTCGCTCGCGAGCGACGAGGCTCTCCAGGCCCTGCGCGAGAAGCTGACCGGCAACTGAGCTAGTCAGACCTGAACAACAGATCAGCCCCGGCCTCGGCCGGGGCTGATCTGCATTTCTGTGCTGGACGCAGGGGAGAGGCTGGTGTCTGTCTCAACGGAAGAGGCCCCAGGTGGAGCTGTCGGGCTGGTGCGCTGCGGGGCGCGGGCCGTTGCCGTGCAACGGGCGGTTCAGGTGGTGGATCACGCGGTCGACGATGTTCATGGCAGTAAGTCTCGTCACCGCAAGATCCTGCCGCCATTGGCAGGATAGCCATTGTTCGATGAATTCCTGCCACCTACAGTGGTGCCATGCTCACCAACGTCGCCACGCTCGTCTACGACGGCCTGAACCCGTTCGAGTTCGGGGTCGCGTGCGAGGCCTTCGGGCTCGATCGCAGCGACGACGGCATCCCGGTCCTCGACTTCGCCGTCTGTGCTCCGAGGGTCGGCCCGGTGACGACCTCGATGGGATTCACGGTCGGTGCGACCCATGACCTCGGTCGGCTGCGCGAGGCCGACCTGGTGGTCGTGCCGGCACTGAGCTACGGCCGTCACGGCGACCCGCTGCCGCCGGGAGTGGCCGACGCGCTGCAGGAGGCGCACCAGCGTGGCGCCCGGCTGATGACGCTTTGCTCTGGCGCCTTCACGCTCGGTGAGGCGGGCCTGCTCGAGGGGATCGAGTGCACCACGCACTGGAAGCACACCGACGAGCTGCAGCGTCGGTTCCCGGAGGCGACGGTGGTGCCGGAGGTGCTCTACGTCGATGCCGGACAGATCGTCACCAGTGCCGGGACCGCGGCCGGGCTGGACGCGAGCCTGCACATCTGGCGTCAGGAGTACGGCGCCGCCGTTGCTGCTCAGATCGCCCGGCGGATGGTGATTCCGCCGCAGCGTGACGGGGGACAGGCGCAGTTCATCTCCCGACCCGTGGTGGAGACGGCCACCGAGTCCTTCGGTCCGCTGCTTGCCTGGATCGCGGAGAACCTCCACGACGAGCTCGACGTGCCGGGCCTGGCGAAGCGGGCGCTGATGTCGCCGCGCACCTTCGCCCGGCGGTTCCGGGCCGAGACCGGGGCGACGCCGCACGCGTGGATCACGCGGCAGCGCCTCCTGCGGGCCGAGCAGATGTTGGAGACCACCGACGTGCCGATCGAGCGGATCGCCGGCGAGGTCGGGTTCGGGAACTCAGCCACCTTGCGGCACCACTTCCTCCGGGCGCGCGGGCTGAGTCCGGCGGCCTACCGGAAGCGCTTCGCCTGTGCCGACCTGACGTCGGTGACGGGGGAGCTGGGTCGAACGGCCTAGGTGCCGGCACTCTTCGGACCATTTGTTGCACCTGGAGTCGATTCTCCTGCGACTGATCGTATATTCCTTTACTCTTCTGGGGTTCGTTCGACCAGAGGGACGGTTCGTTGCGCAGGTGGGTGCGGTTCGCGGTGGCGCTGCTGTGTCTCCTCGCCCCCGCGCTCACGGTCAGCCGGTCCGACGCGACCGCGCCGCTCAGGATCCTGATCTACGGCGACTCCATGACCCAGGGCTCCAGCGGGGACTGGACCTGGCGCTACTTCGTGGCCGAGCACCTGCGTGAGGCGGGCTCGAACGTCGACTTCGTCGGGCCGCGTCGCGGGCTGCACCCGCTCAGTGACCCCGGCGGGGACGCCGGCCTCCCGGACGACCTGGCCTATGCCGATCCCGACTTCGACTCCGACTCGGGCGCGGTCTGGGGGCAGGCCCTGACCTGGCCGACCTACGACCTGGCCAACACGACCTACGAGCCGGACCTGGTCACCGACTACACGCCCGACGTCGTGGTCGCGCTGATCGGTCAGAACGACCTGGGCTTCCTGCAGCGCAGCCCGGACGAGCTCGCCGACGTCTGGCGGCAGAAGATCGCCGCGGCCCGGCAGCAGCGGCCGGGCATCGACCTGGTCCTGGTCCAGGTGCCGGGGACCTGGTACGACCACGTGGCGGAGTACAACCAACGACTGCTGGAGCTGAGCGACGAGCTCGACACCCCCGACTCTCGGGTCGTCACGACCGAGCTCGCCCGGCTCGACCGCGCCGCGGACACCTGGGACGGCACCCATCCCGCGGCGAGCGGGGAGGTCAAGATCGCCCGCGTGGTCGACGACGCACTGGCCCGGGCCGGGATCGGGCGACCGTCGGGGATGCTGCCCGTCGTCGCCAACGGTCCGACCCAGGTCCCGGCCCTCCAGGTGGTGGCCGGCATCGGGAAGGCGGAGCTCCGCTGGGGAGACGTCCCGGGCGTGAACCAGATCTGGGTGGAACAGCGCGACCTGAACGCCGGCGGACGGTGGGAGAGGTTCCCGATCGCCTTCGGTGTGGGTGCCGGCACCTGGGCCGCTGGGGGACTGGCGGACGGGCATCGGTACCAGTTCCGTCTCCGCCCCGGAAAGGGGGAGGCGACCTCCGCCGTGCTGACCTCGGCCGAGGTCGAGGTGATCCCCGGACCGCGTCCGACGGCCCCGCGTCCGGCAGGCCCCCAGGTCGACGCCGGTGGCCGGGCGAACCTGGCCTGGCCGGCCGTCGCCGATGCCACGGGCTACGTGGTGACGCTGCGTGACCTCGCCCGGGGATCGTCGAAGGAGTGGTCGGTGGCGAAGCCGAGCTGGTCGGCCGGGGACCTGGTCTCCGGTCGCAGCTATGAGCTCCGAGTCCGGGCGGACCACGGCCCGATCCTCGGGGCGACCTCGTCGGTGGTCCGTTTCACGGTCCCCGTCGTCGGCGCGGTGCAGCGGGTGTCGGCCACATCGCCCCGGCGGGACAAGGTACGGACCACGGCCGCAGCCGTGAGGTTCGCGACCGCGTACCGGCTCGAGATCGCTCCGGTCCGGGCCTGTCGGACGCTGCCTCGCGACACCGCCTTCCGGCGGGCAGGGGCCGCCGTCGCGCGCCCGTCGCTCGCCTTCCGGACCACGTCGACAGCGGTCTGGGTGCGCTGGGTCGCCGTCCGTGGCGGGGTTCCCGGAGCGACCGCCGCGCGATCGGCCACCTGTCTCCGCGTCCGCTGATCAGGCTGACGCCGGCTCCGGCAGACCCGCCCTGACCAGGTCGGCGTAGGCGCCGCCGGCCAGCAGGAGCTCCTCGTGGGTGCCGAGCTCGACCACCCGGCCGTGGTCGAGCACGGCGATCTGGTCCGCGTTGCGAACCGTGGAGAGGCGGTGCGCGATCGTGATGGTCGTGCGCCCTCGAGCCAGCTCGTCCAGGGCCCGCTGCACCTCGAGCTCGGTGCTGGTGTCCAACGCGCTCGTGGCCTCGTCCAGGACGAGGACCTGCGGGTCGCGGAGCAACGTGCGAGCGATCGCCAGGCGCTGCTTCTCGCCGCCCGAGAAGCGATGGCCCCGTGAACCCACCACCGTGTCGTACCCGTCGGGCAGGCCGGCGATCAGGTCGTGGATCTGGGCGGCCCGGGCGGCCTGCTCGATCTCGGTGTCGCTCGCCTCAGGCTTGGCGTAGCGCAGGTTTTCCCGCACGGTCGCGTGCAGCAGGTAGGTCTCCTGGGTGACGACGCCGACCACGGCGGCCAGATCGGCCAGCCGCAGGTCCCGCAGGTCGACGCCGTCCAGCGTCACGGCTCCGTGGTCGGGATCGTGCAGCCGCGCGGCGAGACCGGCCAGGGTCGTCTTGCCCGACCCCGTTGCACCGACGAGGGCGAGCGAGGATCCGGCGGGGACGTCCAGGCTGACGTCGGCGAGCACCGGCCGGTTCGGGTCGAAGCCGAACGAGACGTGTTCGAACCGCAGGTGGCCCCGCGGGTGCGAGAGGTCGACCGGGTCGGCCGGGTCGTCGATCGCGACCGGGAGGTCGAGGTACTCGAAGATCCGGCTGAACAGCGCCAGCGAGGCGGTCACGTCGACGCCGACGTTGAGCAGGCCCATCATCGGGCGGAACAGGGAGCCCTGCAGCGAGATGAACGCCACCAGGGTGCCGATCGTGACGCTGTCGCGGGTCGCGGGCAGGCCGGCGGCGAGGTACAGGGCGGCGGGTACGGCGGCGAAGATGACCTGCATCGTCGCCATCCGCCAGCGTCCGGCCAGCTGGCTGCGCACCTCCAGGTCGACCAGGTCCTCGGAGGTGTCGCTGAACCGGGAGGCGAGCGCCGGCCCGGCCCCCATCGTCTTGGCCAGCAGGATGCCGCTCACCGAGAGGCCCTCCTCGACCTGGACGTGCAGGTCGGCGAAGCGGCGCTGGCGTTCGTTGGTGATCTTGTAGCGGGTCCGCGCCACCTGGCGGGTGGTGAGCACGGCCGGGGGAAGGACGACCAGGGAGACCAGGGCGAGCTGCCAGTTCAGGGCGAACATCGCCACGATCGTCCCGATCACGACGGTGACGTTGGCCGCGATCGAGGTCGCCGTACTGGTGACGACGCTCTGCATCGAACCGATGTCGTTGACCATCCGTGACTGGACCTCGCCGCCCCGGGTGCGGGTGAAGAACTCGACGCTCTGCCGCTGCAGGTGGGTGAAGAGGTCGCTGCGGAGGCGGTGCATGACCCGTTGGCCGACGCGGGTCGAGATCAGGGTCTGGCCCACGCCGAGCCCGGCGGCGACGACGGACGCGGCGACCATGCCGACCACGCACCAGGTCAGCAGCGCCAGGTCCTGCTGCGGCAGGGCGACGTCGATGATGTGCCGGACCAGGAACGGCTGGGTCAACGAGACCACCGAGCTCACCACGATCAGGGCGATCACGACGGCCAGCTGGCGCCGGTGGGGAGCGAAGAGGGCGCCGATCCGGCGGAGCTGAACGGGATGCTCGTTCAGCTGGGCGCGGTCCTTGCGGCGGTTGTTCGGGTTGCGGCCGTCGCGGTCACCGGGGCCAGCGGTCGGTCGACCGCCTCCGTGACCGGGGCCGAGAGTCTGCATCGTGCTCACTCACACACCTCCAAGAATGCTGAGGTTAACTCACTATGAGGCTAACACCTGGTTCGTTAGTCTTGTTCCCGTGAACGCGACGCAGCACGAGACCACCGGCGACCTGCTGATGGCCGCGTCCCGGCGGCTGCGCTGGCGCTACATCGATCTCACCGCGCCGTACGACCTGAGTCCAGGGAAGGCGCGGGCACTCCGGGTGATCCGGCATCGCCCGGGCCTGCGGCTCTCCGCCGTCGCTGACGCGCTGGGGATCGTGCCACGCTCGGCGACCGAGGTGGTCGACGCCCTGGAGGCGAAGGGTCTGGTCAGTCGGTCGGTCGACCCCGACGACCGGCGGGCCGTCACGGTGACGATCACCGAGGCGGGCCTCGCGCTCGACGAGACCTTGGACGGTGCCCGCCGCCAGCTGGCCGACGACTACGTCTCGGTCCTCTCCGAGCCCGACCGCGCCGAGCTGGACCGGTTGCTGCGACGCCTGCTCGACGCCGACCGCGGGTGAGCCGCCACTAGGGTGCTCCCCATGCGAGTGGGTCTGACCGGCGGCATCGCCGCGGGCAAGTCGACGGTGGGGCGGATGCTGGCCGAGCACGGGGCGGTGATCATCGACTCCGACCAGATCGCCCGTGACGTGGTCGCGGTCGGCACCGACGGCCTGGCCGAGGTGGTCGCGGCGTTCGGGCCCGAGATCCTGGCCGCCGACGGCTCGCTCGACCGTCCGGCGCTGGGCGCCGTGGTCTTCGCCGACCCGGCCCGGCGCCAGGTCCTCGAGGGCATCGTGTGGCCGCGGGTCGCAGCCCGGTCGGCTGAGCTCCTCGCCGCCGCGCCGGCCGATGCTCTGGTGGTGCACGACATCCCGCTGCTGGTCGAGACCGGGCAGCAGACGACGTTCGAGGCGGTCCTCGTGGTCGACGTGCCCCGTCAGGTCCAGATCGACCGGATGGTCCAGGACCGGGGGATGAGCCTGGAGGAGGCCGAGTCCCGGCTGTCGGCCCAGATCGACCGGGAGCAGCGGTTGGCCGCGGCCACCCACGTGATCGACAACACCGGAAATCTCGACGACCTCCGCCGGCGGGTGGCGGAGGTCGTCGCGGAGCTCATCGGCTCCTGAGGCGGATCAGGCCGCGATCTCGGGATCGCCGAGGCGGCGCAGCTTCTGCAGGGCCTCGCGCTCGAGCTGGCGGACGCGCTCCGCACTGATCCCGTGCTTGACGCCGATGTCGGCCAGCTTGTGCTGACGCCCGTCGGAGAGCCCGTAGCGCGAGCGGATGATGTCGGCCGCGCGGGGATCGAGCTTGTCCACCAGCTCGTCGAGAAGCCGGCGCGACTCGCTGTCGAGCACCTCCAGGTCGGGGCCCGGCCCGGACTCGAGGGCCATCAGGTCACCGAGCGAGGTGTCGCCGTCCTCATCGACCGGGGCGTCAAGGCTGACGTGCTCCCGGCCCCAGGCCATCAGGTCGAGCACCCGCTCCAGGTCCATGCCGAGCTCGGCGGCGATCTCGGCGGGCTCCGGGTCGCGACCGAGCTTGCGCTCCAGCCCGCGGCGGGCTCCGCCGATCTGGTTCAGCTCCTCGACCACGTGGACGGGCAGGCGCACCACGCGAGCCTGCTGCGCGATGCCACGCGTGATCGCCTGACGCACCCACCAGGTGGCGTAGGTCGAGAACTTGTATCCCTTGGTGTAGTCGAACTTCTCCACGGCGCGGATCAGGCCGGTGTTGCCCTCCTGGATCAGGTCCAGCATCGGCATCTGGGCACGGCCGTACTTCCGGGCGATCGAGACCACCAGACGGAGGTTCGCCTGGATGAACAGCCGGGTGGCGCGCTCGCCCTCCTCGGCGACCCACTCCAGCTCGGCACGGGAGGCGCGGCCCGGGGCCTTCGCTCCGACCAGACCCTGGTCGAGCAGTGACTGCGCCATCAGACCGGCTTCGATCGTCTTGGACAGCTCGACCTCCTGGGCCGCGTCCAAGAGCTGAGTACGGGAGATCTCGTCGAGATACAGACCGACGCCATCGCGGCCCTCGATCTCGCGGGAGGCACTACGTGTAGCCATGGGACCCCTCCTTCGATGCAGGGTTCTCCTGCACTGAGTTCAAACACGCCGTGGGCCTGCGGGATTCCCCAGGCTCCGTGGCGTCTCTTGAAAGTAAAGACGCGTCGCGTGCCGCGGAGGTTTCCGAGATTTCGGAATCTCAGATAACTCTCAGGACTCCCGGGCGCACCACCGTGGCGTACAGGCCGAAGCACGGCTCGTCAGCCTCGTTACGGGGTCGGTACCCAGCCAGGGTCCGGAGTATCGCGGTCCCGCGATCCCCGGTGACGGGATCGATGTCGACCACGGCGCACCGGCCGATCGGGCCTTCGACCCGGAGTACGGCGTCGCCGACCCTGAGCTCGCGGCCCTGCCACTCGCTCTCGTCGGCACCGCCCTCGAGCAGCAGGCTCGCTCGGAACCGGGCCGGATCGACCGGGTGGCCGCACAAGTGCGCCAGCTCGTCGATCGACGCCCGGGTGATCAGGGAGACTCCCGCGCCGTAGATCACGCCGCCGGGCGGTGCCGCAGCCAGGCTCACCGACATGTCGAGGTAGGCCGACAGCAGCTCGGCGTGGGGACCGTCGAGGAGCTCGAGCTCGACCGTGCGACCCCAGTAGTCGCACGCGATCGTGGTGCCGGACGGCTCGGGTCGGGCGACCAGCGATCCGTGGCCGGGCACCGTCAGGCGCAGCTCGCCGGCCTGCTCCACCGCCTCGACAGCGACCAGTCCGGGGTGCTGGACGGTGCGCAGCACCCGGCGGCGCTCGACGTCGACGAGGCAGTACCGACGGTCACCGGCGACGCCGTCGTCATCGAAGGTGATCGAGGCCAGGTCCAGGTGCCGGGTGCCCTTGATCGGGGACAGCCCGGCCCGCGCGACCGTCGCCTCGAGCACCGGCTCAGGCCAGGTCGAGCCGGTCGAGGATCCAGGCCAGGGTGAAGGCACGCTCGTGCCAGCTCTTGTACCTCCCGGAGACGCCGCCGTGACCGGCCGCCATCTCGGTGCGCAGCAGGACGTCGGCGCCCGCGACCTGGCGCAGCCGAGCCACCCACTTGGCCGGCTCGGTGTAGAGCACCCGGGTGTCGTTGAGGCTGGTCTCGGCCAGGATCGGCGGGTAGGGCTGGTCGGCGACGTTGTCGTACGGCGCATAGGAGGCCAGGTAGTCGTAGACCTCAGCATCGGCCTCGGGGTTGCCCCACTCGTCGTACTCCACGACGGTCAGGGGGAGCGAGGCATCCAGCATGGTGGTCAGGTTGTCGACGAAGGGCACCCCGGCGGCGATCCCGCCCAGGAGCCCGGCGGGCGCCAGGTTGGCCACCGCGCCCATCAACAGGCCACCGGCGCTGCCGCCCTCGGCCACGATCCGTCCCGGCTCGGTCCAGCCGGTCGTGACCAGGTGCTCGGCGCAGGCGATGAAGTCGGTGAACGTGTTCCGCTTCGTCAGCTGCTTGCCCTCGTCGTACCAGCGGCGACCCAGCTCACCGCCGCCGCGGACGTGCGCGATCGCGAAGGCACCGCCGCGGTCGAGGAGGGAGAGCCGGGCGATCGAGAACCCCGGGTCCATCGACGCCTCGTACGAGCCGTAGGCGTACAGGTGCACCGGGACCGGACCGCCGCCGATGCGGGCGTCGCGGCGCACCACGAGGGAGATCGGGACCTGCTCGCCGTCGGGAGCCGTGGCCCAGAGCCGGTGCTCCTCGTAGGCGTCGCGGTCGTAGTCGAGCCCGTCGAGCGGCAGCACCGGCTGGGACTTGCGCAGGGTGAGGGTGCGGGTCGCGACGTCGTAGTCGTAGACCGAGCTCGGCGTCCGCATCGTGGTGTAGCCGATCCGCACCGTCGGCTGGTGGAAGTCCGGGTTGCCGCCGGCTCCGATCGTGTAGAGCGGGTCGGCGAACTTCACCAGGTAGTCGTCGGTGACGCCGCCGGTGCCCTCGGCGCCGAGGTCGAGGATCCGGAGCTGGGTCAGACCACCACTGCGCTGGTGCACGACGAGGTGGGTCGCGAACGCGTCGACACCCTCCAGGCGCACCGTCGGGTCGAACGGGATCAGCGGCTCCCAGGCTTCCGGCGCGGTCGGGGCGATCGGGGCGCGACCGATCTCGAAGTCGGCGCCCGTGCCGTTGTGCAGCACCAGGAAGACGTCGTCGGGACCGTCGGTCCCGGGGAGGACGGCGTGCTCGAGGGAGTACTCCAGGCCCTCGGTCCGGGGGTGGAAGACCTGCCAGGTCGCGTCCGGGTCGTCGAGGTCGAGGTAACGGACCTCCGAGGTCACCTTGGCGGCCGACTCGATGATCAGGAAGCGGTCGCTGCGGCTACGGCCCAGCCCGGTCCAGAAGCGCTCGTCGGGCTCGTGGAAGACGAGCTCGTCCTCGGCCTGCTCGGTGCCGAGGCGGTGCCGCCAGATCTTGTCCGGCCGCCACGACTCGTCGACCGTCGAGTAGAAGAACGAGGTGCCGTCGTGGTCCCAGGTCGCCCCGCCCATGCTGCCGGTGATCACGTCGGGCAGCGCCTCGCCGGTGGTGAGGTCCTTGACCCGGATCGTGTAGCGCTCGTCGCCGACGACGTCGGTCGCCCAGGCCAGCAGCGTCGTGGTGGGCGAGACCGCGGCCCCGCCGAGGCTGAAGAAGTCGTGACCCTCGGCCAGGGCGTCGAGGTCGAGCAGGGTCTCCTCGCCCGGCAGCGCCGGCTGCTCGGGGGAGAGGGAGGTGTCGGGCGTCGGCGGGGTCCAGTCGTCCGGGTCCGTCACAGGGACACGGCAGCTGGCGCCGTACTCGCGCCCCTCGAAGCTGCGGCCGTAGTACCAGTAGCCACGGCGTCGGACGGGCAGGGAGAGGTCGGTCTCCAGGGTGCGGGCCTTGATCTCGTCGAACAGGCGCTGCCGGGTCTCGGCGAGGTGTGCGGTGCGCTCGTCGGTGTAGGCGTTGTTGGCCTCGAGCCACGCCACGACCTCCGGGTCGTCCTTCTCCTTGAGCCACCCGAAGTCGTCGGTCCGGGTCCGGCCGTGGTGAGTGGTGGTGACGGGGCGCGCCTCGACGACGGGGGGTTGCATGCGGTCGACCCTATCCTCGGGGCATGGCCGTTCTCCGACGTGTCGACCTCCGCGTCGACCTCAACGCCGACCTCGGGGAGGAGATCACCGACGACGCCGGGCTGCTGGCCGTGGTGACGTCCGCCAACGTCGCCTGCGGCTACCACGCGGGGACCGCGGCGATCATGCGGTCGGTCTGTGCCGAGGCCGCACGGCTCGGGGTCGCGGTCGGGGCTCAGGTCTCCTACGCGGACCGGGAGAACTTCGGTCGGGTCGCCCTCGACGTCGACTACACGACGCTGCGTGACCAGGTCGAGGACCAGGTCGGCACCCTGACCTCGATCGCGGTCGAGGAGGGGGTCGCGGTGACGTACGTGAAGCCGCACGGGGCGCTCTACCACCGCACGATGGACGACCTCGACCAGGCGCGGGCGGTGCTCGACGGCTCCCCGGGACTCCCGGTCCTCGGGATGCCGGGCGTGTTGTGGGACCTGGCCGTCGGAGCCGGCCGCGGCGTGCGTCTGGAGGGATTCCCCGACCGCGGGTACGGCGCCGACGGACGGTTGCTGCCGAGGACCGCACCCGGGGCGCTGGTCGAGGACGAGGCCGACATCGTCGCGAACGCGCTCACCCTCGCGGCCGGTGTCGACTCACTCTGCCTGCACGGCGATTCAGCTGGCGCGGTCCAGCACGCGCGCGCCGTCCGTGCTGCCCTCGAGCGTGCGGGGTGGGCGCTCGGTCCGTGCGCGTGAGCGCGGTTGGCCCAGCACGATGCTGCCCAGCACGAGCGCCATTCCCGCCGCAGTGCTGGAGGTGAAGGCCTCGCTGGCCAGGGCGACGCCGATGATCGAGCCGGTCACCGGGTTGAGCAGCCCGACCAGCGAGACCGCGGCCGCGGGCAGGCGGCGGATCCCCTGGAACCACACGATGTAGGCGAGCACCGTGCCGATCAGGCCGAGGTAGGCGAAGGCCGCCCAGGCAGCGGCGTCGAGGTGCGGCGCGGGGCCCTCGACGGTGAACGCGATCGGGGTGAGCAGGAGCCCGCCGAAGACCAGCTGCCAGGCGGTGAAGGGGAGCAGGTCCACCGGCGGCTTCCAGGTCTTGACCAGGATCACGCCGAGCGAGGAGACCGCGACCGCCCCGAGGGAGGCGAGCACGCCGATCGGGTCGAGGCTGCCGGTGCCGCCGACCAGGAGCGCGACCCCGAGCAGGCCGACGACGCCGGCGACCAGCGAGGCGGTCCGCGGTCGCTCGCCGGCCAGCGCCCAGGCGGCGAGCATGATCATCAGCGGCGACGTCGCGGTCAGGGTCGCGGCCACACCGCCCGGGAGGCGCTCGGCGGCGACGAAGATCAGGGTGAAGAACGCGGCGAAGTTGAGCGCTCCGAGGAGCGCCGTGCGCCACCACCAGGAGCCGCTGAGCCACGCCGGGCGGAGGGCCAGCAGGAGCAGGCCGAACGGGAGCGCCCGGACGGCGGCGCCGAAGAGCGGCCGATCGGGTGGGAGGTAGGTCGCGGTGACGTAGTAGCCCGAGCCCCAGGCGATCGGCGCGATCGCTGTCGCCGCCACCCATTTGATTTCCATGGAAGACATAATTCCTTCCAGGGAAGATATATTCCAGTCATGACCGACCACGTGGCCCGGGTGATGGCGCAGTGGCGCCAGGAGCGGCCCGACCTCGATCCCTCGCCGCAGGGAGTGATCGGGCGCCTGCACCGGATCGCCGGCCGGCTGACCGAGGAGCTGGTGGCCGTCTACGCCGAGCACGGACTGGGCGAGGGCGAGTTCGACATCCTGGCGACGTTGCGCAGGACCGGGGCGCCGTACGCGCTGAGTGCGGGGGAGCTGGCCTCCCAGACGATGGTGACCTCGGGAGCGATCACCAAGCGGGTCGATCGGTGCCTCGCCGCCGGGTGGGTCACCCGGGTGCCGAGCGAGGCGGACGGGCGTGGGCGGGTGATCGCCCTGACGAGATCCGGGCGGAAGCTGATCGATGCGGCCTTCACCGACCACCTGGCCAACGAGGACCGTCTGCTTGCGGGCTTCAGCGCGTCCGAGCGCATGCAGCTGGCCGCGCTGCTCGAGCGGTGGGCCGGGGAGCTGGACCTGTGACCCTGCACGTCCGCCCGGTCGGGCTGCGGGCAGCGCTCGTCGACGTCGGCTCACCGGTCGAGGCCGCCGAGCTCGCCACCTGGGCGCGTGCCGCCGGGGTGCCGGCCGAGGAGGTCGTGCCGGCGTTCGTCACGGTGCTCTTCGACGGTGTCGACGTCGCCGCGCTGCCGGGCCTGTTGGCCGGATGGGAGTCGCAGGCGGTCCCGCCGGCCGCGGACTCCGTGGAGATCCCGGTGTGCTTCGACGGCCCCGATCTCGGCATCGTCGCCGCGCACTGGTCGGTCACGGAGGACGAGGCCGTCGCGCGCCTCACGTCGGTCGAGCTGGTCGCCGCCTTCTGCGGCTTCGCCCCGGGGTTCGCCTACCTCGCGGGGCTGGAGCCGGCCTGGTCGGTGCCGCGCCTGGCGAGTCCGCGCGCTCGGGTGGAGCCGGGTTCGGTCGCCCTGGCCGGTGCCTGGTGCGGGATCTACCCTTCCGCGTCCCCGGGCGGCTGGCAGATCGTCGGTCGGACCGAGACCGTGCTGTGGGACGTCGAGTCGGAGCCACCGGCCCTGCTCGTGCCCGGCACCCGGGTGGTGTTCCGCGCATGCTGACCGTCCTCGCGGTCGGACCGCAGGTCCTGGTCCAGGACGGGGGCCGGGTCGGGTACGCCCACCTCGGCGTTCCGCGCGCAGGATGGCTCGATGCGCCGGCGGCGACCCTCGCCAACCGGCTTGTCGGCAACCCGGAAGGGTCGGCCGTCCTGGAGGTGCTGCTCGGCGGACTCGCCGTACGCACCGACGTCGCGCGTTGGATCGCCGTCACCGGCGCACCGACGCCGGCCACCGTCGACGGTCGCCCGGTCGCGCTGGGGGAGCCGGTCCGGCTCGACGCCGGGGAGACGCTCGCGCTCGCCACACCGGCCACGGCCATGCGGTCCTACGTCGCCATCGGCGGGGGTGTCGACATCCCGGCCGTCCTCGGCTCCCGGTCCACCGACACCTTGGCAGGGGTCGGTCCGGCCCGGGTCGCTGCCGGGGACCGGGTGCCCGTCGGCGTACCGGCGGGCGTGCCTGCGTTCCTCGATGCCCCTCGGCCACCTCGGGCCGGCCCGCTCCGGCTGCTGCCCGGACCTCACTCCGACTGGTTCGGTCATGACGGGATCGAGCGACTGGCCGGGACGGCGTGGCAGGTTTCGAGCACGTCCGACCGGATCGGGCTGCGCCTCGACGGCGAGCCGCTCCACCGGGACGGCAGTGAGCTGCCGAGCGAGGGGATGGTGCTCGGCGCGATCCAGGTGCCCCCGGACGGGCAGCCCGTGATCCTGCTGGCGGACCACGGCCCGACGGGCGGCTACCCGGTGATCGCGGTGGTCCACCCGGACGACCTGTGGCAGTGCGCCCAGGTCAGGCCGGGGGAGACTCTGCGGTTCGTTCCGGCGTCCAGCGGCTGAGCTCGGGATCGTCGGCCGCGAACGACCGCACCGGCCCTGGACCGCTCTCCGCGGTCTCGAACCGGACCGTGACCACGCCCCGCCCGGCGCCCCACACCCACCCCTGACCGTGGACGGTGTGGACGACGTCGGCCCCGGGCCACCAGGAACCGACGCGTCGGCCCGATCGGTCCGGCACGGGCTGGACCTCCGGCGCGGGCGCCTCGCCCTCGTCGGCGGCGGCCGCAGCGGCGGTGTCGGCCTCCAGCACCGACAGCAGATCGTCCTGGATCCAGTCGGCGAGGCCGCTCACGCCGACGCCGAGGAGACGCACGCCGCCGGCGGTCTCGCCCGACTCGATCAGGTCGGTGAGCAGGGTGCGGGCCAATCGCATGATGGTCGCGTCGGCATCGGTGGGCTCGGGCAGCGTCGCGGAACGGCTCAGCGTGCTGAAGTCGTGGCGCCGCACCTTCAGCGTCACCGTGCGCCCCGAGAGCCCGTGCCGGCGCAGCCGTTCGCCGACCTCGCGGGCCTGCCGGGAGACCAGGCTGTCCATCAGCGTGCGGTCGGTCAGATCGGAGTCGTACGTCGCCTCGACACTGACCGACTTGGTCTCCCGTTCCGCCACGACCGGGCGGTCGTCCTCCGCGCGGGCCAGGTGGAACAGGCCGGTGCCGTGCGCCTTCCCGAGCAGCCCGACCAGCTCCTCCAGGCTGACCACCTCCAGGTCCTCGACCCGGTGGATGCCGGCGCGGCGAAGACGTTCCTCGGTCTGCGGCCCGACGCCGGGGATGACGCGCACCGACATCGGGCGCAGCAGCTCGAGCTCCGTCCCCGGCGGCACGACCACCAGGCCGTCGGGCTTGTCGAGGTCGCTGGCGATCTTGGCGATGAACTTGCTCGACCCGGCGCCGACGCTCGCGGTGAGGCCACCGGTCACCTCGCGGACCCGCCCGCGCAGCTCCTCGGCGAACGCCCGGACGCCCTCCTCGGAGAGGTCGAGGTCGACCGGCGAAGCGGCGAGGTCGACGAACGCCTCGTCCAACGACAGTGGCTCGACCAGGGGTGAGACCTCGTGCAGCACCGCCATCACCCGCTCCGAGGTCGACCGGTAGGCCTCGAATCGCGGGGAGAGGAAGGCGGCGTTGGAGCACCGCGACCGGGCCTCGCGGGTCGACATCGCCGACCGCACGCCGAACGCCCGCGCCTCGTAGCTCGCCGCCGCCACCACCCCGCGTCCACCGGTCCCGCCGACGATCACGGGCTTGCCGCGCAGGGAGGGTTTGTCCCGCTGCTCGACCGAGGCGAAGAACGCGTCGAGGTCGAGGTGAAGGATGCTGGCGTGCCGGCGCACGGGACGACCCTAGTGCGTGCGGCCGACGGGATCGGGGCCACCAGTCATCCACCGGTCGCGCGCCGACGCACGATGTGCACCGCGACCTGGTCGAGCCGAGCCGACCGGGCGTGGAGTGGGCGAGCGTCGACCCATGTCCATTCCTCACCCTTCCTCGGGCGCGCTCGCCCCGCTGACCACGTTCACCGTCCGCTCGCCGGTCGACGCACTGGCCGCCGTCCCGATCATGCTCGGGTTCCATCCGTCCGACTCGCTGGTGATGATGACCTTCGGCGGAGCCCGTGGCGTCAACGCGCGGATCGACCTCCCGCCTGCCGGGACCACCGACCGCGACCTCGGTCTCCTCACCGAGATGCTGGTCGGTCCGGCGATCGCGCAGCGGGCCGACGCTGCCCTGTTCGTCTTCTACAGCGACGACCGGGTGACCTGTCGACGGGTCCACCGGATCCTGACCGCGGCCTGCCGGCGCAGTGAGATCCGGGTCCTGCACACGCTGCGGGTCGACGACGGGTGCTGGTGGTCCGTCGGTGCTCCGGCGAGTGCGCCCGGCCATCCCTATCTCGTCGACAGTCATCCCTTCCTGGCCGAGGCCGTCGCCGCTGGCAAGGTGACCCTCGGCTCGCGTGCGGCGGTCGCGGCTCGGGTGGCACCCGACCCCGAGGGCGCCGCGCGGGTCGAAGCGGTCGGGCCGGTCGGGTCGTTCCTCGACATCGAGGAGGCGCGAGCCCTGGTCGAGGGCCGGTCGGGGGCTCGGGGTCTGCTCGACGACGACGAAGCGGCCTGGCTGATCGCCTCGGTCACCGACCCCGAGGTGCGCGACTCCTGCTGGTGGCGGCTCACCTCGGGGGAGGCTCAGGAACGACTCGACCTGTGGTGCGACCTGCTGCGCCGCACCCCGGAGTGCGACCTGTTCCACGTCGCCGGAGTGACGGCGATGGTGGCCTGGCTGACGGGGGACGGCGCCCTGGCGTGGTGCGCGATCGACCGCGCCGACGCCAACGGGACCCCGGCCCAGCACTCGTTGGTCGGGCTGGTCCGGATCATGCTCGAGCGTGGAGCGCCTCCGCCGGGACCGGAGGACTGGGATGCCTTGGAGGGGTTCGCCTGCTGACGCTCAGCGCTGGCGCTCCCGCGCCCGGACCCAGGTCCGCTCGGCGCCGGTGCGGGGATCCCACCAGCCGTGCCGATTGACGAGCACGAAGACCAACGGGAGCTCCGCCTCCGCGAACGCGGCGACCGCCGCCGCCAGCCACACCTGGTCGATGTCCTGCGCCTCGTGCAGATCGCCGGTGCGGGTGAGCCAGACCAGCGGGCGCTGCACGCCGCACCGCACCACCATCGCCGCCACGAGGTCGGCCCGCAGACCGTGGTCCTCGTCGGTCCCGCTGATCGCCCGCACCATCGTGGCTCCGCCGGGCTCCCCGACGTGGAGGCGGGCAGGGAAGACCCGCCGCGATTCGGTCGCGGCATGGTCGAACACGGCCAGCCGCAAGGCGCGGTCGAGGTCGCGAGTCGGTTCCGGTGGCGCCATGACCGCAGCCTGCCCCAGCTCGCTCCTCCCACGTGCCCGTCATCCACAGGTCGCGTGTGGTCGGATGGCGCCATGAACGAAGCGGGAAGCCAGGAGCCGCGGCGGCATCACTGCATCACGGGTGATGCTCTGCTGTTCATGTGGGACTACGGCGTGGTGGTGCCCCTGTGGATCGACCATCGCCTGGTTCCCGAGGATCCGCCGTGGCTGCGCGACGCCCTCGGGTTGAGCGACCCGCTGATCCGGGACCTCGTCGCATGGGGGGATGCCATGAGCGAGCTCCACGGTGATTCGTCCCAGGAGGTCGATCAAGCGACCTACGGCGAGCTCAAGCAACGCGCGGCAGTGCTCGTCGATCGGTTGCAGCAGGAGGTCGGCTCGCGCTTCACGGTCACCTGCACGCCCCGGCTCGTGGCCGAGTAGAGCGGCCGTCAGCCATGGATCAGACGCTGCGTCCCGTGTTCGTCTTCGACCGCGACGGATACGTCCACCTGTTCAAGTCGCACGAGTTGGCTGCCGGCTGGGTCGAAGCCCTCGACGTTGCCGGCGGGGAGTACGACGCGTTCATCGGTCTCGATGGCACGAGACTGAATGCGGTGGTGGTGGATGTCCGGTCCGGGGAGGTTCAACTCCAGTCGAACGGTGAGGCGGCCGACCTCGACCATCTCCGTGATCGCCTTGATGCCTTCGCCAGGACCCGGGGATACGAAGGTGAACCTGAGGAGCCGCGAGACGTCGCGAACCAGGTCTTCAGGCAGGAGTGGGAGCGGGCCTGGCCGAGTTGGTGGCCGTGGCTCCATCGGCGCCTTCACGGGGCTCATCCACCGGTCGTTTGAAGTCGCACCGGATCGCAGACGGGAGCGCCCAGGACTGGGCTCAATCGGGCGGGGTCGGCCGATCGCTCGCGAATGCGGCGTCGAAGGCAGCCGCAGGTGGCTCGAAGTCGAAGCGGCGGAGGAAGTCCAGTGCCTCGGGGGCGCCGTGCAGGCGGTCCATGCCGGCGTCCTCCCACTCGACGGAGATCGGTCCGTCGTACCCGATGGCGGCGAGGGCCCGGAAGCAGTCCTCCCAGGGCACGTCCCCGCGCCCGGTGGAGACGAAGTCCCAGCCGCGATGAGGGTCGCCCCAGGGAAGGTGTGAGGAGAGGATGCCGTTGCGGCCGCCGCCCATCCGCATCCGGGTGTCCTTGCAGTCGACGTGGTAGATCCGATCGGCGAAGTCGGTGATGAAGGCGACCGGATCGAGGCCCTGCCACATCATGTGGCTCGGGTCCCAGTTGAGTCCGAACGCCGGCCGGTGACCGATCGTCTCGAGGGTGCGGGCCGTCGACCAGTAGTCGTAGGCGATCTCTGAGGGGTGCACCTCGTGGGCGAACCTGACACCGTGCTCGTCGAAGACGTCGAGGATCGGGTTCCATCGTCGGGCGAAGTCCTCGTAGCCGGCAGCGATCCGGTCGGCCGGGACCGGCGGGAACATGGCCACGTACTGCCAGATCGAGGAGCCGGTGAACCCGACCACGGTGTCCACCCCCAGCTTCCGGGCCAGTCGGGCGGTCAGCTTCATCTCCTCGGCTGCCCGCTCGCGGACACCTTCGGCGTCGCCGTCGCCCCAGACCCGCTCCCGGACGATCGCCCGGTGCCGCTCGTCGATCGGGTCGTCGCAGACGGCCTGTCCGGTGAGGTGGTTGCTGATCGCGAACACCTTCAGCCCGTGTCGTTCCAACAGCGCCAGGCGCTCCTCGACGTATCCGGGCTCGTCGACCCGCCAGGCGTCGAGGTGCTCACCGGAGACCGCGATCTCGAGCCCGTCGTACCCCCAGCCTGCGGCCAGGCCGGCGACCTCATCGAGGGTCAGGTCGGCCCATTGGCCGGTGAAGAGGGTGAACTGCTTGCCCATGTCAGTCCTTCCGTCCGGGAGCGCCGACATCGACGCGTGCCCCTGAGCCTGCCGCACTCCGCTCGACCGCGGCGAGTACCTCTTGGACCGCGAGTCCGTCGGCGAAGGAGGGCGCCGGATCCGTTCCGGCGGCGATCGCGGCCAGGAAGTCGGCGGCCTGGGAGGTGAAGGTGGTGTCCCACCCCAGGATGTGCCCCGGTGGCCACCATTGGTCGAGGTAGGGATGGTCGGGCTCGGTGACCAGGACCCGGCGCGGCCCGGAGGCGCGTTCCGCGGTGGCGCCGTCCAGCACGTCGAGCTCGTTGAGCCGCTCGAGGTCGAAGGCGATCGACCCCCGGTCGCCGTACACCTCCAGGGTGAGTCGGTTCTTCCGGCCCGTCGCCATCCGGCTCACCTCGACACTCGCGAGGACGCCTGAGGCCGTCTCCAGCGTCGCCCAGGCCGCATCGTCGACCGTGACCGGTTCGGTGCCGTCGGGTCCGGTGCGCTCGGTGACGAAGGTGTGCAGACGCCCGGACGCGCTGGTCACGGGCTCCCCGAGCAGGAAGTGCAGCTGATCGACCACGTGTGATCCGAGGTCGCCGAGGACGCCGCTGCCGGCGCTCTCCTTCCGAAGGCGCCAGGTCATCGGTGCGTCGGCGTCGACGAGCCAGTCCTGGAGGTACGCCGCGCGCACCTGCCGCACGGTGCCGATCCGGCCCTCGGCGATCAGGTCGCGGGCGAGGGCCAAGGCAGGAACACGGCGGTAGTTGAAGCCGATCATCGACCGGGTGCCACCGACGGCTGCGGCCGCGGCGGCGGCGACCATCTGCTCGGACTCGGCGACCGAGTTCGCCAGTGGCTTCTCGACCAGGACGTGCTTGCCTGCGGCGAGCGCGGCGAGGGCGATCTCGGCATGGGTCTCGCCCGGTGTGCAGATGTCGACCACATCGATGTCGTCGCGGTCGATCACGGACGCCCAGTCCGTCGCGGACTCGGCCCAGCCGTAGTGGGCGGCGGCTGCCTTGACCGCGGTGTCGTCGCGACCGACGAGCACCTGCTGGCTGACCCACGGGGTGTCCGGCCGGAACGCGTTGACGTTGCGCCAGGCGTTCGAGTGCGCCTTCCCCATGAACGAGTAGCCGATGACAGCCACTCCCAGGGGGCGTTCGAGCGCCTGGGGCGTCGGGGGTGTGCTGCTCTCAGTCGTCATGGGATTCTCCGTCCAGCGAGCGCAGGAAGGCCAGGCCGTCTCGGGCCAGGTCGAGGGGGGAGTCGGCGAGCGGCCGCCAGATCGAGGCCGCCACGGCGATCGAAGCGTTGTCAGGGGTGAAGCTCTCGATGGTGAGCGCGCCGTCGTACCCGATCTCGTCGAGTGCCTGGACGACCTCGTTCCAGTCGGTCTGGTCGCCCCCCGGTGCGCCGCGGTCGTTGCCGCAGACCTGGAGGTGGACCAGGTGTGGGCCGGCAGCCCGGATCGCGTCCGCGCTGCTGCGCTCCTCGATGTTGAGGTGGTAGGTGTCCAGGGCCAGGCCGACGCCGTCCTCGAGGAGCGAGCCGAGGCCGGTGAGGCACTGGTCCACCGTGTTGATCAGCGAGGTCTCGTAGCGGTTGAGGGGTTCGATGCCGATCGTGATCCCGTGTTCCCCGGCGTAGGCCGCGACGGGGGACAGGTTCTCGCGCCACTCGGCGTACGCGGCGCGGCGTTCCTCGGCGTCCATCCGCCAGACCCGGCCGGTCTGGGCGTAGAAGGGGCCGCAGACTGTCGTGGCGCCGACGGCTCGGGCGAGGTCGATGCAGGACCGGAGGTAGGCCTGGGTGGAGGCGACCGTGCCCGGATCGGCGGCGACGAGGTCGCGACCGGGCGCCATCGCTCCGACCACCCATGCGCTCAGCCCGAGCCCGGCGAGCTGTGCCGCCGTCCTCTCCGGGTCGAGGTCGCCGGGGTTCTCCAGCGGCAGCTCGACGCCGTCGTAGCCGAGGTCGGCGATGGTTGCGAACAGATCTGGGGCGTTGGCCGCGGTCAGCGGCGAGGTCCAGACCCACGTGTTGATCCCGATGGCGCGCACGAGCCTGCCTTCCTGCAGTGGTGAGAGCGCGGCGGGTGGCCCGGTCGGGCACGGGAGTCGATGTGCCCGACCGGACGTTCACCGGTCCTGGTTCAGCGATCGGTCAGGGGATCTGCCGCTCCTGCCACACGGTCGGGTAGCCGGGCAGGTCCTCGCCGCCGAACTTGGCGTAGTGGCCGTTGGGCATGCCCTCGTTGGCCTCGAGGTAGTCACCGCGTTCCTCCTCGGTGATCGGGACCTGCGGGAGCACCCATTCCTTCGGGATGGCCTCACCCTTGACGATCTTCTCGATCGCCAGGAGCGGCGTCCGCCACTGGAAGTTCGAGTACACCGGGGCCAGGCCGGTCAGCTTGGTCTCCTCCCACTTGCGGAGGAAGGACATCTCGTCCTCACCTGTCATCACCGGGAGGTCGACGCCCTGGTCCTCGAAGGCCTCGATCGCGGCGACCGCTCCGTCGCCCGCATCCATCCAGACGCCCTGGACGTCACCCTTGGTGAGCTCGTCGGTGATGATCGACTTGATCTTGGTCGGGTCGGCACCGGTGAAGTAGTCCACCGCCTCGATGCCGTTCTCCTTGAAGATCTTCTCCGCCGCGGCCCACCGGGTCTCCAGCACGTCGACGCCGGGCAGGATCCGGAGAGCGACGACCTTGTCGCCCTTGTCGAGCTTGTCGACGAGGAACTCGGCAGTGTCGATGCCCCAGGCGTAGCCGCCGATCGGGTGGATGAAGGTGGTCGGGCACTCGGTCTGGACGCCGCGGTCGAAGACGATCACCGGCTTGCCGGTCGCACAGGCACGTTCGACCGCCGGGGTCATCGCGGCCGTGGAGTTGGGCGAGATGATGAAGACGTCGCAGTCGCCATCGGCGATGAAGTAGTCGATGTCGGCGATCTGCTTGTTGTCGTCGTCCTTGGCGTCGCGGGTCTCCATCTGCGAGATGACCTTGCTCTGCTGGAGGACCTTGAGCTGCTGGTTCATGGTGATCCAACCGGTCTGTCGCCAGGGGTTGCTGATCGAGGCGTTGGCGAAGCAGGCCTTCTGGGACTCCTGGGTCTTGAACTTCGCCGTGTCGGTCATGTCGCCGGCGATGTACTGCAGCCAGGGGGTCTCGGGGTCGCCCTCGAACGTCGCCGTGCGCTGGGCGTCCTGCTCGTCCATGTCGGCCTGGTTGAAGAACTCGCTGGTCGGTTCGTTGTCGGTGGGTTCCGCACTGTCACCGTCGGATCCGTCGGATCCGCACGCCGTCATGGTGGCCACCAGTACGGCGGCCCCGAGCCCGGCGATGAGCCTGGTTCTACGCATCAGCTTCTCCTGTTGTCGTGCCCGGGTGGGCGGTTGGGGGTGTGGTGGGTTCGTGGGGGTCGTCGGAACCGCGACCGGCGCGATTGCGTCCCCGGCGTGACGGGCGCCTGCCGACGGCCCAGGCACGGCTCGAGACGGCGACGGCGAGGATGATGATCACGCCCTGGACCGCTGGCCTCCAGGTGGACTCGACGCCTTGAACGGTGAGGAAGACGAAGAGCAGCTCGAGGGTGAAGGCGCCGGCTGCGGCCGACAGGACCCAGCCCCGACCTCCACCGAGGACGACACCGCCGAGGACCACCGCGGTGATCGCGGTGAACTCGTAGCCTTCGCCGACCGAGGGGTGCACCCCGGCGTAGCCGACCAGCAGGATCCCGGCGACGGTCGCCGACAAGGACGAGAGCACGAACGCCCGGGTCTTGAGCCAGACGAGCGAGCTTCCAGCGAGATGGGTCGCCTCGGGGTTGTCGCCGGCAGCGATCAGGTTGCGCCCGAACGGTCGGCGCATCAGCCAGGCTGCGGCCGTCGCGATCGCCAGCAGGATCAGCAGCGGGTAGGGGATGAGTTCGACGACGGGGACGTTGTCGATCGCGCCACGACCGATCTCACGGAACTCGTCAGCCGGGTTCCCCTTGGCCGCACCGCCGGTGGCGTAGTCGACGATGCCGGACAGGGCCAGCATCATGCCCAGCGTGACGATGAAGCTCGGCACCTTCAGCACGGTGGTGGCCAGCCCGTTCATCACCCCGATCGCGGCGCCGAGGAGCAGCATCAGCACGATGCCGGGGACGATCCGGCTGGTGTCCTCGCCGATGAAGTTGCCGGCCAGCACGACCTGCATCGCGATGACGGCGGCCATCGAGAGGTCGAACTCGCCGGAGACGATGACGTAGTACTGGCCGATGGCGGCGATCGCGATCGGTGCGGTCCGACCGATGAAGCGCATCAGCACGCCGGGGTCCCCGAAGTTCGGGTTGGCCACGATGGTGGCGATCAGCAGGGCGAGCGCGAGCAGGTAGATCGCGCCGCCGGGTGTGATCAGCGCCGCGAGGACCCGCCGCGGGAGCGCCCGCTCGTGCAGGGGGATCGCCGTGCGCGCTCGGCCGGGGCCCACGTCGCTCAGGGTCAGGTCGGTCATCGGGCCCCCTCCAGCGCGGCGTCGAGGCCGGTCGGGCGTTCGAACGGTGCGGGTCTGCGGACCACTTCGCGACGGGCGTAGACCGCGACGGCGAGCACGATGACGAGGCCGCGGACGACGTCCTGCAGGAACGACTCCACCTCGATGACGCTCATCACCTGGTCCATCACGGCGAAGATCGCGACTCCGCCGAGGGTGCCGACGATGGTGCCCTTCCCGCCCGAGAGCAGGGTGCCGCCGAGCACCACCGCGGCGATCGACATCAGGTCGTAGCCACCTTGGGAGCCGATCGTCGGGCTGCCCACGCTGAGCCGGGCGAGCAGCAGGAGGCCGGCCAGGGCAGCCAGGACCGAGCAGAGCACGTGCGCGACGACCACCGGAACCGACGTACGGATCCCGGAGAGTCGGGCGACCTCACGGTTGCCGCCCACGGCGTAGAGGTGGTGTCCGACCCGAGTGCGACGCAGCAGCACGATCGCCAACGCGGCACAGCCGAGCATGATCATCGTGGACACCGGGATCGGACCGATCTCGTTGGAGCCGATGGCCCGGAACGCCCGCGGGGCAGAGCCGTAGCTGCCCTGGTAGTTGGTCGCCAGGTAGCCGCTGATGATCAGGCCGGTGCCGAGCGTGGCGACGAAGCCGTGCACCTTGAGCAGGCTGACGATCAGGCCGTTGGCCAACCCGATCCCGGCCGCGATCAGCACCGTGACGACGACTGCCTGCGCGATGTTGCCGGACTGCCCGGCCATGATCCCGCCGGCGACCACGCTGCTCAGGCTGGCCACGAAGGAGACCGAGAGGTCCAGGCTGCCGACCAGGATCACCAGGGTCTGCCCGATCGCGATGAAGCCGAGCACGCTGGTGAACGTGAGGATCGCCTGGATGTTGCCGGTGCTGAAGAAGGTCCGATCGTGGAGGGTCACGAGGACCGCGCCGATCACGATCGCCGCGAGCAGGACCAGGTAGACGATCCCGGTCGACGTGAGCGGGCGGCGCTTCATGCCACCTCCCGCGGAGCGACTCCGGTAGCGAGCTGGAGGACGGTCTCCTCCGAGCTTCCGGCGGGAAGCTCCCCGGCCAGGCGACCGTCACGCATGACCAGGATCCGGTCGGACATGCCGATCACCTCAGGCAGTTCGCTGGAGACCATCAGCACCGCCACGCCCTGGGCGGCCAGCGTGCGCATCAGCTCGTAGATGGAGTGCTTCGCGCCGACGTCGATGCCCCGGGTGGGCTCGTCCATCAGCACCACCCGCGGGTCAGCGGCCAGCCACCGGCCGAGGACCACCTTCTGCTGGTTTCCGCCGGAGAGGAACTGGACCTCCTGGTCCAGCGCTCGGGCGGAGACCTCGAGGGAGGAGAGCAGTCCGGGAACCGCGCGGCGGGCAGGCCCTGTCCGCCTCGGGAAGACGCTGCTGACGACGCCGAGGGCGTTGTCGAGGATCGACTGGTTCAGTGCCAGGCCCGTGGCCTTGCGGTCCTCGGTGATCATCGCGATGCCGGACCGGATCGCCTCCCGTGGTGAACGCGTGCGCAGTGGCTTCCCGTCGAGCACCATCTCGCCCCGACTGAATCCGTTCGCACCGAAGACCGCCTCGAGCAGCTCGGTCCGACCGGAACCCTGAAGTCCGGAGACGCCCACGATCTCGCCTGCTCGTAGCGTGAGGTCGATCCCGTCGACGTAGCCGTTGCCGGCCCCGCGGAGCTCGAGCCGCGGTTCTCCGACCTCGGTGCCGGCGACCTTGTCGGGGAAGAAGGAGGAGATGGAGCGGCCGACCATCAGCCGGACCAGCTCGGCATCGTCGAGCTCAGCGGCGGGTCGGGTCGTCACCTGGGTGCCGTCCTTGAGCACCGTGATGGTGTCGCAGAGGTCGAAGATCTCCTTGAGGCGGTGCGAGACGTAGAGGATCCCCACGCCGCGCGCGGTCAGCCGGCGGATGATCGTGTAGAGCAGGTCGACCTCGTGCTCGGCCAGCGCAGCGGTCGGTTCGTCCATCTGGATGATGCGCGAGTCGTAGCTCACGGCCTTGGCGATCTCGACGATCTGCTGCTCGGCGACGCTCAACGCGCGCACCCGTTGGCCGGCTCGGAGGCCGGTGACCCCGAGCTCCGCGAGCAGGGCATCGGTGTCGCGCTGCATCTGGCCGGTGTCCACGAACCCGCGACGCCGGGGCTCGCGGCCGAGGTAGACGTTCTCGGCGATGGTCCGTTCGGGGAGCAGGTTGAACTCCTGGAAGACCGTGGAGAGTCCGGCCTGCTGGGCCTGGACCGGGTGGCTGAACGAGACCTGGTCCGCGCCGAGCTCCACGGTGCCCGCGTCGGCCTGGTGGACGCCGGCGAGGATCTTCATGAGCGTCGACTTGCCCGCACCGTTCTCGCCGACCAGGCCCAGGACCTGGCCCGGGTGCAGGTCGAGGCTCACGTCGTCGAGCACGCGGTGGCCGATGAAGCTCTTGCTCAGTCCGCGGACGCGGAGGAGAGGTTGCGGGTGGGGCACCTAGTCACTGTGACACCCGTCACATTCTTTTGTCGATAGGTCGGCAGAAGTTCGTTGCTGGACGCACGGAACTCCAGGTGGTTCACTTTTCGACCATGCGGACCAGCGACGTGTTCGAGCTTCTGCGGGACGGGACTCCGCGTACCCGGGCGCAGCTCGCGGAGGCGTCAGGACTCGCTCGCTCGACGATCGCAGCCCGGATCGACCTGCTCCTCCGCCTCGGCCTGGTCGCACCGTACGGCGGTGGTGTCTCGACGGGTGGTCGCCCGCCCTCCCTGCTCGCGATGAACGCCAAGGCGTGGGTCGTCGCGGGCATCGACGTCGGGGCCTCGCACGCGACCGCCTGCCTGGCGGACCTCGCCGGGACGATCCTCGTCGAGCGCCGTGCCGACCTGGACGTGGCGTCCGGGCCGGAGTTCGTCCTCGGCTGGGTGGAGCGGGTGATCGACGATCTCCTTCGCCAGGCCGGACGGGACGTGGTCGAGCTGGCGGCGATCGGAATCGGCCTGCCCGGGCCGGTCGAGCACTCGACCGGCCGCGCGATCAACCCGCCGATCATGCCGGGATGGGACCACTTCGATGTGCCGGCGCACGTGCAGCGCGCCTTTCCGGTGCCGGTCCTCATCGACAACGACGTGAACATCATGGCGCTCGGCGAGCGGCACGCGCACCTGTCGGACGTCCAGGACCTGGTCTTCATCAAGGTCTCGACGGGCATCGGAGCAGGGCTCATCTCCGGAGGTGAGCTGCAGCGCGGCGCCCAGGGGACCGCCGGTGATCTCGGCCATGTCCGAGTGGTTCGGGCTGCGGACGTCCGCTGCCGGTGCGGGAACGAGGGCTGCCTGGAGGCGATCGCCGCGGGTCCCGCTCTGGCCCGGGCCCTGCAGGAGGCGGGCATCGAGGCCGAGAACGGCCAGGATGTCGTCGACCTGGTGCGGTGCGGCGACGTCGTCGCCGCCCAGGTGGTGCGCCAGGCCGGGCGCGATCTCGGTGATGTCGTCGCCACCCTGGTCAACGTGATCAACCCCTCGGTGATCGTGATCGGCGGCGCACTGGCAGGTGCCGGCGAGAGCCTCCTCGCCGGAATCCGCGAGGTGGTCTACCAGCGTTCGCTCCCGCTCGCGACCGAGCATCTCCGGATCGTCACGTCCCAGGCCGGTGAGCGGGCCGGGGTCCTCGGTGCCGCTGCGCTGGCGATCGGTCACGTCCTGGCCCCGGAGTCGATCGACCGTGCCAGCGACGCGTTGGCGCTCGGCTGATCCCGGCCCCGAGGTCTGCGGCAGGATGGCCCTATGGCTTACGTGATCGCCCAGGACCCCGCCGCCGACCAGGTGCTCTCGGAGGACCCGTTCGCCCTCCTGGTGGGCATGATGCTCGATCAGCAGTACCCGATGGAGCACGCCTTCCGTGGGCCGGCCAAGGTGCTCGAGCGCTTCGGCACCCTCGACCCGGCCGCGATCGCCGCCGCCGACCCGGAGTCGTTCTCCGAGCTGTGCCGCACCCCGCCGGCGATCCACCGGTACGGCGGCTCGATGGCGGCCCGGCTCCAGGAGCTGGCCAAGGTCGTCGCGACGACGTACGACGGTGACGTGACCCGGCTGTGGACCGAGGCCGCCGATGGGCCGGACCTGCTCAAGCGGGTGATGGCGCTGCCCGGGTTCGGCAAGCAGAAGGCGCAGATCTTCGTGACGCTGCTGGCCAAGCAGGTCGGTGTCCGCCCGGAGGGGTGGGAGACCGTGGTGGGGGACTACGCGCTCGAGGGCTACCGCTCCGTGGCTGACGTCGTCGACGCCGAGTCCCTGCAGAAGGTGCGCGATTTCAAGAAGGAGAAGAAGCGCGCCGCGGCGACCGAGTGAGACGTGACGCGCCTTGAGTGCGGGGGATGCTCGAAGCTCAGGAGGGCCGTGGCACAATGGACGACGCGGTTCTTGACATTAGCGGGCCTCGCCGCGCCCCGAACTCAGTTTCACGAGAGGTGTTCGTGTCCTCGAACGCACGCAAGCTCCCCGCCGAGGTGCTCTCCCACCCGGCCGTCGTGTCACTCATCGACCGCGCTCAGCCGACTGGTCGTGTCACACCGGAGGAGGTGCGCCAGGCCAGTGAGGCAGCGGCCGTCGAGCCGCGCCACCTGAAGGGCCTGATGGGTCACCTCAGCGAGCTCGGCATCTCCGTCGACCTCGGCGTGGTCACCGGCCGCGTCGCCGCGGCCGGTTCGCCGGCCAAGAAGACGACGACCAGCCCTGCCAAGAAGGCGGCGGCTCCGGCGAAGAAGGCCGCGCCCGCCAAGAAGGCCGCCCCCGCCAAGAAGGCTGCCGCCTCGACCACCGTCGTCGAGGCGGCCGTCGTCGACCTCGCGGTCGAGATCGAGGTCGCCGAGGTCAAGGTCGACGCCGACGGCAAGAAGATCCTGCCCGACCTCTCCGACGCGCAGTTCGAGCAGGAGAAGGACTCCGAGGAGATCAAGGAGGTCGAGAAGGAGTCCGAGTCCTTCGTGGTCTCCAACTCCGACGACACCGACGAGCCCGAGCAGCAGGTCATGGTCGCCGGTGCGACCGCCGACCCGGTCAAGGACTACCTCAAGCAGATCGGCAAGGTCGCGCTGCTCAACGCCGAGATGGAGGTCGAGCTCGCCAAGCGGATCGAGGCCGGCCTCTTCGCGGAGGAGAAGCTCGGCAAGGGCGGCAAGATCACCGCCAAGCTCGAGGAAGAGCTGGAGTGGATCGCCGAGGACGGCCGCCGTGCCAAGAACCACCTCCTCGAGGCCAACCTGCGACTCGTCGTCTCCCTCGCCAAGCGCTACACCGGCCGCGGCATGCTGTTCCTGGACCTGATCCAGGAGGGCAACCTCGGTCTGATCCGCGCGGTCGAGAAGTTCGACTACACCAAGGGCTACAAGTTCTCGACGTACGCGACCTGGTGGATCCGCCAGGCGATCACCCGCGCGATGGCCGACCAGGCCCGCACCATCCGTATCCCGGTGCACATGGTCGAAGTGATCAACAAGCTCGCTCGTGTGCAGCGCCAGATGCTTCAGGACCTGGGCCGCGAGCCCACTCCGGAGGAGCTGGCCAAGGAGCTCGACATGACCCCGGAGAAGGTCATCGAGGTCCAGAAGTACGGCCGCGAGCCGATCTCGCTGCACACCCCGCTCGGTGAGGACGGCGACTCCGAGTTCGGCGACCTGATCGAGGACTCCGAGGCGATCGTCCCGGCCGACGCGGTCTCGTTCACCCTGCTCCAGGAGCAGCTGCACGCGGTCCTCGACACGCTCTCCGAGCGTGAGGCCGGCGTCGTGTCGATGCGTTTCGGTCTGACCGACGGTCAGCCCAAGACCCTCGACGAGATCGGCAAGGTCTACGGCGTGACGCGTGAGCGGATCCGCCAGATCGAGTCCAAGACGATGTCGAAGCTGCGACACCCGTCGCGCTCGCAGGTCCTCCGGGACTACCTGGACTGAGTCACGAGCTCAAGGAACCCCCGACTCCGCGCAGGCGGATCGGGGGTTCTTCCATTTCGTGCCGCCGGCGCCTAGGCGGGGGGTGGATCCCGCCGGACCACGGCCGAGATCACGTCGGACAGCGGTTGCACCTGGCGCGGAGCGCCGACCGGCGTTCCCGGCGGATCCAAGGTCTCAGAGGTGCCGAGATCGAGCCGCTTCAGCAACGCGTCCTGGACCTGAGGGAAGTACAGGCCCCACAGGAACATGAAGGTGACGAAGACGATGGCCTGCACGAGGCTCTTCCCGAGCAGCGCCATGTCCAGCCACACGAGGAGGGCGTACACGACGGGGACCGTGACGAGCAGCCGGACCGTCTCCTGGCGGCTGCGTGGTCTGCGGTGCACGGACCGCAGACTAGCCCGCTCGCTAGCCGACGGCGACGAGGATGACGGCCGCGGCGCACAAGCCCAGGCCGATCGCCTGGGTGCGGTGGATCCTCTCGTGCAGCAGGATCACGGCCCACGCGACCGTGGCGGCCGGGTAGAGCGAGGCGATCACGGCGGCGACGGCGAGCATGCCGTGCGTGGTCGCGGCGACGAAGAGGACCAGGGCGGCGGCACCGAGCACCCCGCTCGGCGCGGACCACCACTCCTCGACCCGTCGGGGCCACCACGCCTCGTGCACCACCTGCGCGGCCAGGGCGGTGGCGGCTGCTCCGACGATCATCTCGAGCGAGATCGGCCAGTTCCCGGCGTCGGGGGAGACCTGGGCGATGGCGGCGAAGCCGATCCCGAAGCCGACGCCCGCGACGAGCCCGTACAGGGCGCCCGAGCCCCGTCCTGACTCCGCAGCCGTGCGAGGGGTGGCGGCGACCATCATCACCGCGGGCAGGGCCGCCAGCAGACCGAGCCAGGCGAGCTCCGTGGGGCGATCCCCGGTGAGCACACCGACGGCGGCCGGGACGACGGCGCCGGTCAGGCCCGACAGCGGAGCGACCACTCCCATCCGGCCCACGGCGAGCCCGAGGTAGAGGGTCACCACGCCGACCGCGGTGCCCAGCCCGGCGAGGACGCCCCAGGCCAGGTCGGTCGCGGTCGGGTCACCGCTGGTGAGGAGTGCGAGCGCCGCCATCGCGACACTGCCACCCACCTGGGTCGCGAAGGCGACCTTCCAGACCGAGCACCGAGCGGTGAGGAACCCGCCGATGAAGTCGGAGGTGCCGTAGAGGAAGGCGGACAGCAGAGCGAAGGTGACGGTCACGGATCACTTCGTGGTGAGGAGGGGCAGAAACGCGCGAAGCCCCCGGATCACCGGGGGCTTCGCGACAGGGACTGGTGCCGGATCAGTCGGTGATCGGGCGCTTCTCGGTGAGCTTGTGCGTCTCGTCGACGACGTTCGCCGCGAGCTCCTTGATCTTGTCACCGTGCTCGCGAGCGTGGTGGGCGCAGAACAGGAGCTCTCCGCCGGACTGCAGTTCAACGCGGAGGTAGGCCTGGGCTCCGCAGCGGTCGCAGCGGTCGGCAGCGGTCAGCGCGGGCGAGAAGGGGGCAGTAGTCGCTGCACTCATTGTCGGGCCTCATTTCTGTCTCGGTGACAGATGCAACGTAGTAGGGGGACCCAAGATTCCCTCCGAAACGTGGTACCTGTCACGTCATCCAATCATGGACTGGCGATGGTTACATCGGCATTCCGGTCGATGAACTTCGCGAACTTCGATGATTCTTCGGCAGTGTCAGCGCTGACACCTGGTCCTGCACGGTTCCCGGGAAGTACGCCCAACCTAGCCCCGCCGGACGAGGCGTGGCGGCACAGCCGTCCCGGCGTGTCGCAGGTAGATTGGGACGATCATGAGCGACACCTACAACGCCGCGCACCTGCTGGTCCTCGAGGGTCTCGAGGCGGTGCGCAAGCGCCCCGGCATGTACATCGGATCGACCGACACCCGCGGTCTGATGCACTGCGTCTGGGAGATCATCGACAACGGTGTCGACGAGGCCCTGGCGGGCTTCGCCAGCCGGGTCGAGGTGACCCTGCACGCGGACGGTTCCGTCGAGGTCTACGACAACGGTCGTGGCATCCCGACCGACAAGGAGCCGAAGACCGGGCTCACCGGCGTCGAGGTGGTCGCGACCAAGCTGCACGCCGGCGGCAAGTTCGGCGGGTCGTCGTACGCCGCCACCGGTGGTCTGCACGGCGTCGGTCTCTCGGTGGTCAACGCGCTGTCGAGTCGGATGGACATCGACGTCGACCGCTCACCCGCCCGGCAGGGGATCAGCTTCCAGCGCGGCGTCCCGGGCGTCTTCGACGATCTCGGTACGGCGGCTCCCGACTCGTCCTTCGCCCCCGGCGGCGGACTGAGCCGCAAGGGCTCGCGGGTGGCCAAGGGCAAGTCCGGCACCCTGGTCCGGTTCTGGCCCGACCGTCAGATCTTCACGAAGGACGCCGGCTTCGTCTGGGACGAGCTGGTCGGCCGAGCGCGGCAGACGTCGTTCATCGTCCCCGGCCTCGAGCTCGTCCTGCGTGACCTGCGCGGCGACCTCCCGGTCGAGGAGAAGTTCCTCCACGCCGGGGGCATCGCCGAGTTCGTCGACTTCCTCTCCATCGGCCAGCCGGTGACGGAGGTGCTCCGACTGCAGGGCGCCGACACGTTCACCGAAACCGTGCCGATGCTCGACGCCCAGGGCCACATGACTCCGCAGGACGTCGTCCGCGAGCTCGGCGTCGACGTCGCCCTGCGCTGGGTCGACGGGTACGACACCGAGCTGCGCTCGTTCGTCAACGTGATCGCGACCCCCAAGGGCGGCACCCACGTGAGCGGCTTCGAGACCGCGCTCACCAAGACCTTCAACGACGCGATGCGTGGGGCCAAGGTGCTCAAGGTCAACGACACCGACGTGACCAAGGACGACGTCCTCGAGGGGCTCACCGCCGTGGTCACCGTGCGTCTGGCCGAGCCGCAGTTCGAGGGTCAGACCAAGGAGATCCTCGGCACGCCCGCGGCCCGCTCCGTCGTGCGCAAGGTCGTCGCCGCCGAGCTGAAGGCGTTCCTCACCTCGACGAAGGCCAAGGAGAAGGCCCAGGCCAAGCTGGTCATGGAGAAGGTGCTCGGCGCCGCCAAGACCCGGATCGCGGCCCGCCAGCACAAGGAGACCCAGCGGCGGAAGAACGCCTTGGAGTCCTCGGCGCTGCCCGCCAAGCTGGCCGACTGCCGCGCGAACGACAACGAGCGCACCGAGCTGTTCATCGTGGAGGGTGACTCGGCGCTCGGCACGGCCAAGCTGGCCCGGAACAGCGAGTTCCAGGCCCTGCTCCCGATCCGCGGCAAGATCCTCAACGTCCAGCGCGCCAGCGTGGCGGACATGCTGAAGAACAACGAGTGCTCCTCGATCATCCAGGTCGTCGGCGCCGGGTCGGGGCGCACGTTCGACCTCGACGCGGCCCGCTACGGGAAGATCATCTTCATGGCCGACGCCGATGCCGACGGCGCCCACATCCGCACCCTGCTGGCCACGCTGTTCATGAAGTACATGCCCGAGCTGGTGCGTGCCGGTCGGGTCTACACCGCCGTCCCGCCGCTGCACCGGATCGAGCTGTCCAACCCCAAGAAGGGGATGGAGAAGTACATCTACACCTACTCCGACGACGAGCTGCAGCGCCGGCTCGCCGAGCTCAAGAAGCGCAACGTGAACGTCAAGGGCACGCCGCAGCGCTACAAGGGTCTCGGTGAGATGGACGCCGACCAGCTCGCGGAGACGACGATGGATCCGCGGCACCGGACGCTGCGCCGGCTCACGGTCGACGACGCCGAGTCCGCCGGGCGGGTCTTCGAGCTCCTGATGGGCACCGAGGTGGCTCCGCGCAAGGAGTTCATCACCGCGGGCGCCAACCACCTCTCGGACGCCGAGCTCGACTTCTGAGCGACGACGAGGGCAGGCGATGAAGGATCAGAAGGCACGGCGCGCTGCCGTCGCCCGCGCGTTCCGGACGCACAAGGTGCCGATGCGGAAGGGGCACTGGCGCCTCGACGGCGAGGAGGTCACCTGGTGGATCGACCTGCGTTCGGACTCGCCCCGACCCGACGCAGCACTGGCCTTCGAGGTCGGCGCCTGGGTGCCGGGCACCGGACCTGACCCGGAGGGCGGCGCGTGCGACTGCCCGCTGCTGCTCGACGTTCCGGTCCGGGTCGACGTCACCGTCGCCACGGAGGCGCTGCTCGACCAGCTTCGGGGGCTCGGCACGGTCGACGCGCTCCGCGCTGCGGACCTGGACGGCGCCCACCTGGACGCCGCGATGAAGGACCTGCTGGGTCGCTGACTCAGACGATCGGGTTCAGCAGACCGCTGTCGACGTCGTAGATGAATCCGCCGACGAGAGCGCGCTCACCGATCAGCGGGTGGCTGGAGACCTTGTGGACGTCCTCGCGCAGGGCCTTCGCCTGGTCGGTGACCACGTTGAACGGCTGCCACGACGCATCCACGCCGGCCGAGGCCTCGACCCGCTCCCGGATGGTCTCCTCGGAGTTGGAGGCCACGGCACAGCGGGTGTGGGGCACGACCAGGATCCGGTTGACGTTGAGCAGGTGCACGCCCATCACCAGCGCCTCGAGGGCCTGGGGGGTGACGCGGCCGCCGGGGTTGCGGAAGATCTTCGCGTCGCCGGCCTGGAGGCCGAGCATCCGCAGCGGGTCGATCCGGCTGTCCATGCACGTGACGATCGCGACTCCGGCCTTGGCGATCCCATCGAACCCGGAGTAGGCGAAGTCGGCGGCGAAGTCCGCGTTGGCGGCGAGGAGGTCGTCGAAGTTCGGCATGCCTCGGACCCTAGCGGGTGCGCCGACCCAGCAGGACGGCGGCCAGGACCGCGCCGATCACGGCGGTGATCGCTGCTCCGACGAAGACGGTATGCTCCTGGGCGATCGCCGCGTTCTGCAGCAGGTCGGTGAAGGCCGCGCAGCGCGATCGTCCGTCGCAGACCTCCTGCACGGGCGGGAGGTCGGACTGCTCGGCGTAGTACCGACGCAGTCCGATCGCGGTCAGCACCGAGATCCCGACCAGCATGCCGACCATCCGGGCCACCACGGTGGCAGCGCTGGCGAGGCCGTGCACGTCGGCCGGCGTCGCGCCCAGCACCGCATGGTTGATCGGGGCCAGCGCGAGGCCGAAGCCGAACCCGCCGATCAGCAGCGGCAGCGTCGCCACGGGGGAGGAGAGCGAGTTCATGTCCCAGGTCGCCATCCAGGCGAAACCGACGGCGGCGAGGAGCAGGCCGAGCGAGGCCACGATCGACGGCGCCCAGCGGTGCACCAGCCAGCCGCCGACGACGGCACCGACGGGCAGCGCGATCAGGAACCTGACCAGCACCAGCGCCGCCGAGAGCTGCGAGTCCGGGTAGACCGTGGTGCGGGCGACCAGGGGGATGTCGACCAGCGCCACGACCAGGGCGGCGCCGACGAAGAGACTGACCAGGACCCCGCCCCAGGCGGGCCGGGCGCGTAGGGCCGCCGGCGGGATGAGCGGGTTCGGCGTGCGCCGCAGGTGGACACCGAAGGCGACGCCGGCGACGCCGGCGATCGCGAGGTACCAGCCGCCGAGCGGGGTCAGGAGGGAGATCTGCGGGTCGGTGCTCGCGAAGGCGAGCACCACGCCACCCAGCGCGATCGCGAGGAGTACGGCGCCGGGCAGGTCGGCCGCCCGGGCATCGCCCCACCAGCGCCGCAGGTCGACCAGCGGACGACGCCCGGCCAGGCACTGCCCGATCACCAGCGCGGTGCCGACCAGGACGGTCAACCCCAGCGGCGTCATCCAGTCGTTCAGCCCGACCACGGGGACGTAGAGCTGGCCCCAGGTGAGGTCGCGCACCAGCGCAGCGGGCTTGAGCACCAGCAGGCTGGCGGCGACGGCGGTGACCAGGAGCAGCACCACGCCGACCGGGCTGGGCCAGCGCAGCGGATCCGGGCTCTGACGTCGGATCGCCAGGGCCAACCCGGCCCCGACGACCAGGTTGAGCACGAAGATCGCCCGCCAGTCGGCGACCGCCAGCACCGCCGCCCCGAGCAGCGGTCCGAGGACGGCGCCGAGCTCCTGCGCGGCCGAGACGAGGCCGAGCGGAACCGCCCGCCGTTCCAGCGGGTACAGGTCGGCCACCAGCGCGAGCGTCGCCGGGACCAACGCGCCGGCGCCGACGCCCTGGACGAAGCGGCCGATCACGATCGAGGTGAGGTCGACCGACAGCGTGGTGAGGAAGGAGCCGAGGGCGAACAGGACCAGCCCGGCGACGAGCACCGGCTGGCGGCCACGCTGGTCGGCGATCCGACCGATCAGCGGGAGCATCGCGACGTACCCGAGGAGGAACCCCGAGATGATCGGGGCGCCCTTCTGCAGGTCCTGGGCGGAGAGCCCGACGCCGTGCATGATGTCGGGCAGCGCGAGCACGACCACGTAGGTGTCGGCCGCGGTGAAGCAGACGGCGAGGCCGGCCAGCAGCAACAGCCCGCCGTGACGCCGACCCGTCATGCGGGGGCCTTGATGTCCTTGGTCGTCCCGTAGTCGTCGAGGTTCACGGTGTAGGTCTCGCTGTCGCCGGTGCCGTACACGTCACCCGTCAGCACGACCTCGCGCAGCTCGTCCTTCGAGGTGACCGTGTAGGTGACGTCGAGGTCGGTCGCCACGGTCGGGATCAGCACCTGCGCCGAGGCGGCCGGCAGCACGCCGGTGTAGGAGGTGAGGATCTCCTTGTTGCCCGCGCCGCCGCGCACGGTCTCGCCCTGCTTGAGCTCGGTCGTCGCGGTCAGCCAGTCGCTCATCCCGCCGGAGGTGGCCATCAGGGCTGCCGGGTCGGGGGCGCCGTACTCGGCGGGATCGATGGTCTGCCAGCCGGTGGTGAGGGGCAGCTGGGCCCACACCTTGCCGTCCACGGAGATCAGCGGGACCTGCGGCGTCAGGCTGGCGACCTGGACCGTCACCGCACCCTCGAAGGCGGGCGCGTGGGTGAGCGTCCCGTCGCCCGCGATCAGGGCGTTCACCGAGCTGGGCACCCCCGACGAGCTGAGCTTGAAGGTGAGTCCGCTGGTCTCGTCCAGCGTCGCCTTCGCGGCGGCCATCGCCTCGGCGGGGTCAGCCGTCGCGGTCGAGCCCTCCGAACCGCCTCCGCAGGCGGTGAGCAGCAGGACGGAGGCCGCGACGATTCCGGCGGCGGTGGAGGTGCGCATGCGGCTCATGATCCCACCGGGCCGGCGCAGGCATCGACGGGTTGGCTCAACGGGATGCCCGAGCCGTCGCGACGCGGGTCGGGCTCGGGCAGGTCGACCGGGGCACCGGAGTTCGCGGCCGCCCGGGCGGGGCCGCGGCCGGCCCAGGCGAACACCAGGGTGTCCTCGCCCTTGAGGTAGCGGTGGCAGCGGACGCCGCCGGTGGCACGGCCCTTCGACGGGTACTCCGCGAACGGAGTCACCTTCGCCGATCCGGTCTCGGTGCCCGGCAGGGCGTCGGAGGAGCCCGACACCGTCACCACGCTCGCGCCGTCCCCGGCCGTCGGGTCGAAGGCGCCGAAGAAGAGCACCCGGGAGCCGTGCGCGACCCGCACCCCGGCCATGCCACCGGCGTTGCGGCCCTGCGGCCGGACCTGGTCGGCGCCGAAGTGCAGCAGCTGGGCGTCGGAGGTGATGAAGCAGAGCTCCTCGGACCCCGTGGTCAGCTCGACCGCGCCGACGACCTCGTCGCCGTCGGCCAGGTTGATCACGTCCCACTCGTCCTTGCCCAGGACCTCGGGGTTGACCCGCTTCACGACGCCGAGGCGGGTGCCCAGCGCCAGGCCGGGCCCCTCCTCCGTCAGCCGGATCAGCGCGAGCGCCCGTTCGCCGGGATCAAGGGAGAGCAGTGCGGAGAGCGGTACGCCGCCCTGGAGGTTGGGCTCGCCGGCGGTGGCCGGCATCCCGGGCAGGTCGTGGACCGCCACCTTCAGCACCCGACCGCGCGAGGTGAGGACACCGATCTCGCTGCGGGCACTGGTCGCGATCACCGAGGTCACCACGTCGTGCTGGGCCCGCTGCCCTCCGGTGACGAACGGCTCGTCGCCCTCGCTGCGCGCCAGCAGACCGGTGGAGGAGAGCAGCGCGAAGCAGGGGCTGTCCGGGACCTCGGCCGAGACGCTGGCCATCTTGGCCGCCTCGATCGCAGCGCTGCCGGCGCTGCTCAGCAGGACGGTGCGGCGCGGCGTACCGAAGGTCTTGGCGACCTCGGCCAGCTCGTCGGAGACGACCTTCTTCAGCAGGTTCCCGTCGTTGAGGATCGCGTCGAGCTGCTCGATGGTGCGCTCGAGCTCGTCCTTCTCCTTCTCCAGCTCGATCTTGGAGAACTTCGTCAGCCGGCGCAGCGCCATGTCGAGGATGTAGTCGGCCTGCAGCTCGGAGAGGTCGAAGACGCCCATCAGGCGCTCCTTCGCCTCGCCCGCGTTGTCGCTGGAGCGGATCAGCTGGATGACCTCGTCGATGTCGAGGATCGCCAGCAGGAGTCCCTCGACCAGGTGCAGCCGGGCTGCCGCCTTGTCCCGGCGGAACTGGCTGCGTCGCCGGACGACGGTGTAGCGGTGCTCGAGGAAGACCTCGAGCAGCGGCTTGAGCCCCAGCGTGCAGGGCTGGCCGTCGACCAGCGTGACGTTGTTGATCCCGAAGGAGTCCTCCATCGGGGTCTGCTTGTAGAGCTGCTCGAGGACGACCTCGGGGACGAAGCCGTTCTTGACCTCGATCACCAGGCGCAGGCCGTTGTCCTTGTCGGTGAAGTCGTTGACCGCGGCGATGCCGTCGAGCTTCTTGGCCTGGACCAGGACCTTGATCCGCTCGATCACCTTCTCGATGCCGACCGTGTAGGGCAGCTCGGTCACCACGATGCCGCGCCGGCGGCCGATCTGCTCGATCCGTGCCGTGGCCCGGATCTTGAACGACCCGCGGCCGGTCTCGTAGGCGTCGCGGATGCCGTCCAGCCCGACGATGGTGCCGCCGGTGGGGAGGTCGGGGCCGGGGATGAACCGCATCAGGTCCTCGACCGACATCTGCGGTCGGCGGATCATCTCGCGCAGCGCGGCGACGACCTCGACCAGGTTGTGCGGCGCCATGTTGGTCGCCATCCCGACCGCGATGCCCGTGGTGCCGTTGACCACCAGGTTGGGGATCGCCGCCGGCAGCACGGTCGGCTCGTTCTCCCGAGCGTCGTAGTTCGGCCGGAAGTCGACGGTGTCCTCGTCGATGTCGGCGGTCATCGCGACCGCAGCGGTGGCCATCCGGCACTCGGTGTACCGCATCGCGGCGGGACCGTCGTCGAGCGAACCGAAGTTCCCGTGACCGTCGATGAACGGCAGCCGCATCGACCACGGCTGAGCCATCCGGACCAGGGCGTCGTAGATCGCGCCGTCACCGTGCGGGTGGAGGCGACCCATCACCTCACCGACCACACGGGCGGACTTCACGTGGCCGCGGTCGGGCCGCAGGCCCATGTCCGCCATCGTGTAGAGGATCCGGCGCTGGACCGGCTTGAGGCCGTCACGCGCATCAGGCAGCGCCCGGGAGTAGATGACCGAGTAGGCGTACTCCAGGAACGAGGACTCCATCTCGTCCTTGATGTCGGTGTCGAGGATGTGCTCCTCGAAGTCCTCGGGGGGTTCTGCCGTGGTGCGCCTAGCCATGGGGGACATTCTCTCGTGCGGGGCGTCGTGGGAGTCAGCAGGCACGCCGGGGATCGACCCGCGGGCCTCGACGGGCCGGTAGATTGCGGGCTGTGACCTCGGCCGATCCTGCTGACCCAGCTGCTGAAGCAGCAGTCGACTCCGTCGCCCCCGCCCACTGGGAGGGCGACGTCGTGCTGCGGGACGGTCGGACCGCTCACATCCGGCCGATCGCTCCCGACGACGAGGAGCTGCTGGTCGACTTCTACGACAACCGGGTCAGCGACGAGTCGAAGTACTACCGCTTCTTCTCCCCGATGCCGCACCTGTCCCAGCGCGACGTCACCCGGTTCACGCACGTCGACAACGTCGCTCGGGTCGCCTTCGTCCTCACCCTCGGCGGTGACATGATCGCGATCGGTCGCTACGACGAGGTCGAGCCCGGCGAGGCCGAGGTCGCGTTCCTGGTCAGCGACGAGCACCAGGGGCGCGGGATCGGGCAGCTGCTGCTCGAGCACCTGGCCCAGGCCGGTCGCGAACGCGGGATCCGGACGTTCATCGCCGAGGTGCTGCCCGACAACGTCCGGATGATCCAGACCTTCCGCGACGCGGGCTACCGGGTCGGGTCCGGCTACGAGGACGGCGTCATCCGGCTGGAGTTCCCGATCGAGTCGACCGAGACCGCGATCGGGGTCATGTTCGACCGCGAGCACGTCGCGGAAGCGGCGTCGATCAGCCGCTTCCTCAACCCGCGCTCGGTCGCGATCATCGGCGCATCCCGGCGTCAGGAGACGCTGGGACAGATCCTGGTCCGCAACATGGTCAACGCCGACTTCACCGGTCGGGTCTACGTGGTCAACCCGAACACCGCGGCCGTCTCCGGGATGCCCGCCTACAAGCGGGTGCAGGACATCGACGGCCCGGTCGACGTCGCGATCGTCGCGGTCCCGGCCGAGGCGGTCCAGGACGTCGTCCTCGACTGTGCCGCCAAGGGCGTGCACGGCCTCGTGATCATCTCGGCGGGCTTCGCCGAGACCGGCGAGGACGGTCGGGCCCGGCAGCGCCGGCTGGTCGGCCTCTCCCGGTCCTACGGTCTGCGCGTCATCGGCCCGAACGCGCTCGGGATCATCAACACCGACCCCGGGGTGCGGATCAACGCCTCCATCTCCCCGGTGATGCCGCCGCGCGGTCGCGCCGGGTTCTTCTGCCAGTCCGGTGCCCTGGGCACGGCGATCCTGGAGAAGGTGCAGAGCCGCGGGCTGGGCCTGTCGACCTTCGTCAGCGCCGGCAACCGCGCCGACGTCTCCGGCAACGACCTCCTCCAGTACTGGGAGGAGGACGAGTCGACCGAGGTCGTGATGATGTACCTCGAGTCGCTGGGCAACCCGCGCAAGTTCTCCCGGATCGCGCGCCGGGTCTCGCTGCGCAAGCCGATCGTGGTCGTCCGCTCCGGCCGGACCACGCAGGGTGTCCCGATGGGGCACGCGGTGCGCAAGATCGCCGCGCCGCCCCAGGCCGTCGACGCCATGTTCCGCCAGGCCGGCGTGATCCAGGTCGACACCCTCGAGGACATGTTCGACGTCGCCCAGATGCTCGCTCACCAACCGCTGCCGCGCGGACGTCGGGTGGCGATCGTCGGCAACTCCGACGCCCTCGGCCTGCTCGCCGCCGACGCGGCGGCCGGGGCCGGCCTCGTGGTCAACCGGCAGATCGCGCTGGCCACGATCCCGACCGCGGAGGAGTTCGAGGACGCCCTCGACCAGGCGATCGACGACCCCGAGGTCGATGCGGTGGTCGCGGTCTACATCCCGCCGCTGTCGGTCAGCGGCGAGGAGATCGCCAACGTCCTCGCCGCCGTCGGGGAGCAGTCGCACAAGCCGCTGGTCTCGTCCTTCCTCGGTGCCGAGGGTGTCCCGGAGCTGCTCCGGGTGCCCGACGTGGCCGGGTCGACCGCCGGTCGCGGCTCGGTGCCGTCGTACTCCTCGGTGGAGAGCGCGGTGCGGGCGCTGGCCCGGGTGGTCGAGTACGCCGTCTGGCTGCGCACCCCCGACGGGCCCGGCGAGGAGACCGAGGAGATCGACGTCATCGGCGCCCGGACCGTGGTCAACCGGGCCCTGGAGCGGATGCCCCTGGGCGGTGACCTGACCGCCGAGGAGCTCGCCACCGTGCTGGGCTGCTACGGCGTCGAGGTGTGGCCGACCGCCGCGGTCTCCACCCTCGCCGAGGCGCGCGACGCTGCGGCACGGCTCGGCTGGGACGTCGTGCTCAAGTCGACCGCCGACCACCTGCGGGAGCGCCCCGACATGGCGCACGTGTGGCGCAACATCGACGACGACCACACGATGGAGGAGGCGTGGCGCGCGCTGACCGGGTTCACCGGTGATCTCGGGCTCGCGGGCGGGAGCCGGGACTTCGTCGTCCAGCGGGTCGCGCCACCGGGGGTGCCCGTCATGATCCGCTCGATCGAGGACCCGCTGTTCGGCCCGGTCATCTCGTTCGGGATCGCCGGACCGTTGAGCGAGCTCGTCGGTGACCGCAGCTACCGGATCCCGCCGCTGACCCAACGTGACGCGGCCGCGATGATCCGCGAGGTCAAGGCCGCCCCGATGCTCTTCGGCTACCGCGGCTCCGAGATCGCCGACGTCGACGAGATCGAACGGCTCATCCGCCGAGTCGCGCAGCTGCAGAACGACCTCCCGCAGATCGGTGCTCTCGCCCTCGACCTCGTGCTGGCCGGGCCGCAGGGCGCCAGCGTGCTGACGGCCAACGCTCGGGTGGAGGCGACCGGGGACACCCGGTCGGACTGGTTCGTGCGTCGGTTGCCCTCGGCACCGTCTGACACAATCCCTTCATGAGCACCACCCGTGTCGGAGCCTCCGACCGATCCAGCGAGTTGCGGCACGCCATCGACCTGACCGGCTACTACCCCGACGTCGTGGCCGACGGTGTGCTGACCGCTGTCGCGGGGGAGCGGGTGGTCGACTTCTTCCTGCACCACGAGCCGACGTTCGACCACGACGAGGTACGGCGGCACCTGTCGGTGCTGGTCCTGACCCCGTCGCGGCTGATCCTCGCCCACACCGACGAGCACCCCGGGGACGACCTGCTCCCCGAGCCCTACACGTCGACCTCGACCGAGGCGATCCGACTGTCCAGCCTGACCTCGGTCGTGGTGACCCGGATGAGCGCCAACCCGACCTCAGGACGACCGGCGGTCGCCGAGGCGGTCGTGACCCTCGGCTGGGGTGCGGTCTCCCGGATCGACCTGGAGCCGGCCGGGTGCTCGGACCCCAACTGCGAAGCCGACCACGGCTACACCGGCGTGGTGAACTCCGACGACTTCTCCCTGCGGGTCTCGGCCGCTGCGGAGGGGCCGGAGGCCGTCACCAGCCTGCTCGGTTTCGCCGAGGCACTCTCGACGCTGACGCACGCGTGAGCGAGCTCTTCGTCGCGCCCGCCTACGGCCAACGCTCGCTCGGCGACGTCGTCCCGGCGGTCGGTCGGGCGCTCGGGCTGCCGTCGTCGGGCTGGGAGACGCCGACCGACCTCGACCTCCCGGACGCGTCGGCGTACGTGCTGTTCCTGATCGACGGCCTCGGCGCGAACCTGCTGCAGCGCTACGCCCACGCCGCGCCGTACCTGTCCAGCCTCGCGACCAGGCCGGGCACCGCGGGTGTCCCGTCGACGACGGCGACCTCGCTGACCTCGCTCGGGACCGCGCTGACCCCGGGCACCCACGGGTTGGTCGGCTACACCTCCCGGGTGCCCGGCACCAACCACCTGCTCAACGCGCTCCAGTGGAGCAAGGACGTCGATCCGCAGGAGTGGCAGCCGCACCCCACCGCGTTCCAGCACCTGCAACGGTCCGGCGGCTCGGCCACCGTGATCAACCGCCGTGAGTTCTCCGGCAGCGGGCTGACCGTCGCCTCCCAGCGGGGCGCGGAGTACATCGGGGCCGACAAGGCGGGGGAGCGGATCGCTGCCGCCCAGCAGTCGTCGTCGGAGCCCGGCTCCCTCACCTACCTCTACGACGGCGACCTGGACTGGACCGGCCACCGGCACGGTGTGGCCTCGATGTCCTGGCTGCAGCAGCTGTCGATGATCGACGCCGAGGCCGAGCAGCTGCGCGAAGCACTGCCGTCGTCGGTGCGACTCCTGGTCGTCGCCGACCACGGGATGGTCGACTCCGGCGTCGAGGACCGCACCGACATCGACGCCGTCGACGGCATGCGGGACGGTGTCTTCCTGCTCGGTGGGGAGGCGCGGTTCCGTCACCTCTACTGCCGCGGCGGTGCGGTCGAGGACGTGCTCGCCACCTGGCGCGAGGTGCTCGGGGACAACGCCGAGGTGCTCGCCCGCGAGGACGCGGTCCAGCGGGGCTGGTTCGGCTCCGTGGCCGGGTCCGTGCTGCCGCGCCTCGGCGACGTGGTCGTGGCCAGTGCTGGGACGCACGCCGTGATGTCGTCGGTCTCGTTCCCCTACGAGACCACGCTCGTGGGCCTGCACGGCTCGCTGACTCCCGACGAGATGCTGATCCCGATCCTCGTCGACTGAGTCGACGATCCAGGTCGTCGACTGACCTAGTCGAAGGGGAGCGGCTCGGCGGTCAACGAGACCGCCTTCGCCCGACCGGCGGTGAGCTGGCGCCGGTGGTGCTGGCGGCACAGCACCTCGTAGGTGACCTCGCCGATCACGGTCTGGTCGACGTCGCCGACCACGATCACGTCACCCTCGGTCACCATGATCCCGTCCTCGAGGCGGGCCTGGTGGGTGGCTCGCTTGCCGCACCAGCACAGCGCCTCGACCTGGAGCAGCTGGGTCGAGTCGGCCAGCTCGACGAGCCGCGCGCTGCCCTCGAACAGCTTCGTCCTGAAGTCGGTCAGGATGCCGAAGCAGTAGACGTCGATCTGCAGCTCGTCGACGACCTTCGCCAGGTCGTCGATCTGGCGGGTCGTGTAGAACTGCGCCTCGTCGCAGATCAGGTAGTCGATCCGCGCGCCATGGGTCAGGGCGTCGACGCAGTAGTGCCAGAAGTCGAAGTCCGGCGGCACCTCGATCGCGGTCCGGGTCAGGCCGAGACGGCTGGAGACCAGGGCGTTGCCGGCGCGGTCGTGGACCGTGAAGAGGCGGCCGGAGAGGCCGCGGGCAGCACGGTTGTGGTCAGTTTGCAGGGCTAGCGTGGACTTACCGGAGTCCATCGGGCCCGTGTAGAAGCGAAGCTCGGCCATGCGAAGAGGCTCAGGCCGAACCCTTCCCGGTGTCCTCGGAGTCCGAGGAGTCGGCGCTGTCCCCGCCGCCGAACATGATCTCGTCCCACGACGGGATCGAGGCCCGGCCACGACGCTTGGGCTTGCGCGCAGCAGCGGGCTGCTCGGCCGCCTCAGGTGCTGCGGGCGCAGCAGGCGCAGCAGGGACCGCGGGTGCGGCAGGCGCGGGCTGGCGCTCCTCGACGACCGGGGCGGGGGTCTCGACGACCGGAGCGGGAGGCGCCGGGGTCCAGGTGGGCGGCGGAGACGTCGGCAGCACCGGCTCCGCGATCGCCTCACGGCGCTCACGGACGGCGGCGAGGTCGTCGCTCGGGGCGGCTGTCTCGGGTGCGGCCGGCGGTTCGGGCAGGTCGCCCACCAGCCAACGGGCGTCGTCGTTCTCGAGCGCGACGTAGCTGCCCGGCGGGTCGTAGGTGAACTCGGCGGCGCCCGCGCGCGTCGGGGCGGTGTAGAGCGCGACCAACGACCAGCGGCCGTCGTGGCGACGCCAGGCGTCCCACTCGACGGTGTCGATCAGGGTCGGCTCCTCGGGCGCGGCCTGGGCGAGGTGGACGGCGACCGCGTCACCGAGGGTGCGGGCGGTCGAGTCGGTCGCCTGACGGCGCACGCTCGCCTTCTGGGCGCGGTCGGCGATGTGCTCGCGCTCGGCCATGACGGGCGCGGCGAAGGGCATGATCCGTTCGAGGGTCGTGCCCGCGGCCTCGGCCACGGACTCGGGGCTCTCGCCGGCCCGGATACGGGCCTGGATGTCACGCGGGCGCAGGCTCGGTGTCGTCGGTTGGTTCACAGGGCTTCTCTCCGATCGCCGGGGCAGCGCGTCAGGCGCGACCGCCACGGACATCTCGTTTCCGTCAGCATCAACGAGCAGCATCCGGGTGCCGTTGCGGCTGATGGAGGCGACCGTCCAGGCCTGGTGCTCCGGCACCGGGCCGGACAGGTCTCGTGCTGCCTCGTGGGCTGCTGGGTCGGCCGACATGAGGGCAAGCCTACGGCGTCGGCTCTTCGGCTTCGCGGTGCCACGCCCAGTAGCGTTCAGCCCATGGACGCGGATCCGACCCTGCTCATCGAGGTCTTCGATCTGGTCGGCATCTTCGTCTTCGGGCTCTCGGGCGCCCTGGTCGCGGTGAACTTCGGGATGGACATCTTCGGAGTCCTCGTCCTGGCCGCCACCACGGGCCTGGGCGGCGGCGTGATCCGGGACGTGATGATCGGCGCGATCCCTCCGGTGGCCCTGACCGACGAACGGTTCCTGGTCGCTGTCCTCGCGGCCGGTCTCCTGGTCTTCTACTTCCATCCGGCCGTCTCCCGTGCCGAGACCTGGATCGGGGTCATCGACGCGGTCGGACTCTCGCTGTTCGCGGTCTCCGGCTCGTTCAAGGCCCACGACTACGGCCTCTCCCCGGTCTCGGCGGTCCTGATGGGACTGGTCACCGCGATCGGTGGCGGCGTCGTCCGCGACCTGCTCAGCGACCGTGTCCCGGAGATCTTCCGAGGCACCCTCTACGCCACGCCCGCCGCGGCCGGTGCCGCGCTGGCGATCGGTCTGCTGTACGCCGGGACCCCCGAGGCCTGGGCGGCCGTGATCGGCGGCGTCGTGTGCGGCACCTGGCGGATCCTGGCGTTCCTGCGGGACTGGCACGCGCCGATGCCGCGTCCCGTCGCGGACGCCTGGTCTACGCGCCGAGGACCCGGTCGAGGTAGGGGTTGGAGAAGATCCGGTTCGGGTCGAGGCTCTCGCGCAGAGTGACGAACTCCTCGAACCGCGGGTAGAGCTCCGCGAGGTCGGCGGCGGTGCGGGTGTGCACCTTGCCCCAGTGCGGACGTCCGCCGGCGGCGGCGAGGATCGGCTCCAGCAGCCCGAAGTAGGGCAGGTGGTCGACGTCACGGTGGACGTGGAACGCCAGGTAGAACGAGTCCCGGCCACTGGCGGTCGACAGCGCGGGGGAGTCGGCGCGGGCGGTCCGCAGCTCGACCGGGAAGTTGATCTGCAGGCCGGACGCCTCGATCGCGTCGCGGCACTCGGTCAGCACCGCGAGGCCGTCGGCCAGCGGGACGGCGTACTCCATCTCCCGGAAGACGACGCGACGCTCGCCGACGAAGACCCGGTGCGCGATGTCGGCGTACGTCCGGTCCGAGAGCAGCTTGGTCGCCACCCGGTTGACCCGCGGGATGACCGAGGGGATCCGGTTGGTCACCTGGCACAGTCCGCCGAAGATGGTGTTCTGCATCAGGTCGTCGTCGAGCCAGTGCCGCCAGCGCGGCAGCGGGTCGAGCTCGTCGAGACCGACCCGGACGTTCCGCTTCGTCGCGATCGTCCCGGTGTGCGGGAACCAGTAGCTGTCCAGGTGCGCCGGGGCGCCGTTCTCCTCGGCGATCAGCTCTTCGAACCGGCCCGAGAACTCGTCCCAGCTCATCGAGGACTCGGTGGCACGCAGACCGAAGAGCGGCTCGACCCGGAACGTGATCGAGACCAGCACCCCCAGGGCGCCCAGGCCCACCCGGACCAGGTCCAGCAGGGCCGGGTCGGTCTCGTTGACCCGGGCGATCGTGCCGTCGGCGGTGACCATGTCGATCCCCACCACCTGGCCGGCGATGCCGCCGATGCGCCCACCGGTGCCGTGGGTCCCGGTGGAGATCGCGCCCGCCAGGGTCTGCTCGGCGATGTCGCCCATGTTGTGCAGCGACAGGCCGAGCTCGGCCAGCGCGGCGTTGAGGTGCTTCAGCTGGGTGCCGGCGGCGGCCGTGACCGTCATCGCCTCGCGGTCGACGGCGAGGATGCCGGTCATGTTGGTGGGGGAGAGCATCAGGTCCACCGGAGCCGAGATCGCCGTGAAGCTGTGCCCCGTCCCGACCATCTTCACCCGCTGGCCCGCGTCCGCGGCCTGCGTGACCGCGGTGACGACATCCTCGACCGAGGTCGGCGTGACCACCCGGTGCGGTGTCGCGGACTCCAGGCCTGACCAGTTCCTCCACTCCATGGGGGACAGGCTAGACAGGCCGGTGCGTGCACGTCGCGCAGACCCGCGGTCACTAGGCTGAGCAGCATGGTCGCCCCCGACGTCCGCCCGTACGACGCCCTGCTCCTTCTCTCGTTCGGCGGACCCGAGAAGCCCGACGACGTGGTGCCGTTCCTGGAGAACGTCACCCGGGGACGCGGGATCCCGCGCGAGCGACTGGTGGAGGTCGGCCAGCACTACTTCGGCTTCGGCGGCCGCTCCCCGATCAACGACCAGAACCGAGCTTTCCTGGCGGCCATCCGGGCCGACCTGGACGCCGCCGGCATCGACGTGCCGGTCTACTGGGGGAACCGGAACTGGGACCCCTACCTCGCCGACGTGGTGGCCCAGATGGCGGCCGACGGCGTCCGGCGGGCCGCGGTCTTCACCACCAGCGCCTACTCGTCGTACTCCTCGTGCCGGCAGTACCGCGAGAACCTGTACGACGCCACCGAGGCCGTGCCCGACGCTCCGGTGCTCGACCGGTTGCGCGGCTACTTCAACCACCCCGGGTTCGTCGCCCCGGTCGTCGACGGCGCGGTCGCCGCGATCGCCGACCTGCCGGCCGAGCTGCGCGCCGAGACGGTCCTGCTCGCCGTCACGCACTCGATCCCCGACCAGATGAACCAGGCCTCGGGCCCGCCCGAGAGCCCGGAGGTCTACCTGCGCCAGCACCAGGACCTCACCGCGCAGGTGGCCGAGCAGGTCCGGGCCGCGACCGGCCACCCGCACAGGTCGGAGCTGGTGTTCTGCTCCGAGTCGGGCGACGGCCGGCTGCCGTGGCTGCGGCCCGACGTCAACGACCGGCTCACCGAGCTGGCCGCCGCGGGCGTGCGCTCGGTCGTGCTGATCCCGCTCGGCTTCGTCTCCGACCACATGGAGGTGGTCTACGACCTCGACACCGAGGCGACCAGGACCGCCGCCGACCTGGGCCTCGAGGTCCGGCGATCGGCCACGGCCGGAACGGATCCGCGGTTCGTGGCCGCCGTACGGGAGCTGCTCGTCGAACGAGCCGCCGCCGAACGGGGCGAGACCCCGGACCGGGTGAGCGTCGGGAGCCTGGGAGCGCTGCCGGACCTGTGCCCGGTCGGCTGCTGCGCCGGGCGCGTGGACCGGCCGGCGTTGTGCGGCGTCCCGACCGGAGCCGGCGCGTGAACGACGTCCTGCTCGAGGTGGCGCTCGAAGCCGCGACCCGCGCCGCCGAGCTGGTCCGGGCCCGCGCCGCCGCCGGGGTCCAGGTCGCGGCGACCAAGACCAGCGAGATCGATGTCGTCACCCAGGCCGACCGGGACTCCGAGACCCTGATCCGCTCGCTCATCCTGGCCGCCCGCCCGCGTGACTCCTTCCGCGGCGAGGAGGGGCAGGACGCGGTCGGGGACAGTGACGTGCGCTGGATCGTCGATCCGATCGACGGCACCGTGAACTTCCTCTACGGCCTCCCCGACTTCGCGATCTCGATCGCCGCGGAGCGGGCCGGCGTCCTGGTCGCCGGCGTCGTGCTCAACGCCGCGACCGGTGTGGGATATCTCGCAGTCCGGGCCGGCGACGGCTCGGTCAGCGGGGAGGTCGTCCAGGTCGGCGGGCCGGCCCCGGTTGACGCCCTCAGCCCGCTGCCCGTCCTCGGGGTCCGGGCCCGGGTCCCGCTGGCGCAGCAGCTGCTCATCACCGGGTTCTCCTACGACCCCGGCATGCGGGAGCGCCAGGCTCAGGCGTTGACCCGCCTGCTGCCGCTGGTGCGCGACATCCGTCGGCACGGCTCGGCGGCCCTGGAGCTGTGCCGGGTGGCCTGCGGCCAGGCCGACGCCTACGCCGAGGTCGGGGTCAACCAGTGGGACTACGCCGCCGGTGTCCTCGTCGCCGAAGCCGCAGGAGCCCGCTGGCAGGTGCTGCCCGGGATGGGCGGCCGGGACCTCGTCGTGTGCGCGCCGCAGGCCTCGTTCGACGAGGTTCTCGCGGCGGTCCTCAACGCTGGGTATGGTGCGGCCGAAATGAATTCCGGGACCGGGGAATAGGCAACTGTCACCCGATGTTCATCGGACGACAATCGGGGACGGTGTGCACAACAGGGTGTTGATGGTGCACAATCACCGCCCGACAGAGAGGGAGTGATGCCAAGTGGCCACTGACTACGACGCCCCGCGCAAGACCGAGGAAGAGCAGTCCGAGGAGAGCATCGAGGAACTCAAGGCCCGCCGGCACGACAAGAACTCCGGCAAGGTCGACGAGGACGAGGCTGAAGCGGCTGAATCCTTCGAGCTCCCCGGTGCCGACCTCTCGCACGAGGAGCTCGCCGTCGAGGTGAAGCCGAAGCAGGATGACGAGTTCACCTGCATGAGCTGCTTCCTGGTGCACCACCGCAGCCAGCTGGCTGACGCCAAGCGGATGATCTGCCGCGACTGCGCCTGAGCTCAGGCGCGATCAGCAGACGTCACCGGAGCCGCTGTCGACCCCCGTCACGGGGTGTTCGACGGCGGCTCCTGCGTTGACTTGAGGTAGTAGGCGTTCGCCTTGCGCTGGACCAGCATCCGCGCCAGACCTGCGGCAGCCCCCGCGATCGCGGCCCAGATCACGGCTTCGGCCGTGTGCAGAGCCGGGTCGGACGCGTTCGCCGGCGGCTTGCGGCCGGTCGCCAGCTGCCAGAGCTTGCCCAGCGCGAACTTCGCGCCCGCCGCTGCGGCCAGGGCCGCCGCCGTCACGACGGCCACCAGGATGGCCGGTTCGGTCGGCGTCACCGGAGCAGGGGTCTGGGATTTCTTCGCCATGGCCTCACCCTAGCCGTCGGGGAACGACCGGGCAGGCAGGATCAGCGGTCGGAGCTCGTGCTGGAGCTCGGGGCGGTCAACGCCTCGAGGGCGGCGACCAGCTCGGTGGGCCGGCGGGTCGCCAGCAGCCAGTACGGCGCCGGGTCGGACGGGTCCTCGATCATGACCTTGACCGCACGCGGCAGGTAGGGGCGCAGCAGCAGGAAGGCGCGGGCATCGGCGTCGACCCCGGCGGTACGACGGGCCTCGTCCTCGGTCAGGGCGAAGGCCTCGCCCAGCCACTTCGCGTCGATGCTGGCCGTGCCGGCGCGGAGTCGGCCGTCCTCGACCACGATCTCGGCCGAGCCGTAGCTGAGGAACCCCAGCGCCGCCAGGCCCAGCATGGCCGCGGTCATGCCCCAGGCCCAGGTGCCGGGCACGGCGACCACGATCGCCAGCCACAGCGTGGCGATCAGCATCACTCCTTGCACCCACCAGCGCAGGGGAACGTAGAGACGCTCGCTGAATCCGTGGACGGATCCCTCCCTAGTGGTCACAAGGAGAGAGTTTCCCATAGGGTCCGCGCGTGGTTGACATCGCCTTGACCCGGCTCGATCCCGAGCTCCCCCTGCCGTCGTACGCCCACCCGGGCGACGCCGGAGCCGACCTGTGCACGACGGTCGACGTCCGCCTCGAGCCCGGAGAACGGGCGTTGGTCCCGACCGGGATCGCGATCGCGCTGCCCGAGGGCTTCGTCGCGCTGATCCACCCGCGGTCGGGTCTCGCCGCCCGGCACGGGCTGTCGATCGTCAACACCCCGGGCACGGTCGACGCCGGATACCGGGGCGAGATCAAGGTGCTGTTGATCAATCACGATCCGCGAGAAACGATTGAGCTGTCCCGTGGCGAACGGATCGCCCAGCTGGTGATCCAGCGGGTCGAGCGGGCGACCTTCCGCGAGGTCGACGCACTGCCCGACTCGGTCCGTGGCGACGGGGGGTACGGTTCCACCGGACGGTGAGCCGTACCGTTCCACCCGCATCCATCAGAGAGTCCTCCGTTGAAGTTCCGCCGCAAGTCCGCCGTCGACACCACGTCCGAGAACACCCCGGAGACTCCTGAGACCCCGGACGCCGTCACCGAGGTTCCGCTCGGCCCGTTCGACGTCGACGCGATCCCGGCCGAGCTCGCCGGGGTGGACCGGGTCGACCTCGGCTCGATCCTGGTCGCGCCGATCCCCAACGGTGAGCTGCGCCTCCAGATCGACGAGCGCACCCAGGAGATCCAGGCCGTGCTGCTGACGGCGGAGGACGGCGCCCTCGAGCTGCGCGCCTTCGCCGCGCCGCGCGGCGGCGACCTCTGGGGCGACGTCCGTCCGCAGCTGGCCGCCGACGTGGTCCGTCGGGGCGGTCAGGCCGACGAGGTCGAGGGCACGTGGGGGACCCACCTGCTCACCCAGATGAAGGTCCAGCTCCCCGACGGGACCGAGGGCATCCAGCCCTCCCGGATCATCGGGATCAACGGCTCGCGCTGGATGCTGCGCGCCACCCTGATCGGTCGCCCGGCCGTCGACGGCCCCTACGCCACCACCTGGCTGCACGCGATCGCCGCCAGCGCCGTCCGCCGGGGCAGCCAGGCCCTTCCCGTCGGTGAGGCACTGCCGCTGGTGATGCCCGCCGGGGCCACCGAGGCCTGATCACGATGAGCTGGCGCGAGAGGCTCAGTTCCTGGGCCAACCACGACGAGCAGGAGGCACGCGACCTGCGCGTCGCCTACGAGGCTCAGGGGTGCTCCCACATCGGGGCGGCCCCCGACCGTCAGGTCGTCCGGCTCCGCGGCTCGCTGCGCACCGTCACGCTGCGTCCCCGCGGCGGGGTCCCGGCGCTGGAGGCCGAGCTCTTCGACGGCACCGGCCTGGTCACCGTCGTCTGGCTCGGACGGCGGCGGATCGCCGGGATCGTCCCCGGACGGTCGATCCAGGTGGTCGGTCGGATCGGCGTGCACGACGGCGCCCGCATCCTCTACAACCCGCGTTACGAGCTGATCCCGTGAACGAGGCCGAGCTGCCGGACCTGGAGTCGGTGGATCCGCACCACCCCGGCGTCGACACCGTCGAGGCCGTCGTACGGCGTCAGATGGCTGCCTCGCTCGGCGGCCGTCGTGGCATGGCCGAGGCCGGGATCCCGTCGTTGGTCTTCACCCTGCTGTGGCTGATCACGAAGGATCTCCAGCTCGCCCTGATCTCCTCCGGGCTGATCGCGGTCGGCGCCCTGGTGATCCGGCTGGTGCAACGGTCCACGACGCAGTACGTGCTCAACGCGATCGTCGGGATCGCGATCGGTTTCGTGTTCGTCCGACTGGCCGCCAACGGCGGCGGTTCCGAGACCGACCAGGCGCTCGCGTTCTTCCTGCCCGGCCTGCTCTGGACCGGTGCCACCACGATCGCGTTCGGACTGCTGTGCGCGTTCGGGTGGCCGATCGTCGGCTTCATGGTCGGCTCGGTCACCGGAGATGCGCTGGCCTGGCACGACGACAAGCAGATCGTGCGGCTGTGCCAGCGGTTGACCTGGCTCTTCCTCGCCCCCGGCGCGATCGGGGTCGCGTTGCAGGGGCCGATCTGGTTGCTCGGTCACGCCGACGTGATCAGCGCCTCGACCGCGGTCGCGATCATCACCGTGCTGCGCTACGGCCTCGGCTGGGCGCTCCGGATCGCGGCCTGGGGCACGATGATCTGGCTACTGGCCCGCAACGCCACGCCGGTCGACCCCGCCGCGGCCTGAACCCGCCGGCTCGGGCCGCCCAGGCCGCTCAGGCGGCTCAGCCGGGGTGGCGCCCCGGGGCCAGCAGACGCTCGAGGACGTCCTCCTGGTCCGCGGGGACGACGAACAGCAGCTCGTCGCCCGACTCCAGCGGAAGCTTGGGGTCGGGGGTGTAGACCATCGAGTCGCGCAGGATCGTGACCAGCGCGCAGTTCTCGGGCAACGGGATCAGGCCCGCCTGCTTGCCGACGTAGGGCGAGTCCGGCGGCAGCGTCAGCTCGACCAGGTTCGCGCTGCCCTGGCGGAACGTGAACAGACGGACCAGGTCACCGACCGTCACCGCCTCCTCGACCAGGGCGGACATGATCCGCGGGGTGGAGACGTTGACGTCGACGCCCCAGGCCTCGGTGAACAGCCACTCGTTGTTGGGGTGGTTGACCCGACCGACGGTGCGCGGGACGCCGAACTCGGTCTTGGCCAGCAGCGAGGTGACCAGGTTGACCTTGTCGTCACCGGTCGCCGCGATCACGACGTCGCACCGCTCCAGGCGGGCCTCCTCCAACGAGGACAGCTCGCAGGAGTCGGCCAGCAGCCACTCCGCGTCGGGCACCCGCTCGGGCTTGATCGAGTCCGGGTTCTTGTCGATCAGCAGGATCTCGTGACCGTTCTGGATCAGCTCGCGAGCGATCGAGCGGCCGACGGCGCCGGCTCCGGCAATGGCAACGCGCATGGTTCAGCTCTCCTGCGGCCCGTGGGCGAGGGTGTCGTAGACGTGCTGCGCGTTCTCCTCGCGCATGACCAGGTGCAGCAGGTCGCCCTCCTGGATGACACTCTCGCGGGTCGGCAGGACGCCTTCCCCGAGCCGGTCGATCCAGGCGATCCGCGACCGGGACTGCTCCTGGAGGTGGATGGTGCGCTGACCGATCCAGACCTCGGTGACCGGCACCTGGTCCAGCCGGATCGTGCCCGAGGGGTCACGGAAGTCCGGCTCAGCGCCCGCAGGCAGGAGCCGGCGCAGCACCTGGTCGGCGGTCCACTTCACCGTCGCGACGGTGGTGATGCCGAGCCGCTGGTAGACCTCGGCGCGGCCCGGGTCGTAGATCCGGGCAACGACCTGCTGGATGCCGAACGTCTCGCGGGCCACGCGGGCGGCGATGATGTTCGAGTTGTCACCGCTGGAGACGGCGGCGAAGGCGTCGGCTCGCCGGATGCCCGCGCGCTCGAGGACCTCCTGGTCGAAACCGATGCCGGTGATCTTGTCCCCGTTGAATCCCGGACCCAGCCGGCGGAAGGCATCCGGCTCGGAATCGATGATCGCCACGGTGTGGTTGCGGTCCTCCAGGCTCCGCGCCAACGTGGAACCGACGCGGCCGCAGCCCATGATCACAACATGCACCGCAGCAGCGTATAGCGTTGCGCCCCGTGGGTGTCGGAGACGTCTCGAAGCGCATTCTGGTCGGCCGGAAGCTGCGCAGCAATCAGCTGGGGGAGACTCTTCTCAGCAAGCGCATCGCGCTACCCATCTTCGCCTCCGACGCGCTCTCCTCGGTGGCCTACGCCCCGGACGAGATCTTCATCATGCTGTCCATGGCGGGCGTCTCGGCGTACGCGTTCTCCTGGAAGATCGGCGTCGCCGTCGCGATCGTGATGACCGCGGTGATCGCCTCGTACCGGCAGACCGTGCACGCCTATCCCAGTGGCGGTGGCGACTACGAGGTCGCCACGGTCAACCTCGGGGCCCGTGCCGGGACGACGGTGGCGAGCGCCCTCCTGGCCGACTACATGCTGACGGTGGCCGTCTCGATCTCGTCGGGGGCCAACTACGCGAGTGCCGCGATCCCGTCCCTCCAGGGGCACGAGGCGTCCTTGGCGATCCTGCTGATCGTCCTCCTCGCCGCGATGAACCTGCGCGGCATCCGCGAGGCGGGCTCGACGTTCGCACTGCCGACCTACGCCTTCATGTTCGCCATCCTGGGTACGGCGGTGGTCGGCTTCTTCATGATGTTCTCGGGCAACCTGCCCCAGGTCGAGAGCGCCCAGTACGACATCACGCCCGCGCCGGGGATGGAGGCGCCGCTCAACACCATCGCGCTGCTCTTCCTGCTCGCCCGGGCCTTCTCCAGCGGGTGTGCCGCGCTGACCGGGGTGGAAGCGATCTCCAACGGGGTGCCCGCCTTCCAGCGGCCGAAGTCGAAGAACGCGGCGACGACGCTGCTGCTGCTCGGCATGATCGCGATCACGATGATGCTCTCGATCATCGTCCTGGCCAAGCAGATGGGGCTCCGCTTCGTCGATCCGGCCGACCAGCACCGGCTGACCCTCAACGGCGTCCCGCTCGGTGACTCGCACACCCAGAACGCGGTGATCGCCCAGATCTCGAAGGCGATCTGGAGCGACTTCCCGCCCGGGTTCTACTTCGTCGTGGTCGTCACCGGACTCGTGCTGGTCCTCGCGGCCAACACCGCCTTCAACGGGTTCCCGGTGCTCGGCTCGATCCTGGCCCGCGACGGCTACGCGCCGCGTGCTCTCGGCTCCCGGGGTGACCGGCTGGCCTACAGCAACGGCATCGTCTTCCTGGCCGTCGGGGCGGGTGTTCTCATCCTCGCCTTCGACGCCGAGACGACCAGGCTGATCCAGCTCTACATCGTCGGCGTCTTCGTCAGCTTCAACCTCAGCCAGCTCGGCATGATCCGGCACTGGACCCGTGAGCTGAGCACCGAGACCGACCCGGCACGTCGCGGCAAGATGATCCGGTCCCGGGCGATCAACGCCATCGGGCTGACCTTCACGGCCGTGGTGCTGGTGGTCGTGCTGCTCACCAAGTTCCTCGAGGGCGCCTGGATCACGATCCTGGCGATGATCTTCTTCTACATCGTGATGCGCCGGATCCGGCGCCACTACGACGCCGTCGCCGAGGAGCTCGAGGCCGGCGACGAGGACAAGGTCATGCCGACCCGGGTGCACGCGATGGTGCTGGTCTCCAAGGTGCACAAGCCCACGCTGCGGGCCCTCGCCTTCGCCCAGGCCACGCGCCCCAACACACTCGAGGCCGTCACCGTCTCCGTCGACGACGCGACCACCTCGCGACTGCTGGAGGAGTGGGACGACCGACACCTCGACGTCCCGCTCAAGGTGCTGCACTCGCCCTACCGCGAGCTGATCCGCCCGATCGTCGACTACGCCACCGCGATCCGGAAGGCCAACCCGCGCGGCGTCGTGGCGGTCTACATCCCCGAGTACGTCGTCGGCCACTGGTGGGAGTCGCTCCTGCACAACCAGTCCGCGCTGCGGCTCAAGGGTCGTCTGCTCTTCACCCCCGGCGTGATGGTGATCTCGGTGCCCTACCAGCTGCAGTCGGGCCTGGAGAAGGCGCGTGAGCTGCGCGAGACCGACTGGGTCGGCCCGCGCAGCGTCCGGGGCGGCGACATCACCGACCGGCGAGTCGGCCGATGAGCCGCCAGGTCCGGACCCGACGCCCCCGCGGACGGTCCCGGATCGGCGAGCGCTTCGAGGTCGAGATCGGTCCGGTCGCCCACGGCGGGCACTGCGTCGCCCGGGTGCCGGACGGGGAGAACCAGCGCGTCGTCTTCGTGCGGCACGCGATCCCCGGTGAACGGGTCGTGATCGAGCTCACCGACGGCAACGACGGCGACAAGTTCTGGCGCGCCGACGCGATCGAGGTGCTCACCCCCTCCGCCGATCGGGTACCGGCCCCCTGCCCGGTGTCCGGGCCGGGCGGCTGTGGTGGCTGCGACTTCCAGCACGTCGCCGTACCGGCTCAGCGCCGGCTCAAGACGGAGGTGCTGCGCGAGCAGCTGCGCCGGATCGCGCGCCTGGACTCCGGCGTCGCGGCCACGGTCGAGGTCGAGGCGGTGCCGGGTGACGACGCCGGCCTGCACTGGCGCACCCGGCAGAGCTACGTGATCGACCCCGCTACCGGGCAGCGCTCGATGCGGAAGTACCGCTCGCACGACCTGGTCGCCGTCGAGGAGTGCCTGATCGCGGCGCCGAGCGCCCGCGAGCCCGGGCCCGGCACGGTCACCGAGACCGTCACCGTCGACGGGGTCACGCACACCTTCGCCGTCTCGGCGCGCGGGTTCTGGCAGGTCCATCCCGGTGCGCCGACGACGCTCGTCGGTGAGGTCCTGCGCCTCCTGCAGCCCGCCGCGGGGGAGTCGGTCCTGGACCTGTACGCCGGCGTCGGGCTGTTCAGCGCCTTCCTCGCCGACCGGGTCGGCCCGAGCGGCCGGGTGGTCGCGATCGAGGGTGACCGCACCGCCAGCCAGCTCTCGCTCGACAACGTGCCGGGCCTGGAGGCGCGGGCCGGCGACGTGGCTTCCGTCCTCGGCGACGCGTTCCCCGGCCGGTTCGACCTGGTGGTGCTCGACCCGCCCCGCGAGGGCGCCAAGCGGGCGGTCGTCGACCAGGTCGTCGGCCGGATGCCGCGCGCGGTCGCCTACGTCGCCTGCGACCCGGCCGCCCTGGCCCGCGACATCGCCCTCTTCGCGGAGTCGGGCTACGAGCTGGTCTCGCTGCGCGCCTTCGACCTCTTCCCGATGACCCACCACCTGGAGTGCGTCGCGCTGTTGGAGAGGACAGGCTGAGGGCGGCAGGGCTACCGTCGGGAGATGAGCTACCCGCCGCCCCAGTACTTCGGCACCACGGGTGAGGTCACAGCCCGTTTCCGTCCAGTGGACACGCCCCCGGATCTCCCGCGTCCCGGCGGCGCTGCGAGCTACCTGGCCACGGGCGCGACGACCAAGGGTCGGTTCGGGCTCTACCGGTGGGACATGGGACCCGAGGTGTCGGGTGCTGACCCGCACTTCCACCGCACCATGAGCGAGTCCTTCTTCGTGCTGTCCGGGACGGTGCAGCTGTACAGCGGCACGGAGTGGTTCGACGCCCGCGTGGGGGACTTCGACCACGTGCCCGAGGGTGGACTGCACGGGTTCAAGAACCGATCCGGGGAGCCGGTGTCGTTGCTGATCCTGTTCGCGCCCGGGGCGCCGCGGGAGGCCTACTTCGAGGGGCTGGTCGAGCTCGCCGAAGGGCGGTGGAAACCGAGTCACGACGAGCTCGAGGCGTTCTTCGAGGAGCACGACAACATCTACGTCTGATCCGTCGCTTCGGCCTTGGAGGACCTACTGTCCGTTCCATGAGCATGGAGCAGATCGCGTGGAGCCAGATGTACCGCATGCACGGTTCGTCGGACGAGCGGCGCGCGTTCAGCGGACGGACCGCCCGTCGGATCCTCGCCTTCGCCCGGCCGCAGTGGCGCGACCTGACCGGCTTCGTGCTGCTCAGCGTCGTGGGAGCGGCCCTGGCGGTGGCGACCCCGGTCCTCGCAGGGAAGGTCGTGAACGCGATCGTCGCCGGCGACAGCCAGGCGGTCGTCGTCCGGCTCGCCCTGGCGATCGCGGGGATCGCGGTGCTCGATGCCGGGATCGGTCTGTGGTCACGCTGGTTGTCGGCCCGGATCGGTGAGGGGCTCATCCTGCACCTGCGCACCGCCGTGTTCGACCATGTCCAGCGGATGCCGATCGCCTTCTTCGCCCGGACCCGGACCGGCGCCCTGGTCAGCCGGCTCAACAACGACGTGATCGGCGCGCAGCGGGCCTTCAGCTCCACGCTCTCCGGCGTCGTCGGCAACCTGGTCACCCTCGCCCTGACGCTGGTGGTGATGATCGGGATCTCCTGGCAGGTCACCCTGCTGGCGCTCATCCTGCTCCCGGTGTTCGTCGTGCCCGCGCGGCGGATGGGTCGCCGTCTGGCCGGCATCCAGCGCGAGGCCGCCGACCACAACGCCGCCATGGGCAACCAGATGACCGAGCGCTTCTCCGCGCCCGGCGCCACCCTGGTCAAGCTGTTCGGCCGTCCCGAGCAGGAGTCCGTCGAGTTCGCCGCCCGCGCCAGCCGGGTCGCCGAGATCGGGGTCCGGACCGCGATGGTGCAGACCACCTTCGTCACCGCGCTGACGCTGGTCTCCGCCCTGGCCGTCGCGGTCGTGTACGGCGTCGGTGGCTCGTTGGCGCTCGACGGCACCCTGGACGCGGGCGACGTGGTGGCGCTGTCCTTGCTGCTCACCCGGCTCTACGCGCCGCTGACCTCGCTGGCGAGTGCCCGGGTGGAGGTGATGAGTGCCCTGGTCAGCTTCGAGCGGGTCTTCGAGGTGCTCGACCTCGCGCCCCTCATCGTGGACCGGCCCACGGCCCGCGCCGTCCCCGACGGCCCGGTCGCCGTCGAGTTCGACGACGTCCGGTTCTCCTACCCGTCGGCCGACAAGGTCTCGCTCGCCTCGCTGGAGGCGGTCGCGACGCTCGACGCGCGTGGCGGCGACGAGGTGCTGCACGGGATCTCGCTGCGCGCGGAGCCCGGCCAGGTCGTGGCGCTGGTGGGCTCCTCGGGGGCCGGCAAGTCGACGATCGCCCAGCTCGTCTCCCGCCTGTACGACGTCGATTCCGGGTCGGTCCGGCTCGCCGGCACCGACGTGCGGGACCTGACCTCGGAGTCGATCCGCGGTGCGGTCGGCATGGTGACCCAGGACGGCCACCTCTTCCACGACTCGATCCGCGGCAACCTGCTGCTCGCCCGCCCCGAGGCGACCGAGGCCGACCTGTGGGACGCGCTCGGCCGGGCCCGCCTCGCCGATCTGGTCGGCGCCCTGCCGGACGGTCTGGACACGGTGGTGGGGGAGCGCGGCTACCGACTCTCCGGCGGTGAGCGTCAGCGACTGACCATCGCCCGCCTGCTGATGAAGCAGCCGCGGGTGGTGATACTCGACGAGGCGACCGCCTCGCTGGACTCCACCTCCGAGGCAGCGGTGCAGGCGGCGCTGACCGAGGCGCTCGCCGGACGGACCGCGCTGGTGATCGCGCACCGGCTCTCGACCGTGCGCGCCGCCGACCAGATCCTCGTCGTCGAGGGCGGCGCCATCGTCGAGCGCGGCACCCACGTGGAGCTGCTCGCCGCCGGCGGCCGGTACGAGGAGCTGTACCGGACCCAGTTCGCCGAGCCGCTGGGTCAGGCTGCCGGCGACTCCGAGGCCTGACCGCGCAGGGACTCCAGCCGTTCATCAGGTGGTAGAGCACCAGGATGGCGGCGGTCGCCACGGCGATCCCGCCGAGGGTGAAGTCGCCGAACGTGATCACGTCGTTGCCCATCCCCATCGCGATGATGAGCGCGGCCGCGACCGGGAAGAGGTTCTTCTGGATGCCGAAGTCGACACGGGCGTCGATCCACATCCGGACGCCGATCAGTCCGATGACGCCGTACAGAACGAGGGTCGCGCCGCCGATGACACCGTTCGGGATGGTGAAGAGCAGCGCGCCGAACTTCGGTGACATCGCCAGGGCGAACGCCACGATGCCCGCCACCCAGTAGGCGGCCGTGGAGAAGACCCGCGTGGCCGACATGACGCCGATGTTCTCGCCGTACGTCGTCGTGGCGGAGCCACCACCGGAACCGGCGATCATGGTCGCGACACCGTCGGCCAGGAGCGCTCGGCCCGTCAGGTCGTTGATCGAGTCGTCCTTGACCAGGTGGGCGACCGCGCGGACGTGCCCGACGTTCTCGGCGATGAGGACGAAGACGACCGGCAGGAACATCGGCAGGGTCGACCAGTCGGCCGAGGGTGCGGTCAGGTTCGGGAGGCCGAACCAGTCGGCCGCCTTCACGCCGTCGAAGTTCGGCACGCCCATCGGGATCGAGACCAGGTAACCGACGACGAAGCCGAGCAGGACCGCGATCCGGCCGAGGATCCCGCGGAAGAGCGCGGCGATGACGACGATCGCCAGCACGGTCACCGTGGCCAGGAACAGGTGCTGGTCGTCGACCGGCTTCCCGCCCGGCGGGTAGAGGCCGCCTGCGTCGAGGTTGATCACGTTGTTCCACGACGCCTGGGCGAGGTTGAAGCCGATCAGGGCGACCACGCCACCCATCACGACCGGCGGCATGAGGGTGTGGATCCAGCCGGTGCCGACCTTGATCACCAGGAGGCCGACCAGGGCGAGGGTGAATCCCGTCGCGATGATGGCGAACAGCGCGGTCGAGATGTCGTCGCCGTTCTTCGCGGCCAGCACGGGGGAGATGAAGGCGAACGAGGAGCCCAGGTAGCTCGGCAGCCGGTTCCGGGTGAGCAGCAGGAAGAGGAGCGTGCCGAGACCGGAGAAGAGCAACGTCGTGCTCGGGTCGAAGCCGGTGATGATCGGCACCAGGAAGGTCGCGCCGAACATCGCCACGACGTGCTGGCCGCCGAGGCCGATGGTGCGGGGCCAGGACAGCCGTTCACCCGGCTTGACGACGTCGCCGGGGGAGACGGACCTGCCGTCGCCGTGAATGGTCCAGGACATGGTTCCTCCGGGTGCTGTAGTGGTCGACGATCGCGACGTAATGCGATCAGAGTAGAGATCCCGGGAGAGACTGAGGTCATGTCCTTCAGCCGACCGTCCTTCCGGCCGACCTACGCCAACGTCGTCGCCACCCTCGCGCTGCTCATCGCCGTCGTCGGGTTCGCCGGCGGACCCAGCGCCGTCGCGAGCGCGGTGAAGAAGCTGGCGCCGAACTCGGTGGGCACCAAGAACCTCAAGAACAACGCGGTCACGGGCATCAAGGTGCAGGACGGATCGCTCGGAGGAGCGGACATCAAGAACGGTTCGCTGGGCGGCATCGACATCGCCGACCGCTCGATCGGCAGCCAGGACATCGGAGTCGGCCAGATCTTCGATCCCAACATGGCGACCGGGTCGGTCAACAGCCGTGTGCTGCGGGACAACTCGATCACCAGCTCCGACATCGCCAACGGCACGATCACCAACCTCGACCTCGCGGAGAACGCGATCACCTCGGAGAACATCGGTCCGCTCACGATCAAGGGCGAGAACATCGCGCCCATGACGATCGGGTTCGGCAACCTCGACCCGGCGGCGGTGGAGTCGCTCACCCACTACTCCGACACCGGCGCGATCTCGAAGGGGAGCACCGTGACGGGCTACGCCTCGATCGCGTACGTCGCCGGCCATGATCCGGCTGACGGCACCGGTTTCGAGGGTCCTGAGGTCCGCGGCCTTGCGGTCAGCTTCCCGAAGCCGGTCACCAGCATCGTCGGTGTCGCCGGTTCCGGGGACGGGCGGTGCACCGGGTCCTTCCAGAGCCCGACTGCCTCCGAGGGAGTCGCCTGCTTCTACGTGAAGGCGGACCCCGGCAACAACCCCGGAACGGCGAGCCTTCTCGACTACTCCAACCTCGGCTTCACCTTGAAGTACACCCCGCCGGCGGAGGGATGGACCTTCGCGCAGATCTCCTGGGCCTTCACCCGACCCGCCGCCTGAGAGTTCAGCCAAACCCCTCGACATCGTGTATCTTGATATCGAGAGATATTCGGTTGGATCCCAGCCCGGGCGAGCAAGGTAAGCCTTACTTTCCGGGTGGGGAACACAGGCGGCAGGATTGACCCCACCTGCCTGTGCAACCACCGTGCGGTCGTGGCGACCGCGTGCCAAGAGGAGATGACGGCGTTGGCCAGCAAGAACAGCTTCGGTGCCAAGAGCACCCTGTCGGTGAGCGGCACCGACTACCAGATCTTCCGCCTCGATGCGGTCACCGGTGAGGGCCTCGACGTCGCCTCACTGCCGTACTCGCTCAAGGTCCTGCTCGAGAACCTGCTCCGCACCGAGGACGGCGCGGACATCACCGCCGCCGACATCAAGGCGCTGGCCGGCTGGGACGAGACCGCCGAGCCGGACAAGGAGATCCAGTTCACGCCGGCGCGCGTGATCATGCAGGACTTCACCGGCGTGCCCTGCATCGTCGACCTGGCCACCCTGCGCGAGGCCGCTGCCGACCTCGGTGGCGACCCGACCAAGATCAACCCGCTCTCCCCGGCCGAGATGGTCATCGACCACTCCGTCATCGCCGAGGTCTTCGGCACGCCGGAGGCGTTCGAGAAGAACGTCGAGATCGAGTACGACCGGAACAAGGAGCGCTACCAGTTCCTGCGCTGGGGCCAGACCGCGTTCGACGATTTCAAGGTCGTCCCGCCGGGCACCGGCATCGTGCACCAGGTCAACATCGAGCACCTGGCCCGCACCGTCTTCACCCGCACCGTCGACGGTGAGCTGCTGGCCTACCCCGACACCTGCGTCGGCACCGACTCGCACACCACCATGGTCGACGGCCTCGGCGTCCTCGGCTTCGGTGTCGGTGGCATCGAGGCGGAGGCGGCCCTGCTCGGCCAGCCCGTCTCCATGCTGATCCCGCGCGTCGTCGGCTTCAAGCTCACCGGCGACCTGCCCGAGGGCTCCACCGCCACCGACCTGGTGCTCACCATCACCGAGCTGCTCCGCAAGCACGGCGTGGTCGGCAAGTTCGTCGAGTTCTACGGCGCCGGCGTCGCGGCCCTGCCGCTGGCCAACCGCGCCACGATCGGCAACATGAGCCCCGAGTTCGGCTCCACCGTCGCGATGTTCCCGATCGACGACGAGACGATCAACTACCTGCGCCTGACCGGTCGCTCCGAGGACCAGCTCGCGCTGGTCGAGGCCTACGCCAAGGAGCAGGGCCTCTGGCTCGACCCGGCCGCCGAGCCGCGCTTCTCCGAGAAGCTCGAGCTCGACCTCTCCACCGTGGTCCCGTCCATCGCCGGCCCGAAGCGTCCGCAGGACCGTGTCGAGCTGACCGACGCCAAGACGTCGTTCGCCGGCCACCTGCCGACGTACACCTCGGCTCCCGAGGCCACCATCCCGGTGACCCTGGAGAACGGTGAGACGTTCGAGCTGAAGAACGGCGCCGTCACGATCGCGTCGATCACCTCCTGCACCAACACCTCCAACCCGAGCGTCATGATCGGTGCGGCGCTGCTGGCGAAGAAGGCCGTCGAGAAGGGCCTGACCCGCAAGCCGTGGGTCAAGACCACGCTGGCGCCCGGCTCCAAGGTCGTCACCAACTACTACGACAAGGCCGGCCTGACGCCGTACCTGGAGAAGGTCGGCTTCAACCTCGTCGGCTACGGCTGCGTCACCTGCATCGGTAACTCCGGCCCGATCATCCCCGAGGTCTCCGCCGCGGTGAACGAGCACGACCTCGCCGTCGTCTCGGTCCTGTCCGGCAACCGGAACTTCGAGGGTCGGATCAACCCCGACGTGAAGATGAACTACCTGGCGTCCCCGCCGCTCGTCATCGCCTACGCGATCGCCGGCACGATGGACATCGACCTGTTCAACGACGCGCTCGGCACCGACACCGACGGCAACCCGGTCTACCTCAAGGACATCTGGCCGACCCCGGCCGAGGTCGAGTCGACCATCGCCGGTGCGATCGACACCGAGATGTTCACCCGCGACTACGCCGACGTCTTCGCCGGTGACGAGCGCTGGCAGAACCTGCCGACCCCGACCGGTTCCACGTTCACGTGGGACGAGGACTCGACCTACGTCCGCAAGGCGCCGTACTTCGACGGGATGAGCCTGACCCCGTCGCCGGTGACCGACATCGACGGTGCCCGGGTGCTGCTCAAGCTGGGTGACTCGGTCACGACCGACCACATCTCGCCGGCCGGTAACATCAAGGCCGACAGCCCGGCCGGTCGCTACCTCGCGGAGAACGGCGTCGCCCAGCGCGACTTCAACTCCTACGGCTCGCGTCGCGGCAACCACGAGATCATGATCCGCGGCACCTTCGCCAACATCCGGATCAAGAACCAGGTCGCCCCGGGCACCGAGGGTGGCGTCACGCGTGACTTCACCCAGGCCGATGCCCCGGTCGTCGCCGTGTACGACGCCTCGGTGAACTACATCGCCGCCGGCACCCCGCTCGTCGTCCTGGCGGGCAAGGAGTACGGCTCGGGCTCGTCGCGTGACTGGGCCGCCAAGGGCACCTCGCTGCTCGGCGTCAAGGCCGTCATCGCGGAGTCGTACGAGCGCATCCACCGCTCGAACCTGATCGGCATGGGCGTCATCCCGCTGCAGTTCCCCGCGGGCCAGAACGCCGACTCGCTCGGTCTGACCGGTGAGGAGTCGTTCTCGATCTCCGGCATCACCGCGCTCAACGAGGGCACCACGCCGAAGACGGTCAAGGTCACCACGGACACCGGCATCACGTTCGACGCGGTCGTCCGGATCGACACCCCCGGTGAGGCGAACTACTACCGCAACGGCGGGATCCTGCAGTACGTCCTGCGGAACCTGGTCAACGCTGGCTGATCGGTGAACTGGGGGAAAGTAACCCCACGAACCTGCTGAACCGGGGGGAAGTAACGCTGAGCGCGTTACTTCCCCCCGGTTCACATTTCTCACCAATTTCGGGGAGGACTGGACTGGTCTAGACCACCCTGTTAGCGTCGTGGGCATGGCAACGAAAACAACAACTCGGGTCCTCGTTACCACCGCCGTCGGTGCACTTGCCCTGGGTCTGACCGCTCCGGCGGCCTCGGCCCACGGAGGCAAGGGCGACTCACGCGACGCGCGGCACGAGCACACCAACCACGGGCATCACCGTGGCCACGCATGGGGGCACGCCAACATCAAGACCTCGCGGGTCGTCGTCGACGAAGGCGCCGGCACCGCGACCGTGACCCTCCGGCTCAGCAAGAAGGCGCCGGCCGACGCGACCTTCACCTGGGCCACCTTCGACAAGACCCCCGCACCCGCGCCGTCCGCGCCGGCACAGCGGCGCTCCGGCGGGAAGTGGTCCGACCACCTCGCCGTCGCCGGGCAGGACTACACCGCCAGCTCCGGCACCGTGACCATCGCCGCCGGCACCCGGACCGCGACCGTCACCGTCCCGATCCTCGACGACACCGCCGTGGAGAAGAAGGAGCGCTTCTTCGTCCGGTTCAAGGCGACGTCGGCCACGAAGGCCGCGGCCCGCAAGGCCTCCAAGCGCGAGGGCACCTCCAGGGCCTGGTGCGCGGGCCCGCGTGGCCGTGCCACCACGACCGTCGTGATCGCCGACAACGACACCACGGCCCCCACCAGCTGATCGCACCATCACCAGCACGACCTGGCTGCAGGTCACCCTCCCCGGAGGGTGGCCTGCAGCTGCGTTTCGACCGCGGTGAACCCGACCGCTTGGTAGAGCCGGTAGGCCGGGTTGCGCGGGTCGGCCACGATCACCAGCGACTCGGCGCCGAGCGCGTCGATCGCATAGGTGCCGGCGTGCACGACCAGAGCGGAGGCCAGGCCCCGACCGCGCCAGTCGGGCCGGGTCACGACGTCCTGGAACCGTGCACGGTCCGTGCCCGGTGGCGAAGATCCCGAGCCCCGACACCATCGTGTCGCCGACGAAGGCGCCGAACCAGTCTCCGGTCCCTGCCTCGGCCATCGCCCTCTCCGCCGCCGCCTTGAGGATGAGGAACTCGACGAACCCGGCGCCGTACGTCGCCTCGTCGACGGCCCGCGACAGCGCGATCCGCTCCTCCCAGTCCTGGTCGGTCTTGAGCTGGCGGATCACCACGTCGGCGTCGAGTCGGCGCCGCGGCGTCAGCTCACTGGCGGTCATCGCGTGCGTGACCTCGACCTCGTAGCCGCGAGCAGCGAAGGGCGCCAGGTCTGCCACGCTGCCGGTGGGATCGTCGATCCCGAACGCGCGGTGCTCCGCGTCAGGGAAGGCCTCGTCGAAGACCCGTTCCCAGGTGGTCAGGTCGCGGCGCAGCGGCGTGCGGCGCAGCAGCAGGAAGTTGCCCCAGACGAATCCCGGATTCTCGGGCGTGCGGACGAGGAGGCAGGTGCCGTGGTCCTCGATCTCGCTCCCGGCAGCGGCACGCAGAGCGAGATCGGACTGCCACGCCTTCGAGAGGATCTCCATGCCCCCGAACTCTGGCCGACACTCGCGGTGGCGAGGTTTCGCCGGCGTAAAGATCCCCGTCCGATCCGGGTAGTCTGGCCGCTATGCGTGTTCTGACGGGGATCTCCTCACCGCGCGACCTCGATCGGCTCAGCGACGCCGATCTCGATGTCCTGGCGAGCGAGATCAGAGACCTCATGATCCGCACCACCGCCCGCACCAGCGGCCACCTCGGACCCAACCTCGGTGTCGTCGAGCTCACCCTGGCCCTGCACCGGGTCTTCGACTCGCCGCGCGACCGGATCGTGTGGGACACGGGCCACCAGTCCTACGTGCACAAGCTGCTCACCGGGCGGGTCGAGCGGTTCGACACGCTGCGCCAGGAGGGTGGCCTGTCGGGCTATCCGTCGCAGGCCGAGTCCGAGCACGACCTGGTCGAGAACTCGCACGCCTCGACCGCTCTGTCGTACGCCGACGGCCTCGCCAAGGCCTACGCGATCCGGGGCGAGGACCGGCACACGGTCGCCGTGATCGGCGACGGCGCACTCACCGGCGGGATGGCCTGGGAGGCGCTCAACAACATCGCGATCGCCCGGGACTCCAAGCTGGTGATCGTGGTCAACGACAACGGTCGCTCCTACACGCCGACCATCGGTGGTCTGGCGAACGCCCTCACCAGCCTGCGGACCAACCCGCGCTACGAACGCGTCCTCGACACCGTCAAGCGCAAGCTGCCGACCGTGCCCGGCGGCGGGGCGACGTACGAGGTGCTGCATGCGGTCAAGAAGGGGATCAAGGACGCGATCGCGCCCCAGGGTCTCTTCGAGGACCTCGGCCTGAAGTACGTCGGCCCGGTCGATGGTCACGACCGCGCCGCGATGGAGCAGGCCCTGCGCCAGGCCAAGGGCTTCGGCGGCCCCGTGATCGTGCATGCCCTGACCCGCAAGGGGAACGGGTACGACGCCGCGGAGAACCACGCGGCCGACCAGTTCCACGCCCCGGGTCCGTTCGACGTCGAGACCGGTGTCGAGCACCCCAAGGCCTCCTCGTGGACCGACGTCTTCGCCTCCGAGATGCTCCGACTGGGGGAGGAGCGCCCCGATCTGGTGGCGATCACCGCCGCGATGATGCACCCCGTTGGACTCGACGCGTTCCAGGAGCGCTTCCCCGAGCGCACCTTCGACGTCGGCATCGCCGAGCAGCACGCGGCCACCGCCGCTGCGGGCCTCGCGATGGGCGGGATGCACCCGGTCGTCGCTCTCTACGCCACGTTCCTCAACCGTGCCTTCGACCAGGTCCTGATGGACTGCGCGTTGCACCGCACCGGTGTCACGTTCGCGTTGGACCGCTCGGGTGTCACCGGCGACGACGGCGCCAGCCACAACGGCATGTGGGACATGTCGGTGCTGCAGGTCGTGCCGGGTCTCCGCCTCGCCGCTCCGCGTGACGCGGCCCGGCTGCGGGAGCTGCTCGGCGAGGCGGTCACCGTCGACGACGCCCCGACCGTGGTCCGGTACCCCAAGGGCCCGCCGCCCGAGGACCTCGAGGCGATCGGACGGGTCGGCGCGGCTGACGTCCTGGTCCGCGAGGGCGCCCAGGACGTGCTGGTCGTCGCCGTCGGTTCGATGGCCGGCGTCGGCGTCGAGGTCGCCGAACGCGTCACCGCCCAGGGCCTCGGCGTCACCGTCGTCGACCCCCGCTGGGTCAAGCCTGTCGACCCCGCCCTGGTCGAGCTCGCTGCCGAGCACCGCCTGGTCGTGACGATCGAGGACAACGGGGTGATCGGCGGTGTCGGCGCGGTCTTCCTGCAGACCCTGTCGGCCGCCGGGATCGGCACGCCGGTGCGGATCCACGGCATCCCGCAGGAGTTCCTCGACCACGCGAAGCGACCCAAGATCCTTGAACGGATCGGACTGACGGCGCAGGCGATCGCGCTGTCCATCGTGGAGGAACTGGCCGAAGGCAACGCTGCCGAAGGAGACGCCCATGGATCTGATGCGCCGCAAATCGATCGAGCAGTCGCTGGCCGACGCCGATGAACCGGAGTACCAGCTCAAGCGCAGGCTGAGCGCCCTCGACCTCACCGTCTTCGGCATCGGCGTCATCATCGGCGCCGGCATCTTCACCCTGACCGGCCGCGCCGCGGCGCAGTACGCCGGACCGGCGGTGGTCTTCTCCTTCATCATCGCGGCGATCTGCTGTGGCCTCGCGGCCCTCTGCTACGCCGAGTTCGCCTCGACGGTTCCGGTCTCCGGATCGGCCTACACGTTCTCCTACGCGACGCTGGGTGAGCTGATCGCCTGGATCATCGGCTGGGACCTCGTCCTGGAGCTGATGCTCGGTGCCTCGGTCGTCGCGCAGGGCTGGAGCGCCTACTTCGTCACCTTCCTCGACCAGATCGGACTGACCTGGCCGAGCGGGATCGGCCCGGTCGAGTCCGACGCGTTCACGTGGGGTCACCTCAACCTGCCCGCCCTGCTCCTCGTGGTGGTCCTGACGGCGCTCGTCGCCTACGGGATCAAGGAGTCGATGCGGGTCAACCTCGTCCTGGTCGCGGTCAAGCTCTTCGTCGTGCTGTTCGTGATCGTGGCCGGACTCTTCTACATCAACGCCGACAACTACCACCCGTTCGTGCCGCCGCGCGCCGACCCGGTCAGCGTCGACGGCATCACCCAGCCCCTGATCCAGTGGGCGTTCGGCCTCGAGCCGGCGACGTACGGCGTGCTGGGGATCGTGACCGCGGCCTCGGTCGTCTTCTTCGCCTACATCGGGTTCGACGTCGTCGCCACCACGGCCGAGGAGGCGAGGAACCCGCAGCGCGACCTGCCCCGCGGCATCATCGGCTCGCTGGTGATCTGCACCGTCCTGTACGTCGCCGTGGCCCTGGTCATCACGGGCATGGTCTCCTACGACGAGATCGACACGTCGGCCGCGCTGGCGACCGCGTTCCGAGACGTCGGCAGGGACGGGTTCGCCACCCTCATCTCGGCGGGTGCTGTCGCCGGTCTCACGACGGTGGTGATGACCCTCCTGATCGGCACCTCCCGGGTGCTGTTCGCGATGAGCCGGGACCGGCTGCTCCCGCCGGGGTTCGGCAAGACCTCAGCCCGCTCCGGCACGCCCGTCCGGATCACCCTCGCGGTCGGCACCGTGGTCGCGGTGGTCGCTGGGTTCACCCCGATCGGGAAGCTCGAGGAGATGGTCAACATCGGCACCCTGACCGCGTTCGCGCTGGTCAGCATCGCGGTTCCGGTGCTGCGCCGCAGCCGCCCCGACCTGCATCGTCCGTTCCGGGTCCCGCTCAGCCCGTGGCTGCCGCTCCTGTCCGCGCTGATCTGCCTCTACCTCGCGCTCAACCTGAGCATCGAGACCTGGCTGCGGTTCCTGGTGTGGATGGCGATCGGCTTCGTCGTGTACTTCAGCTACGGCTACCGCCGCAGCCGGGTGGCCGCGGAAACCCTCAACTCGGCGCCCTGAACCCTCAAGTCGGCGGTCGGAACCCTCAAGTCGGCTAGCGGACGACGACGAGGGTGCGGCGGCCGGAGGTGAAGTCCCAGATCCGCTGGCTCATCGCCCTGCTGACCCGGATGCAGCCGTGGGAGTTCCCGGCCAGGTTGGTGCCGAGGTACCAGTCGGGGTGGATCTGGGGGCCGGTCGCGCCGCGGGTGGGGATCCGGTGGAAGCCGATCCCGCAGGGGGCGAACCGGACGAAGTTCTGCATCCGCAGGGAGCCGGAGCTGTTCAGCTTCACCCGGGACGGACGACCGCAGTAGGAGCCGGTGTGCCAGCGGCCCTTCTCCAGCACGCCGGGGTTGTCCACGATCCCCGCCTGGGCGACGACGCGACCCGCGGAACCGATCAGCCAGATCCAGTTCTGCTTCTGCGAGATCACGATCCGCCGGCCCTGACCGGTGTGGGCCGGGACGGGTCGGACGTCGCAGCGGGGCGCAGACGCGTCGACCAACGACGACCGCTCGCGATCGGTGAGCCGACCGGTGGCAGCGTGGCCCAGACGGGTCTGGAAGCGGACGACCGCCGTCTCGGTGTGCCGGCCGCGACGGCCGTCGGCCGGGCCCGCGTCGCAGCCCAGCTGGTTCAGCCGTTGCTGCGTCTGGCGCACGGTGGTCGATGGATCGGCCGAAGCAGGGGAGGCGAGCAGCATCCCGACGAACGACACGACCACGACGACGACGGCGACCAGGCGGCGCATGTCACGGACGCTACAGGCCCTCGGGGGCGTCGTGATAGACGTCCGGGTCGACGTGGACGCCGCGGATCCGGGTGGCCAGCAGCGGGAAGATCAGGACCGACAACATCCCGGCGCCGATGAACGCGGCAGCCGTGGCCGGCTTCAACGTGCCGTCCGCGACGCCGAGCCCGGTGATCACCACGATCAGGGGCAGCGCCGTGGCGGCGTACACCGACGCCCCCAGGCGGTCCCTCCCGGCGAGACTTCCGTGCAGCGTCAACCAGATCGGGCCGCCCCGGATCACCAGGAGCAGCACGAGGGCGATGGGGACCAGCGCCAGGGCGCGGCCGTCGGAGAGGAGGGCGTCGAGGTCGAAACGGATCCCGCTGACGACGAAGAAGATGGGGATCAGCAGGCCGAAGCCGACGCCCTCGATCCGGGCCACGGTGCCCTCGTGGGTCTCCTCGCTCGTCCCGGAGAGGAAGTAGCGCACCACCAGCCCGGCGGTGAAGGCGCCCAGCAGGACGTCGAGACCGAGCTCGGCGGCGACCCAGACCATGAACAGCACCAGCAGCATCGCGGTCCGCACCCCGAGCTGCCCGCTGGAGGAGAGCGTCCGCTCCATCAGGCGGCGCAACCGGTCGGGGTGCCGACGCTGGGCGAGGAGCAGCACGGTCGCCGAGACCAGCACGAACGCGGCCAGCACCAGGAGCGTGTACCAGACCGCGTCACCGCTGAGCAGGACCGCGATCGCGACGATGGGGCCGAACTCGCCGACCGCGCCGGCCGAGAGGATGAAAGCGCCGAAGCGGGTGTCGGCATCGCCCGTGTCGCGCAGGATCGGCAGGATCGTGCCGAGCGCGGTGGTCGTGAAGAGCATCCCGATCACGAACCCGGCGGTGAGGTCGTCCTCGGGTCGCATCGAGGTCATGATCAGCACCCCGGTGCCGAGGCCGAGCACCAGCGAACCGGTCCACCCGGCCAGCGCCGACTTCAGAGGCCGACCGGCGACCTTCGACATCTGGATCTCGTACCCTGCCAGGAACATCAGCAGCGTCAGGCCCAGCTCGGAGAACGCCGACACGACGGTGTTGTCGTGCGCGATCCCGAGCACAGCCGGGCCGATCAGGATCCCGCCGAGGATCTCCAGCACGACCGCGGGGACCGGGATCCAGCGACCGACGATGTCCGAAATCACCACCGCCACCACCCCGACGCCCAAGCAGAGCATCAGAGTGGTGGCGGCTTCGAGGCTGAGCTCCTCCGCAGTCATGCGGAGGAGTCTAGAGATCCCGAGCTCAGTGGAACGTGCGGCCCGTGACGGCCTCGGAGATCCCCTCGCGATCGAGCAGCTGGGTGAGGCCACCGTTCCAGAACAGGAACCCGGCGCCCGTGATCATGCCCAGGTCGATGTCCTCGGGAGCAGCGGCGACGCCCTCGTCGAGCATCCGCCGGGTCTCGTCCGCCAGGGCCTCGAGGGTCTGGCGGCGCACCTGCTCCGGGGTCAGCACGGTGTCACCGACGGTGAGCAGCGCGGCGACCTCGGGGTCGACCGTCGTGCCGTCGGCGGCGTAGAAGGAGCCCTTCTTCGCCTCGACCACCTTGTGCAGGTTCTCCGAGAGGTAGAACCGCTCCGGGAACGCCTCGTGCAGCGTCTCGTTGTTGTGGTAGGCGATCGCCGGTCCGACGAGCGCGATCAACATGTACGGCGGCATCGGGGTGACCCCGGCGAAGGCCTGGTCCACGACGTTGATCGGGGTGCCCTCGTCGGCGATCTTGGCGACCTCGCCCATGAACCGGCCGAGCAGCCGGTTCACGATGAAGGACGGGCTGTCCTGCACCAGGATCGTGGTCTTGCCCAGACCCTTGCCGGCCGCGAACGCCGTGGCCAGCGCGGCGTCGGAGGTCTGCTCGCCCTTGATGATCTCCAGCAGCGGCATCACCGCGACGGGGTTGAAGAAGTGGAAGCCGACGACCCGCTCGGGGTGCTCGAGGTCGGCGGCCATCTCCGTGATCGAGAGCGAGGAGGTGTTGGTCGCGAAGACCGCCGTGGCGGGTGCGACCTTCTCCGCGTTCGCGAAGACGGTCTTCTTCACACCGAGCTCCTCGAAGACGGCCTCGATGATGAAGTCGGCGTCGGAGAAGGCGACCTCGTAGTCGGTCGTCGCCGAGACCAGCGCCTTGAGCCGGTTGGTGGCGTCCTGCGAGGCACGGCCCTTGGCCAGGCGCTTGTCGAGCTCGGCGTGGACGTAGGCCACGCCCTTGTCGGCCCGCTCCTGGTCGAGGTCGACCAGCACGACCGGCACCTTGAGCCGCTGGATGAAGAGCAGCGCGAACTGCGAGGCCATCAGACCGGCACCGATGATGCCGACCTTGGTGATCGGCTGGGCCAGCGACCGGTCCGGGGCGCCGGCGGGACGCTTGGCCCGCTTCTGCACCAGGTCGAAGGAGTAGAGGCTCGCCAGGGTCTCCGGCTGGGAGACGGCGGCGGTGAGTGCCTCGTCCTCGGCGGCGAAGCCCTCGTCCTTGGACGCGGTCTTGGCCAGGGTGAGCAGCTCGACGGCCTTGGCCGCGGCGGGGGAGGCGTTGCCGGTCTTCGCCCAGGCGAAGAACCCGGCGTTCTTGACCGCCTCGTCCCAGCCGGCCTCGCGGTTGATCGGGGCCCGCTCGACGACGATCTCGCCGGTGAGGACCCGGTCGGCCCAGATCAGCGACTGCTCGAGGTAGTCGGCACCGTTGAAGGCGACGTCGGCGATGCCGAGCTCGACCACCTCGGCACCGTTGCGCAGCACGGTGCCGTTGTTGAGCGGGTTCTGGATGAACACCTTCGCGGCCCGCTCGGGACCGATCAGGTTCGGCAGCAGCCAGGCGCCACCCCATCCGGGGATGAGGCCGAGCATGACCTCGGGCAGACCGACGGCCGGCACGGTCTCGATGACGGTGCGGTAGTCGGCGTGCAGCGCGACCTCGAGGCCACCGCCGAGGGCGAGACCGTTGATGAAGCCGAACGACGGCTTCTTGGCTACGCCGTTGCCGTCAGCGAGCTTGCGGAACACCGCGTGACCGAGCTCGGCGATGGTGCGCACGCCCTCGGTCGGAGCCTGCTTGAACGTGTTCAGGTCGGCACCCGCGGCGAGGATGAACGGCTTGCCGGTCACCGCGATCGCGTCGATGGTGTCGTCGGCCAGCGCGGCGTCGTACGCCGTGTTGAGCTCGACCAGGCCCTTCGGGCCGAAGGTGTTGGGTCGGGTGTGGTCCAGGCCGTTGTCCAGGGTGACCAGACCGAGGACCTTGCCCGAGGGCAACGTGACCTTGGACAGGCGGGCCTGGGTGACGACCTCGTCGTCGGTGTAGACCTTCTCGATGTCCACGAGGAGCTGCTTGATGTCAGTCATCTCAGGCACCAACCTTCTTCTTCTCGCCGTTCCAGTTCGGGTTCTCCCAGATCACGGTGCCGCCCATGCCCAGGCCGATGCACATCGAGGTCAGGCCGTAGCGGATCGACGGGTCCTCCTCGAACTGGCGGGCCAGCTGGATCATCAGACGGACGCCGGACGACGCCAGCGGGTGACCGAACGCGATCGCGCCGCCGTACGGGTTGACCCGCGGGTCGTCCTGGTCGATGCCGAAGTGGTCGAGGAAGGCGAGCACCTGGATGGCGAACGCCTCGTTGAGCTCGTAGGCGTCGATGTCGTCGATGGTCAGGCCGGCCTTGGCCAGCGCCTTCTCGGTCGACGGGATCGGGCCGACGGCCATCACCTCGGGGGCGACCCCGGCGTAGGCGTAGGTGACCATCTTCATCTTGATCGGCAGACCGAGCTCGAGCGCGGTCTCCTCGGAGGCGAGCAGCGACGCGGTGGCACCGTCGTTGATGCCCGCGGCGTTGCCGGCGGTGACCCGACCGTGCGGACGGAACGGGGTCTTGAGACCGGCGAGCGACTCGAGCGTGGTGCCCGGGCGCATCGGCTCGTCGGTGGTGGCCAGGCCCCAGCCCTTCTCCACCGAACGGGTGGCGACGGGGACGAGGTCGGGCTGGATCTTGCCGTCGACGTAGGCCTGGGCGGCCTTCTCCTGGGAGGCGACGGCGTAGGCGTCGGCGCGCTCCTTGGTGATCGCCGGGTAGCGGTCGTGGACGTTCTCGGCGGTGTTGCCCATCACGAGCGCGGACGGGTCGACCAGCTTCTCGGAGATGATCCGGGGGTTCGGGTCGACGCCCTCGCCCATGGGGTGACGGCCCATGTGCTCGACGCCACCGGCGATCGCGATGTCGTAGGCACCGAAGGCGATGCCACCCGCGACGGAGGTGACGGCGGTCATGGCGCCCGCGCACATCCGGTCGATGGAGTAGCCGGGAACCGACTGCGGCAGGCCGGCCAGCAGGCCGGCGGTGCGGCCGAGGGTCAGGCCCTGGTCGCCGATCTGGGTGGTCGCAGCGATCGCCACGTCGTCGATCCGCTCGGGCGGCAGCGACGGGTTGCGGCGCACCAGTTCGCGGATCAGCTTGACGACCAGGTCGTCGGCGCGGGTCTCGGCGTACTGGCCCTTGGCCTTGCCGAACGGAGTGCGTACGCCGTCGACGAAGACGACTTCGCGCAGTTCTCGGGTCACGAGTTCTCCTGCATGAGAGGGGCGGGGACGGGACTCCGGAAGGAGCCACCACGGCTACATTACTCGTCGGTAACTTGTTCGGGGAATAGGGTCTACCTCACGCACGGTTAGGGCGGTGTGTTGCGCAGACGGGGAACGGGGGCCGAGATGGCGAAGTCGAAGCTGGTCCACATCGTCGATGAGGTCGACGCACTGGAGTCCTACGACGGCCCGCTGGTGATGCTGCAGGTCCTCGACGGTTTCCTCGACGCCGGCAACGCCTCGGCGCGGGCGGCCCGCTACCTGGTCGAATCGGCTGCCTCCGCGCCGGTCGTCGCGACGTTCGACGTCGACGCGTTCCACGACTACCGCGCCCGCCGGCCCACGGTGACGTTCGCGCGCGACCACTACACCGACTACGACGCACCCCGCCTGGTGGTGCGGTTGCTGCACGACACCGGCGGGACGCCGTACCTCCTGATGAGCGGTCCGGAGCCCGACAACCGGTGGGAGGCGTTCGCCCGTGCCGTGCGCACCGTGATCGAGCACTTCGGCGTCGATACCGTGGTCAGCCTCGGCTCGGTGCCGATGGCGGTCCCGCACACCCGTCCGCTCACCCTGACCCACCACGCCAACGACCCTGAGCTGCTCACCTCCGAGAGCCCCTGGCAGGGCGAGCTCCGGGTGCCGTCCAGTGCGCAGGTCCTGGTCGAGCTCCGGCTCGGCGAGTGGGGCCACGACGCCCTCGGGTTCGTCGCCCACATCCCGCACTACCTCGCTCAGCTCGACTACCCGCCGGCGGCGGTCAGCCTGCTGGAGCAGGTCGAGTACGCCGCGCGCCTCACCCTCGACCTCGCCGACCTGCAGGTCGAGGCCACCGCGCGGATCGCCGAGATCGGCACCTACCTCGAGCAGAACCCCGAGGTGGCCGAGGTCGTCGAGGCGCTCGAGCGGCAGTACGACGCCTTCACCCGTGCCGAGGAGTCGGGCCAGAACCTGCTCGCGGCGAACCAGCCGCTCCCGACCGGCGAGGAGCTGGGCTTGGAATTTGAGCGATTCCTGGCAGGGCTCGAAGATGAGGACCATGACCCAGACCAGTGAGTCGACGAGTGAGTCGGAAGGCGCCGCGCTGAAGGCGCTCCTGGATGTTCTGACCCTGGAACAGCTCGACGACAACCTGTTCCGCGGGACCGGCGCCGACAACGGCCGCGGCCGCTCCTTCGGTGGCCAGGTCGCCGCGCAGTCGGTGATGGCCGCGATCGGCACCGTCGAGGACGAGTACTACCTGCACTCGATGCACTCGTACTTCCTGCTGCCGGGTGACCCGACGCAGCCGATCATCTACGACGTCGAGCGGATCCGGGACGGCCGCTCGTTCGCGACCCGTCGGGTGGCCGCGCGCCAGCACGGCCGCGACATCTACTACCAGACCTCGAACTTCCACCGGCACGAGGAGGGCTTCGAGCACCAGGACCGGATGCCCGACGTCATCCCGCCCGAGATGGGGCTCGACCTGACCTCGCTGCTCAAGGCGCGCACCGACCCCGAGGGGAAGGCGCTCGCCGAGGAGTGGGGTGTCGTCGACGCACGCGCCATCGGCAGCTCGCAACGCGGTCTGCCGCACGACCCCGACCACCCGTCGCGTCAGCGGATGTGGCTCAAGCTCAACGGGCGCCTGCCCGACGACCCGAAGATCCAGCTCGGCGCCTTCGTCTGGATGAGCGACATCACGCTGCTCGGGGCGTCGCTGGCCGCGCACTCGCTGGACCACTCCGGCATCCAGATGGCCTCGCTCGACCACTCGATCTGGTTCCATCGGCCGTTCCGTGCCGATGAGTGGTGGCTCTACGACCAGATCTCGCCCTCGGCCCAGGGCGGCCGCGGGCTGGCGGTCGGACGGGTGTTCACCGAGGACGGGGTGCTGGGCGCGACGGTGACCCAGGAGGGTCTCATCCGTCCGCCCCGGCAGTCCTGATCGCTAGAGCGCGGTCGTCACGCCGTTGAGGTGCACGGTGTCGGAGCCGGCCTTGCCGAGAGCGAAGGCCCAACCGGTGCCGGTCTCGGAGGGGATCTCGTGGGCGCCGAACATCACCGTGCTCGGCAGGAACGCCGGCTTGCGGAACGCGACATCGACCCGGACCGCGTCGGGCAGCCGGTTCTCCAGCGCGGCGACGGAACGGGCGAGGGTCCACATCCCGTGCGCGATCTGGCGCTTGAACCCCAGGGCCTTGGCGCTCAGCGGGTAGAGGTGGATGGGGTTCAGGTCACCTGAGACCCGGCCGTAGCGTCGGCCGAGGTCGGCGGGGAGCTTCCAACCGGTGCCGCGCTCGGCGACCTCGGGAAGCGTGAGTCCCCACGACGCCGACTCGTCGCCGCGGCCGCGGCGCAGGTAGGTCGAGGTCTCCTCCCAGACCACCTCACCGTCGCTGGAGACGGTGCTGAGCAGGTCGTACCGGGTGCCCCGCGGATGCGGACTGCCGGCGCCCACGCTCGCGGCGACCTCGAGGGTCTCGCCGATCGCGATCGGTCGGTGCTGGACGATCGAGTTCTCCAGGTGCACCATCCCCATCGCCGGGGCGGGGAAGGCGGGGTCGGACATCATCGCCATGTGCAGCCCGAAGGCGAGCAGGTGCGGCCAGGGGAGTGGGACGGTGTCGCGGACGTCGAAGTGGCACACCTCGGCGTAGGCCTCGACGGCGGCGCGCTCGACCGTGACCGGCGGACGGGTGAAGGCCAGCCCCTCGAAGGGTCCGCCCCTCTTCCGGATCCCCGGCAGGGCGTTGACCCCCGGAATCGCGGGGAGGGCGAGCTTGGCCAGGGTGCCGATCCCGGTCTCGCCGGACACGACGCGCGCTGAAGATGTCACGGGAGAACCCTAGGCGCCGAGCATCATCTGGCCGCAGACCCGAACGACGTTGCCGTTGACGGCGGTCGAGGCCGGGCTGGCGAACCAGGCGATCGTCTCGGCGACGTCGACCGGGAGGCCGCCCTGGGCCAGCGCGTTGAGGCGCTGGCCGACCTCGCGGGTGGCCAGCGGGACGGCCGCCGTCATCGCCGTGATGATGAACCCGGGAGCGACGGCGTTGATCGTGATGCCGTCGGTCAACTCGTCCGCCAGCGCGTCGACCGTGCCGATCACCCCGGCCTTCGAGGCGGCGTAGTTGGTCTGGCCGACGTTGCCCGCGATCCCGGCGATCGAGGCCACGCCGATGATCCGACCGTTGGCGTTGATCACCTTCTGCGCCAACAGCTCCGCGGTGATCCGCTCGGGCGCGATCAGGTTGACCGCGATCACGGAGTCCCAGCGGGACTCGTCCATGTTGGCCAGCTTCTTGTCCCGGGTGATGCCCGCGTTGTGCACCACGACGTCGACGCCGCCGTGGTGCTCGAGCAGGTGCTGCGCGATCCGCTGCGGTGCGTCCGGCGCGGTGATGTCGAGCGTGAGCCAGTCGCCGTCGATCTCGCGGGTGACCTGCTGGAGCTCGCTGGCCGCCTGGGGCACATCGATGCCGAGGACGGTCGCGCCGTCGCGGTGCAGCACCCGGGCGATCTGCTCGCCGATGCCGCGGCTCGCCCCGGTCACCAGCGCGACCTTGCCGGCCAGCGGCTTCGCCGGGACCTGCTCGTCCGCCGACGTGGCCGGGCTCGCCCCGTGCTGTCCGATCCGGACCACCTGGCCGCTGACGTAGGCCGACTTCGCCGAGAGCAGGAAGCCGAGCGTCGAGGTGAGCGAGGACTCGAAGCCCTCGGCGACGTAGACCAGCTGCACCGTCGAGCCGCGACCGATCTCCTTGCCCAGGCTGCGGGTGAAGCCCTCGAGGGCTCGCTGCGTGATCCGCTCTTCGCCGGCGACGTTCTCCGGAGGAGTTCCGACCACGACGACGCGGGCACAGGGGGAGAGAGACCGCAGCGTCGGGGTGAAGAACTCCTGGAGCGCGATGAGCTCTGCTGGCGAGGTGAGACCGGTGGCGTCGAAGACCAGCGCCTTGTACGTCGCCTCGTCCTGCCGCGCCGCGTGCACGTCCTCGGCGCCGAGCAGCGCCAGGGTCGCGGGCAGCGACTCGACCACGCGTCCACGTCCGCCGGTCAGCACGGTGCCCTGGATCAGGGCGGCGCCGTCGACGTACCGCTCGAGCCGGGCCGGATTCGGCAGGCCCAGGTTCTTGACGGCGAGCTTGCCGAGGGCAGAGTGGGTGAAGGACTGATACTGATCGGCCATGAGACATATGTAACTATGCGTGTAACTCAGTGTCCACATTTCGTAGGATCCATCACATGACTTCCTCCGGCCCCATTCGCAAGGTCGCCGTTCTCGGCGGCAACCGGATCCCGTTCGCGCGCTCCAACGGCGCCTACGCGACCGCCTCGAACCAGCAGATGCTGACTGCGGCGATCGACGGCCTCACCGCCCGGTTCGGTCTCGAAGGAGAGCGGCTCGGCGAGGTCGCCGCCGGCGCGGTGCTCAAGCACAGCCGCGACTTCAACCTCACCCGCGAGTCGGTGCTCGGCTCCAAGCTCGGCCCCGAGACGCCCGCCGTCGACATCCAGCAGGCCTGCGGGACCGGGTTGCAGGCGGCGACGTACATCGCGAACAAGATCGCCCTGGGGCAGATCGACTCCGGGATCGCGGGCGGGACCGACACCACGTCCGACGCCCCGATCGCGCTCGGGGAGAACCTGCGCAAGATCCTGCTCGAGGCGAACCGGGCGAAGTCGACCGGGGCTCGGGTGAAGGCGCTGCTCAAGGTCCGACCCGGAGACATCGTGCCGAACATCCCCGCCAACGTGGAGCCGCGCACCCGGCTGTCGATGGGCGACCACGCCGCTCTGACCGCGCTGGAGTGGCGGATCACCCGCGAGGCGCAGGACGAGCTCGCCGCCCGCTCCCACCAGAACCTGGCCGCCGCCTACGAGGCCGGCTGGTTCGAGGACCAGATCACGCCGTTCCGCGGGCTCGACCGCGACAACAACCTGCGCGCCGACTCCACGGCGGAGAAGCTGGCCAAGCTCAAGCCCGCCTTCGGCAAGGGGGAGGCCGCCACCATGACGGCCGGCAACTCCACCCCGCTGACGGACGGCGCCTCGGCGGTGCTGCTCGGCACCGACGAGTGGGCGGCCGAGCACGGGCTCGAGCCGTTGGCCTACTTCGTCGACTCCGAGGTCGCGGCGGTCGACTACGTCACCGGTCGCGAGGGGCTGCTGATGGCGCCCGCCTACGCGGTCCCGCGGCTGCTGGCCCGGCACGGCCTGACCTTCGACGACTTCGACTTCTTCGAGATCCACGAGGCGTTCGCCTCGCAGGTGCTCTCCACCCTCGCCGCCTGGGAGGACCCTGTGTTCTGCCGCGAGCGGCTGGGTCTGGACGCGCCGCTCGGGGCGATCCCGTGGGAGAAGCTCAACGTGAAGGGCTCCTCGCTCGCCGCGGGTCACCCGTTCGCCGCCACCGGCGGTCGGATCATCACCAACCTGGCCAAGCTGCTGCACGAGAAGGGATCGGGCCGCGGCCTGATCTCGGTCTGTGCCGCCGGTGGTCAGGGTGTCGTGGCCATTGTGGAACGGTGAGCAGGCAGAAGTTCTCACCCACAGCCCGGTGAGCGGGCGGAAGTTTGCGTTTCGCGTGAAAACTTCTGCCTGCTCACCGAGGGTCAGCGGGTGACGGCGAGGGCGGTCGCGACGAGGTAGTCGCGGACCTGGTCGGTGCTGACCGCGCTCATCTCGGGGACGCCGGGGGCGGACTCGGCCACGAGCAGCCCGACCCGTGCCTGCTGAAGGGCGCCCAGGCCGCTGCCGTAGAGCATGTTGGCGAGCAGCACCGGGTCGGAGACGCTGAACTCGCCCGAGGCGTTCCCCTCCTCGAAGAGGGAGACGAGGACCGACAGGCAGCCGCTGATCCCGCGGCCGAGCCGCAGGAGCGCGCTCTCGCTGATCTCGTCGAGCAGCTCGGGGCCGGTGCGGCGCATCAACGACTGGGCACAGTCGGCGAAGGCGGGGTGGGCGAGGCCGTAGTCGACGAACCGGACCACAGCGGCCGAGAGTCGGTCCCGGACCGTGCCGGTCGTGGCGGCCCCGGCGACGAGCTCGGCGCGCAGCTCGTCGAGGTAGCCGACGAGGGTGAGAGCGAAGAGCTCCTCCTTGCCGGTGAAGTGTCGGTAGACGATCGCTCGGTTGATCCCGACCGCGTTGGCGATGTCCTCGATCTGGGCGTCGCGGACGCCGCGCTCGTCGAAGAGCCGCCGGGTCGCGCCGAGGATCTCGACCTCCCGGGCGCGGCGGCGGGCTGCAGCGGCCGATCGACGGCCATCTGACTCCGGGGCTCGGGTGCTCACAGCGGAAGTGTACGAGTCGTGAAACCCAGGGTTGCAACAGTTGCTGGATCAGTCGGTTCCGGGAAGTACGGCGCGCGCCGCCCGGGAGCGGTCGGTGACGACCACGTCGACCCCCATCGCGGCCAGCTCCCACCAGCGGGTCTCCTGGTTCGGGGTCCAGACCACGACCTCCTGACCGGCCCGGTGGATCGCGTTGATCCTGGCCTGGGTGACGAGGCTGTCCTTGAGGAAGAGCGCGTTCGCGTACGGGACGCGCGCCGGATCGGTCTCGTTGATCGGGTCGACCGAGTCGGCGATGATGTCGATCTCGGCGTCGCCGTAGGGGAGGGTGCCGATCGCGTGCAGAGCGTCGGCGACGTCCTTGTTGAACGTGTTGAAGACGGCCCGGTCGTTGTCACCGATCGTGATGAACCGCTGGTAGCCCCAGTCGCCGAGGTGGGCCTGGTCGAACGCGGCGATGGTGTCGTAGAGCTGCTCGGCCTCCTCGGCCGTGCCCAGCTTGGGCTCCACCATGATCTTCGACGTGGTGTGGGAGGACGCGGAGATCAGGGTCAGCGCCTCCTCGAGGGTCGGGACCCGCTCGACGGCGGAACCCGGGCGCTTCCACGAGCTTGCGTCGAGCTGCTTGATCTCGCACAGGGTGAAGCGCTCCACCACCGGGATCAGCTGGCCGTTCTTCAGCTTGTAGCGCGGGTCGGTCTGTCCTGTCGCCCGGTTGACCGGCGGGAACTTCTTCAGCACGTCGGTGGTGCGGCTGAACCCTTCGTCGTGCAGCGCGATGAAGTGGGTGTTCTTCTCGGTGTCGGTGGACTGGGTCGAACGCCAGTCCGTGACGCCCGCGTCGGGGATGCACGACGGCGTCCCGGTGACCGGGTCGAACTCCGCCGGGTCGTCGGGTGCGGTGCGCTGCCAGTCGGTCTCGACGAAGTCAGCATCGTCGTTGAGCGCCTCGCTGTAGGCGAGCAGCGTGTTCTCGGGGAAGTACGCGGAGAAGCCGCGGTGGGCGGCGACCTTCATCCGCTCGGTGGGCAGCACGGTGAGCTTGCGCGCCGGTGAGGTGTAGCGGGCCGCCCCTCCCCGAGCCGCGGCGGCCACCCGCACCTGGAACACGCCGTTGGTCGACCTCGACCACGCGAAGCTGGCCCGCCCGGCGGGACCCTGCGTCGCGGTCGCAGCGGTGCGCCAGCCCGCGCCATCGTTGACCTGGAGCTCGACGGGGCGGCCCCGACGTACGGGTGAGAAGGCGGCGGTGAGGGTGACCCGCTGGCCGATCTTCAGCGGCCCCGAACCGCCGGCGACCGAGCCCGACTGCTGGGCCAGGGTGATCGAGCGCCTCGCACTCTCGCGGCGCGCGAAGGTCCGGCCGTGCTTGCGGACCTTCGCCACCACCACGCGCCACGACACCGACCGGGACTGCTGGGTGACCGTGAACCGGTAGTGCCCGGTCCGACCGATCGCGGCCCGCTTGGTCGTGACCCACCTCGACCCGGACCGGCGCTGGAGCGCCGCGGTCCGGGCGACGGACTTCCCGAGGCTGCCGGCGAGGGTGAACGGCTCGCCCGCCAGGGGCCGGGTCTGGGAGCTGGTCGGCGCCTTCCGGTGAACGACCTTCGCCTCGGCGGGGGCCGGGAGGGCGAACGTCGCGACCACCACGGTCAGGAGGAGGGCCAGGCGTCCGAGCATTCCTTTACCTTACGGACGCGCCCCACCGCTCAGAGAAACGGACGCAACGGGGAGAGCACGAACTCGGTGAACTTGCGGTGCAGGTCGCGGGCCAGCCACTCCGAGCTGGTCAGCTCCAGGGCGTTGGTCTGGTCGGTCGCGAAGATCTCCTCGAGCACCGCGGCGAAGGCGTCGTCGATCACCTCGACGTTGATCTCGTAGTTCCCGGTCAGGCTGACCCGGTCGATGTTGGCTGTGCCGACCGTGCTCCAGCTGCCGTCGACCGTGCACGTCTTGGCGTGCACCATCGCGCCGTTGAACCGGAAGATCCGCACCCCGGCGTCGAGCAGCTGGGTGAAGTAGCCGCGCGCGATCCAGTCGGTGACGACGTGGTTGGACTTGAGCGGGATCAGGAGTCGGACGTCGACCCCGCGCTGGGCGGCGTCCTTGAGCGCGTCGACGAAGTCCTGGTCCGGGAGGAAGTAGGCCGTGGTGAGGTAGATGTTGTTCGAGGCTCGGTTGATCGCCTCGAGGTACATCGACCGGATCGGGAACATCCACAACCGGGGCACGTTGCGGTGGAAGCGCAGCCGCGGTTCCCACTCGGTGCTGGCCTGGACCAGCAGCGGCCGGGTGCTGCCGCGGTGCTTGCGGTTGAGGTTCCAGAAGTCGGCGAAGGCCCGCTCCAGGTCGGCGACGCCGGGGCCGGTGACCCGGACGTGGGTGTCGCGCCACTCGGTCGCGTAGAGCCCGCCGATGTTGTAGCCGCCGACGAAGCCGACGGTGTCGTCGACGACCAGGATCTTGCGGTGGTCGCGGCCGTAGCGGGACAGGTCCCAGAACCGCCAGCCGGCGGTGTAGACCGGGAACCGGAGCACCTTGATCGTGGCCGGGAAGTGCTTGAACCGCCGCGGCACCACCAGGTTGGCCAGGCTGTCGTAGATCACGTGGACCTCGACCCCGCGATCGGCGGCGGCGATCAGGGCGCGCTTGAACCGCTCCCCGAGGACGTCTCCCTTCCAGATGTAGGTCTCGAGCAGGATCTGACGCTCGGCCTTGGCGATCGCGGCGAGCATGTCCTCGTAGAGGTCGGACCCGAAGGAGTACGTCGTCAGCTCACCGTCGCCGAGCCGCGTGTGGGTCGGGGGCAGGGTCGGGAACGGGCGTGCGCGGCGACCGCGACTGCGGTAGGCGTCGACCAGGCTGAGCCCCACGCCGACCGCGACGGGCAACCCGAAGGCGACGAGCAGGGTCCGCCGTACCCAGGTCCAGAGCCGTCCGCCGATCACGTCTCCACCCTAGACGGCGGGTGCCCGGGTTCTGGTGCCCACTGTTGTGTCGGTGGTCGCACGTAGGCTGGACGCATGCGTCCAGTGACCGATCTCGAGCGCCGGGTTGCCCCCTTCGACGTGGTCTCCGACTACTCCCCGGGTGGTGATCAGCCGGCCGCCATCGCGGAGATCACCAAGCGCATCCAGGGCGGCGAGTCCGACGTCGTCCTGCTCGGCGCGACCGGCACCGGCAAGACGGCCACGGTCGCCTGGGTCGCCGAGCAGCTGCAGCGTCCGCTGCTGGTGCTGCAGCCCAACAAGACCCTGGCCGCGCAGTTCGCCAACGAGCTGCGCCAGCTGTTCCCGCACAACGCGGTGGAGTACTTCGTCTCCTACTACGACTACTACCAACCCGAGGCGTACGTCCCGCAGACCGACACCTTCATCGAGAAGGACTCCTCGATCAACGAGGAGGTCGAGCGGCTGCGGCACTCGGCGACCAACTCGCTCCTCACCCGGCGTGACGTGATCGTGGTCTCGACCGTGTCCTGCATCTACGGTCTGGGCACCCCGCAGGAGTACGTCGACCGGATGATCCGGCTGCGGGTGGGGGAGGAGCACGACCGCGACTCGATCCTGCGCCGCCTGGTCGACATCCAGTACACCCGCAACGACCTGGCCTTCACCCGCGGCACGTTCCGGGTGCGCGGCGACACCCTCGAGGTGTTCCCGGTCTACGAGGAGCACGCGGTCCGGATCGAGTTCTTCGGCGACGAGATCGAGCGGCTGATGACGTTGCACCCCGTCACCGGTGAGGTGCTGACGGAGGACAACGAGCTCTACATCTTCCCCGCCACCCACTACGTCGCGGGTCCGGAGCGGATGGAGCGGGCGATCGCGGGGATCGAGTCCGAGCTCACCGCGCGGCTGGCGGAGTTCGAGGGCTCGGGCAAGCTGCTCGAGGCGCAGCGGCTGCGGATGCGCACGACGTACGACGTCGAGATGATGCGTCAGGTCGGGTCGTGCGCCGGGATCGAGAACTACTCGATGCACATCGACGGTCGGGGTCGGGGCACCGCGCCGAACTGCCTGCTCGACTACTTCCCGGAGGACTTCGTCCTCGTCGTCGACGAGTCGCACGTCGCGATCCCGCAGATCGGCGGGATGTACGAGGGCGACATGTCCCGCAAGCGCAACCTGGTCGACCACGGTTTCCGGCTGCCCAGCGCGATGGACAACCGGCCGCTCACCTTCGCCGAGTTCCTCGAGCGGATCGGCCAGACGATCTACCTCTCCGCCACCCCGGGGAAGTACGAGCTCGACAAGGCGGGCGGTGACAAGCCGCCGTACGTCGTCGAGCAGATCATCCGCCCGACCGGCCTGATCGACCCCGAAGTGATCGTCAAGCCGACCAAGGGGCAGATCGACGACCTGATCCACGAGATCCGGCTCCGGACCGAGAAGAGCGAGCGGGTGCTGGTCACCACGCTGACCAAGAAGATGTCGGAGGACCTGACCGACTACCTGCTCGACGCCGGCATCCGGACCCGGTACCTGCACTCCGAGATCGACACGCTCAAGCGGATCGAGCTGCTCCGCGACCTGCGGCTGGGGGAGTACGACGTCCTCGTCGGGATCAACCTGCTGCGTGAGGGCCTCGACCTGCCGGAGGTGTCGTTGGTCGCGATCCTCGACGCCGACAAGGAGGGCTTCCTGCGCTCGGACAAGTCGCTGATCCAGACCATCGGTCGTGCCGCTCGTAACGTCTCGGGCCAGGTCCACATGTACGCCGACCGGATCACGCCGTCGATGGAGTCGGCGATCGAGGAGACCAACCGGCGTCGCGCCAAGCAGGTCGCCTACAACACCGAGCACGGGATCGACCCGCAGCCGCTGCGCAAGAAGATCGCCGACATCACCGAGATGCTCGCCCGCGAGGAGGAGTCGACCCAGGAGCTGCTCGACACCTGGGCCGGCACCGAGGCGAAGGGGCGCGCCGGCGGTCGCAAGGTCGCGCCGACCCCGGTCCTCGGCGATGCCGCCAAGCACGCCACCATGGTCGCCGGGATGCCGAGCCAGGACCTGGCCGAGCTCATCCAGCAGCTCACCGACCAGATGCGGGCTGCCGCCGCCGAGCTGCAGTTCGAGGTCGCCGCGAGGCTGCGTGACGAGATCAGCGAGCTCAAGAAGGAGCTGCGGCAGATGATGGAAGCCACGAAGTAGCGGTCCGAGATCTGCCACGATCCCATCCATGACAGTGCGCGTGTTCATCGCCATGGGGGCGTTGGTGGCATCAGGGGCGCTGGGCTCCTGCAGCTCCGAGTCCCAGTCGGATCCCCGGCCCGGACCGTCCTCGGCCTCGTCGGAGAGCCCGCTGACGGCCGCCGAGGTCGATCGCTACCACCTGTCGGCGTGCTACTACCCGATCGCCGACGGCGACACCGTTGCCTTCCGAGGCCCGGGCCTCAAGCTCGTGTCGGGCCCGATCACGGTGACGGGGGCGACCATCGAAGGATCGCCGACGCTACGGCTGACGGCCACCGGTGCGGTGCGCTACGTGCCAAGCCCGGAGGCGCCGACGGTCGGGTACGTCGGCAATCGCATCAAGGACGTCGAGCCGACCGAGAAGCCGTTCGTCGCCGGCTCAGGGACCGCGCTGGTGGGACAGACGTTCGCGCCGTCACCGGCCGGAGTGGTTCCCCTCTACGAGGTCATGGTGCGCTGGCTGCCGGACGTGTCACTCCAACAATCGGCGACGATCTCCGGGGTCACCCTCACCTATCTCGACGCCGGCGGTGCCGAGCACACCGTGAGCGCGCCGCTCGACATCGGGCTCGTCAGCGAGGAGGGCGAGTGCGACGACCGGTCGCACCCGGTCGCCGGCGGTTCCTGAGCTGACCGATGTGACCCAGGTGACATCCCTGCGAGGGTGGCCGGGAGCGCCCGACTCCGCGGGACTAGCGTGGCCCCATGCGGCGCGCGTACACGGTCTGGGTCGTGGCGCTCGCCCTCTACTTCCTGGCGGTCTTCAGCCGCAGCTCCCTCGCGGTGGCGGGACTCGTCGCCACCGACCGGTTCGGGATCACCGCGGGCCAGCTCGCGACCTTCACGGTGCTGCAGCTGCTGGTCTACGCCGCGATGCAGATCCCGGTCGGGCTGCTCGTCGACCGGTGGGGGCCGCGCAGCGTCATGCTCACCGGAGCCGTGGTCGTGGGCCTGGGCCAGGCGGGCTTCGCGTTGGCGGACAACTATCCGACCGCGCTGGCGGCCCGTGTCGTGGTCGGGATCGGTGACTCCCTCACCTTCATCTGCCTGCTCCGCCTGACCGCCTCCTGGTTCCCGCCCCGGCGGATCGGACTGATGACCACCCTGAACGGGTCGATCGGTCAGCTCGGCGCGGTGCTGGCGGCCGTGCCGATGACGTGGGCGCTGGGCCATCTCGGCTGGACCAAGGCCTACCTGGTCTCCACGCTCGCGGCCGTCGTGATGCTGCTGATCGGCATCGCCGTGCTCGGCGACGCCCCCGGAGCGCGGTCGGTGCGAGGTGTCGCGCGGCCGCCGCGGGAGCTCCTCTCCGAGCTCGCCGTCTCCTGGCGCCACCCGGGCACCCGGTTGGCGTTCTGGCTGCACTTCACCACGCCGTTCAGCGCCAACGCGATGGCGATGCTGTGGGGGTTGCCGTTCTTCGTCCGCGCCGAGGGGCAGAGCGACCACGCTGCGGGCCTGCTGATCTCCACGATCACGGTGGCGGCCATCATCGGTGGTCCGGCGATCGGGTGGATGGTCGGCTACGAACCCTGGCACCGCTCCACCCTGGGGCTGATCCTGATCGGCGGCGCGATCCTGACCTGGACCGCCGTGCTGGCCTGGCCGGGCGAGGCGCCGTTGTGGCTGCTCGTCACCCTCGCACTCGCGGTCGGTCTCGGCGGCCCGGGGTCGATGATCGGCTTCGACGTCGCTCGCACCTCCAACCCGCCCGAGCGCTACGCCAGCGCCAGCGGGATCACCAACCAGGGCGGCTTCCTCGCCTCGCTGATCCTCGTCCTGGCCATCGGGTGGATCCTTGACTGGCGCTCGGGCGGCTCGGGGGCGGCGTACTCCGCCGAGTCCTTCCGCTGGGCGATGTCGTTCCAGTACGTGCTCTGGGCGGTCGGGGTCGTGCAGATCCTGCGCTTCCGGAAGCGGGCCCGTGTGGCGATGCCCCGGGCCGGTCTGGGTGCTTCGGTCACGGGGTGACAGGATCGTCCTGTTCGGGTCGGGCAAAACTAGAACAGGTGCTAGATTGTCCCTCCAGTCACTCTCCCGGGGCACGCCCGGGTGCTCAAGGGGGAACGATGCGGATCGCGCTGCTGTCCTATCGCAGCAAGCCTCATGTCGGAGGCCAAGGCATCTACATCCGGCGTCTCAGCCGGGAGCTGGTTGCGGCCGGCCACACCGTCGAGGTCTTCTCGGGTCAGCCGTACCCGGAGCTCGACGAAGGTGTCGCGCTGACCAAGGTCCCCAGCCTGGACCTGTACGCGCCCGGCGATGAGTTCCGGAACCCGAAGCTCTCGGAGTACCGCGACCTGATCGACGTCGAGGAATGGCTCCGGATGCGCTCCGGTGCCTTCCCGGAGCCGCTCACCTTCTCCAAGCGGGTGCTGAAGGTGCTCGCCCAGCGCAAGGACGACTTCGACGTCGTCCTCGACAACCAGACGCTCACGCCGGAGCTGCTCGAGATCGAGAAGCTCGGGCTGCCGCTGGTCGCGATCATCCACCACCCGATCACGATGGACCGTCGGATCGAGCTCGAGACCGCGCCGTGGGTCAAGCGGTCCGACAAGTGGTACTGGCCGTTCAACTTCCCGAAGTTCGGCGTGATGCGCTGGTACACGTTCCTGAAGTGGCAGAAGCAGGTCGCTCCGCACCTCAAGAGCGTGCTGGTGCCGTCGGAGTCCTCGCGGCGCGACATCATCCGGGAGTTCGACGTGAACCCCGACGCGATCACCACCGTGCTGCTCGGCGTGGACGACCGGTTCGTGCCGCCCACCGAGCCGCGGGTCAAGGGCCGGCTGCTCGCGATGGCGAGCGCCGACGCCCCGCTGAAGGGCATCCACATCCTGCTCGAGGCGATGGCCAAGCTGCTGACCGAGCGCGACCTCGAGCTGGTGCTCGTGACCAAGCCCAAGGAGGGCGGTGTCACCGAGACGCTGATCGAGAAGTTCGGGATCGGTGACCACGTCACCTTCGCCAGCGGGCTGACCGACGACGAGCTCGTCGCGCTGATGGGCTCGGCCGAGCTCGCCGTCGTGCCGTCGCTGTACGAGGGCTTCTCGCTCCCGACCGCGGAGCTGATGGCCTGCGAGACCCCGCTCGTCGTCTCCCGCGCTGGAGCGATCCCCGAGGTCGTCGGCCCCGACGGGCTGTGCGCCGACGTGGTCGAGCCCGGCGACGTCGGCGAGCTCGCCGGAGCGATCGCCGCACTGCTCGACGACCCCGAACGGCGTGCCCGGATGGGTGCCGCCGGTCGCGTCCGGGTCCAGGAGCTGTTCAGTTGGAGTGCCGTGGCGGAGAACACCGCCGTCGTACTCGCCGATGCCATCACGTCTCAGGAGGACGCCCGTGCTGACCGTTGACTTCGACCGCCTCGGCCTGCAGCCGGGCGAGCGCATCCTCGACATGGGTGCCGGCGCCGGCCGGCACGCGTTCGAGGCCTACCGCCGCGGTGGCGACGTGATCGCCTTCGACATGGACGCCGACGAGCTGGCGAACGTGCGCGACCTGTTCGTCGCGATGAAGGAGGCCGGCGAGGTCCCCGAGGGCGCTGAGGCCGACGTCAAGGAGGGCAACGCGCTCTTCCTCCCGTTCGCCGACGGCGAGTTCGACCGGATCGTCTGCTCGGAGGTGCTCGAGCACATCCACGCCGACGTCGACGCGATCAAGGAGCTGATCCGGGTGCTGCGCCCGGGCGGGACGATGGCGGTCTCCGTGCCGCGCTGGCTGCCCGAGGTGATCAACTGGCGGCTCTCCGACGAGTACCACAACGCCACCGGCGGCCACATCCGGATCTACACCGACCACGAGCTGATCGACAAGGTCACCAAGGGCGGACGGTTCAACGACGGCACCAACGGTGACGCGATGATCTTCACCGGCAAGGAGTACACCCACGGGCTGCATGCGCCGTACTGGTGGATCAAGTGCGCGGTGGGCGTCAACAACGACGAGCACCCGGCCGCGAAGGCATACCACAAGCTGCTGGTCTGGGAGATCATGAAGCAGCCCAAGGTGCTCCAGGCCGCCGGCAAGGTGCTCGACCCCCTGATCGGCAAGTCGATGGTCCTCTACTTCACGAAGCCGGAGTAGGACTGGTGCTCACCCTTCCGTCGGTCGACGGGATCCTGACGCAGGACGACGTGCGGGCGACCGCCGCGTCGATCGCTGCCGTCCAGGATCGGCACGGCTTCCTCTCCATCGGGGACGAGCACGCCGACATGTGGAACCACGTCGAGGCGGCGATGGCCTGTCTCGTCGGGGGAGAGGTCGAGGCCGCTGAGCGCGCCTACCTCTTCATGCCACAGTTCCAGCGCGCCGACGGATCGTGGCCGAAGCAGATCGTCGACGGCGTCGTGGTCGACGACCGCGGCGAGGTGAACATGAGCGCCTACCTCGCGGTCGGCCTCTGGCACCACTGGCTGGTCCGTCAGGACCTCGACTTCGTGCGCCTGCTCTGGCCGAACGTGCGCGCCGCGCTCGACTTCGTCGTCGGGCTGCAGAAGCCGTTCGGTGGGATCCAGTGGACCCCGGTCGACGACATCTGCCTGCTCACCGGCAACGCGTCGATCCACCACTCGCTGCGCGCGGGCGTCGCCCTCGCCGACCTGCTCGGCGAGCCGCAGCCCGAGTGGGAGCTGGCCGGCGGCCGGTTGGCCCACGCCGTCCGGGAGCACCGCGATCTGTTCGAGGACAAGGCGACCTTCTCGATGGACTGGTACTACCCGGTCCTCGGTGGTGCGGTCCGCGGGTCCGACGCGTTCGACCTGCTCGCGTCCCGCTGGGGAGACTTCGTGGTCCCGGGCCTCGGGGTGCGCTGCGTCGACACCAACCCCTGGGTCACCGGTGCCGAGACCTGCGAGCTGGTGATGGCGCTCGACGGCCTGGGTGACCACGACCGAGCGCTCTCCCTGTTCGAGGGCGTGCAGCGCCTGCGCCACACGGACGGCTCGTACTGGACCGGCTGGGTGTACGACGACGGCACCGGCGCTCCCGGTGAGCCGCGCGACGTCTTCTGGCCGGTCGAGCGGCCGACGTACACGGCGGCGGCCGTGATCCTGGCCGCCGACGCCCTGGGGGAGCGCTACGGCTCCTGCACCCCCGGCTCCGGCATCTACCGCGGCCACACCCTCGCCGCCGACTTCCCCGAGCTCGCCCTCGAGTGCGGCTGCCCCACCGTCGACACCGAGCTGGTCAAGGACTGACCCTTCCCCTTCCCTTCCTTCCCCCTTCGGGTCAGAAGCGGCGGAGGGCGCGCATCGAACCCGTGACCTCGACCTCCTCGAAGTCGCCGGAGGCGATCGCGGGGCGGTAGATCTGCTCGTAGGGGGCCTGGCCGCCGAGGGCGGGGTCGGTGAAGACGTCGTGGATCACCAGCAGGCCGCCGGGCATCACGTGGTGGGCCCAGCCCTCGTAGTCGGCGCGGGCAGGCTCCTCGCCGTGGCCGCCGTCGATGAAGAGCAGCGACAGGGGAGTCGACCAGAACCGGGCGACCGTGGTGGAGGCGCCGACGATCGCGATCACCTCGGCCTCGAGACCGGCACCGGCGATCGCGCGGCGGAAGAACGGCAGCGTGTCCATCCGGCCTGATCCGTCGATCAGCTCGGTGTCGTGGTGCTCCCAGCCGGACTGGTTCTCCTCCGAGCCGCGATGGTGGTCGACCGTGAACACGGTGCCCCCGACGGCGCGGGCCGCGGCGCCGAGGTAGATCGCCGACTTGCCGCCGTACGTCCCGACCTCGAGGACGGGGCCGTGCGGGAGACGCTCGCGCGCGAGCCTGTGGAGCATGGCGCCCTCGTCCTCGGGCATGAAGCCCTTCGCGGCGACGGCGTGGGCCAGCAGGTCCGCAGACATCTGGTCGGAGATCGGATTCGCGCTCACGAGCCGACACCCTAATGTGCGGCCTCCGCCTGCCGTTGAGCAGGTGAGACGTGCGTCACCTCGGACACGCCGTGTCGTTAAACCCCACGTGGCTTGCGCCACAGAATTAGAACGTGTTCTACTTTGGTTTCCGGTGATCAGCCGGACTGCGACGACGAGAGGTGGCCATGGCGGTGCGTGGGGGAGCCCTCCTCGAAGGACTCGGAGGCATCGGTCTGATGACCGCCGAGGTCGCGAAGGCGAGCGTCACCACGCGGTTCCAGTTCCGGGAGTTCATCGAGCAGGCATGGTTCATCATCAGCGTCACGCTGATGCCCTCGATCCTGGTCTCGATCCCCTTCGGCGCGGTCATCTCGCTCCAGGTCGGCAGCCTCACCGGCCAGCTCGGCGCCCAGTCCTTCGCCGGCGCGACCGCGGTCCTCGCCGTCGTCCGCGAGGCAGCGCCGATCGCTGCCGCGCTGATCATCGCCGGCGCCGCCGGCTCCGCGATCTGCTCCGACCTCGGCTCGCGCAAGATCCGCGAGGAGATCGACGCCATGGAGGTCCTCGGGGTCGACCCCGTCGCCCGCCTGGTCACCCCGCGCGTGCTGGCCTGCTTCTTCGTCGCGATCATGATCAACGGGATCGTGGTCGCCGCCGGCATCCTCGGCGCCTACTTCTTCACCGTCATCGTCCAGGGCGGATCGGCAGGCGCCTTCCTCTCCTCGTTCACCGCGCTGGCCTCGATCAACGACCTCTGGATCGGCATGGCCAAGGCCGGGATCTTCGGCTTCCTCGCCGCCGTGGTCGGCTCCTACAAAGGCCTCTCCGCCGGCGGTGGCCCCTCCGGCGTCGGCCGCGCCGTCAACGAAGCGGTGATCATCGCGTTCATGCTGCTCTTCGTCCTCAACTCCCTGATGACGGCGCTCTACTTCCAGATCGTCCCCCAGGACGGCCTCTGATGAGCCTGATGCGGGCCGCCGGCCGGGCCTCGACGTCGGCCGCGAGCGGCGTGGTCAAGAGCCAGCGCGGCAAGCTCGAGGAGTACGGCGACCAGCTGCTGTTCTACGTCCGGGCCCTGGCCTGGGCACCGCACACGATCCGGCACCACCGGCGTGAGGTCTTCGCGATCCTCGCCGAGGTCGCCTTCGGGGCGGGTGGTCTGACCATGATCGCCGGGACGGCCGGCGTGATCGCGTTCATGGCCTTCTTCGCTGGCACCGAGGTCGGCGTCCAGGGCTACGCCTCGCTCTCCCAGATCGGTGTCGCCAAGTTCACCGCGTTCGTCTCGGCGTTCTTCAACACCCGCGAGGTCGCCCCGCTGATCGCCTCGATCGCGCTGGCCGCCACCGTCGGCTGCGGCTACACCGCGCGGCTCGGCGCGATGCGGATCTCCGAGGAGATCGACGCCCTGGAGTCGATGGGCATCCCGTCCCTGCCGTACCTGGTCACGACCCGGATGCTGGCCGGCTTCCTCGCCGTCATCCCGCTCTACGTGGTCGCGCTGACGGCGTCGTACCTCTCGCCGCGGCTGATCACGACGCTGCTCTACGGCCAGTCCGCCGGCACCTACGACCACTACTTCCTGGCCTTCCTGCCGCCGCAGGACATCCTCTGGTCGTTCTTCAAGCTGATCATCCTGGCGGTCGCGATCATCCTGGTGCACTGCTACTACGGCTACACCGCCTCCGGTGGTCCGGCCGGTGTCGGTGTCGCGGTCGGTCGAGCCATCCGGACCTCGATCGTGACGGTCGTGGTGGCCGACTTCTTCCTCAGCTTCGCGATCTGGGGCTCGACCACCACGGTCCGGATCACGGGCGGAACGTGAGGGTCGCGACGTGTTGATGTTCGTCCAACGCGACACCCGTGCCGAGCACAACCGGCTGGCGGTGTCGGGGATCGTGTTCCTGGCCGTGATCGTGCTGCTGATCGGCCTGTCCATCGCGGTCTACCAGAAGGCGTTCACCCCGGTCACCTGGGTGACGGTCAAGGCCGAGCGCGCCGGCCTGCAGCTGCCGAAGTTCGGCGACGTCCGGATGCACGGCATGGTGATCGGGCAGATCCGGGACGTCACCCAGGACGGCAGCCAGGCCGTGATCAAGCTCGGCCTCGACCCCGAGCGCGCCAAGCAGGTCCCGGCCGACGTCACCGTCGCGATCAAGCCGACCACCCTCTTCGGCCAGAAGTACGTCGAGTTCGTCGTGCCGACCGCGGCCGACGGGGCCAGCACCGGACCGATCGGGATGGCCGAAGGCACCGTCATCCCCGCCTCGCGGGTCACCACCACCGTCGAGCTGCAGAACGTCCTCTCCCGGCTCGACACGATCCTGACGGCGGTGCGCCCCCAGGACCTCAACATCACCCTGCACGCCCTCGCCACCGCCCTGTCCGGGAACGGCGCCAAGCTCGGCCAGACGATCGAGAAGCTCGACGGCTACCTGCGCACGATGAACGTGCACCTGCCCACCCTGACCGACGACCTGAACCGGTTCGCCGACGTGGCGCACACCTACGCCCTCACCGCGCCGGACCTGCTCGACGTGCTCAACAACGCGACCACCACCGCCACCACCGTGGCGAACCAGAAGGCCCAGCTCGCCGGGATCTTCTCCGCCGTCACCGGCCTGTCCGGCTCGGCCACCACGCTGCTCAAGCAGAACGAGCAGGGGATCGAGGTCGAGAGCCGACTCGCGGTGCCGCTGCTCAAGCTGCTCGACACCTACTCCCCGGAGTACCCCTGCCTGCTCGGCGGCCTGGACAACAACACCTACGGCCTCAACCAGACCTTCCGTGACTCCCGGGTGCGACAGACGATGAGCCTGGGTGCGGCCCAGCGTCCGGCCTACACCCCGCAGGACCGGCCGATCTACGGCGAGATGGGTCACGGACCGTGGTGCCTCGGACTGCCGAACAAGCCGATCATCGGCCGCCCCGCGATCAAGGACGGCACCGAGGACAACCCGGCCCAGCACTTCCTGCAGGGGGTGCCGTGATGACCGCGACCGCCACCACACCCACGCCGACGAGCGCGACCGCGAGCACGCACCAGGTGGTCGACCCGCGCAACGCCCGCACCATCTCGGCCGGCATCAAGCTGGCGATCTTCCTGGTCGTCTCGGTGCTCGTCACCGGCACCCTGGCCGCGATCATGGGTCGCCTCGGCGGCTCGGACCGCAACGAGTACCACGCGATCTTCAGCAACGCGAGCCAGCTGCGCAGCGGCGACGACGTCCGCGTCGCCGGCGTCTCGGTCGGGCAGGTCAAGGAGATCGTGATCACCCCGGACCACCAGGCCGAGGTCACTTTCGTCGCCGACGCCGGGGTGCCGCTGACCACCGGGTCGGGGGCGCAGATCCGCTACCTCAACATCGTCGGCGACCGCTACCTCGCGCTCACGCAGGGCACCGCCGGGGCACCGAGCCTGGCTGCCGGTGGCACCATCCCGGTCGGCCAGACCCAACCGGCGATCAACCTCAGCGAGCTCTTCGACGGCTTCCAGCCGCTCTTCCAGGCGCTCAACCCCGACGACGTCAACACCTTGGCCGGCAACCTGATCAAGGTGCTCCAGGGCGAGGGCGGGACCATCGAGTCGCTCCTCTCCCAGACGGCGTCGCTGACCAGCGCCCTGGCCGACCGCGACCAGCTGATCTCCAGCGTGATCACCAACCTGTCGACCACGCTCGGCACCGTCGACGCCCACCGCACCGAGCTGGGCGAGCTGATCACCCAGCTGAGCAACTGGATGACCGACCTGGCCGGCGACCGCGGCGCGATCGGTGACTCGGTCACCCAGATCGGCGAGCTGACCGACTCGCTCGCCGGGCTGCTCACCAACGCCCGCCCGTGGACCAAGGCCGACATCGTGCAGCTGAAGAAGGTCATGACGATCCTGAACAAGCCGGCCAACCAGGCCGTGATGGACGAGACGATGAACCGCCTGCCCGAGACGCTCAAGGCGCAGGCGCGGATCGGCACCCACGGCAGCTGGTACAACTACTACCTCTGCGACTTCGACATGAAGCTCGTGCTGCCCAAGCTGGGCGCCGCACTGGACAACTCGCCGGTGATGAAGGCCCTCCAGGAGCAGCTCAACAACCTCGCGATCTACAGCACGGCCGAACGGTGCGTGCCCTGATGGCCACCCACACCCCCGCCCAGATGCGACGCGTCGGGATGATCACCGCCGGTGTGCTGGTCGTCCTGCTGATCGCCGTGTTCAACCTGCAGCACCTGCCGGGCATGCAGGGGACGACGTACCACGCGGAGTTCTCCGACACCTCCGGTCTGCACGTCGGTGCCCGGGTCGAGGTCGCCGGGATCCGCGTCGGCCGGGTCGACGAGATCGGCATCGACGGGGACAAGGTCCGGGTCGCGTTCGACGTCGACGGGACCACGCTCGGCACCGACACCACGGTCACCATCGAGGTGCTCAACCTGCTGGGGGAGAAGTTCCTCAACCTCACTCCGAAGGGCACCACGGCGCTCGCCGCGGGTGCGACGATCCCGCTCAAGCAGACCGCCGCCAGCTACGACATCGTCTCCACCCTCGACCAGCTCACCGAGACCAGCGAGGGGATCAACACCGACCAGCTGGCCGACTCGCTGACGCTGCTGGGTGACACGCTGCAGCAGTCCACGCCCGAGATCCAGGACAGCTTCGCCGGCATCGCGCGGCTCTCCCGCACGATCGCGGCCAAGAACGACGACCTGTCCACGCTGCTGACCAACGCCCGCTCCGTGGTCGACCTGGTCAACAACCACAAGGGTGAGCTCGTCACCCTGATGAAGCAGGGCAACCAGATCTTCACCACCCTCATCCAGCGTCGCGACGACATCCACCAGCTGCTCGTCACCGCCACCGCGATGGCGACCCAGCTGCGCGGTCTGGTCAAGGACAACGAGAAGACCATCGGCCCGGCGCTCGACGAGCTGGAGAAGGCGATCGACTTCCTCAACGCCCGCAAGCAGCAGCTCAGCGACACCGTGAAGTACTACGGGCCGTACGCCTCGATCCTGACCAACATCATCGGGTCCGGTCCCTGGTTCGACGCCTACGTGCCCAACCTGGGTGGCATCGCGACCGGGGAGTTCATCCCCGGTTACCGTCCCGGGATGGAGCGCTGAGATGGCCCTGCGCAAGCCCAGTCCCAAGGTCAGCCCGAAGATGATGGCCGCCATCGGCGTGCCGCTCGCCCTGGTCGCGTTCCTGCTGATCCCGTTCGGGGGAGGGGAGCGGACCGTGACCGCGCACTTCTCCAACGCGATCAGCATCTACGCGGGATCCGAGGTGACGATCATGGGGGTGCGGGTCGGCACCGTCGACTCGGTGACGCCGGAGGGCAGCACCGTCAAGGTCACCATGACGTACGACGACGCGTACAAGCTGCCGGCCGACGTGAAGGCCGCCCTGGTCACGCCCACGCTGGTCTCGGACCGCTACGTCCAGCTGGTGCCGGCCTACAGCGGCGGCCCGACCCTGGCCGACCACGGCGACATCCCGGTGGAGCGCTCGGTGACGCCGGTCGAGGTCGACGAGATCTACTCCAGCCTGCAGCAGCTCACCGACGCCCTCGGACCGAACGGCGCCAACAAGGACGGCGCGCTGAGCAGCGTGCTGCACGACAGCGCCGGCGCGCTCAAGGGCAACGGCCAGGTCGGCCACGACATGATCCGTGACCTCTCCGCAGCCGCCGAGACGTTGGGCGGCAACTCGGAGAACCTCTTCGCCACCGTCGAGGCACTCTCCTCCCTGACCGCGACCCTCCAGGAGAACGACACCACGGTGTCGGCCTTCCTCGACCAGCTCTCCACCGTCTCGACGCAGCTGGGTGGAGAGAGCGACGACCTCGAGACCGCACTGGCGGCGATCGCCGACGCCGTCCAGGTCACCCGCGGCTTCGTGACCGACAACAAGGGCCGCGTGATCGAGAACCTGACCAAGCTGAGCACCACCCTCGAGGTGCTGGCCAAGCAGAAGGAGTCCCTCGGGACGACCCTCCAGCTGGCCCCGCTCGGGCTGGCCAACCTGGCCGACGGCTTCGACACCGTCTCCGGCACCGAGGGCGCCCGGTTCCAGTTCGGGCCGCTGGCCTCCGACCTGCCCGGCGTGCTGTGCAACATCATCTCCGTCGACAAGGTCCCGGCCGCGACCCAGCTGTGCGCCCTGATCAAGGCGTTGGTCCCTGCCGCCGTGACCAACGACATCGGCGCCGGGGTCACCGACGCCTTCGGCCTGCACGGCATCCCTGGCCTGCAGAGTGGCGGGATCGGCTCCCTCGCCGACCAGGTCTCCGGTTCGCAGACCAAGAAGGGGAAGAAGTGAGCCGGCCGCGCAGCGCCATCGGCGCGCTTCTCGCGCTCCTGCTCGCCGCCGTCCTGAGCGGGTGCGGGTCCATCCAGGCCTACGACCTGCCGCTTCCGGGCAAGCCGGTGAAGGCCTCCGACGGCTACCGGGTCACCGCCGAGTTCGCCGACGTCGTCGACGTGGTGCCGCGCACCATCGTGATGGCCAACGACGTCGCCGTCGGCCAGGTCGAGTCGGTCGAGCGCACGGGCTGGAACGCGAGCATCGAGATGACGATCCGCAAGGACATCGTGCTCCCGGCCGACGCCGTCGCCTCGATCAAGCAGACCAGCCTGCTGGGGGAGAAGTACATCTCGCTCACCGCCCCGACCGGCTCCACCGTCGAGACCGCCGGCCGACTCACGGACGGCGCCCACATCGGGCTGGACCGCTCCGGCCGGAACCCGGAGGTCGAGGAGGTCCTCGGCGCGCTCTCGTTCCTGCTCTCCCGCGGCGGTGTCGGTCAGCTCAAGACGATCAGCACCGAGCTCAACGCGATGATGGAGGACCGGCAGGGCCAGATGCGCGACGTCCTCGGGCAGCTGCGCACGCTGGTCACCTCGCTCAACTCCAACCGTGGGTCGATCATCGAGGCGATGACCCAGGTCGACCGTCTGGCGAGGACCTTGAACGCCGAGACCGGAACGATCGCGAACGCGCTCGACTCCTTCGGCCCGGCGCTCGAGGTGCTGCACGACCAGCACCGCGACCTGATGACGATGCTGACCTCGCTGGACAAGCTCTCGAAGGTCGCGACCCGGGTGATCGACACCAGCGGCGACAACCTCGTGGCGGCACTGCGCCACCTCCAGCCGACCCTGACCAAGCTCGCCGAGGCCGGCGACTCGTTGCCCCGCGGTCTGATGATGGCGGCCAGCTTCCCCTGGCCCAAGCAGGCCGAGGACCTGGCCCGGGGCGAGTACTCCAACGCGCTCTTCCACCTCGACATCGACCTCAACCAGGTGGTCAGCGGCCTCCTGACGGGGCAGAACACCGGTCTGCCGCAGGTGCTCCAGCTCTGCCGCACCTACGCCCAGGGCTGCGAGGCCATCCAGCCGCTGGTCGGCGCGCTGTGCGACCTGCTGCACGAGGACCTGGTCTGCTCCCTGGTCGGCAAGCAGGACACCGGCGGCCCGCTCAAGGGCCTCGGGATCACGATCAAGGGCAAGAACGCCGACGGCACGCCCGCCACCCTGACCGACGTGCTCGGCCAGATCGTCGGCCAGACGGTCGGCGGCGTCACCGGGGGACTGGGGCAGCTGCTCGGTGGGCTCGGCGGGCTCGGCGGAGCGCAGTCAGGGGGGAAGAAGTGAACGTCAAGCTCCGACTGGCCCTCTTCGCCACCCTCGCCGTGGTCGGCATCGCCTACATCGGCGGCACCTACCTCGGCGTGGTCGACAAGCTCCTCGGGCGCAACCTGAGCGTCGCCCTCGAGCTGCCGTCCTCCGGCGGCCTCTACGTCGGCAGCGAGGTCGACTACCGGGGCGTCAAGGTGGGCCGGGTCTCCGAGATGGAGCTCACCCCCGAGGGCGTCCGCGTGATCATGACCCTCCAGCACGGCACCGAGGTGCCGAGGGACGCGAAGGTCCAGGTCGCCGACCTGTCCGCCGTCGGCGAGCAGTACGTCAACTTCCTGCCCGCCGAGGACTCCGGCCCGTGGCTCGCCGACGGGTCGGTGATCCCGGCGAGCCAGGCCAGCCTGCCGCCGTCGACGGACAAGCTGCTCACCTCGTTGGACAGCTTCACCACCTCGGTCGACCCCGACGACCTCGCCACCGTGGTCAGCGAGCTCGGCACGATGTTCGCCGGGAACGCCGAGAACCTGCGCACCCTGGTCGACTCGGGCAGCGAGTTCGTCGACGAGGCGGTCGAGCACCAGGACGCCACCATCGCGCTGCTCACCACCGGTCAGCAGGTGCTCAAGACCCAGCAGCGGCACGCCGGCGACATCCGCAGCTTCGCCGCCGGACTGAAGAAGCTGACCGGCTCGCTCAAGCGCTCGGACCCGGAGTTGCGCTCGATCCTGCAGGGCGGACCCGCCACGGTGAAGCAGGTCCAGTCGCTGGTCGACGGGCTCAACCCGGTGCTCCCCGTCTTCATGTCCAACCTGATCACCACCAACCAGGTGCTGACCGCCCGACTCCCTGCCGTCGAGCAGGTGCTGGTCACCTTCCCGATCGTGGTCAAGAACGGCCTGATCGGGACCCCGGGTGACGGCTACGGCCACATCAACCTGCAGTTCACCTACACCGCGCCGCCGTGCACGAAGGGCTACATGCCGCCGAACCAGTGGGCGCTCCCGAGCGACCTGAGCAAGGGTGAGGCCTATCAGGCCAAGTGCACCGACGCGCGGGCGCAGCCGGGCTACACGGGCAGCGACCCGATCGTGCAGCGCGGCGTGAACATGGCGCCGGCGGTCGACGACAGCGACCCGCTCTTCCACGTTCAGCCGTACGCCTCCCTCAACCGGAGGGCCACCACAGCCGATGGGTCCGCCGTGACGATCAACCCCACAGGTGCCGCAGCCGCCAACGCCGGCCCCCTCTCCATCCTCGGTACGTCGGCGTGGCAGTCGATCCTGATCGGACCGGTGCAGCGTGGCCGGTGAGTCGCGAGCCGCACGGGTGACCGTCCGGGTGCTGGCCGTGCTGGTCGTCCTCGCCGTGCTGGGGGCCGGCGCGATCGCCGTCCTCGGCGCCACGGCGCTGCCCTGGCAGACCGAGGCCGAGTCCCGGGTGGCCGACTACGACGCCGCCACGGCCGGCGCCGAGGCGGGCGTGCTCGCCTTCCTCGACGTCGACTACCACGACATGGACTCCCGGATCGAGACCGTGAAGAGCCTCTCGACCGGCACCTTCAAGGAGCAGTACGCCGCCGCGGAGACCGACCTCAAGGCCGCCGCCGAGCAGGCCAAGGCCGTCTCGAAGGGCAGCGTCTCCCACATCGGCATCAACCGGATCACCGACGACACCGCGATCCTGCTGGTGACCGCGAGCAACGTGGTCTCCAACCTGGACACCACCGACCTGAAGGCGTCGGAGGACTGCCCGCACGCGGGCGCCCGGTGCGACCAGTACCGGTTCATCGTCTCGGTGACGAAGGTCGGGTCGGACTGGCTCCTCTCCGACCTGGCAGGTGCGGCGTGAACGCGGTGAAGCCCCGGGTGCTGATCCCCGTCCTGTCGGTCGTGCTGGCGGTCGCGCTCGCGGCCGTCGTACTCCTCGGGCTCCGGGCGCACCACGACGACATCGCCCCGAACGGGGAGATCACCGCGTCGGGGGAGCGTGCCTCCGTGATGGCCGAGGCGGCCCGGCTGACCACGCTCGCGATGTCCTGGCGTGCCGCGCACGCCGCCGACGACCAGGCCGCGGCCAAGGCCGTGATGACGCCGTCGATGCAGAAGGAGTACGACGCCACCCTGCCGTCGGCCGACGAGCTGCCCACCCAGGCCGCGAACAAGGTCGAGGTGACGGCGGTGATCGCGCCGCTCACGGCCAGCACCGAGCAGCCCGAGACCTGCACCCCGCAGCAGTGTGCGGTCTCGCTGATCTCGGCGACCGAGGAGAAGGTCGTCGCGCTGCTGTACGTGAACCAGAGCGCGACCTCGACCAGCCAGAAGCAGACCGTGCTGTCCCCGACCTGGGAGCTCGTCACGCTCGTCCGCGACGGACACGCATGGTTGATCGACGAGATGGTGGCGCCCGGAACGCCGACGGCTGTAAAGTAGAACACGTTCTACCGCCCTGCCGTGGACTGGCCATGTGCGCCGGGCGACGTTTCGAAGGAGAGCCACCATGGTCAGCAAGGTGACCGTCGATTGGGACCTGTGCGAGTCGAACGGGATCTGCGAGGCACTCGTCCCCGAGATGTTCGAGCTCGACGACGACGACATGCTCCAGGTGAGTGACCCCGAGGTCACCGACGCCAACCGCGACCAGGTGCAGCGCGCCGTCGGCTCGTGCCCGAAGTCCGCGCTCCGGATCGTCGAGCAGGGCTGATGACGCTCCCCGGAAACCTGGACGGCAAGGTCGCGATCGTCACCGGCTCGGGTCAGGGTCTCGGGCGCTCCGAGGCGGTCTCGCTGGCTCGCGCGGGTGCGCGGGTCGTGCTCAACGACCTCACCGCCGACGCGGCCGCCGAGGCGGCCGAGGAGATCCGCGCCTTCGGTGGCGAGGTCGCGATCGCGCCCGGCGACGTCTCCGTCGCCGCGACCGCCGACCTGATGCTGTCCACTGCCCTCGACTCCTTCGGTGGCCTCGACATCGTGGTCAACAACGCGGGCATCACCCGCGACAAGATGTTCTTCAACATGAGCGACGACGAGTTCGACCTCGTCCTCGACATCCACCTGCGTGGACACTGGCTGCTCTCCCGGCGGGCCGGCGGCTACTGGCGCGACAAGGCCAAGGCCGACGGTGCTCCCGTGGACGCCGCGGTGGTCAACACCGCCTCCGAGGCCTTCCTCTTCGGGCCTCCCGGACAGGCCAACTACGCCGCCGCCAAGGCCGGCATCGTCGCGCTGACGCTGTCGACCGCGCGGTCGCTGGGTCGCTCCGGCGTGCGCGCCAACGCGATCTGCCCCCGGGCCCGGACCGCGATGACGGCCGAGGTCTTCGGCTCCGACCAGTCCGGCCTCGCCGTCGACCCGTACTCGCCCGACCACGTCGCGCCGCTGGTCACCTACCTCGCCTCCCCGGCCGCCTCGGCGGTCTCCGGCCAGGTCTTCGTCGTGTACGGCGGCATGGTCGCCCTGCTCGCGGCCCCGACCGTGGCAGCCCGCTGGGACGTCGACGGTCCGAGTGTGTGGGACGTCGACGACCTCGCCAAGTCGGTGGGGAGCTACTTCGAGGAGAACGACCCCGCGATCACCTTCGCGGCGGACCAGATCGGCAAGCTGACAGCACGAGGAGCACAGGCATGAGCGGACGTCTTGCAGGGAAGGTCGCCATCGTCACCGGTGGCGCACAGGGCCAGGGTGAGGCGATCAGCCGCTCCTTCGTCGTTGAGGGCGCCAAGGTCGTCATCGCCGACGTCGCCGACGAGCCGGGCACCCTGCTGGCCAAGGAGCTCGGCGACGCCGCGCTGTTCGTCCACCACGACGTCAGCTCGGCCGACTCCTGGACCGCGCTGATCGAGCAGGCCACCGAGGCCTTCGGTGCGGTGACGGTGCTGGCGAACAACGCTGGCATCCTGCGGTTCAACGAGATCATCAACCAGCCGATCGAGGAGTTCGAGCTGCTCTGGCGGGTCAACACGCTGGGCTGCTTCCTCGGGATCAAGGCGGTGATCGAGTCGATGACCGCCGCTGGCGGCGGGTCGATCATCAACGCCTCCTCGATCGAGGGCCTGGCCGGGATGCCGGTCGTGGCCGGCTACACCTCGACCAAGTTCGCGATCCGTGGCCTGACCAAGGCGGCCGCGCTCGAGCTCGGCGCCCGCGGCATCCGGGTCAACTCGATCCACCCCGGCATGATCGACACCGGCATGACCCGCGGCGTCGGCGCCGACGACGGTGCCATGGCCTGGGGTGCGTCCCGGGTCGCGCTCAAGCGGGTGGGGCACCCTGAGGACATCGCGCCGCTGTACGTCTACCTCGCCAGCGACGAGTCCAGCTTCGTCACCGGCGCTGAGATCGCGATCGACGGTGGCGCCAGTGCCACCCACGCGTTCGGCGGCTGACCGTCCACACACACAGAGAGACACCCCGCACGCCGAAAGGCGTGCGGGGTGTCTCTCTGTGTCAGGGCAGGATCAGGCGGACGGCGCGGTCGAGGTAGGCCTCGACGTCCTTCGCGGCCATCCGGCCGGTGACCCAGGAGACCAGGGCGGAGAGCCAGACGTCGGAGATGACGCGGATCAGCGCCGCCTCCTCCTCGCTGGCCTCGGAGTGGTCCGGGGTGCCGGCGATCGCGCGCGAGATCACCGCGGTCAGGCGCATGCCGACGACGTGGATCTCGTCGGTGACGGAGGCGTCGGCGAACATGAACGCCCGCACCATCGCCTCGGTGAGCTGCGGCTGGCGCTGCAGGCCCTTCGTCATCCGCGACAGGATGTACATCACGCGGTCGTGCGGGTCGTCGCCCGGCACCGCGCGGACCGACGTCCGGGCGTCGGTGCCCTCGAACTCACGACCGAGCGCCGCCACGAGCAGGTGGATCTTGGAGGGGAAGTAGCGGTAGAGCGTTCCCAGTGCCACGTCAGCGCGTTCGGCGACGCTGCGCATCTGCACCGCGTCGAAACCGCCTTCCGAGGCGAGCTCGATCGTCGCGTCCAGGATCCGGCGTCGCCGCTCCCGTTGCGCAGGCGAACCCGCCTTGGCACGGTCGACGTCCTCCGTGCTTGTCACTGCTGTCGTGCTCACGACGCTTCAGTCCTCCTCCGAGTGGATGTGGCATCAGGGTAGTTCGTCCTGAACCGCATTCATGAAACACGTTCTCGATTGCGAATGTGTTACAGATCATAAGTGAAACACGTTCTAGAAAATCCGACTAGTATGCGTGTATGCCGCTTGGAATCAGTGATGACCACCAGGCTCTCGCGGAGAGCGTGCGCGAATGGGGTCATGGCCTCGGCGTGTCGGGCCTGATCCACGCCGCTGAGACCGACCCGGCGGCCGGGTTCACCGACGTCTGGTCCGAGCTCGCCAAGCAGGGCATCGCCTCCATCGCCGTGCCCGACCGGGTCGGAGGCGGCGGTGGCGACGTGCTCGACCTCGCCGTCGCCCTCGAGGCCACGGCCGCCGAGCTGGTGCCCGGGCCGATCCTCGGCACCGCTGTTGCCGCCACCGTGCTGGCCGAGCTCGCCGACCTGGCCGGCGTGGACGAGGTGCTCGCCTCGATCGCCGCCGGTGCCGCCGTCGGCCTCGCCCCGCAACCCGCCCTGACCCGCGGCGACCGCCTCACCGGCAGCACCTGGGTCTACGACGCCCCCGCCGACGGTACGACGTCCTGGATCCTGGCCGGCGCGCGCGACGCCGACGGCACCGAGCACTGGTACGTCGTGCCGGGCACCGCGACCACCCTCGACCCGCGGATCGGACTCGACCTGAGCCGCCGGACCGCTGTCGCCACCCTCGACCTCGCCGCTGGCCCTGAGGGCACAGACGGAGTCGTGGCACTGCCCGGCCTGACCGCGGCCCGGGTGCAGGCCCTCACCGTGGTCCTCGCCGCCGCCGAGGCGGCAGGGATCGCCAGCTGGTGCCTGGCCACCGCCGTCGACTACGCCAAGGTGCGCGAGCAGTTCGGTCAGCCGATCGGGAAGTTCCAGGCCCTCAAGCACCTGATGGCCGAGATGGCCGAGGACGTCGAGGCGATCACCGCCTCGGCCTGGGACGCCGCCGCCGCGACCGTGGCCGGTGACCCGGTGCAGGCGCGATTCGCCACCAGCGTCGCCGCCGCGCACGCGTTCGACCGGGCCGTCCACGTCGCCCAGGCCGCGATCCAGGTCCTCGGCGGGATCGGCTTCACCTTCGAGCACGACGCCCACCTCTACCTCCGTCGCGCCACCGCCCTGCGCGCCCTGGCCGGCTCCTCGGGAGCCGCAGCCCTCGACCTCGCGCGCCAGGCCGTGGCCGGCACCCGCCGCCAGCTCCAGGTCGACCTGGAGGGCGCCGACGCGATCCGGGACGAGATCCGCGCCACCGCCGCCACCATCGCCGCTGCCTCGGACCAGCGCCGCGCCCTGGTCGAGACCGGCTACCTGATGCCGCACTGGTCGGCGCCGTACGGCCTGGGCGCGAGCCCGCTGCAGCAGCTCGTCATCGACGAGGAGCTCGCCGCGGCCGGGGTGAGTCGTCCCGACCTCAAGATCGGCGGCTGGGCGGTCCCGACCGTGCTGGCCCACGGCAACGATGCCCAGCGCGAGCAGTTCGTCACCCTGACCCTGGTCGGCGACCTGCAGTGGTGCCAGCTCTTCAGCGAGCCGGGCGCAGGGTCGGACCTGGCCTCGCTCAGCACCAAGGCCGAGCGGGTCGAGGGCGGCTGGAAGCTCACCGGGCAGAAGGTCTGGACCTCGCTGGCCGCGCAGGCCGACTGGGGCATCTGCCTGGCCCGGACCAACCCGGACGTGCCCAAGCACAAGGGGATCAGCTACTTCCTGGTCGACATGACCTCGGCCGGGCTCGACATCCGCCCGCTGCGCGAGATGACCGGCGACGCCCTGTTCAACGAGGTCTTCCTCGACGGGGTCTTCGTGCCCGACGCGTACGTCGTCGGCGAGATCGACGGCGGCTGGGCCCTGGCCCGCACCACGTTGTCGAACGAGCGGGTCGCGATGGCCTCGGCCAAGCTCGGCGCCAGCGTCGAGCGCGCGGTCGAGGTCGCCACCGGCGCTCCCGAGATGAGCGAGGGCGACCTGATCCAGGTCGGCCGGGCGGTCGCACTGGCGACCACCTGTGCCCAGCTGGGTGCGCGGGTCACTCGCCGCAGCCTCGCCGGCCGCGGGCCGGGCGCCGAGTCCAGCGTCTCCAAGCTGCTCGGCGTGCGCAGTCGGCAGGACGCCTCGGAGCTGGTCGTCGAGCTGCAGGGCTACGACCTGTTGGCCGACCCCGCGGTGCTCGAGGCCGACGTGCACGAGATGCTCCTCACCCGTTGCCTCTCGATCGCGGGCGGCACCACCCAGGTGCTGCGCAACGTCGTGGCCGAGCAGATCCTCGGTCTGCCTCGCTGATTCCGGGCACTCTTTCTGGGAGGCTGGCGCGGTGAGTACTCCCGGCGGCCGCATCCATGCCTTCTGTGACGACCTGCTGGGCGACGAGAGCGTCGACGCCGTCGAGCTCGGACGGCGGGTGGCCCAGGGCGAGGTCACGGCCCAGGAGCTCGCCGCGGCCGCGCTGGCCCGCGCCACCGCGGTCACCGACCTCGCTGCCGTCGCGGCCACGCTGGCGGCACCGCGGGTCACCCAGCACGGGCCCGGAGAACCGGCCCCGCTCGCCGGCGTGCCGACGTACCTCAAGGACAACGTCGACGTCGCCGGACTGCCCACCGGGCACGGTTCGGAGGCCTTCACCCCGAAGGTGCGCACGAAGGACGACCCCTACGTCACCCAGCTCCTCGGCACCGGTCTGACCCTGCTCGGCAAGACCCGGCTGCCCGAGTTCGGCTTCAACGCCAGCACCGAGTTCCGCACCGGCGAGCCCGTGCACAACCCGTGGAACCCGGCCTACTCGGTCGGCGCCTCCAGCGGCGGTTCCGCGGCCCTCGTCGCGGCGGGCGTCGTGCCAATCGCGCACGCCAACGACGGCGGCGGGTCGATCCGGATCCCGGCCGCGGCCGCCGGCCTGGTCGGGCTCAAGCCGACCCGGGGTCGACACATCGACTCCGCGATGTCACGCACCCTGCCGATCAACATCGTCAGCGACGGCGTGGTCACCCGGTCCGTCCGGGACCAGGCCGCCTTCCACGCGGCGATGGAACGCGGCTGGACCAACCCGGCGCTGCCGCCGATCGGGCAGGTCGACGGACCGAGCGACACCTCGCGTCGGATCGGTCTCCTGGTCGAGACGATCAACGGCGCCCCGATCGACCCCGAGGTGCTCGCCGCCGTCCACCGCACGGCCGCCGCGCTCGAGGGCGCGGGCCACCGGGTCGAGCTGATCGGCGTCCCCGTCGAGCCCTCGTTCGAGGACGACTTCACGCTGTACTGGGGCCTGCTGGCGGTGCTAAGCACCACGGTCGGCGCCCCGCAGTTCGGGCTGCCGTTCCACCAGGGCCGTCTCGACGGGCTCACCCGCGGACTGCGCGGCTACGCCCTGCGTCGCCTGCACCGACTCCCCGGAGCGATGCGTCGACTGTCGGCCGTCCCGGCGCAGTACGACGCCGCCATGGCCGACTACGACGCCGTGCTCAGCCCCACGGTCGGCCACCCGGCCCCCGAGCTGGGCTGGCTGAGCCCCAACCGACCGTTCGACCAGCTGCTGCACCGCCTCACCCAGTACGTCGTCACGACGCCGCTGCACAACGTCGCCGGAGCGCCGGGACTGGCGATGCCCGTCGCGCTCAGTGAGGCCGGGATCCCGATCTCGGTGCACCTGTCGGGGCGTCGGGGCGAGGAGGCGACGCTGCTCGACCTCGGCTACCAGGTCGAGGAGCTGCTGCCCCGCCCGCAGATCAGCTGATCAGCTGACCGGGTGCCGCTGGTCGTAGTGCCAGTTCAGCCAGCGCTCGACCGCGTCGACGGCGTGGTGCGCGCGGATCGAGCCGAAGATGTCGAAGGCGTGCTGGGCGCCGGGCAGCTCGGCGTAGGTCACCGACCGCTTCGACAGGTCACGGAGCCGGTTCACGAACGCTCGGGCCTGGCGGACCGAGACCAACGTGTCCTCGCTGCCGTGCAGCACGAAGAAGTCGGGTGCGTCCGGGGTGATCTGCCACAACGGTGAGGCCCCGCGGAAGTCCTCGTCGATCGCGCCGGCACCGAAGACGCGCGGGCCGAGGAAGTCGTCGCGCAGCCCGACCGTGTAGACGTCCTGGTCCTCGCCGAGCATGTCGTAGACGCCGTAGAACGGCACGCATCCGGCGATCGTGCCGGGTTCGGCGGTCAGCGCCGCGAGCGAGGACAGGTGGCCGCCGGCCGAGCCGCCGGTGAGCACCAGGTGATCCGGGTCGCCGCCGTACCCGGCGATGTTCTCCCGCACCCAGGCCAGCGCCTCGCGGACGTCGTCGATCTGTGCGGGCCAGCGGAACTTCGGGGCGAGGCGGTAGTTGATCGCCACGCAGACCCAGCCCTGGGCGGCCATCCGGTTCATCAGGATCCGGCCCTGCTCCTCCTTGGTCCCGATCGTCCAGCCGCCGCCGTGGACCTGGACCAGCACCGGGGCGTTGCTGAGCACGCCGGTGGCCGGGCGGTAGATGTCGAGCTTCGAGCGGCGTCCGTGCGTCCCGTAGGCGACGTTGCGCTCGACCCGGACCCGGGAGTCGCGGAAGTTGAACGGCCGGGCCAACGTCGAGGCGGGGGTCCGGGGGAGTGCCAGCGCATCGGTCCCGGTGCCGTCGGCCAACGCCTGGCTCAAGACCGCCGAGGAGCGTCCCGCCTGACGCACGGCCCAGCCCAGGCCGGCGATCGAGGCGACCGACAGCGCGACGCCGAGGGGAGTGGCGCGCCCCCGCCGCAGCGCGGTGGCCGTATCGATGGCCGAGGCGGTGATCAGCTGCGGGGCGAGCTCGCCGACGGGCCAGCCGACGGCGAACGAACCGACCGAACCGAGTCGGTGGTGGGAGGGGCGGGTCACGATCGCGGTGGCGGCAGCCAGCATCACCTGGCGGAGCACGTAGGCCGAAGGCATGAACCGATCCTAGGCATGGCGTTCGACACAGTCGCGCCCAGTACTGGAACGTGTTCCACCTCGAGTCGTAGAGTGCCGCCCGTGGACCGACTCAGTGGACTCGACGCCAGCTTCCTCTACCTGGAGTCACCCGAGCAGCTGATGCACGTGTGCGCCCTGGTGGTGCTCGATCCTGCGACCATCCCCGGCGGCTACGAGTTCGGCCGCTTCCGGGACCGGCTCGGCGCCCGGGTCCGCGACACCGAGATGTTCACCCGCCGGATCCGCCGCGTCCCGCTCGGCCTGGACCACCCGATCTGGGTCGAGGACACCCACTTCGACATCGACCGGCACGTCCACCGCGCCGCGCTGCCCGCGCCCGGTGGCCCCGAGGAGCTCAACGAGTTCGTCGGCCACATCGCGGGGATCAGCCTCGACCAGTCCCGTCCGCTGTGGGAGATGTGGGTCGTCGAGGGCCTCGCCAGCGGCCAGGTCGCCGTGATCGCCAAGCTGCACCACGCCAGCGTCGACGGGGTCAACGGCGCCAACGCGCTCTCGGTGCTGTGCAGCCTCGAACCCGACGCCGACCTGCTCGACGTCCTCCCGCCGCCGTCGGGCGGGCGCGAGCCCGGCCGACGCGAGCTGCTCGTCCGCGGCACCGCCTCCACCCTGGCCCGACCCTTCCGGCTGTTCTCGATGGTCACCCCGACCGTCACCGCGGTCGCCAGCACCGCCCAGCGGGCACGGATGGGCGTGGCGATGGCCGCACCGCTGACCGCTCCGCGGACCTCGTTCAACGGCACCATCACCGGGCACCGCACCGTCGCGTTCGCCGACCTGCCGCTCGACACCGTGCGGGCGGTGAAGAAGGCGGTCCCCGGCGCCTCGGTCAACGACGTCGTGCTGGCGCTGTGCGGCGGCGCCCTGCGCCGCTACCTCAGCGATCGCGGTGAGCTGCCGACCACCTCGCTGCTGGCCTCGGTGCCGGTCTCGGTGCACGAGACCTCGCAGCGCGAGGGCGGCCGCAACAAGGTCTCGACCATGTTCGCCCGGCTCGGCACGGACATCGAGGACCCCCGCGAGCGGCTCGAGGCGCTCGCGGTCGCCAACGGCAACGCCAAGGAGCACCACCACGCCATCCCCGCCGACACGTTGCAGGACTGGGCGCAGTTCGCCGCCCCGCGCACGTTCGGTCTCGCGGTCCGGGTGGTCTCGGGGCTGCGCCTGGCCGAGCGCGGCCCGGTGATCCACAACCTGGTGATCTCGAACGTGCCCGGCCCGCCGGTGCCGCTCTACTTCCTCGGCGCCAAGGTCGAGGGCATGTACCCGCTCGGCCCCGTCTTCCACGGCGCCGGCCTCAACATCACCGTGGTGAGCAACAACGGCAAGCTGCACTTCGGCGTGATCGCGTGCCGTGAGTCGATGCCGCACCCGGTCGAGCTCGCCGAGCACTTCGACAAGGAGCTCGCCGCGCTCGCCGCCGCCGTGGGGGTCAGCTGATCCGGGCCTGCACGGTCGCCGCCGCCTCGAGCAGCGCCGGGATGAACCCGGCCGACTCCAGCACGCAGCCCGCATGACCGATCGGGGCCTCGTGCACCGTCGCACCGGGGATCCGCGCCGCCAGGTCGCGCTGTCGCGCCGGAGGGATGACCCGGTCGTGCGCGGTCAGGACGACCGCGGTCGGGACGTCGATCCGGCCCAGCCACGGCTTGGCGTTGTGCCGACCCAGCGCCGCGAGCGCCTGAGCGACGGCCCACGGGCTGGTCGAGCGCCACTCCGCGAGTGCCCACTGGCCGGTCTCGGTCGGTCCGACGGCCAACGCCTCGGCGGTACGGCGCCCCGCCGACCGCGCCACCCGCGACCGGCTCAGCGCGCGGGTGGCACCCATGCCGATCTCCATGCCCTGCATGAACCATGCCTCGGCGCCGGTGGCACGGAAGTGCGGACTGGTCGCGGCGAGGATGAGACCGCCGACCAGGTCGGGGTGCTGGCGCCAGGTGCGCTGGGCGATCACGCCACCCATCGAGTAGCCCGCCACGATCGGCATCTCCAGGTCGAGCTCCAGGATCACCGCCGCGACGTCGTCGGCGCAGTCGTGCAGCGAGAAGCCCTCGGACATGATCCCGCGGCCGTGCCAGCGCTGGTCGAAGGTGATCACCCGGTAGCGCTCGCTCAACGCCTCCAGGGCCGGGAACCAGGTCAGCAGGCCGGTGCAGCCCACGGCGTGCAGCAGCACGATCGCCGGGGCGTCAGGCGTCGGACCAGGGATGTCGGTGAGCCACGTGCGACCGCGGCGGGGGAGCTCCAGCCACCGCCCTTCGGGGATCTCGACCTGCGGGACGCGGGAGTGCTCCTGCGCGGATCGACGGAGGGTTTCGGTGAACCGTGCGGTCGGCAGCGTCACTGGGCTAGACTAGAACACGTTACAGAAATGAGCGTGAAGAACTGACATGATGAGGTGCACCGATGCTCGATGAGGAGCTGTCCGGCGAGATCGCGGGCGTGCTCGCCGACGTCCTGGACCGTGCCGGTCAGGCCGGCGCGGGCGACCCTGCTCAGACCTGGCGGGCCGCCGCGGAGGCCGGACTGATCGGGCTGGTCGCCCCCGAGGCACTGGGCGGTGAGGGCCTCGGTCTCGAGGGTGCCGCCGTGATCGTGCGGGAGGCCGCCCGTCGCGGCGACACCACGCTGTTCGCCGACGTCGTCGTCGCAGGACTCATCCCGTTCCTCGCCTCGGCTCCCGCCGACCTGGTCGCCGACCTCGCCCCGCGCGTCATCGCCGGCGAGGCCACCCTGGTCGCCGCGCTCAACGAGCCGGGCTCCGCCCTGCCGGTGGCCCCGGCCACCCGCCTCGTCGACGGCCGCGTCTCCGGCCGCAAGGTCGCCGTCCCGGTGCCGGCGGTCGACGCGGTGCTGCTCGTCTCCGTCACCGGACCCGAGGGGCCGGCCGTGGCGGTCGTGGCCGCGGACGCCGACGGTGTCACCGCGACCAGCACGCTCACCTCCGAAGGCACGGCGGAGGCGACGTACGTCTTCGAGGGCGCGGCCGTCCTGGGTGTCTTCGACGGCGCCCGGGCCCTGCGTGAGCACGCCGTGGTCGCCGCCGCCGTGCGCGGCGCGGGACTGCTCGCCGGTGCGCTCGACCTGACCGCCGGTTTCATCGCCCAGCGGGAGCAGTTCGGGCGCAAGCTCGCTGAGTTCCAGGCCGTCGCCCAGCAGATCGCCGACGTCTACGTGACCTCCCGGATGATGACGCTGGCCGCCGAGGAGTCGGTGCGCCGCCTCGTCGCCGGGGAACCGGCCGCCGACGACCTCGCCATCGCCGCGTTCTGGCTCACCGACCGGGTGCCCGCCGCCTTCCAGACCTGCCACCACCTGCACGGCGGGATGGGGGTCGACGAGACCTACCCGCTCGCCGCCTACACCTCGGCCGTCTTCGACCTCGGTCGCCGCCTCGGCGGTCTGATCACCACGTTGGCCGCCGTGCCGGCGGGGGAGACCACCGGCAAGAACAGCGAGCTCGACGACGCCCAGCGCGCCTTCAAGGCGACCGTGCGCGATTACTTCGAGGGCCTGGCCTCGCGCACGGACCGGGAGGAGCTCCTCACCGACCGGCACGGCGACGCCTACCACCGCCTGATCAAGCAGATGGGCGCCGACGGTTACCTCGGCGTCGGCTGGCCGGTGGAGTACGGCGGCAAGGCGCTCGACGGGCTCCACCAGCAGGCGTTCGCCAACGAGGCCGCGCGGGCCGACGTGCACCTGCCGTCCGTCACGCTCCAGACCGTCGGACCGACCCTGCAGACCTACGGCACGGAGAAGCAGAAGGAGCTCATCCTCGCGCGGATCCTCACCGGTGACGTGCACTTCGCGATCGGCTACTCCGAGGCCGACGCCGGCACCGACCTGGCGTCGCTGCGCACCTCGGCGCGGCTCGACGAGTCGACCGGCGAGTGGGTGATCAACGGCCAGAAGATGTGGACCACCGGTGGTCACGCCGCCGACTACATCTGGCTCGCCGCCCGCACCGACCCGGACGCGCCCAAGCACAAGGGCATCACGATCTTCATCGTCGACACCCGCGACCCGGGGTTCTCCTGGACCCCGATCCGCACCGTCGACGGCTCGCACCACGTCAACGCGACCTACTTCAACGACGTCCGCGTGCCCGCCGACATGGTCGTCGGCGAGGTCAACGGCGGCTGGCGCCTGATCACGACCCAGCTCAACCACGAGCGCGTCATGCTCGGACCGGCCGGCCGGCTCGAGGGACTGCGTGACCTGGTCGCCGACTGGGCCACGGCCCAGGGAGTCGCCGACCTCCCCGCGGTGCGCGACGTCCTGGCGCGGACCACGGCGTCGTTCCGGGTCAACGAGCTGCTCAACTGGCAGGTCGCCTCCCGCCCCGCCACCGGTGCTGACGCGGTCGCCGACGCCTCGGCCTGCAAGGTGTTCTCCTCGGTCGAGGTCCAGCGCCTCGGCCTGGAGCTGATGGGGGTGGTCGCCACCTACGGTGACCTCGCCGACCCCGACACCGCCTGGCTGCACCGGCTGCTCGACGCCACCGCCAAGCGCAACCTGGTGCTCACCTTCGGTGGTGGCGTCAACGAGGTGCAGCGCGAGCTGATCGCCCAGTTCGGGCTCGGCCTGCCGAAGGTGCCCCGATGAGCGCCCCCGTGAACGCCGAGGCGTTGGTCGCACCCGACGTGCACGACGCCGTGATGGCGCGCGCCGAGGAGATCAAGGGCTGGGGTGAGGCCGCCGAGCGGATCTCGCGTGACCCGGTCAACCAGCCCACGATCAACAACTGGCTCGAGGCGATGGGCCTGGACTCACCGCGGTTCACCGAGGGCGAGGCGCCGCCGTCGATGGCGCAGGTCTGGACGATGTACGGCCTGGGCGGCAAGCCCGGTGCCGACGACCCGCTGCACTCGATGATGCGGTCGCTGACCGACCTCGGTTTCACCGCGGTGCTCGGCACCAACTGCGAGCAGAGCTACGAGCGCTACCTCCGCGTCGGTGAGTCGGTCCGGGTCACCACGGCCCTCGACTCCGTGGTCGGGCCGAAGGCCACGGGCATGGGCGTCGGCTACTTCGTCACCTCGCGCAACACCTGGTACGTCGACGCTCCGGACGGGAGCAGCGAGGTCGTCGCCACGATGCTCTTCCGGGTGCTCAAGTTCATCCCCCAGGGAGCCGCCTCGTGAGCGGGCCAGTGCGGCCGGTGATCAACCGCGACACGACGTACTTCTGGGAAGGGACCCGCGCCGGTGAGCTGCGGATCCAGACCTGCAACGCCTGCGGCGTGCTGCGGCACCCGCCCGGCCCGACCTGCCCGGCGTGCGGTGCGTTCGACCGCGGCTACGTCGTGGCCGCCGGCAACGCGACCGTGTTCTCGTTCGTGGTGCACCACGCGCCGCAGCTGCCCGGCAAGGAGCTGCCCCTGACGATCGCCCTGCTCGACCTCGACGAGGGCGTCCGGATGGTCGGGGAGATGGTGGCCGGCTCCGACATCAAGATCGGCGACCGGGTGGCCGTGGAATGGAACGTGATCGACGAGGAGCTCACGCTCCCGGTCTGGAGGATTGCATGAAGACGCTCGCCGTGGGCGACACGCTGCCCGCCTGGGAGGTCCCGATCACGCCCACGATGGTGGTCTCCACGGCGTTGGCGACGCGTGACTTCCAGGACGTCCACCACGACCGCGACCGCGCTCAGGGCGCCGGGAGCAAGGACATCTTCGTCAACATCCTCACCTCCACCGCGCTCTGCGAGCGGTACGTGACGGACTGGGCCGGCACCGACGTGCAGATCAAGGGGATCTCGATCCGCCTCGGCGCTCCGGCGTACCCCTACGACACGCTCGCCTTCTCCGGCAGCGTCGAAGCGATCGAGGACGGCGTGGCGACGATCAAGGTCACCGGCGCGGTCTCCCTCGGCGCGCACGTGTCCGGCACGGTCAAGGTCGCGCTGGACGGGGCGGTCGCATGAGCACCCGTTCGCTGAGCCGCCAGGCCGCGATCGTCGGGATCGGGGCGACCGACTTCTCCAAGGACTCCGGCCGCTCCGAGCTGCAGCTCTCCGTCCAGGGGGTCCAGGCGGCCCTCGCCGACGCCGGTCTGACGCCGGCCGACGTCGACGGCCTGGTCACGTTCACGATGGACAACTCCTCGGAGATCGCCGTCGCGCGCGAGCTGGGGATCGGTGACCTGCGTTTCTTCAGCCGGATCAACTACGGCGGCGGCGCGGCGTGCGCGACCGTCCAGCAGGCCGCGATGGCGGTCGCGACCGGTGTCGCCGACGTCGTCGTGGCCTACCGCGGCTTCAACGAACGCTCGGGCCAGCGGTTCGGTCAGGTGCAGAGCTGGGCCGCGACCCAGGTCAACACCAACGGCCTCGACAACGCCTGGACCTACCCGCTCGGGCTCTCCACGCCCGCCGCGACGGTCGCGATGCAGGCCCGCCGCTACATGCACGAGTACGGCGCCACCTCGGCCGACTTCGGTCGGGTCGCCGTGGCCGATCGCCGTCACGCCGCGACCAACCCGAACGCCTTCTTCTACGGCAAGCCGATCACGCTCGAGGAGCACCAGGCCTCCCGCTGGATCGCCGAGCCGCTGCACCTGCTCGACTGCTGCCAGGAGTCCGACGGTGCGGTCGCGCTGGTCGTGACCACCCCGGAACGCGCGCGCGACCTCGCCCAGACCCCGGCGTTGATCACCGCCGCGGCGCAGGGGAGTGCCCGCGACCAGTTCGTGATGACGTCGTACTACCGCGACGACATCGGCATCCCCGAGATCGGCGTGGTCGGCAACGAGCTGTGGCGCCAGTCCGGCGTCGGTCCCGCCGACGTCGCCACGGCCGTGCTCTACGACCACTTCACGCCGTACGTCCTGATGCAGCTCGAGGAGCTCGGCTTCTGCGGCCGCGGTGAGGCTCCGGGCTTCATCGCCGACGGGGCGATCGAGATCGGTGGTCGGCTGCCGATCAACACCCACGGCGGCCAGCTCGGCGAGGCCTACATCCACGGCATGAACGGGATCGCCGAGGGCGTCCGCCAGGTCCGCGGCACCTCCGTGAACCAGGTCGCGGCTGCGGCGACGGGCTCGCCCGTGCTGGTCACGGCCGGCACCGGCGTGCCGACGTCCGGGCTGATCCTCGCCGCGGTCTGACCCTCCGGTCGGCGCGCTCAGCGCTCGCTGGAGGTGCAGAGGCAGGAGCGGTTCCCGTCGGCGTCCTCGACCACCCAGTAGGACGGCGCCGCCCGGTTGCTGATCAGCTGCCCGCCGGCGTCGAGCACCGCCTGGAGGCGTTGCTCGGCCTCGTCGTGGGCGACCCAGACGTCGAGGTGCCAGCGCTGCTCGAACGGCTGCGGAGGCAGGGCCGCGGTGGCGCCCTCGTCGGGCTCCTGCCACCACACGCCCGGCACCTGGTCGGTCGGGTCGGTGGGTTCGCCGTGCTCGAGCTTGCTGCCGAGCAGGGCCGCGTAGAACGGACCGAGCCGGGAACCGTCGGAGGTGTCGAGCCCGAGCTCGATCTCGGTGAGACCGCTCGGATCGGACGAGATCCCGAGGTCTGCGGCCAGCGCGCTGATCTCGCGTGCCAGATCCACGTCGCGACGGGTGAGGCCGCCGACGTCGTGGCTGCTCAACGTGACCATGACCTCGGGGTAGGTGAGCTGGATGTCGGGGTGGTGGTCGGCGACCTCGGCGGCCGCACCGATCCGGTCGACGAAGTTGAGGCCGGTGTTGAAGTCACCCGTCCGGAATCGGGCCTTGAGACGTCCGAGGATCTGTCGCCAGTCCACCAGGTCGGCATCGAGCACCTCGGTCGCGGACAGCTTGGTCTTGGCGTCGGTCATCGTTCTTCCTCCTGACTCGGTCATCGCCAGTCTTGGTTGGCGACGATGACAGCGATCGGTGCGAGCACGGCGGCCACGCCGGACATCACGACTGCTGCGGTCGGTGACCACAGTCGGACCAGCGTCCAGGCGACCGTGATCAGCACCAGGCAGGTGCCCATCAGCACGAAGTACCACCGTTGCCGTCGACGCAGCCGCTCGGTCTGCGACGGCCGCACCTCGGTGATCGTGTACCGCCGACGTGAACCCACGACCTTCACGTACCCATCCGAACGTCAGGCAACGCCTTCGGTCAAGGACTCCGCCGGAAGCCAGTCGGCTCCCAGCAGCTGGGCGAGGTCGGCGAGGCCGGTGGTGTCACTGCCGACGGTGTCGGAGGCTGCGGCGATCCGCTCGACCATCACCTTCCCGACCTGCTCCTCGACGGTGCTTTCGGCGTAGGCGATGTGCCAGGGCGAGACCTGGTGGTCGCGGTGCGTGCGGCCGGTCACCTGTCGGCCGGCGATCCCCGAGAAGCGAGCCTGGTGGAAGACGCCGACCCGAGGCTCGGTGCTCGCCTGGCTGCCGTCCGGGAGGGTCTCGCCGGCGTGCAGACTGATCGAGGCGACGGTGGTGAAGACGCACACCTTCGCCTGCCCGGTCTGGAACCGGAGCCGCTCGGCCTCGACGTCGAACCGGTCGCGGCCGTAGATCGTGGCGACCTCGATCCCTGCCTCACGCAACCGGTCGGCGATCGGGTCGGCGGCGGTCGCGACGAACTCGACGGAGCACGCCACCTGGCGCTCGGCGCTGACCTGCTGGGCGATCCAGTCGACTGTCGAGTCGACGCGGATGAGCCCCGCCTTCTGCCGGAGCCGCAGCAGCGCGGCCCGGCCCTTCGCGGTGTTGCGGCCCCGTCGCGCGATGTCCATCTCGCGGCAGAACTCACCCCACTCGGCCTCGTAGGCCGCACGCTCGGCCGGGGTGAGGGCCACCGGCATGCCCGAGATCGGCACCGGGCCCCACGGGGCTGCGCGGTGCAGCATCGCGGCCGGTCGCTCGTCGGCGAGCCAGCCGCGCACCAGCTTGAGGTCGGCCGCACGTCGGGCCGCGTCCGTCGTCCAGGTGGCGCCGTGCCGGCCCTGCTCGACCTCGACGCCATGGCGCTCGAGCGCGGTCGCGAACGCGATGCCGGGCTGCGTGGCCGAGGTCCACTCCTTCATCGGCTCGCCGAGGATCTCGGCGTAGGCCGGCGCGAGGTAGGGGAGCTCGAGCGGGGTGTGCCCCGGTGTCGCGGTGGTCGCGATCACGAACGGGGCCTTGTCGTGCGGCTTCCCGTGCCCCGAGATCCTCGCCCAGAGCTTCCACCGCTTCGTCGTCGTCCGGCGCAGCGCGTGCGCCTCGTCGGCGATGATCACGTCCCAGGTGTGGTCCTTGACCTTCTCCAACCGGTCCCAGGTGATCACGACCCAGTCCAGACCGCCGTCGCCCAACGCCGTGATCGTGCGGCACCAGTGCCCGATCGTGATCGCGGCGGGACGGTCGGCCACCACCAGCACGCGTTGCGCACCACGCAGGTCGCCGACGGCGGTCGCGCCGAGGACGGCGGAGATGGTCTTGCCGACCCCGGGTTCGTCAGCCAGCAGGAACATCCGCCCACCCGCTTCGGCGCGCGCCGCGATCGCATCGGCCGCCTCGAACTGGAGTCGGCGCGGCTCGAGCGCATCGGTCGGCTCGGGATTGGGGCGCGGATCCCCGGGGTTCAGGGTGTTCTCGATGAACCGGCCCAGCGTGTACGGCCCCGGCGCATAGGGCGCGAGGTGCGCCGGCAGTAGGCGGCCGACGTACAGGTGGGTCTTGACCGCCGGGTGCCAGACGGCGCCGTCGACCTGGGTGCCGTAGGGAACGTCGAGCACCCACAGCCGTTCGCCCGGACCGGTCGCCGGCAATGGCCGCTGCGACGCGCGTGACCCGCTCCGGCGCGTGGATCCGCCGCGGCGGGTGCTGGCGGAGCGGCGACTGGGCATCCGCCAACGCTATCGGCTCGCTTGCCCCAACCATGGCGCCGCGCAGGGCGGAGCGCGTAGGTCGCGTCACGGAACTCGCTCGCCCGGAGGGGTGTTCGACGTCATCATGAAGCTGTGAAGCGTGCCAAGACATTCGCGGAGATCGCGGCGGAGGCCATGGCCGAGCCGCAGCAGGAGCGAGTCGTCCGCCCGGGCACGTTCAACGACCACGGTGACTTCTTCGACCTCTCGGGCAACCTCCTCGCCCGCATCCGTGGGGTCACCCCGAAGCAGGCCCAGGAGTTGGTCGCTGACGGCGCGACGGTGGCGTTCGAAGGCTGTGGCTGCGGTGGGTGGGCCGGCTGTGCGGCACGGTGGATCGACGCGGCTACGTCGGTTGAGCTGGGGCTGATACGGCCGAGATTCGTGAAGGGGCACGGCTCCCCGACCTGGATCGACCTCTGGGAAGGCGACGGCGGGTCGGTCGTGTTCGCCCACGGAGACGTCGAATGGGGAGACGCGTTCGCCTGACTGGTCCGCACCGCATGCCGCAGCGCGACAGCCGGTCATGGCGGCCGGGGGAGCCAACGTGGATCTCCGGTGATCGTGTTCCTTCCCTTCGTGGAACCCGGCAGGGGTCGTGGACAGTACATGGTGTGACCACTCCCGACATGCGCGCCGTGCGACGGCAGCTGCGCAGTGGAGACCGGGGCGCGTTCGCGGCGATGTACGCCGACAACGTCGACACGGTCTTCACCCTGGCCCACCGGCTGACGGGCGACTGGGCGAGCGCGGAAGACGTCGTGTCCGAGACGTTCCTGGTGGCGTGGCGTTCGCGGGCTCAGCTCAGTGACGACGACAGGCCGCTGCGTCCGTGGCTGCTCGGCATCGCAGCACGGCAGGCACTCAACTCCCGCCGGAGCGTTCGACGACGTCTGGCGTTCCTCTCGCGCCCGCAACCGGACGTGGTCGACGACTTCGCCGACGAGGCGGCCAGCCGGCTCGACGATGCCCGCACCCTGGCCCGTGCGGCCGAGGCGATCGCCGGTCTGAGCCGCGCGGACGCCGAGGTCCTCGGCCTGTGCGTCTGGTCGGGCCTGAGCTACGTCGAGGCCGCTCGCGAGCTCGACGTACCTGTCGGCACGGTCCGCTCCCGTCTGTCCCGAGCGCGTCGCCGTCTACGCGAGATCGTCGACGCGCCATCCCCCGAAGATCGAGCCTGCGAGGTCCACCAGTGAACGACACCGACATCCACGACCTGGCCCGTCTCGCGCCGGCTCCGAGACCGATCGAGCTGTCCGAACGGCACAAGACGCTCCTCGAGGACCGGATCCTCCAGCGCATCGAGCACGACGACGTACGGCGGCGCCGACAAGCCACCATCGGGGCGACCGCGCTGCTCACGGCGTGCGCAGCCGCGGTGGTCGCCCTGGTCGCGATCGGCATCGGCGAGCGGCCGGCGGTGCCGGTCGCCAGCCACCCCGTCGCCGCCACGCCCGGTGCCGTCCAGGTCCTGCGCGCCGCCTCGACCGTTGCCCTGGAGACGCCGGCCGTGAGGGTGCGGCCCGATCAGTTCGCCTACGTACGTAGCCAGGTCATCACCAACGAGGGGCGGTTCGGTGAGGGCGTCACGCTCGGCAGCGTGCACGAGCGAGAGATCTGGCTCGGCCAGCGCTCGGACGCAGTCACCGATGACGGCAGCGTGATCCGTGAGTTCGGTCAGGACTGGCCCTTGGGCGGCGGCACCCCGACGCCGGCGGGCGCCTTCCGCCCGACGTACGCCTGGCTCTCGAGCCTGCCGGCCGATCCCGAGGAACTCCTCGACGTGCTCATGAGGGAGGCGGTGGTGGCCGACCGGCAGGAGCCGGAGCAAGCGTTGTTCGACGTCGTCGGGGCGCTGATCGGGGAGAACCTCGTCCCGCCTCGTACGGCCTCGGCCCTCTTCGAGGCCGCCACCCGCATCCCGGGTGTCGAGCTCACCGCGGAAGCAACCGATGCCATCGGTCGGCCGGGCATCGGCGTGAGCCGCACCGACACGGCGTACCACCTCGCGACGACGTGGGTCTTCGACCGAACGACGCACGAGCTGCTGGGCATCCGCTGGTACCAACTCGACGGTCACGGGAACCGGACTCTGTTCGGTGCTACCGCTGTCCTCGAGCGTGGCGTTGCTGACCGTGCCGGGGCAGCTCCGTTGGCGGCGATGGACAGCGCCGTCTCCTGACTGACGGCCACCTGGTGCCAGCGCCCGTTTCTCTGAAAGAGCGGTGAGCGTGGCCGGTTCTCGCCAAGAATGCCTCCGACCCAGTCATCGGAGCCCCAGGCGAGCTCGTGCATCTCGAGGAGTAGCGGATGAGACTCAGCGTGGGCCAGGGGGTGGGAGCCATCCTCCTCGGCGCGGCCTTCAGCCTCCTCAGTGGGTGCGGCCAGCCTGAGGCGCAGTCGGCGACACCGGCGCCCTCAGTGGTGGATGTTGTGGACACCAGTGGCGCGGTGCCTTGGAGTGTGAGGGCCGACTACGAGGAGTGGGTGCCGCCGCCGGCCACCAATCCCGAGGGCTACGTCGACCCGCCTGCTCGCTGGATGGGCGTCGCGACGACGCTGGACGTGCCCGCCACGATCACGCCGGGGAAGGTCCTTGAGTACGTCGTCACGGTGCGCAACGTCGGCGACCGGTCGATGGATCTCACCCCGTGTCCTGGCTACTTCCAGGAGCTGACGGCTGACCCGGACCTCAACGAGGAGCCCTTGGTCGATGCGAAGTGGCGTCTTCCCTGTGATGACGTCGGTCAGCTCGCGCCCGGCGACGAGCAGCGGTTCGTGATGCACCTCGACGTTCCCGCCGAGGTGCCGGGGAGTGAGCTGTCGCTGCGCTGGGAGCTGCTCGACGCCTGGGACACGGGCGCGCAAGCGTGGTTGCCCGTTCGCGACTGACCGGTAAGCGACAAGCCACCGGCCCGCCCTCCTCCTACTCGCTCGACCACGTCATTGGGTGGTAGGCAACGGTGAAGTCAGGCCCGAGCTCGCCCTGCAGTCGGTCTCGAAGAATGAGGGCACGGCTGTCCCAATCCTCGATGTCGAAACCGGCCAGCCCTGGTTCGGCCTCGCCCCACGACCTCAGGTCGTCGATCAGGTTCTGGCTCAGCAGGAGGAACCCCGCCAAAAACTCGATCTCTTCCGGCATTCGACCATTCACGTCGTCCCACAGCGGCATGCCGGGGCCGTCCCACATGATGCGGACCCTGCGGCCGACGTCCCACTCCTCATGTTCCACGGCTTCATCCAACCCGTCCCAGCGTGGAGCCGTCAGCATCTTCGGGTGAACCGGATCTTCCCGTGGGGGAGGAGCTCGTGGGTGTATCGGGCGTCGTGGAGCCGCTGGTGGTCGTGGTTGCAGACCAGGGCCATGTCCTTGAGGTCGGTCTTGCCGCCTGATTCCCAGGGTTTGAGGTGGTGCATCTCGCACCAGGCGGCGGGGGTGTCGCAGTGCTCGCCCTGGCAGGTCGCGTGGGCGACCATCAGCGCTCGCTTCTGTGCCCGGCTGCCGAGGCGGGCGGAGCGGCCGAGGTCGAGGACCTCGCCCTTGGAGCCGAGGACGGCGGGGATGATCCCGGCGTTGCAGGCGAGCCTTCGGGCCTCCGAAGCGCTGATCAGGCTCGCGCCTTCGGGGCCGAGGACGGTGGCGGTCGCGAGCTCGGTGCGGAGGCTCTCCAGCGTCATCGTGACGATCAGCTCGGTGCTGGTGGAGCCGTGGTCGGGCAGCGTCTTGGGGTCGATCCGTTCCATCAGCTGGCAGAACGCCTGACCGAGCTTGCGGGGGTAAGACAGCTTCCGCCAGACGTCGTCGTCGTTCGGGTCGGCCCCGTCGGCCCCGTCGGCCCCGTCGTGATGCTTCCGCGGGTTGGTGAAGGCGTGCAGGTAGTTCAGCAGCCGGGTGATGGTCAGGTCGGGCGCAACGACGGTTGCCGACGAGGTCCCGTCGCCGCGGCGTCGTGCGGTGAGTCGGGTCTTCTCCCAGGCAGTTCGTTCTTCGTCCTGAAGGGCACGAGCCTCGAGGGCTTCGGCGATCTCAGGGGCGACGACCTCGAGGATCCGGCGTCCGAGGACCCGCAGCTCGCGCGCGTCGTGGGCGGAGGCGAGGTCGACCAGCTGCAGCTCGGCCTGCAGGACGATGGTGGGATCCAGGTCGGTCGGCAGCGCGTCGAGGGCGCGGGTGACGACGTCGGCCTGCGGCACGGTGATGGTGCCCTCGCGCATCGCTTCGGCCACCGACGCTGACCGGTCGAGACGTTCGGCGAAGCGGGTCGCTGCTCGGGCTTGCGAGTGCCCGACGCCGAGTCCGCCAGCGATCCAGGCGGTGACGTCGTGCGCACCGGAGTCGTCATCCACCCCGGCCGGGCCGGCGGCGATCGTGACGCGGGCTTGGAGCTCGGCCACCTGCGAGTTCAGCGCGACCAGCTCGCGCAGCAGTGCGCCGTGCTCAGCGGGGGAGAGGTAGATCGGATCGCGTTCGCCGGCCTCTGACAGCGCCTCGCGGGCGCGAGCCACAGCGGCGACACTCGGGTGCAGGGGTGGGGACGAGACCACGCTCATCAGGCACCTCCAGGCATCGCGACACGTCGACGTACGGCCTTGCGGCCATCCGGGGTCGTCGTCCTGGAGCCTCCATTGTCCCTCGAACTGACGTTCGGGTCAAGGGATTCTTCGAGCGCGGTGGAGAATGTTTCGTTACCTAGAACTGCTAGGCATGAGTTACCTTGCAGTTCTAGGCATAGGAGACGTGATGCGGATCGACAAGGACCTGGTGGCCGCCTCGGCCACACCACTCGTGCTCGGCATCCTCGCCGAGGAGGGTTCCTCCTACGGGTACGCGATCCTCAAGCGCATCCGGGAGTTCTCCGCCGGCGAGCTGGAGTGGACCGACGGGATGCTCTATCCGCTGTTGCACCGGCTCGAGCGCCTCGGCCAGGTGCAGGCCTCCTGGCAGGTCTCGGCGGAGGGACGACGGCGCAAGCACTACGCCCTCACCGACGCGGGGCGCCAGGCTCTCGAGGAACGCCAGAGTCAGTGGGCGGTCGTGAGCTCGGCGCTCGACCGGATCTGGCAGCAGTCGGTCCCATCCGTGCCACTCACCCAGGCGGTGATCGCATGAGCGAGCAGCAGATCGAGCAGTGGCGCGGCTATGTCCAGCGCCGCGCGACCATCACGAGCGACGACGTCGCCGAGCTCGAGGAACACCTCCGCGGCCAGGTCGACGACCTCGTCGCCGCCGGTCTGGCCGACGACGAGGCGTTCCTGATCGCGGTCAAGCGGATGGGCAGCGTCGACGACCTCTCCCGTGAGTTCGCCCGCGAGCACTCCGAGCGGCTCTGGAAGCAGCTCGTCCTCAGCTCCGACGACCCCTCCCGCGGTGGCGCGCCCGACCGGAGCCTGTGGGTCGCGATCCTGCTCGGGATCGGTGCGGCGCTGACGTTGCGCGCCGGGCTGGCGTGGATGGACGAGGGCGTCATCGCGCGGACAGCCTCGGCCCTGGTGCTGCCCTGGCTGGCGGCGTACTTCGTCTGGCGCCGTGACCTCGCGGGACGCACCCTGGCCGTGCTCACCACGGGGTACGTCGCGGTCCTGGTGCTCCTGCTCGTCTACCCGTTCCCGGAGTTCGAGAGCGACACCCTCGACCTCGTCATCATCCACACCCCGGTCCTGCTCTGGCTCCTGATGGGCGTGACGTACGTCGGGGGTGAGTGGCGCTCCGCGCGGCGCCGGATGGACTTCATCCGGTTCACCGGTGAGTGGGCGGTCTACTACTTCCTGATCGCCGCCGGAGGTGGGCTGCTGCTCGCCCTGGCTGCCGGCACGTTCGATGCCGCGGGCATCGATGTCACGACGTTCCTCTTCGAGTGGGTGCTGCCGTGCGGCGCCGCCGGAGCGGTCCTGGTCGCGGCCTGGCTGGTGGAGTCGAAGCAGAACGTGATCGAGAACATCGCGCCCGTTCTGGCGCGGGTCTTCTCGCCGCTGACGATCCTGCTGCTCGGCTCGCTTCTGATCGCGTTCGCCACCAGCGCCGACCTGATCGGCGTCGACCGCGACCTGCTCATTCTGATGACGGTGATCCTCGTCCTGGTCCTCGCCCTGTGGCTGTACGCCGTCTCCGCCCGGCCACCCGAGACCCCGGTCGGTCTCGCCGACTGGCTGCAGGTCGTCCTCGTGGTGACCGCGATCGTGGTCGACCTGGTCGTGATGATGGCGATGGTGGCGCGGATCACCGACCTCGGTCTCACCCCCAACCGCTCGGCGGCGCTCGGGCTCAACCTCGTCCTGCTGATCAACCTCGTCGGGTCGGCGTGGCTCGGCATCGGGTTCGTCCGCCGCCAACGACCCTTCGCCGAGCTGGAGGCGTGGCAGGCCGCCTACCTCCCCGTGTACGCCGCCTGGGCGGGCGTGATCGTGGTCTGCTGGGGTCCGCTCTTCGAGTGGGCCTGAGAGCTGGTCCGCGGCCGCTGACCGAGGCCTGTGGATGACGCCAGCGGCGCTCGAAGAATCCTGTTTCCATCGAAGGCATGACACCTGACGAGGAACGACTACCTGGACTCTCCGCCTCCGACACCCGATGGCTGGTCGAGGAGGCGCAACGCGTGCTTGCCTGCCTCGGCCGTGGCTCGACCGTGCTGGACGGCGTCGCCCTGAAGACCGACGACGGACTGACCGTGGGCCTCGACAACCTCGCCCGGACGATCAGCAGCATGCCGCGCGGAAGGCGTGCGCAGGCGGTCCGTGAACAGCTCACCGCGCTGTGCGCCGCCCGACCCGACGAGCCGCCTGCCGTCGAGGACCTGCGGGTGAAGCTGTGGCCGCAGGCGCGGGCTGACGAGATGCTCCGTTACGAGGCCCTCCACCCGCTGCCCGGACTCGTCGCGGTCCTGGCCGCCAAGGGCGACGGTTGCAGCCGGGAGTTCGGCCAGCTCGACCTGGTCGGCGAGCGCGATCAGGCCTACGACGCCGCGCTGCGCAACATGATCGACCTCCCACGTCCACGCCACACCCGTCGCCGTGTCGATCCGCGGGCACGCAACACGTGGGTCGAGTTCCTCGATGCCCCTGATGCCTACGGTGCGGCGCGGATCGTGGTGCTTCCGGACCTGCTGCGGAGGATGCGGATCGACTTCCCGGCACACGGCGTGCTCGTCTGCGTGCCGACGAAGTTCGAGCTCTGGGTGCACGTGCCGGTCGACGAGGACGCGGTGAGTGCCGCGGTCAGGATGGCCTGGCTCGCCCTGCAGACCTACGCCCAGGAGCCGTACCCGATCAGCCCCGACGTCTTCCTCGTCACGCCCGACATGACGGCGTCGTGCCTGGTCCGCCCGGACCAGCACGGCGTGGACATCAACAACGACGCCCTGTCGAGCCTGCTCGGCGCGCTCCTCCCTGGACGACTCGGCGAGGCGTCCTAGTCGCGTGCCCGACTCACCCGACGTTCGGTCCACACCGGACCGTCCGACTCGTAGACCTCCCCGTCGGCTCCGTAGACCAGGAATCGGTCGAAGCCTCGGGCGAACCACCGGTCGTGAGTCACCGCGAGCACGGTGCCCTCGAACGCCTCCAAACCCGCCTCCAGAGCCTCGGCCGACTGCACGTCGAGGTTGTCGGTCGGCTCGTCGAGGAGCAGCAGGGTCGCACCCGACAGCTCGAGCAGCAGGATCTGGAACCGGGCCTGCTGGCCGCCGCTGAGTGACTCGAACGTCTGCTCCCCGGCGTGTGCGAGCTCGTAGCGATCCAGCACCCGGCTCGCCGCCTCGCGGCCCATTCCGTCCCTGTGGTCGTCTCCGCGGTGCAGGATCTCGAGCAGCGTGCGGCCGACGAGCTCGGGGTGGGCGTGGGTCTGCACGAACCACCCGGGCCGCACCCGGGCGCCGAGCTTGACCGCGCCGGTGTGGGCGACCGGTGCCGGCGGCTCGCCGACGGGACGGTGCTCGACGTCGGGATCGCTGCCTCCGGCCGCGAGGAGCCGCAGGAAGTGAGACTTGCCCGACCCGTTGGAGCCGAGCACTGCCACCCGCTCGCCGTACCAGACCTCGAGGTCGAACGGCTTCATCAGCCCGGTCAGCTCGAGGTCGGTGGCGACGACGGCGCGCTTGCCGGTGCGTCCGCCCGCCAGGCGCATCGTCACCTGCTGCTCGCGCGGCTGCTCGATCGGCGGACCGGCCTCCTCGAACTTCCTCAACCGCGTCTGGGCGGCTCGGTACTGCGAGGACATGCCGTCGTTGTACTCGGACTTGATCTTGAGTCGGAGCACCAGCGCCTTGATCTTGGCGTGCTCCTCGTCCCAACGGCGGCGCATCTCCTCGACGCGCTCGAAGCGGTCGGTGCGCGCCTCGTGATAGCTCGCGAAGCCGCCCGGGTGGGTCCAGACGAGGTTGCCGGCGCTGCCGAGCTCGACCGTGACGATGCGGGTGGCGGTGTTGTTGAGCAGCTCGCGGTCGTGGCTGATGAACAGGATCGTCTTGGCCGACTCACGGATCCGCTCCTCGAGCCAGATCTTGCCGGGCACGTCGAGGTAGTTGTCGGGCTCGTCGAGCAGCAGCACCTCGTCCGGGCCGCGCAGGAGGTACTCGAGCACCAGCCGCTTCTGCTCGCCGCCGGAGAGGGTCGACAGCAGCCGGTGCCGCGCACGGTCGAAGGGCAGTGCCATGGATGCGATGGTGCACACGTCCCAGACCACCTCGGTCAGGTAGCCCCCGGCGTCGGCGTATTCGGCCAACGCCGTGGCGTAGGCCATCTGGGTGCGTTCGTCGTCGACGTCCATCAGCGCCAGCTCGGCGGCATCGACGGCTTCCGCGGCCGCACGGACCGGCTGCGGAGCGACCGAGAGCAACAGGTCGTGGACGGTCTCGTCGCCACTGCCGTGGCCGACGAACTGGCGCATCACGCCGAGCCCGCCGGAGTGGGTGACCGACCCGCCGTGGGGAGCCAGGTCGCCGGTCACGATCCGCAGGAGCGTGGTCTTGCCGGCACCGTTGGCGCCGACGAGCGCGACCTTCTGGCCCTCGCCGACCCGGAAGCTGACGTCGTCGAGCAGCACCCGCCCGTCCGGCAGCTCGTACCTCACGCCAGCGACGTGCACATGTCCCACAACGGAGGATTCTCCGTCATCGGGGAAGGGCACGCATCCGGATTGCTCGGGCGATCAGCCGTTGAACTGGCGCGGGTCCGGGCCGATCCGACCGCTCCCGTCGCGCGGTGCGAGGGCATCGATCCGGGCCAGCTCCTCGTCGCTGAGGTCGAACCCGACGACGTCCAGGTTCGCCTGGATCCGGGCGGGCGTCACCGACTTGGGGATCACGATCCGGCCCTGCTGGAGGTGCCAGCGCAGGATCACCTGAGCCGGCGTGCGCCCCAGCCTGTCGGCGATCGCGGTGATCGTCGGGTCGGCCAGCATCGCGCCTTGGGCGAGCGGGCTCCACGCCTGGCTGGCGATCCCGTGGGCCTCGCCGAACGCGGTCACCTCGGCCTGGTGCAGCCGCGGGTGGATCTCCAGCTGGTTCACCGCCGGCACGGTGCCGCCGAGGTCGAGGATCGGCTGGAGGTGCTCCGGCAGGAAGTTCGAGACGCCGATCGCGCGAACCCGGCCAGCGGCGTACAGCGCTTCCATCGCCTCCCAGGTCTCGACGAACCGCCCGGCCGCGGGCGCGGGCCAGTGGATCAGGAAGAGGTCGACGTACTCGAGGCCGAGTCGGTCCAGGCTCGTCTCGTACGCCGGCCCCGTGCTGTCGCGGCCGTGGTCGGTGTTCCACAGCTTGGTGGTGACGAAGAGCTCCTGGCGGGTGAGGCCCGACGCCGCGAGGGCTGCACCGACGCCGACCTCGTTGCCGTAGATGGCGGCGGTGTCGATGCTGCGGTAGCCGGCCGCGAGGGCCTCCGTGACCGCTGCTTCGGTCTCGGCGTCAGGGACCTGGAAGACGCCGAGGCCGAGCTGGGGGATCTCGACGCCGTTGTTGAGAGTGACGGTGGGGATGGCGGGGATGGTCATGCGAACTCCTTGATCGGTTGGGGGAGGTGGGGGTGGGCGAGCTCGCCGCCGCGGGAGCGAGCGGCGATCAGCAGGACGACGAGTCCGGCCAGGGTGACCGCGGCTCCGGCCCAGAGCGGGGAGGTGTAGCCGAGTCCGGCGGCGAGGGTCAGGCCGCCGAGCCAGGCGCCGAAGGCGTTGCCGAGGTTGAAGGCAGCGATGTTGGCGCCCGAGGCAAGCGTGGGCGCCTGCTCGGCGTGAGCCATCACGCGCATCTGCAGGGCGGGCACGGTGGCGAATCCGAAGAAGCCCATCAGCAGCAGCGAGATGACGGTCAGCACCTGGTTGCCCGCGACCAGCGCGAAGACGACCAGGACGAGGGCCAGTGCCGCCAGCACGAGGCTGAGCGTGCGGAGCAGGTTCCGGTCGGCCCATCGGCCGCCGAGCAGGTTGCCGCCGAAGAGGCCGAGCCCGAAGACGACGAGCAGCCACGGCACGGCCCCGTCGGCGAACCCGCCGATCTCGGTGAGGGTGTAGGCGATGTAGGTGAAGGCGCCGAACATGCCGCCGTAGCCGAGGATCGTCACGGCGATCGAGAACCAGACCTGAGGCTCACGGAACGCGGCGACCTCGTGCCGGATCCGAGTCGGCACCTCGTCACGACCGGTGTGCGCCGGAACGAGCAGGGTGATCCCGACGAAGGCGATGACACCGATCACGGTGATCGCCCAGAACGTGGAACGCCATCCGGCGGCCTGGCCCAGCAGGGTGCCGAGCGGGACGCCGAGCACGTTGGCCGCCGTGAGCCCGCCGAACATGAGGGCGATCGCCTGGGCGCGGCGTTCACGCGGGACGAGGCCGGCGGCGACGACCGCGCCGATGCCGAAGAAGGCGCCGTGGCACAGGGCCGCGACGATCCGACCGGTCAGCAACATCGCGTACGACGGCGCGAGGGCGCTGATCAGGTTGCCCGCGATGAAGAGCACCATCAGGCCGAGCAGGGCGGTCTTGCGGGGGACCCGGGTCAGGGCGAGGGTGAGCAGGATCGCCCCGATGGCGACACTGAGGGCGTATCCGGAGATCAGGTAACCGGCGGAGGTCTCACTGACTCCGAAGTCGTCGGCGATCTCGGGCAGGAGGCCCATGATGACGAACTCGGTGAGGCCGATCCCGAAGCCCCCGAGAGCGAGGGCGAGCAGAGCGGCGGGCATGGCGTGACTCCCTAGATGCGAAAGCGGATAGAAGGCGTGTGCAGTAGTTGCAGGCGCAATCAAACGATTGCACACGCGTTATATCCGCGCAAGTCGGCTATGCTGGGTGTGACGAACACGATGTGGACGAGTCCGAGTGAGGAGGGGCGAGATGGGTATCGCCGATGACGCGGTCGAGATCCGCGCCCAGGGATGGCGCACGCTGGCCGCCGTGCACGGCCTCCTCGAGACCCGCCTGGAGCGCGAGCTGCAGGCGGCGCACGAGCTCTCCGTCGTGGAGTACACCGTCCTCGATGCGCTCGACCGCCAGGACGGGTGGCACATGCGAATGCAGCAGCTCGCCCGTGCCGCGGCGCTGTCGGCCAGCGCGACCACGCGCTTGGTCACGCGGCTGGAGAACCGCGGACTTCTCACCCGCGTCCTGTGCGCCGATGACCGTCGCGGGATCTACACCGAGCTGACCAAGTCGGGGGAGAAGCTGCTCGCCGCGGCCCGCCCGACCCACGACGCGGCACTGCGCGACGCGGTCGAGGCGGCAGCGGAGATCCCCGAGCTCGCCCCGCTCGTCCGGGCGATCGGGTCGCTCGCCCCGACGTCGAGCTAAGCCCAGCCAGGCCGGGCTAGGCCGAGGCGGCGTGCTTCCCGGCGCGTCGTCCGAAGTACGAGCCCTCGCCGAGCTGCATGCCGGAGCAGTAGCCCTTGGCGTCCTGGGCGATGTTCGTCGCGCAAGCGCCGCCGGCGTAGAGGCCCTCGATCACCGAGCCGTCCTCGCGCTGCACGCGGCCCTCGAGGTCGACCCGCATGCCGCCCATCGTGAAGCCGGCGTACATCGCCTTGCCCAGGCGCAGGTCGAGCACGGCCCAGGGCGCGGTGTCCTGCGCGGCGATCCAGTCGGGGTACTTGTGGAACTCGGGGTCCTCGCCTCCTGCCGCGTGCTTGTTGTAGTCGGTCAGCGTCTGCTCGAGCGCGTCGAACGGCACCCCGAGGCCCTCGGCCATCTCGGCGATGGTCTCGTAGCCGTCGAGCAGGGGAGTGAGCGGCATCGACGGCGCCTCGTAGTGCTCGGCGTCGACGATAAGAAATGCGGCAGACTCCGGTTGCTCGAGCACGAACGCGGACATCCGCGAGTGGTAGGAGTCCTCCGGTGCGAACCGACGCCCGTGCTTGTTGACGATGATCCCCGTCATCAGGATCGACGGCGGGTAGAACGGGGCCGTCTGGAAGCCCTTGTCCATCCCGCGCCACTGCGCGCCGACGGACTTCCCGAGCCGCAGGCCCAGCCCGTCGTCGTACGTCGACGCGAGCGGGAACAGCTTGCCGGACCCGAGCAGCGGCACGTGCTCGGCGACCATCTCGGCGTTGCCGACGAATCCGCCGGCCGCGATGATCACCGACTTGGCGCGGATGAAGCCGCGGTCGTCGTACTGCCGCCAGGCGACGCCGACCACTCGCTGATCGGGGCCGTCGCCCTCGACCACCAGGTTGGTGGCGCCGACCTCGTAGCGGATCTCCGCCGAGGTCTCGGCCAGCTTCTCCGCGAGCGCGTCGATCACCATCGCCGCGCCGCCGGTGTCGCCCGGCTTGGGCACCTTGTGTCCACGCGGAGCCGGCTTGGCCAGGTCCCGGAACGGGTGCACCTTCTCGTTGCCGGTGAACATGACGCCCTCGGTGCCGGGCTGGATGACGGCCTTGCCCGGGAAGAAGGAACGCTCGAAGATCACGCCGAGCGACTCGACCCAGTCGAAGTGCGCCACCGAGTCGGTGCAGTAGGCGTGGATCTTCGCGGCCGTCTCCGGATCGACCTCTCCGTCGGCGCTGCCGTCGGCGGCGATCGCGAGGAGGTACTTCTCCATCTCCTCAGCGGAGTCCTCGATGCCGCAGGCCTGCTGCACGGCCGTGCCGCCACCGAGGTAGAAGTGGCCGCCGGCCATCGAGGTGGTGCCGCCCGGCGTCGCGGCCCGCTCGATCAGCAGGGTGCGGGCGCCCGCGCGGGCGGCTTCGAGCGCAGCCGAACCACCGGCGATGCCGAAGCCGATCACCAGGACGTCGACCTCATCGCTCCACGACTCGACGGACGCGGCATCAATGACGTCGGGGATCTCGGTGCTCATCAGCTCGCCTTCGTGACGCGACAGTCGGCCAGGACCGGCGAGCCGGCACGCTCACCGTTGGCGATGGTGGCACGGACCAGGATCTCGGTCGGTGCTTCCCACATCTCGATCCGGATCGTCTCGCCGGGGAAGACCACGCCGGCGAAGCGGGCCGAGAAGCCGGCCACGCGGGTGGCGTCGGCGCACAGCAGCGCGTCGGTGACCTCGCGCAGCACGATGCCCCAGGAGCACAGGCCGTGCAGGATCGGAGCCGGGAAACCGGCGCCGGCAGCGAAGCCGGGGTCGGAGTGCAGCGGGTTGCGGTCACCTGAGAGGCGGTACAGCAGGGCCTGGGCCGGTGAGGTGGCGAAGTCGACGACGCGGTCGGGCGCCCCGTCCGGCAGCTCCACGGCGGTCGAGGGCCCACGGTCGCCGCCCCAACCACCCTCACCGCGGACGAAGATCGAGGACTCGGCGGTCCACAGCAGGGTGCCGTCGGCGGCGGTCGCGGTCGCCTCCTGGACGATCACCGCGGCCTTGCCCTTGTCCCACACCTCGCTGATCGTGGTGCGCAGCACGCCCGAGCCCGACGGGGGGATCGGACCGTGCACCCGGATCGCCTGGCCGCCGTGCAGGATGTTGGCCAGGTCGATGTCGCACCCCGGCCACGCGACGCTGGGCGCCTCGGTCTGGCCGAGCATCGGTGCCACGATCCCGAACGACGGAAGCACCTGCAGGTTCGACTCGTCGGGGAAGTCGTTGGTGTAGCGCAGCGCCGCCGTGTTGGTGGCGTCACCCGTGCGGACGCCGGCTCCGATCCCGAGGTGGTAGAGCATCACGTCCGAGGAGGACCAGGACAGCTGCTGCTCGGGGAGCTGGGCGCCGCGCGCCTTCTCGACGTCGATCGGCATCAGGCACCGGCCTTCGCGGACTGGGCGATGTTCTCGGCGGCCAGGTAGCCGAAGACCATGGCGGGACCGATGGTCGCGCCGGGGCCGGCGTAGGTGCGGCCCATCACGGCCGAGGAGACGTTGCCGGCGGCGTACAGGCCGGGGATCACCGATCCGTCGGCGCGCAGCACGCGGGCCGCCTCGTCGGTGACCAGGCCGCCCTTGGTGCCGAGGTCGCCGGGGACGATCTTGACCGCGTAGTACGGCGCCTTGGTCAGCGGCGCCAGCGTCACGTTCGGCTTCACCGTCGGGTCGCCGTAGTACTTGTCGTAGCCGGAGTCCCCGCGGTGGAAGTCCTCGTCGTTGCCGGTCGCGGCGTACCCGTTGAACTGCTTCACGGTGGCGGCGAGGTTGTCGGCGGGCAGGTCGAGCTTCTCGGCCAGCGCCTCGATCGAGTCGGCCTTGATCACGAAGCCCTCCTTGAACCAGCGGCCGGGGATCGGCTGCTGTCCGGGGATGCCAGCGAAGATGTAGCGGCTGCGGTAGGTCTGGTCGAAGACCATCCAGGTCGGGGTCGGCTCACCGCCGGTGCTGGCGTTGAACGCGGCCTGGTTCTTCTGGATCTCGTGCACGGCCTCGACGTAGGGGAGCGCCTCGTTCATGAAGCGCTTGCCGAGAGCGTTGACGAAGAACGAGCCGGGCAGGTTGCGCTCCGAGAGCAGGAACCACGAGCGGCCCGGAAGCATGATCGTCGGGCCCCACCAGGCCTCGTCGAGGAGGTCGGTGTCGGCACCGGCCGCGATCCCGGCGAGGATCCCCGCACCAGTGTTGCTCGCCGCTCCGGTCGACCACTCCACGTTCTGCGGGGCGGGCTGCCACTTGTCGCGCAGCTCCTGGTTGTGCTCGAAGCCACCGCTGCCCAGGATCACGCCGCGACGGGCACGCAGCTCCGCCGGACCGTCGGGGGTGGTGACCCGGACGCCGACGACACGGTCGTTCTCGACGATCAGGTCGACCAGCTCGTGTTCGTAGAGCACGGGAACGTTGGCGTCCATCAGGCCCTTGCGCAGGCCGATCGCGAGCGCGGCGCCCATCCCGTAGAGCTTCTTGCCCAGCAGCGTGGAGACGATCTTGCGCAGACCCACCCGGATCATGGTGATCGGGCCCTTGATCGTGCGGAACCCGGTCGCCATCTTCCGGAAGTCGGCCTGGCTGACGACCATGTTGGCCGGCGCCTTGGTGTACGGCGGGTGCAGCCGCTTGAGCTCGTCGCCGATCAGGCGGGCGTCGGTCGGGGACGGCTCCACCGAGCGTCCCTTGAGTCGGCCGCCGGGTGCCTCGGGGTGGTAGTCGGCGTAGTCAGGGACCCACTGCAGTCGGACCGGGGTCTTCGCGCGCACGAAGTCGAGGACCTCGGCGCCGCGGTCGATGTAGGTGTCGCGGCGGTTCGCCGGGACGGCGTCGCCGACGATCGACGTCAGGTAGAGCTTGGCGGCCTCGTTGTCGCCGGCGTCGACCTGCTTGGCCGACTTGAGCGCGTAGTTGCCCGGGATCCAGACACCACCGCCCGAGCGGGACGTCGAGCCGCCGAAGTACGGGCTCTTCTCGATCAGGACGGTGTCGAGGCCGTGCTGGACCTTCGCGGCCAGGGCCGCCGTCATGCCGGCACCACCGGCTCCGACGACGATCACGTCATACTCACGCTGCATAGGACCATGAAACTAGAACAGGTTCTATTCCACAACCTCTTCCCTCAAAACGAGAACGTGTTCTAGTCTTAACCCATGACTGATGCCAGCAAGGTGCTTGAGGGCGTGCGCGACCTGCTCCCGACCTTCGCAGAACGAGCCGACGAGACCGAGCGTCTGCGTGCTGTCCCGGACGCTTCGGTGAAGGAGCTGGAGGAGACCGGGTTCTTCCGGATGCTCCAGCCGAAGCGTTACGAGGGTCTGGAGACCGACCCGGTCGACTTCTACACCGCCGTCCGCGCGATCGCGAGCGCCTGCGGCTCCACCGGCTGGATCTCCAGCGTCCTCGGTGTGCACCCCTGGCAGATCGCCCTCTTCGACGACCAGGCCCAGCAGGCGGTCTGGGGGAGCGACACCAGCGTCCGGGTCTCCTCCTCCTACGCGCCGACCGGCAAGGCGGTCCTGACCGAGGGTGGCTTCAACCTCTCGGGTCGCTGGAGCTTCTCCTCGGGCTGCGCGCACGCCCAGTGGGTGCTGCTCGGCGGTCTGGTCTTCAACGAGGAGGGGCAGGTCGTCGACTTCCGCACCTTCCTCATCCCGCGGGACAAGTACGAGATCGTCGACGTCTGGAACGTCGTCGGCCTGGCCGGCACCGGCTCCAACGACATCGTCGTGGCCGAGACCTTCGTGCCGGAGGCGTTCACGCTCTCGATGAGCGACACCGGCCGCTGCTTCGGTCCGGGTCAGGCGGTCAACACCTCCGACCTGTACAAGCTGCCGTTCCACTCGCTCTTCACCTCGACCATCACCACGCCGATCATCGGCATGGCGACCGGCGCCTACGCCGAGCACGTCGAGATGCAGCAGAAGCGCGTCCGTGCCTCCTACATCGGGGAGAAGGCGTCGCTCGACCCCTTCGCCGCGGTCCGGATCGCCCGTGCCTCCAGCGAGATCGATGCCGCCTGGGCGCTGCTGATCAACAACATCCGCGAGGAGCAGGCCCACGTCGCGCGTGGCGAGAAGATCCCGCTCTCCCTGCGCCTGCGGGTCCGGCGTGACCAGGTGCTCGGCACCCAGCGCTCGATCGACGCCATCGACGCCCTCTTCGAGGCCTCCGGTGGGCGAGCCCTGGCCACCGGCACGCCGCTGCAGCGGGCCTGGCGTGACGCGCACGCCGGTCGGGTGCACGCGGCCAACGACCCCGAGCGCGCGCTCCAGCTGTTCGGTGCCTCGGAGTTCGGCCACAAGGTCGACCCGGGCATGTACTGAGCTGATCGGGAGGGGAGCACAGATGACCTACGCACAAGAAGACGTCCGCCGCTCAGTCAAGGCGGGCGACCTCACGCTCAACTACTACGAGGCGGCCCCCGAGGGCGGTGTGTCGCTCGTCGGTGGCGGACTGCCGCTGGTGATGCTGCACGGTGGTGGCCCCGGTGCTTCGGCGTGGTCGAACTTCGGTAGGGCGCTGCCGCACTTCGCCTCGACCTTCCGCACCCTGTTGATCGACCAGCCGGGCTTCGGTGCCTCCGACAAGCCCGCGGTGACGGCGAACTACTTCCGGTTCTCCGCCGAGTACGTCCTCAAGGCGCTCGACGAGCTCGGCATCGAGCGGATCCACCTGCTGGGCAACAGCCTGGGCGGCGGTACGGCGATGCGGTTCGCGCTGGAGTACCCCGACCGGGTCGGTCGCCTGGTCCTGATGGGGCCGGGTGGGCTGTCGCTCAACCTGTTCCACGCCGACCCGACCGAGGGCGTCCAGCGCCTGATGGACTTCTCGATGAACCCCAGCCGTGAGGCGCTGCGGGCGTTCATCTCCACCATGGTGGTCAACCAGTCCCTCGTCACCGACGAGCTGGTCGAGGAGCGGTTCGCCGACGCCACCGCCGAGGGTTCGCTCGAGGCGATGCGCTCGATGGGGATGAGCTTCTACAACCCGGAGTGGGCCGAGGACGGCATGCTCTGGCGCGAGGCCCACACGCTGCGCAAGCACACCCTGCTCACCTGGGGCCGTGAGGACCGGGTCAACCCGCTCGACGGCGCCCTGGTCGGGCTCAAGACGATCCCCAAGGCACAATTGCACGTCTTCCCGTCGTGCGGTCACTGGGCCCAGATCGAGGCCGCCGAGGAGTTCGCGGAGCTCACGACGGCGTTCTTGGCACGACACAAGGAGCGTTCATGACCATCGAGCTCAAGTCCATGGGCTACGTCCGGGTCTCCTCCACCGACCTCGCGGCGTGGGAGAAGTTCGCCGAGAAGGTCCTCGGACTGATGCGTGGACGCGGGCCCGACCCGGCCAACCTGTACTACCGGATCGACGCCGTCTCGGCGCGCCTGGTGATCACCCCGGGCGAGGCCGACGAGCTCAGCTGCGTCGGCTGGGAGATGGCCGACCACGTCGCCCTGCAGGAGGCGCGTGAGCACCTCACCAAGGCAGGGGTCGAGTTCACCGAGGGCACCCCGGCCGAGCTGGCCGAGCGTCGCGTCCAGGAGCTGATCCGCTTCACCGACCCGTTCGACAACGTCTTCGAGCTCTTCCACGGCATCTCCTACGAGCGGGTGCCGGCCGTGACGCCGTACGGCGCGACGTTCGTCACCGGCGACCAGGGCCTGGGCCACGTGGTCCTCCCGGTCACCGACGACGTCGAGGCGCTCCGGTTCTACACCGAGGTGCTCGGCTTCCGGCTGCGCGACTCGATGTCGATGCCGGGTGAGTTCGTGGGCAAGGAGGCGGGCTCGAAGATCTGGCTGCGCTTCCTCGGGATCAACCCGCGCCACCACTCGCTCGCGTTCCTGCCGATGCCGCGCGCCGGCAAGTGCGTCCACATCATGCTCGAGGTCGACAAGCTCGACGACGTCGGCCGCGCGCTGGAGCGGGTCGGCAAGAACGGCGCGCCGCTCTCGGCCACCCTCGGTCGGCACATGAATGATGAGATGGTGTCGTTCTACGTGAAGTCCCCGGGCGGATTCGACATCGAGTTCGGCACTGAGGGCCTCCAGGTGGACGACCAGCGCTGGGTGGCACGCGAATCGACGGCCGTGTCCTACTGGGGCCACCAGTTCTCGGGCTGAGAACAGATCAGATCCAAGAACGGCAGGCAGCATGACCACCCGCGACACCGAGTTCCCCGGCGCTGAGATCCCTGACGGGATGGCGCACGACGCTGCGGCCACCTGGCCGCCGCCGGCGATGATCTCGGACTTCCTCGGCAACTTCGACTTCTCCACGCTCGGCGACGGCGTGCACGAGCCGACCCCGGCGGAGATCGAGGCGGCCAAGGAGTTCCGGACGGTGCTGGGACGGTTCGCCTCGGGCGTCACGATCCTGACCGCCACCGGTGTCGACGGCCTGGTCGGGATGACCTTGCAGTCGTTCTCCTCGGTCTCGCTGGAGCCGCCGCTGGTGCTCGTCGTGCCGGCGAAGTCGTCGCGTGCCTGGCCGCTGATGCGCGGTGCCGGTCACTTCACGATCAACCTGCTCGCCGCCGGTCAGGAGGGACTGTCCAACCAGTTCGCCAAGTCCGGCGGGGACAAGTTCGACGGTGTCGAGTGGACCACGTCGAAGCTCGGCGACCCGCAGCTCGCTGGCTGCCTGGGCTGGATCGACTGCACCATCCACGCCGTGCACGACGCCGGCGACCACTACGTCGTCCTGGGCCGCGTCGAGGCGCTCACGGTCGGTGAGCACGAGGAAGCCGAGCCGCTCGTCTTCTACCGCTCGGCCTACCGCGCCCTGTCCTGAGGCCCGAGAGGCCTCCCGACTCAACTGAAAGGCTGTCCCATGACCGCCACCCCCGTCATCGACGGCTGGTTCACCACGGACGCGGAGCCGCGGCTCCTCGCCTCCCGGTGCACGTCGTGCAGCAACGTCGTCTTCCCGCCCGTCTCCGCGGACGCAGGGTCTCCGGCCTTCTTCTGCCGCAACCCGGAGTGTGACGGCACCGAGTACGACGCCGTACCGCTGTCGCGTCGCGGCACCGTCTGGTCCTACACCGACGCCCAGTACCAGCCGCCGGCGCCGTACATCCCGCAGAGCGACCCGTTCGAGCCGTTCGCGCTCGCCGCAGTGGAGCTGCCCGAGGGCCTGGTCGTCCTCGGCCAGGTCGCCGAGGGCTTCGGCGTCGGTGACCTCACGGTCGGGTGCACGGTCGAGGTGGTCGTCGAGACGCTCAACGTGGACGAGACGGGCGAGCGCACGATCTATCGGTGGAAGCCGGTCCAGGCGAGCGAAGGAGTGTCCGCATGAGCAACGCGATCGCGATCGCCGGTGTCGGCATGCACCCCTGGGGCAAGTGGGGCAAGAACTTCATCGAGTACGGCGTCCACGCCGCCCGTGCGGCCCTGGCCGACGCCGGCATCCCGTGGCGCGACGTCGACTTCGTCGTCGGTGGTGAGACCGTGCGCAATGGGTACGCCGGCTACGTCGCCGGGTCCACGTTCGCCCAGGCGTTGGGCTGGAACGGGGCGCGGATCGCGACGTCGTACGCCGCGTGTGCGACGGGTGCTCAGGCCATCGACACCGCCCGCACCCGGATCCTCGCCGGGCTGTGCGAGGTCGCGCTGGTCGTCGGTGCCGACACCACCCCCAAGGGCTTCCTGGCCCCCAACGCGGGCGAGCGTTGGAGCGATCCGGACTGGCTGCGGTTCCGCCTGCTGGGGATGACGAACCCGGCCTACTTCGCGCTCTACGCCCGTCGCCGGATGGACCTCTACGGCGCCACCAGCGAGGACTTCGCGGCGGTGAAGGTGAAGAACGCCCGGCACGGTCTGAACAACCCGAACGCCCGCTTCCGGGCCGAGTCCAGCGTGGCCGACGTGCTCGCCTCGCCGATGGTGTCGGACCCGCTGCACCTGCTCGACATCTGCGCCACCTCCGACGGTGCCGCCGCGGTCGTGCTGACCAGCCTGGACTACGCGCGTCGGCACGGACTCCTCGACCCGGTCCGGGTCGAGGCGGTCTCGACGGTCACGCCGACGTTCCCCAACACGATCATCGACATGCCGTTGCTCTCCACCGAGTGCTCCGCGGTCTCCGGCACCCCCGAGCGGACCTTCAAGGAGTCGATCGCGCACGCGGCCTACGAAGAGGCCGGCATCAGTCCCGAGGACGTCGACGTCGCCGAGGTCTACGACCTCTCCACGGCGCTCGAGCTGGACTGGATCGAGGACCTGGGTCTGTGCAAGCCCGGTGAGGCCGAGGTGCTGCTGCGTGCCGGTGACACCACCATCGGCGGCCGGATCCCGGTCAACCCGTCCGGCGGTCTGGCGTGCTTCGGCGAAGCGGTCCCGGCCCAGGCGATCGCACAGGTCTGCGAGCTCACCTGGCAGCTGCGCGGCCAGGCAGGAGACCGCCAGGTCGAGGGCGCCACGGTCGGCATCACCGCCAACCAGGGCCTCTTCGGCCACGGCTCGTCGGTCATCCTCGCCCGCTGAGCCACACGCACGAGCAACGAGCCCCGGACACCGTCCGGGGCTCGTTCGTCGTGGTCGGTCAGGACAGGGCGCGGGCGAGCTGACGCAAGGAGTGCGCCCGCTTGAACACCAGGTGAGCGTCGTGCTCCCAGGTGATCGCGATCCCGCCGTGCAGCTGGATCATCTCGCCGGCCACGGTGCTCAGCGACTCGGTGCAGTACGCGGCCGCGTCGGCGGCGTCCATCAGGCCGCGCGCCGCGGCCCAGCTCGCCGAGCGGGACGTCTCGACCAGCACCAGCATGTCGGCCATCCGGTGCTTGAGCGCCTGGTAGGAACCGATCGTGCGACCGAACTGCACCCGCTCCTTGGAGTAGGACACGGTCAGGTCCAGGGCGCGCTGCGCGGCGCCGGTCGCCAGGGCGGCGATCCCGATCAGGGCGGTACGGCGTCCCGCGGCTGCGGCAGCATCGGCATCGCCGGCCAGCGCCGTGCCGGTCGTCGATCCCAGCCGGGCCAACCGGATCGTCTGGTCCATCGTCGGCACCCAGGTGGCGTCGACGGGATCGACCCGGGTGAGGGCGCCGTCGGCCAGGGACAGCACGATCTCGGCGCGGTCGCCGTCGAGGACGCGATCGTCGGCGCCGTCGAAGACGACGGCAGCCAGCGTGCCGGCCGCGATCTCGGGCAGCAGCTCGGCACAGGCGTCGCCGTTGCCGGACGCCAGCAGGGCCGAGGTGGTGATCAGGGTGGACAGCAGCGGGGTCGGCGCCAGGGCCGCGCCGAGCTGCTCGAGCACGAGCGCCGCCTCGACGAGGCTGGCCCCGACGCCGTCGTACTCCTCGGGGACGATCAGGGCGGCGACGCCGATCTGCTCGACCAGGGTCTCCCACAGGCCGGTGTCGAAGCCGGCCTCGGAGGCGATCGCGGTGCGGACCGCGGTCGAGTCGGCGCGCTTGTCGAGCAGGGCACCGATCGTGCTGACCAACGCCTCCTGCTCGGCGTCGAGCTCCATCCCGGTCGCCAGGGAACTCATCGCTCGCGCTCCTCGGCGGCCGCGACGAGGGAGTCGAGCACGATCTGGCGGTGGTGCGTGGTCGTGCCCCACGCGCTCTGCAACGCCTGGATCCGGAGCAGCCAGAGCGACAGGTCGAGCTCGCGGGTGTAGCCGATCGCACCGTGCACCTGCAGCGCCGTGCGCGCCGCGCGCAGGGCCGCTTGGTTGGTGAACGCCTTGGCCGCGCTGACGCTGCGGCTCGCGGTCGCGACGTCGCCGTCGAGCGCCAGGGCGGCCCCGAGGATCAGTGGCCGGGCGAAGTCGAGCCCGATCCGGACGTCGGCGAGCTGGTGCTTGACCGCCTGGTAGGAACCGATCGCGCGGCCGAACTGCTGACGCTGGCCGGCGTAGGAGACCGCCTCGGCGAGCACCCGCTCCCCGGCACCGAGCAGCTGGGCGGCGCAGGCCAGGGCGGCCACGTCTGCGGCCCGGCCGAGCTCCTCGGCGGGGACGATCGCACCGTCGTGCGGGTCGACCTCGACGAGTCGGCGGGTGCTGTCGACGCTGGTCCGGACGTGCCCGGTGTTGGCCACGTGCAGCCCGTCCTCGGTGCTCGCGTAGACCGTGGCGGCGATGTCGCCGTCGAGGGCCAGCGGAGCGATCGGGGCCAGCGCGAGCGTCGCGATCGCACCCTCGGCCAGCGAGGTCGCGGCCGCGCCCTCGAGCAGGCCGGACAGGGCGGCGGTCTCGATCCAGGGGCCGACCACACCGTGGTGGCCCAGCGCTTCGTGCGCGACCACCAGGTCGACGTGGGAGGCGCCGAGGCCGTCGTACTCCTCCGGGACGAGCAGCGCGGTCACGCCGAGGTCGGCGAGCTGCTTCCAGATGCCGAGGCCGGCGGCGTGGTCGCCCTCGGCCCAGGCGCGTGCGGCGGCCGGGGTGTCGGCGGAGCCGAGCAGGTCGTCGAGTGCCTCGCGGAAGGCGAGCTGCTCCTCGGTCAACGTGAACTTCATCGTCCGGCCCCCTTCGGCTCGCGGGGCAGGCCCAGGATTCGTTCCGAGATGATGTTGCGTTGGACTTCGTTGGTGCCCGCGTAGATCGGGCCGGCCAGCGAGAACAGGTACCCGTCGCTCCAGGTCGACTCCAGCTCCCCGGCGGCGCCGAGCAGGTCGAGCGCGGTGGCGTGCAGATCCATGTCGAGCTCGGACCAGAACACCTTGTTGATCGACCCGGCGGCCCCGATGTCGCCGCCTCCGGCGAGCTGGGTGACGGTGCCCCAGGTGTAGAGCCGGTAGGCCTCGGCGCCGATCCAGGCGTCCACGACGCCGTCACCCAGACGCGGGTCGGGTGCGGTGGCGTAGAGGTCGACCAACCGATCGGCGGCCGCGCAGAACCGGCCGGGGGAGCGCAGCGAGAGGCCGCGCTCGTTGCCGGCCGTGCTCATCGCGACGTGCCAGCCGTCGCCGGGTGCGCCGAGGACGTCGGAGTCGGGCACGAAGACGTCGTCGAAGAAGAGCTCGGCGAAGCCGGCCTCGCCGTCGAGCTGAGCGATCGGGCGCACGGTCAGGCCGGGCGCGTCGAGCGGGTAGAGGAAGTAGGTCAGACCGCGGTGCCGCTCGGCGCTGGGGTCGGAGCGGAACAGGCCGAAGCCCCAGTGCCCGTGGGTGGCACGTGAGGACCAGGTCTTCTGGCCGTTGAGGATCCAGCCGCCGCGGACCTCGTCGCGCACGGCGGTCGAGCGCAGGGACGCCAGGTCGGAGCCGGCCTCGGGCTCGGACCAGCCCTGGGCCCAGATCACCTCACCGGTCGCCATCGACGGCAGGAAGCGGGCCTGCTGCTCGGGGGTGCCGTGCTCGAAGATGATCGGGGCGAGCAGGAAGATGCCGTTCTGCGAGACCCGGCCGGGCGCGCCGGCGCGGTAGTACTCCTCCTCGAAGATCACCCACTCGATCAGCGAGGCCTCGCGGCCGCCGACCTCGCGCGGCCAGGACACGACCGAGAGCCGCTCGGCAGCGAGCTTGGCCTCCCACTCCTGGTGGGCCTTGAAGCCGGCCTCGGTGTCCATCGACGGCAGCGGCGTGGTCGGCACGTTGGCCGCGAGCCAGGCCCGCACCTCCTCACGGAACGCGAGCTCGTCGGGGGAGAGATCGAGGTTCATTCGGTCACTTCCTGAGTTCGTTCTTCAACACTTTGCCTGACGGGTTGCGCGGCAGGACGCTGATCGCCTCGATCGTGCGCGGCACCTTGAAGTTGGCGAGGTGCTCGCGCGCGTGGGCCATGATCTCGGCGTCTGTCGGCGGGTGGTCGACGGCGAGGACGACGAAGGCCTTGCCGACCTCGCCCATCCGTTCGTCGGGTACGCCGACCACGGCCGCGTCCTGCACGCCGGGCAGGCGCAGCAGGACCTGCTCGACCTCGGCGGGGTACACGTTGAACCCGCCGGAGATGTACATGTCCTTCAGCCGGTCGGTGATCCGCAGGTTGCCGGCCTCGTCCAGGGTCGCGATGTCGCCGGTGTGCAGCCAGCCGTCGGCATCGATCGCCTCCGCGGTGGCGGCCGGGTCGTCGAGGTAGCCGAGCATGACGAACTCGCCGCGGAGCAGCAGCTCGTCCCCGTCGCCGAGCCGGACCTCCATGCCGGGGATGGCGCGGCCGCAGGTGGAGGCGACCAGCTCGGCCGAATCTCCCTGACGGGCCATCGTCGCGACCACGGCCTCGGTCATGCCGAAGGCGGTCACGACCTGGTCGATGCCGAGCCCGCCCGAGGTGACCGGCGCGCGCATCTGCTCGATCAGCACCACAGGGACGACGGCGGCGCCGGTGACGGCCAGCCGGAGCGAGGACAGGTCGTACTTGTCCCGGCCCGGGGCGGCGAGCAGGGACTGGTAGATCGTCGGGGCGCCGGGCAGGACCGTGATCCGCTCGGCGTCGATCAGCTCCATGGTGGCGTCCAGGTCGAAGGTGGCGACCGGGTAGAGCGTGGCGCCGGTGATCAGCCCGGTGATGATGCCGACCTTGTAGCCGAAGGAGTGGAAGAACGGGTTGACCACCAGGTAGCGGTCCTCGGCGGTGACGCCGCCGAGCTCGCCCCAGGCCCGCGCGACGCCGACGCTCTGGCGGTGGGCGCTCAGCGCTCCCTTGGGCCTGCCGGTGGTGCCGGAGGTGAAGAGGATGTCGGCGACGTCGTCGGGAGAGACGGCGTGCGCGCGGTCGCTGACCTCGTCGACGGGGACGTGGCTGGCGTCGATCGCGCCGAGCGCCAGGTGGGTCTCGCTCGGGTGCAGGGTGACGATCCGGGTGGCAGCGGTGTCCGACCGTGCGGCGAGCGCGGCCTCCAGGTCGGCGGCCTGGCTGCGACCGAGGAAGCCGTCGTCGACGACGATCGCGCGGGCACCGGTGCGGGCGACCAGCTCGGCGGCCTCGTGCCCGGTGTAGCGGCTGTTGACCGGGACCAGGGTCGCCCCGGCGTAGGAGACGGCGAGCGCGGCCACGACCCAGTTCACCGAGTTCGGTGCCCAGATCGCGATCCGGTCGCCGGGTTCGACGCCGATGGCCACGTAGCGGCGCGCCGTCTCACGCACTCGCGCGAGCAGGGCGTCGTACGTCGTCGGGACGCCGGCCTCGACGTAGGCGCGACGTCCACCGAAACGCCGGGCGGCGTCCTCGAGGACAGCGGGGATCGTGTCGGGACTCACAGGGCCACGCTAGCGCGAAACTAGAACAAGTTCTACTATTGCGGTGTGACTGCTGTGAGCGACGACGACTTCCGCCTCGAGGTGCGTTCCTGGCTCGAGAACCACCTGGTCGGCGACTTCGCTGCCCTGCGCGGTCTCGGGGGCCCGGGACGTGACCACGAGGCCTTCGAAGCCCGGCTCGAGTGGAACCGCTACCTCGCCCGGCACGGCTGGACCGGACTCGGCTGGCCCGTCGAGCACGGCGGCCGCGGTCTCAGTCTGGCCCAGCAGGTCATCTTCCACGAGGAGTACGCGCGTGCGGATGCTCCCGCGACGGTCAACCACCTCGGCGAGCAGCTGCTCGGGCCGACCCTGATCGCCTCCGGAACCCCGGAGCAGCAGGCCCGCTTCCTGCCGAGGATCCTCGCGGTCGAGGAGCTGTGGTGCCAGGGCTACTCCGAGCCCGGTGCCGGCTCCGACCTCGCCAACGTCGCCACCAGGGCGCGCCTCGAGCCGGGGCCGGACGGCGACGAGTGGGTCATCGACGGCCAGAAGATCTGGACCTCGCTGGCGCACCTCTCGGACTGGATCTTCGTCATCGCCCGCACCGAGCCCGGCTCCGCGCGCCAGGCCGGCCTGTCGTTCCTGCTCGTGCCGGTCGACCAGCCCGGTGTCGAGGTCCGCCCGATCGAGCAGCTCACCGGCGGCTCGGAGTTCAACGAGGTCTTCCTCACCGAGGCCCGCACCGCCGCCGACCTGGTGGTCGGTGAGGTCGGCGACGGCTGGCGGGTCGCGATGGGTCTGCTCGGCTACGAGCGCGGCGTCTCCACGCTGGGCCAGCAGGTCGGGTTCGCACGTGAGCTCGACGACCTGTGTGCCGTCGCTGCGGCCAACGGCGCCGACCAGGACCCGATCCTCGCCGACCGGCTCCGGCGCGCGCGGATCGAGCTCGACGTGATGCGGGTCAACGCACTGCGTTCGCTCGCCGCGCCGACCGTGGCCGCCGAGTCGATCGCCAAGCTGGTCTGGGGCAACTGGCACAAGGATCTCGGCGAGCTGGCGATGGACGTCCTCGGCACCGGCGGTCTGCCCGTGGCCGAGGCGCCCTACGAGCTGGACCGGTGGCAGCGCCTCTTCCTCTTCTCCCGCGCCGACACGATCTACGGCGGCAGCGACGAAGTTCAACGCAACATCCTGGCCGAGCGTGTGCTCGGCCTTCCCCGCGAGCCGAGAGGCGTCTGATGAACCACCCCGCTGATCTCAAGAACGTTCCCACCTACGTGCCCGGGCACGGGTTGCTGAACGACAAGGTGGTCGTCGTGACCGCGGGAGCCGGGGCCGGGATCGGTGCCTCCGTGGTCCGCCGCTCGCTCGAGGAGGGCGCCCGCGCCGTCGTCATCGGCGACACCCACGAGCGTCGACTCAAGGAAGCGGCCGAGGAGCTCGGAGCCGAGTTCGGGGAGGACCGGGTCCGCACGCTCGTCTCCGACGTGACGTCGGAGGCCGACGTCCAGGCGCTGCTCGACGCCGCCGACGAGTTCGGTGGGGTCGACGTGATGATCAACAACGCCGGCCTCGGCGGCACCGCGAACATCCTCGAGATGACCGACGAGCAGTGGGGCCGGGTGCTCGACATCTCGCTGACCGGCACGATGCGCTGCATCCGCGCCGCGGGCACCCGGATGAAGGACTCCGGCAAGGGTGGCGTGATCGTCAACAACGCCTCCGTGATCGGCTGGCGTGCCCAGGAGGGCCAGGCCCACTACGCCGCCGCCAAGGCCGGCGTGATGGCGCTGACCCGCTGCGCAGCGGTCGACCTGGCGCCGTACGGCGTCCGGGTGAACGCCGTCTCGCCGTCGCTGGCGATGCACGCCTTCCTGGCCAAGGTGACCTCCGACGAGCTGCTCGACGAGCTCACCTCGCGCGAGGCCTTCGGTCGCGCCGCCGAGCCGTGGGAGGTCGCCAACGTGATGGTCTTCCTGGCCTCCGGCTACTCCTCGTACATGACCGGTGAGGTCGTCTCCGTCTCCAGCCAGCACGCCTGAAAGGCCGCACCTGATGAGTACTGCTTACATCGTTGACGCCGTCCGCACCCCGGTCGGCAAGCGCGGCGGCTCCTTGTCCGCGATCCACCCGGCCGACCTCGGTGCGCACGTGCTGCGCTCGCTGGTCGAGCGCACCGGGATCGACGCCGTGCGCGTCGACGACGTGATCATGGGTTGCTGCGACACCATCGGCGGGCAGGCCGGCGACGTCGCCCGCTCGGCGTGGCTGGTCGCGGGGCTGCCCGACGAGGTGCCCGGTGTGACGATCGACCGCCAGTGCGGCTCGTCGCAGCAGGCGGTGCACTTCGCCGCGCAGGGCGTGATGTCCGGGACGCAGGACCTCGTCATCGCCGGCGGCCTGCAGAACATGAGCTCCATCCCGATCTCCGCGGCGATGCTGGTCGGTCAGCAGTACGGCTACACCACGCCGTTCGCCGAGTCGCCCGGCTGGAACGCGCGCTACGGCGACACCGAGGTCTCGCAGTTCAACTCCGCGGAGATGATCGCCGAGAAGTGGAACATCAGCCGGGAGCGGATGGAGGAGTTCGCGCTCGCCTCGCACCAGCGTGCCCGCACCGCGATCGACGAGGGCCGGTTCAAGAACGAGATCGCGCCGATCACCCTGGCCGACGGCCGGGTCTTCGAGACCGACGAGTGCGTCCGCGAGACGTCGCTGGAGAAGATGGCCGGCCTCGAGCCGCTGGCTCCCGGTGGTCGGATCACCGCCGCCGTCGCCTCGCAGATCTCCGACGCCGCCTCGGCGATGCTGATCGCGTCCGAGGCTGCCGTGAAGGAGCACGGGCTCACCCCGCGCGCCCGGATCCACCACCTCTCCGTCCGCGGTGACGACCCGGTGTGGATGCTCACCGGCCCGATCCGTGCCACCCGGCACGCGCTGGAGAAGACCGGGATGACGGTCGACGACATCGACCTGTTCGAGTGCAACGAGGCGTTCGCCTCCGTGGTGCTCGCTTGGCAGGACGAGCTCGGTGTCCCGCACGAGAAGGTCAACGTCAACGGCGGCGGCATCTCGCTCGGCCACCCCATCGGTGCCACCGGCACCCGCCTGATGACCACCCTGCTCAACGAGCTCGAGCGCACCGGCGGCCGCTTCGGCCTCCAGACCATGTGCGAGGGCGGCGGCCAGGCCAACGTCACGATCATCGAGCGCCTCTGACCGATCTCCCTCCGCCGACTTGAGGGTTCCTGCAGTCGACTTGAGGGTTCCTGCAGCCGACTTGAGGGTTCCTGCAGCCGAGTCCCGGGTTCTGGGGCGTCGAGTCCCGGGTTGTGGGGCTCACCTCCGGCTCGACGGGACCCAGCGGTACGGCGGCTCCCGACCCTCCAGTCGTGCGTCTCGCGATTCGCGCTGCATCTCTGCTCCCCAACGAACCGGGGGCAGCTCCGCTCGGATGGACCATGCCAGCCGGTCCTCGTAGAAGACGAGGAACGTGTCGTCGAAGAGGCGGCTGAAGTCCTGCGGATCATCAGCGTCGTGGTTGAGCGGCTCGGCGATCGAGGCCCACTCGTCGGGGGTCGCGAGAACGGTGAACGGGGGTCGATCGCCGGAGGGTGTGACGAGGAGTTGGCCCTTCCCGATCTCGCTCACCGACCCGCTGAGCGCCAGGCGCTCGAGAAGCCACTGCCAGCGCTCGTCGACGTGGTCGGCGGTCAGGTGAACGACGGGCCTGCGGCGGCCGGTCAGCTTGTGCACCTCACGGTGAACCGTGCTCGCCACGAGTCGGGCGTAGTCGTCAGGCAGGTCGTGCACCGTGTCGTATCGCCACTGCGGGTCGAGCGGCGTGAACACCGATCCCGCCAGGGATCGAGGCCGGCCCGATGGTGCCCAGCTGCGTTCGAAGGTGGCCTCCGCTCGCAACCAGGGGCGGCCGTCGACGGGGCGCAACGACGTCACGACCACGTCGGGGATCAGGTACTCGGGCAGCACCTCGAGCACCTGGGTGAGAAACTCGTCGTCGTCCACCTGCTCAGCGTGGCACGTCACTAGCGGGCGAGTGACGCCTTCATCACCCCGAAGCCAGCCCGCTTGGTCGTGTACTTCCTGCTGGGGTGCGCGGAGTACTCGACGGTCATGGCAGTCCCGGGGAAGTGCGCGTTGTACCAACCGGTCAGGGTGGGGTCGTTGTCCCCGCCGTGCGGCTGAAGGTGCTTGGCCTTCTCGGGGCTGACGTGACTGCTGCCGGACCCGTTGATCGGGATCGCGCGGAGCGGCAGCCTCAGCTGACGCGCCAGGCGGCGCTGGAAGGGCCGGGGCTTGTCGCGGTACAGACCGACGGCGGCGAACGGCTGGTGGATCGAGGTCAGGAAGACCGGCTGCACCTCGGTCAGGAACGCCATCATCGCGCGGGTCTCGGGCTCGGAGGCCGCCCGCGGCCCGGGGTACTTCCGGCCGTGCGGTCCCTTGCGCCAGTTCATCGGCCAGTTCCGGTTGAGGTCGACGCCGTGGGCGTTGGTCCGCTTGTTCCTGGCCAGCCCGTCGGGATTCATCGTCGGGATGATCCAGACGTCCGCCGCTGTCGACACCGCGACGTGGTCGATCACGAACCTCGCCGTCCGCACGCCGGCGCGTTCGTCGCCGTGCATCGAGCCCAGCAGCACGACCTTGCGCTGCGCGTCGGGGTTGCCCTTGCGGTAGGCGACGATCGGGCGACCCTTGACCGAGCGGCCGATCACCCGCTTCTCCACCACTTGGTTCGACCGTGGGGTGGCTGTGGTCTCGGCGTGGGCCGGTGCGGTCGTCGGCGCCACCAGGACGAAGGCCGCCGACACCATCGCGGCGACCGCGAGCCACAATGAAGAGGTGCTGCTCTTCGACGACATCGCCTCAGAGTATCGAGACTTCGCTGCGTACGCCGCCGGAGACTCTCCCTGCTTCGCCGACTGGGCCACCCGCGCCGCCGACGATGCCGAGCTGCTCGCGTGGCTCGCCGAGCTGCCGCCGATCAAGCACCAGCCCAACCTGGTCTTCGCCGCGGCGCGGCTCCACGGCGTCCCCGCCCCCGGCCCGTACGACGCCCTGCGCACGGCTCTGCTCGAGGACCCGGGCCCCCTCCGGGACACGATCCTGACGCACGCGACCCAGACCAACGAGGTGGGTCGGCTCGCCACCCTGGTGCCGGCGTTCGCGACGATCGCAGAGAGCACGGACCGACCGTTGGCGCTGCTCGAGATCGGTGCCTCGGCGGGCCTGTGCCTCTACCCCGACCGGTGGAGCTACGCGTGGGCGACCGACGGGGGAGTCGTCGAGGCCGGATCAGGTCCGGTCCTGGAGGCGCGGGTCAAGGGCGAAGGCACGCTGCCCGGCGTCGTACCCGACGTGGCGTGGCGCGGCGGGATCGACCTCAATCCGCTCGACGTCACCGACGAGGCCGACATGGCCTGGCTGACCACGCTGGTCTGGCCCGAGCACGAGGACCGCCGGCAGCGACTCACCACGGCGATCGAGATCGCTCGAGCCGATCCGCCGCGGCTGGTCGCCGGGGACCTCCTGGACCAGCTGCCCGGCCTGGTCGAGGAGGCCGCGCAGCACGGTGAGGTCGTGGTCTTCCACTCCGCCGTGATCGCCTACCTGGAGCAGGCCGACCGGGAGCGGTTCGAGGCCCTGATCCGGGGGCTCGTCGCCGACGGGCGGTGTCACTGGGTGAGCAACGAGGCCAAGAACGTGCTGCCGTCGATCACCGCGACCGGACCCGAGATCCCGCCGGAGAAGCAGACCTTCGTGCTCGGCCTCGACGGACAGGCCATCGCCCAGACACACGGCCACGGCCGGAGCCTGCGCTGGACCAGCAGCCGCTAGCGTGGTCCCGTGTCAGGGCTCTTCTCCACCTCATTCCATGCCTCCGAGTGGTCCACCGAGCAGGTCGAAGCGGCCGAGCGGCTCTACGGCGGACTCACCGACGACGTCCGGCGGCTGATCGACCTCACCATCCGGACCGAGGCCGACGCGGACCGGGTAGCGCAGGTGCGCGAGCTGCTGCAGCAGGCCGAGGGACTGCTGGCCGAGCGGATCTCGCCCGAGCCTGCGGGGGTCCGGTTCAACCACGAGGGCCGGTCGTGGAACTGGGGGAACGCCGTGGTGGGGGTGCGCAACGCGATCGCCCCGCCGGTGACCCTGGCCTGGGACGAGGACGGCGTGGTCAGCTCCACCGTGGACCTCGGCGCGGCGTACGAAGGGCCGCCCGGCTGCGTCCACGGCGGGGTCTCGGCGCTGATCCTCGACCACCTGATGGGTGAGACCGCGAGCGCCGCCCACACCCGTCTGACGGTGACCGGCACGCTGTCGCTGCGGTACTCCCAGCCGCTGCCGCTCGGTCGGATCTGGCTGAAGGCCTGGATCGCCGGCGAGGAGGGGCGCAAGATCTCCGTCACCGCCCAGATCGGCCCCGGGGAGCCCGGCTCGGAGCCCGCCATCGTGGCCGACGGCCTGTTCATCGTGCCGCGCTGGGCCGTGGAGGGCGTCGGGGCCCCCATCGGCTCACTGGACTGACCGCCTCTTCTGCTCGGTGGCGATCCCTGGCAGCATGCCGGGCATGACCGCCACCACGAGTGCTCGTCAAGGCTTCTGGAACCGACCGACACTCGCCAAGGCGGTGCTGCTGGTCCTCGGCTACCTGGTCTTCTTCGTCGCCGTGAGTCGGCTCATCGCGTGGGTCTTCTCCGGCGCGATCGACGACGACGACCCGCTGGCCGACTTCAGCACGCTCTTCTTCGGCCTCGCCCTGCCGATCGCGATCGGTGGCACCGCGCTGTTCCTGTTCGCCCGGTGGCAGGGGTGGGCGGCGGAGATCTTCGGGCGCCAGCCCGTGGAGGGACGGCGCTGGATGTGGATCGCGCCGATGCTGGTGGTGCTGGCGATCGTGGCGCACGTGGTCGGCACGGAGTGGAGCGACTGGAGCGCCGGTCAGATCCTCGGCCTGGCGCTCGTCGGTGCCGCGGTCGGGTTCACCGAGGAGATCGCCACCCGAGGCATCGTCGTGACGATGCTGCGCGACGCCGGCCACGGCGAGAAGTTCGTCGCCTTCATCGCGTCGCTGCTCTTCGCGCTGATGCACATGACGAACCTGATCTCCGGGATGGCCGTGACCACCGTGCTGGCGACCGTGGTCTACACGCTGGGCTTCGGTGCCTGCATGTATCTCTCGATGCGCGTCACCGGGACGATCTGGGCGGCCATCATCCTGCACGGGTTCACCGACCCGACCACGTTCCTCGCCGCCGGCGGGCTGGACAAGGGCGTCACCGAGCAGGCCGGCGGCGCCGCAGCGCTCGCCGTGCTGGCGACGGTGCTGGTGATCCTGGTCGGGATCGGGTCGCTCTTCTTCGTCCGCGGGCGCGCACGGGCCGCCGTCAGCTGAGGTACGACGCCGTGCGCTTGAGACTCGCAGCAGCCTCGGTCACCACGCGGTCGATCAACGCCTCGCAGGTCGGCAGGTCGTCGAGCAGACCCACGACCTGACCCGAGGCCAGCACGCCGGCCGAGGTGTCGCCCTCGACCAGGCCGGACTTCAGCATCGTCGGGGTGTTCGCCGCCAGCGCGAGCTGGGCCAGCGAGCGACCCTGGGCGTGCTTCATCGCCTTGCCGTCCGCGGCGAGCTGGCGCCACGTCATCCCGGAGGACTTCTTGAACTCCAGCGTCCGCTTCGCGGTCGGGATGGCGCGCTTGGCCCACGAGGCGTCGAGCAGCGACTCGACCAGGTCCGTGCGCAGCATCCGGTGCGGCATGCCGTCGACCTTGTCGGTCACGACGGTGCCGTCCAGGCCGTAGCCGAGGTAGAGCTCCTTGACCGCCTGGGGCACCGCGGAGTCGGCCGTGAGCAGGAAGCGGGTTCCCATGCCGATCCCGGCGGCGCCGTACGACAGGGCGGCGGCCAGGCCGCGGCCGTCGAAGAAGCCACCGGCAGCGATCACCGGGATGTCGACGGCGTCGAGCACGGAGGGCAGCAGCAGCGTGGTCGGGACGGCGCCGGTGTGACCACCGCCCTCACCGCCCTGGATCATCACCGCGTCGGCGCCCCAGGAGGCCACCTTGGCGGCGTGCTTCGGTGCACCGATCGAGGGGATCACGACGATCCCCTTCTCCTTGAGCATCGCGATCAGCTCCGGCTTGGGTGCCAGGGCGAACGAGGCCACCTTGACCTCGTGGTCGATCAGCAGTAGGCAGCGATCCGCGGCGTCCCCGGCGTCGGCGCGCAGGTTCACGCCGAACGGCGCGTTGGTCCGGCTCTTCGTCTCGATGATCGCCTTCTCGAGCTCGTCGAAGGTCATCGTGGCCGAGGCCAGGATGCCCAGACCGCCGGCGTTGGCGGTCGCCGAGACCAGGCGCGGTCCGGCGACCCAGCCCATCCCGGTCTGGACGACCGGGTGCTTGATCCCGGCCAGCTCGGTGAGCGGGGTGGAGAGGAGCTGGTCGATCATGAAGCAGCCTCAACGACGGGCTCGGGAACCTCGCGCAGGCGCAGGCCCTTGGGGTCGATCACGTGGTTGATCAGGGTGAGCTCCTCCGACGTGGGCTCCCGCGTGACCGGTACGTCCGCCGGGAGGGTGAGCTCGAAGCCGGTCGCGGCGACGACCTCGTCGACCGTGACGCCGGGGTGCACGGAGCGCAGCGCGACCGTGCCGTCGGGGCCGGTGAAGTCGAAGACGCCGAGGTTGCTGATGATCCGGTGCAGGTCGTGGTACTTCGTCGCGCCGACGCCGGCCGCGGCGGCACGCTGGGCGCCGATCCCGGTGACGATGTCGACCTGCTCGACGAAGACGCGGGGCGAGTGCTTCGGCACCCAGTACGACGTCCGGTTGTTGGCGGTGTTGCCCGGAGCGCCGCGCGAGCCGAGCAGCTGGCGGGTCGGCTGGGCGAAGTCGCCGATGGCGCTGATGTTCTGGTTGCCGTCGCGGTCGACCTGGGTCGCGCCCATCATCACGTGTCGGCGGCCGTGGTTGACGATGTCGAAGACCTTGCGGAACGGGATCCAGCCCTCGACCACGTCGGTGCCCCCGATCGGCGGTACGCCGCCGAGCCAGATCGACTCGCCGTCGGAGATCACCAGCTCCGGGTTCGAGGTGAGCTTGGCCAGGCGAGCGCCGACGGTGGGCAGCAGGCCCATCGGGGAGGCGAAGAACTCGCGTCGGCCGGCGTAGGCGTCGGCGAACGCGTCGGCGATCGCGACGGCGCAGACGTCTGCGCGGGTGTAGGTGCTCATCGGGCGTTCTCCTTGCTGATCTCCTGGCGCCAGGCCGCAACGGCCGCTTGGTAGCTGGCTTCGTCGCCGGCCAGGAACCGGTCGTGGAAGGCCTGCCAGTCCTCGTCCGAGCCGGCAGCCGCGGCGGCGTACGCCTTCTGGAACCGCTCGTCGCGCTCGTAGTCGGGGGTGCAGGTGGTGAAGTGGGCGCCGTTCGGGGTCTCGACGACGCCGTCGACCAGCAGACGGCTGATCAGCAGGCGCTGGACGTCGACGGCCGGCGACTGCTCGGTGCCCGCGGTGAGGCCGGCGGTGTCGACGATCTGCTCGCAGCTGACGTAGGCCCGGTCGGCGGCCATGCAGAACAGGTCGTCGAAGTACGGGTCGGGGCCGAGGTAGACGGCGTTGCCGTGCACGTCGGCGCGGTTCATGTGCACGAAGGCGACGTCGAGCTTCAGCGCGGGGACGGCGACGAGGGTCTCGAAGTCGCCGTTCTCGTCGGCGTACGGGGAGGTGATCGTGGTGATCTCGGGGTTGTTCACCAGCACGTCCGAGCCGAGTCCGGCGCGGGCGGGCAGGAATGGCACCCGCTGCGCGGCGGCCTGGAGGCCGAGGTTGAACATGCCCTCGTCGAGCTCGACGACCTGCGGGATCGCCTTGGTCTGGCGGGCGCGCTGGAAGTTCGGCTCCAGCGGGATCGAGTCCAGCGAGACAAAGGCGTAGACCAGCTTGCGGATCTTGCCGGCGCGGGCGAGCAGGCCGACGTCCGCGCCGCCCCAGGCCACGATCGTCAGGTCCTTGAGGTCGCTGTTGTACAGCGCGCGGACCAGGGCCATCGGCTTGCGCCGCGGGCCCCAACCGCCGATCCCGATCGTCATCCCGTCGGAGAGGGAGTCGATGATCGCCTCGATCGAGGTGGTCTTGTCAGCGGGTCGGGTACTCACTTGGTTCCTGCCTTGTCGGACTTGTCGGTGCCGGCGAAGTCGTCTCGCAGCTCGTCGGAGACGCCGGTCAGGTTGAGCTCGAAGGTGAACCCCTGCTCGAACCGGTAGGACTTGTTCACGTCGATCGGGTCGATCCCGTTGAGCGCGGCCTTGGCGGCGCGGATCACGCGGGGGTGCTTGTCGGCGACCTCCTGAGCCAGCGCGAGGGCGGCCTCGTCGAGCTGGTCGCGCGGGACGACCTCGACCACGGAGCCGTGGGTGACCAGGTCGCGGGCCGGGATGGTGCGCGCGGTGAAGTAGAGGGTGCGCATCAGGTGCTGGGGGACGAGGCGGGCCATGTGGGTGGCGGCGCCGAGCGCGCCCTGCTTGACCTCGGGCACGCCGAAGTAGGCGTCGTCCGAGGCGATCACGATGTCGGCGTTGCCGACCAGACCAACGCCACCGCCGACGCAGAAGCCGTTGACCGCGGCGATCACGGGGACCTCGCACTCGTAGACGGCCTTGAACGCGGCGTAGCAACCGTGGTTCGCGCCCAGGAGCGCGTCGAAGCCGGTCGTGTTCTGCATCTCCTTGATGTCGACCCCGGCGTTGAAGCCCTTGCCCTCGGCGCGGAGGATCACGACCCGGACGTTCGGGACGCGGCCGGCCTCGGTGACAGCCGTGGCCACGTCGAACCAGCCCTGGACGGTGAGGGCGTTGACCGGGGGAGCGTTCATCGTGACGATGGCGATGCCGTCGTCCCGGATCTCGCTGCTGACAGACATCAAGGTCCTCCAAAGTTCGGTTGTCTCCAACCTACCGTCAAAACTAGAACGTGTTTCAAAAATAGCGTTTCGGCGCTAGCCTGACAACATGCCACTCTCACTCGATCTCGACGGCCTCGTCGTGCTCGTCACCGGCGGGACCCGCGGCATCGGACGCGGCATCAGCGAGACCTTCATCGCTGCCGGCGCGCAGGTCGTCACCTGCTCGCGCAGCGAGGCCGAGCCGCTCCTGGGCAGCGTCCACCGGGTCTGCGACGTGCGTGACCCCGACGCCGTCTCGGCGCTCGTCGCGGGGATCGTCGAGGAGTTCGGTCGCCTCGACGTGCTGGTCAACAACGCCGGCGGCGCCCCCTCGGCCCCGGCGGCGACGGCGAGCCCGCGGCTGCACGCCAAGGTGGTCGAGCTCAACCTGCTCGCCCCGCTGCTGCTCAGCCAGGCCGCCAACGCGGTGATGCAGGACCAGCCCGGCGGTGGGTCGATCGTCAACATCTCCAGCGTCAGCGCCATCCGACCCTCGCCCGGCACCGCCGCCTACGGCGCCGCCAAGGCCGGTCTGGACTCACTCACTCGCAGCCTCGCGATCGAGTGGGCGCCCCAGGTCCGGGTGAACGCGATCAACGTCGGCATGGTCGCCACCGAGCAGACCGAGGACCACTACGGCGGCCCCGAGGGCGTCGCCGCTGTCGCGGCCACCGTGCCGCTGGGCCGCTTCGCGACCCCGTCCGACGTCGGGGGAGTCGCCGCGTTCCTGGCCAGCCCGTTGGCGGCCTACGCCACCGGCTCCACGATCGAGCTCCACGGCGGGGGAGAGTCTCCCGCCTTCCTCGCTGCGGCAGCGGCGCACATCACCAAGGAGAACGCATGACCACCACCCCCCGCCTCCTCGAGGGCCGCGTCGCGATCGTCACCGGCGCCGGCCGTGGCATCGGTCGCGCGCACGCGCTCGAGCTCGCTCGCCATGGCGCGAAGGTGATCGTCAACGACTACGGCGTCACGAACAACGGTGAGACCACCGTGGAGACGCCCGCTGATGAGGTCGTCGCCGAGATCCGCGCCCTGGGTGGCGAGGCCGAGGTCAACCGAGCCGACGTGGCCGACTTCGACCAGGCCCGCGACCTCGTCCAGCAGGCGATCGACACGTTCGGCGGCCTCGACATCCTGGTCAACAACGCCGGCTTCGTCCGCGACCGGATGCTGGTCAACACCGCCGAGGAGGAGTGGGACGCCGTCATCCGAGTCCACCTCAAGGGACACTTCGCCACGCTGCGGCACGCCGGCGCTTACTGGCGCAACGAGGCCAAGGAGGGCCGCACCCGCGCCGCCCGCGTGATCAACACCTCCTCGGGCGCCGGCCTGCAGGGATCGATCGGCCAGACGACGTACTCCGCGGCGAAGGCGGGGATCGCGGCGATGAGCCTCGTCGCCGCCGCCGAGCTCGGCCGGTACGGCGTCACGGTCAACGCGATCGCTCCCGTGGCCAAGACTCGGATGACCGAGGGTGCCTTCGACACGTCCGCCATGGCGCTGCCCGAGGACAACTCGCCGATCGTCGCCTGGCTCGCCTCGGTCGAGGCCGCCGACGTGACCGGTCGCGTCATTGAGATCGACGGCTCGCTGCTGACGGTCGAGAACGGCTGGTCCCACGGCCCCGCCCAGGACCTCGGCCGCCGCTGGACCGCCGCCGAGGTCGGCCCCGCCCTGACCGAGCTGATCGCCAAGGCCCCGGCCCCAGAGCCCGTCTACGGAAGCTGACCACCCCTTCGCCGAATCCCGGGTTTTCGGGCCTCGAGTCCCGGGTTCTGGGGGCTGGACGCCCCAGAACCCGCGACTCGGCCCACCAAAACCCGGGACTCGGCGTGAGTTGTCAGCGTCGGGTGGGGTCCCGGTGGTGGCGGACCTCGAAGCCGTCGGTGCGGCCGTCGCGGTCGGTGTCGGCCTTCGTCGGATCGGTCCGGCGGAGGATCACCTTCGACCCGCCCGAGGTGCGGACCCGGATCCGGGTGCCGGCGATCTCCTGGGCGTCGCTGAGCCCGTCACGGTCGGTGTCGGCCAGGCAGGCGTGGGTGCGGACCAGGCCGATGGCGCGGCCGGGGCGGCCGAGACGACCGACGCGTTGCGCCAGACGTGTTCCGCGAGCCTCGGCGGCGTCGGAGAGTCCGTCGCCGTCGGAGTCCAGCGTCGGGATCCGGCGGTCGGCGGCACACGCGCCGGGTTTCAACAGCGCGCCGGCCCGGCCGGTCAGCTTGACCGTGAAGAGCCCTTCCTCGCCGTCGGAGTACCAGACCTGGCCGCGCTGCAGGTCCCACGCGGGCTGGGACAACGCATCGGCGCCGTCGGACCCCGGCTGGTTGAAGTAGGCGACCTCGCGCGGGTGCGACAGATCGCTGATGTCGAAGATCCGCAGGCCCGAGGCGATCATCGAGCAGCCGGCCAGGCGCGGCTCGTTGCGCGTGGGCACCGAGCAGTAGTGCGCGGCGTAGGACTTGAGCACGCCGTTGGCGCCGGGGTCGGCCATCACGTCGCCGGTGCGGTTCGCGGGGTCGTGCACCTCGAGCCGCAGCCGGGAGACGACGTACGGCTTGGTCGGGTCGGTGACGTCGATGATCCGCGCTGCGCCGACCTGGTTGGCCTGGAAGTCGATCTTCCAGTTGTCGCCGAACCAGTCGTTGAACTCGTCGACCTCGAGCACGTACGTCCGCCCGTCGCGCGTGAACGGCTCGGCGACCTGCGGCATCGAGGCCTCCGACCAGGTCACCTCGCCCAGGGTGCGGATCTGCGGGTTGGGCTTGCGGTCCTGGATGTCGGAGACGTCGAGGATCCGCATACTCGGCCGATCGAGGATGCTGTTGCCGCTGGGGTTGCCCATGTTGGCGACGTACATCGTCCGGCCGTCGTCGGAGAGCCGCAGCCCGTGGTAGACGCCGGGGAAGCTGAGTGACAGCGGCACCGGCAGCGACGGGTTGGAGACGTCGATCGCGGTCAGGGTGAAACCGGCGGTGCCGCTGGCCCAGACCGTCTTCCCGTCGGGGGAGAAGCCGCTCTCGTGGCCGAGGACGGGGGCGATCCCGGTCGACCTCAGGACCGGGTGGCGGCAGTCGGCGCTGACGTCGTAGACGTCCATGATCCCGGGCGCGGTCGCCGCGGTGCCGAGGATGCCGATCAGCAGTCCGCGCTTCTGGTTGACCAGCACCGACTCGTGCGGGTTGAGCATGGCGGGGGAGAGCAGGGTGGCGGTCTGGACCGGGTGCGCCGGGTCCGTCATGTCGACGGCGGCGACCCCGATGTTGAGGCCGTTCTCGTTGGCAGCCGTGCCGATGATCGCGGCCAGGTCGTAGTAGGCGCAGACCCGACCGGTGGTGTCGACGTAGCGCTGCACCTTGAACGCGCCGGAGCTGCCGGTGTGGCCGACCTGGACCGCGTTGCAGGTGTAGCCCCGCTGGGCCCGGCCGCTCGCATAGTCGGCGCTCGGCACCCGGCCCTGCATCCCGGACTCGGGCCGATCGCCCGGTCCGCAGACCGCGCGCGGGACGCCGGCCAGCGAGCTGCGGGCGACCGAGCTGCCGCTGCCGACGACACCCAGCACGCCGACGGTGATCACGCCGCCGGCGAGGAGCGCGGCGACCGCGAGAACGCGGAACTTCGAGGTGGTGGTCGTCCCCATGATCGACCCCTTCCTTCGGTCAGAGGTCAGATGAGGCCGAGGCGCCCCGCCAGCTTGTCCAGGTACGGCAGCACGATCTCCGGCTCGGCGTCCGGGACGCCCCAGATCAGCTCGTCGGCGACGGCCCACTCGACGAAGTCCTCGGGGGTCGGCTTCTTGGCGACCAGCACCTTGATCTCGGGCTTGCCCTCGCGACCGGCCTCCTCCCAGGCGACCTGGAGCGACTTCACCTTGTCGCCGATGCCGTCCGAGCGCGGCGTGCTCATCCAGCCGTCCGCGTTCTTCGCGATCCATCGGGCCGTCTGCGGGCCGAGCTCGGCGCCGACGATGACCGGGATCCGGCCCTGCGGCGGCTTCGGGTAGGCCCAGCTGGGTCCGAAGTTCACGAACTCGCCGTCGTACGACGCCTCCTCCTGCGTCCACAGGGCGCGCATGGCCTCGAGGTACTCCTTGAGCACCGTCCGGCGGCGGTCGGCCGGGACGTGGTGGTCGGTCAGCTCGTCGGTGTTCCACCCGAAGCCGACACCGAGCGTGACCCGGCCGCCGGAGAGGAAGTCGAGGGTGGCCAGGGTCTTGGCCAGGGTGATCGGGTCGGACTCGACCGGCAGGGCGACCGCTGTCGACAAACCGATACGGGAGGTGACGGCGGCACAGGTGCCGAGCGTGACCCACGGGTCGAGGGTGCGCATGTAGCGGTCGTCGGGAAGCTCCTCGCCACCCGTGGGGTGCAGCGCCTCGCGCTTGACCGGGATGTGGGTGTGCTCGGGGACGTAGAAGGTGTCGAAGCCACGCTCCTCCGCAGCCTTGGCCAGGTCGGCCGGCCGAATACCGCGGTCAGAGGTGAAGAGAACGATGCCATTGCGCATGGACGCCACAATAGAACCTGTTCTAGGTTTGGGGAACACTTCGGCTGGACACGTGTCCGGGCGATCATCAGCAGGGGATCTGAGGGAGGCACGCAATGGCGCAGGCCGGTTTGCAGGCGGACTACGTGGTGGTGGGGGCCGGCAGTGCCGGCGCGGCGACGGCGCGGAGGTTGGCCGATTCCGGCGCCTCGGTCATCGTCATCGAGGCGGGGGACTCCGACACCCGCTTCGGCGTGAAGAACATGCTCGAGGTCCCCGGCGGCGTCTCGGTGATGCTGTCCACGCCCCAGCTCAAGAAACAGTTCGACTGGGGCTACCGCTCCGTTCCGCAGAAGTCGGCGCTGAACCGTGAGATCCCGATGCTGCGCGGCAAGGTGGTCGGCGGCTCCAGCTCGATCAACGGGATGCTCTGGGTGCGCGGCAACCGGACCGACTACGACGACTGGGCCGCCGACGGTGCCACCGGCTGGGGCTACGACGACGTGCTGCCGACCTTCAAGAAGATCGAGGACTGGGAGGGCGGCGAGGACGAGTTCCGTGGCGCCGGCGGCCCGATCAAGGTGCGCAAGCAGGTCAACCTCACGCCCGCGGCGAAGACCTTCCTCGACACCGTGCCCGCACGCTTGGGCGTGCCCGTGCTCGACGACTACAACGGCAAGTCCCAGGAGGGCTTCGGCGTCATCCAGATCAGCGCGGCCGAGGGCCGGCGCTACTCCACCGCGAAGGGCTACCTCCGCGGCGCACCGGAGAACCTGCGTCTGCTGACCAAGCTCCGCGCCACCAAGCTGGTGCTCGACGGCAACCGAGCCACGGGCGTCGAGGTGCTCGACGCCGACGGCAAGAAGCTCATCATCAGCGCCGGCCGCGAGGTCGTCCTCGCCGCCGGTGTCTTCGACTCGCCCAAGCTGCTGATGCTCTCGGGCATCGGTCCGGCCGAGGAGCTCCAGCGCCTCGGGATTCCCGTGCTGGCCGACCTGCCGGTCGGGGAGAACCTGCACGACCACCTCTACGTCCCGGTGTCGTTCCGGATGGACTCCGCGCTGCGCCGGCCCACGCCGGGGTACTTCCTCCGCGGCCTGTTCAAGGCACGGATCACCCGCAAGGGCTGGGCCGCGGGCTCGCAGTTCGAGGCGTCCGGCTTCATCAAGTCCGCGCTCGCCACGGAGTCGCCCGACCTGCAGATGCACGTCCTCTACTGGGTCTACCCGTTCCCCAACCAGGACGCCGACGAGCCGGTCCGCCCGCCGACGACCAAGCCGGGTCTGTGCATCCTGCCCACCCTGATCCACCCCAAGAGCCGGGGCACGGTGAAGCTGGCCAGCACCGACCCGCTCGCCGCGCCGCTGATCGACCCCAACTACCTCTCCCACCCCGACGACACCGAGGTGCTGCTCGAGGGCATCGCCCGGATCCGTGAGGCGATGGTCGGGGTCGGGGACAGCGAGGGCGAGATCGCGCCCGGTCCGGACTACGCCGACCCCGCGAAGATCCGCGAGGTACTGCCCAACATCGTGCACTCGGTCTACCACCCCGTCGGCACCTGCCGGATGGGGACCGACGAGCGCGCCGTGGTCACGCCCGACCTCAAGGTGAAGGGCATCGAGGGTCTTCGGGTCGCCGACGCCTCGGTGATGCCGAGCGTGACCAGCGGCAACACCAACGCCCCGTCGATCCTGATCGGCGAGCGGTGTGCGGAGTTCATCCTTGGCTGACCAGCCGACAGCTGGTCGCTTCGCCCGCGTGCACGCACCCCTCGACGTCGTCGTGGTCGACGACGTCGAGGGTGCGGCCGCACCCGGGCCGGGCCAGGTCCGGGTGGCGGTGACGTACTCGGGCATCTGCGGGTCCGACGTGCACAACTACGTCGACGGGGACGTCTACCCGCCCGCGATCTTCGGCCACGAGTGGACCGGCACCGTCGCGGCGCTCGGTGACGGCGTCGACGACCTCGCCGTCGGGGACCGGGTCATCACGTGTGTCGGGCCGCCCTGCGGGACCTGCGCCCCGTGCGTGAGGGGCCACGCCGAGCACTGCGAGCTCGCCTTCTACGAAGGGATCGGTTTCGCCCCGAACAGCCCGCCCCACGGGGCGTTCGCCAGCACGCTCACCGTGGCACGCCGCCAGGTGATGCCGGTGCTGCCCGGGCTCACTGACGCTGCGGCGGCGATGGTCGAACCCGTCGCCGTCGCGGTCCACGGGGTCAAGCGCACCGGACAGCGGCTCGGTGACGTCGTCGTCGTCCAGGGTGCGGGACCGATCGGGCTCCTCACCTCCCAGGTCGCCCGCCACGCCGGCGCCGGCCACGTGCTGGTCGTCGAGCCCAACGAGCAGCGCCGGGATGTCGCCAGGGCTCTCGGGTTCACCGACGTCCTGGCGCCGGGCCCGGAGGTCCGGACGCGTCTCACCGAGCTCACCCAGGGACTCGGCGCCGACGTGCTCTACGAGTGCAGCGGCGTCGCCGCCCTGCTGCAGCCCTCGGCCGAGCTGGTCCGCCGCGGCGGGACGCTCTCCCTGCTCGGGGTGGCCACCGGGCTCTCCGAGGTCAACTACACCGACTGGGTGGTGCGCGAGCTCCGCGTGGTCGCCTCCACGACCTACCACCACGAGGACTTCCTCACCGCGATGCGGTTCATCGCCGACGGGTCGGTCGACGTGGCGCCCCTGCACACCGGCACCATCGGCCTCGCCGAGCTCGGCGACGTACTCGGGGAGCTGCACTCGGGTGCCACCGCGCACACCAAGGTCCTCGTGGACCCGACGCGATGAGCGGAGTGCTGAGCGACCGGCCGCTCATCCAGGTCTGCTGGGTGGTCGAGGACATCGACGCCGCGGTCGAGGCGCAGGCCGCGCTCGGCTCCGGCCCGTGGACCGTGATGCGCGACGTCGTCTTCGACGCCGAGCACAACCAGTACGGCGGCCAGCCGGCCGAGTTCGCCGCGCACATCGGCCTGGCCTACTCCCGGGACCTGCAGCTGGAGCTGATCCAGCCGACGTCGGGCGCCTCGATCTATGCCGACTTCCTCGCGGCGGGCGGACCGGGACTGCACCACGTCGCGATCGAGTCGGCCGACCTGGACGTCGACCTCGCCGGGGCCGCCGCTGCCGGGCTGTCGGTCGCGCAGGGCGGCAGCATGGCCGACGGGGCGATCCGGTACGCCTACCTCGACGGCGCGAGCTGAGGGACGCCGTACGTGGAGCTGATGCAGATCGAGCCGTGGATGCGCGCCTTCTACGACGGTCTCAAGGCGACCTCGCTGCGAGACTGACGCCATGTTGGAGCTGCGTCCGAGTTGCGAGTGCTGCGATCTCGACCTGCCGCCCGAGTCGCACGTGGCGATGATCTGCACCTTCGAGTGCACCTGGTGTGCCCGGTGTGTCGACCGGTGCCTGGGCGGCAGCTGCCCGAACTGCGGCGGAGGGCTTGAGCGTCGCCCCGTTCGACCCGCTGCTCACCTCGAGGCGCACCCGGCTTCCACGGTGAGGGTGGTTCAGGCAGGTCTGCACCGCCCCTGACGGCGGCCGCCGTTGAGCCAAATCCGGTGTGGGCGGACGCGTCCTCTCCTACGGTGTGGCGCGTGACTCGACGACGACCGATGGCACTTCCTGGTGTCCTGGCGATGCTGGCTCTCGTGCTGGTGGCTCTCCCGGAGGCCCAGGGCACGGCGCTCGCGGCGCGATCGGAGTCCGCGTCCCGCTGGGTGAAGGTCGACCACTGGGCCGATGGCGACACCGTGACGACCTCGATCGGACGGGTCCGACTGATCGGGGTGGACACACCGGAGATGGGCACGTGCGGTGCCGCCCGACTCAAGAAGTATGCGCAGCGGTTGGCGCCGGCAGGATCGATGATCAAGGTCGTCAACCCAGGATCGGTGCGGGACGAGGACGACTACGGGCGGCTGCTGTTGTACGTCGTGAACCGCGACGGCACCGACGTGGGGAAGGCGCAGATCAAGCGCGGTGCCCGTGCTCGGTACGACTCACGCACCGGCTACGACCACCACCCGAAGCAGTCCGCCTATGTTCGCCTCGATCGGAAGTACAAGCTGAAGGGCTGCAGGAACGCCCCAGCGTCGACGAAGGCGCCCCAGGGTGGTGGAGGGTCCTCCTCGCCGCAGGGCTGGGACTGCCCGAGCAGTGCCCCGATCAAGGGCAACCGCGGCTCGAACGGCTGGATCTATCACCTGCCGGGTCAGCAGTACTACGCCGACACCCACCCCGAGGAGTGCTTCGCCACCGAGGCCGCCGCTCAGAAGGCCGGGTACCGACGGTCGAAGGTCTGACCGCTGGCTCAGACGCCCAGCTTCTCCCGCGCCAACGCGGCACTGGCGGGGTAGTCGACCTTGGAGACCACGGTCCGCGGCACCTCGGGCACGAAGATGATCTCCTTCGGCACCTTGTAGTTCGCGATCAGGGCTCGGCAGTGGTCGCGCACCTCGTCGGTGGTCAGGGTGTGCCCGTCACGGGCCGCGACCAGCGCCACCACCTGCTGCCCCCAACGCTCGTGCGGCGTGCCGACGACCACCGCGTCGAGGATCGACGAGTGGCGCAGCAGCACCGCCTCGACCTCCTCGGGGTGCACCTTCTCGCCGCCGGTGTTGATGCACACCGACCCGCGACCCAGCAGCGTGATCGTGCCGTCCTCCTCGAGCCGGGCGGCGTCGCCGGGGATCGACCAGCGCTGGCCGTCGATCTCGCGGAACGTGGCCGCGGTCTTGACCGGGTCGTTGTAGTAGCCGAGCGGGAGGTACCCGGTCCGGGCCAGCAGCCCCTCCTCGCCGACGTCGGCGGTGGTCAGGTCCGGCCGGATCACACGCACCTCGGGCGAGGCGTTGAACCGGGGCGCTCCGGCGCCGGCGTCCTCACCGGAGTCGATCCGGTTCGCCGCCGCGCCGGACTCCGAGGAGCCCATCGTGTCCAGGATGAAGCGGCCGGGCAGCACCTCGCGCAGCTGCGTCCGGACCGCGTCGGAGAGCGGCGCCGATCCGTTCGACATCGCCATCAGGCCCGAGAGGTCCCAGCGGTCGGGTTCGGCCGCGATCGCATCGGCGACGGGGCGCCCCATCGCGTCGCCGAGGAAGGTCAACGAGACCACGCCGGCCGCCTCGACCAGGTCGAGCAGGGTGGTGGCCTCGAAGTGCGGCTCGGTGTAGAGCGCCACCGACTGCCCCGACACGTGCCCGTTGCCGAGGATCCATTGGCTGCCGCCGTGCATCATCGGGCCGCAGGCGAGCATCGTCATCGGGTTCTGGTTCGCCACCGCCTCGGTGGCGAGGTCCTCGACCGAGGTGATCGGCGCCTTGAACCGGGCCTCGTTCATCGCCGCGGGGATGATGTCGGCGTTGCGCCAGACCACGCCCTTCGGTCGGCCCGTGGTGCCGCCGGTGTAGAGGATGTACGGGTCGTCGCCGGTGCGTTCGGCAGCTCGACCGCCGAGGGCCCGGTCCGTCGAGGCCGCGGCCAGCGCCGCCTCGTAGTCGGACCCCAGCACCAGCACCGCGCGCAGCTTCGGCAGGTCGAGCGCGGCGACCACGTCGACGTACTCGGGCTCGACGATCGCAGCGACGCAGTCGGCGTTGTCGTAGAGATAGGCGAGCTCGTCGGCGAGGTACTTGAAGTTCACGTTGATCGGCACCACGCGCGCCTTGAGGCAGCCGTAGAGCGCCTCGACCCACTCGATCCGGTTCTTCGAGTGCACCGCCACGTGCTCCCCGGGCTCGATCCCGAGCGACACCAGGTGGTTCGCGAGCCGAGTCGCACGCTCGTCGAGCTCGGCATAGGTGTGGCGGCGGTCCATCGTGAAGACCGCTGTCCGGTCCGGGACGGCGTCCGCCATCGCTTCGAGGAGGTCGCCCAGCGTGAGTGGCCGCGTCATCCCTGGAGCCTGGCAAAGGGAGCGTCGGGGCGTCCACCATTTCGACGAAGTTTTTGGAACCTGTTCTAGGTGGGCTGTCGTTCCAGCGGAACGGGTGCCAGATTGGAGGAATGACCACCATCACCAAGATCGCCACGGCCATGTTCAGCGTCGCCGACCAGGACGCCGCCATCGGCTTCTACACCACCACGCTGGGCTGGGAGCTCCGCGACGACATCGCCTTCGGCGACGGCGACCAGTCGGGCCGCTGGGTCGAGGTCGCTCCGGCCGGATCCGAGGCGGTGCTCGCCCTCAACCCTCCGATGGGCGGCGAGCCCGGGGGAGGTTCGGTCGGCGTTGAGACCTCCGACGTCCAGGCCGAGCGCGATCGTCTGTCCGCCCTCGGCGTCGAGGTCGGAGAGATCATGGGCGGGGACGGCCCCGTCCCGCGGATGTTCTCCCTCACCGACCCCGACGGCAACTGGGTCTGGGTGGTCCAGGCCGACTGAACCGCACCACCCGCGACTAGCTGATGAGGGCGAGCGTGTCGAGGTCCCGCATCGCCGTCGCGGAACGGTGGGCCATCGCAGCGAACATTCGGTCTCCGCGCTCGGTCCGGGTGCCGTACGCGCAGCCGAACGCCGCCACCAACGGCCCGGCGAGCATCGCGAACCGGTAGTCGTCCCACGCCACCTCGGCCGAGATCTCCACCTCGTGTGTCGCCAGCGCGGCGCGGTACGCCTCGACGATCCCCTTCTCGTGGAGCCGCCGATCCTCCACCGACAGGCCGGTGCCCAGCAGGTAGGCCAGGTCGCGGGCGGGCAGGCCGATGCTGAGCGTCTGCCAGTCGACCGCGAACACGCCGTCGACCGCTGAGCCCGAACCATCGCGCGACTCGGTGAAGAGCAGGTTGTCCAGCCGGTAGTCGCCATGCACCGGGGCGAACCGGCCGCCGCGGCCGAGCTCCCAGGTCGCGATCAGCGGGGCCGCCTCGCGCAGCGTGGCCGCGTCCTCAGGTGCCAGCAGGTCGCCGAGCTGGGCGACGAACAGCTCGACGGTCGGGCCGTAGAGCTCGCCCAGGGTGGCGGCCTGCTCGGCGTCGCTCGCCGTGATCCAGCCGAGCTCGAGCAGGGTCGGGTCCGACCAGCGCGGGCCGTGCAGTCCGGCCAGGTTGAGCGCGGCGATCTGCGCCTCCTCGACCGTGCAGCCGGCGATCTGCTCGCCGGCCCGTGCAGGGGCGAGGTCCTCCAGCACCAGGGCGAACGCCCCGTCGTCGGCGACGCCGGTCGCGTGCAGGCAGGCCGGGGTGCGGACGGCCAGGGTGGGCAGCAGCTCGCCGTAGAACCGGGTCTCGGTGCGGTAGGTCCCCGCCACCATCGCCCGCGTCGCCGGATCCGGGTTGGGCAGCTTCACCAGCACGCTCGCCGGTGCGTGCGGGCCGATGTCGGGACCGTGAAGCCCGAGTCGGTAGCAGGAGCCGATCTGCCCGGCGCCGATCCGTTCGACGACGAGGTCGGTGATGGGGGTCCCCAGGGCCTCGGAGACCCAGTCGGGCGTGATCTCGTCGGCGGTCGAGATCGGTCGCGTGGCGCGGACGTTCATCGTGGGTGGCTCCATCCGGGGTTGGCGGGCAGGTGGTCGAAGGCGGTGCCGAAGCGTTGCTCGCGCAGCGGTGCCCAGGCCTGGAGAACGCCGCGCAGCTCCGTCGGCGTCGCGCCGTGCAGGATCACCGAGTCGGCGCCGGCGGTGAACTGGTCGGCGATCCGTTCGGCGCACTGCACCGGGGTGCCGGTGGCGGACGCGGCCAGCCAGGCTGCGGGCAGCACCGAGTCGCGCAGGTAGGTCAGCTCCTCGACCGTCCCGATCGCGTCGAGCGCGCCCGGATAGCCCTGCAGCAGCGGGTCGGAGCGGAACCGCTCCAGGTCGACCGCGTCCCAGCCGTTGGCGCGCACCAGGGCGGCGCCGTACCCCTGGAGGTAGGTGGCGAGCCGGCCGACCAGCTTGCGCAGCCTGACCTCCTCGGGCAGGCCGTCGTCGACGGTGGCGAGGACCGACCAGATCCGGATCGAGGCAGGATCGCGGCCGGCCTCGGCGGCGGAGGTCCGGACGATGTCGACCGCGCGGGCCAGGGTCGCGTCGGTGAAGAAGGTGTGCAGCACCACCCCGTCCGCCACCCGGCCGGCCAGCCGCAACGTCGCGTCACCGATCGCCATCATCAGGATCGGGATGTCCTCGTCGAAGCTGGAGTCCTGGGACAGATAGGGGTAGGAACCCGCCGGACCGGCGTGGCCCATCACGGCGCCGCCGTGCCAGAGCGTGCGGTAGATCCCGATCGCGTCGGCCATCTGTGCGCTGGTGATCCGCGGCAGGCCCATCACGTCCCACAGCAGGTCGAAGCCGCGGCCGAGCCCCAGGGCGTAGCGACCGCCGGAGAGCCGGTGAGCGGTGGTGGCCAGGGTCGCGGTCACCAGGGGATGCCGGGTGGAGTGGTTCGTCGCCGCGGTGCCGATGCCCAGCCGGGTCGTGGCAGCCGCGGCGGCACCGGCGAGCACGCCGGCGTCCTTGACGTTGAACCGCTCGGAGAGGAACACCGACCCGAGTCCGAGCTCCTCGGCCAGGCGGCACTCGTCGAGCAGGTCGGCGGGGGAGGTGGTGTGCCCGGCCAGCCCGTAGAAGCCGAGCTCGTTGAAGGCCGTCACACCAGCACCTCGTCGCCGATCAGCCGGACCGACTCCCACGACGGCTCGGCCGGCAGCCCGCCGCAGAGCGGGTGCAACGAGATCAGACCCAGGTCGCCGGACCCGATCCGGTCCTTGAGCTCCTCGGGCGTGGCCACCAGGTACATCTCGCTCTCCCGTACGTCGGCCACGGTCCGTGACCCGTCGGCGACGACGTGGGTCATCCCTGCAGGACGCCAGGCCTCGTAGCCCTGGGCGTCGGCGAGCAGGTGGTCGCCGTACTCCGCCCAGAAGCGCTCGGGGTCGCGGGTGCAGAAGACGCTCAGCGGACCGGGCGGTGGCACCAGCGCCAACCCGGGCTCACGACCCAGGTCGCGACACGCCTGCCGGTACAGGTCGACCAACGAGGGATCGGTGGACTGCGGCTGGAAGTGCAGGCCGTAGCGCGCCGCCCGCCGCGCCGCGGCTGGCGAGCCGCCACCGATGAAGAGCAGCGGGTGCGGCCGACTCAGCGGCTTCGGGTGCACCGCGGAGTCCGGCAGCCAGGCCTCCTGCAGCGCCTCGATCACCGCATCGAGCTGCTGGCCCCGGGTGGCCCACTCGCGACCGTGCAGCGCGTACTCCTCGGGCCGGTAGCCGATCCCGAGGGTGTAGTTGACCCGGCCGCCCGAGAGATGGTCGAGGACGGCGATGTCCTCGGCCAGCCGGATCGGGTCGTACAGCGGTGCGAGCAGGGCGGAGACCGTGATCGGCAGCCTCGTCGTCACCGCCGCGAACGCCGAGGCGACCACGAGCGGGGACGGCAGGTAGCCGTCGGGGGAAGCGTGGTGCTCGGAGACCATCACCGCACCCAGGGCGGTGCCGTCGAGGTAGGCGACCTGGTCCACCGCGCGGCGGAACAGCTCGGACCGCTTCGGAGCCTTCGCCCCAGGCGCCCGGAAGTCGAAGCGGGCGACGCTGACCACTCCCATCCCGACGCCTCAGCTGCTGACCGCGTAGACCCGGTCGCGCGCGCCGCGCTCCCAGAGCACGTCGGCGCCCACGTCGGTGGCCTCACGGACCAGGTCGCGCTTGAGCACCTTGTTGGTGGCGGTCGAGGGCAGCTTCTCAGCGATCCGGACGTAGCGCGGCCAGGCCTTGGCCGACAGGTCCTCCTGGCTGGCGAGGAAGTCGGCGAACTCGGTCGGTTCGAGCGACGCACCGTCGCGCAGCACCACGGCGACCATCAGCTGGTCGCCGACCATCGGGTCGGGGATGCCGTAGACCGCCGGCTGGCTGATCGCCGGGTGGCGCAGCAGGATCTGCTCGATCGGCGCCGCGGCGAGGTTCTCCCCGTCGACCCGGAGCCAGTCGCTGGTCCGGCCGGCGAGGTAGACGAAGCCGGCGTCGTCGCGGTACGCGAGGTCGCCCGACCAGTACATCCCGTGCTGCATCCGCTCGGCGGTCGAGGACTCGTCGTTGTAGTAGCCCCCGAACCAGCCACCACCGGAGGTGTTGACCAGCTCGCCGACGGCGTCGTCGAGGTTGGTCACCACGCCGTGCTCCCCGAAGATCGCGCGCGGGCACTCCTCGAGTGTCTCCCGGTTGAAGACCGCGACCCCGTCGAAGGGCTGCCCGACCGATCCGGCGGGGGTGTCGTCGGGACGGATGATGATGACCGCGGCCTCGGTGGAGCCGAAGCCGTCCCACACCGTGCAGCCGAAGCGGCGGCCGAACTCGGCGATGTCGCGGTCGGAGGCCTCGTTGCCGAACGCGACCCGCAACGGGTTGTCGGCGTCGTCGGGCTGCTCAGGAGTGGCCAGGGCGTAGGCCAGCGGCTTGCCGACGTAGTTCATGTAGGTCGCGCCGTAGCTGCGGATCTCGGCGAGGAAGCCCGAGGCACTGAACTTGCGGCCCAGGGCGAGCGCCGCACCGGCCCACCAGGCCGGCGCGATGCAGGCCAGCAGGGCGTTGGAGTGGAACATCGGCATCGAGGAGTAGCAGACGTCGGCCGGGGTGAGCTCGAAGCGCTCCACCAGGGTCGAGCCCGACATGATCACGGTGAAGTTGCTGATCTGCACCGCCTTCGGGTCACCGCTGGTGCCCGAGGTGAAGATCAGCATGAAGGTGTCGAAGATGCCGGCCTCGGGGAACCCGTCCACCGTGGTCGGGGCGGCGGCGACGGCGTCGGTCCACGCTGCGTCATCGGTGTTGACGACCTGCACCGCGCCGAGGTCGAGCCCGTCGAGCAGCGGCAGGTGGGCGGTGTCGGTGAGCAGCACCTGGACGTGGGTGCGGGCGATGTCGGAGGCCAGGCCGGCACCCCGCCGGGTGGCGTTGACCCCGACGGTGACGTGTCCGCCGATGCCGCCCGACGCGAGGGCGAACGCCATCTCGGGGGTGTTCTCCAGCAGCGTGCCGACGTGCCGCGGCGCGTCGGCGGGCGCGCCGCTCATCAGGTCGGCGAGGTGGTGCGCGCGGGCCGCGGCACCGGCGACGAACTCGCGCCAGGTCCACCGCCGGTCGTCGAAGGCGAGCGCGACGGTGTCGCGCTCGGCGTGACCGCGCAGGATCGCCTGGACGGACTCGGGGTTGCTCACAGGGTCTCCTCGGCGGCAGCAGGGGCAAGGACGCGGGTCAGGAACTGGGTGGCATGGGCCAGTGCCGGCTCGTGCCAGTCCTTGCCCGGGAACAGCTCGAAGTGGTCGCCGGGGTAGTGCCGTACCTCGGCGCGGGCGGCGAACGCGGCCTTGGCGGCGGCGTGCGGCGGCGCGCTCCGGTCGAAGTCGGCGATCTGGACCAGCGTCGGCACCCGCAGGGTCTGCACCGCCTTGGCGGCGCTGCGGTCACCGAGCTCGAGCGTCACGTCGGCCGCGATCTCGTTGCGCCAGCTCGGACCCGCCATCGCGAGGTAGTCCTCCAACGCCCCCGGGACGGTGAGCGCACCGACCTCGCCGGGTCGGGCCACCACCGGGATCATCAGCGGGTCGCGGCCGATCGAGCGCCGGATCCGTCCTGCGAACCCGGTGACGCTGGCCCGCGCCATCGAGCCGACGCTGTGCACGGCCAGCGCGTGCTTGGCCGCAGCCAGTCCGTCGACCAGCGGTACGGCGGCCACGACCGCGGCCACGCCGTCCTGGTCGGCAGCGGCCGTAGTCAGGACGTGTCCACCGCCGAGTGAGATCCCCCAGAGGGCGACCCGGGTCGCGTCGACCCCGGGCAGGCGACGGGCCGCGTCCACGACGGCGGCGAGGTCCTCGAGCTGAGCGGACAACGAGACCACCTGGCGCGGGCTGCCGTCACTGAGCCCGAAGCCGCGGTAGTCGAAGGTGACGGCGTCGATCCCGGCCGCGGCGAACCCCGCGGCGAAGGCCTCCAGGCCGCTGTCCTGGGTGCCGGCCAGACCGTGGGCGAGCACGACGACCGGGCGCCCGGCCGGCGAGGCGAGCGCGTCGGTGCCGGTGTAGTGGGTCGCAGCCAGGCGGACCCCGGCGATCGGGACGGAGAACGTCGTGGTCGTGATCAGGGGGCTGGTCTGGTCGGTCGTCATGAGGTGCTCCTGGTGCCGTAGATGCTGCTCATCCAGAGGAAGGTCAAGGTGGTGACGTGCTCGTCGCGGTCCGGGCCTCGGCCCAGCGCGTGCCGTTCGAGGGCGTGGTTGTTGACGTCGAGCAGCACCGTCGCGAGGGCGTCCGGGGGCGGCCCGGCGGTTGCGGCGCCCCGCTCCCGCTCGTCGCGGATCAGGTCGGCGATCACGCGGGAGAACGCCACCAGACCCTCGTCCCACATGTCGCGCACCTGCGCACTGCTGAACCGGGCGCCGAGCAGGGCGCGGTAGCGGTGCGGGTGGGCGTCGACGGAGTCGAAGAGCAGGCCCAGCGCCGTCCGGATCCGCGTCTCCGGGTCCTGGGTGACGTCGAGCAGCAGGGCGTTCGCAGCAGCGGCGGCGTCGTACAGGTCGGCGAGCAGGGCCATCGCCGCGATCGCCTTCGACTCGAAGTAGAAGTAGAACGCCGACCGGGTGACGCCGGCCTGCGTCGAGATCTGGGCGACGTTGATCTCCTCCAGCGACTGCTCGATGAGGAGCTCGTCCAACGCCTCGAGCAGGGCCGAGCGGCGCGCGTCGCCACGGGCGTCACCGCGGCGATCCACCAGCCGGTCCCACCCGCTGCTCGTCACGGGACTGCTCACGCCACGCCTCGGGCGGCCCGGGCTCGCCGCCGACCGGCCGGGATCTCCTTGGTCCGCAGGTCGTGCTCGTAGACGAAGTAGTCCAGCTGGTGCGTGTGCCGAGGGCGGTCGAGCATGTGGCCCATGTACAGCTGGTCGTCGGCCTTGATCGTGGCGTGCATGTCCGGCACCGACGGCGGCACGTACTCGCCGATCGCGTAGGCGGCGATCAGGCGGGCCTGCGCCTCGACGAACGGGAAGAGCGTCGGGGTCGACTGCGCGAAGCCGGCGAACATCAGGTCGTCGATGCCGGGGGAGAAGATCCGCTTGTAGAGGTCGATCCGGTTGTCGGGAGCCGACAGGAACTCCGGGTCGAAGAACGGGAAGGTCAGGTTGTAGCCGGTGGCGTAGATGATCACGTCGAAGTCGGCGCTGGTGCCGTCCTCGAAGTGCACCGTCTCGCCGTCCAGCCGGGCGATGTTCCCCTTCGGGGTGACGTCGCCGGACTTGAGGCGGAGGGGAAGCTCGCCGGACTGGGTCGGGTGCGCCTCGAAGAACTTGTGGTTCGGCGTGGGCAGGCCGTAGAGCGTCGGGTCGGAGTAGGTGAAGCGCTGACCCCACTGGGCGACCTTGCGCTGCAGCCCGAGCGGGAGCTGCGGGATGGTGCGGTAGTTCATGTCGGCGGCCTTGCCGGCGACGAGCTTCGGCACGATCCAGGCGCTGCTGCGGGTGGAGAGGGTGACTTCGTTGCGCAGCGCCCGCTGGGAGAGCTCGACGATGATGTCGGCCGCGCTGTTGCCCAGGCCGACCACGAGGATCCGCTGGTCCATCAGGTGCAGCGGGGTCCAGGGGTCGATGTAGCCGTGGGAGTGGATCGACTCGCCGGTGAACTCGCCGGGGAACTCGGCCATCCGCGGGTCCCAGTGGTGGCCGTTGCCGACGACGAGCAGGTCGAAGTGCCGGGTGGCGCCGCGCTGGTCGAGGATCTCCCAGCCGCCGCCGGGCAGCCGGGTCGCCTTCACCACACCGTTGGAGAACTCGATCTTCTCGCGCAGGCCGAACGCGTCGGTGTAGGCGTCGAGGTAGTCCTTGATCAGGGTGTGGTGCGGGAAGTCGGGGTAGTCCTCGGGCATCGGGAAGTCCCGGAACGAGAGCTGGTGCTTCGAGGTGTCGATGTGCAACGAGCGGTAGGCGCTCGAGTGGCCGTTCGGGTTCCCGAAGGCCCAGTTGCCGCCGACCCGGTCCGATGCTTCGAAGGTCGTGAAGGGCACCCCGTAGTCGGCCAGCATCTTCGACGTGGTCAGGCCGCTGATCCCTGCACCGATCACTGCGACGGTCGGTCGATTCATCAGAACTCCTTGCGCATCGTGTGGTCCACATCACATTATGTGTCGAGTTGACACGCGTCAACAGTTCCAGACAAACGTCAGGAGTAGAACATGTTCCAGAGAATTTCCTTGGTGATCGGTGGCGCTTCGGGCATCGGTGAGGCCATCGCCGAAGCCCTGGCTGCGGCGGGGGACCGGGTCGTCGTCGCCGACTTGAACGCCGACGCGGCGCGCGCCACCGCGGCTCGCCTGGGGCCGGAACATGCCGGTGTCGCGATCGACGTCACCGACGAGGAGTCCGTCGCCGCCGTCTTCGACTCCGAGGTCGTGGCCGGGGTCGGTGCGGTGGTCAACTGCGCCGGCACCAGCACGCTCGCCGCCGTCGTCGACCACGACGTCACCGAGTGGCGCCGCGTCGTCGACGTCTGCCTGACGGGCTCGTTCCTGGTGATCAAGCACGCCGGACGCGTGCTGGGTCCCGGAGGCGCGATCGTGAGCCTGACCTCGCTCAACGGTCGCCAGCCCGGCGCCGGCCTGTCGGCGTACTGCGCGGCGAAGGCGGGTCTGATCTCGCTCACCCAGGTCTCCGCCCTCGAGCTCGCCGAGCGCGGCATCCGGGTCAATGCCGTCGCTCCGGGTCTGGTCGTCACGCCCCTGACCGCGCCGGCGATGGACATCCCCGGTGTGCGCGAGGAGTACCTCGCCAACACGCCGCTCGGTCGCTCCGGTGAGCCGAGTGAGATCGCCGAGGCCGTGCAGTACCTGCTCGGCGCGGCCTGGGTGACGGGGGAGACCCTCGACATCAACGGCGGGGCGCACCTGCTGCGCTACCCCGACCTCCCCGGCCTGATCACCAAGGCCTTCGCGTGACGCGCACGGCGCTCGTCACCGGCGCCGCGTCGGGGATCGGTGCGGCGCTGGTCCGCGCGCTGAAGGCGGACGGAGTGCACGTGGTGGCAACGGACGTGACCGACGACCTCCCCGGTGTCGAGCGGATGGACGTCACGGATGCCGCCGCCGTCCAGACGATGGTCGACCGGATCGTCGCTGAGCACGGTCGGCTCGACCTGTTGTTCAACAACGCCGGGATCACGTTCTTCGGCAACACCGAGGACCTGACGCTCGATCAGTGGAACCAGATCATCGACGTCAACCTCCGAGGCGTCGTGCACGGCATCGCCGCCGCCTACCCGGCGATGATCGCCGCCGGCGGCGGCCATATCGTCAACACCGCGTCGATGGGCGGCCTGGTGCCGGGCGGGCTGATGGCGTCGTACGTCGCGACGAAGCACGCCGTCGTGGGACTGTCGATGTCGCTGCGCCAGGAGGCGGCGGCGCACAACGTCGGTGTCACGGTCGTCTGCCCGTCGGCCGTGGACACCCCGATCCTCGACAAGGGCGAGATCTCCGGGTTCAAGGGGCGGGACTACTACCTCAAGGGGCAGGGCATCAAGCGTCCCGTCGACCCCGACGACCTCGCCGCCGCGGTCCTCGACGGCGTACGTCGCAACCGTGGCTGGGTGATCGCCCCTGCCCAGGCCCGCTGGGTCTGGCGCTTCGGCCGCCTGGCTCCCGGACTGTTGGTGAGGGCCGGCACCGGGTTCGTCGAGAAGCAGCGGCGCGAGCTCGCCGAGCGCGTCGGGAGCTGATCACCAGCCCTCACGCACAATCGTGGAGTGATCGAGATCGAGCCCGAACGCTTTGAAGCCATGGTCTCCGAAGCCCTCGACGGGATCCCGGACGAGCTCGGTGCCCTGATGGACAACGTCGCGGTCGTCGTCCAGCACGAACGTGGCCCGAAGGGTCTGCTCGGCCTCTACGAGGGCATCCCGCTGACCAGTCGTACGACGGACTACGCCGGCGTCCTGCCCGACCGGATCACCATCTACCGGCAGGCGATCTGCCGGATCTGCACCAGCGAGGACCAGGTCGTCGACGAGGTCCGCACGACCGTCGTGCACGAGATCGGCCACCACTTCGGCATCGACGACGACCGGCTGCACGAGCTGGGTTGGTGACCGCGGCTCAGGCCAGCTCGCCGATCGGGGTCGAGGTTGGGGCGCCGGCCGGACAGGCCCAGACGGCGCGGCCCTGCTCGACCACGGCTCGCAGCGGATGGTTCGACGGGTGGGCGGCGCAGGCGGGCCAGTTCGTCGGCTGCCCGAGGCGGGCGCGCTCCTCGATCACCCACTCCTGGACCTGATCGGCCAGGTGCGCCAGCCCGTCCGCTTCGGACGGCCCGGGGTTCAGCCACACGCCGGTGCCGCTCCCGTCGGGAGCGAACAGCATGAGGGACTCCGACGGCTCCACCTGCCAGGGCGTGGGGTCGACCCGGGGCAGGGCGACGCCGGTGGCGGCGAGGTCCTGGAAGATGACGCCGAGTACGCGGTCGATCGCCGTCGTCATCGGGCGACAGGAAGCTGGTCGAGCAGGCCGAGCGGTCCGGTCAAGACACCGGGCACGATCCCGGGTTCGGTGGATTCGCCGGGAACGGTGCTGAACGGGTCGTCGGACAGGCGGATGTCCCGACATCCGAAGTCGTCGATGACGACCCCGGTGAGGTCGGTGCCCGTGGAGTAGGAGACGAGGTAGCGCGGCCCGAGGTCGGCGGTGCACATCCGTGCGGGATCGGCCGGGGCCAGGTGGGTGATCGCTGTCGAGAAGGCTGCGAGCTGGGTGGCGTCGAGCTGGAGGGGATCGCCCTGCATCACCCAGTCGACGTCGGTGGAGTAGTAGCCGCAGAGCCATGCCTCCTCCGGCTTCGGCAACGTCGGCTCGGTCGTGGCGGGCGTGGTGGTGCCGAAGCCACCGGTCGCCTCGGATGCCCGCGGAAGCTGCGCGGGGCAGTACTCCCCGTCGTGCTGGGCCAGCTCGTCGACGGGATCGGTGTCGGTCGCTGAGGTGTCGGACGTCCCGCCGCAGGAGGTGCTCAGTGCGGCTGCCGCCAGGAGAGAGGCGGCGAGGGCGGGCAGCGATCGACGGGTCATGAGCCGAGTCTGCCCGTCCGTCCGGGCGCGATGAAGAAAACACCGCGAAAACGCTTGCATCGGAGTGGAACACGTTCTAACTTGGACACGTGTCCAGTCAGGTGTTCGTTGCGCCGCGCCAGGGTCTGAACCCGCGCCAGGTCGAAACGGTCGAGCGGCTCCTCGCCGCCGGCCTGGTCGAGCTGCGGGAGAGCGGGTACGAGGCGTTGACGATCCGCACCGTCGCCCAGCGGGCCGGTGTCTCGGCGGCCACGGCCTACACCTACCTCGCCTCGAAGAACCACCTCTTCGCCGAGCTCTTCTGGCGCCACCTGACCGCCGAGCCGCATCCGCCGACCCCGACGGGTGCCGACGCCACCGCTCGCGTGCAGGAGGCGGTCCGCGCGATCACCAGCCGGATCGCGGCCGAGCCCGAGCTGGCGGCAGCGGTGACGCCGGCCCTGCTCAGCACCGACCCCGACGTGGCTCGCCTGCGCCTGGTGATCGGCGCCGAGTTCCTGCGCCGCTTCGACGACGCCCTCGGGTCCGCGTCCGCACCCGACCTGCTGGAAGCCCTTGTCCTCGCCTTCTCCGGTGCGCTGCTGCAGGCCGGGATGGGCATCTTCACCTACGAGCAGATGGCCGACCGGCTCGCTTCAGCGGTCGCGGTCATCGTGAGAGGCAACGCATGACCGCCGCGACCACCAACGAGTCCAGCCTGGTCTTCGATCCGTACGACTACGACTTCCACGAGGACCCGTACCCGACGTACGCGCGCCTGCGCGACGAGGACCCGCTGCACTACGCCCCCGCCGACGACCTCTGGGTGCTCTCGCGGCACGAGGACATCCTGGCGGCGCTGCGCGACGACGTGGACCTGTCCAACAAGATGGGCGTCTCCCTCGACGCCAGCGCGTGGAACTCCGAGGCCCACCGGGTGATGAGCTTCCTCGCCCTCGACGGCGCCGAGCAGACCCGGCTGCGCAAGCTGGTCTCGGCCGCCTTCACTCCGCGTCGGGTCCAGGACCTGCGCCCCACCGTGCAGCGCTTGGCCGACCAGTACCTCGACGCGGCTCTGATCAAGAACGAGACCGAGGGCGAGATCGACTGGATCGCCGACTTCGCCGGGCTCCTTCCGATGGACGTCATCTCCGAGATGATGGGCGTCCCGGTCGAGGACCGCGTGGAGGTACGGCGCCTCGCCGACCTCGTGGTGCACCGCGAGGACGGGGTCCGCGACGTCCCGGTCGCCGGCATGGAGGCCGCGTTCGCGCTGATCGAGTACTACAGCGCGATGGTCGCCCAGCGCCGGATCACGCCGAGCGAGGACCTCACCTCCGAGCTGGTCCAGGCCGAGATCAACGGCGACAAGCTCACCGACTCCGAGATCATCGCGTTCCTCTTCCTGATGGTGGTCGCGGGCAACGAGACCACCACGAAGCTGCTCGGCAACGCGCTGCTCCACCTCGGCGCCGACCCGGTCCAGCGCGCCCAGGTGTTCGCCGACCCCGAGCTGGTCGAGTCGTGGATCGAGGAGACCCTGCGGCACGACACCTCCAGCCAGATGGTCGCCCGGTACGTCGCCAACGACGTCGAGATCCACGGCCGCACCGTTCCCGCCGGCTCCAAGCTGGTGCTCCTGCTCGGCTCGGCGAACCGCGACGAGGACGTCTTCGACCACCCGACCACGTTCGACCTGCACCGCGAGCGCGCCGAGTGGGCCAGGATCCTCAGCTTCGGCAACGGTCGACACTTCTGCCTCGGCGCCCACCTCGCCCGCCTGGAGGCCCGCGTCGTGCTGGAGAGCCTGGTCGCCCGGGTCGACGACTTCGCGGTGCACGCCGACCGCGCGGTTCGCGTGCACTCCACCAGCGTGCGCGGCCTGGCCGCGCTGCCGGTCTCGTTCACCGTCGCCGATCCGAAGGACGCCTGATGCCCAAGCCCGTCCACCCCGACCGCCGTCCCGCGGTGGTCACCGGTGCCTCCTCCGGCATCGGAGCCGAGACAGCGCGTGAGCTGGCCGCCGCTGGGTTCCCCGTCGCCCTCGGCGCGCGCCGGGTCGAGGCGTGCGAGGAGATCGCCACCGAGATCCGCTCCGCTGGCGGCGAGGCGGTGGCGATCGCGCTCGACCTGACCGACGACGCTTCGGTGGCCGACTTCGCAGCCAAGGCGACGGCCGAGCTGGGCGACATCGAGATCGTGATCGCCAACGCCGGCGTCGTGGCTCCCGGCGCGCTGGTCGACATCGAGTCGACCCGATTCGCGAGCGAGATCAACCTCAACATCGTCGGCGCCCACCGCTTGGTGCGCACCTTCGGCCTCGGCATGACCGAGCGCAAGCGGGGTGACATCGTCTTCGTCTCCTCCGACGTCGCGGTTCGAGCCCGGCCCTTTATGGCTGCCTACTCGGCCAGCAAGTGGGGGCTGGAAGGCATGGTTGCCGCGCTCCAGATGGAGCTCGAGGGCACCGGAGTGCGGGCCTCGATCGTTCGCCCCGGACCGACCTGGACCGGGATGGGGTCGGACTGGGACGCCGAGCTCGGCGCCGACGTGCTCAACCAGTGGGTGAAGTTCGGCTTCGCCCGTCACCCGCACTTCCTCAAGGCCCGCGCCCATGCGCAGGCGATCACCACGATCGTCACTGCGCCGCGCGGCGTCCACATCAGCCTGATCGACGTCAACCCCGAAGCACCCGTGGAGTTCTGATGACCATCACCACCGACCTGGCGGCCGCGCTCGCCGGTATCCCCGAAGTCTCGATCGTCGTCGACGAGAACTCCGACCTGATCGCCGATGACGTCCGTGAGTTCCTGGCAGGCACGGGCCACCTGCCCGAGCTGCGGGTCGACCCGATCGGCCTGCTCACCCGGGTGCGCGAGGAGTGCGGTGACGTCGGTCGCCTGCGCCTCGCCGACAAGGAGGTCGTCCTGGTCACCGGTGCCGAAGCCAACGAGGAGTTCTTCCGGGCATCCGACGACGTGCTCGACCAGGCTGCCGCGTACCCGTTCATGACCCCGATCTTCGGCAAGGGCGTCGTCTTCGACGCCTCGCCGGAGGAGCGTCAGCAGATGCTGAAGAACCAGGCGCTGCGCGGCGACATGATGCGCGGGCACGCTCAGACCATCGAGCGCGAGATCCGCGACCTGGTCGCCCACTGGGGCGAGGAGGGCGAGATCGATCTGCTCGACTTCTTCGCCGAGCTCACCATCTACACGACGTCGTCCTGCCTGATCGGCCGCCCGTTCCGCGAGCAGCTCGACAGCTCCTTCGCCGAGGTCTACCACCGCCTCGAGCACGGCACCGACGCGATCGCCTACGTCGACGAGTACGCCGACATCGAGAACTTCCGGATGCGCGACCAGGCTCGCGCCGAGCTGGTGGAGAAGATCCAGAGGATCATCGACGACCGGGTCGCCCGGGCCGAGTCTCTGGGAGGGAGCATCCCCAAGGAGGACCGCGACCTGCTCGACGTGCTGATCGCCGTGGGGTACGACGCCGACATGGTGACGGGCATCTTCATCTCGATGATGTTCGCCGGTCACCACACGTCGTCGGGCACCGCGTCCTGGAACATGATCGAGCTGCTGCGCAACCCCGGGACGATGGCCGAGGTCGTCGCCGAGCTCGACGCGCTCTACGCCCCCGACGACTCCGGTGAGGTGCCGGAGGTCTCCTTCCAGGCGCTGCGCGAGATCCCGCTCCTCGAGGCCACCTTCAAGGAGACCCTGCGCCTGCACCCGCCGCTGATCGTGCTGATGCGTCTGGTGCGCGAGGAGCTCGAGATCCTCGGCCACACCATCCCGGTCGGCACCATCCTGGCGGCGTCACCGCGGGTGTCCAACCGGATCGAGGAGGACTTCCCGCTCGCATCGGAGTTCCACCCGGAGCGGTACCTCGACCCGCGCCAGGAGGACATGCAGAACAAGTGGACGTGGATCCCGTTCGGTGCCGGCCGGCACCGCTGCGTGGGCAACGCGTTCGCGATGATGCAGATGAAGGCGATCTTCTCGGTCATCCTGCGCGACTTCACCTTCGAAGCCGCGCAGCCGCTGGACTCCTACCGCGACGACTGCTCCAAGATGGTGATCCAGCTCGAGCAGCCGTGCAAGGTCCGCTACCGCCGCCGTACGGCGAGCGTCTGATGCGCGTCATCGCCGACCTCGGCCTGTGCCAGGGACACCAGATGTGCCTGGCCGAGGCCTCCGACATCTTCGACTTCGACGACGACACCGACCAGGTCGTCATCGCCCTCGACCCGGTCCCCGAGGAGCGTCGCTCCGAGGTGATGACCGCCGTGAAGTACTGCCCTGCTTTCGCCCTGTCAGTCGAGGAGGACTGAAATGAGTGACACCATCCTGACCCGTGCCGAGATCGAGGAGTTCTGGGGCACCTGGCTCCAGATCAACCGGGACGTCGAGATCACCGGCGACTGGCGCCCGATGGCCGAGTGGTACGCCGAGGACGCCACCTACGGCTGGATGTACTCGCCCGACGAGCACTTCATGGCGGTCGGCCGCGACCAGATCCGGGACTGGGCGATCGGGATCGAGATGGACGGCCTCGACGGCTGGCACTACGACTACGTCTGCACCGTGATCGACGAGCAGAAGGCGATGGTGATCGGCTTCTGGAAGCAGCGCTCGGGGATCATCAACGACGCCACCGGCAAGGAGTACGAGATCCTCGGCCTGGGTGGCTCCTGGTTCGGTCTCAAGCGGGTCACCGAGGGCGCCGACGCCGGTCTGATCAAGGTCGACTGGCAGCGCGACTGGTTCGACATGCCCTCGACCGCGCACACCTTCATGGAGATCGTCGGCGCCAACAAGGCCCCCGACACCCTGCTCAAGCGGATGTCGGTCGGCGGCCACGGCGTGCCCGGCCACTACCACCACGCCGACCTGCCCAGCACCGTCTGGCCGCCGCCGGTCGAGGCGGGGGAGTACGTCACCCAGGCGGCTGCCCCGGCTCCCGCCAGCGAGGTGACCGCATGAGCGCCCGTCTCCCTGACAACGCCCCAGCCCAGCAGCTGATCGACGGCAAGCTCGTCGGTGCCTCCGACGGTGCGACCTTCCCGATCCTCAACCCGGCCACCGGCGTCCAGATCGGGCTCGCCCCGGCCGGGACCGCGGCCGACGTCGACGCCGCCATCGCTGCCGCCCGGCGTGCCTTCGACGAGACCGACTGGTCCACCGACGTCGAGTTCCGGGTGCGCTGCCTGCGTCAGCTCCACACCGCGCTGGTCGAGGCGGGCGACTCGATGCGCGCCCTGACCACGGCCGAGGTCGGCGCCCCCGCGATGTTCACCGCCGGGCCGCAGTACGACTCCCCGGTGGAGGGCCTGAAGTGGGTCACCGACCTGGCCGAGACCTACGCCTGGGAGACCGACCTCGGCATCGGCGTCACGATGGGCCTGGAGTCGCGGCGCACCGTGCGTCGTGAAGCCGTCGGCGTCGTCGCGGCGATCACGCCGTGGAACTTCCCGAACCAGATCAACCTGGCCAAGGTCGCCCCGGCGCTGGCCGCGGGCTGCACCGTCGTGCTCAAGCCGGCCCCGGACACGCCGTGGCTGGCCGCCGAGCTGGGCCGGATCGTGGCCGAGCACACCGACATCCCCGCCGGTGTCTTCAACGTCGTCACGCCGCTGGACAACACCGTGGCCGCCGTCCTGACCACGGACGAGCGCGTCGACCTGGTCTCCTTCACCGGCTCGACCAACACCGGTCGCGCGATCATGGCCGCCGCGGCTCCGACCCTCAAGAAGGTCTTCCTCGAGCTCGGCGGCAAGTCCGCCGCCATCGTGCTCGACGACGCCGACCTGGGCGGCGCCGTCTCGATGGCCGCCTTCTCGGTCAGCGTCCACGCCGGCCAGGGCTGCGCCCTCACCACCCGACTGCTGGTGCCTCGCGAGCGCTACGACGAAGCCGTCGAGATCGCCGCCGCCACGATGGCGAGCCTGGGTGCCAAGGACCCGGCCGACGGCGGCACCGTCTGCGGCCCCGTGATCAGCGCGGTCCAGCGCGACCGGATCGCCGGATACCTCCGCCTCGCCGAGGAGGAGGGCGGCACGTTCGCCACCGGCGGTCGGATCGCCGAGCAGGAGGGCGACCTCGCCGGCGGCTTCTGGATCGAGCCGACCGTCATCGCCGGCCTGGACAACACCGCCCGGGTGGCGCGCGAGGAGATCTTCGGGCCCGTCCTCGTCGTGATCGCCCACGACGGCGACGACGACGCCGTCCGGATCGCCAACGACTCCCCGTTCGGGCTGTCCGGCTCGGTCGACTCGGGCGACCCCGAGCGCGCCCGCGCCGTCGCCCGCCGGATCCGCACCGGCACCCTCGGCGTCAACGGCGGCCAGTGGTTCGCTCCCGACGCCCCCTTCGGCGGCTACAAGGCCTCCGGCATCGGTCGCGAGATGGGGGTGGCCGGCTTCGAGGAGTACCTCGAGACCAAGACCATCGCCGAGCTCGCCTGAGCTCCTTAGCTCGTCCGACACAGACGCACACGACTTCAGAGAAGGACAGATCATGGGACAGCTGGACAACAAGGTCATCGTCGTCACCGGGGCCGCCCAGGGCATCGGGGAGGCCTACGCCAAGGGCTTCGCCGCCGAGGGTGCGGCCGTGGTGGTCGCCGACCTCAACGCCGACCTCGGTGAGCAGGTCGCCAAGCAGATCGAGGCCGACGGCGGCCGCGCGATCTTCGTGCCGGTCGAAGTCTCCGACGCCGCGTCGGCCGAGGCACTGGTCGCCACCACCGTCGAGCAGCTCGGGGGCATCGACGGCCTGGTCAACAACGCCGCGATCTACGGAAACATGCAGTTCGACCTGCTGATCACGGTCGACTGGGACTACTACAAGAAGTTCATGAGCGTGAACATGGACGGCGCCCTGGTGATGACTCGTGCGGTCTACCCCGAGATCGCCAAGCGCGGCGGGGGCTCGATCGTCAACCAGTCCTCCACCGCGGCCTACCTCTACTCCGGCTTCTACGGTCTGGCGAAGTCGGGCGTCAACGGTCTGACCCAGCAGCTCGCCCACGAGCTCGGCGGCCAGAAGATCCGGGTCAACGCGATCGCCCCCGGCCCGACCGACACCGAGGCCACCCGCACCCAGGCCGGCGACGCCGCCAAGGACCTGGTGAAGAACCTCGCGATCAAGCGGATGGGCAAGCCCTCCGACATGGTCGGTGCCGCCACCTTCCTGCTCTCCGATTCCTCGTCGTGGGTGACCGGCCAGGTCATCGCCGTCGACGGCGGACAGACCTTCCGGCCATGAGCATCCGTACCCGTGTCGGGTTCGTGGGCCTGGGCAACATCGGCAAGCCGATGGCGCTGCAGCTCGCCGCGGCCGAGAACATCGACCTGCGGGTCTTCGACCTCGCGCCCGAACCCGTCGACGAGGTCGTCGCCGCCGGTGGGCAGGCCGCCGGTTCGGTCGGCGAGCTGGGCAACTGGGCCGACGTGATCTGCGTGATGGTGCGCGACGATGCCCAGGTGCGCTCGGTCCTGGCCGACGTACTCGTGGATCTCAAGCCGCGCGAAGACATGGTCCCCGTCTCCTTCGTCATCCACTCGACCGTCTCCCCGGAGACCCCGGGGGCGTTGGTGGAGGAGGTGCGTCAGGTCTGCGGCTTCGCCGTCGAGATCATCGACGCCCCCGTCTCCGGCGGCCCGATGGGGGCGGCGGAGGGGAAGCTGGCGATCATGGTCGGCGCCAGCGACGGCGGCTTCAAGTCCGTCGAGCCGGTGCTGTCGGTGATGGGCGCCAAGGTGATCCACGCCGGCGAGCTCGGCGCCGGGACGCAGTTCAAGCTGGCCCGCAACCTGCTCCACTTCGTCTCCTTCACCGCCGCGACCGAGGCGTCGCGGCTGGCCGAGGCGGCCGGGCTCGACCTGGTGGCGCTGGGCGACGTGATCCGTCACACCGACAGCCTCACCGGCGGTCCCGGCGCGATCCTCTACCGCAACACGACCGCCCCGATCGAGCCCGACGACTTCTGGTACGGCGTCTTCGGACACGTGGTCGCGCTAGGGGAGAAGGACCTCACCTTCGCGATCGAGCTGGCCGACCGGCTCGGTGTCGACGTACCGCTCGCCCGCCAGGCCCTGACCGGCCTGGCACCCGGATTGGGGTTGCCGCATGACTGACTCGACAGACGACAAGTTCGCCGACCTGCCCGAGGTGCGTCGCACCGGACTGCTCAAGATGGAGCAGGTCTACGGCTTCGACATGACCGACGGTGAGGGCGACTTCTTCCGGTACACCGCCGACCACCTGTTCGGCGACATCTGGAACCGGCCCGGGCTCTCGGACCGCGACCGTCGCCTGCTGCTGATCGGGATGCTCACCGGCCGCGGTGCTCATGACGTTCTCGAGATCCAGATCCCGGCCGCCTACGCCGCCGGTGAGCTCGATGCCGTGCAGCTGCGGGAGGTCGTGATCCTGCTGTGCCACTACGCCGGCTGGCCCGACGGGTCCCGGCTCAACAGCCTGGTCGAGACCACGATCGCCAACGCCGAGCGGGCCGCCCGCAGGGCCGCGCGTGCGGCTGAGCAGGAGGCGGCGGAGTGAGCCGCTACGCCGCCTTGAGCCGTCAGCAGCTGATCACGCTGATGCCCGACCTGCTGCTGGTCGGTCAGATGATCGACCGATCCGGGATGGCGTGGTGCATCTCCACGTTCGGGCGCGACGAGATGGTCCAGATCGCGATCGAGGAGTGGGCGGGTTCCAGCCCGATCTACACCCGCCGGATGCAGCACGCGCTCGGCTACGCGCCCGCCGTGGCCGGCCAGGGCGACATCGTCACGATCTTCAAGGGGCTGCAGCTCGACATCGGCGCCCCGCCGCAGTTCCTCGACTTCCGCTTCACGGTGACCGACCCGTGGCACGGGGAGTTCGCGCTGGCGCACTGCGGTGCGCTGGTCGACGTGGAGCCGATGGGGGAGAGCTACGTCCAGGGGATGTGCCACACCATCGAGGACCCGACCTTCGACGCCACCGCGGTGGCGGCGAACCCGAAGGCCCAGGTCCGGCCGATCCACCGGCCGCCGGGGCGTCCCGAGGGCCACCCCGAGGGTGGTCCGGTCTGCGCGTGGACGGTGATCATCGACGAGTCCTACCCGGACGCGGTCGGGATCCCGGCGCTCGCGGTCAACGAGGCCTCCCGAGCCGCGTCGCTGGAGCTGGCGCCGATCGACCCGACCGACGAAGGGGCAGCCGACTACGCCGGACCGCTGCTCACCGACATCAATTTCGCGTCCTTCTCGCAATCGGCCCTGGTCAGGATCGCCGACGAGGTCGCGCTCCAAATGGCGCTGCTGGACCGTTCCTTCGTGCTCGCCATCGAGGCCCGGACCGACTTCGACGGCGTGCTCGACCTGCGCCGCAAGCAGCTGACCGGGTTCGCCGGCATCGCCGCGCTGCGGATCGCTCGCACGCTGCGGATCGAGGCCACACCTTCCGGTGCGCTACAGCTCCTCGAGCTGCACCCGATGTTCAACCCGGCTGCCTACGTCGCCCTCGAGCGCGTCGGCGACCGGCTGGTCGTCGGTGCCGGCCCGGCCGACGAGGACGGCGCCTGGGTGAGCCTGCTCGGCCCCGAGTGGTTCCGCCCGCTCGACGCCGCGGTGCGCCAGCTCGACCCGCACTTCAGCGTCGACGTGGTCGCTGAAGCCGACGGCCGCTGGTCGATCGGTGTCGTCGTCACCGAGGAGCCCGCCGCCGGGTTCGACGAGGTCGCGGTCACCATGTTCAGCTCGGGTGTCGACTTCGTCGTGGAACCGCGGCTCTCGCTACCGGTGGTCTCCGTGAGCTGAGCGGTCGGCTGGTTCCTCCGGTACCGTGTCGCGTCCCTCGCGCAGCGGCGCATCCGGCGTCGGCGGGGTCTGGAGGAATGTTCGTGGTCCGCATCTCGAGCCGTGGTCGTGTGGTCGCGGCGTTGGTCATCCCTGCGCTTCTCGGTACCGGGATGGTTGTCGCCACCCCGAGAACCGCGCGAGCTGAGGTGTCCCCGCCGCTCAGCCTCGGCGTCACTCAGGCAGCCCAGTCGACGGTGAACATCAGGGTCTTCCGCTCGGGCGGGATGACCGCACTCACGTACTGGTTCGATGACGAGGCACCCGAGACATCGGCGAGCTGGGACTTCGAAGCCGACGTGAGTGGTCTGTCCGAGGGGCAGCACGTCCTCCACGGGACGGTCGACGGTGACGAGGCCCAGGCCAGCTTCGTCATCGACCGGACGGCGCCCACGCTCAGCGTCACGCCGGCGGACGGGGACGCCGACAACTCCGTCTTCTACGCCCAGGTCCGCCCGCCGGTGTGGGCGGTCGATTCCGCCGACGCCACGGACGTCAAGGTGTCGTGCGGTGTCATCAACGCGCAGGGGCAGCGTGACGGAGGGGTGTGCAACGGCGGATCCTTCGCGCCCTACTTCTACGGCTACGGTGCCTACACCCTCGACGTGACAGCCACCGACGCGGCGGGGAACCAGACGTCGGTCCAGCTGCCGTTCACCTACACCCTCCACCCCGATGCACCGACGATCTCCGGACCGCTCGTGGCGGCCGCGGATGCCGAGTTCACGTTCTCCTCGATCGCTGCGGGAGCGACCTTCGAGTGCCGGACTGGCACCGCCCTGGTCTGGGCGGTCTGCACCAGCCCGCTCACTGTCCACTACCCCGCGTCGGGCGGATACCCGTTCCAGGTGCGTGTCGTCTATCCCGACGGTTCCAAGGGGCCGTCGAACTACCAGAGCGTTTCGGCCGACCTGACGGCGCCCTACTACCTGATCACCCGTTGGAAGGAGACCACGGTCGGCCCGGCGGGCGGTCCGCTGAAGTTCAGCTTCATCCAGGTCGAGGCGCACCCGACCGACGCGGTGCCCCAATGCAGCGTGGCCCTGGACGGCGCGATTCCGTCGTGGTCTCCGTGTGCCAGTCTCTTCTCCTACACTGCCACGCCGACGACTGGCAGCGGCGTCTACTACTTCCGGGTCAAGACGACCGACGCCGTCGGCAACGAGGGCACCTCGGCTTTCAAGTTCACCTACGACGCCACGCCTCCGAGTGTCGCGATCGCGGCTCCGACGCGGCCCGCGCTCCGCCAGCGTGAGTTCGTGGTCAGCACGGACCTGACCGCCAAGGCCGAGCGCTGCCGGGTCGACGCCGGTCCGTGGGTGGACTGTGCGACCCGGTTCGTCGCCACGGGGCTCCGCGACGGACGCCACACGCTGGAGCTGTCCGCCGAGGACGCACTCGGCAACGTCGGTCGCACCGTCCGAACTTTCGACGTCGACGACACCTCCCCGGTCGTGACCTTTGTCGGCAACCCCTCGCGCACCCAGCACCTGCGTGGAAAGAAGCAGATGCGGGTGACGATCGTGGTGAGCGCCGGGGAGGCCAGTCGGTTCGTGTGTCAGCTCAACGGTGGAGCCGCCTACCCCTGCACCTCCGGGTTTGCCCGGACCGCCCGCTTCACCGTCCGCGTCGCCAAGGGGACGCACCACATCCGGGTCTACGCGGTCGACGCGTCCGGCAACCGGAGCAAGGCCATCCGCGCTGGCTGGTTCGTCAAGCGCTGACCGTCAGCACGCAACGACGAAGCCCGCCCCCTCAGTGACGGGGGCGGGCTTCGTCGTTGATCAGGCTCAGCGCAGGCGGAGCTTGCGCATCCAGCGCAGCGACGTCTGCATCTGCTTGGCGTAGTCGTCGTAGGTCTGCTTGCCCTGGGGGCCCATGACCTGCTTCTTCAGCACGGCGACGTTCTGGGTCTCGGTGTACTTGAGCAGACCCTGGTCACCGTGCCGGGCGCCGACGCCCGACTGCTTCATGCCACCGGACGGCGTCCCCTTCGAGGCGTACGCCGTGGCGAGGCCGTCGTTGATGTTGACGTTGCCCGACTCGATCCGGAGCGCGATCTGCTCCGCCCGGGCGATGTCGGAGGTCCAGATCGAGGCGTTCAGGCCGTACGGCGTGTCGTTGGCCAGCTCGATCGCCTCCTCGACCGTCGAGTACCTGTAGAGCGACACCACGGGACCGAAGGTCTCGACGTTGCCGTGCAGCATCTCCTTGGTGGTGCCCTCGAGAATCGTCGGTTCGAAGAACGTCGGACCCAGGTCGGGGCGCTGCTTGCCACCCAGGAGCACCTTCGCGCCCTTGGCGACCGCGTCCTCGACGTGCGACGTGACCCGCTCCATCGCCTCGATCGAGATCAGACCACCGAGCTCGGGGCCGAAGTCGTAGGCGGCGTACTGCTCGAGCTTGCCCGCCTCCGCGACGAACCGGTCACGGAAGGCGTCGTACAAGGAGTCGTGCACGTAGATCCGTTCGATGTGCATGCAGACCTGGCCGGTGTTGGCATAGACGGCGAAGAGCGCACCCTTGACCGTCTCGTCCAGGTCGGCGTCGTCGAGCACGATCATCGGGTTCTTGCCACCGAGCTCGAGGCAGGCGCCGATCAGGTTGCGGCCGGCCTGCTCACCGAGCGTGCGACCGGTCGCGGTGGAGCCGGTGAACATCAGGTAGTCGATCGAGTCCATCATCGTCGGGCCGATGTCCGGACCCTCGCCGCAGACGACCTGGAAGAGACCCTTCGGGAGACCGGCCTGCTCGAGCAGGCTGATCCCGTAGAGCGGCGACAGGGCAGTCTTGTTGTCCGGCTTGAGCAGGATCGCGTTGCCGGCCATCAGCGCCGGGATCGCGTCGGAGAGTCCCGTCGCGAACGGGAAGTTCCACGGCGCGATGATCCCCACCAGGCCCCGGGCCGGGTGGATCTCGGTCGAGTACGACAGGAACGGGACCGGGCCACCGTGCTTGCGCGGCTTGAGCAGCTTGGGCGCGCGCTTGAGGTAGTGGCTGATGATCATCGCCGGGTCGCACGCCTCCTCGAACGCCATCCGCCGAGCCTTGCCGGACTCGGCCTGGATCAGGTCGGCGATCGTGTGCTGGTTCGCGATGATCAGCTCGTGCGCCCGCTCGAACACGGCGAGCCGTTCCTTCAACGGGGTGGCCGCCCACTGCTTCTGCGCCGCCCGGGCCCGCGTTGCGGCCTCGGTGACGTCGGCCGGGGTGGACTGGGGGAGCTCGACGAGCACCTCACCGGTGTACACCTCGGTCAGCTTCCAGGCGCCACCGGCCGTGGACGGTACGCGGGAGACCAAGGAGGTCAGCAGAGCATCGGTGACGGTGCTCGGTCGGGTCAGGCCGGCCATCAGATCACGCCTTTCCAAGGATGAACTCGGCGACCCGGTCGCCGATCATCACTGACGGTGCGTTGGTGTTGCCGCCGGTGATCGACGGCATGATCGAGGCATCGGCGACGCGGAGGCCGTCGATCCCGCGAACCTTGAGGTCCGGACCGACCACGGCCCGCTCGTCGGTGCCCATCCGGCAGGTGCCGACACCGTGGTAGATCGAGGTGGCCCGGTTGCTGATCTCGGCCTTCATCGCCTCGAGGTCGAACGCCGGCCCGGGGTGGATCTCCGAGCGCACCTTGGGCTTGATGATCGGGTTCGCCATGATGTCGCGGATCATCGCGACGCCCTCGAGCAGCACCTGGCGGTCGCCCGGCTCGGCGAGGTAGTTGAAGTTGATCAGCGGCTCGGCGAACGGGTCGTTGCTGCGCAGCTTCAACGACCCCCGCGAGCGCGGGTAGATCAGCGAGCTCATGATCGTCAGCGCCGAGCGCTTGTCGACCTCGTGCCGGATCGGCGCGTCCTGGTTGGGCGACGGGTAGGCCCACGGCAGCACGTGCAGCTGCAGGTCGGGGACGTTGGTCGCCTGCGAGGTCCGGACGAAGCCGACGGTCTCGAAGACGGTGTTCTCCAGGAACGAGTGCCCGCGGGTGAGCTGCTTCGTCAGCCCCTTCGCGAAGTACGGCGCCGTGCCGTGGTGGACGGCGCTCGGCATCTCGAACGTGGTCGGCACGAAGAGGTGGTCGTGCAGGTTGTCCCCGACGGGCAGCTCGTGCACCGGGGTGATCCCCAGAGCGGAGAGCTCGTCGGCGTGGCCGACCCCGGAGAGCTGCAGGATCTGGGCGGAACCGAAGACACCGGCCGAGAGGATGACCTCGGCGCTGGCCCGGATCACGTGCTTCTGCTTCTTGGCGTCGATCACCTCGACGCCGGTGGCCCGGCCGTTCTCGATGATCACCTTCGAGGTGTGCAGGTTGACCAGCACGGTGAGGGTCGGCAGGTTCTGGTTGTGCAGGTAGGCCCGAGCGGCCGAGTAGCGCAGGCCGTCGAACGCCGACTGCTGGAAGGTCGACAGACCCTCCTGCTCCTCGGCGTTGTAGTCGTCGAGCACCTTGACGTTGAGCGTGTCGGCGGCGGCGTTCTTGAACGCGATCGAGGCCTCGGTCGGCTGGGTGTGGCGGGTGACCTTGATCGGGCCGCCCTTCCCGCGGAAGTCGTTGGCGCCGTCCTCGAAGTCCTCGATCCGGCGGTAGGCGTCGTTGACGCCGTCGGCGCCCCAGGTGGCGCCGGTGGCGTCCATCTCGGCGGCCCAGGAGTCGTAGTTGGCGCGGTTGCCGCGGACCCAGAGCACGCCGTTGATCGCGGAGGACCCACCGAGCACCTTGCCGCGCGGCTGGGGGAGCTCACGGTTGTTGGCGTTGGCCTGCGGGGTGGTGTGGTACCCCCAGTCGACGAGCTTCTTCAGCTTCGGCTCGGCGTGCATCGGGCCGATCATCCCGGGGATGTTGAGCATCATGTTCTTGGCGTCGTTCTTGCCGGCCTCGATCAGGATGACGCGCTTGCCCGCCGCCGCCAGGCGACCGGCCGCGGCACAGCCGGCGGACCCGCCGCCGACGACGACGTACTCCGCCTCGGAGACGACGGCGCCGGAACGAACGTCGGCGTTGCTCTTGCTCGGTCGTGCCATCTCAGATCCTCTCGATGATGGTGCCGGACGCCTGCGCGCCACCGGCGCACATGGAGATCAGGGCGGTGGAGGCGTCACGACGCTCGAGCTCGTGCAGCGCGGCGGTCAGCAGCCGGGTGCCCGTCGAGCCGACCGGGTGGCCGAGCGCGATCGCGCCACCGTTGACGTTGATCTTGTCCTCGGGGACCTGGTGGAACTGGGCCCACGACATCACGACGGCCGCGAAGGCCTCGTTGACCTCGCAGATGTCGATGTCGCTGATGCTCATTCCGGTGGTGGCCAACAGCTTCTCGGTCGCCTGGACCGGACCGTCGAGGTGGTAGTACGGGTCGGCGCCGACGAGACAGCTGGCCACGATCCGGGCGCGCGGCTTGAGGCCGAGCTCGTCGGCGAGGTCGGAGTCCATCAGCAGCAGAGCCGAGGCGCCGTCGGAGATCTGGGACGACGTCCCGGCGGTGTGGGTGCCACCCTCGAGGACGGGGTTGAGCGTGCCGAGCTTCTCCAGCGACGTCTCACGGATGCCCTGGTCGGCGGTGACGACCTGGGTCTCGCCGGTGGGCTTGCCCTCCTCGTCCAGGACGGGGGCCTCGACGGCGAAGATCTGGCTGGCGAAGTGGCCGGCATCCTGAGCGGCGCGGGCCTTGGTCTGCGACCAGAGGCCGAACGCGTCCACGTCGGCGCGGGAGAAGCCGCGGTCCTTGGCGATCCGGTCGGCGCCGGTGAACTGGTCGGGGAGGTCGATGTTCCAGTCGTCGGGGCGCGGGCTGCCGGTGCCCTTGGGCACGTTGGAGCCCAGCGGGATCCGGCTCATCATCTCGACGCCGCACGCGACACCGGCCTTGATCTGGCCAGCGGCGATCATGGCGTTGATCAGGTGCGTGGCCTGCTGTGCGGAGGAGCACTGGGCGTCGATCACCGTCGAGGCGGTGTGGTTCGGCAGGCCCGCGTTCATCCACGCACGACGAACCATGTTGTTCGACTGCTCGCCGGCCTGGGACACGCAGCCGCCGATGACCTCATCGATGATGTTCGGGTCGATTCCGGCCCGCTTCAGCACCTCGACCTGGGTCGCCCCGAGCAGGTTGGCGGGGTGGAGACCGGCGAGTGCGCCGCGTCGCTTCCCGATCGGAGTCCGGACTGCTTCGACGATTACGGGGTTTCCCATTGGCTCCTCGCTCGTTAGAGAGATGATCAACACGCAGACGTGACGGGTCTCACCCGTAGATCATCTATAAAACTAGAACGTGTTCTCGATTTGCGCAAGGCTTGTCCGGCCGCGAAACGCGTGTACGATGAACTAGAACGTGTTTCAGTTATTCCCTGTCTCACCGCTGAAAACCTCGGTCCCACCCCGTGCGAAGGAGCTCCCGTGACCGCGCTTGACCTTGACCTCCCCATCGGCTTCGACCCGACTGACCCGGGCGTCCGTGAGGATGGCGTGACGCTCGCCGAGTTCGCAGAACTGCGCAAGACCGCCCCGGCCTGGTTCGTCAAGCAGACCCCCGCGGGTCGAGCCGGCTTCCTGGACGAGGGCTACTGGGCGATCACGCGCCACGCCGACATCTCGGACATCTCGAAGAACTCCAAGGACTTCGCCAACGGCCAGAACGGCGTCATCATCCGGTTCGCGGAGGACATGACCCGCGACCAGGTCGAGCTGCAGAACGTGATGATGGTCAACCAGGACGCTCCCGACCACACCAAGCTCCGCCAGATCATCAGCCGCGGCTTCACCCCGCGCGCCATCGGTGCCCTCCACGAGGCCCTGATCGAGCGCGCCGACAAGATCGTCTCCGAGGCGCTGGCCAAGGGCGAGGGCGACTTCGTCGTCGACGTCGCCGCTGAGCTGCCCCTCCAGGCGATCGCCGAGCTCCTCGGCGTGCCGCAGGAGGACCGGATCAAGCTGTTCGACTGGTCCAACCAGATGCTCTCCTACGACGACCCCGACGTCCCCGGTGACCCGGAGACCGCTGCCGCCGAGATCCTCGGCTACGCGATGGGTCTGGCCGCGGAGCGCAAGGAGAACCCGGGCGACGACATCATCTCCAAGCTCGTCACCGCCGACCTCGACGGCCACGGCGCCCTGACCGACGACGAGTTCGGCTTCTTCGTGATCCTGCTCGCCGTCGCCGGCAACGAGACCACCCGGAACGCGATCACGCACGGCATGATCGCCTTCTTCGACAACCCGGAGCAGTGGGACATCTGGGTCAAGGACCGCCCCGACACGATGATCGACGAGGTCATCCGCTGGGCCACGCCCGTCTCCGTCTTCCAGCGCACCGCGATCAACGACGTCGAGATCGGTGGCCAGCTGATCAAGGCCGGCGAGCGCGTCGGTCTCTTCTACGCCAGCGGCAACAACGACGAGGACGTCTTCGAGAACCCGCGCGAGTTCAACATCGAGCGTCAGGACAACCCGCACCTGGCCTTCGGTGGTCACGGCGCGCACTACTGCATCGGCGCCAACCTCGCCCGCCTCGAGATCAAGATCGTCTTCGACGCCATCGCCGACAAGATGCCGAACATCAAGCAGGCCGGCGAGCCGAAGCGGCTGCGCCACTCCTGGATCAACGGCATCAAGGAGCTCCCTGTCACCTACGCGTGACACAGCCTCACTCACGCAGTACGACGGCCCTCCCGGTCTGACCGGGAGGGCCGTCGTCGTTCCTCGGCTGCTGGCGTGTCAGCACACAAATGAACGATTCTGGCCGGCGAGTCGGGCAACTCGCCGGCCAGAATCGTTCATTTGTGCGTCAGCGCGACAGCTTCTGCCGCCGGTGCTGCCATCAGTCCTTGAAGGACGGGCGCCGCTTCTCCTTGCGAGCCCGGATGGCCTCGTCGAAGTTGCCGGTGAGGAGCCGGATCAGGAGCTGACCGATGCCCTCGCTGTGCATGTGGCCGGCGAACGAGGTCGCCTCCTGGCCGTCGATCAGGGTGCGCTTGGTCAGCTCGATCCCGGGACGGCTCCAGCCGACGATCGCGTCGGCGGTCTCGAGCGCGGAGTCCATCAGGTCGGCGTCCGGCACGACCCGCGACACCAGCCCGATCGCCGACGCCTCGACGGCGTCGACGTCGCGTCCGGTGAGCATGATCTCGGCGGCCCGCGAGGAGCCGATCGCGCGGGGGAGCAGGAAGCTCAGGCCCAGCTCCGAGGCGCTGAGCCCGTTGTTGATCCCCGCCGCCCGGAAGTACGCCGACTCCCCGGCGATCCGCACGTCGCACGCCAGTGCCAGGCAGAGCCCACCGCCGATGGTGGCGCCGTTGATCGCGGCGATCACCGGCTGGTGCATCGAGCGCAGCGTGGTGACGAGCTCCTCGAGCAGCTCCATCGCCCGCACAGCGATCGTGACACCGGTCAGCCCGGAGATGTTGGGCATGGTGCCCTTCTCGCCGCTCTGGTCGGCGCCGGAGCAGAAGCCCCGGCCCTCGCCGGTGAGGATCACGACCCGGACCGTGTTGTCGTCCGACAGCTCCTCGAGCTGGCGCCGCAGCGGCAGCATCAGGTCGAACGACATCGAGTTCATCCGCTCGGGACGGTTCAACCGAACGACCGCGACCTCGGGCCGCGGTCGTTCGATGATCAGGAACTGGTCGGTCATCAGACCGGCGGCTTGTCGCCGACGACCCACATCGCGAAGAACTGCGAGCCGCCGCCGTACGCGTGCCCGAGGGCCCGACGTGCGCCGTCGACCTGGTGCTCGCCCGCGGCGCCGCGGACCTGCAGCGCCGCCTCGGCGAAGCGCAGCATGCCGGAGGCACCGATCGGGTTGGACGAGAGCACGCCGCCGGACATGTTGAACGGGATCTTGCCGCCGATCGCGGTCTCGCCGGCCTCGGTCAGCTTCCAGCCCTCACCCGCTGCTGCGAAGCCGATGTTCTCCAGCCACATCGGCTCGAACCAGGAGAACGGCACGTAGACCTCGGCGCAGTCGATCTCCTCGATCGGGTTGGTGATCCCGGCCTGCTTGAACACCGACGCGGCAGCGTCGCGGCCGGCCTGGGGGTTGACCTGGTCACGCTCGGCGGCCGTGGTCGGCTCCGAGCGCATCGCGGTGCCGTGGATCCAGGCCGGGTTGGGCGAGGACTTCGCGATGTCCTCGGACACGATCACCATCGCGCAGGCACCGTCGGAGGACGGGCAGGTCTCGTCGTACCGGATCGGGTCCCACAGCATCTGCGAGGCCAGCACGGACTCGACCGTGGTGCCCTCGTTGTGCAGGTGCGCATAGGGATTGAGAAGCGCGTTGTTGCGGTCCTTCGCGGCCACGATCGCACCGATGTGGTTCGGCGCGCCCGAGCGGCGGATGTAGGAACGCACGTGCGGGGCGAAGTAGCCACCGGCACCGGCGTGCACCGGCATGATGAACGGGACCGGCACCGACAGCGCCCACATCGCGTTGGACTCGGACTGCTTCTCGAAGGCCACGGTGAGCACCTTGCGGTGGATCCCGGACTGCACCAGCGAGGACGCCACGATCGCGGTCGAACCACCGACCGAGCCGGCGGTGTGCACCCGCAGCAGCGGCTTCCCGGCGGCACCGAGCGCCTCGGCGAGGAACAGCTCGGGCATCATCACGCCCTCGAACAGGTCGGGCGCCTTCCCGATCACGATGGCGTCGATCTCGTCCATCGTCATCCCGGCGTCGGCCAGGGCCCGGTCCATCGCCTCGCGGCACAGGCCGGCCATCGACACGTCACCACGCAGGGCGCGGTGGTGGGTCTGACCGACACCGATCACGGCGGCAGGCTGCTTACCCATCTCAGCGGGTTCCCTTCGGGTTGGAGTCGAGCAGGCAGACGAGGTTCTGCTGCAGGGCGGGGCCACTGGTGGTGTGCCCCAGGGCGATGTCGACGGAGCCGTCCCAGACCCGGCGAGCTGCCTCGCCGAGCCGGATCGCGCCACCGGCGAACATCGGGTTGCCGGCCAGCGCGCCGCCGGACGGGTTGATCCGGACGTCGTCGGCCAGGCCGAGCGAGCGACGCAGGATCAGCTCCTGGTGCGAGAACGGGGCGTGGAGCTCGGCGAGCTCGACGTGGTCGAGGCCGCCCACGGCGCGGGCCGCGTTGGCCGCGGAGACCGACGCGGTCAGGTCGCGGTTGCCCAGCTGCAGGCCGTCGCTGAAGTGCGAGAGGCCGGTGATCCAGGCGGGACGCTCGCGGACGTCGCGGGCACGGTCGCCGGCGGCGAGCGCGATCGCGACCGCACCGTCGGTGACGGGCGCGCAGTCGTGCTTGCGCAGCGGGTCGGCGAACATCGGCCGGGCGAGCAGGTCGGCCACCGAGGACCCACCGGCGCGGACGGCGTACTCGTTCTTCTCGGCGTCGGTGAGGGAGCGGTCGACGACCGCGGCCATCGCCGCCTCGTCCCAGAGCCCGGCGTCGATGCCGACACGCGCCTGCAGCGCGGCCAACGAGACGGTGTCGGGCCACATCGGGGTCATCGTGTACGGGTCGAGCTGCATCGTCAGGGTGCGACGGAGCTGGCCGGCCGAGGACTTGCCGAAGCCGAAGATCACCGCGGTGTCGATCTCGCCGGTCTGGATCTTCACCCAGGCCTCGTAGAGCGCCCAGGCGGCGTCCATCTCGACGTGGGACTCGTTGATCGGCGGCAGCACCCCGATCGCGTCGATCGCCGAGACGAACGAGAACGAGCGTCCGGCCAGGTAGTCGGAGGAGCCCGAGCACCAGAAGCCGACGTCCTTCTTCGTCCAGCCGGTCTGCTCGTAGATGTCACCGAAGATCGGCACCAACAGCTCCGCCATCGTCGGGGAGCCGTCGTAGTCCTTCTGCTGTCGCTGGGAGAATCCAACGATCGCGACGTCACGCATGACTTGTGTCCCCTTTCTCAGAGGTGGTGCTTGTAGGTGTCGAAGTCCGCGTCCGGCTCGTCGGCCGGCGCGAAGTGGTCGATGTTCTCGATCGTGGTGCCCCACTCGTCCTCGGGCTTCCAGACCGCCTTGACCCGCAGACCCATCCGGACCTCGTCGGCGGGCAGGCCGAGGATCAGGTGCTGGAGGGCGATGTCGGCGCCGTCGAGCAGGATGTAGGCCGAGACGTACGGCGGCGTCAGCTTCTGGCCGAGGAACGGCACGTTGACGATGCAGAACGTGGTCACCGTGCCGGTCTGGCCGAGCTCGACCTCCTCGACCGTGGGGACGCCGTCGACGGGGCAGGCCGGCCGCGGCGGCACGTAGACCTTCTCGCAGGTGGGGCAGCGCTGGCCGACGATCCGGCCCTCGGCGAGGCCCCGGAAGAAGGCGGACTCCTCGGGGGAGGCGGCGTAGTTGTAGTCCAGGCTGGTCGGCGTGACGATCCGGGTGACCGGCTCCTCGTCGCTGGAGAGCCTGACCGCGGGCAGGTCGTTGCCGTCGCTGGGCTCGAAGACCAGGTCGGTGACCGAGCCGGTGCGCTCGTCGTTCCAACGGGCGCGCACCCGCATGCCGGTGCTCATCTCGGCGGCCGAGGCGACGTCGACGGCGTGCAGCAGCGAGGTGTCGGCGCCGTCGAGCTGGATCAGCGCGAACGCGAAGGGGCGGCTGAAGGGCTGGCCGTCGACCGGCTCGCTCACCCAGGTCCACGACGTGACCACGCCGGTGTCGGGCAGGTCGACGAAGTCGGTCACCGCGGCGTGCGTGCCGGGGTCGAACTCCGGCGGCGGGACGGCGACGCGGCCATCGGCCAGACGAGCGCCGGTGAAGTAGCCGTCGCGGAGTCCGGTGAGGAAGTGGCCGAGCACGGGGCCGACCGATCGGGTGTAGTCGAAGGCAACCGTGACAGGTGCCGACAAGGTTCGGGCCATGACAGAAAGTGAAACACGTTCTAGTATTGCCAGCAAGCATTCGTGGCAAAGGAGCTCGCGTGAAACTGGGTCTACAGCTGGGTTACTGGGGCGCGCAGCCGCCCACCGGAGTCGGCGAGCTCGTGGCCGCCGCTGAGGAATCGGGCTTCGACGCGATCTTCACCGCCGAGGCGTGGGGGAGTGACGCGTTCACCCCGCTGGCCTGGTGGGGCAGCCAGACCTCTCGGGTCCGGCTCGGCACCTCCATCGTCCAGATGTCGGGCCGTGCGCCCACCTCGATCGCGATGCACGCGCTGACCCTGGACCACCTCACCGGTGGTCGGGCGATCCTCGGCATGGGCGTCAGCGGACCGCAGGTGGTCGAGGGGTGGTACGGCCAGCCGTTCGGCAAGCCGCTGGCCCGCACCCGCGAGGTCGTCGAGATCGTGCGCAAGGTCCTCGCCCGCGAGGACAAGGTGACCAACGACGGTCCGCACTACCCGCTGCCGTTCAACGGCCCCGGCTCGGTCGGTCTCGGCAAGCCGCTCAAGCCGATCGTGCACCCGCTGCGAGCGGACCTGCCGATCTGGCTGGGCGCCGAGGGTCCCAAGAACGTGGCCCAGACCGCCGAGATCGCCGACGGGTGGATCCCGATCTTCTACACCCCCAACAGTGCGGCGATGTACCAGCCGTGGCTGGACGAGGGCTTCGCCCGCCCGGGCGCCCGACGCACCCGCGCCGACTTCGAGATCGCCGCGACCTGTCACCTCCAGATCGTCGAGAACGCCGAGCAGAAGCAGCAGGTGCTCGACACGATGAAGCACTACGTCGCGCTCTACATGGGTGGGATGGGGGCCAAGGACGCGAACTTCCACAAGGAGGTCTTCACCCGGATGGGCCACGGCGCCCTGGCCGACAAGGTGCAGGAGCTCTACCTCGGCGGCCGCAAGGACGAGGCGGTCGGCCTGATCCCCACCGAGCTCGTCGACGACATGCACATCGTCGGCACGATCGGTGAGGTCAAGGAGAAGGTCGCCCAGTGGGAGGAGACCGGCGTGACCACGCTGCTGCTCAGCTTCCGCTCGGCCGACGAGATCCGCCGGGTCGCCGAGGTCCTCGCGTGACAGCTCCCGATCCGCTCGCGCCCGCGCAGCTGGGTCCGATCACCCTGCGCAACCGGGTGATCAAGGCCGCCACGTTCGAAGGCGCCTGCCCCGAGGCGCTGGCCAGCGACCGGCTGATCGACTACCACCTCGCCGTGGCCGAGGGCGGGGTCGGGATGACCACGGTCGCCTACCTCGCCGTCGCTCCCGACGGGCGCACCCACGCCGACCAGATCTGGTGGCGCTCCGACGCGCTCCCGGGACTACGGAAGCTGACCGACGCCATGCACGGGGCAGGGGCCAAGGTCAGCGCCCAGATCGGCCACGCCGGTCCGGTGGCCAACGCCGCCTCCAACGGGGTGCCGTCACTCGCGCCGAGCCGGAGCTTCAACCCGCTCTCGCTCAAGTTCAACCGAGCCGCGACGCACGACGACATCGACCGGGTCGTCGCCGCGCACGGTGCCGCGACCCGGATGGCGATCGAGGTCGGCTTCGATGCCGTCGAGGTGCACCTCGGGCACAACTACCTCGCCAGCGCGTTCCTCAGCCCCAAGCTGAACAAGCGCCGCGACGAGTTCGGTGGATCGCTGGTGAACCGGGCCGACTTCCCGCGGCGGATCCTGGCCGCCGTGCACGAGGCGGCGCAGGGCCGGATCGCTGTCACCGCCAAGCTCAACATGCGCGACGGCTACAAAGGCGGGTTCGACCTGGTCGACTCGATCCCGTTCGCCCAGACCCTCGAGCGCGACGGGCACCTCGACGCGATCGAGCTGACCGGCGGGTCGAGCCTGATGAACCCGATGTACCTCTTCCGGGGTGACGCCCCGGTGGCCGAGATGGCCGAGCGGATGCCGCTGCCCGGCGTGATCCGGGTCGGGATGAAGGCGGTCGGGAAGGGCTTCTTCAAGGCCTACCCGTGGGAGCCGCTGTACTTCCTCGAGTACGCGCGCCAGTTCCGCGCCGCCGTCGACCTGCCGCTCATCCTGCTCGGCGGGATCACCGACCTGCCGGCGATGGAGACGGCGATGGACGAAGGGTTCGAGTTCGTCGCCATGGGGCGCGCCCTGCTGCGCGAGCCCGACCTGGTCAACCGGATCGCCGCCGATCGCGGGACGCGCTCGGCCTGCATCCACTGCAACGTGTGCATGTCGACGATCTACCCGGGCACGCACTGCCACCTCGATCCCGACCACGTGTACGGCGTCCCGATCCCGATCCGCCCGGAGGTAGCCCGATGAGTGATCCCTACGCGTCGATGAAGACCGGCTACACCCGTGACGACGCCAGCCCGGAGGAGGTCGCCCGGCAGGCCGCCGTGGTCGGGCCCCTTGCTGAGAGCGTGCGCGAGCTGATCGATGCGGTGATCCGCTCCGAGGTCGACCCCGAGGAGATGGAGTCGGTCCGCAAGGAGATCGAGGTGCTCACCGAGCGGCTGCGGGTCAAGCAGCTGCCCGGCGCCTTCGGCGTCAGGATCAGCCAGGGCCGAGGGCGTGCCTGGGGCAACCCGGTCGTCGGGCTGCGCAACGCCATGTCGCCGCCGCTGGTGACGGTCAAGGAGCCCGACGGCCTGGTCTGGGCCGAGACCGTGCTGGGTGCCCGTTTCGAGGGCCCCCCGGGGATGGTGCACGGCGGGGTCAGCTCGCTGCTGCTCGACCAGATGGTCGGGGAGGCCGCCTCCGCGGTCGGTGCGCCCGGGATGACCGGCAAGCTCAGCCTGCGCTACCTCCGGCCGACCCCGTTGGGTCCGATCCGGTTCGAGGCGAAGGCGGAGCCGAGCGTCGGGGTCAAGACGCTGGTGCGGGCCTGGTCGGTGATCGGCGAGGGCGAGGACCGCGAGGTCTGTGTCGAGGCCGAGGCGATCATGATCCTTCCGCGCTGGGCGCGCGAGCAGATCGAGGCCGCCAAGCAGGCTGCCGAGGTCGGCGGCGACGCGTTGCCCGAACCCCGTCCCAACCCCTTCATTCCGCGCGATGCCTACCGGGCCCGCGCTGAGACCGACGAGACTGGAGCCAACTGATGAACGACACCCTGCGCTGGGGCACCCACAACGGCCACCTGATGGCCGCCGCCCTCAAGCGTCACCGCGACCGTCCCGTCATCCACCTCGGGGACGTCACCCTGACCGGCGGCCAGGTCGCCGATCGGATCAGCCAGTACATCCAGGCGTTCGAGGCGCACGGTGTCGGCACCGGATCGGCCTCGGCGCTGCTCGCGCCCAACCGTCCCGAGGTGCTCTTCATCCTCGGCGCCGGTCAGACCCAGGGCTTCCAGCGCAGCGCCCTGCACCCGATGGGGTCCCTCGACGACCACGCCTACGTGATCAACGACGCCGGCATCACCGCGCTGATCGTCGACCCGGTGTTCGCGGCTCGTGCGATCGACCTGCTGGAGCGGTGCCCCGGCCTCAAGCAGGTCCTCACCATCGGTCCGGTCCCGGCCGGACTCGAGGCCGTCGGAACCGACCTGATCGAGCTCGCCGCGACGTTCACCCCGGCCCCGGTCGAGGCCCGCCTGCTGGCCCCCGACCACGTGGTGTCGATCGCCTACACCGGCGGCACCACCGGCAAGCCGAAGGGCGTCATCGGCACGGCGCAGACGATGGCGACGATGGCGCAGATCCAGCTCGCCGAGTGGGAGTGGCCGACCGAGCCGCGCTTCCTGATGTGCACCCCGCTCTCGCACGCCGGCGCCGCGTTCTTCGTGCCCGTCGTGCTCAAGGGCGGCACGCTCTTCGTGCAGTCGAAGTTCGACCCGGCCGACGTGCTCCGGATCATCGAGGGGGAGCGGATCAACTCGCTCATGGTCGTGCCGACGATGCTCTACGCGTTGCTGGACCACCCCGATTCACGCACCCGCGACCTGTCGTCGCTCGAGACCGTGTACTACGGCGCCGCGTCGATCAACCCGGTTCGACTGGCCGAGGCGATCGACCGGTTCGGCCCGATCTTCGCCCAGTACTACGGCCAGTCGGAGTCCCCGATGGTGATCTCCTACCTCGGCAAGGCCGACCACACGCCCGAGCGGCTGACCTCCTGCGGGCGGCCGTCGGCGTTCATCCGTGCTGCCCTGCTCGACCCCGAGGGCAACGAGGTCGGCGTCGGCGAGCCCGGTGAGATCTGTGTCGCCGGCCCCCTGCTGGCAGGCGGCTACTGGAACCTGCCCGAGGTCACCGCGGAGACGTTCCGCGACGGCTGGCTGCGCACGGGTGACGTGGCCAAGGCCGACGCCGACGGCTTCTGGTACATCGTCGACCGGACCAAGGACATGATCGTGACGGGCGGCTTCAACGTCTTCCCCCGCGAGGTCGAGGACGTGATCGCGACCCATGCCGCGGTCGGCCAGGTCAGCGTGATCGGCACCCCGGACGAGCACTGGGGCGAGACCGTCACCGCCGTCGTCGTGCTCCGTGACGGTGCGGACCTGAGCGACGCGCTGGTCGAGGACCTGCAGGCGCTGGTCAAGGACAAGAAGGGCTCGGTCCAGGTCCCCAAGCGGATCGTCGCTGCCGACGCCATCCCCATGACCGCGCTCGGGAAGCCCGACAAGAAGGCGTTGCGCGCCCAGTTCTCCTGAAAAGGTGGTCGATAACCCCGCAGGTGTGGTCTCGTTCTCAACGTAAAGAACCGGGCATCGGGCTCGGTCCTCGGGAACGGAGACACACCTGTGGGGATCAACTTCCGGCGTACGACGACAGCGGCCCTGACCGCCTCGGCCGTTCTGGCGATGACCGCGGTCGCGGTCGCACCGGCCGAGGCGGCGACGGTGACGGTGAGCGGCACGGTCAAGCTGGGCTCACCGGTCGTCGCGGCCGACGACCTCCAGGTGTTGCTGTGCGCAGCGGACTGCGTCAACAGCTCCTCGGATCCGGCCGCCAGCGACTTCACCGACAGTCTCGGCAGCTACTCGATGTCGGCGTCGACGGGGACCTACGCGGTCGTCGTCTACTACCTGTCGGACCAGCCCGGCTACGACTTCGCCGACGATCCGGCGTACCTCAAGCTCGACGGATCGAAGTACACGGTGACGACCAGCTTCGCCGAGGCCACCAAGCTGACTGTCGGCTCCGCCAACCTGACCTTCAGCCCGACGCTGGAGCCGCCCGTGACCAACGCCCAGGCGCGGTTCACCCAGAGCACCACCGGGTCGGTCGGCTACCTGCCGTGCGCCGGGCACACCACGACCGCGAAGCCGACGCCGTTCAGTCCGTCGAGCGCCCACCTGAGCTACCAGTGGTTGTGGGCCGACAGCAGCGTGATCGGCAGCAGCACGACGGTCCACACCATCGCGGGCGCGACCCGGGCGAGCTACACCCCGGGTGGCTCGTTGGTCGCCAAGCACCTCTTCGTGCGGATGTCGGCCACCCTGCCGGGGTACATCGCGTGGTCCGGTCGGGGATACATCGGGCAGGTCGGCAACCCCGCGACCTGCACCCCGCGCCTGGCGACGATCCCGAAGTCGTGGATCAAGTCCTACGGCAAGAAGCACGGCACCGCCAAGCACGGCAAGAAGGTCTCGATCGCCGGTGCCAAGCCCTCGGCCGCGAAGTACCGCCTCAAGGTCAGCTACCAGTGGCTGCTCGACGGCAAGGTCGTCAAGACGGGGAAGGCCTACAAGCTGCCGGCCAGCGCGAAGGGGCACACGCTGATCGCCAAGGTCACCTTCAGTCGCGCCGGCTACAAGCCGAAGGTGAAGTCGATCCGCTTCGGGAAGGTCAAGTAGCACCTCGAGGTGGCCCGCCCGGAGCTCCGGGACGGGCCACCTCGGCGGGTCAGGAAGCGGTGAAGTTCGGCTTCCGCTTCTCCGCGAAGGCGCGGGGGCCCTCCTTGGCGTCGTTGCTCTTGAACACTGCGGCGCCGACCTTGGCGTCGTCGGCCCAGGCGTCGTTCTCGTGCTTGCCCTCGGAGTCGCGCATCGTCTTGAGGATGGCCTGGACGGCGATCGGGCCGTTGGCCGCGATCATGTCGGCGATCTCGTGCGCCTTGGTGAGTGCCTCGCCGTCGGGAACGACGTGGCCGATCAGGCCGAGCTCCTTCGCCTCCGGGGCGAGCAGGGTGCGACCGGTCAGCAGCAGCTCAGCCGCCACCGTGTAGGGGATCTGGCGGGGGAGCCGGACCGCGGAGCCACCCATCGGGTAGAGCGACCAGCGCGCCTCGGCGACACCGAACTTCGCGGACTCGCCGGCGACCCGGATGTCGGTGCCCTGGAGGATCTCGGTGCCACCGGCGATGGCCGGACCCTCGACCGCCGCGATCAGCGGCTTGGTCAGCCGGAAGCCCTTGAGCAGGCCCTTGATCACGGTCGGGTCGTACTCGCCGGACTCGAAGCTCTCCGACGGCGGCCGCTTGTTCATCGACTTCAGGTCGGCGCCCGCGCAGAAGTAGCCGCCGGCCCCGGTGAGGATGACGACCCGGATCTCGGGATCGCTGTTGGCCCGGTCCCAGGCGGACTCCATGATCGAGAGCATCTCGCCCGACAGGGCGTTGCGGGACTCGGGGCGGTTCATGGTGACGATCAGCTTGTGACCGTCGACCTCGACGAGGGCGTGGGGAACGTGGTCCGGCGTGGCCTCGGGCTGAGCAACATCAGTGGTGGACATACCCAAGACGGTAGCGAAAAACTGAAACGTGTTCTAGTCTCGCGGTCATGGCCCTGAACATTGCCGATCTCTTCGAGCACGCCGTCGACGCGGCTCCTGACAATGCCGCCGTCCAGGTGGGGGACCACACGGTGACCTTCGCCGAGCTGGAGGCCGAGGCCAACAAGTTGGCCCACTACTTCGCCGCTCAAGGCATCGGTGTGGGAGACCACGTCGGTCTCTACTCCAAGAACTCAGCCGAGCACGTGATCGCCCTGATGGCGATCTTCAAGGTGCGCGCGACGGCGATCAACATCAACTACCGCTACGTCGCCGGAGAGCTGGAGTACATCTTCGACAACGCCGAGCTCGTCGGCCTGGTGCACGACGAGATCTACGGCGACCTGGTGAGCGAGGTGGCGCCGAAGTTCGACCGCCTCCGGACCATCGTCGCTGTCCCGAACGAGATCGACGAGGTCGGCGAGGCCGAGCTCGCCACGATCAAGTCGTACGGCGGCGTGCTGCTCGCCGACGCCGTCGCGGGGCAGTCCGACGCTCGCGACTTCGGCCCGCGCAGCGCCGATGACATCCACATCATCTACACCGGCGGCACCACGGGCTTCCCGAAGGGCGTCATGTGGCGCCACGAGGACTTCTGGCGCGTGCTCGGCGGCGGTATCGACTTCATGACGGGTGTCCCGCTGGAGGAGTACGACCAGTCCAAGAAGGCGCACGACGACAAGCTCATCACCCTGCCGCTCAGCCCGCTGATGCACGGCGGCGCGCAGGCCAGCCTCCTGATGCACCTCTTCGCCGGCCAGGTCACGATCCTCGAGCCCAAGTTCGACCCGGTCCGGACCTGGGAGCTGATCGACAAGTACGGCGTCCAGATGCTGTTCATGACCGGCGACGCGATGGCCCTCCCGCTGATCGACGCCTACGACGAGCACGGCTTCGACGGCTCGACCCTGTTCGCGATCGCCTCGAGCGCCGCGATCTTCTCCAAGCCGGTCAAGGCCCGTTGGATGGCCGCCTTCCCGAACGCCGTCTTCACCGACTCCGTCGGTTCGACCGAGACCGGCTTCCAGGGCACCGGCCTGCAGGACGCCAGCGCGCTCTCGACCGACGGCCCGGTGATCACGGCCGGACCCGACACTGCGGTGATCGGTGACGACAACCACCCGATCGACCTGAACGACCCGGCCAACATCGGCCAGGTCGGTCGCACCGCCCGCAAGGGCCACGTCCCGGTCGGCTACTACAAGGACCCGGCGAAGTCGGCCAAGACGTTCCTCGAGATCGACGGGGTCCGTTACTCGATCCCCGGCGACATGGCTCGGATCGAGGGTGAGGGGCGCCTGACGCTGCTCGGCCGCGGTTCGAACTGCATCAACACCGGTGGCGAGAAGGTCTACCCCGAAGAGGTCGAGGCCGCGATCAAGTTCCACCCCGACGTCTACGACGCGCTCGTGGTCGGGCTGCCCGACGAGAAGTACGGCCAGACCGTCGCCGCCGTCGTCCAGCCCCGCGAGGGCACGACCGTCGAGCTCGACGAGCTGCGCACCTTCCTGCGCACCCACCTGTCCGGCTACAAGTTGCCCCGTTTCCTCGCCGTCGTCGACGAGGTGCCGCGCAACGCCACCGGAAAGGCCCAGTACCCCGCCGCCAAGGAGCTCGCCCTGGCTGCGATCACCACGACAGGAGCACCCGTCTGATGCGCACCGACATCTGCGAACTGTTCGGGATCGAATACCCGATCTTCGCGTTCACCCCCTCCCAGCACGTCGCCGCGGCCGTGTCGCGGATGGGCGGCCTGGGTGTCCTCGGCGCCGTCCGGTTCAACGACTCCGCCGAGCTCGACGAGACCCTGACCTGGCTCGACGACAACACCGACGGCAAGCCGTACGGCGTCGACGTCGTGATGCCGATGACCGTCCCGACCGAGGGCACCTCGACCGACCTGTCGTCGTACATCCCCGAGGAGCACAAGAAGTTCGTCGACGAGACCCTGCTCAAGCTGGGGATCCCGCCGCTTCCCGAGGGTGAGGGCCGCGAGGGTGTCCTCGGCTGGCTGCACTCGATGGCGCGCTCGCACGTCGACGTCGCCCTGCAGCACCGCCCGGTGCTGATCGCGAACGCGTTGGGGACGCCGCCGGCCGACGTGATCGAGCAGGCGCACGCCGCCGGGGTGAAGGTGGCCGCTCTCGCGGGTGCTGCCAAGCACGCCGCCTCGCACGTCTCCAACGGTGTCGACATCATCGTCGCCCAGGGCTACGAGGCCGGTGGCCACACCGGTGAGGTCGCCACCATGGTGCTCGTGCCCGACATCGTCGACGCGGTCGGACCGGGTGTCCCGGTCCTCGCCGCCGGCGGTATCGGCTCCGGTCGTCAGCTGGCCGCCGCGCTCGCGCTCGGCGCCCAGGGCGCATGGACGGGCTCGCTGTGGCTGTCCACCGAGGAGTACCAGACCCTCAACTCGCACGCCGGCTGGGTCACGGCCTTCACCCGCGCGACGTCCTCGGACACGGTCCGGGCGAAGATCTACACCGGCAAGCCGGCGCGCCTGCTCAAGTCCAAGTGGTCCGACGCCTGGGCCGAGGAAGGTGCTCCCGCAGCTCTGCCGATGCCGCTGCAGAACCTGCTCGTCTCCGACGCGCACAACCGGATCAACGCCGCCGGCGACCCCGACGTGGTGTCGATGCCGGTCGGTCAGATCGTCGGCCGGATGAACGAGGTCAAGCCGGTCGAGCAGGTCATGCGCGAGCTGATCGCCGAGTACGAGGCCACCGTCAAGCGGCTCAACTCGCTGGGCTGAACCAGCACCGAAGAGGGGCCCCACGCCAGTGGCGTGGGGCCCCTCTTCGGTGGTGTCAGGGGTTGCAGATCCGGCAGGGAGCCAGCCGGGCGGCGGCCTCGTCACCGACGGCGGTCAGGTCGTCACGGTGCGCGACGAGAGGGCAGTCCCGGCGGTGCATCGTGGTGCCGGCACCGGCCACCACGATCAGCTGGCGCTCCGGCTCGGCCTGGGCCGCGGCGCGGGAGGTGACCTCGGCCAGCTGCAGCAGGGTGTCGCTGAGCCGACGCGAGGCGATCTGCTGGTCGGTCGTCATCCGGGCCAACCAGGCGCCGAAGTACAGGAACCCGCCGCAGAAGGTCAGGCCGAGGCCGAGGAGGCCACCGGAGACCAGGTAGGAGAGCTGGTCGTACTGGTAGGGCGTGTGGGCGGCGCCGTACCAACCGAGCAGGATCACGACCAGGCCGGTGGGAAGCAGGATCGCGCCGGCCCAGAAGAGCACCAGCTGGAGGGTCTTGTAGCCGTTGTCCTTCAGCGGTGCCGCGCCGTCCCGGCTCCCGGCGGTGCGGGCGCGGGGGAGCAGGGTGAGCTTCTCCGGCGCCGGCGCCGGCGGAGCCACCGGCGGCAGCGGCGGGATCTCCTGGGTCAGCGGGTTCGGGTCACCGAGGGGGGTGGTGGTCACTGGATTCTCCTAGTCGAAGGTGCTCAGAGAGCACGCGCTGGATGTGCTCAGAGAGCACGAAGGTCGGGGAGGCCGCTCTCGCAGCCGTGGGCACAGGTGGCGCCGCCACCCAGGGCGATCAGGCCGATCCGGCGCAGCCAGACTCCCGCGAGCGCAGCAGCCGCCAGGCCACCCCAGAAGATCAGGCCGGGGACGCTGTTCAACGGGGGAAGGCCGGGCGTGGCCGAGACCTTCGTGTTGGGCCCCAACCCGCCCGTGGTCAGGCCGGGCGACGTCGGCAGGTCGCCGCCGGTGCTCGTCGGCAGGGTGGTCACGCCCGTGCCACCGGCCGGCGGGCCGGAGACCGCCGACGGGGTGCCGGTCGAGGTGTCGGAGCCGGCCGTGGTCGGCGTCCCGCCCGAACCGAAGTCCATCTGCGGCACCGTCTGGGTCGACGCCGAGGCGTTGCCGAGCCGGACCACGATCTTCGGGGACAGGTGGGTGGCGGTGTCGATCAGCGAGCCGAGCTGCTGGAGCTGTTCGGGGAACATGCCCGTCAGGTTCCGGATCGCGGCGATCAGCGGGTCGAGCTGGAGCAGCTTCTTGAGCGCGCCCACGTCGACCCCGAGCACGAGGCCCTTGGACTCCGCGGTGGCCGTGGAGCCCTTGGTGCTGTGGGTGGCGTCGACGAGCTTCAACGTGATGCCGAGCGTCTTGAGCAGGTCGGTGGCCTGGGCGGGCAGGCCGGGGATCGCGAACTTCTGGCCGGCCGCGACGAAGCCCTCCTCGTTGAAGGCCAGCTTCTGGCCCATCAGGTAGACGGCACCGACGTCGGTGGAGGCGCTGCTGGTCGAGGAGGTGCCGTTCGAGGTGTTCCGCGCGGTGGCGGTGAGACCGTCGAGCTTGATCACGCCACCGAGCAGCGAGACCTCGCCGAGCGCGCTGCGGGCCACCGTGGTGACCTCCTTGTCGCCGAGCGTGACCCGACTGGTCGAGCTCGCGCCGCCCAGCTTGATCAGGCCGGTGAACTGCGTGGGGATGCCCGGCACCGTCGGGTCGGCGGCGGTGCTCTTCGAGGAGCCACCGAGCACCTGGCCCAGCAGCGGGAGGTTCTTGAGCTGGTCGGTGGCCGACGGCGGGGTCGCGGTCCCGGCGGGAGCCTCGCCCTCGCTGACGTCACCGTCGGTGGCGAAGCCGGCCTGGGCGCGGATCTCCTTCTCGCTCGCCTGCGCCCGCATCACGAGGCCGGGCAGCGGCTCCTGGCGCTGATCGGTCACGTCCCCGGGGAACTGGGCGTTGACCTGGACGGGGTAGCCGCCCGCGAGCAGCTCCGGCGGCAGGCCGAGCTGGCCGCCGAACGTCGCCAGTCCCTGACCGACCGAGTCGCCGGGCCACATCCAGCTGCCGAGGCTCTGCTGGGTGCCGACCTGGCTGTGCACCCGGGTGTAGGAGAGGTCGAGCTCGAGCTCGGGCTCACCGGGGTTGACCGGGATCGGGATGGTCGGCTCGTAGATCTCGATCCGGACCGGGGTGGCCTCGGCGTCGGCCTGATAGCCGCCGTACGCCGGCGCGCTGGTCGTGGCCGCGTCCTCGGCGTGGGCCGTCGGCGAGGCGGCGAGGGGCACGCACACGCCGAGGACGGCGGTCGTGGCGAGGACTGCTGTCGAGCGCCTCATGCGGCACCTCCTAGAACGACGTCGGCCATGGTCCGGCCGATCTCATCGGGTTCACCCGTGGCAACGATGCGACCGCCGACCATGACGGCGGCGTGGTCGGAGACGGCCAGTGCGGTCCGAGCGAACTGCTCGACGCAGAGGATCGCCACGCCGGTGGCCGCGATCTGGGCGACGGTCTCGTAGAGCTCCTCGACGATCAACGGGGCCAGGCCCATCGACAGCTCGTCGAGCAGCAGCAGGGCCGGGTCGGAGGCGAGTGCGCGGGCCATCGCCAGCATCTGCTGCTCACCGCCGGACATGGTCCCGGCGAGCTGGCTGCGACGCTGCTCCAACCGCGGGAAGTAGGTGAAGGCCGTGTCCTTGACCAGCTCGGCCGAGACCCCGGCGTACGACATCAGGACGAGGTTCTCCTCGACCGTGAGGTTCGGGAAGACACTGCGACCCTCGGGCACGGTGCACAGCCCGAGGCGGGCCAGCTCGGAGGGCTTCGGGTTGGTGAGGTGGACACCGCCGAGGTGCACGTCGCCGGCCGTGGCCTTCATCTGGCCGCTGATCACCTTGATCAGGGTCGACTTGCCCGCACCGTTGGGGCCGAGCAGCGCCATCACGGCGCCGCGGGGGACCGTCAGGTCGACGCCACGGAGGACCTCGATCCGGCCGTAGGCCGCGTGGATGTCGGTGAGTTCGAGGATCGGGACCATCAGACGCTCGCTCCAAGGTAGGCCGCCTGGACCTCGGGGTTCTCCCGGATCTCGGCGGGGGTGCCGGTGGCGATGATGCTGCCGAAGTCGAGGACGTGGATCTCGTCGCAGACCGACATCACCAGGTCCATGTCGTGCTCCACCATCAGGATGGCGCGACCCTCACCGGCCAGCTCCAGCAGGAGCTTGCCGAAGTCCTCGGTCTCGGACTCGTCCAAGCCGGAGGAGGGCTCGTCCAGGAGCAGCAGCTTCGGGTCCTGGACCAGGCACCGGGACAGCTCCAGGAGCCGCGCCACGCCGGTCGGCACCGAGTCGGCGCGGTCCTGGGCGTAACCGGCGATCCCGACCCGCTCGAGCACGGGGAGGACGTCGGCATCGGCGGAGCGGAACACGCCCCGCCAGCCGGCGTGGATGTCGCGGGCGACCTTGACGTTCTCCGCCACGGTGAGAGACCCGAAGGCCTCCAGGCGTTGGAAGGTGCGGGCGATGCCCAGCTGCGACCGCTTGTGCACCGGCAGCTTCGAGATGTCCTCCCCGCGGAACCAGACCGTGCCCTGGGTCGGCTTCTGCAAGCCGGTGATCACGTTGAACGACGTGGTCTTGCCCGCACCGTTGGGCCCGATCAGGCCGGTGATCTGCGACTCGGCGATCGAGTAGGTCGAGTCGTTGACCGCCGTGACGCCGCCGAAGCGGACCACGACGTGGTCGACGTCCAGGATGCTCATACGTTCACCGCCTCAGGGTGGGTCGGTGCCTGGCCGGACACCTGGTCCGCCGCGGCCGGGAGGGGAGTGCCGGGAGCCTCGTGCGCGTCCTGGTAGGCACGCCCGAACGGTCGCGGGATCCTGCTTCCGAACCGACCCCAGAGCCACGAGCCGCCGATGAAGCCGAAGTTGGCCAGACCGTTGGGGTTGCGACCCAGGGCGACCGCACCGAAGCCGATCACCAGGAAGACCATGCCGGCGAGGTTCGGGTTGCTCGAGGCGAAGACGCCCATCTCGGCGAGCACGATGCCGCCGAGCGCGGCCCCGGTGACGCTGGTGACGCCGCAGACGACGGCGACCAGGAGGAGGGGCAGGCTGGCCAGCACGTTGAACTCCGCCGCCGAGACACTGCCGCGCAGCCCCGCGAGCAGGGCACCGGCGAAGCCGGCGATGCCGGCCGAGGCGCCGAAGATGCCGACCCGGAACCAACGCTGGTCCGCGCCGAGCGTGCTGCACGCCGCCGGGCTGTCGCGCATCGCGATCAGCAGTCGACCCAGGGGGCCACGGCGACCGGCGAGCAGGAGGATCCCCGCCAGCAGGAAGAAGCCGATCATCAGCATGACGTAGACGACGTTGCTGCTGATCTCGGACCCGAGCACCGTCAGTCGGGGCGCGTCCAGGAAGCCGGCCGTGCCGAACGCGAACGGCGCCTGGAAGACCAGCTTGTCCATCACCACGGCGAAGGCGAGCGTGCTCAGCGCCAGGTAGAGGCCGGTCAGGCGCAGCGTCGGAAGCGCCACCAGGGCCCCGACGATCCCGGCGAGGACGGCAGCGACGAGGAGGCCGACGAGGTTCGGCTGGTCCAGCTTGATGTAGGCGACGGCGCCGACACCCGCGAACGTGTACTGGGAGAGCGAGAGGTAGCCGCCGTACCCGGTGAGCAGCACCATCGAGAGCATCACGATCGCGTACGTCGCCATCGCGCCGGCCAGCAACAGGTTGCCGGGGGAGAGCGTGACGACGACCAGCAGGGTGGCCACCCAGGCGGCGGCACCGACCCACAGCGATCGTCCGAGCTTCGGGACCTTGACCGAGACCTGACCCTTCACCTGGCCGATCCGGAGCTGTTCGGTCGGCAGCGCGATGATGATGATCAGGAGGAACGCCGCGGGGACGCAGGCACGCAGGCCCGAGAGGAACCCGATCGTCGGCAGGTAGGCGACGGCGTAGGCCTGCATGACGCCGAGTGCCATCGCGCCGACGAAGGTCATCGGCAGGTTGATCAGGCGGCCGAGCATGGCGGCGGCGTACGCGTTGATCACGAGCATCGTCAGCTGGTAGTAGTCGAGCGAGCCGATGGTCGGAGCGATCAGGATCCCCGCCAGGGCGGCGAGGGAGGAGCCGATCGCCCAGGACAGGGCCGCGACCGCCTCGGGACGCCCGCCGAAGAGCTCGAGCAGGCTGGCGTTGTCCACCGAGGCCCGCATCGCGGTGCCGATCCGGGTGCGGTCGAGCAGCAGGTAGAGCAGCACGGCCGTCAGGGCGGCGACCGTGACGATCAGCATGTCGTGGCCCGTCACGACGACGCCGAAGAGCTTGATCGAGACGCTCGGGAAGAACGGCTGGATGATCCGCGCCGCCGGGGGCCAGACCTGCTGTGCCAGTCCGATCAGACCGACGAAGAGACCGACCGAGACCACCAGGGAGATCCGGACGGGTGCCTCACCCAGTCCACGCATCAGGAAGCGCTGCACGAACCAGCCCATCGCGGGGGCGACGACGAGCAGCACCAGAGCCAGGGACAACCAGGTCGGAATCCCCTGGCGGTAGGCGAAGTCCCAGTAGACGAACGTCATCACCATCCCCATCGCGCCGTGCGCGATGTTGAAGATGCGCGTCGTCGCGTAGGTGAGCACCAGGCCCGACGCGGCGATCGAGTACGCCGCTCCGGTGATGATGCCGGCGATCGTGAAGGCGAGGAAGGCGGTCATTTCGCCGAGGTCAATCCGCTGCAGGAGTACTTCGTCGGACCGTCGGGAACCCACTTGCCGCCGCTGAGCTTCAGCCAGCGGTAGCAGTCGCCGGTGCCCTTGGACCCGACGGGCATGGGCGAGTGCAGGCCGTTGCCCGTCCACCCGTTCACCTTCCTGACCGCAGCGATCAGGTTCGCTCGGGTCAGGTTCCCGCCGAGCTTCTTGGCCTGCTGGACGAAGAGCTCGGCCGCGGACCAGCCGTAGATGCCGGAGAAGTCGGGCGTCGCGCCAGGCTTCACCTGGTTCAGCCACTTCAGGTAGAGCTTCTCGGCCGGGCTGCTCGCCGACTCCTCGAACGGGACGAACGAGGTGAACAGCCGGGTCCCGTCGCCACCGGCGCCGGCCGCCTCGACGTACTTCGGGTCGTAGGACGACAGGTCGGTGATGTAGATGTCCGGCTTGTAGCCCTGCTGGTTCATCGCCGCGGCGAGACGGGCGGCCTGCTGGTAGGCGCCGAGGAACTGGACGACCTTGACCCCCTTGCGCTGCAGGTTCTGCACGTAGGGCGCGTAGTTGAACTCGGTGACGTCGATCGGCTGGAAGACCGTGTAGGTGATGCCGGCACGGGTGTTGGCGTTCTTCTGCGCGATCGCGTTCTCGGCCGCGGCGCCGGCGTTGAGGTAGAGCATCGCCGCGTTCTTCACCCCGGCCGGAGCCTTGGACTTGATGTAGTTCGAGACCGCGTTGTGGAAGATCTTGGGGTTGATCGCCTGGGTGCCGAAGCAGTTCGAGCAGTTGGCCCGAGCGCCGGTGATGATCGTGGCTCGGATGTCCGGGATGCCGCACTTCTCGGCGGTGGCGGCGCCCCCGGAGTCGAAGGCGCTGAACGAGCCGACCGCCGCGAAGGAGCTGGTGCACGCGTTGGCGTAGGCCTGCTGGTCCGCACCGGCATCGGTGCGGCTGTCGTAACCGGCCAGAGCCAGCTTGCGGCCACAGATGTTGTCGGTGGAGTTGAAGTACTGGATGTAGGCGCGGACCGCGTCCTGCGCGGCCTGGAAGAGGCCGGGGACCGGGCCCGAGAGGTCGCTCGCGTTGCTGATCGTGATCGTCGACGCGGTGATCCCGGGACCGTTCTTGAACCCGTCGCAGGAGCCGGCCTTGACGCCCTTGACGCCCGAACCGGTACCGGTCCCGGTGCCCGTTCCCGTACCCGTACCGGTTCCGGTACCTGTGCCGGTGCCCGTTCCCGTGCCGGTTCCGGTACCTGTGCCGGTCCCGGTGCCCGTTCCCGTGCCGGTCCCGGTTCCGTCACCCGTCCCCGCGCCCGGAACGCCGGAGCCGTCCCCGGTGCCATCGCCCGAACCGTCCCCGGTCCCGGCGCCGATCTGGTTCCCGTTCGCGTCGGCGACGGTGTTCGGATCGAGCGCGGAGCCACAGCCTGTGAGCAGCAGTACGGCGGCGATTGACATTGCGGCGAGGCCTCGACGGCCAGCCTTGGTCCCCATGACGTGGGTCATCCCACTCTCCAAAACTAGAACACGTATCAGTTTTGAGGAGCGTAGCGTATGAGTGACAGCGATCACATAGAAGACAACGACGAAATCACCAGAGGATTACGGGTTTGACCACAGTTCCTGTCTGAGCCGCCTCGAACGCCTCGTCGAGCTGGTCCACGGAGTAGGTCTGGATCAGGTGGTCGACGTCGAACTTCCCGGCGGCTGCGAGGGCCAGGAGCTCCGGGACCATCACCTTCGGGTCCGAGTCGCCCTCGAGCGAGGACCGGATCGTCTTGCCCGACTGCAGCAGGTCGATCGCGTCGATCGTGTACTCCGCCGCGCCCAGGCCCAACGCGATCAGCTCGCCCTGGGTGCGCAGCGAGCGCTGCGCGTTCAGGACCACGTCGCTGATCGCGGTGGTGTCGATCGCGTGGGTCGCCCCGGCGCCGCCGGTGAGCTCCTTGATCCGAGCGACCGGGTCCTCGTTGATCGGGTCGATCCCGATGGCGCCGTACCGGGCCGCGAGCTCGCGCCGCTCCGGCTTCGGGTCGACGGCGATCAGGGTGCCGGCCCCGCTGTTCTGCGCCGCCGCCAGGGCGGCCAGGCCGACGGCACCGACGCCGAAGACCGCGAGCGCCGTCTCCGGACCCGGCTGGATCAGGTTGAGCACGGTCCCGGCGCCGGTCTGGAAGCCGCAGCCGAACGGCGCGATCCGAGCGAGGTCCAGGGACTTGTCCACCACCACGCAGTTGTCGGCGTACGCCAGCGCGTAGCCGGCCAGGCTGGACTGACCGAAGAAGTTGCCGAACACGGGCGAGCCGTCGGCCGACAGTGACGTGCTGCCGTCGAGGCGCATGCCCATGTAGTTGAGCATCAGTGTGTTCTCGCAGTAGGCCACCCGGCCGTCCTTGCAGGCGGCACAGGTCCGGCAGGAGCGGTAGCTGAGCACGACGTGGTCGCCGACCTCGATGCCGTTGACGTCGTCGCCGACGGCCTCGACGACGCCCGCACCCTCGTGGCCGAAGACGCTCGGGAACATCTCGGCCGGCAGGAAGGAGCGGATCGTCAGGTCGGTGTGGCAGATCCCTGTGGCGACCATCCTGATCAGCACCTCGTCGGCGCGCGGGGCGTCGACCTGGATGTCCTGCAGGGTGAACGGGCCGCCGGGGGAGGAGACCACCGCGGCGCGGGTGCTGGTCGGCTGGGTCACTGGACCGCTCCGCTCGCGATGGCCGCACCGATGCGGCGGGCCTGGTCGGTGGCGCCGCCGGCGGTGAACTCGAGCCGCTTGGCACCCGTGAAGTAGCGGTGCGCGACCCCGTCGAGGTCGATCCCGACGCCGCCGTGGATGTGGACCGTGGTGTGCGCCAGTCGGTGGCCCGCGTCGGCGGCCCAGAGCTTGGCGGTGGCGACCTCGACCGCCGCGGGCAGTCCCTCGCTCAACCGCCAGACGGCCTGCCACAGGGTCAGTCGTGCCCCGAGGGTGTCGATGAAGCCGTCGGCCAGCCGCTGGGAGACGGCCTGGAAGGTCGCGATCGGGCGGTCGAACTGCTCCCGCTCCTTCGCGTACGTCGCCGTGAGAGCCAGGGCGCCTTCGCAGACGCCGAGCTGCTCGGCGCAGATCAGAGCGGTGGCGACCTGGCTCAGCCGCGCGGCGGTCACGCCGTCGGCGGTACCGACGAGGCGGTCGCCCGGGATCCGGACGCCGGCGAGGTCGAGCAGGCCGAGGACGTCCCCGTCCATGATCGGCTGACCCGTCACGCTGAGGCCGGCCTCGTCGGACCGGACCAGGAAGACCGCGGTGCCGGTGTCGGTGCTGGCCGTGACCAGGAAGGCGTCGGCCGTCAGTCCGGCCCGGACCTGGACCTTGGCACCCTGGAGCACCCAGTCATCGTCCGCTCGCGTGGCCGAGGTCTCGGGGTAGGTGGGGTCGACGTCGTGCTCCTCGGCGATCGCGACGGTGAGCACCGTCGCGCCGTCGGCAGCGGCGGTGACCAGGTCGGCGAAGGCATCCCCGCTCTCGGCGAGCACGGTTGCGGCGGCGATGTGGGTGGGCGCCGGCAGCGGTGCGACCAGGCGGCCGAGCTCGACCACCACTCGGGCGGTCTCGATCAGGGAGAGGTCGGCGCCGCCCTGGGAGGCGGGCAGGTTGAGGCCGAGCAGGCCGGCCTCGCCGAGCGTCGTCCACAGCTCCCGGTCGAAACGGCCGGTGGCGGGGGAGCCGAGCTCGCGGATGCGTTCGGGCGTGACCTTCGCCGTGACGATCTCGGCGGTCAGGGTGGCGGCCTCGTCGGCCTCGGTGCTGAAGCTGAAGTCCATGGTCTCTCTCCTTCTCAGCGCTTCGCGGCGGGCAGGCCGAGGCCGACGTAGCCGATGATGTCGCGCTGGATCTCGTTGGTGCCGCCGCCGAACGTCATCACGAGCGAGGAGCGGGCGTAGCGCTCCAGGCGTCCGTGCAGGACGGCAGCGGGACCGCCACCGAGGGCGTTCGGCCCGACGATCTCCATCAGGGTGCGGTAGATCTCGGTGTTGAGCTCGGAGCCGTAGACCTTCGTCGCCGAGGCGTCGGCGGGCGACATCGTGTCGATCTCGGTGGCGAGCTTGTAGTTGAGCAGCGTGGAGGCCTCGACCCGGGCGTGGGCGCGACCGAGCAGGATCTGCACCCACTCGGCGTCGATCACGCGGGAGCCGTCGGGGCGCTTGGTCTCGGTGGCCCACTCGCGGACCAGGTGGAGCGAGTGCACGGTCGCGGCCGAGGAGGTCAGCGCGACCCGCTCCCGGTTGAGCTGGGTGGTCATCAGCTTCCAGCCGCCGCCGCGCTCGCCGACCAGGTTCTCGTAGGGGACCCGGATGTCGGAGTAGTACGTCGCCGACGTGCCGACCCCGGCCACCGTGTGCACGGGGGTGTAGGAGAAGCCCTCCGCGTTCGCCGGGACGAGGATCATCGACAGGCCCTTGTGTCGCGGCTGGTCGGGCTCGGTGCGGCAGGCCAGCCAGATCCAGTCGGCGTACTGGATCAGGGAGGTCCACATCTTCTGGCCGTTGATCACCCACTCGCCGGTGCCCTCGTCGAGCGTCGCGCGGGTCTTGAGCGAGGCCAGGTCGGTGCCCGAGGCCGGCTCGGAGTAGCCGATCGAGAAGTGCAGCTCGCCGGAGAGGATCTTCGGCAGGAAGAACTCCTTCTGCTCGTCACTCCCGTACCGCATGATCGTTGGACCAATGGTGTTGAGCGTCAGATAGGGGATCGGCACGCCGGCGACGGCAGCGACATCGGTGAAGATCAGCTGCTCGACCATGGAACGGTTCTGGCCGCCGTACTCGGTCGGCCAGCCGATTCCGAGCCAGCCGTCGGACCCGATCTGGCGAATGACATCGCGATAGACACCTCGCTCTCCGAACTCGCCGGTGGCGGAAGCCAATCCCGCGCGAATCTCGGGGGTGACAAGGTGGGCGAAGTAGTCCTGCAACTCTGCCTTGAGTTTCTCCTGGGCAGGTGTCAACGCGATCTGCATGTGATAAAACTAGAACAAGTTCTACCTCCCGTCCATGATGGAGATCCGATGAGCGACGTCTCAGTTTCGCCGGCCCGCAGCCTCGACCACGGGTCTCAGCCCGTGCGCTTCGCCCGCGGATGGCACTGCCTCGGCCTGTCCGAGACCTTCCGCGACGGCAGGCCGCACGCCGTCCAGGGTTTCGGCACCAAGCTGGTCGTCTGGGCCGACACCCAGGGCAAGCTCAACGTGCTCGACGGGTACTGCCGCCACATGGGCGGTGACCTCACCCAGGGCGCGGTCAAGGGTGACGAGGTCGGCTGCCCCTTCCACGACTGGCGCTGGGGTGGCGACGGCAAGTGCAAGCAGATCCCGTACGCCCGGCGTGTCCCGCTGCGTGCCCGCACGCAGCGCTACGAGACCGCTGAGCGCAACGGGCAGCTGATGATCTGGCACGACCCCGAGGGCTCGGCCGCCGATCACGACATCCTGCCGCCCGAGCTGGACGGCATCGCCGACGGGCTCTACTCCGACTGGCGCTGGCACGTCGTCCCGATCGAGGGCTCGCACTGTCGTGAGCTGGTCGACAACGTGGTCGACATGGCGCACTTCTACTACGTGCACGGCGCGTTCCCGACGTCGTTCCGCAACGTCTTCGAGGGCACCCAGGCGACCCAGTTCATGGAGTCGAAGGGACGCCCCGACGTCTCCGGCGGCTACGGCTCGGCCGACCTGATCCTCAAGTCCGAGGCGACGTACTACGGCCCGAGCTACATGATCAACTGGCTCGAGGTCGACTACAAGGGCTTCATCACCGAGGTCATCCTGGTCAACTGCCACATCCCGACCGGCAACGACTCGTTCACGCTGATGTACGGGCTGGCGGTCAAGAAGCCCGAGGGCCTCGACGACGACACGATCGAGATCATCGCCTCGAAGTACTCCGAGATGTTCGGCTCCGGGTTCCTCCAGGACGTCCACATCTGGCAGAACAAGGTGCCGGTCCAGAACCCGCTGCTGTGCGAGGAGGACGGGCCGGTCTACCAGCTGCGTCGCTGGTACGAGCAGTTCTACGTCGACGTCGCCGACGTGGAGCCGGACATGGGCGCTCGCTTCGAGTTCGAGGTCGACACCACCAAGGCCAACGAGTACTGGCAGGCCGAGGTCGCCGAGAACCTCAAGGCGATGGCGGCGGCCGGCGAGATCTCCGGCCACTGAGATCGGTGACCCCTCATGGCCTCCTTCGCGCCGACGAGCGCTGAGACACTCGCCGACCAGCAGCGGTACGTCGCCAGCGGGCTGACCGAGGTCGCCTGCCTGGACTGCCTGGCGCGGGTCGGTGTCCGCAAGAACAGCGAGCACATGACCTCGGTGCAGTGGACGACCGAGGCTCGGGAGGCCTGCCCCGACCTCACCCGGCGGGTGCCCGAGGGTCCCCGACGGTCCATCCAGGCGGCCTGCCCGAGAATGACCGCAACCATCAATGCAGCCGTCGCCGACGGCTCCCTCCCGATCGGATTAGGTGTTGACTGAGCAGTCCTACCGGCTGACCGTCCTCGACATCGTCGAGGAGACCGTGGACGCCCGCACGATCGTCCTGGATCCGGGTGAGCACGCAGCCGACTTCGGCTACCGCCCCGGTCAGTTCCTGACCGTCGGGATCCCCAGCGACCAGACCGGTATCGCGGCTCGGTGCTACTCGCTGTCGTCGAGCCCGCACGAGCCGGGCCCGCTCGCGGTCACGGTCAAGCGGACGGTCGACGGCTTCGCCTCGGGCTGGCTCACCTCCGAGCTCAAGGTCGGTGACTCGCTCCAGGTCCTGCCGCCCGCCGGCATCTTCACGCCGGCGTCGTTGGACGCCGACCTGCTGCTCTTCGGCGGCGGCTCGGGGGTCACCCCGATCATCTCGATCGCCCGCAACGCGCTCGCGGTCGGCACCGGTCGGGTCGTCGTCTTCTACGCCAACCGCGACGAGACGTCGGTGATCTTCGCCGACGAGTGGACCGCCCTGGCGTCCGAGCACCCCGAGCGGCTTCTGGTGGTGCACTGGCTCGAGTCCGTGCAGGGCCTGCCCTCGCAGGCGCAGCTCAAGGCGTTCGCCGCGCAGTACCTCGACTTCGACGCGTTCGTCTGCGGTCCGGCCCCGTTCATGAAGGCCACCGTGGACGCGCTCAAGGAGCTGGAGTTCCCGCGGGCACGTCGCCACCAGGAGAAGTTCGTCTCCCTCGGCGGCAACCCGTTCGGTGAACCGGTCGCCGAGGCGTTGGACCACGTCGTGGCCGAGGCCGAGCCGGACTCCGTCCCGGGGCCGGCCCAGGGCCCGACGGCGCTCGAGGTCGAGCTGGACGGCACCACCTACACCTTCGACGACTGGCCCGCCGACACCACGATGCTCCGGCACCTGGAGTCCAAGGGCGTCAAGGCGCCGTACTCGTGCGAGGAGGGGGAGTGCAGTGCCTGCGCCTTCCGCCTGCTCAGCGGCGACGTCAAGATGCTGAAGAACGACGTCCTCGACGAGGAGGACCTCGCCGACGGCCTGCGGCTGGCCTGCCAGGCGCTCCCGACCAGCGACTCGGTCAAGGCGACGTACCACTAGAAGTTGGCCCCCGCGATCCCTGGTGAGATCGTGGGGGCGAACTCATTCTCGGGTTCACCGGACGAGGGAGCCGTACCCGGAGCGCGACAAGACGGCCTTCTAGGAGTCCGTCATGAGCTGGTTCGTCCTCGTCCTCTCGGGAGCGCTCGAGGCCGTCTGGGCCGTCGCGCTCGGTCGTTCCGAGGGATTCTCCCGCCTCGGCCCCACCGTGCTGTTCGCCGGTGCACTCGCCCTCAGCATGGGCGGCCTCGCCTATGCCCTGCGCACCCTGCCGGTCGGCACGGCGTACGCCGTCTGGGTCGGGATCGGTGCTGCGCTGACCGTCGGTTTCGGCATGGTCAGCGGGAGCGAGCCGGTCAACCTCGTCCGGATCCTGCTCATCACCGGCCTGATCGGTTGCGTGATCGGGCTCAAGCTGGCGCACTGAGTCGGCCGACGGCGAACCACGCCACGGCCGAACGGCTGAACGGCCCGCCCGTGGGCAGCTCGGCGCGGACGAACTCCTCGACCCGGCGCCGCTCGTCGGCGCTGAGGGCGGCGAGACCCTCCCCGATCGGCCCGGGCGCCACGCTCACCGGCTCCCAGAAGTCGTCCGCGTCGGCGTAGTCGACGACGACGTCGAGCTCCCCGGACGCCTCGACGTCCAGGCCGGCGGCGCGCATCAGGTTCGGGATGTCTGCCCGGGCGGTCCCGACGATCGGCGGGTGCGGCTCGACGTCCGGACGCACCGACCGGATCCCTCGGGCGGCCAGGTCCAGCATCCCGTGCCGGGGCACGTCCCAGAAGCAGGCCGCGATCGTCCCGCCGGGGACGGTCACGCGGACCATCTCGGCCATGCCCCGCTGCGGGTCGTCCATGAAGCCGATCACGAGCGAGGACAGCGCGGCGTCGAAGTGGGCGTCCGGCCAGGGCAGCTGCTCGGCGAACCCCTGCCGGACGTCGGCGGCCGGGAGGGCTGCGCGGCACGCTGCGACGAACGGTGGGCTCGGGTCGATCCCGGCCACCAGCTCGGCCGATCCGACCCGCTGCGCAAGGACAGCAGTCAGGCCACCTGGCCCGCACCCGACGTCGACCACCCGCATGCCGGGAGCGATCCCCGCGGCGGTGGCGAGCAGGGGAGCGAGCTGGGCCGTGTACCGACCCATGAACCGGTCGTAGAGACCTCCGGAGACCTCGAATGACATCTCTTCACGGTGCCACCGCTCAGTCGGTTGTGGAAGAGGTGCCCGCCGTGAGTCGGCAGCGGGCCAGGAACGCCTCGGGGCTCCTGCTCTCCAGCAGTTCCACCAGGACGCCGTCGTCGGTGGTGCCGTAGCAGACCGCGGCGATCCCGCCGCTGGACTCGGTGACCGGGTGGTGCCAGCGCACGCGGTCCAGGTCCGCCCGGAGCTCGGCGATCCCGGCGACGTCGAGGCAGAGGTGGTTGACGCCCAGGTCGACCGGACGGGCAGGCTCCTGAGAGCCGCCGTTCTGGAGCTCGACCCGGACCGGGCCCGGGATCGTCGGCAGCGGGTGGGTGCCGGCGTCGGCCACCCGGAGCCGGACGCCGACGAGGCCGGCGCTTCCGGGCTCGGCGGTGACCAGCTCGATCGGTGTCCCGTCCGGGCAGATCACCGGGGCGGTGTCGTCGAGGCCCAGTCGGGCTCGGACCTCGGCGACGTCGGGGACCGCCCAGGTCAGCGCGGCCACCCCGGGCGCGTCCGAGGCGCGCTGGGCCGGGGTGGGAGTGCTGAACGCGAAGAGCTCGAGGAAGGCGGTGTCGGTGCGCAGCAGCACGACCTCGGCCGAGGTGCCCTCGGTGGCGAGGGACTCGTCGGCGGGAGCGGTCCCGACCGGCCAGCCGAAGCCGCCGTGATCGATCGCGCCGAGGCCGTCGATCCAGAAGGCACGAGCGCGGGCGAGGTCGGCGACGCTCACTCCGACGTGGTTGAGCGCGACGACACCGGTCTCAGGCATGGGCGGCAACCTAGCGGGTTCACTCGGGGGTGCCCGCGCCGAACTCCTTGAAGAAGTAGAGCATCGGCTCGCTCTGTCCCGGCTCGGTGTCGGTGTAGCCGTGTCGCAGGTAGAACCGGCGCGCATCGACGTCCTCCCCGTCGACATTGATCTCCAGGACATCGCCGCCCCGTCGCCGTACGTCGTCCTCGACGGCGCCGAGCAGGATCGTGCCGAGTCCGCGGTTGCGATGGTCGGGGTCGACGTAGAGCTCGTCGAGCAGAGCCGCGGGGCCGTCGTACCAAGCGGTGGGGCGGAGCGAGACCAGGGCGACGCCGATGGCCGGCTCGCCGATCAGCACGGCGAACATCGTCCGACCGGCCAGGTGGGTGCTCAGTCGCTCGGTCAGGACGGGGATCCCCGGCGTCGGTGTGTCGAACTCGCGGTTGAAGGAATCGAGCAGCGTCGCGACGACGGCGGCGTCGGAAGGGGTGGCGATCCGCGGGCTCACGCCTCAACTCTCGCATTGCACTGGGGTTGTCGGGGCGTGGATCTGTTGATGTCGACCTAGATGGCGTACCGTGGTGGTGTTGAAGGGGCGGCTGTTGCCGTCCTGGCCGCACAACAGATGCGCGGTTTGTATCTCACTCTCCTGGTTTTCGGTTCGCTGGACATCAGCACCGGGGATGTCTTCAGCAGCCAGAGGGCACAGTGCCCTCCGGTACGAACAAAGGAAACAATCATGGCTCAGGGAACCGTCAAGTGGTTCAACGCTGAAAAGGGCTTCGGCTTCATCGCGCAGGACGGCGGCGGCGAGGACGTGTTCGTTCACTACTCCGCGATCCAGACCAACGGCTTCAAGTCGCTCGACGAGAACCAGAAGGTCGAGTTCGACCTCGCTTCCGGCCCCAAGGGTCCGCAGGCTGAGAACGTCCGCGCGATCTGATTTCGCGTAGACGAGCCCCGACCGCTTCGGCGGTCGGGGCTCGTTGCATTTCTGCCGGCCCGACGGGGTCGCGACCTTCACCCGCCGCTGACGGCTCGATAGTGTCCAAGCGTGACTGCCAGCGACTATGACGAGTTCGCCGTGGCGTACTCGGCCGAGAACGAGTCCGGTCTCTTCAACGCCTACTACGAGCGCCCGGCGATGCTCGACCTGGCCGGCGAGGTCACCGGCCAGCGGGTTCTCGACGCAGGGTGCGGGTCCGGGCCGTTGACGGCCGCTCTCCGTGCACGGGGAGCCGTGGTCACGGGCGTCGACTCCAGTGCCGCGATGGTCGACCTGGCCCGCCAGCGGCTGGGCGAGGATGCCGACCTGCACGTAGCCGACCTCGCCGAGCCGTTGCCGTTCGCCGCCGGCGAGTTCGATGCGGTCATCGCCTCCCTCGTCCTCCACTACCTGGAGGACTGGGAAGGTCCCCTCGCTGAGCTGCGACGTGTGCTGAAACCGGGCGGGCGCCTCCTGGTCTCGGTGAACCACCCCTGTGCGTACCCGATCAACTACCCCGAGGCCGACTACTTCGCGGTGACCAAGTACTCCGAGGACTACGTCTTCGACGGTCAGGTGACGTGGCTGACCTTCTGGCACCGACCCCTGAGCGCCGTGTCGGACTCCTTCGCGAAGGCCGGCTTCCGCATCACGGCCGTCAGCGAACCGCCTCCTGCGCCGGACACACCCCAGGATGTTCTGCCCCCGGGCCTGGAGCCTGGCCAGTCGTTCATCTGCTTCCTGTTCTTCGTCCTGGAGACGGTCTGAGCCATGAGTGGCTACGGCGAGCTGGCCGAGGTGTACGAGTGGCTGATCTCGGACGCGAAGCTGGCACCGGCCGACTTCGCGGCCTCCTTCGACGAGTTCATCAGCGATCTGCCGTCGCAGGCTCGTGTTATCGATTGTTCCTGCGGAACGGGACAGCTGGCCGTCGGTCTCGCCGGTCGTGGCCTGCAGGTCGTCGCGACCGACGCCAGCGAGGCGATGGTGCGTCGGACCGCGGAGCTCTCGGAGGAGTTCGGGGCAGGGGTCCGGACGGTGCGGGCGGCGTGGCAGGAGCTGCCCGACCACTTCGATGACGCCACCTTCGACCTGGTGTTCTGCGTCGGCAACTCGCTGCACCACGCGGAGGGTGCGAGCGGCAGGCTCGCTTCTCTGGCCGCGATGGCACTGCTCCTGCGCCCTGGCGGCCGTCTCGTGCTCACTTCCCGCACCTGGGAGCTCGTGCGGGCCCGAGGGTCCCGGCTGGACATCAGCGACCGACTGGTCCGCCGGAACGGCCGCGATGCCGTCCTGGTCTACCGCTGGGAGATCGCGCCGCAGTGGGAGGACGAGCACCACATCGAGATCGCCGTCGCGCAGGTCGATCCGCCTGGGTCGGTGCTGGTCCGCTCGGAGCTGCTGTCGTGCTGGCCCTACCGGCACGACGAGCTCGAGGCCGACCTGCACCGGGTCGGCCTCAGGACGGAGCTGAGCACGTTCAGCCTCGAGGCCGAGAACTACACCGTGGTGGCGACCAAGGCCTAGCCGACCTTCAGCCCAGCGGCTCGATGCTGACGGCGGTGCCGTAGGCGCACACCTCGATGCCGGTCCCGGCGAACTCGGTGGTCTCGAAGCGGAAGGCGACCACGGCGTTGGCGCCACGGGTCTCGGCTTCTGCCGCCAGCCGAGCCAGGGCCTCCCGTCGGCAGTCCTGGAGGAGCTGGGTGATGCCCTTGAGCTCGCCGCCGGCGAGCGCCTTGAACCCTGCCCCGATGTTGGAACCGACGTTGCGGGACCGGACGGTGAGCCCGAACACCTCCCCGAAGGTGTGGGTGATGCGGGCACCGGGGACGTCGTTGGTCGACACGATGATCACGAGCTACTTCTCCGATCCTGAGGGCGCTGCGGTCGCTGGGGCGTCGCTGCGTGTGCGAACGCGAGTGATGGCCACCCCGAAGGCTGCGGCGATCGGGTACATGAGGATCGAGTAGACGGCGATGGGGATCGCGACCTCCTCGTTGTCGAGCACGCTGAGGGCGATCGTGAGCGCCACGGTGGTGTTGTGGATGCCGATCTCGAACGAGGTCGCGATGGACTGCCGCTCGCTCAGCTTCAGGGTGCGGGCCGCCAGATAGCCGAGGGTCAGGTTCAGCACGCAGAAGAGGGCCATCAGCAGTCCCACCTGCTGGAGGTAGTCGCCGAGGTGCTCCTTCTCGCCGAGGATGGCGCCGATCGAGACCACCACGAGGACCGTGATGGAGAAGATCCGGACCGGACGGTCGGCCCGCACGGCGAACCCGAGTGCGCGTGAGCGGACGTACATCCCGATCACCACGGGGATCAGGACGATCGCGATGACCTGCAGGATCTTGCCGAACTGGAGTCCGAGGTCCTGGTCCGCCTCGAAGTGGTTGATCGCGAGGTTCGTGATGACCGGGATGGTGACCACCGCGATCACCGAGTTGATGGCCGTCAACGTGATGTTCAGTGCGACGTCGCCCTTGAAGAGGTGGCTCATCAGGCTGGCCGTCGTACCGCCCGGCGACGACGCCAGCAGCATCACGCCGACCGCGAGCAGCGGGTCGATGTCGAAGGCGAGGACGAGAACGAAGGCGATCGCGGGCAGGACGAGGATCTGCATGACCAGCGCGACCACCACCGCCCGCGGGCTCCGGGCCACCGCCTTGAAGTCGCCGACCGTCAGGCCGAGCCCGAGGCCGAACATGATGATGGCCAGAGCGATCGGGAGGCCGATGCTGATGAGCGGTGAGTCGGTCATTGCCTGATCCCCTTCTGGTGACGTGACGAAAGTTACACCCGGATCTCGATCGCCGACCGGGATCGAGGATCCGCGGTACGTTGCGGCGATGCCGCGCCGCGGTCCGAAGCCCCGACAGGAGACCCCATGACCAACGACCAGAATCCGTCGACGCCCGTCCGGCCCTTCACGCGTCAGTCCACCGTGGCCGAGCTGGCCACGACGCTGCCCGGGCGCGGGTTCAAGGCGATGATCGTGCGCCAGCTCCCGCCGGTCGCGACCGAGAAGGAGCGGCAGGAGCTGGAGGACATGACCCTCGGCCTGCCGTTGGAGACCCTGGTCGAGCTGTCCGAGGGCAAGCTCCCCTGGGGGATCGCCGACTCGGTCCTCGACCTGGCGAACCGCAAGCCGTTGCGGCTGATCCCGCGCGGGGTCGGGGCTGGCGCCGACGCGGTCAAGAAGGTCGCTCGCGCGGTTCGCCGCTGATCAGGCGCTGACCGTCGGCGCAGCTATCTCGAGGCGCCGTACGTCGCGTGAGAAGAGGGCGGCCACCTCCACGACTGCAAGCGCGCCGGCCACGACGAGCAGCCACGTGCGGGCCCCGACCGCTGCGGCGGCGGGGCCCGTGAGCGCCAGCCCGATCGGGCGGGCGACGAACGACCCGACCAGGTCGAAGGAGTAGACCCGGGCGAGCTTGTCCTCCGGGATTTTCTGCTGGATCGAGAGGTCCCAGAAGACCGAGAAGATCGACAGGCCGAGGCCGTGGAGGAACGCGCCGGCGAGGATCACGGGCAGCTGGTCCGAGAGCGCCATCGCCAACGGGAACAGGCAGGTGAACGTCAGCATCACCGCTCCCGCGAACAGAGCTCGGCGGGGTCGCCAGCGCAGGCAGACCAGCCCGCCCGCGACGAACCCGGTCATCATCGCCCCGAGCGCCAGGCCCCAGGCTCCGCGGCCGATGCCCTCCCCGACCACGACGGGTCCGAGGACGTTCTGAGCGCCGCCGTAGAACAGGTGGTAGACCAGCGCCTGGCCGATGAGGAGCCAGAGCCAGGTGTGCCGCAGGACCTCGCGAGCACCCTCGCCGAGGTCGGCCAGCATCGACGGTCGCGGGCCGTCCGGTCGGGTGTGCTCGACCCGCAGCCGGGAGTAGGCGAACGCCGCGAAGGCGAAGGTGGCGGCGTCGATCAGCACCGCCCACCCGACCCCGGCGACGGCGACGAGCACGCCGCCGGCGACCGCTCCGACGACCATGCCGAGCTGCTGGGACAGGGCCCGGACCGCCACCGCGTCACCCAGGTCGTCGGCCGGGACGACCAGTCGGGTCATCGCCTGGGCCGACGGCTGGCTGAGTGCCGACAGGACACCCGTCACCATGCCGAGCCCGGCCAGCATCGGGATGGTCGCGACGTCGGTGAGCAACGTCAGTGCCATCGCGACCTCGACGACGGCGCTCGCCGCGGCCGAGCCCTCCATCATCAGCTTGCGTGAGACCCGGTCCCCGAGCACGCCGCCGATCAGGGTCGTGGTGACCTCGGCCGCCGCGAACGATGCCACCACCAGGCCGAGCTCGGTGGCCGAGCCGCCCAGGTCGAGGACGGCGAACGCGAGCGCGATCGGGGTGATCGCGTTCCCGAACGAGCTCACCGAGGCGCCGGCAACGAGGAACCGGAAGTCGCGGTGTCGCAGCGGACCCGTCCACGAGGCTTGGCGAGGCGAGTCCATGGGAAGAAACTAGTGACCGAGCTGGGCATGGGGCGCAGTCGGGGGAGGGGTGGCCGATGTGACTGGTCCACGCGTTCGCGATGTCGCCGTGGCTGCTCTCGGCGGCGTCGTCCTGTTCCTGCTGCTCGACCCGGCCAGCGGCCAGGACAGCAGCCCACCGACCTGTTGGAACCACGTGGGAGGCGAGGTCGACTGCGGATCCTCAGCGTGGCCCGTTGCCCTCGCTACGACGGCGGTCGTGTTCCTCGGGATGTGGCTGATCGGCGCCGCTAGGCGGGCGCGATCACCAGGTCGCTGACTTCGTAGCACTCCTCGTCATCCATCGCCCGGGTGTCGTGGTCGATCGACAAGGACCGGGGGAGATCGGCCTCATCGAGCTGCAGGTCGACCTCGGCCCCGGGCTCGGCGGACTCCGCCAGCTCGGCGAGTCCGGCCAGCGTCGGCACGTCGGTGACGTCGGGTCGGTACGACGACGTCGGGTCGAGGCTCTCGACGGACGCGACCCGTCCGTCGCGCACGACCACGTCGAACCGGCCGATGAGGGTGCGCTCGCCGCACGACGACTCCAGCACGAAGCGGTACGAGTCAGGGACCGGTCCCACGGACGGGAGCGGGTCGCGAGCCGCGGAACCGTCGCTCTCGCCGCAGGCGGCGAGCCCGGACAGGGCCAGAGCGGCCGGAGCCAGCCCGCATGCGACCGCGAAGCGTCGCACTCAGAACCCGCGGGTCCAGACGACCTGCTCGTGCAGCTTCTCGCTGCGCCAGCCGACCCCGGTGCGGATGAAGGTGTGGTGGTAGAAACCGCCGACCTCGACCAGCCGTTCACCGCCGGCCCCGTCGCTGATCAGCATCGGGTTGTGGAAGTACGCCGTCACCTGAGCCTGGTCGGCCGGCCAGCCGTCCACCCGGAAGGCCACCTGGCCCAGGGTGTGCATCCGCTTGGTGGAGAACGCGGGCAGGTTCTCGGCCAGCCACGGCTTCACCTCAGCGAAGGTCGCCGACAGCCCGCCCGACTCGGTGTAGTCGATCTGGGCGTCGGGGGTGAAGACCGTGTCGAGGTCGTCCCAGGTGCCCAGGTCCACGGCCAGGGTGTAGCGGATCAGGGCGTCGGTGATCTCGGTGCGGCTCTCGATGTCGATCATGCGTTCTCTCCAGTCGTGTCGCGGCGGTCTGGTGCGGTCTCGTCGCTGCGCTCCAGGACGATCACCGGGATCACCCGGTCGGTCCAGGCCTCGTAGGTGGCGAAGTCGGCGTACAGGTCGACCAGGCGCGGCCACAGCTCGGCGCGCTCGGTCTCGTCGGCGATCCGGGCCCGGACCGCGATCCGGCCCTGGCGGGGGACGTGCACGGTGGTGTCGGGTTGGGCGACGAGGTTGCGCACCCACTGCGGGTCCTTCGGCAGTCCGCCCTGGGAGCCGACAATCACGAACCGGGGACCGTCAGCCATGAACAGCAGCGGAGCGGTGAAGGTGGCGCCGCTCTTGCGGCCGACGTGGTCGAGCAGCAGGACCGGGACCGGCTTCTTCCAGCCCGCTCCGATCCGCCACTTCCCGCCGACGCGACCGTTGGTCAGCCTGAACAGCCGGGTGTTGATCTTGGACCCGTACTTGATCAGCGTGACCGTCGCCGGGGAGTCGAGGCCGTCGGGGCGAGCGGTTGGAAGTCCCATGGTGTGAACTCTGGCACATTTCTAGAACACGTTCTAGTGTGACGGTCATGCGGTTCACCTACGCCGAGGCGATGACGCGCTCGGCCTACTACGTGCCTCTCGCCCAAGCCGCCGAAGCGGCCGGCTACACCTCGATGACGGTCGCGGACTCGATCCTCTATCCGGAGGAGTCCGACTCGACCTATCCCTACACCGACACCGGCGACCGGGAGTTCCTGCAGGGGAAGGAGTTCATCGAGGCCACGGTGCTCTGCGCCCAGCTCTTCGCGGTGACGAGCACGCTCCGGCTGACGCCGTTCGTCTACAAGCTCCCGGTGCGACAGCCGGTGCTCTTCGCCAAGCAGGTCTCCTCGCTGGCGGTGATCAGCGACAACCGGCTCGGCCTCGGCGTCGGGCTGAGCCCGTGGCCCGACGACTTCCTCGCCCTCGGCGTGCCGTGGGAGCGGCGCGGGAAGCGGATGGACGAGTGCATGGACATCCTGCGTGGGCTCAACTCAGGGGAGTTCTTCGGCTTCGACGGCGAGTTCTACTCCTTCCCTCCGCTCCAGCAGTGCCCCGCTCCGACGAAGCCGGTCCCGTTGCTGGTCGGCGGTCACTCCGACGCGGCCCTCAAGCGGGCGGTGCGCAAGGGCGACGGCTGGATGCACGCCGGCGGCGACGGCGAGGAGCTCGACCGGATGCTCGACCGGCTCGCCGAGATCCGGAAGGCCGAGGGCGACACCCGTGGCCCCGACGAGTTCGAGATCCACGTCATCTCCTACGACGCCTACACGCCCGACGGGATCAAGCGCCTCGAGGACAAGGGCGTGACCGACGTGATCGTCGGATTCCGGGTGCCCTACATCGTCGGCGACGACACCGAGCCCTTGGAGACCAAGATCCGTCACCTCAACAAGTACGCGGAAACCATCATCGAGAAGGTGAACTGATGGCTGACACCAGCGACGACGCGGCCGACCAGGCGGCCGACCAGGCCGTCGACAGGGCCCGCATCACGCAACCCTTCATCGACGCGATCGCCGAGGCCGAGCGACTGATCGAGACCGCGCCCAACATCCACACCGAGCAGGACCTGCTCGAGGGCTACGACTACCTGTCGGGCCGGATCCGGGCCTCGCTCCAGCTCAGCTTCGACTACGACCTCGACCGACCGGTGCTGATCAACTCCACGCACCAGTTCTCCAAGCAGGGCCTCGACAACCCCGACGCGGTCTACTTCCACGCCTGGATCACCGACGGGGCGTCGTACGTGCTGCGCGGCAAGCGTGGCACCAGCGCCGACCTGTCCTTCCAGGTGATGGGCGGCGGGTACGACGTCAACGGTGCGCCGCCGTCCCTGGCCGCGTTCGACGACCGCGAGCTCGAGATCGCCCCCGACGGCACCTTCGAGCTGCACCTCGGTCCGTACGACCAGGGCGCGAAGACGCTGATCATCCGTGAGGTGTTCAACGACTGGAACACCGAGGAGCGCGGCACGCTCTGGATCGAGCGGACCGACACGGTCGGCAAGCCGGCCAAGGCGCTGGTCCGCAGCCGGCTCGAGCGCAAGTACGACGTCGCGGCCCGCCTGCTCACCGGGTCGATCCAGACCTGGCTCGCGTTCCCGCACTGGTTCCAGTACAAGGAGCCGGCCAACACCCTGACCGTCCCGGCCTCCACGCCGGGCGGGCTGGCGAGCCAGTTCTCCTCGATCGGGCACTACAAGCTCGCCGACGACGAGGCACTCATCGTCGAGGTCCCACGCTGCGACGACGCCGCCTACCAGGCGATCCAGATCGGCTCGGACTGGTACGCGTCGACGGACTACGAGACCCACCAGACCAGCCTGACCAAGGCGCAGGCCGTCACCGACGCCGACGGAGTGATGCGGTTCGTCATCTCCGAACGCCCGCCGGTGCACGAGCGCGCGGTCGCCAACTGGCTCGAGGCCACCGGTCACCAGACGGGACCGATCATGCTGCGTTGGCAGCACCTCACGCGGGATCTCACCGCCGCTGACGGACCCACGGCCAAGGTCGTGAAGCTCGCCGATGTCCCCGCACACCTTGCGGGAGCTGCACCCCTGACGGCCGGCCAGTGGGCCGACCGAATCACCGCCCGCCAGCGGGCCATCGCACGGAGGATGCTCAGTTGATTCCACTTCTGCAGGACAAGGTCATCGTTCTCTCCGGTGTCGGACCCGGTCTGGGCCGTTCACTGGGGGAGCAGGCCGCTGCCATGGGGGCCGACCTGGTGCTGGTCAGCCGCACGGAGTCGCGGCTGGAGAAGATGGCGGCCACCGTCCGTGAGATGGGCCGTCGCGCCCTGGTCGTCCCCACCGACATCCAGGACGAGGTGGCACGGGAGCGCCTCGTCGAGGCCGCGCTCAACGAGTTCGGCCGGGTCGACTGCCTGATCAACAACGCCTTCGCGATCCCGCCGATGGACCCGCTGACCAGCCTCAGCGTGGACAGTCTCCGGATCGCCCAGGAGACCAACGTCTTCGCGCCGCTGCGGCTCTCGGCCCTCTTCGCCGACGCCCTGGCCGAGACCCCGGAGAAGCCGGGCGGCTCGATCATCATGCTCAACTCCTGCGTGGTGTACTCCAGCCAGCCCGAGTACGCCGGCTACAAGCTCTCCAAGGGCGGTCTCGCGCACCTGGCCTCCAGCCTGGCCACCGAGCTGGGGCCGCGGGGGATCAGGGTCAACAGCGTCGCGCCGTCGTACATCTACGAGGACGTGAACAAGGCCTACTTCGACTGGCTCGCCGCCGAGTCGGGGCGGACCCACGAAGAGGTCTACGCGGAGAAGGCGGCACCGACCGACCTCAAGCGGCTCGCGAGCCCGGACGAGGTCGCCCAGGCGACGCTGTTCCTCGCCAGCGACCTGGCCAGCGCGATCACGGGCACGATGCTCAACGTGGACTGCGGAGAGTTCCATGCCAACTGAGACCGTCGAGGGCCCCCGCCAGCGCGCGGACGTCGGCAGCCTGGACGACATCAAGGAAGCGGCGATCCGGACCACCGGGCTGACCGACTTCGGGATCGAGCCCGGGTCGGGGTTCGAGGAGGGCTTCTCGATCCTGGTCGAGGACCTCGCCTCGCCCGAGGCCGGCCTGACCCCGATCGGGAACTACTTCCACCGCGCCCAGGTCAAGAGCGCCCTGGTCGGGCGGTTGATGACCCAGGCCCGGTTCGCGGAGTTCCCGGAGCACGCCGACGTGCCGATCGAGCGACCGATCTTCGTGACCGGCCTGCCGCGCACGGGTACGACGGCCCTGCACCGCCTCCTGGCGGCCGACCCCGGCCACCAGGGCCTGGAGATGTGGCTCACCGAGTTCCCCCAGCCGCGACCTCCCCGGTCGACCTGGGAGGACGACCCGATCTTCAACGCGATGCAGGGGGCGTTCCAGTCCCACCACATCGAGAACCCCGAGTTCATGGGCATCCACTACATGGATGCCACCAGCGTGGAGGAGTGCTGGCGGCTGCTGCGCCAGACCGGCAAGTCGATCAGCTTCGAGTCGTTGGCCAACGTGCCGCGCTACTCGACGTGGCTCGCCGGCCAGGACTGGAACGACGCCTATGCCCGGCACAAGGAGAACCTCCAGCTGATCGGACTCAACGACCCCGAGAAGCGCTGGGTGCTCAAGAACCCGTCGCACCTGGCCGCGCTCGACTCGTTGATGGCGATCTACCCGGACGCGCTGATCGTGAACTGCCAGCGTGACCCGGTCACGCTGATGGCCTCGGCCTGCTCCCTCTCCGCCGAGGCGACCGTGGGGATGTCGACCACGTTCGTCGGCGAGACGATCGGGTCGACCCAGCTGGAGATGCTCTCCCGCTCGTGGAAGACCTTCACCACGGCGCGGGCGAAGTACGACCAGGCGCAGTTCATCGACGTCGACTTCAAGTCCCTGGTCGCCGACCCGTTCGGCACCGTGGCCGCGATCTACGACCGGTTCGGGATGACGTGGAGCGCCGAGGCGCAGGCCGAGGTGACGCTGATCGACGAGGAGTCGAAGCACGGCAAGACCAAGCCGTCGCACGTCTACACGCTCGCCGACTACGGGCTCACCGAGGACCAGGTGCGGGCCGCGTTCTCCTGAGCGCCACAGACTCTCTCCACGGCGTCAGGTGGGGTGTCCGCGGAGAGTGAGAGGGGGCGGGGGTGCTTCGGCACCCCCGCCCCCTCGTTCGTCTCGGTCAGCCGTCTCAGTCCAGCCGCCGGACGAACAGCACGTACTCCTCGCTGCTCCCGTGGTCGGAGCTGAACCCGATGCGTTCGTGGAAGGCCACCGATGCCGTGTTGACGTGCGAGGTGACCGCGCGGACGACGTGCCGGTCGGCCGCACGGACCAGCTCGAAGAACCGGCCGTACAGCTCGCGCCCCAGCCCGGAACCTCGCAGCGTCGGGTCGACGCCGATGAAGTGCACGTAGGCCTCGTCCGGCCGCGCGGGGGAGAGGAACCCCACCAGGAAGCCCGCCAGCGTGTCGTCCGCGTACCGGGCGGTGAAGCTCGTCGGGTGGAAGTGGTCGAGGAACAGCGACGGCAGCAGGTGCCGCATCGGACGACCCCACCAGCCGTCGAGGACGGCGACGATGTCGTGGTGGTCCTGCGGGCGTGCAGGCTCGATGCGGAAGGTCGGGGCCACTCCCGAAGGTTACGGAACCGGGTCAGCCGTTCAACGTCAGACGCTGGGCCTCGGGGTCGGAGATCTTCAGCCGGGGACGGCCGACGGCCTTGCCGGCGGCGATCTCGGCGGCGTCGATCACCTTCCAGTCCCGGTAGGCGATCGCGGCGATCTCGCGCTCGGCGAGGAACTCGCTGAACGCGCTGGCCGACGGCTCGGCCAGCTCCCCGGCGACGTAGTCGTCGAGCACCGCCCGCACGGTCTCGGCGGCGCACTCGCGGTTGGTCCCGATCACGCCGCTCGGACCGCGCTTGGCCCAGCCGCTGACGTAGGTGCCCGGGACGCGCGAACCCTCGGCCGGGTCCAGGACGCGGCCACCCTCGTGGGCGAAACGGCCGAGGTTCTCGTCGAACGGCACGTCCGGCACCGCGATCGAGAGGTAACCCGTCGCCCGGACGATCAGACCTGCCTCGATCACCTCGGCGGCACCGCCGGTCGTCGGGACGACCTGGAGTCCCGTGGCGTGGTCGGTGCCCAGGACTGCCTCGGGGGTCAGGCCGAACCGGAACACGATCCGCTTGGCCTTGCTGCCGGTCGACGCGGCGGCCTGGAGGATCAGCGAGGCCTTCTCCTTGAGCGCGAACGTGGCCGGGGTGCGCTCGTCGGGGGTGAGCAGCTCGGCCAGACCCTCGGTCTCCGACGCCTCGACGACGACGTCGAAGTCGGGGTGGTCCACCAGGGCACGGAACTCGGGGCTGGTGAACGCTGCTTCGGCGGCACCGCGCCGGGCGATCACCACGACCTCCTCGATCGAGCTCGCGTCGAGCGCCTCGAGGGCGGCGGCGGTGACGTCGGAGGCCTCGAGGTGGTCGCGTCCGGCGAGCAGCAGGCGGGCGACGTCGAGGGCGACGTTGCCGTTGCCGATCACGACCGCGCGCGCGTGCGACAGGTCGGGGTCGAGCGCGGCACGGTCCGGGTGGCCGGCGTACCAGCCGACGAGCTCAGCAGCCGCGACCGAACCGGGCAGGTCCTCCCCGGCCAGGCCGAGCGAGCGGCCGCGGGAGGCGCCGGTCGCGTAGACGACGGCGTGGAAGTGCTCCATCAGCTCGGCATGGGTGACGTCGGTGCCGATCTCGAGGCCGAAGGCGGTTCGGGTGCGGCGGTGGTTGGCGATCTTGTCGAACGTCTCGGTGACGCCCTTGGTGTCGAGGTGGTCCGGCGCGACACCGAAGCGGACCAGGCCGCCGGGGGTCAGCAACCGGTCGATCACCGTGACCTCGACGTCGGCACGGCGGTTCGTGGACAGCTCGTCGGCGACGTACCACCCAGCGGGGCCCGAACCGACGACGGCGACCTTCAGCGGAGAGGCCTGGTCGGTGGCCTTCGGGCCGGAGCGCGGCGGGAAGCCGGGAGCGGGCTGCTCGCCGGTGAACTCGAAGTAGTCGGCGTTGACGGCGAGATAGTCCGCGAGGTGTCGCGGGACCTCCATCTCGGCGTAGATCGCGGTGGCGGGGCAGGCGTCGACGCAGGAGCCGCAGTCGATGCAGTCGTCCGGGTTGATGTAGAGCATCTCGGCGGTACCGAAACCGGGCTCGTCCGGCGTGGGATGGATGCAGTCGACCGGACAGACCTCGACACAGGAGGCGTCGTTGCAGCAGGAACGCGTGATGACATATGTCATGCGGTGATCCTATCCCAGAACTGAAACACGTTCTAGAAATTGGGTTAGGGTGTCGATATGAGTGAGGCGGCCTATTTCACCCGCACCGGCGACACCTTCACGCCCCTGCCGATCGCGGCCAGCCTGTGGAGCTCGGACCAGATGCACGGTGTCGCGGTGAGTGGCCTGCTGGCCAAGGGTATCGAGGAACGGCTCGACGCGCAGGGCCGTTCGGAGATGGTGCCCGCGCGCTACCGCGTCGACCTGTTCCGTGCCGCCCGGATGACCCCGACCTGGGTGACCACCACGATCGTGCGCGAGGGTCCCCGGATCCTGCTGATCGACGCCGAGGTGCACCAGCACGCCGAGGTCGACGGGGAGACGATCGACCGGGTCGTGGCCCGCGGCAGCGCCACCTTCCTGCAGCCCGGTGCCCAGCCGACCGGCCCCGTCTGGTCCGGCACGGACCGTGGCACCCCGCCGTCCCTCGACGTGGCTCCCGTCGGCACCGAGCTGCGACTGCCGCTGTGGCGCAGCGCGACCGACTGGTCGACCGACTTCGGTGCCCACCAGAACGCCGGCCGGCACGAGACCTGGCAGACCCCGGTCCCCACCGTGCTCGGTGAACCGATGACCCCGTTCGTCACCGTCGCCGCGATCGCGGACACGGCCAGCATGCTCACCAACTGGGGTGACGCGGGCGTGGAGTGGATCAACACCGATCTGGTCATCACCCTGAGCCGACGACCGCTCACCGGCGAGCTCGGCATGCGCGCCATCGACCACGTCTCCTCCGACGGCGTCGCGGCCGGGGTGGCCGAGGTGTTCGACCGGGGCGGCACCTTCGGCACGGTCACGATCAGCGCGCTGGGCAACGTCCGTCGCACCGTGAACTTCAGCGACGACCCGCATCACGTCGAAGGGGCGGGGTTCTCCAGGACGATCGCCTGATCGGCGAGGGCCGCCACCAGCGGATCGTGAGTCGCGACGACGATCGTCCGTCCGACCGCTGACGCTTCCCGGAGCACCTGTGCGACCAGCCCGGCGTGCGCTTCGTCCTGCTGCGACGTCGGATCGTCGAGCAGCAGCAACGGACGCCCTGAGTCGATCACCCGGGCGAGCATCAGCCGTTGACGTTCGCCGCCGGAGAGCACCCCCGCCGGGCGGCCGGCCAGTGCGGTCAGATCCAGCAGGTCGAGCACCTCGCGCACCGCGTCGACCGAGCCGTGCCCGAGCCCGCGGACCTGGCGCGCCAGCACCAGGTTGGCCGCCGCGTCGAGCTCGTCGGCCACCGTCGTCCGGTCCTGCACGATCGCCACCCAGCGCCGTCGCAGGACGGCCCGGTCGGACCGGGACAGCGCCCGCCACGACTCTCCCGCCACGCGGACGTCGCCCTCGTCCGCGTCCTCGAAGCCGGCGATCAGGTCGAGCAGCGTCGACTTGCCCGCCCCGGAGGCGCCGGAGACGACCGTGACCCCAGCCGTGTCGAGTCGGAGCTCCGACGGCAGCGGCAGGGGGCGGCCGCCGCGGTGCACGCGGAGCCCGGTCGCCTCGACCAGCGGGCCGACCGGCGACGCTGCGGTCGGGGGGACCGCCAGGCCGGGGTCAGCCGCACCGGTCGCTGCCTCGGCCGGGGTCAGCCGCACCCCGTCCGGGACGGGCTCGCTCACGACCAGGCGTCCCATCCGGGCGCGCTCGGGCTCCGGGAGGCGCAACCAGCCGCGGTCGTCGACCACGCTGCGCTCGGGCTGCCCGGGCCGCCACTCCTCCGAGATCCGGCCGTCGCGGATCCGCACGACCCGGTCGGCGATCGCGGCCGTCGTCGGGTCGTGGGTGACGAGCAGCAGGCTCGCGCCCCGATCGGAGACCGCCCGACGCAGGTGCTGGAGGACGGCCGCGGCCGCCTCGGGGGCGAGCCCGCTGGTGGGTTCGTCGGCGACGATCACCCGCGGGCCGTGGGCGAGCGCGGCGGCGATCGCGACCCGGTGGACCTCGCCGTCCGCGAACGCATCGGTCTCGCTCACCCCGAGCTCGGCCAGCACCGCGGCCGCCCGGTCGCGGGCCTCGGCCCGGCCGACGCCGCTGAGCCGGGACTGGAGCGCGACGTTCTCCAGCACGCTCAGCTCGGGACGCAGCGTCCGCAGCGACTGCTGGTCGATGATGCCGAGCAGGTCGCGCCGCACCGCGGTCCCGGGCGCGCGCCCGTCGATGCTGACGGCGCCGGCACTCGCGCTCACCTCCCCGGTGACGACCCGGACGAGCGTGGACTTCCCGGCGCCGTTGGGTCCGACCAGGGCGACGGCCTCACCCGCCGCGACGGTGAGGCTCAGGCCGCGCAGCGCCGCGACCGCGTCGCCGCTGGGCAGCGTGTAGAGACAGAACAGGTCGTGGATCTCGATCATCGCCGGGTCACCCCCGCCGGGGTCGGCTCGCGCAGCAGGAACGCCGTGCAGGTGCACGCGATCGCCACCGCGACCAGCGTGCCCGCGACCGCGATCGCCGCACCGGCCCCGCTGGTGGCGATCAACGGAGGCTCCATCGCCCGTCCCCACGCCTCCACGGCGATCACCCCGGCCACCCCGCGCACCAGCAGCAGTCCGGCGACCAGGCCGACCGGCAGGGCGATCACGCCCACCAGGACCGGTCGGAGGGCCAGCATCCTGCGCAGGGTCGCCGGGGTGGCACCTTCGGACTCCCAGGTGAGCAGCGCCTGGGCGCCGTCGCGCCGCTCGGCGAGGACGAGCACGATGACGGCGAGCCCGGCCAGGGCCAGGCCGCCGTACCCGAGCACCGTCAGCAACGTCCGGCCACCGCGGGCCGCCGGGTCCTGGCGCAGCGCCTGCGCGACCTCGTGCTGGGTCCGCAGGGTCGGCGCGGTGGCGAGCTCGGGCGGAGTCGTGCGCCCCCAGAGCTCAGCGACCTGCTGGCCCGGTTGGACGGCGTCCAGCGCGTCGGCGAGGGTGTCCCGGTCGGCCAGCACGAACGCCGGCCCGGCCGAGGGCAGCCGGGGCATCACGGCCACCACGCGGACCTCGAGGGGGGCGCCGACGGTGATCTGCAGGGTGCCGTTGCGCGCCAGGGCCGCGGTCGCCGGATCGACGGCGACGGGGACGACCGGGGCGGGACCCGGGGTGATCACCAGGGGCGCGCCGTCGAGTCGGTACGGCGTCGTCCGGACCGGCAGGCCGAGCGTGTTCTCGCCGAACGTGAGGTCGCCGGCCGGGGGTGCGACGTCGGTGGTGCCTTCGCCGCTGGCGTGCAGCCGCTGCTGGAGGTGGTCGGGCTGCTCGGTGACCACGAAGGCCGTCACTCGCCACGGTCCGCCCGACGGAAGGGGGCCGGTGAGCTCGTTCCCGGTGGTCCGGCTCGGTCGGAGCGCCACGGTGCCCGCGCGTCCGTCGGTGCCACGGAGGAAGAGGCGTCCGAGGAGGGCGGCGTCCCAGCCCGTGACGGGCAGGGTGAGGGCGCCCTCGGTCAACGGGTAGGTCCGGGGGGTGCCGGAGCCGCGGAGTGCCGCAGCGACCTCGGGAGCCGACCGGTCCGAGCCCGTCGTGCGCGACCAGCGGTCGATCCCGGCGACCAGGTCACTCGGTACGCCGAGGACTGACACGGTGTCGTGGACCCCCGGACTGGACTCGACGCTGCCCGCGCTGCGGAGCACGCCCTCGAGCCCGGAGATCGGCGCGGGAACGGTGGTGGTGAGCGGGGTGCTGCCGGCCGGGTCCAGGCGGACGCCGGTCGGCACCTGCCAGGCGGCCTGGTCCTGGGCGGCCGCAGCCAGGGTGGCGCCGTACCCGCCGGCGAAGACCATCGTGGTCACCGCTGCCGCGAGCAGCCCGGCTGTCGCCGCTGGGCGCAGCGCACCGCCGTGAGCGAGGCAGAGTCGGAGGGGGAGCGGCAGACGTCGCCGGGCCAGGGGACGGGTGAGAGCCCAGCCGCGGGCGGCGATCAGGCCGGCGAGGAGGCAGACGGCCGCCGGCAGCACCCAGACCAACGGGTCTCCGCCGGAGTCGTTCCCCCGTGCCGCGGCCAGGGCCACGGCTGGCAGGGCCAGCACGATCGCGGTCTCCACGCCGCGCCGGAGGCCACCTGCACGGCCGGGGTCCACCACGACGACCGCTGCCGCGGCCACCAGGGCGAGCAGGCCGAGGCCGACGCCGATCGCGACGGCGGGGCCGAGCGGCGCGGCCGGGGTGCCCCGGAGCAGAGCGACGAGGACGGCGACCAGCAGACCCGCGACCGCGCCCCCGAGCACCACGAGAGCCAACGTCAGCAGCAGCACGGAGCGACTCGTCCGCTCCGTGGCGCCGCGCCGCCGGAGCACGCCGCCCAGGGTCTGGAGATGAAGTACGAGGCCGGCGGCTCCGACCAGGGCGAAACCGATGATCAGGGCCGCCGCGAGGCCGTCGACCAGGGGGAACGTGGAGGTCGCTCGGCCCGCTCGCGCATCGGCCGCGCTCAGCGAGGTGGTGGTGATCAGGAGCTGTCCTGCGGGATCGGCTGCCGCCAGCTCCGCGCTGACGGACCGGACCCGGTCCAGGAAGTCCGGAACGCCGAGCTCGGCCACCCGGTCCGGGTCGAGGGTCGTGATCCAGTCCAGGTGCGACGTCAGCGCCGCGAGGGCGGGCAGCGACCTGAGGCCGTCGACGTCGGTCCCGAGCAGCAGGGGAGTGGTCGCCGGGTCGAACGGGCCGGTCGCGACCCGGGGATCGGTGAGCTCCGCCGTTCCGACGACCGCGAGGCCGAGCTCGGCGACGGCGCTGCGCAACGGCTCCAGCGCCGCGGCGCCGAGTCCGCGACCGGCGAGGAGGACCTCGCAGCGGGTCGCGGTGCACGGCGCAGGCCAGTGCCCGCCGGTCAGGTCGGCCCGGTCGCGCAGATCGTCGACGGCGGCGGGTTGGAAGGCCTCGCCCCGGTTGCTCAGCTGGCGGAACTCCAGCTGGCGGATCGCCGGAGTGGGGGTCAGCTCGCTCAGCAGCGGTCGAGGATCCTTGGCTTCGCCGGTCACCGCGACCAGCCGGTCGGCCGGGGACAGGGCGTCGACGGCCTGGGCGACCACCTCGCGTCGGACCTGATCGGCCTCGATGGCGGCGACCACGGGCAGGGTCGCGACCACGGCGATTCCGAGGGCGGCGACCAGCCACCGCCACCCCAGGTGGCGCAGCTGGGCGAGCGCGAGGCTGAACCGCATGGGCGTCAGTCTGCTCCCCAGCAGGTCCCGACGGCGGGAGGAAAACAGAACGGCCCCCGAATCTGCTGCTGCAGAGCCAGGGGCCGTCCTTGCCACGGTGGGTGATACTGGGTTCGAACCAGTGACCTCTTCGGTGTGAACGAAGCGCGCTACCACTGCGCCAATCACCCGTGATGCGAGTCAGAACAGTAGCGCAGTACAAATCGACAGTGAAATTCGGGACCTAAGTCTCGGATCCAAATCGCTCGACCGTCGTTGAAAGGGAAACGCCTGAACAAGGGGGAGTCCCATGTATGAGCCGCACGTGAACACCGAGTTCTCTCACAACATCACGCTCACCTGCCTCGACCCGTGGGGTCGCGAGGTCACGGTGCCGACGACGCTGGGCTACCGCAGCAACGATCCGTACGCGTTGTCGATGGTCTTCCACTCCGCCGCCGGCGACGTGGAGTGGATCGTCTCGCGCACCGCCCTGCTCCAGGGTCTGGCCACCTCGTGCGGTGAGGGTGACTTCAAGGTGCACCCGCACGTCGAGCCCGACGGTCGCGCCGTCGTGATCCTGGACTTCTCCTCGCCCGACGGCCATCTGGTCGCGCACGCCGAGTCCGCCGAGATCCAGTCCTTCCTCGCCCGCACCTTCGTCGCCGTGCCGGTCGGCACCGAGAGCGACCACATCGATCTCGATGCCCTGGTCGCCGACCTCCTCGGCACGGCGTCGAACTGAGTTCTCCCAGTCCGTTAGCCCTGTTTCACGCGTGAATCGGGCCTCCGACACCCCGGATTTGGTGCCCCTGGGGCGATCCGCTAATGTTCTCGACGCAAGCCCAGCCGGGGGAAACCCCGGGGAAGTAAGCATGCGGACGTAGCTCAGTTGGTAGAGCACGACCTTGCCAAGGTCGGGGTCGCGAGTTCGAGTCTCGTCGTCCGCTCTGAGGAACACTCAGATTTGTAGTGAGTGGTAGGCCTCCACGGTGGGTTGGCCGAGAGGCGAGGCAACGGACTGCAAATCCGTGTACACGGGTTCAAATCCCGTACCCACCTCACAGCACAACCCGCAGGACCACAACTGAATACGCACGGACGATTGGCGCAGCGGTAGCGCGCTTCCCTGACACGGAAGAGGTCACTGGTTCAATCCCAGTATCGTCCACCGAACACGGAGCCCCGATCAGACTTGATCGGGGCTTCGTGCGTACTACGGTGGCTGCATGGGTGACCTGATCCAGTTTCCGCGGACGACACCGATTCCTGACCCCGGCCAGCCCGCGCCGTTGCTGCGGGAGCTGATCGGCCGCGAGCTGCGCGCCGAGCGGACCGAGCAGGACCGCACCCTGGCCGACGTCGCCGGTGCTGCCGGAGTCTCCACCCAGTACCTCTCCGAGGTCGAGCGTGGCCGGAAGGACCCGAGCTCCGAGGTCGTCGAGGCGATCGGCGGCGCACTCGGGCTCGGCCTGCTCGACCTGACCGAACGGGTCAGCCGCACCCTGCGCGGTCAGGACACGGTCACTCCCAGCGGTCCGCTGGCGATGGCGGCCTGACCGGTCGCCACCTTCCTGCTCGCGAGGACCCGGTCGACGACGCCGTACGCCACCGCGTCGGACGCGCTGAGGACCAGGTCCCGCTCCGTGTCGGCACGGACCTGGTCCACGCTTCGACCGGTGTGAGCGGCCAACAGGTCGACCAGGGCGGAGCGTTGCCGTGCCACCTCCTTGGCCTCCACCTGGAGATCGGGGAGGGTGCCACGGCTTCCCGCCGAGGGTTGGTCGAGCACGATCCGGGCGTGCGGGAGAACGGTGCGGCGGCCTGGGCTCCCGGCCGCGAGCAGGACCGCAGCGGTCGAGGCCGCCTGTCCGACACAGGCGGTGGCGATCGGTGCCCGGATGAACTGCAGCGTGTCGTAGATCGCGAACATCGCCGTCGGCTCGCCACCGGGGCTGTTGAGGTACAGGTTGATCTCCGCGTCCGGGTTGGCTGACTCCAGGTGAAGGAGCTGGGCGATCACGACGTTGGCCACGCCGTCGTCGATCGGTGTGCCGATGTAGACGATCCGATCGCTCAGCAGGCGACTGTAGATGTCGACGGCGCGCTCGCCGTGGCGGGTCTTCTCGACGACCGAGGGGATGGTGTAGCTGCTCATCGGACACCCGCCAGTCCGACGACGGGGCGAGCGACGCCGGTCACCACGGTGGGGTCGGTGAGCACCGCGTCGGCGAGACCGTAGGCGACGGCCTCGGTGGCGGTGAACCACTTGTCCCGCATCGAGTCGGTACGGACCTGCTCGACCGCCTGCCCGCTCAGCTCGGCGGTGATGGTGAGCATCCGGTCGTTCATCCGCTCGAGACGAGCTGCCTGGATCTCGATGTCGCTCGCCGATCCACCGAAGCCGGCCGAGCCCTGGTGCAGGAGGACCTCGGTGTGCGGCAGGACGAAGCGCTTGCCCGGGGTGCCGGCGGTGAGCAGGAACTGGCCCATGCTGGCGGCCAGACCCATCCCCAGCGTGGACACGTCGTTGGGGATCAGCATCATCGAGTCGTAGACCGCCATCCCGGCTGTCACCGATCCGCCGGGGGAGTTGATGTAGAGGTGAATGTCGCTGTGGGGGTCCTCGGCACTGAGCAGCAGCAGCTGGGCGCAGATCCGGTTGGCGATCGCGTCGTCGACCTCACGGCCGAGGACGATCACGCGTTGGTGCTGGAGGCGGGCGACGATCTGGTCGTCGAGCGCACTGGGGGCGAGGGGTTCGGAGGTCATGCTTCGAGCCTGGTTCACGCCTCGCACCCGGACCAGGGGATCGCCCGAGAGCGGATCTGCCCCGAGCAGAGGACGACCAGGGCGAAAGGTCCTAGGCTCCCTCCCATGTCCGTCGAGCAGACCAATGTCGATCTGCTCATCGAGGCATCCCCGATCGCGATGCTGATGGTGCACGCATCGGGTCGGATCCTGGTGGCGAACCACCAGGCCGAGGCGATGTTCGGCTACCCGCGCGGCGACCTCGTCGACCGCGCGCTGTCCGACCTCATCCCCGAGCGGTTCCGCGATTCCCATCCCGGATTCCGGGCCGGTTTCCTCGCCCATCCCTCGGCACGCCCGATGGGATCGGGCCGCGATCTCTTCGCCCGGCACTCCTCGGGACGTGACATCCCGGTCGAGATCGGCCTCAGTCCCGTCGTGATCGACGGTGAGCGAGTGGTGGTCGCCGCGGTCGCCGACATCACCGAGCGCAAGCGGCGCGAGTCGGACCTGCAGGCCGCCGTCGATCGGCGACTCGAGCACGCCGCGAACCACGACCCGTTGACCGGTCTTCCCACCCGTGAGGCCTTCCTCCTGCAGACGAAGACCCTGACCGAATCCGCCGGCTCGATCGCGATGCTGCGTGTGGGGGTGCGGGGTCTGGCCCGGTTCAACGAAGCACTGGGCGCCTCCGGTGGGGACGCGATCCTGCGTGAGTTCGGTCGACGGGTCAAGGAGGCCGCCGGCCCGGGTGCCGTCGTGGGTCGTTTGGCTGCTCCGGCTTTCGCGGTCGCCATCCCGACGACGGCGACCGGCGACGACCAGACCTTCGACCCGCGGATCGAGGCGGTGCTCAACATCGCCGGACACCCGGTGTCGGTCGAGGGACGGGACCTCCGGGTCAACGTCGGGATCGGCATGTCGGTCTACCCGGAGGATGCGACCGAACCGGCGGAGCTGTTGCACGAGGCCGAGCTGGCCGCCAGCGTTGCCGATGCGAGCGAGGGCGGACTGGCGCGCTTCCGAGCGGCGATGCTCTACGCCTCGCGGCAGCGCATCGACCTCGAGCAGGCGCTCAACGGAGCACTGGAGGCCGGGGATCTGCACATGGTCTTCCAGCCCCAGGTCAATCTCGCCGACGGCAGCGTGGTGAGCGTCGAGGCACTCGTGCGTTGGGACCTCGACGGCGTGGCGGTCTCACCGACCGACTTCATCGCCATCGCCGAGGAGAGCAACCTGATCGGCGCGATCGGCGCGTGGACGCTGCGTGAGGGCTGTCGACAGATCGCCGACCTGCCGGGCGGGATGCGGGTCGCGATCAACGTCTCGCCCCGACAGTTCCTGATCTCGCCGCTGGTCGGCCTGGTCCGTGAGGTCCTCGCCGAGACCGGACTCGACCCCTCGCGGCTGGAGATCGAGGTCACCGAGGGCACCTTGATGACCGATCCGACCCGCAGTGCCGAGGTCCTCGAGGGGCTGCGCTCCCTCGGTGTCGCGGTCGCCATCGACGACTTCGGGACCGGCTACTCGAGCCTGGCCTACTTGAGTCGGTTCAACTTCGACACCCTCAAGATCGACCGGTCCTTCATCGCCAGGCTCGGCGCCGACCCGGCCGACGACGCGATCGTCGACGCCATCATCGCGCTGGCCCGCTCGCTCGGCATCGCCCTGCTGGCTGAGGGGATCGAGACCGAGGAGCAGGCCGCCTACCTGCGCAGTCGCGGTTGCCAGGGTGGTCAGGGGTTCCTGTTCTCGCCCGGCCTCAGCCGCGACGAGCTGGAGCGGTTCATCGGGGTCGCCCGGTAACCGAGTGCGTTGTCGGCCCCTTCGCTCGATAGCATCTGCGGGTGAGCAAGGCATGGGAGCAATTCGCCGACAACCCCGACGTCATCGCGGCCAGGATCAACGGCCAGCTGAAGGATCTCGCGACGGAGATCACGGAGGGTGACGTCGTCGAGCCGGTGGAGATCTCCTCGCCCGACGGTCGTGACATCCTGCGGCACTCCGCCGCGCACGTGATGGCTCAGGCCGTCCAGCAGCTCTTCCCGGAGGCCAAGCTCGGCATCGGGCCGCCGGTCGAGAACGGCTTCTACTACGACTTCGACGTCGAGACCCCCTTCGTTCCGGAGGACCTGGTCAAGATCGAGTCGGCGATGAAGAAGATCATCAAGGCGAACCAGAAGTTCTCCCGCCGCGTCACCAACGACGACGACGCCCGCGTCGAGCTGGCCGACGAGCCCTACAAGCTCGAGCTGATCGGGCTCAAGGGCAACGCCGGTGAGGCGGCCGAGGGTGCCAGTGCCGAGGTCGGCGCCGGCGAGCTCACCATCTACGACAACCTCGACCGCAACGGCGAGATCGCCTGGAAGGACCTCTGCCGGGGCCCGCACCTGCCGACCACCAAGCGGATCCCCGCGTTCAAGCTGATGCGGTCCGCGGCGGCGTACTGGCGCGGCGATGAGAAGAACAAACAGCTCCAGCGGATCTACGGCACCGCGTGGGAGACCACCGAGGCGCTTGAGGCGCACCTGCACCAGATCGAGGAGGCCGAGCGTCGCGACCACCGCAAGCTCGGCCGTGAGCTCGACCTGTTCAGCTTCCCCGACGAGCTCGGCTCCGGCCTGCCGGTCTTCCACCCCAAGGGTGGTGTGATCAAGCGCGAGATGGAGGACTACGTCCGCCAGCGCCACATCGAGGAGGGCTTCTCCTACGTCGGCACCCCGCACATCTCCAAGGACGGCCTGTTCCACACCTCGGGCCACCTGCCGCACTACGCGGACACGATGTTCCCGCCGATGGAGTTCGAGGGATCGAACTACCAACTCAAGGCGATGAACTGCCCGATGCACAACCTGATCTTCTCCTCGCGAGGGCGGTCCTACCGCGAGCTGCCGCTGCGGCTGTTCGAGTTCGGCTCGGTCTACCGCTACGAGAAGTCCGGCGTCATCCACGGTCTGACCCGGGTGCGCGGCTTCGCCCAGGACGACTCGCACTCCTACTGCACGCCCGAGCAGGCTCCGGCCGAGGTCAAGCACCTGCTCAACTTCATGCTGACCGTGCTGCGTGACTTCGGGCTCGACGACTTCTACCTCGAGCTGTCGACCCGCGACGACGCCAAGAAGGACAAGTTCATCGGCTCCGAGGACGACTGGGCCACGGCCACGGCGGTCCTGGAGCAGGTGGCGGCCGAGACCGGCCTCGAGCTCGTCCCGGACCCGGGCGGCGCTGCGTTCTACGGCCCGAAGATCTCGGTCCAGGCCAAGGACGCGATCGGTCGCACCTGGCAGATGGGCACCGTCCAGTACGACTTCAACCAGCCGGCCCGGTTCGGTCTCGAGTACGTCGGCCCCGACGGCTCCAAGCAGCAGCCGGTGATGATCCACTCGGCCAAGTTCGGCTCGATCGAGCGGTTCCTCGGCGTGCTGGTCGAGCACTACGCGGGGGCGTTCCCTCCGTGGCTCGCCCCGGTCCAGGTGCAGGCGATCCCGGTCGCCGACGCCTTCGCCGACCACCTCTACGAGATCGCCGGTCAGCTGAAGAAGCTCGGCATCCGGGTCGAGGTCGACGAGTCCGACGACCGGTTCCAGAAGAAGATCCGCAACGCACAGCTGCAGAAGATCCCCTTCATGCTGATCGCGGGTGCCGATGACGTCGCCAACGGTGCCGTCAGCTTCCGGTTCCGTGACGGTCGTCAGGACAACGGAGTCCCGATCGCCGAGGCGATCGCCCGGATCGTCGAGGCCGTGGAGTCGCACGCCCAGGTCTGAGACCTGAACTAGTGCGACACGGCGTCGCGGATACCCTTGTATCCGGGACCCGTGTCGCACTAACCTGCTGGCATGACCGCTACGCAGGTGAAGCACTCGTCGCAGGGCAAGCAGGGCTACTACGAGACCCTCCAGACGCTCTCGCAGGCGTCCGTGGACCAGCACTTCGACGCGTTCAAGGACATCGACTGGGACTCCCCGGAGTTCTCGTTCAAGCCGGGCGACGAGCGCCTGATCCTCACCGACGCCGACGAGATCGGTCGGCACCCCTGGTACAAGTCGCTGTCGCGTGAGCGCCAGATCGAGGTCGGCGGGTACCGCTACGCCTCCGTGGCCAAGGTGGGTCGTCAGTTCGAGCAGCTCCTGATCAGTGGCGTGATGAACCGGCTGGTCTGGATGGAGGACCGCAACCCCGAGTTCCGCTACGCCACCCACGAGGTGACCGAGGAGACCCACCACACCCAGATGTTCCAGGAGGCGGTCAACCGCTGGGGCGTCGATGTCGCCGGCGCGCCGACGTACTTCAAGGTGCTGTTCCCGGTCGCCGCCGCAGCCGGCGCGTTCTTCCCGGAGGCGTTCTTCGTCGGGATCCTGGCCGGCGAGGAGCCGATCGACCACCTGCAGAAGTCGATCCTGCGGGCCGGCGGCGGACACCCCCTGATCGACCGGATCATGCAGATCCACATCGCCGAGGAGGCCCGGCACATCGGGTTCGCCCACCAGTACCTCGAGCAGCACGTCCCCGAGCTCGGCCCGGTACGCCGCCAGCTGCTCGCCGTCCTGTTCCCGATCATCATGCGCGGCCTGTGCGACGTGATCATGGTGCCGAGCAAGCAGGCCCGCGACGACATGGGGATCCCCGACGAGGTCGCCCGCGAGATCTGGTGGGACAGCCCGGACTCCCGCAAGACGCTGCGTGACATGTTCAGCGACGTCCGGATGCTCGCCGACGAGCTCGGACTGCGCACCCGGGTGACGCGCCCCCTGTGGCGGATGCTCAAGATCGACGGCAAGCCCGCCCGCTTCCGCGGCGAGCCGGCCTCGGCCACCCACTGAGCCTCGGGGGACCGCCGTGCCGCACGTCGTCATCCAGTCCTGCTGCGCCGACGCCTCGTGCGTCGTCGCCTGCCCGGTCAACTGCATCCATCCGGCGCCGGGTGAACCGGGCTTCGGCACCACCGACATGCTCTATGTCGACGCCGCCAGCTGTGTCGACTGCGGCGCCTGCACGACCGCCTGCCCGGCCGACGCGATCGTGCCGCACACCACCCTGACCGCGGCGCAACAGCCGTTCCAGGCGCTCAACGCCGAGTACTACGACGCCTTCCCGCACGCCGACCGGACGCCGATCGCCCTGGTCGCGCCGCAACGCCGGGTGCTGCGACCCGGTCCTTTCCGGGTCGCCGTGGTCGGCGCGGGGCCGGCGGGCCTGTACGCCGCCGACGAGCTGCTCACGCACCCCGAGATCAGGGTCGACGTGATCGACCGGCTGCCGACGCCCTACGGGCTGGTCCGGTTCGGCGTCGCTCCGGACCACCAGCACACCAAGCAGGTCGCGGAGCTCTTCGGTGCGGTGGAGAGCCAGCCCGGCTTCTCCTACCTGCTGGGCGTCGACGTCGGGCGTGACGTCACCCATGCCGAGCTCGACGCGGCCTACGACGCGGTGATCTACAGCGTCGGCGCTGCGACCGACCGGGCGCTCGGCGTGCCGGGGGAGACGCTGCCCGGATCGCTCTCGGCCACCGACGTGGTCGGCTGGTACAACGGGCATCCCGACCGGACCGACCTCGCCGTGCCGCTCGACACCGAGACCGCTGTCGTGATCGGCAACGGCAACGTCGCGCTCGACGTGGCCCGGATCCTGGTCAGCGATCCGGCCGAGCTCGCTCCGACCGACATCGCCGCCCTGCCGCTGGAGCAGCTGCGTCGCAGCCACGTCCGGACCGTGCTCGTGCTGGGGCGCCGGGGACCGGACCAGGCCGCCTTCACCCTGCCGGAGCTGGTCGGACTGCACGGGTTGGCGGTCGTCGAGGGTCGGGTCAACGTCGTCCTCGACAGCGGCGGCCTGCCGATCTCCGGGGACGACACCCGCGCCCGGCTGCTCCGCGAGCTCGCCGACGCCCCGATCGACCCGACCCGACGCACCATCGTGCTCCGCTTCGGCCTGGCTCCGGTCGAGCTCCTCGGCTCCGAGCGGGTCGAGGCCATCGTCGTCGAGCGCACCCGGCTGGAGCCGGCCGCGGACGGCACGATCCGGGCCGTCGCCACCGGCGAGCTGGAACGGATCGAGACGGGACTGGTGCTCCGTGCCATCGGGTACCGCGGGATGCCCGTCGACGGCCTGCCCTACGACGACGCCACCGGCACGGTGCCGCACACCGGTGGTCGGGTGCGGCCCGGCGTCTACGTCGCCGGCTGGATCAAGCGCGGCCCGACCGGCTTCATCGGCACCAACAAGACCGACGCCGCCGAGACGGTGAGCAGCCTCCTCGACGACCTCGACGCCGGCGTGCTGACGCGACCGACCGTGCCTGCCACCGCCTTCCGCGAGCGGGTGGCCACCGCGGTGCCCGGTCTGGTCGACGGGACCGGGTGGCAGGCGATCGACGCCGAGGAACGCAGACGCGGCGCCGAGCAGGGTCGGGTCCGGACCAAGATCGTCGACGTCGACGAAGCGTTCCGGGTCGCGTCGGAGGCGGCCGAGGGGCGTCGTACGGGCTTGCGCCGGTTGGCCCGGCGCTGACCGTAGGGTGTGCCCATGCCGAGTGAGCAGGGCCGGGACGGCCGGCAGACGCGGTGGGACTCCCACAAGGAGGAGCGCCGGCGCCAGATCATCGCCGCAGCCATCGCGATCGCGCAGGAGAACCAGCCGGGCACCGAGATCCACGTCCAGGAGATCGCCGAGCGCGCGGGCCTGTCGCGGACCGTGCTCTACCGCCACTTCAGCGACCGGGCCGACCTCGACCGTGCCGTCCAGACCGAGATCCTCGACCAGGTCTGGGGCCTGCTCCTCCCGCAGATGACCCTCGACGGCACGATCGTCGAGATCATCGGTCGGATCATCACCACCTACGTCGACTGGGCGGTCGAGCACCCGGCCCTGCACCGACTGGCCGACCACGACACCACCGCGGAGCCGGGGCCGCTCGAGGCGGGACTCGACCAGATCGCGGGTCGGATCACCACCCTGCTCCTGCTGGCGGTGCCGCACGGGGAGGACCGTGCCGCCGAGGTCTTCGGGATGGAGCCGGAGGAGTTCGTCGCCCTGCTCGACCCGCTCGTCTACGGCATCGTCGGGGCGGCGTTCTCCGCCGTCCGGCGATGGATCTCGCGGCCCGAGCGAGTGCTCGGTCCCGAGATGGTCGCCGGCCTCGTCAGCCAGTCGATCTGGTTCGTGATCCAGGGGCACGCGGCAGCCTTCGGTCTCCGGCTGGAGGCCGACATGACCGCCGAGGACGTCGCCGGCCTGCTGGTGCAGCCCGGTAGCCTGCCTGCGTGAGCGCACCACTCGAGCAGGACGGGATCGGCGAGCCGGACCACTTGGACCGGCTCTGGACGCCGTACCGGATGGCCTACATCCGCGGCGAGAACCGGCCCGCCCACCCGGGCGAGGAGCAGTGCCCGTTCTGCCGGGTGCCGAGCCTCGACGATGCCGAAGGACTGATGGTGCACCGCGGTGAGACCGCGTTCGTGGTGCTCAACCTCTACCCCTACACGCCGGGCCACCTGATGGTCTGCCCCTACCGCCACATCCCGGGGTACGTCGACACGACCGAGGCCGAGGCGATCGAGATCGCGGCGTTGACCAAGACCGCGATCCGGGTGATCGGTGAGGTCTCGTCGGCGCCGGGGTTCAACATCGGGATGAACCAGGGCGAGGCCGGCGGGGCTGGGATCGCTGCCCACCTGCACCAGCACGTCGTCCCGCGATGGGTCGGCGACCAGAACTTCATGCCCATCATCGGCAAGACCAAGACCCTGCCCGAGCTGCTCGGCGACACCCGCCAGCTGCTCGCCGACGCCTGGAAGGCCACCACCGCGTGAACGACCTCGCCCCCGACGCCCTCCTCGCCGGCGAGCTGGTGCGTGCCGCCGGTCGACTGGCCGCGCAGATGCGGGCCGCCGGGATCGAGACCGACTTCAAGTCCTCGATCTCCGACGTCGTCACCGAGGCCGACCGTGCCGCCGAGGCCCTGATCATGGACCGGCTCGTCGCCGAGCGGCCCGAGGACGGGATCCTGGGCGAGGAGGGCGCGGCCCGGGAGAGCCGCAGCGGCCGCCGGTGGACCATCGACCCCGTCGACGGGACCTACAACTTCGTCAACGGTCTGAGCTGGTGGTGCTCGGCGCTGGCGCTGACCGAGGAGCTTCCCGACGGCGGCGAGCGGGTGCTGGTCGGTGCGATCTACCACCCCGAGTCCGACACGCTCTTCCTCGGCGGACCCGACCTCGGCACGACCCGCAACGGCAACCCGCTGCCGCCGCTCGCCGACCGCCCCCTGGCCGAGTCGTGCCTGACGACGTACCTGCACCCGACCGACTACGGCCAGGCCCCCGGCGAGGCCTACACCCGGGTGGTCGCGGGCGCTGCGACCCAGCGGATGCTGGGCTCCGGATCGATGGACATGACCGCCGTCGCGCAGGGGCACCTGCACCTCTTCTGCCAGCACACCGTGCACCCGTGGGACCGTCTTCCCGGGCTCGCGCTGGTGCTCGGCGCCGGGGGAGCGGCCCGTCAGATCGAGGCCGCAGGGAAGACCTGGACGCTGATCGGCGCGCCGAGCGCGGTCGCGGAGGCGGCCGACGCGCTCGTTCGCGGCTAGCCTGAGCCCACCATGTTGGATCGGTTCAAGGCGTTCTGGCAGGGCGTCGTCCTCGCCCCCATCGTCAATCTCCTCATTCGGCTCGGGGTCAGCCCCGACACCGTCACGCTCGTGGGCACCCTCGGTGTCTGTGCGGGCGCCCTCGGCTTCTACCCGCGCGGTGAGCTTTTCGTCGGCACGTTGGTGATCACCGCCTTCGTCTTCTCCGACCTGGTCGACGGCGCGATGGCGCGCAAGGTCGGCCGGAGCAAGGGTGCCTCCACCTTCGGGTCGTTCTGGGACTCCACGCTCGACCGGATCGGCGACGGCGCGATCTTCGGTGCGCTGGCGCTCTACTTCGCCGGGCCCGGTGACTCCGACCTCTACCTCTACCTGTCGTTGTGGTGCGTCGTGATGGGGTCGGTGACCTCGTACGCCCGGGCGAAGGCCGAGTCGATCGGCCTCGACGCGCACGTCGGCATCGCCGAGCGCGCGGACCGGCTGGTCGCGATCCTGGTGATGACGGGACTGTCCGATCTCTTCAACCAGCCGTGGATGTGCTTCCTGACGCTGTGGGTCCTGGCTGCGGCCAGCACGATCACGGTCATCCAGCGGGTCTGGGTGGTTCGCCAGCAGGCGCTGGCACTGGATGCCTGAAACCCCTGTGACATCCGCGGCGCAGGTCGCACCTAGGATGGAACTCATGGTTGAGAGCACCGAGAACAGCAAGATCGAGGACACCGTCGTGGGGACCTCGCGCGTGAAGCGTGGGATGGCGGAGATGCTCAAGGGCGGCGTGATCATGGACGTCGTCACTCCGGAGCAGGCCAAGATCGCTGAGGACGCCGGTGCTGTCGCCGTGATGGCGTTGGAGCGTGTTCCGGCTGACATCCGTGCCCAGGGTGGGGTGTCGCGGATGAGTGACCCGGACATGATCGACGGGATCATCTCCGCGGTCTCGATCCCGGTGATGGCCAAGGCCCGGATCGGGCATTTCGCCGAGGCTCAGATCCTGCAGTCGTTGGGTGTGGACTACATCGACGAGTCCGAGGTCCTGACTCCGGCTGATTATGAGAACCACATCGACAAGTGGACCTTCACCGTCCCCTTCGTGTGTGGTGCGACGAACCTGGGTGAGGCGCTGCGTCGGATCACCGAGGGTGCGGCGATGATCCGGTCCAAGGGTGAGGCCGGCACGGGTGATGTCTCGAACGCGGTGACCCACATGCGGACGATCCGCAAGCAGATCCGGTCGTTGGCTGCGTTGACCACCGATGAGCTGTACGTGGCGGCCAAGGAGCTCCAGGCGCCTTATGAGCTGGTCAAGGAGGTCGCCGAGAACGGGAAGCTGCCCGTGGTGCTGTTCACTGCGGGTGGGATCGCGACGCCGGCGGATGCGGCGATGATGATGCAGCTCGGTGCTGAGGGTGTCTTCGTGGGCTCCGGCATCTTCAAGTCGGGCAACCCGGCTCAGCGGGCTGAGGCGATCGTGAAGGCGACGACGTTCTTCGACGACCCGGACGTGGTGGCGAAGGTCTCGCGTGGTCTGGGTGAGGCGATGGTCGGGATCAATGTCGACGAGCCCGCTCGGTCGATCCAGTTCGCCGAGCGCGGCTGGTGACCTCACCCCGTCCACGGGTCGGGGTCCTCGCACTCCAGGGTGACGTCCGCGAGCACGTCACGGCACTGAGCACGCTCGGCGCCGACGTGATCACGGTCCGTCGCCCCGCCGAACTGGCCACGGTCGACGGTCTCGTCCTCCCCGGCGGGGAATCGACCACCATCGCCAAGCTGGCCCGGATCTTCGACCTGCTCGACCCGCTGCGCGAGCGGATCTCGGCCGGCATGCCGGTCTTCGGCACCTGCGCCGGGATGATCCTGCTCGCCGACCGGATCCTCGACGGCACCGCCGACCAGGAGACCTTCGGCGGTCTCGACCTGACCGTGCGCCGCAACGCGTTCGGTCGCCAGGTCGACTCCTTCGAGGAGTCGCTCGCGGTCGAGGGACTCGACGACCCCGTGCACGCCGTCTTCATCCGCGCTCCGTGGGTGGAGGAGGTCGGGCCCGACGTGGAGGTGCTCGCCCGGGCTGGCGGCCACCCCGTCGCCGTACGGCAGGGGCGGAAGCTGGCCACGTCCTTCCATCCCGAGGTCAACGGGGAGACCCGACTGCACGGCCTGTTCCTCGACCTCATCAACGCTCGATAGGATCTGTTCCCATGTCAGGTCACTCCAAATGGGCAACCACCAAGCACCAGAAGGCTGCGAAGGACCAGAAGCGCGCGAAGAGCTTCGCGAAGCTGATCAAGGTCATCGAGGTCGCGGCGAAGGCCGGCGGCGCTGACACGTCGGGCAACCCTGCGCTCTACGAGGCGATCCAGAAGGCCAAGAAGCAGTCGGTCCCGAACGACAACATCGATCGGGCGGTCAAGCGTGGCGCCGGCATCGGCGGCGAAGCGGTCTCCTACGACACGATCATGTACGAGATCTACGGCCCGGCCGGTGTGGCGCTGATGGTCGAGTGTCTGACCGACAACAAGAACCGTGCCGCCATGGAGGTCCGCACCGCGGTCACCCGCAACGGCGGCACCATGGCCGACCCGGGCTCGGTGTCGCGCCTGTTCCACCGCAAGGGCATCGTGGTGCTGGCCAAGGACCAGGAAGGCACGGCCGTCGACGAGGACACGGTGCTCGAAGCCACGCTCGACGCCGGGGCCGAGGACGTCAACGACCACGACGAGCACTGGCAGGTCATCTCCGAGCCGACCGACATGCTCGCGGTCCGGACCGCCATCCAGGACGCTGGCCTCGACTACGAGTCCGCCGACGTCGAGTTCATCGCGTCGATGGACATCCCCGTCGCCGACGCCGCCACCGCGACCAAGGTGATGAAGCTCGTCGACGTGCTCGACGACCTCGACGACGTGCAGAACGTGTACAGCAACGCGGAGATCTCGGCCGAGATCCTCGCCGAGCTGGACGCGGAGTGAGTCTCGCTGCCTGATCCGCGTGTCACTAGCCCCCTGCCACTGGCAGGGGGCTAGTGTTTTCCTAGAACAGATGTTCGACTTACCTAGGAAGGCGTGCCGATGCGCGTGCTCGGGATCGACCCCGGCCTGACCCGCTGTGGCGCGGGCGTGGTCGAGGGTTCCGTCGGGCGCCCGCTGCGTCTGGTCGACGTCTCGGTCATCCGTACGACGGCCTCGCTCCCGGTCTGGGAGCGGCTGGTGCAGCTGGAGCAGGGCATCGAGGCCCGGCTCGACGAGTACCGTCCCGACGCGGTCGCGATCGAACGGGTCTTCGCCCGCTCCGACGTCTCCACCATCATGGGCACCGCCCAGGCCAGCGGGCTCGCGATGGTCTGCGCGGCCCGGCGCGGGATCCCGGTGGCACTGCACACGCCGTCGGAGGTCAAGGCAGCCGTCTCCGGCAACGGTCGCGCCGACAAGGCGCAGGTCGGCGCCATGGTCGTGCGGATCCTCCGGCTCGACGCGATGCCCAAGCCCGCCGACGCCGCTGACGCACTGGCCCTGGCCATCACCCACATCTGGCGCGGAGGCGCTCAGGCTCGGTTGGACGCGGCCCTGGCCGCCGTACCCTCGAAAGACAGGATCCCCCGATGATCGCCCACGTCCGCGGCACGGTCGCCGCCGTGACCCTCTCCAGCGCCGTCCTCGAGGTCGGGGGAGTCGGCCTGGAGCTGCTCTGCACCCCGTCGACGCTCGCCGGCCTCCGATCCGGCTCCGAGGCGCTGCTGCCGACCTCGCTCGTCGTGCGGGAGGACTCGTTGACGCTCTTCGGGTTCGCCGACGAGGACGAGAAGGCGACCTTCGAGCTCGTCCAGACCGCCTCGGGGGTGGGGCCGAAGGTCGCGCAGGCGATCGTCGCGGTGCTCAGCCCGGACACGCTCCGACTCGCGATCTCCACCGACGACGTCAAGACACTGACCAAGGTCCCCGGGATCGGGCAGAAGGGTGCCCAGCGGATCATCCTCGAGCTCAAGGACCGGATCGGCGCGCCGACCGGTGCGGCCTCCGCAACCCGACCCCAGGGCGCTGCGCCGTGGCGCGCCCAGGTCGGCGAGGCGCTCGTCGGGTTGGGGTACAACGCCAAGGACGCCGACCGTGCGGTCGAGGCCGTGCCCGAGCCGACCGGCGAGGTCAACGTCAGCCTGCTGCTCAAGTCCGCGCTCCAGATCCTGTCCAAGGCCTGACCCGAGATGCCCTTCCACGAGGACGAGCTCGACGCCGCCGAGGAGCTGCACCTGCAGCGGATCGTGACCGCTGAGGCCGAAGGCGACGAGCGTGCGGTCGAGGCCGCTCTCCGACCGCGATCCCTCGACGAGGTCGTCGGTCAGGTCCGTGTCCGTGAGCAGCTCGGGTTGGTGCTCGAGGCTGCGCGCCAACGGGGGAGGACCCCCGACCACGTGCTGCTCTCCGGCCCGCCGGGGCTGGGCAAGACCACTCTCGCCATGATCATCGCCGCCGAGATGACGGTGCCGCTGCGGCTCACGAGCGGCCCCGCGATCACCCACGCCGGCGATCTCGCCTCCATCCTGTCCGGCCTCAACGAGGGCGACGTCCTCTTCGTCGACGAGATCCACCGGATGTCGCGACCCGCCGAGGAGATGCTCTACATGGCGATGGAGGACTTCCGCGTCGACGTCATCATCGGCAAGGGGCCGGGAGCGACCAGCATCCCGTTGGAGATCCCGCCGTTCACCCTCGTCGGTGCGACCACCCGTGCGGGGCTGCTGCCCGGTCCGCTGCGCGACCGCTTCGGGTTCACCGGCCACCTCGAGTACTACGACCCCGCTGATCTCGACCTGATCGTCCGTCGATCGGCCGGGCTGCTCGACGTCACGCTCACCGATGGGGGAGCCGCCCAGATCGCCTCGCGGTCGCGGGGCACCCCACGGATCGCGAACCGGCTGCTGCGCCGGGTCCGCGACTACGCCCAGGTCCGCGCCGACGGCGTCGTGACCGAGCCGATCGCAGCCGCTGCGCTCGATCTCTACGAGGTCGACCCGCTGGGGTTGGACCGGCTGGACCGTGCCGTGCTCGACGTCCTGTGCCGTCGTTTCGGGGGCGGTCCGGTCGGGCTGTCCACGCTCGCCGTCGCGGTCGGCGAGGAGCGCGAGACCGTGGAAGAGGTCGCCGAACCGTTCCTCGTCCGCAACGGTTTCCTCGCTCGGACACCACGCGGGCGGATCGCCACTCCGGCCGCCTGGGGGCATCTCGGGCTCGCTGCGCCGGTGGTCGCCTACGGCTCCGACGGGACCCTGTTCGAGGAGTAGTTCGAGGAGTGCCGGGTGAAGTTCCGGTGACGATGCGTGCCATGGCAGGCTGAATCACCGGATCGTGTGTGCCGCATGGCTACACTGACCCGTCGACCCTTCCGGGTCCCTGTCGCATGTCCCCTGTTGGAAAGTTCTCCTCATGGCTGAGTTGTTGCCGCTTCTCCTGATTGCGGTCGTCTTCTGGTTCCTCCTGATCCGTCCGCAGCGTCGCCGTCAGGTCGAGCAGCAGAAGACCCAGCGTGAGGCTCAGGCCGGCTCCCGGGTGATGCTCACCTCCGGGATCCTCGGCACGGTGGTGGAGAACTCCGACGACCACACTCGTGTGGAGATCGCTGACGGCGTCGTGGTCGAGATCGCCCGGGCGGCGATCGGTCACGTGCTGCCCGAGGACGAGCCGGCGGCTGACGACGACGTGGACGCGATCGAGGCGGCGGAGCCGCAGGACGCGACTGACACTGACGAGCCCGGCGCTGCCGAGGCTCCCAAGGAGAACTGACACACCATGGCACGCAAGTCCCAGCCAGGACGCACCCTGGTGGTGTTCTTCCTGGCCTTGGCGATCGCCTACGGCCTCGTGGCCATCGGCGGCAAATGGAAGCCCGAACTCGGCCTGGACCTCCAGGGCGGCACCCGGATCACCCTGGTTGCCAAGGGCAACCCGTCGCAGGAGGACCTCGAAGAGGCCCGCAGCATCATCGACAACCGGGTCAACGGCTCCGGTGTCTCCGAAGGGGAGGTGACGACGCAGGGCAACCAGTTCATCGTCGTCGAGATCCCCGGCGCCAACCGCCGCGAGCTCGTCGACACCGTGGCCCGCCAGGCCCAGCTCCGCTTCCGCTTCGTGGCGTGTGACTCGTCGTCCAGTGCCACCTGTGGCACGGGCTCCTCCGCGGTCGCCCCGTCCGACGGCACCGGTGGCATCACGGCTCCGGGCACCGCCCAGCGCGCACCGCTCGGCTACGGCGTGAAGCAGGCCGACGCCACCCCCAGCCCGACCGCCAGCGCCTCGCCGTCGGTCACCGCGGCCAGCCCGACGGGCTCGCCGACGGCCTCCGCGTCCGGTGCCCCGGCCGAGGACAAGAGCGTCTTCGACGCGGCCGTGGAGTTCATGAACAACCCGCCGGCGGAGTGGACCGACAAGTACAACGCGTTCACCTGCCCGGCCACGACCGGCGACATCAACGACGATCCCGCCCAGCCGCTGATCACCTGCGACCCCACGGGCCAGATCAAGTACCTGCTCAGCCCGACGATCATCCAGGGCACCGAGCTCTCTGACGCCGGCTTCGCGATCCCGCAGAACCAGGCGAACTACGTCGTCACGCTCGACTTCAACAAGGACGGCCGGGTCACCTTCGCCGATGCGACCGGCGCGATCTCGCAGACCGGTCAGCAGTTCGCGATCGTCCTCGACGGTGTCGTTCTCTCGGCACCGACCGCCTCGGAGCGGATCAGCGGAAGCGCCCAGATCTCGGGCGACTTCACGATGGAGGAGGCCAAGAGCCTCGCCACCAGCCTCAAGTACGGCTCCCTGCCGATCGCGTTCGAGAAGGACGTCTCGGTCGAGGTCGTCGGTCCGACCCTCGCCGGCAACCAGCTCAGCGCGGGCCTGATCGCCGGTGCGATCGGCCTGTTCCTGGTGATGCTCTACTGCCTGATCTACTACCGCGGTCTCGGCATCGTCGTGCTGGCGTCGCTGCTGGTCGCGGCGGCCTGGACCTACGCGCTGGTGCTGCTGCTCAGCAAGACGGCCGGCTTCACGCTGACCCTGCCCGGTATCGCGGGTCTGATCATCGCGGTCGGTATCACTGCCGACTCGTTCATCATCTTCTTCGAGCGCATCCGCGACGAGATGCGCGACGGCAAGTCGATGCGGGTCGCGGTCGAGTCCGGCTGGGTCCGTGCCCGCCAGACCCGAGTGGCGGCCAACGTGGTCTCGCTGTTGAGCGCTGCGGTGCTCTACATCTTTGCCACCGGTGTCGTGAAGGGCTTCGGTTTCGCTCTGGGTCTGTCGACCCTGATCGACCTCGCCGTGCTCTTCTGGTTCACCAAGCCGATGGTGAGCTTCCTCGCCCGGTACAAGTTCTTCAACGGCGGCGGCGCGATGTCGGGGCTGAGCGTGCACGCGCTCGGTGTCGACCCGCGTGAGGTCCGTCGTGCGGCCCGTGTCGGAGGCAAGGCCTGATGTTCAACTTCTCCAAGCTCGGCCACGACCTCTACACCGGTGAGAAGTCGTTCGACTTCATCGGCAAGCGAGCGCTCTGGTACTCCATCTCCGGCGCCATCGTGCTCGGTGCGCTGCTGATCGTCGTCTTCAAGGGACTCACCTTCGGTGTCGAGTTCACCGGCGGTACCCAGTACCAGCTCAGCGGCCTGACCTCGAGCCAGGCCACCCAGGAGACCGTCGACACCCTCCGCGACACGATCGCTGAAGCCGGCATCGAGGGTGCCGAGGAGCCGACCGTGGCCACCTCGGGCCGCGACGGCATCACGATCGAGGTCGAGGAGCTGTCCCAGGCGGGCAGCACCAAGATGCTCGCCCTGATCACCTCCACCGTCGGGATCCCGGCCGACCAGGTCTCGCAGGACGAGATCGGCGCCAGCTGGGGCCAGGCCGTCGCGCAGCGCGCGATCCTCGGCGTGATCATCTTCCTGGTGCTGTCGATGCTCTTCATCGGCATCTACTTCCGCGAGTGGAAGATGTCCGCGGCAGCCTTCGTCGCGCTCTTCCACGACGTGGTCATCACGATGGGCGTCTACTCGCTGTCCGGTTTCCGGGTCACCCCGGCCGCCGTGACCGGTCTGCTCGCGATCCTCGGCTTCTCCCTCTACGACACGGTCGTGGTCTTCGACAAGATCCGGGAGAACACCAAGAACCCGCGGACGCCGTACGCTCCGGCGGCGAACCTGGCCGTCAACCAGACCCTGGTGCGCTCGATCAACACGTCGATCGTCGCCCTCATCCCGATCGGCGCGATCCTCTTCACCAGCTCGATCCTGCTGGGCTCGAGCTCGCTCAAGGACCTCGCGCTGGCGCAGTTCGTCGGTATGGCCGCGGGTGTCTTCTCCTCGGTCTGGGTGGCCCCGCGCATCCTGGTCCACCTCAAGTCGACCGAGGACGAGGTCAAGCTGGCCGAGCGCCGGGCGAAGGCTCGCGAGCGCCACGCCGCCGACAAGTACGCCTCGGTGCCGTCGTTCAGCGAGTCGATGGCCGTGGAGGACCCGGAGGGCTACGACTTCGACGAGGAGACCGGCGAGCTGGTCGAGCGTCCCAGCACCGGAGCCGGCACGGCGCCTGACACCCGTCCGATGGGCAAGGGCCGGATCGCGCCCGAGGCGCACGGACCGGTCGAGGACTCCGGTGCGGCTGGGCGTCCTCAGCCGAGCCGCAAGCCGCGTTCGCAGCGCGGCAAGAAGTAGGCAGGGCCGTTCCGGTGACCATCGATCTGGCGACGTACCTGCTGGACGTGCCGGACTACCCGACGCCGGGTGTCGTCTTCAAGGACATCTCGCCGCTGCTCACCGACGCGAGTGCGTTCGGTGCAGCGGTGAGCGGCCTGGCGGCGGCGGGTCTGGACGCCGGCGGTCGCACGACGGTGACCAAGGTCGTCGGCACCGAGGCGCGCGGGTTCATCTTCGCCGCCCCGGTCGCCCTCGAGCTCGGCGTCGGTTTCGTCCCTGCCCGCAAGGCCGGGAAGCTGCCGCGCGAGGTCGTGGGGGAGTCCTACGACCTCGAGTACGGCCAGGCGACGTTGGAGATCCACGCCGACGCGATCGTGCCGGGCGACCGGGTGCTGCTGATCGACGACGTGCTCGCGACCGGCGGCACGCTGGCCGCGACCCGGCGGTTGATCGAGCGCTCCGGCGGCACCGTCGCCGGTGTCGCGGTGCTGATCGAGCTGGCGTTCCTGCCCGGTCGGGCGGCCCTTCCATCGCTGCCCGTCACCTCGCTGGTCACCGTAGACTGACGGAATGACCGAGGATCGCAGCGTCGCACCAGCACGACGGAGCGCTGTCCCGGTCAGCGGGGAGCCCACTCCTTCGCCCGCCCCGGCGCCGGGCGGCGGTGTCACCTCCGGGCGCAGCATGCGGGCCCGACTGGCTCGGATGGGTCAGCGCAGCGGGGCCGCGAACCCGGTCCTGGAGCCGTTGTTCCGCGCCGTTCGGACCAACCACCCGAAGGCCGACCTGGCGCTGCTCGAGCGCGCCTACGTGACCGCCGAGCGGCTCCACCGCGGGCAGATGCGCAAGAGCGGCGACCCGTACATCACCCACCCGCTCGCCGTCACCACGATCCTCGCCGAGCTGGGCATGACCGAAGCGACCCTGGTCGCCGCGCTGCTGCACGACACGGTCGAGGACACGCCGTACACGCTCGAGCAGCTGAAGAAGGAGTTCGGCGCCGAGGTCGCCCAGCTCGTCGACGGCGTCACCAAGCTGGACAAGGTCCAGTACGGCGACTCCGCGCAGTCGGAGACCATCCGCAAGATGATCGTGGCGATGTCGCGCGACATCCGGGTCCTCGTGATCAAGCTCGCCGACCGGCTGCACAACCTGCGCACCCTGCGCTACGTCCCGCTCAAGAGCCAGGAGCGGACGGCCAACGAGACGCTCGACATCTACGCGCCGCTGGCCCATCGGCTCGGCATGAACACGATCAAGTGGGAGATGGAGGACCTCGCCTTCGCGACCCTGCACCCCAAGATCTACGACGAGATCGTGCGCCTGGTCGCCGTCCGCGCACCCTCGCGCGACCAGTTCCTCGCGCAGGTGATCAGCCAGGTCCAGGAGGACCTGAAGGAGTCGAAGATCAAGGCGACCGTCACCGGGCGCCCGAAGCACTACTACTCGATCTACCAGAAGATGATCGTGGGCGGTAAGGACTTCGCCGACATCTACGACCTGGTCGGGATCCGGATCCTGGTCGACTCCGACCGGGACTGCTACTCGGTCCTCGGTGTGCTGCACTCGCGCTGGAACCCGGTCCTCGGCCGGTTCAAGGACTACGTCGCGATGCCGAAGTTCAACCTCTACCAGTCGCTGCACACCACGGTGATCGGGCCGGCCGGCAAGCCGGTCGAGATGCAGATCCGGACCTTCGCGATGCACCGTCGCGCTGAGTACGGTGTCGCCGCGCACTGGAAGTACAAGGAGGACGGGCGAGCCGGGGTCGACACCGACCGCCCGCTCGGCCCCGAGGCCGGCGGCCAGGACATGAGCTGGGTCCGGACCCTGCTCGACTGGCAGTCCGAGGTCGAGGACCCGGGCGAGTTCCTGGAGTCGCTCCGCTTCGAGATGAACCGGACCGAGGTCTACGTCTTCACGCCCAAGGGCGACGTGATCGCACTGCCCGCCGACGCCACCCCGGTCGACTTCGCCTACGCGGTCCACACCGAGGTCGGGCACCACACCATCGGGGCGCGGGTCAACGGTCGTCTCGTGCCGCTCGAGTCGACGCTGACGAACGGCGACACGGTCGAGGTCTTCACCTCGAAGTCGCCGACCGCCGGTCCGTCCCACGACTGGCTCAGCTTCGTGAAGTCGAGTCGTGCCCGCTCGAAGATCAAGGCCTGGTTCACCCGTGAGCGCCGCGACGAGGCGATCGAGAAGGGCCAGGAGCAGATCGCCAAGATGATGCGCAAGGAAGGGCTCCCGCTCAAGCGGCTGCTCTCCCACGAGTCGCTGACCCTGGCGGCGAAGCACTTCAACGTGGCCGACGTCGAAGCGTTGTACGCCGCGGTCGGCGAGCACAACATCTCCGCGCAGGCGGTCGTGCGCCGGGTGGTCGACGAGCACGGTGGCAGCGACGCGGCGCAGGAGGACCTGGCCGAGGCCGTCACCCTGACCCGGCGCTCCAGCCGCGGTCAGGCCACCACGTCGACCGACGTCGGCGTCCTGGTCAAGGGGCAGCCCGACGTCTGGGCCAAGCTCGCCAAGTGCTGCACCCCGGTTCCGGGTGACGAGATCATCGGCTTCGTCACCAAGGCCGGCGGGGTCTCGGTCCACCGGGAGAACTGCACGAACGCCGACTCGCTCCACACCCACCCTGAGCGGATGATCGACGTCGAGTGGTCCCAGAGCGCCACCGCGGTCTTCCTGGTCAACATCCAGGTCGAGGCCCTCGACCGCTCCCGGCTGCTCTCCGACATCACGATGGCCCTCTCGGACAGCCACGTGAACATCCTTTCGGCCAACCTCTCGACCAACCGCGACCGCGTCGCCAAGAGCCGTTTCACCTTCGAGATGGCCGACGCCAAGCACCTCGACCAGGTCCTGAAGTCGGTCCGCTCCGTCCCCGGCGTCTTCGACGCCTACCGAGTGACGTCGTAGTCCCCTCCGCCGAATTGAGGGTTCGGGGCGCCGACTTGAGGTTTCCGACCGCCGACTTGAGGGTTATTGGCCCCGAGTTGAGGGTTACCAACGCCGGGACGAGTACGTCGACGCCAGCGCTTGCCGAAGTTCGCCCAGCCACCGGTCCATCCCACGGCCGGAGAAGTCGCCTACCTTGATCACGATGACGATCCAGCCGTTCGCGACGAGCCACGCGCGTCGCTCGGCATCGTGCTGGAGCTGCTCTGGTGTGCTGTGACCTTCGCGGCCGTCGTACTCGATGGCGATTCGTCGCTTCTCGTAGGCGAAGTCGAGTCGGTAGGTCGGGACGCCGTCGATCTCGATCCAGAATTGCAGCGTTGGTGCCGGAAGGCCGGCGTCGAGGATGGCCAAGTAAGTCCATCCCTCGCGTGGTGATTCCAGGCCCTGGACGAGTTTAGTCAGGAGATCGCGCAGTTGTACGACGCCCCGGCGACCGCGGAATCTCAGGCTGGTCTCGACCAGCGACCTGAGTTCGATGCCACAGCTGTCGACCAGCGCGCACATCGCAGCGAACGCCTCGCGCCGGCGGAGATGACAGCCCAGGTCGAGGGTCGTCCGGAGTGGCGATGTCACTGAAAGGCCGCCGATGTCGACGACATCATCAGGACTGAGGTCACGGGTGCGACCGCGAGTCAGGGGCCGCTCGGTCGGGCGATGACCGGGGAGTGCACAGGTTTCGATCGGTGGGACGGTCTGAAGTTCGCCGTAGGCGAAGGATCCGACCCCGTGCAGCCAGGCCGCCGTCCGATCGACCACAACGTGATGTTGCGTGACCACCAGAGACAGGGCGTAGGCGCGCATGGTGAGCGTGTCACCCAGATGATCAGGGATGTAGAGCCCTCGAGTCGGGCGCTTGACGGTGCCGGCGGCGATCCATGCCCGCAGCTGGGCGTCGGAGATCGCGAACCTGGCGAGATCGGAGCGCGTGAAGGGAACATCAGGAACCGGGGAGAGAACGATGGCGACCATGGGCCGACGTTGCATCTGAACACGACGCGGTCGTTCCTGGGATCGCCCCAGCTGTGGACAAACCTCTCAGGCACCACAGTCTGGGACGGAACGTGGCTCAACTCGGCTGCACCAACCCTCAACTCGGCGGTTGGAACCCTCAAGTCGGCGGTTGGAACCCTCAAGTCGCGGGTGGGGATAGCCTCGGAGCATGACGTTCGATCCGAACTCGGACATCTCGGGCGGCCGGGTGAGTCGCCGGGGGAGGAGCGCGGGGATCGGGCTCGGCCTGGGCGGTGGTGGGCTGGCCCTGATCGTCGTGCTGATCGCCGCGCTCACGGGCGTCGATCCGTCGGCGCTGCTCGGCGCGTCGGGAGGTGACCCGGCCGGCGATCCGAGCGAGACCGCGCTGAGCTGCTCGGCACAGCAGGCCAACGACGACATCGACTGTCGGGTGCAGGCCTCGGCCGCGTCGCTGAAGGTCTACTGGGCGAGCCAGGTGAAGGGCGCCACGGACCCGCAGATCATCATCTTCGACGGCGCTACCTCGACCGGGTGCGGGAGCGCAACGTCCGCCGTCGGGCCGTTCTACTGCCCGGCCGACCAGCAGATCTACCTCGACACCTCGTTCTGGGACGTCCTGCGCGACCAGTTCGGTGCCACGGCGGGGCCGCTCGCGCAGGTCTACGTCGTCGGGCACGAGTGGGGCCACCACATCCAGGCGATCACCGGCCAGACGAAGGGCCTCGACCTGCGCGCGACCGGCCGTGCCTCGGACTCGGTCCGGCTCGAGCTCCAGGCCGACTGCTACGCGGGCGCGTGGATCGGAGCCGCCTCACGCGGCCAGGACCGGATCCTGGAGCCGCCGACGAAGGCGGAGATCGCCGACGCGCTGAACGCCGCGGCCGCGGTCGGTGACGACAGCATCCAGGAGCGCACGCAGGGTCAGGCGAACCCCGAGACCTGGACGCACGGGTCCAGCGCGGCGCGCCAGCAGTGGTTCGAGACCGGCTTCGACGAGGGGCCGCGGGCGTGTGACACGTTCTCGGTCAGCGCCCGACAGCTCGGCACCTGATCCGGGGCGGGCAGGTCAGGAGAAGTCTTCGGAAGCCTTCTTGGCCATGTCGAGGAAGGCGCGGCGACCGTCGAGGTTCTCCTGCAGCGTCGCGACCTTCTTGGCATCCCCGGCGGCCTCGGCCTTGGCGATGTCGGCCTCGATCTTCGCGATCGCGTCCTCGAGCTTGGTGATCATGTCGTCGGCGCGAGCCGACTTCTCCGGGTCGGACTTGCGCCACTGCTCGTCCTCGCCGGCCTTGATCGCCTGCTCGACCTTGCGCATCCGGCCCTCGAGCTCCTTGATCCGAGCCCGGGGCACCTTGCCGGCCGCGTCCCAGCGGTCGGCGAGGTCGCGGAACGCGGCCTTGGCCGCGGCCAGGTCGGTCACCGGCAGCAGCGCCTCGGCCTCGACCAGGATGACTTCCTTGACCTCGGCGTTGGCGGCGAACTCCGCGTCGATCTGAGCGTTCGTCTCGTCACGCGCGCCGAAGAAGGCGTCCTGGGCGGCGCGGAAGCGCTTCCACAGCGCGTCGTCGATCTCCTTGGGCGCCGGGCCGGCGGCCTTCCAGCGCGCCATCAGGTCGCGGTAGCGCCCAGCGGTGACGCCCCAGTCGTCCGACGCCGAGAGCGCCTCGGCCTCGACGACCAGCTTCTCCTTGATCGCCTGCGCACCCGCCCGCTTCTCGTTGAGCTCGGCGAAGTGCGCCTTGCGGCGCCGGGTGTACGTCGTCCGCGCGGTGGAGAAGCGCTTCCAGAGCGCCTCGTCGCTGCCGCGGTCGAGCCGGGGGAGCACCTTCCATGCCTCGAGCAGGTCGCGGAGCCGGTTGGCGCCGTTGCGCCAGTCGGTGCCGACGGCCAGGGTCTCGGCCTCGGTCACGATCGCGTCCTTGGCGACGCGGGTCTCCTCGGCGCGTGCCGAACGCTCGGCCTTGCGGGCCTCGCGCTGGGCGGCGAGCACGGGGGCGAGCGCGTCCAGCTTGGCGTTCAGGGCGGCCAGGTCGCCGACCGCACGAGCGTCGGTGACGCGCCCCCGGACGATCTTGACCGCCTCGGCGGCTTCGTCCGGCGTGACCTTCCCGGCGTTCACCCGCAGCACGAGCTGCTCCACCTCGAAGGCGAGCTGGTCGTACTTGTCGGTGAAGAACGCAAGTGCTTCCTCGGCGCTCCCGTCGAGGAACTGTCCGACAGCGCGCTCCCCGTCAGCGGTGCGCACGTACACATTGCGGTCCTCGTCGACGCGACCCCAGGGGGTGTTGTCAGGCTCAGGCGTGGTCACGGCCCACATCCTATGCATGCCTGACGTTTCCTGGGTCGATGCTGGCCGATGCAGTGCGCCGGTCTGTTCCTCGCTAGGCTTCCGGGGTGCTGATCGCCGGTTTCCCTGCAGGTGCGTGGGGCACCAACTGCTACGTGGCCGCGACCGGCCCGGGGACCGAGTGCGTCATCATCGATCCGGGCCAGGATGCAGCGTCCGGCATCGCCGACCTGGTCCGCGAGCACCGGCTCAAGCCGGTCGCGATCATGCTCACCCACGGCCACATCGACCACATGTTCTCCGTCGCCCCCGTCGCCGGGACGTACGACGCCACCGCGTGGATCCACCCGGGGGACCGACACCTCCTGGCCGACCCGATGGCCGGGGTCAGCCCGCAGAGCGCTCGGATGCTGCTCGGCGGGGACTACACCTTCGCCGAACCCGACGACGTCGCGGAGCTCACCGACGGTCAGCGCCTCGAGATCGCGGGCCTGACGTTCACCGTCGACCACGCGCCGGGCCACACCGCCGGCTCGGTCGCCTTCCGGACGCCGTGGACCGACCCGGCCGACATCTCCGAGGTGATGTTCTCCGGGGACCTGCTCTTCGCCGGTTCCATCGGCCGCACCGACCTCCCGGGCGGGGACCACGCCCAGATGCTGACCAGCCTGCGCACCAAGGTGCTCCCGCTCGCCGACGACATCGTGGTGCTCCCCGGCCACGGCGAGCAGACGTCCATCGGCTGCGAACGCGCCACCAACCCCTTCCTCCAGGACCTGTGACAGGACCGACATGCCCAAGCCCACGCCGCTCTCCGGCTTCCCTGAGTTCCTGCCCGCCGACCGCATCGTCGAGCAGCAGGTCCTCGCCACCCTGGCCAGCACCTTCGAGCTGCACGGCTTCGCCAACCTCGAGACCCGCGCGGTCGAACCGATGGACCAGCTGCTCGCCAAGGGCGAGACCTCCAAGGAGGTCTACGTCCTCAAGCGGCTCCAGGACGAGGGGGCCGGCGACGCCGGGATGGGCCTGCACTTCGACCTGACCGTCCCGTTCGCCCGGTTCGTGCTGGAGAACTCCGGCAAGCTCGAGTTCCCGTTCCGGCGCTACCAGATCCAGAAGGTCTGGCGCGGCGAGCGCCCGCAGGCGGGCCGGTTCCGGGAGTTCACCCAGGCCGACATCGACGTCGTCGGCCGCGACACCCTCGGCTTCCACCACGACGTCGAGGTCGCCCGGGTGATGGCCGAGGCGCTGGGCAAGCTCACCTTCCTGCCCGGCTTCCGGATCCAGGTCAACAACCGCAAGCTGATCCAGGGCTTCTACGCCGGCCTCGGCGCCGCGGACCCGACCAAGGTGATGCAGGTCGTCGACAAGCTCGACAAGGTTCCGGCCGAGAAGATCGCCGAGCTGCTGCAGACGGATGCTGGACTCACCGCCGACCAGGCCGAGCAGACCCTCGCCCTGGCCCAGATCACGACCGACGACACCAGCTTCGTCGCGGCGGTCGAGGCGCTCGGCGTCACCCACCCGCTGCTGACCGAGGGCCTCACCGAGCTGGCCGCCGTGATCGAGGGCTGCGCCGCGATCACCGACGACCGGGTCCGGGTCGTGGCCGACCTCTCGATCGCCCGCGGCCTGGACTACTACACCGGCACCGTCTTCGAGACCCGCCTCGACGGGTACGAGGGCCTCGGCTCGATCTGCTCCGGCGGACGGTACGACGCCCTGGCCAGTGACGGTCGCAGCACCTACCCCGGCGTCGGCATCTCGTTCGGCGTCAGCCGCACCCTGGTCCCCCTGATCGGGGACGGTGCCGTGACGGCGAACCGGAGCGTGCCCAGCGCTGTCCTGGTCGCTCTCACCGACGAGGAGTCGCGTCCTCAGGCTGATCGACTGGCAGCCCAGCTGCGAAGCCGTGGGATCGCGACCGAGATCGCCCCCAAGGCCGACAAGTTCGGCCGCCAGATCCGCTTCGCCGAGAAGCGCGGCATCCCGTTCGTCCTCTTCGTGACCGAGAATGGTCCGGAGATCAAGGACATCCGCAGCGGGGACCAGACCCCGATGGACCCCGAGACCTGGGCGCCTCCGAGCGAGGACCTCCGCCCCACCATCACTGCAGCCAGCACCGCAGCCACCACCGCAGCACAGGAGACAACGAAGTGATCCGCACCCATGACGCCGGCACCCTGCGAGCCGACCACGTCGGCCAGACCGTCACCCTCGCCGGGTGGGTCGGCCGTCGCCGCGACCACGGTGGTGTGGCCTTCATCGACCTGCGCGACGCCAGTGGCATCGTCCAGGTCGTCATCCGCGACGAGGCCGTCGCGCACCCGCTGCGCAACGAGTTCGTGCTCAAGGTGACCGGTGAGGTCGTCGCGCGCACCGAGGGCAACATCAACCCGAACCTCGCCACCGGTGAGATCGAGATCGTGGCCCACGACGTCGAGGTGCTCAACACCGCTGCCGCGCTCCCGTTCCAGATCGATGACCACGTGGAGGTCGGCGAGGAGGCGCGCCTCAAGTACCGCTACCTCGACCTGCGCCGCTCCGGCCCGGCCGCCGCGATCCGGCTGCGCTCCGACGTCTACGCCGCCCTGCGCGGGGTCCTGACCGGTCGCGGCTTCACCGAGGTCGAGACCCCCACCCTGACCCGCTCCACCCCCGAGGGTGCCCGTGACTTCCTGGTCCCGGCGCGGCTCTCGCCCGGTAGCTGGTACGCGCTGCCGCAGAGCCCCCAGCTGTTCAAGCAGCTCCTCATGGTCGGCGGCATCGAGAAGTACTTCCAGATCGCACGCTGCTACCGCGACGAGGACTTCCGCGCCGACCGGCAGCCGGAGTTCACCCAGCTCGACATCGAGATGAGCTTCGTCGACCAGGACGACGTCATCGAGATGATGGAGGACGTCCTCTCCGCGATGTGGCGCACCATCGGCGTCGAGATCGCCACCCCGATCCGTCGGATGACCTACGCCGACGCGATGCGTCTCTACGGTTCGGACAAGCCCGACCTCCGCTTCGGCCTGGAGCTGATCGAGGCGACCGACTACTTCAAGGAGACCCCGTTCCGGGTCTTCCAGTCCGAGTACGTCGGCGCCGTCCTGATGCCGGGTGGCGCCAGCCAGCCGCGCAAGCAGCTCGACGCCTGGCAGGACTGGGCCAAGCAGCGCGGTGCCCGCGGTCTGGCCTACGTGCTGTTCAACGAGGACGGCACCCTGGGCGGCCCGGTCGCCAAGAACCTCTCCGAGGCCGAGCAGGCCGGTCTGGCCGAGCTGGTCGGCGCGAAGGCGGGGGACTGCGCGTTCTTCGCCGCCGGTGCGACCAAGGCCAGCCGGGCGCTGCTCGGTGCGGCCCGCCTCGAGATCGGCAAGCGCCTCGGTCACCTCGACCCCGAGCGGTTCGAGTTCGTCTGGGTCGTCGACGCTCCCATGTTCGAGCCGGCCAGCGACGCCGTCGCCTCCGGTGACGTCGCCGTCGGCGCGGGTGCCTGGACCGCGGTCCACCACGCGTTCACCGGTCCGAAGCCGGAGTTCGCCGAGACCTTCGACTCCGACCCGGGCTCGGCCCTGGCCTACGCCTACGACATCGTCTGCAACGGCTCCGAGCTCGGCGGCGGATCGATCCGTATCCACCGTGAGGAGATGCAGAAGCGCGTCTTCAACGTGATGGGGATCAGTGACGACGAGGCCGACGAGAAGTTCGGCTTCCTGCTCGACGCCTTCAAGTTCGGCGCCCCGCCGCACGGCGGCATCGCGCTCGGTCTCGACCGCGTCGTGGCCCACCTGGCCAAGGTGGACTCGATCCGCGACGTGATCGCCTTCCCGAAGTCCGGTGGCGGGTTCGACCCGCTCACCGAGGCGCCTGCGCCGATCACCGTCGAGCAGCGCAAGGAGGCCGGCGTCGACGCCAAGCCGAAGCAGGTCGACGACCCCGCCTGAGCAGCATCGTGACCGACTCGTGACCCTACGGCCCCGTCTTGATCCAATCGTTACTCCCGATTGATCGGTCGGGGTCGTTTGGTCACTTAGGGTCACACTTGTGACAACCACCGAGGCACTTCCGCCTGCCCAAGCCGCACCGGCGACCGCGGTCGCCAGCAAGTCGCCCAATCAGCTTGCCTTGGCGCGCTTCCGGGAAGACCGACGTTCGATGGTCTCCTTCTGGGTGATCGTCGGGTTCGTCGTGCTGGCGATCACGGCGCCGATCGTGCTCAAGCTGGGCATCATCGACCCGTACTCGTTCCACCAGGACCTGCTGGGCGAGGACACGCTTCCCCAGGGCGCCTTCAGTGGTGCCTCGTGGCAGCACCCGCTCGGCATCGAGCCGGGTTCGGGCCGCGACATGCTGTCCCGGGTGTGGCTCGGCCTGTCGATCTCGGTCACGATCGCGCTGATCTCCAGCCTGCTCTCCGTCTTCGTCGGCACCCTGCTCGGCATCATCGCCGGCATGCGGGGCGGGTGGCTCGACGGCCTCATCGGCCGTTCCTGCGACCTGGTGCTGTCCTTCCCGCAGCAGCTGATGCTGCTGGCGCTCTCGGGTCTGGCCCTGGCGTTCATCCAGGAGACGATCGGCATCTCGAACAAGCCGTTCGCCGCCGCGCTCTACGTCACCGTGGTGATGGCCGTCTTCGGCTGGCCGGGCCTGTGCCGGCTCGTCCGTGCCCAGGTGCTCTCGACCCGGCAGCGCGAGTTCGTCGACGCCGCGGTCGTGCTCGGTGCCTCGCGGCGCCGGATCTACCTCAAGGAGATCCTGCCGAACCTGTGGACCCTGCTGCTGATCCAGTTCACGCTGATCCTGCCGCTGTACATCTCCACCGAGGCGGCGCTGTCCTACATGGGCGTCAGCGTCCCGCCGCCCACGCCGACCCTGGGCAACGTCCTCTACGACACGCTCAACTACGCGCAGATCGTGCCCTTCTACTTCCTGCTCCCGGGCGTCACGATCGCCACGCTCGTCGTCTGCTTCAACCTGCTGGGTGACGGCCTGCGCGATGCGCTCGACCCGAAGTCCAACCGCTGATCCAGCGCCCCCACAGTCTCTGGTGACAGTGGGTCACCAGTCAGTGCCGCCGTCCTCGGCGCGTCACACATCCAAGGAGAAGTAATGGCCAACAACACGAAGCGGTTCCTCGCGGGCACCGCTGCGGCCGCTCTCGCGTTCTCGCTCGCCGCTTGCGGTGGCAGCGATGACTCCGACAGCGGAAGCTCGTCCGGCGAGGCGTCCAAGGGCGGCAGCCTCACTTACTACATCACCGCTCCGCTGAGCCACACCGACCCCCAGCGTCTCTACGTTGGTCGCGACCTGGTCAACTTCCGTCGCACGGTGTACCGCACGCTGGTGTCCTTCCCGATGTCCGACGACCCGGCCGTTGCGAACACCCCGGTCTCCGACCTGGCGACCGACACCGGTACCGCCACCGACAGCGGCAAGACCTGGGCGTTCACGCTCAAGGACGGCATCAAGTGGCAGGACGGGTCCGACATCACGTGTGAGGACTTCAAGTACGGCGCCTCCCGTGTGTTCGCGACCGACGTGATCACCGGTGGCCCGAACTACCTGCTCAGCTACCTCGACGTCCCGAAGGACCCGGCCACCGGCCTGCCGTCCTACACCGGTCCGTACCAGTCGACCCCCGAGGGCCAGGCGGCCTTCGACAAGGCGATCACCTGCGACGGCAAGACGATCACCTACCACTTCAACAAGCCGTGGCCGGACTTCCCGCTCGCGGTCGCGTCCCTCGAGATGATGGACCCGTACAAGAAGGACCAGGACAAGGGCGACCTGTCCAACTACTCGATCTTCTCCAACGGTCCCTACATGATCGACGGTGGCACCACCGCGTGGGACAAGGACAAGGGCGCCACGTTCGTTCGCAACACGAACTACGACGCGAAGACCGACAGCCAGGACCTCCGCAAGGCCCTGCCGGACAAGATCACGTTCGACATCGGCAAGACCCCGGAGAACATCTACGACCTGATCATCGCCGACTCGGGTGAGGCGCAGGGCGCCGTCACCGGGTCCCGGATCCCCCCGGCGTACCTGCCGCAGGTCACCGACAAGACGCGTTACTCCAACGTCGACTCGCCGTACACGGACTACCTGGTCCCGAACACCAAGCGCCTCTCGCTCGAGATCCGCAAGGCCCTGGCCGCTGCGACCAACAAGAAGGCCTGGATCACCGCCGGTGGCGGCGACAAGTTCTACGTCCCGGCCGACTCGATCGTGAACACCGCGGTCACCGGTTACGAGCCGAACCCGGCGTTCAAGGACATCCCGCTCGAGGGCGACATCGAGGGCGCGAAGAAGATCCTGACCGACGCCGGCGTGAAGATGCCGTACCCGATCAAGTTCACCTTCGACGGTTCCACCGACACCGCTGCCAAGCAGGCCGCGGCGCTGAAGGACACCTGGGACAAGGCCGGCTTCAAGGTCACCCTGGACCCGCTGACGGACACGTACTACGACGTCATCCAGAAGCCGAACAACACGTCCGACATCACGTGGGCCGGTTGGGGTGCTGACTGGCCGTCCGCCATCACGGTGACGCCGCCGCTGTTCGACTCCCGCCCGAACCTGACCAAGAACTCCACCGGTCAGGACTACGGACAGTACGACAGCGACGCGTTCAACGCGCTCGTCGACGAGGCCGCCAACGCCTCCGACCTCGACGCTCAGACCGAGGCCCTGAAGAAGGCCGACGTCCAGCTGGGTGAGGACGTCGCGTACATCCCGCTCGAGCAGTCGCTGTTCAACTGGGCCTGGGGCTCCAAGGTCGCGAACTTCACGACCAACGCTGCCTCCAACGGCTTCCCGGACCTGGGTGCCATCGGTATCAAGAAGTGACCTCTTGACACCCGAGTAACACAGCAAGTATTCCGGGGGTGAGGCGCTGCCTCACCCCCGGATACCTGCGCACAGCACGACCGCACCACCTGCCGTACCACCTGAAACACCTGCCGGATCGAGGGAAAATTGTTCGCCTACGTCGTACGACGAATCTTCGTCGGGATCATCATGCTGTTGGTGATGAGTCTCGTGACGTTCATCCTCTTCTTCGCCTCTCCGGTGGACCCCGCCCGCTACGCGGCCGGCAAGAACCCGTCGCCCGAGCTGCTCGCCCAGGCGCGTCTCTCGCTCGGTTACCCCGAGAAGGGCCAGGGTTTCGTCGACGACATCATCCTGGACCCGATCCGGGTCTGGGGGGACTTCGTCAAGGGCATCGTCGTCGGTCGTGACTACCCCGCCGACGACGCGTTCCGCGAGGCCCACCCCGAGCAGGCGGTGCACTGTGCCGCCCCGTGCTTCGGGTACTCCAAGATCAACAACAAGACGGTCAACCAGGAGATATCCGACGGCCTGCCGGTCACGCTGTCGCTCTCCCTGGCCGCCATCATCTTCTGGATGATCGGAGGACTCGGGATCGGCATCATCGCCGCGCTGAGGAAGGGCACCTTGCTCGACCGCGGCATCGTCGGCGTCGCGCTGGTGATCTACGCCTTCCCCGTCTTCTTCACCGGGACGTTCCTGCTCAGGTTCGTGTCGATCAAGTGGGGACTGTGGCCCACACCCAGCTTCGTGCCGTTCACGGAGAACCCAGCCGACTGGGCCGTCAGCATCGTGCTGCCCGGCCTGACCCTGGCCGGCCTCCTGATGGCCGCCTACGTCCGGGTCACCCGATCCTTCGTGATCGAGTCCCTGGGTGAGGACTACGTCCGCACCGCCCGGGCCAAGGGCCTCAAGGGTCGCCCGATCATCTTCAAGCACGCGCTCCGCGCCGCGCTCACCCCGCTGGTCACGATGGCGGGTCTCGACCTCGCCGCCCTGCTCACCGGCGCGATCATCACCGAGTCGGTCTTCAACTACAACGGCCTCGGCAAGCTGTCGCTCGGCGCTGCCCAGGCGTTCGACCTGCCGACCCTGATCGGGATGGTGGTCTTCTCCGGCATGGTCTTCATCATCGCCAACCTGATCGTCGACATCCTCTACTCGTTCATCGACCCGCGCGTGCGGGTGAACTGACCAGCGGCGTAGGACAGGAACAAGAATGAACACCAGCCACACGTCGTACCTCGAGGTCCGCGACCTCAAGGTCCACTTCCCGACCCAGGACGGCATCGTCAAGGCCACCGACGGGCTCAGCTTCTCCCTCGAGAAGGGCAAGACGCTCGGCATCGTCGGCGAGTCGGGATCGGGCAAGTCGGTCTCGACCTCGACGATCCTCGGTCTGCACCGCAACACCCGCGCCCAGGTCAGCGGCGAGATCCTGCTCGACGGCGTCGACCTGCTGAAGCTCTCCGACGAGGAGATGCGCAAGCGCCGCGGTCTCGACGTCGCGATGATCTTCCAGGACCCGCTCTCGGCGATGCACCCGTACTACACGGTGGGCAACCAGATCATGGAGGCCTACCTGGTCCACAACGACGTCTCGAAGAAGGCGGCTCGCACCCGCACCATTGAGATGCTCGACCGGGTCGGCATCCCGCAGCCCGACCGCCGCGTCGACGACTACCCGCACCAGTTCTCCGGCGGTATGCGTCAGCGCGCGATGATCGCGATGGGCCTGATCAACGACCCGAGCCTGATCATCGCCGACGAGCCGACCACGGCACTCGACGTGACGGTCCAGGCCCAGATCCTCGACCTGCTGCAGGACCTGCAGCGCGAGTTCCACTCGGCGATCATGATCATCACCCACGACCTCGGTGTCGTCGCGGAGATGGCCGACGACGTCCTCGTGATGTACGCCGGCAAGGCCGTCGAGTACGGCTCGACGCGACAGATCCTCACCGACCCGGAGATGCCCTACACCTGGGGCCTGCTCTCCAGCGTGCCGGACGTCAACTCCGACCCGAACGAGCCGCTCATCCCGGTGCCCGGCAACCCGCCGAGCCTGCTCAACCCGCCGACGGGTTGCGCCTTCCACCCGCGCTGCCCGTACGTGGCCGAGGTGCCGGACAACAAGTGCGTCACCACCCAGCCCGACCTCGTCCCGATCACGGCCGGTGACCCGCACCTCAAGCGGTGCCACCTGATCGACCCGGCCAGCCTCTTCGCCAAGACGGGAGCCTCCGCGTGAGCGCCACTCCGGCCACTCCGGCCGCCTCTACCGCCGGTACCCCGGCCAGCACCCCGATCCTCGAGGTCGAGGACCTCCAGATGCACTTCCCGGTGAAGTCGTCGGGGATCATCCGTCGGACCGTGGGTGCGGTCAAGGCCGTCGACGGCGTCTCGTTCACCCTCAACGCCGGCGACTCGCTCGGCCTCGTCGGTGAGTCGGGCTGTGGCAAGTCGACCACCGGCCGCCTGATCACCCGGCTCTACGAGCCGACCGGTGGCTCGATCCGGTTCGAGGGCCAGGACATCACCAGGATCAAGGAGAAGCAGCTGCTGCCGCTTCGCCGCGACATCCAGATGATCTTCCAGGACCCGTACACGTCGCTGAACCCGAAGCAGACCGTCGGCTCGATCGTCGGTGCCCCGTTGGAGATCCACAAGATCGTCCCGAAGGACAAGGTCCTCCCGCGGGTCCAGGAGCTGCTCGAGATCGTCGGTCTCAACCCGGAGCACTACAACCGCTACCCGCACGAGTTCTCCGGCGGTCAGCGCCAGCGCATCGGCATCGCCCGCGCCCTGACGCTGCAGCCGAAGCTCCTCGTCGCCGACGAGCCGGTCTCCGCGCTCGACGTGTCGATCCAGGCCCAGGTGATCAACCTTCTGCAGGACCTGCAGAAGGAGTTCGGGATCGCGTTCCTCTTCATCGCCCACGACCTCGCGATCGTGCGGCACTTCTCGCCGCAGATCGCGGTGATGTACCTGGGCAAGATCGTCGAGATCGGCGACCGCGACACGATCTACGGTCGCCCGCACCACCCGTACACCCAGGCGCTGCTGTCGGCCGCTCCCGACATCAAGCAGGCTCACGTCGGTGGCCGCCGCGAGCGGATCCGGCTGACCGGCGACGTCCCGTCGCCGATCAACCCGCCGTCGGGCTGCCACTTCCGGACCCGGTGCCCGATCGCCCAGGAGATCTGCGCCAAGGTCGAGCCGCCGCTGCTCCAGATCGGCGCGAAGCACAAGGTGGCCTGCCACTTCCCGGGCGACCTCGGTCAGCACCCGAGCAAGCCGATCACGCAGCGCCTGCTCGGTGTCAACGAGTTCGGTGACCACGACCCGGGTCAGGGCCCGGCCATCGAGCTGCCGTCGACCCCCGGTTTCTCCGACACCTGGTTCGACCTGACGAACAACACGATGGGCAAGGCCTGATCCGCCGCCCCGTCCGTCCTTGCGGCGCCTCTAGGCTGACCTGGTGAGTGACGGACTCTTCGAGATCGCCGGTGAGCCGTCGGACGTTTCGTCCGGCGGCTCGCTGGCTGATGCGGACCATGCGCACGCCCCGCTCGCGGTGCGGATGCGGCCGCGGACGTTGGACGAGCTGGTCGGGCAGCGTCACCTCAAGACGCCGGGCTCCCCGCTGCACCAGGTGACCGAGGGGGAGCGCTCGCTCTCGCTCCTGCTGTGGGGGCCGCCGGGGACCGGCAAGACCACCATCGCCTCGATCGTCTCGCGCTCGACGAACCGGACGTTCGTCGAGATCTCGGCCGTCTCGGCCGGGGTCAAGGAGGTCAGGGCCGCGATCGACAGCGCCCGGCGCCGGCTCGCGGCCACCGGTGCGGAGACCGTGCTCTTCGTCGACGAGGTGCACCGCTTCTCCAAGGCCCAGCAGGACGCGCTCCTGCCCGGGGTCGAGAACCGTTGGGTGACGTTGATCGCCGCGACCACGGAGAACCCGTCGTTCTCCGTGGTCTCGCCGCTGCTCTCGCGCAGCCTCCTGCTGCGGCTGGAGTCGCTCACCGAGGACGACATCCGGGGCGTTCTGCGCGCGGGCCTGACCGACGAGCGCGGCTTGGCCGGCGAGTTCGAGATCGCCGACGACGCCCTCGACCACCTGGTCCGTCTCGCCGGCGGGGACGCACGCCGGAGCCTGACCTACCTCGAGGCGGCCGCCGGGGCCGCGCAGGCCGCAGGCAGCAGCGTGATCGACCTGGTCACCGCGGAGACCGCCGCCGACGTCGCCGCCGTGCGCTACGACCGCGACGGTGACCAGCACTACGACGTGATCAGCGCGTTCATCAAGTCCGTCCGCGGCTCCGACGTGGACGGCGCGCTGCACTACCTCGCCCGGATGCTCGAGGCGGGGGAGGACCCGCGCTTCATCGCCCGACGGCTGATGATCTCGGCGAGCGAGGACATCGGCCTGGCCGACCCGACCGCCCTGACGACGGCCGTCGCGGCCGCGCAGACGGTCCAGCTGATCGGGATGCCGGAGGCGCAGCTGACCCTGGCCCACGCCACGATCGCGTTGGCGATCGCCCCCAAGTCCAACGCCGTCACGACCGCGATCGGGGCGGCGCTCGACGACGTCCGAGCCGGGCGGATCGGACAGGTCCCGGCGCCGCTGCGCGACGCGCACTACGCCGGCGCGAAGAAGCTCGGCCACGGTGTCGACTACCGCTACGCCCACGACTACCCGTTCGGGATCGCACCCCAGCAACACCTCCCCGACGCGCTGCTCGACGCCCGGTACTACGAGCCCAAGGAGATCGGCGCCGAGGCGGGGATCAAGGAGCGCTGGGAGCGAGTGCGGCGGATCATCCGGGGTGGTTGAGGTCCGATAGGCTCCATCCTTGTGAACCCGTCCGACCTGCCGCGTGAGTCCCGGATCTGGGCCGCCTCCCGCTGGTCCGGGATCCGTGCCGCCCTGGACCCCGAGGCGCTCTTCCAGGCCCGACTGCTGGCCTCGACCGAGTGGAAGCGGCGGCGGCACGACCGCAAGCTCAAGATCAAGGCCGCCGTGCGTGCCTACCGCGAGGCCCACGGCGACGAGCGCACCGAGTCCCTCAAGGCCGGAGCGCGGGTGCTGCGCCAGCAGATGGCGCAGGCCCAGGTCGACAAGGAGTTCGCGCTCCGCCAGGCGGCGCGCGACAAGCAGCTCAACTCCGCTCCGACGCGGCCCCCCGTGACGTCTGAACTGCCCGCACCACTCGAAGAACTGGATAACGAAAAGTGACCGACCCCCAGTCGTCCGCAGCCGAGTCGCGCCCTGACACCTGGCTGAGCACCGCGGAGATCCGCCGGCGCTTCACCTCGCACTTCGCGGACAACACCGCCCTGCCGCACGAGCCGGTCCGGTCGGCGTCGTTGCTGCTCGACGACCCCAACCTGCTCTTCGTCAACGCCGGCATGGTGCCGTTCAAGCCGTACTTCCTGGGCCAGGCCACGCCGCCGTACCAGCGCGCGACCAGCGTCCAGAAGTGCATCCGGACGCCCGACATCGAAGAGGTCGGCAAGACCACCCGGCACGGGACCTTCTTCGAGATGTGCGGCAACTTCTCCTTCGGCGACTACTTCAAGGAGGGAGCGATCACGCTCGCCTGGGAGCTGGTCACCAAGTCGATCGCCGACGGTGGGTTCGGTTTCGACGAGTCCGTGCTCTACCCGAGCGTGCTCGACGATGACGACGAGGCCGTCGCGCTGTGGAAGAAGATCTCCGGCCTGCCCGACGACCGGATCGTCCGCTTGCCCCCGAGCGAGAACTACTGGTCGATGGGTGTCCCTGGTCCGGGTGGCCCCTGCTCGGAGATCCTGATCGACCGTGGCCCGGCCTTCGGCGCCGACCGCGACTGGGACGCCGGTGACCGCTACCTGGAGTTCTGGAACCTCGTCTTCATGCAGGACGACATCTCGGCCGCCCGCTCGAAGTACGACGTCGACATCGCCGGGAAGCTCGCCCAGACCGGGATCGACACCGGCCTCGGCCTCGAGCGGGTCGCCTACCTGCTCCAGGGCAAGAACAACATGTACGAGACCGACGTGGTCTTCCCCGTGATCGAGAAGGCCGAGGAGCTCACCGGCAAGCGGTACGGCGCGTCGTACGAGGACGACGTCCGCTTCCGCGTGATCGCCGACCACATCCGCTCCTCGCTGATGCTGATCGGCGACGGCGTCACCCCGGGCAACGAGGGCCGTGGCTACGTGCTGCGTCGCCTGATGCGCCGCGCCATCCGCAACGTCCGCCTCCTCGGGTACGGCGACCCCGCGCTGCCCGAGCTGCTGCCGGTCTCCCGCGACAAGATGGGGGAGACCTACACCGAGCTGCACTCCGAGTGGGACCGGATCCTGCGTGTCGCCACGGCGGAGGAGGAGACGTTCCGCAAGACGCTCACCGCCGGCACGCAGATCTTCGACCTGGCCGCGACCGACGTGAAGTCCTCCGGCGCCACCGTCCTGGCCGGTGCTCAGGCCTTCCAGCTGCACGACACCTACGGGTTCCCGATCGACCTCACGCTCGAGATGGCTTCCGAGGCCGGTCTGACGGTGGACGAGGCTGGCTTCCGCTCCCTGATGGCTGAGCAGCGCGAGCGTGCCAAGGCCGACGCCAAGGCGAAGAAGGGCCAGCACGCCGACGTCTCGGTCTACCGCGACATCCTCGACACCAACGGGCCGACCACCTGGCTGGCCTACGAGACGCTCGCCACCGAGTCCGCGCCGATCGCGCTGCTCCAGGAGGGTCGCCCCGCGACCAGTCTGGGCAACGGCGAGGTCGGCGAGCTCGTGCTCGACCGGACCCCGTTCTACGCCGAGTCCGGAGGCCAGGTCGCCGACGCCGGCATCATCGAGTTCGACGGCGGTCGGCTCGAGGTGCTCGACGTCCAGCGCCCCGTCAAGGGTCTGGTCGTTCACCAGGTCCGCGTCGTCGACGGTGAGTTCACGCCGGGGGCGAACGCGCTGCACGCCCAGGTCGACCCCGAGTGGCGGATCGGTGCCCGTCAGGCGCACTCCGGCACCCACGTCGTGCACGCCGCCCTGCGCGAGGTGCTCGGGCCGACCGCCCTCCAGTCCGGCTCCTACAACCGCCCCGGCTACCTGCGCCTCGACTTCGGCTGGACCCAGGGGCTGACCCCGGGCCAGTTCAGCGAGCTGGAGGAGGTCGCCAACAACGCGTTGCGCGCCGACCTGCCGGTCTCCTGGGACTACATGACGTTGGGTCAGGCCAAGGACTGGGGCGCGATCGCGCTCTTCGGTGAGACCTACGACGACTCCAAGGTCCGGGTCGTCGAGATCGGGGGCCCCTGGAGCCGCGAGCTCTGCGGTGGCACCCACGTCGACCACTCCAGCCAGATCGGCACGATCGTGCTGACCGGCGAGGCGTCGGTCGGCTCGGGCAACCGTAGGATCGAGGCCCTGACCGGGGTCGAGGGCTTCCGCTACCTGGCCCGCGAGCGCGACATCGTCGGCCAGCTCACCGAGCTGGTCAAGGCGCAGCCCGACGACCTCGTCGGCCGGATCACGGACCTCACCGAGCGGCTCCGTGCCGCGGAGAAGGAGATCGAGAAGATCCGGGTCGGTCAGCTGCTGGCCTCGGCCGGTGCGATGGCCGAGGCGGCCGCCGACGTCGACGGGGTGGCTGTCGTGGCCGCCCGTGCCGCCGGCGCCGGTGGCGGCGACGTCCGCACGCTCGCGATGGACATCCGGGCCCGACTGGGTGACCGGCCGGCCGTCGTGGTGCTGATCGGCGACGCCGACGACAAGGCGTCCGTCGTGACCGCGACCAACGAGGCCGCGCGTGCTCGGGGGCTCTCGGCCAACACCCTGCTGCGCGGACTCAGCCCGGTCCTCGGCGGCAAGGGCGGAGGCAAGGACGACCTGGCCCAGGGCGGCGGCACCGAGGTGGCTCGGATCGACGAGGCGCTCGCGCTCGTGACCGGTCTGGTCACCGGCGCCTGATCCGATGCGTCACGGAGTACGGCTCGGGATCGACCCCGGGGACGCGCGGATCGGTGTCGCACGCAGCGACCCGACCGGCTTCCTCGCGACCCCGGTCGAGACGATCAAGCTGGACCGCGGCGGCAAGGCCGCACGACGGCGGATCCGGCAGATCGCTGCCGAGATCGCTGAGGAGTCGACCCTGCTCGAGGTCGTCGTCGGCCTGCCGCGCTCGCTCAAGGGCGGGGAGAACCCGGCCACGACCAAGGTCCGGGAGTTCGCCGCGACGCTCGCCGGTTCGCTCGCACCCGTCCCGGTGCGGCTCGTCGATGAACGACTGACGACCGTTTCGGCGGAGGCTATGCTGCGCGACCGAGGTCGCAAGGGCGCCGACCGGCGCTCGGTCGTCGATCAGGCGGCCGCCGTCTTCATCCTGCAACACGCGCTCGACACCGAGCGTGCCTCCGGGAACGCTCCCGGAGAACTGCTCGTGCTTCCGGCCGAACCAGAAGGAACCGATGTCTGAGACTCCCGAGAACGACGGCGTGCGGCCCGACGGCGACGAGCCGTTGGTGCCGGGCTTCGACGACACCGCGGAACGGCCGGCGATGATCGTCCACCTGCCCGAAGGACAGCAGCCCGACGGCGGCAGCGCCGCGGCCGCCGCTGCGGCGCGGGGTGGCAGCCGGCGTGCCGACACCTCCCGCCGTTCCCGGATCCCGGGTTGCCTCGCGGTCCTGGTCGCGATGGCGATCGTGATCGGCCTGGGCTGGTTCGCCTGGGGCAAGGTCAGCGACATGCTCGACGGTTTCGGTGGGCCGTCGGACTACGCGGCCGGCACCCCTGGGACGCCGGTGACCTTCGAGGTGCACGAGGGTGACTCGATCGCCCAGATCGGCCGCAACCTCAAGGCCGAGGGCGTGACCCAGAGCGTCGACGCGTTCATCAACGCTGCCGCCGCGAATCCGGAGTCGGCCGGGATCCAGGTCGGCTTCTACCCCGTGGAGACCGAGATGTCGGCGGAGGAGGCGTTGGAGGTCCTCGTCGACCCCGCCAACATCGTCACCACCACGGTCACGATCCGTGAGGGCCTGCGCCTGACCGACATCGTCGCCACGTTGGCCAAGGAGACCGGGCTGAAGAAGTCGGCGTTCAACAAGGCGCTGCAGAAGCCGAAGTCGATCGGCCTGCCCGACTTCGCCAACGGCAACGCCGAGGGCTACCTCTTCCCGGCGACGTACGCGTTCGGTCCGAAGGACGACGCGACCGCGATGCTCAAGCAGATGGTCGACCGCTGGCGCCAGTCCGTCGGCGACAACGACGTCGAGTCGATCGCCGCCTCGCTCGGGTGCGAGGAGGGGAAGACCACCGGGTGCACGCCCGAGCAGGTCATGACCGTGGCCTCGCTGGTCCAGGCCGAGGGACGCGGCGACGACATGGCCAAGATCGCCCGCGTGATCTACAACCGGCTGCAGAACCACGACGAGGGCACCGTCGGGAAGCTCCAGATCGACGCCACCGTGCTCTACGCCCTCGGCCGTGACGGCAACAGCCCGCTGACCACGGACGAGATCGAGTCGACCGACTCCCCGTACAACACCTACATGTACGCCGGGCTCCCGCCGGGTCCGATCGGTGCTCCTGGGGACGAGGCCATCCAGGCCGCGCTCCACCCGGCCGACGGTGACTGGTACTACTACGTCACCGTCAACCTGGCCACCGGTGAGACCAAGTTCGCCGAGACCTACGACGAGTTCCTGCAGTACAAGGCCGAGTACCAGGAGTACTGCGCCACCCAGTCGGACCGCTGCTGATGCACCGCTGCGCGGTGATCGGCGATCCGGTCGAGCACTCGCTCTCCCCGGTGATCCACACCGCCGCCTACCGGGCAGCCGGCCTCGCCGGGTGGCGGTACGACGCCGTGCGGGTCGAGACCGGAGGGGTCGCTGCCTTCCTGGCCTCGCTGGAGGACTCCGAGGACGAGTGGCGGGGGCTCTCCGTCACCGCTCCGCACAAGCGTGAGGCGCTCGCCCTGGCCAGCACGCTCACCGACCGGGCCCAGCTCGCCGGTGCGGTCAACACCCTGGTGCGCGGCGGCACGGGCTGGGTCGGGGACAACACCGATCTGCCCGGCGCCGTCAACGCGATCCGGGAGCGCCACGCCGCGCAGCTCTCCAGCGCCGTCATCCTCGGCGGCGGTGCGACCGCGGCGTCCGTCGGCATCGCCCTGGCCGAGCTCGGCGTCGGGCGGCTGCGGCTCGCCGTCCGGGACCCTTCCCGGGCCGGCGCCACGGTGGAGGCCATCGCGGCGCACCCGAACGCGCCTGTGATCGAGGTGGACCTGCTCGACGCTGCTGCGCTGGACGGCGACGACCTCGTGGTCTCGACCATCCCGGTGGACGCGCAGGACCGGGACCTGGTGGCCCGCTTCGGCGGCTCGGAGGTGCTCTTCGAGGTGACCTACAACGTCTGGCCGACCCCCCTGGTGGTCGCCGCCGAGATCGCTGGCTCCGCGATCGTCTCCGGGATGGACCTCCTGGTCCACCAGGCGGCCCTCCAGTTCGAGCACTTCACCGGACAGCCGGCACCGCTCGCGGCCATGCGCGAAGCCGGTGAGGCGGCCCTCGCAGCACGCTAGTCTCCGGCCATGGATCCGGCGATGGACTGGTGGGCGGCGGCGATCTGGGCCGTGCTCGGCGCCCTGGCCGGCACGATCGCGCCCCGGCTGATCGCCTCCACGCCCGACATCACCCCGGACCCGAGCGAGAACCCGGACGACTTCCCCGATCCGATCCCGTTCGCCGAGCTCGGTCGGCGCTCTCGGGTCCGGGTCTGGTGCGTCGTGATCGGCGCGATCGCCGCGGGCGTCCTCGGCCTGCTCTTCGGCCTGGTCTGGGGGGTCGGCCTGGTCGTCGTCGTCCTCCCGTTCGCGCTGGCGCTCGCCGTGATCGACCTCGAGACCTGGTACCTGCCGAACCGGCTGATCGTCCCCGCGGCGCTCAGCGCGGCGATCGCGGTGGTCGCCGCGGCGATCGCGCTGGAGGATCCAGCGATCGTGCTCCACGCCCTGTACGGCGGCGCCGGACTGCTCGCCTGGTACGGGCTGTTCTGGTTCATCTCCCCGCGTGCGCTGGCCTTCGGCGACGTGAAGCTCGGCGGGGTGATCGGGCTCGTCCTCGGGCCGTGGGGACTCTCGCCGATCGTGCTCTCGATCATCGCCGCCGGGCTGGTCAGCCTGCTCGCCCTGATCCCGATGCGGCGGCGCGGCTCCAGCATCAACCAGGGCACCACGACCGGACTGATGAAGGCGCACGTGCCGTTCGGCCCCTCGATGCTGGCCGGCGCCTGGCTCGCCCTGATCGCGGCGTGCTGTCTCGGGACCGTGTGACCCCGACACACCAGCACCATCGCCCATGGGAGGATGTGGCCCATGTTGCGTTGGCTGACCGCGGGTGAGTCCCATGGCCCGTCCCTCGTCGCGATCCTCGAAGGCCTGCCGGCCCACGTCCGGCTGACCTCCGACGACGTCGCTGACTCCCTCGCTCGCCGTCGTCTCGGCTACGGCCGCGGCGCCCGGATGAAGTTCGAGGCCGACCAGGTCACCCTCGTCGGCGGCGTCCGGCACGGGGAGACCCAGGGTGGCCCCGTCGCCATCGAGGTCGGCAACAGCGAGTGGCCCAAGTGGGAGACCGTGATGTCGGCCGACCCGGTCGACGCCGACGTCCTCGCCGGTCAGGCGCGCAACGCACCTCTGACCCGGCCCCGCCCGGGCCACGCCGACCTGGTCGGGATGCAGAAGTACGACTTCTCCGACGCTCGTCCGATCCTCGAGCGGGCCTCGGCCCGCGAGACCGCGGCCCGGGTCGCGCTGGGCCGGGTCGCCTCCAACTTCCTGGAGCAGGCGATCGGTGCCCGGATCGTCTCCCACGTGCTCGAGATCGGCGGTGTCCGCACCCCCGGCGCCGAGCTGCCGACCCCCGACGACGTCGCACTCCTCGACGAGAACCCGGTGCGCGTCCTCGACGCGGACGGCTCGAAGCAGATGATCGAGCGGATCGACCAGGCCCACAAGGACGGCGACACCCTCGGCGGTGTCGTCGAGGTCGTGGTCTACGGCCTCCCGCCGGGCCTCGGCTCGCACGTGCACTGGGACCGCCGCCTCGACGCCCGCCTGGCCGGCGCGCTGATGGGCATCCAGGCGATCAAGGGGGTCGAGGTCGGCGACGGGTTCGACCTGGCCGCCACCCCCGGCAGCCAGGCGCACGACGAGATCGTCACCACCCCCGAGGGCATCCGGCGCACGTCGGGTCGCAGCGGTGGCACCGAGGGTGGCATGTCGACCGGTGAGGTCCTGCGCGTCCGGGCGGCGATGAAGCCGATCGCCACCGTTCCGCGGGCGCTGCGCACGATCGACGTCGCCACCGGCGAGGAAGCCGTCGCCCACCACCAGCGCTCCGACGTCTGCGCCGTGCCCGCGGCCGGCATCGTCGCCGAGGCGATGGTCGCGCTCGTGCTCGCCGACGCCGTGCTGGAGAAGTTCGGTGGGGACTCGGTCGCCGAGGTGGCCCGCAACCACCGCTCCTACCTCGACACGCTGCGGTACTCGTGACCGCTCCGCGGGTCGTCCTGATCGGACCGATGGGAGCCGGCAAGACCACGGTCGCCGAGCTCCTCGGTGAGCGGTGGGACCTGCCGGTCCGGGACACCGACGCCGACGTCGAGGCGGTCGCCGGCAAGCCGGTCTCCGACATCTTCGTCGAGGACGGCGAGGACGCCTTCCGTGCACTTGAGCGGACTGCGGTCGCGACCGCGGTCGCCGAGCACGCCGGCGTGCTCTCCCTCGGCGGGGGAGCGGTCCTCGCCGAAGCCACCCGCGAGGTGCTCGTCGGCCAGCGCGTCGTCTTCCTCCGCGTCGGGCTCGCCGACGCGGTCAAGCGGGTCGGACTCGGCACCGGCCGTCCGCTGCTCCTCGGCAACGTCCGCTCCCGGGTCAAGCAGCTGCTCGACGAGCGCACCCCCATCTACGAAGCGGTCGCGACCATGGTCGTCGACACCGACGGCCGGACCCCCGACGAGGTCGCCGACCTGATCGAGCTCGCGCTGAGCGAGCAGAAGGAGCAGTCGTGAGTGAGCCCGTCGTCCTGCCGGTGACCGGCGCGTCGCCGTACGAGGTCGTGATCGGTCGCGACCTCGCCGACCTGCTGCCGGGCATCCTCGGACCTCAGGTCGAGCGCGTCGCCCTGCTGTACGCCGGTGAGCTCGGCGCCCAGGCCGAGCGCATCGCCCGCGCCCTCCAGGACTCCTACGACGTGCACGGCTTCGGCCTGCCTTCGGGCGAGGAGGCCAAGACCGCCGACATCGCCGTCCAGTGCTGGGAAGGCCTCGGCGAGGCCGGCTTCACCCGGTCCGACGCCGTCGTCACCTTCGGCGGGGGAGCCACCACCGACGTCGGAGGCTTCGTCGCGGCGACCTGGCTGCGCGGGGTCCGCGTCGTCCACGTGCCCACCACCCTGCTCGGCATGGTCGACGCCGCGGTCGGCGGGAAGACCGGGATCAACACCGGCGCCGGGAAGAACCTCGTCGGTTCGTTCCACGAGCCCGCCGGGGTGCTCTGCGACCTCGCCACCCTCGAGACCCTGCCCCGCGACGAGCTCGTCTCCGGCCTGGGCGAGGTGATCAAGTGCGGCTTCATCGCCGACCCGGAGATCCTCCGCCTGGTCGAGTCCACCGAACCGGCGGCACTGACCGCTGACTCGCCGGTGCTGGCCGAGCTGATCCAGCGCGCCATCCAGGTCAAGATCGACGTCGTCGTCGCCGACCTCAAGGAGACCGGTGGCGCCAACGGTCATCCGGGCCGCGAGGTGCTCAACTACGGCCACACCCTGGCCCACGCCATCGAGAAGCACAGCGGCTACACCGTCCGGCACGGTGAGGCGGTCGCCATCGGCGCCTGCTACGCCGCCGAGATCTCCCGGCTCGCGGGCCGGCTCGACGACACCGTCGCCGCGCGGCACGCCACGGCCTTCGGTCGGGTCGGTCTGCCGACGACGTACGCCGGAGCCGGGTTCGACGAGCTGATCGGCGCCATGCGGGTCGACAAGAAGGCCCGCGGTTCCGTGCTGCGGTTCCTGGTGCTCGACGGGCTCGCCCAGCCGGGCATCCTCGCCGGCCCGGACGAGGCCCTGCTCCGGGACGCGTTCGCGGTGGTGGCCGGATGAAGGTGCTCGTCCTCAACGGACCCAACCTCGGCCGGCTCGGCAAGCGGGAGCCGGAGATCTACGGCACCACCACGCACGCCGAGCTGACCGACCTCTGCATCGAGTGGGGGGCTGCGCTCGGCCTCGAGGTGGAGGTGCGTCAGACCAACTGGGAGGGCGCGATGGTCGACTGGCTCAACGCCGCCGCCGACGACGCCACCCCGGTGGTGCTCAACGCCGCCGCGTGGACCCACTACTCCTACGCCCTGTACGACGCCTGCGCGCAGCTGACCGCGCCGTTGGTCGAGGTGCACATCAGTGCCCCGAGCAAGCGCGCCGAGGTGTTCCGGCACACGTCGGTGGTCTCGCCGCACGCCACCCTCGTGATCGAGGGTGAAGGGCTGCCGGGGTACCGTCGCGCGCTGGAGTTCATCGCCGGTTCGCGCTGAGTCGCGCCGCGCCGATAAACTCTTCCGCTGGCACGTTCTCGTGCCATGAACTTTTGATACCTGCAGACGAAAAGGCTGGACGATGGCAACCACGAACGACCTCAAGAACGGCATGGTTCTCAACATCGAAGGCGGCCTCTGGCAGGTCGTCGAGTTCCAGCACGTGAAGCCCGGCAAGGGCCCGGCCTTCGTCCGCACCAAGCTGAAGAACGTCGAGTCGGGCAAGAACGTCGACAAGACCTTCAACGCCGGCACCAAGGTCGAGACCGCCACGGTCGACCGCCGCTCCTTCACGTACCTGTACCACGACGGCTCGGCCTACGTGTTCATGGACGTCGAGTCCTACGACCAGCTCGAGGTCCAGGACGACATCGTCGGTGACGTGGCCAACTTCCTGCTCGAGAACCAGGCCGTCAACATCGCCACCAACGAGGGCCGCGTCCTCTTCGTCGAGCTCCCGGCCTCGGTCGAGCTCATCGTCACCTACACCGAGCCCGGCGTCGTCGGCGACTCCGCCACGGGCCGCACCAAGCCGGCCACGCTGGAGACCGGCGCCGAGATCCAGGTCCCGCTCTTCATCGAGCAGGGCGAGAAGATCAAGGTCGACACTCGCGAGGGTGGCTCGTACCTCTCCCGCGTCAAGAGCTGATCGTCGATCCAGTGAGCGCACCCTCCGGCCAGCCCACCGCACGCACCAAGGCGCGCAAGCGGGCTCTCGACATCCTCTTCGCTGCCGAGCAGCGGGGGATCAGCCCGGTCGAGCTGCTCGACTCGGCGATCGCCGACGGCGAGGGGCCGACCAACGTCTACACCTCGACGCTCGTCCGTGGCGCCGCCGCCGAGTCGGCTCGGATCGACGAGCTGCTCGCGACGTACGCCACCGGGTGGACGCTCGACCGGATGCCGGCCGTGGACCGCAACGTCCTGCGGCTCGGCGTCTGGGAGATCCTCTTCGCCACCGACGTGCCGACGCACGTCGCGATCAGCGAGGCGATGCACCTGGTGCGCGAGCTGTCGACCGACGACTCGCCGGTCTTCGTCAACGGTGTGCTCGGCGCGATCGAGCGGGACAAGGCGACTCTGGTCTGAGGTCTGGCCCGAGTTTTCGGGCCACGGCATGCTGGGGGCATGACTGAAGTCGACCTCGTCGTCATCGGAACCGGCCCCGGCGGCGAGACCCTCGCCAGCAGGGCGGCCGCCGCCGGCCTGAGGGTGGTGGCGGTCGACAAGCACCTGGTCGGCGGCGAGTGCCCCTACTACGGGTGCATCCCGACCAAGATCATGGTACGCGGCTCCGACGCGATCGCCGAGGCACGACGCCTGCCCGAGGTCGGCGGCGCCGCCGACGTGGTGCCCTCGTGGTCCACCGTCGCGTGCCGGATCGCCGACCAGGCGACCGACCACTGGGACGACACCGTCGCGGTCGAACGGCTGCAGAAGGCCGGCGCGACGCTGCACCACGGCACCGGCCGGCTGACCGGACCGCGTCAGGTCAGCATCACGCTCGCGGACGGCACCGATCTCCAGTACGACGCCCGGGTCGGTGTCGTGCTCAACCCCGGCACCCGTCCAGCCGCACCGCCGATCGAGGGCCTCGCGGCGACGCCGTACTGGACCAACCGTGATGTCGTGCAGGCCGAGAGCGTGCCGGGCAGCCTGGTCGTGATCGGCGGCGGGCCGATCGCCGTCGAGCTGGCCCAGGTCTTCGCCCGCTTCGGCGCTCGGGTCACGGTCGTGCAGCACGCCGACCGGTTGGTCGAGCGCAACGAGCCCGAGGCCTCGACGATCGTCCACGACGTCTTCGTCACCGAGGGGATCCGGGTGCTCACCGGCACCGACGCGACGGCGGTCAGCCACGCCGACGGCACCTTCACCGTCACCCTCTCCGACGGTCAGGTCCTCGAGTCGGACCGACTGCTCGTCGCCGCCGGGCGGACCTCGAACCTGGACGGGGTCGGCCTCGAGACGATCGGACTCTCCCCGGCGGACCTGCGGGTCGACGACCGGATGCGTGCGGCCGAGGGACTCTGGGTGATCGGCGACGTCGCCGGCCACGGCGCCTTCACCCACGTGTCGATGTACCAGGCCGGGATCGCGCTGCGCGACATCCTCGGCCAGGACGGCCCCGCCGCCGACTACCGAGCACTGCCGCACGTGACGTTCACCGACCCCGAGGTCGCCGGCGTCGGCCTCACCGAGGCGGCCGCCCGGGCTGCCGGAATCACGGTCGCCGTCGGGACCACGGACCTCGCTGCGTCGTCCCGCGGGTTCACCCACGGGCCCGGCGCCACGGGTCACGTCAAGGTGGTGGCCGACACGGACCGCGGTGTCCTGGTCGGGGCGTCGGTCGTCGGCCCGGCAGCCGGGGAGATCATCGGCCTCCTCGTGCTGGCCGTCCATGCCGAGGTTCCGATCGCGCAGCTGCGCACCATGATCTACGCCTACCCGACCTTCCACCGGGCGATCGAGTCCGCGATCGCCGAGCTCCCGGAGTGATGCGCTAGCGTTCGGTTCGTTATCCAGATCCCTTTAACGATCCGTCCCGTGAGGCGGAGAAGGGTGGTGAGCATGAGTGCTCGACCAACGGACACCGGTGCCGGCAGCCCTGTGGCTGACGGACGGATCGTCCTCGACGCCGGCGATGTCGCACGCGCGCTGACGCGTATCTCGCACGAGATCCTGGAGCGGAACAAGGGCGCTGACGGCCTGGTCCTGCTCGGACTCCACACCCGCGGTGTCCCGCTCGCCCGGCGCCTCGCGGCACGGATCGCTGAGGTCGAGGGTGCCCAGATCGAGGTCGGCGAGCTCGATGTCACGATGTACCGCGACGACCTGCGCAACCACCCCACCCGCACTCCGCACAAGACCGCTCTGCCGGCGGGCGGGATCGACGGCAAGGTCGTCGTCCTGGTCGACGACGTGCTCTACAGCGGCCGCACCATCCGTGCCGCCCTGGACGCGCTCTCCGACCTGGGGCGCCCCGCCGCGGTTCGCCTGGCGGTGCTGGTCGACCGTGGCCACCGTGAGCTCCCCATCCGGGCCGACCACGTCGGCAAGAACCTCCCCACCGCGCGCAGCGAGAAGGTCCGGGTCCGGCTCGCCGAGACCGACCGGGCCCAGGCCGGCGACGAGGTGCGGATCGTCGATGGCCCCCTGAAGGACGAAGACATCGCATGAGACATGCAGAGGACCTGGCGTGAAACGTGACCTGCTGAGCATCGACGACGTCACCGCCGACGACATCCGGGTGCTGTTCGAGACCGCAGCCGAGATGCACGACGTGCAGCGGCGCGAGGTCAAGAAGCTCCCCGCCCTGCGTGGGCGCACGGTGATCAACCTCTTCTTCGAGGACTCCACCCGCACCCGTTCGTCCTTCGAGATCGCCGGCAAGTGGCTCTCGGCCGACGTGATCAACCTGTCGGCCAAGGGCTCCTCGGCCTCCAAGGGCGAGAGCCTGCGCGACACGGTGCTGACCGTCACCGCGATGGGGATCGACGGGCTCGTGATGCGGCACAGCGCCTCCGGCTCGGCGCACCAGGTGGCGCAGTGGCTCGACATCCCCGTGATCAACGCGGGTGACGGCACCCACGAGCATCCGACCCAGGCGCTGCTCGACGGCTACACGCTGACCCAGCGACTGGGGTCCCTGGCGGGCAAGCACATCGCGATCGTCGGCGACCTGACCCACAGCCGGGTCTTCCGGTCCAACGTGAAGTCGCTGACCAAGCTCGGCGCGACCGTCACCGCCGTGGCGCCGCCGACGCTGATGCCGACCGCTCCGGGGGACTGGGAGCAGCAGTTCGCGACGTCGTACCACCTGGACGAGGTCCTGCCGGACGCCGACGCGGTGATGATGCTGCGGGTCCAGAAGGAGCGGATGAGCGGCGGGTTCTTCCCGTCGGCGCGGGAGTACACCGTCGGATACGGCCTCACCCGGTCGCGCCTGGAGAAGCTGAAGCCGGGCACCCCGATCCTGCACCCGGGCCCGATGAACCGTGGCCTCGAGATCTCCCCGGAGGCGGCCGACGCGGTCGACTCCGCCGTCCTGGACCAGGTCTCCGCCGGCGTCGCCGTGCGGATGGCCGTCCTGTACCACCTGCTGGCCGGAGAGGAAGCGCGCGCGTGAGCACCACGAAGAACGAGGCCGTCATCAAGGGGGCGGCGTTGCTGGGCGGCGACGCCGTCGACATCGCGGTCGAGGACGGACTGATCAGCGCGATCACGCCGTCGGCGGAGCCCTCGGGCCTCGTCGTGCTGCCCGGTCTCGTCGACCTGCACACCCACCTGCGCGAGCCCGGCCGGGAGGACGCCGAGACGGTCCTCTCCGGATCACGCGCGGCAGCCGCGGGTGGATTCACCGCGATCCTCGCGATGGCGAACACGTCGCCGGTCACCGACACCGCGGAGAGGGCCGAGCACGTCCTCGACCTCGGCCGTGCCGCCGGTCTGGTCGACGTGCAGCCCGTCGGGGCCGTGACCAAGGCGCTCGAGGGTGACGAGCTCGCCGAAATCGCCCTGATGGCGCACTCCGAGGCGCAGGTCCGGGTCTTCTCCGACGACGGCAAGTGCGTCAGCGACGCCCGCCTGATGCGTCGCGCGCTGGAGTACGTCAAGGCCTTCGACGGTGTGATCAGCCAGCACAGCCAGGACCCGGCGCTCGCACCGCACGGCGCCTGCTGCCACGAGGGTCCGGTCTCGGCCCAGCTCGGTCTGCCGGGATGGCCCGGGATCGCCGAGTCCGTGATCGTGGCCCGCGACGTCGAGCTCGCCCGCCACACCGGCTCCCGGGTCCACGTCGCGCACGTGTCGACCGCCGCCTCGGTCGAGATCATCCGGGCGGCCAAGGCCGCCGGGGTCCGGATCACGGCCGAGGTCACCCCGCACCACCTGATCCTCGAGACGGACCTGCTGGTCGGCTACGACCCGGTCTACAAGGTCAACCCGCCGCTGCGCCCGATGGAGGACATCGTCGCGGTGCGCGAGGCCCTGCTCGACGGCACCATCGACGCGGTCGCCACCGACCACGCGCCGCACGCCCGGCACGACAAGGAGCACGCGTTCATCGACGCCGCCTTCGGGATGCTCGGGTTGGAGACCGCGCTGCCCGTGGTGTGGACGGTGCTGGGCGAGCAGCTCGGCTGGGCCGGCATCGCGCGGGTGATGTCGCACAACCCCGCCGCGATCGCCGGGCTCGACGGCCACGGTGCGCCGCTGGCGGTCGGCGAGCCCGCCAACCTCACGCTGGTCGACCCCGCCGCGACGTGGACCGTCGACCGGGACGCCTCGCTGTCGCTGAGCCGGAACAACCCCTGGCACGGCCGGGAGCTGACCGGCGCGGTCGTGGCGACGTACCTGCGCGGGAAGCAGACCTACGCCCGATGAGCATCGCGTGAGCCTGCCCGCAACGCTGACCACCGCACGTCTCTCGCTCCCACTCTGGCAGGGCCGTGACGTCGCCGCGATCCGCGGAGAGATCGCGCGCAGCCCGCACTGGCACCCGGAGTTCCCGCGCCAGGACGACGCCGACGCGGCCACGATGTGGGTCGACGGCGATCCGTGGGGCCCGCGCTCGATCGTGCGCGGCACCACGGTCCTCGGCTCGATCGGCTTCTTCGGCCCGCCCGAGGAGTACGTCGACCCGGACGGCTCCACGGTTCCCGAGACCGAGGTCGGCTACGGCCTCGTCGCCGAGGCGCGTGGCTACGGTTTCGCGACCGAGGCCCTGACCGCAATGGTCGCCGCCGCGGAGGCCGACGGCGTCCGGATCCGGGCGAGCGTCGATCCGACGAACACCGCCAGCCTCCGGGTCCTGGCCAAGGTCGGCTTCACCACCCTGCGCGGCGCCAACGAGGAGGGCCACCTGGTGATGGTGCGCCCGCTCGGAGCGGCTCGGCCGGGCCCGTCACGACGCGCCGCGGCGTTCGAGGTGCGCCCGACCACCGAGTCCGACTGGGAGCAGCTGCGCGACTTCCGGCTCGAGAACGCCCGTGAGCACCCGATCTCCTACGGCGCCACCGAGGAGACGACCCTCGGCTTCACCGAGGACGACTGGCGGATGCGCGCCCGGCGGGGCGACGATCCCTCGACCGCCTGCTTCGCCGCGATCGAGACAGGCTCCGGCCGCTGGATCGGGATGATGCAGGGCCTCCCGAACGACGAGCACGGCGGCACCCCGGTGATGACCGGTGTCTACGTGACCAAGAAGTTCCGTCGCCACGGCGTCGCCGACGCCCTGCTCGAGCCGGTCCTGGCGTGGGCCGCCGCCACCGGAGCGCCGGAGCTGCGGCTCTGGGTCTTCGAGGGCAGCGACCCCGCGCGGCGGTTCTACCGCCGGCACGGCTTCACGGCCACCGGCCGCACCCGACCGCTCGACCTGGACCCCGCGCAGGGTGACCTGGTCGAGATGGCGCTGCGACTCAGCTGAGACCGAAGGCCAGCAGGACGACCCCGACCAGGGGGATCAGGCCCTGCTTGAGTGCGGCACCCCGCTTGTCCGGGCTGGAGACGAACAGCACCAGGCTGGCCGCGACCATCGACCCGGCGCCGGCGAGGACGAGGGCCACGCCGGCGTCGTGCTGGTCGGCGACGTAGAGCACCGTGCCGACCGCGACCAGGATCGCGAGGAACAGGTTGTAGAAGCCCTGGTTGAACGCGAGCTCCCTGGTCGCCTCCGCCTCCTCCCGGGAGGTACCGAAGACGCCGCGGGCGGCACCGGTCCAGGCGAAGGACTCCAGCCAGAAGATGTAGACGTGCAGCAGTGCGGCGATCCCGGTGAGGATCAGTCCGGCAACCATCAGGCCATCCGACATGGGCTCAGCCCTCCATCTTCTTCAGGATCCGCTCCAGGGTGAGCGGCGTGCGTGAGGTCGTCTGCTTCTTGTAGGTCTTGTCCAGCCACGCCATCACGTCCGGTCCCTTGGTCGTGGTGGTGTCGTGCTGGGTGCACAGGGCGCCGTCGACGATCCCGACCACCGACACGGCCGGACCTTCGGGCACGTCGGGCCTCGAGGTGAGCGGGGTCTTGAAGAACGTCACCAGCTGGTACGTCGCCTTCTCGTGCGGCACGTCGCCGAACGGCCGCTGCGCCAGCAGGTGCGCGATCTCCTCGGCCGAGCGGACCACCGTCATCGCGGTGAACCCGCGCAGCTCGGGCCAGGCGGCCTCGATCCGCTCGCCCAGTGCTGCCGAGTCGGTCTCGTCGCTCGTGAACACGACGTTCCCGCTGCTGATCACCGACCGCACGTCGGTGAACCCGAGCTCCTCGTGGACCCCACGCAACGACTCGTTCGACTTCTTCGGATCGCCCGGGCCGATGCCGCGGATCAGGGAGACGTACGTCGGCATGGCCTCACCGTAGCCGGAGGGCAGCCGGGGCGGACGCGGGAACCACGGGGGAGTGCGGAGGAACCGGGGCCACGGCGACATAGGGTGCGCCGGGTGCAGGTCGCGGGTCGGCCCCGCCCTTGTTCGGCCAGAGTGCAGCGGCGCGTTCGGCCATCGCGGTGATCGTGAGCGACGGGTTGACGCCGAGGTTGGCTCCGATGGTGGACCCGTCGATCACGTGCAGGCCGTCGTACCCGAAGAGGCGGTGGTACGGATCCACGACCCCGCTGGCGGCGTCGCTGCCGATCACCGCACCGCCGATGTAGTGCGCGGTGGCGGGCATCCCGACCAGGTCGGTGGCCAACGACATCGGCTCCCCACCGATCCGGCGGGCATAGCGGCGCGCGACGTCGTGAGCGACCGGGATCCAGGAAGGATTGGGCTGACCCGAGCCCTGACGGGTGCGGAGCCGCCCGCGGCGGAGGTAGGCGGTCAGCGAGTTGTCGAGCGACTGCATCACCAGGAGCTGGACGGATCGGGTCGAGATCCCTCGGGTGCTGCGGGTGCGCAGGAAGCGGAGCGGATGTCGGAGCAGTCCGCCGAAGAACCGCAGGAGACGCCGCGGGCCGCCGTCGGTGAGGGGCATGTTGACCACCGCGCCGGCATCCTGGGCCGGACTGCTGTGGCACAGCTCGACATGGGTGTGCGGCTCGGGATGGATGGAGGACGTGATCGCGACTCCGGTGTCGAGCCCGCTCGGACGCGGTGCGACCGCGACCACGATCGCCTCAGAGTTGGAGCGGGACAGCTCGCCCAAGCGTGGCGAGATCGCTGGGAGCGAGCCACTGGCTCGCAGCCGCAGCAGCAGTTCCTGCGTCCCCCGTGCCGCCGCGGCGAAGACCACCTGGTCGGCGTGGAAGGTCCGCGTCGGTCCTCGCCGTGCCGGATGCCGCGCCGTGATCTCGTAACCGCCTCCGCGCCGGGCCCGCACGTCGGTGACCTCGCTCAGGTCGTGCACCTCGGCCCCAGCTGCCTCGGCGAGGTGCAGGTAGTTCTTGGGCAGGGTGTTCTTGGCGTTGGAGGGACACCCCGTGGTGCAGCGCGCGCAGTGCACGCAGGCGTTTCGTTCCGGACCGACCCCGCCGAAGTACGGGTCAGCGATCGTGCGGCCGGGCGCGCTCTCGTCGAAGAGCACGCCGACCTCGGTCGGCGTGAAGGTCTCGCCGACACCGAGCTCGGCGGCGATCACTCGCAGGTGCTCATCGGCGATCCCGAGCCGCGGATTGGTGGTGGCGCCGAGCATCCGCTTCGCCTGGTCGTAGTACGGCGCCAGCTCGGCGCGCCAGTCGGTGATCCTCGCCCACGAAGGGTCGGTGAAGAACTCGGCATGCGGCTCGTAGAGGGTGTTGGCGTAGATCAGCGAGCCTCCGCCGACGCCGACCGCGCTGAACAACGAGATCTGTCCCAGAAGGCTCAGCCGCATCGGTCCGAACATGCCCAGCCGTGGCGCCCACAGGGTGTCCCTCGCGCCCGCCTGCGCGAAGTCGGCGTCGGTCCACCGCCGACCGGTCTCCAGGACCCCGACCCGGTAGCCCTTCTCGGTCAGCCGCAGCGCGGTGACGCTGCCGCCGAAACCGGATCCGATCACGATCACGTCGTAGGTCGTGCCCGCTCCCATGGAGAACACGTTATTGGTTTGGCGACTGCTGGCCCTGCGACTAGCCTGAATCCACCATGCTGACCTTGCGCTGATCCGATCCACGACCGCGGCCCCGCCCGGTGGATCCCACCTCCGCCCCGAAGGCTCCTGCATGCAACCCCTCCTCATCTCCGACCTCAGCGTCAACTTCGGTGCCCACGCCGTGCTGCGAGGGATCGACCTCACGGTCAACCCCGGCGAGCGGGTCGCCCTGGTCGGCGAGAACGGCGCCGGGAAGTCCACCCTGCTCCGGGCCGTCGCCGGCTCGCTTCCGGGCTCCGCCGTCCTCACCGGCTCGATCAGCGCCAGCTCGGACCTGATCCGGCTCGCCCAGGAGCCTCCCTTCCGCGACGACGCGCGGATCGGGGACGCCCTCGCCTCGGCGCTGCGACCGCTGCACGAGGCCGTGGCCGAGCTCGAGGTGCTCAGCGACCGGCTCGACGACCCGAGCGCCGCGGAGCGGTACGCGGAGCTGTTGGAGTGGGCGATCGCCCACGACGCCTGGGACGCGACCCGGCGGGCGGAGGAGGCAGCGGCCCGGTTCGGGCTGGAGGCACTCGACCAACGTCGCCCGATCGCAACGTTGTCGGGCGGGGAGCGCACCCGGCTCGCGATGGCCGCGGCGATCACCCGCCGGCCCGACGTCCTGCTCCTCGACGAGCCCACCAACCACCTCGACGACGACGCGATCGGCCTGGTCGGCGAGTTCCTCCGCGACCTGCCGGGGGTGGTCCTCCTCGCCAGCCACGACCGGGTCTTCCTCGACGACGTCGCGACCGCCCTGGTCGACCTCGACCCGAGCGAGTTCGGCACCGACGGTGAGGGCGGCCGCCGCTTCGGGGGCGGGTGGAGCGCCTACCTGGAGCACAAGCGTGCCGCCCGTGCGCGGTGGGAGCAGACCTGGGCCGCGCAGAACGAGGAGATCGACCGACTCCGCGCGCGGGCGTCGCTCGGCACCTCCTCGATCGCGCACAACCGCGGGCCCACCGACAACGACAAGTTCATCCACGCCTTCAAGGGGCAGCAGGTCGACAAGACCCTGGCCCGGCGGCGCCGCGATGCCGAGCGCCGCCTCGCCGAGGCCGAGGAGTCCCAGGTCCGCAAGCCGCGGCCCCTGCTCAGCTTCGACAGCGCCCTGACCGGTGGGGGCGGGGGAGCGATCGCGGTCCGCGCGGTCGAGCTCGCCGGCCGGCTCGCGCCGGTCACCCTCGATCTCGCGCCCGGCGAGCACCTGCTGGTCACCGGACCCAACGGCGTCGGGAAGTCGTCGTTGCTCGGGATCCTGTCCGGTCGCCTCGCCCCGACGGCCGGCAGCTGGCAGGTGACGGGGCGGCGGGTCGTCGAGCTGGTCCAGGATCCCGTGCTGCCTGATCCGGCCCGCTCGGCCGAGGTGGTCTACCGCGACGCGGTGGGGGAGCAGATCGCCGAACGGACCCCGCTGCGCACCCTCGGGCTGATCGCACCGAGCGACCTGCACCGCCCCGCAGGCGCCCTGTCGGTGGGCCAGCGCCGCCGCCTCGCGCTCGCCACCGCGGTCGCGGTCGCGCCCGACGTCCTGCTGCTCGACGAGCCCACGAACCACCTCTCCCTGGCCCTCGCCGAAGAGCTGGAGGAGGCGTTGGAGCACAGCGCCGGCACGGTCGTGATCGCCTCCCACGACCGGTGGCTGCGACGTCGGTGGGACGGGCGTCACGTTCGGCTTGGCGATGCATCGGCTGTCGATGGGCGCTGGTAGTGTCGGGCCTCGACCCGACATCCTTTAAAGAGCCGTCCCGTGAGGCGGAGAAGGAGGTAGGCATGCCGCTGCATGCGCCCGCGATCCTGGTCCTCGAGGACGGCCGCACCTTCCACGGTGAGTCCTTCGGAGCCGAAGGCGAGACCTTCGGCGAGGCCGTGTTCTCGACCGGAATGACCGGTTACCAGGAAACCCTGACCGACCCGTCCTACCACCGCCAGGTGGTCGTGATGACCGCGCCGCACATCGGCAACACCGGGATGAACGACGAGGACCCCGAGTCCCGTCAGATCTGGGTCGCCGGCTACGTCGTGCGTGACCCCGCCCGGGTGCCCAGCAACTGGCGCAGCCAGCGCTCCCTCGAGGACGCGCTCCGCGAGCAGGGCGTCGTCGGGATCAGCGGCATCGACACTCGTGCCCTGACCCGCCACCTGCGCGAGGCGGGCTCGATGCGCGTCGGCATCTCCACCACCGAGACCGACCCCGAGACCCTCCTGGCCAAGGTGCGGGCCAGCTCCGAGATGACCGGCGCCAACCTGTCCGAGGCGGTCTCGACCTCCGAGACCTACGTCGTCCCCGCACTCCCCGGGACCTGGGGGAACGAGAAGCGGTTCACCGTGGCCGCACTCGACCTCGGGATCAAGGAGATGACGCCGCACCGGATGGCCGAGCGCGGCATCGAGGTTCACGTGATGCCCGCGACCGCCACGCTCGACGAGGTCAAGGCGATCAACCCCGACGGGCTCTTCTTCTCCAACGGCCCCGGTGACCCGGCGGCGACGACCGGCCAGGTCGAGCTGCTCCAGGGCGCGCTGGCCGAGGGCCTGCCCTACTTCGGGATCTGCTTCGGCAACCAGCTCTTCGGCCGCGCCCTCGGGTTCGGCACCTACAAGCTCAAGTACGGCCACCGCGGGATCAACCAGCCCGTCCAGGACCGCACCACCGGCAAGGTCGAGGTCACCGCGCACAACCACGGCTTCGCCGTCGACGCGCCCCTCGACCGCGCCACCGAGACGCCGTACGGCGCCGCCACCGTGAGCCACGTGAACCTCAACGACGACTGCGTCGAGGGTCTCGAGCTGCACGACGCGGACGGCCACCTCAAGGCGTTCTCCGTCCAGTACCACCCGGAGGCCGCGGCCGGCCCGCACGATGCCGCCTACCTCTTCGACCGCTTCGTCTCCCTGCTGGAAGGGGCCCTCTGATGCCCAAGCGCGATGACATCAAGAGCGTCCTCGTCATCGGTTCCGGCCCGATCGTGATCGGCCAGGCCTGCGAGTTCGACTACTCCGGCACCCAGGCCTGCCGGATCCTCAAGGCCGAGGGCCTGCGGGTGATCCTGGTGAACTCCAACCCGGCCACGATCATGACCGACCCGGAGTTCGCCGACGCCACCTACGTCGAGCCGATCACCCCGGAGTTCGTGGAGAAGGTGATCGCCAAGGAGCGCCCCGACGCGATCCTCCCGACGCTGGGCGGCCAGACCGCGCTCAACACCGCCACCGCCCTGCACGAGAACGGCGTCCTGGCGAAGTACGACGTCGAGATGATCGGTGCCTCCTTCGAGGCGATCCACCGCGGTGAGAACCGTGAGCTGTTCAACGACATCGTCCGCAAGGTCGGCGGCGAGGTCTGCCGCTCCTTCATCTGCCACACGATGGACGAGGTCGAGGCCGCGGTCGCCGAGCTCGGTTACCCGGCGGTCGTCCGGCCCTCCTTCACCATGGGTGGCCTCGGCTCCGGGATCGCCTTCGACGAGTCGGACCTGCACCGGATCGCGGGCGCCGGCCTCTCGGCCTCCCCGACCACCGAGGTCCTGATCGAGGAGTCCATCCTCGGGTGGAAGGAGTACGAGCTGGAGGTGATGCGCGACAAGAAGGACAACGTCGTCATCATCTGCTCGATCGAGAACTTCGACCCGGTCGGCGTGCACACCGGTGACTCGATCACCGTCGCCCCGGCGATGACGCTGACCGACCGCGAGTACCAGCACCTGCGCGACCTGGCCATCGGCGTCATCCGCGAGGTCGGCGTCGACACCGGTGGCTGCAACATCCAGTACGCGGTCAACCCGGTCGACGGGCGCGTGATCGTGATCGAGATGAACCCGCGCGTCTCGCGCTCCTCGGCGCTGGCTTCCAAGGCGACCGGCTACCCGATCGCCAAGATCGCCGCCAAGGTCGCGATCGGCTACACCCTCGACGAGATCGAGAACGACATCACCGCCGGGCCGCAGGGCTCCACGGCGGCGTCCTTCGAGCCGACCCTCGACTACGTCGTGGTCAAGGTGCCCCGGTTCGCGTTCGAGAAGTTCCCGACCGCCGACTCGACCCTGACCACCCACATGAAGTCCGTGGGTGAGGCGATGTCGATCGGCCGCAACTTCTCCGAGGCCCTGAACAAGGCGCTGCGGTCGATGGAGTCCAAGGGCTCGCAGTTCTCCTGGACCGCCGAGACCGGCGACAAGGACGCGATCCTGGCCGACGTGAACCGTCCGCACGACGGCCGCATCCAGAAGCTGATGCTCGCCATCCGCGCCGGCGCCACGGCCGAGGAGATCTTCGACGCCACCAAGATCGACCCCTGGTACGTCGACCAGCTCTTCCTGATCAACGAGGTCGCCCAGGCAGTCGCCGAGGCGCCCGAGCTGGACGCGGCCACGTTGCGGCTGGCCAAGCGGCACGGGCTCTCCGACGCCCAGATCGCCGACATCCGCGGCCTGGCCGAGGCGACCGTCCGGTCGACCCGCTACGACCTCGGTGTCCGGCCGGTCTACAAGACCGTCGACACCTGCGCCGCGGAGTTCGCTGCCAAGACGCCGTACTACTACTCCTCCTACGACGAGGAGACCGAGGTCGTCCCGCGCGAGCGCCAGGCGGTGATCATCCTCGGGTCGGGTCCGAACCGGATCGGTCAGGGCATCGAGTTCGACTACTCCTGCGTGCACGCCAGCCAGGAGCTGTCGAAGGCCGGCTACGAGACCATCATGGTCAACTGCAACCCGGAGACGGTCTCGACCGACTACGACACCTCCGACCGGCTCTACTTCGAGCCGCTCACCCTGGAGGACGTGCTCGAGATCTACGAAGCCGAGAAGGCGGCCGGCCCGATCGCCGGCGTCATCGCCACTCTCGGTGGCCAGACCCCGCTGGGTCTCGCCCAGGGTCTGCAGGACGCGGGTGTTCCGATCGTCGGCACGAGCCCCGAGGCGATCGAGCTCGCTGAGGAGCGCGGCGCGTTCGGCCAGGTGCTCGCCGAGGCCGGACTGATCTCGCCGAAGCACGGCACCGCCGTCTCGTTCGAGGACGCTCGCGCGATCGCGCACGAGATCGGTTACCCGGTCCTGGTGCGGCCGTCCTACGTCCTGGGTGGACGCGGGATGCAGATCGTCTACTCCGACGACACCCTCGAGACCTACCTCGAGGCGGCCACCGAGCTGATCAGCGAGGACCGCCCGGTCCTGATCGACCGCTTCATCGACGACGCCGTCGAGATCGACGTCGACGCCCTGTACGACGGCACCGAGCTGTTCCTCGGCGGCGTGATGGAGCACATCGAGGAGGCCGGCATCCACTCCGGTGACTCCTCGTGCGCGCTGCCGCCGATCACTCTCGGTCGCGCCGAGATCGAGCGCATCCGGGTCGCCACCGAGGCGATCGCCCAGGGCGTCGGGGTCCGCGGTCTGATCAACATCCAGTTCGCGCTGGGTGCCGACGTGCTCTACGTGATCGAGGCCAACCCGCGCGCCTCCCGCACGGTGCCGTTCGTCTCCAAGGCGACCGGGACCTCGCTGGCCAAGGCCGCCTCACGGGTGATGCTCGGTGAGTCGATCGCCGCGCTGCGTGCCTCCGGCCTGCTGCCCGCCACGGGCGACGGCGGCCTGCTCCCGGCCGATGCCCCGATCGCGGTCAAGGAGGCGGTCCTCCCGTTCAACCGGTTCCGGACCAAGGAGGGTCAGTTCGTCGACACCGTGCTCGGCCCGGAGATGAAGTCGACCGGTGAGGTGATGGGCTTCGACGCCGACTTCGGCAAGGCGTTCGCCAAGGCGCAGGCCGGCTCCTTCGGCCCGCTGCCGATGGAGGGCAAGGTCTTCATCTCGATCGCCAACCGGGACAAGCGGACGATGATCTTCCCCGCGCGCGTCCTGGCCGGCTACGGCTTCGAGCTGCTCGCCACCGAAGGCACCGCCGAGGTGCTGCGTCGCAACGGCATCCCGTCCACGGTCGTGCGCAAGCACTCCGCCGGTGAGGGCCCCGACGGGGAGCGCACCATCGTCGGGATGATCCTCGACGGCGAGGTCGACCTGATCGTCAACACCCCGAACGGCTCGGCCACCGGCGCCCGCCACGACGGGTACGAGATCCGCGCTGCCGCTGTGCTCACCGGCACGCCGTGCATCACGACGGTCCAGGGCGCCGCAGCCGCGGTCCAGGGGATCGCGGCGCTGCGCGGCGGCGAGATCGGTGTCCGCTCGCTCCAGGAGTGGGCGACCCTCTCAGGTCGTTCGTGATGGGCCGCCCCTACCGGGTCCTGTTCGACCACTACTTCGTCCACCAGGACCCGGAGGAGGCGCACCACAACGCCTTCCGGGCGATCCAGGCCGCCGGCCCGCTGCTCTCCCGGATCCCGGCACCCGGGATCCCGGTGGCTGCGATGGGCCTGGTCTTCCCCAACCGGTTCGGTCTCGCCGCCGGGTTCGACAAGAACGGCACCGGGATCGACGCCCTGGCCGGCCTCGGCTTCGGGCACATCGAGATCGGGACCGTCACCGGTCAGGCGCAGCCGGGGAACCCGCAGCCGCGACTGTTCCGGCTGATCAGCGACCGTGCCGTGGTCAACCGGATGGGCTTCAACAACGACGGCGCCGACGTCGTCGCGGCCCGGTTGAAGGAGCGACGAGCCCGCCGCCACCACGGCGAGGGCCCGATCCTCGGGATCAACATCGGCAAGACCAAGGTGGTCCCCGAGGACGACCAGGAGGCCGTGCACGCCGACTACGCGCACTCGGCCCGACAGCTTGCCCCGTACGCCGACTACCTGGTGGTCAACGTGAGCTCGCCGAACACGCCGGGCCTGCGCAGCCTGCAGTCGGTGGAGAAGCTCCAGCCGCTGCTGGAGCACGTCCGCGCCACCGCGGACTCGGTCACGGACCGTCGCGTCCCGCTGCTGGTCAAGATCGCCCCCGACCTCGCCGACCAGGACGTGGTCGCGGTGGCAGCGATGGCGCAGCACATCAAGCTGGACGGGATCATCGCGACCAACACCACGATCTCGCGCGACGGCCTGCGGTCCCACCCCGCCGAGATCGAGGAGATCGGGGCGGGCGGACTCTCCGGCCGCCCGGTCGCGGCCCGTTCTCTCGAGGTGCTGAAGCTGCTGCGCGAGCAGGTCGGGGAGCAGCTGACCCTGATCTCGGTCGGCGGCATCACCACGGTCGACGACGCCCAGGCCCGGCTCGACGCCGGCGCCACCCTGGTGCAGGGCTACACCGGGTTCATCTACGAGGGTCCGACCTGGCCCCGGACGATCGCCAAGGGCCTGGCTCAGCGATAGTCGCGGCGGAGGAGGGCGAACTGCTCGTCGAGAGCGTTCGCCCACTCCGCGTCGATCGTCTCCCAGCGGCCGAGCGAGATCCGGATCCGTCCGGGGCCGAGCCCGGACTCGGGATCCATCGGGAGTCTCGCGGTGCGTTGCCGGACGGCCATCTGCATGTCCTCACCGGTGTTCGCGGCCCGCTGAGCCAAGGTGGCGATCGCCTCGGCGTGGACGAGGTCGCGGTGCAGGCGGGTCACCGCGTCCGCGCCGGCGACGGTGGCGACCGCGCGGTCGATCCGTTCCTGGTGGAGGTCGATCATCCGGGCCGCGGCGCCCGCCAGCAGTCGCCGGTACAGGCTGGCCAGGAACCGGAGCGGCCAGAGCAGGACGGTCACGATGTCGAGCAGGAGCCGGTTCCCGGCCCGACCGACGAGGGTCTGCGGGCTGCCGGCCACGATGATCGGGTCGTAGACCGTGTGCGGGTCCCCGGAAGCATCGGGGGAGAGCACCGCGATCACCCGGTCCAAGGTGGTCAGTGCGCCGCCGACGTACCGCTCGCTCCAGCCCGGCTCGTTGCCGAACGGGGCGAGGGCCTGCGCCAGCAACGCCACCCGCTCGTCGGGGCCGAGACCCAGCCACAACGGCGCACCGATCGTGATCGTCCACCCGCGACGTCCGTGGAACACCTCCGCGCCGAATCCCCGGCTCAGGCACAGCCGGCGGGGGGTCGGGGCGTCCACCGCCGCCGCGATCGCATCGAGCACGTCAGCGCTCTGCGGAGCGGACGCCAGGTCCACGGCGCTGACCGTCGTGTCGCGCCGCACCCGGGGACGCCACATCAGGCCGAGCGCCGCCGCCAGGACGACCACGCCGAGCCAGACACTGGTCCGCGACCAGATCAACCACACGCCGCCCAGGACCAGCCCTGCCGGCAGGGCGTACACGACCGTCGCGACCAGGAGTGCCGCGATCGTGCGGACGCTGCGTGGAGTGCCGACCGGAGTCCCCATGGCCGCGATGCTAGGGCCTGCGGCGGGCCGATTCCCGAGCATTCCGGGGGATCGGCGAAGATGTCGCCCATGGCCACCTTCGGAGCACGCCTTCACGCCTCAGTCGCCGACCGGGGGCCGCTGTGCGCGGGCATCGACCCGCACGCGAACCTGCTGGCCGAGTGGGGCCTCGACGACACCGTCGCCGGCCTGGAGCGCTTCGCGTTGACCGCGGTCGAGGGCCTGGCGCCGCACGTGTCGGTGATCAAGCCGCAGAGCGCCTTCTACGAGCGGTTCGGGTCGCGCGGCGTCGCCGTCCTGGAGCGCGTGATCACCGAGTCCCGCGCCGCCGGCGCCCTGGTGCTCCTCGACATCAAGCGGGGCGACATCGGCTCCACCTCGCAGGCGTACGCCGACGCCTACCTCGACCCGACCTCACCGTTGGCCTCGGACGCGGTCACGGTGAGCCCCTACCTCGGCTTCGGCTCGCTCGACCCGTTCGTCGAGACCGCTCGGACGTTCGACGCCGGACTCTTCGTGCTCGGCCTGACCTCCAACAAGGAGGGCCCCGAGGTGCAGCACGCCACCACGGACACCGGCGAGAGCGTCGCCGAGCGGATGTTCGGCCACCTCGCCGAGCTGAACGCGGGGGAGAGCCCCCTCGGATCGTTCGGGGCCGTCGTCGGTGCGACCATCGGCGACGCCTCCGGATCGCTCGGGTTCAACGGTCCGATCCTCGCCCCCGGCTTCGGGGAGCAGGGCGGGACCGTCAGCGACATCCGCCGGATCTTCGGCGACCTGCCGGTGCTGCCCAGCTCCAGCCGCGGACTGCTCCGGCAGGGACCGAGCGTCGCCGCCCTGGCCGACGCCGCCCGACGTACCAACGCCGAGCTGCAGGCGTGACCCGCGGCCGACGCCGGCTGGCGGTGGGGGCGCTCGTCGCCGTCGCCGCGGTCGCGGCCGGCTGCGGCCAGGACGCCGTGGCGTCGTACTGCGAGACGGTCAGCGACCGCCAGGCCGCCCTGAGCGAGACGGTGGCCGGCGGCGACCAGGACGCACTGATCAGGGCACTGCCCGACTTCCGGGCCCTGGCAGCCGATGCGCCGGAGGACATCGCACCGTCGTGGCACACCGTGATCGACGCGATCGAGGCCCTGAAGAAGGCCGTGGCGAGCAAGGACGAGGCAGCGATCACCGCCGCTGCGACCCGTCTCAGCAGCGATCAGGTGGGCACCGCGATGACCGCGGTGCAGCAGCAGGTTCGCGACGTCTGTCACACCCCGTTGACGCTCTGAGCGGTCAGCCCGCAGCGCCGGATTGACGCACCCGTCCGGTCGGCTAGGGTGGCGGCCGTGGCACTCCCCCCGTTGACTCCCGAACAGCGTCAGGCCGCCCTGGACAAGGCCGCGGCCTCCCGCCGGGAGCGCGCTGAGATCAAGAACCGGCTGAAGAACTCCGGTGCTTCGATCATCGCCGTCATCGAGCAGGGGCAGGGCGACGACGAGCTCGGTCGAGTGATCGGGAAGATGAAGGTCGTCGACCTGCTGCAGTCGATGCCGGGCGTCGGCAAGGTTCGTGCCAAGGCTCTGATGGAGCGGCTCGAGATCGCCGAGAGCCGTCGGGTCCGGGGTCTCGGGGTCAACCAGATCGCCGCCCTGACCCGCGAGTTCGGCCACCGTGGCTGAGACCGTGGCGGAGCAGATCACCCCCAGCCGGCTCGTCGTCCTCGCCGGCCCGACCGCCGTCGGCAAGGGCACCGTCGCCGCCGCCGTCCGGGACGAGTACCCCGACGTCTGGTACTCCGTCTCCGCCACCACCCGCGCGCCGCGTCCGGGCGAGGTCGACGGCGTGCACTACTGGTTCGTCTCCGACGAGGAGTTCGACCGGATGGTCGCCGAGGACGAGCTCCTCGAGTGGGCGACCGTCCACAAGGTCGCCCGGTACGGCACCCCGCGCGGCCCGGTCGAGGCGGCTCTGGCTGCCGGACGACCGGCGCTGCTGGAGATCGATCTGCAGGGCGCGCGGCAGGTTCGGGAGACGATGCCGGAGGCGCTGTTCGTGTTCCTGGCACCGCCGACCTGGGAGGAGCTGGTGCGTCGTCTGGTCGGCCGGGGGACCGAGACGGCCGAGGAACGCGAGCGCCGCCTGGAGACCGCCCGGGTCGAGCTTGCCCACGAGACCGAGTTCGATGTGACCATTGTGAACCGTGAAGTTCACGATGCCGCGCAGCAATTGGTAACCTTGATGACTGGTGGTCTCCCACCGGAGAACACACGACCGACTTCTGACAGCGAGGCCTGAACACGTGGCTGCCCCCGAGATCGACGCCCAGGGCGTGACGAACCCCTCGATCGATGACCTGCTGAGCAAGACCGACTCCAAGTACCGTCTGGTCCTCTACGGTGCCAAGCGCGCCCGCCAGATCAACGCCTACTACTCCCAGCTCGGCGAGGGCCTGCTCGAGTACGTCGGCCCGCTGGTCGAGACCCACGTCCAGGAGAAGCCCCTCTCGATCGCGCTGCGCGAGATCAACGAGGACCTGCTGACCTGCGAAGAGGTCGACCCGGCCGAGCTCGCCGCCGAAGAGGCTGCTGCGCGCGCTGCCGCGATCGCCGACCCGTTCGCCGTCGCTGAGTGAGCTCACGCTGAGCGACAGCATGACGACGCAGGCCGTTCCCACCCCTGAGGGTGAGGGGCGGCCTCGTGTCGTTCTAGGGGTCACCGGCGGCATCGCGGCCTACAAGGCCGCCGAGCTGCTGCGCCACTTCACCGAGTCCGGGCACGACGTCACCGTCGTCCCCACCCGCGAGGCCCTGCGCTTCGTCGGCGCGCCGACCTGGGAGGCGCTGTCCGGCAAGGTGGTCAGCACCGAGGTCTTCGAGAACATCACCGACGTCCCGCACGTCCGGATCGGCCAGGAGGCCGACCTGGTGGTGGTCGCCCCGGCCACCGCGAACACGATCGCCCGGGCCGCCCACGGGATGGCCGACGACCTGCTCACCAACGTCCTGCTGACCGCACGCTGCCCGGTCGTGTTCGCCCCGGCGATGCACACCGAGATGTGGGAGCACGCGGCCACCGTCGCGAACGTGGCGACGCTGCGCGCTCGCGGCGTGATCGTGATCGACCCCGCGGAGGGTCGCCTGACGGGGACCGACACCGGCAAGGGACGCCTGCCCGAGCCCGTCGAGATCTTCGACCTGTGCCGCGCCGTGCTGGAGCGCGGCGGGCGGACCGACCTCGCCGGACGGCGGATCGTGGTCAGCGCCGGGGGGACCCGGGAGTACCTCGACCCGGTGCGGTTCCTGGGCAACCGGTCCAGCGGGCTGCAGGGGTTCGCGATCGCGCGGGCCGCGGCGGCTCGCGGCGCCGAGGTGACCCTGGTCGCGGCCAACTCCGCGCTGGACGCCCCGGCCGGGGTCAAGGTCACGGCCGTCGAGACCACGGCCCAGCTGCGTGACGCCGTCGTCACCGCCGCTGCCGGCGCCGACGCGGTGATCATGGCCGCCGCGCCCGCCGACTTCCGACCGACCTCGACGAGCGACGCGAAGATCAAGAAGCGGGCCGACGGTCAGGCCCCGACGATCGAGCTCGTGGAGAACCCCGACATCCTCGCCGGTCTCGGAGCGCACCGCTCCCACGCCGGCCAGGTCGTCGTCGGCTTCGCGGCCGAGACCGGGGACGAGAACCACACCGTCGCCGAGTACGCCCAGGCCAAGCTGGAGCGCAAGGGCGCCGACTTCCTGGTCGTCAACGACGTCAGCGGCGGCGCGGTCTTCGGTCAGCCCGACAACGCCGCCGTGCTGATCAGCGCCGATCACGACCCGATCGATGTCCCGATCGGGTCGAAGCAGGCCCTCGCCCAGGTCATCCTCGACGAGGTCGTTCGCCGACTCTCGTGAGACACCCGAAAAGTCGACCGGACCGGGCGGCTATTGTTCGAATCGTTCTTCTCACCCCTGAGACTGGAGTAGCAAAGTGACTGGACGCCTGTTCACGTCGGAGTCCGTGACCGAAGGTCACCCGGACAAGATCGCCGACCAGATCAGCGACACCGTGCTCGACTACCTGCTCGAGCACGACCCGAAGAGTCGCGTCGCGGTCGAGACGCTGCTGACCACGGGCCTCGTCGTCGTGGCGGGCGAGGTGACCACCTCGGCCTACGCCCCGGTCGCCCAGCTGGTCCGCCAGAAGATCCTCGAGATCGGCTACGACTCCTCCGCCAAGGGCTTCGACGGCAACTCGTGCGGCGTCCAGGTGGCGATCGGCGCCCAGTCGGCCGACATCGCCCAGGGTGTCGACACCGCCGAGGAGAACCGCGTCGACGGTTCGGTCGACGAGCTCGACAAGCAGGGTGCCGGCGACCAGGGCCTGATGTTCGGCTACGCCTGCGACGACACCCCGGAGCTCTTCCCCCTGCCGATCAAGATCGCGCAGACGCTGGCCGAGAAGCTCACCGAGGTCCGCAAGGACGGCACGCTGGCCTACCTCCGTCCCGACGGCAAGACCCAGGTCACGATCGAGTACGACGACGAGAACCACGCGGTCCGGGTCGACACCGTCGTGCTGTCCACGCAGCACGCCGAGGACGTCACCCAGGAGCAGCTCGCCGCCGACGTCAAGAAGTACGTCATCGAGCCGGTCCTCGAGCAGTTCAAGTCGAGCGTCCCGTTCGACGGTTACAACCTCTACATCAACCCCACCGGCAAGTTCGTCGTCGGTGGTCCGATGGGTGACGCCGGTCTGACCGGACGCAAGATCATCGTCGACACCTACGGCGGCATGGCCCGTCACGGTGGTGGCGCCTTCTCGGGCAAGGACCCGTCGAAGGTCGACCGCTCGGCCGCCTACGCGATGCGTTGGGTCGCCAAGAACATCGTCGCCGCCGGGCTCGCCCGCCGCGCCGAGGTCCAGGTCGCCTACGCGATCGGCAAGGCGCACCCGGTCGGGGTGTTCGTCGAGACCTTCGGCACCGAGACCGTCCCCGTGGAGAACATCCAGAAGGCCGTGCTCGAGGTCTTCGACCTGCGTCCGGCCGCGATCATCCGCGACCTGGACCTGCTGCGCCCGATCTACGCAAAGACCGCGGCGTACGGCCACTTCGGCCGCGAGCTCCCCGAGTTCACCTGGGAGCGCACCGACCGGGCCGAGCAGCTCAGGGCGGTCGCCGGCGCCTGAGACGCGCTTTCGTGCACGCTGGCACGTCAACCTGTGATACTTCGGACGGCCGGGCGAGACTCGCTCGGCCGTTCGTCGTAGGAGCACAGAGTGAAGCAGCGTCGTCGGCGCGCCGTCCCCACCCTCGTCGGAGGCCTGACGGCGGCATCGTTGGTGCTGGTCGGCCTCGCTGCCACCCCGGCCACGGCCGTCCGCAGTGATCCGACCGGGGACGCCACGAGCCGGTTGCACTCCGACGCTCCGCGCGGTGTCACCTTCGAACGCGACGCGGGACGCTACCGGTTCGTCGGCACCGCCGCCGGGCGGCCCTTCGACAATCCCGAGGTCACGCCCCGGATGAGTGCGGCCGACGCCGCACGGCGCCACCTGCGTCGGTACGGCGCCGCGCTCGGCACCAGCGCACCGGGATCGACCTTCGAGGCACAGGCGCCCCAGTCGTCGCCGAGCGGGATCGACGTGGTGCGCTACGACCAGAGCATCGACGGCGTCCCCGTGATCGGCGCCCAGGTCGTCCTCGGTCTCGACCCGGAGGGCCAGATGGTGTCGGCCTCCTCCAGCACGTCGACCGCGACCGTGAGTGCTGCCCAGGTGACCGAGGACGAGGCCGCCCGCGCCGCGACGCTCCAGGTCACCCGGACCGACGGCGGGCGTGAGCTGGCGGTGACGTCCGTCGGGCGCCGGGTCTACGACCCCAGCGTGCTCGGCGCGACCTCGACGACCGAGGCACGCAGCGGCTGGGCGTTCGAGGTGCGTGGCGCGGGGATGCTGAACCGTCTCGTCCTCGTCGACGACCACGACGGCCGCGTCCTGCTCGACCTCGACCAGAACCGCGGGATCAACCGCGTCGTCTGCGACAACGCCAACGTCGCGCGCAACGACGTCGTGCCGTGCACGTCGGGCGTGGCGCGCACCGAGGCCTCGGGACCGACCGGGGCGAGCGACGTCGACCACGCCTTCGACGCCGCCGGCGCCACCGCCGCGACCTACGCCGAGCTCGCCGACATCGACCTGACCAGCCTGCTGGGCATCACCGTGGCCGGGGAGAAGGCGATCGCCTCGACCGTCGCCTGGTGCTTCACCGGCGAGGACTGCCCGTTCCCGAACGCGTTCTGGGACGGACACCAGATGTACTACGGCACGGGCTACGCCGACGCGGTCGACGTCGTCGGTCACGAGCTCACGCACGGCGTCATCGAGCGCTACTCGAACCTCTTCTACTGGGGGCAGTCGGGTGCGATCAACGAGTCCATCGCCGACGTGCTGGGCGAGATCGTCCAGCACCGCAACGCCACCAGCCCCGCCCAGCAGACGAACTGGGACCTGGGGGAGGACCTGCCCGGCGGGGCCACGCGGTCGATGCTCAACCCGACGCTGCACGGCCAGCCCGACTGGACGGGGAGCACCCTCTACACCGCCGACGACGAGGCCTATGACGACAACGGCGGCGTCCACACCGACTCCGGTGTCGGCAACAAGACGGCGTACCTGATCTCGCAGGGCGGCACGTTCCGGGGCACCACGGTCGTCGGGATCGACGCCGGCGACCCGGGTCTGAACCGGACCGGCACGCTCTACGCCGACGTCCTGATGAAGCTCAGCTCCGGCAGCGACTACGCGGACCTCGCCGACGTCCTGGAGCAGAGCTGCTCCGACCTGGTCTCGGCGGGCGAGGCGGGATTCACCGCCGCGAACTGCGACGCGGTGCACGCCGCCACGGTCGCCACCGGCCTGCGGACGACGCCGCGGTCCGCCCCGCAGCCCGCGGATGCGCCGCAGACCTGCCCGAAGTACACCACCAAGCGGGTCCTGCTCGAGAGCGAGACCGGCGACCCAGCCTCGACGTTCACGGCGACCGGATCGTGGGTGCGTGGCCAGTCGCCGTACTACGGCGCCAACGCGACGTCGGGAAGCGACTCCTGGTCGATCACCGCGCCCTGGTCGGGGAAGGGGGTCTGGCAGGAGGGGACCCTGAGCGCCGCCGACCCGATCGAGATCCCGAGCGGGCAGCAGACCTTCCTGTGGTTCGAGAACTGGTACCTGCTCGACTACGTCCGCGAGAACGGTGCGTCGACCTTCTACGACGCCGGACTGGTCAACTTCGACCGCCGGATCGGCGACGGAGCCGGCGGCACGGTGTCCGGCGGCACGAGCCGCGGTGAGGATCTCGACTGGATCAACGGCCCGACCGCCCGGAAGCACGACCGGTGGTGGGGGGCCTATCGCGACGGATTCAGCGGGGACAGCCGCGGCTGGGTCGCCAGCCGCGCCGAGCTGACCTCCTTGGGCGGCTCGACCATCGTCCCCGAGTTCGAGCTCGCGACCGACGGGGACTACCTGATGCCCGGCTGGTTCCTCGACGACATCGTGGTCTACACCTGCGACCCGGTCCCGCTTCCGAAGCGGGTGAACCTGACGGCACCTCACCTGGTCGGCCCGGCGACGGTGGGAAGTCCGATGCGCGTGCTCCTGGGGACCTGGAGCCCTGCGCTGAACGCGGACGAGGCCGCGTGGGGGATGACCTGGTTCCGCGACGGCGTGATGCTGAACACCGGCGGGCCGACGTACATCCCGGTCGCGGCCGACGTCGGTCACCGCATCAGCGCCACCGTCTCGCCGTACCGGGAGGGATACGAGTCGATCTCGGTGTCGGCCGGATCCTTCGTCGTCAAGCGCGGCACCTTCCGCCTGCTCGACCCCAAGATCCGCGGATTGCTCAAGGTGGGGCAATGGATCGTTGGCCCGAGTGCTCGGTCGAATGCGAATGACGCGGATCGGCTCGCCTACCAGTGGAAGCGCAACGGGAAGCCGATCCGTAAGGCCACGAAGTTCCAGTACAAGCTGACGAAGAAGGACGCCGGCAAGCGGATCAGTGTCACCGTGACGATCAGCCGGCCCGGATTCACCACGCTCACCCGGACGGTGTCGGCCGCGAAGAAGGTGCGTCGCTGAGCGTCGGTGGTGCCTGATACAACTGGCGCCATGGCGACACCGCACGAGCCCGAGGCACTGGAGCTGCCCGGCCTCGTCCGCGATCGAGCCAAGGAGGGCGCCCGCAAGGCCGCCGAGACCCGGGCCCGGAAGGCGGCCGAGGCGGCGATCACCGACGACGAGCCGGTCGCCCAGGTTCTGCTGGACCTGCCCGGCGCCCACCTGGACCGGGTCTTCGACTACGCCGTGCCCGCGGCCCTCGCCGAGGCCGCCCAGCCCGGCGTGCGGATCAAGGCGAGCTTCGGCAGCCAGGACGTCGACGGCTACCTGCTCGCACGCAGCAACCGATCCGAGCACAGCGACGCGGGCGGACGCTTGACCCCGCTCCGACGCGTCGTCGGCACCGAACCGGTGCTCTCCGAACCCGTCGCCCGTCTCGTCGGCCGGGTCGCCCAGCACTACGCGGGCAGCCGAGCCGACGTGCTCCGGCTGGCGATCCCGCCGCGCCATGCCGCCACCGAGCGGCTCGTCTCCCGGCCGGCGGCCGAGCCGCACGTCGACCTGGCGGCGGCCCAGGCAGCCTGGGCGGGACACGAGCCCGGTGCGGCGTTCCTCACCCACCTGAGCACCGGCGGGGCACCCCAGGCGGTCTGGCACGCCGCTCCGGGCACCGCATGGCCGGAGCTGCTCGCCCAGGCAGTGGCGGCGGCCCGTGCCGGTGGGCGTGGTGCCATCGTGGTGGTCCCCGACCATCGGGACCTGACACGGCTCTCGGCCGCCCTCGACGAGGTGCTCGGGTCAGGCCAGCACGCCGTCCTCGCCGCCGATCTCGGCCCGGCCGCGCGGTACCGCGCCTTCCTGGAGCTGCGCCGCGGTGCCCTGCGGGTCGCGATCGGCACCCGCGCGGCGATCTGGGCTCCGGTCGCCGACCTCGGGCTGGTCGCGGTCTGGGACGAGGGCAACCCGCTCCTGGCCGAGCCGCGTGCGCCGTACCCGCAGACCCGCGCCGTCGCACAGCTGCGCGCCGAGGGCGAAGGCGCGGCGCTGCTGCTCGGCGGCTTCACCCCGTCGGCCGAGGCGCTCGAGCTGACCCGGGCCGGAGGAGTCCATGCGATCGTCCCGACCAGGGCACTGAGCCGGTCCCGGCTCCGCGTGAGCGTGCCGGGCGCCAGCGAGATCGCGCTCGCCCGGGACCCGCACGCCCACGCGGCCCGGATCCCTCGCGAGGCGCACGTCCTGATCCGGGACGCCCTCGCCCACGGGCCGGTGCTGGTCCAGGTGGCCCGACGCGGGTACGCCGCGGCCCTGGCGTGCGAGACCTGTCGAACCCCGGCCCGGTGCGGCGCCTGCTCCGGGCCGCTGCACCAACCGGAGCCCTCGGCGCCGCCGTCGTGCCGGTGGTGCGGGACCGCGGTGACTCCGTGGCAGTGCCCGTCCTGCGGTGGGCTCGGCCTGCGTGCCCCGGTGGTCGGGGAGGCGCGGACCGCCGAGGAGCTCGGCCGGGCGTTCCCGGGCGTCCGGGTGGTCTCCTCGACCGGTGACCGGTCCGTGACCGACGTCGGCACCGCCCGCACGATCGTGGTCGCCACCCCAGGCGCCGAGCCGCCCGCGGCCCACGAGGGCGGCTACGCCGCGGTCGTCGTGCTCGACAGCTGGCTCGCCCTGGGCTGGCCCGGACTGCGTTCCGACGAGGAGGCGCTGCGCCGGTTCTCCGCCGCCCTGGCGTTGGCCCGTCCGGGCGGCGCCGGGATGGTGGTGGGCGACCCGGCCCACCCCGTGCTGCAGGCACTGGTGCGCTGGGACCAGCCCGGATTCGTAACCCGCGAGGCGGCCGACCGTGCTTCGGCGCACCTGCCGCCCGCCGCCCGGATCGCCACCGTGACCGGCGACGCCGGAGCGATCGACGACGCCCTCACCCTGCTGTCCCTGCCCGCGGCGGCCGAGGTGCTCGGGCCGACGCCCGACGGGGACGTCTGGCGGGCGGTCGTGCGCACCCCGGCCGCCGAGGGCGACGCGCTCGCGGCCGCGCTGGGCGAGCTCGCCCGGGTCCGTTCGGCCCGCAGGCTCGACGCGGTCCGGATCCAGCTCGATCCCGCGTCGCTCTGAGACGCCGGCTCCTCCTAGGATTCCGCTATGCCCATCCAGCCCATCCGCCTCTTCGGCGACCCCGTGCTCCGGCGGCGCGCCGTCGAGGTCACCGACTTCGACCGTGAGCTCCGCACGGTGGTCGCGGACCTGACCGACACCATGCTGGAAGCCCGCGGTGCCGGCCTGGCCGCACCGCAGATCGGTGTGGGCTTGAGGGTCTTCACCTGGAACGTCGACGGCGAGGTCGGGCACCTGATCAACCCGGTGCTCTCGCTGTCCGAGGAGATCCAGGAGGGCGACGAGGGCTGCCTCTCCCTGCCCGGCCTGATGTACGACTGCCGCCGCGCACGCTCCGTCGTCGCCGGGGGTTTCAATATGCACGGCGAGCCCGTCGTGATCGAGGGTTCGGACCTGCTCGCGCGCGCGATCCAGCACGAGACCGACCACCTCGACGGGGTGCTCTTCATCGACAAGCTCGACGACGCCGCCCGCAAGGCCGCGATGAAGCAGATCCGCGAGTCGGAGTGGTTCGGTCTCGACCGGCCCACGGTCAAGGTCAGCCCGCACCGCACGGGCGGGTTCGGCTTCTGATGCGGGTCGCGTTCGCCGGCACGCCCGAGGTCGCGCTGCCCTCCCTCGAGGCGCTGCTCGCCTCCCCGCACGAGGTCGCTGCGGTGATCACCCGCCCGGACGCCCCGTCGGGGCGGGGGCGCAAGCTGGTCGCGAGCCCGGTCGCCCAGCGCGCGGAGGAGCTCGGCATCCCGGTGTTGAAGCCCGAGCACCCCCGCGACCCCGCGTTCCAGGACGAGCTCCGCGCTCTCGCAGTCGACGCCTGCCCGGTGGTCGCCTACGGCGCCCTGCTGCCGACCTCGGCGCTGGAGATCCCGCGGCACGGCTGGATCAACCTGCACTTCTCGCTGCTCCCAGCCTGGCGCGGCGCGGCCCCCGTGCAGCACGCCGTGTGGGCCGGCGACGAGTTCACCGGCGCCACCACCTTCCGGATCGTCCGCGAGCTCGACGCGGGGCCGACGTACGGCGTGATGACCGAGCGGATCCGAGCCACCGACACCTCCGGCGACCTGCTCGGCCGGCTGGCCGAGGGCGGCGCCCAGCTCCTGGTCGCCACCCTCGACGGCATCGACGGCGGCCAGATCGAGGCGCGCCCGCAGCCGCTGGACGGCATCACCCTCGCACCCAAGATCTCCGTCGAGGACGCCCGGATCGACTGGACCGAACCGGCCGTGGCGGTCGAGCGGCGGATCCGGGCCTGCACCCCGGCTCCCGGTGCCTGGACGCTGCTGGCCGGCGAGCGCTTCAAGGTCGCTCCTGTCACGATCAGCGACGAGACCCTGCCTGCGGGTGAGCTGAGGATCGGCAAGAACGAGGTCCTGGTGGGCACCGCGACCCGAGCCGTCCGGCTCGGTCTGGTCAAGGCGTTCGGCAAGAAGGAGATGCCCGCCGCCGACTGGGGCAGGGGCGCCGGACTGGCCGCGGGGACTACCTTCGACGCATGAGCGCCGACGATCCGCGCCGGCCCGCCACGCCGTCCGACGTGGAGGCGATCTGCCTCGCCTTGCCCGAGGTGGAGTTCGGCATCACCTGGGGAGACCGTCCGACCTACAAGGTGCCGGCGGGGGAGAAGGGGCGAGGCTTCGTCCTGCACCGCGCCCCGCACAAGAGCGCGATCGATCCCAGCACCGGCGAGCAGTACGACGACCTGCTGGTCATCCGCACCGCCACCGAGGCCGAGAAGCTGGCGCTCGTCGCCGGCGGCCCGTACTTCACCATCGACCACTTCAACGGCTACAACGCGGTCCTCGTCCAGGAGTCGCGACTAGGAGAGATCACCGTGCAGGAGCTGCGCGAGGTGCTGACCGATGCCTGGCGCGCGGTCGCGCCGAAGCGACTCGTCAGGGCCTTCGATGAGTGAGCGCCGGCCCGGCCGCCGTCGCCCCGCGGCGCGCCCCGCCAACCGGCCGCGGGTCGATCCGGCGCGACTGGCCGCCTTCGACGTGCTCAAGGCCGTCCGGGTCGACGAGGCCTACGCCAACCTGGTGCTGCCCCACGCGCTGGCCAAGCACGGCCTGAGCGGTCGCGACGCCGCATTCGCGACCGAGCTCGCCTCCGGCACGCTGCGTCAGCAGGGCACCTACGACGCGATCCTGGCTGCCTGCATCGACCGGCCGTTGGCCAAGGTCGAGGCGAAGGTCCGTGACGCGTTGCGGCTGGGCTGCCACCAGGTGCTGTCGATGCGGGTGCCCGACCACGCCGCGATCAGCACCACCGTCGAGCTGGTCAAGTCCGCCACCGGTCCCGGTGCCGCCTCGTTCGCCAACGCCGTGCTGCGCAAGGTCTCTCGGCACACCCTGGCCGAGTGGGTCGACGAGCTCGCCCCGACCCCGGGTCGTGCCCGCGATGCCCTCGAGTTCTCCCACCCCGCGTGGATCGTCGACCTGCTCGCCGACGCCGCCGGCGAATCTGAGCTCGGCGCACTCCTGGCCGCCGACAACGCACCACCACGAGTCGTCCTCGTCGCCCGCCCGGGACGCGCCGACGTCGCGGAGCTGCCCGGCGAACGCACCGCCTACTCGCCCTACGGCACCGTCCTTCCCGGAGGATCGCCCTCGGAGGTCGCTGCCGTCGCCGACGGACGCGCCGGCGTCCAGGACGAGGGTTCCCAGCTGGTCGCGATCGCCGCCGCCGAGGCGCCCCTCTCCGGGTCCGACACCCGGTGGCTCGACCTCTGCGCCGGGCCGGGCGGCAAGTCCGCGCTGCTCGCCGCCCTGGCCACCGGCGCCGGCGCGGGTCTGGTCGCCAACGAGGTCCAGGTCCACCGCGCCGGACTGGTGGCCCGCAACCTGACCGGCGCCGACGGGGTGAGCGGGGTCGTCGCGGGGGACGGCACCTGGCCGCCGTACCGGGCCGGGTCCTTCGACCGGGTCCTGGTGGACGCGCCCTGCTCGGGGCTGGGGGCGCTGCGTCGACGTCCGGAGGCCCGCTGGCGTCGCACGCCCGCTGACGTCGCGACACTGGTCCCGCTCCAGGTCGCGCTCCTCGAGAGCGCCCTCGACCTGGTCCGACCCGGCGGCGTCGTGCTCTACGCCACCTGCAGCCCCGTGCTCGCCGAGACCAGCGGCGTCGTCGAGACGGTCCTGGCCCGGCGCGCGGACGTGGTGCTCGAACCCATCGCGGGCGCGGTCGGAGCCATCGGTGACAGCGCCGGGCCTGTCACCGGGACCGTGCAACTATGGCCGCATCGGCACGGGACCGATGCGATGTTCATGGCACTGCTCAGGAAGGCGTGACGATGCCCGGTACGAAGAAGAGCTGGTCCGATCTCTCCGACGCCCAGAAGGGCGCCGTGATCGCGGCGGGAGTCGCCGAGATCGTCCTCACCACGGTCGCCCTGCGCGACTTGAGGAGCCGCCCGGCCGCGGGCGTGCGGGGCCCGAAGGCACTGTGGGTGCTCGCCATGGCGGTCCAACCCGTCGGGCCGCTGGGGTACCTCGGCCTCGGTCGGAAGAAGGCGGCCACCACCGGCGAGTGAGCCGGCCCTAGGATGCGGGCTGTGACGCACGTCCAGATCACCCCCAGCATCCTGAACGCCGACTTCGCGAACCTGGCCACCGAGGTGGCCCGGATCCCCAGCAGCGACTGGATCCACGTCGACGTGATGGACAACCACTTCGTCCCGAACCTGACCTTCGGGCCGACGATGATGGAGGCGCTGAGCCGGGCGACCGACACCCCGCTGGACGCCCACCTGATGATCGCCGACGCCGACCGGCACGCGCCGGCCTACGTCGAGGCCGGAGCCGCCAGCGTCACCTTCCACGTCGAGGCCGCCGCAGCCCCGATCCGGTTGGCCCGCGAGATCCGCAAGGCCGGGGCCCGCGCCTCCATGGCGCTGCGGCCCGCCACCCCGATCGAGCCGTACGAAGAGCTGGTCCCGGAGCTCGACATGATCCTGATCATGACCGTCGAGCCCGGTTTCGGCGGGCAGAAGTTCCTCGACCTGTGCCTGCCGAAGATCCGTCGGACCCGCGAGTTCATCCAGCGGCACGGCGGCGAGTGCTGGTTGCAGGTCGACGGCGGGATCAGCCTGGAGACCATCGAGCGCTGCGCCGAGGCCGGGGCGGACGTCTTCGTCGCCGGCAGCGCCGTCTTCGGTGCGGGTGATCCTGACCACATGGTGCGATCCTTGCGAGACGCCGCCGCCGCTGTGGCACACTGATCGGACGAGCAACAGCTCGCGTGCACTGGGGGCGGTGAAATTCCGCACCGGCGGTGACTGAGGAGACTCAGAAGTCCGCGACCCTGACACAGCCCGTGTCAGGTTGAGCAGGTGAAATTCCTGGACCGACGGTCAGAGTCCGGATGAGAAGCGCACGCAACGCCGAACGGTGCCGTCCTCGCGACGGTGTCCGTGGTGGCGTCGATGCCCCCTGGTTCGCGGTACGCGGACACTAGGAGGCCCCCGATGAGGAGCAGCGCCGAAGAGCGCGCGTTGAGTCGCGCCGTCGACATCGCCGCCTCCGTGCCGGGACCGATCCTGCCGAACCCGCGGGTGGGCTGCGTCCTGCTCGATCCCGACGGCACCGTGATCGCCGAGGGCGTCCACCGTGGCGCCGGGACCGCGCACGCCGAGGTCGACGCGCTGAACCGGGCCGGAGGTGCCGCCCGCGGGTCGACCGCGGTCGTCACCCTCGAACCGTGCAACCACTCCGGACGCACCGGGCCGTGCGCCCAGGCCCTGATCGACGCCGGCGTCGCCCGCGTCGTGGTCGGCCGCACTGACCCCAACGCCGAGGCCGCCGGCGGGATCGAACGTCTCCGGCACGCCGGGATCGACGTCGACGTCACCCCGACGCAGGCGGCCGACGAGCTCACCCGCCGGTGGGGCGTGGCCGTCGGCCGACGACGCCCCTGGGTGGTGTGGAAGACGGCGATGACACTCGACGGTCGGATCGCCGCCGCCGACGGCACCAGCCAGTGGATCACCTCGCCCGAGGCTCGCGCCGACGTCCACCGGCTCCGCGCCGAGGCCGACACCGTCCTGGTCGGCACCGGGACCGCGCTGGCCGACGACCCGGCACTCACGGTGCGCGACACTGCCGGTCACCCGCTCCCGCACCAGCCGCTGCGCGTCGTGATGGGCCGGCGTACGGTGCCGGCCGGAGCCAAGCTCCGCGACGACTCCGCCGCGACCGCCTTCCTGGACACCCACGACCCGGGCGAGGCGCTCCGACAGCTGTGGGACCTCGAGCGACGCCACGTCTTCCTCGAAGGCGGCGCCACCCTCGCCGCTGCATTCCTGCGCGCCCGCCTCGTCGACGAGATCGTCGCCTACATCGCCCCCGTCCTGCTCGGAGCCGGCCCCACCGCCGTCGCCGACCTCGGCATCACCACCCTGGCCGACGCGCTCCGACCGGCACTCACCGAGGTGAGTGCCATCGCGGGCGCCGAAGCCACCACAGCGCGGCTCACCCTGACGCCGCAGGAGGTCACACCCTGATGTTCACCGGAATCGTCGAAGAGCTCGGCACCGTCGCCGCCCTGGAGGACCAGGGCGACGCCGTCCGACTCACGCTCAGCGCCAGCCACGTCCTGGACGGGGTCCAGCTCGGCGACTCGATCGCCGTCAACGGCTGCTGCCTCACGGTCGCCACGCACGACAGCGTCACCTGGACGGCCGACGTGATGGCCGAGACGCTGGCGAAGACCTCGCTCGGCGTCCTGGTGCCGGGCTCCCCGGTCAACCTCGAGCGCGCCGCGACCCTGGCCACCCGCCTCGGCGGACACCTGGTGCAGGGCCACGTCGACGGCACCGGCGAGATCGTCGAGCGAACGCCGAGCGAGCACTGGGAGCTGGTCTCGATCCGGATCCCCGCCGCGCTCACCAAGTACGTCGTCGACAAGGGCTCCATCGCCCTCGACGGCGTCAGCCTGACCGTCGTCACGATCGTCGAGGACGTCGTCACGGTCAGCCTCATCCCCGAAACCCTCGCCCGCACCACGCTGGGCACCAAGGTGGTCGGTGATCCGGTCAACGTCGAGACCGACATCATCGCCCGCCACGTCGAGAAGCTGGTGAACCGATGAGCACTCCGAACACGCCTCCCGTGGGCACGCTGCGCCTGGACAGCATCGAGCGAGCGATCGAGGACATCGCCGCGGGCAAGGCCGTCGTCGTCGTCGACGACGAGTCCCGCGAGAACGAGGGTGACCTGATCTTCGCCGCCTCCGCCGCCACCCCCGAGCTGATGGCCTTCACCATCCGGCACAGCAGCGGTGTGCTCTGCGTGCCCGTCACGGCCGACCGTGCCGACGAGCTGGAGCTGCCGCTGATGGTCGCGCGCAACCGGGACCCGCTCCGGACCGCCTTCACCGTCAGCGTCGACGCCGCCCACGGGGTCACCACCGGCATCTCCGCGGCGGACCGGGCCCACACCGCCCGGCTGCTCGCCGACCCGACCGCGACCGCCGGTGACTTCACCCGGCCCGGCCACATCTTCCCCCTGCGCTACGCCCCGGGTGGTGTCCTGGTCCGCCGCGGCCACACCGAGGCGGCCGTGGACCTGGCCCGGCTGGCCGGTCGCGGCGAGTCGGGGGTCCTGGTCGAGATCGTCAACGACGACGGCACCATGAAGCGCGGTGAGGACCTGCGCACGTTCGCCGACGAGCACGGCCTCGCGCTGGTCTCGATCGACGACCTGGCGCAGTGGCGCCGACGCCACGACGCCCTCGTCGCCCCGCTGGCCACGACCCAGCTCCCGACCCGGCACGGCACCTTCACGGCCACCGGCTGGCGTGACCTGATCACCGGCGAGGAGCACGTCGCCCTCGCCGTCGGTGACATCACCACCGGCGGCCCGGTGCTCGCCCGGGTGCACTCGGAGTGCCTGACCGGTGACGCATTCGGCAGCCTGCGCTGCGACTGCGGCCCCCAGCTCGAGGCGTCGATGGCGATGATCCAGGCGGCCGGACGTGGCGTCCTCGTGTACCTCCGCGGCCACGAGGGCCGGGGGATCGGGCTCGGCGCGAAGCTGCAGGCCTACGCCCTCCAGGACGACGGCCACGACACGGTCGAGGCCAACCTCGCCCTCGGCCTGCCCGTCGATGCCCGCGAGTACGCCATCGCCGCCCAGGTCCTGCGCCACCTCGGCGTCGACACCGTCCGGCTGATGACGAACAACCCGCAGAAGATCGACGCCCTCTCGCTCTACGGCGTCGGCGTCACCGAGCGGGTCCCGCTCGCCCTGGAACCGACCGCGCACAACCGCGCCTACCTGGCGACCAAGCGCGACCGGATGGGGCACACCCTCCCGGCCGACCAGACCCGTGCAGCCACGAACACCGAAGGAGCAGCCCGATGAGTGGAGCAGGAGCCCCGCGTCCCGAACCGATCGACAGCAGCGGCCTGCGGGTGGCCGTGGTGGCCGCCAGCTGGCACACCGAGGTGATGGACGGACTCCTCGCCGGCACCCAGCGTGCCCTGGACGACCACCAGGTCGCGGCTCCCGTGATCGTCCGGGTCCCCGGCACGTTCGAGCTGCCGGTCGCCGCCCAGGCGTTCGCCCGGCAGGGGTTCGACGCGGTGATCGCGCTCGGCGTCGTGATCCGCGGCGGCACACCGCACTTCGAGTACGTCTGCTCCGCCGCCACCGACGGCCTCAACCGGGTCGCCCTCGACGAGTCGGTCCCGATCGGTTTCGGGGTCCTGACCTGCGACACCGACGAGCAGGCGTTGGACCGTGCGGGGCTGCCCGGCTCGGCCGAGGACAAGGGCTACGAGGCGACGGCCGCCGCGCTGGCCACCGCCCACACGCTCCACCGGATCCGCAAGCACGCCTAGCGGCGACGTCCGGGCGTGATCTCTGGGACTGATACCCGGTGGGTATCCACCTGGTGGACCCCCTAGGCTTGTCCAGCGTGAAGACGTTCGAGGAGCTGTGGGCCGAGCTCAACGAGAAGGCCCGCACCCGTCCAGCCGGTTCCGGCACCGTCGCCCAGCTCGACGCGGGCGTCCATGCGATCGGCAAGAAGCTGGTCGAGGAGGCCGCCGAGTCCTGGATGGCGGCCGAGCACGAGGGCAAGGACGCTGCAGCACTCGAGATCAGCCAGCTGATCTACCACGCCCAGGTGCTGATGATCGCCAGCGGCCTGACCCTCGACGACGTCTACTCCCACCTGTGAGGCCCTGATGACTGACGCCACCTCCGCAGCGAAGCTCCTCCGCGTGGCGGTCCCCAACAAGGGATCGCTCTCCGAGTCCGCCTCCGGCATGCTCCGCGAGGCCGGCTACCGGCAGCGGGACGACTCCAAGAAGCTCACCCTGATCGATGAGGCGAACGGGGTCGAGTTCTTCTACCTCCGCCCCCGCGACATCGCCCTGTACGTCGGCTCGGGCACCCTCGACGTCGGCATCACCGGCCGCGACCTGTTGCACGACTCCGGCGCCAAGGCCGACGAGGTCCTGCAGCTCGGCTTCGGTCGCAGCCGCTTCCGGTTCGCCGGGCCGGCCGGGGTGTTCACCACCGTCGCCGAGCTCGCCGGCAAGCGGATCGCCACCTCCTACACCGGGGTGGTCCGCGCGTTCCTCGAGCGCGAGGGCATCGAGGCCGAGGTGATCCGTCTCGACGGTGCGGTCGAGACCAGCATCCAGCTCGGTGTCGCCGACGCGATCGCCGACGTCGTCGAGACCGGCAGCACGCTGCGCCAGGCGGGCCTCGAGGTCTTCGGCGAGACCATCCTCGACTCCGAGGGAGTGATGATCGCTCGCCACGGTGTCGATTCAGGCGCCGACGAGCTCGAGATCTTCCGCCGCCGCATCGAGGGCGTCCTGGTCGCGCGCAGCTACCTGATGATGGACTACGACATCCCCGCTGCCACGGTCTCCGCGGCCGTTGCGCTCACCCCGGGGATCGAGAGCCCGACCGTCTCGCCGTTGCATCGCGAGGGGTGGGTCGCGGTCCGGGCGATGGTCCCGACCGACGGCTCGCAGCGTCTGATGGACCAGCTCTACGCCATCGGCGCCCGCGGGATCCTGCTCACCGAGATCCATGCCTGCCGACTCTGACATGCTGGCGGGCCTGCCGCGGACCTGGCGTCCGCTCGGCCCGCGGATCGTCGCGATCGTGCTGGTCATCGGTCTCGGTGTCGTCTGCGCCACCTCCTGGATCGCCATGGGGCCGGAGGAGCAGGCGAAGTACACGACGTTCCAGCTGCTCACGCTGGCTTTCATCGCGCTCCTGATCCTGACCTGCATCCACGCCCTGACCCGCTCCCGGGTCACCGCCACCCGTGACCATCTGATCGTGGTCAACGGGTACAAGCGGCGCGACCTCGAGTGGGCGCAGGTGATCGCCATCCGGCTGCCGTCGGGTGCCCCCTGGGTCCGCCTCGACCTCTCCGACGGGGAGGAGATCTCGGCGATGGGGATCCAGTCCTCCGACGGTGGCCGCGCCAAGGTCGCCGTGCGCGAGCTGCGCCGCCTCGCGGACGCCCTCAGCACCCCGAATTGAGGCTTCCTGCTGCCGACTTGAGGGTTGGCGCAGCCGAGTTGAGGGTTGTTGCAGCCGAGTTGAGGGTTATCGCTCGTCCGGAAGCGTCATCACGACGTCGGCCCGCTCCCGGGTCCGGGCAGCGGCGAAGTGCCGCGACTCCTGCTCGGCCCACCGCTCCCAGTGGTCCCCGAAGTCACCTCGCGCTGTCACCCGCTCCAGCCGTACGGCGACGGGCGCCTCGACCCACACCAGCAGGTCGGCCCGGTGGTCGGTGCCGCCGGCCCCGACCCCCTCGATGACGAGGAGCGGGGTCGCGGGCACCGCGACCTCGTCGGTGTACCGGTCCTCGACCCAGTCGTAGCGCCGGTAGCTCGCCGGCCGGCCGGCGGCGACCGCACCCAGGATCGCGTCGACCTGACCGACCCCGGCGGCCAGACCGTCCCAGCCGTCGTACAGGTCGTCCATGTGCACGACGACGCAGTCGGTCAGGACCGGCACCAGCGCGGCCAGCGTCGTCTTGCCCGCGCCGGCCGGACCGTCGATCAGGAGGACGCGGGGTCGGGCCTCAGATGGCGAGGCCCTCACCCCGGTAGGTCGCCACGGTCTCGACGAAGTGGTCGCCGGCCAGCAGGTGGGCGTCGTTGGAGTGCTCGAAGAGCTCGCCGGACTTCGCGTGCCGGAACCAGACCAGGTCGCCGATCCGGAGGTGCTCCGCGGCGGGCCCCACCAACGGGGTCTGCGCCTCGCCGGCACCTTCGAGCCCGGTGAGTTCGAGCCCGGCGGGAGCCCACGGGATCGGCGAGCGGTCGGCCCCGGTCGGGCCCGACGCGATCAGGCCGCCACCGTGGACGGTGGCGGTCGACGCATTGGGCCGGCGCGAGACCCGCACCCCGAAGTAGGCGGCGGGGCGCGGAGCGAAGCTGCGGTAGTGGTCGAAGATCCCCGGCACGAGGAGCCCGGAGCCCGCCGTCACCTCGGTGACCACCGGGTCCGAGGCCGAGGACTCGATCGAGCCCGAGCCGCCGGCGTTCCAGAACTCGATCTGGGCCAGGGAACCGATCGCGTCGATCACCTCGCGGCGCCGGGTCAGGAGCTGGTCGATCGAGCGGTCCTTGAGCCCCCGGATGATCGCGGAGCGCAGGCGTTGGCCGGGGACGTCGTCGGCCAGGCCGGCGACCTGACCCTCGTAGGTCATCACGCCGACCAGGGTGAATCCGGGACGTTCCACGATCGCTCGGGCGAGGGCGAGTGCGCCGTCCGCCCCGGTGACGGGGGATCGGCGCGGACCGATCCGGGTGACCTTGAGGTCGAGGCCGGCATCGAGGTCGATCGCGATCCGGATCGGCACCGCGTGCGAGTGCCGCACGGAGTCGACCACGTCGAGGTGGTCGACCGAGTCCACCATCAGGGTGATGTGCGAAGCGGCAGTCGGGGATGAGACCAGCCGGGTCAGAGCCCCCCGATCGACGGTCGGATAGGCGACCACGATGTCGTCGCTGATCCCGTGCTCCTCCAACCACAGCGCCTCGGCCAGGGTGATGCCGAGCACCCCGGCGAACCCGGGGTGGGCGAGAGCGCGGGAGATCAGAGCCGGCACGCGGAGCGACTTCGACGCGACCCGGATCGGCACGCCGGCGGCGCGGCGCGCCAGGTCGTCGGCGTTGGCGTCGAACGCGTCGAGGTCGACCACCATGATCGGTGTTGCCAGGGGAGTGTCGTGCTTCTCGACCGCCCCGGAGAGTCGTGTCCAGAGCTGGTTGCGCGCACTCGTCGTCATCGGATCCCTACCCACGGCTCGGAGTCTGTCATGCGCGGAAGCGGGACGTGCGGAGGCGGGGTGCGAGAATCCTCGGCGTGCGTGACCGCGACATCCTGGCCCCGGCGTTCCCCGACGACGCCGGGACCGCCGACGCCGAGCTGACCGACGCCCTCGCCGGACTCGGTGGAGGCGCCACGACGTACGCCGACGTGCTCGCTGCCCTGGTCCGGGCCCGGATCATCGTGCCGGTGGTCGCGGTCCTCGGCGAGGTCGAGATCGACGAGAACGGCCTCGCCCACGACAAGACCGCCGACATGGCGACGGTCCTGCTGCGCGGCGCCGACGGTCGCTCCGCACTGCTCGGGTTCACCGGGATGGAGACGCTCCAGCGCTGGCAGCCCGAGGCCCGGCCGGTGCCGGTGACCGCGGCCGATGCGGCCAAGGCGGCGATCCAGGACGGAGCCGACGCGCTCGTCGTCGACGTCGCCGGGCCGACCACCTTCGCCGTCGAGGGCGAGGACCTGGTCGCGCTGGCCTCCGGGTGGGAGCTGGTCCGGATCGGCGCCCGGTCCGCGTGGATTCGGCCTGCGGAGGAGTGATCCCGTAGGGTGTCTGGAGTACACAAGTGGAAGACCGTTTCGGATCTTCCCACCCGCATCGATCGCCGCTCCATCAGATCGTCGGGTCGGACCCGCATCACCTGAAGTCATTTCAGGGAATGTGTCGGCGTGCGCCTGCCGTTGAGGTGGGTGGACGTCAGTTGGGCTTCCGCTTGCGTCGGAAGCCCATTTCTCATTTGGAGGACACATCAGCACCGAGCTTCGTATCAACGACAGGATCCGGGTTCCCCAGGTCCGTCTTGTTGGTCCCAACGGCGAGACCGTCGGCATCGTGCCGACGGGCGATGCACTGCGCCTTGCGCAGGAGGCCGACCTCGACCTGGTCGAGATCGCCCCGCAGGGCAACCCGCCGGTCGCCAAGATCATGGACTACGGCAAGTTCAAGTACGAGAACGCGCAGAAGGCGCGCGACGCTCGTCGGAACCAGACGAACGTGATCATCAAGGAGATGAAGCTCCGTCCCAAGATCGACCAGCACGACTACGACACCAAGAAGGGTCACGTCGAGCGGTTCCTGAAGGCGGGCGACAAGGTCAAGATCACGATCATGTTCCGTGGTCGTGAGCAGCACCGCCCGGAGCTCGGCTTCCGCCTGCTGCAGAAGCTGTCCGAGGACGTCGCCGAGCTCGGTTTCGTCGAGTCGTCGCCGAAGCAGGACGGCCGCAACATGGTCATGGTGCTGGGCCCGACGAAGAAGAAGGCTGACGCCAAGGTCGACATGACTGTCGCCAAGGAGGAGAAGGCCGCCGAGCGTGCGGCCGACGCCGCCGCGGAGCAGGCGGTCCGCACGGCCCAGGCCGGCGACAAGCCCGTGGCTCAGAAGAAGGAGAAGCGCCGCAACGAGGCGCTCGATCCCGACATCGACCTGTAAGACCCCCCGAGTTTCCCCGTACGAAAGAGAGACACCCATGCCGAAGAACAAGAGCCACTCCGGCGCCGGCAAGCGCTTCCGCGTCACCGGTTCCGGCAAGATCCTTCGCGAGAAGGCCGGCAAGCGCCACAACCTTGAGAAGAAGGCCTCCAAGGTCACCCGTCGCCTGACCGGCACCGTCGAGGTGTCCGCCAACGACGTCCCCCGCGCCAAGAAGCTTCTCGGCCGCTGAACCTGCCGTACGGCAACCCCGACTTCCCCCCTTCCTGAAGGAGTAACACCATGGCTCGCGTCAAGCGCGCAGTAAACGCTGCTAAGAAGCGTCGTACCACCCTCGAGCGTGCCGAGGGCTACCGCGGCCAGCGCTCGCGCCTCTACCGCAAGGCCAAGGAGCAGGTCACCCACTCCCTGGTCTACGCGTACAACGACCGCCGCAAGAACAAGGGCAACTTCCGCAAGCTGTGGATCCAGCGGATCAACGCTGCGGCGCGTGCCCAGGGCATGACCTACAACCGCTTCATCCAGGGCCTGAACCTGGCTGGCATCGAGGTCGACCGCAAGATCCTTGCCGAGCTGGCCGTCAACGACGTCGCCACCTTCAACACGCTGGTCGAGGCTGCCAAGGCCGCCCTTCCGGCCGACGTCAACGCTCCGGTCAACGCCTGATCGTCGTATGACGTCTGCTCCGCTGGCCGCGTCCAACGTGCGCCTGAAGGAGCTGAGGAAACTCAGCCGCCGCTCCGTTCGAACGGAGCGGCGGCTTTTCCTTGCCGACGGCCCGAAGGCCGTCGAAGGAGCCCTCGGCGTCCCCGACTGCGTGCGGGAGATCTTCGCGACCCCGCAGGCCCTCGAGGAGTACGCCGACCTGCTCGCGTCCCACGAGGTGACCCTGGTCGACGACCGCGCCCTCGCCGGCCTCTCCGACTCCGTCAGCCCGGCCGGCGTGGTCGCGCTCTGCGCCTTCCTCGACGTCCCGCAGCGGACCCTGGGGGAGCAGCGCCTGACCGCGATCTGCGCCGACGTGCGTGACCCGGGCAACGCGGGCACCGTGATCCGGTGCGCCGACGCGGCCGGTGCCGACGCCGTCGTCCTCGCCGGTGACTCGGTGGACCTCTACAACCCCAAGACCATCCGGGCCAGTGTGGGCAGCGCCTTCCACGTCCCGGTGGCTGTCGAGCGCGACCCGGTCGCCGCCGTCGTCGCCGCCCAGCAGGCCGGGCTCACGGTCCTGGCCGCCGACATGAACGGCGACGCGGACCTCTTCGACGCCGACGAGCTGCTCGCCCGGCCGACCGCCTGGCTCTTCGGCAACGAGGCCTGGGGACTCCCGGCCGAGCTGCGCGAGCACGCCGACCACGTCGTCTCGATCCCGATCTTCGGGAAGGCGGAGAGCCTGAACCTCTCCACCGCCGCAGCGCTGTGCCTCTACGCCAGCGCCCGCGCTCAGCGCTGAGCCGCGCTGAGTCCGTGCTGAGTCCGCGCTGGGTCAGCGGTGGTAGAGCCGCCCCTCCTGGGCCTTGACGCTCGCCACCAGCACGAAGCTCATCGTCACCAGCAGGGCCCACGCGCCGATCTTGGCCGCGTGCACCGACTGCCAGGCGACGGTCTGGTCCGGGTACTGCCAGGCGCCCAGGAAGGTCGCGGCGTTCTCCGCGACCCAGAGGAAGACCCCGATCAGGATGAACGACAGCGCGAGCGGCATCCGATAGCGCGCCGGTCCGACGGTGAAGTGGACCCAGCTGCGGCGCAGGACCAGCAGCCCCAGCACCGCCAGCGGAACGCGCAGGTCGACGATCCAGTGGTGGGTGAAGAAGTTGGCGTAGATCGCCAGCGCCACCACGGCGGCCGACACCGCCGGGTAGTGCGAGACCCGCAGGTCGAAGCGGTGCCACGCCTGGCAGATGTACGAACCGACGGCGGCGTACATGAAGCCGGCGAAGAGAGGGACGCCGGCGATCGCCAGCGTCGCCGAACCGGGATACGACCAGGAACCCTGGTGCACCTTGAAGATCTCGAGGCCCAGCCCGAGCAGGTGGAACGCGCCGATGACGAGCACCTCGCGCCAGCTCTCCCAGCCGGCCACCCAGAACCCGAAGGTGAGGCCGAGGCACCAGACCAGCATGACGTCGTAGCGCGACCACGGCAGGTCGAGCAGGAAGGTCAGGCCGAGGCCGACGAAGATGCCCACGGCGAAGACGCAGGACAGCGCCTCGAGCCACGCGAACCGCAGCAGAAAGATCGATCCGGCCCGCACCACGCCGCAAAGACTAGGGTGCAAGCATGGCGGGCGACGCGGAGTGGGAGCGCAGCGACCTCGTCGTCGCCCTGGCCCATGAGCTGCGCAGCCCCCTCACGGGAGTCAAGGCCTTCGTCCAGGCCGTCCTCGACCGCTGGGACGTGCTCAGCGACGAGCAGAAGAAGTTCATGCTCACCACGGCCGTCGTCGACGCCGACCGGCTGTCCCGGCTGATCACCGAGATGCTCGACGTCGCCCGCCTCGACACCGGTCGACTCCAGCTCCACCGCCGCCGCATCGACGTCACCGATGTGGTCACGCGCGTGGTCGACAACGCAACGATGGCGACCAGCACGCCGATCGAGCTCACCGTCCTTGACGGGTTGGAGCCGGTGTTCGCCGATCCGGACAAGGTCGCCCAGGTGGTGACCAACCTGGTCGACAACGCCCTGCGTCACGGCGAGGGTCACGTCCGGGTGACGCTCGGCCCCACCACGGACGGTGTCCGGGTCGCCGTCCGTGACGACGGGCACGGGATCCCGGCGGAGCACCGGGACCGGGTGGTGGCGAAGTACTGGCGCGACGCGTCCAGTCCCGGCACCGGCCTCGGTCTGTACGTCGTCGACGGACTCGTCCGGGCCCACGGCGGCGTGCTGGAGTTCGCCGACCCCGACGGTGGCTTCGAGGTCGCCGTGACCTGGCCGAGCGACGGCAGACCGGCCGACTAGACTCGCTCCGCACGCCACCCGCCCTGAAAGGCACCGATGTCCGGCCCGAACTCTGACTACGACCCGGTCGAAGTCACCCCGCTCAAGTCCGAAGAGGTCGAGGCGGCGCGCGATGCCGCCCTCGCCGCGATCGCCGACGCCGCCGATCTCGAAGCGTTGAAGCAGGTCCGGCTCGACCACGTCGGTGACCGTTCAGCGCTCGCCCTGGCCAACCGTGAGATCGGTGCGCTGCCGCCGGCGGCCCGCAAGGACGCCGGCCAGCGGATCGGCCAGGCCCGAGGCCAGGTCAACCAGGCCCTCGCTGCCCGGCAGCAGGTCCTCGAGGCCGAGCACGAGGCCCGGATGCTGGTCGAGGAGACCGTCGACCTCACGCTCCCGACCGACCGCGTCCCCGCCGGCGCCCGGCACCCGCTGACCACCGGTGCCGAGCTGATCGCCGACATCTTCGTGGCGATGGGCTGGGAGGTCGCCGAGGGCCCCGTCATCGAGGCGGAGTGGCTCAACTTCGATGCGCTCAACCTGGGTCCGGACCACCCGGCCCGCACCATGCAGGACACGTTCTGGACCGAGCCGGCCGAGAACCACGTCGTGCTGCGTACCCACACCAGCCCGGTCCAGGCGCGCACCATGCTCACCCGTGAGCCCCCGATCTACGTGGTCTGCCCCGGTCGGGTGTTCCGCACCGACGAGTACGACGCCACGCACTCGCCGATGTTCCACCAGGTCGAGGGTCTCGCCATCGACGAGGGCATCTCGATGGCGCACCTCAAGGGCACCCTCGACCACTTCGCCACCCAGATGTTCGGCGAGGGCATCGTGACCCGGTTCCGGCCGTCGTACTTCCCGTTCACGGAGCCGAGCGCCGAGGTCGACCTGACCTGCTTCGTCTGCCGTGGCTCGCAGCTCAACGCCACCGGTGACGGGCCGTGCCGCACCTGCAAGGGCGAGGGCTGGATCGAGTGGGGTGGCTGCGGCATCGTCAACCCGCGGGTCCTCGAGGCCTGCGGCGTCGACTCGACCCGGTACAGCGGCTTCGCGTTCGGGATGGGGATCGACCGGACCCTGATGTTCCGCACCGGCCTGTCCGACCTCCGCACGCTCTTCGAGGGCGACGTCCGTTTCAGCACTGCTTTTGGGAGTGAACTGTGAAGGCCCCCGTCTCCTGGATCAAGGAGCTCGTCGACCTCCCCGAGGGGCTCACCACCGAGGCCCTCACCGACCGACTCACCGCGCTCGGGCTCAAGCTCGAGGCGATCGAGTCCGCCGGCGCCGGGATCACCGGACCGTTGGTCATCGGACGCGTCCTCACGCAGGACAAGGAGCCGCAGAAGAACGGCAAGGTGATCAACTGGTGCACCGTCGACGTCGGTGACGCCAACGGCACCGGTGAGCCTCAGGGCATCATCTGCGGCGCGCACAACTTCGGTCCCGGCGACAAGGTCGTCGTGATCCTCCCGGGCGGCGTGCTGCCGGGGAACTTCGAGATCTCGGCGCGCAAGACCTACGGGCACATCAGCGCCGGCATGATCTGCTCCGCGCGGGAGCTGGGGCTCGGCGAGGACCACGACGGCATCATCGTCGTCCCCGCCGACGGCCCCGAGCCGGGCACCGACGCCCGCGAGTTCCTCGGCTTCGGCGACGAGGTTATCGAGTTCGAGATCAACCCGGACCGCGCCTACGCGCTCAGCCTGCGCGGCATCGCCCGCGAGGCCGCCCTCGGCTTCGAGGGCACCACGTTCCGTGACCCCGCCGACCGGGAGACCCCGGCTGCCAACGCGGACGGGTACCCGGTGGTCGTCGACGACGCCGTCGGCTGCCCCGTGTTCGTCGCGCGTTCCGTCGTCGGCTTCGACCCCACGGTGCCCACGCCCGACTTCATCCAGAAGCGGCTGGAGCAGGCCGGGATCCGCTCGATCTCGCTGGCCGTCGACATCACCAACTACGTGATGCTCGAGATCGGTCGCCCGATCCACGGGTACGACCGCGACCGGCTCCAGGGCGCCCTCCGCGTGCGCCGTGCAGAAGCCGGTGAGCAGATGGTCACCCTGGACGGCACCAAGCGCACCCTGAGCGTCGAGGACCTGGTCGTCACCGACGACTCCGGCATCATCGGTCTCGGCGGCGTGATGGGTGGGGAGTCCACCGAGATCTCGGCGACCACGACGTCGATCCTGGTCGAGGCCGCGCACTGGGAGCCGGTCGCGATGTTCCGCACCGGCAAGCGGCACAAGATCAGCTCCGAGGCCGGCAAGCGCAACGAGCGTGGCGCCGACCCACGGATCTGCGAGGCGGCAGCCGACCGCGTGGTCGAGCTCCTCGTCCAGTACGGCGGCGCCACCGCTGAGCCCGGCGTCACCGTCGTCGGCCAGCCGGCACCGAGCCCGCAGATCACGATCGACGCCGCTCTGCCGGCGCGGCTCAGTGGCATCGACATCCCGGACGACGTCACCATCGCCAACCTCCACGCGATCGGCGCCGAGGTGGCCACCCAGGACGGCGGTGAGGGCGACACCCTCACGGTGACCGTGCCGAGCTGGCGCCCGGACCTGTCCGACCCCTACGACCTGGTCGAGGAGGTCGTCCGGATCGTCGGGTACGACGAGGTCCTGTCGATCCTGCCGCGTCCCCTCAACGGGCGCGGGCTGACCCGCGAGCAGAAGCTGCGCCGTCGCGTCGGCCGCACCCTGGCCGGTGCCGGTCTCGCCGAGGTGATCAACTTCCCATTCGTCGGCGACGCCGCCTTCGACCAGCTCGGTCTGCCGGCCGACGACCCGCGCCGCGACACCGTGAAGCTGGCCAACCCGATCTCCCAGGAGGAGCCGGGCTACACCACGACGCTGCTTCCCGGGCTGCTGAAGACGGCCGCGCGCAACATCGGGCGCGGTGCCAACGGCGTGGCGATCTTCGAGACCGGCGCGGTCGCGTTCCCCGTCGACGGTGCAGCGCCGATCTACGGCGTCGAGACCCGACCCACCCCCGAGCAGCTCGCCGAGCTGCTGGCGGCCATCCCCACCCAGGAGCTCCACCTCGGTGTCGTCCTCTCCGGCGAGCGGGAGCGCTCCGGCTGGTGGGGCGAGGGCACCCAGGCCGGGTGGGCTGACGCGCTCGCCGTCGTACGTCGCCTCGGCGACGAGCTCGGGGTGAGCATCGACGTGGCCAACACGACCCGCCAGCCCTGGCACCCGGGCCGCTGCGCGGTGCTCAGCGTCGAGGGCCAGGAGCTCGGCTTCGCCGGCGAGCTCCACCCGGCCGTGTGCGCCTCCTTCGGTCTCCCGGCCCGGACCGCCGCGGTCGAGCTCGACCTCGACCTCCTGCTCCGGGTCGCGCCCGAGCAGCGTCTCGCGCCGACCTTCTCCACCTTCCCGGTCGCCAAGGAGGACGTCGCCCTGGTCGTCGACGCCGACGTCCCGGTCGCCGCCGTCACGGCCGCCCTGCGGGAAGGAGCCGGGGAGCTGCTCGAGTCGGTGCGTCTCTTCGACGTCTACACCGGCGCCCAGATCGGTGAGGGCAAGCGCTCGCTCGCGTTCTCGCTGCGGTTCCGTGCGCCCGACCGGACCCTGGCCGAGGGAGAGGCCGCCGCGGCTCGCGACGCTGCCGTCGCGAAGGCGGCGGAGCTGACGGGCGCCGTCCAGCGCGCCTGACCGGGCGCCACGACGGCCCTGGCATGATCGCCCGCGTGGTTCGTCTCCGCGTCCTCGACGAGGTCTCCTGGGACGGTGTCCCCGTCCCAGGAGAGCGCACTCATGCGCTGCTGCGCGCCCTCGTCGACTCTGGCCGGCGCGGCCTGAGCGACGACGCGCTGGTGGAGGAGATCTGGGCCGGGGAGGCCCCGGCGCATCCGGCGAAGGCCCTGCAGGTCGTCGTCTCGCGGGCCCGGACCGCCACGTCGGCGACGGCGATCGAACGGACGCCGACGGGGTACCGGCTCGCCCTGGAGACCGCCGACGTCGATGCCTGGTCGGTCCGTCCCACCGGTCTCCGGCTCGCCGCCGAAGGCCGGTTCGCCGAGGCACTGCCGATGCTGGAACGGCTCGATGCCGACGACGAGGTGACCGCTGCCCAGCTGCGCTCGATCGCCGGTGTGCACGGGGTTCCGCAGGCGTTGGAGTTCTACGAGCAGTACCGGTCCGACCTCGCCGACCGTCTCGGGATCGACCCGGCGCCCGCGTTGCGGGACCTGCACGCCGAGCTCCTGCGTCGCGACCGCCCGGTGCGCTCGGGTCTGCGCTTCGACGCCGACGACCTGGTCGGTCGCGCCCACGACGTCGACCAGCTGCTCCGTCTGGTGCACAGCCACCGGCTGGTCTCGATCATCGGACCGGGTGGACTGGGCAAGACCCGGCTGGCCCACCTGGTCGGCCGGCTGACGGACGGGCCGGTCGTCCACTTCGTGCCGCTGGCCTCGGTCACCGCTCCCGACGGCGTCGCAGTCGCGGTCGCCGACGCGCTCGGCGCCCAGGGGACCGCGGCGACCGCACTCAGCCGGTCCGCCCGCAACGCCGACGCCGTCGACCGGATCGTCGACATGCTCGGCAGCGTCCCCGCGCTCCTCATCCTCGACAACTGCGAACAGGTCGTCGACGCCGTCGCCGACCTGGTCGCCGTCGTGCTCCGGCGCACGCCCCGCACCACGGTGCTCACCACCAGTCGGTCCCCGCTGGCGCTGGCCACCGAACGCGTCTACCTCCTGCCCGAGCTCGCCGAGGAGGACGGGATCGCGCTCTTCGTCGAACGCGCCACCGCGGCCCGGCCCGGGGTGATCCTCGATCCGGAGCAGGTCCGCGCCGTCGTACGACGCCTCGACGGTCTCCCGCTCGCGGTCGAGCTGGCCGCGGCGAAGGTCCGGGTGATGGGCGTGCCCGAGATCGAGCGCCGGCTCGAGGACCGCTTCGCGCTGCTCCGGGGCGGGAGCCGGGATGCTCCCGAACGCCACCAGACCCTGCAGGCCGTGATCGACTGGAGCTGGAACCTGCTCGCCGACCCCGAACGTCGTGCGCTGCGCCGCCTCGCCGTCTTCCGTGCAGGTTTCGCCCTCGAGGCGGCCGAGGCCGTGATCGGGTCCGACGCCCTCGACCGGATCTCCGCCCTGGTCGACCAGTCGTTGGTCGTCGTCGACGAGAACGCCGGCGGAGTCCGGTACCGGCTGCTCGAGACCGTCCGCGAGTTCGGCCTGCGCCAGCTGGAGGAGCACGGCGAGCTCGAGGACGCGGAGAATCGGGTCGCGGACTGGGCCGCCGACCTGGGGGACCGCGCCACGGCGCGGCTTTACACCACGGACCAGATCGCGATGATGACCGAGGTCCGGGCCGAGGAGGGCAACCTCGCCGAGGTGGTGCGCACCTCGGTGCGGGCGGACCGCCTGGGCCATGCGCTGCGGGTCTTCGCCGGCCTGGTCTCGTTCTGGACCATCGAGGGGTCCCACCTCAAGGTGCTGACCCTCGCCGACCCGGTCGTGGAGCTCGTCACCCGACGGGAGATCCCGGCCGGCGCCGAGGACGCGGCCCGGATCTGCCTGAGCGCCGCGCTGTCCAACGCGGTCATCTTCGGCCGACCGGCGGCGGAGGGAGCCACCGAGCTGCTCACCCGGCTCGGTCCGGGCGAGGGCGCCACCGGTGTGCGGGCGACGGTCCGGGTGGTGCTGGCGATCCTCGCCTCCGAGCGCTTGAACCAGGTCGAGGTGATCCGGGCGCTGACCGACGACCCCGACTCGGCGGTCGCGCGGATCGCCTGCCTGTGGACGAGCCAGGCTCTGGAGAACCTCGGCGACATCGACGGCGCCCGCGAGGCAGCCAGCCGGGCGCTGCCGCTCCTCGAACCGGGGGAGGGTCCGTGGATGCGGGCGATGCTGATGTCCCAGCTCGCCGGGCTGGAGCTCCAGGCGGGGGAGATCGGGCAGGTCCGCGCCCGCGCGGCCGAGGCCCACGGCGTGCTCTCCGAGCTCGGTGCCGACGACGACGCGGCCCAGGTGCTGGCCATGTCGGCCCTCGTCGCGCTGCGCGAGGGCCAGCTCGACGAGGCGGACGCGATCCTGGACGAGGTCGGGGCGAGCGACCACGGAGCCAACGTCTTCGGTGCCGGGATCGCCCTGCTCTGCGGCCGCGCCGAGGTGCTGCTGGCCCGCGGCGACATCGATGCGGGCATCGCGTCGTACGAGGAGGCGATCGACCGGCTCTCGACCGGCGGCGTCCCGACGTTCGACTGGGCCGACGGCTTCGAGCCGTGGGCCCTGCTGCCTCAGTCCGGTGCCCTGGCCGCCGCCGCCCGGCACGACCGCCTCGCCGGCCGGGCACCCCGTCGGCAGGCGCTGATCGAACGCGCCCGCACCCTCCTGACGATCGAGGAGGCCTGGGTCGACGTCCCGATCCTCGGCTGTTCGCTCGCCGCGCTCGGGTTCTGGGCGGCGCGCGCCGGTGATCCGGATCGGGCGGCGCACCTGCTGGCCCTCGCCGAGGCGCTCTCGCTCAACCGGATGCTGCCCTCGCTCGACCCGTCGTACGGCGACCCGCTGGTCGATCCGGTGACGGTCGGCGCCGTCCGGGCGACGTACGCCTCCCGGAACGCCGACGAGCTCCGCGCGACAGCGTTGGCCGTCGTCACGGAGCTCGTCTGAAGCTGGCCCCAGGAGCGGGAGGGGTCAGACCTTCTTGTTGTAGGACCGCACCGCCATCGGGGCGAAGATCGCCACGATCACGGAACAGCCGAGGAGGGCCCAGCCGACGTTCGCGGTGAGGTTCCCGTCGTTGATCAGGTCGCGGGTGGCGTGGATGACCAGGGTGACCGGGTTGACCGCGACGAACTTCTGCAACCACTCGGGCATCGTGTCGGCCGGGGTGAACGCGTCAGAGAGGAACGTCAGCGGGAACATGATCATCATGCCGATGCCCTGCACGGCCTGGGCCGAACGCGCCACGGTGCCCAGCCAGGCGAAGATCCACGACATCGACCAGCCAGCGAAGATCACCAGCGACCAGCCGGCGACGACTCCGGTCACGCCACCCTCCGGGCGGTAACCCATCGCGAACCCGGTGGCCAGCGTCAAGGTCGCGGCGATGGCGTACCGGAGCACGTCGGCCAGCATCGGACCGGCCAATGGGGCGATCCGGGCCATCGGGAGCGAGCGGAAGCGGTCGAAGACGCCCTTCTCCATGTCCTCGCGCATCTGGGTACCGGTCGCCATGCAGGCGGTGAGAGCCGTCTGCGCCAGAACCCCGGTGATCACGAGCGGCAGGTAGTCCTGCACTGAACCGGCCACAGCCCCGCCGAAGATGTAGGTGAACATCGCGGTGAAGAGCAGGGGCTGGATGATCACGTCGAAGAACTGCTCCGGGTTGCGGCGCATCTTCACCAGCGACCGCCACGCCATCGTGAGCGTCTGGGAGACGGTGTCGGCCAGCGACGGACGACTGGTCAGGTTCTGCTTCGCAGCCGCGATGCTGCGCTCAGCAACGAGGGCGCTCATCGGAGGGCCTCCTCAAGGTCGGATTCGGTGTTCGCGGTGCTCGATGCGTCGTGGCCGGTCAGGGCGAGGAAGACCTCGTCGAGCGAGGGCTGCTGCACCGCGGCTGAGGTGATCGAGATGCCGGACTCGCGCAAGGCGATCAGGACGTCCGCAGCCTTGTTGGCATCGGGGAGCGGGACGTTGAGAGCGCCCGCTTCCGGGGTCATCACCGGTGAGACGCCGGCGACGCGGTGGACGATCCGGCCGGCTTCGTCGAGCAGGTCCGTGTCGGACAGGCGCAGTTGCAGGCTGGACTCGCCGACACTCGTCTTGAGCTCGGCGGGGGTACCCTCGGCGACCTTGATGCCGCGGTCGATCACCGCGATCCGGTCGGCGAGCTGGTCGGCCTCGTCGAGGTACTGGGTGGTGAGCAGGATGGTGGACCCGTTGGCGACCAGGTCGCGGATGGTGTCCCACATCTGCCCGCGGGTGCGCGGGTCGAGCCCGGTGGTCGGCTCGTCCAGGAAGATCAGCGGCGGGGAGCTGATCAGGGAGGCGGCCAGGTCGAGGCGCCGACGCATGCCGCCGGAGTACTCCTTGATCTGCTTGCGCGCCGCCTCCTCGAGTCCGAACCGGCCGAGCAGGTCGTCGGCCAGTGCCTTGGACTGCTTGACCGACCGACCGTGCAGCCGGCTGAAGAGCCAGAGGTTCTCGTAGCCGGTCAGGTTCTCGTCCACGGAGGCGTACTGCCCCGTGACACCGACCAGCTGGCGGATCTTGTGCGGCTCAGCGGCGACGTCGACGTCGAAGATGCTGGCGTGGCCCCCGTCGATCGGGAGGAGGGTGGCGAGCATGGACAGGGTGGTGGTCTTCCCGGCGCCGTTGGGTCCCAACACGCCGAAGACCTCCCCGGGGCGGACGGCGAGGTCGACGCCGTCGACCGCGGTGAAGTCGCCGAAGCGCTTCACCAGGCCGGTGGCGGCGACGGCCAGTCCGGAAGATGATGGGTTCGTCATGGCTCTATCGTGGACCCGGCCGGTTTCACCGCGCTTTCACGCCGGCTTCACGCCTTTCACGCGCTTCACGCCGATACCGGCATGCACGAAGATGCACTGGACTGTATAGTCATACATATGAGCACGAAGTCCGTCGCTGTCGCCGGAGCCAGCGGGTACGCCGGCGGGGAGCTGCTGCGCCTGCTGCTGTCCCACCCCGAGGTCGAGATCGGCGCCCTCACGGGCGCGTCCAACGCGGGCCAGGCCCTCGGTGCGCTCCAGCCGCACCTGCTGCCGCTGGCCGACCGGATCCTCTCCGAGACCACCATCGAGGTCCTGCGCGGTCACGACGTCGTCTTCCTGGCCCTGCCGCACGGCCAGTCCGGTGCGGTCGCGACCGCGCTCCAGGCCGAGGACCCGAACGTCGTCGTCGTCGACTGCGGTGCCGACTTCCGGCTCGAGGACGCCGCGGCGTGGGAGCACTTCTACGGCACCCCGCACGCCGGCACCTGGCCCTACGGCCTGCCCGAGCTGCCGGGCCACCGGGAGAAGCTGGCCGGGGCGACCACCATCGCCGTGCCCGGCTGCTACCCGACGATCTCCTCGCTCACCCTCGCCCCGGCGATCGCGGCCGGCCTGGTCGAGCCCGACGTCGTCGTCGTGGCAGCCAGCGGCACCAGCGGTGCCGGCAAGGCGGCGAAGACCAATCTCCTCGGCTCCGAGGTGATGGGCAACGTCTCCGCCTACGGCGTCGGGGGAGTGCACCGGCACACCCCTGAGATCACCCAGAACCTCAGCGCCCTCCTGACGGACGCGGCCGACGCGGACACCGTGACGGTCAGCTTCACCCCGCTGCTGGTGCCGATGCCGCGCGGCATCCTCGCCACCTGCACCGCGAAGCTGCTTCCCGGCGTCACCGCGGAGCAGGTCCGGGCCGCCTACGAGGCCGCCTACGCCGACGAGCAGTTCGTCCACCTGCTGCCCGAGGGCCAGTGGCCCCAGACCAAGGCGGTCGCCGGCTCCAACGCCGTCCACCTCCAGGTCACCGTCGACGACGCGGCCGGCCGGCTGGTCGCGGTCGGCGCGATCGACAACCTCACCAAGGGCACGGCCGGCGCCGCGGTCCAGTGCATGAACCTGGCCCTCGGCCTCCCCGAGAACACCGGACTCTCCACGATCGGACTGGCACCCTGATGAGCATCACCACCCCGCTCGGCTTCCGGGCCGCCGGCGTCACCGCCGGCCTCAAGGCGTCGGGCAACCCCGACATGGCCCTCGTCGCGAACGACGGTCCGTCGTTCGCCTCCGCCAGTGTCTTCACCAGCAACCGCTGCCAGGCCAACCCGGTGCTGTGGAGCAAGGAGGTCGTCAAGGACGGGGTCGTCCGTGCGGTCGTCCTCAACTCCGGCGGCGCCAACTGCTACACCGGCGCGGCCGGCTTCCAGAACACCCACGCCACCGCCGAGCGGGTCGCCGACCGGCTCGGGATCGGCGCCGGCGACGTGGTGGTCTGCTCGACCGGCCTGATCGGCCTGCTCAACGACCAGGCGGTGCTGCTGCACGGCGTCGACCTGGCGGCCGACGCGCTGGCGGCCGACGGCGGCTCGGCAGCGGCGACGGCGATCATGACCACCGACACCGTCTCCAAGGAGGCGCTCGTCCACGGTGAGGGCTGGAGCATCGGCGGGATGGCGAAGGGCGCCGGCATGCTGGCCCCCGCGCTGGCCACGATGCTTGTCGTGATCACCACCGACGCCGACGTACCCGCTGCCGACCTGGACGCCGCGCTCCGGGCCGCGACGGCTGCGTCGTTCGACCGCCTCGACTCCGACGGCTGCCAGTCCACCAACGACACGGTGACCCTGCTCGCCTCGGGCGCCAGCGGGATCGCACCGACGGCCGACGAGTTCACCGCCAAGCTGACCGAGCTCTGCACGGACCTGGCGCTCCAGCTCCTCGCTGACGCCGAGGGTGCCGACCACTCGATCGCGATCACGACGGTGAACGCGGCCACCGAGGCCGACGCGCTCGAGGTCGGCCGCAGCGTCGCCCGCTCCAACCTGTTCAAGGCCGCGATCTTCGGGAAGGACCCGAACTGGGGCCGCATCCTGGCCAGTGTCGGCACCACCCAGGCCGCCTTCGACCCGGCCGACCTCGACGTCGCCCTCAACGGCGTGTGGGTCTGCCGCGCCTCCACGCCGGCGGAGGACCCGAGCCAGATCGACCTCGAGGCCCGCGACGTCACCGTCACGATCGACCTCAAGGCCGGCACGCACACCGCGACCGTCTGGACCAACGACCTGACCCACGCCTACGTGCACGAGAACAGCGCGTACTCATCGTGAGCGAGACGACCATGCAAGAACGCACCAACGCCGGCGTGCTCGCCGCGGCCCTGCCGTGGCTGAAGAAGTACAACGGCAAGATCATCGTGATCAAGTACGGCGGCAACGCGATGATCGACGACGACCTCAAGGTGAAGTTCGCCGAGGACATCGCCTTCCTCCGGTTGGCGGGGTTCAAGCCCGTCGTCGTCCACGGCGGTGGTCCGCAGATCTCCCAGATGCTCGACCGGCTCGGGATCGAGAGCGAGTTCCGCGGCGGCCTGCGCGTCACCACCCCCGAGGCGATGGACGTCGTCCGGATGGTCCTCGTCGGCCAGGTGCAGCGCGAGCTCGTCGGTCTGCTCAACCAGCACGGACCCCTGGCCGTCGGGCTCTCGGGTGAGGACGCCGGCCTCTTCACGGCCAGCCGGACCAACACCATCGTGGACGGCGAGGAGGTCGACCTCGGCCTCGTCGGCGAGGTCACCCAGGTCCGCCCCGAAGCGGTCCTCGACGTCATCGAGGCCGGCCGGATCCCGGTGATCTCGTCGGTCGCGCCGGACCTCGGCGGTCAGATCCACAACGTCAACGCCGACACGGCCGCCGCGGCCCTCGCGATCGCGCTCAAGGCCGAGAAGCTGCTCGTCCTCACCGACGTCGAGGGGCTCTACCGCGACTACGGCAACTCCGACGACGTCATCCAGGAGATCAGCCCGGAGTCGCTCGAGGTCCTGATGCCGTCCCTGGCCAGCGGGATGGTGCCCAAGATGGGCGCCTGCCTCCAGGCCGTGCAGGGCGGTGTCCCGCGGGCCACCGTCGTCGACGGTCGCGAGCCGCACGCCGTGCTGCTCGAGATCTTCACCGCCGAGGGGATCGGCACCCAGGTCCTGCCCGGTGTCGAGACCAAGATCCGGAAGGCCGACGGATGAGCGCGTCCACCAGCACCTACGTCGAGCGGTACCAGCACGCGCTGATGAACACCTTCGGCATGCCGAAGCTGGTCCTCACCAGGGGTGCCGGCAGCCACGTCTGGGATGCCGACGGGCGGGAGTACGTCGACTTCCTCGGCGGGATCGCGGTCAACGCGCTCGGCCATGGCCACCCGGCCCTGGTCGGCGCCGTGACCGAGCAGCTGCAGACGCTCGGACACATCTCGAACTTCTTCGCCAGCGGGCCGCAGATCGAGCTCGCCGACAAGCTGATCGAGCTCGTCGACGTCCCGGTCCCGGTCAAGGTGTTCTTCACCAACTCCGGCACCGAGGCCAACGAGGCGGGGTTCAAGATCACCCGCCGGACGGGGCGCACCCACGTGGTGGCGATGGAGGGCTCCTTCCACGGCCGCTCGATGGGCGCGCTGGCGCTGACCTCGAAGGAGGCCTACCGGCAGCCTTTCGAGCCCCTCCCCGGAACAGTGGAGTTCGTGCCGTACGGCGACGCCGCCGCGCTGGCGGCAGCGGTCACCGAGAGCACAGCGGCCGTCCTGATCGAGCCGCTCCAGGGGGAGGCCGGCGTCGTCGTGCCGCCCGCTGACTTCCTCGCCGAGGCGCGCGCGATCGCGGACGCGCACGGTGCGCTGCTCTGGTTCGACGAGATCCAGACCGGCATGGGCCGGACGGGGGACTGGTTCGCCTTCCAGCGCGCCGGAGTGGTGCCCGACATCATCACCCTCGCCAAGGGCCTGGGCGGCGGCTTCCCGATCGGGGCCTGCCTCGGGCTCGGCCGGGCAGCGACCCTGCTCGAGCCGGGCAACCACGGCACCACGTTCGGCGGCAACCCGGTGGCCTGCGCCGCGGCGCTCGCCGTGATCCGGACGATCGAGACCGAAGGGCTGCTGGAGCACGCCGTCACGATCGGTGCCACGCTCCGCGAGGGCCTGAGCGCCGACGCGCGGGTCAGCGAGGTCAGCGGCGCCGGGCTCCTGCTCGGCATCGTGCTGACCGAGCCCCGCTCGGTCGAGGTCGCCGCCGCGGCCCTGGCCGCCGGCTTCATCGTCAACAACGCCGCCCCGGACCGCGTCCGGATCGCGCCGCCGCTCAACCTGAGCGACGACGACGCGGCCGCGCTTCTCGCCGCCTGGCCGGCCATCCTCGACGCGGCGTTCGGGGATGCGGCATGACGGTGCGATCCTTCCTCGCCGACGACGACCTGACTCCCGAGGAGCAGGGTCGGGTGCTCGACCTCGCGGCCACGCTCAAGGCGGCGCCGTACGAGGAGAAGCCGCTCGCCGGACCGAAGACCGTCGCGACGATCTACGACAAGCCGACGCTGCGGACCCAGTCGTCCTTCGCCGCCGGGATCGCCGAGCTCGGCGGCCACCCGATGCTGGTCGACGGCAAGCTCGCGGGCATCGGCCAGCGCGAGTCGGTCGCCGACGTCGCCCGGGTGCTGGGTCGGCAGGCCAGCGTCATCGTCTGGCGCACGTTCGCCCAGAGCGCGATCGAGGAGATGGCGGAGTACTCAGGCGTCCCGGTGGTCAACGCGCTCACCGACGAGTTCCACCCCTGCCAGCTGATCGCCGACCTGCTCACCATCCGGGAGCACAAGGGCGAGCTCGCCGGGCTCAAGGTGGCGTTCATCGGCGACGGCGCCTGCAACATGGGCAATTCCTGGCTTCTGGCCGGGGCGACCGCCGGCATGCACGTCACCATCGGCGCGCCCGAGGGCTACGCGCCGGACGAGGCCATGTTCGCCCGGGCCGCGGCGATCGCCGAGACCACCGGCGGCAGCGTCGGCTGGGTGCTCGACCCGGCTGCTGCGGTGCGCGGTGCCGACGTCGTCGTGACCGACACCTGGGTGTCGATGGGCAAGGAGGACGAGGCCGCCGCGCGGCTGGCCATCTTCTCGCCGTACTCGCTCACCAGCGGACTGCTCGCCGAGGCCGACCCCGCCGCGATCGTGCTGCACTGCCTGCCCGCCTACCGGGGCAAGGAGATCGACGCCGAGGTCCTCGACGGTCCTCAGAGCGTCATCTGGGACGAGGCCGAGAACCGGCGCCACGCCCAGAAGGCGATCATCGCGTTCCTGCTCGAGGAGCGCTGACGTCCGTGAACGAGTCGATGCGGCCGGCCACGAAGGGGGCGCGCCACCAGCTGATCCTCGACCTGGTCGCCGGCCACGAGATCCGGTCCCAGTCCGAGCTCGCCGACCTGCTCGCCGCCCGCGGCGTCCAGGTCACCCAGGCCACCCTGTCGCGCGACCTCGTCGAGCTCGAGGCGATGAAGGTCCGCGCTCACGACGGTTCGCTGGTCTACGCCGTCCCCGCCGAGGGCGGCGACCGCCGGCCGGTCGCGCCGGGGGAGTCGGCCACCTCGCAGGCCCGGTTGGCGCGGCTCTGCAACGAGCTGCTCCTCTCCGCCGACGCGAGCGCCAACCTGGTCGTCCTCCGCACCCCGCCGGGCGCCGCCCAGTTCCTGGCCAGCTCCGTCGACAAGGCAGAGTTGGCCCCGGTCCTCGGCACGATCGCGGGCGATGACACAGTGCTCGTGATCAGCCGCGATCCCGTCGGAGGTGACGAGCTGGCCCGCCGGTTCCTCGCCCTCGCCGACCAGCACAGCACCACCGAACCGAGCAGTACCGACACCACCAGCAACGACACCACCATCCACAGCCAGGAGCAGCACTCGTGAGCAAGGTCCTCACCTCCCTTCCCGTCGGCGAGCGCGTCGGCATCGCCTTCTCCGGAGGCCTCGACACCTCCGTCGCCGTGGCGTGGATGCGTGACAAGGGCGCCATCCCGTGCACCTACACCGCCGACATCGGCCAGGCCGACGAGCCGGACATCTCCGGCGTCCCGTCCCGGGCCAAGGCGTACGGCGCCGAGATCGCGCGCGCGGTCGACATCAAGCCCCAGCTGGTCGAGGAGGGTCTGGCCGCCCTCGCCTGCGGCGCCTTCCACATCCGTTCCGGGGCGAAGGTGTACTTCAACACCACCCCGCTGGGTCGCGCCGTCACCGGCACGATGCTGGTCCGTGCGATGCAGGCCGACGACGTCAACATCTGGGGCGACGGCTCGACCTACAAGGGCAACGACATCGAGCGGTTCTACCGCTACGGCCTGATGGCCAACCCGGAGCTCCGGATCTACAAGCCGTGGCTCGACGCGGACTTCGTCACCGAGCTCGGCGGCCGGCACGAGATGAGCGAGTGGCTCGTCGCCCACAACCTGCCCTACCGCGACTCCACCGAGAAGGCGTACTCCACCGACGCCAACATCTGGGGCGCCACCCACGAGGCCAAGACCCTCGAGCACCTCGACGTCTCGCTCGAGACCGTCGACCCGATCATGGGCGTGAAGTTCTGGGACCCGTCCGTCTCGATCGCCACCGAGGACGTCGCGATCACGTTCGAGGCCGGTCGTCCGGTCGCGATCAACGGCAAGCGGTACGACGACCCGGTCGCCCTGGTGCTCGAGGCCAACATCATCGGTGGCCGTCACGGTCTCGGCATGTCGGACCAGATCGAGAACCGGATCATCGAGGCCAAGTCCCGCGGCATCTACGAGGCGCCCGGCATGGCGCTCCTCTTCGCGGCGTACGAGCGCCTGATCAACGCGGTGCACAACGAGGACACCCTCGCGAACTACCACAACGAGGGCCGCAAGCTCGGTCGCCTGCTCTACGAGGGCCGGTGGCTCGACCCGCAGGCGCTGATGGTGCGTGAGTCGATCCAGCGCTGGATCGCCTCGCTGGTCACGGGCACCGTCACGCTGCGGCTGCGCCGTGGCGACGACTACACGATCGTCAAGACGGAGGGCTCGCACTTCTCCTACCACCCGGAGAAGCTCTCGATGGAGCGCGTCGAGAACGCCGCCTTCGGTCCGACCGACCGGATCGGCCAGCTGACGATGCGCAACCTCGACATCGCCGACTCGCGCGCGAAGCTCGAGATCTACGCCGGTCAGCCGCTGGACCAGGGCACCGTCCTGGTCGAGAACGGGACCCTGTTCGGTGAGCTCCCGGCCGGCGGCTACGAGCAGATCACCCGCAACGACGAGGCCAGCGAGTCCGCCGAGGCGGTCGACCCCGGCCTCGACGAGGCGGCCATGGAGCTGGGCAGCGACTGATGACCGAGCTGCAGGGCACCAACGAAGGCAAGCTGTGGGGCGGCCGGTTCGCCGGCGGTCCCTCGCCCGAGCTCGAAGCGTTGTCCCGGTCGACCCACTTCGACTGGCGGCTCGCGCTCTACGACCTCGCCGGATCCCACGCCCACGCGAAGGCCCTGGGCGCGGCCGGTCTGCTGACCGCCGACGAGGAGCTCGAGCTCCACCGCGGGCTCGACGTGCTCGCCGACCGCTTCACCACCGGAGCGCTGCGTCCGTCGGCCTCCGACGAGGACGTGCACGGTGCGCTGGAACGGCTCCTGATCGAGGAGGTCGGCCCGGACGTCGGCGGCAAGCTGCGTGCCGGACGTTCCCGCAACGACCAGATCGCCACGCTGTTCCGCTGCTACCTGCTCGACCACAGCCGGGTGGTCGGTGGGCTGGTCCTCGACCTGGTCGAGGCGCTCGCCGGTCAGGCCGGCACGCACCTCGAGGGCCCGAACGGCCCGGCGATCATGCCGGGGCGGACGCACCTCCAACACGCGCAGCCGGTGCTGCTCTCGCACCACCTCCTCGCCCACGCCTGGTCGCTGCTGCGCGACGTGGACCGGCTGGGGGACTGGCGCCGTCGGGTGCAGTCCGACTCGCCGTACGGGTCGGGCGCGTTGGCCGGGCAGAGCCTCGGCCTGGACCCCGAGCTGGTCGCGTCCGAGCTGGGCTTCACCGGGTCGTCGGCGAACTCGATCGACGGCACGGCGTCGCGTGACTTCGTGGCGGAGTTCGCCTTCGTCGCGGCGCAGGTCGGGGTCGACATCTCCCGGATCGCGGAGGAGATCATCCTGTGGGCGACCAAGGAGTTCGACTTCGTCACCCTGCACGACTCCTGGTCGACCGGATCGTCGATCATGCCGCAGAAGAAGAACCCCGACATCTCGGAGCTGGCCCGCGGCAAGGCCGGGCGTCTGATCGGCAACCTCGCCGGTCTGCTCGCCACCCTCAAGGCGTTGCCGCTGGCCTACAACCGCGACCTCCAGGAGGACAAGGAGCCGGTCTTCGACTCGATCGACACCCTCGAGGTCCTGCTGCCGGCGTTCACCGGGCAGGTCGCGACCCTGATCTACAACACGGATCGGATGGCCGAGCTCGCCCCGCAGGGCTTCTCCCTGGCGACCGACATCGCCGAGTGGCTGGTCCGGGAGGGCACGCCGTTCCGGATCGCCCACGAGGTCGCCGGTGCCTGCGTCCGCGCCGCCGAGGCGAAGGGCACCGAGCTCGACGGGCTCACCGACGAGGAGTTCGCCGCCATCTCGCCGGCGCTCACCCCCGAGGTCCGGCTCGTCCTCACCGCCACCGGTTCCGTCACCTCGCGTGACGGTCGCGGGGGTACGGCGCCCGCGCGCGTGGCCGAACAGCTCGCCGAGCTGCGCACCCGGGTGGCGACCTACCGCGACGAGCTGGCTCCTCGTGAGCGCACTCGCTGAGCTTCTCCAAGCTCGACCCGAACAGGTCGCCCCGCTTCTGCTGGGCGGCCTGTTCGCGCATGCGGGGGTCACCGTCCGCCTCACCGAGGTCGAGGCGTACGGCGGTGCCGACGACCCTGGCTCGCACGCCTTCCGGGGTCGCACCCCACGCAACCAGGTGATGTTCGGGGCACCCGGGCATCTCTACGTCTACTTCACCTACGGCATGCACTTCTGCGTCAACATCGTCTGCGGCCCCGAGGGCGAGCCGGCGGCCTGCCTGGTCCGGGCCGGCGAGGTCGTCGACGGGATCGAGCTGGCGCGCGCACGGCGACCGGGCTCGAAGGACCGCGACCTCGCCCGCGGTCCAGCTCGCCTCACCCGCGCGCTGGCACTCGACCGCGCCCAGGACGGCGCGAGCCTGGAGACCGGGCCGGTCCGGTTCGTGCCGGGGCCGGCCTTCGACACCGTCTCGACCGGCCCACGTGTGGGCCTCCGTGGAGCGCCGGAACGCCCGTGGCGCTTCTGGATCACGGGGGATCCGACCGTCTCCACGTACCGCCCAGCACCCAGATTTGTTGCTCCGGATACCTCCATGTAATGTTTCACCTGTCGCCGAGAGCGGCTCCCAGACCGGGGGAAACCCCACCAGGTCCCAGGAGCAGTGCGCGGTGACACCGGATCCGACTGGCTCCGATCAGCGTCAAGTTGACCGGGCAAGGACGAGAAGGTAATGTTTTGCAGGTTGTCCCGCAGCCGGTCCGAGAGGGCAGGCACGGAGCGCGTGTGATTCTTGAGAACTCAACAGTGTGTTTGGATAGTCGACGAATTAGTTTGTAACCCGTCGACCGAGGCTAACGGCCTTTGGTTGATGGATTTCTTTGACAATGATTCTGACAATTGGCGCCGCTACCTTTTGGTGGTGGTGTTAGTCAGTGATCTCCTGTCGGGAAGATAATTTTTTGTAGTTTTCTACGGAGAGTTTGATCCTGGCTCAGGACGAACGCTGGCGGCGTGCTTAACACATGCAAGTCGAGCGGAAAGGCCCTTTCGGGGGTACTCGAGCGGCGAACGGGTGAGTAACACGTGAGTAATCTGCCCTGTACTCTGGGATAGCCTTGGGAAACTGAGATTAATACCGGATATGAAATCTGATCGCATGGTTGGGTTTGGAAAGTTTTTTCGGTACAGGATGTGCTCGCGGCCTATCAGCTTGTTGGTGAGGTAATGGCTCACCAAGGCTTCGACGGGTAGCCGGCCTGAGAGGGTGACCGGCCACACTGGGACTGAGACACGGCCCAGACTCCTACGGGAGGCAGCAGTGGGGAATATTGGACAATGGGCGGAAGCCTGATCCAGCAACGCCGCGTGAGGGATGACGGCCTTCGGGTTGTAAACCTCTTTCAGTGCAGACGAAGCGCAAGTGACGGTATGCACAGAAGAAGGACCGGCCAACTACGTGCCAGCAGCCGCGGTAATACGTAGGGTCCGAGCGTTGTCCGGAATTATTGGGCGTAAAGGGCTCGTAGGCGGTTTGTTGCGTCGGGAGTGAAAACCCAGGGCTTAACTCTGGGCTTGCTTTCGATACGGGCAGACTTGAGGTATTCAGGGGAGAACGGAATTCCTGGTGTAGCGGTGAAATGCGCAGATATCAGGAGGAACACCGGTGGCGAAGGCGGTTCTCTGGGAATTACCTGACGCTGAGGAGCGAAAGTGTGGGGAGCGAACAGGATTAGATACCCTGGTAGTCCACACCGTAAACGTTGGGCGCTAGGTGTGGGACACATTCCACGTGTTCCGTGCCGCAGCTAACGCATTAAGCGCCCCGCCTGGGGAGTACGGCCGCAAGGCTAAAACTCAAAGGAATTGACGGGGGCCCGCACAAGCGGCGGAGCATGCGGATTAATTCGATGCAACGCGAAGAACCTTACCTGGGTTTGACATATACGGGAAGCCTGCAGAGATGTGGGTCTCTTTGATACTCGTATACAGGTGGTGCATGGCTGTCGTCAGCTCGTGTCGTGAGATGTTGGGTTAAGTCCCGCAACGAGCGCAACCCTCGTCCTATGTTGCCAGCGGATAATGCCGGGGACTCATGGGAGACTGCCGGGGTCAACTCGGAGGAAGGTGGGGATGACGTCAAGTCATCATGCCCCTTATGTCCAGGGCTTCACGCATGCTACAATGGCCGGTACAAACCGTTGCGATCCCGTGAGGGGGAGCGAATCGGAAAAAGCCGGTCTCAGTTCGGATTGGGGTCTGCAACTCGACCCCATGAAGTCGGAGTCGCTAGTAATCGCAGATCAGCAACGCTGCGGTGAATACGTTCCCGGGCCTTGTACACACCGCCCGTCACGTCACGAAAGTCGGCAACACCCGAAGCCGGTGGCCTAACCCCTTGTGGGAGGGAGCCGTCGAAGGTGGGGTTGGCGATTGGGACGAAGTCGTAACAAGGTAGCCGTACCGGAAGGTGCGGCTGGATCACCTCCTTTCTAAGGAGCACACACACTCGCACCCGGCGAATGTTCGGGTGGAATCGTGGTGTTCACTAGTGGAATCGTCGACGAACGGCCGCGGCCGTATCTCTTGTCTTTAGTACAGCCAGCTTGCTGGAGTGGAAAGAGTTCATGGGTATAGGGCCGCGTGTTTTCCAAGCACACTGTTGGGGTTCTGAGGAATCACGCCGCAAGCGTGTGACTCAGCTGCCCGATCGACGCGGATGCCGGTATTGCTGGTTGATGGTTGGTGTGGGTGTGTTGTTTGGTTGTTGGATAGTGGACGCGAGCATCTTGTAAGCAATTTTGAAATAGATGAGATCACAGTTAAGTGTCTTGTCTGGTCTTTTGTAGTTGAGTTTTGTTGATCTAATCAGCATTCAACGAGAAGCATGCGCTGCTCACTGAGTGGGTGGTGGTTGTTGTTTTTGTTGAGTGTTTGTGCGACAAGCTATGAAGGGCACATGGTGGATGCCTTGGCATCAAGAGCCGATGAAGGACGTACGAGCCTGCGATAAGCCCTGGGGAGTTGGCAACGAAGCGTTGATCCGGGGGTGTCCGAATGGGGGAACCCACCACGAGTCATGTCGTGGTACCCGCGCCTGAATATATAGGGCGTGTGGAGGGAACGTGGGGAAGTGAAACATCTCAGTACCCACAGGAAGAGAAAACAAGAGTGATTCCGAGAGTAGTGGCGAGCGAAATCGGATGAGGCTAAACCGTATACGTGTGATACCCGGCAGGGGTTGCGTGTGCGGGGTCGTGGGACCTTTCGTGTAGATCTGCCGGTCTGCGAAACAGTAAGAAAACTCGATCGAGGGCGAGGCAGTTGGAAAGCTGCACCGTAGTGGGTGATAGTCCCGTAGTCGTAAGTTCGAGTCTGTTGAGAGTGTTCCCAAGTAACACGCTACTCCTGGAATGGCGTGTGAATCTGGCAGGACCACCTGTTAAGCCTAAATACTCCTTGATGACCGATAGCGGACCAGTACCGTGAGGGAAAGGTGAAAAGTACCCCTGGCGGGGAGTGAAATAGTACCTGAAACCGTGTGCCTACAATCCGTTAGAGCCTGCCGTTTGGTTGGGTGATAGCGTGCCTTTTGAAGAATGAGCCTGCGAGTTAGCGGTGTGTGGCGAGGTTAACCCGTGTGGGGTAGCCGTAGCGAAAGCGAATCCGAATAGGGTGTTTTAGTCGCACGCTCTAGACCCGAAGCGGAGTGATCTATCCATGGGCAGGTTGAAGCGACGGTAAGACGTCGTGGAGGACCGAACCCACTTCAGTTGAAAATGGAGGGGATGACCTGTGGATAGGGGTGAAAGGCCAATCAAACTCCGTGATAGCTGGTTCTCCCCGAAATGCATTTAGGTGCAGCGTTGCGTGTTTCTTGCCGGAGGTAGAGCACTGGATAGCCGATGGGCCCTACCAGGTTACTGACGTTAGCCAAACTCCGAATGCCGGTAAGTGAGAGCGCAGCAGTGAGACAGTGGGGGATAAGCTCCATTGTCGAGAGGGAAACAGCCCAGATCATCAGCTAAGGTCCCTAAGCGATAACTAAGTGGAAAAGGATGTGGAGTCGCAGTGACAACCAGGAGGTTGGCTTGGAAGCAGCCACCCTTGAAAGAGTGCGTAATAGCTCACTGGTCAAGTGATTCCGCGCCGACAATGTAGCGGGGCTCAAGTTATCCACCGAAGCTATGGCATTCACATAAGACAGGCCGCCCTTGAGGTTGGTCCAGTTGTGTGGATGGGTAGGGGAGCGTCGTGTGGCGAGTGAAGCGGCGGAGTGATCCAGCCGTGGATGCCACACGAGTGAGAATGCAGGCATGAGTAGCGAATGATATGTGAGAAACATATCCGCCGATTGATCAAGGGTTCCAGGGTCAAGCTAATCTGCCCTGGGTAAGTCGGGACCTAAGGCGAGGCCGACAGGCGTAGTCGATGGACAACGGGTTGATATTCCCGTACCGGCAAAATAGCGCCCATGCTGACCCCAGTGATGCTAAGTGCCCGAAACACCGCGACCAATCCTTCGGGAGCGGCGTGTGTGCGTAGCGCATGACCCGAGCTGGTAGTAGGCAAGCGATGGGGTGACGCAGGAAGGTAGTCGATCCACGGCGATGGTAGTCCGTGGCTAAGGATGTAGGGCGTGTTGTAGGCAAATCCGCAACACTGTGTTTGATCACGAGCTTGAGATCTGATGGGGACCCGTATGGGGAAGTCGATGATCCTATGCTGTCGAGAAAAACCTCTAGCGAGCTATGCGCCGCCCGTACCCCAAACCGACTCAGGTGATCAGGTAGAGAATACCGAGGCGATCGAGTGAACCATGGTTAAGGAACTCGGCAAAATGCCCCCGTAACTTCGGGAGAAGGGGGGCCCGGATCGTGAACCCACTTGCTGGGGAAGCGTGAAGGGCCGCAGAGACCAGGCCCAAGCGACTGTTTACTAAAAACACAGGTCCGTGCTAAGTCGTAAGACGATGTATACGGACTGACTCCTGCCCGGTGCTGGAAGGTTAAGAGGACGGGTTAGATAGCAATATCGAAGCTCAGAATTTAAGCCCCAGTAAACGGCGGTGGTAACTATAACCATCCTAAGGTAGCGAAATTCCTTGTCGGGTAAGTTCCGACCTGCACGAATGGAGTAACGACTTGGGCGCTGTCTCAACCGTGGACTCGGCGAAATTGCACTACGAGTAAAGATGCTCGTTACGCGCGGCAGGACGGAAAGACCCCGGGACCTTTACTATAGTTTGGTATTGGTGTTTGGTTCGGTTTGTGTAGGATAGGTGGGAGACTGTGAAGTGCATGCGCCAGCATGTGTGGAGTCAACGTTGAAATACCACTCTGATCGAATTAGATATCTAACCTCGGACCGTGATCCGGTTCAGGGACAGTGCCTGATGGGTAGTTTAACTGGGGCGGTTGCCTCCTAAAATGTAACGGAGGCGCTCAAAGGTTCCCTCAGCCTGGTTGGCAATCAGGTGTTGAGTGTAAGTGCACAAGGGAGCTTGACTGTGAGACAGACATGTCGAGCAGGGACGAAAGTCGGAACTAGTGATCCGGCGTCGGCAAGTGGAAGCGACGTCGCTCAACGGATAAAAGGTACCCCGGGGATAACAGGCTGATCTTCCCCAAGAGTCCATATCGACGGGATGGTTTGGCACCTCGATGTCGGCTCGTCGCATCCTGGGGCTGGAGTAGGTCCCAAGGGTTGGGCTGTTCGCCCATTAAAGCGGCACGCGAGCTGGGTTTAGAACGTCGTGAGACAGTTCGGTCCCTATCCGCCGCGCGCGTAGGAAACTTGAGAGAGGCTGTCCCTAGTACGAGAGGACCGGGATGGACGAACCTCTGGTGTGCCAGTTGTACCGCCAGGTGCATGGCTGGTTGGCTACGTTCGGAAGTGATAACCGCTGAACGCATCTAAGCGGGAAGCACGTCTCAAGATGAGGTTTCCCACCCGTTATGGGTTAAGGCCCCCCACAGACCATGGGGTTGATAGGCCGGAGGTGTACAGCAGTAATGCCCAGCCGACCGGTACTAATAGGCCGAGGGCTTGTCACACAAGCACTCAACAAAACCAACAAACGCCAAAGACCCCCACACAAGGGAGTTGAAATTGCGTAGTTGCCCGCGTCCACTAAACAGCTAAACAACTGTGACTTCCCGACACGTCGATATCGACGATGTTGGGGCAAGAGTTACGGCGGTCATAGCGAAAGGGAAACACCCGGTCCCATCCCGAACCCGGAAGTTAAGCCTTTCAGCGCCGATGGTACTGCAACCGCGAGGTTGTGGGAGAGTAGGACACCGCCGGACAATCATTGCGCAGGCCCACCCCGTACCGGGGTGGGCCTGCTGCCATTTCAGGACCCTTTTTCACGCCATTTCGGGCCCTCATTTCAGGGCCCCGTCTCGTTCAGTCCCGGATGCTGCGCATCAAGGGCCCCAGGCTCGGCTTGGGCTGGAACGAGGTCGCCTTCTCCGGCATGGTCCGTCCCTGGAAGGCGATCCGCTGGACGTCGACGAACTCCGGGGCCGGCAACAGGAGCGCCACTCCACCGCGGCGTTGACGTTCGTGCAGTGCCTCGGTCGTGGTGCGGGCGAAGAGGATGTCCCACGGTCCGCGCGGGAGCGCCGGAAGGACGCGATCGTGCAGCCACTCGACGGCCGTGCGTCCGGTCTGCTCCCTCAGGACCGCCCACTGCTCGCCGTCGGTGACGACGGTCTCGAACTCCCGTGGGCGGGTGAACGAAGGGCGGAACTCGAAGGACGCACCGATCGCCCGAGCAGCGGCACGGATGTCGTCGAGTCGCACCCGGGGCAGGATCCGGTGGATGGGTTCGATGATGAACGGAGTGTCGTCCTGGTCGACCAGCATCACGAACGCGTCGTCGTAGCTGCCGCCCGGGGTGCGGACCTGGAGCCGGTGCGACGCGGCGTAGCGGTGGTGGCCGTCGGCGATCACTCCGCGTGCCGTCTGCAGCAGGTCTCCGGCCACCGCGATGGACGCCTCGTCGCGGATCGCCCAGATCCGGTGGCGTTGGCCGGCGTGGTCGGCGAACTGGCGGGCCGCGGGCTCTGCTGCCACGTCGGCGAGGAAGGCCGGGAGCCCGGCGACGTCCTGGACCGCGATGAGGATCGGTGCCGGCTGCAGTCCGACCGCCTGCATCCGGTCCGCGAGCTCGTCGACCTGGCGCGGGTGCACCGCCTCGTGCGGCAGGACGGTCGCAGCACCGGGATCGTGGGCGCGGTCGGTGATCGGGAGGAGGCCGACCAGGCCTCGGATGCGTCGACCGTGGTCGACGTACTCGTGCAGGTAGAGGGCCGGCTGTGAATCGGCGACGAACCGTCCGCGCCGTCCGTCGAGGCGTCCGACGACGCCGAGTCGTGGGCGGGCGAAGAAGCGGTTCGATGCCGGGTCGCCCACCGCGGACGGCGCCATCGAGCGGGCCGTGAACGGACGGAGTCGCAGACTGGTCGCGAGCGCAGGCGGAACCACTGACTGCGCGTCCATCCGGCCATCGTAGGGTGGCGGCCATGAAGTCGACCGGGACCGCGCCGTTGATCGACCTGCACGACCTCGTGATGCTCGACCTCGACGGTGTCGTCTACGTCGGGGGTGAGGCGGTCCCCGGCGCGCCCGCCCATCTGGCGCGGGTCCGGACGTCGGGCGCGCACCTCGCGTTCATCACCAACAACGCGGCTCGGCCCGCCCGTGTCGTGGCCGCACACCTCACCGATCTCGGGATCGAGGCTCAGGCCACGGACGTGGTCACGTCGTCCCAGGCTGCGGCCCGGGTCCTCGTGGACCGTCTCGGCCCCGGGGCTCGGGTCGCGGCGTTGGGGGCTGAGGGCCTCTTCGAGGCGCTGGCCGAGGTCGGGCTGGTCGTGGTCGACGTCGACGATCCGGACGCCGAGGCGATCGTGGACGGCTACGGTCCCGAGGTTCGCTGGCGCGACATCATGCGCGCGGCCGTCCGGATCCGCGAGGGTCTGTGGTGGGTCGCGACCAACACGGACATGTCCATCCCGACGCCGTACGGCACCGCCCCGGGCAACGGCGTCCTGGTCGACCTCCTGCACCGGTTCAGTGACGTCACCCCTGTCGTGGCGGGCAAGCCCGACCGACCGTTGATCGACGAGACGGTCCGACGCACGGGTGGCGCACGGCCGCTGATGGTGGGGGACCGGCTGGACACCGACATCCTCGGCGGCACCAACGCGGGCGTGGACACCCTGCTCGTGATGACCGGGGTCACGGGGCTCTCCGAGCTCGTCGCCGCGCGACCCGACGAACGGCCGACGTACCTCTCCGTCGACCTGGCCGGCCTGCTCGAAGCGCATCCGGACGCTGACCCGGAGGCCGGCGCCGGCGGGTGGCAGGCCGAGATCGGGACCGACGGTGGTCTTCGGATCACGGGCGGCGGGTCGCCCTCGGACTGGTGGCGCACCGTCGCTGCCGTCGCCTGGGACTGGCTCGACACGACCGGCACCGTGGCGGACACCTCCGGACTCGTCCCGCCTCGGTAACCTTCTCCCATGAGCGAGGAACCGATGGCCGAGCGGACCGGTGTGCCGTTGGTCGACTCCATTCTCGAGTCGGTCGATGCTGCCGCCTCGCTGCCCCTCGCCGACCAGGTCGCCGTCTTCGAGCGCGCCCAGGAGCAGCTCCGCCGCGCCCTCGACGCACCCACCGAACCGGTCGGCGACCCGGCGGACGAGTCGGTCTGAGCGATGCCTCCTCGCCGCCTTCGTCTGGATGCGGAGCTGGTTCGACGGACGTTGGCTCGCTCCCGCGAGCACGCCTCCGAGCTGATCGCCGCCGGCCGGGTCACCGTCGCCGGAGCGCTCGCGACCAAGCCGGCGACCGGGGTCACCACCGATGTCGCCATCGTCGTCAAGGACGATCCGCTGAGCCCGGACTACGTCTCCCGCGGCGCGCACAAGCTCGTCGGGGCGTTGGACGCGTTCGGGCCGCTGGGGCTCGCGGTCACCGGGAAACGGTGCCTGGACGCCGGTGCCTCCACCGGCGGGTTCACCGACGTCCTGCTCGAACGGGGCGCAGCCGAGGTCCTCGCGGTCGATGTCGGCTACGGGCAGCTGGCCTGGAAGCTCCAGTCGGACCCACGCGTCGTCGTGCACGACCGCACCAACATCCGCGAGATCACGCCCGAGCTCCTCGGCGGCCAGGTCGACCTGATCGTCGGTGACCTCTCGTTCATCTCCCTCGAGCTCGTGCTCGACGCCCTCCTCGGCGTGGTCCGGCCCGACGGTGACCTCGCGCTGATGGTCAAGCCCCAGTTCGAGGTCGGGAAGGATCGGGTCGGCAAGGGCGGGGTGGTGCGCGACTCGGCACTGCGGGCCGAAGCCGTCCTCGGGATCGCCCACGCGGCGGGCACCCGCGGGTGGGGCACCCGCGCGGTCACGACCAGTCCGTTGCCGGGACCGTCCGGGAACGTCGAGTTCTTCCTCTGGCTCCGGCGAGGTCCCAGCGAGGTCACCGACGAGGAGATCACCGACGCCGTGTTCCGGAAGGTCGGTCTGGCAGATCTGTCCGACGCCAATGAGAAGGTGGATCCATGACCGCGTCGATGAGCGGGACCGGCACTGACGTCCGCAGGGTCCTGATGCTGACCCACACCGGGCGTCCGGAGGCACGCGAGATCGCCGCCGCGTTCGTGAAGGCCCTCGGGGCCCACGGCGTCGTCGTCCGGATGTCGGCGGACGAGGCAGCGGAGCTCGGCGTCGACACCACGGCGCTGACTCCCGGGTTCGAGCTCGGAGAGACCGCCGACGGGTGCGAGCTGGCGCTCGTCGTCGGTGGTGACGGATCCATCCTGCGCGCCGCCGAGGTCACCCACGGCAGCGGCATCCCCGTGCTCGGCGTCAACCTCGGACACGTCGGCTTCCTCGCCGAGGCCGAGGCCGACGCCGTCGACTCGGTGCTCGACGCCATCGTCGGGCGCCGGTACGCGATCGAGGACCGGTTGACCCTCGACGTCCGGGTCCTGACCGACGGGGTCGAGACCTTCCGTACCTTTGCGGTCAACGACGCGAGCGTCGAGAAGGCATCCCGGGAGCGGATGCTCGAGCTGGTCATCGAGGTCGACGACCGCCCGTTGTCCCGGTTCGGCTGCGACGGCGTCGTGTGTGCCACGCCGACCGGCTCGACGGCCTACAACTTCTCCGCGGGAGGCCCGATCGTCTGGCCCGACGTCGAGGCACTGCTGATGGTGCCGATCAGCGCGCACGCGCTGTTCGCCCGACCGATCGTGGTGTCACCGACCTCGACGCTGGCCGTCGAGGTCATCCGCGGCACCAACGGTGCCGGGATCCTGTGGTGCGACGGCCGCCGTGCGATCGATCTCGCCCCGGGGGCCCGGATCGAAGTCACCCGCGGCGAGCACCCGATCCGGCTGGTCCGGCTGCACGAGGCCCCGTTCACCGACCGCCTGGTGGCCAAGTTCGACCTGCCCGTCGACGGCTGGCGCGGCACGACCGAGCGCCGTGGAGGTGCCGATGCTTGAGGAGATCCGGATCAGCTCGCTCGGGGTGATCGACGCCTCGACCCTCGAGCTCGGGCCCGGACTCACGGTCGTCACCGGTGAGACCGGCGCGGGCAAGACGATGATCGTGACCGCGCTCGGGCTGCTGCTCGGCGGCCGCGGCGACGCCGGCTCGGTCAGGACCGGCGCTCGCGCCGCCCGGGTCGAAGGCACCGTCGTCACCTCCGCCCTCCCGGCCCTCGGCGCTGCCGTGGCCGAAGCCGGCGGCGAGATCGAGGACGACCGTCTCCTCCTGGCCCGGACCGTCGCCGCTGAAGGACGCTCGCGCGCTTTCGTCGGCGGAGCCTCGGTCCCGCTCACCACGCTCGGCACCGTCGCCTCGCCGCTGGTCGCGATCCACGGTCAGTCCGACCAGCACCGCCTCCTGCAGGCCCGAGCCCAGCGCGAGGCACTCGACCGGTTCGGCGGGGGGCCGCTGCTGGCTGCCCGCGACGCCTACGCGGCGACGTACGGTGCCCTGGTCGCGGTGGAGCAGGAGCTGGCCGAGGTCAGCTCCGCCGTCCGCGAGCGCGCCCGCGAGGCCGACCTCCTCCGGTTCGGGGTCGCCGAGATCGACGCCGTGAGCCCGGTGGCGGGGGAGGATGCGGAGCTGGCGGCGGACGAGGAGCGGTTGGGCTTCTCCGACTCGCTGCGCACCGCCGCGGAAACCACCCGTGACGCGCTGTCCAGCGAGGACGGAGCCACCGACGTCCTCGGACTCGTCAGCTCGGCGCGCGGCGCGTTGGAGAGCGTCCGTTCCCACGACCCGGAGGCCGCGCAGCTGGCCGACCGGCTCGGGGAGCTCACCTACCTGCTCGCCGACCTCGCCGCCGACGTCGCCTCCTACGCCTCCCGGATCGAGACCGACCCGGCCCGGCTGGCCGCGGTCTCGGAGCGGCGCGCCGCGCTGACGGCGCTGACCCGGAAGTACGGCGAGACCGTCGACGACGTCCTGGCCTGGGCCACCACGGCCGGCGAGCGACTCCTCGACCTCGACGGCACCGACCAACGGCTCGACGAGCTGCGGCAGCAGCGCCTCGACCTGCGGCACCGGCTCGCCGGGGAAGCCTCCGTCCTGTCGGGCCTGCGGGGCCAGGCGGCCGAGCGACTGGCGGTCGAGGTCACCGCGGAGCTGGCCCACCTGGCGATGCCGCACGCGCGGGTGAGCATCGCGGTCACCCAGACCGAGGCGGCCCCCGACTCGCCGAAGGTGCCGCTGGAGATCGCCGGTCGGCACCTGCGGTTCGGCTCCGGAGGTGTGGACGAGGTCGAGTTCCTGCTCGCGGCCAACACCGGCAGCGAGCCCCGACCGTTGCACAAGGGTGCGTCGGGCGGAGAGCTCTCCCGCGTGATGCTCGCCCTCGAGGTCGTGCTGGCCATCACCAGTCCGGTCCCGACGTTCGTGTTCGACGAGGTGGACGCCGGGGTGGGTGGAGCCGCCGCCGTCGAGGTCGGACGACGCCTGGCCAAGCTCGCTGACGTCGCCCAGGTGCTCGTGGTCACCCACCTGCCCCAGGTCGCAGCCTTCGCCGATCGGCACGTGGTCGTGCAGAAGTCCCACGACGGGACCGTCACCAGCTCCGGACTCACCGTCCTGGACGAGGCCGGGCGGGAGCGGGAGCTGTCGCGGATGCTGGCCGGTATGGCCGACTCCGAATCGGGCCTCGCCCACGCTCGGGACCTGCTCGAAGCGGCCCGCGCGGACCGCTGACACGCCGCACCCGCTGCCCGGATCGCTCCGGTCACGATGGGACGATGGCACGGTCATGAGGATCGCCCCCCGCACCACCCCAGCGCTGCCCGGGATCTCCGGCCCGGCGCGGGTCGGGCGGCCCACCCATGCCCTGCTCCCGCGGCTCAATCCCGGCGACATCGCGGTCCTCGACCACCGCGACCTCGACCGCGCGACCGCCGAGGCGCTGGTCCGCACCGGCGTGGGAGCGGTGGTGAACGCTCGGCCGATGATCTCGGGCCGCTACGCGAACCTCGGGCCACTCGTGCTCGCCGACGCGAACATCCCGATGGTCGAGGAGATCGGGATGTCCGCCTACGCCCGCCTCGCCGACAACCCCGAGTCGATCCGGATCCATGACGGCCGGATCTACCTGCCCAACCAGGTCGTGGTCTCGGGGCGGCAGGTCGCGCGCGAGGAGATCCTCGAGGAGATGGAGGCGGCCCGTCAGGGCCTCGCGGCCCAGCTCGAGACCCTCACCTACAACAGCACCCACCTGGTCCAGCGCGACCGGGACCTCCTCCTCGAGGGACTCGGCCTGCCGGCGCTGAACTGCGTCCTCACCGACCGACCCGTCCTCGTGGTCGGTCACGCCAACCCGGCCGACATCGATCACCTGCGCTCCTTCGTCGCCCAGGAGAAGCCGGTGGTCATCGCCATCGACTCGGCCGCCGATCGCCTCCGCGCGCACCGGATCCGCGCCGACATCCTCGTGCTGACCCAGCCCGACCGGATCCCGGCCACCAAGATCCTCACCCAGGCGCGTGACGTCCTCGCGGTCAGCGAGGAGTCGGGGGCCGCCGAGCTCGTCGAGCAGATCAGCCGCACCGGGGTACGGGCCGGGCTCGTCAGCGCCCACCTGGGCGGTGACGAGGTCGGACTCCTGATCGCCCACCACGGCGGAGCCCGGCTGATCGTCGGTGCTGGGCTGCCGACCTCGTTGAGCGACCTGCTCGACCAGCAGCGCCCCGGACTCGCCGGCACGTTCCTCGCCCGCCTCGTCGCTGGCGCCGCCTACGTCGACGCGGAGGCGGTGGCCCGTCTGCACACCGGGCGGGTGCGCCCGTGGCAGATCGGATCCGCGCTCCTGGTGGGTGTCGCGGCGCTCGTCGTCGCCGTCTCCTCGACCCCGGCCGGCCAGGCCTGGTGGGACACGCTGGCAGAGTGGGTCGGATGAGGAAGCTCTTCGGGCTCGTCGCCCTCCTGCTCGTCCTGGCCCTCGGCGTCGCTCTGGGCGCTGGACCTCTCGGCGACCGGATCGACGACCGCTTCGGGTCGGAGCCGACCACGGCGGACGGCTCGGGCGCTCCCGATCCGGAGGGGGCCAGCGGTTCCGATCCGCTCGACAGCGCCTTCATCGCCGGCCTGGCACCGGAGCAGCTCGCCGGGGCGCTGACCGGCCAGCAGGTCTCGATCATCACCCTGCCGGGAGCCCCGGAGACGATCCGAGCCGCCGTCGACGCCAACATCGTCGCCGCCGGGGGAGCGGTCGCCAGCACCGTGCAGGTCACCGACGAGCTGACCGACCCCGCCAGCAAGCAGCTGGTCGACTCGCTCGGCACGCAGCTGACCACCCAGGTCCCCGGCGTCGTCGATCCCGCCCTGACCACCTATCCGCGGATGGGTGCGTTGCTCGGCGCGGCGGTCGGCAGCAACGGGACCACGACACCGCCGACCGCCGCCGTGGAGACGATCCGCGACGCGCTCGCCACCGGGTCCTTCGTCAGTGGGCCGATCACCGGGGGCCCGGCGTCCCTGCTCCTGGTCGTGGCCGGCGACGATCTCGACGACGCCATCATCACCGGACTCCTCGCCGGGATGCAGACCCAGACCAAGGGCCTCGTCCTCGCCGGCGTGACCAACGACGGCGACATCGCCTCGGTCCGCGACGCCGCCCTGGTCCTCGGCACGTACGACGGCGCCGAGACCGCGGGCGGACAGGTGAGCGCGGTCAACCTGCTGGCGCTCCAGATCGCCAAGCCCGGTGGCTCCTACGGCGCGTCCGGTTCTGACGGATCGGTCGTCCTGCGATAGGATCGAGGCCCATGAGGTCGGGGTCCAGTACTAAGCACGTTTTCGTCACCGGAGGCGTCGCCTCCTCGCTCGGGAAGGGCCTCACGGCATCCAGCCTGGGCCGACTTCTCCGCTCCCGCGGTCTGCGGGTGACGATGCAGAAGCTCGATCCGTACCTCAACGTGGACCCGGGAACGATGAACCCGTTCCAGCACGGCGAGGTCTTCGTCACCAACGACGGCGCCGAGACCGATCTCGACATCGGCCACTACGAGCGCTTCCTCGACGTCGACCTGGTCGGCCACGCGAACGTCACCACCGGACAGGTCTACTCCAACGTGATCGCCAAGGAGCGCCGCGGCGACTACCTCGGCGAGACGGTGCAGGTGATCCCGCACATCACCAACGAGATCTGCGACCGGATCCTGGCGATGCACAGCCCCGAGATCGACGTCTGCATCACCGAGATCGGCGGCACGGTCGGTGACATCGAGTCCCTCCCGTTCATCGAGTCCGCCCGCCAGGTGCGGCAGAAGCTCGGCCGCGACAACGTGTTCTTCGTGCACGTCTCCCTGGTGCCGTACATCGGCCCGTCCAAGGAGCTCAAGACCAAGCCCACCCAGCACTCGGTGATGGCGCTGCGCCAGATCGGTATCCAGCCCGACGCGATCGTCTGCCGCGCCGACCGCGAGCTGCCCCAGTCGATCAAGTCCAAGATCGCGCTGATGTGCGACGTCGACGACGAGGCCGTGGTCACCGCCGCGGACGCGCCGAGCATCTACGACATCCCCAAGGTGCTCCACCGCGAGGGCCTCGACGCCTACGTGGTGCGCAAGCTCGGCCTGCCGTTCCGTGACGTCGACTGGTCGGTGTGGGACGACCTGCTGCGCAAGGTGCACCACCCGAAGGAGGAGGTCGAGGTCGCCCTGGTCGGCAAGTACATCGACCTGCCCGACGCGTACCTCTCCGTCGCCGAGGCGCTCAAGGCCGGCGGCTTCGCCAACGAGGCGAAGGTCAACGTTCGCTGGATCGCCTCCGACGAGTGCGAGACCCCCGCCGGCGCCGCTCACCACCTCAGCGACGTCGACGCCGTCCTGGTCCCCGGCGGCTTCGGCATCCGTGGCCTCGAGGGCAAGCTCGGCGCGCTCACCTACGCCCGCACCCACGGCATCCCGACGCTCGGCATCTGCCTCGGCCTGCAGTCGATGGTGATCGAGTACTCCCGCCAGGTCCTCGGCCTGGAGAAGGCAGCCTCGACCGAGTTCGACCCCGAGACCCCCGAGCCCGTCATCGCCACGATCGCCGAGCAGATGGCGTTCGTCGAGGGCGCCGGCGACCTCGGCGGCACGATGCGCCTGGGTGCCTACCCGGCCGCGCTCAAGGCCGGCTCCCTGGCCCGCGAGGTGTACGACGGCGAAGCGGTCATCGAGGAGCGGCACCGTCACCGCTACGAGGTCAACAACGCCTACCGCGAGCGGCTCGAGGAGGCCGGCCTGGTCTTCTCCGGCACCAGCCCGGACAACAACCTGGTCGAGTTCGTCGAGCTTCCCCGCGACGTGCACCCGTACTACATCTCGACCCAGGCCCACCCGGAGCTGAAGTCCCGCCCGACCCGCCCGCACCCGCTGTTCTCCGGGCTGATCGCCGCCGCGATCACCCGCCAGAAGGAGCAGCGCTTCCCGATCGACGAGAGCGGCCTGCACCGCGAGCCCGAGACGGTGGAGCCGACCGAAGCTCCGCTGGACTGAGCCGCTCCGTGTCCGCTGACAAACCGGAGAGCTGGCCGATCGTCGACCAGACCACGATCCACGCCGACGCGTGGGTGGTCGGCGTCGGCAAGGACGCCATCACCCGCCCGGAGGGTGGTGAGCCGTTCGAGCGACTGGTGGTCAGCCACCCCGGCGCGGCCATCGTGCTCGCCGTCGACGACGAGCACCGCGTCCTGGTGATGAGTCAGTACCGGCACGCCGTCCGGCACCGGATGGTGCAGCTGCCCGCCGGGATCATCGACCACGACGGGGAGAGCGCGCTCGAGGTCGCCCAGCGCGAGCTGCGCGAGGAGGCGGAGTACGCCGCCGCGTCCTGGACGCCGCTGATCTCCTACTTCGTCTCGCCGGGGCTGACCAACGAGGAGTTCCACATCTTCCTCGCGCGCGACCTCAGTCCCGCCGACCGGGGGGACTTCGAGCTCGTCCACGAGGAGGCCGACCTGGTCACCGAATGGGTGCGCTTCACCGACCTCCTCGACGACGTCGTCTCCGGCCGCGTCCGGGACGGTGCTCTCGTCACGGCGGTGCTGGCCTACAACGTGATGTCGCGCCGCGGGCAGCTGTGACCGGCACCCCGGCGCGCGCGGTCCGGACCTGGCTCGACCACCTCACGGTCGAGCGGGGCCTCTCGGCCAACACCCTGGCCGCCTACCGCCGCGACCTGGGTCGGTACCTGGACTTCCTGGCAGAGCAGGGGATCGTGGATCTCGACGCCGTCAGCGAAGCGACGATCTCCGACTTCCAGGTTCGTCTGCGCGAGGGGGACCGCGATCACGCGGCGCTGAGCCCGACGTCGGTGGCGCGCATGGTCGTCGCGGTCCGCGGCTTCCACAAGTTCGCCCTCGCCGACGGACTCAGCCGGACCGACCCGGCGGCGAGCGTGCGTCCGATGCGCCCCGCCAAACGACTGCCCAAGGCCCTCCCGCTGGCCGACGTGGAGGCGATCCTCGGCAGCGTCGAGACCGAGACCCACCTCGGCCTGCGGGACAAGGCCCTGCTCGAGGTCCTCTACGGGACCGGGGCACGGATCTCCGAGGCGGTCGGGCTCGACATCGACGACATCGACCTGATCAGTGGATCGGTCCTGCTGCGCGGCAAGGGTGGCAAGCAGCGGCTCGTGCCGCTCGGCTCCTACGCCCGCGCCGCCCTCGACGCTTGGCTGGTCCGGGGGCGTCCCGACCTGGCCGCAGGCGCCACCGACCGCCGCGGTCCTGGTGCGGCGGTGTTCCTCAACGCCCGTGGGGGACGCCTGTCGAGGCAGTCGGCCTGGGCCGTGCTGACCCGTGCCGCCGAGCGTGCCGGCGTCACCCGTGAGGTCTCGCCGCACACGATGCGGCACTCCTTCGCCACGCACCTGCTCGACGGCGGTGCCGACGTGCGGGTGGTCCAGGAGCTGCTCGGTCACGCCTCGGTCACGACCACGCAGATCTACACCCTGGTCACCGTCGACAACCTGCGCGAGGTCTTCGCGGCCTCCCACCCGCGCGCCCGATGAGCCCCCGATGAGCCTCCGATGAGCGCCGGCGCGATCACCTGGCCCGCGAACGGCGCGGACCCGGACGACGTACTCCTCGCCGTGCAGGAGTTCGCCGCCGGGCGCGGGATGGACCTCTACCCGCACCAGGAGGAGGCGACGCTCGGCCTGCTGAGCGGATCCCACGTCGTGCTGGCCACGCCGACCGGGTCCGGCAAGTCGCTGGTCGCGGTCGCCGCCCACGCCGCCGCGCTGGCGACCGACCGGGTGTCGTTCTACACCGCACCGATCAAGGCGCTGGTCAACGAGAAGTTCTTCGACCTGTGCTCCATCTTCGGCAGCTCCGAGGTGGGCATGCTCACCGGTGACGCGAGCGTTAACCCCGACGCGCCGATCATCTGCTGCACCGCCGAGGTGCTGGCCAACCTCGCGCTGCGCGAGGGCCGCGCCGCCGACGTCGGCCTCGTCGTGATGGACGAGTTCCACTACTACGGCGACCCGCAGCGCGGCTGGGCCTGGCAGGTCCCGTTGCTCGAGCTGCCCCAGGCGCAGTTCCTGCTGATGTCGGCCACCCTCGGCGACACCTCCGAGATCGCCCGCGACCTCACCGAACGGACCGGCCGCGACGTCGAGGTGGTCACCGGTGTGGAGCGGCCCGTGCCACTCACCTTCGACTGGTCGCTGGAACCCCAGACCGAGAAGCTCGCCGAGCTGATCACCACCGGTCAGGGCCCGGTCTACGTCGTGCACTTCACCCAGGCGGCTGCCGTCGAGCACGCCACCTCCCTGGTGGCTGCCGGCGGGCTGCCGGCTCCCTCGCCGGAGCTGGCCGAGCGGCTCAGCACCGTGGCGTTCGCCTCTGGTTTCGGCAAGACCCTCTCGGCGCTGCTGCGCAAGGGGATCGGGGTGCACCACGCCGGGATGCTGCCGCGCTACCGACGCCTGGTCGAGCAGCTCGCCCAGCAGGGACTGCTCCACGTGGTCTGCGGCACCGACACCCTCGGCGTCGGCATCAACGTCCCGATCCGCACCGTGCTGTTCACCGCCCTGGCCAAGTACGACGGCCAACGGATGCGCACCTTGCGCAGCCGCGAGTTCCTCCAGATCGCCGGGCGCGCGGGCCGGGCCGGCTACGACACCGTCGGCCACGTCGTGGTCCAGGCGCCCGAGCACACCATCGAGAACGAGCGGGCCAAGGCGAAGGCCGAGGCCAAGAACGCCGCGATGAGCGAGGCCCAACGGGCCAAGCGGGCCTCTAAGCCGACCTTGAAGAAGCCGCCGCCGGGCGCCGTGGTGTGGACCGAGGCGACCTTCGACAAGCTGGTCGCGGGGGAGCCAGAGCCGCTGGTCAGCCGGATGCAGGTCGACCACGGCATGATCCTCAACGTCCTCGCCCGCGAGGAGGACGCCTTCGGCGTGCTGCGCCGGCTGCTCACCGAGAACCACGAGCCCCGCAAGACCCAGCTCCGGTTGGCGCGCCGGGCCCTGCGGCTGACCCGTTCGCTGATCGCCTCGGGGGTCGTGGAGCGGCTCGACGAGCCGGACGGCTTCGGCCGGCGCTACGTCCTCACCGACGCGTTGCCGCCCGACTTCGCGCTCAACCAGCCGCTCTCGCACTTCGCGCTGGAGGTGCTCGACACGCTCGACACCGCCTCGCCGACGTACGCCCTCGACGTGGTCTCCGTGATCGAGGCGACCCTCGAGGGGCCGCGCGCGATCCTGCTCGCCCAGCAGCACGCCGAGCGGGGCGACCTGATCGGCAGGCTCAAGGCCGACGGCGTCGAGTACGAGGAGCGGATGGCCCTGGTCGAGGAGGTGACGTGGCCCCAGCCGCTGCTGGAGTACCTGACGCCGCTCTTCGACCTCTACCGCGCCCACCACCCCTGGCTGGCCGACGACGCGCTGCAGCCCAAGGCGATCGTCCGGATGATGTGGGAGCACGCGATGGGGTTCACCGACCTCGTCTCCCGGTTCCAGCTCGCCCGCTCCGAGGGCCTCGTCCTGCGCTACCTCACCGACGCCTACAAGGCGCTGTCGCACACCGTCCCCGAGGCGCACCGGCCGCAGGCGTTGGTCGAGCTCACCGAGTGGCTGGGGGAGACCATCCGGCAGGTGGACTCGTCCCTGATCGACGAGTGGCGTGCGTTGGAGGACCCCGACCACGTGCCCTACGACGTGCACGAGCCCGCTCCGCCGCCGCGTCCGCTGAGCAGCCAGCCCGCGTTCGCCGTGATGGTGCGCAACGCGATGTGGCGTCGGGTCGAGCTGATCGCCTACGACCGGGTGCGCGACCTGGCCGCGATGGACGACGTCGACGCCGCACGGTTCGAGCCGGCTCGCGAGGTCCTGATGGGCCACCGCGCCTGGGACGCCGCCCTGGAGGACTACTTCGCCGAGTACGACGACATCGTGCTCGACGGGGACGCGCGCGGGCCCCAGCACCTGCTCGTCGCGGACGAGCTCGATGACGGCCGTCGGGTCCGCCGGGTCCAGCAGATCGTGGCCGATCCGGAGGGTGACCACGACTGGCGGATCGAGGCACTCGTCGACCTCGATGCGTCCGACGAGTTGGGGGAGCCAGCCCTGCAGATCGTCGCCTTCCGTCGTGCCTGAACCGGGTGCCCCGGAGGGTGGCGACGCTGATAGCCTCGCGCCCATGCCCGACACCGTTCTCGGCCCCACCGGTCGCCCTCTGCCGGTCATCCCCGAGCCGCAGCCGCTGACGAGCCACGGCCCCGCGCGGGTCGTGGCGATGTGCAACCAGAAGGGTGGCGTCGGCAAGACGACGACCACCATCAGCCTGGGCGCAGCGCTCGTGGAGTACGGCCGCAAGGTGCTGCTGATCGACCTCGACCCGCAGGGGTCGCTCTCCGTCGGCGTGGGGCTGGACCCCAACGAGATCGAGATCTCGACCTATGACCTCCTGATGGACTCCGACGTCACCTGGCGCGACATCGTCCAGGAGTCGTCCGTGCCCGGCATGGACATCCTCCCGGCCGTGATCGACCTGGCCGGCGCCGAGATCCAGCTGGTCTCCGAGGTCGGCCGCGAGCAGGTGCTCAAGGACAAGATCAGCGACCTGATCCCGCACTACGACGTGGTCCTGATCGACTGCCAGCCCTCGCTCGGGCTGCTCACGGTGAACGCCCTGACCGCCTCCGACTCGGTGATCGTTCCGCTGGAGTCGGAGTACTTCGCGCTGCGCGGCGTCGCCCTGCTCACCGAGACCATCGATAGGGTGCGCAAGCGGCTCAACCCGAAGCTGCGGATCGACGGCCTGCTCGGCACCATGTTCGACGGCCGGACCCTGCACAGCCGTGAGGTGATGGCGACCCTGGTCCAGGCGTGGGGCGACGCGGTGTTCCACACCGTGATCCGGCGTACCGTGAAGTTCTCCGACGCCACCGTCGCCGGCGAGCCCATCACCGAGTTCGCCCCCGACTCCACCGGCGCGGAGGCGTATCGCCAACTCGCCCGGGAGGTGCTCGCTCGATGGCGCGCCGAGTAAGCCTGCCCAAGGCCGACGACCTCTTCCGGCCCACCACCCCGGACGCGATCGCGGCCGACGTCACCGCACCGGCCCCGCCGGCCGCCGACGCGGAGCCCGCCGAGCGCAAGCCCAGCGGTCGGGTCAAGCACGACGCGAAGATGACCGTCTACATCACCGACGACGAGCTGATGGAGATCGAGCAGGCCCGCCTGCGGCTCCGTCGCGGCCAGGGCATCGTGGTCGACCGTGGCCGACTGGTCCGCGAGGCGCTCGCACTCGTGCTCGCGGAGTACGACGCCAAGGGTGAGCGCAGCCCCCTGGTCAAGCGTCTCCGCCAGAGCTGATCGCGATGAGCACCGACGACCGCAGCGAGGTTCTGGTCGCGGACCGCGACGCCTCCGAGCACTCGTTCGAGGTCCGGCTCGACAACTTCGAGGGTCCCTTCGACCTGCTGCTGAGCCTGATCGCGAAGCACAAGCTCGACATCACCGAGGTCTCGCTGGCGACCGTCACCGACGAGTTCATCGCCCACGTCAAGGCCGGCGGATCCGCGGACAACCCGGCCCAGTGGGACCTCGACCAGACCTCGTCGTTCCTGCTGGTGGCCGCCACCCTGCTCGACCTCAAGGCGGCCCGCCTGCTGCCGTCCGGCGACGTCGAGGACGAGGAGGACCTGGCGCTGCTGGAGGCACGGGACCTGCTCTTCGCCCGGCTCATGCAGTACAAGGCGTTCAAGCAGGTCGCGAGCGTCCTCGACCAGCGCCTGGCCGAGGAGTCGCGCCGCTTCCCCCGCGCCGTCACCCTCGAGCCCCGGTACGCGAACCTGCTGCCCGAGGTGCTGATCGGGATCGGGCTCGAGGCGTTCGCCGACCTCGCGGCCAAGGCGATGGCACCGAAGCCGGGCCCGCCGCAGCTCACCCTCCACCACATCCATGCCCCGGCCGTCAGCGTCCGGGAGCAGGCCGGCATCGTCGTGGACCGGTTGCGCCGCTCCGGGATGCTCACCTTCCGAGCCCTGGTCGGTGACTCTCCCGACACGCTCACGACGGTCGCACGCTTCCTCAGCCTGCTCGAGCTGTTCCGCGAGGGCGCCGTCGCCTTCGACCAGGTCACGCCGCTGGGTGAGCTCACGGTCCGCTGGACCGGCGACGAGAACGCGGACGTCGACGCGTTGATCCATGATGAGTTCGATGGTGCGCCGCCGCTGCCCGACGCGGTCGGCGACACCGAGGAGGAGACCGATGACTGACGCCGGAACCGAGTCGAGCGAGGAGTCCCTCGCCGTGCCCGTGGTCGATCTGCGTCCGGGCCTCGAGGCCCTGCTGATGGTCGCCGACCAGCCGCTCGACGTCGCCACCCTCGCGAGTGCGGTCGGACATCCCGCCGGGCAGGTGGAGACCGCCCTGCGCGAGCTCGCCGAGGAGTACGACCGTGAGCGCCGAGGATTCGACCTGCGCAACGTCGCCGGCGGCTGGCGCTACTACACCCGCGACGAGTTCGCGCACGTCGTCGAAGGCTTCGTCCTGGACGGCCAGCAGGCCCGCCTGACCCAGGCCGCGCTGGAGACCCTCGCCGTGGTGGCCTACCGGCAGCCGGTCTCGCGCGCCCGGGTGAGCGCGATCCGCGGGGTCAACGTCGACGGCGTGATGCGCACCCTGCTGGCGCGCGGCCTGGTCGAGGAGGCCGGCAACGACCCGGAGACCGGCGCCAACCTGTACCGGACGACGACGTACTTCCTCGAGCGGATCGGGGTGACCAGCCTGGCCGAGCTGCCCGAGCTGGCGCCGTACCTGCCGGAGATGGACGAGCTCGAGGACGAGCTCGTCGGGATGACCTCCCCCTCGGCGCACCCGATGACGACGGAGAACGACGATGCCTGACATCTCACCCGATGCCCTCGACGACGAAGGGCTGATCCGACTGCAGAAGCTGCTCGCGCTGGCCGGGATCGCGTCCCGTCGCGGGTGCGAGGAGCTGATGCTCGACGGCGAGGTCGAGGTCAACGGTGAGGTGATCACGCGGCTGGGGACCAAGGTCAACCCGGCGGTCGACAAGATCCGCGTCTCCGGGAGGCTGCTGCCCCCGATCAGCGACAAGGTCTACCTCGCCTTCAACAAGCCGCGGGGCGTCACCTCGACGATGAGCGATCCGCACGCGGCGCGCACGCTCGCCGAGTTCGTCGCCGACCGGCCCGAGCGGCTGTTCAACGTCGGCCGCCTCGACACCGACACCACCGGCCTGCTGCTGCTCACCAACGACGGCGACTTCGCCCAGCGGATCGCCCACCCCTCGTTCGAGATCCTCAAGACGTACGTCGCCGAGGTCGAGGGGCAGGTGTATCCGCGCACGGTCAAGCAGCTCCTCGCCGGTGTCGAGCTGGACGACGGTCCGACCCAGGTGCACCACGCGAAGGTCGTGGAGACCCGGGCGAACAAGTCCATCGTCGAGCTGACCATCCACGACGGCCGCAAGCACATCGTCCGCCGGCTGCTGGCCGAGGTAGGTCACCCGGTGACCCAGCTGACCCGGATCCAGGTCGGTCCGGTCAAGCTCGGCAAGCTGCGTCCCGGGGTGATGCGCCCGTTGACCGATGACGAGCTCGGCATCCTGCTCGACACCGACCTCCCCGCTTCGCCGGGTGAGACAGCAGCCGAGGACGACGCCGCGGATCGCTAGTCTGTGGCGGCGGCCCGAACGGGCCGCGACCAGTGCAGGACAGACGAAGGAGGCGGCTGTGGCCGTGCGGGCGATCCGGGGAGCGACACAGCTCGAGGTCGACGACGCCGCTCACATGGACGAGCGCGTCACCGAGCTCCTGCGGGCGGTGATGCAGGCGAACGGACTCACCACCGACGACGTGATCTCCGTCCTCTTCACCGCGACCGCTGACCTGAACTCCCGATTCCCGGCGGTGGCAGCGCGCAGCCTCGGCTTCGCGGACGTGCCGCTGATCTGTGCCAGGGAGCTCGAGATCGAGGGCAGCCTCCCGCGCGCTGTCCGGTTCATGCTCCACATCGAGACCGATCGGCGCCGCGACGAGATCGTCCACGTCTACCAGTACGGCGCCACCGTGCTGCGGCCCGACCTCACTGAGCGATGACCGGTCCTGCGGCCCTGCTGCGCGGCCCGGTCGAGGTCATCGGGGTCGGTCTGCTCGGCACCTCGGTCGCCCTGGCCTGCCGCCGGGCCGGCCTCGAGGTCCTGCTCAGCGACCTCGACGCCGACCACGTCCGCACCGCGACGTCGCTGGGTGCGGGCCGTGCCCGGACCGCGACCGACCGCCCTCAGCTGGTCGTCGTCGCGGTCCCGCCGGACCTGCTCGGCCCGGTCATCGCCCAGGCGCTCGCCGACAGCGACGCCGTTGTGACCGACGTCGGCAGCGTCAAGGGCGCTCCGCTGGCCTCCCTCGCCGGCAATCCCGGGGTGGCCCGCTACGTCGGATCGCACCCGATGGCCGGCAACGAGCGGTCGGGCCCGCTCGCGGCGAGCGCCTCCCTCTTCGACGGGCGTCCCTGGGCGATCTCGCCGCACCCCGACGCCGACCCGGACGCGATCGAGCTGGTGCGCCGGCTGGCCGCCGTCTGCGGCGGAGCGGTGATCGAGCTCGACCCGGCCGACCACGACCGGGCGGTCGCCCTGATCAGCCACGTCCCGCACCTGATGGCGGTGCTCACCGCGCGACGTCTGGCCGGCGCCCCGGCAGGACACCTCGCGCTGTCCGGCCAGGGTGTCCGCGACGTCACCCGCGTCGCCGGCGGCGACCCGGCGCTGTACAGCCAGATCGTCAGCGGCAACTCCGCTGCGGTGGCCGCACTGCTGCGCGAGGTCCGCGACGACCTCGACACCCTGCTGGGAGCGGTGGAGCAGGCCGACCGCGCCTCGGTGGAGCAGCTGCTGCGGCGAGGCAACGACGGCACCCAGGTGATCCCCGCCAAGCACGGCGGACCCGCACGCGCGATGCGCTCGGTCTACGTCGCCATCCCGGACGCACCGGGGTCGCTGGCCCGCCTGTTCGCCGACGCCGGTGAGATCGGGGTGAACATCGAGGACGTGCGGATCGACCACGACCCGGCCCGCGAGGTCGGGATCGTCGAGCTCGTCGTCGAGGACTCGCTGGCCGACGACTTCCTGGTCGCGCTCGAGTCCCGTGGCTGGGTGCCCCACCGCTGACCGCACTAAGATCGTGGCCCATGAGCAACTCCGGTCACGCCCCGCTGGTCATCGCTGTCGACGGCACCTCCGGCTCCGGGAAATCGAGCACGGGGCGCGGTGCCGCTGACCGGCTGGGACTGCGCTACCTCGACACCGGCGCCCAGTTCCGTGCGATGACCTGGTGGATGCTCAGCCACGGCGTCGACGTCCACGACGCCGACGCCGTCGCCGCTGCGGCGTCGCGTCCCGAGATCCTCTCCGGCACCGATCCGCTCGCGCCCACCATCACCCTGGACGGGACCGACGTCTCGACCGAGATCCGCTCGGACGAGGTCAACGGTGCCGTCTCGCCGGTCAGTGCTGTCCCCGCCGTCCGCACCCGCCTGCTGGAGCTGCAGCGGAGCATCATCACCGCGGCCCTCGAGGGTGAGGGCATCGTGGTCGAGGGCCGTGACATCGGCTCCGTGGTCTGGCCCCAGGCGGAGCTCAAGCTCTACGTGTCCGCCGATGCCTCCGCCCGCGCCTCGCGTCGGGCCGCCGAGGCCGGCGGCGACGTGGCCGCCACCCAGGCCTCGCTCGAGGCCCGGGACGTGATCGACTCCGGCCGCAGCACCGCACCCCTGACCCGGGCCGACGGCTCGATCGCGCTCGACACGACCCACATCACCCTGGAGCAGGCCATCAGCACCGTGGTCGACTGGGCGAACGAGGTCCGCGCGACCACGCCGGCGTGAACGTCCTCGTGGGTGCCGCGCCACCGCCGCGCGTCCTGCTCGACTCGCCGGTCCGTGCACTCGCTCAACGGGCTGCGCGCCGACGGTGGGACGTGCACGTCGAGTCGGCAACCGTTCCCGCCGACGGCCCCGTGATCGTCGCCGCCAACCACATCGGGGTGATCGACGGCCCCCTGCTGGCGATCCTCGGACCCCGCCCCGTGCACGCCCTGACCAAGGCCGAGATGTTCCACGGCATCGGGGGAGCGTTCCTGCGGCAGAGCGGCCAGATCCGCCTGGACCGGGGCCGCGCCGACCTCTCCGCGATCAGGGCGAGCCTGGCCACCCTGGAGGCAGGACGCGCGGTCGGGATCTTCCCGGAGGGCACCCGCGGCGCCGGCGACTTCGCGCGGATCCACCGAGGTGCCGCCTACCTCGCCCTGGTCAGCGGTGCACCGATCGTCCCCGCCGTGTTCCTGGGCACCCGTGACCCGGGCGCCCCGAGCGGATGGATCCCGCCCGCCGGGCGGCGCATCGACCTGGTCTTCGGCGAGCCGCTGCGCCTCGATCGGGTGAATTGGCCCCGGACGCGCGACAATGTAGGTGCGGCGACCGCTCGCGTGCGCTCCCACCTGATCGCGCACCTGGAGGCCACCCTGCACGCCACCGGGCTCACCCTGCCCGGACCGCTACCGTCCCCGGAGGACAACTGATGACTGACCAGGCTCCCGTCGACCGTTTCGACGAGGACGGCTACGAGGCCGACTTCGGCTCCGAGCCCACCGGCCCCGTGCCGGTGCTCGCCGTCGTCGGTCGGCCGAACGTCGGCAAGTCGACCCTGGTGAACCGGATCATCGGACGCCGTGAGGCGGTCGTCGAGGACGTGCCCGGGGTGACCCGCGACCGCGTCTCCTACGACGCCGAGTGGTCCGGCCGTGCGTTCACCGTCGTCGACACCGGCGGCTGGGACCCGGACGCCAAGGGCATGGCCGAGCGGATCGCCTACCAGGCCGAGGTCGCGATCTCGCTCGCCGACGCCGTGCTCTTCGTCGTCGACGCCAAGGTCGGCATCACCGACGCCGACGAGGGCGTCGTCCAGGTGCTCCGTCGCAGCGGCAAGCCGGTCGTGCTGGCGGCCAACAAGGTCGACGACGACCGCACCGAGGCCGACGCGATGCTGCTGTGGAACCTCGGACTGGGTGAGCCGCGTCCGATCTCCGCGATGCACGGTCGTGGCACGGGTGATCTCCTCGACGCCGTACTCGAAGCGCTGCCGGAGCCGCCCCCGGTGGCCGAGGGACGCGAGATCGGCGGACCGCGCCGGATCGCGATCGTCGGTCGACCCAACGTCGGCAAGTCCAGCCTGCTGAACAAGCTCGCGGGCGAGGAGCGCGTCGTCGTCGACAACGTCGCCGGCACCACCGTCGACCCCGTCGACGAGCTGATCGAGCTCGGCGGCCGGCAGTGGCGGTTCATCGACACCGCCGGCATCCGCAAGCGGGTCAAGGAAGCCTCCGGCCACGAGTACTACGCCAGCCTGCGCACCACGACCGCGATCGACCGCGCCGAGGTGGCGGTGCTCGTCCTCGACGCCGAGCAGTCCATCGCCGAGCAGGACGTCCGGATCCTGCAGACCGTGCGTGAGGCCGGCCGGGCGCTCGTGATCGCGTTCAACAAGTGGGACCTCGTCGACGACGAGCGTCGCTACTACCTCGAGCGCGAGATCGAGCGGGAGCTCGTCCAGGTCCAGTGGGCCCCGCGGATCAACGTGACGGCTCGCACCGGATGGCACATCGACCGGATCGTGCCCGCCCTGGACAAGGCCCTCGCCGGCTGGGAGACCCGGGTCGGCACCGGGGCGCTGAACACGTTCCTCGGCCGACTCGTCGCCGAGCACCCGCACCCGGTCCGCAGCGGCAAGCAGCCCAAGGTGCTCTTCGGCACCCAGGTCGCCGCGGCGCCGCCCACCTTCGTGCTCTTCACCTCGGGCAAGCTCGACGCGTCCTACGAGCGCTACATTGAGCGTCGGCTGCGCGAGGACTTCGGGTTCGTCGGCACGCCGATCGTCCTCGAGCAGCGCGTCCGCGAGAAGCGGAAGCGTTCCTGATCTGACCGGAGTGTGAGCGATGCGGGTGCACGGACTCGACTGTGGACCGATGGCCCCGCCGCTCACCCCACGCCTCCCGGCGAACTGCCTCCTGATCGAGGCGGCTGACCGGCTGATCCTGGTCGACACCGGGTTCGGGCTCGCCGACGCCGCGGACCCGAAGGCACGGCTGGGTTCGACCCGGTTCATCCTGCGGCCGTCCGGGGACCCGGCGACGACAGCGATCCGGCAGATCGAGGCACGCGGCCTGGACCCGCACGACGTCCGCGACATCGTGCTCACCCACGCCGACATCGACCACACGGGTGGCTTGGCCGACTTCCCGTGGGCTCGCGTTCACACGTCGGGTGCCGAGATCGCCGCGGCCCTGCACCCCACGACCCGCCTGGAACGCACGCGGTACGCCGGCCCGCAGCTCGACCACCGACCCGACTGGGTGCACCACGAGGTCGCCGGCACCAGCTGGCGGGGGTTCGAGGCGGTCGAGCAGATCCTCGACGGCGTCCTGCTCGTCGGCTTCCCGGGCCACACCCGCGGGCACTGCATGGTCGCGGTGCAGGCGGGGGAGCGGTGGCTCCTGCACGCCGGTGACGCCTTCTACAGCCGGACCCAGCTCGACGGCCGACGTACCTCGCGCACGGTGCTGCTCAGCGAGCGAGCCTTCGCCCTGGACTGGCCGCAGGTGCAGGCGAACCATCGTCGACTGGCCGAACTGATCGCCGCGCCGGAGGCGACGGACCTGCACGTCTTCGCGGCGCACGATCCCGAAGGGTTCGTCGGAGTCCCCGAACTAGGCCCCGATTCCTGACCCGCTCCCTGGCTGTTGTAGTGTTCACACGCTCCGGTGACGGAGTGTTCGGGCTGTAGCGCAGCTTGGTAGCGCACCTGACTGGGGGTCAGGGGGTCGCAGGTTCAAATCCTGTCAGCCCGACCGATCGAAAAGGGTCTCTGAACTGCGGAAACACGCAGCAGAGGCCCTTTTCTGTTTGTACCTTCTCACCTGTGTCGCCGGTCGTCCTCACGTCGTTCCTGGCGGGCCGTGCAGCACCCTCGGTGTGTACTCGACCAGCTGGATGCGGCCGTCGAAGGTACGGCTGTCGGTCATGTCGAGGCCGACGTCGGGGTAGTTGTCGTCGATCCGCTCCGCACCCGTCGCCCCGGTGATCACGGGGAAACCACACGGAATCGATCGACGAGACCGGCTTCGAGGAGGGACCGGCTCAATGCCAAGCTGCCGATGGTGCGCATGGACGTGGTGCCGGTCTCCTTCATCGAGCGCACCGCCGCAACGGCGTCGCCGGCGACCAGGGTTGAGTTCGACCACTCGAGCGGTGCAGTCAACGTGCTGGAGAAGACGATCTTGGAGAGCGCTCCCAACACGTCCGTCCCGGGTTCGCCGTCCTGGGTGAAGCCGTGCATGAGGCGGTACGTGTTCGCGCCCAGGAGCACCAGGTAGTCCGTTTCGGGGCTCACGCTGCTCTGCGACGAGGTGCTGCCCCGCGTGCGGGCTCTCGTGGGCGCGTCCGCATCCTCGGAGAGGTGACCGGTCGCCGACGTCAGGTCAGCTTGTGCGTTGCGCGACCAGGACGGCGATGTCGTCCTCGGTGCGGTGCTGCCCGACGACCTGGGTGAGGACCCGGATGCAGGCCATCTCGGGGTCCTCCGCGTCTCTGAGTGACTCGGCCACGCGGTCCAGGTTCTCGGCCACCTCATCGTGGTCGGCCTGGTCGGGAGCTGGGCGCCGCTCGACGAGCCCGTCGGTGAACAGGCAGAGCAGCCCGTCGGGCGGCAGACGGATCGTGCTGGTGTGCCGTGCCGCGTCGGGGGTGAGTCCGAGGAGCGGGTCGACGCCCATGTCGACGGGTTCGCCCCGTTCGCCGGCTTCGGCGACGAGCGGTGGGAGGTGGCCGGCAGAGCTGAACCGCCACTCCGCGTAGGGAGGAGCGGCCACGCCGAAGAGGACCGTGGCCAGCGCCTCGGGCTCGAAGTGGCAGATCTTGCGATCCAGCCGGTGGAGCACCTCGGCGGGTTCGTCGTGATCCAACGCGTAGGCGCGCAAGGCGCTGCGGAGCCTGCCCATCACGATCGCAGCGTCGAGGCCGTGGCCCACGACATCTCCCATCGCGAGCCCGAGGCGACCGTCGGGCAGCTCGAAGACGTCGTACCAATCTCCGCCGAGGTCCCCTTCGGCCGGCACGTAGCGAGCCGCGATCGCGATCCCGGGTGGTGCAGCGGGGGCTGGTGGAAGCAAGCTGCGTTGCAGGGTGAGGGCTGTGGTGTGCTCGGTGTCGTTGAACCGATCACGGAGAAGCTCACCCAGCGTGTGGGCGTACTGCGTCAGGCGGAGTGTCTCGTTGTCGCCGAACCGGTGGGTGCTCAGGAACCCGACGTGCAGAACGCCGAGCAGCTCACTGCCGTCGGTCACCGGAACGCCGAGGAGGGACCGGACGCCATGGGCCAGGAGCACGGGGTTGATCACCTGGTCGGGGGTGACGTCGCTGATCGCGACCGGCTGCCGGGTCTGGGCGACGCGGCCGGCGAAGCCGCGACCGATCGGAACCCGGCGAGCGCCGTGCAGCGTGGGGTCGAGCCCGATCGTCGCTGCCGGTTCGAGCACGGTGCGAGTCCGATCGAGCAGGAGCACCGTGGCGGTATCGGCCCCCATCTCGTGATGGATCTCGGCCAGGACATCTCGAAGTTCCGGATAAGCCTCCGCTGCTGCAGAGGCGAAGGCCGTCTGGATCCGTCCCTGCGCCGCGGCAGCCGCCTCGGCGGAGGGCGTGTCGCGCTCAGCGCCCCGGTCAGGCAAGGCGCCAGACATCCGCCAGGCCAGCAATCTCGAGCACTCGCCCCGCACGGGGGGAGACAGCCGAGACGGCGAAGGACCTGCCCTGTGCTGCACAGGCCTTCGCCAGCTGCGCCAGCGCCCCGATGCCGCTCGAGTCCATGAACTCCACCGGGCCGAGGTCGAGGATCAGGGACCGGTCCTCATCGAGGGCGGCCAAGCCGGCGTCGATGAGCTCCTGGCGGGTGGACAGGTCAAGGAACCCGCTCACCGACAGCGAAGCAACAGCCTCACCGTCGTCGCCGTTGTGGCGCGTGATCGTCAGCTCCACCAGTTTCCCTCTTCACCTGGGTCGCGATGCGAACGGATCCGCACTCCTGATGCCATGCTCCCACAGTGGGCCCATCGCCGACACTGCTCCGGCATCGGCCGCACAGCGGTTCGTCGGCTAGGTTTCGGCCATGGGATGGGCGGAGCTTCTGAACGTTGCTGTTCGCGGGCCGGTGGGCGGCCAGGCGATGGTGTTCGTGCACGGCTTCGGATGCGGTCAGGAGATGTGGCGCCACGTCGCCCCGGCGTTCGAGAACGAGTACCGGGTGGTCCTCCTCGACCTTCCGGGCTCGGGCGGGTCGGCGCTGACCAGCTACGACTCGGGGCGCCACGGCACCCTCCAGGGGTACGCCGACGATCTGGCTGCGCTGCTCCGCGAGCTGGACCTCCGCTCGGTCGTCCTCGTCGGGCACTCGGTCTCGGCGATGATCGGGGTCCTGCTGCGCAACAGCCATCCCGACCTCGTGGCGAAGCTGGTGCTGATCTCGCCCTCGGCCCGGTACCTCGATGACGTGGACTACGTCGGCGGGTTCACGGCCAGTGACATCGATGACCTGCTGGACCTGATGAGTCGCAACCACCTCGGATGGCAGAACCCGCTTGCCGGCATGGTCGCGGGCGGCCCCGAGGGTGAGACCCAGGCCGAGCTGGAGCAGGCGTTCTGTCGCACCGATCCCGAGATTGCGGCCGAGTTCGCCAGCGTCACCTTCCGTGGTGACAACCGGTCCGACCTGGTGGACGTCGCCGCGCCGACCTTGGTGGTCCAAGCGCGCGACGACGCCATCGCGCCGGTGAGCGCCGGCGCCTACGTCCACAGCGCCGTGGCGAACTCGGAGATCGAGATCATCGAGACCCGTGGTCACTGTCCCCATCTGACCGCCCCGGACGAGACCGTCCTCGCGATCCGACGGTTCCTCGGAACCGCGCCGGAATGAGCGCTCCGAGGGTTGGGGAGTCGGGCTTCGAGGAGCTCTTCGAGGAAGCGCCCTGCGGGTACGCCGTGGTGGACCCGCACGGTCGGCTCAGCCGCGTCAACGCCGAGTTCAGGCGCCTGACCGGGCGGAGCGCGTCCGAGCTCCTCACGGGCACCACCTTCGCCTCCCTGCTCACCGCGGGCGGGAAGGTCTTCGCGCAGACCCACCTCCAGCCGATGCTCGTGCACGATCGGGTCGTCCGGGAGGTCGCACTCGACCTGGTGCGGCCGGACGGGACCCGGGTGCCCGTCCTGCTCAACGCCCGGTTGGCCGAAGACGGGTCGAGCCGGCTGGGGGTCGTCGAGACGACGGAGCGGCACCGGTACGAGCAGAACCTCCTGCTGTCGACGCGGGCCGCGGAGCAGGCGCGCGCCGAGGCCACAGCGCTGGCCAACACCCTCCAGCAGACACTCATCCCACCCGAGCCGCCGCGGATCCCGCTCGTGGATCTCGCGGCCGCCTATCGGCCGGCCGGGGACGGCGGCATCGTGGGTGGCGACTTCTACGACGTCTTCAAGGTCGGTCCGGAATCCTGGCTCGTGGTCCTCGGCGACGTCAGCGGCAAGGGGATCTCGGCCGCTGCGGTCACTTCGTTCGTCCGCTACACCACGCGCGCACTGGCGCTCGACCACCAGGATCCGAGCGACCTGCTGCACCAGCTCGACCGAGCGATGCGGGTGCACCGGACGCAGCACTACTGCACGCTCGTGGTGGCGCGGCTCGACCACATGGAGGACGGCTGGTGGGTCGACCTCGCACTGGCCGGCCATCCGCCGGCACTCGTCCGTCGCCGGACCGGTGAGGTCCGGGAGCTGGGGATCCCCGGGAATCCTGTCGGCCTGATCGCTGGCGCCAGGTTCACCACGGTCCGTCACCGGTTGCGGGACGAGACCGTCACGCTCTACACGGATGGCATCACCGAGGCGCGCGGAGGTGACGAGCTGTTTGGCGAGCGGCGTCTCCACGAACTCATCGCGGCGTCGCCGCACGACGTGTACGAGATCACCGAGCGCATCACGCAGGAGGCCCTCGACTTCCAGGACGGCGTCGCGAGCGACGACATCGCCGTCATCACGTTCGCCAGCCTGGAAGGCTAGGCGTCGCGGCCCTGTCCGAAGGACGAGGACCGGCTCACGCGGAGCCGAGGGGGAGGCCGGAGGCGATGGGCCTCTCGCTGGCTCGCGCGGCGCGGACGCGTCGCGCTGCCAGGTGGAAGAACTGTCGTGCCCGGACCCGGATCGCCTTGAGCACCACGTCGTCGATCAACACTGCTTCTCCCGTTGTTCGTTTTCCAACCGTTCCGGCGGTGATGTGCCCGGGAGGACGGAATCTCAAACAGGTCGTTGCGACGGACGCCGGCTAGTCGGGCGGGTCGTCGGACATCCTCTGTCGCATCCGATCCAAGGTGCGGCGAAGCACCCGCGAGACCTGCATCTGGGAGACGCCGATCTCCTCGGCGATCTCGCTCTGGGACAACCCGGACACGAAACGCCGGGCCAGCACCGTGCGCTCGACGTCGGTGAGCCCGGCCATCGCTTCGCTGAGGTCGACGGCGAGCTCCGAGTTCGCAAATCCGTGCTCGTCGAAGGCGATCGCTGCCAGCACTTCCGCATCCGGCGCCTGCCCCGGTTCGGCGGCGTCGAGGGAACGGCCCTCACGGATGCGGAAGCTCTCGACCACCTCCACGACCTCGGCGGGGGTGGCGTCGATCCGTTCGGCGATCTCGGAGATGGACGGTGGATGGCCCAGCTCCTGGGTGAGCGCGTCCCGGGCCTGCGCGACGGCGCCCTGAAGCTCGTGGGTACGTCGTGGCACCCGGATGAGCCAGTTCGAGTCACGGAGGTAGCGACGGATCTCGCCCATGATCTTGGGCACCGCGTAGGCAGCGAACCGGTGTCCCAGCTCCGGGTCGAAGGAGTCGACAGCCTTGATCAAGCCCACCGAGCCGATCTGGACGGCGTCCTCCAGAGGGAAGTTCCAGCTCGCGTAGCGCCGAGCGACGTGCCTGACCAACGGGAGGTTGGCCTCGATCACCTGCTCGCGGAGCGCCGTCCGCTCCGAGGAGTCGGACGGAAGCGCGGCCAGTCGAGCGAACGACCGGTCGTCCTCATCGACGCCGGCAGCGGGCCGGGCGTCCGACCCGCTCACGTCGTGGGACTCGAGCTGCCGCGCTCGATCCTGATCGTGACGTGGCTGCCGTCCTCGATGACGGCCACGCCAGGATCGACAGCCGTGAGCATGACCCAGGCGAGGCTCGCCCGGTCGAGTCGGTAGCCAGGGCGGCAGTTGAGAGACAGGCTGGTCTGCAGGTGTCCCGGGGCGATGTCGAAACGCGCGCCGAGCCAGCGTGCGCTCGGATCCACCACGGGGAGGAGGAGCGTCGCTGCCTCGTCCACGGCGATCTGCAGCTCCTCGACGTCATCGAGTGAGAGATCCGCAAGGACGGCGGAGGACCGTGCGAGAGCTCGGATCGATGCGACGAAGTCGCGGTGGGCCGGGACCGTCAGCGAGGTGAACGTCCCGGGCCACGGCATGTCCTCCGCCACCGTGAGGTCGTCGCGGTCGCCGGCCTGGTCCGAGGCGTTCACGCCGTCTCTCCCGACGCAGGGTCGAACAGGTCACTCAGACCCGTGAGGGAGAGGACCCGATCCACCGCAGGCGAGGTCGCCACGATCTCGACCCGGCGCCCGGCGGCCAGGGCGGCGTTGCGGACCTCGAGGATCGTGCCGAGCCCGGTCGAGTCGAGGAAGGTGACTCCGGCGAGATCGAACCGGACCGGCGTCGCGTCGTCCGACTCGTTCCAGGCTGATGCGACGACCGAGACTCGGTGGGCTGTGGCCAAGTCGAGCTCGCCGCTGACCACGATGATCTCGTGGCCGTTCGAATCGGTCTGTCGGGTTACGTCAAAGGTCGACACTGTTCTCTTGATCCTTGGTTTCGTGGTGATCGTCGCGGGGAGGTGCTCGGAGGGGCTAGGACATCCACGTCCCTGAGAGTCCGGTCACTTCGAGGATCCGTTCGACCCGGACTGATCGCTCCGGGATGAGGAGGACGGCGTCGTGCGCCTTCGCGATGTTGTGAAGCTCGACGAGCGCACCGATGCCCGTGGAGTCGATGAAGTCGACGGCCGACAGGTCGAGCGCGAGGTCGCGTCCTGCGGAGAGCACGGCGGAGCCGGCTGCCACCAGGTCGGCGCGCGTCACCAGGTCGATGGCCCCGACGAGCGTGAGCGTCTCGCGGCCGTCGTCGACCGCTGTCGACGTGATCACCAGTTGCATGTCATTCCACCTCATCCATTCGATCGGAGCTCAGGTCGTGCTGCTGCTGGTCGGACCCGTCGAGACGGAACCAGACCGTCTTGCCGGGGCGCCCCTCGATCGCGTCGATGCCCCACGCGTGCGCCACGCGATCGACCATCTGGAGGCCACGGCCGGAGACGGCGCCGGGAGAGGGGACGCCTGCCCCTGGCTCCGGCACTCCGCTGCCGTCGTCGTAGACCTGAACAGTCAGGTCGCCGGCCTCGAGCGAGACCGAGAGCTCGATCGTCGGCCCGCCGTAGCGGATCGCATTGGTGACCAGCTCGGACGTCAACAGCTCGGCATCGCCGCCGGTGTCGGGGGAGAGGGTGCGGGTGGCGTCGTTGACGACGGACCGGGCGTGAGCGATGGAACGCGGATCCGATGGCAGCACCACGTGGACCTCCTCGCCCATCCCACGGTTCGCCCGGTGTGCCACGTCGCCCTCCCGGGATCCTCGATCAGTCATTGCGATGCTGTTGTGCCCTGGTTGCACCGTAGCCAAACAAACCGCTCATGTCGGGCACCGGTGCCTCCTAGCGAGGCGCGCGTTTGTGCATGCCGCGCTCCGGGGTACTGTGCGCTGCGGTGTCCGATGGGCGATCCTCGTTCGGCTCAAGGTGGAGGTACGAAGGCGATGTCCGATCCAGCGCCGATTGCGGGTCCGCGGCGCAACGACGGTCCGGTTGCGGGGTGGGAGGAGTTCGACCTCCTGCTCGTCGAGGACGACCCGGGGGACGCGCTCCTGGTCGACGAGCTCGTCTCGGAGTGCCGGCCCCGGATGACTCTGCGGCACGCGCGGACCCTCGCCGGTGCGCGGGACCTGCTCATGGTCCAGCGCCCGGACTGCATCCTGCTCGACCTCAATCTCCCGGACTCGCAGGGGTTCGACGCGCTCAGCGCGCTGCGCACCTGGGCCGGCGACGTCGCCGTCGTGGTCCTGACCGGGCTCGCTGAGGAGGCCGCCGGGCTGGCCGCCGTCTCCGCCGGCGCCCAGGACTACCTGGTCAAGGGGCGGGTCGACCCGGAGTGGCTCACCCGCGCCGTGCGCTACGCCGTCCAGCGCAAGCAGACCGAGCGGACCGCGCTCGCGCTCCATGCCAACGAGCTGCAGGCTCAGGAGAACGCCCGACTGGAGCGGGGGCTGCTGCCGACGCCCCTGCTGACCCCCGGATGTGGTCTCGGAATCGTCACGCGCTACCAGCCCGGCCGCGCTGATGCTCTGCTGGGCGGTGACTTCTACGACGTCATCGAAGCTCCAGACGGCACCGTCCACGTCCTCATCGGTGACGTCTCCGGGCACGGGCCCGACGAGGCCGCGCTCGGCGTCGCCCTGCGGATCGCCTGGCGCACCCTCGTCCTCAGCGGGGTCGACAGCACGACCCGACTCCGCCGCCTCGAGCAGCTGCTGGTGGCGGAACGAGCCAAGGCGCACATCTTCGCCACCGTCGCCTGCCTCGCTCTGGACCCCGGCAGGCGACGCATCGAGGCGGTCCGTGCCGGGCATCCCGGATTCATGCTGCACACCGCCAGCGGCCTCGAATGGATGGAGGTCGCCGGAGGCCCGGCTTTGGGCATCCTCCCTGGCGCCGAGTGGCCGATCCATGAGCTGGAGATGCCGGGGGAGGAGTGGGCGGTCGTCCTTCTGACCGATGGGCTGTTCGAAGGGCGCGTCAGTACGTCGGGGGACCGTCTCGGGGAGCACGGCCTCCTCGCACTGGCGCGCCGGGAGCTCGGCCTACCACCCGACCAGTTCCTCGATCGACTGATCCAGCTCGCCCAGGACGCATCGGAACCCTTCGGCGGCCTTGACGACGACCTCGCAGCGGTGCACCTGCAGTGGAAGGTGTCGGCATGAACGCCGCGGCATCGCCGTTCGGCGTCGCCGTGCGTCGACTCTCGGTGCAGGCGTGGTTCTACATCGTGGTTGCCGTGATGGTCGCGATCGTCGCCCTCGGCTCCGTGATCGGAGCGAGCCTCCTCCATCAGACCAACACGGCCTCGGACCGTCTGATCACGAACATCGAGCCTGCCCAGACGGCTGCCTACCGGCTCCAGTCGACCCTGGTCGATCAGGAGACCGGCGTCCGTGGTTACGCCCTCACGGCAGACCCCGAGTTCCTGGCGCCGTACACCGTCGGGCTCCAGGACGAGAAGGATGCGGCAGAGCAGATCCGGCGCCTCCTTCCCACCGACGCGAACGTCCTCGCCGACCTGGACCGGCTCGAGGCTGCAACCGCGCGGTGGCGGGAACAGTTCGCGGAGCCTCTGATCAGCAACGTCGTCGCCGGATCGGGCGACAGTCTGAACCCCGCACAGGTCACGCGGGCCAAGGACGCCTTCGACGAGATCCGCGGGCTCTTCGACGCGGAGAACGCGACCTTGAGCTCCCTGACCCAGGACAGCCGCGACGACCTGGATCGAGCCCGACAGCAGCGGACCTGGGTCCTGACCGCGATGGTGATCACCTTCTTCGTCACGGTCGCCGTCCTGCTCATGCTGATCCGGTTCCTGGTGCTGCGGCCGCTCGAGCTGCTCAAGGGATCGGCACGTCGGATCGCCGAGGGCGGATTCGACGAACCGATCGTGCCGACGGGGCCGGGCGACCTGCGCGAGCTGGCAACCGCGGTGGAGAACATGCGCGAACGGATCGTCGGCGAGCTCAACACGGCCCGGGCCCAGCGCGCGCTGGTGGTGCAGCAGGCTGCCGACCTCGACGACCAGGCCATCGAGCTACGCCGTTCCAACGCCGAGCTCGAGCAGTTCGCCTACGTCGCATCGCACGATCTCCAGGAACCTCTTCGCAAGGTCGCGTCCTTCTGCCAGCTGCTCGAGAAGCGCTACGCCGATCAGCTCGACGAACGCGGCCTGCAGTACATCGAGTTCGCCGTCGACGGAGCCAAGCGAATGCAGGTGCTCATCAACGACCTCCTGACCTTCTCCCGCGTCGGCCGGGTCCACGACTCTGACGAGGTGGTCGCGTTGGACGGCGCCCTGGACGAAGCACTGGGAACCCTCGAGATCGCGATCGCCGAGTCAGGAGCTCGGATCGTGCGACCCGTCGCCCTTCCCGAGGTCCGGGCCGATCGGACCCTGATGGTCATGCTCTGGCAGAACCTGATCGGAAACGCCATCAAGTTCCGCGCAGACGGACGCCCACCGGTGATCACCATCGAGTGTGGCTCCGAGGGCGCCGACGGCATCTCCGAGTGGACCCTCGCCGTCAGTGACAACGGCATCGGGATCGCCCCCGAGTTCGCCGACAAGGTGTTCGTCATCTTCCAACGACTCCACGCCCGCGACGCGTACCCCGGTACGGGCATCGGTCTGGCGCTGTGCAAGAAGATCGTCGACTACTTCGGCGGCCGGATCTGGCTCGACCTGGAGCAGACGTCCGGCGCCAGGATCTGCTTCACCCTTCCCGTCCTCGAACCCCACCACGACACCACCCCGACCGAGCTCACCCCCACCGAAGGAATCGCCTCATGATGAACGCCCAGCCGATCGAGGTCCTTCTGGTCGAGGACGACCCGGGCGATGAGCTGATGACCCGAGAGGCGTTCGAGGACAACAAGATCAACAACACGCTCCACGTCGTCCGCGACGGGGAGGAGGCGCTCGACTTCCTCTACCGGCGGGCTGGACACGAAGACGCGCCACGCCCTGACCTGATCCTGCTCGACCTGAACCTCCCCAAGTACGACGGTCGCCAGGTCCTCCAGATCGTCAAGTCGGACGAGGACCTCGCCCACATCCCGGTCGTGGTCCTCACGACGTCCTCGGCGGAGGAGGACATCCTGCGCAGCTACAAGCTCCATGCGAACGCCTATGTCACCAAGCCGGTCGACCTGGATCAGTTCATCGCCGCGGTCCGTCAGATCGACGAGTTCTTCTTGACCGTCGTGCGCCTGCCGGGCCGAAACTGAGGACTCGCCCCGGACGAAGCTCGTCCCGCGACATCTCGATCAATGCGAGGACCATCAGGGGGGTCCACCCACCGGTCACGGCGAGCAGGATCAGCTCCTGCGAACTCACGGCGACCCCTCACGCGGCCTGAGGGGTCAGCGTGGTCTGCAGGTCGCGCAGGATGCGGGTGAGGAGACGGGAGACCTGCATCTGCGTGACCCCGACTTCCCGGCCGATCTCCTGCTGCGTCCTCTCCTCGAAGAAGCGCATCATGACGATCTGACGGTCCCGCGCCCCGAGACCGCGGAGTGCCGCGCTCAGCATGATTCGCGCCTCCGCCTCGCTGAAGCCGGGTTCATCCGCTTCCAGCCGATCGCCGATGCTCCCGGTGCCGCTGCCCGGAGCCGGGGCGTCGAGCGAGGTCGGCGTGAAGCATCCGCCCGCGGCGAGAGCCTCCATCACGTCGCCGACGGGTTCGCCGAGTCGGGCGGCGAGCTCTTCGGGCCTCGGTGAACGCTGGAGCTCTTGGGCCAGATCATTCTCGGCGGCAGTGAGACGTCCCTGGAGCTCCTGAATGCGCCGTGGCGGACGGACGCTCCAGCCGGCGTCGCGGAAGTGTCGCTGCAGCTCACCGCGAACGGTGGGGACGGCGTACGCCATGAACGCTGAACCGTGCGAGGGGTCATAGCCCTGGACGGCCTTGACGAGGCCCAGGAACGCCACCTGTTCGAGATCGTCGACGGCGAGGCCGCGTCCCGCGTACCGACGCGCAAGGGACGCGGCAACGGGCATGACCTGACAGATCACCCGGTCGTGGATCTCCTTGCGAGAGGCGGGTGGGAGGGTGAGGGCTCGACCCAGGTCCTGGTCGATCGAATCGGAGAGTCGGTGGAGGGGGCGGAGTCGGTTCTTCGATGTCGCGGTGGTGCTCACGTCGTCACCTCGTTGAGTTGGTGCGCGGGGCTGCCGTGGTCTCGACTGCCCGGATCGAATGGCTCTACTGAGACGTCTGCCCGCCGTGGTGCCAGGTCAAACAACTCCGTCTCGTTTCGCCGTCACCGGCTGCGGGTACTGCGCTCCCATGACGATGACCATCGGGTACTTCCTCTCGTGCGCCGAAGCGGTCGCACCGTTCGCGGACGGGCTCATCACCACGTCGCCCGAGAGCGACCTCGACCGCCACATCCACGGGTTCGAGCCCTGGCACGCGGCAAGCTTCGACGAGGTCGACGTCGCCAATATCGGGCCCCACTACCGGGAGATCCAGGCCTACGGTGGCGCCGTTCTCCCAGCTGTCAGGCCCCGATGAGAGATCCGGCGCGGGTCCGTGTCCGGCCAGCGGTCGACGGGCTCCCCGGTCTGGTGGGCGGCACGCCACTGCTACGCATGCGACGTCTGTTCTCCGACGCGGACGCCAGAGTCTTCGCCAAGCTCGAGTCGTTCAACCCGGGTGGGAGCGCCAAGGACCGGCCGGCTGCGGCCATGGTGGAGGCAGCACTCGCCTCCGGAGAGCTGCGTCCCGGTGACACGGTGGTGGAGTCGAGCTCGGGCAACCTGGGCGTCGCTCTGGCCCAGATGTGCGGTTGGTACGACCTGAACCTCATCTGCGTGGTCGACCCCAAGACCAACGTCGACACCGTGCGGATCATCGAGGCATTCGGCGGGTCCGTCCACACCGTCACCGAGTACGCACCGGGACCCGGTGGTTGGCTCGAGGCCCGCCAGCAGGCGGTCAAGGAGCACCTGGCCGCCAACCCACGAGCGTGGACGCCCGACCAGTACGGGAACCCTCACAATCCGACGGCTCATGCCTCCGGAACCATGCAGGAGATCCTCGACTCCCTGGGCGAAGCCCCCGACGTCCTCCTGGTCGCCACCAGCACCACGGGCACGCTCCAGGGCTGCCAGCAACGACTCATCGCGTCCGGCGCCGCAACCAAGGTCATCGCGGTCGACGCCGAGGGCAGTGTGCTCTTCGGTGGGGACGAGGGCGACAGACTCCTGCCCGGCTTCGGCGCCAGCGTGCTCCCCGAGCTTGCCGCGACGGCACGACCGGACCACGTCGTCCGGGTCGACGACCTCGACTGCGTGGTCGGGTGCCGCCGGGTCGCCCGCCACGAGGGCATCCTGGTCGGGGCCTCCGGCGGCGGAGTCGTGTCCGCGCTCGAACGCCTGCTTCCCGACCTCGCAGCCGACGCCGTCGTCGCGATGGTCATCCACGACGGTGGCGAGCGCTACCTCGGCTCGGTCTACGACGATGCTTGGGTCGCCGCCTCGCTGAACTGCGACCGGGAAGAGCTCGAACGGCGACTCCGTCCGGGTTCGGCTCCTCGAGCGCGCGTCGCATGAGCGTCCAGCCGAGCGCAGGCCGCTCCATCGCGATCATCGGTGACGGCCCGCGGGCGCTGTGGGCGCTGGAACGCCTCGCCGCTCACCTGGAGGATGACGACGCACGACCGCCGGCACGGATCACGGTGTTCGGTCGCAGCCGCCTCGGTGCGGGCGCGGTCTACGACCAGTCCCAACCGGACTACCTGCGTATCAACCTGCCTTCGAGCTCGGTCGACGTCGGGTCGGCCGGCACAGCGCAGGCACCGTCGTTCGACGCGTGGAGGGAACGACGCGCACCCGGCTCCACCCAGGACCAGTTCCCGTCGCGCGCACTCACGGGTGACTACCTGGCAGAGCAGGCCCACCGGGTCCTGGATCACCTGCGGCATCGGCTGGGCGAAGCAGCAGTCACCGTCCGACCCGTCACCATCGGGGCCATCGCGCGGGCGGCAGACGGACACCGGTGGTCGTTGGGGGAGGAGGGCGCCTTCGACGAGGTGATGCTGGCCGTCGGGCACGCGCGTTCGTGGCCGGGAGCGCTCGCCCAGGACTGGCGACCCACGGATCCTCCGCTCCACCCGGCAGTCTTTCCCGTCTCGGACCTGCTGGCCCGCCCTGAGGTGAGGCCCGGCGCCACGATCGCGGTGCGAGGCGCTGCGCTCACGGCCATCGACGCGGTGCTCGCCCTGACCCTCGGACGCGGGCGACGGCCGGCAGACTGCGATCTCCAGATCGTTCTGGTCAGCAGGACGGGGCAGCTGATGTCACCCAAGCCGGAGCCCTCGGTCCTCCGGCCCCGGGTCGACCGTGCCGGCGATCTCGACAAGGCGTCGCGCACGATCGAGGAAGGTGCTCCCGTGCTGCCGGTCCTGCTGGAGGTCGCCGCCGCGCTGCTCGGCGCCACACCTTCCTCGGACGGGGCCCTCCACTCCGACATGCCCGAAGCCCTCGACTGGTCCGACCCGGTGTCCACCTTGCGCACCCGGATCGAGATCGCCCGCGGTCAACGGGAACCCGACACCTGGTGGGGGCTCGGGCAGGCGTGGCGTCTCCTGTACGGCGCCCTGGTGGCTCGGCAACGGTCCGTCGACGCCGAGGTGCCACCGCTGCACTGGCCCGAGTACCACCGGTGGTCGGCTGAGCTCGAGCGCGTCGCGTTCGGTCCACCCCTGGTCAACGCGGAGCTGCTCCTCGAGGCGATGCAGAGCGGCAACGTCCGAGTCGTCACGGGTGACGTCCGGGAGGTCGGCGCCGGTGCCGACCTCGTGGTCGACGCGGTGCTGCCTCCACCCGGTGTCGCCGACCTTCCGGCCGGGGGGCTCCTCGGACGGCTTCGCGAGTGCGGGACCCTCAGCCACACTCGGACCCGGAGAGGCGCGCGGACCGGCCCCGACGCCCGCGTCCTCGACTCATCGGGGAGAACGATCCCGGGCCTCGCGCTCATCGGTCGGGCCACCGAGGACGACGTGATCGGGAACGACACCCTGATCCGAACACTGCACCCTCAGGTCGATGCGTGGGCACGGAGCGTGCTGCGATGAACGGCGTGACAGAGTTCCAGCGGGACCTGCTGGCCGGCGTCGTCCCGCTGCGGGCACGTCGGGAACCGTGGATGGACCAGACGCTCGCCGACCACGGGATGCTGTCCGACCTGATCGCGACCCACGGCTCGCCGATCAACCTGATCGACCCGAGCCTGCTCGCGACGCACGCCGATGAGCTTGTCGACGTCGCCCGCGGCCGGGGCGTCCCGCTGAGCGTCTTCTTCGCCCGCAAAGCGAACAAGTCCCTCGGCCTCGTCGATGCTGCCCTCGCGGCAGGTCACGGGATCGACGTCGCCAGTGACCGCGAGCTCGACCAGGTGCTCAGTCGCCTACCGCACGGCACGAGGCCGGACGCGGCGATCATCCTGACCGCCGCGGTCAAACCAGCACGGCTGCTCGAGCGTGCCGTGGCCGGTGGAGTCACGATCTGCATCGACAACACCGACGAGCTGGACCTCCTCCACACCATCGTCTCCGCCGCGCCCCCTGCGAATCCGGTCCCGGTCGTGCTCCGCCTCCAACCGGCGCTGGACGGAGTCAATCCGAGTCGCTTCGGCCAGCCGGACGCCGAGCTCCTCGACCTCATCGCCAGCGACAGCGACTGGGACCACCTTCGCCTCGACGGGATCCACTTCCACCTCGACGGGTACGACCCCGACGAGCGCGCCGTCATGATCGTCCAAGCCCTCGCGCTCGTCGAGGCCGCGCGCAGGCACGGCCATCGGCCGACCTACGTCGACATGGGAGGCGGCATTCCGATCCGCTACCTCGACGACGAGATGGCATGGACGCAGTTCTGGCGCCGCCACCGTGGCGCCGACCGGCTCACCTGGAACAACCGGGAGCTGGGGAAGGTCTATCCAGCCTGGCAGACACCGGTCCGGGGAGCCTGGCTCGACCAGGTCCTGACCACTCGCGTCCAGGGCAGGACCGCAGCGGACTGGCTGAACCGTGCCGGCGTCGAGCTCCACTGCGAGCCCGGACGCGCCCTGACCGACGGCAGTGGTCTGACCGTCGCCCGGGTCGAGTACCGCAAGCAGCAGGCCGACCGGACCTGGCTGATCGGCCTGGCGATGAACCGGACCCAGTGCCGATCGGCGGCCGACGACTTCCTCGTCGACCCGATCCTGGTGCCGACCCATGAGGGACCGCGCAGCGAGGCCGGCGAAGGGTTCCTCGTCGGTGCCTACTGCATCGAAGCCGAGCTCCTCACCTGGCGACGCCTCTCGTTCCCTGCTGGCGTGGCCGTCGGGGACCTGGTGGCCTTCGTCAACACGGGCGGCTACCAGATGCACATCCTCGAGAGCGCCTCTCACCAGATCCCACTCGCCCGGAATCTGATCCGCACCGATGGCGGGCGCTGGGCACTCGATCCGATCGACGGACCCGTCAGGGAAGCGGATGGGTGAGGTGAGCCTCGCGCTGCGGCTCGATCAAGCCTTCTCCTGCATGCTCGTCCGAGCCGGGTTGGACTGCTTCTCAGCCTTGGGATCCAGTTGACCCTGCTTCGCACGGACGCCTGCTTCGACGCGTGACCCGAGATCGCCGTCGACGTTCCGCCAGTACTCGAACGCCCGCACGAGGACCGGCTCGCTCACCGCATTGAGCAGGTGCCCCACGATGTTGTCGACCAGACGGTCCCGCGCCGCGTCGTCGAGCACCTCACGGACCAGTGTCCCGGCCTGGCCCCAGTCGTCGTCGGCCTCGCGGAGCGTGTACGCCGCACGGACCATGTCGCCGTCGGAGTACCAGAGCCCGCCGTCGTCGGTCAGCCCAGGATCGGCCGACGGTCCGCCGTACGAGTTCGGGGCGTAGACCGGGTCGGACGCGTTCCGCACCCGCATCGCCCCGTCCTTGGAGTAGCTGTGCACCGGTGACTTCGGTTCGTTGACAGGGATCTGGCGGTAGTTGGCCCCGAGTCGGGCGCGGTGGGCGTCGGAGTAGCTGAACCCGCGGGCGAGCAGCATCTTGTCCGGGGAGAGCCCGGTGCCGGCCACGACGTTGTTCGGTTCGAACGCCGCCTGCTCGATCTCGGTGTGGTAGTCCGTCGGATTGCGGTCGAGGGTGAGCCGACCGACCTCGTGCAGCGGGAAGTCGCCGTGCGGCCAGACCTTGGTCAGGTCGAACGGGTTGAACCGGTAGGTCTTCGACTCCTCGAGCGACATCAGCTGGACCTTGAGTGTCCAGGACGGCGGCTCCCCGTCACGGATGTGCTCGAACAGGTCGCGCTGGTGGTAGTCAGTGTCGACGGCCGCCATCTGGTCGGCTTCGTCCTGGGTGAAGAACTCGATGCCCTGGTCGGAGATGAAGTGGTACTTCACCCAGGTCAGGTCCCCGCCCGCGTTGATCCAGGAGTAGGTGTGGCTGGAGTAGCCGTTCATGTGTCTCCAGGTCCGCGGGATCCCGCGATCACCCATCAACCACGTCACCTGGTGCGCCGACTCGGGAACGAGCGTCCAGAAGTCCCACTGCATGTCGTGGTCGCGCAGGTTGTTGTCCAACCGCCGCTTCTGGGAGCGGATGAAGTGCTGGAACTTCATCGGGTCGCGCAGGAAGAACACCGGGGTGTTGTTGCCGACCAGGTCGAAGTTGCCCTCGTCGGTGTAGAACTTCAGCGCGAACCCCCGCGGGTCCCGCCAGGTGTCCGGGCTGCCCCGTTCGCCGGCCACCGTGGAGAACCGGGCCAGGACGTCGGTGGCCGTGCCGGGCTGGAAGAGCCCAGCACGGGTGTACGCCGACACGTCGCCGATGACCTCGAAACGGCCGAAAGCACCGCCGCCCTTGGCGTGAGGTTGCCGCTCCGGGATCCGCTCCCGGTTGAACTGGGCCATCTGCTCGATCAGGTAGTGGTCCTGAAGCAGCAGCGGGCCGTCCGGTCCGACCGAGAGCGAGTGCTCATCGCTGGCTACCGGGATCCCGGCGTCGGTCGTCGTCGGGGTCGGGCTCTGTTCGGGTGCCATGCGGAGTCAGTACCCACGGCGTCGGCCCTCATTCGCCCGGCCACTCACCCGTCCAGCGTTCGAAGACGCGGGCGCCGCCGCGCGTGATGAGGGCCCGGACGACGGTGAAGATGGCACCTTGCAACGCGGCGGCGAGGAGGACGGTGCGCAGTCGCGTCTCGGACTGCAGCGGCTTCGGCGGATCATCGGGGTTGCTCGGATCGATCCGCTTCCAGACCTGCTGGAAGATCTGCGTGGCGATCAACCCGCCGAGCATGCCCGCCACCAGTCCCCAGGGTTTGTAGAGCAGCGACGCCGCCCTACCACCCGGTGCGCTTGCAGGACCGCCTGTCTGGCGCTTCGTGGTCGACTTCGAGGTCGCCGTGCGGGTGGGTGTCATGACGGTGCGGTACCCGCGGGCCGACGATCTCAACCGTCCACCCTTCTACGAGCCGATGCTTCCCCTAGGGTCTGTGCCCATGACCGATGACCGTTTCGCCGTCCTGGAGAGCCTGCTGGAGGAGCGATCCACGTGTCGCCAGTTCCTCCCGAAGCCGGTGGCGGAGGCCGACATCGAGCGACTGCTCACGGTGTCGCAGCGCACCCCGTCGTGGTGCAACACCCAGCCCTGGCAGGTCGAGGTGATCAGCGGTGAGGCCACCGACCGGCTGCGCGAGGCGCTGACGGCCCACGTGCTCACCTCTGCCATGGAACCCGACTTCGCCTTTCCCGAGTCCTACACGGGCGTCTTCCAGGATCGACGGCGCGCGTGCGGGGCGCAGCTCTACGACAGTGTCGGCATCGCCCAGGCGGACGGGGCGGGCCGGCTCCAGCAGATGCTCCGCAACTTCGCCCTCTTCGACGCCCCGCACGTCGCGATCGTGACCTGCGACGAGAGCCTCGGTGTCTACGCCGCGGTGGACTGCGGCCTGTGGCTGAACAGCTTCCTGCTGGCGGCACAGAGCCTCGGGATCGCGGCCGCCCCGCAGGCCGCGCTCGCCGGCTACGCGCCGTTCCTCCGCGCGCACCTCGGTCTGCCGGAGAACCAACGGGTGGTCTTCGGTGTCTCCTTCGGGTACGCCGACGAGTCCCACCCGGTCAACGGGTTCCGCACCGCCCGCGCCCCGCTCGGCGACGTCGTCAGCTGGCGGGCCTGAGGTGAGCGGGCAGCAGGGCGAGGCGCTCGACCTCGCCGCCTCGGCACGCGACAACCTCTACGCCTTCGGCAAGACCTGGGGGACGTTCAGCGAGGATCCGGTGATCTCGACCTTCCACGGCGCCATGTACGCCTCGCTCGGCACCGCCCGGCTGAAGCCGCTGTTCGGCTACGCCGGGACCGGCCTGACCAAGGTCCGGTTCGTGGGGGAGGGATCGGCCGAGCGACTCCAGATGCGCGGCAAGGAGACCGGCTTCTTCTACGACCTCGCGACCGGCGACGTGATCGAGTCCTGGGACAACCCCTTCACCGGTGAGCGGGTGGACGTCTTCGCGTTCCTCAACGACAGGATCGGCGGCGAGCTGACCCTCGAGATGCCGAGGCTCTTCGTCGGTGACGCCGAGGAGCACGGGGTCGACATGAACGAGAACGTCGACGTGGCCGACGACGGCACCCGTCCCTTCCTCCTGCCGTGGGCGACGTACGGCGACGAGGTGCTGCTGGAGTGGGACTACGCCCACGAGTACCCCAACCCGGTGACTCCGGCGCGCTGGCCGCGCTCGTCGACCGGGGAGACGATCAACCCGTCGGAGCACTTCGTGATCTACACCTCGCGCACGGAGCTCGAGGACCGCGATCTCGCCTCGGCGCACTTCCGCGGCGGCTTCTCCCGGGTCTCGCCGTTCTGGCCCTGGATGCGGATGGGCGGTTCGGGGCTGGAGAACGGCGTGATGACCGGGCGGCTGCACAGCCGCAAGACGATCCGTGGACTCGACGACGTACCGCCGAAGATCCGCGCCTACATCGAGCGCCACCACGCCGACTACTTCGAACCGCCGGCGGACTGGGACGTGTCCGGCCCGATCCTGTCCTCCTGGGAGGCCTACTCCCGCGACGTGCCGGCGGAGATGAACGACTGACGCTCGCCTCGGTGGGGGAACTCCCGCATCAGCGGCTTCGGCCCGGCCAGCCAGGTCCCGATCTTCCCGGGGTCGGTGATGATCACCTTCCCGAGCACCGCTGCGGCGAGGTAGATCCACGAGACCAGGTAGAACCAGGCGAGGTAGGTGAAGGCGACGCCGATGGCGCCGTACCGCAGCGCGCTGGTCTGCAGGGCGTGCGGCAGCCAGATGTCGGCGAAGGGCCTGACCGCGACCATGACGATCGCGAAGATCAGCGCCCCGGGCAGGAGCCCGCGCACGCTGACGTGGCCCATCACCAGCACGAACGGGATCAGGATCGCCATCCCGGCGTAGAGGATCCCCAGCACGATGACCAGCCACAGCTCCGGCGGCGGGAGGTCGTTGGTCCAAGCCTTCGCCTGACGCAGCACGACGAAGGTGATCGCCAGGGCCAGCACGACCGCCACCCACCGCCACGCGGAGCTGACGTTGTACTTCGGCTTGGGCACGTGCCAGATCGTGGAGAACGCCCGCCCCAGGGCCCGGGAAAGGCTGGTCGCCGAGGCGAGCACGATGATCGCACCGATCACCCCGAAGCTGCTGGACGAGCTGTCGTTCAGAGCGACGGAGAGCGCATCGGCTGCGCCCGCGGGGATCCCGAGGGAGTTGGCGAACAGGTGGTCGGTGTCGCCGAACCAGGTGGCGGTGACGATCAGGACGGGGAAGATCGAGGTGAAGACCTGGGCCGCGATCGCCATCGAACGGTCGAAGATCTCGATCCGCTGCAGACCCCAGGCGAACCCGAGTCCGATGCGTCCGATCCAGCGCGCCAACATCCAGTCGGCGATGCGTCGCAACCGCGGAGGCAGGACGTTCAGTCCTCGTTCCAGCAGCGCGAGCTGCTCCGGAGTCGGTTCGGACACGCAGGCAGGTTACCGAGGAGGTAGCCGACCTGTCCTGGGGCACGCCCTACTGTGGGAGCACTGACCCGCCGACCATGCTGCAGGGGGCCGCTCTCGTGACGCTTCTTCCCGGGCTCTCGCGCCGCAACCTGCTCACCGAGGCGACGGCCGGCATCACCCTGCTGGCGATCGCGATCCCGCTCAACATCGGCTACGCCCAGATCGCCGGGCTCCCGCCGACCGCCGGTCTCTACGCGCTGGTGATCCCGACGGTGGTGTACGCCCTGACGGTCTCGTCGCGGCAGGTCGTCGCCTCGCCGGATGCCGCGGCGGCTGCGGTGGTCGCCGGATCGGTGGGCGCGCTGGCGGTTGCGGGGAGCGCTGACTACCTCGAGCTCGCCGTGGCTCAGGCCATCCTCAGCGGCCTCCTGTTCCTGCTGCTCGCCGGCTTCAAGCTCGGGTTCCTCGCCAACTTCCTCTCCAAGCCGATCCTGATCGGGTTCGTCGGCGGGCTGGCGCTCGACATCCTGCTCAGCCAGGTCGCGAAGATGCTCGGGGTCAAGATCGACTCCGGAGGTGAGTTCGTCGAGAAGCTCACCGACCTCATCTCCGGACTGGACACGATCAACGGTCCGTCGGTGCTGATCTCCCTGACGGGAGTGGTCGTCCTGCTCACCGGGCGCCGGCTCGCACGGACGGTCCCGTGGGCGTTGATCGTCCTGGTCGGCTCGACCGTCGCCGTCGGTGTCTGGGACCTGGCGGCGCACGGCGTCGCGGTGCTGGGCCACGTTCCGGCCGGGCCGCCCGACCTGGCCTGGCCGACGATCAGCTGGGGACAGTGGGTGGCGCTGCTTCCCTCCGCAGTGGCACTCACCTTGGTCACGACCGCCGAGGGGCTGCTGGTGGCGCGTTCCTACGGCGAGCGGCACGGCTACCGGACCGAGCCCAACCGGGATCTCTTCGCCTTCGGGTTGGGCAACATCACCTCAGGACTGTCGGGGAGCTTCGCGGTGGGGTCGTCGACGTCGCGGACGGCGGCGATGGACCAGGCGGGCTCACGGACCCAGCTGCCGTCGCTCGTCCTCGCTGCGGGGACCCTGCTCCTGCTGCTCTTCGGCACCGCCCTCCTGGCCGACGTGCCGTCGCCGGCGATCGGCGCGATCGTGGGTGTCGCGGTGCTTCCGCTGCTGGGTGTCCCCGAGCTCCGTGACCTGTGGCGGCTCGACCGGGTCGAGTTCGCGATCGCCATGGCCTGCTTCGTGGTCACCCTCTTCGTGGGAGCGATCGCCGGGATCGTGGTCTCGTTCCTGCTGGCGCTGATCAACCTCGCCCAGCGCGCCGCGCGTCCACCGATCGACGTGCTCGCGCCCGGCGACTCGCCGGCCCAGTCGCTGCTCGACGGCGCCGCGATCGGAACCACGACCGCCCCGGGCGTGGTGGTGATCCGGATGGCCGCACCGATGTTCTTCGCCAACGGGACGACGTTGAGCGAGGCGGTCAAGCACGCGGTCACCGAGACGGTCAGTGGGGGACCGGTGCGTCACGTCGTGCTGGACATGGAGGCCGTCACCGACATCGACGTGACGGCGGCCGAAGCGTTCGCCTCGCTCAAGGACTGGCTCGGCGAGCACGACGTGGAGCTCGCCTTCAGCCGGGTCCGACCCGACTCGCTCGCCCGACTGGAGCGGCTCGAGCTGCTCGGAGACGCCCGGACCTTCGAGACCAACCGCGCCGCCGTCGCCGCACTCACCACCCCGTAGAGTGTGCCGCGCCCATGACCGATGTCCTCCTCCTGCTGCTCGCCCTGGTTCTCATCGGCCTGTGCGGGATCTTCGTCGCCGCCGAATTCGCGTTGGTCACGGTCGACCGGGCGCAGGTCGATGCCGGAGTTGCGGAGGGGAACCGCGGCGCGATCGGTGTCCAGGTCGCGCTCGCCCGGCTGTCCACCCAGCTCTCCGGGGCGCAGCTCGGCATCACGTTGACCAACCTGGGCGTGGGATTCCTGGCCGAACCGGCGGTCTCGAACTTCATCGACCCCAAGCCGTTGGCGGTCGCCGTCGGTCTGATCGGGTCGACGGTCCTCACCATGGTCTTCGGCGAGCTCGTGCCCAAGAACGTCGCGCTCTCCCTGCCGTTGCGGACCGCCCTGGCCACGCAACGCTTCCTGCGGACCTTCACCGCGATCAACGCCGCTCCGATCCGGCTGCTCAACGGTTCGGCCAACGCCCTGGTCCGGCGGCTGGGGGTCGAACCCCAGGAGGAGCTCCGATCGGCCCGCAGCTCGGCCGAGCTCGCCTCCCTGATCCAGCGCAGCGCCGATGAAGGGGTCTTCGACGCCGACGCCGCCGAGCTGATGGAGCGTGCTGTCGAGTTCGGCACCCGGACGGCCGGCGAGATCATGACGCCGCGGATCCGGACCCACAGCCTCGACGAGAACGACCGTGCCGAGGCGGTGATCGAGCTGACCCGGCGGACCGGCCACTCCCGGTTCCCGGTCCTCGATGACGACGACCTGGTGGTCGGGACCGTGCACGTCAAGCACGCGGTCGCGCTGCCCGTCCACGAGCGGTCGACGACCCGGATCAAGCACCTGATGGCCAAGGCCGTCGTGGTCCCGGACACGTTGCGCCTCGACCCGCTGCTGGCCCTGCTGCGGACCGAGGGGTTCCAGCTCGCCGTCGTCGTGGACGAGTACGGCGGTCAGGCCGGCATCGTCACGTTGGAGGACGTGATCGAGGAGATCGTCGGGGACATCGCCGACGAGCACGACTCGATCCGCGCTCAGGCCCGCTTGCGTCGCGACGGCTCGTGGTCGATCAGCGGTCTGCTCCGCCCGGACGAGGTCGAGGACCTGACCGGGGTCGAGCTCCCCGAGGGCGACGAGTACGACACCGTCGGCGGTCTGGTGATGCAGACCCTCGGACGGATCCCGCAGAAGGGCGACGTCGCCGAGGTCGTCGTCCCGGACCGCAGCGACCCGGATGCCGTCCTCGAACGCCTGGCGACTCTCGTCGTCGAGCACATGGACGGACTCCGGGTGGACCGGGTCGCGCTCCGGGTCCTGGACCGTGCTGACGACGGGGGAATCGGATGAGTCCCGTCGTCGGCATCCTCCTGACCGTCGTGCTCCTGGCCGGCAACGCCTTCTTCGTCGCCACCGAGTTCGCCCTGATCGCCTCCCGGCGCAGCCAGATCGAGCCGCTGGCCCAGGAGGGTTCGCGGATGGCCCGATCCACCCTGGTGGCGATGGAGCAGATCGGCGCCATGGTCGCCGGGATCCAGCTCGGCGTCACGGTCTGCTCGGTGATGCTCGGTGCGGTCGCCGAACCGGCCATCGCGCACCTGATCTCCCCCCTGCTCGAGGCGGTGCACGCCCCGCACGAGCTCGTGCACCCCATCTCGTTCGTGATCGCCCTCGCGCTCGTCTCCTACCTGCACGTCGTCCTGGGCGAGATGGTGCCGAAGAACCTCACCCTCGCCGGCCCGGAGCGGGCCGTCCTGCTGCTGGCGCCTGCCATGCTCGGCCTGGTCCGGGTGCTCCGCCCGCTCATCCTCGCCCTCGACGCGATCGCGAGCCTGGCGCTGCGCCTGATCCGGGTGGAGCGGCGAGCCGAGGTCGAGTCGACCTTCACCCTCGAGCAGGTCGCGGTGCTGGTCGAGGAGTCGCGCGGCGAAGGACTCCTGGCCGAGGACGAGTACGACCGGCTCGCGGGTGCCCTCGGGTTCACCGAGAAGACGGTGACGGCGGTCCTGATGCCCCGAGCCCGACTCGCCACGGTCCCGCGTGGGGCGACCGGAGCCGACGTCGAGGAGCTGTGCGGTGCTACCGGGTTCAGCCGGTTCCCCGTCGCCGAGGACGACGAGCTGGTCGGCTACCTCCACATCAAGGACGTCCTCGAACCCGACACGGCACGCAGGCTGCGTCCGATCGACCCGAAGTGGATCCGGCCCTTCGCCTCCGTCCGGCCCGACGACTCGCTGCACGACGCCCTCGAGACCCTGCAGCGGCGCGGCTCCCACATGGCACGGGTGGTCGCCGACGACGGCACCACGCTCGGGGTGGCCACCTTGGAGGACGTCATCGAAGAGCTGGTCGGCGAGATCCGTGACGCTGCGCACGGCGACCCGTCAGCGGCACTAGGGTGGACGCCGTGACTCGACCGATGGCCTGGCTGGTGGGCGTCCGCGCGCTGCTGTCGACCCTCGCCCTCGTGCTCGCGCTGGTGGATCGCCTGCCCTGGTGGTTCGCCGCACTGGTGATCGTGCGCGACCTGGTCGCCGCCACCATGCTGTTCGGCCGCAGTCGCAGCGGGATCGGCCGGTTCGGCCCCGCACCGGTGATGCTGGTCAGCGCCGGACTGCTCGGGCCGGGGATGCTGCTGGTGGCCTTCGCCACCGGCGACAGTGCCCTCGGCTCGTTGGGTCGGGTCTTCGGCTGGGCGCTGTGCTGGTGGGGAGCAGGGCTCTCCTGGGCCGTCGTCATCGAACGCGGCCCGGACCTCCGTCACCTGCTGGTCCGCCGCGACGGCCTCCGGTGACGTCCGGTCCTCCGCCGCCTCCTCCACTGCTGGTCGTGCTGACCCAGCAGTCGCTGGACCAGGACTACGAGGTCGTCGCTCAGCGCCGCCACACCGAGGACGCGGAGCACCCGCACTCGCACCGTCGTCGGCGCCACATCGGCGCGCTGACGGTCGTCGCCCTCTTCGGCGGGCTCCTCGCCGTCGCCGCGGTGCAGACGGCCCGCAACAGTGACGTGGCCTCGGCCGGTCGGGAGCAGCTGATCTCGCGGATCGAGCAGCGGCGCGCCACGGCGCTGGACCAGCAGCAGCGGATCAACGAGCTCCAGCGCTCCAACGAGATGGCTCGGGAGGCGAACCGGAAGCTGGGAGTCCAGCTCGCGGCCCAGAAGCGACTCGTCGAGACCCTGGGAGTCAGCACCGGGTGGACCGGCGTACGGGGCGACGGTCTCGACGTCGTGGTGCGCGACAGCACCTCGGGCAGCGAGAGCGGGATGGTGCGCGACAGCGACCTCGCGCTGGTGGTCAACGGACTGTGGGGCGGGGGAGCGACGGCGATCGCGGTCAACGGCCTGCGGCTGACGGCGCTGAGCGCGTTCCGCAACTCGGCCGAGGTGATCCGGCTGAACGGGACGTCGCTGTCGCCGCCGTACACCGTCAGTGCCGTCGGCCCGGGGTCGATGGAGGAGAAGTTCCGCTCCTCGACGTCCGGTGCCCAGTTCCTCGCCCTGGCCGGCCAGGTCGGGATGGGGGTCCAGATCCACACCGTGGGCGAACGGGCACTGCCCGCGGCTCCCGCTTCGCGGCTGCGGTTGTGGTATGCAAAGCCCGTCGATCGTCAACCCAAGTCGATGATGCAGGAGGAACAGTGATCGCCGCTCTCGGTCTGGTGGTCGGTGTCGTGATCGGTCTGATCGTGCAGCCCGACGTCCCCGTGGCGTTGGAGCCGTACCTTCCGATCGCCGTCGTGGCAGCGCTGGACGCTGTCTTCGGAGGGCTGCGTGCCTACCTCGACGGGATCTTCGACGACAAAGTCTTCGTCGTCTCGTTCCTGAGCAACGTCGTCATCGCGGCCGGCATCGTCTTCCTGGGCGACAAGCTTGGTGTCGGTGGCCAGCTGTCGACCGGCGTCATCGTCGTCCTCGGCATCCGCATCTTCACCAACGTCGCCGCGATCCGGCGGCACATCTTCCATGCCTGAGCCCACGCCCGAGACCAGTCCCGAGACCAGTCCCGAGACCGGCCAGGAGCCCCGTGACCGCGGTGCGTTCTGGCGAGCCAGTCGGACCCAGTTCGTGGTCGGGATCCTGCTCGCCTTGGTCGGCTTCGCCGCCGTGACCCAGGTGCGCGCCAACGACCAGGACACCGCGTTCACCGGCTATCGGGAGCAGGACCTGATCGACGTGCTCAACGGCCTGGCCGGCACCACCCAGCGGGCGCAGTCCGAGATCGTCCGTCTCGAGCAGGCTCGCGACGACCTCCGCGACAGCACGTCCAAGCGTCAGGCGGCCCTCGAGGAGGCCCGCAGCGAGGTGACCACGCTCAGCATCCTGGCCGGCACGGTGCCCGTGACCGGCCCCGGTGTGCGGGTCCGGATCGTGGAGGACACGGCCGCCGTCAACATGGACAGCTTCCTGGACCTGATCGAGGAGCTGCGTTCCGTGGGGGCCGAGGCGATCCAGGTCAACGGATCCCAGCGCCTCGTGGCCCAGAGCTACATCGACCAGGTGCCCGGTGGACTGGTCGTCGACGGGACGGTGCTCTCCCCGCCGTACACGGTCGAGGCGATCGGTGAACCGACCACCCTGGCCGGAGCGGTGACCTTCGCCCGCGGGCCTCAGGACCAGTTCGAGGACGACGGCGCCACCGTGACCGTCACGAAATTGCCGAACCTGGACATCACCGCCGTCCACGACCACTGACTCCGCGCAGTAGGGTCGGCACATGAGCTATCCCGACGACCTCCGTTACACCGTTGAGCACGAATGGGTGCGGACCCCGGGCGACGCCGCGGGCTCCGTCCGGATCGGTATCACCGACTACGCCCAGGACGCCCTCGGCGACATCGTCTACGTCTCGCTGCCCGAGGTCGGCGCGACGGTCAACGCCGGCGACGCCGTCGGCGAGCTCGAGTCCACCAAGTCGGTCAGCGACCTCTACGCGCCGGTCACCGGTGAGGTCGTCGCCGTCAACAGCGCACTCGACGCTGCTCCCGAGCAGGTCAACGGCGACCCGTACGGCGCCGGCTGGCTGTTCGAGGTCGTGCCGTCCGATGCCGGCGCCGTGGACGGTCTGCTCGACGCGGTGGCCTATCAGGCGACGCTCGACGCCTGAGGGCTGGTAAGTTCGGGGAAACCATCACGGTGAGCCTGAGGGTCAGGCGTCTAACGTGATGGCCCGGGCGAGGAATCAAGGAGGGGGCGACATGCCGTTCTGCGGATCCTGCGGGACGTCCTATGCCGAGGGCGCGCGCTTCTGCGCGCAGTGCGGATCGCGTCTGCCCGAAGGCTCGGACGCCACGACGACGATCAACCTCGCCGACGGCCGTTCCGAGACCTCCGACCGGTTGCTCGCTCCCGTCGATGCTGCCGCGGTGGACGCACTGCCGCCCGGTTCGGCGCTGCTCGTGGTGCAGCGCGGCCCCGGCTCCGGGAGCAGGTTCCTGCTCGACCAGCCGACGGTGCACGCCGGGCGCCATCCGGAGAGCGACATCTTCCTCGACGACGTCACGGTCTCCCGTCGGCACGCCGAGTTCGACCGTGACGGCCAGACCTACGTGGTCTCGGACTCCGGCAGCCTCAACGGCACCTACGTCAACCGGGACCGGATCGATCGCGCCGTCCTCAAGGACGGCGACGAGGTCCAGATCGGCAAGTTCCGCCTGGTCTTCTACGCGGGGCACGCCAGCTGATGTCGTACGGCGTCGCACACGCTTCGTCGGACCACGCTGAGCGTTTCAACATCGGGCGCGTGCTCGACCTGCTCGCCCCGGAGTTCCCGGGGATGATCAGCATCCCCAAGATCCGGCTCCTCGAGGAGGACGGGCTGATCGCGCCGGAGCGGACGGCTGCCGGCTATCGGAAGTTCTCCGACGCCGACGTCGCCCGGATCCGCTACATCCTGACGATGCAGCGCGATCACTACCTCCCGAAGAAGGTGATCGCCGAGCACCTCGACGCGATCGACCGCGGTCTCGAGCCGCCGACCGTGCAGGTGACCGTTCCGACGGTGCCGGTCGAGTCCGTCTCGGAGGACGGGCTGCCCACCGAGGAGCTGTTCGAGCGACGCGACGCGTTGCGCCTGTCGCGGAAGGAAGTCCTCAAGGTGGCTGAAGTGACCGAGGAGTTCCTGGCCGAGCTGGAGGCGGCCAAGGTGGTCACTCCGTCGCGCTCCGGGCACTACACGACCGACGACCTCTCGCTGGTCCGGACGGCGAGCGACCTGGCTGACTTCGGGTTCCACGCCGCGGCGTTCCGCGTGTTCCGCAATGCTGCCGACCGTGAGGCCGACCTCGTCCGGCAGGCGCTGAGCGGGCGACGCGACAGCGACGAGGTGGGCGCGACGCTGGCTGCCCTGACGGCACGGATGCACGGACTGCTGCTCAAGTCCTCGCTCCGCGACTGACCCGACCCCCGACTTCTCCACTGACGTAGGCTGACGACGTGCGTGAGGTCGACGTCCTGGGGGTGCGGGTCGAGGTTCCCTCGAACCAGCCCCTCGTGCTGCTCCGCGAGGTCGACGGCTCGCGCTACCTGACCATCTGGATCGGTGCCGTCGAAGCCACGGCCATCGCCTTCGCCCAGCAGGGCGTCGTGCCACCGCGACCGCTGACCCACGACCTGCTCGGAGACGTGATCACCGCGCTGGGCGCCGAGGTCGCCGAGGTCAGGATCACCGAGGTCCGTGACAACGTCTTCTACGCCGTGGTCGCCTTCGACAACGGCGTCGAGGTCTCGGCCCGTCCGTCCGACGCGATCGCCCTGGCCCTGCGGGTCGGCGCGCCGGTCCGTTGTGCCGACGGGGTGCTCGCCGAGGCGGGGGTCTACATCCCCGAGGGCGGGGACGATGACGAGGCCGACGCCGAGGCGCCCGAGGTCGATGCCGCGGAGGAGGTCGAGCGGTTCCGCGAGTTCCTCGACCACGTCAGCCCGGAGGACTTCTCCACCGATTGAGCAGGTTCGGCACCAACCCTGAGTCTCAATCTGAGGTTGAGGGTTGCGACACGCCGGGAAGGTCTTTGACCCGATGGGGGACGAGGCCTACGGTGAAGTGTCTCTGTTGTAACTCCACCGGTGAGATTCCCTGATCGGGATGACCCGGACTTCCCCTTTCGGAGTTACGCTCAACGGAGTAGACCTCACGGAGGACAACGTGTTGGAGCACGAGCAGGAGAACGGCCAGAGCGCCGAGGTACTCGCGGCCGCCGCCGAAGCGGACGAGCAGGGCCTGCTGTTCACTGATGACGTCTCTCCGTTGCCCAGTGACGCGGGTTACCGCGGACCGACGGCCTGCAACGCGGCCGGCATCACCTACCGCCAGCTCGACTACTGGGCCCGCACCGGCCTGATCGAGCCGAGCGTCCGTGGTGCCAGCGGTTCGGGCAGCCAGCGGCTCTACTCGTTCCGCGACATCCTGATCCTCAAGGTGATCAAGCGCCTCCTCGACGCCGGCATCTCCCTGCAGCAGATCCGCACGGCCGTCACCCACCTGCGTGAGCGCGGCACCGACGACCTCACCCGCGTCACCCTGATGAGCGACGGTGCCTCGGTCTACGAGTGCACCAGCAACGACGAGGTCATCGACCTGCTCCAGGGCGGTCAGGGCGTGTTCGGTATCGCGATCGGTGGCGTGTGGCGCGAGATCGAGGGCACGCTGTCGGCCCTGCCGAGCGAGCGTGCCGCGGACGACGAGTCCACGGGGTCCGTCGAGGGCGACGAACTCGCCGCGCGTCGGGCCGCCCGCAAGATCGGCTGATCGGCTGCGCTAGACTCAGCGCTGCTACGAAGGCCGCGCGGGAGAGTCCCGAGTCGGGCGCCGAAGGGGCAATTCCTCCCCGGAATCTCTCAGGCACCACGACCGCGCGGACATGGCGAGTCTGAAGTCCCACCGTCGGGGCGACAGAGGGGGAGGGTGATCACCCCTACGCCCCTGGAGGTCTGAGTGACCGACTCGCCCACGCTCGCCGAGCTCGACGCCGCGTCCCCGTTCGTACGTCGCCACATCGGTGTCACCACCGAGGCCGAGCAGACCATGCTCGCGCGACTCGGCTTCGGCTCGCTCGACGAGCTGATGGCCGCCGCTGTCCCGGCCGGCATCCGCAGCCACGAGCAGCTCGACCTGCCGCCCGCAATGAGCGAGCAGGCGGTCAGCGCCCTGGCCCGTGAGCTGGCTGGACGCAACAACCCGGCGGAGTCGCTGATCGGCCTGGGTTACCACGCCACCATCACGCCGCCCGTCATCCGGCGCAACGTGCTCGAGGACCCGGCCTGGTACACCGCCTACACGCCGTACCAGCCCGAGATCTCCCAGGGCCGCCTCGAGGCCCTGATCAACTTCCAGACGATGATCGGGGACCTCACCGGTCTGCCGGTCTCGAACTCCTCGCTGCTCGACGAGGGAACGGCCGCCGCCGAGGCGATGACCCTGGTCCGCCGCGCCAACAAGGCCAACGGCAACGGGTCCTTCGTGGTCGATGCCCGCGCGCTGCCGCAGACCATCGAGGTCGTGCGCACCCGTGCCGAGGCGATGCGGATCGACGTCATCGTCGCCGACCTCGCCGACGAGCTCCCCGAGGGCTCGATCGCCGGTGTGCTCGTCCAGTACCCCGCCGCGGACGGGTCGCTGCCCGACCTCGGTGCGCTGGTCGCCCGGATCCACGAGCGCGGTGCCCTCGCGGTCGTCGCCGCCGACCTGCTGGCCCTCACGGTGCTGGAGTCGCCGGGCGAGCTCGGTGCCGACGTCGTCGTCGGATCGGCCCAGCGGTTCGGCATCCCGCTCTTCTACGGTGGCCCGCACGCCGGGTTCATGGCCGTGCACCAGGGTCTGGAGCGGCACCTGCCCGGACGCCTGGTCGGGGTGTCGATCGACGCCGAGGGCCGGCCCGCCTACCGGCTCGCGCTGCAGACCCGGGAGCAGCACATCCGCCGGGAGAAGGCGACCTCCAACATCTGCACCGCCCAGGTGCTCCTGGCCGTCGGTGCCGCGATGTACGCGGTCTACCACGGTCCCGAGGGCCTGACCGACATCGCGCGGCGCACCCACCGCTACGCCGCCGTGGTCGCCGCGGGCCTGCGTCGCGCCGGCCTCGCGCTGGTCTCGGAGTCGTTCTTCGACACGATCACCGTCGCGGTGCCGGGCGGGGCTGCGGCTGTGGTCGAGGCTGCCCGCACCGCCGGGTTCCACCTCCGTCTGGTCGACGCCGACACCGTCGCGCTCTCGACCTCCGAGGTCACCTCTCGGGCCACGGTCGTCGGCGTCCTCACCGCGTTCGGTGCGGTGCCGGCTGGCACCGACGTCGAGGGTCTCGTCGACGAGCTCGACCGGACCACCGCGTCGGCGATCCCGGACGCCCTGGTGCGCCGGACGCCGTTCCTCACCCACGAGGTCTTCGGCGCGCACCGCTCCGAGACCCAGATGCTGCGCTACCTGCGCCAGCTCTCGGGGCGTGACTACGCGCTCGACCGCGGCATGATCCCGCTGGGTTCGTGCACGATGAAGCTGAACGCCACCACCGAGATGGAGCCGATCAGCCTTCCGGGCTTCGCCGACCTGCACCCCTTCGTCCCGGCCGAGGACGCCTCCGGCTACGCCGTCCTGGTCGCCGAGCTCGAGGGGTGGCTGGCCGAGGTGACCGGCTACGACCGCGTCTCCATCCAGCCCAACGCCGGATCCCAGGGCGAGCTGGCCGGGCTGCTCGCCATCCGTGGCTACCACCTGGCCAACGGCGAGGGTCAACGCGACGTCTGCCTGCTGCCCTCCTCGGCGCACGGCACCAACGCCGCCTCGGCGATCATGGCCGGGATGCGCGCGGTCGTGGTCAAGTCGCACGAGGACGGCACGGTCGACCTCGACGACCTGCGCGCCCAGTGCGACCTGCACAGCGACGACCTCGCGGCGATCATGGTCACCTACCCGTCGACCCACGGGGTCTACGAGGAGGGGATCACCGAGCTCTGCGAGATCGTGCACTCCCACGGTGGCCAGGTCTACATCGACGGCGCCAACTTCAACGCGCTGCTGGGCTACGCCAAGCCCGGGCAGTTCGGGGGCGACGTCTCGCACCTCAACCTGCACAAGACCTTCTGCATCCCGCACGGCGGCGGTGGCCCGGGTGTCGGTCCGGTGGCGGTGCGCGAGCACCTCGCGCCGTACCTGCCCACGCACCCGTTGCACCCGGAGGTCGAGCGTCGCGACGGGATCGGTCCGATCTCGGCGGCGCCGCACGGCTCCGCCGGCATCCTGCCGATCTCGTGGGCCTACGTCCGGCTGATGGGGGCCGAGGGACTGACCCGGGCCACCGCGACGGCGGTGCTGTCGGCGAACTACATCGCGGCTCGACTGGGTGAGGCCTTCCCGGTGCTCTACCGCGGCGACTCGGGACTGGTCGCGCACGAGTGCATCCTGGACCTGCGTCCCCTCACCCAGGCCACGGGAGTCACGGTCGACGACGTCGCGAAGCGACTCATCGACTACGGCTTCCACGCCCCGACGATGTCGTTCCCGGTCGCCGGCACGCTGATGGTCGAGCCCACCGAGTCCGAGGACCTGGCCGAGCTCGACCGGTTCATCGACGCCATGATCGCGATCCGGGGCGAGATCGACCGGGTCGCCTCAGGGGAGTGGACCCCGGAGAACTCCGTGCTGCGCGGTGCACCCCACACGACCCGTGCACTCGTCGGCGACTGGGACCGGGCCTACTCGCGGACCGAGGCCGTCTTCCCGACCGGCATCGACCCCGACAAGTACTGGGCGCCGGTCGCGCGGATCGACAACGCCTACGGCGACCGCAACCTGGTGTGCGCCTGCCCGCCGGTGGAGGCCTTCGCCGAGTAGGACTCAGCAGCGACCGGAGGCGTCGATCAGATCGCCTCGGAGTCGTCCAGCCGGACGGCCTCGAGGGTGATCCGGTCGGCGCCTTCGGGGATCTCGGGCCGCTCGACGTCGGCGAGCGCGTCGAAGTCACTGGCCGTGAGCGGCTTCGGGGTGGTGTCGATCTGGGCGGGGGAGCCGAGCACCAGGGACTCGTCGAGGTTGTGGATCTTGCGCGCCGAGACGAGGACCCGGGTCTCCAGCGTGCTGACGAACCCGTTGTAGTCCTTGACCGTCGTCTCGAGCGAGCGGCGCATCTTCTCGATCTTCGTCACCATGGTGGCGATCCGGTCGTAGAGCTGGTTGCCGAGGTCGAAGAGCACCTTGGCGTCCTCGGTGAGGACCTCCTGCTTCCAGGTGTAGGCCACGGTCTTGAGCAGGCCCCACAGGTTCGTCGGGGTCGCCAGGATCACGCCGCTGCGGAACGCGTACTCCATCAACGAGGGGTCGGTCTCCAGCGCCAGGGCGAGGATCTGGTCGTTGGGGATGAACGCCACCGTGAACTCCGGGCTGGCGTCGAGGCCGGTCCAGTAGCCCTTCTGGCTGAGCACGTCGACGTGACCGCGCACCTTGCGCGCGTGGTCCTGCAGCAGGCTGAGTCGTTCACCGGCCTCGATCCCTTCACGCTGGGACTCGAGGAAGGAGCTGAACGGGACCTTGGCGTCGATCGCCATCTGCTTCCCGCCCGCGAGGTTGATCACCATGTCGGGACGGCGGGCGCCCGACTCGGCCTCCATCGTGTGCTGCACCGAGAAGTCCACCCGGGGGAGCAGGCCTGCGGACTCGACCAGCGTGCGCAGCTGGGTCTCGCCCCAGACGCCGCGGACCGCGTTGTTCTTCAGGGCGCCGGCCAGGCTGTCGGCGGCGCGGCGCGACTCCTCAACGCTGGTCTGGGTCTGCCGGATCTGCTGGGCGAGCTCGCCGTGCTGCTCCGCGCGCTGGGCCTCCATCTGGTGGACGCGCTTCTGCATCTGCTCGAGCTGCTCCGCGACCGGCGCGATGGTCTTGAGCACCTGGGCCTGGCCGGCCTCGGTGCGCTCCCGCTCGGCCGCGGTGACCCGCTGGGCCTCCAACAGCTCGCGGTACTGCTGGCGCAGCTCGCTGACGGTCTCCTGCATGCCGATCAGGGCCGCCTGAGCCGCGGCGAGCTCCGCCTCGGTGGTGGAACGGATCTCGCTCTCGTGCTGCAGCAGCTGGGCGACCGTGGCGTCCTGTCGGGCCGCCATCATCGCCTCGGCCTGAGCGACCTCCGCCTGGGTCGACGCGGCGGCCTCGGACTGGAGGCGCGCCTGGAGGATCTGGAACCGCTGGTCGAACTCGGTCGAGGCCGTCGCGCTCGCCTCGTCGACACGACGGCTCCACGTGGCCGCCGTCCGTGCCGATCCAGCGATCGCTCCGACTGCTGCACCTGCGGCCAGACCGACCACGAGGGCAATGAACACCAACAACTCCGCTCCCATGGGCCGAAGTCTCGCAGCGCCTACCGACAGAACCGGGGACCCACGCCGGGACCCCAGTGCTCACCCGGGGTGAACGGGTCAGGAACCGAAGCGTTCCTGGACGGCGAGCAGGCGTCGCAGCTCGTCGGTCAGGTCGCTCAACCGCCGCCGGAGCGGGCCGGCCAGCTCAGGATCGGCGATCGTCGCCCGGGCACGCTCCAAGGTGCGCGGGGCGACGGAGCCGGTCGGGAAGAAGGCCGCGGCGGCATCCCCGAGCACCCATCCGCTGCGGACCCGGGCGGTGCCGGCGATGGAGTCGAAGTAGGCGTCGACGTACCGAGCGGTGAGCTCCTCCTGGCCGCCCTGCCACAGGCCGCCGCCGGCCGCGGTGATCTCGTAGTTCGACGCCTCGGTCTCGCCCAGGAAGATCGACCACGCGTGCGCCTTGGCCTGCTCGTCGGGCAGTGAGCACAACGCCGCGGTCAGGGCGACCTTGGCGTCGACGGCAGGGTCCGCCTCGAAGGCGGCGGCCAGCTCGTCCCGGTCGATCCGGCCCAGGCTGGCGAGCCGGGTGAGGATGCGCCACCGCAGGGCGCGGTCGACCACGATGCCGTCGGGGGCCGTCTCGAGCAGGCCGCGGAGCTCGGCCGCGTCGCTGGCGGTGCCGATCTGGGTGCGGAAGGCGGCCAGCTGACGCTCGGAGCCGGTCTCCTCGACCCCGACGGCCGTGAGCGCCGCGGCGTGCAGCCGGTCGGCCGATCCGGCCGGCGCCAGCGGGATCACCTGGCGACTGAGCCAGCCCGAGGTGCGACGCGGGGTGTCCTCGGCGTCGTCGAGGGGGAGCGCCGCGACGGCGATGTCGATGATCCGGGCCGGGTCGACCGCGGCGTTGTAGAACCCGCTGCGCAGGGTGTTCCATACCCCGGCGGTCAGCCGGCGGTCGGTGATCCGGGGCAGCAGGGTGACCAGCGCCTCGACCGTGGCGGGATCGGGAACCGCCACCGCCCAGGTGTCCTCCAGCGGGTCGAGGAGCACGGCGTCGGCCTCCACGGCGTACGGCGTCCCGCCGGCGTCGATGCTCGGGTCGACCGTGACCTCGTCGAGGCTCCAGGCGCCGTCGCGAGCGACCGCGGTCCGGAAGCGGTGGGTCCGCCCCGGGGTCGCGTCGACCGAGGCGGTCGCGGGGGGAGTGCGGACGAGGCGGTCGGCGTCGCGGTCCCAGTGCAGCCGGTCGACGCCGGGGGTGACGAGCCACTCGTCGGCGAAGCCGTCCAGGTCGCTGGCCCCGGCGTCCTTCCAGGCGCCGAGCAGGTCCGCGAGCGTGGCGTTGTCGAACCGGTGGGCCTCGAAGTGGGCCCTCACGCCGGCGAAGAAGACCTCGTCGCCCATCGTCCGGGCCAGCTGCTTGAGCAGCGCCGACCCCTTCGAGTAGGAGATCCCGTCGAAGTCCTGCAGGGCACCGAGCGCGTCGGCCGCCCCGTTGCCGGCCACCGGGTGGGTGGTGGGGGACTGGTCCGCGATCAGGCCCCACTGGCGCCGGGCGTAGGCCATGTCGGTCCACGTGTCGTCGTACTGCGTGACGTCGGCCGTCACCCGGTTGCCCACGTACTCCGCGAAGGACTCGTTGAGCCAGAGGTCGTCCCACCACGCCGGCGTGACCAGGTTGCCGAACCACTGGTGGGCCAGCTCGTGGGCGATCGTGGTGGCCCGCTGGATCCGGGCGCCGCGGGTGGCCCGCGAGGTGAAGATCAGGCCGTCGCGGAACGTGACGCAGCCGGGGTTCTCCATCGCGCCGGCGTTGAACTCCGGCACGAAGCACTGGTCGTACTTGCCGAACGCGTAGCGGATCCCGAAGAGCCGGTGCTGCTCGTCGAAGGACTGCTTCGTGATCGTGAAGATCTCCTCGGCCTGCTCCTCGAGCTGGGTGGCGAGGCTGGCGCGAGCGAGCAGCCCGAGGGCGATCCCGTCGTGCTCGGTCTCGATCACGTGGTACGGCCCGGCGACCAGGGTGACGAAGTACGTCGACAGCGGCTGGCTCGGCTCGAACACCCAGTGTCCGGGGGCGTCCTGGGTTCCCGCGGCGTTGGCGCGCACGACCCAGTCGGTGGGAGCGGTCACCTGGAAGGTGTACGGCGCCTTGAGGTCGGGCTGGTCGAAGCAGGCGAAGATCGTCGGCGCCGCGTCCATGAAGGACATGCCGTAGACGTAGGGCTTCCCGTCGGTGGGATCGACCGAGCGGTGCAGCCCCTCACCGTCGTTGCGGAACGGCATCGTGGCGTCCACCTCGAGGAGGTGCTCTCCGGCCGTCAGCGTCAACGGGAACCGGCTGTTCTCGAGACGGTCGACGTCCAGGTCGGCGCCGTCGAGGCGGATCCGGTGCAGCGTGACGGGGCGCAGGTTGAGGAACGTGGTGCCGTCGCCGCTGGTGAACCGGATCGTGGCCTGGGAGCCGAAGGTGGCCTCGTCCCGGGCGAGATCGAGGGAGACGTCGTAGGCCTGGAGCCCCAGCAGCTCCTTGCGGGCTACCGCTTCGTCGCGGGTCAAGCTGAGGCTCGGCATGAGATCGACCATGGCTCGACCCTAATGTTGAGCCATGAGCGAGCAGAAGCCAGTCCCGTCGCCGCGCCGTGTGGAACTCACCAAGCAGGGTGAGCACCGGTTCAAGGCCACCAACGACCGTGGTGGCGTGATCAGCATGGGTCACGGCGACGACCCGGACTTCACCCCGGTGGAGCTGCTGCTGGCCGCGGTCGTCGGGTGCAGCGCGCTCGACGTCGACTTCATCACCGGCAAGCGGGCGCCGTTCGAGACGTTCGCCGCCACCGCCGAGGGCACGAAGCTGCGCGACGAGTCCGGCAACCACCTCGACCAGGTCCGGGTGACCTTCGACGTCACGTTCCCGGCCGGTGAGGCGGGCGATGCCGCCCGCGCCGTGCTCGCCTCGGCGATCCAGATGAGTCAGGACCGGCTGTGCACCGTCGGTCGCACCGTTGCCCTGGAGACCCCGGTGATCTACGAGGAGGGCGACCTCAGCTGATCGTGACGCCGGTGATGGTCGCCTCGGCGTTGGGGTGGCCGTCACCGTCGCCGTTGGCGTTGTCTGAACCCTCGGCCGCGATCTTCTTGACGACAGCGAGGCCCTCGGCCGACATCGTGCCGAAGACGGCGTACGCCGGCGGGAGCGGGCTGTCCTCGTAGACGAGGAAGAACTGCGAGCCGTTGGTGCCGGGTCCGGCGTTGGCCATGGCCACGGTGCCGGCCGGGTAGGTGCCGTTCGTCGCGGTGGCACCGTCGAGCTCGTCGTCGAAGGCGTAGCCCGGCCCGCCGCTTCCGGTGCCGGTCGGGTCGCCGCACTGGAGCACGAAGATGCCGCCGGTGGTCAGCCGGTGGCACGCCGTGTTGTCGAAGTACCCCTGCTCCGCCAGGGAGACGAACGAGTTCACCGTGCACGGCGCGACGTCGGCGTGCAGCGTCATCGCGACGTCGCCGCTCGTCATCGCGAGGGTGGCCGGCACCTCACCGGTCTTGGTCGGCTCGGCGGGCGGCGCCTTGACCGACGCCTCTGATCCGTCGGCCGGGTAGCTGCAGGTGCCCGACGGTGCGCTGGGGCTGGCGTCGGCAGCTGTCGAGTCGTCGCTGCCGCAGGCGCTGAGCCCGCCGAGCGCGAGGAGGAGGGCGGTCACGGTGCACAGGCGCGAGATCACGAGATGAGCCTAGGGGAGGGGCTATCCGGAGTTGCTGTCCGGTTCTAGGGTGGCGGTATGGACGCAGGAATCCACTACTTCACGTTCACCCATCCCGATTGGGAGACGAACCTGACGGATCGGCTCACGGACACCGCCCGTGCCGCCGACGAGGGCGGGGTCTCGCTGCTGACGGTGATGGACCACTACTTCCAGATGGAGCCGGTCGGTGGTCCGTTCGAGCCGATGCTCGAGGGGTACGCGACGCTCGGCTACCTCGCCGGTATCACCACGAACGTCGACCTCGGCCTGCTCGTCACCGGCGTCACGTATCGGCACCCGGGTCTGCTCGCCAAGATCGCGACCACGGTCGACGTGCTCTCCCGGGGCCGAGCCTGGCTGGGTATCGGGGCTGCCTGGTACGACCGGGAGCACGCGGGCCTCGGCGTCCCCTTCCCGCCCCTGGCCGAGCGGTTCGAGCGGCTCGAGGAGGCGCTCCAGATCGTCAACCAGATGTGGTCCGACGACGACGGCGCGTACGCGGGTCGGCACTTCCAGCTCACCGAGACGATCAACCTCCCGCAGCCGCCGCGCGGCCGGATGCCGATCATGATCGGGGGCGGGGGAGAGCGGAAGACCCTGCGCCTGGTCGCGCAGTACGCCGACGCCTGCCACCTCTTCACCCGCGAGGGGATCGACGAGATCGCGCACAAGCTCGAGGTGCTCCGCGGTCACTGCGATGCCGTCGGCCGCGACTACGACGAGATCCGGAAGACCGTCGGTGGCGGGGGCTCGTTCGACCCGGTCGAGCAGCCCGATCAGTTCCTGGCCTCGATGGAGGAGTACGCCAAGCTCGGCGTCAGCCTGGTGACGGTCTCGCCGCAGAAGAACGGCGACCCGCTGGCCTGGACCGAGTCGTTCGTCGAGAACGTGCTGCCGCGGCTCAAGCAGATCTGAGCCGCGGGACTCAGGGAGCGGACCGCCGCCAGACCGCTCGCGCCGTCGACGGCTGGGTGGTCGCGCCACCCAGGTAGTCCACCTGGATCACGTGACGACCGGGGCGTGCCTTCGGCAGCCGGAACCGTGCCCGGCCGTCGGTGAGCGTCCGGTGTCCGACCGTTCGGCCGTCGAGCCTGATCCGCACCGTGCCCTGGTGGGCGCCGGCGACGACGACGGCGAGCTGACGTGCCGTCCGGCTCAGTCGGACCCGGGTGCCGGCACGCGGCCGGTCGCGGGTCGGCAGGGTGAGGAACGACGGCGCGGTCGGTGAGGAGTGGATCGTCAGCACCGACGCGACGGCGGCGATCTCGGGCAACGTCGGGGTCAGGTGCGGCACGTCGGCGGCCTGCACCGTCAGCCGCAAGCGGTGGCCGGGGCGGATGTTCGCACCGGTCGGGAAGATCTCCACCTCGACCGGCACCACCTCGCCGGGCGCCGCGCTCACCTGGGCGGCCTGGGTGAACGGGTGGTACGGCTGCAGGACCTGGCCGTCGAGGAAGCGCGTCCTCGGCCGGTCGAGCGCCCGGTGCGAGATCACCTGCCACCCGCCGGTGAGGCGCGACTCCGAGCCGTCCGGTCCGACGTCGACCAGCGCGAGGGAGAGCAGACCCTCGCCGGTGCTGGAGGAGACGTTGAGGTGGGCGTTGATCGGCCCGAAGATCGGCATCCCCTTGGTCAGGGGAGCGGTGTCGAAGGTGACCCCGGTCTGGGAGTTCGCCTGGTTCGAGTCGAAGCAGGTGCTGTTGAAGACCTGGGTGGCACCGGCCAGGCCGGCGGTCCACTGGCTGGTGGAACGCGAGCACAGCCCGGCGACCGGGATCGGCAGCACGGTGCTCGTCTGGGCACTCCGGGGCGCGACGCCGAGCGTGCCCGCCGTACCGGGTCCGGCACTGCCAGCGAGGGGCAGGGAGGTGGCGCGGGTGTCGGTGGGGTCGACCCAGCGTTGCGCGGTCCGCCAGGCGCCGGTGCCCTGCTCGTAGTAGGAGATCGGCGCGGAGCGGTCCAGGCCGGCGTCGGCGATGCCCTTGACGTACCGGTCGAACCAGCGCAGCTGGAGCTCGTCGATGGTGCCCAGCCCCGCCTTCTCGATGCCGGCGGCACCGGCGGCCTCGATGTGGGTCCACGGGCCGTCGACCAGGTGCACCGGTACGCCGCGCTTCTGCAGACGCTCGAAGAGCATCGGGGTGCCGCGCTGGAACAGGTCGTACTCACCGGTGACGAGGAACGTGGGCACCTTCACCCGGTCGATCACGTTGATGGGGGAGCGCTGGCGGTAGAAGTCGCCGTCGTACGCCGTCTCGGCACCGGCCAGCGCCTGGGCCAGGACGGGACCGGTGAAGGTGCCGATCGCGCTCAGGTGCTGTGCCAGGGCGGTGAGACCCGAGCGGGGGTCGGTTGCGGTGACCTGCGGCGGGATGATCCCGGTCGCGGTCACGATCCCGAGCCACAGCGGCATGAAGCCGGTGTCGACCGCCCCGCCGCTGGCGACCACGTCGCGGTAGACGTCGCCGGCGGGGATGATCGGGAAGATCGCCTTGAGACCCTTCGGCTGCGCTGCGGCGGCGAAGATCTGCGCGATGCCGAGGTAGGACGCCCCGGACATGCCGGTCGAGCCGTTGCTCCAGGGCTGCTGCGCGGCCCAGGTGAGGATCTCGCCGCCGTCCTTGTTCTCCCGGTCGCAGAAGGCGCACCAGGTGCCCTCGGAGGAACCGGTGCCCCGGGCGTCGACGACGAGGGTCGCGTAGCCGCGCTTCACCAGGTAGCTGCTCCCGGTCGTGGCCAGCTTGTTGTACGCCGTGATCGTGACGATCACCGGCCAGCGGCCGGGAACGGCGGTGCCGTCGGCCCTGGCCGGCACCATCAGGTCACCGCGCAGCACCGTGCCGTCCGACATCGTCACGGGGAGGTCCGAGGTCAGCTTCGTGCTCGGGTACTGCTCGCCCCGAGCGCTCCAACCACCCGGGGTCGCCGACGCGGTCGCCGCTCGGGCCGCCGGGTCCGGCTCGGCCAGGAGGGCGACGGAGCCGGCGAGCACGAGACCCAGGACGAAGGCGAGAACGCGTTTCACATCGGTTCAACGCTGTGGAGAACCTCGGGTTATGTCGGCGCGGACTGCCTAGACTCGCCGCATGCTGGGACCGGGGCCTGATGGCGAGCTGCGATGCGGATGGGGCGTGTCGACCGAGGACTACGTGCCGTACCACGACACCGAGTGGGGTTTCCCGGTCCACGACGACACCCGGCTGTTCGAGAAGCTCTGCCTGGAGGGGTTCCAGTCGGGGCTGTCGTGGCTGACGATCCTGCGCAAGCGGGAGAACTTCCGAGCGGCCTTCGCCGGTTTCGACCTCGCCACGGTCGCCGACTTCGACCAGGGCGACGTGGAGCGGCTCCTGGGCGACGCCGGCATCATTCGGCACCGCGGCAAGATCGAGGCGACGATCAACAACGCCGGACGTGCGTTGGAGCTGATCGAGGCGGAGGGGTCGCTGTCGGCGTACGTCTGGTCCTACCGGCCCGAGCCGGCGCCCCCGATCTGGCGGGCGACCTCACCCGAGTCGGAGCGGATGTCGAAGGACCTGCGCAAGCGCGGCTGGCGGTTCGTCGGCCCCACGACGTCGTACGCGTTCATGCAGGCGATGGGCCTGGTCAACGACCACGAAGAGGGCTGCATCATCCGCGACCGCGTGGCGCAGCTGGACTGAGTCAGCCGACGCCGAGTGCGAGGAGCTCGTCGACCTGGCCGAGCGCCTGGGTCATGCCTTCCTCCATGCCCATCTCGGCGACCTGCTCCAAGTGCTCCAGGCTGGAGAAGGTGCTCGTGATCGTCATGCGGGTGCCCGGGCCGCCCTCGTCGATCGCGACGTCGATGCGCATCGGCGCGGGGTCGTCGAGGAAGGTGCCGTCGGCGTCGGCGAAGGCGTCGACGAACTGCAGCCGGTGCGGCGGTTCGAGGGCGGTGATCTCCCAGCCGCCGTGCGCCTGGTCCCCGTCGGGCCCGGTCATGAAGTAGTGGCTGGTCCCGCCGACGACGAAGTCGTGCCGGCTGAACGTCGCCGGCCAGGTCGGCGGACCCCACCAGCGGGCGAGCTGCGCCGAGTCGGCCCAGATCTGCCAGATCCGCTCGGGAGTGGCAGGGAATTCGGACGTGATGGAGAAGGTGAGTGCATCGGGGTCACGGTGAGAGCTGACGACGGTCATGTCGCAGTTCCTTCCTCGTCGAGGATGTCCGCGATGGCGTCGAGACGGTGCTCCCAGAGCTGCTGGTAGTTCTCCAGCAGGGTGGCCGCGGCGCGCAGGGTGGGCAGGTTCGCCCGCACCAGCTGCTCGCGACCGTGCCGCTCCTTGGTCACCAAGGTGGCGCGCTCCAGGACCGCTACGTGCTTCTGGACCGCAGCGAAGCTCATCGCGTAGTGCTGCGCCAGCCCTGAGACCGATTCAGGTCCCTGGGTCGTGCGCGTGAGGATGTCACGCCGGGTCGCATCGGCGAGGGCGCCGAAGATCCGGTCCGTGACATCGTGCTGATCTACAACCATCGAGTTGTACGTTACGACGGTTGATCGAACGGCGCAAGGGGAGTGGTCAGGAGAGCAGGAAGAGGTAGTCGAGTGCCTCGTCAGCCGCCTCGACACTGCAGACCACGGCATTCTGGCCGTCGGCCTCCCAGTCGGACTCGCTGGGGATGACGAAGGCGATGCCGGCGTCGGGCTCGGTGTCCAGGAACTTCTTCGCTGCGGGCTTGTGCTCGCTGAACCAGGTCGTCAGGGCGTCCGAGCACCACTGCGTGGTGGTGTCGGAGGAGGGGTACGTGCCGTCATGGGTCGGGACGGCCACCACCTGGGCGTTGTGTGTCGTGCTGCACGGCACCACGGCGACCTCGCCGACGTCGGACATCGCGTCGGAGGTCGACGCCAGTGCGCCGTCCTGCCAGCAGTCTCCGGCCCGCAGGGAGATCGCATCGAGCCGACCGGCCTTGACGACGGCGCCCGTGTCGTCCCGCTTCGCGTCGTTGGCGTGGTCGGCGACGCTTCCGGCGACCTCGGATCCTCCGATGACGAGCAGGGTCTTGAGCAGGATCCCGCCGCCCACGACCGCAAGACCTGTTCCGATACCGACCAGCCGCTTGGTGTCCACGGCGGCCTAACGTAGCGGTCTGCGGTCGGTTACGGGTGCGAGTTGTCAGATGAACCCGCCCAGCGCAGTGCCGCGCGGTCGCCGGGGGAGAGCCGCCAGTCCCGCATCACGGGGTACATCAGCGACCGACGGTCATGGCTGTGCCCGATCCCGACGGCGTGCATCAGCTCGTGCATCAGGACGGCCGTACGGACGCCACGGCGGGTCCCGTCGTTGCGTCGCTGCAACGTGATCGCCGCGCGGACGATCTGGGCGGTGACGGCCCGGGCGCCGCCCAGGCTGCTGACCCGGGTCGCGGCCAACGAGTACCTCGGCGCCGTACCCCAGCGGATCGTCAGGTCGGGATCGCCGTTCCTCGAGACACGCGTGAAGGTGAGACCGCTGTAGCGGTGGATGATCGCCAGCGCCTTCTTGATCTGGCGCACGGCCCGCCGCGGCTCCGGTGCACCGGAGAGGTCGACGCTCCAGCGCAGCACCTCGTCGCCGCTCCAGCGTGGACAGCCTTCCTGGAGGCAGGTCCAGGAATCGACGCGCTGTGAGGCCGCCGCCGGCCGCAGGGTCGTCAGGCTCAGCATGGCCGTCGTGCTGACGACGGCGATCAGCATCACGACGCCGCCGACGCGTCGCGGCGTACCCGAACCGAGATTCCCGGGCCTCACGTGCCCGTCGTACGTTCCCGGCGTTCGTGGGGAGCGATCGTGTCGATCGGCTACCCAATGTCAGGCAGGTGCGGGGAGGGTGTTCCGCACGTTAGTTGACATAATGTCGCTTATCGGCGAACTGAATTCGCTCGGCGTTCCTCATACGTGCCGTACGCCCAGGTGCCCGCGCCAACGACGATGGCGCACGCGACACCGGCGATCAGCATCGGTTGCGTGTCCCAGTCCCGGGTCACGAGAACCCAGGTGATCATCGGCACGAACGAGATGGCGAAGTAGGTCCATCCTGAGCGCCGCGATCTGCGGTTCGGTTGCTCGGCCATGCCCGCACGCTAGGCCTTCGGACTGCCAAGTGGCCCCAAAATCGGGCCGCCAAGCGCTGGAGCGCCAGTTTTGGTGCCACTTGTTGGCCGGTTCGTTAGCCTGAGCGAACGTTCAGTAGGTCCTGGTCGAAAGGTGTCGTCATGATGACGTCGTTGGTTGGTTCGCGTGTTCTCGTCGTGGGAGGCAGCTCGGGCATCGGGCTCGCCGTGGCTCGAGCGGCCGCGGCGCGGGGTGCGTCGGTGGTGATCGCTGGACGCGACGAAGCTCGGCTGGATGAGGCGACCCAAGCCGTCGGTGCTGACTGCAGTGGTCGACAGATCGACATCACGGACGATGCTTCGGTCGAGGCGTTCTTCCTCGACGAGGCGCCCTACGACCACGTCGTCGTCACGGCAGCCAAGCCAGCTGGTGGGCCGCTGCGCGATCTCGCGATGGACGACGCGTTGGAGATCTTCAGCTCCAAGTTCTGGGGCTCGTACCGGGTGGCACGACTGGCCGACGTCACCCCCGGCGGTTCGATCACCTTTGTTTCCGGACTCGCGGGGCGCCGTCCGCGACCGCAGCGGGTCGTCGTCGGCGCGGCGTGTGCTGCGTTGGAGTCGATGACCAGGGGACTGGCCCTCGAGCTCTCCCCCGTCCGGGTCAACTGCGTCTCCCCCGGCGTCACCGACACGCCGTTGCTCCGCTCGGGATTCCCGGACGGCGTGGAGCACCTCGCAGCGCTCAACCCGACGGGCCAGCTTGGCCAGCCCGAGGAGATCGCCCATCAGATCCTCGCCTGCATGGAGAACGGGTTCATGACCGGCGCCGTGATCGACCTCGACGGCGGTCGAGGCGTCGCCTGAGCCGACCTCACCGGGGCGGACCTGTCCTAGGCTGCGCCCCATGAGTGCTCCCACGCGGCGTCAGCGGACGTTCGACATCTTCCTCAAGAACATGAACCGGGCCCACAAGGTCGTGATGAAGGTCAGCGGCGGCCGGGTGCTCGGTTCGATCGGCGGGATGCCGAGCCTGGAGCTGCACACCGTCGGGCGCAAGACCGGGGAGCGACGCACGGTCATGCTGACCGCGCCGATCGCCGAACCGGACCGGCTGGTCCTGGTCGCCTCCAAGGGCGGCGACGACCGGCACCCCGCCTGGTACCTCAACCTGCTCGCCGACCCGGCCGTGTCGATCACGCTCGACGGGGTCGAGTCCTCGTGGACCGCCCGCAAGGCGACCGATGATGAGAAGACCGTCCTCTGGCCCCAGATCGTCGATGCCTACCAGGGCTACGCCGGCTACCAGGAGAAGACGGACCGGAACATCCCGGTCGTCATCTGCACGCCGGCCTGATCAGTTGACGACGCCCGGCTCCGGAACAAGGAGCCAGGCGTTCGTCCTTCCGGCGACGATCTCGATTCCCGTGGATCCGCCTGCGAGCCATTGAACCTGCTCCGCCTCGATCGACTCCCGTTCGTCGAACACCGCGAAGCAGTCGTCGTCGTCCCACATGACGTGGATCGGGGACTGTTCGCCAGCCGCCATGGCTCGCATTGCTACGGGGCTTCCGTCGATCTGACGGTAGTTGAAGCTCTCACATTGGAAGGCCCACCCTGGAAAGCCACCCTCATGCGCGCGCACGAGACGCTTGGCCGCTTTGAGCGACCCGGCGACCGCTGCGACGATCGCGGTGTCGTTCCCGGGTGGGATGCCGAGGACCAAGAAGGGTTGATCGTCAGTCACCCACGTACTCCTTGAGGTGCTCGCCGGTCACGGTGGGCTTCTTCGCGCTGATCAGGTCGGCCGGCGTTCCTTCGAAGACGACCTGTCCCCCGTCGCGTCCGGCACCCGGCCCGATGTCGATGATCCAGTCGGCGTGCGCCATCACGGCCTGGTGGTGCTCGATCACGATGACCGACTTGCCGGCGTCGACGAGACGGTCGAGCAGGCCGAGCATCGTTTCCACGTCGGCCAGGTGAAGGCCGGTGGTCGGCTCGTCCAGGACGTAGATGTCGCCCTCCTCGGCCAGCGCCATCGCGAGCTTGAGACGTTGCCGCTCTCCCCCGGACAGCGTGGTGAGCGGCTGGCCCAGCCGGAGGTAGCTCAGGCCGACGTCGTCGAGGCGCCCGAGGATCTTGGCCGCCGCCGGGGTCTTCGCCTCACCGGCGGAGAACATCTCCAAAGCGGCGGTGACCGGGAGGTCCAGGACGTCGGCGATCGACAGCCCGCCGAGGGTGTACTCCAGGACCGCGGCCTGGAACCGGCGACCGCCGCACTCCTCGCACAGGGTCTCGACGGTGTCCATGAAGCCGAGCTCGGTGTAGATCATGCCGGCGCCGTTGCAGGTCTCGCACGCGCCTTCGGAGTTGGCGCTGAACAGCGCCGGCTTGACCCCGTTCGCCTTGGCGAACGCTTTCCGGATCGGGTCGAGCAACCCCGTGTACGTCGCCGGGTTGGAGCGCCGCGACCCCTTGATCGCGCTCTGGTCGATCGACACGACGTCGTCACGCTGGGCGACCGAACCGTGGATCAGCGAGCTCTTCCCCGACCCGGCCACACCGGTCACCACGCACAGCACCCCGAGCGGGATGTCGACGTCGACGTCACGCAGGTTGTTCGTCGAGGCGCCGCGCACCTCGATCACCCCGCTCCCCCGCCGTACGACGTCCTTGACCTGTGCCCGGTCGTCGAGGTGGCGCCCGGTGAGCGAGTCACTGGCGCGCAGCTCCGCGACCGTGCCCTCGAAGCAGATCTCCCCTCCCCCGCTGCCTGCGCCGGGGCCGAGGTCGACGACGTGGTCGGCGATCACGATCGTCTCCGGCTTGTGCTCGACCACGAGCACGGTGTTGCCCTTGTCGCGCAGGTCGAGCAGGAGCTGGTTCATCCGGTGGATGTCGTGCGGGTGCAGGCCAACGGTCGGCTCGTCGAAGACGTAGGTGACGTCGGTCAGGGCCGAGCCGAGGTGCCGGATCATCCGGGTGCGCTGGGACTCCCCGCCCGAGAGCGTCCCCGTCGGGCGGTCGAGCGAGAGGTAGCCCAGGCCGATCTCGACGAAGGAGTCGACCAGGCTCTGCAGTCCGGCGATCAGCGGTGCGACGCCGGGCTCGTCCACCCCGCGCAGCCACTCGGCCAGGTCGGTGATCTGCATCTGCGCCACGTCGGCGATGGAGGCACCGTTGATCTTCGAGCTGCGGGCGCCCTCACTCAACCGGGTGCCCTCGCAGGACGGGCAGCGGCCGAAGACCGCGGCCCGCTCGACGAACGCCCGGATGTGCGGCTGGACGGAGTCGATGTCCTTGCTGAACATCGACTTCCGGATCTTCGGGATCAACCCCTCGTAGGTGATGTTGATGCCCTTGGCCTTGATCTTGACCGGCTCCTTGTAGAGCAGGTCGTCGAGCTCCTTCTTGGTGTAGTCGCGGATCGCCTTGTCGGGATCCATGAACCCCGACTCGATGAACGAGGCGACCATCCAGCCGTCGGCGGTGTAGCCCGGCACCAGGATCGCGCCCTCGCGCAGCGACTTCGACTCGTCGTAGATCTGCGTCATGTCCAGGTCGGAGACGCTCCCCCGGCCTTCGCAGGTGGCGCACATCCCGCCGAGGTAGGTGACCGACTTGACCACGTTCTTCTCCACGCGCCCGTCGGCGCGCTCGCGTTGCATCACGCCGCTGGCCTTGCGGGTGGGCACGTTGAACGAGAACGCGGTCGGCGGACCGACGTAGGGCTCCCCGATCCGGCTGAACAGCATCCGCAGCATCGCGTGCGCGTCGGTCGCTGTGCCCACCGTGGCGCGCGGGTTGGCGCCCATCCGCTCCTGGTCCACCAGGATCGCGGTCGTGATCCCCTCGAGCTGGTCCACGTCGGGCCGTGACATCGACGGCATGAAGCCCTGCACGAACGTCGAGTAGGTCTCGTTGAGCAGCCGCTGCGACTCGGCAGCGACCGTGCCGAAGACCAGCGAGCTCTTGCCCGAGCCGGAGACGCCGGTGAAGACGCTGAGCCGACGCTTGGGGATGTCGACCGAGACCTCCTTGAGGTTGTTCACGCGCGCTCCGCGCACACGGATCACTTCATGGGAGTCAGCGGGGTTCACGGGCGCCTCCTGGTGCGGGGGTTCAGAGCTGGTTGATGCGGATGTGGTTGCCCGCCGGGTCACGGAAGGCGCAGTCGCGCACGCCGTACGGCTGGTCGGTGGGTTCCTGGATCACTTCGGCGCCGCTGGCCTGCACCTTCTCGAACGTCCCGTCGAGGTCAGGGGTTCCGAGGATGAGACGCGCGTAGGTGCCCTTGGCGATCAGCTCGTTGATCGTCTGCTTCTCGTCGTCGTTGAGTCCGGGGTCCATCGCCGGCGGCTCGAGGACGACGTTGATGTCGGGCTGGTCGGCCGGTCCGACGGTGATCCAGTGCAGGTCGCCGTACCCGACGTCGTTGCGGACCTCGAAGCCGAGGACGTCGCGGTAGAAGCCGATCGCCGCGTCCGGGTCGGTCTGCGGCAGGAACGTGGTGTGGATGGTGAGATTCATGTCAGCCACGCTATTGGCCTCCGCGCCCCATCGCTTCTCGATTCCTGATCGGTCGTGAGACTGCCTTCACCACGCACGACGGCAGGTCCATCTCGCCGGCCTCGACCGCATCACGGTAGGCGCTCGGCGACCGTCCGACGAGCTCGCTGAACCGGGTGCTGAAGGTGCCGAGCGAGGAGAAGCCGACGGTGAAGCAGATGTCGGTGATGCTCAGATCACCCCGGCGCAGCAGCGCCATCGCCCGTTCCACCCGCCGGGTCATCAGGTACGAGTACGGCGACTCGCCGTACGCCGCCTTGAACTGGCGTGACAGGTGGCCCGACGAGATGAACTCGTCGTGCGCGAGCGTCTCGAGGTCGAGCGGCTGCGCGAACTCCCGATCGATCCGGTCACGGATCCGGCGCATCCGGGCCAGTTCCTCCAGCGACATGGCAGAAACACTAGCCATCCGGCCCTCGAGGCCGATCTGAGAAGCATGTGGGACAACTGTGAAGCGACGGAGGCTGGGATCCACATCTCCCGGATGCCGGCCTGCTCTCGCTGTGACCATGAGGAGCACCGGTACTTGTCGTGCGACTACGGGCAGTGCGCCTGTGCCGCCACCGAGAACGCGATCCCGGCGCCCCGTCGGGGCTGAATCGAGGCGCAGCCTCAGGGCTGAAGGAAGACCTTGATCGCTTCGCGCTCGTCCATCTGCCGGTAGCCCTCAGCGGCCTGGGACATCGGCAGGGTCGAGTCGAAGACCAGGCCGGGGTTGACCGTGCCCTCGAGCACTATCGGCAGCAGCTCGGGCAGGTAACGCCGGACCGGTGCCATCCCCCCGGCCAGACGGGCGTTCTTCACGAACATCGTCCGCACCGGCAGGGTCACGCCGTGGGGCGCGCCGACGAACCCGACGGTGGCGCCCGGGCGGATGATGTTGAAGGCGGTGTCCATCGACGCACCGGTGCCGACGCACTCCAGGACGGCGTCCGCGCCGATCCCGTCGGTCAGCTCCATCACCTCGGCCTCGCCCTCCGCGCCGCGAGCAGCGACGATGTCGGTGGCGCCGAAGGTGCGGGCCAGGGCCTGCCGCGGCTCGTGGCGGGACATCGCGATGATCCGCTCCGCGCCGAGGATCCGGGCCGACAGCACGCCGAGCAGGCCGACCGCGCCGTCGCCGACGACGACGGCGGTCGATCCCTTCGTCACGCCGGCGCTCAACGCAGCGTGGTACCCGGTCGGGAAGACGTCGGAGAGGGTGAGCAGGTCCGGGAGCTGGGAGACGTCGTGGTCGGGCAGGCGCACCAACGAGCCGTCGGCCTGGGTCACCCGGGCGAGCTCGGCCTGGCCACTGGTGGTCACCCCGAAGTTCACGCAGGACTGCTGCGAGCCGGCGAGGCAGTGCGCACAGGTGTTGTCGCAGTGGTCGAACGGCACCACGACGCGGTCCCCGACCCGGAAGTTCGAGACCTCGGAGCCGACCGCGACGATCTCCCCCAGACACTCGTGCCCGATCGTCTGCGGCTTCGTGATCGGGCCGTTCTCACCGCGGAACGGCCACAGGTCGGAACCGCAGATGCAGGAGGCGATGACCTTGACGATGGCGTCGGTCGGAGCCTTGATCACCGGGTCGGGCATCTCCCGGAAGTCGATGGTGCGGATGTCCTCGAGGGTCGTCGCGAGCATGTTAGGCAGTATCTCACATGTGAGTTACCGTGGACTGGTGACGACTTCGATCCAGTCTGACGGCTACAAAGACCGCATCGGCAACCTCATCCGGGACGCCCGGATGTTGCGTGGACTCACCCAGGCGCAGCTCGCCGAGCGCTTGGGCACCTCGCAGAGCGCGATCAACCGCATCGAGAAGGGACAGCAGAACTTGACGCTGGAGATGATCGCTCGGATCGGTGCCGCCGTGGAGTCCGAGATCGTGTCGTTGGGTGCCGGCCCGGTCCACCTGCGGGTGACCGGACCCACCACGCTGTCAGGCACGATCGACGTCAAGACGTCCAAGAACGCCGGTGTCGCGCTGCTGTGCGCCAGCCTGCTGAACAAGGGCCGCACCACACTGCGCAAGGTCGCCCGGATCGAAGAGGTCAACCGGCTGATCGAGGTGCTCAACAGCCTCGGCGTCCAGACCAAGTGGCTCAACGAGGACAACGACCTGGAGATCATCCCGCCGCGCACCCTGCAGCTCGGCAGCGTCGACGAGGAAGCCGCGCGTCGTACCCGCTCGGTGATCATGTTCCTCGGTCCGCTGCTGCACCGTGCCGACACCTTCGACCTGCCGTACGCCGGCGGGTGCAACCTCGGCGAGCGCACCGTCGAGCCGCACATGTCGGCCCTGCGGGCGTTCGGTCTCGAGGTCAAGGCCAACGAGGGCGCCTACCACGCCCGCGTCGACCGGGCGATCGTCCCCGGTCGCCCGATCGTGCTGACCGAGCGTGGTGACACCGTCACCGAGAACACCCTGATGGCCGCCGCCCTGCACCCCGGCACCACGGTGATCCGCAACGCCAGCTCCAACTACATGGTCCAGGACCTCTGCTTCTACCTCCAGCGCCTGGGCGTCACGGTCGAGGGCATCGGCACCACGACGCTGACCGTCACCGGCGTCAGCGAGATCAACGTCGACGTCGACTACGCGCCGGCCGAGGACCCGATCGAGGCGATGAGCCTGCTCGCTGCCGCGATCGTCACCGACTCCGAGATCACGATCCGCCGGGTGCCGATCGAGTTCCTCGAGATCGAGCTCGCCACCCTCGAGGAGATGGGCTTCCACTACGAGCGTTCCGAGGAGTACGTCGCCGCCAACGGCCAGACCCGTCTGGTCGACCTGACCACGCGGCACTCGACGCTGCGCGCACCCCTGGACAAGATCCACCCGATGCCGTTCCCGGGGCTCAACATCGACAATCTGCCGTTCTTCGCCGTGATCGCCGCGGTGGCGAGCGGTCAGACGCTGCTGCACGACTGGGTCTACGAGAACCGGGCGATCTACCTGACCGAGCTCAACAAGCTCGGTGGACAGGTCAAGCTGCTCGACCCGCACCGGGTGATGATCGAGGGGCCCTCGCACTTCTCCGGCGCCGAGATCGTCTGCCCGCCCGCATTGCGTCCGGCAGTGGTGATCCTGCTCGCCATGCTGGCGGCCAAGGGCACCAGCGTGCTCCGGTCGACCTACGTGATCGCCCGCGGTTACGAGGATCTCGCTGAGCGTCTCAACGAGCTCGGCGCGACGATCGAACCGTTCCGCGACATCAGCAACTGAGCACCGTGCACCAGGTCCGCCCTGTGCGCGCGTTCGCCCATCGCGGTGGAGCCCTCCACCCCGAGGTGATCCACCACGAGAACACGTTGCGTGCCTTCAAGCACGCGGTGGCGCTCGGCTATCGCGACATCGAGACCGACGTCCACCTCACCCTGGACGGCGTACTGGTCGCCGCCCATGACACCGTGCTGGACCGGGTCAGTGACGGGACGGGTGCGATCGCCGAGCTGACCTACGCCGAGATCGCCGTCCGTCGTCTCGGTGATGGTGAGCGGATCTCGACGCTGGCCGAGGTCGTGGACACCCTGCCCGACGACGTCCGCTACAACATCGACCTCAAGGCACCGGGGACTGCTCAGGCCCTCGCCGACTTCCTCGCCGAGCGCGGGATGGAGGACCGGGTCGTCGTCGGCTCCTTCTCGTACGCGGAGATGAAGCGTTTCCGGCGGATCACCGGCGGGCGGGTGAGGACGAGTGCGGCTCCGCACGAGGTCGCTGCCTACGTGCTCTGCCCGTGGGCGCGGCCCCTGCGCCGGCTCAAGCCGATGGCCCTCCAGATCCCCCATCGCCGCCATCACCTCACCATCGCCTCGCGCGGTGTGATCCGGCGTGCTCACGCGAACGGGCTCGAGGTTCACGTGTGGACCATCGACGACCCCGCCGAGATGGAGCTCCTGCTGGACCGGGGTGTCGATGGACTGATGACCGACCGAACCGACATTCTGAAGAGTGTCCTGACGGTACGGGGGCTTTGGGAGGCACCGTGAGTGTGATCGACGTAGCTGAGACGCCACTGGAACGACGTCGCGAACAGCGGGCGTGGAACTGGTACGACTGGGCGAACTCGGCCTACTTCACCACGGTCCTCACGGTGCTCTTCGGTCCGCTGATGATCACGGTCGCTGGCCGGGCCGCCGGCTGCGGCAACAGCGCCGACGACACGTGCAGCAAAGCGGTGCACATCCTCGGGATCCCGATGGCGGCCGGCTCGCTGCCGTCGTACCTGACCTCCTTCGCCACGATCGCGAGCGCGTTCCTGCTGCCGGTGATCGGCACGCTCGTGGATCGCAGCGGCCGCAAGAAGTGGCACATGGCGACGTTCGCCTGGTCCGGGGCTGCCGTGGCGTCCCTGCTCTTCTTCCTGCACGGCGACCACTGGCAGCTCGGTGCGGTCGCGGTGGTGGTCTCCAGCCTGCTGTGCGGCTGCTCGCTGGTCAGCTACTACGCGATCCTGGTCGACATCTCGACTGAGGATGAGCGGGACGCGGTCTCGGCGCGCGGGTGGGCGTTCGGCTATCTCGGCGGCGGACTGCTGCTCGTGATCAACCTGGTCCTCGTGCTCGGCCACGACAGCTTCGGGTTGGGCAAGGAGATGGCGGTCCGGGTCTGCCTCCTCAGCGCCGCCGTGTGGTGGGCCTCGTTCACCATCATCCCGGTGGTGCGGCTGCGCAATCGCCCCGCGCGGATGGTGACCCCGATCGGGGGCGGGCTGGTCCGCCGCAGCTTCGGCCAGCTCATCGTCACGGTGCGAGACCTGCGCAACTACCCGATGACGTTGACCTTCCTGATCGCCTACCTGTTCTACAACGACGGGATCCAGACCGTCATCACCAGCGCTGCGATCTACGGCTCCAAGCAGCTCGGCTTCGGCGACAGCGTGCTGATCGGGGCCATCGTGCTGATCCAGTTCGTCGCCTTCGGCGGAGCACTCCTCTTCGGTCGCGTGGCGGCTCGCTACGGCGCCTACAAGTGCCTGGTCTGGGGCGTCGTCGCGTGGATGGGCATCGTGGTCGCGGCGTTCTTCCTGCCCCGCAAGGAGGTCGTCTTCTTCCTGATCCTCGGGGTGCTGATCGGCCTCGTCATGGGCGGCACCCAGGCGCTGTCCCGGTCCTTCTTCAGCTTCCTCATCCCCCACGGCCGCGAAGGTGAGTACTTCGCGTTGTACAACGCCGCTGAACGAGGCACGTCCTGGTTCGGCACGCTGCTCTTCGGCCTGATGTTCCAGCTGACCGGCTCCTACCGCCCCTCGATCATCTCGCTGATCATCTTCTTCGCGCTCGGGCTCTTCTTCCTGCTCCGCCTCGACCCGCGCCGCGGGATCGCCGAGGCCGGCAACCGCGTCCCCGCCACCCTCTGACCAGAGTTCGCCGAGATGGCCGGTCTGGACCGCCGAGATGGCCGGTCTGGACCGCCGCAACGGCGCATGGTGTGACCTTTCGTTCAAGCGCTCTCTGCTTGGGCGCGCGTCGTACAGCCGCCTGGTCCCCGGGCAATCAGGCGAAGAAGGTGTCATCCTGAACTCGCGGGGTACCGACCAACCATGACTACGAATCCGAACGAACAGCCGATCGAGGACCCCACCGTCAGCCCCGGAGTCACCCCAGTCCCTGTCAATCCGACCGACCCGGGCGCGGGTGACGAACCCAACGTGGCGCCGTCGTCCGACCCACTCTGACGGGTCCGGTCATCTCCTACGCCACAACGAGATCGGCGGGACTCCGCCGTGACCACTGCGCCTCATCGAAGTGCGCCCAAACCGCCGCGATCGAACACCCACTCCTGCCGACGAGCGGTCAGGGTCGGTAGTCCTCGAACTCCCAGTAGCCCAGCCTTCCGAGGCGCTCCCCCATCTCACCCCACGTATCGGCCTGAACGGATTGCACTCTTTTGGCCAGCCACGTGCGGAGTGCGCTCACGTCGAATGCCTCGACGTCAACGACCAGGTGATGACGTGGGTCGTAGAACCCACCTTTGACTTCCCTTGCCAGCCATTCGGGTGTGCACAGGGTCAGGTCGAAGGACTCCTCGCCAGGACCATCTTCAGGTCCGATGATCATGCGAGCGCGCAGCGCGAAGGCCGCTGGATCCTCAGGCAGTGTCTTCGGATCAGGTTCAAGCATCAGGCTCTTCAACTCTGCTCGCACGGAATGAATCGTGCCTGATCGGGCGAAGCCCGACCATGCCGCTGAGCAGGTAGCCGACAACGCCGCGCCATGGCGCCGCGATCGACGCGGAGGTCGAACTGACCGTTGGCCCGACGCGTCTCACGTAGCGTCCTCACATTCGGTGTAACGCCTCGACACAACCATCGTGGAGGGACCCGAAGCCTGCCAACGTCACGCTGTTCCGACGAGCATCTGGTTCCTCCGCTGGCAGGCGCTGACCCGCCTGGATGCCAACGATCGGAGGGACCATGAAGGCGTCGAAGTGGAGCGACGAACACTCCCGAGCGATCTCTGATGCCGCGGGCATCGAGGAGCCTGTCAGCCAGCGCGAGATGGACGTGACCTGGCACCTGATCCACGAGGAAATCTCTGCAGCCGAAGCTCGGCCCCGGCGACGGCGGATGCGCGCCTTCCTCATCATGGGGGTGGCCGCCGGTGTCCTCGGCGCCGGTGGCGTGGCCGTGGCCACGGTGTACTCGGCCCACACCGGCAGATATGCGAAGGACGCCGAGGATCTGCGCCTGGGAGGCCCGGGCGAGCACCTCGACCCAGCTGCACCTGACTATCGCGCGGTCATCGACCTGGCCACGCGCGACGTACCGTTCCCGACGGCACGTGATCGGGACAGTTTTCTGTCGGCCGAGGTGCGTAGCGACCAGAGGGGCGCCGTTCCCGGCGAGACCTCGGTGGCGACCGGGGCCGTTCGCTTCTGGGCCGCACGGGCGGCAGTGTGCGCCTGGGCGAACCAATGGGCTGCGGCGACGAGCGCCGGAGACACCGTGGGCAAGTCGGCAGCAGGGCGAATGCTCGAGGAAGCACATCGCTGGAGGGCCGTCACGGACCTGGATCCCCGTCAGACGATCCGGTACACCCCCATGGAAGTGACTGATCCGTCGACCGGAACGACGACGACCCAGCTGTTCGAGGACAACACCGAGGCCGGCTACTTCCCGCTTCTCCGCACCGCCGCTGCGGCCGATGATCTCACCGGCATGGGTGGCGTGCTCGCCAAGTGGGGCGCGTGCGAAGCCTACGGAATCGCGATGTCGGACTTTCCTCAAGCGAAGCCCCAGGGCTGACGGCACCGCCATGCCTCAGCCGATGACAATCGCCGAGTTCGAAGAGCTCTATCGCGCCACCGCGCCGGAGCTCTTCGGCTACCTCCGACGGAGGGCCGTGACCGATCCGGAGGATCTGGTCGCCGAGGCGTACGCGATCGCCTGGCGTCGACGCGCAGAGGTACCGGCTCCGATCTTCAGACGAGCATGGATGTTCGGGACCGTACGGCGGCTTGCCTCCGCGCAACGCCGCAACCGAAGCGAGGAGGCCAGGGCTCTCGATGAGGCCGAGCGGCTGGGTCGAGGCAGTGAGCTGCGCACCGACGACCACGTGGAAGGTGTCGTGGCCGCGGCGCTCGGTCGACTCAGTGCCGAGGATCGTGAGCTCATCCGTCTCGTCGAGTGGGAGCACCTCACCCCTGCCGAGGTCGCGGTGGCGTTCGGCATTCGCCCGGGCACCGCCCGGGTGCGACTCCATCGAGCACGGAGATCCCTCGCCCTCGATCCAGAACTGGACGCCCTCGTCAGATCCCGCCAGTTCGCCGAACCGCCCGAAGGTCTCAGGTTCGGATGAGAGCCTCAGCGAACGGGCCCTCACGGGAAGCGGTCAGGAATCGAGAAGTCTCCGCCGAGTCGTCGCTTCTAGGGTCGATCCATGGCTACCAAGACCACGACCAAGACATCCGATTCCGGCTTCTCCGAGGACGAGCTGGCCGCGATGAAGCAGCGCGCGGCCGAGCTGCGCGCGGAGAAGAAGGGCGGCGCGAAGAAGGCCGACGAGGCGGAGGCGTGCGTCGCCGCGATCACCGCACTCCCCCAGCCCGACCGGCGCCTCGCCGAAGCGATCCACCGGATCGTGCTCGACGCCGCTCCCGGCCTCGACCCGAAGACCTGGTACGGGTTCCCGTCCTACGCCCGCGACGGCAAGGTCGTGGTCTTCTTCAAGCCCGCCTCGAAGTTCAAGTCCCGCTACGCGAGCCTCGGCTTCGAGGAGGCCGCCCAGCTCGACGACGGGGCGATGTGGGTGACGTCGTACGCCGTCGTCGAGATCGGCAAGGTCGAAGAAGACCTGATCCGCACCCTCGTCACCAAGGCCGCCGGCTGACCCTCTGACCGTGGTCACCACGCCACGGTGGTGACCACCCGCGTGACCGAGGGGCGGCGGGCGTCGAGGAGAAGCCGAAGTGTGGCGCCGGAAGCACCGGGCGGAGCCCACCCAGGTCGGCGCCGTCGAAGGATCCGGACAACGCGGTGACGGCATGGTGGTCGGTGGCGCCGTACCACTCCCGTCGACCCCCGCCGGCACTGCCGCGCGTGCGTACGTCGCGGAGGGCGACCCGCGCCACGGTGTCGGTCACGATGCACCACGCGGGGCTCTCCGCGACGGGACGAGGGACCAGCCTGAGGAGCCGCCCCCCAGGTCGTCCGGTCCCCGAGCTCCACCTCGAGCAGGAGCGATGCGGATCGGACGGACCACCGGCCGTCGAGCGACTCGGCGACGCTGATGTCCTCGAGACGCACGGCGTCGAAGGAGTACGTCGCCTCGACGAACTCCGCCACCGCCGGGCTCGGCGCCAGCAGGACGCGATGTCCCTCGGCCGTCTCCACCATCGCGTCGGTGAAGGTCCCGAGCGGTGAGGAGGTCCAACGTCCGACGACGACCCGGACGCCGAGGTCGCTGCCGACCCCCAGGATCTCGCCACGGAACCGGCCACGGTTCATCGCCACTCCCTTCGCGAGACCCAACTCCTGGGGCCACCCTGCCATTCGGGGCTCTGGCCGGCTGCTGGGCTAGATTCCTCGGGTGAGCAAGTCAGATCTGGACAACCGCTACGGCGGGCCGAACATCGCTGTGAAGGTGATGGCCTCGCTGATCGCGCTGGCCATGATCGCCCTCGGCGGGATCTGGACCTTCACCGCCGATGGTGCCGCGCAGTCGTTCGGCCCGATGATCGCAGGGCTGGGCGTCGCCCTCGCCTACGTCGCCCTCATCCAGAAGCGGCACTGACCCCACCGCCCCCACCGCCCGTTCCTGAGAAGTCCCTGGGATCTGGGTCACTTTCGGAATCATGCGCCGATCGGTACCGTTGAAGACTTCCGAAGGGGGTGTGTCATGGCAGAGCGCACACTACGAGGTGCCCGACTGGGCGGACAGAGCTTCGAGGACGAGCGTGGCATCGAGTTCGCGGGGCGGCAGCAGGTGGGTTACCGCTGTCCGCAGGGCCACGACTTCGAGGTCACCATGTCCGACGAGGCTGACGTTCCCGCGGTCTGGGAATGCCCGCGGTGCGGGCAGGAGGCCCTGAACACCGCAGGCGCACCGGTCGAGGAGAAGAACGAGAAGCCGGTCCGCACGCACTGGGACATGCTGCTCGAGCGTCGGTCGGAGAAGGAGCTCGAAGAGATCCTCAAGGAGCGGCTGGAGCTGCTTCGCGACGGCGAGATCGGCCCGGCGCACCTGCACCGGCCGAGCAAGAAGGGCAAGTCGAAGGCGAACGCCTGAGGCTCGACCTCAACTCAGAGGCAACATCACTGCGGCGTGCGGGCTCGATGCCACGCACGCCGCAGCTGCGTCCGGCGCTCCTGAAGGCCCCACACGGTGACGCGCTTCATCGACTCCGCGGCCACGGCCCCGCTCATCTTCGAGTTCCCCCGCACTCGTTCCACGAACTGGATCGGGACCTCACTGACCTTCAGCCCGGCGTGCAGGGTGCGGGTGACCAGATCGGTCTGGAAGACGTAGCCCGTCGACTCCACGCTGGCCAGGTCGATCTTCTCCAGCGCCGAACGGCGGAAGACCCGGAACCCGGCCGTCGCGTCGCGCACCTTGATCCCGAGCAGCAGCCGCACGTAGGCGTTGCCCCCGCGCGAAAGCGCCTCGCGGCGCAGCGGCCAGTTCACCACCGAGCCGCCGGCGATCCAGCGTGACCCGATCACGAGATCGGCGTGCTCCAGCGCGTCGAGAAGCAGGTACAGCTCCTCGGGCTGGTGGGAGCCGTCGGCGTCCATCTCGCCGATCACGTCGTAGCCCGCGCTCAGCGCCCATCTGAAGCCGTGCAGGTAGGCGGCGCCGAGGCCGGCCTTCTCGGTCCGGTGCAGGACGTGGACGGCCGGGTCCGCGGTGGCGAGGTCGTCGGCGATCCGTCCGGTCCCGTCAGGGGAACCGTCGTCGACGATGAGGACGTCGACCGCAGGTTGGGCAGCACGGAGCCGACCGATGATCCAGGCCAGGTTCTCGGCCTCGTTGTACGTCGGCACCACCATCACGGCGGTTCCGAACCATCGGCTCGTTGTGGCGTCGTCGTGCTCACTCATGCAGGTGCCCCTCCCCAGGTGCATCGTTGTCGGGAACCGTGACAGCGTCTCCGACCGGCTCAACGTTACGCTGACCGCGGGGCGACCGCAGGGTGGCGAGTATCGAACCAGTCACGATCAGGGTGATCAACCGCCACGGCCACGCGCCCAGCCAGATCGCCGGGGTCAGGCCGCCGTGCAGGGCGACGTCCGCCTGGAGGACGGCGCCCTCGACCACCGGTGCCTCGGCCCGGACGCTGCCGTCCGGACCGATCACTCCGCTGATCCCGTTGATCGAGGAGACCACGACGACGCGTCCCGACTCGGCCGCCCGGGCGCGGGTGATGTCGAACTGCTGCCGCAGCTGGGCGCTGCCGCCGTACGTCACGTTCGAGGTCTGCACGGTCACCAGCTCGGCGCCGGCGTGGATCTGGTCGCGGAGCACGGCCGCGTGGGCGACGTCGAAGCAGATCGCGTCCGCCACCTTCACCCCGTCGACGTCGAGCGGCGTGGTGCGGGAACCGTGCAGCATGTCCCGGCTGGGCAGGACGTCGCCGAAGTGCAGCCAGCCGAGCTGGTCGCGGAACGGGAGGTACTCACCCCACGGCACCGGATGCTGCTTCACATAGCCCTGTTCGGTGGTGCCGTCGGGCTCCCAGAGGATCCCGACGTTGGCCACGTCGCGGCCGTTCTTCGCCTCGACCATCGCGCCGACGAGGATCGGAGCACCGAGCTGCTGGCTGGCCAGCGTGATGGCCCCGTGGTCGCGTGCGTCGAGGAACGGGTCGACGGCCGTGGAGTTCTCCGGCCACACCACCAGGTCGGGCTGAGGGACGACCCCGCCGGCGACCTGGCGGGACAGCTCGAGCGTCTGCTCGGCCAGCCCCTCCGTCACTTGGTAGTGGAACGGGGCGATCCGATCGGCATCGAGCCCCGGCTGCATGGCCACCACGCGGAAGGATCCGTGGGTCGGCGTGGTCCACGCGAGCACCAGTGGCGCCGAGGCCACGGCCACCACGAGGAGCAACGGAAGAAGGCGACGCGCAGCGACCAGCCCGGCGATCAGCGCCAGCACGAACCCGGTCAGTGGTACCCCGAGGTACGGCAGGTCCCGCACCCACGGGGTGTCGACCACCGTGAACCCGAGCTGCCCCCACGGCATCCCGCCGAACGGCGCGGTGCTGCGAAGCCCCTCCACGGCGAGCCAGACAGCGGCCAGCCACAGGGCAGGGGCGCGGCGCCGCCAGGCCCACGCGACCAGGACGCCCAGCAGGGCGAAGAAGACCGTCTCCGCGGCCACCAGGGCGCCCCACGCCGCCCAGCTGACCAGCCGCAGCCAGAACAGGTGCAGGCCGAGGAACCCGAGGCCGAAACAGGCTCCGATCGTCGCTCCGGCCCGCAGCCGCTGCCCGCGGATCACCCCGAACAGCGCCACCAGCGCGAGCGGTGCGAGCCACGGCTGGTCGACCGGTTCGAAGGCGGCCGCCAGCGCGACCCCGCTGAGCACTCCCCCGAGGTGACGCAGCACGGTGGGCCGCGCAGACGGCGGTGGGCGGCGGAGCACGGGGAGAGGCTACGCCCCGGGAACGCCCGACGTGGTTGGATGCACGCGTGAGTCGGATGCTGCTGGACACTGCGAGTCTCTACTTCCGGGCCTTCTACGGAGTCCCCGAGGTGCTGGCGCCGGACGGCACCCCCGTCAACGCCGTCCGCGGTCTGCTCGACTTCATGGCGCGCCTGGTCGGTGAGTACTCCCCCGACGAGCTGGTCTGCTGCTGGGACGACGACTGGCGTCCCGCCTGGCGGGTCGACCTGATCCCGACCTACAAGGCTCATCGGGTGGTCGAGGAGCACGAGGTCGGCCCCGACGTCGAGGAGGTGCCCGACCCGCTCCAGGTGCAGGTGCCGATCATCCTCGAGGTGCTGGGCGCCTTCGGGATCGCCGTCCGTGGCGCTGCCGGCTACGAGGCCGACGACATCATCGGCACCCTGGCCACCGGGGCCGACCGCCCCGTCGACGTGGTGACCGGCGACCGTGACCTCTTCCAGCTCGTCGACGATGCTGCCGGGGTCCGCGTGCTCTACATCGCTCGCGGTGTCAGCAAGCACGAACGCGTCGACGCCGCCTGGGTGCAGACCAAGTACGACGTCCGCCCGGACCAGTACGCCGACTTCGCGACCCTGCGGGGGGACGCCTCCGACGGCCTGCCCGGTGTCGCTGGTGTCGGCGAGAAGACCGCGGCCACGCTGCTGCAGCGGTTCGACTCGATCGACGGGATCCGAGCCGCCGTGCTCGACCCGGCGTCGAACCTCGCGCCGGGGCCGCGCTCCAAGATCGCCGCGGCCAGCGCCTACCTCGACGTGGCCCCGAAGGTCGTCGCCGTCGCGCGCGACATCGACCTCGACACCACCGGCCTGGCGGCGCCGCGCGCACCCCGGGACCCGGACGCGCTCGCCGACCTGGCCGAGCGGTGGAACCTGGCGGGCTCGGTGGCCCGGCTCAGCGCTGCCCTGGCCACCACGGGGGAACGAGCGCCAGGTACACCCTGAGGAACTGGTCGACGTCGGGGTCCGACTCCTCGATCCAGCCGGCGATCTGTCCGACCGTGCCGTCAGCGAGGAACCGGGTCGCCGCGTCGGTCAGCGCTGACGTCGTGACCCCGTCCGCGACCAGGGCCCCCCAGTCGTGGTCGGCGAAGAGCAGCGCGCCGCTGGTGCGGAAGTGGCGCGCCAGCATGGGGTGCAGGCTCGCCGCGCCGCTGGCCTCCCCCAGTCCGCGCCGGTAGATGTCGCGGTGGGCCAGGACGTGGTCCAGCACGCCGCGGGTCACCTCGGTCACCGCAGCGTCGACGGCCGTGCCGTCGGAGAGTCCGGAACGGAGCCGGTCGAGCTCCCCGGTGAGGGCGTCCTCGAGGAGCGCGAACGGCGACGTGGCGTGCTCGTAGAGCGTGGACCGATGGACCTTCGCTGCGGTGGTCAGCTCGGTCATGGTGATCTCGGAGATGGGTCGGGCTTCCGCGAGCTCCAGCACCGTCGCGTGCAGTCGGTCGCGTGTGCGCTGCTGTCGAACGTCCACCGGGCCGCCTTCTCTCGGGAATTGAATCCGACAGCTGTCGGTTATCTTAAGTGAAGCCGACAGATGTCGGATTGATCGTAGCGGCGAGGTGCCGCTGAAGGAGATGAGTTGCATGGCTACCTACGACGTAGCTGGCCGCTCGGCCATCGTGACCGGTGCGGGCAAGGGAATCGGGCGCTCGGTCGCCCTCACACTGGCGGCCAGCGGTGCCGCCGTGATCGTGTCCGACCTCGACCAGGCGGCTGCTGAGGCCGTCGTCGCCGAGATCGAGCAGGCCGGCGGCACGGCTCGCGCCCTGGTCGGTGACGTCGCGAAGCCCGAGGTCAACGACGCGCTGGTCGCGGCCGCCGAAGAGTTGGCACCGCTCGGGATCGCGGTCAACAACGCCGGCATCGGCGGGGCCAACGCACCGACCGGTGACTACCCGGTCGACAGCTGGAAGAAGGTCATCGAGGTCAACCTCGACGGCGTCTTCTACGGCGTGCGTGCCCAGGTCACCGCGATGGCGGCCCACGGTGGCGGCAGCATCGTCAACATGGCCTCGGTCCTCGGTTCGGTCGGGATCGCCGGGTCGGTCGCCTACGTCACCGCCAAGCACGGTCTGATCGGCCTGACCAAGAACGCCGCACTGGAGTACGGCGCGCAGGGGGTCCGGGTCAACGCGGTCGGGCCCGGCTTCATCGCCACTCCCCTGCTCGAGGCGAACCTCGATGAGGAGGCCAAGGCCTTCCTCGCCAGCCAGCACGCGCTCGGTCGCCTCGGGACGCCCGAGGAGGTCGCCGCGCTGGTGGCCTTCCTCAGCTCGGACGCCGCCGGCTTCATCACGGGCAGCTACCACTTGGTCGACGGCGGTTACGCCGCCCACTGATCCGGCCGGCGTGGTCGCCTGAGCCGGACCTCAGTCGAGGCCGCTGTAGGCGACCACGCCGCGCTTGAGCTGGTCGATCGCCGCACGCGCGGTGTGGCGCACCTGGGAGTCGATGGTCGCGTTGGCGACCTGACCGCACAGGTCGATCAGCTGCTTCATCCAGCGGACGAAGTCGCCAGCCGCGAGGTCGATCTCGCGGAGCACGGCGTCGAGGTCGTCACCCTCGGCCCAACGGAACGCCGCATAGGCGAAACCGAGGTCCGGTGGCCGCAGGAAGTCGAGCCGGTGGTCCCGTTCGAGGGCGTCGAGCTCGCCCCAGAGCCGGACCAACCCCGCGATCGCGTCCTGGGCCCGACCGCCGGGCAGCCGCGGCGCTGAGGCGTCGTCGCTGCGGCGGGCCTCGAAGACGAGCGTGGACAGCACCGCCGCGAGCTCGGACGGACGGAGACCGTCGAACAGGCCGGCGCGGAGCGACTCCGCGGCGACCAGGTCCAGCTCGGAGTAGAGCCGCATCAGCGGCCGACCGGTCTCGGCGACGCCCTCGTCGTCGAGATAGCCCAGGGCGGTCAGGACGTCGCAGACCCGGTCGAACTGTCGGGCCACCGTGTTGGTGCGCGACTCCACCCGCCGCTCGAGCGTCGTGGCGTCGCGCTGCAGCTTGAACCAACGCTCGGCCCAGCGGGCGTGGTCCTCCCGGTCCGGACAGCTGTGGCAGGGGTGGGCCTTCATCTCGCTGCGCAGCGCGGCGATCTCGGCCTCGACGCCAGCCGGCATCGACGGACCGCGGCCCGGTCGCTCAGCGCCCGCGTGCCGGGGCAGGTCGCGACTGCGCTCGGCCAGGTGGGCGGCGAGGTCTCGCCGTGCCTGCGGGCTGCGGCCGTTGAACTGCTTCGGCACCCGGAGTCGGGTGAGCGCGCTGACCGGCGTCCCGAAGTCGATCATCGCGAGCCGGCGCGCTTGCCGGTCGAGGGTGAGCACGTAGGGCCGCGGATTGTCGGCGTCGAACCCGGGATCGATCACCACGGCGTAGCCGGAGAACTTCCCGTTCGGGACGAAGATGACGTCACCGGGCTTCAACATCCCCAAGGAGGCGATGATCTCCTCGCGCCGGTCCATCCGACGGGATCGGGAGGCGTTCTTCTCGGCCTCGGAGATCCGTCGCCGCAGGTCGGCGTACTCGATGAAGTCGCCCTGGTCGCAGGTCGCAGCCTCGCGGTAGCCGTCGAGGGCGTCCTCGGCCTTCTTCAGCTGCCGGGCCAGGCCGACCACGGCCTTGTCGGCCTGGAACTGGGCGAAGCTCTGCTCGAGCAGCTCGCGGGAGCGGTGCCGTCCGAACTGGTGCACCAGGTTGACCGCCATGTTGTACGACGGCTTGAAGCTGCTCCGCAGCGGGTAGGTGCGGGTGGAGGCCAGCCCGGCGACCTCCCCGGGGTTCATCCCGGGCTGCCACAGCACGACCCCGTGGCCCTCGGTATCGAGGCCACGGCGCCCGGCACGCCCGACGAGCTGGGTGTACTCCCCCGGCGTGAGGTCGGCATGGGTCTCGCCGTTCCACTTCACCAGCTTCTCGATCACCACCGTGCGGGCGGGCATGTTGATGCCGAGCGCGAGGGTCTCGGTGGCGAAGACGACCTTGATCAGTCCGCGGATGTAGAGCGCCTCCACGACCTCCTTGAAGGCGGGCAGCATGCCGGCGTGGTGGGCGGCCACGCCACGGGTCAGCGCGTCCAGCCAGTCGTGGTACCCGAGGATGTGACGGTCCTCGGAGGGCAGGTCGGCGCAGGCCTCCTCGACGAACTCGAAGACGGCGTCCCGTTCCTCCGGGGTGGTCAGCTTCACGTTCCCGGCCAAGCACTGCTGGACGGCCGCGTCGCAGCCGACCCGGGAGAAGATGAACACGATCGCCGGCAGCAGCCGGGCGCGCTCCAGCGAGTCGATCATGTCGACCCGGCTGGGGATCCAGACCCGCCGGCCGTTCCCGACCTGCCGCGGCCCGGAGCCACGTCGATCCCGCGGCGAGCGCCGGTCCTTGATCCGGGACGAGGCCCAGTCGTCGCGGGCGACCTTCATCAGCTCGCCGTTGACCGGAGCGCCCTCCTTGACGAACCCGGCCGCGGCGTCGACGTCGGAGGACGCGAAGAGATCCATCAGTCGCTTGCCGACCATGACGTGCTGGTACAGCGGGACCGGCCGCTTCTCCTCGAGGATCGTCGTGGTCGCGCCGCGGACGGTCTCCAACCACTCGCCGAACTCCTCGGCGTTCGAGACCGTCGCCGACAGCGAGACCACGCTCACCGACTCGGGCAGGTGGATGATCACCTCTTCCCACACCGCCCCACGGGAGCGGTCGGCGAGGTAGTGCACCTCGTCCATCACCACGAAACCGAGCCCGAGCAGGGTCGAGGAGCCGGCGTAGAGCATGTTGCGCAGCACCTCGGTCGTCATCACGACGATGGGTGCCTCGCCGTTGACCGTGTTGTCACCGGTCAGCAGGCCGACCTGGTCGGGCCCGTAGCGGTCGACGAGGTCGTGGTACTTCTGGTTCGACAGGGCCTTGATCGGGGTGGTGTAGAACGCCTTGCGACCCGTGGCCAGGGCGAGGTGGATCGCGAACTCGCCGACGATCGTCTTGCCCGACCCGGTCGGCGCGGCGACCAGGACGCCCCGCCCCTCCTCGATCTCCCGGCAGGCCCGGAGCTGGAAGTCATCGAGTCCGAACCGGTGCAGCGCGACGAAATCGGCCAGGATCGGGTGCGCCTGCGAGCCACGGAACTTGGCGTATCGCTGGGCGGGGGAAAGCTCGTCGGCCGCATCGGTCGCCATGGGTCAAACCTACGCCCTGGACCGAATCCGGTCGTGGACCTACCCCGGGACGAACACGCTGAGCGCGGCGGGGACGACCTCGACGGTGCGCGGCAGCGGACCGAACCGTTCACCGTCGGCGTAGGCGACCACGTCCGGGGCCTCGATCCGCACGGTCCGGACCCGGTGGAGCTCGTACGCCGGGTGGCTGGTGTGGCCGCCCGTGAACAGCTTCGGATAGTTCCGGATCAGCTCCCGGCGCGGGACGGCGTGGAAGAGCACGACGTCGAGCAGCCCGTCGTCGAGCTGGGCGCCGTGGGTGACCCGCAGTCCGCCGCCCATCGAGTCGGTGTTGCCGACCGAGACCAGCATCGCCTCGACGGTGGTGGTCGCACCGTCCAGCGTGAGCGTGTACGGGATGGGGCGGAACCGGGCCAGGACGGCGAGGATCGCCAGGCTGTACTTCGCCTGACCCTTCGGCCACGTCATCGAGTTGGCCCGCTCGTTCACGGCGGCGTCGAAGCCGGCGGCCATGACGGTGACGAAGTGGCGGCCCTCGGACACGGCCAGGTCGATTCGACGCGTCCTGCCCGCCAGGACCACGTCGACCGCCGCGGCGATCCGGTCCTTGCCCTTGACCCGGAGGCCCAGGGCTCGGGCGGTGTCGTTGCCGGTGCCGAGGGGCACGATCCCCAGCGGGACGTCGGTGCCGGCGAGCTCCTGGACGGCCAGGTTGACCATCCCGTCTCCCCCGACGACGACGACGGCGCCGACGGTGCCCGTGCCGAGCTCGTCGCGCAGTCGGGCCCGGGTCTCGTCGGCGTCGTCGCCGAGGACCACGGTGACGTCCACCCCGGCGCCGCGCAGACGGGTGGTCACCGCGGCGAGGTCCGCCGGAGCGAGTCCGCGTCCGGAGTCAGGGCCGGGCAGGACGAGTGCGCGGCCCTTCACAGCCCTGGACCGTTCACTGCGTTCACAGCGGCGACAGCTCGTCGTCGTCCCACTGCTCCGCGGTGTCGCGGGCGCGGCGGCGATCCACGAGTCGGGAGATCAGCTCGGCGAAGAAGAAGAGCACCATCATCGGGATGGCGAGGAACAGCATCGAGACCGGATCGGTGGACGGGGTCGCGACGGCCGCGAAGATGAACGTGCCGAGGATGATCCAGGGGCGGTACTTGGCCAGCATCCGTCCGGGCAGCACGCCGGCGAGGTTGAGCAGCACGACGAACAGCGGGATCTCGAAGGCGATGCCGAACACCAGCAGCATGCGGGTGATGAAGGTCAGGAACTCGTCGAAGTCCTGAAGGTTCTCCACGCCGTCCGGGGTGAAGGCGAGCAGCACCTCGATGCCCTTGGGCAGGACGTAGTAGCCGACCAGCACGCCGAGGATGAAGAGTGGTCCGGCGACCGCGGCGAACACCCGGGTCCAGTGCTTCTCCTTCTGGTGCAGCCCGGGCACGACGAAGCCCCAGATCTGCATCAACCAGTAGGGACTGGAGATGGCGACCGCGGCCACGCCGCACAGCTTGAACTGCGACATCAGCGGGGCGCCGACGCCCGACATCACGATCTTGGCGTCCACCTGGCCGCCGAGCTGCTCGACCGCCTGCTTGTACGGATCGACGATCAGCTCGAGCAGGAAGTCGTAGAAGAAGAGGGCGACGATGAAGACGATCAGCCAGACCAGGAAGGATCGGATCAGGCGGGCGCGGAACTCGCGGACGTGGTCCGACAGAGCCATCCGTCCGTCGGGGCCGATGGGGTGGTGAGGACGGCCTCGGAGGAGGTCAGCAACGCCACGGAAAGCGCTACCGAGCGACAAGGTGGACCTCGGTCAGTTCGAGGAGTCGTTCAGCTTCGCGCGCTCGGCGTCCAGCTCGGCCTGGCGCGCGTCGAGCTCGGCCTGCTTGGCGTCGATCGCCGACGGGGCGGCGGGCGTCACGGTCGGGGCGTCCTCGTCGTCATCGTCGAGCAGCCCCTTGGTCTCGGCCTTGAAGATCCGCAGCGCACGACCCGATCCCCGAGCCAAATCGGGCAGCTTGCTGGCGCCGAACAGCAGGATGACCACCAGCAGGATGAGAACGAGTTCCTGGGTGCCAAGCCCGGCGATGGCCAGTGGGGTCATGTCAGTCTCCGAAGTGAGTGGACGTACATCTTCATCGTACTGCCGAACCCGCAGGCCCGTCGTACTGAGCCAGGGTGCGCGCCACGGTCGTGCGGTGGAGCTCGGCGAACTCCGCTGGAGCGACGATCCGCGCAGCCGGGCTCACCCGCATCACCAGGCGAACCAGCCACCGTGGATCGGCGACCACCAGATCGGCCTCGAGGTGGCCGTCCTGAGCGGGTCGGACGTCCTCCATCGGGTAGTACTCGGTGATCCAGTGGGCCTCGGGCGCGAGGTCGAGGGTCGCCACCGTGGCCGCCTCCTTCAGCGCCAGGGGCACGTCCTCACGGTCCTCGGGGGCGGGGGTGACGACCGGCGTGTCGAGCACCTCGAGGCTTCGGATCCGGTCGAGCCGGAACCAGCGGGGTGCCTGCGCCTCGTGGCACCAGGCGTCGAGGTAGACGGCGCCGTGCGCCCGGGTGAGCCGGTGCGGATCGACCAGCCGGGTCGACTCCTCGTCGCGGCTCGGGACGTAGTACTCCAGGCGGACCTGCTGGCCCGCGTCGATCGCACGGGTCAGGCTCGCCTCACGGTCGGCCAGCTCGGGTTCGGTGCCGGGGGCGACGTGGACCAGCGGGGCCGCGTCGGCCGAGCCGCGCTCGAGCTTGCCCAACGCGCGGTCGATGACGTCGCGGGTCTCCTCCCCCGCCGATTCGCGCAGCGCTCGCAGCGCGACGATCAGGGCGGTGGCCTCGGTCGGGCTCAGCCGAACGGCGCGGGCGAGGTAGTCGGCGTTGTCGACCCGGATGATCCGGTCGCCGCCGGGCTCCTCGAGGGCGTCCATGTCGACGTCGATCAGGTCGTCGGGCAGGCCGCCCGGAAGCCCGCACATCCACAGCACCTTGAGGTCCTTGGTGAGCTGGCGTTCGCTGACGTCGAGCATCGCGGCGGCGTCGGCGAGACGGACCTCCCCGCGCACGTGCAGGTACGGCACCAGTGCGAGGAGTCGGGCGATCTGGTCCTTGGAGCCGTACCCGGTGGCCGGAGCGTTCATCGGACCTCCCCGGCGACGGCGGTGAGCCGGGTGACCAGCTCGGTGCGCAGCGCCGCCGGCTCTTCGACGACGGCGTCGGACCCGTGGGCCAGCAGGTCGCCGACGAGGTCGTTGCCCGTGTACGTGAGCGTCAGCCGGTCCCAGCCGTCCTCCGCGGGCGTCGTCGAGGTGGCGTAGCGGCGGAGCAGGTGCCCGGATCCGGTCCGGACGAGCACGGTCGCCTCCACGCTGCGCGGGGGTGGCGCGAGCCGGCGGACGATGTCGGAGGCATCGATGTCCGCGGGCCGGGTGAAGCTGCCCGGACCGTCGTGAGGGGCGGGGGTCCCGACGACGCGGGAGAGCCGGAAGACGCGTTCCTCGTCCCGGTCCTGGTCCCGCCCGACGACGTACCAGCGGCCGGAGTAGCGCACGACCCCCCACGGCTCGAGACGCCGCTGCGTCGGCTCGGCGCCGGTGCGCTGGTAGGTGAAGGTCACCGGGGTCCGGGTCCAGGCAGCCTCGGTGAACCCTTCGTACGACGGCTCCTCGGCGCCGAGGCGGGGCAGGACCAGGTCCAGAGCGTTCAGGTCGACCGAGCTGAGCGGGTCGCCGGGTCCGATCTGGTCGGCGGCGAGCTTGCGGCCGGCCGCCCCGGCGGCGCGAGACATGCCGGCGTGCTCCCAGACCCGTGCAGCGACCCCGACGACCGCGGCCTCGGCGGCGTCGAGCTCGATCTCGGGCAGTTGGAACTCGTCGGCACTGACCCGGTAGCCCAGGTCGTCCTCGAAGAGCGGATCGCCGTGCACGACCTCGATCGGGACACCGAGGGAGCGAAGCTCCTCCTTGTCCCGCTCGAACATCTTCTCAAACGCCTCGTCGGAGGTGTCGGGGTAGAGCGCGGCGCGGATGCCGTCCTTGCCGATGTACCGCCGTTGGACGAGCAGCATGATGAGCAGGTTCATCAGGCGCTCGGACTTCACGGCGGACATCGGCAGGACGGCTCTCTCGCTAGGTCAGCGGGTCACTGCGACGGCGTCGCCGACGGCGAGGCCGACGGCTTGGTCGCGCTGATCACGTCGACGACGAAGTACAGCGTGCTGTTGGCCGGGATCGCGGACTGGGCCTGGCCGCCGTAGCCGAGGACCGGCGGGATCTCCAGCACGACACGGCTGCCGACCTTGACCCCGGTGAGGCCGTACGTCCAGCCCTTGACCACACCGGTGAGGGCGAACTCGGCCGGCTGCTTGGAGTAGGACTCGTCGAACGGCTTCTTGGCGCCGAAGACCTGGCCGAGGTAGTTCACCTTGATCGTGTCCTCAGCTGCGACGGTGGCGCCGGTGCCCTGCTTGAGGGTGGTGCGGAGGAACGGACCGGTGGTCGGGTCGGGCTTGGTCAGGCCCTTGAAGTCGAGCGCGACGGGCTCGGCCTTCTTGGAGATGACGCCCGGAAGCTTGTCGGGGCTGACGTCGGTCGGCGTGGTGACCGCCGGAGCGGTGATGTCGAGGATGACCACCAGCGGGTCGTCGTTGGCGATGCCGAGCTGGGAGTTGCCCTGCGCGCCGACGATGTCGGTGGCGTTGGCCAGCGCGGCGACGCGGGAGCCGATCGTGGCGCCGACCAGCATCTTCTCGAAGACGGGGCTGAGCGACTTGGGGTCGGCGGCGAGCTCCTCGGCGCCACCACCCGTGTAGTCGTTGTAGGCCTCCTTCTGGGTGTAGCCGTCGCCGATCCAGACGTAGGCGTACACGTGGTCGCCCTTCTCGATCTTCTCGCCCTTGCCCGCGACCAGGGTCTTGGTCTCGTCGGTGGTGCCGGCCTTGATGGTCTCCATCTGGCCGTTCCACTTCACCTCGGGCGCGCTGCCGACGTCACCGGTGATGGTGACCGCGTCCCATCCGGCGACGGTCTTGCCGCCGAGGCCTTCGGTGGAGGAGTCGTCGCTGCCGCAGGCGGCGAGCGAGAGGACCAGGACGGGCGCGAGGAGAGCGGCTAGACGCTTGGCACGAAACACGCGGGTCACCCTAACGGGCGATCCTGAGGATTGCCTTCACGGGGCGTGCGTGGCTCACATCGAGTCGATCAACCGCTGCACCCGCTCGTCGTAGGCGCGGAACGGGTCCTTGCAGAGCACGGTGCGTTGGGCCTGGTCGTTCAGCTTCAGGTGCACCCAGTCGACGGTGAAGTCGCGGCGGCGCTCCTGGGCCTTCTTGATGAACTCGCCGCGCAGCCGTGCCCGGGTGTGCTGGGGCGGCAAGGTCTTGGCCTGGAAGATGGCGAGGTCGTTGGTCACCCGGGCGACCGCGCCCTTCTTCTCCAGCAGGTAGTAGAGACCGCGACCGCGGTGGATGTCGTGGTAGGCCAGATCCAGCTGCGCCACCCGCGGGTGCGACAGCGCCAACCCGTGGTGGGCGCGGTAGCGCTCGATCAGCTTCCACTTGATCACCCAGTCGATCTCGCGCTCGACCAGGCTCAGGTCGTCGGACTCGATCGCCTTGAGGCCGCGCTCCCACAGATCCAGGGCGGCCTCGATGGTCGGCGTCGAGATCTGGCGGCGGTCGACGAAGTCACGGGCCTTGGTCAGGTACTCGGACTGGATGTCGAGCGCGCTCGCCTCCCGTCCGTTGGCGAGCCGGACCTTGCGCCGCCCCGTCATGTCGTGGGCGATCTCCCGGATCGCCCGGATCGGGTTCTCCATGGTGAGGTCGCGCATCGGCACGCCCTCCTCGATCATCCGCAGCACCAGGTCGGCCGAGGCCACCTTGAGCATGGTGGTGGTCTCGGACATGTTGGAGTCGCCGACGATCACGTGCAGGCGCCGGTACTTCTCGGCGTCGGCGTGCGGCTCGTCGCGGGTGTTGATGATCGGCCGCGACCGGGTGGTCGCGCTCGAGACCCCTTCCCAGATGTGCTCGGCACGCTGGGAGACGGCGAACGTGGCGCCGCGCGGGGTCTGGGTGATCTTCCCCGCCCCGACCAGCATCTGCCGGGTGACCAGGAACGGGATCAGGATGTCGGCCAACCGGCTGAACTCGCCGTTGCGGCTGACCAGGTAGTTCTCGTGGCAGCCGTAGGAGTTGCCGGCCGAGTCGGTGTTGTTCTTGAACAGGTAGATGTCGCCGGCGATGCCCTCGTCGTGCAGCCGTTGCTCGGCGTCGATCAGCAGACCCTCGAGGGTCCGCTCCCCCGCCTTGTCGTGCGTGACCAGCTCGACGACGTCGTCACACTCGGGGGTCGCGTACTCCGGGTGCGAACCGACGTCGAGGTAGAGCCGGGCACCGTTGCGCAGGAAGACGTTGCTCGAACGTCCCCACGAGACCACCTTGCGGAACAGGTACCGGGCCACCTCGTCGGGGCTGAGCCGGCGTTGACCGCGGAACGTGCACGTGACGCCGTACTCGTTCTCGATTCCGAAGATCCGGCGGTCCATGACTCGACCCTACTGCTGACCCGAGGGCGCCAGAAGGCCTTCCAGCCGGGCTGGAGTGAGCCTGACGAACTTGCGAGGCTGGACGCGGGTGCGATCCAGCACGGCGACCTCGAGGTCGCCGAACGAGATGACGCGGTCCTCGGTCTCGGTGTGCCCGAGCGCGGCGACGGCGAGCTTGAGTGCCGCGCCCAGGTCGAGGCTCTCGGCGTAACGCTCCGTGAGGTACTCCCCGACCACGTCGGCCGCCCCGCCCATCACGGCGAACCGGTGCTCGTCGGCGACCTGACCGTCGTAGGTGAGCCGGTAGAGCTGGTCCTCGGCCGCGGTGTCGCCGATCTCGCCGACGAAGAGCTCGACCTCGTAGGGCTTCTCCGAGCCCGAGGAGAAGATCGTGCCCAGCGTCTGGGCGTAGGCGTTGGCCAGCCCGCGGCCGGTGACGTCGCGTCGGTCGTAGGAGTAGCCCCGCATGTCGGCGAGACGGACGCCGGCGATGCGCAGGTTCTCGAACTCGTTGTAGCGACCGACGGCAGCGAACGCGATCCGGTCGTACAGCTCGGAGACCTTGTGCAGCGCCGCGGAGGGATTCTCGGTGGCGAAGACGATGCCGTCGGCGTACTGCACCGCGACCACGGAGCGTCCGCGCGAGATCCCCTTGCGGGCGAAGTCGGCGCGGTCCTTCATCAGCTGTTCGGGGCTGACGTAGAACGGGGTACCCATCAGAGCTCACCTCCCAGCGCGGCGTGCGGTCCGTCGGGCGAGGTCATCCGGCCGCCGATCACCCGGTCGGCGATCTGGCCGACCGTGACGTCGTCGAGGCGGCGCCCACCCTCGGTGGTGATCACGTGGATCACCGGGAAGATCCGGCGGGTCAGGTCGGGACCACCGGTGGCCGAGTCGTCGTCCGCGGCGTCGTACAGGGCCTGGACGACCGCCTCGAGGGCACCGTCGAGCTCGAGGTCGGGCCGGTAGAGCTTCTTCAACGCGCCCCGGGCGAAGACCGAGCCCGAGCCGACCGAGTGGAAGCTGGTCTCCTCGTAGCGACCGCCGGTGACGTCGTAGGAGAAGATCCGCCCCGCCCCGGTGAGCGGGTCGATCCCGGCGAAGAGCGGCACGACGGCCAGTCCCTGCATCGCCATCGGCAGGTTGCCCCGGATCAGGGCCGCGAGCCGGTTGGCCTTGCCGTCGAGGGAGAGCACGCTGCCCTCGATCTTCTCGTAGTGCTCGAGCTCGACCTGGAAGAGCTTGACCATCTCCACGGCGAGCCCGGCGGCACCGGCGATCCCGACCGCGGAGAACTCGTCGGCAGGGAAGACCTTCTGGATGTCACGCTGCGCGATGACGTTGCCCATCGTCGCCCGGCGGTCACCGGCGAGGATGACACCCCCCGGGAAGGTGACCGCGACGATCGTGGTGCCGTGCGGCGCGAGGTCACCGAGACCGGTGGTGGGCAGGTCGCGCCGGGCCGGCAGGAGGTCAGGTGAGTGCTGGGTCAGGAAGTCGGTGAAGGACGAGGTGCCCGGCGCCATGTAGCTCGCCGGAATCCGAGGGTCGCTCAAGGCTCACTGCCCGCCCTTCTGGATGAAGGACTTCACGAAGTCCTCGGCGTTGGTCTCCAGGACGTCGTCGATCTCGTCGAGGATGTCGTCGACATCCGCGTCCAGGGATTCCTTGTGCTCGCTGACGTCGCTCTCGGGGACGTCCTGGATCTCCTGGTCGTCCGCAGTGGACTTGCCGGTCTGCTTCTGCTCCTGGGCCATGAGCCCAACCTAGCCGGTCGATCCAGTCAGTGCAGCGAACAATTCACTGGCGGAGGTGACCTGTTCCATCAGGGTGCCGACGTGGTTCTTGGTGCCGCGCAACGGGTCGGTGGTCGGGACGCGCTGGAGCGAGTCCCGCTCCGGCAGGTCGAAGATGACGGAGTCCCACGACGCCGCGGCGACCTGGTCGGGGAAGCGGCTCAGGCACTCGCCGCGGAAGTAGGCACGGGTGTCCTCGGGCGGGTGCGCGATCGCGTGCACGATCTCGTCCTCGGCCAGCAGCCGTTCGATCCGACCGGCGGCGGCGAGCCGGTGGTAGAGGCCCTTCTCCGGTCGGATGTCGTGGTACTGGAGATCGACCAGGTGCAGCTTGGCGTCGTCCCAGTCGAGGCCGTCACGGTCGCGGTAGGACTGCAGCAGCTTGTACTTCGCCAGCCAGTCCAGCTCCCCGGCGCACGACATCGGATCGTGCTCGAGCCGGGTGAGCACCGACTCCCAGCGGGCCAGCACGTCGACGGTCTGGGCGTCGGCGTCCACCCCGAACCGGTCCTCGACGAACTTCTTCGCCAGCTCCAGGTACTCCAGCTGCAGCTGGACGGCCGTGAGCCGCCGCCCGTCGGAGAGCTGGAGCAGATGGGTCAGCGACGGGTCGTGGGAGACCGCACGGAGGGCGGCCACCGGCATGTCGACGCTCAGCTCCCGGGTCAGTGCGTCGGCCTCGATCATGGCCAGCACCAGCGACGTCGTCCCGACCTTCAGGTACGTCGACACCTCGGCCAGGTTGGCGTCGCCGATGATCACGTGCAGCCTGCGCCACCGCTCCGGGTCGGCGTGCGGCTCGTCGCGGGTGTTGATGATCGGCCGCTTGAGCGTGGTCTCCAGGCCGACCTCGACCTCGAAGAAGTCAGCGCGCTGGCTGATCTGGAATCCGTGGCCGCGGCCGTCCTGACCGATCCCGACCCGCCCGGCGCCGGTGACGACCTGGCGGCTGACGAAGAACGGGGTCAGGTGCTTCACGATGTTGCCGAACGGGGTCGAGCGGCTCATCAGGTAGTTCTCGTGGGCGCCGTAGGAGGCACCCTTGTTGTCGGTGTTGTTCTTGTACAGCGTGATCTGAGGAGCGCCGGGCAGCTGGCGGGCGAGCTCGGCCGCGCGCAGCATCACCCGCTCCCCCGCCCGGTCGAACTTCACGATGTCGAGCGGGTTGGTCACCTCGGGCGTGGAGTACTCCGGGTGGGCGTGGTCGACGTAGAGCCGGGCACCGTTGGTCAGGATCACGTTCGCCAGGCCGAGGTCCTCGTCGGTGAGCTGGCTGGCGTCGGCGACCTGGCGCGACATGTCGAACCCGCGCGCGTCGCGCAGCGGTGACTCCTCCTCGAAGTCCCACCGGGCGCGACGGGCGTGCATCGCCGTCGCCGCGTAGGAGTTGACCACCTGCGAGGAGGCGACCATCGGGTTGGCCTGCGGCTGACCGACGACCGAGATCCCGTACTCGACCTCGGTGCCCATCACCCGCGAGACGCTCATGGGCCCCAGATCGTGCGGCCGGGCGCCCCACGGTTGAGCTGCGCCTGGTTGTAGCCCTCGGCCTGGGACGTCTCCGCCTCGGCGCTCGCGGTCCGGTCGACGTGGGTCCGACCGCTGCCGCGGCGGTCACGACGCCAGGCGTAGAACAGCACTCCAGCGATGACGACTCCGATGGTTCCCCAGAACATGGTGTCTCCTTCTCTCAGAGGTACTGACCGGTCGACGACGCGGTCTCGATCGAGCGGCCGGGCTCGGTGCCCTGCTTGCCGGTGATGAGGGTCCGGATGAAGACGATCCGCTCACCCTTCTTGCCCGAGATCCGCGCCCAGTCGTCGGGGTTGGTCGTGTTGGGCAGGTCCTCGTTCTCCTTGAACTCGTCGACGCAGGCCTGCAGCAGGTGCGAGACCCGCAGGCCCTTCTGCTGGAGCTCGAGGAAGTCCTTGATCGCCATCTTCTTCGCGCGGTCGACGATGTTCTGGATCATCGCGCCGGAGTTGAAGTCCTTGAAGTACAGGATCTCCTTGTCCCCGTTGGCGTAGGTCACCTCGAGGAACCGGTTCTCGTCGGTCTCGGTGTACATCCGCTCGACCGTCGCCCGGATCATCCCGGCGACACAGGCCTGCCGGTCCCCGCCGAACTCGGCGAGGTCGTCGACGTGGAGGGGCAGCGAGGCCGTGAGGTACTTGCTGAAGATGTCGCGGGCACCCTCGGCGTCGGGGCGCTCGATCTTGATCTTCACGTCGAGACGGCCGGGCCGCAGGATCGCCGGGTCGATCATGTCCTCACGGTTGGAGGCACCGATCACGAGCACGTTCTCCAGCAGCTCGACCCCGTCGATCTCGGCGAGGAGCTGCGGCACGATCGTGTTCTCCACGTCTGAGGAGACGCCGGTGCCACGGGTGCGGAAGAGCGACTCCATCTCGTCGAAGAAGACGATCACGGGCGTCCCGGACGAGGCCTTCTCCCGCGCCCGCTGGAAGACCAGCCGGATGTGGCGCTCGGTCTCGCCGACGTACTTGTTGAGCAGCTCGGGGCCCTTGATGTTGAGGAAGTAGGACTTCCCCTCGGCGCCCGTGCGGGCGGCGACCTTCTTGGCCAGCGAGTTCGCCACCGCCTTCGCGATCAGCGTCTTCCCGCACCCGGGAGGACCGTAGAGCAGGATCCCCTTCGGCGGCCGCAGCTCGTGCTCGGTGAAGAGATCCGGGTGCAGGTAGGGCAGCTCGACCGCGTCCTGGATCATCTCGATCTGGTTGCCCAGACCGCCGATCGAGGCGTAGTCGATGTCGGGGACCTCCTCGAGGACGAGCTCCTCGACCTCCGACTTCGGCACCTTCTCGTAGGCGTAGCCCGTGCGCGAGTCGATCAGCACCGAGTCGCCGGCCCGCAGGGTCTCGGCGAGCAGCGGGTCGGAGAGTCGGACCACCCGCTCCTCATCGGCGTTCGCGATGACCAGGGCCCGTTCGCCGTCGGCGAGGAGCTCCTTGAGCATCACCACCTCGCCGACCCGTTCGAAGGCCAGGGCCGTGACGGCGTTCATCGCTTCGTTGAGCAGGACCTCCTGGCCCTTCTCCAAGGTGTCGAGGTCCACGCTCGGTGAGACCGTCACGCGCAGCTTGCGGCCACCGCTGACGATGTCGATGGTGCCGTCGTCGTTGAGCTCCAGGACCGTGCCGAAGCCGGACGGCGGCTGGGCGAGCCGGTCGACCTCTTCCTTGAGCTTGATGATCTGGTCGCGGGCCTCGCGCAGCGTGCCGGCCAGCCGTTCGTTCTGCGAGGTGACCGTCGCCAGGGAGCGTTGCGCATCGGCGAGACGCAGCTCGAGACCGCGTTCACGCCCGGGCCCCTCAGGCCCGCTGAAGTCTCGGGGACCGCCCGGTCCGTCTGTTGCCGACATCTCGACCACCTCCTGTGCGCCGCGTCCACTGCGCTTTGACCCTACCCGCCTGGAGGTTGAAGGGAAGGAGGGTTCAGCTGCGTTTTGTCACGATGTGGACACGGCGGAGGTGAAGGCGGTCACTCCGCGTCGTCGGACTCAGGCACCTCGAACGCCGGGATGTCGGCGGGGCGGGGGCCGGTGTAGTCGGGGCCGTAGGCTCCCGGCGCCGGCCGGCGGGTCTTGCGCAGTGCGCTGGCGCCGGGCGCCAGGCGCCGTGCGGTCACCAGGAAGGCGGTGTGCCCGATCATCTTGTGACCGGGACGGACGGCGAGGCCCTCGACGTGCCAGTCACGGACCAGGGACTCCCAGGCGCCGGGTTCGGTGAACCCGCCGTGCACCCGGACGGTCTCGACGAAACGGGACAGCTGGGTGGTGGTGGCGACGTAGGCGCAGAGGATGCCGCCCGGCCGCAGCGCGTCCGCGGCCGCGTCGACGCACTCCCACGGCGCGAGCATGTCGAGGATGACGCGGTCGGCCCGCGCGCTGGAGGCGGGGAGCTCCTCGGCGAGGTCACCGAGCGTGAGCGACCAGGTCGGCGGCTCGGCGCCGAAGAACTGGGTGACGTTCTTGCGGGCGACGTCGGCGAACTCCTCGCGCCGCTCGAACGAGCGCAACGTGCCGTAGGGGCCGATCGCCCGCAGCAGCGAACAGGTGAGTGCGCCCGAGCCGACGCCGGCCTCGACCACGTCGGCTCCGGGGAAGATGTCGGCCATCGCGATGATCTGCGCGGAGTCCTTGGGGTAGATGACGGCGGCGCCGCGCGGCATCGAGACGACGAACTCGCTGAGCAGCGGCCGGAAGACCAGGTACTCACCGCCCGACGTCGAGGCGAGCGTGAAGCCCTCCTCGCGGCCGATCAGGTCGTCGTGGTCGATCGAGCCCTTGTTGGAGAAGAACTTCTTGCCCGCGACCAGAGCGAAGTTGTGCCGGCGACCCTTGGCGTCGGTGAGGCGGACCCACTCGCCCTCGCGCAGGGGACCTCGGTGGACTCCCGACCATGCGTCGGAGGGGACGTCGGTGGTGGCGCCGGATGCGTCGTCAGTGAGGTCAGCCATAGCCCGAGGAGCCTATCCACGGACCCCGCGGAAGGCGGCATCGACGTCGGCGGTGGTCAGCACGCCGTACACCGACCCGTCGGTGTCGATCAGGAGGTACTCCGCGGCCGGCATTCGGGTCAAGGCGCCGATCAGCTCCTCGCCAGCGATGTCGGCGGGCAGGGCGAGGCCGGGGACGATCGTCCGCGCTACGGACGAGGTCGGCACCCAGGGTCGGCGGTCGACCGGGGTGGCGACCAGAGCGCTCTCGTTGACCACCCCGTCGGGGCGTCCGTCGCGGCTGAGGGTCACGATGCTCCCGGCCCCGGCCTCCTGCGCGCGTCGGATGGCCTCGGCCAGGGGAAGGTCGTCCGGGACCTGGACCGTGCGGCGGGCGAGGGACCGACCGGCCAGGGCGGGGAGCCGGGCCCGGACCTGGGCCACGTTGATCGCCGCACTCGCTCCACCCCAGAGGAACACCGCGAGGATGACGGCGACGACGTAGTCGACGACGGTCACGTCCCAGACCAGCACGTACTGGGCGAACGCCGGCCAGAGCAGCGCGAGCCCGGCGACACCGCGGCCGACCCAGCCGGCGATGATCGATCCCCGGTGGACGTCGCGGGTCAGGCCCCAGATGCCCGCCTTGAGCACCCGTCCCCCGTCCAGGGGCAGGCCCGGGATCAGGTTGAGCACGCCGACGAGCAGGTTGGCGCCGGCGATCCCCTCCACGGCCATCAGGATCAGACCCGTCGGACCGAGCTGGTGGAGCGCGAGTCCGACCGCGCCGATCCCGAGCGAGGTGACCGGACCCACCACCGCGATCCAGAACTCCTCGCGCGGGCGGCGCGCCTCCCCCTCGATCTCGGTGAAGCCACCGAGGAAGTGCAACGTGATGGAGCTGACCGGGTAGCCGTAGTGCCGGGCCATCGCCGCGTGGGCGGCCTCGTGCAGCAGCACCGAGCCGTAGAGGATGACGGCGAACGCCAGCCCGGCGACGTACTTCCAGGGGCCGAGGCCGGGGGTGACCTGCTCGACCCGCGGTGCCATCAGGACGGCGATCATCCCCGCGACCAGGAACCAGGAGCTGGAGACCAGCACATCGGCGCCGGCCAAGCTCCCCAGCCGGATCGTCCCCGGCGGTTGAGGACGCTGGTTCTGGGACGGCGCGGGCACGCTTCGAGCCTACCCGGATGTGTCAGACCGGCCGTCTAGGGTGGAGCCATGGTCACCTCCCCGGCGGAAGCACTCGCGACGCCGGTGGACGGGGTGAACGTGCTCGGCTCGCTCTCCCCCAGCCGCGCCGGGGACTTCCTGGCCTGCCCGTTGCTGTACCGCTTCCGCAGCATCGACCGACTTCCTGAGCCAACGTCGCCGGCCGCCGTGCGGGGCACCCTGGTGCACCGGGTGCTGGAGCAGCTCTTCGACCTGCCGGCCGAGGATCGCCGCCCCGAACGCGCCGAGCTGATGCTGGGCCCGGCCTGGGCCGAGCTGATCGCGGCCGATCCCGCTCTGGAGGACCTCTTCGACGACGAGGAGGATCCCGAAGCCTTCACCCGGTGGCTCGGGGAGAGCCGACGTGCGCTCACGACCTACTTCCAGCTCGAGGACCCCCGCCGGCTGGAGCCGGTCGAGCGGGAGCTCTACGTCGAGACGGTGCTGGACTCCAAGCTGCTGCTGCGCGGGTTCGTCGACCGGCTCGACATCGCCCCGACCGGCGAGATCCGCGTCGTGGACTACAAGACCGGCCGCAGTCCCGGTGAGGGTTTCGAGGCCAAGGCCTTCTTCCAGCTGCGGATCTACGCGCTGGCACTGTGGCGGACCCGCGGCGTGGTGCCGCGGCGGTTGCAGCTGGTCTACCTCGGCAGCGGCGACGTGCTGCACTACGACCCGAGCGAGGACGAGCTGCTCGCCACCGAGCGCAAGGTCGACGCGATCTGGGCGGCGATCCGGGCCGCCGAGACGTCCGGTCAGTGGCTCCCGCGGAAGTCGCGGCTGTGCAGCTGGTGCAACTTCCAGGCGCTCTGCCCCGAGTACGGCGGCACGCCGCCGCCGCTCCCCGGTCAGGCCGACTGAGCCTCGCGCTCCTCGAGGCGGTCCAGCAGCAGCGCTGCGAGCGCCTCCAGGCGGATGTCGGTGGTGTCGGTCGCGTCCTCGGCGGCACCGTCGAGCGCCCGGGCGGCGAGGCCGGCCTTGGAGTCGATCAGGCCGGCGATCCTGGCGTCGAGGGTCTGGGCCGCGATGATCCGCCAGGCGGTCACGGGAGCGGTCTGCCCGATCCGGTGCACCCGGTCGATCGCCTGGGTCTGCTCGGCGTCGGTCCAGGAGAGCTCGGCGAGGACGACGTCGGACGCGACCTGCAGGTTGACCCCGACCCCCGCGGCCGAGAGCGAGCAGACGATCACCTGCACGTTCTCGTCGTTGGTGAACGAGTCGATCGCCTTCTGGCGCGCGGTCGCCGACTGGCCGCCACGGATCTCGGTCCACGTGATCCCTCGTTGGTCCAGGACCGAGCCCACCGTGTCCATCACGTCGAGGTGCTTGGCGAACAGGACGACCTTGCCGGCGCTGCGAGCGAGCTGCGCGGCGTAGTCGGCGGCGAGGCCCGCCTTCGCCTGACCGATCCGACGCACCATCGCGAAGACGTTCTCCCCCGTCGACTCCTCGGAGTCGGAGAGCTCCCAGCCGGCGACCCGCTGGACCAGGTCGTGGTCGATGCCGTCGGGCATCGCGGACGGGCCCCGGTGCTCCACCCGGGCGGCGATCGCGGAGTCGTAGCGGTTGACCATGCGGAGCGCGAGCTCGCGCTCGGCGGACCGGATCGACCGGGCGGCGGCGTCGTCGAGCTCGACCGGGAGGTCCGCGATCCGGCGGGCCGGGATGTCGGAGGCGACGTCGACCTTGCGACGCCGGACGATGCCCATCTCGATCACGGCCTGGCGCGCGGCCGCGTAGAAGCCGAAGTCGGCCGGAGTGAGCCCCGTCTCCTCGAGGCGCGCCATCAGCATCGGCCGCGGCCTGGTCTCGTCGATCCAGCCGAGCATCTGCCAGATGGTGAGGAAGTCCTCGACGTCGTTGATCAGCGGGGTGCCGGTCAGGGCCATGACGAGCGGGGCCGACGTCCGCTGCCGGATCCGGTCGGCCAGCTCGAGGACGTACTGGGACCGTTGTGAGGTCTTGTTCTTGATGAAGTGGGCCTCGTCCACGACCATTCCGCGGAACCCGTGGTCCCCGATCCAGCCGAGGTGACGGTCGAGGATCTCGTAGTTGAGGATGATGATGTCGGCGTAGCCGTCGACGTCGTCGCCGTTGCCACGCACGATGCTCACCGTCTTCGACGGCGTCCACCGAGCGGCCTCGCGCGCCCAGTTGGTCTTCACCACGTTCGGCACGATCACGAGCAGCGGATAGGCATTGGCTGCCTGCGCCGCAAGCAGCGCCTGGGCGGTCTTCCCGAGACCCGGTTCGTCGGCGAGGAGGACCGTGCGGAGGCCGCCGGCCACGGCGTTGAGCAGCCGTGACTGGTGGTCCATCAGCTCGATGCCCGGGGGGAGGAGCATCGTGGTGCGGGGGTCGGGAAGCGTCATGCAGGAGGTCACACCCGGGTTGGGGTGCTCGAACGAGCTCAGCATCGGCCCGATCAGGTCCCAGCCGACCAGGCGTCGCTCGGCCGGCCGCGGCACGGGCTCGACGAACGTCGGGGTCATGAAGGGATTGGCCAACCGGGCCTGCTGCACCGACTGAGGCACGACCTGGCTCTGGAGTCGTTCCGGTGCCACTGCCGGCGTTGCCGGGGGCTCCTCCTCGACCTCGATCCCACCGGCCCGCTCGATCTCCCGCTTGAGCCGCATGGCGCTGGCCGGGACCGGGACTGCCGGGTCGAGCAGCATCAGGAGCGACGGCGCCAGGGCGGCCGTCTGCGCGAGGATCGAGGCGACGCCGTCGAGTCGGCGCAGGGCATTGGCCCGTAGCGCCTCGCTCAGGTCGGCGTCCGAGTTGAGTCGGGCGCGCTCCTCGCGCACGACCAGCGCGACCGCCTGGAAGCGGTCGCTGTCGGGGCGCCCGGCCTGGGCGTCGTTCTGGAGCCGACGTGCCGCCTTCGCGAGGACCGGCGTGATGCCGGAGTTGTCGTCCTTCCGGCGCTCCGCGGCGGCGCTCCGAGGTCGGCGGGATCGCTCCCGGGACCGTTCAGCCAATGGGGGAACTCCTCAATCTGGGTCGTGGACCACTCCTATTGTCGCTCCCGTGCCGCTCACGGCTCCACCGGGGCTCAGATGAGGAGGTTTCCCAACCCCGCCGGGGTGAGTCCTTCGAGCGTCGCCAACGGGATCCGACGCGGGCTCAGGGCCAACGGGACGTGGTTCTCCACCGCGATCACGGTGCAGCCCGCCGCTTCGGCCGAGGAGGCTCCGGTGTTGGAGTCCTCGATCGCGATGCACCGCTCGGGGTCGACGCCCAGGGCGGCGGCTCCCGCCAGGTACGGCTCCGGGTGCGGCTTGCCGTGGGTCACCCGGTCACCGGTGATGATGGCGTCGAAGGTGCCCCGCGGCAGCCGGTCGATGATCGGGAACGCGAAGACCTCCCACGACATCGTGACGAGCGCGCAGGGCACGCCGGCGTCGTTGAGGGACTCCAGCAGGTCGAGCGCCCCGGGCATCCACGGCAGCTCGTTGTTCAGCACCTCGCCGACGACCCGGCTGTGCAGCAGGTCGACCACCTCGAGCGGGGACAGGTCCAGACCCCACCGCTTCGCGATGTACTCCCCCGAGGTCAGGAGCGGGTTGCCGACGAGGGCGAGAGCGTCCTCGGTGGTCCACTCGGTGCCGAACTCGCGAGCCAGCTGGTGCTCGGCAGCCATCCAGGCCGGCTCGGTGTCGACAAGGGTGCCGTCCATGTCCCACAGGACGGCGGCGGGGAGTCCGTTGGTCACGGCAGGTGAGCCTAGGGCCGGGTGGGGCGGCCCTCGGCATCGTGGAGCCAACCTGGCGAATCCCTTCTCATATCGGCAATTGTGCCGATAACTTGGCGCCGTGAAGATGAAGCGATCCGCAGCGCGCACCTCCTACGACTACATCGTGGTCGGGGCCGGATCGGGCGGCGCTGCCGTTGCGGCCCGGTTGTCGGAGAACCCGTCGGTCACCGTCCTGCTGATCGAGGCCGGCGGCTCGGACCGGCGGCTCGACACCCGCGCCCCGGCTGCGTACGGCGCTCAGTTCCACACCAAGGGCGACTGGGACTACTACACCGAGCCCGAGCCGGCTGCGGGCGGGCGACGCATCTACCTGCCGCGCGCCAAGGTGCTGGGCGGCTGCAGCGCGATGAACGCCATGCTCTGGGTCCGAGGAAGCGACCTCGACTACGACGGGTGGAACCTCGACGGCTGGGGCTGGAAGGACGTCGAGCCGGTCTTCCAGCGGATGGAGAACCACTTCCTTTCCGACGGCAGGCACGGCCGGGTCGGGCCGATGCGGGTCAACCGGATCGACACCCCCGACGCGGTCTCGGTCGCCTTCGTCGAAGCAGCGGCCAACGCCGGCATCGTGCGCAACGACGATCTGAGTGGTCCCGATCTCGACGGGGTCGCGCTCGCCCCGACGACGACGGTGGCCGGGCGACGGTGGAGCACGGCTCGCGGGTACGTGGACGTGGCGGTGAAGCGGCCGAACTTCGACCTGCTCACGAAGACGTTGGTCAGCCGGGTCGTGATCGAGGGCGGTCGCGCCGTCGGGGTCGAGGTCGTCGAACGAGGTGCCAAGCGCACGATCACCGTGACCGGTGAGGTCGTGCTGAGCGCCGGCGCGTTCAACACCCCCCAGATCCTCCAGCTCTCCGGCATCGGGGACGCCAGCCATCTCGCGAGTCTTCAGATCGGTTCCGTGGTGGACAACCCGGAAGTGGGCGCCCACCTCAAGGAGCATCCGTTCAGCTTCGTGAACTACGAGCTCAAGGACCCGTGGAAGGGTCTCTTCGGGGCCGAGAAGAATCCTTTGAACCTGGTCAAGTGGCTGGCGAAGGGCACGGGGCCGCTCGCCAGCAACGTCGCCGAGGCGATCGCCCACGTCCGGACCGAGGAAGGACTCGACGCACCTGACATGCAGCTCGTCTTCGCCCCGGCCTTCGTGTGGGACAACGGCGACGGGACGCACGACAAGCCGGCGATGACCATCTGCCAGTCGTACTGGCAACCGAAGAGCACGGGCTACGTCCGGATCAGCAGCGCCGATCCCACCCAGGCGCCCGAGATCCTGATGAACATGCTGGCCGACCGCTCCGACGTCGAGGCGTTGATGCGAGGGATCGAGATCAGTCGGAAGATCGCTCGGACCGCGCCCTACGACCGGATGCTGTCGGTCGAGATCAACCCAGGGCCCGACGTCCGGACCCCCGAACAGCTCGAACGCTACGTCCGCGAGACGACCCTGCACACCTACCACCCGGCCTGCACCGCGCGGATGGGCGCGGTCGTCGACGAGCGACTCAAGGTGATCGGGGTCGAGGGGATCCGGGTCGCCGACACCAGCGCCCTGCCCGAGATCACCCGCGGAAACACCAACGCCCCGGCGATTCTGATCGGCGAACGCTGCGCCGACTTCATCGCCGAGGACGCGGTGGCGGTCTGACCGGCCCCCGGGACAGTCCCCGGATCAGTCCTCGGGGTCGTAGCCGAGGTTGGGGCTGAGCCAGCGCTCGGCCTCGGCCACGGTCCAGCCCTTGCGCTCGGCGTAGTCGGCGATCTGGTCACGCCCGAGCCGACCGACGACGAAGTACTGGGCGTCGGGGTGCCCGTAGTAGACGCCGGAGACCGACGCTCCGGGCCACATCGCCATCGACTCGGTGAGCTCGATCCCGGTCTCGGCCTCGACGTCGAGCAGCTCCCAGATGGTCCGCTTCTCGGTGTGGTCCGGGCACGCCGGATAGCCCGGAGCGGGCCGGATGCCGGCGTACCTCTCGGCGATCAGGTCCTCGTTGTTGAGCCACCCCTCGCCGCCCTCGCCGGCGGCGTACCCCCAGAACTCGGTGCGGACGCGCTGGTGCAGGCGCTCGGCGAACGCCTCGGCGAGCCGGTCGGCGAGCGCCTCGATCAGGATCGCGTTGTAGTCGTCGAGGGCCGCCTTGAACTCGGCGACCTTCTCCGGCAGCCCGATCCCGGCGGTGACCGCGAAGGCGCCGATGTGGTCGGCCGCTCCGCCGATCGGCGCGACGAAGTCGGCGAGCGACTTGTTCGGTACGCCGTCGCGGTGCTCCCCCTGCTGGCGCAGGGCGTGCAGCACCGCACGTCGGTCGGTCCGCGAGTCGTCGGTGAAGACGGCGATGTCCTCGCCGGTGCTGTTGGCCGGGAACAGCCCGTAGACACCGCGCGCCTCGAGCCAGTGCTCGTCGATGATCCGGTCGAGCATCGCCTGGGCGTCCTCGAACAGCTTGCTCGCAGCCTCCCCGCTGATCGGGTGGTGCAGGATCTCGGGGAACTTCCCCTTCATCTCCCACGCGTTGAAGAACGGCTGCCAGTCGATGTACTCCCGCAGCTCGCTGATCGGGTAGTCCAGCAGCGTGTGTGCGCCGGGCCGTGCGGGCGCCACCGGCACGGTGCTGAAGTCGACCGTGGGCCGGTTCGCGCTGGCCGCCTCGAAGCTCAGCTGCGGCCGATCCGACTTCTGCGAGTGACGAGCGCGGAGGGCGTCGTAGTCGAGCTTCACCTCGGCCATCAGGTCGTCCCGCTTGGTCGGGTGGAGCAGGGCCGCCGCCGTGGGCACCGACCGTGAGGCGTCCTTCACCCAGACCACCGGGCCGTCGTAGGCGCGGTCGATCTTCACCGCGGTGTGGGCACGGCTGGTGGTGGCCCCGCCGATCAGCAGCGGCGTGGTCGAGCCGAGCCGCTGCAGCTCGCCGGCGAAGGTGACCATCTCGTCCAGGCTGGGTGTGATCAGCCCGGACAGGCCGATGATGTCCGCGTCGTGCTCCGCCGCGGCGTCCAGGATCTTCTGGGCCGGCACCATCACGCCGAGGTCGATGACCTCGTAGTTGTTGCACTGCAGCACGACGCCGACGATGTTCTTGCCGATGTCGTGCACGTCGCCCTTGACCGTCGCCATCACGATCGTGCCGTTGGTGCTCGCGCCGGCCAGCTCCGGGTTGGCTGCCTTCTCCGCCTCGATGAACGGGATCAGGTAGGCGACCGCCTTCTTCATCACGCGGGCGCTCTTGACCACCTGGGGCAGGAACATCTTCCCCGCGCCGAACAGGTCACCGACGACGTTCATCCCGTCCATCAACGGGCCCTCGATGACCTCGATCGGGCGACGTCCGTCAGCGGCGAGGGTCGCCCGGAGCTCCTCGGTGTCAGCCTCGACGAACTGGTCGAGCCCCTTCACGAGTGCGTGCGTGATCCGCTCCGCGACCGGCAGCTCCCGCCAATCGTCGGCCTTGGTCTCGGCCTGCTCGCCGGATCCGCGGTGCTGCTCGGCCAGGACGAGGAGGCGCTCGGTCGCCGCGACGGAGTCAGGGGTGCGGTTGAGCACCACGTCCTCGATCGCCTCACGAAGCTCGGCGTCGATCTCGGTGTAGGGAACCAGGGCACCGGCGTTGACGATGCCCATGTCCAGGCCGGCCTCGATGGCGTGGAAGAGGAAGACCGCATGGATCGCCTCCCGGACCGGGTTGTTGCCGCGGAACGAGAAGCTGACGTTCGAGATCCCGCCGGAGACCTTCGCCCCCGGCAGGTTCTGCTTGATCCAGCGGGTGGCCTCGATGAAGTCGATGCCGTAGGTGGCGTGCTCCTCGATGCCGGTCGCGACGGCGAAGACGTTCGGGTCGAAGATGATGTCGGCGGGATCGAAGCCGACCCGGTCGACCAGCGTCCGGTAGGCGCGTTCGCAGATCTGCTTGCGGCGCTCGAGGTTGTCGGCCTGGCCGTCCTCGTCGAAGGCCATCACGACCGCGGCGGCGCCGTACTTGCGGCACAGCCGCGCCTGCTCGACGAACTTCTCCTCGCCCTCCTTGAGCGAGATCGAGTTCACGATCGGCTTGCCCTGGACGTTGCGCAGCCCGGCTTCGATCACCTCCCACTTGGAGGAGTCGATCATCACCGGGACGCGGCTGATGTCGGGCTCGGAGGCGATCAGCTTGAGGAAGCGGTCCATCGCGGCGACACCGTCGATCATCCCCTCGTCCATGTTGACGTCGATCACCTGGGCGCCGGCCTCGACCTGCTGGGAGGCGACCTGGAGGGCGGTGTCGTAGTCGCCGTCCTTGATCAGGTTGCGGAACTTGGCCGAGCCGGTGATGTTCGTCCGCTCACCGACGTTGACGAACAGCGTGTCGTCATCGATCCGGAACGGCTCGAGTCCGGAGAGCCGCATGCCGGGCGCGGTCGTGCTGGGCTCGCGCGGGGGCAGGGCGGCGACGGTCGCGGCGATCTCGGCGATGTGGGCCGGGGTCGTGCCGCAACAGCCACCCACGATGTTGACGTAGCCGCTGGTCGCGAAGTCGTGCAGGTGGGCGGCCGTGTCGGCCGGCACCTCGTCGTACTCGCCGAACGCGTTGGGCAGGCCCGCGTTCGGGTAGCAGGAGATGAAGGTGTCGGCCACCCGCGCCATCTCGGCGATGTAGGGACGCATCTCCTTGGCGCCGAGCGCGCAGTTGAGGCCGGCCGCGATCGGGTTGATGTGCCGGATGGAGTCCCAGAAGGCCTCGGTCACCTGACCCGACAGGGTCCGCCCTGAGGCATCGGTGATGGTGCCCGAGATGATCACCGGCCAGCGACGACCGGTCTCCTCGAAGAGCGTCTCGACGGCGAAGATCGCCGCCTTCGCGTTGAGGGTGTCGAAGATCGTCTCGATGATCAGGAGGTCGCTGCCCCCGTCGACCAGGCCGCGGGCGGCGTCCAGGTAGGCGGCGACCAGCTCGGCGTAGGAGACGTTCCGAGCCGCGGGGTCGTTGACGTCCGGGCTGATCGAGGCGGTCCGCGTCGTCGGCCCGAGCGCCCCGGCGACGTACCGCGGGTGATCGGTGGTGGCGAACTCGTCGGCGCAGGTCCGCGCCAGCCGGGCGGAGGCGAAGTTGAGCTCGTAGGACAGGTCGGCGAGGTCGTAGTCGGCCAGCGAGACGGCGTTGGCGTTGAACGTGTTGGTCTCGATGATGTCCGCGCCGGCGGCCAGGTACTCCCGGTGGATCCCGCCGATGATGTCCGGTCGGGTCAGCGTGAGCAGGTCGTTGTTGCCGATCAGGTCCGTGCCGTGTTCGGCGAACCGCTCGCCGCGGTATCCGGCCTCGTCGGGACGGTCACGCTGGATCGCGGTTCCCATCGCGCCGTCGATCACCATGATCCGCTGCCGCAGGGTGGTCGTCAGTTCCGAGGTCGTATCGGGACGCCAGGTCTGCGGTGCGTCTGCCATGCCAGTTCCTTCCAGGGTGCGGAAGGCGTCCTTGCTCCGCCGTTGCGGCGTACCGAGCGTGGCGGGCTGCGTGCCCGTTGCAACGCCCCTCGGCCCGCTAAGACTACGGCATCGTGCGCGTCGCTCGCGGCAGTGCCCACGGTTCGGATGTCTCCCCGACTAGGCTGAAGAAGTGATCGAGATCGAGGAGTCCGTGCTCGCCGAGGGAGCTCTGGTCAACCCGCTGGTGATTGCCGCGTTCGAGGGCTGGAACGACGCCGCTGACGCTTCGTCCGGGGTGATCGACCACCTGATGAAGGTGTGGGGCGCCCGCGTCGTCGGGGAGGTCGATCCGGAGGACTACTACGACTTCCAGGTCAACCGGCCGCACGTCGGAACCGACGCCGCCGGCATGCGGACGATCACCTGGCCGACCACCCGGATCGCGGTGGCCTCTCCCCCGGAGCTCGACCGCGACGTCATCCTGATCCGCGGCCTGGAGCCGTCGATGCGCTGGCGTCAGTTCTCCGCCGAGCTGATCGACGTGATCGACGCCCTCGGCGGCACGCTCGTGGTCACCCTCGGCGCCCTGCTGGCCGACTCGCCGCACACCCGACCGATCCCGGTCTCCGGCACGTCGACCGAACCGGACCTGGTCGACCGGCTCAACCTCGAGGTCTCCTCCTACGAGGGCCCGACGGGGATCGTCGGGGTGTTCCAGGACGCCTGCGTCAACGAGGACCTGCCCGCGGTCTCCTACTGGGCCGCGGTGCCGCACTACGTGGCCCAGCCGCCGTGCCCCAAGGCGACCCTGGCGCTGGTGCACCGGATCGAGGAGCTGCTCGAGGTACCGATCCCGCTGGGCGAGCTCCCCGATGACGCCCGGGCGTGGGAGCGCGGCGTCGACGAGCTCGCCGAGGACGACGAGGACATCGCCGAGTACGTGCGCTCCCTCGAGGAGTCCCGCGACACCGCCGAGCTGCCGGAGGCGAGCGGTGAGGCGATCGCCCGCGAGTTCGAGCGGTACCTCAAGCGGCGCCAGGACGAGGGCTGAGCCGACCCGCCTGAGTCGACCGCCTGAGTCGACCGGCTCGGCCGGCGGTCAGAGCTTCAGGCCCAGGGCGGCGTCGAGCAGGTCGCGGATCGTGCCCGCGGCGTTCGGGTCGCTGGTCTCGGCCAGCCCGTCCTTGCCCAGCGTGGCGTCGACCCACTCCTGCACCAGCTCCAGGGCGGAGGGTGCGTCCAGGTCGGTCGCCAGGACGTCGAGCACGTCCTCCAGGACGGGAGCAGCTGGGGCACCGGCGCCCAGGGCGAGCGCCTTGCGCCACTCGTCGAGGGTGTCGAAGGCCGCGTTGAGCTCCGCCGTCGTCCACTCCCAGTCGGAGCGGTAGTGGTGGCGCAGCAGCACCAGACGGATCGCCATCGGGTCGATGTCGCTGTTGCGCAGCGAGGAGACGAAGACCAGGTTGCCCTTCGACTTCGACATCTTCTCGCCGTCGTAGGCGACCATCCCGGCGTGGGCGTAGACCTGCGCGAACGGGGTGCCCGGGACGGCTACCTGGGCGTGGCCGGCACACATCTCGTGGTGCGGGAAGACCAGGTCGGAGCCGCCTCCCTGCACGTCGAAACCACCGCCGAGGTGCTCCATCGCGATCGCGGCACACTCGATGTGCCACCCCGGTCGACCACGACCGAACGGCGACTCCCAGGACGGTTCGCCGGGACGCTCGCCACGCCACACGACGCAGTCCAGCGGGTCCTTCTTGCCGGGACGATCCGGGTCACCGCCCCGCTCCGGGAAGACCGCGAGCATCTCCGTGCGCGAGAGGTGGGACTCCTCGCCGAAGGCCGGGTCGCTCGTCACGGAGAAGTAGAGGTCGTCCTCGACGCGGTAGATCGAGCCGGCGTCCATCAGCCGCTGGATCAGTGCGATCACCAGCGGGATCGACTCGACGGCACCGGTGTAGTGCGCCGGCGGGAGCACGCGGAGCGCGGCCATGTCCTCGCGGAAGAGCTCGGTCTCCCGCAGCGCGAGGTCGACCCAGTCGATGCCGACCTTCGTCGCGCGCTCGAGCAGCGGGTCGTCGACGTCGGTCACGTTCTGGGCGTAGACGACCTCATGGCCGGCGTTGCGCCAGGCGCGGTGGAGCAGGTCGAAGCCGACGTACGTCGCCGCGTGACCCATGTGGGTGGCGTCGTAGGGCGTGATGCCGCAGACGTAGAGCCGCGCGGTCCGACCGTCGGCGGGGACCACCGGGACGAGTCCACCCGTCGCCGTGTCGTGCAGCGCCACCTCGGGCGCTGCGATCGGCAGGGCGGGAAGGTCAGGGGCACTCCACGGCTGCATGCCCGCAGTCTACGGGCGAGCCTCGCGGCTAGAACGGAGGCCAGGGAATCGCGGGCCAGCCCTCCCCCGGACGCGGGAACGTGCCCGCGCCGAGGAGTGCGTCGACCCGACGGATGAGGGCCTCGAGGTCCGGAGTCGTCAGCCAGAATCCGAGCTCGTCGCCGAGGTCGCCGTCGAGCCGTGCCCGCAGGGTGCGGACGTCTCGGACCTCCTCATCGGTCAGCGGCGTGCCGGCCCAGCCCCAGAGCACCGTGCGGAGCTTGGGCTGGTGGTGGAAGGCGATCCCGTGGTCGATACCGAAACGTCCGCCACCGGGTCCCTCGAGGATGTGGCCGCCCTTGCGGTCGGCGTTGTTGATGATGATGTCGAGGAGCGCGATCCGGCGGAGCGCCTCGCTGTCCTCGTGCACCAGCGTGACCGGCCGGTCCTCCCCGTCCACGCCGTCGAAGACGCTGAGGTAGCCCGGGGGAACCTCCCCGGCCGGGACGATCGTGACCGCTTCCTGGCTCGGGTCGGAGTCGACCCAGTGCTGCACCATGCCCTCGCCGTGGGGGCCGTCGGTGATCCAGGTCGGCGGGATGAGGTGCCACCCGATCGCCTCGGAGACCAGGAAGGCGGCGTACTCGCGGTAGGCGAGCTTCCCGTCCGGGAAGTCCCACAGCGGCTGCTCTCCCCGGATCGGCTTGTAGACCACCGGGACCTGCTCCTCGCCCAACGTGGCGTAGAAGGTGTGGTTGGAGGCACCCCGCACCCGGCCGTGGATCACCAGGTCCTCGCTACGGGTCACGGCGCCGGAATCCGTTGGCGCGAGGACACAGGTGTCCCTGCGGGTCGATCGGACCGCCGCAGAAGGGGCAGGCCGGCCGGCCGGCGCCGACGACCCGCAACGCCCGCTGCGCGAAGGCCCGTGCCTGGGCGGCCGGCAGGCGGACGACGAGCAGCTCCTCCGGGGTCCCGGCTTCCTCGCCCGCGGTGGCGTCGTCGCCGTCGGTCACCGAGTCGTCGAACGGGTAGATCTCGATCACGATCCGCTCGTCCTCCGGTTCCCACGACAGCGTCATGGTGCCGGCCCTGAACTCCTCGACGATCGGTTGCTCGAGGGGCGCGTTGTCGACCAAGCCGAGAGCCGTCATCGCCGCATCGGTGGTGGCGCTGCCCGCGACCTCGTCCAGGAGCGCGTCGACGCGTTCGGCCAGGAGGGCCACCTGCTGCTTCTCGAGGGAGACGGTGACCAGGCGCCGCCCTTCGCGTGCCTGCAGGAAGAAGGTGCGGGCGCCGGGCTCGCCGACGGTCCCGGAGACGAATCGCTCCGGCGGGTCGAAGCCGTGCACCAGGGTCATGCGATCGCCTCGGCAGCCTGCTCGGGACCAGCGCCGCCGCCGACCGCGGCGTCCTCACCGTGCGGACGAGTCCGAGGTGCAGCCAACCAGGTGAGGTCGCCCTCGTGGGTGTTCGTGGCCAGGACGGTCGGTCGTGCCTCGCCGTAGCGGATGACGGAGACGGAGGCCGGGTCGACGTGCAACCGTTGGAACAGGTCGAGGTGCATGCCGAGGGCATCGGCGAGGACCGCCTTGATCACGTCGCCGTGACTGACCGCGACCCAGATCGCGTCGGAGCCGTGCTCGGCGGCGACCGCGGCGTCGTGGCTCCGGATCGCGGCGACAGCGCGCGACTGCATGGCGATCATGGACTCGCCGCCGGGGAAGGTCGCCGCCGAGGGCTGGCGCTGCACGACCTTCCAGATCGGCTCCCGCGCGAGCTCGGCGAGGGGCCGTCCCTGCCAGTCACCGTAGTCACACTCGCTCAGGCCCTTCTCGATCCGCAGGCGCGGGGCGCTCCCCCGGGCGGCACGAGCTGCCCGACGGATGCTGTCGGCCGTCTGCTTGCACCGGTCCATCGGGCTGGAGACGACCTGGACGACCGGAACCGCGGCGATCCGTTCGGCGGTGCGTCCCGCTTGGCCGACGCCGACCTCGTCGAGATCGACTCCGGGAAGGCGACCGGCGAGCAGGCCGGAAGCGTTGGCGCTCGTCCGACCGTGTCGCACGAGGATGACGATGGCCATGGCAGCCAGCCTAGCCAGGCGTGTCCGGGTCGCGCCTGCACCGGTCCGGCGCCCGGCGTCGGTAGCGTGAGCACGTGATCGTCGACATCGCCCTGTACCGCGGTGGCCGCCGCGTCGAGACGAACTGCGCGGCCCACGACTACGAGGCGATCCGAGCCCTGGCGACCGAACCCGGTGACTTCGTCTGGCTCGGGCTCTACGCCCCCAGTCACACCGAGCTCGCCGGCGTCGCCGAGGCGTTCGACCTGCATCCGCTCGCGGTCGAGGACGCGGTCGTGGCCCACCAACGGCCGAAGCTGGAGCGGTACGACGAGAGCCTCTTCCTGGTGCTGAAGACCCTCTGGTACGTCGACGCCGACGACCAGGTCGAGACCGGCGAGATCAACATCTTCGCGGGACACGACTTCCTGATCACCGTGCGGCACGGTCGCGGCGTGCGACTCGACCAGGCACGTCGGGCCCTGGAGGCGGACCCGGAGCGGCTCTCCCAGGGCCCGTCGGCCGGCCTCTGGGCGGTGTCCGACGTCGTGGTCGACACCTACCTCGCGGTGCTGAACGAGCTCCAGACCGATGTCGAGGAGGTCGAGACCTCGGTCTTCTCCGACGCTCGGACCAGCGACTCGGCCCGGATCTACACCCTCAAGCGCGAGCTGGCCGAGGTGCGCCGCGCCATCCACCCGCTGCGCGACCCGATCCGACGCTTCGTCGTCGGTGAGGTCTCGCACGTCGACCCGGACATCCAGCCGTTCTTCCGCGACGTCCTCGACCACCTGGTACAGGCGGGCGACCTCGCCGACCAGCTGGAGTCGATGCTCTCCTCGGCCTTCGAGGCGCACCTGGCCCAGATCTCGCTCCAGCAGAACGACGACATGCGTCGGATCTCCGCCGGTGCCGCACTGATCGTCGTGCCGACGTTCATCGCCGGAGTGTTCGGGATGAACTTCGCGTCCATGCCGTTCCTGGACTGGCGGATCGGCTTCTGGCTGTCGCTGGCCATGATGGGCATGTCGGTCGCCGGGCTGTGGTGGTTCTTCCGCCGGGCCGGTTGGTTCTGACCGGCCGCACCTGGGTCAGGTGGCGGTGATGGTGTTGGTCAGCAGCAGCACGATGATCACGCCGCCGAGCGCCAACCGGTACGGCACGAAGGCGACGATCGAGTGCCCGCTGACGAACTTGAGCAGCCAGGCGATGGTGGCGTAGGCGACCACGAACGCCGTGACCGTCCCCGTCAGGGTGACGCCGAGGCTGATCCCCGAGCCGGGGATGTCCTTGAGCTCGTACAGGCCGGCCGCCACGAGGGCCGGGATCGAGAGGAAGAAGCTCAGCCGGGTCGCCGTGACCCGGTCCAGGTTGAGCAGCAGGCCGGTGGAGATGGTCGCACCGGAGCGCGAGACGCCGGGGATCAGCGCGATGCACTGGGCGAGGCCGATGATGATGGCGTCGCGCATCGTCATCTTCTTCAGGCTGCGGTCCTGCCGACCGACGCGCTCGGCCAGCACCATCACGCCGCTCCAGACGATCAGTCCTGCGGCGACCCACCACATCGAGCGGAGCGGTCCGGAGATGAGGTCCTTGGCGGCGAAGCCGATGATCCCGATCGGGATCGAGCCGACGATGACGTACCAGCCCATCCGGTGGTCGATCGTGCCGCGCTTCTCCGCGTGCACCAGGCCGGAGAACCAGCCGACGATGATGTTGCGGATGTCGCGCGCGAAGTACACGATCACCGCGGCGATCGCGCCCATCTGGATCACGGCGGTGAAGGCGGTGACTCCGTCGTCGTCGATGGGCAGGCCCATCGCCTTGGCTGCGATCGTGATGTGGCCGGTGCTGGAGATCGGGAGGAACTCCGTCAGACCCTCGACGACTCCCAGGATCACGGCTTCGAGGTAGTTCACGCGCCGAAGCCTACGGGCGTGGCGTGATCATTTCCGGAACGCCTCCTATTACCCTCGCCACATGCAGCAGCGCAGGCTCGGAAACAGTGGATTGAACGTTTCCCGGCTGGGGCTCGGTACGGCGACGTGGGGCGGACCCACGGACGAGCACGAGGCGCGCGACCAGTTCCTCGCCTTCACCGAGGCCGGCGGCACCCTCGTCGACACCGCGGCCGGGTACAACGACGGCCGTGCCGAGGAGCTCCTCGGATCGTTCATCGGCGACGTCGTCCAGCGCGACGAGATCGTGCTCGCCTCCAAGGCAGGGATCGCTCGCAGGAACGGGCGCCGTGTCGTCGACAGCTCTCGCCGGTCCCTGCTCGCCTCGCTCGACGCATCGCTGAAGCGGCTGGGCACCGACCACGTGGACCTGTGGCAGGTGCACATGTGGTCCGACGACACTCCGTTGGAGGAGACGCTCGGTGCGCTCGACCACGCGGTGGCCACCGGTCGCGCGACGTACGTGGGGATCTCGAACTTCACCGGCTGGCAGACGGCCCAGGCCGCGACCTGGCAGCGCGCCACCGGTGCTACGCCGCTGATCTCCACCCAGGTCCAGTACTCCCTGCTCGCCCGCGAGGCTGAGTACGACATCCTTCCGGCCGCCACCGCCAACGGCATGGGGCTGCTCGCCTGGTCGCCCCTGGCCGGCGGCGTCCTGACCGGGAAGTACCGGACGGGGACGCCGTCGGACTCGCGCGGCGCGGACCGCGAGCTCGGGCCCCGGATCGACTCCTACCTGGACGATCGGGGCCGCGGCATCGTCGAAGCGGTCTCCCGAGCCGCCGACGGTCTCGGGTGGAGCTCGTTGCAGGTCGCGCTGACCTGGCTGCGTGATCGTCCCGGCGTGTGCGCACCGATCCTCGGTGCCCGCACGGCCGCCCAGCTCGTTCCGGCCCTCAGCGTCGAGGGTCTGGCACTCCCCCCGGAGCTCGCAGCAGCTCTCGACGACGTATCAGGAGAGTGATCCGATGGCCGCAGTCGACAGGCGCCCGCCCCAGCCCGGGGTCGAGTGGGAATTCGATGCGGTCAGCTTCGGCAGAGAGATCAGTCGCCACGTCGTGACGCGGCTGCTGGTCGAGCGGGCCGAGCTCGGTGGCTGGGTCCTCGACCGCTCCCGCGTCGCTCCCGACGGGCGCCGCAGCGTGATCCTGCGGCGCAAGATCATCCGCGCCGTCCGCACGGCCTGACTCAGCAGCGGTCCAGGAAGTCGTCGAGCACCCGCGCGCCGAACTCCAGGCCGTCGACCGGCACGCGCTCGTCCACGCCGTGGAAGAGGCCGGTGAAGTCGAGGTCGGCCGGCAACCGGAGCGGGGCGAACCCGTACGTGCGGATGCCGAGGGTGCCGAAGTGCTTCGCATCGGTGCCGGCCGAGAGCAGGTAGGGCGCCACGGCAGCGTCGGGGTCGTGGGCCAGCAGCGCCGAGGCCATCGCGTCCTGCAGCGGGACGCCGGCGTACGGCGACTCCCAGGGCCGTTGCCGCGAGACGTACTCGAGCTCGACGTCGTCGCCCACCAAGGTCTGCAGCGTGGTGAAGAAGTCGTCCTCCAGACCGGGGAGGAAGCGTCCGTCGACGTGGGCGACGGCCTCGCTGGGGATGACGTTGACCTTGTAGCCGGCGTTCAGCATCGTCGGGTTGGTGACGTGGCGCAGGGTGGCGCCGATCATCCGTGCCGCCGGTCCGAACTCCTCCACGAGTGACTCGGCGTTCTCCGGGGTCGCCTCGACCCCAGCGATCTCTCCCACGGCGGCCAGCAGGGTCCGGACGGCCGGGGTCAGCTGGATCGGCCACTCGTGCGCCCCGATCCTCGCCACGGCAGCAGCCAGCCGGGCGACCGCGTTGTCGGGATGGATCATCGACCCGTGGCCGGCCGTGCCGCGGGCCGTGAGTCGCATCCAGGCCATCCCCTTCTCGGCGGCTTCGATCAGGTAGAGCCGCCGACCGCGGATCGTGGTGCTGAATCCACCGACCTCCCCGATCGCTTCGGTGACGCCGTCGAAGTACTCACGGTGCGCGCGCACCAGTGGCTCGGCTCCCTGGTGTCCCCCAGCCTCCTCGTCGGCGGTGAAGGCCAGCACGACCGGGCGTGCCGGGAGCCGTCCGGCACGCTGCCGGGCGCGGACCACGCTGAGCACCATCGCGTCGAAGTCCTTCATGTCCACGGCGCCACGGCCCCAGACGTAGCCGTCCTGCAGCTCCCCGCTGAACGGGTCGACCCGCCAGTCCGCCGCCTCAGCCGGAACCACGTCCAGGTGCCCGTGGATCAGCAGGGCGTCATCCCGGGATCCGTCGCCGCCCCATCGCGCCACCACGTTCGTCCGCCCGGGCGCCGACTCGTAGAGCTCGCAGTCGATCCCGACCTCGGCCAGCTGGGCCGCCACGAGCTCGGCCGCCGGACGCTCCCCCGGACCGGAGCCGTCGCCGTAGTTGCTGGTGTCGATCCGGATCAGGTCGCGGCACAGATCAACGACTTCGAGGGCCGGATCCGGCACGGTGGAGGACTCCATGGCCCCACGGTAGCGGCCCCGATTCGTGTCCCAGGTGTCGCACTGCTAACGTTCTACTCGCACTCGCGCGGGTGGCGGAATAGGCAGACGCGCTAGCTTGAGGTGCTAGTCCACGTATAGTGGGTGGGGGTTCAAGTCCCCCCTCGCGCACGCGAATGCAGGCCCCGGATCTCGGTCCGGGGCCTTTCGCATTTCCGGCGCCCAGCCCCGCCTAAGATTCCGTTGTGCTCGAACGGCGGTGTCCATGAAGACTCTGATGAGTGAGTTCCTGGACGAGCTGCGGCAGGTGGGCCTGCTCTGCAACGTGAACCGGAAGTACAAGACGATCGACGTGGTCAAGGTTGATGCTCGACCGTTGCTCGATGCATGGCCCATCACCATGGACGAAGGCGCGCTCGGTGCCACGATCGACCATGTGAGGGATGCGTTCCCAGAACTCAGTCGCCGGGGTGCCCTTGAGCACGTTGCGTGGAACATTCGAAGCGATGTGGGGACATATCGCCCTGAAGAAGGCCCGTTCCGGATCAGTACGAGCGGCAACGCCGCGCCTTCACATCCGAGGCGGCGAGATGACTGGGAGGACTTGGACCCGGAGCCCTAGGGCCATTTCGTGGTGGCTGCGACGCCGCGACCGGGACTCATCTGCCCAGTCCCCACGTTGCCCTACCGTGGGGGTCATGATGCGATCTCGGTTCTTCGCAGTCTCGGTCCTCGGCCTCGTCCTGGTCCTCCTGCAACCGACGGGAGCCGAAGCGGCCGGACTCCCGTCCAAGCAGACCTGGCGGCGCGACGTCGCGGCAGTGATGCGGCCGGCCATCCCCTACCTGGAGGCGCGGGTCCGGCGCGGCGGAGCGCCGCTGGCGATCGTCCTGGACATCGACAACACGTCGTTGGCCACCGAGTACGCGTGGCCGCGCCCCGTGCGGCCCACGCGGGCGTTCGCCCGTCGCGCCAGTGAGCTCGGCGTCAAGGTCTTCTTCGTCACCGGCCGGCGCTCCCGTGACGCCCAGCGGCAACGGCCGACCCTGCGGGCAGCGGGCTACCGCGTCGACGGGATCTGCGGGCGTCGGGCCGGCGAGGGTCTGGTGCACAGCAAGACCCGGTGCCGGCAGGCGATCGTCGACCGCGGGTACGCGATCATCGCGTCGGTCGGGAACCTGCCCAGTGACTTCAGGGGCGGCCTCTACGAACGGAAGTTCGACCTCCCGGACTACGGGCGTCGGCTGAGCTGACCCGGCGCCGTCAGGGTGCCGCGGTGACGGTCACCGTCTTGGTCGCCCGTGCCGTGGCGGTCGTCGTCGCCGTCACCGTCGCGGTGGCCGTAGCAGGACACGCAGCGGCCGCTGACTGAGCGTGCGGGATCAAGGTCGCCGTGACCGTGGTGGTGGCCGTCGCCGTCACCGTCGCCTTCGCCGTCGCGGTGACGGTCGTGGACGGCGAGGGGCAGATCGTCTGGGTCGCGGTCGCCGTGGCGGTCACGGTCTCGGACACCGTCTTCGTCGCCGTGGTGGGGCAGGGAACCCGCCGACTGGGCAGCACGATCGTGTCGGTCACGGTCGCGGTGGCGGTCGCCGTCCTGGTGACGGTGGCCGTCGCGGTCGGGGCCGGGCAGGGCGGGATGGGGCGCGCGCTCAGCGAGACGAGCTTGGTTCGTCCGGCGGCGACCGCCGGCATCGCGATGTTCTGCGCCAGGAACGTCGCGGTCTCGGGGAGCTGCAGGACGTACGAGCCCGGGAACAGGCCCTTGAAGCCCGACAGGTCACCGTTCCGGATGGGTGCGGTCCACCACTGGCCCGTCGCTCGGCTCACCACGGTGGCGTAGAAGGTCCCCGTGGTCGGCATTCCGTTGACCAGCAGAATGCCGGCGTACGCCGACGACTTGGTGCGCAGGCGCAGGGTGACGTTGCGGCCCTTGGCAGCCTTGAGCGTGCCGAGCCAGATGCTCTTGCCCGCGTACGCCTTCTTCCGGTCCCAGCCGAAGACCGAGTACTTCTGTCCGCCGGGAAGACCGCCGAGCGCGAACCGGCCCTTGTTGTCGGCGGTCGTCGTGTAGGAGGCGCCGTACTGGCTCGCGACCCGGACCGTGGCACGGCCCGCCCGCTTCTTCGTCTTCCCGACCGTGACGACGCCCGTCACGAACGCGCCGCGCCCCATCACGATGTCGCGCTGGGCGCTCTGGCCCGCGCCGACCGAGACGGTGGCGTCGGTCCGTGCGAGCCGCTTGATGTCCCACGGCTGCCGGTTGTCCGACGCCTGGAGGTGATACGTGCCCGCAGGGAGGCGGGAGAAGCGGAACACGCCGCCCGAGGTGGACCGGGTGCGGGTGAGGTAGGTCCAGTTGCTGGAGAACAGCTCGACCGTCACGGAGACGGGAGCACTGCTGGGCCCGACGGCCACACCGAAGAGAGTGGAGTTCGAGGCGGCGGCGCCTGCCGGCGAGACACCCGACTGCGGCAGCGCCACCGGAAGCAGGGCGGCGAGCAGGGTCAGAACGCACGCCGCAGTCACACGGCGAACCGTGCGGACAAGACGACGATCGGACTCAGAACTCATGGTGCCCCCATCACGTGCGGCGATGCTCTCCCTTGGCAGTGCCATACCTTACGGGCCGCGCCGCCCGAACCGGGACTTTCGGACCAGGTCGCTGGGGGTCGGGCCCCTAGGATGGCCCGATGGAACGGACTCGGCAGCTCGTCATGATCGGGCTGACCGTGGTCCCCCTCCTCCTGATCGCGGCCGCGTGCGGTTCGAGCGAAGCGCCCGATCGAGCGAGCTCGGACTCGCCCTCCGGCACGCCGGCATCCCCCACCTCGGCGGCTCCGCCGCATGGCAACCCGTTGGGTTCGCGGCAGCTCTACGTGTGGCCCGATTCCAAGGCTGCGCAGGCCGCCCCGACCCTGACCGGGTCCGATGCCGACCTGGTGTCTCGGATCGCGGGCACGCCGACTGCGATCTGGCTCACACCCGAAGGGCAGCCGGCTGCGACCGTGGGTGACTTCGTCGGCAGCGTGATCAGCACCGCGGGCGGGGCGCTGCCCGTGTTCGTGATCTACGGACTCCCGAACCGCGACTGCACCGGCGGGCACTCCTCGGGAGGCCTGGCGACCAGCGACTACCTGGCCTGGGTCCGGGCGATCGCTGACGGGATGAGCGGCTCCCCGATCGTGGTGGTCGAGCCCGACGCTCTCGCCTCGGCCCCCGACTGCGGACTCGTGACCGAACGGGAGGAGCTGCTCTCCGTCGTCGTCGACGCGCTCGCCCCGGTCGCCTCGGTCTACGTCGATGCCGGGCACGCCAACTGGGTGCCGGCCGACAAGATGGCCGCAATGCTCGCAGCCGTCGGTGTGGAACGGGCGCGGGGCTTCTCGGTCAACGTCTCGGCCTACGGCCCCGATGCCGGCGAGCAGCAGTACGGCGAGCAGGTCGCTGCGCTCCTCGGGGGCGCGCACTTCGTGATCGACTCCAGTCGCAACGGTGCTGGCGGGACCACCGAGTGGTGCAACCCGCCAGGGCAGGCACTCGGTCTTCCGCCAGCCGGCACCACCGACGGGACGCCGCTCGACGGGCATCTGTGGATCAAACCGCCGGGCGAGAGTGACGGGACCTGCAACGGCGGTCCACCTGCTGGAACGTTCTGGCCGGAGCGGGCGGTCGAGTTGGCGCGCAACGCAGGGTGGCACTGACCACAAACGCCGAATCGGGTGCCGAATATGCGCGGGGCACAGGACTTCTGGCCTAGGCTTCAACCCATGGAGCCGGGACACAAGCTGGCAGTGATCGTCGAGGACGATCCGGACGTTCGGAACCTGCTGCGCACGGTCCTGACGCAAAGCGGATTCGAGACGATCCTCACTTCCAACGGGGAGGACGGGGTCGCTGCCGTGCGCATGCACAACCCGGTGCTGACGACGTTGGACGTCTCGATGCCGGGCATGGACGGCGTGGCTGCGGCTGCCGCCATCCGTCAGTTCAGCGACACCTACATCATCATGATCACCGCGCAGGACGAGGAGATCGACGTCATCTCCGGCCTGAACGCCGGCGCCGACGAGTACCTCGCCAAGCCCTTCCGGCCGCGGGAGCTGCGGGCCCGGATCGCCAGCCTGCTCCGTCGACCCCGCGGCCCGATCGCCGCCGAGGACGAAGGCGGTCACGACGACGGTCTCTGGCGCCGTCCGGCCGAGGGTGCGACCCCCGCACCCGGTGTCGCCCAGGCGCCGGCACCGCAGGCGGTCCAGTACCAGCCGCCGGCCGCGCCCGAGCCCGTCCAGGCCCCGCAGCCCGTTCAGTACGCCGAGGCGCCGGCGGCTCAGTTCCAGCCCGTGCAGTACGCCGAGCCCGTCCAGCAGCCCGTCCAGCAGCCCGTTCCCCAGGCGGTGACCCACCCGCCCGTCGGTCAGGCCCACAGCACGGGCCACGCCTTCAGCGCCAACGCGCCCTCCGTCTCCCCCGCTGCGGGCCAGTCGCTCGCCTCGGGCGAGGGGCTGTTCAGCCACAACGGCCTGACCCTCGACTCGGCGAGCCGCCAGGTCACCGCGGAGGGCAACCGGATCGATCTGGCACCCGAGGAGTTCGACCTGTTGCGCTCCTTGATGGCGACCGGGCGTCGGGTCCGTTCCAAGGCCGACCTGGTGCTCGCTGCTCGCGGTGAGTCCTACGTGACGTCGTACTTCGTCACCGAGCACGACAAGCGCGTCATCGACCAGCAGGTCGCCTCCGTGCGACGCAAGCTGCACGACGAGGTCGAGCCCGGCCGCTGGATCGAGACCGTCGCCGGCGTCGGCTACCGGATGGCTCCCTGACGGAGCGCCGCACGAACGAAGGGAGGGGCTGAGCCGACTGGCTCAGCCCCTCCGTCGTTCTGATCGTCAGTTCGCGTCGATCGCGATCGGGAGCACTCGCGTCGGAGTGTCGCTCTTGTAGATGAAGATCGGCATCCGCTGCTCGACGACCCGCTTCGCGAACGAACCGCTCCCGGCCTTCGACTCGACCCAGACGGTGAACGAGAAGTCGAGCGTCACCTGGGTGGTGTCGTCGGGGAGGTCACCGATCGCCTGGTTGCGGACCTCGAGGGACCCCTTGGGCGAGAGGATCATCTGGCCGTACTTCTTGGACTGCAGCGGCGTCGGGTCCAGCGTGATGTCGAGCGGGTCGGCATCCAGCGTGTACGGCGACAGGCCGCTGCCCGAGTTCGAGGTCGAGGTCACCTCGACGCGCTCGAGGTAGGCCTTCCGCTTGGTGCTGAACGGATCGCGCAGTGCCCGGTTCAGGTCGTAGGCCTGGAACGTGAAGGTGAAGTACTTGTTTCCCTGCGGGTACCACTCGTGGGTGCGCGGGGTGGCCTTGGTCGGGTACACCGTGAGCACGAAGTCCATCCCCGTCGGGGAGGTGTGGGACTGGAAGGTCCCGTCCCGGGTGAAGGCGGAGTAGACCTCTTCGATCTTGGAGTGCGTCTTGTACGGGTCGGCCGCGGTCGTGACCTCGTCTCCGGCGCCGGTCCCGGCGCTCCCGGTGTCGGGACGCGAGTCGCCGAACGAGCAGGCGGAGAGGGGCAGTACCAGGCTCAGCGCGGCGGCGGCCATGGTACGTCGTGCAGTCATCATGCCTTCAATCCCTTGTGTGGACGTAGGAGCTGGATCAACATCGAGAAGGTCTGGAGCAGCGTGATCGCGCCGAGCACGCGCCAGCCGACGAACAGCACGTCGGACTTCGCCTGAACGCTCAGCAGCTGGTCGAAGCCCGCCACGAGCAGCACGTAGGCCGCGGTGGCGATCACGAACGGCATCAGGTACGTGTTCCGGCCCCGGCCGGACTCCGCGCGGGCCTGGAGCTCCCAGTTGTCCTGGGCCCGGGCGAAGAAGAACTTCGACCAGGCGCGGACGAAGTGCCCCAACCTGACCCAGGTGTAGAACTCGGCGGGGAAGAAGAGCGCCGCGAAGAGGTAGTCGCTGGTGTGGGTCTTGCCCATGTTGTAGGCGATCCGCATGTTCAGCAGCCAGCCGGCGACCGGCGGCAGGAGCCACCACCAGCTGAAGACGAAGGCGTGGAAGATCAACGAGGTGGTCAGCAGGATCGCGAAGCCGATCCGGGTGAAGCCGTTGAGCAGCATCGAGAAGTTGTCGAACCATCGGATCCGGAGGTTCGGGTGCAGTGGTTGGCCGCGGTAGCCGCCGCGGACGCCCGGCCACATCAGGTCGATACAGCCGTAGTTCCACTTCACCTGCTGGGCGTCGAGGGACTTGAGCTTCAGCATGCCGCCGACGTTCGCGCGGGCGTCCTTGCTGATCATCGTCTTGTAGCCGGCGCTCTGCACCTGCAGGGACAGCAGCGAGTCCTCGACCTCGCTCACCGTCAGCCACGGCTGGATCTGGTGGCCCTCCTCCACGACGGCGTGCAGCGCCTCCATCGAGAAGATCGAGAGCTGGCCGCCGAGCACCGCCATCTGGCGGTCGTTGAGCAGGTTCCGCATGTTGAACGCCGAGAACTGGGCTCGCTGGCCACAGATCAGGAACTTGGCCATCAGGCCGTCGATGGCGGTGTCGTCGATGCTGTAGATCGCCGAGATGCCGCCGATCGTGCGATCGGACTCCATCTCGGCGAGGAGGTACTCGACCGCCCGGGGGTCCGCGGAGGTGTCGCCGTCGATGCCGAGCAGGTAGTCCATCCCGTCAACGAGCCGGAAGCCGTAGTTGAGCGCCCCGACCTTCTTGTCGTCCATGGTGCCCAGATCGTGCACGTGGATCTCGGTGATGATCCGCTCGCCGTTCACGACCATCTCGTGCGCGCCGGCGTACCAGGCGGCGATCTGCGCGGTGTCGTCGGTCGTGTTGTTCACGATCACGTGGATCGCATCGGGACGTCGGGTCTGCGACAACATCGAGTCGAGCACGCCCGCGATCGACATCGCTTCGTTGTAGGCCGGCACGATGCACCCGACCGTGGAGCGCCGGTTCGGCATCGCGTCGTAGCTCGTGCCGGCCCCGTCGGTCCGGGTCGAAAGACTGGTCATCGGGTCATGAGACATAGCTCAGCCTCTCTTCTGCGGTCTGCCGAAGCAGATGGAAGTCGTAGGTGGCCTCGTCGGTCGAGGCCCAGGCGAAGACCGGAGTCAGGCGGACCGGCAGCGTTGCCGGAGGCGGCACCCGCATCATGCCGTTCTGGATCGCGGTGGCGACGAGCTCGGGATCGCGTGAGGTGACGATCGCGAACCGACCGGCACCCAGGTGACCGAGGATCGCCGACGACGGCGCCTGCCGGCGCAACAGCTCCGCCACCCAGCGAAGCGCGGCGTCGCCTGCGAGGTGGCCGTAGGCGAGGTTGAGCTCGTCCAGACCGGGCAGCGCCGCCACGATCACGTGGGTGGGCTGGCTGGCGAGGCGGCACCGGTCCAACCGATCGGTGGCTTCGGCCGCGAACCCGCTGGACTCGTGCAGGCCGAGCTCGGCCCGGTCCTGCGCCTCGCCGAGCGCCCACCAGTTCCCGTACCGCTCGACGCGCAGTGCCATCATCGTCATGGCGGTGACGATCGAACCTGCCGCGATCGTGGCCGCGAAACCGGCCCAGGCGTCGTCGTGGTTGATCCGTCCGAAGCCGCCGAGGACCGCGAGCACGACGACGGCGACGGCCTGGGCCCACAGCACGACCTCGAGGATGATCGAGTTGAGGTTGGTCGCCATCGAGGCGTTCCGCAGCTCGACGCCGCCGAACGCCGAGCCGAGCGCGACCAGGACGGCAGCCGGCAACAGCTGCCAGGCCGGCACGGTCGCCCCGGTGAGGACCGACGCTCCGGCGGCCAGGAGGATCCCCCCGATACTGAACCCGAGCAGCGGCACGCGGCCCGCGAGTCCCTGCAGACCGTTCCAGACCAGCGCCGCCGAGGCCGAGGCGCCGAGGGTGCCGACCACGAGCGCGGCGACGGCGGGCTTGGCGAGATCGGTCGTCGCGGAGGTCAACCCGACCTTGCCGATCGCCGGGACGACCATCAGGCCGACGAACTGGGCGAGCAGGGCTGCCGCGACCAGCCGGTTGGGCTGGTCGTCGTGGCGGTGCAGCGTCGTGATGCCGAAGACGCACGCGACCACGGCGACGGCGCCGGCGGCGGTCGCGATCAGGGTGAACGGCTCGAGGGTCATGCTGCCTCCACGTGGGACGGCAGGGTGACCGTCATCGTCGTACCGACATCGGGAGCGCTGACGACCTTGATCGTGCCGAAGTGCAGGTCGACGAGCTCGCGCGAGATGTTGAGGCCCAGGCCGGATCCGCGGACGGCGCTCTGCCGGACCGAAGGAGCCCGGTAGAACCGTTCGAACAGACGCCGAGTCTCCTCGTGGGTCATCCCGCGGCCCGTGTCGCGCACCGCGAGCTCGACCAGGGGGCCCTGGACGGTGTCCTCACGGGTGGTGCCGATCACGTCGACGTCCCCGCCGTCGCGGTTGTACTTGATCGCGTTCGAGAGCAGGTTGTCGATGACCTGTCGCAGGCGCAGTGCGTCGCCGAGCACCGGGAGTCGACCGGGAAGGTCGACGTGCACCGAGATGAGGCGGTCGTTGGCCATCGGCATCACGGCCGCGACCGAGTCCATCACGACCGGTCCGAGGTCCATCGGCACCTTGGTCACGGTGAGGGTTCCGGCCGCCTCGCGCTCGCGGTGCGCCAGCAGGTCGTTGACCAGCAGCAGCATCCGGTCGGCGTTCTTGGCGACCACCTCCAGGTGCTCGGTCGCCTCCTCGGGGAGCTCGGGCGACTCCAGCGCCAGGTCGACGTACCCGATGATCGAGCTCAACGGCGTGCGGAGCTCGTGCGAGACGGAGGCGAAGAGGTCGTCGCGGGCCTGGACCGCCTCGAACTCGGCGGTGATGTCCTGGGCGACCAGCACGACGCGGGTCAGCCGACCGGTCCGGTCCCGCAGGACGCGGGTCGACACCGCGAGCGCCGCCCGCGCCTCGCCGGGGTGTCCGAGCCAGTAGCGCTCGTCGTGGATGTCGTCGTGAGCGATCGCCCGGAGGATCGGGCTCTCCTCGGGGCGGACCGGGGTGAAGCCGTCCTCGTGGTAGAACGGCAACGCGGTCAGCTCGTCCGACGGAGCGAGATTGAGGGACCGGACCAGCTGGTTGCTCGCCCGGTTGGCGATGGTGAGTCGACCGTTCGGGTCGAAGGCGAGGACAGCGAACTGGACCGCATCGAGCACCTGGCGGAGGGTCTCCTCCCCCGCGCTCGTCCGGTCGTAGGCGCCCTCGAGCATCACGGTCTGGCGCTGCAGCAGGACGTGCTGCGCGTCGGAACGACGTCGCGTCCACCAGGTCATGGCCGAGACCACGGCCAGGGCGCACGTGGTCACGACGCCGACCAGGAACGCGTCGCGCGACATGGGGTGCCCGGAGATCAGGTCGATCCGCGGGATCCAGACCGCCGTCATCACGATCAGCGAGCCGATCCAGACGATCCGGGAGGAGTAGGTCGACGCGAGCCAGATCAGCGGGAATGCCAACAGCGTCCCCAGGCCGGCGGTCGGGAGCTCGCGGATCATCAGCATCAGCCCGAGCACGTCCAGGCCGGGGACCAGGAGGAGACGGTTGGCCGAGGTCCGCTCGTCGGCGAACGCGAATCCGATCACCGCCGCGAGGGCCACCAGCGTCGCGCCCAGGACGATCCCGATCCGCTCCTGCACGGTGAGGTCGCCGAGGACGAGCAGCATCGCGGTCACCAGCCCGACGGCGCTGGTGAACTGGAGCTGGAGCGGGGCGATCGGGAAGACCGACGCCCTGACTCTCGGATCGTCCGACGTCAGCATGGCTCGAAGGCAGGGGGCTCCGGCGAGTCGACGCCGGACTGGCCCAGCGTGTCGGTGAATGCGTCGAGCCAGCTGCCGTCCTTGTAGGCCCGCAGCAGGGTCTTCTGGATGTAGTCACACATCCCGGCCATGCCCTTCTGGTACCCGACGGCGTACCGCTCCTCCGTGAACGGATCGGTGACCACCGAGAGCGCGCCCGCGGAGGTGTGCGCGTAGCCGATCGCCATCGCGCCGTCCGTGGCGACGGCCGACACGGCGCCCTGCTGCAGCAGCGAGACGCAGTCGGCGACCGAGGCCTTGAGGACGGGCGCCACCTTGAACTCGTTCTGCACCACGGAGGCGGTGGTCGAGCCGGTGTTCGTGCAGACCTTGTTGTTCAGCGTCGCCGGGAGGCCCCGCAGTCGCGGGTTCCCGTTCGGGCCGGGGTTGAGGTTGCTGAACATGGCCTGGTCCGACGAGCGGACGAGCAGCTGGCCGCCGGTGATGTAGTAGGGCCCTGCCATCCCGACCTGCTCCTCGCGGGCATCGGTCATCGTGTAGCTGGCCACGACCAGGTCGACGGCGTTGGTCTGGAGGATCTGCTCGCGGTTCGACGCCAGGGTCTGGACCCACTGGATGTCGCTGGCCTCGATGCCGAGCCCACCGGCCAGGATCTTGCCGACCTCGATGTCGAACCCGGACGGCGTCGACTCGCCGGCGGCGAGGAAGCCCAGTCCGGGCGAGTCGTACTTTACGCCGATCCGGATGTGACCGGTCTGAGCGAGCTGCTGGGCGTAGCCGGACAGGCCGTCGAGCTCCTTGACCTGGCCGCGTCCGTCGGAGGCCGACGGTGAGGATGACGACGATGCAGCGCCGTTGTCACCGATCCCCATGCAGCCGCTCAGGGCGAAGATCAGTGGAACAACCGCCAACGGATACATGCGTCGCACTCGAACGCCCCCTCCCCTGGGAACGCCCTCTGCGTACCCAATACAAGCGAGGGCCCGATCACCCCGCGCTCAGAGTAGTCGGGGACGTGGTCGATTGTCAGACTGTCTGATCTGTTGTCGCGTCGTGTTGCTCACGCTGGGTGGGAATGTCGATTCCCATCATCTGGACCAGGTCGGCCAGCGTGTCGAACGGCGTCAGCGTGGAGGGGTCCGTCGCAGGCTCGGCACGCTCGGCTTCGGGCAGTCGATCTCGACGTCGCGTCGAACGTCGGCCGAGGTGCTCCTCGGCCATGTCGGTCAGCACCGTCACCTCGGCGCCCATCCGGATGATCTGCTCGTACGCGGGGTGTCCCTTCACGGCACCGCCGCGCTCGTCGTGCAGCACGAGGAAGTCGAGCAGGCGCTCGGCCTGGGGCAGCAGGTCCGCGACCCGGCTCAACGCGGTCGGCGCCACGCCGAGCTCGAGGAGCACGGGCGCGCCGTCCCTGACCGTCTCGTAGGCGTCGGCGACGTCGTTGCGGATCAGACGTCCCTCGGGGCGGCGGTGGTCGAAGTGGGCCTGGGAGCGGACCAGAGCACCGAAGCCCGAACCGAGGAAACAGAGGGTGAGGAGGACGACGACCGCGTCGGAGACCCGGCCGTGCGTCGGGTCCTCGGCGATCTTGGTCGCGAGCAGCACGACGAGGACGGCGCTGACGGCGGTCACGGTGAAGGTGATGATGGGCACCCAGACCGCTGCTTGCTGGTCGAGCTCGCGGATGTCGGTGTTCTCCTGGGGCGACATCGTCACCCGCCTCAGGGAGTGGGGATAGCGGGCGACCCGGACCCGCTCGTCTACGCGGCGGTCGAACTCGAGCCTGACGGCCTGGTCCGGGTCACCCTCAGGCTCGGCCTCCGTCAGGCTGCCGCCGAGCGCCTCGCTCTCGGGCGCTGCCTCGGGAAATGGCTCCTCGCGACGCGCGGTCGGCACCACCCAGCTGTGGGCTCGAAGCACTTCCCGGACCGGTGCACCCGGTTCAGGAACGGCGTCGGGGGCCTCGGTCACGCTCTGCCATCGGCCGGACCTGGTCGGATCTGAGCGGTCGCGTCAGAGGAGCTGGCCGTCCAGCTGCTGAGCGCGGGTCAGTGCGAGCTCGCGCTCGGCGTGGGTCGCGGCGGGGTCGTGGGCGAGGCGCAGCAGCGCTGCGCGGGCCCGGTCACGGCGGGCGGCTCCGACCGAGATCGCCGAGGTGACCCGCCGGTCGGTCCGACGGAGCGTGGTGGCGGCCGACTGGTGCGCCATCGTCCAGGCCAGCCGCTGAGCGGCGCCGATCCGAGCGTGCTCGAGCAGCGTCGCCGTGGGGGTGGCCCCGTTGCTCGAGAGCGTCTCGCCGTTCATGTCCCTCCAACGCGCCGATGCACCACTGCGCTACGGGGACTTTAGTCCCTCGTGCGGGGCGACCGATAGCGTGAGGCCATGACCATGCGCCTCGGTTTCGTCACCGGATCCACGCCGGACAAGTGGGCACGAGCCTGGCGCGAGCGGTTCCGTGAAGGTCTCGAGCTGATCCCGCTCGACGAGGCCGATCAGGCTGAGTCGCTCCGCTCCGGAGCGGTCGACATGCTGATCGCCCGACTTCCCGTCGACGTCGACGACCTGCATGCGATCCGGCTGTACGAGGAGCTCCCGGTCGTGGTCGCGGGACGCGAGCACTTCATCGCCTCCACCGACGCCACGGACACCATCGAGCTCGGTGACCTGGCCGACGAGCAGCTGGTCGCCCCGCACCGCTCGGGGTGGACGCCCCAGGCGGACCAGCTCTCCTGGCCGCCGATGTCGACCAAGGATGCGATCGAGACGGTGGCGGCCGGCACCGGCGTCGTGCTGGTGCCGATGTCGGTCGCCCGTCTGCTGCAGCGCAAGGACGTCGTCCACCGCGTGGTGGCCGGGCTCGACCCGACCGCCGTCGCCCTGGTCTGGCCGCGTGCGAACGACGACGACCGGACTCAGGCGATGGTCGGCATCGTGCGCGGGCGGACGGCCAACTCCTCCCGAGGCTGACTCACTTCAGGTCGGCGCTGGACAGGCCGAGCACCCGCCGAGCCACGATCAGCTGCTGGATCTGCTGGGTGCCTTCGAAGATGTCGAGGATCTTGGAGTCCCGAGCCCACTTCTCCAGCAGCTCGTTCTCCTCGTAGCCGACCGAGCCGCACAGCTCCACGCAGGACAGCGTGATGTCGGAACCGACCCGCCCTGCCTTGGCCTTCGCCATGGACGCCTCGAGGGAGTTCGGCTGCCGGTTGTCCGCCATCCAGGCCGCCTGCAGGGTCAACAGGTAGGCGGCCTCCCAGTCGGCCTCCATCTGGAGGAACTTCGCCGCCGCCGCGCTCTGCACGGTGGCAGGGCGGTCGTAGTCGATGCTGACGCCCGCCTTCTCGAGCAGCTCCCGGGTGAGGTCGAGCGAGGCGCGCGCACAGCCGACCGCCATCGCGGCCACCAGGGGGCGGGTGTTGTCGAAGGTCGCCATCGCGCCCGCGAAGCCCTCGGCGGTGTTGATCTCCGGGGAACCGAGCAGGTTCTCCGCCGGCACCCGGCAGTCGGTGAAGGTGATCACCGCGGTGTCGGAGGCGCGGATGCCCAGCTTGTGCTCGAGGCGCTCGACCTTGAGGCCAGGCGTTCCCTTCGGCACGACGAAGGACTTCATCGCGGCGCGGCCCAGGCTCTTGTCGAGGGTCGCCCACACCACGACGGAGTCCGAGCGCTCACCGGCGGTGACGAAGATCTTCTCGCCGTTGAGCACGTAGTGGTCGCCGTCCTGGGTGGCGGTGGTCGAGACCTGCGCCGAGTCGGAGCCGAACGACGGCTCGGTGATCGCCATCGAGGCCCAGGTGCCGTCGAAGCGCGCGAGCTGCTCGTCGTTCGCCACCGAGGCGATCGCCGAGTTCCCGAGCCCCTGGCGCGGCATCGAGAGCAGCAGGCCGGTGTCGCCCCAGCACATCTCGGTGATGGTCAGCACCGAGGCCATGTTCGAGCCGTTCTTGACACCCTGGTCCGGAGCCTCGTCGCCGCGCCGGACGCCCGCGGCACCCGCACCCTCGCCGGCGCCGGACTCGGCCAGGCCGTCGGCCATCGCGGCGAGCATGTCGAGCTCGGCCGGGTAGGCGTGCTCGGCGCGGTCGTACTTCCGCGAGATCGGGCGCAGCATGTTCATCGCGACCTGGTGCACCTGGTCGCGCAGCGGACGAAGTCGCTTGGGGTCCTCCAAGTTGATGGCCATCAGACCAGCACCGTTCCTTCCATGACGCCGATGGCCCGCAGGTCGCGGTACCAGCGCTCGACGGGGTGTTCCTTCACGAATCCGTGGCCGCCGAGGAGCTGGACTCCGTCGAGGCCGATGCGCATGCCCTTGTCGCTGCAGAGCCGACGGGCCAGGGCGACCTCGCGGCTCGCGTCGATGCCTTGGTCGATCCGAGCGGCGGCCTTCCAGGTCAGGAGCCGCATGCCCTGCAGCTCGATCGCCATGTCGGCCACGGAGAACGCCACCGCCTGCCGGTGAGCGATCGGCTCGCCGAACGCTTCGCGGGTCTTCACGTAGGGAGTGACGTAGTCGAGCACGGCTTGGCCCGTGCCGACGGCCAGGGCGCACCAGGCCAACCGGGACAGCCGCACGCACTCGGTGTAGGTCGACCCGTCGACGGCGCCGAGCACGTTCGACTCCGGCACCCGTGCCCCCTCGAGCGTGAGCGTCGCGAACCCCGCGGCGCGCACGCCCATCGCCGGGTCGCCCTCGACCCGCAGGCCCGGGGTGTCCGACTCGACGAGGACCAGGACCGGCGCCCCGTCGAGGACCGCGCCCACCACGAAGAGCTCGGCCTCGGCGCCCCGGACGACGAGGGACTTCACGCCATCGAGGACGAGGCTGTCGGCGTCGCGGGTCGCCGTCGTCGCGGGTGCGAGGACGTCGAAGAGCACGCTCGGCTCGGTCAGTGCCAGGGCGGCCGCCGGAACGTCGGACCCGGTGAAGGCCGGCAGGTAGGTCTGCTGCTGCTCGTCGTTGCCCCACAGGCTCAGCGCGGTGGAGACCGCGCCCGGTGCGAGGGTCGCCACAGCCAGTCCCATGTCGCCGTGGGCCAACGCCTCGGCGACGAGCACGCCCGAGGTCGCGGAGCGCTCCTCGTACACACCCCCCAGGGCTTCGGGCACGCCGAGCAGGGGCAGGCCGATCTCAAGGGACGCCTCGAGCACCTCCGCCGGGGCGGCGCACTCCTCGTTCGCCACGGACGCTGCCGGGCGGAGCACCTCGGCAGCGAACTCCGTGACCACGTCGACGAGCATCTGCTCGTCCTCGTTCGGAGTGAGGTCGAAGACACCGCGACGCGTCGCCGTGGACGGACGCGCGCCGGGTCGCCCGCGAGACCCGGCCTTCGCGAACGTCCGGCCGGCACTGGTGGCCGCCTTGAAGCCGCTCCGGGTCGCTGTGTAGACGGTCTGCTCGACCTGCTTGCGCACGCCGAGCCGGTCCAGGACCGGGCTCTGGGCCAAGCGGTTGAGCGCCGCCACGGCGTAGCCGATGGGGTCGCGTGTCTCGGTCGAGGCCAGTCCGTGCTGACCGCCGCCCTTGAGGGTGGTGAGGAACGACATGGAAGAAATGTAACTCAGAGTTACACCAGCCGCTACAGATTCGGGCTACCCGTGATGAACGTCCTATCCTCGTCGCCATGAACGCACCGGATCACGAGCCGTACGGACCCCTGCCGACGGGTGGGACCGTGCGCCCGATCACCCGCTGGGGCACGCCGGTGATGCACCGGCGTCTCGAGCGGGTCGAGGTCTTCGACGACGAGCTCGCCAGCCTGGTGGCCGACATGGTCGCCACCATGTACGCCGCCGACGGCGTGGGCCTCGCGGCGAACCAGATCGGCGTCGATCGAGCGGTCTTCGTCTTCGACTGCCCAGACGCCGACGGCGAACGCTGGGCCGGCGTGGTCTGCAACCCCGTGGTCACCGTCCCCGAGGGAGGACGACGCAGCATCGACACCGACGACGAGGGATGTCTCTCGTTCCCCGGCGCCTTCGTCGACCGCTCGCGACCGGACCACGCCCGGGTCGACGGAGTCGGTCTGGACGGCACCCCGATCACGTTCGAGGGTGACGGACTGCTGGCCCGCTGCCTCCAGCACGAGACGGACCACCTCGAGGGTCGTGTCTTCGCCGACGCCCTGGCCGACCGCGCCCGGAAGAAGCTGCGCAAGGCCCAGGAGAAGGTCGACGACGAGTTCCCCGCCGACTGGCCGGTCAGCCCCCGCGTCGAGCGGTGACGTAGCAGGCGACGGCCGTGGCGGCAGCGACGTTGAGGCTGTCGATCCCGGCACTCATCGGGATGATCGCGCGCCGGTCCGCCGAACGTTCCCAGCGCGGCGAGAGGCCGTGGCCCTCGGAACCCATCACGAGCGCCACCTTGTCCAGCCCCGCCACGCTGTCCTCGATCGGACGCGCATCGTCGGCCAGGGTGAGGGCGATCGTGGTGAAGCCCGCTTCGTGCAGCAGCCCGAGGCCGTCGTACCACTCCGTCATCCGGGTCCAGGGCAGCGAGAAGACGGCGCCCATGCCGACCTTGATCGAGCGGCGGTAGAGCGGGTCGGCGCAGCGCGGTGAGAGCAGCACCGCGTCGAAGCCGAGGGCGGCGGCACACCTGAAGATGGCGCCGATGTTGGTGTGGTCGGCGACGTCCTCCAGCACGACGATCGATCGTGCGCCGGCCAGGACCTCCTCGAGCGACTGCAGCGGCTGACGCTCGAGCGAGGCGAGCGCGCCCCGGTGGACATGGAAGCCCGTGACCTCCTCGGCCTGGCGCTCCGACATCACGTAGCAGGGGGCGTCGGTCCGACCGAGCACGTCCGCGAGTCCGTCGAGCCACTTCGGGGCCATCAGGAAGGACCGGGGTCGGTGCCCGGCCTCGATCGCGCGCCGGACGACCTTCTCCCCCTCGGCCAGGAACAGCCCGTGCTCGACCTCGAGGTGGGAACGCAGCTGGACGTCGCGCAGGTCCCGGTAGTCGGCCAGGCGAGGGTCGCCGGGATCGCTCACCTCGATGAAGGTCGCCATCAGGTCCTCGGACGGGCGACCTCGACGACGTCGCCGACGACGAGGATCGCCGGCGGGCGCACCTCCTCGGCGGCCATCACCGTGGCGAGGGTCTCGAGCGTGGCCAGGACCGTGCGCTGGGTCGGCATCGATCCGTCGCAGATCACCGCGACCGGGGTCGTGGCCGGGCGCCCGCCGCTCACCAGGGCTGCGGCGATCGCGACCGCGTTCTCCACGGCCATCATCAGGACGACGGTGCCGCGCATCCGGGCGACCGCGTCCCAGTCCGTCAGCGACTCCGGGTGTCCCGGCGGCAGGTGCCCGGAGATCACGGTGAACTCGTGCGTGACACCGCGGTGGGTGACGGGGATGCCGGCCAGGCCCGGCACCGAGACGGGCGAGGTCAGACCGGGGATGACCCGCACCGGAACCCCCGCCTCCTGACAGGCCAGGATCTCCTCGTAGCCACGGCCGAAGACGAAGTTGTCGCCGCCCTTGAACCGGACGACGACCTTGCCCTCCAGGGCACGGGCGACGATCACCTCGTTGATCGCCTCCTGGCTCGCTGCCCGACCACGGGGCAGCTTCGCCACGTCGACCAGCTCGACGTCGGCGGGCAGCTCGGAGAGGAGCTCGCGCGGCGCGAGCCGATCCGCGACCACGACGTCGGCCTCCATCAGCGCCTTGCGGCCGGCGACCGTGATCAGGTCCGGGTCGCCGGGACCGCCTCCGACCAGCGTCACCCCGGGGACGCGGTCGCGGTGGTGCCGGGCCACGAGGGTGCCGCTGTGCAGACCCTCGACGATCTCGTCGCGCACGGCGGCCGAACGCCGGGGATCCCGGTTGGCGAGGACGGCGACGGTCAGTCCCACTTCGCGGCCGACGGCCGGAGTCCAGGCCGAGGCCCGGGTCGCGTCGTCGGAGCGGACGCAGAAGATCCGACGCTCCTCCGCGGCCGAGCTGACCGCCTCGTTGACCTCGGGGACCTGGGTGGCCGCCACGACGTACCAGGCGTCGTCGAGGTCAGCAGGTGAGAACCGACCCTCCCGCCAGGTCGCCTCGCCGGCGCTGACGATGCCCTCCAGGGCCGGCGTGAGGTGGGGCGAGACGATCTCGACGCGGGCTCCGGCTGCCAGCAGCGCGGGAACGCGACGTTGGGCGACCTGCCCACCCCCGACCACGACGACACGTCGACCGGCGAGGATCAGGCCCGAGGGATAAGGAGGAAATTCCATGATGGCCCCATCATTCCCGATCCCGTTAGTGTCGATGACATGAGTCTCGCGCGGCCGGTCCACCCCGATCCCTACGACCTCCTCCCGGCGGTTCCGTCGTTCTCCGTGACGAGCTCGGCCGTCACCCCGGGCGGACCCCTCGGGCTCGCCCAGGTCCACGACGCGGGGAACACCTCGCCGGACCTGACCTGGGAACCGGGACCTGACGGGACCCGCTCCTACACGGTCACCTGCTTCGACCCGGACGCACCGGTGGTCAGCGGGTTCTGGCACTGGGTGGTGTGCGACATCCCGGCCGACGTCCTCAGCCTCCCGGCCGGAGCGGGCGAGAGCGACGCGACTCTGCCCGGCGGTGCCTTCCACGTCCGCAACGACTTCGGCACCCGCGACTTCGGTGGTGCGGCTCCCCCTGCCGGGGACCAGGTCCACCGCTACTACTTCGTCGTGCACGCCGTCGGGGAGCCGGCGCTGGGGGTCGACGCCGAGGTCACCCCGGCCGTGGTCGGTTTCAACCTCGCCTTCAAGACAACGGCGCGCGCGATCCTGGTCGGCACATACCGCCACTGACGGGCGCTGTCGGCAGTAGCCTGAGCGCCATGTCTCAGGGTCGGCGCACGACGGTCGTCGCGGCGACCATGGTCGCCGCCGCCGCTGTCGTGGTCCTGGGGCTCCTCGCCTGGCGGCAGAACTCCCCGCAGATCTCCCCCTCGGTGGCGCTCACGCTCGCGGGAGCCTTCGGCTTCGCCCTGGTGGGCGGCGCCTTCGTCCGTGACGAGACGACGCGCTCCGCGATGCCGTTGATGGCGGGCATCACCCTGGCGATCCTCGGGATCGACAATCCCGACCACGTCGCCAGCGTGGTCCCGTTCTGGGCGGCCGGCGTCGTCGTCGCCTACCGACTGCTGGCCGGACCGTTCTCGGCGAGCCTCCCCCGGGCGTGCCAGGTGATCGTGAGCGGCGGCGTCCTCGCGCTCGTGACGCCGTACGTCGACCTGGACCGCTCGCCGTACGACCGCGTCCTGGTCGGACTGACCGCCTTCGTCTTCACCCAGGCGTGCCTGGAGTGGCTCGCCCGGACCGGCGAACGCCGGATCTTCGGGCCCCGGACCTGGTTCCTCGCCAGCGTCGGGATCATCTACGCGGCCGGTCTCGTCCTCGTCCAGCAGCAGCTGCTCGGCGCCGACGACCATCCGTGGCGCGCCATCGCTGTCGGCGCGCTCGTCGGCCTCGGGGGTCTGGCCGTGGTCCAGTACGCCCGGATCACCGTCCTGCAGCGGATGACCCGCGCCCTGACGGAGGCCGCGACGACCACCCCCTGGCCGGCCGACCAGATCGACGGCACCCTGATCCGGCTGGTCGACAGCCATGTCCGGGCCGCGAGCATCACCGTCGGCACCGAGTGGGGTGGGCCGGCGACCTTGACCGAGCAGATCCAGCCAGGCTCGGTCCTGGTCGTGCGGCGCGAGCCGGGAGACTTCGGCTTCTCCCGGTACGACGCTCGCCTGGTCGCCGGGCTCGCGGCGATGGCCCGCGCCTCGCACGCCCAGTCGGCCCGGGAGAACAAGCTGTGGACCGCAGCGGTCACCGATGAGCTCACCGGGTTGTGGGAGTACGACCACTGGCGCTCCCACCTCCGTGAGCAGTCCAAGAACCGTGCCGGCGGGGAGAAGATCGGCGTGGTCTTCCTCGACCTCGACCACTTCAAGCAGGTCAACAGCGACTACGGGCACCTCCGGGCAGACGTGCTCCTGACCACGGTCGGCCATCGTCTGCTCGCCGAGACCAGGTGGCGGTTCGGTCGCTTCGGCGGCGACGAGTTCGTCGGCATCGCCCGCAACATCCGCGACGAGGCCCATCTCGACGAGCTCTGCCGTCGGCTGGCGGGGGTGATCCGTGAGCCCGTCGACACCGGCGACCAGGTGATCGCCGTGACCGCGTCGATCGGACGCGTGGTCTCGGTCAACCGCGGCGAGAGCGCCGACGTGATCCTCGCGCGCGCCGAGCAGGACCTGCGCGCGCTCAAGGCTGCGCGCACCGCACCGGCCGAGCCGGTCGTCGAGGTCCCCGAGGAGGACATCCTCACGCGGCTGCTCGACCAGGGCGTCGAGGTGGCCTACCAGCCGATCGTCGACATGAACACGCGTGCGGTGATCGGGTGGGAGGCGCTGCTGCGCGGCAACCTGCCGCTCGTCGGCGACCTCAGTCCCGAGCGGCTGGTCGGGACGGCCGTGCGCGTCGGGGTGATGGACCTGGTCACGCGCCAGGTCGCCACCCAGGCCATCGCCGTCTCGCTCCAGGCCGCCGCGAAGCTGGGCCGCCCGGTCGTGCTCAACATCAACCTGGAGCTGGAGCAGTTCCACGCCGACAGCTCGCTGCTGAAGTGGCTGATCGAGGAGTCGCGGCGCGAGGAGCTGACGCTCGTCCTCGAGCTCACCGAGCGCGGCGCGTTCGGTGAGTGGGGCGACGTCGAGGACGATCTCGCCCGCCACCTCGGGGAGGAGGGCATCGGGATCGCCCTCGACGACCTGGGCGCCGGTTCGACGCGGCTCCCGCTCCTGCTGCGTACCGAGTGGCACGCGGTCAAGCTCGACCGCTCCTTCCTCCTCGGTGGATCACGCGGGGAGGTGCTGCTCGCTCGGACCGTGTCGATGTTGCACGAGCTCGGGATGCGCGTCGTCATGGAGGGGGTCGAGACCACCGAGCAGCTGGCCCTGATCCACCGCCTCCGCGTGGACGCCGTCCAGGGTCACCTGTTCGCTCCTGCGATGTCCGGCCCGCAGCTCCTGGACTTCATCACCCACCAGGAGCCCCGGACGCCCTGAGCTCACTCCCCCGCGCTGGCGCGGCGGAGCAGCTCCTCGAACGGGGTCGGTGCGGCGAACTGGTCCACGAGCACCGGCCGGACTGCCGTCCCGGGGGCGCGACCGCCCGCCGCGGTCGCGAGCTCCTCGGCAGCACGGTCCACCCGCTTGGCCAGCCCGGAGCCGCCCGCGAAGTCCTCGGTGGCGGCGAACACGCCCGTCGGCAGGACGACGGCGTGCAGGTAGGAGAAGAGCGGACGCAACGCGTGGTCCAGCACCAGGCTGTGCCGGGCGCTGCCACCGGTTGCGGCGATCAGCACCGGCGTCCCGTCCAGCGCGCCGAGCTCCAGGACGTCGAAGAACGTCTTGAACAGACCCGAGTACGACGCCGAGAAGACCGGGGTCACCGCGATCAGAGCGTCAGCGCGCGTGACCCGGGCGATGGCCTCGGCCAACCGGGTGCTCGGGAACCCGGTCAGCAGGTGGTCGGTGAGATCGTGGGCCAGCTCGCGCAGCTCGATCCGGGTCACCTCGACCTCGAGGCCGCGCGCGCCGAGCGCACTCTCCGAGGCGTCGGCGACCAGATCGGCCAACAGTCGGGTCGAGGACGGGTTGGACAGTCCGGCGCTGACCACCACCACGTGACGGGTCGTCATCGGAGCAGTCCTTCCCGGTCGGAGGTCCCCGTGGCGTCGTCGACCGCGGTGACGGTGTGCTCGTGGGGTCCACCGGCTGCGGCGACCCGGGTGGCGTGCGTCGGAGCGTCCGGGGTCCCGGGCTTGCGGACCTTGGCGAACTCCTCCCGCATCGTCGGCAGCAGCTCACCGAGCAGGTCGAGCTGCTCCAGCACGGTCTTCAGCGGCAGTCCGGCGTGGTCGACGAGGAACAGCTGGCGCTGGTAGTCGCCGACGTACTCGCGGAAGCTGAGGGTGCGCTCGAGGACCTGCTGCGGGGAACCCACGGTCAGCGGGGTCGCCTCGGAGAAGTCCTCCAGGGACGGGCCGTTGCCGTAGACCGGCGCCTTGTCGAAGTACGGCCGGAACTCGTTGACCGCGTCCTGGCTGTTCTTCCGCATGAAGAACTGACCACCCAGACCGACGATGGCCTGGTCCGCGGTGCCGTGGCCGTAGTGCTCGAACCGCTGGCGGTAGAGCCGCACCATCTGCTCGGTGTGCGAGGCCGGCCAGAAGATGTGGTTGTGGAAGAAACCGTCGCCGTAGTACGCGGCCTGCTCGGCGATCTCGGGGCTGCGGATCGAGCCGTGCCACACGAACGGCGCGACGCCGTCGAGGGGGCGCGGGGTCGAGGTGTAGCCCTGCAGCGGCGTCCGGAAGCGGCCCTCCCAGTCGACGACGTCCTCGGACCAGAGTCGACGCAGCAGCGCGTAGTTCTCGATCGCGAGGTTGATGCCCTGCCGGATGTCCTTGCCGAACCAGGGGTAGACGGGGCCGGTGTTGCCGCGGCCCATCATCAGGTCGACCCGACCGTCGGTCAGGTGCTGCAGCTTGGCGTAGTCCTCCGCGATCAGGACCGGGTCCGTCGTGGTGATCAGCGTGGTCGCCGTCGACAGGATGATGTTCTCGGTCTGGGCGCCGATGTAGGCCAGCGTCGCGGTCGGGTTGGAGGCGATGAACGGCGGGTTGTGGTGCTCGCCGGTGGCGAAGACGTCGAGACCGATCTCCTCGGCCTTCTTCGCGATCGCGACCGTCGCCTTGATCCGCTCGTGCTCAGTCGGCGTCTTTCCGGTGGTGGGATCCGTCGTGACGTCCCCGACGGTGAAGATTCCGAACTGCATGCCCATGCCATCCTCCTGGTATCGATTGACTTGAATGATCAAGCAACCAGTACAAGGGCTGCGGCCCTCAATCTATTCCAGGCGATCACCTCGGCCTGACTGGCAGACTGTCGGTATGTCGACCGACCAGCGCACCGACCCCGCCGTCGAGCCGACGGTCGACCGGCTGGGGGCGCCGTACACCTCGGAGATCCTGTCGCTCGCCCCCGATGAGGAGGGCGAGGTGATCGCCACCCTGGTGAAGCGACCCGCCCGAGCCGGCAAGGTCACCACCCGCGCCGTGCTGCACGTGCACGGCTTCTCCGACTACTTCTTCCAGACGGAGTACGCCGAGTGGTGGACGCGGAAGGGCTACGACTTCTACGCGCTCGACCTGCGCAAGTACGGCCGCTCGCTGCTCCCCCACCAGACCCCGAACTTCGTCACCGACCTGGCGACGTACTACGAGGAGATCGACGCCGCCTGGCAACGGATCACCGAGCGCGACGACCACACCGAGGTGACGATCAGCGCGCACTCGACCGGAGGCCTGATCGCGCCCTTGTGGGCGCACGACCGGCAACCGGCCGCGCTGCACGCGATGGTGCTGAACTCCCCGTGGTTCGACCTCCAGGGATCACCGCTCCTGCGGGTCGTCGGCACGCCGGTGATCAAGCAGATCGGATCGCGGCGTCCCAAGCTCCACGTCAAGCGGCAGGTCTCGGGCGTCTACGCCCGCAGCCTGCACCGCGACCACGAGGGCGAGTGGGACTTCGACCTCGACCTGAAGCCGCTCAGCTCCTTCCCGGTCTACGCCGGGTGGTTGAAGGCGATCCGGGACGGCCACGCCCGGCTCCACGCCGGACTGCAGGTGCCCGCTCCGGTGCTGGTGCTCTCCTCGGACCAGACCCGATGGACCGCCCACATGAACGAGGCTGCCCACACGGCGGACCTGGTGCTCGACGTGGGCCAGATCCGGCGGTGGGCGACCGCCGTGGGACCCGACGTCACCTACAAGGCGGTCGCGGGCGCCCGGCACGACGTGATCCTGTCGCTGCCCGCCGTCCGGGCCGAGGCCTACGAGACGATCACTCGGTGGCTGAAGGCTTGGGTGGACTGACGTTCTGGATCACGGAACCGAGGCCCTTGAGCGCCTCGCCCACCTCCGACGGGATGATCCAGAGCTTGTTCGAGTCACCGCGAGCGATCGTCGGAAGCATCTGCAGGTACTGGTAGGCGAGCAGCGCCTGGTCCGGGTTGCCCTCGTGGATCGCGCCGAAGACGGTGGCGATCGCCTGACCTTCACCCTCGGCCCGCAGGACCTGGGCCTGCCGGTCCGCCTCGGCGGCGAGGATGATGGCCTCCTTGGCACCCTCGGCGTTGAGGATCGCTGACTGCTTGTTGCCCTCAGCGGTCAGGATCGCCGACTGCCGATCACCTTCGGCGACCAGGATGGTGGCGCGCTTGTCCCGGTCGGCGCGCATCTGCTTCTCCATCGCGTCCTTGATGGATGCCGGCGGGTCGATGCTCTTGACCTCGACGCGCTTGACCTTGATCCCCCACCGACCGGTCGCTTCGTCGAGCACGACGGAGAGACCGGAGTTGATCCGCTCACGGCTGGTCAGGGTCTCCTCGAGATCCATCGAGCCGGCGATGTTGCGCAGGGTCGTCATGGTGAGCTGCTCGACGGCCTGGATGTAGTTCGCGATCTCGTAGGTGGCCGCGACGGCGTCGGTGATCTGGAAGTAGACGACCGTGTCGATCGAGACGGTCAGGTTGTCCTCGGTGATCACCGGCTGCGGCGGGAAGGTGACCACCTGCTCGCGCATGTCGAGGTGGTACCGGACGTTGTCGATGAACGGCACCACGATGTTCAGTCCGGGAAGAAGAGTGCGGTGGTACTTGCCGAACCGCTCCACGATGCCGGCCGAGGCCTGCGGGATGATCCGGATCGTCTTGGCGATGAACGTGATCGCCAGCAACGCCACGACGGCCAGGATGATCAGCACGACCAGGTTGTCCATGACTACTCCTTCTCGGGGCTCGGGGCGACGATCGCTGTCGCTCCCGAGATCTCGGTGACGACGACCCGGGTGCCGGGCTCGACGTCAGGCTGACCGGCGGGAAGCCTGGTGGCCCACCACTCGCCGTCGAACTTGACCTGGGTGGTCGTGTGCGCGTTCAACGCCACGGGGGTCGTCAGGGTCACGCCGACCATGCGTTCCGGGCCGACCAGGACGCCTGGACTGGAATGGAGTCGCCGCAGGATCCCCGGCCGGACGAGTCCGATGCAGGCGACCGAGACGACGATCGCGATCAGGAGCTGGAACTGCCACGCCTCGACCCAGATCGTGGAGATGGCTGCGGCGACGCCGCCGACGGCCATCATCAGCATGACCAGGTCGAGGCTGGCCATCTCACCGATCAGAAGCAGAGCGGCGAAACCGAGCCACATCGCCCACAGGTTGTCCCCCAGCCAATCCATGCTTCGACCCTAGCGCGGTGGGCCCTGCGCTCGTGGGGCTTTAGCGAGCGGCGCGCGTCCGACGTCGCGCCCAGTACCGACCGTCGGCGCGTTCGACGACGAGCGGCAGCCCGAAGGTGGCCGACAGGTTCGCCTCCGTGAGGTTCTCCTCGATCAGTCCGGCGGCGACCGCACGGCCCGCTCGGAGCATCAGGACGTGGCTGAAACCGGGCGGGATCTCCTCGACGTGGTGGGAGACCAGCACGGTGGCCGGGGAGTCCGGGTCGTAGGCGAGCATCGACAAGGTCGAGACCAGGTCCTCGCGGCCGCCGAGGTCCAGTCCGGCGGCCGGCTCGTCGAGCAGCAGCAGCTCGGGGTCGACCATCAGCGACCGGGCGATCTGGACCCGCTTCTTCTCCCCCTCCGAGAGGGTGCCGAACACGCGATCGGCCAGCGGTGCGATCCCCATCTCGCGGATCAGCTCCTGCGCCCGGCTGTGGTCGACCTCGTCGTAGTGCTCCCGCCACCGGCCGAGGACGCCGTACGCCGCCGAGACGACGACGTCGTGCACCGTCTCGCTGCCGGGGATCCGTTCGGCCAGGGCCGCGCTGGTCAGCCCGATCCGGGGACGCAGCTCGAAGACGTCCACGCCGCCCAGCTGGTGCCCGAGGATCGAGACCCTGCCCGACGACGGGTGCATCTGCGTCGCCGCGAGCTGCATCAACGTGGTCTTGCCGGCACCGTTCGGGCCGAGCACGACCCAGCGCTCGTCCTCCTCGACCTGCCAGGTCAGCGAGTCCAGCAGGACGGACCGACCTCGTCGGACAGTCACATCGACGAAGTCGAGCACGGCAGCCATGGGAGCGATGCTATCGACCGCCTCCCTAGACTCCTCGGGTGCATCTGGAGGAGTCGCCCGGTTTACGCCTGGCCTGGTGGGGAACCGCGTGGTTGCGCGGTTCGGTCAGCGCCGACGACCTGCTCGACGCGGTGCGCGGCGACGACGCCCAGCACCTCATCGCCCTCGGGGACGCTGCACCCGACGGCCTCGCGATCGGCCTGGGCCGGCTGCGCGCGGCGGGCACGCAGGCGTTCGGTCTGGCCTGCCCCGTCCCCGGTGACCTGGCCGGACTGGGTGGCCCCGCCGGGCTCAATGCCGCCGCCGTCGATGCCGGCGAGGCGGTGCTCGCCCTCGGCTCGGGGGTGGCGCTCGTGCCCGAACGGACCGGTGCCGCCGTGATCTGGCGGACGTACGACGCCGCCCGTCGGCCGACCCCCGACCTGGGCGAGGCCGACCGCGGACTCCGGCGTGCCGTCACCGACGCCGCTAACAGCCTCGCCGCCCTCGACGTCGCCCGGTGGCGCCCGGAGGTCGCCGACGAGCTGCTCAACCTGCGCCACCGGGACATCCCGGTCGCCCCGGACGGCACCCCGACGCGGTGCATCGACCTGCTCGCTCGGGCCGACCAGGCGTCCCTGATCGTCGACCTCGCCCTGGCCGACGACGGTGGCGCCGTCAGTGCGGCCGAGATCGAGGCTCGTCGGGCCGCCCTGGCGCCCCTGAGTCGGGCGGCCCGCCACGCTGTGGTCGCTGCCGGCTCGCCCGACGGCTGGCCCGACTAGACTCGCTCCGCCATGGATCGCCCAGACACCCTGCTGTTCACCCTGACCGGCCGTGACCGCCCCGGCGTCAGTTCCCGAGTCTTCACGACCCTGGCGTCGTACGGCGTCGCGGTGCTCGACCTCGAGCAGATCGTGCTGCGCGGTCGACTGATCCTGGGTGTGCTCACCTCGGTGCCCGACGACTTCGCCGGCGCGCAGGGCGCGATGGCCGCTGCGGCCGCCGAGCTCGGGATGAACATCGAGATCGAGCGCGGCACCGGCGACTCCCAGCGCGAGCGCGAGGGTCGCTGCCACGTGACCGTGATCGGTTCGCCGCTGACGGCCGCCGCCCTGGCGCAGGTCACCGGGCGGATCCGCGAGGCGGGCGCGAACATCGACCGGATCGAGCGGATGGCCCGCTATCCCGTGACCGCCTTCGAGCTGGCGCTCTCCGGCGCAGACGTGGACCGCCTGCGCACCGACCTGGCCACCGAGGCCGCCGAGAGCGGCGTCGACATCGCCGTCCAGCCGGCCAGCCTGCTGCGGCACGGCATGCGCCTGATCGTGATGGACGTCGACTCGACCCTGATCGACGGCGAGGTGATCGAGATGCTCGCCGCGCACGCCGGCTGCGAGGCCGAGGTGGCAGCCGTCACCGAACAGGCGATGCGCGGGGAGCTCGACTTCGAGGAGTCGCTCCGTGCCCGGGTGGCCCTGCTCAAGGGCGTGCCCGAGTCCGCCATCGAGGACGTCTACCGGCAGATCCAGCTCAACCCCGGCGCCCGGACGCTGGTCCGCACGCTGCGCCGGCTGGGCTACCGGTTCGCGGTGGTCTCCGGCGGCTTCAGCCAGATCACCGATCGGCTCGCGAGCGACCTGGGGATCCACTACTCCCGCGCCAACGAGCTCGAGATCGTCGACGGGCTGGTCACCGGCGGCATCGTCGGCGACGTCGTCGACCGGGCGGGCAAGGCCCGCGCGCTGCGAGAGATCGCGGCCGAGATCGGCATCCCGGAGGAGGCGACCGTCGCGATCGGCGACGGCGCGAACGACCTGGACATGCTGTCGGCCGCGGGCCTCGGGATCGCCTACAACGCGAAGCCCGTGGTGCGGTCGCAGGCCGGAACCGCGATCAACGTGCCCTACCTCGACACGATCCTGTACCTGCTCGGGATCAAGCGTGAGGAGATCGAGGCCGCCGACGCCGCCGAGGGCCTGACCACGCCCGCTCCCCCGATCTGACCGGCGGGACGGCGCAGGCTCAGCCGCGCGGAGCGGTGTAGTCGACCACGGTCGCCCCGCCGGCTTCCAGGTGTGTCCAGGCGGCGTCGAACTCCAGCACCGCGAGTCCGGCCGTGGCGAAGTCGCCCAGCGTCTCACCGGTGCCGTCATCCAGGTCGAAGGCGAGCTGGGCGATGGTCGGGTTGTGCCCGACCACGACCAGCGTGGTCACCTCCGGCAGCTGCGCGTGCAGCAGCTCGTACGCCGTGTCCAGGCCGGCCTCGTAGAGCGTCGAGTCCACCCAGGGATCCAGCGTCCAGCCGGCCGCACCGGCGATGTCGGCGTACGTCTCGCGGGTGCGGAGCGACGAGGAGACCAGCACGACGTCGGGGTCGACGCCGGCCGAACCGAGCCACTCCCCGACGGCTCGCGCGTCGTCGTGCCCACGCGGGGCCAGGGGCCGTTCATGGTCGGTCGGACCGAACGTCTCAGCTTTGGCGTGGCGGATGAGGACGAGCCGTCGGGACATGCCCGGGAGTTTAAAGTCCCATCGCGTGGTAGCCGCCGTCCACGTGGACGATTTCCCCAGTTGTGGCGGGGAAGAAGTCCGACAGCAGTGCACACACGGTCCGCGCGGTCGGCTCCTGGTCGGTGTTGTCCCACCCGAGCGGTGCCCGCTCGGCCCAGACGGTGTCGATCTCCTCGAAGCCGGGGATCGCCTTGGCTGCGAGGGTCTTGAGCGGGCCGGCGCTGACCAGGTTGACCCGGATGCCGTGCGGCCCCAGATCGCGGGCCAGGTACCGGGCGCACGACTCGAGGCCGGCCTTGGCCACGCCCATCCAGTCGTACGCCGGCCACGCGACCGTCGCGTCGAAGGTCAGGCCGACCACGCCCGCGCCGGGCGAGAGGATCGGCCGGACCGCCTCGGTGAGGCTCATCAGCGAGTATGCGGAGATCTGGATCGCCTGCGAGACGTCGGCCCACGGGGCGCCGAGGAACTTGCCTCCGAGGACGGTCTCCGGGTTGCCGAAGGCGATCGAGTGCACGACACCGTCGAGGGTGGCGTCCGGGCCGAGGTGGCTGCGCACCTGGTCGACCAGACCGGCGAGGTGCTCCGGGTCGGTCACGTCGAGCTCGAGCACCGGAGCCGGCGCGGGAAGCCGCCCGGCGATCCGCTTGGTGATGCCGAGCGCGCGACCGAAGTTGGAGATCAGCACCGTGGCGCCCTGCTCCTGCGCCACGCGTGCGGTGGCGAACCCGATCGAGCTGTCCATCGTCACGCCCGCGACGAGGATCGTCTTGCCGTCAAGAAGTCCCATGGTCAGTGCCCCATTCCCAGTGCGCCGTCGACGGGGATCACGGCCCCGGAGACGTATCCGGCGCCGGCCAGCCAGAGGGCCGCTTCGGCGATGTCAGTGGTGGATCCGTAGCGGCCGAGCGGCACCTGGGCCGTGATCGCCGCCCGCTGCTCCTCGGTCAGCGCCTGCGTCATGTCGGTGTCGATGAACCCCGGCGCGATCACGTTCGCGGTGATCCCGCGCGGGCCGAGCTCGCGCGCCAGGGACCGGGCCAGACCGATCAGGCCTGACTTCGAGGCGGCGTAGTTGACCTGGCCGGCGCTTCCGAGCAGCCCGACGACGCTGGACACGAAGATCAGGCTCCCGCGCCGCGAGCGGAGCATCCCCTTCGAGGCCCGCTTGGAGAGTCGGAACGCCGAGGTCAGGTTGGTGTCGATCACCGACGACCAGTCCTCCTCCGACATCCGGAGCATCAGCGTGTCCTTGGTGATGCCGGCGTTGGCCACCAGCACCTCGACCGGGCCGTGCGCCGCCTCGATCTCGGCGAACGCCGCGTCGATCTGGGCGGTGTCGGTGACGTCGCACTTCACCTCGAGGGCACCCGCCGGGGCTCCCCCGCTCCGGGTCGTCACCGCGACCTTGTCACCGTTGGCGATGAAGGCTTCGGCGATGGCGCGGCCGATGCCACGGTTGCCGCCCGTGACGAGCACCGAGCGCGGCTCGGGGGTCGTGGAGGAGTCCGGATCAGTCATGCCCCCGACGCTAGGGAACACCGGGGCCCGAACCCGTCGACGCCGACGACAAGGAATCACCCAGGGCTTCGTAGAATGTCTACATGGCACGGGCACGCAGGACCGACGCGGTCCGAATCACTGATGCACCTGAGCCGCTCTCGGCCGACATCTCGGCCCGACAGAGGCGCTACCTGATCGCGATGCTCGCCCGCACCGTCTTCTTCATCCTGGCGGGCATCACCGGGATCATGGGCATCCTCTGGTTGGCGCTGATCTTCGTCCTCGCCGCGATCGTCCTGCCCTACGTCGCCGTGGTGATGGCCAACGGTGCGACGCCCACGTCGGTCGAGGCCTCACCGTTCGGGATGATCCAGCACGACCGTCGCGAGCTCGGCTCCCGACCCGACCAGGGTGGCAACCGACCGTGACCCTGGACGACAAGTCCGAGCTCGACCTGTGCTCGGCGAAGGGGTGCCGGGCGCCCGGCACGTGGGAGCTCCGGTGGAACAACCCCAAGATCCACCAGCCCGAGCGGCGCAAGATCTGGCTCGCCTGTGACGACCACCAGGAGTCGCTGAGCTCCTTCCTCAGCATGCGGGGCTTCCTGCGCGAGACGGTCGCCCATGTCTAGCTTCGGCTTCCTGTTCACCCGTCGGTGGGTGCTGTTCTTCCTCGCCATCGTCGTGGTCGCCTGCGGGACCTGGTGGTTGGGCCAGTGGCAGTTCGGGCGCTTGGCCGACCGCAAGGCCGACAACGCGATCGTCCGGGCCAACGAGCAGCACGCGGCTGTCCCCCTGACCGACGTGCTCGCCGAGGGGCGTCCCGCGACGAAGCAGAACGAGTGGCTGCTGGTCTCCGCGACCGGAACCTACGCACCCGAGCACACCGTGACCTGGCGGTACCGCACCGGCGCCCAGGACGTCGCAGGGGTGGACGTGGTCGTCCCCCTGGTCACGCCGGACGGAACCGCGGTGATGGTCGACCGGGGCTTCATCCCGACCAACGGGAACGACACCGATCTCACGATTCCGGCGCCTCCGACGGGGACCGTCACCGTCGAGGGGTACGTCCGCCTCGACGGGACCGGCCGGTCGACGTCGGTGGATGAGGCGCTCAACACCCGCGCGCTCTCCTCGGTCACCGCGGGCGAGGCGACCGGCCTGCCGACGTACGGCGGCTGGATGCAGCTCAAGAGCGAGGACCCCGCCCCGGCGGACGCGCCGGAGACCTACCCGCTGCCCGATCTCGGCAACGGCCCGCACTTCTTCTACGGGATCCAGTGGTGGTTCTTCGGCCTGCTCGCCATCGTCGGGTTCGGCTACCTGGTGTGGGACGAGTACGCCCTGACCGGCCGGAAGCAGCCGGAGGTGATCGGGGTCAACGAGGACGGCGACCCGGTCCTGCCGCCGACGACGCCGAAGAAGCAGAGGTCGAACGCGAAGGCGGAGAAGAAGAAGGCCCTGAAGGCGGCCTACGAGGCCGCCTACGCCAAGGAGCAGGAGGCCCGCGCCGAGCGGAAGTGAACCGCTGAGTCAGGCGAGACTGATCAGGTCGGCGTAGGAGTCGTTCCAGAGGTCCTCGACGCCGTCCGGCAGGATCAGCACCCGGTCGGGCTCGAGCGCGTGCACGGCACCCTCGTCGTGGGTGACCAGGATGATCGCACCCTCGTAGGCGCGGATCGCGTTGAGCACCTCTTCGCGGGAGGCGGGGTCGAGGTTGTTCGTCGGCTCGTCGAGCAGGAGCACGTTGGCGGCGCTCACCACCAGGGAGGCCAGGGCCAACCGAGTCTTCTCCCCGCCGGAGAGCACCCCCGCGGGCTTGTGCACGTCGTCGCCCTGGAAGAGGAACGCGCCGAGCACGGTCCGGGCCTCGACGTCGGTGAGGTCCGGGGCCGAGGACTGCATGTTCTCCAGCACCGACCGCTTCACGTCGAGCGTCTCGTGCTCCTGGGCGTAGTACCCGACCTTGGCGCCGTATCCGGGAAGGACCTCGCCGGTGTCCGGCTGGTCGACCCCGGCCAGGATCCGCAGCATCGTGGTCTTCCCTGCGCCGTTGAGGCCGAGGATGACGACCCGGGAGCCCTTGTCGATCGCCAGGTCCACCGCCGTGAAGACCTCGAGAGCGCCGTAGCACTTCGACAGGTCCTGGGCCATCAGCGGCGTCTTGCCGCACGGAGCCGGAGAGGGGAACTTGATCGAGGCGACCTTGTCGGCCTGACGGACGGCCTCGAGCCCGACGGTGAGCTTGGCCGCGCGCTTGAGCATCGACTGCGCGGCCGAGGCGCCCGAGGCGCGGGCCTTCATCTTGTTGGCCTGGTCGGTGAGGGTCTTGGCCTTGTTCTGCGCGCTCATCATCTCGCGCTTGCGGCGGGCCTCATCGGTCTCGCGCTGGGTGAGGTAGTTCTTCCACCCCATGTTGTAGACGTCGATCGCGGCCCGGTTGCCGTCGAGGTGGAAGACCTTGTTCACGGTCTGCTCGAGCAGGTCGTTGTCGTGGCTGATCACGATGAAGCCGCCCTTGAACGACTTCATCCAGTCGCGCAGCCAGATGATCGAGTCAGCGTCGAGGTGGTTGGTCGGCTCGTCGAGGATCAGCACGTCGGCGCCGGAGAAGAGGATGCGGACCAGCTCGACACGGCGACGCTGACCACCCGAGAGGGTCTTGAGCTGCTGCTCCCAGAGCCGATCGGCCAGACCCAGCGCGTTGGCGATCTGCTGCGCCTCGGACTCAGCGGCGTACCCGCCACCGGCCTCGAACTCGTCCAGGGCGCGTTGGAACCGGCGCATGCCCTTCTCCTGCACCTTCGCGTCGGTGCTGGCCAGGTCGGCCTCGGCCGACCGCATCCGCCGGATCGCGTCGTCGAGGCCGCGGGCGGAGAGGATCCGGTCGCGGACCAGGACCTCGGGGTCCCCGACCCGGGGGTCCTGGGGCAGGTAGCCGATGTCGCCCGAGTTGTTGACCGAGCCCTCGGAGGCCGGGTGGTCACCGGCGAGCACCTTGGTCAGGGTGGTCTTTCCGGCGCCGTTGCGGCCGACGAGCCCGACCTTGTCGCCCGGTCCGACGCGGAAGGTGACCTCCTCCATGAGGAGACGTGCACCGACGCGGACGGAGAGGTTCTGGGCGGTGATCATGGCAGTCCGAAGTTTAGGGGCGCAGCCCATCGACCTCCGAACCGACGACGCTCAGAGGGCGAGCACGGCCTCGACCGCTTCGTGCTGGCGCTGCAGTGCTCGCAGGTGCGGTGCGACCGAGGGGTGCCGGAACTTACCGGCCAGGGCACCCTCACCGCCGGCCACCCGGGCCAGCGCCCACTCGGCTCGGGTGAAGGCGGTGTAGACCACGGTGACCTGCGCGGCCAGCCGGACCGCGTCCGGGTCGGTGATGCCGTCGGGCAGGCCGAGCAGGTACGCGTCCAGCAACGGGTCGAACGCCTCCCGGGCGCCGAGCGCGTAGAAGCCCAGGTCGGCGCCGACCGGCGCGATGCCAGCGGTCCCCCAGTCCACCGCGATCAGGTCGTCGCCGTCCCGGCCGAGCAGGTTGGCTCCGGTCGGGTCGCCGTGCTGCACGACCTGCTCCATCGCGTCCAGCTCGGCCAGCAGCCGCTCCCGCCGGGTCCACAGCGCGAACGCGATGTCGCTGGCCGTGGTCCGCCCAAGGGTCTGCCAGCCACCGCGGTGCTCCACCCGAGCCAGTCGGGTGCGCAGCTGGTCCTGAGCGAGCCACGGTGTTCGTGGCACGCCGGCGCCGGCGAATCGTCCGAGGGAGACCGCCGCGAACAGCCCGCTGTTGGCCGAGTCCTCGACCCAGTCCTGGGTGAGCGTGATCCCGTCCTCGTCCTCCTCGATCGCGGCGACCGGTGCCCGCAGCCCGGGGGTCGCATCGAAGAGGCCGACCGAGGCGACGTCGGCCTCGCGACGCCACCAGGCGAAGTGGTGCGGGTCGCTGAGCTCGCTCGGGTCCTCCGGCACCGGACGGGCGAGGCGCTTGACCACGACCGCGCGACCGGCGATATCGGTCCGCCAGACCCCGACCGTGGACGTGGCGGATCCGCCGCGCAGGGGGTGCCACCCTGGCTCGGGCTGCCACATGTCCAGCACGCTAACCGATGGAGAGCGTCGGATCGTGGAACCACACACATCCACCGTGCGGGCTGCCGATAATGACGGCGTGCCTGCTCTGACCCGTCTCGGCCTCACCCTGCTCCTCGTGCTCGGCCTCGCAGGACTTCAGCGATCAGCCGCGGCCGACGGTTCGTCGCTGCCGTTGCCCCCACCGAAGGCGTTCACCGGCGCGGCGCTGCCCGCCAACCCGGGCAACCCGCTCGCTGGGGGGACCTGGGCGGTCAACAACGGCTTCTGGGAGAAGGGCCGCGGGCTCTACAACGACTACCTCGGTGCTGCGGCCGCGGACCGGCCGATCCTGGCCCGTGCCGCGCTGCAGCCGTCCGCGCTCTGGCTGACCAGCAAGAACTCCTGGGCACCGACCAAGGTGTCGGACTACCTCGCGACCGTGAACCCCACGGCCGATCCCTCCAAGCTCGTGCAGCTGGCCGTGTTCGGTCTGTGGCCGCGCGGTGAGGGCAAGCGGAAGGTGCCGTTGACCCAGGCCGAGCAGGCCACCTACAGGACGTGGATCCAGCGCGTCTCCGCCGGCATCGGGAGCGCGCGCGTGCTGATCGCCCTCGAACCCGACCTGGCCATCACCGCGAACCCGAAGTCCGACGGCGTGAAGGACCCGAAGGTCCGGCAGGGTCTGGCCCGGTACGCCGCGAAGTACCTGCACGACCACAACCCCCACGCGGCGGTCTACCTCGACGCCGGCGCCTCGGACTGGCTCTCCCCCGCCAAGGCGGCGACGCTGCTCCAGCGGGCCGGGGTGCAGTGGACCCGCGGCTTCAGCCTCGACATCACGCACTACACGAAGGCGGCGGACAACCTCACCCACGGAGCCGCGGTGGTGACGGCCCTCGCCCGGAAGGGCCTGACCGGCAAGCACTTCGTGATCGACACGGCGGACAGCGGCCGCGGCTACACGCATGCCCAGTGGAGCAAGAGGTTCGGCGCCGACACCTTCGACAACTCGCGGAACTGCTCGGTGAAGGTGACCTCGCCGTGCAACGCGCTCGGCGTTCCGCCGACGTGGCGGGTCGCAGAACCCGGTTACGTGGACGCGCTGAAGCTCACCGCGGCCCAGGTGAGGACCGCGCGGGCCAGCGTCGACGGGTACGTGTGGCTGACCCGGCCCTGGATGGTGAACCAGGCGTCGCCGTACAACCACGCGAAGTCGTGGGCGGCTGCCGCGTCGACCCCGTTCGCGGCGCTGTACTGACGCCGCCTCAGGCGACGTCGCGCCGGCGGTAGAGGCCGAACCCCGCGACGAGGACGCCGACGGCAACCAGGCTCAGGACCACGAGCGGCGTCCAGTCCCACGGTTCGGCGGGATACTGCGGCACGGCTGAGTACGGCGACAGCTCGATGACCCAGGAGGGCAGCTGGACGAGCTCGCCGATCAGGGTCAACGTGACACCGGCACCGAGGGCCACCCACCCCACCCAGACCCAGTCCGGTCGCCACGACCAGGCGAGCAGTGCGGTCCCACCCACCAGCACGACCGCCGGGGCCCAGGCGACCGCGGCCGCAACGCTGGTCGCCGGATCGGAGCCACCCGCCAGCCCGTAGCCGAGCGCGAGGCCGGAACCCGTGCAGAGCAGGAGCCAGCCCGAGCCCACGGCGGCGACGACCGCGACGGCCGCCCACCACCGCACCCGCGGGACGGCCGTGGCGAGGACGAGCTCCGACCGACCCTCCTCCTCGTCGGCTGCGGCCCGTGCCGCCACGGTGATCGGAAAGGCGGTGATCACCATCGCGACGACGCTGAGGATGGCGGAGATCATCGCGCCCCCGAGGCGATCGACGAGCTCCTCCCCTCCGGCCGAGGAAGCCAGCAGGTCGTCCAGTCCTGGCGCCATCGCCCCGAAGACGAGCCCGAGAGCGGAGACGGCGACGGTCCAGGCGGCGAGGGTCGTGAGGTGGAGTCGGAGCTGGACGCCGACCGGCCCCGCGACCCACGCTCGGCCCTCCCGCGAGCCGGGGCGTGGTGAGATCAGTCCGCCGCCGAGGTCGCGGTGGGCACGGAGCACGAAGGCGCCGCCGACCAGGGCGGCGCTGCACAGCAGGTAGAGCAGGCCGACCCAGGGACGGGGATCGCTCCACGCCCGGAGCTGCGTGTTCCACCCGAGCGGTGAGAGCCAGGACAGCCAGGCCCAGTCGTCGTTCCCGGCGTCGCCGAGCGCCCGGGTGACGTATGCGCCGCCGAGGAGGACCGCCGCCCAGGCGGCGCAGGTGCGGGCACTCGTGCTGACCTGGCAGGCGAGCGCCGCAGTCGCGGTGGCGACCAGACCCGTGCCCGCCCAGGTCACCCCGAACCAGACGGAGCCGCCGACCGGGAGGCCGCCGGCGATGTCAGCGACGGCGACGGACGCCCCGAGGAGGAGCGCCCATGCCGCCGACTCGGCGATGGCGGCACCGAGGGCGGCGTTCCTGCCGACCACCGTGGCCCCGATCAGCTCGGCCCGCCCGCTCTCCTCCTCGACCCGGGTGTGGCGCCGCACGAGGATCACGAACGGAACGGTCGAGATCAACGCGTAGAGGACCGTCATCTTGCTCATCGCCAGCTCACCCGGTGCCGACGGATCCAGGATCGGCCCGTACAGCGCACGCAGCGCGCCCTGCGCGTTGATCTCCTCGGCCAGCCGGACCTGCTCCTCCCGGGTGGAGAAGAGACTCGACGTCGCCGCCGCCGAGGCGTAGGTCGTCACGGCCATCACGAGGATCCAGATCGGGGCGATCAGCCGGTCGCGGCGCAGGTCCTGACGGAGCAGCGCTCCGAAGCCGGTGTACGTCGACACGAGTCAGTCCTCGTAGGCACCGAGGAAGAGCTCTTCGAGGGAGGCGTCGGTCGCTTCCCCGGAGTGCTCCTTGGCTCGCACCAGCCGGAGCTCGTCCAGCGAACCGGTCTCGACGGTGCGACCCTCGCGGATGATGGTCACGCGATCCGCGAGACGCTCCACCTCGCTCAGGATGTGGCTGGAGAGCAGGACCGTCGCTCCCCGATCCCGGTGCTCCCCGATGCACTCGTTGAAGGTGCGCTCCATCAGCGGGTCGAGCCCGCTCGTGGGCTCGTCGCAGATCAGCAGGTCGACCTCCGCGGCGAAGGCCGCCACCAGGGCCACCTTCTGTCGGTTCCCCTTCGAGTAGGCGCGACCCTTCTTGGTCGGATCGAGCTTGAACCGCTCCACCATCTCGTCGCGCCGCGTGGTCGCCGGGTCCAGCCCACGCATCCGGAGCAGCAGGTCGACCGCCTCGCCGCCCGACAGGTTGGGCCACAGGCTGACGTCGCCCGGCACGTAGGCCAGCCTGCGGTGCAGCGCGGGCGCGTGCGACCACGGGTCGTCCCCGAACAGGCGGACCTCACCGCACGATGCACGCATCAGGCCCAGCAGGATCCTGATCGTCGTCGACTTCCCTGCCCCGTTGGGGCCGAGGAAGCCGTGCACCTCTCCGGGCTGGACCGCGAGGTCGAAGCCGTCGAGCGCACGCACCCTGCCGAAGGTCTTGGTGAGGCTGAGCGCCTCGATCACCGGGCCGGTCACGGTCCGACGATAAAGCTCAGCGGGTCCTGATGACGATGGTGCCGGCGATCTTGTCGTGCAGGGTCTGGCTCCGTCGGTCCCACGAGGCCCAGAGCAGGTCCAGCGGGCCGTACGCCGCCGCCAGCACGACGACGGAGATCGCGATCACGAGCGACCCTGATGCATAGGCACCGAGCATCAGGAGGTTGGGCACCATCACCGCGACAGCACGAGCGATCGAGCGTCCCCACGAGACGGGTCCGTCGGCGCGTGCGGGACGGATCCGGAGACCGAGCGCCATCTTGCCCAGCGTGGCACCGCGCCAGCGGACCATCACCACGTAGTAGGCGGCGCCGGCGACCGCGCCGAGGATCAGCCACGGCGCCGCGTCACGGAACGCGTCGGCGTAGGCCGAGACCAGAGGCGAGAAGTCGACCGTGCCACCCGCATCGATGGAGCGCTCCAGATCCTCCATCGCCCGGTCCAGCTCGCGCTGGATCTGGATCTGCCCTGGAAGCCCGACCGTGAGGCTGATGAAGCCGACGATGAAGCTGTCGATCACCAGCGCCAGGCCACGCGCCCACCAGCCGGCGAGCCGGACACCGTCGAGGTACTTCCCGCGAGCAGGCTGCGGCTGCGGGGCTGCACTGATGTGCTCGGTCCACGCGGCGCCGTCCCAGTAACGGAGACGGACGGGAGATGCGGGGTCGGCGTACCAACCGGCAGGTGCCTGAGTCACGCGCACAAACTAGCGGCCAGGGGGCCGCACGGATGCGGAAGGGTCAGACGTTGAAGCCGAGGGCGCGGAGCTGCTCGCGCCCGTCGGGGCTGATCTTGTCCGGACCCCACGGCGGCATCCAGACCCAGTTGATCGTGACCGTGCTCGCCATCGAGTCGAGGGCGGCGTTGGTCTGGTCCTGGATCATGTCCGTCAGCGGGCAGGCCGCGGAGGTGAGCGTCATGTCGATCGTGACGTCGTTGTCGGCCAGGTGCACGTCGTAGATCAGGCCGAGGTCGACGACGTTGATCCCGAGCTCGGGGTCGACGACGTCCTTCATCGCCTCGGTGACGTCTTCAACGGTGAGGCTCATGCCTGGTTCTCCTCGGATTCAGCGGTGGTGAGCGTGCGGGCGGTGGCGTCTTTCCAAGCCATCCAGCTCAGGAGTGCGCACTTGACGCGCGCGGGGAACTTGGCGACGCCGGCGAAGGCGATCGCGTCCTCGAGGACGTCCTCGTCGGGCACGACGGCACCCTTGCCCTGCATCAGGTGGAGGAACTCCTCCTGGATGGCGAAGGCCTCGTCGACCGGCTTGCCGACGACCAGGTCGTATAGCACGGAGGCCGACGCCTGGGAGATCGAGCAGCCGAGGCTGTCGTAGGAGACGTCGCTGACCGTGGGGACGCCGTCGACCTCGCTGAGGTGGACGCGCAGCGTGATCTCGTCGCCACACGTCGGGTTGACGTGGTGCACCTCGGCCTCGAAGTCATCGCGCAGGCCCTTGCCGTGCGGGTGCTTGTAGTGGTCGAGGATGATCTCCTGGTACATCGCGTCCAGGTCAGCCTGCGCGCTCACTGATCCACCTTGAAGTAGGAGCGGGTGTACTCGAGGGCGTCGACGAGGGCGTCGATCTCCTCCGGTGCCGTGTAGATGTAGGACGACATCCGGGTCGAGGCCTGGACGCCGAACCGCTGGTGCGCCGGCTTGGCGCAGTGGTGGCCCGCGCGCACGGCGACGCCCCGGCTGTCGACCAGCTGGGCGATGTCGTGCGGGTGCACGCCGTCGAGCTGGAACGAGATCGCCCCACCTCGACGCGTGGCGTCACGCGGTCCGAGGATCTGCAGGCCCTTGATCGACGTCAGCCGCTCGAGGGCATAGCCGGTGATGGCCTGCTCGTGGGCGTGCACCGCGTCCATCCCGAGGTGCGAGAGGTAGGTCAGCGCCGCGCCGAGACCGACGGCCTCGACGATCGGCGGGGTGCCGGCCTCGAACTTGTGCGGGATGCCGGCGTAGGTCGACCGGGCCATGGTCACGGTCTCGATCATCTCGCCGCCGCCGAGGAACGGCGGCAGCGCCTCGAGCAGGCCACGACGGCCCCAGAGCACGCCGATGCCCGTCGGTCCGACGACCTTGTGACCGGTGAAGACGACGACGTCGGGGCGGTCCGAGACCGGCATCGACGCCAGGTCGATCGGCAGCACGGGCGCGGCCTGGGAGGCGTCGACGACGACGATCGCGCCGACCTCGTGGGCGCGGCGGGTGAGCTCGGCGACCGGGTTGATCGTGCCGAGCATGTTCGAGACCCAGGTGAACGCGACGACCTTGGTCCGCTCGGTGATCAGCTCGTCGATGTTCGAGAGGTCCAGCTCGCCGTCGTCGGTCAGGCCGAACCAGCGCAGCTCGGCACCCTTCCGCTCGGTGAGGAGCTGCCACGGCACGATGTTGGAGTGGTGCTCCATCTCGGTCGTGACGACCACGTCACCGGGGCCGATCGCCAGGTCGCCGGTCGCCCAGGCGAGGGAGTTGGCGACCAGGTTGAGCGCCTCGGAGGCATTCTTGGTGAAGATCACCTCGTCGCGCGAGGGCGCGCCGAGGAAGGACGCGACCACGTCGCGGGCTCCCTCGAACGCCTCGGTCGACTCCGCGCCGAGCGTGTGCATGGCGCGGGCCACGTTCGCGTTGTGCCGCTCCAGGTGGTCGACCATCGCGTCGATCACGATCTGCGGCTTCTGCGACGTGTTGGCGCTGTCGAGGTAGATCAGCGCCCGGCCGTCCTGCACGGTCCGCTCGAGGATGGGGAAGTCCTTGCGGACGACCTCCAGCTCCGGGAGCAGACCGGGCAGGTCGTGGGTGGTGGACATCGTCAGACCGAGGCCTTGAGGAAGCGGTCGTAGCCGTTCGCCTCGAGCTCCTCGCCGAGCTCCGAGCCGCCGGTCTCGGCGATCCGGCCGTCGACGAAGACGTGGATGTAGTCGGGCTGCACGTACCGCAGGATGCGGGTGTAGTGCGTGATCAGCAGAACGCCCTTCTCGGACTGGCCGCGGAAGCGGTTGATGCCCTCGGAGACGACCTTGAGCGCGTCGATGTCGAGACCCGAGTCGATCTCGTCGAGGATCGCGACCTTGGGGTCGAGCAGGTTGAGCTGCGCGATCTCGGCGCGCTTCTTCTCACCGCCGGAGAAGCCCTCGTTGACCGAGCGCTGGCTGAAGGCCGGGTCAAGGTTCATCTCGTCCAGGGCGCCGTTGACGTCCTTGACCCAGGTGCGCAGCTTCGGGGCCTCGCCGTCGAGCGCGGTCTTGGCGGTGCGCAAGAAGTTGGACATGCTCACGCCGGGGACCTCGACCGGGTACTGCATGGCCAGGAAGAGACCGGCGCGCGCCCGCTCGTCCACGGTCATGTCGAGCAGGTTCTCGCCGTCGAGGAGGACCTCGCCGCCGGTGATCGTGTACTTCGGGTGGCCGGCGATCGAGTAGGCCGTGGTCGACTTCCCGGAGCCGTTCGGGCCCATGATCGCGTGCGTCTCACCGGGCTTGATCGTGAGGGTGACGCCCTTGAGGATCTCCTTGATCCCGCCCTCGGCGTTCTCGTCCTCGACGGTGACGTGCAGGTCCTTGATCTCAAGCGTGCTCATGCGATTTCTCCGGTGATGTGTGAAACGTTCTTGGAAAGCTCCGCCTCGACGGTGGCGGCGAGCTGCTCTTCGAGCTCGGGCACACCGATCTGGCGGATGAGGTCGTTGAAGAAGCCGTGCACGACCAGGCGGCGCGCCTCGGACTCCGAGATCCCGCGCGAGCGCAGGTAGAACAGCTGCTCGTCGTCGAACCGGCCGGTGGCCGAGGCGTGCCCGGCACCGGCGATCTCGCCGGTCTCGATCTCCAGGTTGGGCACCGAGTCGGCGTGGGCACCGTCGGTGAGGACCAGGTTGCGGTTCTCCTCGTAGGTCTCGATGCCCTCGGCGACCTTGCGGATCAGGACGTTGCCGATCCAGACGGTGTGGGCGCCGTCGCCCTGGAGCGCACCCTTGTAGACGACGTGCGACTTGGTCTTCGGCGCGGTGTGGTCGACGAAGAGACGGTGCTCGATGTGCTGACCGGCGTCGGCGAAGTACAGACCGAGGAGCTCGGCCGAGCCTCCCGGACCGGAGTACTGCACCGTGGTGTCGTTGCGCACCACGTCGCCACCGAAGGTGACGTCGATGTGCTTGAACTCGGCGTCACGGCCGACAGCGACATGGCGGTGCCCGGCGCGAACGGCGTCGTCGTCCCAGTCGTCGATCGAGACGACGTTGAGCTGCGCCCCGTCCTCGACCACGATCTCCACGTTGTCGGCCAGCGTGGCCGTCCCGACGAAGCGGAAGACGATCGTCGCCTTGGAGTGTCGACCGGCGCGGATCACGACGTGCTCGGCGACCGGGTCGACCCCGGTGCCGGTGATCGTGATGATCAGCGGGTCGGTGATCTCGGCCTCGACCGGAACGGTGACCAGGGTGGTCTCCCCCGCCGCGGCGAGCGAGCGCGCGGCGATCCGGTCGGTCGGGACGAATCCGCTGACACCACGGACGGAGTCCACGGCGACGGTCTCGACCGTGATGCCCGTTCCGCCGGTGCTGGCGACAGCGAGCGCGCCCGTGAAGGCGACGTCCTGGTGCAGGCCCCGGAGCCGCTTGAGCGGCGTGAAGCGCCAGATCTCCTCGCGGCCGGTCGGGACCGGGTGCGTGCCGACGTCGAAGGAACCTTCGGGGTGGAGGTGCGACTCCACCGGCTCGAGTTCAAGGGACGAGAGGACCGAGTCCAAGGACTGGCCCAGCTGAGTGGCGGTCATATCAGCCGACCGCTCCTTCCATCTGCAGTTCGATCAGGCGGTTCAGTTCGAGCGCGTACTCCATCGGCAGCTCCTTCGCGATCGGCTCGACGAAGCCGCGCACGATCATCGCCATCGCCTCGTCCTGGCTCATGCCGCGCTGCATCAGGTAGAAGAGCTGGTCGTCGGAGACCTTCGAGACGCTGGCCTCGTGGCCCATGGAGACGTCGTCCTCGCGGATGTCGACGTACGGGTAGGTGTCCGAGCGCGAGATCTGGTCGACCAGGAGGGCGTCGCAGAGCACGTTGGACTTGGAGCCGTGGGCGCCCTCGTTGATCTGGATCAGACCGCGGTACGACGTCCGGCCACCGCCACGCGCGACGGACTTGCTCAGGATCGAGCTGGAGGTGTTCGGCGCGGCGTGGACCATCTTGGCCCCGGCGTCCTGGTGCTGGCCCTCGCCGGCGAAGGCGATCGACAGGGTCTCGCCCTTGGCGTGCTCACCCATCAGGTAGACCGCCGGGTACTTCATGGTGACCTTGGAACCGATGTTGCCGTCGACCCACTCCATGGTCGCGCCGGCCTCGCAGAAGGCACGCTTGGTGACCAGGTTGTAGACGTTGTTCGACCAGTTCTGGATCGTCGTGTAGCGAACGCGGGCGTTCTTCTTCACGATGATCTCGACCACGGCGGAGTGCAGCGAGTCCGAGGAGTAGATCGGCGCGGTACAACCCTCGACGTAGTGAACGTAGGAGTCCTCGTCGGCGATGATCAGCGTCCGCTCGAACTGGCCCATGTTCTCGGTGTTGATCCGGAAGTAGGCCTGCAGCGGGATCTCGACATGGACGCCCTTGGGCACGTAGACGAACGATCCACCGGACCAGACGGCCGTGTTCAGCGCGGCGAACTTGTTGTCGCCGACCGGGATCACGGTGCCGAAGTACTCCTGGAAGATCTCCGGGTGCTCCTTGAGCGCCGTGTCGGTGTCGAGGAACAGGACGCCCTGCTCCTCGAGGTCCTCGCGGATCTGGTGGTAGACGACCTCGGACTCGTACTGGGCCGCGACACCGGCGACGAGGCGCTGCTTCTCCGCCTCCGGGATGCCGAGCTTGTCGTAGGTGTTCTTGATGTCCTCGGGGAGGTCGTCCCAGCTCGCCGCCTGCTTCTCGGTCGAGCGGACGAAGTACTTGATGTTGTCGAAGTCGATCCCCGACAGGTCCGAGCCCCAGGTGGGCATGGGCTTGCGGCCGAAGAGCGAGAGGCCCTTCAGGCGCAGGTCGAGCATCCACTGCGGCTCGGACTTCAGCGAGGAGATGTTGCGGACGACGTCCTCGTTGAGTCCACGCTTGGCGTTGGCGCCGACGTCGTTCTTGTCGGCCCAACCGAACTCGTAGCGTCCGATGCCCTGGAGCTCGGGGTTGAGCTCTTCAATGGTGGTCACGAGACCTTCTCCTTCATCTGAGGGATGCACGTGGTGCACACCCCGTCGCCGTGCGCGATCGTGGCGAGTCGCTGCACATGGGTGCCGAGAACCGCGCTGATCGCCTCGGTCTCTGCTTCACACAACTGCGGGAACTCGTGCGCCACGTGAGACACCGGACAGTGCTGTTGACACAACTGTTCACCGATGACCGGTAATTCCCGAACCGAGGCGGCGTAGCCCTCCTCGGTGAAGACCTGGGCCAGCACCTGCGCCGGGCTCAGGTGCGGGGCGGCGCCGGAGATGACGGCGAAACGCTCCGCGATGAACGACACGCGCTGCTGGGCGAAGGCCTTGACCCCGTCCTCACCGGCGGTCTGCCGGATCCAACGCAGGGCATGGGCCGCCAGGTCGTCGTACGTCTGCTCGAAGTCCTCACGACCGGTGTCGGTGAGAACGAACTCCTTGGCCGGACGGCCGCGTCCGCGCAGCTGGGTGGCACGCGGCTCCCGGGCTTCGGCGGCACCGTCGGCGACCAGCTGGTCGAGGTGGCGGCGCACCGCTGCCGGAGTCAGCTCCAGACGCTCAGCAAGGGCCGCTGCCGTCGAGGGGCCGTCGACGAGCAGCGAACGCGCCACGCGGCGTCCCGTTCCTGCTTCGTCTATTTTCACAACACAAGTGTGACGATATTCGGGCGCCCGTTCAACGAAGGTTCACCTAACCTCCCTCGCGCTGGGTCCGCCGCCCTAGAGTGTGGCCGTGCCTGGCCCTGCAGTCGTCGTCGACGCGCTCGAGATGACGTACGGCGACAAGCGGGCGGTGCAGGGCCTGAGCCTGACCGTGGAGACCGGGACGATCACCGCGGTGCTCGGTCCGAACGGGGCCGGCAAGACCACCACCCTCGAGACGTGTGAGGGATATCGCAAACCTCAGCGCGGCTCCGTGCGTGTCCTGGGTCTGGATCCGACCACGCAGCGGCGCGAGCTGCTCCCCCGGATCGGTGTGATGCTCCAGGGCCAGGGCGCCTGGTCGGGCGCGAAGGCGATGGAGATGTTGCGTCACATCTCCCGGCTGCATGCCGACCCGCTCGACATCGACATGCTGTCGGAGCGGCTGGGGCTGCACGAGTGCGGGTCGACGCCGTACCGCCGGCTGTCGGGGGGCCAGCAGCAGCGCCTCGGTCTCGCGATGGCGATCGTGGGCCGCCCCGAGCTCGTCTTCGTCGACGAACCGACCGCCGGCATGGACCCGGCGGCCCGCCGGACCACCTGGGAGCTGCTCCGAGAGCTGCGCGCCGACGGCGTCACGGTGGTCCTGACCACGCACTACCTGGACGAGGCCGAGCAGCTGGCCGACCAGGTCCACATCATCGACCACGGCCGGCTGATCGCCTCGGGGTCGCCGGAGGAGCTCACCCGCGGCTCGTCCGCCACCGTGCGCCTGGTCGTCGACCGGGAGCTGGACGAGGCGGCGCAGGCCGATCTCCGCACCCGTCTCGACGGGTGGGGCGCCGCGCACGACATCGGCATCGAGTCGGTGACCCACGGCTCCCGGACGCTGGAGGACGTGTTCCTCGAGATCACCGGTCGCGGCCTGAACGAAGCGGACCAGTGAGGCAGAACCGATGAGCACCGGAACCTTCACGCCCCGTCCTGGCAGCGCCCCCGTCGTTCGCCAGGTGATCGCGCAGGCCTCGATGGAGGCCCGGCTGATGCTCCGCAACGGCGAGCAGCTCCTGCTCGCCCTCGTGGTGCCGGTGATCGTCCTGATCGGCGGGGTCAAGGGTGGCCAGCATCTCAACCTCAACGAGACCCGCCCCCTCGTCGACACCTTCGTCCCGGGCGTGCTGGCGCTGGCGATCATGTCCACCTCGTTCACCTCGCTCGCGATCGCGACCGGCTTCGAGCGCCGCTACGGGGTGATCAAGCGCCTCGGTGCCTCGCCGCTGCCCCGGCTCGGCCTGCTGTCGGGCAAGATCCTCGCCCTCGTCGCCGTCGAGGTGGTGCAGCTCTTCATCATCGGTGGCGTCGGCCAGCTGCTCGGCTGGACGCCGAAGCCGGGCGTGGTCGGGTTCGTCCTCGCCATCGGACTCGGCACCGCCGCCTTCGCCTCGCTCGGGCTCTTCGTCGCGGGAGTCCTGCGTGCCGAGGCGACGCTCGCGGCCGCCAACCTGATCTACCTCCTGCTGCTCGCCGGCGGCGCCGTCGTCCTGCCGTCGCACGTCTACGGGAGCTTCGGCGAGTTCACCCACCTGCTGCCCTCGGGCGCGCTCGGTTCGGCGATCCGGGCCGCGCTGATCGACAATGCCGTCGCATGGCGCGACCTCGGCGTCCTCCTCCTGTGGACCGTCGCCGGGACCGCGTTGACCGCCAAGACCTTCCGCTGGGAGTGAGCACCATCACCGCATATCTGCAGGCACGCCTGCGTCCCCTCGCCTGGGCGACGCTCGTGTCGAACATCCTGATCGTCGTCACCGGTGGCGTCGTCCGCCTGACCGGCTCCGGACTGGGATGCCCGACCTGGCCGCGGTGCACCGAGGAGTCCTTCACCCCGCACCAGGCGCTGACGATCCACTCCGCGATCGAGTTCGGCAACCGGATGCTGACCTACGTGCTGGTCGCCGTGGCCGTCGCGACGGTCGTCGCCGCCTGGCGCACCGCCCACCGTTCGCTCACGGTCTGGATCGCGCTCGGCATCCCGGCGCAGGCGGTCATTGGCGGCATCACGGTGCTCACCGACCTCAACCCGTGGGTGGTCTCGTTCCACCTGCTGGTGTCGATGGCGATCATCTCGCTCGCGGTGCTGCTGCTGTGGCGGGTGTACGACCGCCCCGCGGGCAGCAACGAGCGCGCGGTGGCCAAGCTCGGCTGGGCGACGTACGTCGTCGCGTGGCTGGTGCTCTACGCCGGCACCGTCGTGACGGGCGCAGGCCCGCACGCCGGGGACAAGGACGCGCCCCGCAACGGGCTCTCCACGCTCGAGCTGAGCCAGGTCCACGCCGACCTGGTCTGCCTCCTGATCGGTCTGAGCCTCGCTCTCCTGCTGATCACCTGGCGCACGCCCGCGCGGACGGCGGTCCTGACGCTGTTCGTGGTCGAGTGCTCGCAGGGCGCGATCGGCTGGATCCAGTACTTCACCGACGTGCCCGCCGTCCTGGTCGGGTTCCACATGCTCGGTGCAGCCCTGGTCACCGCCGCGGTCACCTGGGCGCTGCTGGCAGCCCGCACCCTCCGCGCCAGCGAGAGCTGATCGGCTGTTCCAACCCCGCCAGTGCGGGGTTGGAACGGGTCCGATGCCGTCCTGAGGTGTCGCAACCCCGCAGTGGTGGGGTTGGAGCAACGCCGGTGCTCGTCCGGCAGCGACTCAGTGCGGAATCAGCGGGTGATCAGCGGGTCGAGAGCGACCGCGACGAACAGCAGCGACAGGTAGAGGTTCGAGCTGTGGAAGAGCCGCATCGGCTTGATCAGGCTCAGGTCCTCGGTGTCCCGGGCCCGGCGGGCGAGCTTGTGCGCCTCGACCAGGAAGACCGCACCGAGCACGACGGCGGCGCCGACGTAGAACAGACCGGTGTCAGCGACCGGCCAGAACAGCAGCGAGGTCGCCACCATCACCCAGGAGTACGCGACGATCTGACGAGCCACGGCGCGGGCTGGCTTGACCACCGGCAGCATCGGGACGTCGACGTTGGCGTAGTCCTCGCGGTACCGGAGCGCGAGCGCCCAGGTGTGCGGCGGGGTCCAGAAGAAGACCACACCGAACAGCACGATCGGCGCCCAGGCGAGGTCGTTGGTGACGGCGGTCCACCCGATCAGGGTCGGGAAGCAGCCGGCGATCCCGCCCCAGACGATGTTCTGGGTGGTCCGACGCTTGAGCAGCATGGTGTAGATGAAGACGTAGAACGCGTTCGCGGTCACCGACAGCACGGCCGACAACGGGTTCACGAAGAACCAGAGGATGACGGTCGAGACGATCCCGAGCACGAACCCGAAGATCAGCGCGGCCCGCGGGGAGACGATGTGACGGGGCAACGCGCGGCGGCGAGTGCGCCGCATCTGCTCGTCGATGTCACGGTCGTAGACGCAGTTGAACACCGACGCCGAGCCGGCCGACAGGGTCCCGCCGATCACGGTGGCGACGACCAGGCCGAGGCTCGGGACACCACCGGCGGCGAAGAACATCACGGGCACCGTGGTGAGCAGCAGGAGCTCGATCACCCGCGGCTTCGTGAGCCCGACGTACGCCGCCACGACATCGCGCCAGGTGGCGGATTCAACCTCGTCGGCGGTTGGAGCGACGGCCAAACCCTCACTCACCCCTTCGTCGACATAGGTCACGGGGTGAGTCTAGACCCGGAGGTGGGTAGGCTCAGAGTTGCCGCCGTACCCCGGCCGAAAGATCGGCCCGCCCGGCCTCGACGAGGAGACGAAACCTGTGACGACGATCCCACCGCTGGAGTGGACCGAGCTCGACGACAAGGCGGTCGACACCGTCCGCGTGCTCGCGATGGACGCAGTGCAGCAGGTCGGCAACGGCCACCCGGGCACCGCGATGAGCCTCGCTCCCGCCGCGTACCTGCTCTTCCAGAAGGTCATGCGGCATGACCCGGCGGACCCGCAGTGGATCAACCGCGACCGGTTCGTGCTCTCGATCGGTCACAGCTCGATCACCCTGTACAACCAGCTCTTCCTCGGCGGCTTCGGCCTCGAGCTCGACGACATCAAGGCGCTCCGCACCTGGGGCAGCCTCACCCCCGGTCACCCCGAGCTCGGCCACACCAAGGGCGTCGAGGTCACCACCGGCCCGCTCGGCCAGGGCGTCGCCAACGCGGTCGGCATGGCGATGGCCGCTCGCCGCCAGCGCGGCATGTTCGACGCCACCGCGCCTCAGGGCCAGAGCCCGTTCGACCACCACATCTACTGCCTCGCCGGTGACGGCGACCTGCAGGAAGGTGTCAGCGGTGAGGCCTCCTCGATCGCCGGAACGCAGAACCTCGGCAACCTGACCGTCATCTACGACAGCAACCGGATCTCGATCGAGGGCGACACCAACATCGCCTTCACCGAGGACGTCGCCGCGCGCTACGCCGCCTACGGCTGGGACGTCCACGAGGTCGACTGGACCAACAACGGCACCCACTACGAGGAGGACGTTCCGGCGCTGTACGACGCGATCGTCGCCGCGAACGCCGTCGGCGACAAGCCGAGCCTGATCGTGCTCAAGACGATCATCGCCTGGCCCGCGCCGAACGCCCAGGGCACCGAGGCAGCCCACGGTTCCGCGCTCGGCGCAGCCGAGATCGCGCTCACCAAGAAGGTGCTCGGCTTCGACCCCGACCAGACCTTCGAGGTCCCCGCCGACGTCCTCGCTCACACCCGCAAGCTCCTCGAGCGAGGGGCCGCTTACGGCGCGGCCTGGGACGAGCAGTACGACGCGTGGAAGTCCCACAACCCGGACGCCGACGTCCTGCTGCAGCGCACCCGGACGCTGGCCCTGCCCGAGGGTGTCGAGGACGCGCTGCCGACCTTCGAGCCCGACGCCAAGGGGATCGCCACCCGGGCCGCCAGCGGCAAGGTGATCAACGCCCTGGCGCCGCTGCTGCCCGAGCTGTGGGGTGGCTCGGCCGACCTCGCCGGCTCGAACAACACCACCATCTCCGGTGCCCGGAGCTTCGTGCCGTTCGAGCGCTCGACGCACGAGTGGAACGGTGACCCGCTGGCGGGCCGCGTGCTGCACTTCGGCATCCGTGAGCACGGCATGGGCGCGATCATGAACGGCATCCAGGTGCACGGGCACACGCGTGTCTTCGGTGGCACGTTCTTCACGTTCAGCGACTACATGCGCGGCGCCGTACGCGTTGCCGCACTGTCCAAGATCCCGGTCATCTACGTGTGGACCCACGACTCGATCGGTCTGGGCGAGGACGGTCCGACCCACCAGTCGATCGAGCACCTCGCCTCGCTGCGGGCGATGCCGGGTATCGACATCGTCCGCCCGGCCGACGCCAACGAGACCGCTGCGGCCTGGCTGCAGGTCCTCAAGAACACCGACCGTCCGGCCGGCCTCGTCCTCAGTCGCCAGAACCTGCCGATCTTCCCGCGCGGTGAGGACGACGCATCTGGTGTGCTGTGGGCCACGACCGAGGGCGTCGCCAAGGGCGGGTACGTCCTGCTCGACTCCCCCACCGGCACCGTCGACGTCGTCCTGCTCGCGACCGGCTCAGAGGTCCAGTACGCCGTCACCGCCCGTGAGACGTTGGCGGCCCAGGGCGTCGGCGCCCGCGTGGTGTCGCTGCCCTGCGTGGAGTGGTTCGAGGAGCAGCCGCAGTCCTACCGCGACGAGGTCATCCCGCCGACGGTCAAGGCCCGCGTCTCGATCGAGGCCGGCGTGAAGCAGGGCTGGCGCGACTTCGTCGGGGACGCCGGCCAGATCATCTCCATCGACCACTACGGCGCGTCGGCCGACGCCGCCACCCTGTTCCGTGAGTTCGGATTCACCGCTGACGCCGTCGTCTCGGCCGCGCAGCGTTCCATCAGCACCGTGACATCTTCGGAGGCCTCCGCATGAGCAACGCGAACCTGAAGTCCCTCGCCGACGCCGGCGTCTCGATCTGGCTCGACGACCTGTCCCGCGACCGGATCGACTCGGGCAATCTCGCCGGTCTTGTCGAGTCGAGCTCGGTCAGCGGCGTCACCACGAACCCGTCGATCTTCCAGGCCGCCATCGGTGGCGGTGAGTCGTACGGTCCTCGGGTCTCCGCCCTCGCAGCTCAGGGCCTGGGCGTCGACGAGGTCATCTTCGCGCTGACCACCGACGACGTCCGTGATGCCTGCGACATCCTCGCTCCGGTCGCCGCTGCCACCAAGGACGACGGTCGGGTCTCGATCGAGGTCGAGCCGACGCTGGCCAACGACACCGAGGCGACGATCGCCTCGGCCAAGGCGCTCTGGGCGGCCGTGGACCGGCCCAACGCTCTGATCAAGATCCCCGCCACCCTCGAGGGGCTCCCGGCCATCACCGAGGTGATCGGCGCCGGTATCAGCGTCAACGTGACGCTGATCTTCTCCACCGAGCGCTACCGCCTCGTGATGGACGCCTACCTGGCCGGCCTGGAGAAGGCGAAGGCAGCGGGTATCGACCTGTCCACGATCCGCTCCGTCGCCTCGTTCTTCGTCTCCCGCGTCGACACCGAGATCGATCCCCGTCTGGAGAAGATCGGGACTGACGAGGCGCTCGCCCTGCGGGGCAAGGCCGCCCTGGCGAACGCCCGGCTCGCGTACGCCGCCTTCGAGGAGGTGCACGCGTCGGCGCGCTGGACCGCGCTCGCCGGGGCCGGCGCCAACGCCCAGCGCCCGCTGTGGGCCTCCACGGGCGTCAAGAACCCCGACTACCCGGACACCCTGTACGTCGCCGACCTGGTCGTGGCCGACACCGTCAACACGATGCCGGAGAAGACCATGCAGGCGTTCGCCGACCACGGCGTCGTCAACGGTGACCAGGTCACGGGCAAGGGCGAGGAGGCCCAGGCGGTCTTCGACGCACTGGCCGCGGTGGGGGTCGACCTCGACGACGTCTTCACCCTGCTCGAGACCGAGGGTGTCGACAAGTTCAAGGTCTCCTGGACCGACCTCCAGTCGACCGTGGCAGAGGCCCTGACCCAGGCATGAGCAAGCCGGTCGACGCCACCACGACCGCTGCCTGGGCGCGCCTGGAAGCCTTGGCAGCGGACTTCAGTCCCGACCTCCGCTCCGCCCTCGCCGACGGCGAGTGGGTGCGCCGGTCGACGCTGGCGGCAGCTGATCTGCACATCGACCTCTCCAAGAACCTGGTCACCCCGGAGATCTGGAAGGCGCTGCTCGACCTGGCTGACGAGGTCGGGGTGGCGGCTCGGCGTGACGCCATGTTCGGCGGCGAGCACATCAACGTCACCGAGGACCGCGCGGTGCTGCACACCGCCCTCCGTCAGCCCTCGACGGCCGCGGCGTTCGTCGACGGCACCGACGTGGTCCCCGGCGTGCACGAGGTCCTCGAACGGATCTATGCGTTCGCTGACCGAGTCCGTTCGGGTGAGTGGACCGGTGTCAGCGGCCAACGGATCCGCACGGTGGTCAACATCGGCATCGGTGGCTCCGACCTCGGACCGGTGATGGCCTACGAGGCGCTGAGCCCGTTCCACCACCCCGAGCTGACCTGCCGCTTCATCAGCAACATCGACCCGACCGATGCGGCGACCACCCTGGACGGCCTGGACCCCGAGTCCACGCTGTTCATCGTGTCGTCGAAGACCTTCGGGACCTTGGAGACACTGACGAACGCTCGGCTCTGCAAGGCGTGGCTTTTGACCGCGCTGGGCGACCAGCTCGGCGAGGTCGACCAGGCGGCAGCGGTGGAGAAGCACTTCGTCGCCGTCTCGACCGCACTGGACAAGGTGGCCGCGTTCGGGATCGACCCGGAGAACGCCTTCGGGTTCTGGGACTGGGTCGGCGGACGCTACTCGGTCGACTCGGCGATCGGGACGTCGCTCGTCCTGGCCATCGGCCCCGAGCGGTTCACCGAGTTCCTGGCGGGTTTCCACGCGGTCGACGAGCACTTCCGCTCGGCCCCGCCGGAGGCGAACGTGCCGCTCCTGATGGGGCTGCTCAACGTCTGGTACACGAACTTCCTCGGTGCCGAGACCCACGCCGTTCTCCCCTACGCCCAGCAGCTGCACCGCTTCCCCGCCTACCTCCAACAGCTGACGATGGAGTCCAACGGCAAGGGCGTGCGCTGGGACGGTTCACCGGTCACGACCGGGACCGGAGAGGTTTTCTGGGGAGAACCGGGCACCAACGGCCAGCACGCGTTCTACCAGCTGATCCACCAGGGCACCCGGCTCATCCCGGCCGACTTCATCGCCTTCGCCACGCCGGCCTACCCGCTGGTGGACGACGAGGCTGGTGGCGTGGACGTGCACGAGCTGTACCTGGCGAACTTCTTCGCCCAGACCCGGGCCCTCGCGTTCGGGAAGACCGCCGACGAGGTGCGCGCCGAGGGCACGGCCGAGGCGATCGTGCCGGCACGGGTCTTCACCGGGAACCGACCGACGACGTCGATCATGGCCCCGGCGTTGACTCCGTCCGTCCTCGGCCAGCTGATCGCGCTCTACGAGCACCTGACGTTCGTCCAAGGTGTCGTCTGGGGCATCGACTCCTTCGATCAGTGGGGCGTCGAGCTCGGCAAGCAGCTGGCTTTGCAGATCAGCCCGGCCGTCAGCGGTGACGACGCCGCTGCGGCAGCCCAGGACGCATCGACCCGGGCGCTGATCGCCTACTACCGGGCCCATCGGGCCTGACCCACCCTCGTACTGGAAGAGACATCACGATGAATCCCGAAGACGCTCGCGTCGAGGTCCACCCGGACGCCAACGAGCTGGCGGTCGCGGTCGCCGGTGAGCTGCTCAACCGGATCGCCGACCTGCAGGCTGCCGGTGACGTACCCCAGATCTGCTTGACCGGCGGCACGATCGCCGAGGTCATCCACGGCGAGGTCGCCCGGTTGGCCGACGACTCCGGCGTCGACTGGGGCGCCGTCGACTTCTGGCTCGGTGACGAGCGCTTCGTGGCTCCCGACTCCCCCGACCGCAACGTGGGTCAGGCCAAGGCGGCCTTCCTGGACGCCGTCGGAGTCCCGGCCCACCGGATCCACGAGATGGCCTCGACGGCGGACGCAGCATCGGTGGACGAGGGCGCCGCCGCGTACGCCGCACAGGTGCCGGCGCGCTTCGACGTGATGATGCTCGGAATCGGCCCCGACGGCCACATCGCCTCGCTCTTCCCCGGCTTCCCGCAGCTGGACGTCACCGACGTCCTGGCCGTGGGAGTGACCGGTTCACCGAAGCCGCCGGCGGAACGGATCTCGTTGACCTACGCCGCCCTGCGGCGCAGCGCCTCGGTCTGGTTCCTCGTCTCCGGCGAGGGCAAGGCCGACGCGGTCGCCGCCGCCCTCGGCGGCGCGGACCTGCACGAGATCCCCGCCGCCGGGGTGGTGGGTCAGGACGAGACGATCTGGTTCCTGGACCGCGAGGCTGCCAGCAAGCTCTAGCAGCCGTCGCGGAGGAGACTCGGAGCGTTGCCCGTGCTGACCTCGACGAAGGTCACCTTCGACGCGTCGGTGAGGGTGTCCGGGGTGACCTCGCCGAAGAGGAACCCGAGCCAGTCCTCACCGTCGCGCACCAGCACGCCGGGCTGGCCGTAGTCGCTGACCGTCTGCACCAGGCCCTCGCCGTACTCGGCGACGAGGTCCGCGCGGGTGCTCCCCACGGTCAGGCCGTCGGCGGTGGCCAGCGCTGATGTCCGCATCCCCAGCGAGACGACCTTGCCGTCGACGGTGATGAGGTCCAGACCATCGGTCCCCTTCCCGGTCCACCGGTAGAAGTCGCCCTGGCACATCTCGTTGCGCTCCGGATCCGGCTCGATGAAGCCGGTCTCCTCGGCCTCGTCGACGGTCATGCCGGCGCTGACCGGTTCGAAGGCGCCGGGCACGATGGACCCGAGCTTCTGCGGCTCCTTCTGCGGGCTGGCGGTCGTGGTGTCGTCGGTGGCCGCGTCGACCGCGTAGGCCGCGCCGATCCCCGCCACCACGCTGAAGGCGACGATTCCGGCTGCGATGGTGCGCTTCATGGTGTCCTCTCTGCCATCACCCTGATGGTCTCACCTGGTGTGATGCTCCGACGGGCAGGAAAGTTGTCGGCCGGGCCTAACTTTCTTCGACGAGTCGGGGGCGGAGGAAGCGGCGGGCCGTGTGGATGCGTGCCTTCACGGTGCCGAGCGGCGTCTCGAGAGTGCTCGCGATCTCTTCGTACGGCAGGCTGCCCAGGTCGCGGAGGAGGAACGCCTGGACCGTCTCCGGGTGGGTGCGTTCCAGGTCGTTCAGGGCCTCCAACAGGTCGAGCCTGCTGCCCGCGATCACACTGACGCGGGCCGGGTCGGCACCCTCGGGGAGCTCGGCGGTCCCCCGCTCGTCGGCCCGCCGCCGCAGGCTCCGATAGGTCATCCGCGCCTGGTTCGTGGCGATCGCCCCGATCCAGCCTTCGAAGGTGCCGCTCCCGCGGTAGTCACCGAGTCGAGCAGCGATCGTGATCATCGCCTCCTGGGACGCCTCCTCGGCGTCCTGCGGGAAGGGCAGGATCCGTCGGCACCGACGTGCGACGAGTGGCTGCACCTCGCGGAGCACCGCGTCGAGCGCGTCGGTGTCACCGTTCCGTGCCGCCTCGACCAGCGCGTCGTCCACCCGCAGCCTCCTGCCACCTCGCCATACTGACTCCTGTGAAGCAGTTCGGACGTTACCGGCTCGACGAGGTCGAGGGCGTCGGAGCGTTCGCGACGGTGTGGCGCGGCTACGACACCGAGCTCGACATCCCGGTCGCGGTGAAGGTCCTGGCCGACAACTGGTCCCACCACGCCGACGTCAGGGAACGCTTCCTCGACGAGGCCCGGATCCTGCGTCGGATCCACGATCCGCGGGTCGTGCGGGTGCACGACATCGGCGAGCACGACGACCGGCCGTACTTCGTGATGGACTACCTCGCCGGCGGGACGGTCGGCGAAGCCGTGTCGGCCGATCGTGACCTGGCCCGGGCGATCCGGCTGTCCGCCGAGTCGGCGCGCGCCGTCCAGGCGCTGCACGACGCCGGGGTGCTGCACCGTGACGTGAAGCCGTCCAACCTGCTGCTGGACGACGCGGGTCACGTGCACGTCAGTGACCTGGGGAGCGCCAAACGGATGGCGGAGGCGAGCGGCATCACGGTCGTCACGGGCACGCCGACGTTCATGGCGCCGGAACAGGCCCTGGGGCAGCCTCTGGACGGCCGCAGCGACGTGTACTCGCTCGGGGTGCTCGCCTACGAGCTGATCACCGGACGGGTGCCCTTCGACACTCCGTTGGGGCGCTCGGCGACGGACCGGCCCGCACCGTCCGGCGCGGGGGCGCAGGTCGATCAGGTGCTCGTCGCCGCGATGTCGCTTCGTCCTGCCGATCGCCCCGAGACACCGGAGGACCTGGCGGACGCGTTGGAGGGAGCTCTGGATGCTCCGGAGGGCCGACCGGGGGTCAAGGTCCTCGTCGTCGCCGTGGCCTCGGTGCTGACCTTCGGCGCCGCGTCGGGCCTCACCTGGTGGTTGTTGCAGCGGTGAGGCCCGCGCGGGTCAGAAGATGATCTCGCCGGACTTCCGCTTGGAGCGGAGGGTCTGGATCGCCTCGTCGAGGATGTCGGCCGCTTCGGTGTCGCTGCGCCGCTCCTTCACGTAGGCCAGGTGCGTCTTGTACGGCTCGGTCTTCTTGGCCGCCGGGGCGTTGGCCTCGTCGAGGCCGGCCGGGAGACCGCACTTCGGGCAGTCCCAGGACTCGGGGCTGGCCGCTTCGACGGCGAAGGTGATCACCGACGTGTGCTCGTTGGCGCAGAAGTAGGTGACCGCCTTGCGCGGAGCCGCGTCGCCGCGCTCCGCCTCGCCCATCGGTCCGGCGCCGACCCGGCTGCCCCGGATCGCGTTACCGCCGCCGGCCATCAGTAGGCCTTCACGATGCCGAGAGCCACGACGCTGGCGAACCAGATGCAGCCGATGCCGATCGTCAGTCGGTCGAGGTTGCGCTCGGCGACGGACGAGCCGCCGAGGCCACTCGAGACGCCTCCGCCGAACATGTCGGAAAGACCGCCGCCGCGCCCCTTGTGGAGCAGGACCAGCAGGATCATCAGCACACTGCTGGTGATCAGGATGATGGTGAGAAGCAGTTCGAGCACGATTGAGGATCCTACGTTACGAAGGGGCTGGATCAGAGAACCGGCATGGCGTAGAAGCGCGAGATCGCAGAGAACTCGTCCACCTGCAGGCTCGCACCGCCCACCAGAGCGCCGTCGACGTCGGTCTGGGCCATGATCGCGGCGACGTTCGACGCCTTCACCGAGCCGCCGTAGAGCACACGCACACCGTCCGCGGCAGCATCGCCGAACGCCTCGCGGACGTGGGCGCGGATGGCCGCAGCGACCTCCTGCGCGTCCTCTGGAGTCGCCACCTCGCCGGTGCCGATCGCCCAGACGGGCTCGTAGGCGATGACGAGGCCCGCGACCTGCTCGGCCGTGAACCCGGCCAGCGTAGCCTCGGTCTGCGCCGTGCAGTGCGCCACGTGGCCGCCGGCCTGGCGGACGTCGAGACGCTCCCCGACACAGATGATCGGCGTCATTGCGCTGGCGAGCGCGACCTTGGCCTTGGCATTCACCAGCTCGTCGGACTCAGCGTGGTACTCACGACGCTCCGAGTGGCCGACCACGACGTACGAGCAGCCGAGCTTGGACAGCATGCCGGCCGAGATCTCGCCGGTGTAGGCGCCTGACTCGTGCACCGACACGTCCTGGGCGCCGTACTTGATCGAGAGCCGGTCACCGTCGATCAAGGTCTGGACCGACCGCAGGTCGGTGAACGGCGGAACCACCACGACCTCGACGGAGGCGTAGTCGTGCTTCTTGTCCGAGAGCGTCCAAGCGAGCTTCTGGACCAGCACCACAGCCTCGGCGTGGTTCAGGTTCATCTTCCAGTTGCCCGCCATCAGCGGGGTACGGGTGGTTGCCACGATCAGCCTTCCAAGACAGTGATACCGGGGAGTTCCTTGCCCTCGAGGTATTCGAGAGAGGCACCGCCACCGGTCGAGATGTGACCGAACTGGTCATCGGTGAAACCGAGGGCGCGCACGGCAGCGGCCGAGTCCCCGCCGCCGACGACGGAGAGACCGTCGACCTCGGTCAGGGCGCCGGCGACGGCGCGGGTGCCCTCGGCGAAGGCCGGCTGCTCGAACACGCCCATCGGACCGTTCCAGAACACGGTCCGCGCCTGGCGTACGGCGGCCGCGAAGGCGGCACCCGACTCCGGGCCGATGTCCAGTCCGAGGGTGTCGGCCGGGATGGCGTCGGCGGGCACCACGCGGGCGCTGGCCTCGTCGCCGAACGAGTCGGCGACGACGATGTCGGTCGGCAGGACGATGGAGACACCGTTCGCCTGGGCGCGCTCGAGGTACTCGAGCACGGTGGGGATCTGGTCCTCCTCGAGCAGGCTCTTGCCGACCTCGTGGCCCTGGGCCTTGAGGAACGTGAAGAGCATGCCGCCGCCGATCAGGAGCGTGTCGGCCTTCTCCAGCAGGTTGTCGATGACTCCGAGCTTGTCGGAGACCTTCGAACCGCCGAGCACGACCGCGTAGGGCCGCTCGGGGGTGTCGGTCAGCCGTCGCAGCACGTCGATCTCGGCGCCGACCAGGGCACCCATCGCGTGCGGGAGACGCTCCGCGACGTCGTACACGGACGCCTGCTTGCGGTGCACGACGCCGAAACCGTCGGAGACGAAGGCGTCACCGAGGGCAGCGAGCTGGTCGGCGAACGCACCGCGCACGGCGGCGTCCTTCGACGTCTCGCCGGCGTTGAAGCGGACGTTCTCGACGAGCGCGACCTGGCCGTCGGCCAGACCGGCGACGACCGACTGCGCGGACTCACCGACGGTGTCGGTGGCGAACGCGACCTCGGCGCCGAGCAGTTCACCCAGTCGCACGGCGACCGGGGCGAGGGAGTACGCCGGGTCCGGCGCGCCGTCGGGACGACCCAGGTGGGCCATCACGACGACGCGAGCGCCGGCATCGGCGAGGGCCTTGATCGTGGGGACCGAGGCGCGGATGCGCCCGTCGTCCCCGATCACGCCATCCTTGAGCGGGACGTTCAGGTCGCTGCGAACCAGGACCCGCTTACCTGCGACCTCTCCGAGGCCGGCGTACTCCCCCATCGATCAGAGCGTCTTGCCGACGTAGTCGATCAGGTCGGCGAGGCGGTTGGAGTAGCCCCACTCGTTGTCGTACCAGGAGGCGACCTTGACCTGGTTGCCGATCACCTTGGTGAGCGGCGCGTCGAAGATCGACGAGGCCGGGTTGGTGACGATGTCGGAGGAGACGATCGGGTCCGTGGAGTAGACCAGGAACTTGCCGTCAGCGGCCTTCTTGACGATCTCGTTGATCTCCTCGACCGAGGTCTCGCGCGAGGCCTCGAAGGAGAGGTCGGTGAGCGAGCCGGTCGGGGTCGGGACGCGGAGGGCGTAGCCGTCGAGCTTGCCCTTCAGTTCGGGCAGGACCAGGCCGATGGCCTTGGCCGCACCGGTCGAGGTCGGCACGATGTTCAGCGCGGCGGCGCGGGCACGGCGCAGGTCGCTGTGGATGTTGTCCTGCAGGTTCTGGTCGGCGGTGTAGGCGTGCACCGTCGTCATCAGGCCCTTGTTGATCCCGACACCCTCGTGCAGCGCCTTGGCCAGCGGGGCCAGGCAGTTCGTGGTGCAGGAGGCGTTGGAGATGACGGTGTGGTTCGCCGGGTCGTAGATGCCCTCGTTGACGCCCATCACGATGGTGGCGTCCTCGTTGCTCGCGGGGGCGGAGATGATGACCTTCTTGGCGCCACCGGCGTCGACGTGGGCACGAGCCTTGGTCGCGTCGGTGAAGAAGCCGGTGGACTCGACGACGATGTCGACACCGACGCTGCTCCACGGGATGTTGGCGGGGTCGCGCTCGGCGAAGGCCTTGATCACCTGGTCGCCGACCTTGATCTCGCCGTCAGCGGCGGTCACGTCGGCGTCGAGGACACCCAGGATGGTGTCGTACTTGAGCAGGTGGGCGAGGACCTTGTTGTCGGACAGGTCGTTCACGGCCACGATCTCGATGTCGAGGCCGGACTCGCGAACTGCGCGGAAGAAGTTGCGGCCGATACGGCCGAAGCCGTTGACGCCTACACGAACAGTCATGCTGACTCCTGAGGATGAGGGCCTTTGGTGACCCTGCGGTCTGGTCGGGCCTTTGGTGACCCGCGTCGACCCTACCGGTCGCCGATGAGCGCCCGAGATGGACCGTTCAAACCCTGGGCAAACCCCGCTCGGAGGTCAGTCGTCGGCGAGCATGTCCGGCGTCAGCGACGCCTCGGTGTCGGGGATCCCGAGGTCCTCGGCGCGCTTGTCGGCCATCGCGAGCAGCCGACGGATCCGACCGGCGATCGCGTCCTTGGTCAGGGCCGGGTCGTGCAGCTGGCCGAGCTCCTCCAGCGAGGCCTGCTTGTGCTCGAGCCGCAGGCTGCCGGCCTGACGCAGGTGGTCCGGGATCTCGTCGCCGAGGATCTCCAGCGCACGTTCGACGCGGGCACCGGCGGCGACGGCGGCACGGGCCGACCTGCGCAGGTTCGCGTCGTCGAAGTTCGCCAGCCGGTTGGCCGTGGCGCGGACCTCGCGCCGCATCCGTCGCTCCTCCCACGCCATCAGCGACTCGTGCGCGCCCAGACGGGTCAAAAGCTCGCCGATCGCGTCGCCGTCGCGGATCACGACTCGGTCGACCCCACGGACCTCGCGGGCCTTCGCCTGGATGCCGAGTCGGCGGGCCACGCCGACCAGGGCCAGCGCGGCCTCGGAGCCGGGGCAGGTCACCTCGAGGGACGAGGAGCGGCCGGGCTCGGTCAGGGAGCCGTGGGCGAGGAAGGCTCCGCGCCAGGCCGACTCGGAGTCGCAGACGCCGCCGGACACGACAGCGGGCGGAAGCCCGCGGACGGGACGGTTCCGCTGGTCGAGCAGACCGGTCTGGCGGGCGAACGCCTCGCCGTCCCGGGTCACCCGCACGATGTAGCGGCTGCCCTTGCGCAGTCCGTTGCCCTGGACGACCGTGACCTCAGCCTGGTGCCCGTAGACATCGGCGATGTTCGACTTGAGTCGACGCGCCGCAGCACCGGTGTCGACCTCGGCCTCGACGACGATCTGTCCGTTGACGATGTGCAGTCCCCCGGCGAAGCGGAGGGTCGATGCAACCTCGGCCTTCCGGCAACAGGTTTTCGTGACCGGGGTGGCCGCGAGTTCTGCCTTCACCTGTGCCGTCATTGCCATGCGGACGATCCTCCCACGGGAGTCAACAACGTCCGAAAGGCCGTGGCCAGCTTGTCCGGGTCGTGCCGGGCGGAGCCGTCGTCCATCGCCACGTCGGCCACCAGGAGCTCCGCTCCGGCCGCCGTCACGGCCGCGGTCAGGTCGGCGAGTCCCTCGCCCACGGAGTCGCGGTCGGCGATCACGGTGTGCACGACCAGGGACGGCGCGTGCTCCAGCAGGGCGGCGAGGTGATCGGCCGGGCCGAAGCCCGGGGTCTCCCCCTCCTGCTCCTCGAGGTTGAGGACGACCACGACCCGACCGGACGCCTCGACGAGGGCGTCGTGCAGCGCGGGCACCTTGAGGTGCGGGATCACCGAGGTGAACCACGACCCGGGCCCGAGGACGAGCCAGTCCGCGTCGGCGATGGCTGCGACCGCCTCCGGCGCGGCAGGTGGGTCGGCGGGTTCCAGAGCGATGGAGTCGATGACCCCGTCGGTGGTCGCCACCTCGACCTGGCCGCGGACCGTCGTCAGCGCGTCGGGGTCGGCGGGGTCGAGTCCTCGTACCTGGGCGGCGATCACCATCGGCGTCAACGCCATCGGCAGCACCCGGCCCTTGGCTCCGAGCAGCCGGCCGACCCAGTCGAGCGCCTCCACGGGGTCGCCGAGCCGCTCCCAGAGCCCCACGATGAGGAGATTGCCGAGGTTGTGGCCCTTCATCTCGCCGTCTCCGGCGAACCGGTGCTGCAGCACCTCCGCCCAGGTGCGGCCCCACTCATCGGGCGCGCACAGGGCCGCGAGCGCCATCCGCAGGTCGCCCGGTGGAAGGACGTCGAACTCGTGCCGGAGTCGACCGGAGGAGCCGCCGTTGTCGGCCACCGTGACGATCGCGGTGAGGTCGTCGACGGTGAGGTCGTCGACCAGCTGTCGGACGGCGGACAGGGTGGAGTAGAGGCCGTGGCCGCCACCGAAGGCGACGACCGACTGTGCCCGGTCGAGGTCGAACTCGTCCAGGGAGTGCTGGTCGGTCACGTCACTCCCGCCCGAGGTCGCGGTGCATCACCCGTGCTTCGAGGTCCCGTTCACGCAGGCGCCGGGCGATCTCCTCGGCCATCGCGACCGAGCGGTGCTTCCCACCGGTGCAGCCGATCGCCACCCGCATGAACCGCTTGCCCTCGCGGAGGTAACCAGCGGCCACGCCGGCGAGGACCGGAACGTACCCGTCGAGGAACTCGGCAGCCCCGGGTGCCGCCTTCACGTAGCCGGCGACCTCGGGGTTGTCCCGGCCGTTGCCGTCGCGCAGCTCGGGGATCCAGAACGGGTTCGGCAGGAAACGCATGTCCGCGACGTAGTCGGCGTCGACCGGGATGCCGTACTTGAAGCCGAAGCTCACCACCGAGACCTTCAACCGGGTGGTGTCGGGGGTGCCGAAGGCGGCGGCGATCCGGTCGGTGAGCTGGTGGACGTTGATCGCGGTGGTGTCGATCACGAGGTCGGCCATCGCGCGCAGGTCGGCCAGGGCCACTCGCTCGCGGGCGAGCCCGTCGAGGAGTCGGTCCGCGCCCTGGAGCGGGTGCGGCCTGCGGGCCGCCTCCTGGCGTCGGACCAGGACGTCGTCGGAGGCGTCCAGGAAGACCAGGGTGAACCGACGCCCGAGCAGCCCGCGGCCGAGCTCGTCACGGAGGTCGCGGAAGAAGGATCCGGAGCGGACGTCGATCACGACCGCGATCGGCTGCGCGACGCCCCGGGACTGGTCGACCATCCGGATCACGTCCCGCAGCAGCGCTGACGGCAGGTTGTCGACGACGTAGAAGCCGAGGTCCTCGAGCTCCTTCGCAGCCGTGCTGCGGCCGGCACCGGTCATCCCGGTGACGACGACCAGCTCGCCTGACTCGTTCACGTCGCCTCCTGTACTTCGCCGGTGGCCGTGTTGACCGCCAGCCCAGGTCCATTCTGGTCGACGGCGTCCTTGATCGCAGCCGCAACGACCGGACCGATGCCAGGAACCTGCCCGATCTCCTCGACGCTGGCCGCCCGCAGCTTCCGCAACGAACCGAAGTACTTGAGCAAGGTCTTGCGACGGACCTCGCCGAGCCCGGGGACGTCGTCGAGCATGGACTCGACCATCGACTTCGAGCGCCGGCCCCGGTGGTGCGAGATCGCGAACCGGTGCGCCTCGTCCCGGATCCGCTGCAGGAGGTAGAGGCCTTCGGAGCTGCGCGGCAGGATCACCGGGTCCTCGTCGTCCGGCACCCAGACCTCCTCGAGGCGCTTGGCCAAGCCGCAGACCGGGATGTCGTGGATGCCCAGCTCGGCCATCGCGCGGACCGCTGCCGCGACCTGCGGTGCGCCACCGTCGACGACCACGAGTCCGGGCGCGTAGGCGAAGCGCGCCGGGCGTCCGGTCTCGGGGTCGATCTCGCCGCTGGCGGCCTGCTCGTCGAGGAGGCGGCGGAATCGTCGACTGATCACCTCGTGCATCGCTCGGACGTCGTCGGACCCGTCCTGGCCCTTGATGATGAACCGGCGGTACTCCGACTTGCGGGCCAGCCCGTCTTCGAAGACGACCATCGAGGCGACGATCTCGGTGCCCTGCAGGTGCGAGATGTCGTAGCACTCGATCCGCAACGGTGCTTCGGGCAGCGTCAGTGCCTGCTCGATCTCCTCGAGCGCGCGCGACCGCGTGGTCAAGTCGCTGGCCCGACGCGTCTTGTGCAGCGCGAGGGTCTGGACGGCGTTGCGGGCGACGGTCTCGGCGAGGATCCGCTTGTCGCCCCGCTGCGGCACGCGGATCTTCACCCGCGAACCGCGCAGGTCGCTGAGCAGCTCCTCGAGTGCCTCCTGGTCCGGCGGGAGCGCGGGAACGAGGATCTCCTTGGGGATCGCCTCGCGATCGTCGGCCTCGGTGCCGCCGTAGAGCTGGAGCAGGAAGTCCTCGACGAGCTTGTCGGTCTCACCGTCGTCGGTCCGGTCGGCGACCCAGCCGCGTTGACCGCGGATCCTCCCCGCACGCACGTGGAAGATCTGGACGGCGACCTCGAGCGGGTCCTCGGCCAACGCGATGATGTCGGCGTCGGCACCGTCCCCGAGCACCACCGCCTGCTTCTGCAGAGCGCGATCGATCGCGGCCAGGTCGTCACGCAGGCGGGCAGCCCGTTCGAACTCGAGCTCCTCGCTCGCGGCGAACATCTCGCGTTCCAGCCGACGTTGGATCCCGGTGGTGCGGCCGGCGAGGAACTCGCAGAAGTCCTCGACGATGGCGCGATGGTCCTCGGCGTTGATCTGGCCGACGCAGGGCGCACTGCACTTGTCGATGTAGCCGAGCAGACAGGCGCGCCCCGACTGCTGGCTCCGCTTGAACACACCGTTGCTGCACGACCGCATGGGGAACACGCGCAGCAGTGCGTCCACGGTCTCCCGGATCGCCCAGGCATGGCTGTAGGGCCCGTAGTACTTGGTGCCCTTCCGCTTCGCGCCGCGTCCGACCATCACGCGGGGGAACTCGTCGCCGACGGTCACGGCCAGCCAGGGGTAGGACTTGTCGTCGCGGAACATGACGTTGAACCGCGGGTCGAACTCCTTGATCCAGGTCCACTCCAGCTGGAGCGCCTCGACCTCGGTGTTGACCACGGTCCACTCGACGCTCGCGGCCGTGGTGACCATGGTCGCCGTGCGGGGGTGGAGGTTCGCGAGGTCCTGGAAGTAGTTGGACAGCCGCGAACGGAGGTTCTTCGCCTTGCCGACGTAGATCACTCGTCCGGCAGGGTCACGGAACCGGTAGACCCCGGGCTGGGTCGGGATCTCCCCTGCCCGGGGTCGATAGGTCTGGGGGTCGGTCAAGAGAGGAAGATCTCGCCGTCCGCCACCGTGATGTCGACGCTCGGCAGCGGGACTCGGGCGGGCGGGTTGTCCACCGACCCGTCCTTGATCGAGAACCGGCTGCCGTGCAGCGAGCAGACGATGTCGCCGTCGCTGATGCTGGTCAGCGCCCCACCCTGATGGGTGCAGGTGGCCTGGAAGCCCTTGAACTCGCCCTCAGTGGGTTGCGTCACGACGACGTTCTTGTCGCCGAAGATCTTTCCGCCGCCCACGGGGATGTCCGACGTGGAGCTGAGTGCCGGCGTGGTCGGGCGACCGCTCGCGCTGGAGCTGGCCGAGCCGGAGGGCTCGGTCGTGGTCGGCGTGCTCGACGGGGTGCCGCTCGCGGTGTCGTCACTGCCGCAAGCAGCGAGCAGCGGAACGGCCGCGCAGGCTGCAGCGCAACCGACCAGGGCCTGACGGCGGGAGATCACTGACTCGCTCATGCGTCCATCTTGTCTGTCACGACCAACTCATTCCAGCAACGGGGCCAGGAAACGCCCGGTGTGGCTCTCCGGCGTGGCCGCGATCTGCTCCGGCGTGCCCTCGGCCACGACCGTGCCGCCACGGTTCCCGCCGTCGGGACCCATGTCGATGATCCAGTCGGCGGTCTTGATCACGTCGAGGTTGTGCTCGATCACGACCACGCTGTTGCCCTTGTCCACCAGGGAGCCGAGCACCCCGAGCAGCTTGCGGATGTCCTCGAAGTGCAGGCCCGTGGTGGGCTCGTCGAGCACGTAGATCGTCCGGCCCGTGGAGCGCTTCTGGAGCTCGCTGGCGAGCTTGACGCGCTGGGCCTCGCCGCCCGACAGCGTGGTCGCGGGCTGGCCGAGGCGGACGTAGCCGAGGCCGACCTCGACCAATGTGGTCAGGTGTCGGTTGATCGCGGGCACGGCGGCGAAGAAGTCGACCGCCTCCTCGATCGGCATGTCCAGGACCTCGCCGATGTTCTTGCCCTTGTAGTGCACCTCGAGCGTCTCGCGGTTGTAGCGCATCCCGTGGCACACCTCGCAGGGCACGTACACGTCCGGGAGGAAGTTCATCTCGATCTTGATCGTGCCGTCGCCGGCACAGGCTTCGCAGCGGCCGCCCTTGACGTTGAACGAGAACCGGCCCTGCTGGTAGCCGCGGACCTTGGCCTCCGGGGTGGAGGCGAAGAGCTTCCGGACGTGGTCGAAGACGCCGGTGTACGTCGCCGGGTTCGACCGCGGAGTGCGCCCGATCGGGCTCTGGTCGACGTGGATCACCTTGTCGACGTGCTCGAGCCCGGTGATCGTCTTGTGCCGACCCGGGATGGTCCGAGCGCCGTAGATCTGCTTGGCCAGCGAGGTGTAGAGGATGTCGTTGACCAGCGTGGACTTTCCGGACCCGGAGACACCGGTCACCGCCAGGAAGACGCCGAGGGGGAAGCTGACGTCGATGTTGCGGAGGTTGTTCTCCTTGGCCCCCAGGACCTTGAGCTCCTTGCCCTTCGTGATCGGGCGACGGACCGCGGGAACCGGGATGGTGCGAGCGCCCGAGAGGTACTGCCCGGTCATCGACTTCTTGTTCTTGTACAGCTCCTTGACGGTGCCCGAGTGCACGACGTGGCCGCCGTGCTCGCCGGCGCCGGGGCCGATGTCGACCACCCAGTCGGCGACGCGGATCGTGTCCTCGTCGTGCTCGACGACGATGAGCGTGTTGCCGAGGTTCTTGAGCCGGACCAGGGTCTCGATCAGACGCGCGTTGTCGCGCTGGTGCAACCCGATGCTGGGCTCGTCGAGGACGTAGAGGACGCCGACCAGGCCGGCACCGATCTGGGTCGCCAGCCGGATGCGTTGGGCCTCGCCGCCCGACAGCGACCCGGACGGCCGGTCGAGCGAGAGGTAGTCCAGGCCGACGTCGAGCAGGAACTGGAGGCGCTCCTGGATCTCCTTGAGCACGCGCTCGGCGATCTGGGCCTCGCGCTGGCTCAGGGTGACCCCGCCGAGCCACTTGATCGCCTCGTTGATCGGCATCGCGCAGATCTGGGCGATGTTGAGCCCGCCCTCGGCGCGCTCGCCCAACGTCACCGACATCGAGACCGGCTTGAGTCGGCTGCCTTCGCACGACGGGCACGGCACCTCGCGCATGAAGCCCTCGAACCGCTCCCGGCTGGTGTCGGACTCGGCCTCCCGGTGACGTCGCTCGACGTACCGACGGACGCCCTCGAACTCGGCGTCGTAGGCCCGCTGGCGCCCGTACCGGTTCGTGGTCACGACGTGGACCTTGCGCGGGTGCCCGTCGAGGACGGTCTTCTGCACCGCCTTGGACAGGTCCTGCCACGGCGTGTTCAGGTCGAAGTCGAGCTCGTCGCCGAGCGCGCCGAGGAGGCGCAGGAAGTAGTCGGAGATGTGGGCGTGGCTCCAGGGCTGGATCGCGCCCTCGCCGAGAGTCGCCTCGGGGTTCGGCGCGACGAGCTCGGGGTCGACCTCCATCCGGGTGCCCAGGCCGTGACAGTCGGGGCATGCGCCGAACGGGCTGTTGAAGGAGAACGAGCGGGGTTCGAGCTCGTCGGTGTCGATGACGTGCTCGTTCGGGCAGGCCATCTTCTCCGAGAAGCGCATCTCCTCGCCGGTGTCGACGAAGTCGATCACCACCAGACCGCCGGTGAGGACGAGTGCGGTCTCGACGGAGTCGGTCAGCCGCCGCTTGCTGGACGCCTTGACCTGGAGTCGGTCGATCACGACCTCGACGGTGTGCTTCTGCTGCTTGTTCAGCTTCGGCGGGTTGTCGAGGGTGTGGGTCTCACCGTCGATCCGTGCCCGGGAGTAGCCCTGGGCCTGGAGCTGGCTGAAGAGCTCGACGAACTCGCCCTTGCGGCCGCGGATCACCGGCGCCAGCACCTGGAAACGGCGGCCCTCCTCGAGGGTGAGGAGCCGGTCGACGATCTGCTGCGGGGTCTGTCGCTCGATCGGCGAGCCGCAGACGGGGCAGTGCGCACGCCCGACGCGGGCGAAGAGCAGACGCAGGTAGTCGTAGACCTCGGTGATGGTGCCGACGGTCGAGCGGGGGTTCTTGGAGGTCGACTTCTGGTCGATCGACACCGCGGGCGAGAGGCCCTCGATGAAGTCGACGTCGGGCTTGTCCATCTGGCCGAGGAACTGCCGGGCGTAGGCCGAGAGCGACTCGACGTAGCGGCGCTGGCCCTCCGCGAAGATGGTGTCGAACGCCAGACTCGACTTGCCGGAGCCGGACAACCCGGTGAAGACGATGAGCGAGTCACGTGGGAGGTCGAGCGAGACGTCCTTGAGGTTGTGCTCCCGGGCGCCTCGGATCACGATCTGGTCAGCCACAGTCGGTTACTGCCTCTTCCATCATCCGTTCCGACCCGCGATGCCGAGTCGAACAAGTGTTCGCCATCGTACCAGTCCGAAACGATGGCACGATGGGCCCATGGGCCACCCCACGGAGTTCGCGGAGCTCGTCCGTTCCGCATCTCAACGCGTGCTCGCCACCGCTGATTCCCTCGATGGTGAGGCCTGGACGCGTCCCAGTCTGCTTCCGGGGTGGTCGGCGGGCCACGTGGTCTCGCACCTCACCCTCAACGCGGAGGGTCTGGCCCGCGCGGTCGACGGGGTCGTCTCCGGCGACGCGGTCCCGATGTACCGCTCCGAGGAGGATCGTGACGCCGACATCGCCACCCTCGCCCGCTCCGGGACGGCGGTGCTGCACGTGCGGCTCCGCTCCGCGGTCAACCACCTGGCTCGCGCGTGGGAGCAGGTCACCCCCGAGGTGGCGGGCCGATCGTTCGAACGCATCCCCGGCGGCCGATCCATCCCGGTCGGGGCGGTCGCCTGGCTCCGACTGCGCGAGCTGGAGATCCATCACTGCGACCTCGGTCCCGACGTCGCGCGCTACTCCCCCGCGATGTGGCCGGTCGAGTTCACCACCCAGCTGCTCGAGCGGGACGCGGCCCAGCGCACCGGAACGGGATTCGTGGCACGGGCGACCGACCTCGACCGCACCTGGACGTTCGGGACCCCCGGCCCCACCGTGACCGGGGATTCCTACACTCTGGCCTGGTGGTTGACCGGCCGCCCGCCGTACCCGGGGACCGAAGGTCCCGTCAGCACCGACGGCGACCTGCCGAGGATCGAGGGAGCATGACCTACACCGGAGCTGTTCGACCCGGCGGACTGGCCGACGACCGGGAGCTGACCCACGTCAGCATCCACAAGGTCGCGGTCGATCCTGCGATGTCGAACAACTGCTACCTGGTGCGGTGTCGCCACACCGGCGCCCAGGTGCTGATCGACGCCGCCGCCGACCCCGACCGTCTGCTCCCCTGGATCGGCGACTCGGGCCTCGACACGGTGGTGACGACGCACCAGCACTGGGACCACCACCGGGCGTTGGACGCGGTCGTGAAGGCGACCGGTGCGACGACGATGGCCGGAGCGCCGGACGCGGCTGCGATCACCGAGCAGACCGCGGTGCCGATCGTGCGGGAGCTGCACCACGGTGACCGGATCACCGTCGGTGAGTCCGAGCTCGAGGTGATCGCCCTGCGAGGCCACACCCCCGGATCGGTCGCGTTGCTCTACGACGACCCGGCCGGCCACGCCCACCTGTTCACCGGGGACTCCCTGTTCCCGGGTGGGGTCGGGAACACCTTCGGCGACAAGGAAGCGTTCGTGCAGCTGCTCGACGACGTCGAGAAGTGGATCTTCGGTCGGCTCGCCGACGAGACCTGGTTCTATCCCGGCCACGGCGACGACTCGACCCTCGGTACCGAACGGCCGCACCTGGCGGTCTGGCGCGAGCGCGGTTGGTGAGTGCGACGGCTACTGGCCGTAGCTGTAGCGGAGCTTCTCCCAGAGCAGCTTGCTGATCCGGTAGTTGAGGTGGGCCGTCAGACGGTCGTCGGGCAGCTCGTCCGGGGTCATCAACGTGTACGCCAGTGCGGTCTCCGAGCCGGACGCCGTCGAGGCGAGCTCCAGGACGACGACGTCGTCCGGGCGCTTCGCCCAGATCGACGACCAGACCACGCGGTGGGGAGCGACGGCCTCGATGATCCGAGGCGGGTTCTCGTCGCCCAGAAGCTCGAGCCACACCCGACTCCCCGTCGTGGCGGGTGAGTGCAGGTCGGCCCAGACCACGTGGATCGGAGGGGGCAGCTTCCTGGTCCGGGTGCCGTAGGGAGTCACGGCCTTAACCTAGGGCGCGTGACGGACGGACGAGCACTGGTGATCGGCGAGGCCCTGATCGACGTGGTGGCACGCGCCGACGGCTCGACCACGCGCACCCCGGGCGGCAGCCCGATGAACGTCGCCGTCGGGCTGGCCCGGCTCGACCGGCCGACCACCTTGCTCACGCGGTATGCCGACGACGCCGGCGGTGCCCTCATCGACGCGCACCTCGGGGCCGAGGCGATGACGATCGATCACGGATCGCCGGCGCGCACCTCGGTGGCTGCAGCAACGCTGGCGGCCGACGGCAGTGCCCGGTACCGGTTCGACATCGACTGGGACCTCGAGACGCCACGCGAGATCGGGCACCCCGCCGTGGTGCACACCGGTTCCATCGCCGCGGTCCTCGAGCCGGGCGCCGACACGGTCGAGGAGATCGTCGAGTCGCTCGTCGGGCAGGCCACGCTGACCTACGACCTCAACCTTCGACCGAGCGTGATGGGCGACCCGGACGCCTGGCGCCCCCGAGTACGACGCCTCGCTGCCGTGGCCGACGTGCTCAAGGCGTCCGATGAGGACCTGGAGGCGTTCGATCCGGACCTGCCCTACGTCGAGACAGCGACGGCGTTGCTGTCGGCCGGTCGCGCCATAGCCTTCGCCGTCACCCGAGGAGCTGAGGGCGCGGTCGTGATCACGCCAGCGGGCATGGTCGAGGTCGCCGGGGTGTCGACCACGGTGGCCGACACCATCGGTGCCGGGGACTCGTTCATGTCCGCGTTGATCGACGCGCTCTGGAGCCGAGGCGTCCTCGGCGATCGAGCCGCTTTGGAGCGCCTGACGCTGGCCGACTGGCAGGACATCGCGACCTGGGCGGTGACCGCAGCCGCCATCACCGTCAGCCGCCCCGGTGCGGACCCGCCCAACCGTCAGGCAGTGGCGGCAGCGTCCAGCTTGGCCTGAAGCCGACGACGAACAGCCCGCGAGCCACGCGTCATCCCGTAGAGCAGCTTGAGCTGGGACGGCAGGTTCTTCGGCGTCGTCGTCGCGAGCCAGTTGTTCGGCAGCGAGAGCCGGACGATCTTGTGCCAGGCGCTGCCGACCTGCTGAGGGAGCGGAGCCGAGTGGTAGTCCAGGGCGAACTCCTCGAAGATCGCCTGGACCTTCGGGGCGACCTCGGCGTACCGGTTCGACGGCAGGTCCGGCCACAGGTGGTGCTCGATCTGGAAGGACAGGTTGCCCGTCATCATGTGCAGCAGCGGGCCGCCGGAGATGTTGGCCGAGCCGAGCATCTGGCGGACGTACCAGTCCCCGCGCGTCTCCTCCTCGGGGAGCTCGGAGATCTCGAAGGCGGCGACGCCCTCGGGGAAGTGGCCACACATGATCACGCTGTGCGTCCAGACGTTGCGCACCACGTTGGCGGTGACGTTGGCCAGGAACGTCGGCACGAAGGAGGGGCCGGAGAGCAGCGGGTGCAGGACGTAGTCGCGCAGTGCCTGGGTCCGCATCTTCGCCAGGGTCTTGCGCACGTTCTCGTTGAACTCCTCCGAGCGCTGCTCCTTGGGGATCTTGAGGTTGCGCCCGAGCTCGAGGTCGTAGGCGGCGATGCCGTACTCGAAGACCAGCATGTTGATGAAGTTGAACAACGGCTGAGCCAGGTACATCGGGTACCAGCGCTGGTCGTCGTCGACCCGCATGATCCCGTAGCCGAGGTCGTTGTCCTTGCCGATGATGTTCGTGTACGTGTGGTGGACCTCGTTGTGGGAGTGCTTCCAGCTCTCCGCGGTCGAGGCGTTGTCCCACTCCCAGGTCGACGAGTGGATCTTCGGGTCGCGCATCCAGTCCCACTGGCCGTGCAGCACGTTGTGCCCGATCTCCATGCTCGCCAGGATCTTGGCGACACTGAGCCCGGCGGTGCCCACGATCCACGCGGGCGGGAACAGGCTGCCGAGCAGGATGGCCCGGCTGCCGAGCTCGAGGTAGCGCTGGGTCTTGATCACCTTGCGGATGTAGGCGGCATCGGAGGCGCCTCGTGACTCGAGGACCTCTTGACGGACTGCGTCCAGACGGCGCCCGATCTCCTCGATGTCCTCACGCGTGAGGTGGGAGATGGGGCTCGTGGCGGGGTGGTCAGTGATCGTCACCTGACCAGCATCGCTAATCCGCCAGCATAAGTTCTTGTGATGCTCGCGTGATCCCGACGACGTTCTTTGTCTCCCGCGAACAAAGAACGCGGCCGATCAGACCTTGCTGCGACCCAACAGCCGGTTTGCCAGCAGGTCACTCCACGAGCCGGCCGTCGGACCGCCGTTGCACAACCCGTCGGACTCCCCCGGGTGCTTGACCCAGAGATAGCCGTCGACCAGCCCCTTCTTGCGGACCATGTGCGGCTTGGCGCCGATCCGCGCCCACGTCGGGTTGCACCACTCCGCCGAGACCGGCTTCGCGCCGTTGCGGGAGGTGTCGATCACCAGGTGCCGGCCCTTGACCTTCCGCTGGGCCAGGGCGGCGACCACCGCCGCGCCGTAACGCTTCTCGGCCGCGGTCGAGCGATGGTTGGAGACGTTCAGGCTGATGCCGCGCGTCCAACGCACCCCGGCGGCGACGAGCCGCGGGGCCATCACGTCCGCCGCGAGCCACCCGCTGTGACCGGCGTCGAGATAGGTCCAGGCCTTGGTCTTCGCGAGCCGTTGCGCGGTCCAGCGCAGCAGCTGGATCCGTGCCGTGCCACCGCAGGTCTCCGAGCTGGCCAGGGCGTCGGGTTCCAGGACCAGAAGCGCCCGGGACGAGCCCAGCCCCTTCGCGATCGCGTTGATCCAGGCCCGGTACTGCGCCGTGGTAGCCCAGCCGCCCGCCGAGAAGGAGCCGCAGTCGCGCAGCGGGATGCCGTAGACCACGAGCTGCGGGATGCGGTGCGCCTTCGCTGCCGAACCCACGTAGGCCGACACCGTGCGACCGACCGCGGCGATCGGGTCGTGCTCGGTCAACCACCGTGCCTGCGGGACGGAGGCGAGGCCACCGAACGGAGCGCCGCGGTGCATGGCGGTCGAGTACGGGTCGACGTACAGCTTGCCGGTCTTGCGGGGGTCGACCTTCGCGGCCGACGCCGGCAGGCACAGGGCTGCGACCAGGAGGGCCGCGAGGACCGCGACGGAGGCGGTGGCGAACGCAGGCCGTGATCTCACCGCCCAAGGCTAGACGGTTTAGGCTTCATGATCGTGATCGAACTCCGCACCCCCGCCCAGATCGAGCAGATGAAGCCCGCCGGAGTCTTCGTCGGCGAGGTGCTCACCGCGCTGCAGGCCGCTGCGGCTCCCGGGGTCAACCTGTTGGAGCTCGACGCGTTGGCACACCAGATGATCAAGGACCGCGGCGCGGAGTCCTGCTACATCGACTACCACCCGAGCTTCGGCGCGATGCCGTTCGGCAAGGTGCTCTGCACCAGCGTCAACGACGCGGTCCTGCACGGACTCCCGTTCGACTACACCCTCGTCGACGGTGACCTGCTCAGCGTCGACTTCGCTGTCAGCGTCGACGGGTGGGTCTCGGACTCCGCCCTCAGCGTGGTCGTCGGTGACGGTGACCCGAAGGACCAGAAGCTGATCGACATCACCACCCAGGCCCTCGATGCCGGCATCGAGGCGGCTCAGGCCGGCAACCGGATCGGCGACATCTCGCACGCCATCGAGGTCGTCGCCAAGCGCAACGGGCTCAAGGTCAACACCCAGTTCGGCGGCCACGGGGTGGGCCGGACGATGCACGGCGACCCGCACGTGCCGAACGCCGGCAAGCCCGGTCGTGGCTTCAAGCTCGAACCGGGTCTGGTGATCGCGATCGAGCCGTGGTTCCTGCACACCACGGACGAGATCTACATCGACCCCGACGGCTGGACCATCCGGTCGGCCGACGGCTCGCGCGGTGCCCACATGGAGCACACCGTCGCGATCACCGAGGACGGCCCACTCATCCTCACCGCACGCTGAGGCGACGACGATGCACGAGTACGACGCCGCCGCTGCCGAGATGGCCCGAGGCCTCGCGGACCTCTGTCTCGACCGGCTCGCGATGGAGGCGCCGCTCGATCACAGCTTGAGCCCGACCGAGCTTGCCGACCAGGTCGGCGCGACCGTCACCCAGCGGGGGCTCGGAACCAGCGCCGCGAGCCGCCTGTGGGAAGAGGTGCTCGCCCCGGCCTGCCTGTCGGTCGACCACCCGCGCTACCTGGCGTTCATCCCTGGCGCACCCTCCAAGGCCGCGGCGGCCTTCGACATGCTCGTCGGCGCGTCCAGCATCTTCGGCGGATCCTGGCTCGAGGCCAGCGGCGCCGTGTACGCCGAGAACCAGGTGTTGCGATGGCTCGCCGACCTTGCCGGGCTGCCCGAGTCGGCGGGCGGTGTCTTCGTCCAGGGTGGCACCAACGGCAACCTCTCCGCGCTGGTCGCCGCGCGTTCGGCGGCCCTGCACCGACGCGACGGTGTGCGTCCGGCCCGGTGGGCCGTGGTCGTCACCTATGAGACGCACTCCTCGGTGAAGCATGCGCTCGAGTCGGTGATGGACGTCGACGTCGTGCAGATCCCCGGCGACGATCGTGGTCGACTGACCGGTGCGGCGATCCGGACCTGGCTCGACGGCGCCAGCGACGCCGAGCGGGACAGCGTCTTCGCCGTCGTCGCCACGGCCGGCACCACCAACCTCGGTGTGGTCGACGATCTCGACGGGATCGGCGAGATCGCCGCCGAGCAGGGCTGGTGGTTCCACGTCGACGGTGCGTACGGCGGCGCCGGGCTCGCGGCGCCGAGCGTGCGACACCTGTACCAGGGCATCGAGCGCGCCGACTCGTTCATCGTGGACCCGCACAAGTGGATGTTCGCGCCGTACGACTCGTGCGCACTGCTGTACCGCGACCCGGTCCTGGCCCGCGCCGCCCACACCCAGAAGGCCAGCTATCTCGACGTCCTCACCGAGGACACCGAGTGGAACCCCAGCGACTTCGCGATCCACCTGACCCGGCGCCCGCGGGGTCTGCCACTCTGGTACGGACTCGCGGTGCACGGCACCGACGCGTACAGCACCGCGATCGAGACCACCCTCGACGTCGCCCGCGCAGGTCGGACCCTGATCGACGAGGCCGACCACGTCCGGCTCCTGGTCGAGCCCGACCTCTCCGTGCTCGTCTTCGAGCGCCTCGGCTGGGAGGCCGCCGACTACGCCGCCTGGACCGAGCGGATCACCCGGGAGCAGATCGGCTTCGTCACGCCGACCAGTCATGCCGGCAAGGTCTGCACGCGGTTCGCGATCGTCAACCCGCGCACCAGCGTCGAGGACCTGGCGCTGCTGCTGGAGACGATGCGCTAGTCGTCCTCGGAGGTGTCCTCGTTGTGCGTCCCCGGCCGGGGCGCCCAGGGCAGCTCCTGGACCGGCCGCACGACGATCAGCCGGTCGCCGCGGGCGAGCTGGGTCACCACCGGGTCGAAGTACCGGAAGACCCGCTCGTCACGGACGACGGAGATGACCTGGTCGGTGAGCTGCTGCGGCTGCTTGCCGACCTCGGTGACGAGCAGCTCACGCTCGGCGATCTCGAGTCCGCCGCCGTAGGTGAGCAGGTCCTCCATCACGTTGCCCAGGGTGGGCGAGAGCGAGGACAGTCCGAGCAGGCGGCCGACGGCGTCGGCCGACGTGATCACGGAGTTCGCGCCGGACTGCTTCATCAGCGCGACGTTCTCCTCCTCCCGCACCGCGGCCACGATCCAGGCGTCCGGGTTGAGCTGGCGCACCGTCAACGCGGTCAGGACGTTGGTGTCGTCACGGTTGGTGGTGATGATCACCTGCTCAGCGTCGGCCACGCCGGCACGGCGCAGCACCTCGCGACGAGTGGCATCACCCGAGACCACCGACAGTCCGTCGGCGTGGGCGTCCTGAAGGGCCGCCGCGGTCGGGTCGACGATCACGATCTGCTCCCGGAGCCGACCGTTGTTGACCAGGGTGTCGACCGCGCTGCGGCCCTTGGTGCCGTAGCCGACGATGACGGTGTGGTTGTGCATGTTCTTCCTCCAGCGCGCGATCCGGAACTGCTCGCGACCTCGGTTCGCCAGGACCTCGAGGGTGGTGCCGATCAGCAGCACCAGGAAGGCGATGCGGGCCGGCGTGATGACGATGGCGTTGATCAGTCGGGCCACGTCGGTCTCCGGCGTGATGTCGCCGTAGCCGGTCGTGCTGAGTGTGACGGTCGTGTAGTAGAACGCATCGATGAGGGAGATGCCGTCGCCGTTGCTGTCCTTGTAGCTGTCCCGCTCGATGTAGACCAGCAGGACGATCCCGAACAGGATGCCGAGCGCCATCAGGAGTCGTCGGGTGAGTTCCCACCAGGGAGACCGGGTGTGCTCGGGGAGGGAGATCACGCCCGTTCGGGAGCGCCAGTCCTCCCCGCTGCCTTCGTCCTGCACGGGACTACCGTAGTGGCATGAGTGGAGCGACCCCCGCGACCCCGGCCGGTTCGACACGGACGGTGCTGAATCAGCCGCCGCCGTTGGAGGGACACAACGTCGTCACCACCGATCAGGTCCTGACCGAGGCGGTGCTGCGTCACGCCGACGAGACGACCCTCGAGTCGCTGCTGACGCTGGGCCTCCAGGCGGGCTCGGCCGAGGCCCGCGAGCACGCGCTGCTGGCGAACCAGAACACCCCCAAGCTCAAGCCGGTGGACCGCTACGGCAACCGGGTCGACGAGGTCGAGTTCCATCCCTCGTGGCACTGGCTGATGGAGCACGGCATCGGTCACGGCCTGGCCGCGACCCCGTGGGAGAGCGACGACCCGCACGCCCATCTGCGCCGCGCAGCCGGGTACGTCGCCTGGTACCAGACCGAACCCGGGCACGGCTGTCCCATCACCATGACGTACGCCGCCGTGCCGGCGTTGCGCGCCGACGACGCCCTCGCCAAGGAGTGGGCGCCGTTGCTGGCCTCGACCCGGTACGACTTCGGCCTGCGTCCCCGGGAGGACAAGACCGGCGCCCTGGCCGGCATGGGTATGACCGAACGCCAGGGCGGCTCCGACGTCCGCACGAACACCACCGTCGCGACGGCACGCGGCGAGGACGGCAGCTACACCCTGCGTGGGCACAAGTGGTTCACGTCGGCACCGATGAACGACATGTTCCTCGTGCTGGCCCAGACCGAGGGCTCCCGCACCGAGGCTGGTGGCGCGCCGACCTGCTTCGTCCTGCCGCGGGTGCTCCCCGACGGCAGCCGGAACCCGCTGGACCTGGTCCGGCTCAAGGACAAGCTCGGCAACCGGTCCAACGCCTCCTCCGAGATCGAGTTCCGCGACACCGTCGCCTGGCGCCTCGGTGACGAGGGGCGCGGCATCCGGACCATCCTCGAGATGGTCGCCGCGACCCGGCTGGACTGCGTGATCGGCTCGGCGTCGTTGATGCGCAAGGCGGTCGCTGAAGCCTCGTGGCACGTCGCCCACCGCTCGGCGTTCGGCAGTCGACTCGCCGACAAGCCGCTGATGCAGAACGTGATCGCCGATCTCGCGGTCGAGTCCGAGGCAGCCACCGTGCTCGGCATGCGGCTCGCCGACGCGGTCGACAAGCGGCACGAACCGCACGAGGCGGCGCTGCGCCGGATCGCGTTGCCGCTGGCCAAGTTCTGGGTCTGCAAGCGGACCATCCCGGTGACCGGTGAGGCGTTGGAGTGCCTGGGCGGGAACGGCTACATCGAGGAGTCCGGGATGCCGCTGATCTACCGGGAGGCGCCGGTGAACTCGGTCTGGGAGGGCTCGGGCAACGTGAACGCCCTCGACGTCCTGCGCGCCCTCGGCCGCGAGCCCGAGGTGCTCGACGCCTACCTGACCGAGGTCGGGCGGGCGCGCGGCGCCGACGCCCGGCTCGACGCTGCGATCACCGAGCTCCTCCAGATGATCGGCTCCCTCTCCCCCGACACCATGGAGGGGCAGGCCCGGCGGCTGGCCGGCCGGATGGCCGCCGTGCTCCAGGCCTCGTTGCTGGTCCGGTTCTCCCCGCCCGAGGTCGCCGACATCTTCTGCGCCTCCCGTCTCGGTCAGGGGTACGACGGCACGTTCGGGATGCTCGACGGCGGCGACCTGGCCGCGGTCGTGGCCCGGACGACCCCGGCCTTCTGAGATGGCGGAGCTCGGCGGCCTGCCTCGACCCACCGTCACCCCGGTCGACGCCTCGGCGCTCGCTGCGGAGCACTGGGGCATCGACGATCCCCACCCGGTCGAGCTCGGATCGAACCAGGACCGGAACTTCCGGCTGGCCACGCCCGCGGGGCGGGTGGTGCTGAAGATCGCCAACGCCGGCTGGACCCGCGCCGAGCTCGAGGCGCAGCGCAGCGGCCTTCGAGCGGCGGCGGCTGCCGGGCTGGCGGTCCCGGAACCGGTCGGCGACCTGATCGCCGCCCAGGTCGGGTCGCAGGCGTTGCACGCGCACGTCCTGACCTACCTCGAGGGCACCCCGCTGCTGGACCGAGAGACGTTCGGGCTCGCCGAGTGCCGGGTGCTCGGCGCCGTGGCCGGGAAGGTGGTGGCCGCACTGGCGGACTTCGCCGACCCGGGCACCGACCGCCGGTCGCAGTGGGACCTCCGCCTGGCCACCGAGGTGATCGCCCGACTCGACCCGTCGCTCCTGGCGCGAGTCGATGACGCCGTACGTCGTCTGGAGGCGGTGGCCGACCAGCTGTCCCTCCAGGTCATCCACGGTGACCTGACCGACGACAACGTCCTCCTCGGCGACGACGGTGAACCTGGGGTGATCGACTTCGGTGACCTCGCCATCAGCTGGCGGTGCGCCGAGCTGGCCGTGGCCGCGGCATCGGTGCTGGGCAAGACGAACGACGACGTCCACGCCGTCCTGAGCCTGGTCGAGGCGTTCGCCGAGCACACCTCGTTGAGCGACGTCGAGCTCGGGGCGGTCTGGCCGCTGGTCGTTCTGCGCGGCGCGGTGCTGGTCGCCAGTGCGGCCGACCAGACGGCGCTCGACGGCGACAACGCCTATGCCGAGGACCGCGCCGACGCCGAGGTGGCGGGCTTCGAGGCGGCGCTCGGTCTCGACGCCGAGGAGATGAGCTGGCTGATCCGCGGTGTGGGCCAGCGCCTCGACGGGCCGCGGCTCGTCGGACCCGTTCCCGGCATCCGCTTCCGGACGGTCGACCTCTCGGTCACCAGCGAGGTGTGGGACCGCGGGGCCTGGCTCGGCCCGGCGCCGGCGATCCCGCCCGTGCTCGCCACCCGGTACGGCGAGTACCGGCTCGACCACGCTGCGCCCTTGACCGCTCCGAACTCCCACCCGACCTTCAGCCTCGGCGGCGAGATCGACGGCCAGTGGATCCAGGCCTGCACCCTGCCCGGAACCCCGCCGCGGTTCGTGCGTCCCCTCGCCGAGGACATCTGGCGTCGGATCTGTCCCGACCCCTCCCCGTTCCTCTCCAGTGACATCGCCGCACCGGAACCCGCGGCAGGCGCCTTGCTGGCGCGACGCGACGCCCACTTCGCGCCCGTCCAGGAGCACTACTTCGCCACGCCGCCGCAGATCGAACGCGGCTGGCGCGAGTTCCTGATCGACACCCGCGCGAACGTCTACGTCGACGTCGTCAACAACGTCGCCACGACCGGGCACGCCCACCCCGCCATCACCCGGGCGGCGACCCGGCAGTGGCACCTGCTCAACACCAACAGCCGCTTCCACTACGCCGCGTCCGTCGAGCTCTCGGAACGTCTGGCCGCCCTCGCCCCGGAAGGACTGGACCAGGTGTTCCTGGTCAACAGCGGGAGCGAAGCCGTGGACCTGGCGCTGCGACTCGCCCAGACGGCCACCGGCCGCGCACGGATCCTGGCTGCGCGGGAGGCCTATCACGGGTGGACGATCGGCTCGGACGCCGTGACCAGCTCGCTCGGCGACAATCCGCGCGCACTCGAGACCCGACCGGACTGGGTCGAGCTGATCGACGCCCCCAACCAGATCCGCGGCACCCATCGCGGTCCCGGATCGGGGCCGGCCTACCTCGCCGACCTCGACGCCCAGCTGGCCGGACTCGACCGCGGACGGATCGCCGGGGTGATCCTGGAGCCGATCTTCGGCAACGGGGGCGGGGTGCTGTTGCCGGACGGCTACCTGGCGGGGGTCTTCGACCGGGTCCGCGCGCTCGGCGGTGTCTGCATCAGCGACGAGGTGCAGATGGGGTACGGCCGACTGGGCCACCACTTCTGGGGCTTCGAGCAGCAGGGCGCTGTCCCGGACGTGATCACCGTCGCCAAGGCGATGGGCAACGGCCAGCCGCTCGGCGCCGTGATCACCACCCGCGCGATCGCCGAGGCGTTCGCCGCCGAGGGGTCCTTCTTCTCCTCGGCCGGTGGCTCCCCCGTCTCCGCGACGATCGGGCTGGCCGTCCTCGACGTGATGGAGCAGGAGGGCCTCCAGGAGAACGCCCGCATCGTCGGCGACCACTTCAAGTCCGAGCTCGAAGCACTCGCCCAGGAGTACGACGCCATCGGAGCGGTGCACGGGATGGGGCTCTACCTCGGCCTGGAGCTGGTGACCGATCGCGCCACCTTCACCCCCGCGACCGAGCTCACCGCCACCGTCTGCGAGGCGATGCTCGCCGAAGGCGTGATCGTCCAACCGACCGGCGACTTCAAGAACGTGCTCAAACTGAAGCCACCGCTGGTGATCACACAAAAGTCAGTCGATTTTGTGATCGAGTGCCTTCGTCGGGTCTTCGAACGACACTGACCCTTGTTACCGTGCCGCGCATGCGTCGCACTCTTCTCGGCATGTGCGCACTCGCGACGGTGAGTGCGTTCCTCGTCCCCTCGACGGCCCACGCTGCCGAACGGCTCTCTCCGGCGACCGTTCGCGCCCAGATCACCCAACTGCTCAACGCCGAGCGCGCGAAGGCTGGGTGTCGGCCCCTGGGACGTGACCGCGCGCTCGAGGTGGCGGCCCAGCGCCACACCCGCAAGATGGCGAAGGCGCGGAAGATGTCGCACCAGCTCGCCGGCGAGGCGAGCCTGTCCAAGCGGGTCGAGCGCGCCGGCTACCGGCGCTGGCGGACGATCGGCGAGAACGTCGCCTACGGCTACCCGACCGCGAAGCGGGTGATGAACGCCTGGATGAACAGCAGCGGACACCGCAAGAACATCCTGAACTGCCGCTACCGCGATGTCGGGATCGGCGTCGTTCAGCAGAAGAACGGCACCACCTGGTACACCCAGGACTTCGGCCGCAACTGACCTGTCAGGTGCGACCCGCCCCTGACGCACTGTCGGTGAGGTGTACGTCAGCACTGTGGCTGATCGCGATCCGGAGCTGGTTGGCACCGTAACCCCGACCGGCGTTCAGGGTCTCAACGATGAACATCGCGCTCCCGTCCTGCACGACCGTGAACTCGTCCGTGTGCGTCATGTCGTCGATCACCTCCTCGTACCGGGCCGAGTACCCGGGAAGGCCGTCGACCGTGGTGTTGAGGCCCTCGACGAGATGAACGCCGTGGGCGTCGTCGTTGCCACGTGCGTAGTCGTCGGCGATCTCGGCCATCGTCGTTCCCGCGGGGAGGTTGTGCTCGACGATCAACCAGAAGCCGTCGCTCCAGCTGCTGTAGACGTCGGTCGTGTTGCCGTTCTTGTAGCTGTAGGTCTCCTTCATCGGCTTCGACGGCACCCACACGTCGAAGTCGTCGGTCTGGAAGCGCTGCAGCACGGCGTACTCGTCAGGGAAGAGATCGGCCACGTCCGGCGGGACCGATGGGCTGGCAGACGCACTGGGAGACGACGACGGTGCGTCTTCCCCCAGCTCGAAACGAACCCCGCAGCCGGCCAGCAGCGGCAACGCCACCAGGCCGACGACGGCCGACCTCAACACCTCCGCGTCAGCTGAGGTCGAGACCCGGGTACAGCGGGAACTTGCACATCAGCTCGGCCGCGGCAGCCTTGGTGTTCGCCGCGACGCCGTTGGCGATCGTGTACGACGCCTTGGACGGCGCACCGGCGGACGTGGTGCCCGCGGAGGTGCTCTTCAGGACGGTGGTGATCAGCTCGGCCACGTAGTCGAAGTCCTCGCCGCCGAGACCACGCGTGGTCAGGGCGGGGGTGCCCAGGCGGATGCCGGAGGTGTACCAGGCGCCGTTCGGGTCCGAGGGCACCGAGTTGCGGTTGGTCACGACGCCGGAGTCGAGCAGGGCCGACTCGGCCTGGCGGCCGGTGATGCCCAGGCCCGAGACGTCGAGCAGCACGATGTGGTTGTCCGTGCCGTCGGTGACGAGCTTGATCCCGCGCTTCTTGAACCCCTCGGCGAGCGACTGGGCGTTGTCGGCGACCTGCTGGGCGTAGGTCTGGAACGACTCGGTCTTCGCCTCGGCGAACGCGACGGCCTTGGCCGCCATCACGTGCGAGAGCGGGCCGCCGAGCACCATCGGGCACCCGCGGTCGACCGACGGGGCGTACTCCTCCGTCGCGAGGATGAAGCCACCACGCGGACCGCGCAGCGACTTGTGCGAGGTCGAGGTGACGACGTGGGCGTAGGGAACCGGGTTCTCCTCGCCGGTGAAGACCTTGCCCGCGACCAGACCGGCGAAGTGCGCCATGTCGACCATCAGGGTCGCGCCGACCTCGTCGGCGATCTCGCGCATCTTGGCGAAGTTCACCCGGCGCGGGTACGCCGAGTAGCCGGCGACCAGGATGAGGGGCTTGAACTCCTTCGCCTTCGCACGCAGCGCGTCGTAGTCGAGCAGCCCGGTCTCGGGGTCGGTGCCGTACTGGTTCTGGTGGAACATCTTGCCGCTGATGTTCGGGCGGAAGCCGTGCGTGAGGTGACCACCGGCGTCCAGGCTCATCCCGAGGAGACGCTGGTTGCCGAGCTCGGCGCGGAGCTTCTCCCAGTCGGCCTCGGTGAGGTCGTTCATGTTCTTCACGCCGGCGTTCTGGAGCCACGGGCCCTCGACGCGGTGGGCGAGGATCGCCCAGTAGGCGGTCAGGTTGGCGTCGATGCCCGAGTGCGGCTGGACGTAGGCGTACTCGGCGCCGAAGAGCTCCTTGGCGTGCTCGGCGGCGAGCGACTCGATCGTGTCGACGTTCTGGCAGCCGGCGTAGAACCGGTGACCCACCGTGCCCTCGGCGTACTTGTCGCTGAACCAGGTGCCCATGGTGAGCAGCACGGCCGGCGAGGCGTAGTTCTCGGAGGCGATCAGCTTGAGCGAGGCGCGCTGGTCGGCGAGCTCCTGCTTCGTGGCCTCGGCCACACGCGGTTCCACCGAGGCGATGACCTCGAGTGCCTGCTGGTACGCGGACGAGGTCAGGGCGTTCAAGTCGGCCATGGCCCACAGCCTAGTAATCAGCGGCGAGACATGCGCACCCAGGTCTCATCGTCCACATCGTGGACGCGTGACCAGGATGTGAGATCCGAAGTTGAATCAGGCAGTGCAAGCGGGTCAGACTTCCGTGTGCCCGACCTGCGTTTCAAGCCCGCTCCTGCCTCAAAGACCGAGATTCCGCGCCCCAAGCGCGGTGAGGGTCAGTGGGGCCTCGGGTACACCGAACCTCTCAACAAGAACGAGCAGTCCAAGAAGGACGACGACCCGCTCAACGTGCGGGACCGCATCCTCTACGTGTACTCCAAGCGCGGCTTCGACTCGATCGACCCCGCCGACCTGCGTGGCCGCTTCCGCTGGATGGGCCTCTACACCCAGCGCAAGCCCGGGATCGACGGCGGCAAGACCGCGACCCTCGAAGAGGAGGAGCTGGACGACCGCTTCTTCATGATGCGAGTCCGCACCGACGGCCAGCTGCTCTCCCACGACGCCGTCCGGGCCCTCGGCACCATCGGCCGTGACTTCGGTCGCGACACCGCCGACGTCACGGACCGCGAGAACATCCAGTACCACTGGATCGAGGTCGAGAACGTCCCGGAGATCTGGGAGCGACTCGAGGCTGCCGGTCTGTCCACCCTCGAGGCCTGCGGCGACTCCCCGCGCCCGTTCCTCGGCTCCCCCGTCGCCGGTGTCTCGGTCGACGAGATCATCGACGGCACCGAGGCGCTCGACGAGATCAAGCGTCGGTACCTGGGCGACCCGGCCTTCTCGAACTTCCCGCGGAAGTTCAAGACCGCGCTCACCGGTCACCCGGGCCACGACGTCTCGCCGGAGACCAACGATGTCTCATTCGTCGGGACGGTCCACCCCGAGCACGGTCCCGGCTTCGACGTCTGGGTCGGCGGTGGCCTGTCCACCAACCCGCACCTGACCACCAAGCTGGGCGTCTGGATCCCCCTCGACGCCGTCGCCGACGTGTGGGCCGGTGTGGCGGGCATCTTCCGCGACTACGGCTACCGCCGGCTGCGCTCCAAGGCCCGACTGAAGTTCCTGGTCGCCGACTGGGGTCGCGACAAGTTCCGCGAGGTCCTCGAGAACGAGTACCTCGGCTACCTGCTCGAGGACTGCGAGTCCCCCGCCTCCCCCATCGGGCACCGCGACCACATCGGGGTGCACGAGCAGAAGGACGGCAACCTCTACATCGGGGTCGCCCCGGTCGTCGGTCGGGTCTCGGGCACGATGCTGATCGCCCTGGCCGACCTGATCGAGAAGTACGGCGCCGCCGGCGCTCGCCTGACGCCGTACCAGAAGATCGTGGTCCTCGGGGTCGAGCCGGCCAAGGCGGAGGCGCTGATCGCCGAGCTCGACGAGATCGGCCTCTCAGCCCGCCCGTCGACCTGGCGTCGCAACACGATGGCCTGCACCGGCATCGAGTACTGCAAGCTCGCCATCGTCGACACCAAGGGGCGCAGCCACACGCTGATCACCGACCTGGAGCAGCGCTTCCCGGTGCTCGACTCCGACATCACGATCAACGTCAACGGTTGCCCCAACGCCTGCGCCCGCACCCAGGTCGCCGACATCGGCCTCAAGGGACAGCTCGTCACCGACGAGAACGGCGAGCAGGTCGAGGGCTTCCAGGTCCACCTCGGTGGCGCCACCGGCGCCCAGGCGAACTTCGGCCGGAAGCTGCGCGCCCACAAGGTCACCAGCGACGGCTTGGGCGACTACGTCGCGAAGCTGACGGAGAACTACCTCGCCGACCGGGCCGAGGACGAGACCTTCACCACCTGGGTCCTGCGTGCTGAGGAGGAACTCGTGCGATGAGCACCGTAGCCACGAACGCCGCGCGGGCATTCCGCGGCACCCACACCGAGGGGCGCAGCTCCGAGGAGCTGCGCGAGCTCGTCCACCACTGGGGCGCCGAGCTCGAGCTCGCTCCGGCCGAGCACATCATCGAGTGGGCAGCCGCCACCTTCGGGGACCGGTTCTGCCTCACCTCCTCGATGGGCGACGCCGTGCTGGCCCACGTCGCGGCGAAGGTCGTCCCCGGCATCGACGTGGTCTTCCTCGACACCGGGTACCACTTCGTCGAGACGATCGGGACCCGCGACGCCGTCGAGGCGACCCTGAACGTCAACCTGATCACCATCACGCCCGTGCAGTCGGTGGCCGACCAGGACGCGACCTACGGACCGGACCTCTACAAGACCGACCCCGACCTGTGCTGCAAGCTGCGCAAGGTGCAGCCGTTGGCCGAGTCGCTCGACGGGTACGACGCCTGGGCGACCGGACTGCGTCGCGCCGAGACCCACAACCGGGTGATCGCGCCCGTGATCGGGTGGGACGCCAAGCGGGGCAAGGTCAAGGTCTCCCCTCTGGCCCGGTGGACCGACGAGCAGGTGGAGAAGTACATCGTCGAGAACGGCGTGCTGGTCAACCCGTTGATCTACGACGGCTACCCCTCGATCGGGTGCGCCCCGTGCACCCGGCGGGTGGCCCCGGGCGACGACCCGCGCAGCGGACGCTGGGCCGGGACCAACAAGACCGAGTGCGGGATCCACTCATGAGTGCGCCCGCCCTGGTCGCTCTCGCGCACGGGTCCCGCGACCCGCGCCACGCCGCCACGATCACCGCGCTGGTCGACGAGGTCCGCCGCTCGCGGCCCGACCTGCGGATCGCCGAGGCGTTCCTCGAGCTGTCCTCGCCGACCTTCGACCAGGTCGTCGCCCAGCTGGTCGCCGAGGGGCACCACGAGATCGTCGTGGTCCCGCTGCTGCTCACCGAGGCCTACCACGCCTCGGTCGACGTCCCGACCGCCGTGGCTGCCGCCGCCAAGCGGCACCCCGGCGTCGCGATCCGTGCTGCCGGGATCCTCGGCCTGGAATCCACGCTGCTCACCGTCCTGGACGCCCGTCTGCGTGCGGCACTGCGGGACAACCGCGTCCGCGAGCTCGACGCTCTCGTCCTGGCCGCGGCCGGGTCGTCCGACGTGCTGGCCAACCAGGCCGTCGCCCGGCTGGCGCGGCAGTGGGGCGCCCAGCACAAGCTTCCGGTCGCTGCGGCCTACGCCTCCAGCGCCCCGCCGGCCACCGGTGAGGCGGTCCGGGCGTTCCGGGCACAGGGCAAGCGCCACATCGCGGTCGCCTCGCTCTTCATCGCTCCCGGCTGGTTGCCCGACCGGGCCGCCGAGCTCGCCCTCGAGGCCGGCGCGGTCGCCGTCTCGGATCCCCTCGGGGCCCACCCGGAGATCGCCCGCACGATCCTGGCGCGCTACGCCGTCGGGTCGCTCGAGCTCGTCCCGGTCTGACGCTCCAGGAGACGTCCGAGCTCGACCTCCGGGTCGAGCGTCAGTCCGCCGTGCACCGGTCCGGGCTGGAGGACGGTGCTGCGCGGCGCCTTGAGCAGCCCGAACCGCGCGCTCTGGTTGTCCACCAGCGCACGGTCCCCGTACGCCGTCACGCGGACGCCGGCACCGAACTCGGCATGCGCCGTCCCGGCGCAGATCAGCGCGATCGACGCCAGCGCGGCCCTGAACCGATCGAGGTCCAGTCCCGGAGCGAGGACCGACAACCGCGCCTCGTCGAGGTAGGACGCCGAGCGCAGGAACTCGGCCTCCGGGCAGTGCAGCACGATCCCGACGTTGACGAACTCCTCCCGTTCGGGGCGTGGAACGCAGCGCAGGACGACGTACTGGTAGGGCATCAGACCGGAAGCCACGGTCGGCCCCCGTCCACCCGGGCACGCAGGAACGCGACGTAGCGGGCCCGCACCGCGTCAGCCCCTGACGCCCAGGGGTAGTCCTCGATCCAGTCCGTGGGGACGTCGGCGACGATCGACTCCAGGACGCTGTCGCTCAACCGTGCCGCCAGCTCGGCGTCGACGTCGCGGGCCCCTGCGGTCGCGGTGCGCAGGATGTGCTCGGACGTGTCGTAGGGCTGCCGGGCGAATCGGTCCGGGTCCCCCGGGCCGCCGGGCCAGGAGTGGTGGAAGTACAACGACGCACCGTGGTCGATCACCTGGATCTGGTCGTTCCAGACCAGCAGGTTGGCGTTGCGCCAGGTGCGGTCGACGTTCGCGGAGTAGGCGTCGAGCCAGAGGATCCTCGCGGCCAGCTCACCGGGGATCGTGGTGCTCGCGTCGAAGCCGAACGAGCCGGGCAGGAAGTCGATCCCGAGGTTTTCCCCCGCGCTCGCGTTGAGCAGGTCCTGGACCTCCTCGTCGGCCTCGTAGCGGGCCAGCGCCGGGTCGAGGTCGAGCACGACCTGGTCGGGGGTCGGGATCTCGAGGGCACGGGCCAGACCGGCGACGATCACCTCGGCGACCAGCACCCGAAGACCTTGGCCGGCGCCGCGGAACTTGCACACCCAGGTGCCGAGGTCGTCGCCCTCGACGATGCCGGGCAGCGAGCCGCCCTCGCGGAGCGGGGTGACGTAGCGGGTGACGGTGACGTGGGGCAGGCTCATTCGACGGCACCGACGCTGGCTGCGGCCAGCCGGGCCTTCTCGCCCTCGACGTCGAAGTCAGCGCTCGGCCAGCCCAGATCGAGTCCTTCGAGGGCCTCGAGCAGGATCGAGGCGACAGCGAGGTTCCGGTACCACTTCTTGTCACTGGGGACGATGAACCACGGCCCGTGGTCGGTGTTGGTCCGCTCCAGCGCGATCTCGTACGCCTCTTGGTAGGACGCCCAGTGCAGCCGCTCGTCGACGTCACCCGGGTTGTACTTCCAGTACTTCGTCGGGTCGTCGAGACGGGCCTGGAGCCGCTCTTCCTGCTCCTGCGGGGAGATGTGCAGCATGCACTTGATGATCGTGGTGTCGGACTCGGTGAGCTCGCGCTCGAAGTCGACCACCGCGCCGTAGCGGCGATCGATCTCCTCGGCCGGGGCCATCTGGTGCACGCGCTGGATGAGGACGTCCTCGTAGTGCGAGCGGTCGAAGACGCCGAGGGTCCCGGCTCGCGGCACGGCGCGGTTGATCCGCCAGAGGAAGTCCTGGGCGCGCTCCTCCTCGGTCGGGGCGGCGAAGGCCGTCACGCGCAGACCGGTCGGGTTCATCCCGCGCAGCGCCTTGATCACCGTGCCGCCCTTGCCGGCGGTGTCCATCCCCTGCAGCACGAGGAGCACTCGCCGGTGTCCGCCGCTGCGGCCGTGGGCGAAGAGCTTGGTCTGCGCCTCCACCAGCCGGGCCTGGAGCTCGTCCAGACGTCGCTCTCCTGCTTCCTTGCCGCCCTTGAAGCCCGGTGTGGCGTTGGTCGAGTACGTCGACAGGTCGACGGGCCCGCTCGCGAGTCGCAGCTCTTCGCTGAACATCAGTGCGCCTTCCCTCCATGACGGTTGACCAACGGTGGCGTCGAGGACCACGGGAAGTCGATCCACTGATCGGTCTTCTTCCAGATGTAGTCCGGACGGATGACGGTCCACGGCTTCTCGTAGATGACCGCCGTCCGGACCTCGGCGACGTGGCCCTGCAGGAAGGCGTGGACGACCTCGAGGGTCTTGCCGGTGTCGGCGACGTCGTCGGTCACGAGGACCTTCATGCCGGTGAGGTCGACGGCCTGGGGCGTCGGAGGCAGCATGATCGGGACCTCGAGCGTCTCACCGACGCCGGTGTAGAACTCCACGTTGACCGCGGAGAGGTTCTTGACGTCGAGGGCGTAGCCCAGCCCCATCCCGAGGCCGAGCCCGCCACGGGCGATCGCGAGCACGATGTCGGGCTCGTACCCGGAGCTCACCACCTGCTCGGCGATCTCGCGGACGGCGGTGCCGAACAGCTCGTAGGTCAGGATCTCCCGCGCTTCACTCACGCATCGGATTCTGGCACGTCCGCCAGCTCGGTGCGGATGGCGCGGAGGGCGACGTCGGTGTTGTAGCCCTTGCGAGCCAGCATGCCGAGCAGCCGGCGGGTCTTGGTCGTGACGTCGAGGCGGCTCATCGTGCGCAGCTTGCGGCGCACCAGCTCCTGGGCCTGCACCACCTCGTCGTCGGGATCGATCTCGTCCAGGGCGGCCCGGGCGACCTCGTCGTCGATCCCCTTGCGGCGCAGCTCCTGGGCGATGGCTCGGCGTGCGAGCCCCTTGCCGGACTGGCGACCCTCGACCCACAGCCGGGCGAAGGCGGCGTCGTCGATCAGCCCGACCTCCTCGAACCGGTCGAGCAACCGGGTCGCGATGTCGGCCGGCACGTTCTTGGCCGCCAGCTTGTCGGCCAGCTCCTTGCGGCTGCGCGCACGACCGGTGAGCTGGTCGAGCAGGATGGTCCGAGCGACCGACTCCGGATCCGGCTCAGGGTCGAGCTTCGGGTCAGGCGGAGGTGTGGACCCCGCTCCTGAGACCCAAGCGTCGACCCCGAGCCGGACGTCACCGGCCCAATCGGAGCTCATTTCTGTGCCGCCGGTGCGTGCGGCCGCAAGGCGGAGCCGCGAAGCCGGCCTTCAAGCGCAGCGGCCGGCGAGCGGCGACAACGCCGCGGACGCACCACCGACGGCTCAGAAGTCGTCCACACCGATGGGCTCGTCAGACAGCTCGGAGAGGTCGTCGGGGACGTCGACGTTGCCGCCGACACCGAGCTTCTCCAGGATCTTGCGCTCGAGCTCGTTGGCCAGGTCCGGGTTGTCGCGCAGGAAGTTCCGCGCGTTCTCCTTGCCCTGACCGAGCTGGTCGCCCTCGTAGGTGAACCAGGCGCCGGCCTTGCGGATCAGACCCGCCTCGACACCGACGTCGATCAGCGAGCCCTCGCGGGAGATGCCCTTGCCGTACATGATGTCGAACTCGGCCTGCTTGAACGGCGGCGCGACCTTGTTCTTCACGACCTTGACCCGGGTGCGGTTACCGACCATGTCGGTGCCGTCCTTGAGGGTCTCGATCCGACGCACGTCGAGACGGACCGACGAGTAGAACTTCAGCGCCCGACCACCGGTGGTGGTCTCCGGCGAGCCGAACATGACGCCGATCTTCTCGCGGAGCTGGTTGATGAAGATCGCGGTGGTGTTGGAGTTGTTCAACGCACCGGTCATCTTGCGCAGCGCCTGGCTCATCAGTCGGGCCTGGAGGCCGACGTGGGAGTCACCCATCTCGCCCTCGATCTCGGCGCGGGGCACGAGCGCCGCGACGGAGTCGATGACGATCAGGGAGAGCGCGCCGGAGCGGATCAGCATGTCGGCGATCTCGAGCGCCTGCTCACCGGAGTCGGGCTGGCTGACGAGGAGGGCGTCGGTGTCGACACCGAGCGCCTTGGCGTACTCAGGGTCGAGGGCGTGCTCGGCGTCGATGAACGCGACCACACCGCCCTGACGCTGGGCGCTGGCGACCGCGTGCAGCGCGACCGTCGTCTTACCCGAGGACTCGGGGCCGTAGATCTCCACCACGCGACCGCGCGGCAGACCGCCGATACCGAGCGCCACGTCCAGCGCGATCGATCCGGTCGGAATCACTTCGAGCGGGGCGCGCGTGTCGTCGCCGAGCCGCATGACGGAACCCTTGCCGAACTGCTTCTCGATGTTGGCGAGCGCGACGTCAAGCGCCTTCTCGCGGTCTCCTCCGGCCATGCTGGTCACTCCCTTGGTCTTAGGTGTCTTGGTCATCTTCTTCGTCGTCATCGCAGGATTGGACGCTAGAGGCGGCCACCGACAGAAGCAGACTAGTCCGAACAGATGTTCGATCCAAGCACCGTCACCGGAGTGTCGCGGGAAGGTCGAGGGCGGCCCACACGGCGGCCCAGACCTCGCGGGGAGGGATCCCCGCATCGAGTGCCTCCCGCGCGGTGCGCGACCCGAGAGCACTCATCACGCACTCGCCGGCCCACACCGGCGCGTAGACCTCACCCAGGGCGCCGTCCAGCCGGGACCAGAACTCGGTGTGCCGCACAGCGTCGAGAAGGGTCGGAACGATCAGGCGGCGGAGGCGACAGCCACCGTCTCCTCGACGGCGACGGCCTCGGAGACCTCACGCAGGACCTCCGAGAGCGGGACGTCCAGGGCGGTGCACAGCGAGGCGAGGAGCTCCGAGGAGGCTTCCTTCTGACCGCGCTCGATCTCGGAGATGTAGCCCAAGGAGACCCGGGCGTCGGCGGAGACCTGGCGCAGCGTCATCCCACGCTCCACGCGCTGGGCGCGCAAGACGTCACCCAGAATCCGGCGGAACAGAACCATCCCGATGCACCTCCTTCAGATCCGCGTACCCGTGGCACACACCGTACCCGAGTCATCCACACAACAGTGGCGACCCCACCCCGTTATTCCCCGAGATCTCCCAGGAGCAGCTCGAGAGCGGCCGTGACGGTCGCATCCTGGATATCGGCGCGGCTCCCCACCAGGCTGAGCCGAACGGCTCGGGTGCCGGACGGACCGGCGAGGCCGACGTACACCGTGCCGACCGGCTGGCCCTCCTGCTCGTCAGGTCCGGCGACACCGGTGGTGGCGAGCGCGTACGTCGCCGAGGTGCGCTGCCGGACGCCGTCGGCCATCGCGATCGCGCAGGCCGCGGAGATGACGCCGTCGGTCCGGACGAGCTCGTCGGAGACACCGAGGAGGTCCCGCTTCACCGCGGTGGCGTAGCTGACCACCCCACCGAGGTAGACCGCCGAGGCACCCGGGACCGACGTCACGGCGGCGGCCAGCCGGCCGCCGGTCAGGGACTCGGCGGTGGCGAGGGTGGCCCCGCGCTCGCCGAGACGGGCGAGCAGGTCAGGCGCTGCGGAGGGCGGCACGCTGACGCCACAGATCGGCGTAGAACTGGTAGCCGGAGACCATCGTCAGGACGACGGCGACCGTCAGGAGGCCCTGGCTGAGCCAGAAGAGCCCCTCACCGATGACGTCCCACGGCGCGCTCAGGTCGGGGTCGCGCAGCGGCAGGCTGAGCCCGGCCAGGGCCAGCGCCTGGATGAAGGTCTTCCACTTGCCGAGCTGGTCCGCGGCGATGACGACCTTGGACAGCACCAGGAACCGCACGAGCGTGACCGACCACTCGCGCAGCAGCACGATGATCGTCACCCACCACCAGATGTCGCCGAGGATCGACAGACCGATGAACGCCATGCCGGTGAGCAGCTTGTCGGCGATCGGGTCGGCGATCTTGCCGAAGTTCGTGATGATGTTGTGCTTGCGCGCGAGATCGCCGTCGATCTTGTCGGTGATCATCGCGACGGCGAAGATCGCCCACGCGAGGACGCGCATCTTCTCGTCCTCGCCGCCGTGGACGAGGAGGGCCCAGCCGTAGAACGGGACCAGGAAGATCCGCAGCAGGGTCAGGGCGTTCGGCACGTGCTTCACGCGTGCACCTTAGCGATCAGGTCGACCCCTTCGGAGCCGACGACCGTGGCGCGGACCAGATCCCCGATCCGCGCGCCGGGCGCGTCGGTGACGAGCGTCGTCCCGTCGACATCCGGACCCTGGTGCACGGCACGGCCGACCACACCCTCGGGCTCGAGGGACTCGATCAGCACCTCGACGGTCTCGCCGATGCGCTCCTCGGCACGCTGGGCGGTGAGCTCCTCGACCAGGGACGAGACCTCGTCGAAACGGGCACGGACCTCGTCCTCGTCGAGCTTGAGGTCGTCGGAGAATCCGGCCGCCTCGGTGCCTTCCTCGTCGGAGTAGCCGAACACGCCGGTCACGTCGAGACGCGCCTCGGTGAGGAAGTCGCACAGGGTGTCGAGGTCGTCCTGGGTCTCGCCGGGGAACCCGACGATGACGTTGGAGCGGATCCCGGCCTCGGGAGCGAGCGTGCGGATGGACTCGAGCAGCGCGAGGAAGCTGTCGGGGTCGCCGAACCGCTTCATCCGGCGCAGCACGGCGTTGGAGGCGTGCTGGAAGCTGAGGTCGAAGTACGGGACGACGCCCGGGGTGCCGGCGATGGCCTCGATCAGGCCGGGGCGGGTCTCGGCGGGCTGGAGGTAGGAGACCCGGACGCGCTCGATGCCGTCGACGGCCGCGAGCTCGGGCAGCAGCGTCTCGAGCAGGCGGAGGTCACCGAGGTCCTTGCCGTACGACGTCGAGTTCTCGCTCACCAGGAAGAGCTCCTTGACGCCCTGGGTGGCGAGCCACTGCGCCTCCTGCAGCACGTCGGAGGGACGCCGGGAGACGAACGAGCCACGGAAGGTGGGGATCGCGCAGAACGTGCAGCGGCGGTCGCAGCCGCTGGCCAGCTTCAGCGGCGCCCACGGACCGTCGTCGAGACGCGCACGGAAGGCGTCGAAGCCGGGCGTGGACACCGTGGTGGCGTCGCGGTCGACCGGGCTGATCGGGAGCAGCAGGCGGCGGTCCGACGGCGTGTGCGGGTGGTGCGCCTCACCGGCGACGATCGCCTTGAGCTTGGCCGCGATGTCGGGATAGTCGTCGAAGCCGAGCACCGCGTCGGCCTCGGGCAGCGACTCGGCCAGGTCCTTGCCGTAGCGCTCGGCCATGCAGCCGACGGCGACGACGGCCTGCGCCTTGCCGCCGTGCCCGGCCGAGGCCTTGAGGTCCGCGGCCTCGAGCAGCGTGTCGACCGAGTCCTTCTTCGCCTGCTCGACGAAGCCGCAGGTGTTGACCAGGACGGTGTCGGCCTCCGACGGGTCGGCCACCAGCTGGAAACCACCGGCGCTCAACCGGCCCGCCAGCTCCTCGGAGTCCACCTCGTTACGGGTGCACCCGAGGGTGACGACGGCTACGGAGAGTGGTGCCTCAGTCATGGGAGCCAGCGTAGATCCGCTGGCCCGGAACTCCTGTGTCGCCGACGGCCTTGCCGGTGGCTCCGTCGACCCCGACGGTCAACGAACCGTCGGAGGTCTGCACCCGCACCGGCGGCGCGGCCTGGACGGTCACCGTCTGTCCGAACGCGAGGTCGTCGCTGAAGACGACGGTCCCGCTGCCGTCGCGCACGACGACCTCGGCGCCGCCACCGGCGGCGGTGAGGACGACCGGAACCTTGGCGGCGGTCTTGCCGTACGGGTTCGTGGTGCCCGCCGAACCGCTGGACAGCCCGATGCTCGGCGTCGGCTCGGACGTGCCGTCGAACACCAACCGGGCGACCGACCAGAGCAGCACGATCGACATCACCGCGGCGATCAGCACGGACCAGTTCCGACCCGCAGCGGCGTGCCGCAGCGCGCCCCCGGTGGTGCCGGACAGGGCCGCGTACTCGGATTCGAGCGCCTCCGCCATCGGCGCCGGACCCTCGGCGAAACGCTCGTCGAACGTCTCGATCAGCGGGGTCGGGTCGATCGCGAGAACGCGTGCGACCGTGCGCAGGTGGCCGCGGGCGTAGAAGTCACCACCACAGGCCGCGAAGTCGTCGCGCTCCATCGCCTCGAGGATGTGGACCCGGATCCGGGTGCGGTCGCTGACCTGGTCGATGGTCAGGCCCAGCGCGGTGCGGGCGGCGATCAGGGTGGAGCCGATCACGGGCTGGGTGACGGTCCGGGGCGCGGCCTGGGCGACGGCCTGGGTCGCGACGGGGGCCGGTGCCGGGACGGTGACCGCGGGACGCTCGGCCGTGGACTCCATCGTCTCGGACTCGTCGACGGCGATGACGGCGGGCTCCGTCTCGGGCTCGGTCTCCTCGACCGTGGACTCGATCTCGACGATCGCCGTCACACCCTGAGCGAGGTCGGCGAGCCGGGACGAGAGCCCCGCGCTGCCGTCGCTGACCACCGTGGTGAGTCCGAGCGGCAGCACCAGGGGCGCGCCGTAGAAACGCTCCGACAGGCCCGCCTGGCGACGCCCGGCGGCGTCGAGCCCGGCGATGAGGGCGTCCTCGTCGCGGGGCAGCAGCACCAGACGGCCGTCACGCAGCCACCCGGCGCGCGGGAGGTGCTCGATCTCCTCGAGGTCGCTCCACGGGAGGCCGACCCAGGCACGGCCGAGACGCATCCGGACACCCTGCGGGTCGGCGACCAGCAGCGGCGTGCGGGCATCCCAGGCGGCGGCGAGGTTGAGCGCGCCGATCAGCGCGAGCAGTCCCGCGAGGGACAGGTCGAGGGCGCCGCCGGCGCGGACGGCGAAGCCGATCGCGAGGGCGGCGGCCACGACACCGAGGACGAGGTGGAGCCGGCCGTTGCGGCTGATCTGGATCGACTGGCTGGTGTGAGTGGTCTCCATCACTCCCCCTGGATCGTGTAGAGCACGGACTCGAGCTCGTCGGGCTTGATCAGGACGTCGCGGGCCTTCGAGCCCTCCGAGGGGCCGACGACGCCACGGGACTCCATGATGTCCATCAGGCGCCCGGCCTTGGCGAACCCGACCCGCAGCTTGCGCTGCAGCATCGAGGTGGAACCGAACTGGGTGGTGACGACCAGCTCGATCGCCTGGATGACCAGGTCGAGGTCGTCGCCGATGTCGTCGTCGAGCTCCTTCTTGCCGCCGGCGGGGGCGGTGACGTCCTCGCGGTAGGTCGGCGCCAGCTGGGCCTTGCAGTCACGCACGACGGCCTTGATCTCGGCCTCGCTCACCCAGGAGCCCTGGACCCGGACCGGCTTCGACGAACCCATCGGCAGGAACAGGGCGTCGCCCTGGCCGACCAGCTTCTCGGCACCGGGCTGGTCGAGGATGACGCGGGAGTCGGCCAGGCTCGACGTCGCGAACGCCAGCCGGGACGGCACGTTGGCCTTGATCAGACCGGTGACGACGTCGACGCTGGGCCGCTGGGTGGCGAGCACCAGGTGGATCCCCGCCGCACGGGCGAGCTGGGTGATCCGGACGACGGAGTCCTCGACGTCGCGCGGAGCGACCATCATCAGGTCGGCGAGCTCGTCGACGATGACCAGCAGGTAGGGGTACGGCGACAGCACGCGCTCGCTGCCGAGCGGCACCTCGACCTTCCCGGCCCGGACGGCCTTGTTGAAGTCGTCGACGTGCTTGAAGCCGAAGTTGGCCAGGTCGTCGTAGCGCTGGTCCATCTCACGCACGACCCACTGGAGGGCCTCGGCGGCCTTCTTCGGGTTGGTGATGATCGGCGTGATCAGGTGCGGGATGCCCTCGTAGGCGGTCAGCTCGACGCGCTTGGGGTCGACCATCACCATCCGGACCTCGTCCGGGGTCGACCGCATCAGGATCGAGGTGATCATCGAGTTCACGAACGACGACTTACCGGCACCGGTGGCACCAGCGACGAGCAGGTGGGGCATCTTCGCCAGGTTGGCGACGACGAAACCGCCCTCGACGTCCTTGCCGAGGCCGGCGATCATCGGGTGGTGGTCGTTGCGGGCGTTGCCCGAGCGGAGCACGTCACCGAGGGTGACGATCTCCTTGTCGATGTTCGGGATCTCCACCCCGACCGCGGACTTGCCCGGGATGGGGCTGAGGATGCGGACGTCCTCGCTGGCCACCGCGTAGGCGATGTTCTTCTGGACACCGAGGATCTTCTCGACCTTGACGCCCTGGCCGAGCTCGACCTCGTAGCGGGTGACCGTCGGGCCACGGGTGTACCCGGTGACGTTCGCGTCGATGTTGAAGTCGTCGAGCACGCTCTGCAGGCGGCCGACCACCTCGTCGGAGGCCTTGGAGCGCGCCTTGTGCGGCGAACCCTCCTTGAGAAGGGACTCGTCGGGCAGCGAGTACAGCGTCTCGCCGGAGAGCGGCAGCTGGACGGAGCGGATCGGCGCACCGTGGTCCGGTGCGGTCAGGTCGGTCTTGCGGCGCTTGACCGTCGGATCGGGATCGATGAACGGGTCGGTGGCGACGTCGTCACCCAGACCGGCCACCTCGGCGTCCACAGCGGCCATCTCGGCGTCTGCTTCGAACGGGTCGTCGGCGAAGAGCTCGTCGAGCGAGACCTTGCGGCCGCGCTTCTTCTTCTCGGCGCGGTCCTCGACGACCGGGGTCTCGTAGGCGTCGGGGCCCATGTCGGGGTCGATGAACGAGTCGTCGTTCAGCTCGCCGTCGTGGTCGTCGTGGTCGTGCGGCCCGAGGAGGCGGTCGCGCAGGGCGCCGAGCTTGGTCGGCACCTCGTAGAGCGGCGTCGAGGTGACGACGAGGATGCCGAAGAACGTGACCAGGAGCAGCAGCGGCACGACGACGTACGGCGTGCGGAGCAGGTCGAGCAGCAGCGAGGCGACGACGTACCCGATCGCGCCGCCCGCGTCCTGGAGCGCGACGGCGTTGCCGTTCTGCGGCTGCGGGTTGCCGTTGGCGATCTGGACGATGCCGAGGACACCGAGGCCGAGCGCGCTCCAGCCGATCACCTGGCGGCCGGCAGGGCCGGTGCCGAGCGGGTCGCGCAGCATCCGGACGGCGACGTACACCAGCGCCAACGGCACCAGCCAGCCGACCTTGCCGACGCAGCCGGTGACGAGGGTGCCGACGAAGCCGAGCACTCCCCCGTCGATGTCGAACCAGACGGCGGCGGCGACGACGAAGGCGGCACCGAGGATGGTCAGCGCCAGACCGTCACGCCGGTGCTCGGGCTCGAGGTCGCGGGCGGAGTGACCGACCGAGCGGGCGACCGTGCCGATCCCGTGGGCGATGGCGAGCCAGACCGCGGCGAGACCGCGGCCGAGTCCGATCAGCAGCGACGCGACCGGACTCCGGCCGTTGCGGACGGCACGCGGAGCGGGCCGAGCGGCGGCCTTGGGGGCCGACTTGGAGGCTGGTTTGGAGGTCGCGGTACTACGGGAGCGCGGAGCAGGCTTCTTCGCCGCTGCCTTCTTGGCGGGCGGCTTGGGTCGGGCCGTGCTGCGCGAACCCGTCGGGGAAGACGTACGGGTCGCCATGGGACCAACCTATTTCATCGTCCCACCAGTCACACGGACCCCAGGAGTGCGTGTCGCGGGTCTCGATACATCGGCTCCTTCGTCGCCGACACTCGACCACCGGACGTTGGTCGAGTGCCGAGCGAAGCGAGGTGTATCGAGACCTACGCCTCGAGAACCACCGGGATGATCATCGGGCGGCGACGGTGGGTATCGGAGACCCAGCGTCCGATCGCGCGACGGATCAGCTGCTGCAGCTGGTAGGTGTCGGTGACACCCTCGCTCAGCGCGGTGTTGATCGCGTCGAGGATCTTCGGCGAGATCTCGTCGAAGGCACCGGGCTCCCAGGCGTTGCCGCGCGCCTGGATCTCCGGTCCGGCGGCCACCTTGGAGCTGACCGAGTCGACCACGACGATGACGGAGACGAAGCCCTCCTCGCCCAGGATGCGTCGGTCCTTGAGCTCGGTCTCGGTGACGTCGCCGACGGACTGCCCGTCGACGTACACCATCCCGACGTCGACCTTGCCGGTGATCTTGGCGACACCGTCGACCAGGTCGACGACCACGCCGTCGTCGGCGATGACGACGTTCTCGATCCCGACCGCCTTGGCCAGGTCGCCGTTGGCGAGCAGGTGACGGACCTCGCCGTGCACCGGCATCACGTTCTTGGGCCGGACGATGTTGTAGCAGTACAGGAGCTCGCCGGCGCTGGCGTGCCCGGAGACGTGCACGAGCGCGTTGCCCTTGTGCACCACCTTCGCGCCGAGGCGGGCGAGCCCGTTGATCACCCGGTAGACGGCGTTCTCGTTGCCGGGGATGAGGCTGCTCGCGAGCAGCACGGTGTCACCGGGCTCGATGTGCACGAAGCTGTGCGTGCGCTGGGCGATTCGTGACAGGGCGCTCATCGGCTCGCCCTGCGAACCCGTCGAGACCAGCACCTGCTTCTCCGGCGGGTAGTCCGGCAGGGTCTTCGCCTCGACCAGGACGCCCGGGGGGATGTTGAGATAGCCGAGCTCGGTGGCGATCTGCATGTTGCGCACCATCGACCGGCCGACCCAGCCGACCTTGCGGCCGTGCTCGGCCGCAGCGTCGAGGATCTGCTGGACGCGGTGGATGTGGGAGGCGAAGCAGGCCACGATGATGCGCTGCTTGGACTCGCGGAAGACCTGCTCGATCGCCGGCGTGATCCGGCGCTCGGAGACGGTGAAGCCCGGCACCTCGGCGTTGGTGGAGTCGGTGAGGAACAGGTCCACACCCTCCTCGCCGAGCCGGGCGAAGGCGCGCAGGTCGGTGATCCGGCCGTCGAGCGGCAGCTGGTCCATCTTGAAGTCGCCGGTGGCCAGCGCCAGACCGGCGCCCGTGCGGATCGCGACGGCGAGCGCGTCGGGGATCGAGTGGTTGACCGCGATGAACTCGAGCTCGAAGGGGCCGAACGTGATCCGGTCGCCCTCCTTGACCTCGTGCTGCACGGTCTCGCGGAGCCGGTGCTCGCGCAGCTTGCTCGCGGTCAGCGCGAGGGTCAGCTTCGACCCGACGATCGGGATGTTCTGCCGCTCGCGGAGCAGGTACGGCGTCGCGCCGATGTGGTCCTCGTGACCGTGGGTGAGGACGAGCGCCTCGACCTGGTCGAGCCGGTCCCGGATCGGGGCGAAGTCGGGGAGGATCAGGTCCACACCCGGCTGGTTGTCCTCGGGGAAGAGGACGCCGCAGTCGACCAGCAGCAGCCGGCCGTCGTACTCGAAGACGGTCATGTTGCGGCCGACCTCGCCCAGACCACCGAGCGGGATCACGCGGAGAGCGCCCTTCGGCAGCTCCGGCGGGGCGGACAGCTCGGGGTGGTGCATCATCACAGGAGACCTGCCGTCGTCAGAGCGGTCGTCAGAGCCGCGTACTCGTCTTCGTCCAGCGCCAGCAGCGGAGACCGGACGTGCCGGTTGTCCAGCACGCCGAGCGCCTGCAGCGCGGCCTTGGCCGTGGTGGCGCCGTAGTTCGGGGTGCCCATGATGCCGCTGTAGGCGGGGATCAGCTGGGCGTTGATCTTCTGCGCGGTGGCCAGGTCGCCGGAGAGGAAGGCCTGGATCATGGCGCGGATCTCGTTGCCAGCGGCGTGACCGACCACGGAGACCACCCCGACGGCACCGTAGGCGAGGAAGCCGAGGGTGAGGGCGTCGTCACCGGAGTAGACGACGTACCCGAGCTCGGTCAGGAAGGCGGCCTGGGTGGCGTCCCCCGCGGCGTCCTTCACCGCGACCACCCGGCCCCAGCCGGCCATCTCGCGGTAGGAGTCGGCACTGATCTTGGTGCCGGTCCGTCCCGGGACGTCGTAGAGCATGATCGGCGTCGTGGTCGCGTCGTGGACCTGCTTGAAGTGGTTCAGCAGACCCGCCTGGCCCGGCTTGCTGTAGTACGGCGAGACCAGCAGGAGCGCGTCGGCGCCGTTGGCCTCGGCCTGGGCCGCGAGCTCGAGCGTGGTGGAGGTGTCGTTGGTCCCGATCCCGGCGACCAGCGTCACGTCGGGGCCGACCGCCTCGCGCACCGCACGGAAGATCTGGCCGTCCTCGGCAATCGTCGTGGTCGGCGACTCACCGGTGGTGCCGGAGACGACGATGCCGTCGTGCCCGTGAGCGATCAGGTGCTTCGCGACCCGCTGGATCGCCTCGATGTCGAGGGAGCCGTCGGGCTTGAACGCCGTCGCCATCGCCGTGAGAACGGTGCCGAAGGGAGCCTGCGCGTTCGTCATGTGGTCAGCCTATCGGTCGGCTCGACCGACCCCTTGTCCCCCACGCGGTCACCCACGGGCTCACACGTGCGGCATGACCTCGGCGGCCACCAGACGGAGGTGGTCGAGGTCGGTCAGGTCGAGCACCTGGAGGTAGATCCGGGTCGCGCCGACCGCCTGGTAGGCCCGGATCTTCTCGATCGCTTCGGCCACGGTGCCGGCGACGCCGTTGGTGCGCAGCTCCTCGGGCTCGCGTCCGATCGCGGCAGCACGTCGGGTGACCTCGGCCTCGTCGGCACCCACGCAGAGCACCAGCGCAGCCGAGTAGGTCATCGACTCCGGCGCACGCCCGGCGGAGTCGACCGCGGCGCGAACCCGGTCGAACTGGGCGGCCGTGTCCTCGACGCCGGCGAACGGGACGTTGAACTCGTCGGCGTAGGTCGCAGCGAGTCGCGGCGTGCGCTTCTTGCCGTGGCCGCCGATCACGACCGGCACGGTGCCGCGGTACGCGCTCGTCTGGGCGGGCTTCGGCAGCGCCGGGCTGTCGGCGAGCTGGTAGTGGGTGCCATCGAACGAGTACGCGCCGGTGGTGTCGGCCCAGAGGCCCGTGATCAGCTCGAGCTGCTCCTCCAGCCGGTCGAAGCGCTCCCCCAGTCCGGGGAACGGGATCCCGTAGGCGGTGTGCTCGGCGTCGAACCAGCCCGCACCGAGGCCGAGGTCGACCCGGCCGCCGCTCATCTGGTCCACTCCGGCGACCTCGATCGCAAGCACCCCGGGGTGCCGGAACGTCGCGCTGGTGACCAGGGTGCCGAGACGGATCGTCGAGGTCTCCCGGGCGAGCCCGGCCAAGGTGATCCAGGCGTCGCTCGGCCCCGGTGCACCGGAGACGTCGCCCATCTTCAGGTAGTGGTCGGAACGGAAGAAGGCGCCGTACCCGAGGCGCTCGGCCTCCTGCGCCAGCGCGAGCAGGTCGTCGTAGCTCGCGCCCTGTTGTGGTTCGGTGAAGATCCGCAGCTCCATGGAGGCCATGGCGACCAGCCTAGTGAGCGGGCCTCAGGGGTTCGCAGCGAGGAACACGAACGAGGCGAACAGCACGAGGGCGAGGCCGCCGTGCAGGGTCTTGGCGCGGCCGGGGACGACCGTGAGGATGCCGACGACCAACGAGATGGCGAGCAGCACGATCTGGGTGGACTCGAGGCCGAGCAGGAGCGGGCCGTCGAGCCAGATCGACGCCAACGCGATCGCCGGGATCGTCATCCCGATCGAGGCGATGGCCGAGCCGTAGGCCAGGTTGAGGCCGATCTGGACCCGGTCGGCCAGCGCGTGCCGGATGGCCGCGATCGACTCGGGCAGCAGCACCAGCACGGCGATCACGACACCGACGAAGCTCTTGGGCAGCCCGAGCGCGGTGATGCCGTCCTCGATCGCCTTCGACTCCACCTTGGCCAGCCCGACGACGGCCACCAGCGCGACCAGGAGCAGCCCTCCGCTGATCAGGGCGGCGCGGGTCCCGGGCGGGTCGGCGTGGTCGTCGCCGTCCAGGTCGCGGACGGTGCCGTCGGCGGCGACCGGGAGGAAGAAGTCGCGGTGCCGTCCGGTCTGGGTGAAGACGAACAGGACGTAGACCGCCAGCGAGGCGGTCGCAGCGAAGGCGAGCTGGGCGCCGGAGAACTCCGGGCCCGCGTGGGACGTGGTGAACGTCGGCAGCACCAGGCAGATCACGGCGATGGTGCCGACCGTCGCCAGCGCGGCGCCGGTGCCCTCGGGGTTGAACACCGCGTGGTGCTCCCGGCGGTTGCGGACCGCGCCGACGACGAAGACCGCGCCCGCGATCCCGTTGATGCAGATCATGGCGGCGGAGAAGACCGTGTCGCGGGCGAGGCTGGACGAGGAGTCGCCGCCCGACGACATCAGGGTCACGATCAGACCGACCTCGATCACGGTGACCGACGCCGCCAGGATCAGCGACCCGAACGGCTCGCCGACCTGGTGCGCGACCACCTCGGCGTGGTGCACCGAGGCCAGCACGGCACCGACCAGGAAGACCCCGATCAGCGCGACCAGGACTCCGTGGGGGTGGCTCCCCCAGGTCAGGGCGAGCTCGAGGGCCGCGATGATCGGGACGCTGATCGTCCACTGCACGCGGGTGCCCCAGAGCTGGAGCTGCTTCAGCACGGCGTCGTCCGGCGGGTGAGGTAGACCCGGTCGTAGGTCTCGCGCTGGTCGCGGTCGGTCTCGGTCCAGTCGTCGGCGTCGTACGGCGGGTAGAGCACGTCCCCCTCGGCGTCGGTCGGGACCCGGGTCAGGATCTGGCGGCTGGCGTGCGGCAGGGCAGCGGCGTAGATCTGGGCTCCCCCCGCGATGAAGACCTCGCCTCCGAGGGTGGCCGCGACCTCGCGGACCTCGTCCAGGGAGTGGGCGACCGTGACCCCGTCGGCCGTCCAACCGGTGTCGCGGGTGACGACGACCGTGGATCGACCGGGCAGCGGGCGCCCGATCGTGTCGTACGTCGCCCGTCCCATCACCAGGACCCCGCCCATGGTGAGCGCCTTGAACTCGGCGAGCTCTCCGGGCAACCGCCACGGGATCGCCGGTGCCCCGTCGGCGATCCGAGCCTCGGAGTTCCCGATCACTCCGTTGCGGGCGACCGCGGCGATCAGGGTCAGGCCCGGAGTGCTGGACTCAGACACTGATCGGCGCCTTGATCGCCGGCCACGGGTCGTAGGCCTCGACGCTGATGTCGTCGAGCTCGAACGAGTCGATCGCGGTCACGGTCGGGTTGAGCACGAGCCGCGGCAACGCCCGCGGCGCCCGGGTGAGCTGTTCACGCGCCTGGTCGAGGTGGTTGAGGTAGAGGTGCGCATCGCCGAGCGTGTGCACGAAGTCGCCCACCTCGAGGTCGCAGACCTGGGCGATCATGTGGGTCAGCAGGGCGTACGACGCGATGTTGAACGGCACGCCGAGGAAGACGTCGGCCGAGCGCTGGTAGAGCTGGCACGACAGCTTGCCGTCGGCGACGTAGAACTGGAACAGCGCGTGGCACGGCGCGAGCGCCATCTCGGGGATGTCGACGGGGTTCCAGGCCGAGACCACCAGCCGCCGCGAGTCGGGGGTGGCCCGGATCTGCTCGATCACCTGCTTGAGCTGGTCGATGTGCCCGCCGTCGGGGGTCGGCCACGAGCGCCACTGGGCCCCGTAGACCGGACCGAGGTCGCCGTTCTCGTCGGCCCACTCGTCCCAGATCGAGATGCCGCGCTCCTGCAGCCAGCGCACGTTGGTGTCCCCGCGCAGGAACCAGAGCAGCTCCCCGAAGACCGATCGGGTGTGGACCTTCTTGGTGGTGACCAGCGGGAAGCCCTCGGCGAGGTCGAAGCGCATCTGGTGGCCGAACACCGAGAGGGTGCCGGTGCCGGTGCGGTCGGACTTCTCGATCCCTTCGTCGAGGATCCGCTGGACGAGGTCGAGATAGGGCTGCACGACGCCAGCCTACGGGTCAGAGCGAGACGGTCCCGGCGATGGTGGTGAGCGTGTTCCCGCCGACCCAGATCACTCCGTCGGCATCGGTCTCGATGTGGACCCGTCCGGTCCGACCCAGCGCGGTGCCCTGGGCGGCGATGTAGGTCAGGGGGAGGGTGCCGTTGCGGGTCAACCAGGTCGCCAACCCGGCGTTGAACGAACCGGTGATCGGATCCTCGGTGACACCGTTGCCTCGGAAGAAGACCCGGACCTCGGCGGCGATGTCGGAGCCGGCCGGGTAGAGCCCGACAGCACCGATCTCGATCTCGCCGAACGTGGCGACGTCGGGCTCGAGGGCCAGGACGGCTTCGGGATCACGCAGCAGGACGGCGACGAACTGCGGGCCGTTCGACACCCAGTTGCAGTCGATGATCTCCCCCGGCGTGATCCCCAGGGAGCGCGCCACCACCTCGATCTGCTGATCCGTCAGGGCACCGGACCGGGTCAGCGGAGGCGCAGCGAACGCCAGTCGCTGGCCGCGCCGAACTCGCACGAGTCCGACGCCGCACTCCTGGATCACCTCGCCCCCCGCAGGCACCCCGCCGGCCTCGAGCCAGGCGTGCGCGGTGCCGAGCGTGGGATGGCCGGCGAACGGCAGCTCACCGCTACCGGTGAAGATCCGGACCCGGTAATCGGCCGCAGGATCGGTCGGACGGAGCAGGAACGTGGTCTCGGACAGGTTCGTCCAACGGGCGAACGCCGCCATCTGGTCGTCGGTCAACCCGTCGGCGTCGTGCACCACGGCGAGCGGGTTGCCGCCGAGCGGCAGGGGCGAGAAGACGTCGACCTGACGGAATCCGAGCACGGGCCCAGATTACGGCCCCGGCTGGTCCAGGTGCGCGGCGATGAAGGCCGTCGCATCGGCCGCCCCCGCAGCGACGACGCTCGCGTGGTCGGCGTTCTGGTAGCTCTTGAGCGTCACGTCGCTGCGCCGCCACTGGTAGGTCCGGGCGAGGCTCTGGGTGTCCGAGGCGCTGACGAGGTCGTCCTTCTGGCCCTGGAGCAGGACCAGCGGGGCGTGCGGGGTCAGGGCGTCGACGGCGTTGGCGTCGATCGCGGACCCGACGGCCCGAAGATCGGCGGTCGACCGGAACAGCTCGGATCCCTTGACGCCGCCGAACGCATCGGCGGCGGCCAGCGAGGCGAGGCACTGCTCCTCGTGGCGCGGCCAGAGCGAGGCCGCCTTCGTGCCCAGCACCGACTGTGGGTCGAGGCTCGGGGTCTGGACCGCGAGCCCACGAAGCAGGAGCGCCTGGAACGGGCTCCGGGTGGTCGCACTCGAGAACCGGGAACGGGTGAGCAGGCTCGAGAGGTTCGACGGTGGCGCGAACGCGACGGTGGCCTCGACGGCGAGGTCAGGAGCGTAGGTGGCCGCGATGCTGTCGGCCCACAGCGCGGCGTGCGCCCCCTGGTCGCTGCCGGCGACGACGACCCGGCGAGACAACGACGGGGCCGCCTGGCGGGCGGCGAGCACCGCGTCCAGCAGAGCGCGACCCTCGGAGGAGCCGACCAGGTACGGGTGCAGCTCGGGGGTGCCGAGCCCTTCGTAGTCGGTCCGGACGACGGCCCAGCCGCGGTCGAGCCAGGACTGGAGCAGCGCCGTCGTCGCAGCGTCGGTGCCGCCCGGGTCGCGCGTGGGTGCGCAGGCGTCGGCCACACCCGTGGTGGCGTGACCCCAGGCGATCACGGGCCAGCCTCCGGCCGGCGGCGTCCCCACGGGCACGGAGACCAGTCCGGAGGTGGCTACCGCCGTGTCGCGCACGCCCTGTTGGCTGTAGAGCAGCAGGGCGTCGGCGCCGGCGGAGCTGGCCAGCGGGCCGACGTACTTCGTGGTCCGGATCAGGGTGCCGTGGGCGCTGGGAAGGACCGCGGGCGGCGCGTAGAAGTCGACCGGTTCCTCCACCGGCGGTTCACCCGGGCCAGCGGGGTCGGTCGGGCCGTTGGGCTGGTGCGGCGCGGGCCCGGGCTTCGGCACGACCCTGAGCGGGACGGCGCGGGACCAGCGGGTGGCGCGCTTCGCACCGGGGATCCGCACCCGGTACTGGGCGAGTCCGGCGACCTGGGGACGGACGGCGGCCCGGAACGTCCTGCGCTGACTCCGACCGGTCAAGGTGGCGTGGACGACGCCGCGCCACCGGCCGGCGACCTTCTGCTCGACGATCACCCAGCGCAGGTGCCCTGCCTGCCGGACCACGCCGCGCAGCACGGCCTGCTGGCCGAGCGTGATCGCGGCCGGTGCCGTGACCGAGGCTCGACGGGTCGCGGCCTCGGCGCCGGGTGCGGTGCTCAGGGCGAGCCCGAGCAGCAGCCCGAGGGCGAGGAGGAGAGTCGCAGAACGAGAACGCACGCCCGCTCAACGAGAGCGGGCGTGCGTGCGTCACGCGGGACCGACCGAATCAGGACGGTCCCAGGTGGTGGATGGGCGGCGGATCAGATCGGGCCGCGGACGAAGTACCAGATGAACACCGCGGCGACGACGGCGAGCAGCGGGTGGATGTCGCGCCAGCGGCCGCGACCGAGCGCGATCAGCACGTAGAGCACCATCCCTGCACCGACGCCGTTGGCGATCGAGTACGTGAACGGCATCAGCACGATCGTCAGGAACGCCGGGACGGCGATCCCCATGTCGTCCCACTCGATCCCGGAGATCTGGCTGATCATCAGGGCGCCGACGACGACCAGGGCAGGACCGGTCGCGGCCGACGGGATGATCCCGGCGAGCGGGGCGAAGAACATCGCGAGCAGGAACAGGGCACCGGTGACGATGTTCGCCAGACCGGTGCGCGCACCCTGGGCAGCACCGGCGGTGCTCTCCACGAAGATCGTGTTCGACGAGGCCGAACCCGCGCCACCGGCGATCGCGCCGACCGACTCGACCAGCAGGACACGACGCATCTGCGGCAGCTGGCCGTCGGCGTCGGTGAGCTGGGCCTCGCGACCGACAGCCAGAGCGGTGCCCATCGCATCGAAGAAGTTGGCCATCAGCACGGTCACGATCAGGGCCAGTGCGGCACCGAAGCCGACGACCTCGAAGACGTTGAAGCTGATGTCACCGACGAGCCCGAAGTCGGGCTTGGCGACGATGTCGTTCGGGAGCTGCGCGCCGAGAACGGGGGTGCCGTCGGCGATCTTGTTGATCACCATGCCGACGACGGTGGCGGTGACGATCCCGATCAGCAGGGCGCCGGGCACCTTGCGTGCCATCAGCACCGCCATCACGACCAGCGCGACGACGAAGACGACGGTGTTCCAGGACGAGAAGTTGTGCGACAGGGCCACGATGGTGCCGGCCTCGGGGTGCTCGACGATGCCGCCGTCGACCATGCCGATCAGGGCGATGAAGAGGCCGATACCGCCGGCGATGGCCCGCTTCAGGCCGTCGGGGATGGCGTGCATGATCGCCTCGCGCAGCCCGATCAGGACGAGCACGAGCATCACGATGCCCTCGATGACGATGACGCCCATCGCCTCGGGCCAGGTCAGGCCGCGACCCCCGACGAGGGTGTAGGCGACGAAGGCGTTGACGCCGAGCCCGGCGGCCAGGGCCATCGGGACGTTGGCGAACAGACCCATCGCGATCGTCATCACGCCGGCGACCAGCGCGGTCACCGTGACCAGCTGAGCGTGGTCGAGGGTGGTGCCGGTCACGTCGGGCAGGGCCCCGAGGATCGACGGGTTGACGACGAGGATGTAGGCCATCGTCGCGAAGGTGACGAGGCCACCGAGCACCTCGGTGCGGACACTGGTGCCGCGGGCAGCCAGCTGGAAGAAACGGTCCATGTGCGGGTAAGGCTCCTGTTGCAGGTCGATCGGAGTCAGGTGTGTCAGTCAGAGGGAGAGGGACATCGGCCCGTAGACCTGTCGGTCGACCTCGAACAGCGTCACTGCCGTGACACCCTGGTCGGCCAACTCGCGCCAGAACTCCCCCACCCACGATTCGGCATCACTTTGAGTCGCGAAGCGTTGATCGGCGTAATCGGCACCGACGCTTACCGCATCGCCGGCCGCGTTCTCAAGCCGCCACCACCAGGGCTCGCCGGTCGGCTCCACGGCGCTCACGACTCCCGCACCGAGGTCGCGACGAACGGGGGCTTCACCAGTCGGAAGGTCTCCCTCCGGCCCCGGATGTCTACCGACACCTCGGAGTCCAGCGGCACGGCCTTCGAGACCAGCGCCAGCCCGATGCCCTGCTTCAAGGACGGGCTGAAGGTGCCGGAGGTGATCTCTCCGATCGGATCGGCGCCCGCGGCGTCGGCGAAGACCTGCTGGTGCGGTCGCGGGATCCCGCGCCCGGTGGCCACCACGCCGACCAGCCGCCGGGTCGCGCCGGCCGCCTTCTCGGCGACGACGACGTCACGCCCCCAGAACGCGGGCTTCGACCAGCCGACCGCCCAGCCGACGCCGCCCTGGAGCGGGGTCGTGTCGAGGCTGATGTCCTGCCCGTGCAACGGATAGCCCATCTCGGTGCGGAGCGTGTCGCGCGAGCCGAGGCCGCAGGCCAGGACGCCGTACTCGGCGCCGGCAGCGAGCAGGGCGTCCCAGAGGTCGCCGGCGGCCTCGTTGCGGACGATCACCTCGTAGCCCCGCTCACCGGTGTAACCCGTGCGGCAGACCACGACGTCGACGTCACCGAAGGCGGCCTCGACGAAGCTCATGTAGTCGTGACCGACTGGGAGCCCGACGGCAGCGAGGGTCTCGTCCGAGCGTGGCCCCTGGACCGCCAGCACGGCGTAGTCGCGGTGGTGGTCGATGATCTGGAGCCCGTCGGGGGCGCCGGCGACCAGTCGGCGCAGCACCTCGGCCGTGTTCGCGGCGTTGGGGACCAGCAGCACGTGGGAGTCGTCGTGCAGGTAGGCGATCAGGTCGTCGACGATCCCGCCGGAGGCGTCGTCGAGGCACAGCGTGTACTGCGCCTGGCCGGGCACGATCCGACCGAGGTCGTTCGAGAGCGTCTCGTTGATGTACGCCGCCGCGCCCTCGCCGAGCACCATCGCCTTGCCGAGGTGGCTGACGTCGAAGATGCCGACCCCGTCGCGGACGGCGGCATGCTCCTTGAGCACGCCCGTCCCGTACTCGATCGGCATGTCCCACCCGCCGAACTCACCGAACTTCGCACCCAGTGCCACATGTCGCTCGTGCAGAGGTGACTGGAGGAGGCCGCTGGCCGTGCCATCAGACATAGCCGTGAACCTATCGCAGTACGCTCGCCTCGTGACCTATGCGCTTCGCAACGCGAATCCCGTGAAGACGCGAGCGGAGGCTGTCGTCGTCGGCGTGCTCCAGCTGGCCAAGGGTCCCGTGCTCGCCGCGGGTGGCGAAGAGATCACCGAGGCCTTCGGCCGCCGGCTCCGCCCTCTCCTCACCTCCCTCGGGGTGAGCGGCAAGTCCGGCGAGGTCACGAAGGTTCCGGTCGAGTCCGAGATGAGCACCAACCTGCTGGTGCTGGTGGGTCTGGGCTCCGCCGTCACCCAGGACGCCGTCCGTCGCGCTGCGGGCGCGGCCGCCCGTGCGGTCCCCCAGGCTGCCACCGTCGCGCTCGCGCTGCCGGCCGACTCGGCCGAGCTCGTCACTGCCGTCGTCGAGGGGCACAGCCTCGGCGGCTACACGTTCACCCGCTACCGCTCCAGCGCCTCCACCCCGACCCCCGACGCCACCGTGACGGTCCTCTCGGGCGGCGCGCGACGGGCCGAGGTCCAAGCCTCCTTCGAGACGGCCCAGCTGCTGGCCGAAGCGGTCAGGACCGTCCGCGACTGGGTGAACGTTCCTCCCGTCGATCTGACGCCGCCGACCTTCGCCGACGCGGTCGTCGCGGCCGTGCGTGGAGTCTCGAAGCTCAAGGCGACCGTCCATGACGAGGTCGCCCTCGCCGAGCTCGGTTGCGGCGGCATCCTCGGCGTCGGCGGCGGGTCCACCGCCCCGCCGCGTCTGGTCGAGCTGACCTACTCACCCGCCAAGCCCGTGGCGCACCTCGCCCTGGTCGGCAAGGGCATCACCTTCGACACCGGTGGCTACACGATCAAACCGGGCAACTCGATGTCGTCGATGAAGTCCGACATGGCGGGCGCCGCGACCGCCGTCCAGGCCACGTTGGTGATCGCCCGACTCGGCCTGCCGATCAAGGTCAGCACCTTCGTCCCGATGGCCGAGAACATGGTCTCGGGCAACGCGATGCGCCCCGGCGACGTGCTGCGGATCTACGGCGGGACGACCGTCGAGGTCTCCAACACCGATGCCGAGGGCCGACTGATCCTCGCCGACGCGTTGGTGCGCGCCACCGAGGTCAAGCCCGACGTCATCCTCGACATCGCCACCCTCACCGGCCACATGGTGATGGCGCTCGGCGACCGGATCACCGGCGTCCTCGGTGACGACGACACGGTGGCCGCGGTGCTGAGCGCCGCCGAAGCCTCCGGTGAGGCGATGTGGCCGATGCCGATCCCCGCGACGATCGTCGAGCGGGTGCACTCGAGCAAGGTCGCCGACCTGGCCCAGCACGACTGGATCCGCTGGGGTGGCGGGCTGTACGCCGCCGCGTTCCTGCAGGAGTTCACCGCCGGTCTGCCCTGGGCCCACCTCGACATCGCCGGGCCCTCGTGGCACTCCGGTGCCGCGAGCGGACACCTCACCCCTGGTGGCACCGGTGCTGGCCTGACGACCCTCGTCGAGTACGCGCGTCGTCTCAGTGCAAAGATGTAGTCGGACGCAACACCCCCGCGAACAGAAGGAAGTCAATGCCCACCGAAGTAACCCTCCCGGCGCTCGGCGAATCCGTGACCGAAGGCACCGTTACCCGCTGGCTCAAGCAGGTGGGCGACACCGTCGCTGTCGATGAGGCACTCCTCGAGGTCTCGACCGACAAGGTCGACACTGAGATCCCGTCTCCCGTTGCTGGTGTGGTCCTCGAGATCCGCGCCGCCGAGGACGACACCGTCGAGGTGGGCGCGATCCTGGCCGTGATCGGTGCGGCCGACGAGGCCGCCGCCCCGGCCGCCCCCGCTGCTCCGGCTGCGCCTGCCGAGGCTCCGGTCGAAGCCGCCGCTCCGGCCGCTCCCGCTGCTCCCGTGGAGACCCCGGCTCCGGCTGCCCCGGCCGCTCCCGCTGGTGAGGCTTCCGGCACCGAGGTCACCCTCCCCGCGCTCGGCGAGTCCGTCACTGAAGGCACCGTGACCCGGTGGCTGAAGCAGGTCGGTGACTCCGTCGCGGTCGACGAGGCGCTGCTCGAGGTCTCGACCGACAAGGTCGACACCGAGATCCCGTCGCCCGTCGCGGGCACGCTGCTGGCGCAGCACGTCGCCGAGGACGAGACCGTCGAGGTCGGCGCCGTGCTCGCCGTCGTCGGGGATGCGTCCGCCGCCCCCGCCGCCCCGGCTCCCGCCGCCCCGGCTCCCGCCGCTCCGGCCGCTCCTGTGGAAGCCCCGCCGGCTCCCGCTGCGCCTGCCGCTCCGGCTGCTCCTGTCGCGGCCCCGGCCGCCCCGGCTGCGCCCGCTGCTCCGGCTGCCGCTCCGGCTGCTCCGGCTGCCGCTCCGGCTGCTCCGGCTGCCGCTCCGGCTGCTCCGGCTGCCGCTCCGGCTGCTCCGGCTTCGAACGGCGACGCCCCTGGCTACGTCACGCCGCTGGTGCGCAAGATCGCCGCCGAGCACGGTGTCGACCTGGGCTCCGTGACCGGTTCGGGTGTGGGGGGTCGGATCCGCAAGGAGGACGTCCTCGCCGCTGCCGCTCCGGCTCCCGCCGCCGCTGCTCCGGCCGCTGCCGCTCCGGCCGCGCCGAAGGCAGCCCCGGCTGTCGTCGCGTCGCCGCTGCGCGGCACCACCGAGCCGCTCTCGCGTCTGCGCAAGGTCATCGCCGAGCGCATGGTCGGCTCGCTGCAGAACTCCGCACAGCTCACCCAGGTGATGGAGGTGGACGTCACCAACATCGCCCGCCTGCGTGACGCCAAGAAGGCCTCGTTCCAGGCCGCCGAGGGCGTGAAGCTGACCTACCTGCCGTTCTTCGCGAAGGCTGCGATCGACGCCCTCAAGGCGCACCCGAAGCTGAACGCGAACATCGACACCGACGCCGGCACGGTCACCTACTTCGACCGCGAGAACATCGCGTTCGCGGTCGACACCGAGCGTGGCCTGCTCACCCCGGTCGTCAAGGACGCCGGCGACCTGTCGATCAGCGGTCTGGCGAAGAAGATCGCCGACGTCGCCGAGCGGACCCGGACCAACAAGATCGCCCCCGACGAGCTCTCCGGCGGGACGTTCACGATCACCAACCTGGGCAGCTTCGGGGCGCTCTTCGACACCCCGATCATCAACGCGCCCCAGGTCGGCATCCTCGGCCCGGGTGCCGTGGTGAAGCGTGCGGTCGTCATCGACGACCCGGAGCTCGGCGAGACGATCGCGATCCGCTACATGGTCAACATCGCGCTGACCTACGACCACCGCCTCGTCGACGGTGCCGACGCCGGTCGTTTCCTCCAGGACGTCAAGAAGCGTCTGGAGTCGGGCGTCTTCGACGTCTGATCACGACCGCGCTCGCACGAGCGCCATCCGCCAGGTGCCGTCCTGCTCGCGTAGCTCCAACACGCGGGTCCGGGCGGCACCTGACGGCATTTCGGGGTCGATCAGCTCGGCCTCCACCCCGGGTCCGACGACGTCGGCGGCCGCCAACCGGTCGGTGACCCGCAGCCGCCATCGACCGGCAGCGTGGTCGATCACGTCGAGCCGCACCACCTGCATCGTGATGCCGAAGACCCGCAGGCCCCGGTCACGCCATCGCGCCAGCAGGGCCACATCGGCCCGGCCAGCGCGGGACCCGTCGACGTACAACCGCCGCAGCGCCTTCGTGTCCCCGGTCGCCCAGGCGGCCGCCCGTGCTCCGTCCCAGAGCCGCAGCACCTGCGCGGCCTCCTGCTCGAGCCGTACGGCGCCGGGGGTCGGCTGCACCGGGGGCGCCTGGGGACGGGTCGGGTGCCCGGGCGCGAGCAGCACGATCCCCAGTCCGACGATCGCGCCGATGCCGAGCATCAGGATCAGCTGCACGGATCGTGGTGCACCGGGACTCATGTCCCTGTTGTACGCCTGACGAGGAGCGCGCGGCGGGGTCTGTCCACAGCCCTGGCGGAGGCACCGCCATACTCGGCGCATGGTCTCGCGGCGCGCTCTCCTCCTCGGTTCCGGTGGGGCCGCCCTGGCCGTCGCGGGAGCAGCGGTCGCCGGCAAGGAGCTGCTGGGGCCGGCCGGGTCGGAGGGCACGGTGCCGGACGTCGCGATCGGCGCGGTCACGTCGACGACCTTCAGCTCCGAGGCTCGCGGCAAGCGCGTCACCTACGCCGTCTCACTGCCGCCCGGACATCAGGCCGACGGGCTGCCGGTCGTGCTGGCGCTCCACGGTCTCGGCGGCACCCACCGCACCGGGCTGACGATGGGGCTGCCCGCGTTCCAGGCCGAGGCGGTCGCCCAGGGCACGCCGCCCTTCGCGGTGGTCACCGTCGACGGCGGGACCGGCTACTACCACCCGCACCACGGCGACGACGCCGGCTCGATGGTGATCGAAGAGCTCATCCCCCGCCTGACGGCGACGGGGCTCGACACCAGCCGGCTGGGCTTCTACGGGTGGTCGATGGGCGGGTACGGCAGCCTGCGGCTCGCCGGCCTGCTCGGTGCCTCGCGGGTGCGGGGCGTGGCGGCGGCGTCCCCGGCGCTGTGGGTCGACCCGAGTGACGCCTCACGCTCGGGGTTCGACGACGCTGCCGAGTACGAGAAGTACTCCGTGATGACCGACCAGTCAGGCCTGCACGGGATCCCCGTCCGGCTGCAGGTCGGTGACGCGGACCCGTTCCGTGACGCCACGCGGACCTATGCGCGCGGCTTCGCGCCGGGCGCGGCGACGCTCACCGTCGGCCCGGGCGCTCACGAGCGCTCGTACTGGAGACGGATCCTGCCCGGAGAGCTCCGATTCCTCGGGCGTAGGCTGGATGCGTGAGTGCACTGCAGTTCGATGAGATCGGGACGATCGACTATCTCGAGGCCTGGGACCTGCAGAAGGAGGTGCACGCGGCCGTGGTCGCCCTTGAGCGACCCGACACCGTGCTGCTCCTCGAACACCCGCCGACGTACACCGCCGGCAAGCGCACCGACGCCCACGAGCGGCCGGTCGACAGCGGTGGAGCACCCGTCATCGACGTCGACCGCGGCGGCAAGATCACCTTCCACGGTCCCGGCCAGCTGGTCGCCTACCCGATCGTGCACCTGCCCGAGCACGTGAAGGTCGTCGACTTCGTCCGCCGCCTCGAGGAGGCGATGATCCAGGCCTGCGCGAACTTCGGCGTGACCACCGCCCGGGTCCCCGGCCGCAGCGGCGTCTGGCTCCAGGCCGACGAGCGCGGCCCCGAGCGGAAGATCGCCGCGATCGGACTGCGGGTGTCCAAGGGTGTGACGATGCACGGCCTCGCGATCAACTGCGACGTCGACCTGGCCTGGTACGACCGGTTCGTGCCCTGCGGCATCGCCGACGCCGGGGTGACCACGCTGAGCGCCGAGCTGGGTCGGGACGTCACCGTCGCCGAGATGCTGCCCGTCCTGGTCGAGCAGCTCACCCGCTACCTCGCGTGGGAGCCGTACGAGGCGACCCCCGACTACGACCCGAAACCCGAACCGAAGCACGCGCCCCGAATCACGCTGCTCACCCCCTCGAACGTAGGCTGAAACCCGTGACGATCGACTCCCCCACCGCCCCGGAGGGACGCAAGCTCCTGCGCCTGGAGGCGCGCAACGCCGAGACCCCCATCGAGCGCAAGCCGTCGTGGATCAAGACCAAGGCCGTGATGGGTCCGGAGTACAAGGAACTCCAGGGTCTGGTGAAGTCCGAGGGCCTGCACACGGTCTGCCAGGAGGCGGGCTGCCCCAACATCTTCGAGTGCTGGGAGGACCGCGAGGCGACCTTCCTCATCGGCGGTGACCAGTGCACCCGCCGCTGCGACTTCTGCCAGATCGACACCGGCAAGCCGCAGCCGCTCGACCGCGACGAGCCCCGCCGCGTCGCCGAGTCGGTCAAGACGATGGGCCTCAAGTACGCCACCATCACCGGCGTCGCCCGCGACGACCTGGCCGACGGCGGCGCCTGGCTGTACGCCGAGACGGTCCGCGCCATCCACGAGCTCAACCCCGAGACCGGCGTCGAGAACCTCGTCCCCGACTTCAACGGTGTCCCCGAGCTGCTGGCCGAGGTCTTCGAGTCCCGGCCCGAGGTGCTGGCCCACAACGTCGAGACCGTGCCGCGGATCTTCAAGCGGATCCGGCCGGCGTTCCGCTACGAGCGCTCCCTCGACGTCATCACCCAGGCCCGTGCGTTCGGCCTGGTCACCAAGTCGAACCTGATCCTCGGCATGGGTGAGACCCGCGAGGAGGTCAGCCAGGCGCTGCACGACCTGCGCGAGGCCGGCTGCGACCTCATCACCATCACGCAGTACCTGCGCCCGACGGTCCGTCACCACCCGATCGAGCGCTGGGTCAAGCCCGAGGAGTTCGTCGAGCTCCAGGCCGAGGCCGAGGAGATCGGCTTCGCCGGTGTCCTGTCAGGTCCGCTTGTCCGTTCGTCCTACCGCGCCGGTCGCCTGTACCGTCAGGCCATCGAAGCGCGCGAAGCCGCTCAGTAGTCCCACGCCAGCACGAGAAGAAGAGTGTGAGCATGTCCCAGCTCGACCCGAGCACCATGTCCCGACGGCAGCAGTTCGTCGAGTCCTACCGGATCACCCGTGCCGCTGACCCGGGGATCAACCTGTGGCTCCTCGGCTCGTTCGTGCTCGGTGCGCTCATCGGCGGTGGCCTGTTCTGGCTGCTGCCCGGTGACGGCTGGATCGGGACGGTCTTCACCGTCCTCGGCGTCCTCCTCGGTGGCATCCTCGCCGCCCTGCTGATCTTCGGTCGCCGCGCCCAGGCTGCTGCCTACTCCCGGATCGAGGGCCAGCCCGGCGCGGCTGCCGGCGTGCTCAACCTGCTCCGTCGCGGCTGGAACACCGAGCCCGCAGTCGCGTTCAACAAGAACCAGGACCTCGTCCACCGCGTCGTGGGTCCTCCCGGCATCGTCCTGATCGGTGAGGGCAACCCGAACCGGGTCAAGAACCTCCTGGCCGACCAGAAGCGCAAGCACGAGCGGGTCATCGTCGACGTGCCGATCCACGAGATCATCGTCGGCAACGGCGAGGGCCAGACCCCGCTGCCGAAGCTGAACCGCACGATCATGAAGCTCGGCAAGAACGTCCGTGGCGCCGAGATCACCGACATCCTCAACCGGCTCAAGGCGCTCGACGCGGTGCAGGGCAAGATGCCGCTGCCCAAGGGCCCGGTGCCGACCTCGATGAAGGGCCAGCGCGGGAACCTGCGCGGTCGCTGACCGTGCCGAACCCCACGTTCCCCACCGCGTCCTGGGCGCGGAGGGCTCTCGCCCTCATCGTCGACTGGATCGCCTCGACGCTGGTCGTCGTCTTCTTCACCGGCTGGTCGGCGTACTCCTCCCAGGGCGGGCCCGAGCAGTTCTACGTGCTCGGCGTCTTCGTCCTGGAGACGACCTTGTTCACGGCGGTGGCCGGTGGCAGCTTCGGCAAGCTCGCCACCCGGCTCCGCACGGTGCGGGTCAGCGGTGACCCGCGACCGATCAACGCCGTCGGTGCACTGGCTCGGCAGATCCTCGTGATCGCCGTGATCCCGCCGCTCATCTTCAAGCCGGACGGCCGCGGTCTGCACGACCTCGCGGTCGGATCGGCGACGGTCACGCTCCAGACCTGGCGCACCCTGTTACATCCCTGAAACATCGGGACACGTTCGCGAAATCCTCGTCGGGTTGGATTGCATCCATCCCCGATACAAACGGTGCTGATCCGTGCCGTGCACTAGGAGCTTGCGATGACTGCCAACCCCGCCCGCCTCGGCGCGATCCGCGCGATCCAGGCCAACGAGGCTCCGGCCACGTTCTTCAACGGCGCCGACGACGCGCCGGCGAGCTTCGGTGAGAACGTCTTCTCGCTGACGGTGATGGCCAAGCGTCTGCCCAAGGCGATCTACAAGTCCGTCGCTGCGACCATCCAGAACGGTGAGCGGCTCGACCCGGCCGTCGCCGACATCGTCGCCTCGGCGATGAAGGACTGGGCGATGGAGAAGGGTGTCACGCACTACGCGCACGTCTTCTACCCGCTCACCGGCCTGACCGCCGAGAAGCACGACTCCTTCATGGAGCCCGTCGGTGACGGCACCGCGATCTGGGAGTTCCAGGGCAAGACCCTCGTCCAGGGCGAGCCGGACGCGTCGTCGTTCCCCAACGGCGGCATCCGCGCCACGTTCGAGGCCCGTGGTTACACCGGCTGGGACGTCCAGTCGCCGGCGTACATCCTCGAGAACCCGAACGGTTCGACGCTGTGCATCCCGACGATCTTCGTCTCGATGACCGGTGAGGCCCTCGACCACAAGACCCCGCTGCTGCGCTCGCAGAACGCGATGTCGGAGCAGGCCAAGCGCGTCCTGACGCTGTTCGGCCACACCGACATCGACAACGTCGTCTCCTACTGCGGTCCGGAGCAGGAGTACTTCCTGGTCGATACCGCGTTCGTCAACGCGCGTCCCGACCTGCTCAACGCCGGCCGGACCCTGTTCGGCGCCAAGCCGCCGAAGGGCCAGGAGTTCGACGACCACTACTTCGGTGCGATCCCGGAGCGCGTCCTCGCGTTCATGCACGACACCGAGCGCGCCCTGTTCAAGCTCGGCGTTCCGGCCAAGACCCGGCACAACGAGGTCGCCCCGGGCCAGTTCGAGATCGCGCCCGTCTTCGAGCGCGCCAACCTCGCCTCGGACCACCAGCAGCTGCTGATGTCGACCTTCAAGTCGATCGCCAAGACCCACGGCTTCGAGTGCCTCTTCCACGAGAAGCCTTTCGCCGGCGTCAACGGCTCGGGCAAGCACGTCAACTTCTCCTTCGGCAACGGCAACCAGGGCAACTTCCTCAACCCGGGCGACAACCCGCACGACAACGCCCAGTTCCTGGTCTTCTGCGCCGCGGTCATCCGCGCCGTGCACCTCCACGGCGGACTGCTGCGCCTCTCGATCGCGTCGGCCGGCAACGACCACCGCCTGGGCGCCAACGAGGCCCCGCCGGCGATCATCTCGATCTTCCTCGGCGACCAGCTGCAGGACGTCTTCGAGCAGATCGCCAAGGGTGGCGCCACCTCCTCGAAGCAGAAGGGTGTCCTCTCCGTCGGCGTCGACACGCTGCCTGACCTGACCAAGGACGCCGGCGACCGCAACCGCACCTCGCCGATGGCCTTCACCGGCAACCGCTTCGAGTTCCGCGCCGCCGGCTCGAACCAGACCGTCGCAGCTCCGATGGTCATCATCAACACGATCATGGCCGAGGCCCTCGACCACATCGCCACCGAGCTGGAGGCGGCCGTCGCCGGCGGCACCGAGTTCAACGACGCCGTCCAGGCCGTCCTGGCCAAGATCGTGGAGAACCACGGCGCCGCCGTCTTCAACGGCAACGGCTACTCGCAGGAGTGGCACGAGGAGGCCGAGCAGCGCGGGCTGAAGAACCTCCGCACCACCGTCGACGCCCTGCCGGAGTACCTCACCCCCGAGGCGAAGGCACTCTTCAGCAAGTACGGCGTCTTCAACGAGGCCGAGGTCGAGGCCCGTTACGAGGTCGGTCTCGAGCAGTACCTCATGGTGATCAACGTCGAGGCGAACCTCACCGAGGAGATCGCGCGCACCACGATCCTGCCGTCGGCCGTTCGGTACCAGACCGAGCTCGCCGGGAACGTCGCCGCGCTCCGGGCGGCCGGCGTCGAGGCCGACACCACTGACCTGGTCGCGGTGAGCGGGCTGGTCAGCGCGCTGCGGTCCGCGATCTCCGACCTCGCTGCGGTCAAGGGCGGTGCGCACGCCTACGAAGGCATCGAGGAGGCGGCGTACTACCGTGACTCGATCCTCCCGGCGATGCTCGCGGTTCGTGAGGCTGCCGACGCCCTCGAGGACGTCGTGGCCGACGACCTGTGGAGCCTCCCGACCTACCAGGAGATGCTTTTCATCCGCTGATGAACGCTGGCTGATTAACAGCGTGTTACGAGGGCCGGGGAGGACTCCCCGGCCCTCGTTGCGTTCTGTAGGGTCATGCCATGTTCACCACTGGCGAAGAGCTTCTGAAGTTCATCAAGGACGAAGGTGTCGAGTTCGTCGACGTCCGTTTCGTCGACCTCCCGGGCATCCAGCAGCACCTCACGGTGCCGGTGTCCTCCTTCAACTTGGACCCGATGGCCTTCGACGGCTCCTCGATCCGTGGGTTCCAGTCGATCCACGAGTCCGACATGGCGCTCTACCCGGACGTCTCGACGGCGTACGTCGACCCGTTCCGCAAGCACAAGACGCTCGCGATGCTCTACTTCGTGCACGACCCGATCACGGGCGAGGCGTACTCGCGCGACCCGCGCAACATCGCCCGCAAGGCGCTGGCCTACCTGGCGACGACCGGTATCGGTGACACCGCCTACTTCGCTCCCGAGGCCGAGTTCTTCATCTTCGACTCGGTGAAGTTCGCCACCGGCATGAACAAGTCCTTCTACGAGGTCGAGTCCTTCGAGGGTTCCTGGAACTCCGGCGCGGACACCGACCCCGACGGCTCCCCGAACCGCGGCTACAAGGTCCGCACCAAGGGCGGCTACTTCCCCGTCACGCCGACCGACGGCACGCAGGACCTGCGTGACGACATGGTCAAGGCGCTCGAGGACTCCGGCCTCCTGGTCGAGCGTGCCCACCACGAGGTCGGCACCGCGGCCCAGGCCGAGATCAACTACAAGTTCGACACGCTGCTCAAGGCGGCCGACGATGTCATGAAGTTCAAGTACATCGTCCGCAACGTCGCCTGGGAGGCCGGCAAGACGGTCACCTTCATGCCGAAGCCGATCTTCGGTGACAACGGCTCGGGCATGCACGTGCACCAGTCGATCTGGGAGAACGGCGAGCCGCTCTTCTACGACGAAGCCGGCTACGGCGGCCTCTCCGACATGGCGCGTTGGTACATCGGCGGCATCCTGAAGCACGCTGCGGCCGTGCTGGCGTTCACCAACCCGACGGTGAACTCCTACCACCGCCTGGTGCCCGGCTTCGAGGCGCCGATCTCGCTGGTCTACTCCTCGCGAAACCGCTCGGCGGCCGTGCGTATCCCGATCACGGGCACCAACCCGAAGGCGAAGCGCATCGAGACCCGCTTCCCCGACCCGTCCTCCAACCCGTACCTCGCCTTCTCCGCGCTGCTGCTGGCCGGGATCGACGGCATCAAGAACAAGATCGAGCCGCCGGCACCGATCGACAAGGACATCTACGAGCTCCCGCCGGACGAGATGGCTGAGATCGCCCAGGTCCCCACGACCCTCGGCGACGTGCTCCAGGCGCTCAAGGACGACCACGAGTTCCTCACCGTCGGCGACGTCTTCACCGAGGACCTCATCGAGATGTGGATCGACTGGAAGACCAACAACGAGATCCTGCCCGTGCAGCTGCGCCCGCACCCGCACGAGTTCGAGCTGTACTACGACATCTGAGATCGGCGGCCTTCTGACTGCGGAATCTCGTCGGAGAACTTCGCGGCAGAACTCATCGATCATCGATGGCGTGGTCCATCACATGGAAGGACCCCCTCCTGTTTCGCCAGGAGGGGGTCTCTCCCATTTCCGGCTCACTCCCCCGCCGCTACCGTGCGAACCATGCCCGCCACACAGTCCCGTGTCGAAAGCTGGGAACGCCGCTCCGAGGTTCCACTCCTCCTCCTGGCTGGGGCCTTCCTCGTCGCCTACGCGTGGCCGATCCTCGACCCCCGTCTGGATCCCGACCTCCGCACGTCGCTCGCCGTCGTCTCCTGGACGGTCTGGGTGGCGTTCGTCGCGGACTTCGTCATCCGGCTCTACCTGGCCGATGAGCGCAAGGCGTACGCCGTCCAGCACTGGTACGACGTCGCACTGGTGATCCTCCCGATGCTCCGTCCACTGCGATTGCTGCGGCTGCTCGCGCTCGTGCGGATCCTGGACCGCACCGCTACCAAGAACCTGGCCGGACGGGTCCTGGTCTACGTCGCGGGTGCAGCAACGATGGCCGTCTTCCTCGGCGGGCTCGCCGTCCTGGACGTAGAGCAGGACGCGGACGGCGCGAACATCACGACGTTCGGCGATGCCTTGTGGTGGGCGCTGACAACGGTGACGACGGTCGGCTACGGCGACTATGCCCCGGTCACCCTGGAAGGCCGCCTCATCGCGATGGTCCTGATGTTCGTGGGGATCGGGGTCGTGGGCGCTGTCACCGCAACCGTGGCGACCTGGATCCTCGAGCGGGTCGCAGCGGAGCGGGATGACGCGGCGGAAGGGTCGCCAGGGGGTCCGAGCTTGTCCAGCTGAGGCGCTCCGACGCGCCAGGTTCTATGGAATGCTGCCCCCATGCGACGCCATCCGTCGACGCCGGCGCCCGGCTCGCCTGGCTTCTCGGGCTATGCCCTGGCCATCGGCGTGAGCCTCCTCGCCCTCGGAGTGGAGATTCCCGTCGGCCAGACGCTGAACATCGTGAGCGGCCGTGCCTCATGGAGCACCCTTGGGAGCGCGGTCGTCGCGGGCGTCGTGATCATCGTTGCCGGTGCCATACCGGCCATGATCATCGGGCCGGTCGGCGCGCTCGTCGTGCATGGCATGACGGTCGGCGTCTCCGCGCAGGGCTGGCATGTGATCTCAGCCGCCTTCGTCGGCCTGTCCGCAGGAGCGCTGCTCCTCAACTTCCACAACCTCCCGCTCGCGGTGATGTTGGGTGTAGCGACGGGGATCGGCCGTCTCGCCGCCGTGCCGCTCGCTCGGGAGAGAGCCCGACTGCGGGACCTTGACCGGCCTCAGCCCCGCAGCGCGAGCGATGTCGGGGTGGCGCATCGGGTGCGCAGCGTCAACTCCGGCCCCGACTATGGGCCGGACTACTCCCCCGATCGCAGCAGCCACCGCTACGACGACATCTGAGTTCCAACTCTCAACGAACCGGGCCAGGGACCATTGTCTTGCCTTCTCAGCGAAGACTCAGTTCCTCAGACAATCGGCAGACTGGCGCCGTACCGTCCTCGGCATGAAGACCGTTGCCGTCGCGCTCGCCGCAGGCCTGGCCCTGTCCATCACGGCGGTCGCGTCCCCGGCCCACGCGGCTACGGGGAAGAAGTACTCGTCCTGCGCCAAGCTCGCCAAGGACTACCCGCACGGTGTGGCGAAGAGTCCTGCCGCTGCTTCGAAGCAGGTTGCGCAGGGGTACGGCCGTCCCGCGACCACCAAGAAGGCCCGCGCCGTCTACAGCGCGAACAAGGCGAACCTGGACCGCGACAAGGACGGAACCGCTTGCGAGCGCTGACGCGTCTCGCAGCCGTTGCAGCAGCAGGGACTCTTGCGGCATTGATCGCGACTACCGGGCCTGCAGGTGCCACCTCGAAGGTGCCGACCGCCGGGAACGGGACGACCTACTCGACCCCCTACGTGACCGCCGTGAAGTCCCTCAAGGTCTCCGGTGAGGTCTCGTCCGGGTACGCACGCACGAAGTTCAAGCACTGGGACGATGCCGATCACGACTGCCGCGACACCCGGGCGGAGGTTCTGCGGGCCGCGTCCCGCAAGGCGACCACCGGGACCTGCACGGTCAAGACCGGCCGTTGGGTGTCCTCGTACGACGCCGTCGTCGTCATCAACGCCCGCCAGATCGACATCGACCACCTGGTCCCGCTCGCCGAGGCTTGGGAGTCGGGCGCGCGTTCCTGGACCGCAGCGCGTCGCGAGGCGTTCGCCAACGACCTCGCTGACCCGCGTGCCCTGAGCGCTGTCACCGCTCATGCCAACCGGTCCAAAGGTGACCGTGATCCGGGCGAATGGCAGCCCATCAAGAAGCGCTGCACCTATCTTGCGAACTGGGTCGCCATCAAGGCCCGCTGGGGCCTCACGGTCGACCAGACCGAGCGCGACTCCCTGCTCCTGGCGGTCGGCCGCTGCGGAAACCCGACCGTGAAGGTCCGCAAGGCGACGGTGAAGAACGCCCGGGCGGCCCCGACCGGCGGAACTGGCGGGACCAGTGGCCCCTCAATCGGCGGCACCGACCCGCGATACGGGACCTGCGCGGAGGCCATCTCGCACGGATACGGCCCCTACGTGCGCGGCAAGGACCCGGAGTACGCCTGGTACTCCGACCGCGACCACGACGGCGCCGTCTGCGAGTAGCTGTCGCTGTCAGTCCTCGTCGACCTCGACCGTCACCAGCGGGTCGTCAGGGGTGGTCGGCGCGTGGGGACCTTCCGAACGGTCAGCCAGCGCCTCGCCCGGAGCGGCGCCGGCGGCGTCGTCCTGAGTCCCGTGCGCCGGCACGTCGTCCGGCGGGGTCGACGACGTGGACTTGCCGGCGATAGAAGAGGCGAGTTCCTTCAACCATGCGAACATGCCCTCCATCCTGCTCTACGGCGACAACTGCACCTAGCGATGGAACTGAATGGCGCCTGGGGCCAGACGCCAGGAGGCGCTCGTGTGCGGTCCGCTGAGCTCGCCATCAGCACTGAGGCTGAACCGCTCCCCTTCGACCCCTACCTCCGTGCCCCGCAAGTGGACCACGTCAGACCGTTCGGTGTGGCGGCCGAGGCGCAGCTGGGCGGCGTAGGCCAACCGGCTGAGCCGTCCCTGCGTCCTGGCGACCAGGACGTCGAGGCGGCCGTCTCCCGGCTCGGCATCGGGAACGAGCTCCGTGCCCCCTCCGACGCTCGGACCGTTGCCGACCACGACCTGGGTCAGGTGCTCCTTCGCCTGGGCCACGACCATGCCGTCCACGGTCACCGTCACATGGAGGGACTTCGGCCGGAGGCCCGTCTTCAGCGCCCCGGCGACGTACCCGAGCCGGCCCAGCACCGGCTTGAGCGCCTCGGCTTCGTGGCCCGCCTGGGCGCCCAGGCCCAGGTGCACGCTGTTGACGACGGCAGTTCCGTCAGCGGCGACCACGAGATCGATCGGCTGAGGCGGACGGTTGACGATGACCTGGGCCGCCGCTTCCGGGTCGAGGGGAAGGTCGGTGCCGCGGGCGAAGTCGTTCCCGGTGCCGAGCGGGATCAGGCCGAGTGGGACGTCGAGCTCCAGCCGGCGTACGGCGTTGACCACGGCGTGCAGGGTGCCGTCCCCGCCCGCGATGACGACCGTCGACGTCGTCCCCGACAGAGCCTCGTCGAGCTCCTCGGCTGACGAGGTGGCGACCACCTCCACCGGGCCATCAGCACGCAGCACCTCGAGTGCAGGCTCCAGCCGCGCCTGATCGTTGCTGCCGGCCCCGGCATTGGTCACGACCACGTAGTCCGTCACGGTTCCCCACCCTAGGTGGGGAGCGTCTACTTCACTTCGGAGCGGCGCAACATCACCAGGCCGATCGTCAGGGGGATGACGATCCAGATCATGGTGGTCGATGCCAGCTGGGCCCACTCACGCGCCGACGAGGTCTCGCCCCCGAACAGGGTGACCTGCGTGGCGTTCCAGTCGATCCAGGGCTGCAGGTCCGAGAACCAGTCGCGCACCTGAGCCAACAGCACGAGGAGGCCGGAGAGGACGAAGGACAGCACGACGTATCCGACGATGGCGGCGGCCGACTGACGCAGCACTACGCCCAAGGTGAAACCGATGGCCATCCCCACCAAGCTGCCCAGCACGATCTGGGCGGCGTGAGCCAGGTCGATGTTCCACACCGGGTCGACCCCCAGGAGGGCGGCTCCGAACACGTGGCCGACGGCTCCGATCGTGAACGCCACCAGCATCGAGGCGACGCCGACGATCAGGGTCGCGATCGCCTTGGCGCCGATCACCCGTCCCCGGCTGGGGACGAGCGTGAACGTCGTCAGTCCGCTGCGCTGGCTCCACTCGCTGGTGACCGCGAGGATCGCGATCATGGGGAGGATCAACGTCATCGGGAAGCCGACGGCGGCCGTGAACGTCCCGTAGCTGAGCGAGCTCTCAGGAGCGAAGACGACCACGGCCACGGTCGCAGCGACCGCGAGCACGACGATGCTCACGAGCAACCAGAAGCCCGAGCGGGTGTCGAACATCTTGCGCAGCTCGACGTCGACCAGACGGTTGGCCGGGATCGGGTGAACATCGCGAGAAGCGGTCTCGGTGATCATGCTGCCTCCCCTCCTTGGGCGGCGATCCGGTCGCGTTGGGTTCCAGCGGTGAGCGCGAGGAACAGCTCCTCCAGTCCGGTGCCGGCGTCTGCCAGCAGCTCGTGCTTGGTGCCCTCCGCGAGGATTCGCCCGTTCCCGATCATGACCAGGTCGTCGGCGATGACCTCGACCTCGTGCAGGAGGTGGGACGAGAGCAGCACCGTGCCACCGTGGTCGGCGAAGTCCCGCAGCAGGGCGCGCATCCAGCGGATCCCTGCAGGGTCGAAGCCGTTGGCCGGCTCGTCGAGGAGCAGTACGGCGGGGTCGCCGATCAGGGCGGTGGCGAGCCCGAGGCGCTGCCGCATGCCGAGCGAGTAGTGCCGTACTCGGCGTCCTGCCTCCTCGTCCGTCAACGAGACCAGCGCCAGCATCTCAGCGACGCGGCTGGTCGGCAGGCCCATGGTGCGCGCAGCAATCGTGAGGATCTCGCGTCCGGTGCGCCCGCCGTGCTGGGCCGAGGCGTCGAGGAGGACGCCGGCCTCGCGACCGGGGTTCGGCAGGTCGGCGTACCGGCCACCGAGCACCTCGACCCGGCCGGACCCGGGCGGAGTCAGGCCGACGAGGATCCGCAGGGTGGTCGACTTGCCGGCACCGTTGGGGCCGAGGAAGCCGGTCACGCGGCCAGGACGAGCGGTGAACGAGACGTCGTCGACGACGGTGACGCCGCGATAGCTCTTGGTCAGGTGGTCCACAGTGATCATGATCTGGAGCCTCCGCCGACCCCGGTGTCGGCCACATCGTCATCGAGGTCGGACCTGCCTCGTTCTTTCGGCCGGTCCGCGACGCGGCGACCATCCCTAGGCTGAGCAGGTGATCACCGCCGCCCTGCGCTCGTTGTGGGCTGAGCCGCGCCCCGCGAACGTTCCCACGCGGGTCTGGCGCGACTGGGTGCTCGTCGGCGCGTTGATGGTGACGGCGCTCCTCGAGGGCGCCCTCAGCGACGACGTCGCCTGGCGCCCGTTCGCCACGGTCGTGGCCGTCGGACTCGTGCCCGTGCTGCTCTGGCGGCGTACCCACCCGTTGGCCTGCGTCGTGGTGGCCTTCGGTACCGCCCTGGGCTTGGGACTGGCGACCGTGGTCGGCGGAGCGCCGAGCGTCGGACTCAACACCATGATCTTCGTCCTGGTGCTGGTCTACGCGCTGGTCCGTTGGGGTTCGGGACGCGAGATCGTGATCGGGCTGACGGTGGTGCTCGTCGCTGCGGTCATCGGCACCATCGCCGACGCCACTGGCCCGGGCGATGTCATCGGCGGGTTCGCAGTCCTCGCGGCTGCGGCCACAGCCGGCGCGGCGTTCCGCTTCCGCGCCGAGAACTGGCGCCGGGCGTTGGAGCAGATCCGCAGTCAGGAGCGGGTCGGCCTCGCACGCGACCTGCATGACTCGGTCGCCCACCACGTCTCGGCGATCGCGGTGCAGGCTCAGGCGGGCCGGATGGTGGCCGGCCAGCGTCCAGAGGCGGCACTCGAGGCGCTGGCGGTGATCGAGGACGAAGCATCGCGGACGTTGGCGGAGATGCGCGCGATGGTCCGGGTGCTGCGCGAAGGTGCACCGACGGAGTACGCCCCTCAGCCCGGGATCGCGGACCTGGCGTCGCTGGCGCGCCGCGAGCCGCTCCCGGTCGTTGACGTGACGGTGCCGGACGATCTCGACGACGTTCCGCGCCAGGTCGACAGCGCGGTCTACCGGCTGGCGCAGGAGTCGTTGACGAACGCCCTCCGGCACGCCCGGAACGCCACCCGGGTCGAGATCCAGGTCGCCGTCACCAGCGGAACCCTGCGGCTCTGCGTCACCGACGACGGTCAGATCGACCCGGCCCGTCCAGCAAGCCACGGCTTCGGTCTCCTCGGCATGAACGAGCGGGTGCAGCTGCTCGGCGGCACCCTGCGCGCCGGACCACAGTCCAGGGGCGGGTGGTCGGTCGAAGCCGAACTGCCCACGGAGGTGCACCGATGACGGTGCGGGTGCTGGTGGCCGACGACCAGGACCTGGTGCGGACCGGCCTCACGATGATCCTCGACGCCCAGCCCGACATCGAGGTCGTCGGGCAGGCCGCCGACGGGCCGACGACGGTCGAGCTGGCGCGCAGCCTCCGACCCGACGTGTGCCTGGTCGACATCCGGATGCCGGGGCTCGACGGGATCGAGGTGACCGAACGTCTCGCCGGCCGCGACGTGGCTGACCCGATCGCGGTGGTGGTGATCACGACGTTCGACCTCGACGAGTACGTCCACGGCGCCCTGCGGGCCGGCGCTCGGGGCTTCCTGCTCAAGGACGCCGGCCCGGAGCTGCTCGTGCAGGCGGTGCATGCCGCCGCCGTCGGCGATGCCCTGATCGCACCGAACATCACCCGACGCCTGCTCGCGACGCTGGCCGCCAAGGGACCGGCGAAGGAACGCACCCAACCGATCGAGCAACTCACCGACCGGGAGGAGGAGGTGCTGGCGTTGGTCGCCCGCGGGCGGACGAACGCTGAGATCGCCGCGGAGCTCTTCATCGGCCTGACGACCGTGAAGACCCACGTCGCGAGCCTGCTGTCCAAGCTCGGCGCCCGGAATCGCGTCGAGATCGCGATGTGGGCCTACGACACCGGCCGGGTGGGTGACTGAGTCGGGGTCGCTTCAGGCGCTGGTGCGCCCCTTCGCATCGGCGACCGCAGCCGCACCCGTGGCGATCGCGGTGACGACGCCGACCGCGGGCCAAGCGCCGATCTTCTTCGCGAGCGGGTGGGAGCCACCGAAGGCACCGACGTAGAGCGCGGTGAGCGCCGCCGCCGGGACAGCGCCGACCGATCCGGCCCAGCCCTTGGCCGCAGCGGCGCCGGCCGTCGCCAGGACGACTCCCCCGAGCTCACGCTTCCCGGTGTAGCGAGCGGTGGCGTAACCGCCGACGAGACCAACGACGACGAACGGAGCGGTGGGGATGTTCATGTCTTCAATGTACGGACGGCTGGGGCGTAGTCGATCAGCGGCTGCTCGACCATCCGCACCACACCGGCGACCTCCCAGTCGGGGCCGATCCACATCGTGCCCAAGTCGGTGCGGAGCACCGGACGCCCCCAGGAGACGTCGTACTCCCCCGCCCGGACCTGGTCGCCCCGGCTCACCACGATGACTTGGCCGCGCTCCCGGTGGCGCGCCGGCTCGTAGAACAGGACGGCGCCCGGATGCCAGCCTCGGCTGCTGAAGGCGACGTCCGTGACCTCGTAGGCCAGCAGGTCGACCCGCCGACGCTTCCGGGTCCGGCGAACGACGGGCTCGGCGTTCTCGTCCCACAGGGAGAGCTGGCCCGGATCCTCCCGCCTGTTCGAACGCATGTTCCCATGGTAGATGCATTTACCTCCGTCGGCGCGAGGACGAGAATCGTAGGTCCGGACGGCGGACGACGCCGACACGACCGCCTGCGCCCGCCCGCCCACACGCCACGATGAGAGTGGGGCAACGATGGCAACCGAACAACGCAGCATCGAGACACCGTACGAGACTCGGCCGTTCAAGGATCACGGCCGCATGGACGTCGTCACGCTGGGCGACTTCACCCTGGGACGAGGCACCTTCGAGCCAGGCTGGCGCTGGTCCGAGGACGTCAAACCGATCGCAGGCACCGACTCCGCCAGACGCGGCACACCGGCTTCTGCATCTCCGGTCAGATGGTGGTCCGCTCCGATGACGGATCCGAGCTCACCGTCGGCCGGGGAGACGTCATGCTCATCGAACCCGGCCACGACGCCTGGGTCGTCGGGGACGAGCCGTGCGTGCTGCTCGACACCGGGGTCGCGGCGTACGCGGTGCCCAGCTGAACCGAGCTCAGGACCGCGGCTGAGCGGAGAACCAACGGACCGCTTCGCGGACCGATTCCTCGATCGGCCGCGGTTCCCACCCGAGTTCACGGGTGGCCTTGCCGTGATCGATGGCTGACTGGAGGGTCATCAGCCGCACCGACGTACGGGTCACGACCGTGTCCCGGCGCGCCAGGCGCGACCACGCCGATCCGAGCGCGCCGAGCACCCGGATGGCCGGGATCGGGAGGCCGATCCGTGGCGGCTTCACCCCGGCTTCGTCGGCAGCGATCACGAAGAGCTCCTGGATCGGCAGGTAGCGCTCGGAGACGATGTACCGCTCGCCCACCGTCCCGCGCTCCTCAGCCAGCAGGAACGCCGCCGCGGCATCCTCGATGCCGACCACGTCCATGCAGACACCGCTGACGTAGGCAGGCATGCGCCCCTCGGCGGCGGCACGCAACAGCTTCCCGTGCGGCGTCGGCCCCCGGTCGCCGCGACCGTAAGTGGTCGAGACGTTGAGTACGACGGCGGGCAGGCCGCGCTCGCGGCACGCCCGAAGTACCGCCTCCTCGGCCTGGAGCCGCGACTCGACATAGGGACCGCCGAGGTGCCGCCAGGTGTGGGGAGTCAGCTCATCGGCGACCCCGGCGGTCCCTTCCGCCGGGATGCCGATGGCGACCACGGAGCTGCAGAACACGAACCGTGGCACCCCAACCTCGACGGCCGCCTCGATCACGTGGCCGAGCAGCTCCACGTTGGTGCGGAACAGCGGCGACGGATCACGCAGCCAGGCCCGCGCGTCGACGATGCAGTAGTGCACCGCGTCGGCGCCGGACATCGCCGCCCGGAGCGCGGCCGGGTCGTCCAGCTCGCCACGCACGACCTCGACATCCAGACCGTCCAGCGCGGCGTCGGAGCTCGACGGACGCAGCCACACCCGGACCCGATCGCCGCGGCCGGCGAGCTGACGGATGACGGTCGACCCGAGGAATCCGCTTCCGCCCATGACCAGTGTGGTGCGCCCCATGCCGACTCCTCACTCACGAAAATTCTGGCCGAGGCTACAGGAGTACGGTCAGCCCCACGTACGGTCGCGACCACTGTCCGACCACCGCACAAGGCACGAGACCGAAGGAGACCAGATCCATGTTCACCAAGAAGGGCGACGCAGCCGTGCTGGCGAAGCTCGAGGATGCCCCCGCGCCGTACCGCGAGATCGGAACCCGCCTCCACGCGATCATCCGGGAGAGCGCGCCGACCCTCGAGCCGATCGTCCGGTGGGGGCTCCCGTTCTACGTCAAGGACGGGCAGGACGTCTGCTACATCAAGCCGGACAAGGAGTTCATCGTCTTCGGGTTCGGAGAGGTCCAGAACCCGGCCTTCGAGGAGAGCCAGAGCATGCACCCCGTCGCGTGGACGCTCACCGCGCTCGACGAGACGGCCGAGACCCGGATCCGTGAGCTGCTGGTGAAGGTGAACGCCTGAGGATCCACACGTCCTCAGTCGGCGAGCGACCAGCCCTGGTCGGCCAGCGCGTCACGGAGCAGCCGGATCGCGATCGGGCCGACTCCGTGCAGGGCGAGCAGGTCGGCCTCGGTCCACGACCGGACCTGGTGCAGGGTCCAGATCTCCTGAGCGCGGAGGGCCCGGGTGGCGGGGGCGCCGACCCGCGGCAACGGGATCCCCGTCGGCACTGATCGTTCGTGGACCTGCCCGGTCTCGGCGTCGATCAGAGCCGCACCGCGCGGGGAGATCCGATAGCCGATGTCGAGCGACTCGGTCAGGCCGAGCTCCTTGAGCTTGCGGACGTCACGCTTGAAGCTGGCCGTGTCCCGGCCGACCCGGGCAGCCAGCTCGGGCGCCCGCACGGTGGCGTTCTCGTCGATCAACCGCAGCGTCGCACGGGTCCAGGGACCGATCGACGAGGCGGCATCGAGACGGTCGAGTCGAGTCGTGAGCGCGTCGATCTCGTCCGCATCGGGCAGCGCGGCGCGCAGCTGGGTGCGAGGGTCGGGGCCGGCGTACCTGACTCCGACGCGCCAGACCGGAAGCTCGGCCCGTGCCTCCAGCAGCCGGGCCAGCTCGTCAGGGGTCGAGCCGGCGCGGCGCGCGTCCTCGGTGCTGATCCGTGACGCCTCCACGGGATCGACGGCGGTCACCTCGACCAGTCCGATCCGGGTGCGCAGCCGGGTGCCGACCTTGACCCGCGGCCGCTCCCACCTCCGGAACGCGAGATCGACGTCGCCGACCTTGATCGCCTGCAGGATGTCGGGCCGGATCATCACCCGACCGAACCTACCCTTCCGCCGCAGCGAGAACAGGTTCTAGTCTCCGGTCATGCGTTTCGCGGTCAACGTGGCCTTCCTCCCTGTCGACGAGCTCCTCCCGATCGCGAAGGTCGCCGACGAGTGCGGGTACGACGCCATCCTGATCCCCGACCATCTCGTCGACCTCGAGTCGCTGGAGACGCCGTACCCCTACACCCCGGACGGGGCGCGGCGCTGGAACGCCGATGCGCACTGGCCCGACCCGTGGGTCCTGGCCGGGGCGATGGCCGCGGTCACGCAGCGGATCCGGTTCTACACGACCGTCTACGTCGCCGCCCTGCGCAGCCCGTTCCAGGTCGCGAAATCCGTCGGCACCGCGGCCGTCCTCTCGCACAACCGGGTCGCCTTCGGCGTCGGCGTGGGGTGGTGCCGCGAGGAGTTCGAGATGCTCGGCCAGGACTTCTCCACCCGAGGCCGTCGCACCGACGAGGCGCTCGACCTGATGAAGGAGCTCTGGTCCCCCGGCTGGAACAGCCACGAGGGCCGGTTCTACTCGGCACCGAAGCTGCGGATGGAGCCGACTCCGACGGCACCCATCCCCATCTACGTCGGGGGCTTGTCCGACATCGGCCTGCGTCGCGCGGCCCGGCACGACGGCTGGATCGGCGACCTCTACACCACAGCCGAGGCGGCCGTGTTCGCCCAGCGGCTGGCCGAGATCCGGCACGAGATCGGCGCCGAGGGGGACTTCAGCGTCATCGTCGCGCTGACCGACTGCATGCTGCCGGAACAGTTCGCGGCCGCCGAAGCGGCGGGCGTCACCGACACGATGACCATGCCGTGGGCCTACTACTACGGCCTCGAATGCACCCTCGAACAGAAGCTGGACGGCCTCCGTCGCTTCGCCGAGGACGTGATCCGGCCGCTGGACCGGTAATTTTCGGTGCGTGCCCGACCAACGTCCTCGCCGTACCTTCGCCGTCATCAGCCACCCCGATGCCGGTAAGTCCACCCTGACCGAGGCGTTGGCCCTGCACGCGCGGGTGATCACCGAGGCCGGCGCGGTCCACGGCAAGGGCAACCGACGTGCCACCGTGTCGGACTGGCTCGCGATGGAGAAGGCCCGAGGCATCTCGATCACCTCCGCGGCGCTGCAGTTCGACTACCGCGACCACGTGATCAACCTCGTCGACACTCCCGGCCACAGCGACTTCTCCGAGGACACCTACCGGGTGCTGTCGGCTGTCGACTCCGCCGTGATGCTGGTCGACGCCGGTAAGGGTCTGGAGCCGCAGACGCTCAAGCTCTTCCAGGTGTGCGCCCTGCGAGGGATCCCGGTCATCACCGTGATCAACAAGTGGGACCGCCCCGGCCTGTCCCCGTTGCAGCTGATGGACGACATCGAGAAGCAGATCAAGCTCCGTCCGACGCCGCTCACGTGGCCGGTCGGCGAGGCGGGCGACTTCCGCGGCGTCCTGGACCGTCGGACGGGCGAGTTCATCAAGTACACCCGCACCGCCGGCGGCGCGACCCGTGCCCCGGAGCGCCGGATGGCCGCCGACGAGGTCGAGGAGACCGACCTGCTCGCCTGGACCGAGGCCGTCGAAGGGCATGAGCTGCTCGGTCTCGACGACGCCGACCACGACCAGGACCGTTTCCTGGCCGGGGAGACCACGCCGGTCATGTTCGCCTCCGCACTGCAGAACTTCGGTGTCGCCCAGCTGCTGGACCTCCTGCTCGACCTGGCTCCCGGTCCGAGCGCGACGACCGGCGTGGACGGCTCGGTCCGCCAGACGAACGACGCCTTCAGCGCGTTCGTCTTCAAGGTGCAGTCCGGGATGAACACCTCCCACCGCGACCGGTTGGCGTACGCGCGGGTCGTGTCGGGCGAGTTCGAGCGCGGGATGGTGCTTACCCACGCCGAGACGGGCAAGCCGTTCGCCACGAAGTACGCCCAGTCGCTCTTCGGCCGGGAGACGACCTCGGTCGACCACGCCGAGCCCGGCGACATCATCGGCTTCGTGAACGCCCAGGCACTCCGCGTCGGCGACACCCTGTACGACGGCGACCCGATCACCTACCCGCCCGTTCCGAGCTTCGCCCCTGAGCACTTCATGACCGCCACCGCGGCCGACCTGAGCCGGTTCAAGCAGTTCCGCAAGGGCATCGAGCAGCTGGACCAGGAGGGCGTCGTCCAGGTGCTGCGCTCGGACCTGCGCGGAGACCAGAGCCCGGTGCTGGCCGCCGTCGGCCCGCTCCAGTTCGAGGTGGTCGAGGAGCGGATGGCCAACGAGTTCAACTCCCCGATCCGGCTCTCGCGCCTCGACTACCAGGTGGCACGCCGCACCGACGCGGCCGGGGCGGAGGAGCTGGGCGGTCTGCGCGGCACCGAGGTGCTGCAGCGATCGGACGGCACCTACATGGCGCTCGTCAGCGACAAGTGGCGCGCCTCGCTCATCGCCCGCGACCATCCCGAGGTGATGTTCGAGGAGCTCCCCGCCGGAGGCGCGAGCTGACCGAAGGTCAGCCGCCCGCGTGCAGGGCCAGCTGCCGATCCACGTTCTGCCCGGCTTCCGGATCCTGAACGGTCCGAGCATCGATCTCGGCGATCGTCTCCTCGAGCCGCACCGGAGGCGGCAGGTGCGTGTAGTCCTGAGCCATGCGCCCAGTCTCGCACGCGATTCGAAAGCGCTTGGTTCGCCAGGTACCTTTCGACCGTGACCAACACCCTTGAGACCGCATCCACCGAGACCGGGACCGCCGGAACCGACCTCGGCCGGCTCGGCAACGCCTTCGTCTGGGTGGCGCGGATCGAAGCGTTCACGTGGGCGGGTCTGCTGATCGGGATGGCGTTCAAGTACGTCCTCGCCGACAACGAGATCGGGGTCAAGATCTTCGGTCCCCTGCACGGCGCCGCCTTCACGGCGTACGTCGTCATCACCCTCGCGGTCGCCGTCACGCGACGCTGGAGCGTCGGGCTGACCCTGGTCGCGCTGGGTGCCAGCATTCCCCCGCTGATGACGTGGCCCTTCGAGCGCTACGCCGTCCGCAGCGGTCGCCTGACCCCGCGGTGACCGACCGGCGGCTGCTGCTGGTCGTCGATGCGCCGTCGTTGCTGCACCGCAACCACCACGCACGGGCCCACACCCGGCTGACGGACCGTTCGGGGCGTCCGGCCTGGGCGTTGCACGGCATGCTCCGCCAGATCCTCGAGGCGATCGACACCTTCGCCCCCGATGCGGTGATCTTCGGACTCGATGACCGCACGGCGTCGGTCCGCAGCGACTTCTACCCCGACTACAAGGGCGGTCGGGCGGAGAAGGACCCCCAGCTCGTCGAGCAGCTCGACCGCGCCGGCGCCTTCCTCGACGCCCTCGGTCTCGCGACGCTGACTCCCCCGGGCCTCGAGGCCGACGACGTCAACGCCTCCGGCGCTACGTGGGCACGGGAGCACGGCTGGAACTGCGTGATCATCACCTCCGACCGGGACGCGTTCGCTCACATCAGCGACCACACCCAGGTGCTCCGCCTGATCGACGGCGGCATCTCCGGATCGCCGCTGCTCAACCCGAAGCGCCTGTTCGCGATGTACGGCGTCGCAGCCGAGAACTACCTCGAGTACGCCGCCCTGCGCGGCGACAGCAGCGACAATCTGCCCGGGGTCACCGGCATCGGGGAGAAGACGGCTGCCCTGCTGCTCGCCCAAGCCGGGTCGATGCAGTCGGTCTGGGCCGACATCGACCACAACGAGGGACAGGCGCTCGTCGCGACGCTGGACAGCTGGGCGGCCGAGACCGGTGGCCGTCGCATCGGTTCGACCGTCGTCCGGCGGCTGAGCGCTCCCGGCGCGCGGGAGCGGTTCGACTTCAACGTGCGGATCATGTCGGGGCACGCCGACCTGGATCTCGGGCTGACGCCGGAGACGCCGGGCACCCCGGGGTTGCTGCCGCTCGATCCGGACAAGGTCAGCCGGGTCGTAGGCTTTCTCAACGTCGAGGCGACCACGACACTCGCGATGCGGGTGCTCGCCACCACTCCTGCCAGCGAAGGACCGTCATGACCGAGGGTGACCACTACACCAGGATCGCGATCCAGTTCGTCGACGAGCAGCCGTGGACCGACGCACTCTCGGAGTCCAACCGGCAGGAGTTCATCGCCGAGGCGGCCGAGTCCCTCCACGCCTGCGCGGCCACCGGGGACCGTGGCCCGTTCCTCGAGCTGGTCTCCGACTGGCGGGAGACGGCCGCCATCTGGGCCGACCCCGCCCTGGCCCATCTGCGACGTGAGGACGACGCCACCGAATGACGCGGGCCCGTGTGGGTGCCTCGACGTTTCGGGAGCCCTGACGCGGGTACATGAGGGTCGTGAGCACTCGGCTCACTCGGAGGGAGCCTGTCATGTTGTGGACCATCCTCGTCGTACTCGTCATCGTCGCGCTCGTCGTCTTCATCCTCAACCGAGCACGCTGAGACAGCTGGCTCCCGGGCCGCGCGTCCCGTAACCGCGCCAGGGATGTGACGTTGGGCACTTCGTGCCCCGTCGTACCCCCGCCCTGATCGCTCTCACCGTCGCGATCGGTGCCCTTGCCGTCGCCCCGACGAACCGCGCCTCGGCGGCGGGCTCGGGCGCCTGTCCCTGGCTCGACGCCCGACAGGCTCCGGCGGCGCGGGCCCACCGCCTGGTCAGCGCGATGACGGTGGACGACAAGATCCAGATGGTCACCGGCATCGGCATCCTCAACCCGACCGGACCCAACCCGAGCGCCTCCGGGACCATCCTCGGCAACCCCCGACTGTGCATCCCGGACCTGGTGCTCAACGACAGCTCGGGCGGGATCGGCTTCCAGCAGCAGAACACCACCGCCTTCCCGCAGGGGATCACCCAGGCCTCCACCTGGAACCGGTCGTTGATCGCGGGCTACGGCACGGTCCTGGCCGACGAGGCGATCCGCAAGGGCGTCAACGTCGTCCTCGGGCCGGGGTTGAACCTGGCCCGCACCCCGCTCAACGGCAGGACGTTGGAGTACGCCGGAGAGGACCCATACCTCACCGGCCAGCTGGGTGCGCAGCTGATCCGCGGGATCCAGCGTCGCCCGGTGATCGCCGACGCGAAGCACTACCTGCTTAACGAGCAGGAGACCTACCGGATGACCGGGTCCTCGGAGGTCGACGAGCGCACCCTGCGCGAGATCTACCTCGCCCCGTTCGTGGACGCGATCCGCGCCGGGGTCGGGTCGGTCATGTGCTCCTACAACCGGGTCGCCTCGACCTATGCGTGCGAACACCGCCGGCTGCTCCAGCAGCTGCTCAAGGACGAGCTGGGCTTCGACGGATTCGTGATGAGCGACTGGGGTGCCACCCACACCACGGTCGGGTCGGCCAACGCCGGCATGGACATGGAGATGTCCGGCAACGGGTACCTCGGGATCGAGCAGGCCCAGCCGGCGAAGTGGGGCAAGAACCTCAAGGCGGCGGTGACCGCCGGCACCGTGCCACGAGCCCGGCTCGACGACATGGTCCGTCGGATCCTGACCTCGATGTTCCGCTTCGGCCTCTTCGAGCACCCACCCGTCACCGGGTCCGCCGCCGCGAACGCGACCGCCACCACCAGCGCGAGCCGGGCGATGGCCCGGCAGATCGCGGTCGAGGGCTCGGTCCTGCTCAAGAACCGCGCCAGCCTGCTCCCCCTGACCCGGTCGTCGAAGAAGGTCGCCGTCATCGGGATCCCCGCGACCAGGACGGGCTCGAAGCTCGCCTCGCAGGGGTTCGGCAGCAACCACGTCCCCGTCTTCGGCCTCGACCCGAACGTGATCTCTCCTCTGAGCGCCATCCGCGCCCGGGCGAAGCGGAACGGAACAACGGTCACCTACGCCCCCGGTACCGTCCGGCGGGCCGCAGCCACGATCGCCCGGCGGGCCGATGCCGCGATCGTGTTCGTCAACGACGCCAACGTCGAGGGCGTGGACCGCAAGGACCTCAACGCCCACCAGGCGGCGTGCAACCCGTTCCTCAACGCGATCTCCCCCGACGCCCAGTGCTTGCCGATCCCCGTCGACCAGGAGGCCTTGGTGGCGGCGGTCGCCGCGGCGAACCCCCGCACCGTCGTGGTGCTGCAGAACGGGGCACCGTTGGCGATGCCGTGGCTCGGCGCGGTCGGGTCCGTCGTCGAGAACTGGTATCCCGGCGAGATCGACGGACAGGCGGTCGCCGACCTGCTCTTCGGTGACGCGAACTTCTCGGGCAAGCTCCCGATCACCTTCCCGAGGAAGGTCAGCGACGGTCCGCTGCGGACCCCGCAGCAGTACCCGGGCGTCAGCGACGCGCAGGGCGTCCCACACACGACGTACAGCGAGCGGCTCCGGATCGGGTATCGCTGGTTCGACCAGAAGAAGATCAAGCCGCTGTTCCCGTTCGGCTACGGCTTGTCCTACACGTCCTTCAAGCTCTCCAGGCTCAAGGTACGACCGACGAGGACCGGCGGAGCCGCCGTCCGGGTGAGGGTGACCAACACGGGTCGGCGTGCTGGCGCGGAGACGGTCCAGGTCTACCTGGGCTTCCCGAAGGCGGCCGGCGAACCCCCTCGTCAGCTCAAGGGCTTCCAGAAGGTGTCCCTCGCCCCGGGTGCCTCGAAGACGGTGTCGATCAGCCTCGACAAGCGGGCGTTCTCGATCTGGGCGGGACGCTGGACGGTCAAGCGCGGCTGCTACCGGGTCCACGTCGGTGACTCCTCGGCGCACCTGCCGCTGGTGAAGCGTCTGGCCCGTGCCGGCGGGCGCTGCTGAGCCCTACCCCGGCTGCGAGATGAACGCGAGGGTGTCGCGGGCGACCAGCTCGGGCCGCTCCCACAGCACCAGGTGGCCGACGCCGTCATAGACCTCCAGCCGGCTGCCCACGATGGCTCGGTGGAGCTCGGTGGTCTGCTCGGCCGGTACGACGTCGTCGTCGGCGCCCCACAGGATCAGCGTCGGCACGACGATGGTGCCGGCCCGGATCGGGGGCACGGCTCCGACGAGAGCGTCGAGCCCGGCCTGCCACACGCGTTTCGGGATCCCCATCGCCGCGGTCCGTTGGTCGGCCAGGAACCACTCCGGAACCGGGGTGCTCAGCCCGATCGCGCCGGTCAGGGCGTCCACGTCGGCCGCGCTCACCGGATCAGTGAACGACGCGACGAGCTCGACCACCGCTGCGGTGTCCGCACGCTGCAGGTCGCACGGAGCACCGACGAGGACCAGGCCCCGCACCAGCTCGGGGTGGTCGACGGCGACCTGCTGGGCGAGGTACCCGCCGCTCGAGGTGCCGAGCAGCCAGCACGGCCCCCGGCCGACCGACTCGATGAGCGCACGCACGTGCTCGGCCGCACCGTCGACGACCGCCGACAGGTCCGGGACGACCAGCTCCGCCGACGGCGCGAGCAGTGGCAGCAACCGGTCGAAGACGCGCTCCGTCTCGCCCCAGGCGTGGAGCAGCACCACTGTCGGTAGCGGGCCGTGTCGCACCCCGCCAGTATCGCCTCAGGAGCCGTCGGTGAGCGGGGTGATCCAGGCCTGGTGGGTGGCGTTGTTCTTGGTGATCGCCAGCAGGTCGTCCATGTGCGGCTCCAGACCGGTGACCTTGTCCAGCGGCACGCCGATGATCAGCTGGAAGCCGAGGCCCTTCCAGGCCTGCACGGCGCGGCCGGCGAACTCCGAGTCCGCCTTGACGAAGCCCTCGTCGAGGAAGACCGGCGCGAAGCGCGGCCGAGAACGCTGCTCGTCACCGAGTCGGAACCGGAGCGCCGAGCCGACGATGAAGGCCACCAGCTCCTGGCTCTCGCCGCCGCTCTTCTCCCCCAGGGTCCGGTAGGTGGCGCGGAGCTCACCGGTGAGGTGGTCGTACCGCTCGGCGCTGATCTCGACGTGGCGACGCACGTCGAGGAGCCGGTCGCGATCGGTGGTCGCGACGACGACGTCTCCGACCTGGGACGGCTTGCGCAGCTGCTGCATGAACCGGCTCAGGTCGGCGAACCGCTTCTCCAGGTCGGCCTCGGCCAGCTCGGAGGTCGATCCCGAGGAAAGGTTGCGCAGGTCCTTGAGGAACACCTGGACGTGCGCCGGGGTGAGCCGGCGCAGCCGGATCCGGAGCCGGTCGCCCGAGGCACCGAACTCCAGGCGACGCAGGATCGCGTTGATCGGCTCGAGCCGGTCCTCGATCTCCTCGATCGACGCCGCCATCGCCCCGACCAGCGGCACGAGGTCCTGCCCGCTCCACTCGGTGAGCCGGCGACGCCACTCCGAGCGCCGGGCGGCGAGGCCCTGCCCGCGGATCTCGTCGAGGATGCGCGCGTAGTCCGGGTAGGACTCCGGGGTGGCACCGAGGTTCGGGGACTCCCACTGGAACTTGTACATCCGGAAGATCCCGGAGAGCTCCTCCTCGACCCGGCGGATGTCGGCGTCAGCCTCCCCGACCGCGTTGCGGAGCCGTTCGGCCATCCGCTGGGAGTTCTCCACGAACCGGTCCAGGTCGTCGGGGTCGGCCGGGGCGGCCGCCGCAGCGAACTCCTCAGCCAGCGCCGCGTCCTGCTCGGCGGTCAGCGCCACCCGTCCGGCACGCTCCATCGCGTCGAGCCGGTCGTTGACGAGGTCCTCGGAGTCGACCAGCTCGCCGTGGGCGTTGTTGAGCTCCCGCTGTCGCTGCTCCAGCCCGAACCGGGTGCGCCGCGCCTCCTCGAGCGAGGCGGCGAGGGTGTCGATCTGGTCCTGGAGGACCTGCAGCTGGTCGTCGGCCGAAAGGATCTCCGTCCGGCGGCGCTCCAGCTCGGCGATCCGGTCGTCGCTGCCCGCGACGTCGAAGTCGTCGAACCGGGCAGCGGCCACGGCGTCGTACGCACCGCGGAGGCGCTCCAGGACACGGAGCTCCCGGTCGATCTCCGCCACGTCGTTGTCGAAGCCGACCAGCGTCGCCTCGAGGGCGGCGAGCTCGACGTCGATCTCGGCCAGGGCGTCCTCGTTGGAGAACCCGATGATGTTCCGGACGTCGCCGCGCCCGTGCGCCCCGCGCCGACCGTTGCGGGTCTGACCGGCAGCCGTGACCCGGAGCCCTGCACCGTCGAGGCCAGCCGCGCTCTCGACACAGAGAGCGTTGCGTCCGGGCTCGGCGACGTGGGCCTGCACCCAGCCGGAGAACGGCGAGTCCTTGAAGAGCAGCTTCCCGGCGATCCGCTCGGGGTCGGCCGGTCCGAGGTCGGGCAGGTCGATCTCGGCGCCCTCGAAGGTGAGCCGTCCGCGCAGCTGCAGTCCGTCGATCGCGGCCGAGAAGTCACCCAAGCGGTCCAGCGGCACGAGCATCGTCCGGGCCGAGGCACCGAGCACGGTCTCGATCGCGGTGCGCCAGCCGCTCTCCTCGGGGGCGACGTCGATCAGCTCGGCGACGAAGGGCAGCTCGTCCGGGTCGAGACCGGTCGCGTGGGCGACCTCGCTGCGCAGCTCGTGCATCCGGGTCGGCATCCGGCTGGCGCGGTTCTCCATCGACCCGCGCTCCTCGCGCAGCTCACGCTGGCGGACGTTGAGCGGGTACCGCCGGTCACGGACCTGGTCACGTTCCCGGGTGAGCGCGTCGGCCTCCTCCCTCGACTTCTCGAGCCAGGCGCGGGCCTGCTCCTGGAACGCGCCGAAGCGCTTCGCCGTGGACAGCACGTGGTCCAGGTCGGGCGCGTTCCGGTCGGCCACGTCGACCAGGGGCAGGAGGCGGTCCTGCAGCACGGTGCGGCGGCCGCGGCGGTCCTCGCGGATGACCTCCTCCTGCTCGACGGCGAGACCCAGCGACTGCAGGGTGCCGCCACCGGCGGCGCGGTGCGCCTCCTTGGCCGTCTCGAGGTCGCCGAGCAGGGACGCCTCGCTCGCCGCGGTCGCGGCCAACGACTCGGCCGCCGCCGTGCGGGCCTGCCGGTTCGCCCCCACGGCGGTCTGGAGCAGCTGCTGGTGGGTGCGGAGCAGCCAGAGCCGGACCGGGGTGTCCCCGGCGAGCGTGACCCCGAAGGAGTCCAGCTCCGCCAGGCGTCGGCGTCCGGTGACCATCCGGTCGTGCAGCCCGCTGATCGGACTGAGCAGCTCGAGCTTCTGCTCCTCGGTCCGCATCGCGGAGTACGCGGTCTCGAGGTCGTCGAAGTGCTCGATCGCCCGGTCGGCCGCGGCATAGGTGGACGGCCGCTCGAGGACCATGTCCTTGTAGAGCTCGTCGACGCTGCGGACCTGGTTGCCGGCCTGGATCCGGGCGAGCAGGCGCAGCGCTTTGGCGCCGTCACCGTTGGCGCCGATCCCGAGCCGGGCGTAGAGCACGGCGGAGAACTCGGCGTAGGTCTGGTGCACCCGGACACCGGGGTAGAGCTTCTTCAGCACGTTGGCGTGGAACCGCTCGGGTACGGCGACCTCGAGCGTGTCCAGCGGGAGCGGGCCGTCGAAGGTGGCGAGCTGCATCTGCACCTCGCCCGACCGGGTCGCCCGCCGCGGGACGTAGTAGGTCCGCAGCACGGTGAACCGGCCGCCCTCGTCGTTGACGAAGGTCATCGCGACCGCGCCCCAGGTGTCGGCGCCCTTGCCGCGCAGCAGCTTCTCCACGGGACGCCCGGTGCGCGGGTCGTCGATCACGTCGACCGCACCGCGCAGGTAGGAGAGCAGGTTGCGCTGGCCCACGCCGCGGGCACGGCCGGCGACGGCGTCGTTGGAAGCGCCGTTGAACTTGGTGTCCGACGGCATCATCAGGGCCGTGTAGGCGTCGAGGATCGTGCTCTTGCCGACCCCGGAGGCGCCGGAGATCATCGTGGTGTCGCCACGCAGGGGCACGGTGGTGAGGCCCCCGAAGCCGCCCCAGTTGACCAGCTGGAGCAGCGCTGCGCGCCACTGCATGGTGTCGTCGGCCGGCGTGGCCACGACCTCGCGGGCGAAGAGTCCGTCGATCGTCACTGGTTCACTCCTCGAACAGACCGGTGGGCTCGTCGACCACCACGAACGTGTCGGCGCCGTTGGCGCGCTGCAGGGACTCCAACAGCTCCTGGAGGAGCTCCAGCGGCAGCAGCGACTCGACCGCCTCGCTGATCTCGAACCGGTCCTCGCTGCCGGCCGGGATGAGCAGTCCGGTCTTGACGATGCTGGCCACGGCGTTGCGAGCGCGCTTCTCGTCCCCCGCCTCGTCGGTCGCGTGCAGCGGCCGGAAGCTGGCGACGTACTCGACGATGTCGTCGCGGTCGACGTAGACCTTCACGTCGCCGGTCGCCAGGCCGGCGCGGAGGCGGTCGCGCAGGTGGATCAGGACGACCGTCTCCTCGCGCGTCCAGGCGGTGTCGTGCAGCAGCGTCGGGAAGCGCGAGCCCGTCTCCGAGGTCGCCTGCCGCTTCCATGCGACCTCGCGGACGCGGTCGACCTGGAGGTCGAGGAAGAGGTCGTTGAGCCGGGAGCGCAGCACCCGCTCGTGGTCGACCAGGACGGCCCAGTCGCGCGGGTGGGTGCGGGCGCTGATGAAGCGCTGCTTGAGCAGCGTCACGAGCGCGTGACGCTGACCGAACTCGAGCCCGCCCTCGTCACCCTCGAACAGGGAGATCGGGTCGTCGATGACGTCGTTGGTCTCGGTCACGTCGGTGACGTCGCTGTCGAGTGTCATGCGGAAGTCTCGCCTCCTCGGAGGTCCGGGTCGGGCAACGGGGTGCGGGGCAGGGCGAACGCACGGCGGGAGCCGTCGGAGCGGATGGTCGCGAACGCCTCCGTGGCCTCCTCGTTCGACCACCCACGATCGGCGGCGAGGTGGAGCAGACCGAAGATCTCGACGGGCCGGCGCAGGGAGGGCTCGAGGGAGTCGAACAGCTCGCCGAGCGACCCCGCCGGCGTCAGCGACGTCAACGTGGCGTCGAGCCGGTCGCGGAGCGTGCTCAGCTGCGGTCCGCCCTGGCCCTTGAGCTCGGCGAGGGTGACCGGCGGTGCGTCGTTGGGGTCGGCGACCTCGATCCGGTCCGGCAGCAGGTCGTCGGCCGGGTCGTAGAAGCGCTCACGCAGGTGGTCGACACTCGCCCGAGCCGGAAGCAGCTGGATCTCGTGGGTGGCCCGCGGCCCGGTCGTGGCCAACCAGGTCATCAGCTCGGACTCGACCGCGCGCAGGGTCTGCTCGAGCTCCCGGTCGCGCGCGGTGTCGTGGGAGACGATGTACTCCTTGAGCGTGGCCGTCACCCGGGAGCGCTGGGTGAGGACCCGGTCGAGACCGTCGCGGACCAGCCGGACGGTGCCGCGCAGCTCGGTCCGCTCGGCCTCGCCGAGGATGCGGTCCGAGAGCGGGTGGTCCAGGAGCGCGTTCAGGTCCTCGCGCAGCTGGGTGACCAGGGCGTCGTCGCGGAGCAGGGCGAAGGCCCCCTCGAAGGCGCGGCCCTCGTGGGTGGCGGTCATCAGCGCGTCCGCGCGAGCGAGGTAGTCGTCGATCACCTCACCGGCCGGTCGGTCCTCGGCACGGAAGGCGGCCAGCACGGCGCCGCGGATCCCGGCGAACCGCTCCTCGACCCGGGCGAAGTCACTCGGCAGCGCCGAGATCAGGGAGAGCAGCTCGGTGAATCCCTCGGACATGTAGTCCTCGGTGGCACTGACGATGTCGGCGCCGTCGACCAGCCGGTCCCGTTCGGCCTGCAGCCGGGCGATCTCGGCGTTGAGGATGGAGACCCGCGTCGTCCGGTCCGGGTTGGCCTCGGAGTTGAACCGACGGACGGTGCCGAGGATCGTCGCGATCCGGTGCTCGCTGAGCGTGGCCCGGTCCCGGGCGAGGTTCTTGACCAGCTCGAGTGCCTGCTGGGCGTGGGAGGTCAGGGAGTAGACCTCGTTGCCGAGCTCGTCCAAGGACCGCACCAGCCACTGGCCGCGCATCCAGCGTTGGCAGATCTCGCGCCCGGTCCCGCTGGGCAGATCGGTCTCGCCGGCGTGCCGGAACTCGGCGAGGTGCTCGTCGACCTGGACGTGCAGTCGCGCGGTCGGGATCGGCCGGTTGTTGCGCCCGAAGGCCGCCCGGAAGATCGTGATCACGACCGGTGCCTGACGCTGGTGGAGCAGGGTCAGGGTCGGCTGGGAGAACGCGTCGTTGACGCGGGTGAGCTCCCCCGCGATCTCGCTCATCCACACCTCCTGCTGCGACCGTCACCACCACGGTGAAGCGCTCAGCATTCCAGAGTCGGCCGACGAATCCGGGTCCGGCCCCACACCGGCGCGGCGAGGATCGCCGCCAGGCCCGCGCCGGCCGTGTTGAGCAGCACGTCGTCGACCGAGGAGACCCGGTCGATCCGGAGCACGTACTGGGCCGTCTCGATGGCGATCGAGCCCAGTGCGGCGACCAGCAGCACCCGGGGCACCGAGCGCAGCGCGGTGAACCGGAGCGGGCCGAAGAACCCCAGGGCGGCGAAGACGGCGAGGTTGCCGACCACCTGGTACGGCGGCATCGTCTGCAGGTCCTCGAGCGGCGCGAGACTGACGGCACCGACCCGGCCGGGCTCGCTGCCCGGCTGCAGGGTGAGCCAGATGAAGGGCGCTGTCCCCAGGACGATCATCACCTCGCACAACGACCGACCCCACGCCCGGCCGGCGGGCTGTCCACGCCACCGGCGGACCACCGCGAGTGCCATCACGGCGGCGAGAGCGACGGGGAGGAAGAGGGCGACCTGAGCGAGGTCGCCGCGGTACGGCGCCAGCCAGGAGAACCACCAGCTGTACTCGGGCGTCATCGCAACCTCGGATCCTGGGTCGGGTCGGTGTAGGGGGTGGGGCAGCCGTTGCGCTCGGCCCCGCGGCGGAGCTCGAAGTGCCACGGCTCGTTGGCGTAGATCCGGCACAGCCCGTAGGCACGGCCGTGGGTGTCGAGCCATTCCTCGGCAGCGTCGGGGCCGACGTCCACGGCCTGGCCCGCCTCGTGCACCGAGGTACCGGGCCGCGCCACCCACCGAGCCGCCTCCGCCTCCGATCCGTACGTCGTCACCGCCTCGGCGAACAGGCGCGCCTGGTGGCGCCTCGACCGCCAGCCGCTGGTCACCGTGATCTCCACCCCGTCGCGGGCGGCTGCGGCCGTGGCCGCCGTCAGGGCCCGCTGGAGTCCGGGGTCGAGGCCGCCCGCGGGCCGCGCCGCCACGGTCGCCGGTACCGCCGCACACCCGGCGAGGCACAGCACCAGAGGGAGGAGTCGCAGGATCATGGCTCCAGTCCACCGAGCGCCGCGTTGCCAGGGCGTATGCGGAAATCGATACGCGGACGATAGGTGCCTCCTGCCTAGGATCGGACGGTGCGCGTGTTGATCGTGGAGGACGAGCCCCTGATGGCCGAGGCGATCCGGGACGGCCTGCGCCTCGAGGCGATCGCCGCCGACATCGCCGGGGACGGTGACACGGCGCTCGAGCTGCTCAGCACCAACGCCTACGACCTCGCGGTGCTGGATCGCGACATCCCCGGACCGTCGGGCGACGAGGTCGCACGGCGGATCGTCGCCTCGGGGTCGGGGATGCCGATCCTGATGCTGACCGCGGCCGACCGGATCGACGACAAGGCCAGCGGGTTCGAGCTCGGCGCCGACGACTACCTGACGAAGCCGTTCGAGCTGGCCGAGCTCGTGCTCCGCCTCCGTGCCCTGGACCGGCGGCGCGGGCACAGCCGACCGCCCGTGCGCGAGATCGCCGGCCTGCGGGTCGATCCGTTCCGGCGGGAGGTCTTCCGCGACGGGCGTTACGTGGCGCTGACCCGGAAGCAGTTCGCTGTTCTGGAGGTGCTGGTCAGTGCCGAAGGGGGCGTGGTGAGTGCCGAGGAGCTGCTCGAGCGGGCGTGGGACGAGAACGCTGACCCGTTCACCAACGCGGTGCGGATCACCGTCTCGGCGCTGCGCAAACGGCTCGGGGAGCCGGCGGTGATCGCCACCGTTCCCGGCGTCGGGTACCGGATCGATGCCTAGGCGCCCGGGCGCGAGCGTCCGGCTCAAGCTCGCCCTCAGCTATGCCGTCTTCCTGATGGTCGCCGGCATCGGCCTGATCTCGGTGGTCTGGGTGTTCCTGCTCCGCTACGTGCCGCGCGACGCCGTCCGGGTCGACGATCCGAACGCCGGGATCCCGGGCATCTTCATCCCGGGACGCTCCGACCTGTGGGAGGCGTTCGCGCCGAAGGCCGCCTGGATGCTGCTCGCGCTGCTCCTGGTCGGACTGATCGGCGGATGGCTGCTGGCCGGTCGGATGCTCGCTCCCCTGGTCCCGATCACGGCCGCCACCCGCCGGGCGGCGACCGGGTCGCTCTCCCACCGGATCGAGCTACCGGGACCCAACGACGAGTTCCGCGAGCTCGCCGACGCGTTCGACTCGATGCTGGCCCGCCTCGAGGACCACGTCGCCGAGCAGCAACGCTTCGCCGCGAACGCGTCCCACGAGCTGCGCACGCCGTTGGCGATCACCCAGACGCTGCTCGAGGTCGCCGCCAAGGATCCCGCCCGGGACGTCGATGCCTTGATCGAGCGCCTGGCGTCCCTGAACGCACGCTCGATCGATCTCACCGAGGCACTGCTGATGCTCAGCAGGGCCGATGCGGCCGCCGCTTTCGCGTGGGAGGACGTGGATCTGTCGCTCACCGTCGACGAGGCGGTGGAGTCGCTCCTCCCGCTGGCGGAGCGGAGCCGGGTGACGCTCGAGTACGCCGGCGGGGTGGCGGTCGTCCGGGGCTCCGCCGCGCTGCTCGGCCAGATGACGATGAACCTGGTGCACAACGCGATCGTGCACAACGTCGACGACGGCGAGGTCCGGGTGCGCACGCGGGTTCAGTCCGGCGTCGCCGTACTGACGGTGGAGAACACGGGGGAACAGGTCGACCCCGGGATCGTGACGACCCTGACCGAGCCGTTCCGGCGCGGGACCGACCGGGTGCACGGCGAGCAGGTCGGGGTCGGCCTCGGGCTCGCGATCGTGCAACGGATCGTGAACGCCCACGGCGGGACGCTGGCCGTGAGGCCGCGTCCCGCCGGGGGTCTGGTGGTCGAGGTCAGCCTGCCGGCCGGACCCTGACCGGGTGCGTCACTGGTAGGTCGGGTCTTCCCACTTGCCGAGGCTGCGCGAACGGACCGGCTGGACCGGCTGCGGCGCGATGCTGTGCGGGAAGTCCGGGCCCCAGTTGGTCGGGGTGCCCTGCATCTCGATCTTGGCGTCGTCGGTGTACCAGTCGACGAGGTCGCTGTCCGAACGCAGGATCCAGGTGCAGCCCATGGTCTCGTGCGCGGTGAAGTCACCGTGGCGGACCAGCGGCGGACGCCAGAAGTACGTGCCCGGCCACATGTCGCCGAAGCTGTAGTTGAACCCGCCCTCGAGGCAGTACGCCTCCTCGCTGCAGGGGTGGTGCGCGAGCGGGTGCTCGACCCAGCCCGGCTTCGCCTTGATCAGACGGGTGTAGAAACCGGTCTTCTCGTCGCGGTGGAGGAGCTTGATGTAGAGACCGGGGACGGGGGTCCCGCCGAGGTCGAAGCGCATCGGGCTGCCGTCGACGACGTCGATCCACGGCATCTCGGCGGTCTGCATGATGATCAGCTTCTGGTCCTCGCGCACGCCGATCGCGTCCTCGGTCGCGGGGGTGAAGGTCCAGTCACCGAACTCGCGGAACAGCAGGACGACGGTGCCTTCCTTGACCTCGAGCTCGGGGGTCCACACACCGATGGAGGCGTGCCAGTAACCCTCGGCGCGCAGGACGGTGTCACCGATCTTCACCTCGCCCTCGAGGACGTACCACTCGGTCTCGGCGGCGTGGTAGCCGGCCGGACGGGACCAGTCGCTCGTGAAGTGGACCTTCAGCGACGCCGAGCCGTCCTCCTCGTCGTAGCAGAGGTTCTTCTGCTTCGCGGTGCCGGTGGCGTGCTCGAACTCGGCGATGTGGAAGAGAAGGTCCTTCTCATCGATCGTCTCAACATGGGGGCGCATGTCTTCTCCTCAGGAATCTGGAACCAATTTTCCGGTACAGGATGTATTACTATCACATAACCGGAACATCTTGTATCGTTTACTCCGTGCCAAAGATCGGACGCCCCGCCGGACCGGCGAGCGACACCACCGAAGTGGTCCTGACCGCCGCCCTCGACCTGCTCCTCACCGAGGGGGCCTCGGCCCTGACCGCGCAGCGCCTCCACCAGGCGACCGGCGTCTCGAGGTCGACCATCTACCGGCACTGGGCCACCCCGACCGACGTCCTCGCCGCCCTGATCGACGTGGCGCACACCGCCCCGCGCGCCACGGCCGGCTCCCTGGCCGAGGACCTGCACGCCGAGGTCGACCTGCTGTGCAACCGTCTGCGGGACAAGCCGGTCGCGGCGTTCCTGCGGGCGCTCACCACCTCCGCCGGCGAGGACGCGGAGGCGGCGGAGCTCCGGCACCGTTACGTCTCCGACCTCGTCGCCCCGTTCCACGCGGTCCTCGCCTCGGCGCGGGTGCCGCGCCGGGTCGCCGACGACATGGTCGCGGCGATCGTCTCCCCGCTCTTGGTCGACGCGCTTCTGCTCGACCAACCCACCGGACGCGCCCGTGCACACCGCGCGGCCGACCTGCACCTAGCTGAAATTGAGGTGAAATGACCAACGCTGTCGCTCCCCGAGCGCTCTTCGGCGTCATCGTTCCCAGCACCAACACGGTCGTCGAGCACGACTACTGGCGCGCCGGGGTCGAAGGCGTGGCCTACCGGGCCGGCTCGATGTACATCGCCGACCCGACGATCTCCGGCGATGCCGGCTTCGAGGCGCTCCTGGTCCAGATCCGCGGCTCGATCGACACCGCGATCCGCGACACGTTGACCGCGGAGCCGGACCGGATGGTGATGGGCATGTCCGCCGAGACCTTCTGGGGCGGCGTCGAGGGCAACGCCGCCTTCGAGCAGCGGATCAGGAAGGCCACCGGGCTGGAGGTGACGACCGGCGCCAGCTCGTGCCGGGAGGCCCTGCGCACGCTCGGCGTGAAGCGGATCTCCGTCTTCTCCCCCTACCAGCCGGTCGCCGACCGCGAGGTCGGCCGCTTCTTCACCGAGGCCGGGTTCGACGTGCACGCGATCACCGGTCTGCGCTGCCCGACCGCGATGGACATCGCCAAGGTCCCCGACGACCGACTGCGTGAGGTCGTCGACGAGCTGGACGGTCCCGAGGTCGAGGCGATCGTCCAGGTCGGCACCAACCTCTCGTTCATCGACCTGGCCGACAAGCTCGAGGCCGAGCGCGGCAAGCCGATCGTCGCGATCAACGCGGCTACGCTGTGGCACGCGATGCGCGAGCACGGGATGGACGACAAGGTCGAGGGCTACGGCACCATCCTGCGCGACCACTGATCGAGGAGGCACGGGGTGCCCAAGCACGGTGTGGTTCTGGGTGGGGTCGGGCTGGCGTTCGCGCTGGCGCTGACCGGCTGCGGCGGGTCGGACTCGGACGTCGCGCTGAAGCGGGCCGAGGCTCGCGTCAGCGATGCCGAGCAGGCGGTCGCCGACGCCCAGTCGTCTCTCGACACCGCCTCGAAGGCCTTCTGCACCGCTGCGGCCTCCTACATCACCGCTCTGGATCGGTACGGCGACGTGCTGCATGCGACCGCACCGACGGTCGGTGACGTCCGCACCGCCGGGCGAGATCTCGAGGACCCCCAGGACGTGGCGATGTCGGAGGCCGAGGCCGCGGTGACAGCCAACCAGGAGCTCGCGGCCGCCCAGGCGGAGCTGGTCACCGCGCAGCAGCAGCTGGCGAGCCTGCAGGCAGGCGCCACCTCGACCGCGACGCAGGACGCGACGACGCCCTCACCGACTCCCCTGGCCCCGGCCTCGAGCGTCAGCCGAGTCACCGCGGCCGAGGCGGCGTTCGAGACCGCCGCCGACGGCATCTCCGAACAGACCCCGCTCGACGAGGCCGCCGAGGAGTTCAACGCGGCCGCGGTCGCGCTGGAGCTCTCCTGGTTGGCTCTCGTTGCCGACGCCGGCTGCCTCAGCGACGACCAGGCCCAGCGGGCCGAGGCGAGCGTGCGCGCCTTCACCACGGCACTGCAGACCTCCCTCGCCTCCACCGGCTACTACGACGGCGAGGTCGACGGGATCTACGGTCCCGAGACGGTTGCGGCGATCAAGAGCCTCCAGCAGGCCCACCAGCTCCCGGTCACCGGCACGTTGGACAAGGCCAGCCAGGACGCGCTCGCGGCCGACCTGCTCGCCCAGGGCGGGGCCGCCGCCCAGGAGGCGACGGCGAACACCGCTGCCCTCCAGCAGACGCTCACGCTGCTGGGCTACTGGGACGGACCGGTCGACGGCACCTGGACACCTGAGCTCACCGAGGCGCTGACCAAGGCGCAGAAGGCGCTCGGCGTCGACCCGACCGGCACGGTCGACGCGGCCACCGTGTCGGCCCTGGAGAGTGCGCTCGCCGCAGCGTCCGAGGCTCTCACGTCGACCCCGACGCCGGCGCCGACCGTGACGGTCACCGTCACCCCCTCGCCGAGCGCGAGCAGCAGCGGGAACTGACTCGCTCAGGAGCGGGCAGCGGCGGCCTCGGCGGCATCGAGGAGCACCTCGACACCCATCAGCGAGACGCCGTAGATGTCCAGCTCCGCCAGCGACTCGCGGGTCTGGGCGATGGCCGGGTAGCGCCCCGCGTCGATGCTGCCCAGCTCGGACAGCCAGGCGGTGGGCCTGCCGAAGTCGACGTCCGGCTCGCTGATCCGGCGCGCGGAGAGCGTCGAGGCGACCGAGAGCACGTAGCCGCCGATCACGGCGTAGTAGCGGACCGCCTCGTCACGGTCCAGGCCGATCGAGAGCAGCTGCTCGAGGATCACCTCGATGTTCGCGAGCTCGCCCGGCCCGCCGGTGGTGAGCATGTGGGCATCGCGACCGATGAAGGGGTGCTGCTCACTGATCTCCCACGCGATCACGGCGAGCTGCCGGATCTGCTCGCGCCAGCTCGCTGAGCTGTCCAGGCGCTCGACCGCGCCGAGCATCAGCTGGTCGTAGACGCATCGGACGAGCTCGTCCTTGGCCTTGAAGTGCCGGTACACCGCCGTCGGGTCGGAGCCGAGGGCGTCCCCGAGCGCACGGAAGGTGATGTTCTCCCCCGCGGCAGCGACGACGGTCGCGGCCTCGATGATCACCTCGCGACTGAGATCGCCTCGCCGCCGTCCGTTCCCGGACGTGCTCCGTGCCATGCCGTGCCCCTTCCCTGGAGTGGTGCGCACACCCTAGTCAACTCGTTAGTCAACGAGTTGGTCAATGGCGTTGACTAAAGCGAAACTGACGCTTAGGTTACGGGCTGAGATCTGAGAGGGAGATCACATTGAGCACATCTGAGACCGTGGTCGCGGACACCGTTTTCGTGAACGCCCGGCTGTTCAGCGCCGGCCAGGAGTCCTCGATCCCGGGGGCCGTCGCGGTGCGCGACGGACTGATCACCTGGGTCGGTTCCGAGGCTGAGGTGCTGGCCCTGGCCGAAGCCGGCACCGAGGTGGTCGACGTCCACGGCGGGCTGCTCCTGCCGGGCTTCCAGGACGCCCACGTCCACCCCGTGATGGCCGGGATCAACATGATCCGCTGCGAGCTGCACGGCTCCGAGTCCGCCGAGGAGTGCCTGGAGCGGATCGCCACCTACGCCGCGGCGAACCCGGATGCGCCGTGGATCCTCGGCGGCGGCTGGAAGATGGAGTTCTTCCCCGGCGGCGTTCCCACCCGGCAGGCACTGGACGCGATCGTGCCGGACCGGCCCGTCATCCTGACCAACCGCGACGGCCACGGCGCCTGGGCCAACACGGCGGCGCTGCGGATCGCCGGCATCGACGCCTCCACCCCCGACCCGGTCGACGGTCGGATCGAGCGCGAGGCCGACGGCTTCCCCACCGGTGCGCTGCACGAGGGTGCGATGTCCCTGGTCGTCCAGCACGCTCCGGCCGCCGGTCTCGAGGACGCCTACCAGGGGTTGCTGGTCGCCCAGCAGTACCTCTTCTCCCTCGGCATCACGTCCTGGCAGGACGCCGCCGTCGGCGCCGTCTTCGGCATGCCGGACCTCTTCGACGCCTACCGCCGTGCCGAGGAGACGGGCGAGCTCAAGGCCCGCGTCGTCGGCGCACTCTGGTGGGACCGCGAAGCCGGGATCGAACAGGTCGAGGGCCTGGTCGCCCGCCGCGCCACCGGGGTCGAGGGTCGGTTCCGGCCGATCGCGATCAAGATCATGCAGGACGGCGTCGCCGAGACCTACACCGCCGCGATGACCGAGCCGTACCTGGACGGGTGCGGCTGCGCCACGGAGAACTCCGGGCTGTCGTTCGTCGACCCCGACGCGCTGCTCACCTACGTGACCCGGCTCGACGCCGAGGGCTTCTCGGTCCACTTCCACGCCCTCGGTGACCGGGCGGTGCGGGAAGCGCTCGATGCCGTCGAAGCGGCCCGTGCGGCCAACGGCCCGTCCGGCAACCGGCACCACCTGGCCCACCTCCAGGTGGTCCACCCCGACGACATCGCACGCTTCAGCGAGCTGGACACCACCGCGAACATGCAGCCGCTGTGGGCCTGCCACGAGCCGCAGATGGACGACCTGACGATCCCGTTCCTCGGCGATCGTCGGGCCGCCTGGCAGTACCCGTTCGCCGCCCTGGCCGACGCCGGTGCCCGACTGGCCGCCGGCAGTGACTGGTCGGTCAGCAGTGCCGACCCGCTCGAGGGCATCCACGTCGCCGTCACCCGCCGACACCCCGACCTCGACACGCCGGCGTTCTTCAGCGAGAACGCGCTGACGCTGGCGCAGGCCCTGACGGCCTACACCGCGGGCAGCGCCTTCGTGAACCACCAGGAGGACCGCACCGGACACCTGCGGCCTGGCTACCACGCCGACCTGGTGGTCCTCGACCGTGACCCGTTCGCCGCCCCGGCGGACGAGATCGCCTCGACCCGAGTCATCCGCACGTACGTCGGCGGGGAGCTCGTCCATGACAGCACCACCCACGCAGTACCCAACACCCGGAGGAACGACCATGCGTAAACCCCTTGCCGTCGGCCTGCTCGCCCTCGCGCTCACCACGTCAGCCTGCTCGGGCAGCTCGGACGACTCCGACAAGTCCGGCGGTTCCGGGAAGGCCTACGAGCTGACCGCGACCACGCCGAAGGCGACCGGCGACATCGACTCGTTCACCTGGTCGCTCTACGCCGAGCCGTTCTCGCTCGCCTACCTCTACGCCTACGACTACCCGCCGAACACGGTGCTCTCGAACGTCTGCGAGTCGCTGTTGCGGCTGAACTCCGACATGAGCACCTCGCCCGGTCTGGCGGAGAAGGTCGAGAACCCCGACCCGACCACCTGGGTCTACACCATCCGCCAGGGCGTGAAGTTCCACGACGGCACCCCGATGACGGCCGACGACGTCGTGTTCTCGTTGAGCGCCAACACCAACGCCGCCTTCGGCTCGTACTGGGGCGCGGCGTACATGAACGTCGCGTCGATCAAGAAGACCGGCGACAACGAGGTCACCGTCAAGACCAAGTACCCGGACTCGTTGTTCAACCAGTACATGGCCACCGCCGCGGGCACCGTCGAGTCCGCCAAGACGATGATGGCCGCCGGCGCCAACTACGGGAACGCGACCACCGGCGTGAACTGCACCGGTCCGTTCGCGTTCAAGTCCTGGACGCCGGGTGACAACATCACGCTGACCCGCAACGACGACTACTGGGACGCCGACCTCAAGGCGAAGGCCGCGACGGTCAAGTTCGTCTTCCTCTCCGACCCGACCACCCGGGTCAACGCCTGGACGGCGGGCGAGGTCGACGGCGGCTGGTCGATCCCCGCGAACGCCCAGGCTCAGCTCAAGGCCGGCGCACCCGGCTCGCTCTACTACGGGCTCAACACCTCGACGATCTCGGAGATCGTCAACACCACCGGCACCCTCAAGGACCCGAAGGCACGCCAGGCACTGCTGATGGCGATCGACCGCGAGGGCATCCTCCAGGCCGCCGAGCAGGGTGTCGGCGAGGTCGCCGACTCGATCGTCCCGGACTCCGTGTGGACCGCCGCCGGCGCCTCCGACAGCGAGGTCGCCGACCGCAAGGCCGCGCTGCCGTCGTACACGTTCGACCCCACCGCGGCGAAGAAGCTCGCCGAGGAGGCCGGTGTCGTCGGCAAAGAGATCGTGATCGCGTCCACGCCCGCGTTCCAGGCCGCCGACGTGATCGCCACCGCGATCGCCGACGCCGCCAAGAGCATCGGGATGACGGCCAAGATCGAGACCATCGCTCCCGACCAGTACGGCGCACTCTTCGCCGACCCGAAGGCGCGGGCGAAGTACGACCTCTTCCTGACCGCCTGGTACGCCTCGATCGCCGACCCGATGGACAACCTCGCCGCGCTGCGTTCGTTCTCGTTCTCGAACTACGGCGGATGGACCGCGCCGGGGTACGACGACCTGGCCAACACCGCCGTCGCCACCCCGCTGGGTGACGCGAGCCGGACCGGCGCGGTCGAGGCGACCGAGAAGGCCGCCATGGACGGCCTGCCGTGGCTGCCGATCTACTCGTTCCCGACCAGCGTGTGGCTCGGCGACAAGATCACCGGCGTCGACCCGTCGATCAACTACCTGTACTACCCGTGGGCCGCGAAGATCGGTGCCAAGGGATGAACCTCGCCTACCTGAGCGCCACCGAGGCGCTCGCGCTCTTCCGGTCGCGTGACCTCTCCCCCGTCGAGCTCCTCGACGCGGTGGCCACCCAGACCGACAAGACCCAGCCCCAGGTCAACGCATTGACCGAGCAGATGCTCGACGAGGCGTACGACGCCGCCCGCGAGTCCGAACGCCGCTACGCCGGCGTCGGCCCCGCGCCGCGGGCCCTGGAGGGCGTGCCGACGCTGCTCAAGGAGGAGCACGTGATCAGCGGCCGCTCCATCGAGGGTGGATCGCTGCTCCTCAAGGGCCAGACCACGCCGCTCCAGCACCCGGTCGTCGACCGGGTGCTGGACTCGGGGGCGGTCGTCCACGGCCGCACCACGATGCCGGAGTTCTGCTGCACGGTCGTCACCCACAGCAAGCTGTGGGGCGTCACCCGCAACCCGTGGAACCTGGAGATCACCCCCGGTGGTTCCTCGGGCGGGGCGGGTGCGGCCCTCGCCGCGGGCATGTCGACGCTGGCGACCGGCTCCGACATCGGGGGCTCGATCCGGATCCCGGCCTCGCAGTGCGGCGTCGTCGGCTTCAAGCCGCCGGCGGGACGGGTGCCCGGTCTGGCCCCGTTCAACTTCGACTACTACTGCTCCGACGGTTCGATGGGACGCAGCGTCGCCGACGTGGCACTGCTGCAGAACGTGCTCGCCGGACCGTGGGTCGGCGACCCCGCGACCCTGCGGCCGAAGCTGGAGCTGCCCACGCAGCCGGGCCAGCTCGGCAGTCCCGCCGTCGTCGCGGGGATGAGGGTCGCGCTCTGCCTCAACCTGGGTGACTACCTCCTCGACGACGCGGTCGTGGCGAACACCCGGGCCGCCGCCGACGCGCTGCGCGCCGCAGGGGTCACGGTCGACGAGGTCACGCTGCCGTGGACCCGGGAGCAGATCCTCGAGATCGCCTGGACCCACCTCGGCCCCGGCATGGGTGCGTTCGCCGGGCAGGTCCTCGACGAGGCCGTCGCCGACCTGGTCATGGACTACACCAAGGAGTTCGCCCGGGCCGCGATCGTGCCGCGCGACTACGCTGCCGGTCTCACCGGCGAGGTGGAGTTCTACCGTCCGCTCGCCGAGCTGCTCGAGACCTACGACGCCCTGCTGGCGCCGACGGTCGCGGCTCCCCGGATCCCGGCCGAGGCGCGCGTCGCCGCAGACCTGATCCCGAACGACTCGGGTCCGGTCTCGATGTACGACGCGGTCATGACGATGCCGTTCAACATCATCGGACGCTGCCCCGTCCTGTCGGTGCCGTCCGGCATCGGCGCGGCCGGCGTGCCGACAGGCGTCCAGATCGTCGGTCGCACGTACGACGACACCACGGTGTTCCACCTCGGTGCCGCGCTCGAGAGCAGCCTCGGTCTCACCACCTCCGACGCCTGGCGGCCCTCCCTGTGATTGCCGTCCGCTATGTGGGGTCACGACTTCTCGGGGTCGTGATCACACTGCTCGTCGCGTCGTTCCTGGTCTTCGCCTCGATGTACCTCGCCCCCGGCGACCCGGTCGACCTGCTCACGCAGGGTCGCACCTTGTCACCGGAGGCGATGGCGGCGCTCGAGCAGCAGTACGGGCTCGACCAGTCGTTCCTGACGCAGTACCTCGACTGGCTCGGTGCCGTCCTGCGCGGGGACCTGGGGATCTCCTTCCAGTTCCGCGAGCAGGTCTCCACCCTGATCGGAGCCCGGCTCGGCACCACCTTGCTGCTGATGGTGATGTCGCTGGTGGTGATCCTGCTCGTCGGTCTGGCGGCCGGGATCACCGCCTCGCTCAACGCGGGCCGCTGGGCCGACCGGGTGACGCTGGTCGGGACCACGGTGCTGGCCGCCGTCCCGTCGTTCGTGGCGTCGATCCTGCTGATCTCGCTCTTCGCGGTCCGGTTGGGCTGGTTCCCCACGTTCGGCGCCGGTGAGGGTCTGCTCGACCGGATCCACCACCTCGTGCTGCCGGCGATCTCGCTGTCGCTGACCTTCATCGCGCTGGTCGGGCGCGTGACCCGGTCGGCGATGCTCGAGGAGCTCGGACGCGAGCACGTCGAGGTCGCGATGAGCCGCGGGGTCCCCCGCGGCACCGTCGTCCGACGGCACGTGCTGCGCAACGCTCTCGGCCCGATCACGACGATCTCCGGCCTCCTGGTGGCCGGCCTGCTGGTCGGCAGCGCGGTGGTCGAGTCGGCCTTCGGACTCAGCGGGCTCGGCTCGCTGCTCATCCAGTCGGTCAACAAGTCCGACTTCCCGGTCGTCCAGGCGATCGTCCTCATCGTCGTAGGAGCCTTCGTGCTGGTGAACCTCGTCGTCGACCTCGTGCAGCCGCTGATCGATCCGCGCACCCTGGCCGGGGCGGCAGCCCGATGACCGCGATCGCGCCGACCCTGGTCGGCCCCACGCGCTCGGCCCGGCTGCGCGCCTGGGGCGGGAACTGGCTCGTGATCGCCTCGGCGACCGTCCTGATCGCCCTCGTCGTCGCAGCCCTCTTCGCGCCCCTGATCGCCACCCACGACCCCGAGGCGACCGACCTGCGCAACGTCCTCAGCGGGCCGAGCGCCGAGCACTGGCTCGGCACGGACCAGGTCGGCCGGGACACGTTCTCGCGCCTCGTCTACGGCTCCCGGACCAGCCTGGTCGGACCGCTCACCGTCGTCGTGACCGCCACGCTGCTCGGCGCCCTGGTCGGCCTCGTCGCCGGGTGGCGCGGTGGTCGCGTCGACGCGGTGATCAGCCGGATCCTCGACATCGGGTTCGCCTTCCCCGCGCTGCTGCTGGCGATCCTGGCGGTCGCCCTGTTCGGGAAGGGGCTGGTCGCGCCGATCGTCGCGATGGCGCTCGCCTACACGCCGTTCATCGCCCGCCAGGTGCGTGGGATGGTGCTGACCGCCCGGACCCGTCCCTTCGTCGCGGCCTACGCCGTCCAGGGGTTCAGCGGACCCGACATCGCCGTACGTCGGGTGCTGCCCAACATCGCACCGCTGATCCTGGCCCAGGCGACCGTGATGTTCGGCTACGCGCTGCTCGACCTCGCGGCGATGTCGTTCCTCGGTCTCGGCATCCAACCGCCGACCGCGGACTGGGGCGCGATGATCAACGACAGCCGCGGCGCCGTCCTGCTGGGCGAACCGCTCACCGCCGTCGTCGCCTCGACCGCGGTGATCCTCACCGTCGTCGCCTTCAACGTGCTGGGCGAAGAGCTCGGCGACCGAATCGCCAGGAGGGACTCATGAGCGAGCCGTTGCTGAAGATCTCCGACCTGTCGCTCCGCCTTCCCGCGGTGGCCAAGCGCCCGGTGCTGGCGGGGGTCGACCTCCAGGTCCGGGCCGGCGAGGTCGTCGGGCTGGTCGGCGAGTCCGGTTCGGGCAAGTCGGTCACCGCACGCGCCGCGCTGGGGCTGCTCCCCCGGGCCGCGCAGGTCGAGGGCCGTGTCACCGTCGACGGCCTCGACGTGCTCTCCGCCTCACCCGCCCAGCTGCGCCGGCTGCGCACCGAGGACGTCTCGATGGTCTTCCAGGACCCCCGAGCCGGGATCAACCCGCTGCGCCGGATCGGCGAGCACCTGCTCGAGTCGACCCGCTACGCCAGCAAGGGCGACGTGGCCGAAGCCCGGACACGGGCCCTCGACCTGCTCACCGCCGTCGGCCTGCCCGCCCCGGAGCGGCACCTCGAGCAGTTCCCGCACGAGCTGTCGGGCGGGATGCTGCAGCGGGTGATGATCGCCGGCGCCCTGATGAGCTCGCCCCGCCTGCTGCTGTGCGACGAACCCACCACCGCGCTCGACGTCACCACCCAGGCCGAGATCGTCGGGATCCTGCAGCGGCTGCAGCGGGAGCAGCAGATGGGGATGCTGTTCATCACCCACGACCTGGACCTCGCCGCCTCGGTCTGCGACCGGGTCTACGTGATGTACGCCGGGCAGGTGGTCGAGCAGGCTCCGGCGCTCGACCTGTTCCACACTCCGCAGCACCCGTACACCGCCGGACTGATCGGGTCCACCCCACGACTCGAGCAGTCCCACCAGCGGCTCGAGCCGATCCGAGGCACTCCCCTGAGCCTGCTCACCGAACCGACCGGGTGCGCGTTCGCCTCCCGGTGCGACCGGGTCGAGACCCCCTGCACCGCCACCGCACCGGACCTCGTCGCCCACGGCGACCGGGCGAACCGCTGCCTGCTGACCCAGAAGGATGCCTCGTGACCACGCCGCTGCTGGAGGTCGAAGGCCTGCACAAGACGTACCGCACCCGCGGGATCGACGTCGTCGCCGTCCGCGACGCGTCCTTCCGGCTCGAGGCCGGTGGCTCGCTCGGCATCGTCGGCGAGTCCGGCTCCGGCAAGACCACGACCGCCCGGATCGTGGTCGGGCTCGAGCAGCCCGACGCGGGCCGCGTTCTCATCCGCGGGCGTGACGTCGCTGCCCGACAGCGCGGCCGGGCGGCGCGGCTCGAACGGGCCAAGGCGGTCCAGATCGTCTTCCAGGACCCCTACCTCTCCCTCGACCCGCGGGTGCCGGTCGGCACCGCGATCGACCAGGTGCTGCGGTTGCACACCACCCTGTCCAGGAGTGAGCGGCGCACCCGCCTCCTGGCCCTCCTCGAGCAGGTCGGCCTGGGCGAGCGGGAGGCCGCCGCGCTGCCGCGCAGCCTCTCGGGCGGGCAACGGCAGCGAGTCGCCATCGCACGCGCCCTCGCCGTCGATCCGGCCGTGCTGGTGCTCGACGAGGCCGTCTCGGCCCTCGACGTCTCGGTCCAGGCGCAGGTGCTCAACCTGCTCAGCGACATCCGCAGCCGGACCGGGGTCGGGCTGCTCTTCATCAGCCACGACCTCGCCGTGGTCCGGTACGTCTGCGACGACGTCCTGGTGATGAAGTCCGGTGACGTCGTCGAGAGCGGCCCGACGGAGCGTCTGCTGCACCAGCCCGAGCACCCGTACACCCGACTCCTGCTCGCCGCCGTGCCGAACCCGGAACGGCGACTACTGGAGCACTGAGAGCGCGCCGGCGACGAGGAACCCGACCACGGTCAGGAGCCCGACCGAGCGGCCGCCGTGCTCGAACGCCTCGGGCATCATCGAGTCCGCGAGCATGACCAGCACGGCGCCGCCGGCGAAGCCCTGGGCGTAGAGGCCGGTCATCGGCAACGCGTCCGCCACCAGGTAGCCGGCGGCGGCAGTGACGGCGCAGGCGATGGTCAGGGCACCCCACATGCCGGCGATCCGTCGGCCGGTGTACCCGGCGTCCTGGAGGCTGGTCGTCCCGGCCAGACCCTGCGGGACGTTGGAGACGAAGATCGCCGCGACGAAGGCGACGCTGATCGGGCCCCCGGCCGCCAGCCCGATCCCGAGGATCAGCGCCTCGGGAATCCCGTCCAGCAGGGCGCCGATGAACATCGCCGCACCGGAGCCGCCCTCGCTCGACGTGATCCGCTGGCGGTCCTCACCGCCGTTGCCGTCGACGATCCGATCCCCGACGTAGTAGGCGAACGCGCCGACCAGGCAGGAGGCTCCGACCGCGAGCCCGTGCTCCAGGGTCGACTCCGGGATGAGCTCGTAGGCGACGGCACTGAGCATCGTGCCCGCACCGAAACCCATCATCAGACCGACCGCCCGGTTGGACCTGCCCATCGGACCGGCCAACGCCTGTCCCACGAAGAGCGCGGCCGAGGAGAACGCTCCCCAGAAGACCGCGTTCCACACGTCCACGGGGCTCAGAGATCCGCCGCGTCAAGCGCCTGCACGGCCAGCGTGTGACCGAGCTCGATCATCTCCTTGCCGCGATGCAGGTCAAGCGTGCCGGCGGCGTTGCCGGGCACCGAGATCAGCAGGTCCGGCGGGTTGCCGGCCATCCGGTAGCGGATCACCAGCGCCTGGGTGGCGTCGTTGGACAGGCCCATCACGTCCGCGATCTTGATCCCGTTCAACAGCGCGGCGTCCGGGTCCGGTTCCGCGGCCTCGGACGGGGGCCGGCCCAGGCGTTCACGGACCTTGTCCACCATGGTCTCGCGCCACGACGGCTCCGCCTCCTCCTGAGTCGGCAGGGCCGCGGAGTGCGCGAACCGGTTGCCGTGCAGGGAGACCGCGATCGTGATCTCGGCGCCGGCCGCAGCGGTGGGCTCGATCGGCACCGGGTTGAGCACGCCGCCGTCGCCGAGCAGGCGTCCGTTGAGCACGACCGGGGTGAAGACGCCGGGCATCGCGACCGAGGCGCGCAGCGCGGAGACGAGCTCACCACGCTGGAACCAGACCTCACGCCGCGCCCGCAGGTCGGTCGCGACGGCGGTGAACGAGATGTCGAAGTCCTCGATCCGACAGTCCCCGGCGATGGCGTGGATCTCGGCGAAGAGCCGCTCGGCGGTGATCACACCTGGAACGGACAGGTGCGGGTCGACGAGTCGGAGCACGTCACGCCTGCTCAGCCCCGAGACCCAGGAGCTGAACTCGTCGAGGTGACCGGCAGCAGTCATCCCGCCGACCATGGCCCCCATCGACGAGCCGGAGATCGCGACGATCTCGTGTCCTCGACTGCGGATCTCGTTGATCACACCGATATGGGCATAGCCGCGGGCGCCACCGGCACCGAGAGCGAGAGCAACGCGCACGGCGCCCAAGTTACAACCCCGACCGCACGCTAGGCTCCCCTCACACCCGTGCGGCAGGAACCCGGTTCGATTCCGGGGCGGTTCCGCCACTGTGATGTCACGCCGAGACTCCCCGTCTCGTCGGGACGCAGCCAGACACTGCGCACGGGCCGATCCGACCGATACCCGGGGCGAGAACCCCGCAGGAGGAACCGTGCGCATCGCGCTGCTGTCCACGTCCGACACCGATCTGCTCTCCGCACGCGCCAGTGGCGCCGCCTACCGCTGGCTCAACCCGGCCCGGTCCACGGAGGCGGAGCTGACAGCCGCCGTCGGCGATGCCGACCTCGTCGTGGTTCGGTTGCTCGGATCGCCGCACGACCTCTGGCCGGGGGTCCGTGACCTGGCCGCCCCCGTCGTCGTCCTGGGCGGGGAGCAGCAGCCGAGCGCCGAGCTGATGGAGCTCTCCACCGCGCCCATCGGGGTCGCCGCCGAGGCGCACCGCTATCTCGCCGAGGGCGGCCCGGCGAACCTGGCCCAGCTGCACGCCTTCCTGTCGGACACCGTCCTGCTGACAGGTGAAGGATTCGAACCTCCCTCCGCCGTCCCCGAGTGGGGCTTCTCCCGGGAGCCTGTCCCCGGCTTGCCGCGGATCGGGGTGCTCTACTACCGGGCGCACGAGGCCAGCGGGAACAACGCGTTCGCCCACGCCCTGGCCGATGCGATCGATACGACCGGGCGCGCGGTCGGGGTGCCGATCTTCGCCGGCTCCCTCCGCTCGGCACCGGACGCGTTGTACGACGCCCTGGCGACCCTGGACGCGCTGGTCGTGACCGTGCTGGCCTCCGGCGGATCGGTCCCGGCCGGGGCGAGCGCGGGCGAGGACGACGAGTCCTGGGACGTCGCCCGGATGGCAGCCCTCGACATCCCGGTCCTGCAGGGCCTGTGCCTGACGTCGAGCCGCGCCGAGTGGGAGGCGTCCGACGACGGCGTCAGCCCGCTCGACTACGCCACCCAGATCGCGATCCCCGAGTTCGACGGTCGGATCACGACCGCTCCGTTCTCGTTCAAGGAGATCGACGACGAGGGCCTTCCCGCCTACGTCGCCGATCCGGAACGCGCGGCCCGGGTCGCCCGGATCGCCGTCAACCACGCGGTGCTCCGGCACACGCCCAACGCGGAGAAGCGGATCGCCCTGGTGCTGTCGGCGTACCCGACCAAGCACGCCCGGATCGGGAACGCGGTCGGCCTGGACACGCCCGTCTCGGCGATCCGGCTGCTGCGCCGTCTGCGCGAGGACGGGTACGACGTCGGAGCCGGTGAGGTCGCCCGGCTGCTGGACCTGGCCGACGAGACCGCCGCCGGAGACGCGCTGATCCACGCCCTGATCGCTGCCGGCGGCCAGGACGAGGAGTGGCTCACCCAGGCCCAGCTGACCGACGCGCACGTCCGGATCTCCCCTGCCGACTACGCCACCTGGACGGCCGACCTGCCGGGCGACCTGCGTGCGGCGATGACCGAGGCGTGGGGGCCCGCCCCCGGGCAGCTGTTCGTCAACGACGCCAACGAGATCGTGATCGCCACCCTGCGCGCGGGCAACGTGGTGCTGATGATCCAGCCGCCGCGCGGCTTCGGCGAGAACCCGGTCGCGATCTACCACGATCCCGACCTGCCGATCACGCACCACTACCTGGCCGCCTACCGCTGGCTGGAGCACGGGTTCAGGGCCGACGCCGTCGTTCACCTGGGCAAGCACGGCTCGTTGGAGTGGCTGCCCGGCAAGAACGCCGCCCTGTCCGCCTCCTGCGGCCCCGACGCAGCCCTCGGCAGCCTGCCGCTGGTCTACCCGTTCCTGGTCAACGATCCGGGCGAGGGCGCCCAGGCGAAGCGCCGCGCGCACGCCACGATCGTCGACCACCTCGTCCCGCCGATGGCGCGCGCCGAGTCCTACGGCGACATCGCCCGGTTGGAGGCGTTGCTCGAGGAGTACGACAAGATCTCGACGATGGACCCGGCCAAGCTGCCGGCGATCCGCGGGGAGATCTGGCAGCTGATGCACGCCGCCGAGCTGCACCGCGACCTCGGCCTCGAGGAACGGCCCGACGACGAGGAGTTCGACGACTTCCTGCTCCACGTCGACGGCTGGTTGTGCGAGATCAAGGACGCCCAGATCCGCGACGGGCTGCACGTGCTCGGCGCGGCCCCGACGGGCGAGGCCCGGGTCAACCTGGTGCTCGCCATCCTCCGCGCCGGGCAGGTCTGGGGCGGTGTCGGGCATGCGGTCCCGGGCCTGCGGACGGCGCTCGGTCTCGAGACCACCGGGACGGTCGACGTGGACGCCGTCGAGGCGCAGGCGCGGGAGCTGGTCGAGGCGATGGAGAAGGCCGAGTGGGACCCGGCGGCGGTGGCGCGTCTGCACGAGGACCCGGCGGTGCGGCAGGTGCTGACCTTCGCCGCCACCGAGGTGGTGCCACGCCTGGGCCGGACCACCGACGAGCTCGACGCCATCGTCCACGCCCTCGCCGGCGGCTACGTCCCGGCCGGCCCGAGCGGCTCGCCGCTGCGTGGACTGGTCAACGTGCTGCCCACCGGCCGCAACTTCTACACCGTCGACCCGCGCGCGGTGCCGAGCCGGCTCGCCTGGCAGACCGGCCAGGCGATGGCCGACTCCCTGATCGAGCGCTACCTGTCCGAGACCGGCGACTACCCGACGTCGGTCGGGCTCTCCGTGTGGGGAACGAGCGCGATGCGCACGAGCGGCGACGACATCGCCGAGGTGCTGGCCCTGCTGGGCGTGCGTCCGGAGTGGGACGAGCAGTCCCGACGGGTGCGCGAGCTCGTCGTCGTACCGCTCGAGGAGCTCGGCCGGCCCCGGATCGACGTCACCGTCCGCATCTCCGGGTTCTTCCGCGACGCGTTCCCGCACGTGGTGGCGATGCTCGACGACGCCGTCCGGCTGGTCGCCGGGCTCGACGAGCCGGACGACTGCAACTTCGTCCGTGCCCACGCCGAGGCCGATCGGGCCAGCCACGGCGACGAGCGCCGGGCAACGACGCGGATCTTCGGCTCCAAGCCCGGCTCCTACGGCGCCGGGATCCTGCAGGTGATCGAGTCCGGGACCTGGCGCGACGACGCCGACCTCGCCGAGGTCTACACCGCGTGGGGCGGCTTCGCCTACGGCCGCGACCTGGACGGTGTCCCGGCCGCCGACGACATGCGGGCCAACTACCGTCGGATCAAGGTCGCGGCCAAGAACGTCGACTCCCTCGAGCACGACATCGCCGACTCCGACGACTACTTCCAGTACCACGGCGGCATGGTCGCGACCGTCCGCGCGCTGACCGGCTCCGACCCGCGAGCCTACGTCGGTGACTCGACCACGCCCGATGCGATCCGCACCCGGACGCTGGCCGAGGAGACCGCGCGGGTCTTCCGTGCCCGGGTGGTCAACCCGCGCTGGATCTCCGCCATGCAGCGGCACGGCTACAAGGGGGCCTTCGAGCTCGCGGCGACCGTGGACTACCTGTTCGGCTTCGACGCGACGGCCGGCGTGGTGCACGACTGGATGTACGAGAAGCTAGCCACCGAGTACGTGCTCGACGAGACGAACCAGGCGTTCCTGCGGCAGTCGAACCCGTGGGCCTTGCGCGGCATCGTCGAGCGGCTGCACGAGGCGTCCACCCGTGGGCTCTGGGCCGAACCGGATCCCGAGGTGATGGCCGCCCTCCAGCAGGTCTACCTCGAGGTCGAGGGCGATCTCGAGGACCGCGAGTGAGCGCTCCGGCCCGAATCAGCGCGATCGGGATGGGGATGGGTCCGACCCAGCTGACCGCCGAAGCGGTCGACGCCCTGCGGGCCTGCGACTACGTGGTCGCCGCAGCCAAGGGGCCCGACGACGCCCTGCTGGCGGTGCGCCGCGCGGTCTGCCGGGCGTACGGCGTCGAGCTGGTCGTCGTCGCCGACCCGGAACGTGATCGGGACGACCCGGCCGACTATCCGGCGGCGGTGCGGGACTGGCACGACGCACGCACCGAGGCGTACCGGGCGGTGCTGACCGAGCGCGGCGGCCGGGCGGGCTTCCTGGTCTGGGGCGATCCGGCGCTGTACGACTCGACCCTCCGGATCGTGGCCACGCTCGATCCTGAGTTCACCGTCGTGCCGGGGATCAGCGCACCGCAGCTGCTCGCGGCGCGGCACCGGATCGTGCTGCACCCGATCGGCGCGCCCGTGCACGTCACCACCGCCCGCGGACGCGATGCCGCGATCGCCGCCGGACAGACCAACCTCGTCGTGATGCTCACCGGCACCCTCGACCTGACCGGCCTGGAAGACTGGTCGATCTGGTGGGGCGCCAACCTCGGCGCCCCGAGCGAGGAGCTGGTGGCGGGAGTCGTGGCCGAGGTGCGCACCGAGATCGAGACGGCTCGGCGACGGGCCAAGCAGTCCAGCGGTTGGGTGATGGACGTCTACCTCCTCCGCGCCCCGGGAGCTGCCGCGTGAGCGGCCTGCTGGTCGCCGGCACCACCTCGGACGCCGGCAAAAGCGTGGTCACCACCGGTCTGTGCCGGGCGTTCGCCCGGCGGGGCGTCGCGGTGGCGCCGTACAAGGCACAGAACATGTCGAACAACTCGATGGTGTGCGCCGGCCCGGACGGGCGGATGGCCGAGATCGGCCGCGCCCAGTGGATCCAGGCCCTCGCCGCCCGGGTGACGCCCGAGCCGGCGATGAACCCGGTGCTGCTCAAGCCCGGCAGCGACCAGCGCAGCCACGTCGTGCTGATGGGACACCCGTCCGGGGCGATCGACTCGACCAACTGGGAGGCTGGGCGCACCCACCTCGCCCGTGCCGCGCACGCGGCGTTCGACGACCTCGCTTCGCGCTTCGAGGTCGTGGTGGCCGAGGGCGCCGGCAGCCCCGCCGAGATCAACCTGCGCGCCGGTGACTACGTCAACATGGGGTTGGCCCGGCACGCCGACCTGCCGACGATCGTGGTCGGCGACATCGATCGCGGCGGCGTCTTCGCCGCGATGGCCGGCACGCTCGCGCTGCTCGAGCCCGCCGACCAGGAGCTGATCGAGGGCTGGGTGATCAACAAGTTCCGGGGCTCGCTCGGCCTGTTGGAGCCGGGGCTGCGCCAGCTCGAGGAGCTCACCGACCGTCGGGTCTTCGGCGTCCTGCCGTGGGACCCGAACCTGTGGTTGGACTCCGAGGACGCGCTCGACCTCGAGGGTCGGCGCTCCAGCAGCACGGCGGCGACCCGGCGGGTGGCCGTCGTCCGACTCCCCCGGGTCTCGAACTTCACCGACGTCGACGCCCTCGGGCTCGAGCCGGAGCTGGACGTCGTCTTCGCCGCCTCACCGCGCGACGTCACCGATGCCGACCTGATCGTGCTGCCCGGCACCCGGGCGACGATCTCCGACCTGGCCTGGCTGCGCTCCCGTGGCCTCGACACCGCGATCACCGCCCACGCCCGTGCCGGTCGCCCCGTGCTCGGCATCTGCGGTGGATTCCAGATGCTCGGGCGCACGATCGCCGACCCCGACGGGGTCGAGGGGGCTGTGGGCGCCGAGGTGGAGGGCCTCGGCCTGCTGGACGTCCGCACCGACTTCACCCCTGAGAAGCAGCTCCGGCTGCCCGCCGCGGGGTACGAGATCCACCACGGCCGGATGACCCTGGGCGCCGGGGAGGAGTTCCTCGGCGGCGTCCGGGACGGCCACGTCTACGGCACGATGTGGCACGGAGCGCTGGAGGACGACGGCGTCCGCCGCTCGTTCCTGGAGTCGAGCCTCGGCCTCGCACCGTCGGGCGTCTCGTTCCCCGCGGCTCGTGAGCGCCGTCTCGACCTGCTCGGCGACCTGGTCGAGGAGCACCTCGACGTCACGGCGCTGCTCTCGCTCGCCCGGGGCCAGGGCTGATGCGGATCCTGCTGCTCGGCGGCACCAGCGAAGCACGCGACCTCGCCGCCCGCCTGGTCGACGCTGGCTACGACGTGACCAGCTCGCTCGCCGGACGCGTCGCCCGCCCGCGGCTGCCGGTCGGTCCGGTGCGGATCGGCGGCTTCGGCGGGGTCGAGGGACTGCGACACACCCTCGCCGCGGAGGGGTACGACACCGTCATCGACGCCACCCATCCGTTCGCGCAAGGGATGAGCGCCAACGCGAGCTACGCGTGCGCGGTCGACGGCGTCGCGCTCCTCCGACTCGAACGTCCGGGGTGGGGATGGGATCCTCGATGGCACTACGCCAGTGGTCACGACGACGCGGCGATCCTGGCGTCCGGGCTCGGGGTCCGGCCGTTCCTCACGGTCGGGCGGCAGGAGCTGGCCCGGTTCGTCGGACCGTTGGCGCAGCACCGGACGCTGGCGCGGGTGGTCGACGTCCCCGACGTCACGCTGCCGACCACCTGGACGCTGCTCAGCAGCCGCGGGCCCTACACGCTCGACGGCGAGCTCGACCTGATGACGAGCTACGGCATCGACGTGCTGGTCACGAAGGACTCCGGCGGCGCGTTCACCTGGCCCAAGATGGAAGCCGCGAACAAGCTCGACATCCCGATCGTCGTCGTCCGTCGGCCCGTGCCGCGGGACGGCGTGATCACCGTCAACGCGGTAGCGGACGCCGTCGCCTGGATCAGCGCACGCGGCGCGGGAACGCCGCCCACACCGCCAGGCTGAGGGCCAGACCCAGGAGCCCGACGAGGACCACGACGGTGAACCCCTGGCCGCCCGCGGGCGGGTCCCACACGATCCGGCCCGTGATCGCGGTGTCGTGCCCGTCGACCGTGACGGGGATGGACCACGTCGCCACCCGGTGGGCGTCGCCCGGGTCGTCCATCACGGCGGCCGGGAGGCGCTCGCCGTCCCACAGCACGCGATGGTCGGACCAGGCGAACCACCCCGGGTCCTCGACGGCCTGCCAGTCGGCCCCGGCCACCCCGGCCACCCCAGCCACGCCGGTCACCTCGGTCATTTCGGGGTGCAGGTCGCGGGTCGTGGACGAGGCGGCGTTGGTGAACGCAGAATCTCCTTCAAGACGGAGGAAGGGCTCGCCCTCGTAGCCGCGCACGACCGCCCCGACCCCGGGTCGGGCACGGACCGTGATCAACGACCCGTCGGAACGGACCTGGGCCTCGAGGCCGTCCGGCACCGAGGCGACCTCGGTCCGCAGGTTCTCCACCGCGTTGGAACCCGAGTGCGCCGATGCCGGCGACGGCAGCACGAAGGCCGCCGCCGCCAGCAGGGCGAGGGGATGCCGGATCACGCCGCGACGGGCTGGGCGTCGACCTTCGGGGTCGGCGTCAGCACCGCGGTGGCGAGCGGCGCGAAGACCAGGGCGAGCGCGCCCCAGAAGATGCCCTGCGCCGCCAGCGAATAGACCCGGAACTGGGCCAGGAGGTCGGCCGGGAAGCCACCGAGCACCATCGTCCCGTCGGCGTCGAACATCGGGCCCGGCGTCTCGTCGTAGCTCGGCAGGACCGCGAAGACGACGCCCATCACGACGAGGTACGCCGCAGCCATCGCCAGCACCGTCCAGTACATCGACCAGCGCCGGTGCACCTTCTGGCCGACGTACACCGCCAGGAAGAGGAACAGGCACGACAGGAAGACCGTGACCAGGTAGGCAGCGCCCCGCTCCCGGATCGTGTCGTCGTTGCTCACCGCCGGCGGGTTCGCCGGGTATTTCGCGAACGGCACCAGGTAGAGCCCGATGAAGAAGAAGAGCGGCACCCAGAGCGCGAGCTGGAACGGCGGCAGGTTGATCCGGCCGACCGCGATCACGAAGGCCACCGCGACCAGCGCACCCATCGCCGCACCGAAGAGGATCAGGCCGAGGCCCAGCCCCACGTTCATCTGGATGGTGCGGCTGACCAGGTCCGGTCCCTCCGCGGGGACGGCGATCCCTGCCGCCTTGTCGATCGCTGCCTGGGCGGCACCGATCGCGTCCTCGTAACCGATCGACTTCACGATCACCGGCTCCGCGAAGATCCGGGCGAAGACGAACATGAGCATGCCTGAGAAGGCCCCGGCGAGTGCGCCGCGGCCGATGAGTTGGCGTTCCATCAGTGGCAGGGGAAGCCGAGGAAGTGCCGGCCGTCGTGGAAGAACTCGTGCACCATCATCGACTTGCCGAAGACGGAGGTCATGCCCTCGTCGACGCCGATGAAGTAGTAGACGAGCAGCGCCAGGATCGACGTGCCGAGGAGGAGGGCGACCGTCTTGAGGTTGACGTCGACGAGCGGAGTCGCGATCGCACCGGCGGTGGGGGCAGAAATAGCAGACGTGGAAGACACGTGATGCTCCTTCAGGAATACAACGTTCCCGTATGGGCGGACAACGCGTCGTCGGAAGATCTGACTTCGTCCTCTGCCGGGGCAGCGGATCTCACAGTGGCGTGACCGTGCCAGATTCTCACTGGCTTCCTCACGTACGGCGCGTGCCTCGACTGTAGCGGAATCCGGCGCGACACGCCCCCACTAGATGTGGTCCCCGATCCGGGTCGGCCTTCCATATATGGTGCTCCTGCAGCTGAACCAGGGAACCCGGTGAAAGTCCGGGACTGCCCCGCAACGGTGAACCCGTCCCCCTCGTGGAGACGGGTGAGTCCGATACCTGACAGTGCACCCCGTCCGTCGGACGGGGTGGTCCGAGGCCTCGAGGGTGGGCTGACGCCAGGCAGTGGACCGTCATCTCACCGGCCCTGTCCCGTCGTCTCCCTCGTGCCTGACTTTCGAGGGAGAGACCCCCATGATGCATGTCCGCAAACGCAACGGTGATGCCGAGCCCGTTGACGTCACCAAGATCGTCCGGGCCGTCGACCGGGTCGCGTTCGACCTGCCCGACGTCGACCCGATGCGCGTCGCGACCCGCACGATCAGCGGCTTGTACGACGGCGCGACGACCGACGAGCTCGACCGGCTGAGCATCCAGACCGCCGCCGAGATGATCGGTGAGGAGCCGGCGTACTCGAGGCTCGCGGCGCGCCTGCTGGCGGGCTACATCGACAAGGAGGTCCGCAACCAGTCGGTCGCCTCCTTCAGCCAGTCGATCGCGCTGGGTCATGCCGAGGGCCTGATCGGCGAGGAGACCGCCCGCTTCGTCAAGGACAACGCCCGCAAGCTCGACGACGCGATCGACGCCGGCCAGGACCGCAGGTTCGAGTACTTCGGCCTGCGGACCGTCTACGACCGGTACCTGCTGCGCCACCCCACCGCGCGGCTGGTGATCGAGACCCCGCAGTACTTCACGCTGCGGGTCGCGTGTGGCCTGGCGACGAACCCGGCCGAGGCAATCGAGTTCTACGAGCTGATGTCGTCCCTGGCCTACCTGCCGTCGTCCCCGACGCTGTTCAACTCCGGGACCCGGCACAGCCAGATGTCGTCGTGCTACCTGGTGGACTCCCCCAAGGACGAGCTGGACTCGATCTACAGCAGGTACGCCCAGATCGCGAAGCTATCCAAGTTCGCCGGCGGGATCGGGATCTCCTTCTCGCGGGTCCGCGGACGCGGCGCCCTGATCCGGGGCACCAACGGGGCCTCCAACGGGATCGTGCCGTTCCTCAACACGCTCGACGCCTCGGTCGCCGCGGTCAACCAGGGTGGTCGCCGCAAGGGCGCCGCGTGCGTCTACCTGGAGTCGTGGCACCCGGACATCGAGGAGTTCCTCGAGCTGCGTGAGAACACCGGCGAGGACGCGCGACGAACGCACAACCTCAACCTGGCCAACTGGATCCCCGACGAGTTCATGCGCCGGGTCGAGGCCGACGAGGACTGGTCGCTGATCGATCCCGACGTCGCCCCGGAGCTGGTCGACCTGTGGGGGCCGGCCTTCGACGTCCGGTACCGCGCGCTGGAGGCCGAGGGCGCGGTCGTGCGCACCCTGAAGGCCCGTGACCTCTACGGGAAGATGATGCGGACCCTGGCCCAGACCGGCAACGGCTGGATGACCTTCAAGGACGCGGCCAACCGGACCTGCAACCAGACCAGCGACGAGCCGGGCAGCCCGGTGGTGCACCTGTCCAACCTGTGCACCGAGATCATCGAGGTCTCCTCCGACTCCGAGACCGCGGTGTGCAACCTGGGTTCGATCAACCTCGGGCAGCACCTCCTGGGCGACGGGGTCGACTGGGAGAAGCTGCGCGACACCGTTCGCACGGCGGTCCCGTTCCTCGACCGGGTGATCGACATCAACTTCTACCCGAGTGAGGAGTCGGCCCGGTCCAACCCGAACTGGCGTCCGATCGGCCTGGGCCTGATGGGGCTGCAGGACGTCTTCTTCGCCCTCGGACTCCCGTTCGACTCCCCCGCCGCGCTGGAGCTCTCCACCCGGATCCAGGAGGAGATCTACCTGACGGCGCTGGAGGTCTCCGCCGACCTGGCCGTCGCGCACGGCCCGCACCCCGCCTACGCCGGCACCCGAGCGGCGAAGGGCCAGCTGCAGCCGGACCTGTGGGGCGTGACGCCCACGCAGACCGCGCGGTGGGAGGTGCTGCGGGCGAAGGTCGCCGCCACGGGGCTGCGCAACTCGCTGCTGCTCGCGATCGCGCCCACGGCCACGATCGCCTCGATCGCGGGGTGCTACGAGTGCATCGAGCCCCAGGTGTCCAACCTGTTCAAGCGCGAGACCCTCTCCGGCGAGTTCCTCCAGATCAACACCTCGCTCGTCCGCGCACTCAAGGAGCGCGGCCTGTGGACGTCGGAGGTCCGGGAGGCGATCAAGCGGTCCGAGGGTTCGATCCAGGGCATCGAGGCCATCCCGGCCGAGGTGCGGGAGCTCTACCGGACGGCCTGGGAGCTGCCGCAGAAGGCACTCATCGACCTGGCCGCCGCCCGGTCGCCGTACATCGACCAGAGCCAGTCGCTCAACCTGTTCCTGGCGGGGCCGACCATCGGGAAGCTCTCCTCGATGTACCGCTACGCCTGGCAGCAGGGCCTCAAGACGACGTACTACCTGCGCTCGCGACCCGCGACGCGCATCCAGCAGGCGACGACGAACGTCGCGACCAGCGTCACTCCGGTCGTCCCGACCCTGACCATCACCGACGAGGAAGCGCTCGCGTGCTCCCTCGAGAACCCCGAAAGCTGCGAGGCCTGCCAGTGAACATGCTGCTCGATCCCGGAATGGATCTGACCCTGCGTCCGATGCGTTACCCGCACTTCTTCGACCGCTTCAAGGACGCGATCAAGAACACCTGGACCGTCGAGGAGATCGACCTCCACACGGACCTGAAGGACCTGGCTCGGATGAGCCCCGCCGAGCGGCACCTCATCTCGCGACTGGTGGCGTTCTTCGCGACGGGCGACACGATCGTGGCGAACAACCTGGTGCTCAACCTGTACCAGCACGTCAACTCCCCCGAGGGTCGGCTCTACCTGAGCCGGCAGCTCTTCGAGGAGGCCGTCCACGTGCAGTTCTACCTGAACCTGCTCGACACCTACGTCCCCGACGAGGCCGAACGGTTCGAGGCGTTCGCCGCAGTGGAGAACATCCCGTCGATCAAGCACAAGGCGGATTTCTGCTTCACGTGGATCGACTCCTTGGGCGACCTCAAGACCCTCGAGACCAGGGAGGACCGCAAGGCCTTCCTGCTCAACCTGATCTGCTTCGCCGCCGTGATCGAGGGGCTCTTCTTCTACGGTGCGTTCGCCTACGTCTACTTCCTGCGTTCGCGTGGCCTGCTCAACGGGCTGGCCTCGGGGACCAACTGGGTCTTCCGCGACGAGTCGATGCACATGGCGTTCGCCTTCGACGTGGTCGACACCGCCCGCGCGGAGGAGCCCGACCTGTGGGACGACGACCTCGCCCAGAAGGTGCGCCAGATGCTGATCGAAGGCGTCGACGCCGAGGCCCAGTTCTCCGAGGACCTCCTGGGTCAGGGAGTGGCCGGTCTGTCGACCGCGGACATGCGCTCCTACCTGGAGTTCGTCGCGGACCGCCGGATGGAACGCCTCGGTCTGCCGATCATCTACGGATCGGCGAACCCGCTCGCGTTCATGGAGCTGCAGGACGTCCAGGAGCTGTCGAACTTCTTCGAGCGGAAGGTCTCGGCCTACCAGGTCGGTGTCACCGGCACGGTGGACTTCGACGAGGAGTTCTGACGGTCCGAAAGGATCATTTGCCCGCGACGGCATGCCCCGTGTGATGTGATCGGGGCATGCCGTCGCACCTCAATCTCGGTGACGTGCTCGGTGCCACGCGGCTCGTCCATGAACACCTCGACCTGGCCGCGACGCTCCAGGCGATCGTCGACAACGTGCCCGCCGCCACCGGCTTCACCGCCGCCTCGGTCGGGCTGCGGCGACCGGACGGAGACTTCGAGAACGTGGCCGTGCACGGCGGTCCGGACGTCCGCGAGGCCCTGCTGGGCCAGGTCCTCGCCGCCGCCCAGTGGGAGAGCATCCTGGAAGCTGCCGCCGACTGGGACGGGCTCTACTTCGTGCCGCACGACCGGGTCGTCGCCCTGGAGGGCCTCCCGACCTGGCGCAGCGACGAGCTCCCGACCGAGGGTCCGCAGGCCTGGCACCCGGACGACCTGCTCTGTGTCCCCCTGCTGACGGGCTCGGCCGGGCTCCTCGGGTTCCTCAGCGTCGACATGCCCCGCGACCGGCTGCTGCCCAACCCGTCGGCGCGCGAGATCCTCCGCCTGTTCGCCGAGCACGCCGCGGCGGCGTTGGAGAACGCCCTCATCCGAGCCGACATGGCAGCCCACCGCGAGCGGCTGGAGTGGGCGGCCCACCACGACCACCTCACCGGACTGCGCAACCGCACGGTGCTGGAGGACTCGTTGCCGGCGATGTCCGTCGTCCCTGACCAGCTCCTGCTCGCCTGTGTGCTCGACTTCAACGGGTTCAAGCGGATCAACGACACGGCGGGTCATCGCACCGGGGACGAGGTCCTGGCCCAGGCCGCCGCCCGGATGGGCGAGGCGATGCAGGAGGGCGAGGTGCTCGCCCGGCTCGGCGGTGACGAGTTCCTGGCGGCGAGGTTGGTGCCGAGCAACGCCGATCCCGCTCAGGTCGCAGCGGCGCTCGTCGCCCGTCTGCGGGCGGTCTTCGCCGAGCCGTTCGTCGTCGGCGGGACCGGCTGGCGCCTCGACGTCAGCATCGGCACCGCGCACCGGGCGACCCCCGTCGATCCGGCAGCGGTGATCGCCGAGGCCGATCGCGCGATGTACGACGACAAGCGGACCTACGCGTCGCGCCGCAACCGGTGACTCGCGACCGGCCGACCGGCCACGAAGTGCTCGGCCACGATCGCTGAGGCGGTCTCGGCATCGACGTGGCCGTACCAGACGTCGTCCGGTTGCACGCTGATCACCGGAGCCTGGTTGCAGGGGAACTGGCATCCGGTGTGAACGAGCAGGACGTCGCTGTCGCCGAGGTTGTGCTCGAGCATCCCGAGGATGAGCCCCCGCATGGCGCTCTCGGCGCCCTTGGCCGTGCACCGAGGTCCGCGGCAGATCATCACCTGGTGCCGGTGGCCGGTCACGTTCTCCCACGCCTCGGACGTCAGCCCCGGCTCGGCGCCGGTGATCGACTTCGTCTCGGGGAGTACGTCGCCCACGGAGCCGGGTCCGCCCGCGAGCTGGGTCGCCACCCGGATCTCGGGCTTCACGCCGGCGCGCTCCCGCCACCAGTGCGCGGCGATCCGGCGCAGCCAGCTGTGCCCCGGCGCGAGCGGGCCGGTGCTGACCCCGACCAGGGTGATCGCGGTGGCACCGGCATCAGCCAACCGGGTCAGCTCCGCGCTGAGGGACGGCTCGGCCATCTGGAGGAACGCGGTGGTGCCACCCCGGTCGGCGGCGGCCGCGAGCAGCAGCTCACGCCGGTCGACGTCGGAGACCGACATCCCGACGAGCACCAGCGCGCTCATCGGCGCACCCCCGCCAGCGCGGTCGCCGCAGCCACCAGCGCCGCTCCCCATCCGATCCGACGCGCCAGCTGGGTCGCGGCCGGGATGTCGGCGGGCGAGACGGCACGGCCGTCGCCCATGATCGCCCGGTGCTCGACCCGGGTGCCGTAGTAGGTGTTCGTGCCGCCGAGCCGGACGTCGAGCGCGCCCGCGAACACCGACTCCACCACGCCGGCGTTGGGGCTCGGATGCGCGGCGGCGTCCCGGCGCCAGGTCGCCCAGGCGGCCTCGGCGCGCGCCGGCGCCGCGGCCAGGCCGAGCAGGCCGGTGAGTCGGGAACCGGGCAGGTTGGCGACGTCGTCGAACCGGGCGGCGGCCCAGCCGAAGTTCTCGTACCGGGCGTTGTGGTGGCCCACCATCGCGTCCAGGGTGTTGGCGGCCCGGTATCCCAGCAGCCCGGGGACTCCGAGGAGGCCGCCCCAGACCAGCGCCGCGACCACCGCGTCGGAGGTGTTCTCCGCGACCGACTCGACCACGGCCCGTGCGACCTCGGAGTCGGTGAGGTCGGCGGTGTCCCGACCGACCAGCCGCTTCACCTGCACCCGCGCCGCCGGGAGGTCACCGGCCTCGAGCAACCGGTGCACCGTGAGGGCCTCCCGCTCCAAGGAACGCCCGCCGAGCACGGCCCAGGTCGCGACGGCGGTGACGACGGTGCGGCGCAACGGGCCGCCGCGGTCGGCCACCACCCCGAGAGCCGCAGCGCCACCGACCAAGGCGACGGCGAATCCGACGCCGCGCAGCCGCGAGTCGTCGTACATCCGTTCCTCGAGCCGCCGGGCGACCCGACCGAAGCCGGCGACCGGATGGAACCGCTGCGGATCACCGAGCATCCGATCGGCGGCGAACCCGATCAGGAGGCCGGCGGCTCGAGCGAGCATCAGGCTCCGAGCTCGGACAGGAGCGCGACGTCGCGCAGCAGGGCGGCGGCGCTGCGCACGACCGGGACCGCCGCCACCGCACCGGAACCCTCACCCAACCGCAGGCCGAGGTCGAGCAGCGGCTCGAGCCCGAGGTGCTCGAGCGCGAGGGTCTGCGCGGGTTCGGTCGAGCGGTGTCCGGCGGCGAACCAGGCGGCCGCCCCGGGTTCGATCCGGTCGGCGGTGAGCGCGCACGCGACGCTCATCAGGCCGTCCAGCAGGACCGGCACGCCCTCCTGGGCGGCGGCGAGCAGGTAGCCGGTGGTGGCGGCCAGATCAGCCGAGCCGAGGCTGGCGAGGGTCGCAACCGGGTCCGCGGTGCGCGACCCGGCGCGAGCCAGCGCCGCGTCGATCACGGCGGTCTTGTGGATCAGCGCGGCGTCGTCGATCCCGGTACCTCGACCGACGACCTCGCTGGCGGGCAGGCCCAGGGCGGCGGCGATCAGGGCCGACGCGGGCGTGGTGTTGCCGATCCCCATGTCGCCGCTGATCAGCAGCTGGGCGCCTGCGGCGATCTCCTCCCGAGCCACGGCGGCACCGGCCGCGAGCGCGGCGCGGGTCTGCTCGTCGGTGAGGGCGTCCTCGAGATGGATCGCGCCGGAGCCGCGCCGGACCTTGTACGCCGTCAGGGCGCTGCGGGTCGCCTCGTCGAGGTCCTCGAAGTCCTCGTCGACGCCGAGGTCGAGCACGCGCACGGCCACCCCGTGGGCGCCGGCGAGCGCGCTGACGCCTGCCTTGCCGAGCAGGAAGGTGCGCACCATCGCACCGGTGATCGCCGGCGGGAACGCCGAGACGCCGTGGGCGGCGACGCCGTGGTCGCCGGCGAAGATGACGAGCCGGACGTTGTCGACCGGCGCCGGCGGGACCTGACCCTGGCAGGCGGCGACCCAGACGCCGAGCTCACCCAACCGACCCAGCGCACCGGGCGGCGTGGCGAGGGAGGCGAGGCGCTTGGCCGCATGGTCGCGAGCGATCTCGGACGGGGCGGAGACGCTGTGGGAGGTGGTCATCGGGGGTTCCTATCGAGTGCGGTGAGCAGAAGTGCGGTGGTCTCGGGTGGTCGGACGGCGATCCGGATCCAGGTGTCGTCCAGGCCGGGGAACGTGTCGGCGCGCCGAACGGCGATCCCTGCCCGACGCAGCGCCTGGTGGGTGCCGGCTCCGGGTCGGGCGAGGACGAACGAAGCGTCCGAGGCGATGTGGTCGATCCCGCGTCGGGTGAGTCCGGCCTGGAGCTCGCCCCGCCAGGCGGCGATCCGCCGGGCGCGTGCCTCGGCCTCAGCGGTCGCGGCGTCGGAGCTGCAGGCGACCATCGCGGCGATCGCGGGCGCCGCCACCGACCAGGGTGTCTGCACGGCGCGCAGCTCCTCGACCAGTGCGGGGTCGCCGACGGCGTAACCGGCGCGGATGCCGGGGATGGACCAGTGCTTGGTCAGGCTGCGCAGCACGACCAGGCCGTCGTGCCTCGTGCCTGCCAGGGCCTCGCGTTCGCCGGGCACCGCGTCCATGAACGCCTCGTCGACGACCACGACCCGACCAGGTCGGAGCAGTCGAAGGAGGTCGCTCCTCCGGTGGAGGACCCCGGTCGGGTTGGTCGGGTTGCCCACGACGACGAGGTCCGCGTCGGCGGGCACGGCATCGGGGTCGAGCCGGAACCCGTCGTCGGCTCGGCAGTGCACGGGGGTGACGCGGTGGCCGGCCTGCTCCAGCGCGGCGTGCGGTTCGGTGAACTGCGGATGGATCACCACGGGACGCTGCCAGCCGCGCATCCGCGCGATCAGGGTGAACGCCTCGGCCGCTCCGGCGGTCGCGAGCACCTCGGCGGGCGGGCGGCGGTGCCGCGCGGCGATCGCAGCCGTCGCGGCGGTGGCGTCCGGGTAGGCCCCGACCTCGGCGAGCGAGCCGGTGAGGGCGTGGTCGAGCCAGGACGGTCGCGGACCGTCGTACACGTTGACGGCGAAGTCGACCAGGCCCACGCCGACCTCGGCGTCCCCGTGGTGCTGGAGGTCCGGGACCGAGGTGTAGGCGTGGGCCGCGTCGGCGAACCGCTGCGCCAGCTGAGGGTGCCCGGCCCAGTGAGTGTGCAGGTAGGAGGCGTGCAGCGCCGGTCCGCCGAACCCGATCGGCTCGCCCTCGACCTCCCACGCGGGCTGGTCCCCGACGCCCGGGACCGCGGCGGTGCGGTGGAACTCGTGCCCGGTCACCTGCTCCCCCGCCCGGGTGAGGAGGGTGTCGGTCGGCGCGGTGGCGGTCGGGTAGCGCAGCGTGAGGGCCTCGGTCATCGCCGCCGCGGTCGGGACCGCGCCCACCATCGGTACGTCGTCGAGGGACCGGGCGAGGTAGAGCAGCCCGGCACACTCGGCGACGGTCGGGAGTCCGGCGGAGACTGCCTCACGGACCTGGGCGAGGAGGCCGGTGTTGCCGGCGATCTCGGCCGCGTGCACCTCGGGGAACCCGCCACCCAGGTAGAGGCCGCTGGTGCCGGGCGGCAGTGTCCGGTCGGTGAGGGGGTCGAAGGCGACGACCTCGCACCCCGCGGCGACGAGGAGCTCCTCGGTCTCGGGATAGCGGAACGTGAACGCCCGTCCGCCCGCGACGGCGATCACCGGACGGTGCTGACGCGCCGGGGAGCGCACCTCGACGGTGGGGTCCCACGGCTCGGCGTCCAGATCGGGGGCGGACCGTGCCACCTCAATGAGGGCCGCCAGGTCGAGGTGCTCGGCGACCCGGGCGCCGAGGCGGTGGACGAGCGCCGTGGACTCGTCGCGTTCGCCGGCGGGGACGAGACCGAGGTGCCGCGACGGGGCGGACAGGGTCTCGTCGCGCGGGAGGCGGCCGAGCACCGGCAGGCCGGCGTCGGTCAGCGCGGCCTCGATCTCGGCGGTGTTGCGCGCCGACCCGGTGCGGTTGAGCACGACCCCGGCGATCCGCACCGTCGGGTCGAAGGCGGCCATCCCGACGGCGATCGCGGCGGCGGTGCGTGACATCCGGGCGACGTCGAGGACGAGCACGACGGGCGAGCCGGTCAGCGTGGCGACGTGGGCGGTGGAGGCGAACCCGTCGGCGCCGAGCCGGCCGTCGTACAGGCCCATGACGCCTTCGATGATCGCGACGTCGACCGGTGTCGGCGTGCTGGCGCCGTGCAGCAGGAGCGGAACGATCCGTTCCGCGCCGACCAGGTGGGGATCGAGGTTGCGGCCCGGGCGTCCGGTGGCGAGCGCGTGGAAGCCGGGGTCGATGTAGTCGGGGCCGACCTTGTGGCCGCTGACGACGTGGCCGGCGGTGCGCAGGGCGGCCATCAGTCCGGTCGCGATCGTGGTCTTGCCCGACCCGGTCGACGGGGCTGCGACGACGAGCCGCGGGAGCCTCACCACTCGATCCCCCGTTGACCCTTCTGACCGACCTCCATCGGGTGCTTGACCTGGGTCATCTCGGTGACCAGGTCGGCGGCGGCGACCAGGCGCGGGTCGGCGTTGCGTCCGGTGATCACGACGTGCTGGTGGCCGGGACGCTCACGCAGCGTGGCGACGACGTCGTCGACGTCGACCCAGCCCCAGGTCATCGGGTAGGTGAACTCGTCGAGCACGAGCAGGTCGTGGGTCTCCTCGGCGAGGCGGCGCTTGATCTCCTCCCACCCCTCGGCGGCCGCTCGGGCATGGTCGTCAGCGTCGCCGGCCTTGCGGGTCCAGGACCAGCCGGCGCCCATCTTGTGCCACTCGACCGGGCCGCCCTCGCCGGTCTCGAGGTGCAGTGCTCCGAGGCGTTCGAGGACGGTCTGCTCCCCGATCCGCCACTTGGCCGACTTCACGAACTGGAAGACCCCGATGTTCCAGCCCTGGTTCCAGCCGCGCATCGCGAGCCCGAACGCGGCGGTCGACTTCCCCTTGCCGGGGCCGGTGTGCACCATCAGCAGCGGCCGGTTGCGCCGTTGCCGGGTGGTCAGGCCGTCGTCGGGGATCATGCTCGGCTGTCCCTGCGGCATCAGGCCACCTCGCCCTCGCCCAGCAGCGTGCCGAGGGCATCGGCCGGCAGGTGGGTCGCGCCGAGGCGTTCGGCCAGCCGCTCGGCGAGTCCCAGTCGCATCGGACCGGTCTCGCTGTCGAGCACGAACGTGGTGACGCCGAGCGCGGCGATCCCGTCGGCGGCGACCAAGGGGTCTCCCCCGCCGGTCGCGCGGCCGTCGGTGACCACGATCAGGAGCGGCCGCAGCGACGGGTCGCGACGCCGTTCGCGGACGATCACCCGTGCAGCCTCCTCGAGCCCCGCGGCCAGCGGCGTGCGTCCTCCGGCGGGCAGCGTCGCGAGCCGGGCAGCGGCGATGTCGGTGGAGCGGGTCGGGGGCAGCAGCAGCTCGGCGCCCTGCCCGCGGAACGTGATCAGTCCGACCTTGTCGCGGCGACGGTAGGCGTCGAGCAGGAGCGAGAGGACCGCGGTCTTGACCTGGGTCATCCGCTTCCGCGCGGCCATCGAGCCCGACGCGTCGACGCAGAAGAGGATCAGGTTGGCCTCGCGCCCTTCACGCACAGCGGTGCGCAGGTCGACGGGTCGCAGCTCGCGTCGCCCCGCCGAGGCGGCCGCCTTGATCGTCTCGACGAGGTGCAGGCCGCCCGTGCTTCCGGGACGGGCCCCGATCCGACGGCCCGTGCTCGACAGGGCGCGGCTGCGCTTGCCCGCCGATCCCCCTCCGACGCCTTGGACCGTCAGCAGCTTCGGTCGGTACGGCGCCGCGGCGGCCACCACGGAGTCGCTGGTCTCACCGGAGCCTGCGGGGGTGCGCGTGTCGGAGTCCCCGGGCTCGGACGACGTCGTTCCTTCGTCCTCCGACGACTCCGGAGACTCCGACGACTCCGGCAGCGGGGGTGCTGGCGGTTCCGGCTCCGGTTCGGGCGAGTCGTCGCCGAGCAGCTGGTCGAGCAGCTCCTCGTCCATGCCGGGAGCGTCGAACGGGTTCCGGCGCCGCCGGTGCGGCAGGGCCAGCAACGCGGCGGCCCGGATGTCGGCACGCTCCACCGTGTCCCGGCCGGCCCACGCCGCGTGAGCGACGGCCGTGCGGGCGGTGACGATGTCGGCCCGGAGGCCATCGACCTCGAAGGCCGCGCAGATCTCGGCGATCTTCAGCAGCGCCGCTTCGTCCAGGCGGACCGTCGCGAGTCGCCCACGCGCGTCGGCGATCCGACCGGCGAACCGCGCCTCGTCCTCGGCGAACCGCGACGCGAAACCCGCCGGGTCGGCGTCGAACGCCATCCGCCTCCGGACCACCTCCGCGCGCAGCGCCGGGTCCCGCGGGGCGGCGACCTCGACGGTGAGTCCGAACCGGTCGAGCAGCTGAGGCCGCAGCTCGCCCTCCTCGGGGTTCATCGTGCCGACCAGCACGAACCGGGCGTCGTGCTCGACGGAGATGCCGTCGCGTTCGACGGTGACCCGACCCATCGCAGCCGCGTCGAGCAGCAGGTCGACCAGGTGGTCGTGCAGCAGGTTGACCTCGTCGACGTACAGCAGGCCGCCATCGGCGCGGGCCAGCAGCCCCTTCTCGACCTCGATCGTGCCGGCCGTCAGGGCCTGCTCGAGCTGGATGGAGCCGATCACCCGGTCCTCGGTGGCGCCGATCGGGAGCTCGACCAGGGGCGGGTGCAGGGCGCCGAGGGCGCGGACGGCAGTGGACTTCGCGGTGCCCTTCTCGCCTCGGATCAGGACGCCACCGATCTGCGGAGAGATCGTGGTCAGGATGAGGGCGAGCGCCATCTGGTCGGGCTGCCCAGACTGTTCAGGGTGAGCGCCGACGAGGGCAGAAAAGGGGTACGTAGATCGCATGTGAGGCTCCCGCTCAGTTCGCCACCGGACGGGCCTGTCCGGTGGTCTGGCGGGAGGCCGGTCTTCGGACTGACCGAGTCCATCCCTGATCGCTCAGAGACGGCTCGGCTCACCGCAGCGGGCCTGTGCCGGATTCTCACCGGCTTCCCAGATTCTCCCCGCCGACCTTCGCCACCGTTTCCGATGACTGAGTCGTTGGGGCACCTCTCGCCTTGTCCGGCACACGATAGCGTCTGGCCGCGTGATCATCGTGGTGGGTATCGGGGCCGACGGCTGGGCCGGCATGAACAACGCCGCGCAGGAGTGGGTCAGCCACGCCGCCGTCGTGGTCGGCGGCGCTCGGCAGCTCGCCCTCCTGCCCGAGGTCGAGGGCCAGACCCGGCTGCCGCTGCCCTCTCCGCTGCGACCCGGCCTGCGCGACCTCGTGGCGACGCATCCCCAGCGGAACATCGTCGTGATGGCCTCCGGGGATCCCTACGTCTCCGGGATCGCGACCACGCTGACCGAGCTTTTCGGCCCCGGAGAGCTCCTCGTCGTCCCCGCAGTCTCATCGGTGGCGCTCGCGCGCGCCTCGATGCACTGGCCGGCCGAATCGCACGCGACCGTCAGCGTCGTCGGCCGCGACGTCTCACTCGTCCGCCGGGAGCTCGCGCCTGGCCGCCGCATCCTGGTGCTCTCCTCCGACGAGCACACCCCGCGTCAGGTCGCGGAGCTGCTCGGCGAGTCCGGGTACGGCGACAGCGAGCTGGCCATCCTCAACGATCTGGGCGATCCGGCGCTGTCGGGCTCGGTCCACCTGGACAAGGCGTTCGTCCTGCTCGGCAAGGAGTTCCCCACCTCGCGGCTCAACATCGTCGCGATCACCTGCGTGGGTCAGTCGCTCGGCGGCTGGGTCGCCGGGCTGCCGGACGAGGCGTTCGAGCACGACGGGCAGCTCACCAAGCGCGACCTGCGCGCCTCGGCCCTGGCCCGGCTCGCCCCCGTCCCGGGTGAACACCTCTGGGACGTGGGCGCTGGGGCCGGCTCGGTCGGGATCGAATGGATGCGCGCCCACCCCACCTGCGCCGCCATCGCGATCGAGGCCCATCCCGACCGGGCCGGTCGGATCGCCCGCAACGCCAGGAATCTCGGCGTCCCCGGCCTCACCGTCGTCGAGGGCCGCGCCCCCGACGCCTTGACCGATCTCCCCCGACCCGACGCGATCTTCATCGGTGGTGGCGCCACCCGCGACGGCGTGATCGACGCCTGCCTCGCGGCGCTGAAACCCGGCGGCCGTCTCGTCGTGCACGGCGTCACCCTCGAGACCGAGCAGCTCCTCGCCGGCCTCTACCGCGAGCACGGCGGGGAGCTGGCCCGCATCGCCGTCGAGACCGCCGCGCCGATCGGCACCTTCACCGGCTGGACCCCCGCCCGCGCTGTCACTCAGTGGAGCTTCGTCGCCTAGCGCGCCCTTCGCCCACATGCCGCGGCCGCCCACGCGTTGAGGCTGCGCCTGGAATCCCCATGGCAGGGTGCAGTGCATGAGCGACACCTCCGCGAAAGGGACGGTCGGACCGGAGTCCGGTCTCAGTATCGACGCCTTCGCACCCAAGTGGGCGGACGATGACCGTCCGCGGATCCCCCGCGTGGCCAACGAACGGGAGGCGCTCGCGGCCTATCTCGACCACTACCGGGCAACGGTGGAGATGAAGTGCCGCGGCCTGACCCCGGAACAGGCCCGGACGCGATCCATGCCGCCATCGACGTTGTCCCTTCACGGCCTGGTCCGCCACCTCGCCGGGTGCGAACGATGGTGGTTCCAGCAGAACTTCGAACGACGCGATGTGCCGTTCCTGTTCTTCACCGAGGACAACCCCAGCCTCGACTTCGACGTGCCCACGGACGCCGACTTCGCCGCCGACCTGCAGACCTGGCGCGACGAGTGCGCAGTCTCTCGTGAAATCGTCGCCGCTCACGAGCTCGACGAGACTGCCCGCCCGCTGGATTGGCATGAGGATGTCGATCTGCGCTGGCTGGTCCTCCGAATGGTCACGGAGTACGCCCAGCACTGCGGGCACGCCGACCTGCTTCGCGAAGGGATCGACGGTCGGACCGGAGCCTGAGCAGCGCAGGCCCGGAGATGGGCACCCCAACCCAACCTCCGCTGACCGATGTACGTCAGTTCGTCGCGGCTGGACAGCACATGCAGATGAGCGGTGCGGCATGTGAGTGCGTTCTGCCGGGGTCTACGAAGCGTTGGGCGAACACGAGAGCGCGGCGACCGTTGGAGCCGCCGGCGAGGACCCCGAGGGCCTACTAGTGCGGCTTCGAGAAGACCCTCGGGCGCTCTTGGATATCAGTGAATAGACGCCCGATCGTCGGCATGGTCAGGATCTACCCTCGCCCCGGATGGTCGATCGCCCGGGCGAGGGAGCCTGAACCCGTCGAGCGCTAAGTGGCGCCAAATGCGATCACTTTGCGGCCAGGCTCGCGAGTTTCGCGCCACTTAGCAACCAAGAGGTCGCCCAGCGGCTCTCCATCGGCATGTGCGGCCGAAGACGGCCCTTGACCAGGCACTTGCATTTTGCAAGCATCTATCCATGAGCCTCTTCATCACCTGCCCCGTCGAGAGCGTCGAGCGCTCCACCGCCTTCTACTCCTCCCTCGGCTGGACCCTGAACGCCGAGATGTCCGACCACAACGTGTCCTGCTTCGCGATCGCGGCGGAGCAGTACGTCATGCTCGGCAGCCGCGAGATGTACGCAGCCGTCGGCGGCGTGGAGGAACTCGTCGGCGGCCCGTCCACCCCCTCCAAGGTCACCGTCTCGTTCGACCTGGGTAGCCGCGAGGCGGTCGACGAACTCGTCGAGCGCGCCGGTGCCGCCGGCGGGCGGATCGGCGACACCGACGACTATGACTTCATGTACCAGCGCCAGTTCGACGACCCCGACGGCTACCACTACTCGCCGTTCTGGATGAAGTCGGACGCCGAACCGACGGCGTGAGCGACCTCGCCGCCGCTCTGGAAGTCGTCGGGGCACGATGGGCACTCCTCGTCGTGGAACGTCTCCTCGAAGGCCCGCAACGGTACGGCGACCTCCAGCGCGACCTCGGCGCGCCAACGAACATGCTCGCTACCCGCCTGCGCGAGCTTGAGGCGGCCGGCGTCCTGACCCGCCTGCCGCTGCATCACAACACCCGGGCGTACGCACTCACCGAGCGTGGATTCGCTCTCCGCAACGCGATCGCCGAGCTGGCGGACTGGGGTGGCGGAGGAAGCTAGCGTGACGCCGGCGCCACTCTCGAGGGCTGGGCATCAGCTTTCACCCTGATCAGGAGATTCCGGCCTGCCGATCGAGCTCCTGCAGGAGCCTGTGCGCGGCCAGCTCGACCTTCTTGTGACGCCACTCCGCCGCGCGGTAGACACACGCGATCAGCCCGCTGCGGTGCACGCGCCGGAAGTCACCGAACACGAACGCGTAGCGAGCCTTCGTCTCGTCGTTCGCGCCGACGGTGAGGCCGAGGTGCCAGGCGGCGTACTCGTCCCAGGAGTGCCGTTCGAGGAACGCGGTGCCAGCGGCAGCATCGGGCTGCACCTCGCCCCATTCGCTGTCGAGCACGTACTGCCGGCTCCCGATCAGGCTCAGGGCCTTCGTCACGGCAGGCTGGTTGACCTCGTAGCTGGCCATGCTTCGAGGCTACGCCCGAACTCGAACTGTCACCCGGTGGCGCGTTGTCCGAACCGACTGAGTCTGCCGTCCTGCAGCTCCAGACCCTCGCACCCTTCACCGCTGGCCAGCAGCTCGGAGACGTAGTCCCCCGCCACCGCCGGACCCTGCCCGGCGCTGTCGGCATCGACTCCATAGTCAGCTCGACACCCGATCTCGCAACCGATCACGAAGTCCTGCCACTGCACCGCGGTGAACCTGAGCGCGACGCGGCGATCGTCGTAGAACACGCCACTGAAGCCCACGGGCTCGTCGCGGACCTCGGTGAAGTCGGATCGGAGGATCTCCCAGAGCTGTTCGCAGGATGGCAGGTCGCGCGCGACATCATCGCGGTCCGGGATCGGTAGGGGCTCGAACTTTCGTACGTGCTCCGTCGCCCAGGCGTTCAGCTCGGTGGCCACCCCCTCGCAGTACTCCTCGAGGCTCTCGTGCCAGGGGGCGGGGAGCGGCTGCGTGGCTTGAGCGGGCGGGAAACTTCCGACGACGTAGTCGATCAAGAGCTCGTCATCCTGCTTCCACGAGCCGTCCGAGCCGTGCCACATCTCGCCGATCACGATGCTGACTCCCGTGACCCGCACCGCATACCCGTCCGCAGGCGCGACCACGTCTGAGGCGCAGAGGTAGGCACTCACCTGGTCGAGGTCGGCCTGATCCATGCGGCCATCATGATCCACCGTTCGCCCCTCCCGCTCGGGAATTGCATCCGGGTCGTCGTCCGCATTGCACCTAGCCAACAGTCCGGGCACGGGTGAGGATCGAATCATGGCGCTCGGACGCTCACTCCCGTTGTCGCCTGCCTCCCTGCTCGGACGGGAGACCGACCTGGCCGACCTCGGCTCGGCGCTGCTCGCTCAGGAGCGCCTGATCGTCCTGACCGGCCCACCGGGAGTGGGCAAGACCCGCCTCGCGCTGGCGGTCGCCGAGGCCGTCGCCGACTGGTTCGACGACGGCGTCGCGTGGGTGGACCTGACCCCGGTGCGCAACCCCGACCTGGTCGTCGACGAGATCGCGCACGGTTGCGGGCTCTCCCACGCGGGCGCGATCGCCGACCGCGAGACGCTGGTGGTGCTCGACAACTGCGAGCACCTGCTCGACGCGGCACCCGCGATCGCCGAGCTGCTCGCCGAGCACTCCGGCCTGAAGATCCTCGCGACCAGCCGCGAGCGGCTGCACATCGCTGCCGAGCACGAATGGCCACTGCCTCCCCTGCCCGTTCCCGAGCTCGACGTCGAGGGCGAGGGTCAGGGCGACCTGAAGCGGCTCGCCACCAATCCGGCGATCGCGCTCGTCCTCGCCCAGGCGCCGGCCTACGTCACCCTCACCCCGCGCACAGCCCGGCCCCTGACCGAGATCATCCAGCGCCTCGACGGGCTTCCGTTGGCACTCGAGTTCGCAGCCGCCCGCCTGCGCGTCTTCACCCCGAGCGAGCTCGCGTTCCGACTCGAGCACAGCACCGACGACCTCGTCGGAACGACCCGCGACAGCCCTGCGCGCCACCGGGACCTCCGCGCCGCGATCACCTGGAGCCACGACCTGCTCCCACCCGGCGAGCAGGCGATCTTCCGACGACTCTCGGTCTTCGAGGGCAGCTGGACCCTCGCCGAGGCCGAGGCGGTCTGCGCGGGTGAGGACGCGCCCGACGTCCTGAGCGGGTTGGAGTCGCTGCTGGACAAGAGCCTCATCCGGCGGATCCCGAGCGAGGACGAGAGCGCTCACGGCGGGCCGGCCCGGTTCGGGATGCTGATCAGCCTGCGCGAGTACGGCGCCGAACAGTTGGAGCAGCACGACGAACGCGCCAGCGTGCGAGCCCGGCATGCGGCCTGGTTCACCGAGGTCGCGCGCAGCTGGGAGGCGACGATCGGCACCGGGCAGGAGAACATGATCTGGCACCGCTCCCAGATCGTGCGCGGTGACCTCGAGGTCGCACTCACGGTCGTCCGCGACACCGATGCCGAGGCGACGCTCTGGCTGTCAGCCGCGCTGAGCTGGTACTGGTACACCCGCGGCGCGCCGATCCACGCCGAGGACCTGGCACCGCGCGAGAGCGATCTCGAAACGGCCGGACCGGACGCAGCCTCGGCGATCCTCGTCGCCACCGGGGTCGTCGCGTTCGCGCTCGGTGACCTCGCCGCTGCCGAGGAGCGGCTCGCCACGGCGTACGCCATCTGCGAGGACCGCGGGGATGAACGGCGGGTGGCCTTCGCGACGGCGTTCCTCGGTCACGTCGCCCGGGAGACCGGCCGCTACGAGGAGGCACGGGCCCACTACCGGCGGGCGCGCGGGATCTATGAGGCGGTCCGCAACGATCGCGGGATCGGGTGGGCGGCCTGTGACCTCGGGCTGCTCGAAGCCGAGCTCGGCAATCTCGACACCGCCGAGGTGCTGTTGCGCGAGGCGCTGGGCATCTTCGACGCGCTGGACTACCCGTGGGCCGTCGCGGTGACCTCGTGCGGGCTCGCGGTCGTCCTCGCCGCGCAGGGCGACGCCGGGGCCGCCGGTCGCGCCGCGGCCCGTGCCTTCGAGCTGCACAGCGCGGCCGGTGACGTCCGGGGCATCGCGCAGAGTCTGGAGGCGCTCGCGGAGGTCGCCCTCGCCCGCGGTGCCGCTTCGACGGCTGCCCGGTTGCTCGGGGCAGGTGCCGCCCAACGCCAGCGCGCCGCGGCCCGGGCGACCGCGGCCGAACAGGACCGGATCCACCGTGCCACCGCCCGCACCGCCATCTTGCTCGGCACGGATGAGGCTGCACACGAGCACCGCGCCGGGGAGAGCCTCGGCTCGCACGCTGTCACCGACCTGGTCACGGGGCTCGTCTCCCCCACCCTCGGCACCGACGGTGCGAGCGACACGGCGAGCGCCGAGCTGACCGCCCGCCAACGTGAGGTCGCCGAACTCGTCGCCGACGGGCGCACCAACCGGCAGATCAGCCGCGAGCTCGGGATCAGCGAGAAGACCACCGAGCTGCACCTGCGCAACGCGATGCAACGGCTCGGCGTGCACAACCGTGCCGCCGTCGCCGCCTGGATCGCCGGCCAGCCGCGCTAGCGGCACCCCACTAGGGATAACCCCTATGTCGCCCACCGCAACCACCTCGTAGACATCGTTCACCGGCCGTCCGGGTCGGCACACGAGACAACGAAGGTGCGACATGAACGAGGACAAGCTCAACGAGTTCCTGCACAGGTTCGTCGGCGACCTGGGCGCGACGATCACCGCCGGCCAGGTCGTCATCGGCCACCGGCTCGGGCTCTACGGGGCCCTGGTCGACAACCCCGGAACGGCCGACGACCTGGCCCGCCGGACCAGCTGCGACCCGCGCTACGTCACCGAGTGGGCGCGTGGCCAGGCCGCCGGTGGCTACCTGGAGTACGACGCCGCGAGCGACGTCTACTCGCTCACCGAGGAGCAGGCCTTCATCCTGGCCGAGCCCGACACGGCGGTGTACGCACCCGGAGCGTTCGTGCTCGCCCTGGCCGCCCTCAAGGCCGAGGACCGCATCACCGAGGCGTTCCGGACCGGCCACGGGATGGGTTGGCACGAGCACGACGACGACGTCTTCGTCGGCTGTGAGCAGTTCTTCCGGCCAGGGTACGTCGCCAACCTGGTGCCCAGCTGGATCCCGGCCCTCGACGGTGTCGCGGAGAAGCTCACCCGAGGCGCCAAGGTGCTCGACGCAGGCTGCGGGCTGGGCGCCTCGACCATCCTGCTCGCCGAGACCTACCCCGAGTCCCAGGTCGTCGGCTGCGACTACCACGAAGGCTCCATCGAGCTGGCCCGCAAGCGGGCGGCCGACGCGGGCCTGTCCGACCGGGTCGACTTCCAGGTGGCCTCGGCCCAGGACTTCCCCGGGAACGACTACGACCTGGTCGCCACCTTCGACTGCCTGCACGACATGGGCGACCCGGTCGGGGCGGCGAGACACATCCGCCGATCCCTGGACGCCGACGGCACCTGGCTGATCGTTGAGCCGAACGCGGGCGACGCGGTCAGCGACAACCTCAACCCCGTGGGCCGGGTCTACTACGGCTTCTCGACCTTCCTCTGCGTGCCCAACGCGCTCTCCCAGCCGGGCGGGTACTCACTCGGCGCGCAGGCAGGCGAGAAGGCGATCGCCGACCTGGTCACGGAGGCCGGCTTCACCCGGTTCCGCCGGGCGACCGAGACCCCGTTCAACATCGTCTACGAAGCGCGACCCTGAGCGCAGGCGCGCAGGATCGCCAGCGGGAGGAGGATGAGGTCGTGCGTGCCCGAGAGCCCGATCTCGTCGGCGACGCCGTCCGAGCGGGCGTGCGCCTCCATTGGGAGGTGCATGGCTCGGGGTCGACGACGGTGTTCCTGCTGCCGACATGGTGTGCGATCCACTCCGGCGTCTGGAAGATGCAGGTCCCCTACCTGGCCCGCCACCTGCGCGTCATCGTCGCCGATCCGCGCGGCAACGGTCGATCCGACCGACCGCAGGACCCGGCGGCGTACGCCGACGAGGAGCTGGTCGCCGACGCGGCCGCCGTGCTCGACGCGACTGAGACCGCGAGCGCGGTCTGCGTCGGGCTGTCGATGGGCAGCAGGGTCCTGCTCCAGCTGGCCACCGCGCATCCGGACCGGGTGGACGGTGCCGTCTTCGTCGGACCCTCGGTGCGGATGGCGGAGGAGGCGCCGGCCTGCTGGACGCCCCCGTTCGAAGGGCCCCTCCGCAGCGGGGTCGGCTGGGGGCGGTTCAACGCCGAGTACTGGCGCCAGGACCTGCCCGGCTTCGCCCGCTGGTTCTTCGGCGAGGTCTTCTCCGAACCCCACTCGAGCAAGGCGATCGACGACGCGGTCGACTGGGTCGGCGAGACCGACGCCGAGACGTTGATCGCCGCGGAGCGGGCACCGTTCCTCGACCGCCACCCGCCCACCGCGGGTCCGACCAGCGCCGCCCGGCTGGCCACGCAGATCCGGTGTCCCTCGCTCGTGCTGCATGGCGACGAGGACCGGATCGTGCCGCTCGAGACCGCGGAGCAGCTGGCCGCCGCGCTCGACGCGCCGCTCGAGCTCGTCGTCGGAGGCGGCCACTGCGTCCAGGCCCGGCACCCGGTCTGGTTCAACCACCGGCTGCTGCGTTTCGCCCGGGAGGTGACCGGCGGTGCGCGCGCGTGAGCCCGACGTCGTTGGCGAGGTCGACCGCGACGGTGTCCAGATCCACTACGAGGTCTTCGGGTCCGGTCCGGCCACGGTGCTGATGATGGGCACGTTCCCCGTCGTCGACGGACGCCAGTGGAAGGCCCAGGTGCCCACGCTGGCGCGGCACTTCCGCGTGATCACGATCGACGCGCGTGGCAACGGTGGCTCCTCCCGACCGGCCGACCCGGCGGCGTACGCCGACACCGTCCAGGCCGACGACGCGCTCGCTGTGCTCGACGCCACCGACACCGAGGCGGCGTTCCTGGTCGCGCTCTGCTCGGGGGTCAAGTGGTCGCTCCTGGCCGCCGCTACGGCACCGGCGCGGGTGCGCGGCATCGTGGCGATCGGGGCCGGCGTGCACCCGCTCGCGCCGAACCCGTCGCCGCTGGGTCCCGTCGACGCCCCACGGTGGCGAGGCGACTTCGCCGGGTGGACGCAGTACCACTCCGACATCCTGCTGCCCGAGCCGCACGTGACCAAGGCGTTCGACGACCTGGTCGCCTGGACGCACGAGACCGACGCCGACACACTCACCGCCCGCACCCATGCCGACCTCACCCCTGCCACCGAGGACGAGGCGGTCGCGCTCTGCCGTCAGCTGGCCTGCCCCGTGCTGGTGATCCACGGCACCGAGGACACCTGCCAGCCGCTCGCCCGGTCCGAGCGTCTCGCCGAGCTCACCGGCGGCCGGCTGGTCGTGCTCGAGGGCGCCGGCCACCTCCCGCACGCACGCCACCCCGTCATCGTCACCACGCTGATCAAGGAGTTCGTCGACATGAACACCTCCACGCCACGGACCACCCCGTGGGTCTTCGCTCAGCGGCGCACCCGCCGTGCGCTCTGGGTCTGCTCCCCGATCGGCCTCGGCCACGTCCTGCGTGATCTCACCATCGCCCGAGCCCTGCGTGCCGAGGTGCCCGACCTCGAGATCGAGTGGCTGGCTCAGTCCCCCGTCACCGAGGTGCTGGCGGCCGAGGGCGAGCTGATCCACCCGGCCAGCGCCGACCTCGCCTCGGAGTCGGCGCACTGGGAGAGCGAGGCAGCGGGGCACGACCTGCACGCGTTCCACGCCTTCCGGCGGATGGACGAGATCTTCTGCGCGAACTACATGCTCTTCGACGAGGTCGTGCGCGAGACGCCGTACGACCTCTGGGTCGGCGACGAGGCCTGGGACGTCGACCACTTCCTGCACGAGAACCCCGAGCGCAAGATCGCGCCGTACGCCTTCCTCACCGACGTGGTCGGGTTCCTGCCCGTGAACCCCGAGGGCGACCCGCGCGAGGCCGAGCTGTGTGCCGACTACAACCTGGAGATGATCGAGCACCGCGCCCGGTTCCCGATGGTGCGGGACCGCTCGGTCTTCATCGGCGGCTTCGACGAGCTCCCCGACGCCTCGATGGGCGAGGGCCTGCCGACCGTCCGGGACTGGACCCGCGAGCAGTTCACCTCGGTGCCGTACGTCGTCCCGTTCGACCCCCGCGACTACCGGCGTCCCCAGGCGTTGCGCCGACGACTCGGGTACGGGACCGGCTATCCGCTCTACGTCGCCGCCGTCGGCGGCACCGCGGTCGGGCGCAGTCTGCTGGAGCTGACCGCCGAGGCGTTCGCGCTGGTGCGCCGGCAGGAGCCCGACGCCCGGATGGTGATGGTCACCGGACCGCGCCTGGATCCCGACACGCTCCCCGACGTCGACGGGATGGAGAAGCTCGGCTACGTGCCGTCCCTGTTCGAGCACCTCGCCTGCGCCGACGTGGCCGTGGTCCAGGGCGGGCTGTCGACCACGATGGAGCTGGTCGCGGCCCGCCGGCCCTTCGTCTACTTCCCGCTGGCGCACCACTGGGAGCAGCAGCACTTCGTCGCGCACCGGCTCGACCACTTCGGTGCCGGGACGCGCATGGACTACGCCCGGACCAACCCTCGCGAGCTCGCCTCGGCGATGATGGCGGCGCGTCAGCAGCGGCCGACGTATCGGCCCGTCCGGCGCGGCGGCGAGGTCCGCGCCGCCCGGCAGCTGGCCAGCACGTTGGTGCGCTGACCTCCTACTGCTCGGGCAACTACTGCTCGGGCAACGCGTCCGGGTCGTCCGCCGAACGCGCTTGGCGTGCCTGGTCGCGGTACCGGTCCCCGAGGATCCGGGTGAAGTAGCCGGTCGCCAACACTCCGAGGACGAGCGTCGCGGCTCCGATCACGCTCATCAGCAGCACGCTCTCGGAGCTGTCGGCGATGAGCCCGACCAGGGTGAGCAGGAGACCGACGCAGAGAAGCAGGAATCCGACCCGTTTCTCTGCCAGGAGCCGGGCGTGCGTCGAGATGGCGTCGGGTTGCCCCATCGCGGTGCCTTCGTCGCCGATCCGGTCACGCAGCTCGACGATCGACTCGGCGTTGTGGCTGTGCGCGAGAGCACCCGCGCCCACCAGCTCGAGCGCGACACCGCCCACCAGCATGCAGTCGATGAACAGGGTCATCCGGCGAGCGTACGTGGCGTTCGATCCGCCCCTGCGATGGCACCGGAACGCGGAACTCGGGAGGATGGGCACGTGCTCGGACTCGAGATGGTCGTCGTCCTCGGCGTCGCGCTGGTCGCGTGCGGCGCCCTCGCCCGCAAGTACCCGATCGCGCCGGCGCTGCTGCTGGTCGCGGTCGGCGTGGCGATCGGGTTCGTCCCCGCGCTGAGCAAGGCGCAGCTCCCGCCGGAGGCGGTGCTGCTGATCTTCCTGCCCGCGCTGCTCTACTGGGAGAGCCTGACCACGTCGCTGCGCGAGATCCGCAACAACCTGCGGGTGGTCGTCCTGACCAGCACAGCACTGGTCGCCCTGACCGCCGCCGCGGTGGCGGCGACCGCACATGCCCTCGGGCTGGCCTGGGGTCCGGCCTGGGTCCTCGGCGCGGCCCTGGCGCCGACCGACGCGACCGCGGTCGGGGTCCTGGCGCACGACCTGCCCCGCCGCACCGTGACGGTCCTGCGTGCCGAGAGCCTCATCAACGACGGCACCGCGCTGGTGATCTACGGGCTCGCGGTCGGTGTCACCGTCGGCGCGGAGCAGCTCTCCGGCTGGCACGTCTCGGCCCTGCTGGTCTGGTCCTACGCCGGGGGCGTCCTCGCCGGCGGACTCGCCGGTCTGCTGAGCTGGCAGGTACGTCGCCGGATGGACGATCCGATGCTGGAGAGCATCACCATGCTGGTCACCCCGTTCGTGGCGTTCCTCGCGGCCGACGCCCTGCACGCCTCCGGGGTGCTGGCGGTGGTGGCGTGCGGTCTCTTCATGAGCCAGGTGACGCCACGCATCACGAGCGCGGTCACCCGGCAGTTCTTCAACCCGTTCTGGGCGCTGTCGACCACGGTGCTCAGCAGTGCACTCTTCGTCCTGGTCGGGATCTCGGCGCACGCCGCCTTCCGCGACCTGAGCAGCACGTCGATGTCGCGCGCCCTGCTCGACATCCTGATCGTGACGGCGGTGGTGATCGGGGTCCGCTGGGTCTGGACCTTCACGATGCCCTACGTCATCCGGACGCTCGACCGGCGTCCCGCGCAACGCCTCCGCCGCATCCCGGCGCGGCAGCGGACGGTCAGTGCCATCGCCGGGTTCCGGGGTGCGGTCTCCCTCGCCGCGGTCCTGGCCGTCCCGCACACGCTCGACTCCGGCGCCCCGTTCCCCGACCGCGACCTGATCGTCCTGATCGCGTCCGGCGTCATCGTGCTGACCCTCCTCCAGGCGCTCGCGCTCCCGGCGGTGGTCCGGTTCGCGAAGCTGCCGGCCGACACCTCGGTCGCCGAGGAGCTCCAGTACGCCGACGAGTACACGCTCGACGTCGCGCTCGCAGCGCTCGAGGACACGGCCGCCGAGCTCGGCAGCGGGCCGAAGGTCGTCGAACGCGTGCGCCACGAGCTCGAGAAGCAGCGCTCCTTGCTCGCCGCCGACGGCGAGGACGGCCACCCGGTCGTGCAGCACGACGACGAGTTCCGGGCCCTCTCCCTCGCCCTGCTGAGCCGGCGCCGCGAGGCGCTCCTGGAGCTGCGTGACCAGCAACGGATCGACGACATCGTGCTCCGTCGGGTCCAGGCGCGCCTCGACCAGGACGAGGTGCGGTTCCTGCGCGCCAACCTCCTCGAGTGACGACGTGCGAATGGAACGAGCTCCACGGGGGTACGGCCGTTGATGTGACGCACGTCACTTCTGGCGTCACCGCCGCATCGTCGATGCGGACTGCTCGGGACGCTCTAGGAGTCGACAATGAAGAAGATCATCGGTGCACCACTGATCGCGGGAACGCTGATCGTCGGGTGCCTGACGGCCGGCAGCGTGCTGGCCAGCGACGCAGGTTCGTCGGACGAGCAAGCACTGAACCCGACCCGCGGTGCCCCCAGCAGAAACATCGAGAAGCGGGTCGACCAGCTGCTCAAGCGGATGACCACGACCGAGAAGCTGCAGCAGGTGCAGCTCCTCTCGGACGGTCAGATCACCGACGCTGACGCGAAGGCCGGCGTCGGCGGCGTCTTCAGCCTCACCGACCCGGCGAAGATCGACCACTACCAGCGGATCGCGATGACCCAGTACCGGCTGCACATCCCGATCCTGTTCGCCTACGACACCATCCACGGCTATCGGACGATCTTCCCCGCGCCTCTCGGTGCAGCGAGTTCCTTCGACCCGGAGGTCGCCAAGACCGACGCCACGATCGGCGCCCGCGAGTCCACGACCGTCGGGATCAAGCAGATCTACTCCCCCATGGTCGACGTCTCGCACGATCCGCGTTGGGGGCGGATCGTCGAGGGCAACGGTGAGGACCCCTACCTGGGCTCGGCGATGGCCGCGGCCCGGGTGAAGGGTGCCCAGGGGGCCGACTACAGCCGGCCCGACAAGGCCGTCACCAGTGTCAAACACTTCGTCGCGTACGGCGCCGCCGAGGGTGGTCGCGACTACAACACGACCGACCTGTCGGAGCAGACGCTGCGGAACCTGTACCTGCCGCCGTTCAAGGCCGCCATCGACGCCGGGGCGGACACCGTGATGTGTTCGTTCAACGCGATCAACGGCGTCCCCGGCTGCGCCAACGACTACACCGAGACCCAGATCCTGAAGAAGGAGTGGGGTTTCGACGGATTCATCGAGAGTGACTACACCGCCGTCGCCGAGACCCGGGCCTGCCCGCCGAAGCGCCCTGACGAGGGCTCCTGCGGCCACGGCACCGCTGCCGACGGTCCTGAGGCGGGCGCGAACGCGTTGATGGCCGGCACCGACTCCGAGATGGTGAGCACGAACATCCGTGACTACGGGCGTGAGCTGCTCACGAACGGCTCGATCACGATGAAGCGCCTCGACGACGCGGTCCGTCGGATCCTGCGGGTCAAGTTCCGCGCCGGACTCTTCGAGCGCCCGTACGTCGACCAGACCAGGGCGACCGACCCGGCCAGCTTCCTCACCGCGTCCGACCGGTCGGCGGCACGGACCGCGGCGAGCCGGTCGATGGTGCTGCTGCAGAACAAGGGAGCAACCCTGCCGCTGGACCCCGCCAAGAGCACCGCGGTGATCGGCCCACTCGCCGATGACCCGCACGACATGCTCGGCCCGTGGTGGGGCAAGGGCGAGGACGCCGACGCGGTCAGCGTGCTGAAGGGCATCACGGCCGGATCCAGTGCCACGACGACGTACGCCCAGGGGTGCGCGCTCAGCAACAAGGAGCCCGCGGACTACGACCCGTCGCAGGACTGCCCGACCACGGCCGGCTTCGGCGAGGCCGTCGCGAAGGCACAGGCCGCCGACCAGGTCGTCCTGGCGCTCGGCGAGACCCGGGAGATGAGCGGGGAGGCGACGAGTCGCTCCACGATCGACCTGCCCGGCAAGCAGCAGGAGCTGATCGATGCGATCGCCGCGACCGGCAAGCCGTTCGTGGTCGTGCTCTTCAACGGCCGGCCGCTGACCCTGTCGCAGGTCGTGGCGAGCGCCCCGGCCGTGCTGGAGGCCTGGTTCCCCGGAGTCGAGGCAGGCAACGCGGTCTCCGACGTCGTCTTCGGCAAGGTCAATCCCGGCGGCAAGCTGCCGGTCTCCTTCCCGCAGCGCCTCGGCCAGGTCCCGCTCTACTACAACCACGAGCCGACGGGTCGTCCGTGCGACGTGACCCAGAAGTACAACTCGCGGTACAGGGACCTGCGCTCGTGCGACCCGCTCTTTCCGTTCGGGTTCGGGCTGAGCTACACGAGCTTCAAGGTCTCCGACCTGACGCTGAGCAGGAGCACGGTGACGCGGAAGGGCTCGGTCGTCGCCTCCATGAAGGTGACCAACACCGGCAACGTCGCCGGTGACGACGTCGCCCAGCTCTACCTGCACGACCCGGTCGCGAGCATCTCGCAGCCCGTGCGCCGACTGCGTGGGTTCGAGCGGGTCACCCTGAAGCCCGGTGCGTCGAAGACCGTGCGGTTCACCCTCGACGCGAGCGACTTCGGCTTCTACGACAACCGTGGCCGGTTCGTCGTCGAACCCGGCACCATCGACGTGTTCGCCGGCGACGACTCCACGGCGACGCTGACGAAGACCTTCCGGGTCACCCGATGAGTCGCCGGTCGGTCAGTCGCACCCGAGCGGTCGGCTCTCCCGGGGCCAGGCCTCCACCTCGGCGGTCGTGCCGACGAAGGCACGCCGCCCGTCGCTCGAGAGCCACAGGTGGTCGCCGTCCCGCTCGAACCCCGTGTCGACCGCATCGGCAGGGAGCTCGGTGCGGGTCTCGAACGGCATGACGACGTAGTCGGACAGCTCCGGCAGCGGGTGGCGGACGTAGGTGTCCTCCCCCAGCATCAGGAAGGTCATCGACTGCCAGTCGCAGTGCTCCGGGCCGACCCACGACTCGATCGTCGTCGTGGGCACCGCTCGCCCTTCGGCGTCGGTCCAGATCTGGAGTCCGATCGAGTCGGTGAAGCTGGGGGGAAGCTCGGAGAAGTCGCAGTGCGCCCAGGACTCCACGTACCAGCCCGGGCCACCGGCGCCCTCGGTCGCCGGACCGTCGTGGACGATGACGGCCTGCTTGATCACGCCATCGACCTCGAGCACGTTGAGGACACGATCGTCCGTCTGCTGGGCGATCAGCAGACCGTCCGTCGCCCCGCCGAAGGCGCGCTCGCTGCGCGCGGTCTCCATCGCCCCGCTGGGGCTGTCGGCGGTGGCTCCCTCGCTGTAGACCCCGCTTCCGCTGAAGCGGCCGTCTCCCCAGGTGTCGCAGTCGACGACGTTGCCGGCGGCGCGGGCGCTCGGGTGCCGGGACTCGGCCTTCGACACCTGGAGCGGCCCGTCGTAGGGGTGCGGCGCCCAGTCGCCCGCGGTCAGGTCGTCCTCGCCGCAGCCGGCCAACGTCGTGACCCCGCACAGGACGGCGGCGGCCGTGCACAGCAACCTCATGCCTGTACGACGTGGTCGGGTGGTCACGCGGTTCCTCCGGTCAGGAGATGCTGGAGACGGCCGAGACGAACCCCGGCACCCCCCATGCCACGACGGCGACGAGGGCCACCTGCACCACCCGACGGCCGTGCCGCCAGATGACCGTGCGTCGGCCGGGTGGCACCACCAGGGCGAGGACGAGGACGACGCACGCGACGAGCGCGCCGAACAGGACCCACAGCGGCGCATTGGCCAGGGCCGCCAGGACGACCAGTCCGACGGGCAGGAGCCAGGCAGCCCACCGCAGGCGGGGCGCGGACATCCGGGTGCCGATCCTGCCTGCGACGGGCGCGATGACCAGCCCGGTCAGTACCGCCATCGATCCGAACGTGAGGACGGCCAGCCAGCCCGGGTCGAGGATGTCGAAGTCGGGATTCTCCTTCCGAAGTGGATCCACCGTGGCGCCGAAGACCACCAGCAGCGCCGCACCGAAGAACCCACCGCCGACCGGACCACGCGGCAGGAAGAACGAGGTGAAGGCGTAGAGGAAGCCGACGATCAGCCCGAACGGCAGGCCGACGAAGGTGAAGAACGCCAGAGTGCCGTTGAGGGTGATCTCGCCGACCACCTCGTCCGCGTCGGTGATCCTGCCTTGGGCCGCCTGCGACGAGGTCGCGGCCAGCAGCCGCATCGCGAGCCGCCCGGCCGGGCCGATCACCAGCACGCCGATCAGGAGCCCGCTGAGGATCGCCACGTTGAGCAACCAGACCAGGGCACGCAGCGGGTCGGCGCGACCGGCGGGATCGTCGAGCGCCCACGCCGGCAGCTCGAGCCGGGACGCCCGCCACCGCCAGGCCAGGCCGATCCCGGCCACCAGCAGCAGACCGCAGGCGAGCATCACGACCATGGCCAGGACCTACCGCACGACGTCGAAGATCTGCTTCTGGATGCCGTTCGCATAGGTGTCGTGCTCGACGAGCTGGAGCTTCGTGCTGTCCTTGTCGGCCTCGCTGAAGAGCCGCTTCCCCGCGCCGAGCAGTGTCGGGAACACCAGCAGGTGGTAGCGGTCGACCAGGCCCGCGTCGGCGAGGCTCTGCCCGAGCGTTGCGCTGCCGTGCACCGAGATCGGCCCGCCCTCGGTCTCCTTGAGCGCAGCCACGTCATCGAGGGAACGCAGGATCGTCGCGGGCCAACCGGGGTCCTCCTGCTCCAGCGTCGTGGAGACGACGTACCGCGGCATGGCGTTGTAGCCGGCGAACTCCTCGACCATCGTCGGCCAGATCGGCGCGAAGGCCTCGTAGGAGATCCGCCCCATCAGCAGCGCCCCCGCCTCGGTCTGCTCGCGTCCCTTGAGCTCGTAGGCCTCCGGGAGGAACTCGATGTCCTTGAACGTCCAGCCGGCGTTGCGGTACCCGGCCTCACCGCCCGGCGCCTCCATGACCCCGTCGACGGAGACGAAGGCGGTGACGATCAGTTGGCGCATGGCTGCTCCTTCAGTGGTGGGACGTGCTGACAGCATCGCAGCCGATGCCGGGCCGGATCCAGGCTCTCAGCCGGCGAGAAAGCTGAACCGGACCGTCCGGTCGACGTTGTCGACGTTCAGGTCCACGAGGCAGATCGACTGCCAGGTCCCGAGCATCAGGCGGCCGTCGATCACCGGCACCGTGGCGTACGGCGGGATCAGGGCGGGCATCACGTGCGAGCGGCCGTGGCCGGGGGACCCATGGCGATGGAGCCAGCGGTCGTCCGCAGGCAGCAGCTCGGACAGGGCGCCGAGCAGGTCGTCGTCGCTGCCCGCGCCCGTCTCCAGGATCGCGATGCCAGCCGTGGCGTGCGGCACGAAGACGTGGAGCAGGCCGTCGCCCGCCCCGGCGACGAACTGGGCGCAGTCGTGCGTCAGGTCGAGGACCGTCTCACGGGTTCCGGTGCGGTAGCTCCGAGTCTCGCTGTCCATTCCGCCATCGTGCCCGATCGCGGTTCGCGTCGTAGAGGAAGGACTCCCCCACCTCGCCGTTCGCCGCATCGGGATCGAGCGCCCAGCCGACGAGGATGACCGCCGCCTGGCGGAGGTCGGCCGCCTCGACCGCGGTCGCGATCGTGCCGACCGTCCCGCGCAGGACGCGCTGCTCGGGCTGGGAGGCGCGGTGGACCACGACGACGGGGCACCCCGCGCCGTACGACGCCTCGATCTCCCCCATCAACGACCGGATCCGGGTGATCGCCAGGTGCAGCACCAACGTCGCACGGGTCGCGGCGAACGCCTCCAACGACTCACCTGAGGGCATCGCGGTCGAGCGCGCCTGGGTGCGGGTGAGGACGACCGACTGCGCCACCAACGGCACGGTCAGCTCGCGCCCGACCGCGGCGGCTGCGGCGGCATAGGCCGGAACACCGGGCGTCACGTCCCACGCGACCCCGGCGGCGTCGAGCCGTCGGGTCTGCTCCGACAGCGCCGAGTAGAGCGACAGGTCTCCTGACGCCAGCCGGACCACCGACCGACCCGCCCGCGACGAGGTGACCAGGTGCTCGGTGATCTGGTCGAGGTCCAACCCCTGGGTGTCGACCAGGCTCGCCTCACCGCTCACGTGCGCGAGCACCTCAGGATCCAGGTAGGTCCCCGGGTAGAGGACGACGTCCGCCGCGCCGAGCAGGTGGGTGGCGCGGACCGTCAGCAGGTCGGCCGCACCGGGGCCGGCACCGACGAAGTGAACGGTCACCGGAGGAACCCGTCGACGTAGCGAGGCGTCCAGACCCCAGCCGGGCTGACGCGGGTGGACTCGGCGCCGATGATCAGCAGGCACTTCATGTCGATCGTCGCCGGATCCAGCTCCGCCAGGGTGGTCACGGTGATCGACTCCTCGGCCCGGCCGACGTCGCGCCCCACGATCACCACCGTGTCGGGTTTGCGGTGCTCGAGCAGCACCTGCTGCGCCGTCTCGATCTGGGAGACCCGGGTCCGCGAGGCGGGGTTGTAGATCGCCAGCACCAGGTCGGCCTCGGCGATCGCTCGGAGTCGCCGCTCGACCACCTCCCACGGCTTCAACCGGTCGGAGAGCGAGACCACCGCGAAGTCGGCGCCGATCGGTGCTCCGGCACGCGCCGCGACCGCCTGGACCGCGCTGACTCCGGGCAGCACCCGCACCCGCACGTCGGCGTACGCCGGGTCCTCGGCCGCCTCGAAGACGGCAGCCGCCATCCCGAAGACCCCGGCGTCGCCGCCGGAGACGACCGCGACCCTCTCGCCCGCCTTCGCCAGCTCCAACGCGTGCCGGGCGCGGTCGACCTCGACCGTGTTGCCGGTCGCGTGCCGGGTCAGTCCCGGTCGCTGCGGGACGCGGGCGACGTACGGGCCGTATCCGATGACGTGGTCGACCTCGGCCAACGCGGCCGAGACCTCCGGCGTGAGCCACGCGTCCGGACCGGGCCCGAGCCCGACGACGAGTAGCTCCGCGGCCGGACCCTCCACGCTCACCACGGGCTCCACCGACTGCGTCGTGCGGGAGCGCGCGCCGTGGAGCGAGTCACCGGTCACGACGATCAGCGAGAAGTACGGCACCGTCTCCGGGGCCACGTCGGCCACCGGCAGCCATCGCTCCGCGGGCATCGAGGCCCGCTCCACGTAGAGCGCGTGCTCCAGGCGTCCGGCGGCCTCGAGCGCGCGACGGACGGCCGGGAAGGTCCGACCGAGCTTCATGATGATCGCCGCGTCGGTGTCGGCCAGGCGCCGCGCGAGCTCGGGCTCGGGCATGGTCCCGGGCAGCACGGTCAGCACGTCGGTCTGCCGCACGAGCGGAGCCGCGGTGGTCGCCGTCGCGGCCAGGAACGCCGGGATCCCGGGCACGACCTCCGTCGGGTACCGCTCGGCCAGTCGGTCGTGCATGTACATGTAGGAGCCGTAGAAGAGCGGGTCGCCCTCGGAGAGCAGCACGACGTCACGGCCGGCGTCGAGGTGCACCGCCAGCCGGGCGGCGGACTCCTCGTAGAAGGCGGCCAACGCGCCGGCGTACCCACCCGGGTGGTCGGTGTCGCCGGTGGTCACCGGATAGGTGAGCTGTTCCTCGATCACGTCGGCACGGAAGAGGGAGGCGGCGATCCGGCGGGCGTTCGACTCCTTGCCGACCCCGGCGTGGAACGCCACCACGGGCGCCGACTCGATCAGTCGCGCGCCCTTGCGGGTGATCAGCTCGGGATCGCCGGGCCCGACGCCGACGCCGTAGAAGTGGCCGGTCATTCCTGCTCCTGGGCCAGTGCGTTGAGCGCCGAGGAGGTCATCGCGGAGCCACCGCGCCGACCTCGTACGACGACGTAGGGGATGTCGATGCCCGACGTGGCAGCGAACTCGACCAGGGCCTGCTTGGACTCGGCAGCGCCGATGAAGCCGACCGGGCAGCCGACGATCGCCGCCGGGAGCGGGGCGCCGTCGAGGAGCATCTCGAGCAGGTGGAACAGCGCGGTCGGGGCGTTCCCGATCGCGACCACGGCGCCCTCGAGGTGCGGCTCCCACAACGAGACCGCCGCTGCGGTCCGGGTGGTCGACCACTCCCGCGCCAGGTCGGGCACTCGAGGGTCGTTGAGGAAGCAGAGCACGTCGTTGTCGGCGGGCAGCCGGGATCGGGTGACGCCGGTGGCCACCATGGTCGCGTCGCACAGGAAGGGGGCCCCGGCCTCCAGCGCGGCCCGGGCCGCGCGGACCAGGTCGGGGTGCACGACCAGGTCGCGGGCGAGGTCGACCTGCCCGCTGCCGTGGATCATCCGGACCGCGAGCTTCTCCGCGTCGGCCGGGATCGCGGACAGGTCGGCCTCGCGCCGGATGGTCGCGAACGAGTCGAGGTAGATGGCCGGTCCGGAGTCGACGTACTCGTAGCGGCGGGGCGGGCGGGTTGCGGTGCTCATCGGTGGTCCTCCGGCACGAGGATGCCCCGCCACGGGGTGACGATCAGGTGGTCGACGTCCGCGATGAGGTCAACCACGGCAGCGCGGGCGAGCCCGGTCTCGGGCACCTCCACGTGCCGTCCGCCGGGGACGGTGCCGAAGGGCAGGGTGGGCGCAGCAGTGGGGAGCCGCGGGTCCGGCGTGGCCGCCTCGAGGAGCGGCACGGTCAGCTCGGCGATGTGCCACGGCGCGTCCGGACCGGCTCCACGCACGTGGGCGAAGACCTCGGCCAGGGTGATCAGCGCGGCCGCGGCCGCGTCGATCGGCACGACCGGACCCCACGAGTCGCCGACTCTCAGCTGCACCGAGTCCTCGTCCAGGGCGACCGCGGCCAGGTCGGAGCTCTGGGACACCAGGTCGCCGCGACCGTCGTCGAGCACGACCAGGAACCGACCGGGCAGCCCGGCCAGGTCGGCGTTGCTGCGCAGCAGCGCATCGAACCGGGCCGCGACCGGTCGGAGGTCCGCCCGCCCGCCGGCCAGACCGCTCTGCGGCGAGACCATCACGTTCCGGGCCAGCTCGTGGGTGCGACTCGGCAGCAGGCCGGTCTCCTCGATCGCCGCGACCACCTCCGGGCTCAGCGACTCCCCGCCGGGCAGCGCACGGAGCTGGAGGTTCGCCCGCGTGGTCGGACGCAGCCGTCCGTCGCCGTACGTCTCCGCGACGTCGAGGAGGGCGAGGAGCTGGTCCGTGGTGATCCGGCCACCGATCAGGCGCAGCCGCACCAGCAGGCCGTCCTCAGCCGGCCACGGGCGCAGCACCCCGGGGCAGCGGTCGGCACGATCTCGGAGCGAAGACATCGATGGAACACCCATCCGGTCAGGGACTCTGTCGCGGAGTCCGAACGTGACCTGGCGGCGGACGCCGCTAGGGCCAGCAGGTCTTCGGACTCGGGATCGACCGGAACGGAGCGCCTTCCCGGACCCGACCTTCGTCGTGTCCAGTGGCTGCCATCGCTGGCATGCTCCGCCCGTCACCCTCACCGCTGCGCGTCAGTCCCGGATTCTCACCGGGTTCCCGCACTGGCGAGCCCGAGCATACCGGTGGACCTGGCCGACATAATCAGGGTCATGGCCGACGACGAACGTTCGCGCACCGCAAGCCTGATCCGGCAGTGGAGCTGGCGCGCCGTCGCCCTGGGCGCCACCGGGTTCGGCATCTACCTGGTCCTGCCGAGCATGCTCACCATGTTCGACGCGTGGCCGCGCCTGTCCGACGTGGACGTTCCGTGGTTCGTCATCCTCGGCGTCCTGGAGACCTGCAGCCTGGCCGGACTGTGGTGGCTGGCTCGGATCGCGATCACGGTCGAGGAGGAGGCCGCGGGCGTCGAAGCGGCCCCGGAACTGACCTGGGGCACGACCGCCGCGGCCCAGCTCGCCGGCAACGCCGCCAGCAAGGTGGTGCCCGGCGGCATCGCGATGGGCGGCGTGGTGCAGGGCAAGGTCCTGATCACGGCAGGGCAGCCCTCCGGTGCGGTGGTCTCCGGGCTGACCGCCTCCAACCTGCTCACCAGCGCCGTCCTGCTGCTGCTCCCCGTGCTGGTCATCCCCGCGCTGATCGTCGGCCCACCGCCGCCGCACCAGCTCCAGCTCGGCCTGCTGTTCTCGCTCGCCCTCGCGATCGTCACCGTCAGCATCGGCGTGGTCGCCTTCACGTGGCGCCGCGCGGTCGCCGCCGTCGGACGCGGCATCGGACACGTCGTCCACCTGTTCAAGCGGTCGGCGACCGCCACGAAGGTCGAGGCCTCGCTGCTGGCCCAGCGCGACCGCCTGGTCGAGGCGTTCCGCGGCCAGTGGCTGCAGGCCGTCCTGGCCGCGACCGCGAACCGGATGTTCGACTTCGCCGCCCTGGTCGCGGCCCTGGTCGCCTTCGGGGCTCACGTGCGTGCCTCTGAGGTGCTCGTCGCCTACGTCGTCGCGCAGGCCCTGACCTTCATCCCGCTCACCCCCGGGGGCCTCGGGTTCGTCGACGCGGGCCTCACCGGTCTGCTCGTCGTGATCGGCGTTCCGACCGACACCGCCGTGATCGGCACCCTGCTCTACCGCCTCTTCTCGTTCTGGCTGCCGATCCCGATCGGTGTCGGCGTGTGGGGGATCTGGAGCCTGCGCAACCGGCAACGCACCCCCGACACCGCCTGAGGTGGCATGCTCGGGGCCATGCCTCTCGACCCCGGAATCGCTGGCCTGCTCGACCTGATCAACTCCGCTGCGTACCCGCCGATGCATGCCGGCACCCCGGCCCAGGCGCGCCGCGCGACCCGCGCGATGACGATCGACCTGGTCACCCCGGAGAACCAGGTCCCGGTGGCCGAGGTCGAGCACATCGAGATCGTCGGGCGCCCGGCCCGGGTCTACCGGCCCGAGGGCGAGGGACCTCGTCCGACGCTGCTCTACTTCCACGGCGGCGGCTTCGTCGTCGGCGACCTCGACACCCACGACCAGACCTGCCGCCGCTTCGCCACCGGCACCGGTGCCGTGGTGGTCTCGTTCGACTACCGGCTCGCGCCCGAGGCGAAGTTCCCGGCCGCGGTCGAGGACTGCCTGATGGCGACCAAGTGGGTCGCGGGCCAGCTCGCCGTCTTCGGCGGCAGCGACGTCCTGGCCGTCGCCGGCGACTCCGCCGGTGGCAACCTGGCCGCGGTCGTGGCCCAGCAGCGCCCACAGCTGGTCGACGCCCAGGTGCTGATCTACCCGGTCACCGACCCGAGCGGCAGCTATCCCTCGCGCGAGGAGAACGGTGAGGGCTACTTCCTCGAGATGGCCACGATGGAGTGGTTCTTCCATCACTACGTGCCCGACGACGCCGCGCTCGACGACCTCTGGCACTCCCCCATGCGGGCCACACCCGAGACGATCGGAGCCACCGCGCCGGCCCTCGTCCTGACCGCCGAGTTCGATCCGTTGCGCGACGAGGGCGAGGCGTACGCCGCCGCGCTGGAGGCGGCCGACGTCCCGGTGGAGCTGGTCCGCTACGACGGCATGGTGCACGGATTCATCGACATGGGCCCCGCCAGCCCCGGGGCCGCTGCGGCGCTGGACGACCTCATCGCCCGGACGAAGGACCTGTTCGAGCGCATCTGAAAGGCGCTACTGTCGGATGAACGTCGACAGTGGAGGTGTCATGGTTCTCTTCGTTCAGCGGCCGGATCGCAACGCTGGGCTCGATCCGGAGCAGGACTTCCAGGAGATCTACACCAACCTCCTGTCCTACGAGTTCCCGTGGGACTCCAACCAGGCACTGAGCTTCGCACTCTTCCGCACCTACGCCGTCCCGAGCATCGGCCGTCTGCTGTTCCAGACCCGGGCCTTCATCGACCACACCCAGAAGCGGTACGACGACACCGCGCTGCTGCTGGCCGCTCCGCTGGAGCACGGCCTGGACAGTCCGGAGGGCAAGACCGGTCTGCGGCGGGTCAACCAGATGCACCACAGCTACGACATCCCGAACGACGACATGCGCTACGTGCTGTCGACGTTCGTGGTGGTGCCGGCGCGGTGGATCGCCGACTACGGATGGCGTCAGCTCACCGACGCCGAGCTGCTGGCCAGCGTCCGCTACTACCAGGCGCTCGGCCGGCGGATGGGGATCAAGGACGTCCCCGAGACGTACGACGGCTTCGCGACGTTGATGGATGAGTACGAAGCGGCGAACTTCGCCTACGACGGCGGTGGTCGCGCCGTGGCCGACTCCACCCTCGCACTGCTCTCGGAGTTCTACCCCAAGCCGATCAGCTGGTTCATGCCGCTGTTCAGCAAGGCGTTGATGGACAAGCCGCTGCTGCGGGCGTTCGGTTACTCGGACCCGCCGGAGTGGGTCCGCAGGGCCGCCGAGTCCGGCCTGCGCCTGCGGGCCCGGTTCGTCGCGCTGCTGCCGCCGCGGCGCAAGCCGGTGCGGACCGAGGACCTCAAGAAGATCAAGTCCTACCCGCACGGGTACGACCTGGCCAGCCTGGGCACGTTCCCGCACGGGAAGCACGCCCAGGCCGGCGTGGATCAGAGCGAGTCGACCTCAGCCTGAGAAGCGCGCCAGGTTGGCCGTCAGCGTCCGGTGTGCCTCGGCGACCATCCGGGTGACGATCTCCCCCGCGGGCGGGATGTCGCGGACGATGCCCTGCACCAGGCCGACCGACCAGATCCCGGCCTCGAGGTCCCCGTCCTCGAAGACCTTCCGTCCCCGTGATCCGGCGACGAGCGCCTGCACGTCGGGGAACTGACCGCCGGCGTTGAGGATCTCCACGACCTCGTCACTGACCGAGTTCTTCGCCACCCGCGCGGTGTTGCGCAGCGTGCGGAAGATCAGGTTGGTGTCGAGCTCGCTGTTGGCGACGATCTGCTCCTTGACCGACCGCGCGATGTCGGACTCCTCCGAGCAGAGGAACCGCGTACCCATGTTGACCCCGTCGGCACCCAGCGCGAGCGCCGCGGCCAACCCGCGACCGTCGGCGATGCCGCCCGAGGCGATGAACGGGATCGACAGCGCGTCGGCCGCCGCCGGGATCAGCACCAGCCCGGGGATGTCGTCCTCACCGGGGTGACCGGCGCACTCGAAGCCGTCGATCGAGACGGCGGTGACGCCGACCTTCTCCGCCTTGACCGCGTGCCGGACGCTGGTGCACTTGTGGATCACCTTGACCCCGTGCGCCCCGAAGAAGTCCATGTGCGGCTCGGGGCTGGACCCGGCCGTCTCGACGATCGTGATCCCCGCGTCGACGATCGCCCGCCGGTACTCGTCGTACGGCGGCGGGGTGATCGAGGGCAGGATCGTCAGGTTGACCCCGATCGGCTTGTCGGTGAGCTTGCGCGCCCGCTCGATCTCGACGACCAGGTCGGCCGGGGTGGGTTGGGTGAGTGCGGTGATCATGCCAAGACCCCCGGCTTCGGAGACGGCCGCGGCGAGCTCGGCCCGGCCGACCCACATCATCCCGCCCTGCACGATCGGGTACTGGATCCCGACCGCTTCGGTGAAGCGTGTGCGCAGCTCAGGCACGGTCCGCTCCCTTCTGGTTCCGCCGAACGTTGAAGAACCGCTCGGTGATGATGTCCTTGGTGACCTGCTGCCCGAGCAGGTGGACGAGGTGACGCGACTCGATCGCGAGTGCGGCGTCGATGTCGACGGTCGCTCCTTCGGCCGCCGCCAGGATCGCGGTGTACGCCGCCGTCTCCTGTGCCGCTGGGGCGGACGCTCCCGGGCGGTCCCACGGCTGCGCAGCGTCGGGGTGGGCGGCGATCCAGGCGCGCCCCCGCGCCTCGAGCTCGGACACGTCCCCGACCAGCTCGTCGACCAGGCCGACCTCGAGCGCCTCGGTCGGGGTGAACATCCGGGCCGGCAGAATGACCTCTGCGAGCGCCTTCGCGAGCCCGAGCAGGCGGCTGACCCGACTGACTCCTCCCGCGCCCGGATAGAGTCCCAGGCTCACCTCGGGCAGGCCCAGCAGCGAGCCCGGGACGTCGGCGGCGATCCGGTGATGGGTGGCCAGCGCGACCTCGTAGCCACCGCCGAGAGCGGTGCCGTTGATCAGGGCGACGACCGGTCGGCCCAGCGTCTCCAACCGGCGGAAGTCGTTCTTCATCAGGTCGAGGTGACGCAGCTCCTCGGCGTCGTTGGCCGGGTCGTGGGAGCGCAGCTTCTCCAGGTCGCCGCCGGCGAAGAAGCTCTTCTTCGCCGAGGCGAGCAGGACGCCCGTGATCTCGTCGCGCTCAGCCTCGAGTCGGTCGAGGGTCAGTCGCAGCGAACCGACGAAGTGGTCGTTCATCGTGTTGACGGGGGCGTCGGGGTCATCCATCACCAGGGTGACGATGCCCGCGGCGTCACGGGTGTACCGGATCGCGCTCACAGTCCCAGGTCCTTGCCGACGATCTCTTTCATGATCTCCGTGGTGCCGCCGTAGATCGTGGTGATCCGGCAGTCCTGGTAGTCCTGTGCGATCCGGTACTCCTGCATGTAGCCGTAGCCGCCGTGCAGCTGGAGGCAGCGGTTGACCACGGTGACGTACTGCTCGGTGCACCAGAACTTCGCAGCGGCGGCGTCGACGGCCGACAGCTTGCCCTCGGCGTGCTGAGCGATCAGGGCGTCGACGTGGGAACGGCTGACCCGGACGGCGGTGACCAGCTCGGCCAGCTCGAACCGGGTGTTCTGGAAGGAGCCGATCGGCTTGCCGAACGCACTACGCTCCTTGACGTACTCCAAGGTGCGCTCCAGCACGCCCTCCGCGGCGGCGACGGCGCCGAGGGCGATCGAGATCCGCTCCTGGGGCAGGTTCTGCATCAGGCCGAGGAAGCCTGATCCCTCCTCGCCGAGCAGGTTCGCGACAGGGACGCGGACGTTCTCGAAGAAGAGCTCCGAGGTGTCCTGCGCGTGCAGGCCGATCTTCTCCAGGTTGCGTCCGCGGCTGAAGCCCGGGCGGTCGGCCTCGACGACGATCAGGCTGAGCCCCTGGTGCGGGTGCGGGCCGGTCCGGACGGCGACCACGACGAGGTCGGCGTTCTGGCCGTTGGAGATGAACACCTTCGATCCGTTGATCACGTACTCGTCGCCGTCACGGACCGCCGAGGTGCGGATGCCGGCGAGGTCGGAGCCCGTGCCGGGCTCGGTCATCGCGATCGCCGTCACCAGCGTGCCGGCGGCGATCCCCGGGAGCCAGCGTGCCTTCTGCTCGTCGTTGGTCAGGTCGACGAAGTACGGGATGGTGATGTCGCTGGACAGGCTGATCCCACCGAGACCGTCCGAGACGGGGTGCCGGCTGAACTCCTCACCGATGACGGCGTTGAACCGGAAGTCGTCGATCCCGGCGCCGCCGTACTCCTCGGGGATGTTGAACCCCAGGATGCCGGCGTTGGCCGCCTCCTCGAAGAGCCACTTGTCGACCTTGCCCTCGGCCGCCCAGCGCTCAGCGTTCGGCTTGGCGTGCTTGTCCACGAAGGCGCGCACCGTCTCGCGGACGTGCTGGTGGTCGTCGTCGTACAGGGGGCGGTCGTTCTCGATCACGGCGCTGCTCATGGGCGTCCCTTCCTCGTCGTTTTCATAATCGTATTCGAATTCAAAAATGGGTCAAGGGGTGTCCGCCGAAGGAAACCGGCGGATCACCTGCTGAGTGGGTGGACCCGAGCTACTCGCGTTCGAGGCCGAAGTAGAAGTGCTGTCCGTCGACGAGGACCACGGCCGGCTTGCCGTTCATGATCCCCATCAGGGTGGTGTCGTCCACGGCCTTGAAGTGGTCGAAGATCGGCGCCTTGTCGTAGACCATCGTGGCGGTGGTCTCGCCACGGAACTCGACGTTCCACAGGCTCGCTCCCCCGCGGACGGTCTCGTCGTAGAGCTCCCCGTCCTCGCCCACGCAGACCAGCGGCTGGGCGTCGTCGACCGCGTCGAACCGCTTCCCGTGCCAGCGGGAGGCGACCAGAAGCTCCTCGATCGGATGTCCCGTGGAGAACGCGAAGCCGCGCCAGGACCCGAGCAGGTCGGCCGCGACCGCCGGCCGGAGCTCGGCCCAGAGCGCGTCGAGCTCCTCGACCGTGGCAGGGCCGGCCCGCAGGGCGTCGAACCGCTCGCGGATCTCGGCCGTCATCGGACACCCAGCTTCTTGAGCAGGGCGAGCTGCTTGTTGGTCAGGTTCACGAAGCCCTCCACGCCCAGCTTCGGGGGCGGACCGAGCGTCATCAGCCGCTGCGAGGCGACGGTCTGCGACTCGGTGTACTTCTTGATCCCCTCGGCACCGTGCCGACGACCGAGGCCGCTCTCCCCCATGCCACCCATGCCGGCCTCGATGCTGCCGGCCGCGGCGGCGGCACCGTCGTTGATGTTCACCGAGCCCGACCGGATCCGCGGGGCCAACCGGTCGGCTGCCTGGGCGTCCTTCGACCAGATCGAGGCCGACAGGCCGTACGTGCCCTCGTTGGCCAGTGCCAGGGCGTCGGAGTCGCGCTGGTAGCGGTAGAGCGAGATCACCGGACCGAACGTCTCGTTGCCGTAGACCGTCATCTCCTCGGTGACGCCCTCGAGCACGGTCGGCTCGAAGCAGAGCGGCCCGAGGTCGGGCCGGGCCTTGCCGCCAGTGAGCACGGTGGCGCCCTTGGCGACCGCGTCGGCGACGTGCGCGCTGACCGTCTCCAACTGCGCCGGCGAGACCAGGGTGCCCAGGTCGACGGAGTAGTCGTAGGTCTGCCCGATGGTGAGCGCGACCGTGGCCTTGACCAGCTCGTCGCGGAACTGCTCGTAGACGGCGTCCTGGGCGTAGACCCGTTCGATGTGGATGCACATCTGGCCGGTGTTCGCGAAGGCCGCCACGACGGTGCCCTCGGCCGCCTTGACCAGGTCGGCGTCGGCCCGCACGATCAACGGGTTCTTGCCGCCGAGCTCGAGCGAGGCGCCGATCAGCCGGCGTCCGGCCCGCTCGGCGATCCCACGACCGGTGGCGGTCGACCCGGTGAAGCAGATGAAGTCGACGTTGTCGATGATCGCGCCGCCGACCTCCGGGCCGGGACCGATCACGATCTGCCACAGGTCGGTCGGGAGACCGGCCTCGGCCATCAGGGCGCGGGCCCAGAGCATCGTCAGCACCGTCTGCGAGTCGGCCCGGGAGACGACCGCGTTGCCGGCCAACAGTGCGGGCAGCACGTCACCGGTGCCGAGGTAGAGCGGGTAGTTCCACGGCGAGATGATGCCGACGACCCCCTTGGGGACGCGGACCTCCTTCACCTTGGTCAGGCCGGGCACCATCCCGCGGACGTGGTGGTCGGCGAGGTAGCTCTTCGCCTTGCGCCCGTAGTGCCGCGCGATGGTGGCGACCTGCGCCACCTCCTGCCAGGCGTGGAACCTGGCCTTGCCGGTCTCCCACTGGATCAGGTCGAGGACCTGGTCCTGACGCTCGAGCAGCAGGTCGTGGAAGGCGAGGACGACTCCACTGCGCTGCGCCAGCGGGGTGATCTCCCACGCCCGCTGCGCGCCGCGACCCCGGGCGACGGCGGCCTCGACGTCGGCGACGGTCGAGGCGGGCAGCTCGGCGATCGGAGCGCGGTCGTAGGGCGAGAGCGCGACGACGGGCTCGGCGCTGCCGTGCGGGTCACGGGTGACCCAGCGGGCCAGGTCCGCGATCACGGCGTCGTCGACCCAGCCGGGGCGGGCGGAGGTTCCGGTGGTCTGGTCGATGCTCATGCTGGTGCTCCTGCGGGGTAGGGAACGGGTTCGGGCAACGTGCGAGGGTCGTGCGCCGTGCGGCGCATGGCGCGCAGGGCCAAGGGGTTCTGCAGCAACGGTCGGGGCAGGTGACCCAGGAGACGGGCCACCGACCGCACCCGGCGGCGGGTCGCAGCCGTCGCCGACGTACGGCGCAGCCCGATCCGCGCCACGAAGTCGGCGTCGAGGGTCTCGGAGACCACGGCGCGCTGGCGGCGGAGCAGCGACCGGGTCAACCAGGCCGGCCCGGGCGCGTAGTAGAGCAGGTCCTGGACGACCTCGTTGTTCTCCAGGGTCGGGACCATCTCGGCCCAGTAGGCGTCGAACTCGGCGACGGAGCCCGGCAGGACCCGGGGTCGGACGCCGATCAGCAGTCCCATCCGGTGCCACTCGTCGAAGAGCTGGTCCTCCTGGGCCGCGGTGAGCCCGGGTCCGTACTCGCGCAGGAAGAGCCGCCAGGTCTCGAACATGGTGGCGTGCACCCACAGGTACGCGCCCGGGTCGAGGGCGCTGTACCGGCGACCGGCGGCGTCACTCCCCCGGATCTCGGCGTGCATCCGCACCAGCCGCTGACCCTCCTCGGCCGCGCGGGCCCCGCCGAAGACCTGGTCCAGGACCGACAGCGTCGTGCGCCACAGCCGACCGTAGGGGTCGGTCTTGTAGACCGAGTAGGCGGCCACACCGGCGCCGACCATCGGGTGGGCGACCTGGAGCACGAGGGCGCGGACGGCGAGCAGCAGCATCCGCTGATCGCTCGCCGCGTACCAGGCGACGGCTCCCGGCCCGAGCGGTCGGGCCGGGAGCGTCGTCCTGACGCGCGCCGCGTCAGTTGTCATAGAGCCGCTCGACGACGTCGGCGTACAGGTCGGTGACCACCCGCCGCTTCAGCTTGAGCGTCGGGGTCAGCTCGGCCGACTCCGCGGTCCACTCGACGGGGAGCAGCTCGAACTTCTTGATCTGCTCCGGCCGGGAGAGGCGTGCGTTGGCGGACTCGACCGCTGCGCCGATGGCGGCGAGCACCGCCTCGTGCCGGGCGAGCGCTTCGAGGTCGGCGGTCTCGATGCCCTGGGAGGCCGCCCAGCGCGGGGCGATCTCGCCGTCGAGGGTGATCAGCGCGACCAGGTAGTTGCGGCCCTCGCCGACCACCATGGCGTGCCCGACCAGCGGGCTCTCCTTGAGGTAGTTCTCGATCACGGTCGGGGCGATGTTCTTGCCCGAGGAGTTGATGATCATCTCCTTCTTGCGGTCGATCACCTGGAGGAAGCCGTCGGCGTCGATCGTTCCGATGTCGCCGGTGTGCACCCAGCCGTCGGCGTCGACCAGCTCGGCGGTGGCCTTCGGGTTCTGGTCGTAGCCCGGGGTGGCGATCGGACCACGGGCGAGGATCTCACCGTCGTCGGCGAGGCGGATCTCGATGCCGGGCAGCGCCCGGCCCACCGTGCCCATCCGGAAGGCCGACGGGGTGACCGCCGCCAGCGAGGCGGTGGTCTCGGTCATCCCGTAGACGTCGAGGATCTTGAGCCCGAGTCCGGCGAAGAACGCGGCCACGCTCGGCGGCATCGGCGCGGCGGCGCTGGCGGTCCACTCGGCCCGGTCCAGCCCGAGCATGCCCCGCATCGGGGCGAGCACCGCGGCGTCCACGGCGGCGAACTCCTCGGCCAGCTCAGGTGGGGTGGTCCGGCCGTACTGCTGGGACTCGATGTAGCGCCGGCCCGTGTCCAACGCTGCGGCGATCGCGGCCTTCTTGGCCTCGTCCTGCTCCATCGCGAGCAGCCCCGAGATGCCGGCCTGGATCTTCTCCCACACCCGGGGCACCCCGAAGAAGCGGGTGGGTCGCACCTCGCCGAGGGTGGCCGCGAGCTGGGTCGGGTCGGCGATGAAGTGGACGTGGCCGCCGTGGACCTGCGGCACGTACAGGCCGAGGACGCGCTCGGCGATGTGCGCCATCGGCAGGTAGGACAGCGTGATCCCGGGTCCGACGAGGCCGCCGGCCTGGGTGGAGGAGACCACCTCGAAGAGCACGTTGTGGTGGGTGAGGACCACGGCCTTCGGGTCCCCGGTCGTGCCGGAGGTGTAGAGGATCGTCACCGGGTCGTCGATGGTGATCGCCTCGACCCGGGCCGCCACTTCCGACGGGTCGGCGGCGCGGCGCGCGGCGCCGGCGGTCGCGACGTCGGTCCAGACCGTGTGCTCGCCGGCCGCAGCGGGGTCGAGCACGACGACGGCCTTGATCCCGGCGCGGAGCTCGGGGTCGGCCAGCGCCTCGGTCCAGCGCTCGAGCTGGTCGGCGCCTTCGAGCAGGATCACGCTCGGGCCGGCGTGCTTGGCGTACCAGGCGACCTGGGTCGGCGACAGCGTCGCGTAGACGGAGATCGGCACGCCGCCGGCGTGCACCACCGCGGCGTCGGTGAGGGCGTGCTCGATCCGGCTCGAGGCCATCATGCAGACCCGTTCGCCCGGCTCGAGGCCGAGGCCGATCAGGCCGGCGGCGAGGTCGAGCGCCTGCTCGCGGAAGTCGCCCCAGGTGATGGTGCGCCAGCCGGTGCCGTCGGGGGTGTGCCGGTCGGAGTAGGCAGGGGTCTCCCCCTGGGTCGCGGCGGTCTCGGCCAGCGCGGCGGGGATGGTCAGGCCGGCGATCTGCTTGTCGATCAGCTCGCGCTCGTTCAGGACGTCCATCGTTGTCTCCTCAGCTAGTTCGGGCTCAGTAGCTCTTCGGCAGGCCCAGCATCTGGGTGCCGATGTGCGCGAGGACCAGTTCCTCGGACACGGGGATGTTCTTGCCGATCCGGGCGTCACGGAACAGACGCTCGACCGGGTACTCCTTGCTGTAGGCCATGCCGCCGAAGCACTGGAACGCCTGGTTGGCGGCCTCCCAGGCCACCTGGGCGCCGGTGAGCTTCGCGACGTTCGCCTCGTTGCCGCAGGCCAGCCCCTGGTCGAAGAGCCAGGCGGCCTTGTAGGTCATCAGCCGGCCCAGCTCGGTCTTGGCCTTGATCTGCGCCAAGGGGAACTGCAGCCCCTGGTTCGCCCCGATCGGTCGGCCGAACACCTCGCGCTCGCGGACGTAGTCGCACGCCACGTCGAGGGCGGCGAGCGCGGTCCCGATGCCACCCGCGGCGGCGAGGATCCGCTCGGGGTTGAGCACGTCCCAGAGCACCGCGAAGCCCTGGTCGACCTCACCGATCACGTTCGCCGCGGGGACCCGGACGTCGTCGAGGAAGACCTGGCTCGAGGCGATGATGTTCGACCCGAGCTTGGGGATGGGTTGGAAGACCAGGGTGCCGTCGGCAAGCGCCTGCGTCACGTCGACCAGGAAGAGCGTGATCCCGGAGCTGCGCGGCCGGGCCTCGGCGGCTGGCACCGTGCGGGTGACGGCAACCATCCAGTCGGCGTTCTCGACGTTGGAGATCCAGACCTTCTGCCCCTTGAGCACGAACTCGTCGCCGTCGCGGCGGGCTGAGGTGGTGATCTCCAGCGCGTTGCTGCCGGCGTCGGGCTCGGTCAGGGCGAGGCAGAACTGGGTCGCTCCCGTCGCCAGTCCGGGCAGGATCGCCTGCTTCTGGGCCTCCGTGCCGTGCCGGGTGATCGTGGTGGCACCGAAGCCGGGCGTGGTGATGTAGATGTAGGCGCCCGCGGTCCCGCCGGAAGCGCACAACGTCTCGTTGGCGATCACCAGCTCGAGCAGGCCCTGTCCCCCGCCGCCGTACTCCTCGGGGACGGTCAGACCCAGCCAGCCACCAGCGGCGAGATCGGCGTAGAGCTCGTGCGGGAAGCGGTGCTCGTCCTCGCAGCGCGACCAGTAGGCGTGGTCGTACTTCGCCGCGACCGCGGCGACGCCCTCACGCACGGCGAGCGCTGAGTCGGGCATGTTGAAGTCCATCAATCGGTCCTGTTCCTGGGCGGGGTCACTGGCGGGGGACGTACTGCGAGCCGCGCTGCTGCATGGCCGGCTTCTCGGTCGTGCAGCGGGCGTCGAGGTTGATCTCGGCGCGCTCGCTGTAGGGCGAGACGTCGGGTCCGTAGTGGCAGTTCTGCGGCACCCGGAAGGCGAGGATGACGTGGGCGTGCCCGCCGGCCGTCGAGGCGGCCATCGCCTGGAACTGGAGCGGGCCGTAGGTGTACCAGTGCTTGAGGCCGGGCAGGTGGTCGCGAGCCATCTCGGCGACCGGCGTCCCCGACTTCAGCAGGCTCGCGAGCGACGGCTCCAGCTGGGTGAACTGGCCGTCGATCACCGACACCAGCAGGGCGCCCTGGTCGATCAGCCGGGCCAGGATCGGGTTGGCCTTCTTGAGCTGGGCTGTGATGCTGACCGCGTTGGCGACGAAGTCCTTGATCTCCGGCGTCAGCTCGGACATCGTGCGCAGCGGCACCTGCCCTTGCTGCAGCGCCGTGATCACGTCGGGGGTGAGCTGCTCGAGCAGGTCGAGGGTGTCGCCCATCTCAGCGGCCAGGGCGGCCACGTCGACGTCCTCGTTGTCGAAGATCGCGGACATCTCACGGGAGATGGTCCGGATGTCCTTGACGTCGATCCGGCCGAGCAGCTTCTGCACGTGGGCCAGGAGCTGGTACGTCGGCAGCGGCAGCGCCTCCTCGCCGGCACGGAGCTTCGCCCCGGCGAGGATGAACGGGCCAGAGTCGGTGCGCGGTCGGAAGTCGACGTACTGCTCCCCCACGGCCGAGAGGTTGGCGACCACGATCTCGGTGTCGGTGGGCAGCTTGACGCCACTGTTGATCGCGAGCGTGGCCCGCACCCCGGTCGCGGTCAGGTCGACGGCGTCGACGGTGCCGATGTGCTGACCGCGGTAGGCGACGTCGGAGTGCTGGTGCAGGCCGGCCGCTCCGGGGAGGTCGACGGTGACGGTGTACGCCCGGCTGAACATCGAGCCGGTCACGATCTGGCGTCCGACGATCAGAGCGCCGACGATGACGATCAGGATCAGCAGGATCTGCGCGGTGTGCACACGGCGGGTCATCGGCGTGCTCATCGGCCAGGCTCCGTCAGCAGGTCCCCGGGCAGTCCGAGCAGACTGGCCAGGGTCTCGACCGGGTTGGCGCTGGTGAAGACCTGTTCGTTGACCCGCATCCGGAGGTCGAAGTTCAGGTAGGAGCCGCGGATCGCACTGTCGGTCTGGGAGGCGAAGGCCTGGATCCCGTCGAAGATCGGCTTGAAGGTCCCCTCGTTGGCGGTCAGCGTGTCGAGGATCGGGGCGAGGTCCTTGATCACCGAGAGCATCGCGGTGCGGCTCTGCTCGATCGTCCGGGTCCCGACGCGTGCGAGCCGTCGCAGCTCACCGGCGAGCGTGAGCAGGTCCTGACGCTGTTCGGCCAGGGTGTGGATGGCCGGTGTCATCGTGGTCAGGGAGTCGGCGAGCAGGTCGTTGTCCCGCGCCAGCTGGCGGCTGAACACGGCGAGCCGGTCCAGCGCGGAGTCGAACTCGGCGGTGTGCGCGTTCATCGTCGCCAGGCTCGCGTCGAACCGGGCCAGCAGGCTGTGCACCGTGTCGCTGCGTCCGGTCAGCGCGACGTTGAGCTGGTCGATGACGACCTTCATGTCGGCGAACGCCCCGCCCGTGATCAGCGTCGAGACCGAGGCGAGCAGGTCGGTCACGCTGGCCGAGTCCTCGGTCGCGGAGACCGGGATGACGTCACCGGGGTTGAGCGTCCCCGTCGAGACGGCGCGCGTCGTCGTGGGATCGGAGAGCTCGATGAACGCCTCACCCATCGGGGAGCTGAACCGGATCTGGGCCTGCTCACCGGTGGGCAGCTTCACGTCGGTCGAGATCGCCATCTCGACCCGGGCGAGGTAGTTCTTGGTGGTGATCCTGGTGACCTCGCCGATGATCGCGCCGTCGCGCTTGACCGAGGCCTGGACCGGCAGACCGAGGGCGCTGCGGAACTCCACCGTGACCGGGTACGTCGGCCCGCTGACGACCCCGGGCAGCGGAACGCTCTGCAGCGAGCAGCCGGTGAGCACGCACACGACCAGCGCCAAGCCGGCCAGCAGGAGCCGTCTCATCACAGCCCCGCCGGGATCAGGCCCTCGATGGCGTCGAGCAGACCGCCTCCGAGACCGTTGCCGTCGCTGCCGAAGAACAGCGTGCACACCTGCGGGGTGAGGATCGCCGAGCAGAACTCCAGCCGCACGTTGGCGTTGAAGACCGCCGAGTCACGGGCGGCGAGCTGGACCCGGATCGCCTCCACCTTCGGGTTGTAGGCCCGCCAGATGTTCTCGGCCCCCGTCGGCAGGTAGTCGAAGATCCTGGCGAGCTTGCCCTGCTCGCTCTGGATGGTCCTCGCGACCGCGGCCGCGTCGTCGAGGGTGGCGCCCAGCTTGTCCTGGTTCGCCTTCATGAACGCCGACACCTCCGTGGTGAGGCGGCTGAGGGAGGACATCGTCTGGCTCATGCTGGAGGTCTGCTCGGCGAGCACCCCGGAGGCGGTGTCGAGGTTCCGGGTGAACCGGCGCACGGTGGCGTCGCGCTTGGCCAGGGTGGTGGACAGCACCGCGAGGTTCGAGGTGATCGCCGCCAGGTCGGGTCCGTTGGCGTTGACGTGGCTCAGTGCCTCCCGGCTGGAGGCGAGCAGGTCGCCGATCTTCCGTCCGTTGCCGTCGAGGGTGGTCGCTCCGACGTGCAGCAGGTCGCCGACGTCCTTGTCCTTCGGCCCGCTGCTGTCGAGGGCCACGACGAGCTCGTCCATCGCCGTGGACAGGTCGTCGATGTTGATCGGCGATCGGGTGTCGGCGGCGGTGATGTGGGCGCCGTCGGTGATGGTCGGACCGTCGGTGTAGGTCGGGCCGAGCTGGACGAACCGGTCGGTGAGGAGGGCCGACTGCAGGATCTCGGCCTGAGCCTTCTGCGGCACCGAGTTGTCGGCGTCGATCCGCATCCGGACCTTCATCGTGGTTCCGGCCGGCGTGATCGCGACGACCTCCCCGACCGGGACACCGAGGTAGTCGACCTCGTTGCCGACGTAGAGCCCGGTCGTGTCGGCGAAGTCGGCGGTGACCTCAAGGGTGTCGTCACCGTCCAGGGCGCGCCAGGTGACGGCACCGACGGTGAGCAGTGCGATCACCAGCAGTCCTGCCAGCAGTGGGCGGAGGTAGCGGGTCACTTGCATCCGATGTCCCTCCTGACGAGGCACCACAGGCTGTCGGGCAGCACGAGGTAGGGCGCGTTGACGCCGAGCCACGGACCGTCACCGCCACCGTTGACGTAGAGCCGCAGCGCCGGCTCGGCGAGCTGCAGTGTCTTGGCCAGCGCTTCGCGGTTCGTCGCGAGAGTGCCGAGGATCGTGTGCAGCTGGCTGAGCGCGGCCTTCATCGGCGCCTGGTTCCGCTCGGCCATCGCGGTCAGGCGGACGACGAGGGCCCGACTGTCGCGCAGCAGCGCGTCGATGGCGTCCTTGCGCTCCTCGATCATCGCGAAGACGGCATCGGCGTTGGTCAGCAGCGACGTCAGCTGGGCCCGCTGGGCGACCGCCTGGTCGGTGATCCGTCGGGTCGAGGAGACCAGCTCCGTGATCTGGTCGTTGCGCTTGTTCGCCATCGCGGCGACCTGGGTCATGCCGTCCAGTGCGGCCTGGGTGGTGCCCGGATCGCCGCTGAGGTCGCGGGTGAGCACGTCCACGGCGGCCGACAGCTTCGCCTTGTCCAATCCGTCCAGGGTGCCGGAGTTGTCCAGCCAGAACCTCTCCAGGGTGTAGCTGCCGACGGCGTTCTTGAGGCCGATCCTGGCGCCGCTGGTGAGCAGGTCGCCGTCGCCCGGGGTCAGGTTGAGGTAGCGCTGGCCGAGCAGGGAGGCGAGCTTGACCTCGGTCTTCGTGTCGGCGGGGACGTCGACACCGTCCTCGACGGTGAAGGTCACCTCGACCCGGTCCTTGGCCGCCTCGAGGTCGGTCACCGATCCGACCGGCACGCCGGCGAGTCGGACGTCGTCGCCGGGACGGATGCCGGCCGCGTCGGGCAGCTCGGCGACGTAGGTGGCGTCGTTCGGAAAGACCTGGGGACCGACCTTGACCGCGGTCAGGACCAACGCGATCGCCACCAGGACGTAGAGCAGCCGGCGGGTCATCGCTGGCACCTCGCCGAGCTCGGGAACCCCTTGAGCAAGGGGATCGTCGGGCCGCCGCCGAGCACCTGCAGCGAGGAGTCGCAGACGTAGGTGTTGAGGTAGCTGCCGGCCCCGAGGGTCTTGATGTAGCCGGTGACGAGGTCCTGGGTCCAGTACAGCGCCTTCTTCAGGGCGGGCGCCTGCTTCGCGAACGATGCCGACCAGCTGCGCAGGCTGTCCACGTCGGCGTTGACGTCGTCGCCTCCGGTCTCGACCAGGTCGGAGAAGCTGGTCACCATCGACTGGACGCCGTCGATCGTCGCCCCGATCTGCTCGGTGTTGTCCGCGACCGTGCCGGTGAGGTGGTTGAGGTCGGTGACCATCGAGGTGATCTCGGTGCGGTGCGTGTCGAGGGTGGTGGTCACGGTGGTCAGGTTCTGCACGACCTGCCCGATCACCTCGTCGCGGTCGGCGAGGGTGCCGGTCAGATCCGCGACCTGCCGGGTCAGGTCGCGGAGGGTGGGCCCCTGACCCTGGAGGGTCTTGATCAGGTTGTCGGCGAGCAGGTTGATGTCCTCGGGCTGGATCAGGTCGAAGACCGGCTTGAAGGCGTTGAACAGCGCGGTCAGGTCCAGGCCGGTGTCGGTGTGGTCGAGGCCGATGGTGGACCCGGGCTTCAGGGCCGCGACCCGGGTCGCCTCAGCGGTGGCGCTGCCTGGCACACTGCCGGACTCGAGCGAGATGTAGCGCTGCCCCATCAGGTTGAGGAAGTCGATCGTGGCCGTCGTCCCGGTGGTGAGCTGCTGGTCGCTCTGCAGGTCGAAGACGACCTTGGCGTGGGTGCCGTCGAGCGAGATGTCCTGGACGGTGCCGACGGCGACACCGGCGATCCGGACGTCGTCGCCCTTCGTCAGACCGGTGGTGTCGGTGAACATCGCGGTGTAGGTCTCGGTCTCGCCGTCGACGCCCTTCATCAGGGTGCCGGCGACCAGGCTGGTGAGCAGCAGCGCGACGCAGGCGAAGGCGATCACGCCGATCAGGGGGCCGCGGGTGCGCTGCAGCGCGGCGAGGGGTCGACGACTCATCGGCAGTTGCTCCCCTTGACCGTGCCGTAGGTGGGGCAGTCCCGGGCGGTGTAGTTCTTCGGCCGGTCGAACGCGAAGTCGGCCCACATCTGGATGGCGTGGTTCGAGATCGCGGTCGCGCCGTTGTGCAGCACCGGCGCGGCTCCGCGCAGGATGGCGGTGAACGGCTTGATCCCGCCGACGAACGCCGTGTAGGTCGGCGCCAACGCGTTCAGGAACTGGGCGAGCTCACCACCGTGGTCCGCGAGGAACGTGCCCACGTGGTCGACCAGCTTCGTGCCGGAGGCGAGCAGGGTGTCGATCTTCTGGGCGCGGTCGGAGATGGTCTTCGCCACCGGGAGCGAGTTCGACAGCGTCTGGGCGAGCTGCGGTTCGATCTCGGTGCCGGTGGCGAGGTTCTCGTTGAGCAGCTTCAGGTCCTCGACCAGGGTCGGCTGGGCGCCCTGGATCTGGCCGGCCAGCGCGTCGGAGCGCTCCAGGAACCGGCCGAGGTCGTCGCCCTTGCCGTCGATGGCGGTCGCGAGCTGGTGCAACGCCTCGTCCATCGAGGCCGGGTCGATCGCCCCGAGGATCTGCTGGGTGGTGGTGACCGCGTCCATCAGGCGGGCGGTCTCCGGTGAGTCGTCGGCCCGGATGATGTCGCCGTCCTCCAGCCCCTTCCCCGACCCGTCGGGATCGACGAGGTCGACGTACTCGGCGCCGAAGATGGTGGTGGGCAGTACCCGGGCACGCACGTCCGTGGGGACCTGGCCGGCCTGGTCGCCGCTGACGGTGAGGTGGACGTGGTACAGCCCGTCGGCGTCGCGGGCGGTGTCGACCTTCGTGACGCGACCGATCTTGAGGCCGCGGAACTTGACGTTGGAGTTCACCCCGAGGGAGTCACCCAGCGAGACCACCCGGGCGGTGACGGTGACGTCTCCGCCGATGGCTCCGACGAAGGAGAGTCCGAGCCAGGCGGAGAAGAGCGCGAACAGCACCCCGAAGACGGTCGCCAGCAGGGCGAGGCGACGGCGCAGCGCCGGTCGGTCGGCGGCGCGCGGGAAGAGGATCTCGGACATGTCGGCCCTACCCCGAGATCAGCGGTTGCTTGTCGGGGCCCCAGAGCAGGAGCGTGAGCAGGATGTCGACCACGACGAGCATCACGATGCTGCCGCGGATCGCACGCCCGGTGGCGCGGCCGACGCCGGCGGGACCGCCGCTGGCGACGTACCCGTGGAAGCAGTGGATGAAGGTCACCAGCGTGGTCAGGACGACGACCTTGATCCCGGAGTAGAAGACGTCGATCGGCGAGACGAAGAGCCGGAAGTAGTGGTGGTAGGTGCCCGAGGACTGCCCGTAGATCACGTTCACCATGAAGTCGGTGGCGAGGTAGGTGCCGACCAGGCCGAGGATGTAGAGCGGCAGCACCATCACCCAGGAGGCGATCAGGCGGGTGGTGACCAGGTACGGGATCGGGCGGATCGCCATCGCCTCGAGGGCGTCGATCTCCTCGTTGATCCGCATCGCACCGATCCGGGACGTGAAACCGCAGCCGATCCGGGCGGCGAAGCCGAGAGCGGCGATCATCGGGGCCAGCTCGCGGGTGTTGACGTAGGCGGAGATGAACCCGGTCAGCGGGGCGAGGCCGATCGTGGCCAGTCCGTTGTGCCCCTCGAGCCCGACCTCGGTGCCGGTGAGGGTGGACAGCAGCAGCACCACCCCGACCACGCCACCACCGATGACGAAGAAGCCGGAGCCGAGCGTGACCTCGGCGATGACGCGGCCGATCTGGGCCCGGTAGTGGGTCAGGGCGACCGGGATGCCGAGAACGGCGCGCCAGGCGAGCACGATCTGCTCGCCGACGCCGGCCGCCAGCCGCACGGGGCTCAAGCTCGTCATGGCGCTCATCCGAGCGGCCCCGGCATGAAGCCCGACGCGATCTGGGAGATCGCGAAGTTGGCGGCGAACAACGCGATGAAGTTGACCACCACCGACGTGGTGACGGCGTCACCGACGCCGGTCGGTCCGGCCTTGACGTTCATCCCGTAGTGCGTGGCGACGACGGTGCAGATGAAGCCGAACACCGCGGCCTTGATCACGGCCAGCCACAGGTCGGCCATCGAGGCCAGCGAGGAGACCGAGGAGAGATAGGTGCCCGGCGACAGGTTGAGCATCACGACGCTGACCAGCAGCGTGGTGATGATCGAGAAGAACATCACCACCCCGTTGAGCAGCGAGGAGACCACCACGGTCGCGATCGCGCGGGGCAGGACGAGCCGCTCGACGATCGGGATGCCCATCACCTCCATCGCGTCGAGCTCCTCGCGGATCTTGCGGGAGCCGAAGTCGGCGCAGATCGAGGAACCGGCGACGCCCGACAGCATCAGGGCGGTGATCATCGGAGCCGCCTGTCGCACGACGGCCAGGGTGTTTCCGGCGCCGGTGAAGGCGACCGCGCCGACCTGCTGGGCGAGCACGCCGACCTGGAGCGCCATCACGACGCCGAACGGGATCGAGACGGCCAGGGCCGGCAGCGTGCAGACCTGGATCGCGTACCAGGTCTGCAGGATCGTCTCCTCGAGCGGGAAACGACGACCGACGACGGTGTCACCCAGCGCCCGGGCGATCCGGACGACCAGGCCACCCATGCCACGCGCATCGCGCGCCATCGAGGAGCGCGGGCGATCACGCCATCCCTCGCGAACCCCCGCCCATAGGGTGTTCGAGGCACCCGGGAGCATCGGGTCCGGCTGTGTGACTGTCATCACTGGCACAGTAACACCAGGACAGTTCTTTTTGGTACGGTTTGTCTCATGACCGCCGAACCCCTCCAGCCCGAAGAGGGACGGACCTGGACGATCGACGAGCTGGCCTCGCACTTCGGCCTCACCGTGCGCACGACCCGCTACTACGCCGGCCTGGGACTGATCCCGCCGCCGGTCCGACGCGGACGGATGGCGTACTACGACGAGCGGCACCGTGCACGCCTCGAGATCGTTCGCACGCTGCAGGACCAGGGCATGACCTTGGCTGCGATCGAGAGTCACCTTGCTCATCTGGACGAGACCACCTCGGTGCCGGAGTTGGAGATGCGGCGGGCCCTGCTCTCCGGGTGGGCCCCGACACCCCCGGAGGTCATCTCCCCTGAGGAACTCAATCGACGAGCAGGTCGCGTCCTGGACAACGAGCAACTCGGCTTTCTGCAACGGCTCACCGCGATCAATCCTGTCGAGGGCGGCTTCGCGGTCCGGCCGACGCTCAACGTCGGCCTGCAGCTGCTCGACGTCGACCTGTCGATCCCGAGCCTGGAATCCGCCGGTGAGGCGATCCGGCGGCACATGGAGTCACTCGCCCTGGAGCTGCGCGAGATCCTCCGCACCCAGGTGATCAACCCGCTGCGCGAGCAGGAGTACGACGCCGACCCGGCCGAGTTCGCCCGCACCATGGCGCAGCTGCGCCAGCTGACCCTCGAGGCAGTGGTCAGCAACTTCCAGCAGGCCGCCAACGGCCTGGTCGACGGCTCCCTGCTGGGCAACCAGTCAGGCAACCAGAACGGACCCGACGCATGACCGTGACCCAGTCCCACCCGACGACCGACGTCTCCACCCCCGGTCCGGGGCTCCACGGCCTGGGTGACCTGATCGGCGAGCAGGCCCTCATGCTCGGGGCCGGTTCGACGGTCTTCTTCCAGATGGCCGAGGCCGGCGTCGGACTCGGCGTGGCCGAGCACTCCACCACGCTGCAGCGCCCGGTCGACCGGTTGCGGACCACGCTGACGTTCGTCTTCGTGATGATCCTGGGCACCGACGCGGAGCGGAAGGCGATCACCCGGATGATCAACCGGATGCACTCCGGCGTCCGCTCTCCGGGGCGGTACTCCGCCTACGACACGGAGCTGCAGCTCTGGGTCGCCGCCACGCTGGCGCGCAACGCGATCACGATCCGGGAGAAGGTCTGGGGGCCGCTCTCGCTCGAGGCGAAGAACCGGATCTATGCCGACGCACAGATCTTCGGCAACTCGCTCCAGGTCGCCCCCGAGCAGTGGCCGGCCACGATCGAGGAGTTCGACGCCTACTGGGACGCGAAGATCCCGACCTTCGCCACCGCCGACCCGAGCGTGCAGGTCTACTGCCAGCGGCTGCTCCGCGCCGACACCAAGCCCGTCGGCCTGCGCTGGACCTCGTCGCTGCAGGGCATGCTCGACCGCGGCAACCTGGACCCGCACACGCGCGCGGTGCTCGGGATGACCTGGACCCCCGCGGACCAGCGCCGCTACGACCTGTTCTGGAAGGTCTTCCCGCCGCTGTACCGCCGGGTGCCGGCCTTCGTCCGCACGCTGCACGCGCGGCTGATCCTGCGCGACATGCGCCGCCGACTCCGCACCGGTCAGCGCGTCATCTGATCGCTCAGCGGAAGGTGCGAACCCCGCCGGCCAGATGGCCGGGGTCGTTGTAGGTCAGCAGCGAGACCCCACTGCGCCCGGTCGCCAGGGTGGTGATGCCGGCGTTGAACGCGACCCGGTTGAGCGCGATCCACTGCGGGCCGCCGGCCCCGATCACGTCGCAGACCACCTGGGCGATCACGCCGGCGCTGGTGACCACGACCGCGGTCTCCCCCGACCCGAGCCGGTCCACCACGCGCGCCAGCCCCGCCGCCGTACGACGGCCGAAGGCTGCATAGGTCTCCGGAGCCTCCTCGCCCGCGATCCAGGCGGACATGCCGACCTCGAGGGCGCTCTGGAACGCACGTTGGTCGGTCAGCGTGGCCGGGTCGTGCCGGGCGGCGACGAGGCCGATGTGGTCGAACTCGTTCCAGGCCTCGTCGGTCTCGACCTGACTCCCCCAACTCGCGGTCTCGACCAGCGCGGCTGCGGTCTGCTGCTGGCGACGCAACCCCCCGGCGACGACGAGAGCGGGCGTGGCGCCCCGCGCTCCGAGGGCCCTTCCGGCCTCACGGGCCTGCTCGAAGCCGAGCGCGGAGAGCTGGTCGTAGTCCTCGGCTCCGAACGAGGCCTGGCCGTGCCGGACCAGCAGGATCGTGCCCACTAGACCTGCCGCCCGCGCGCCGCGTCCCGGGCGAGCACGAGGAACGGCGCGACCGCGGTCCCGGCGACGGCGAACGCCTCCCCGGTGGTCGCACCGGCGCGGTAGCGGTGGTCGATCCCGGCGACGATGACCGCGATCTTGAAGTAGGCCAGCGCCAGGTGGGCCTCGAAGTCGACCAGCCGGTGACCTCCGGCGCCCTCGTACGCGGTGGCGAGCGCGGCGGGTGCGGGCAGTCGCGGACTGGCCCAGGCGCCGTCCAGACCGAGGATGAGGTCGAGCTCGGGAGCGCGGTAGGCGCACATCAGGGCGACGTCGGCGACCGGGTCGCCCAACGTCGAGAGCTCCCAGTCCACCACCGCGGCGACTCGGGGACCGCCGTCGAAGGTGAGCAGGGTGTTGTCGATCCGGTAGTCGCCGTGCACCACGCACGAGCTCTGCTGGCTCCACGCGTGCCCGCGCAGGAGACCGATCACCTCGGCCGCGAGGTCCGCGTGCTCGGGCGTTCCGACGATCTCCCACTGGCCCGACCAGCGCCGCAGCTGACGCTCGGCGTAGCCGTCGGGTCGACCGAACTCCCCCAGCCCGACGGCCTGGTGGTCGATCCGGTGGAGCTGGGCGAGGGTCGCCACCAGCACGTCGGCGGTCGCGGCCAGGGTGGCGTCGTCGAGCTCGTCGAGCTCGCTGCGGCGCTGGATCGACCGACCCTCGACGAAGCCGGTGATCGTGAACGGGCCACCGATCAGGTCCTCGTCCTCGACGTGGACGACCGGCGGCGGGACGGGGAACCCGGCCTTCGCCAGGCCGACGCTGACCCGGAACTCGCGACCGACGTCGTGCGCCGACGGGGTCCGCCCCACGCGCGGCGGCATCCGGAGCACCCACCGCTGGGCTCCGTCGCTGAGCCTGATGGTCTGGTTGGAGCGACCTCCGGCGAGCAGGTGGGCCTCGAGGGGGCCGGCGAGCGTGACGCCCGCCTCGGTCAGGGTGCGACCGACGGTCTCGAGCTCGGCGGTGGAGAGGACCTCGCTCATCCGACGATCTCGCGGACGGCGCGGCGGGCGATCGACCAGCGGTGGACCTCCGAGGGGCCGTCGTAGATCCGGAACGGGCGCAGCTCGCGGGCGATCTTGGCCACCGGCAGGTCGGCGGTGACACCGAGTCCACCGCAGAGCTGCTGGGCGCGGTCGACCACCCGCCAGAGCGCTTCGGCGGCGAAGGTCTTCGCGATCGAGGTCTCCTTGGAGGCCGACCTGCCGGCGTCGAGGACCTCGCAGGCCGTCCGGAGCAGCGCTCGGGTCGCAGCCAGGTCGATCTCGTTGTCGGCGATCAGCTGCTGCGCCATGCCCTGCTCGGCCAGCCGACTGCCGAACGCATCGCGCTCGGCGGCGTACCGGACCGCCGTCTCGTGCGCCCGCAGCGCGGCACCGGTCCACCGCATGACGTGCGTCATCCGGGCCGGGCCGAGCCGCACCTGGGCGTAACGGAAGCCGAGGTCGACCTCCCCGAGGACGTCGTCGTCGGGCACGAACAGGTCGGCGAACTCGATCTCGCAGTGCCCCCCGATCATCGCCCGGTCGATCGTCTTCATGTGGCGTTGGATCGTGATCCCCTCGGCGTCACCGGGAGCGAGGAACATCGTGGCTCCGCCGGTCTGGCCGACCTCGCCGCTGGTGCGGGCCATCACGATGTACATGCCGGCACCGTCGGCACCGGTGATGAACCGCTTCTGTCCGTTGATCACCCAGCCCCCGCTGACCTGGGTGGCTCGGGTGGTGAGCCGGCCCGGGTCGGCCCCGGCGCCGGGAGCGGGTTCGGTCATCGCGAAGGCGGAACGGATCTGGCCGGTGGCCAGCGGGCGCAGGTAGCGCTCCTTCTGGACGTCGGTGGCGACATGGGCGAGCAGGTGCACGTTGCCCTCGTCGGGAGCGCCGATGTTGAGCGCGGTCGGACCGAAGAGCGAGTACCCGCCGGCTTCGAAGAGGGCACTGCGGTCGACCATGCCCAGTCCCTGGCCGCCGTACTCGGTCGGGATGTGCGGCCCGTAGACGCCCGCCTCGCGGGCGGCGGCCTGGAGTCGGACGCGGAGCTCGTCACCGCCGGCCGCCTCGATGTCCCCGTCGAACTCGTCGTCGATCGGGATCACCGTGGTGGCGATGAATTCCTGGGTGCTCTCCAGCAGGGCGGTGAGGTCGACCATGCTCGACACGCTAACAGAATTAATTGAACCCAGAATCGAAAAGCCCCTACGATCCACCCCATGGGGACCAAGGCCGAGCGCACCCGGGAACGCATCCTCGACGCCGCAGCGAAGGTGCTGTCAGAGCGAGGGTACGCCCGAATGCGGCTGAGCGACGTCGCAGCGGAGGCGGGTCTGCAGACGGCGGGGATCTACTACTACTTCCCCTCGCGCGACGACCTGGTCGAAGAGGTGATGTGGGTCGGCGCGGTCAGCGTCACCCGGCACGTCCAGGAGGCGGTCGAGGCGCTGCCCGCCGACGCCAGTGGCCTGGACCGGGTGATGACCGCGGTGGAGGCGCACCTGCGCTACGAGCTGCAGATCTCCGACTACGCCACGGCTTCGATCCGGAACGCGCAGAACCTGCCCGAGGAGCTGTGGGCGCGGACCGCGACCGAACGGAAGTCGTACAGCCGGTTCTGGCGGACCCTGTTCCAGGACGGCATCGACCGCGGCGAGTTCCGCCCCAACCTGCACGTCGGCATGTCGCGGATGCTGATGCTCGGCGCACTGAACTGGGTGCCCGAGTGGTGGCGGACCGACGAGGGTTCGCTGGAGGACCTGATCGCGGCGGCCCAGGACATGGTCCGCCGCTCGATCACTCCCTGAGCGTTCCGCTCAATCATTCCCTGAGCTTGGTCTTGAGTACCTTGCCGCCCGCGTTGCGGGGCAGCAGCTCGAGCAGCTCGACCCGCTTGGGGAACTTGTAGCGGGCCAGCCGGCCGTCGAGGAACGCAGTGAGCTCGTCCAACGTGACCGACATGCCGGGGCGCGGGGCGATGAAGGCGACCGGGATCTCGCCCCACTTCTCGTCCGCCTGACCCACGACGGCGACCTCGAGCACGGCCGGGTGATCGGCGAGAGCGTTCTCCACCTCAGCGCAGTACACGTTCTCACCACCGGTGATGATCATGTCCTTCTTCCGGTCGACCACCCAGACGAAGCCCTCCTCGTCGGTGCGCACCAGGTCGCCGGAGTGGAACCAGCCACCGGCGAACGCGGCGGCGGTCTCCCGCGGCTTGTTCCAGTAGCCCCGGAAGACGGTCGGGCCGCGGTAGACGATCTCGCCGACCTCGCCGGGAGCGACCTCGTTCATCTCGGCGTCGACGATCCGGGTCTGGATGGTCGGGATCGGTCGACCCACCGAGCCGAGCTTGCGCAGCGAGTCCTCACCTCGCAGCACGCAGGTGATGGGCGAGGTCTCGGTCTGCCCGAACACCGCGACGTTGAGCGCGTTCGGGAACGTCTCCCCCATCAGCCGCAGCAGCGCGTCGCTGGCCGGGGCCGCCCCCCAGCTGATGATCCGCAGCGCGAGGTCGCGCTCCTTGATCCCGGGCAGGGAGCAGATCGCCTGCCACTGCTGGGGCACGTTGAAGACCACGGTGGCCCGTTCGGCCTCCCAGGCGTCGACGACGGCCGCCGGGTCGAAGGCGCCGAGCGGGTGGATCACGGTGGGGATCCCGAGCAGCAGGTTGCCGACCATCGACCCCAGACCGGCGATGTGGAAGAACGGCGCGGTCAGGAAGGCGATGTCGGACTCGTCGTTGATGTCCATCGCCCGGATGCAGGTCAGCCCCTGGAGCTGGAGGTTGCGGTGCGAGAGCATTGCGCCCTTGGGATGTCCGGTGGTGCCGGAGGTGTAGATGATCAGCGCGGTCTCGTCCTCGGCGACATCGCCCAGCCCGGCCAGATCGACGGGGTCGGCCGCGTCGCGGACGGCGTCGTACTGCTCCCAGCCGGCGGCCTCGACGGCACCGAAGGCGATCTTGGTCGGGATCGGGGTGCCCATCGACAGGGCGCCGTCGACGAGCGGCACCAGGATCGGGTCGGCGAGCACGACCTGCGCGCCGGAGTCGTCCATCAGGTAGCGGACCTCGCCGGGGGCGAGCCGGAAGTTCACCGGCACCGCGATGGCGCCGAGGCTGTTGATCGCCAGCACCGCCTCGACGAACTCGGAGTGGTTGAGGGTCACCATCAGCACCCGGTCACCGGCCGTGACCCCGCGGGCCGCCAGCGCCCCCGCGGCGCGCAGTGAGCGCTCGTGCAGGTCGGACCAGGTCAGGTCGACACCGCGGTGGCGCAGCGCCACACCGTCCGGGATCCGGCCGGCATGGCCCGCCACCTGGGACATCCAGTGGTTGCGGAAGGTCCAGGCGGGAGCGGTCTCAACATCGGTGAGCGTCTGCGACATGGCGCACAGCATGTCGGGGTGTGAGCCCGATCACAAGCACCTCAGAGAGACCCGGCGAGCTCCAACCGGTGCCGCGGAGCAGCGAAGAAGCCAACCTGGGCGGTGGCGATCCGCTTGGCGATCCGGCCGACGTCGATCGCCTCCTCCTCGGTCAGGTCGCGGCCGTACTCCTCCTCGATCTCCGCGATCAGGGCACGGTGCACGGCCCGCAGGATGGTGGAGAAGGTCGCCTTGCCGGCCTCGGTGGTGTGGTAGCCGTCCTCCTCCAGGGTCAGCTGACCCTCCCTGACAGCGTCCGACAGCGCGGGGCGCAACACCCCGGCAGGCAGCTGGTGGCGCACCCCCATCTCCTCGATGGTCGGGGCCGCATGCCAGTGCAGGGTGTGCAACGTGGTCTCGACCACCGCCCACACGACCGCGTCGTCGGGGGTGTCGTCCCGGGCCAGGATCCGGTCGCGGATCTCGGTGCGGCGTCGACTGCGCAGCACCGAGACGATCATCGACTCGAGCTGCTCGGTGGTGCTCCGCTCGTCGGGGACCGCGAACGCGCGGCCGACGTCGTTCGCGGTCTCGGCGACCAGGCCGCGCAGCGGTACCTGCTTGAGCATCAGCGCCAGCACCACCCCGACCAGGGCGACCGGGACCGCGGTCATGAAGACCACCTGGAACGCGTCGGAGTAGACGCCCCGGAGCACCGTCTGGGCCGCGGCCGGCAACGCGTCGAGGCCCTCCGGGGTCGAGATCGCCTGGGGCGGCACGCCCGTCTGCTGCAGGGCTGCCGGCAGGTGGTCGTCGAGCTGGTTGACGTAGACCGACCCCATCACCGCCGCGCCGAAGGTGCTGCCGATGGTGCGGAAGAAGCTGACCGCCGAGGTCGCGACCCCGAGATCGGCGTACTCGACCGTGTTCTGCACGACCAGCACCAGCACCTGCATCGAGAGCCCGATCCCCGCACCCAGGACCAGCATGGCAACGGACATCGAGAGGAAACCGGAGTTCTGGTCGAGCTGGGCGAGCAGGAAGGCGCCGAGCGCCATGATCGCGCACCCGAAGATCGGGAACAGCCTGTACCGACCGGTCCGGGAGACGACGGTGCCCGCGGCGGTCGAGGCGACCAGGAGCCCGAACACCATCGGGAACGTCCGGGCACCGGACGCGGTGGCGGAGATCCCCAGGCAGTACTGCATGAAGCTGGGCAGGTAGGTCATCGTGCCCATCAGAGCGAAGCCGACGACGAACGAGAGCACGCAGCTCACGGTGAACACGCTGGAGCGGAACAGCCGCAGCGGGAGGATCGGGCTCTCGGCCCGGCCCTCGGCGAGGACGAAGAGGCCCAACGCGACGACGGCGCCGATGAACAGTCCGATGATGGTCGGCGACGTCCACTCGTACTCGGTGCCACCCCAGCTGGTGGCGAGCACCAGCATCGAGGTCGCGGCCGTGATCCAGGCGATCCCCCACCCGTCGATCGCGGGTCGATTGGCGCTCCTGCGCGAGTTCGGCAGGTAGAACCACCCGGCGATCAGGATGCCGATCGCGATCGGCACGTTCACGTAGAAGACCGCACGCCAGGAGACGTGATCGGTGAGCAGGCCGCCGAGGAACGGGCCGATCACCGTGGTGACCCCGAAGACCGCACCCATCGCGCCCTGATAGGTGCCGCGCAGACGCAGCGGAATGATGTCGGCGATCATCGCGGTCGCCGTCACGGTGAGAGCACCGCCGCCGAGGCCCTGCAGCGCCCGGCTCGCGATCAGCCACGTCATCGACTCACTCGCGCCGGCCAGGGCCGAGGCGGCGACGAAGACGGTGATGGCAACCAGGAAGATCAGCTTGCGACCGAAGATGTCACCGAGCTTGCCGCCGAGCGCGGTGGCGACGGTCTGGGTGAGCATGTAGGCCGTCACCACCCAGGACAGGTGCGCGGCCCCGCCGAGGTCGCCGGTGATCGTGGGCAGTGCCGTCGCGACGATGGTGCCGTCCAGCGCCGCGAGCAGCATCCCGCCGGCGATCAGGGCGAAGGCGATGTTGCGCCTGCCCACCCCCATGGTGTCGGCGGGTGATTCGTCCGGTGCTGCCTCGAGGTCATCCACGGTCGCAGTGGTCACCTTCGGCACGGTAGTGCTCGACGCCGAGCGTGAATAGGGTCGTGCCATGGACGAGGCCGAGCTGACCGATGACCAACGAGCAGTGATCGAGCGGTACTACAGCCGCGCTGCCGAGATCGTTCCGGAGATGACCACCGGGATGTCCTACGGCATGCACGCCTGTCTGTACCGGGGCAAGGGCGTGCTGAGCGTGATCGCGACCCGTGCCGGGTTCTCGATGTTCCCCTACAGCGGCAGCCAGATCGAGGAGCTCGCTCCGCGCCTGGAGGGCTTCTCCCTCTCCAAGGGCGGGATCCGCTTCACCGCCGACCACCTCGTGCCCGACGACGTCTTCGTCGACCTGCTCGCCCTGCGCATGGCTGAGATCGATGCCACGCTGGCCAGGTAGGCCATTTCCTTGCCGCTGAGCGGAACAGCGGGGATACTTCGAACCGAAAACTGAAACACGTTCTACATGGCATGGGGGCCAGGTGTACGACTTCGAAGGCGAGCAGAACGGGACGAGCACAGCAGCGGGGGCGCCACCTCGCGTGCTGACCCTGCTCGAGCTCCCGCGAGTGACGGTCGAGTACGGCGCCTCCCGGATGCTGGATCTGGCCGCGCCGGCACGCGACCTCGGCCAGGGCCGACCGGTCCTGGTGATCCCCGGCTTCTCCGCCGACGACCGGCTCACCGGTCGCCTCCGGGCCCACCTCACCCGGCAGGGCTTCGCGGCGCACGGATGGAACCTCGGCACCAACCGCGGTCTCACCGAGGAGATCGTCGCGGGACTCCCCCTCCGCTTCGCCGAGATCGCGGCGGGCAGCGACCAGAAGGTCGCCATCGTCGGCTGGAGCTTCGGCGGTCTGCTCGCCCGGTGGCTCGCCCACCAGAACCCCGACCGGGTCAGCCAGGTGATCTGCCTGGGATCGCCGTGGCGTGCCGAGGGCGAACGCACCCGCGCCACCGCGATGTTCGAACGCTCCCGGGTGAAGTACGGGATGGTCGAGCACGCCCGCGACATCATCGACCAGCTGCGCCAACCGGTCCCCGTCCCGCTGACCGCGGTCTGGTCCAGGACCGACGGCATCGTGCCCTGGCAGGGCTGTGCCGTCGACGAGCGCACCAGCCCGTTGACCTACAACGTCGAGGTGCTCTCCAGCCACGTCGGGATGGTCTCCAACCCGCTCGTGCTCAAGACCGTCGTGAAGCGACTCGCCGCATGACCACCCTCGAGCAGCGCGACCCCGGCTACGTCGCCCGGGCGCTGCCGCTGCTGAAGACCGCGATGAAGGGGTACTTCCGCTCCACCGTCACCGGCATGGAGCACGTCCCGGACGGCGGTGTCCTGATGGTCGGCAACCACTCCGGTGGGCTGTTGGCGATGGACGTCCCGATCCTCGCCGTCGCCTTCGCCGACCAGTTCGGTCCGGAGCGGCCGCTGTACTGCCTGGCCCACGACATGCTCTTCACCGGCGTCGCCGGCCCGGTGATGCGCAAGTTCGGCTTCGTCAACGCCACCCGTGAGGCCGCCCACGACATCCTCACCTCGGGCGGCGTCACGATCGTCTTCCCCGGCGGCGACTACGACGCCTTCCACCCCACGGCCAGCTCGACGGTGGTCGACTTCAACGGCCGGACCGGGTACGTCCGGACCGCCGTGGCGGCCGGGGTCCCGATCGTCCCGGTGGTGTCGATCGGCGGGCAGGAGGCCCAGTTCTTCATCTCCCGCGGCCAGTGGCTCGGGCGCCGCTCACCGCTGCGCAAGGTGATGCGGACGGACCTGCTGCCGATCAGCTTCGGCTTCCCGTTCGGGTTCAGCGCCGTGCTGCCGCTCAACCTGCCGTTGCCGACCAAGATCACCACCCGGGTCCTCGAACCGATCGACGTCGAGGCGCAGTTCGGCCCCGATCCTGACCTGGCCGAGGTCGACGCCCACGTGCGGGCCCGGATGGATGAGGCGCTGAGCGAGATGGCCCGCGCCCGGCGCTTCCCGGTGATCGGCTGATGCGCCGGCAGATCTGGGCCATCTGGGTCCTGATCCGGACCCGGATGTTCGTGCTGATGAGCCCGGTGAAGTACTGGCGCCTGGTCCAGGCCCTGCGGATCCAGGGCACCCACGCCACCACCGGCTTCACCCTGGCCGCGATCCGCTGCCCCGACCGGGTCGGCCTCGTCGACGAGCGGGGTTCCCTGACCTGGGCCGAGCTGCAGTCCCGCGCCGACGCGCTCGCCGTCGGCCTCCTCGAGCTCCACGGCGGTCCGGTCGAGACGATCGCGATCCTGTGTCGCAACCACCGCGGCTTCGTCGACTCCCTGATCGCGACCTCCCGCCTCGGCGGCAGCTCGTTGCTGCTCAACACCGGCTTCTCCGGGCCGCAGCTGGCCGACGTGATGGAGCGCGAGGGCGCCCGGATCCTGATCTACGACGAAGAGTTCGACGGCGTCGTCGCCGAAGCCCGCGAGCGGGTCGCGGGTCTGATCGAGGTCCGCGCCTGGACCGACACCCCGACCTCGCTGCCGACCAGCGACGACCTGATCGCGCAGTACGCCGGCCAGGTGCCGCCACGCCCCGCGACTCGGGGCCGCGTGGTGCTGCTGACGTCGGGCACCACCGGCACCCCGAAGGGAGCGCGCCGCACCGGCGGCGGCACGGACGAGCTCGCGGGGATGCTGGAGAAGATCCCGTGGCGCGGCGAGGAGACCACCGTCGTGGTCGCCCCGATGTTCCACGCCTGGGGCTTCGGCCAGCTGGTCATCGGCGCGACCATGGCCTGCACCGTCGTGACCCGCCGCAGGTTCGACCCCGAGGCCACCCTGGCGCTGGTCGACCAGCACCAGGCGACGGGCCTGAGCGTCGTCCCGGTGATGCTCGAGCGGATCATGGAGCTGCCCGCCGCGACGCTCGACTCCTACTCACTCGCCTCGCTGCGCTTCGTCTCGGCCAGCGGATCCCGGATGCGTCCGCAGTCGGTGATCGCGTTCATGGACCGCTTCGGCGACGTGGTGCACAACAGCTACAACGCCACCGAGGCCGGACAGATCAGCGTCGCCGTCCCCGCCGACCTGCGCTACGCGCCCGACACCGCCGGCAGAGCGGTGCGCGGCACCCTGCTCCGGATCGTCGACGATGCCGGTCGCGACGTCCCCGCCGACACCGTCGGGCGGATCCTCGTCCGCGGCGCCTCCCCCTTCGACGGTTACACCGGTGGCGCGGAGAAGGAGTTCATCGACGGCTACATGGTCAGCGGCGACGTCGGTCGGCTCGACACCACGGGTCGTCTCTTCGTGGTCGGCCGCGACGACGACATGATCGTCTCGGGCGGCGAGAACGTGTACCCGATCGAGGTGGAGAAGGTGCTCGGCGCCCACCCCTCGATCCGTGAGGTCGTGGTCGTCGGTGTCCCCGACGAGGCCTTCGGCCAGCGCCTGGCGGCGTACGTCGTCCCCGACCCTGCCCGGACCGCGCCGTCGGCGACCGAGCTCAAGGACGAGGTCAAGGGCAAGCTGGCCGGCTACAAGGTGCCCCGCGACGTGGTCTTCCTCGACGCCCTGCCCCGCAACGCGTCCGGCAAGGTGATGGTGCGCGACCTGCCGGTGGCCTCCCCGTGAGTGCCACCGTGAAGCCGGCGATCGAACGGATGACCGGCATCGATGCGGGCTTCCTCTACATGGAGACGCCCGCCGTCCACATGCACACGCTGAAGATCGCCATCCTGGAGAACCAGGACGACCAGCGCAGCGGGATCACCTTCGAGGTGTTCCGCGCCGGCATCCTGGCCCGGCTGAAGCGTTTGCCACCGATGCGCCGACGCATCGTCGAGGTGCCGTTCGGACTCAACCACCCGGTCTGGGTGACGCTGCGACGGATCGATGCCGACCACCACCTGCGCCGGCACGTGCTGGGCGGGGCGGGATCGATGGCGGACCTGGAGGACCTGATCGGCGAGATCACCTCGACACCGCTGGATCGGGACCGCCCGTTGTGGGAGCTCCACTTCGTCGAGGGACTGGCCGGCGGTCGGGTCGCGGTGGTCGGCAAGATGCACCACGCGTTGGCCGACGGCTCGGCGGCGAACGCCCTGCTGGCGAACGTCACCGACGTCCGCTCGGCCGCGTTGTCGGAGCCGGCGGACGAGGAGTACGAGACCCGGGACCGGATGCCGTCGCGACGCAACCTGATCCGGTGGGCGATCGCTGACGCGGCCGACCAGCTGCGCATCGTCCCCGGGCTGCTGCGCCGCACCTTGCAGGGCATCCTCGGGGTCGCCGCCGAACGCCGAGCTGGCGCGAAGGCCCCCGTCCCGGTGCTGCACGCCCCGCGGGTCTCCTTCAACGGAGCGCTGACCCCCCGCCGCTCCTTCACCACGATCACCCTCCCGCTCCCGGAGATGAAGCGGGTCCGCGCGCAGCACGTCGCCGCCGGACTCGACATCACCCTCAACGACCTGGTCCTCGGCGTCGCCTCCGGCGCACTGCGTCGCTGGATGGCCGATCACGGCGAGCAGCCGCGCAGCTCCCTGCTCGCCGGGGTGCCGGTGAGTGCGGACGACCGGGACGCCATCCCGCGGCTGGGCGGCAACCGGGTGTCCAACCTGTTCACCACGCTCGCGACCGACATCGACGACCCGGTCGAGCGGCTCCGGGTGATCGCCGAGACCACCACCCACGCGAAGCGGATCAACGCCCGCCTCGGGTCGACGTTCCTGGCCGACTGGTCGCAGTTCACCCCGCCGCGACCCTTCGCCGCGATCATCCGGTCGTACTCGCACCTGCGCGCCGCATCCTGGCACCCGGCTGCGTTCTCGGCGATCGTGTCCAACGTGCCGGGCCCGCGGGAGCCGGTCAGCATCGGCGGTTCGGCGTTGGTGGATCTGTACAGCGTCGGCCCGCTGGTCGACGGGATCGGGCTCAACATCACGGTATGGTCGTACGTCGACCGGATGAACTTCGCGCTGCTCGCGTGTCCGGACCTGCTCCCCGATCTGCCCTCGCTCGCTGGCTACTTCCCGGCCGCCCTGGCCGAGTTCGACCTCCATCCGCCCACCGCCTCGGAGGTCGATCAGGCCACCGCCTGATCGCCTTCGTCCGTGCCGAAAGACGTTGCCGTGACTCGTGCTTTCACCGTCGCCACCTACCTGCCGCGGACCGCTGTGCGCTGGGGCGCCCGGGCGACCGGCTTCACGATCCGCACCGCGATCCGGCGCACCCAGACGATGCCGCCGATGCCGCCGCTGCCGCCCGGCGAGGTCCTGCACCTGCCGACCCGCGGCCAGGTGTTCGTGGTCGACACCGGCGCTCCGCATGAGAACGCTCCGACCCTGCTGCTCTTCCACGGACTGGCCACCACGGGCTACCTGACCTGGTTCAGCTCGATCGACGACCTACGGGCCGAGTACCGCTGCATCCTGATCGACCAGCGCTGGCACGGCCGCGGCATCGTCTCGGACCGCTTCCGGTTGGACGACTGCATCGACGACGCCGTCGCCGTGCTCGACCAGCTCGGCATCGACTCCGTGATCCCGGTCGGCTACTCGATGGGCGGCGCCTCGGCGCAGGTCTTCGCCCACCGCTTCCCCGAGCGCACCGCCGGCCTGGTCCTCGCCTCCACCTCGGCCTGCTGGAAGGTCGGGCACGGCGAAGCGCTCTTCTATCCCCTGCTGCACGTCGCGACCGACCGGTTCCACCCGTTCCTCCGCTCCCGGGTCGCCCGGACTCAGGCCGCGATCTCCGACCTCGACCCGACCCTCGGCACGTTGAGCGAGTGGGCGTGGGGCGAGTTCCGCAGCACCAGTCCCTGGGCGATGCCCGAGGTGCTCGGCGAGCTGGGTCGCTTCGACGGCCGGGCCTGGTTGGCCGATGTCCAGGTGCCTGCAGCGGTGGTCATCACCGCCAAGGACAAGGCGATCCCGGCGGCCCGCCAACGGGCGATGGCCGCGGCGATCCCGACCGCGATCGTCTACGAGGCACCGGGCGGTCACGCCTCGGTGGTCTTCGACGTCGATCGCTGGCGTCCGATCTTCCTCGAAGCGATCGCCGGCGTGGTCGACCGGATCCCGGCGGGCAGCTCGACCGAGAAGGCCGGCGCCTGAGCGCTCTCAGAGCTCGCGGCGCAGGAAACGGACGATCTGCTCCAGGGCCGTGCGCGCCACGGGAACCGCACCGGGGATCGAGAAGAACCCGTGGATCCCGGCGCTGTACTCGTGCTCCTCGACCGCGACACCCGCATCCCGCAGCGCCGACGCGTAGTTGCGCGAGTGGTCCCGCAGCGGGTCGGCGCCAGCACTGATCACCAGCGCGGGCGGGAGATCGGCATGGCTCGTGGCGCGGATCGGGGACGCGGTCCAGTCCTCGACGCCGTACGACTCCCCCATGTAGAACCGGGCGAACCGCTTCATCCCGGCCTTGGTGAGCAGCGGGCCGGCGGCGTACTCGTCCTCCGACGGGTACGTCTCGTACATCTCGACCGCCGCGTAGAGCAGCACCTGCGCCTTCACTCGCGGCACTGAGGAATCCTCGCGGGAGCGCAACGCCAGGACGGCGGCCAGATTGCCGCCGGCGCTGTCGCCCATCACCGCGAGCCGGTTCGGATCGCCGCCGTGCTCGCTGACGTGGTCGGCCACCCAGGCGAGGGCGGCCTCGGCGTCGTGCACGGCTGCGGGATAGGGGTGCTCCGGTGCGAGCCGGTAGGTCGGCGAGACCACCACCGCGGCCAGGCGTACGGCGAGGGTGCTGGCCAGCCACTCGGACTGCTCCGGGGAGCCCTGGCACCAGCCGCCGCCGTGCAGGTTGAGCACCACCGGGAGCCGGGCCCCGGGCCGGGTGCCGATGGGGGTGTGGATGTGGAACCGCTGGCTGAAGCCGTCGCGCTCGACGACGACGTCGGTGACCGTCACACCGCGGGCGGGACGGCCGAAGATGAGGGTGCTGCCGCGCATCGTCATCAGTCGGGCGCGCGCTTCACGGGCCGCGACCATCTCGGCCGGTGTCGTCACCTCGCGCGAGCTGCGCGCCAACAGGTCGGAGAAGATGCGGGTCCGCCAGGCCAGGGCGGTCCGCCCGGACGCGTCGCCGGTCGAGATGGTGCTGGTCATGGCGACAGCCTGCCGCATAGGGTCCCGGCATGGCTTCCTTCGCCCAGACCCGGAGCATCGACATCACGGCCGACACCGCCCGTGTGCACGGGCTGATCAACGACTTCCACCACTGGATCGACTGGTCCCCGTGGGAGGAGATGGACCCCGACCTGAAGCGCACCTACTCCGGCGCGGAGGCCGGCGTGGGCAGCCACTACGCGTGGGAGGGCAACAACAAGGTCGGCACCGGCACGATGGAGATCACCGCGTCGGCCCCCGAGCGGGTCCAGATCGCGCTGGAGTTCATCAAGCCGTTCAAGGCGAGCAACACGTGCGTCTTCACGCTGGCCCCGGCCGGCGCCGGCACGCACGTCGAGTGGACGATGACCGGCACCCGCAACCTGTTCATGGAGATCGCCGGGAAGCTGTTCTTCGATCGCGCGATCGCCAAGGACTTCGACCGCGGGCTGGGCAAGCTCAAGGCGCTGGCCGAGAGCTGACCCAGCCCGGAAGCGATTCAGCGGAGCGCGGCGAGCGCCTGGTCCGCGTGCTCCTCGGTCTTGAACAACCCCTCGACCACGGTGGCGATGGTGCCGTCACCGTTGATCGCGAAGGTCACCCGCTGCAGCGGACCGGCGAGCCCGAAGAGCAGCTGCTTCACACCGAAGAGCTTGCCGACCGAGCTGGTCGGGTCCGAGAGCAGCGGGTAGTCCAGGTTGTGGTTGGCCGCGAACCCGGCCTGCTTCTCCACGGAGTCCTTGCTGATCCCGATCCGCTGGACGCCGGCGGCGGCGAACTCGGCCGACAGGTTGCGGAAGTGGCACGCCTCCTTGGTGCACCCGGGCGTCTCCGCGGCGGGGTAGAAGAAGATCACTACCGGTCCGTCGGTCAGCAGCTTGGACAGCGAGACCTGCTCGCCGTTCTGGTCGGGCAGGGTGAAGTCGGGGGCGGTGTCCCCGGCGCGCAGCAGTGCCATCAGTTGTTGACCTTGTCTCTCCAGGCCACGAGGGCCTTCAGCGGCTCCAGGTCGAATTCCGGACCGCCCACACCATAGGTGATCAGGCGGGCGCCCTGGTCGTAAACGCCCTGGGCGTCCTCGACGGGGTTGCCCCGCACGGCCACGGAGACCTCGATCTCGTTGACGTCGCGCCCGATCGTCTCGCAGTGCCCGGCCAGGACGGCCAGCTTGTGGTCGAGCTCGGCGCCGGAGACGAACGTGTGCCAGATGTCGGCGTGCCGGGCGACCAGCTTGAGCGTCTTCTTCTCGCCCCCACCGCCGATCAGGACCGGGATGTCACGGGTCGGTGCGGGGTTGAGCTTGGCCAGCCGGGACTCGATCCGGGGCAGGTCGGCGGCCAGCTTGTCCAGGCGGCCACCGGCGGTGCCGAACTCGTAGCCGTACTCGTCGTAGTCCTTCTCGAACCAGCCCGATCCGATGCCGAGGATGAGCCGGCCACCGCTGATGTGGTCGACGGTGCGGGCCATGTCGGCGAGCAGCTCCGGGTTGCGGTAGCTGTTGCAGGTGACCAGCACTCCCAGCTCGGCGCGGGTGGTCTGCTCGGCCCACGCCGCCAGCGTGGTCCAGGCCTCGAAGTGCTTGCCCTCCGGCTCGCCGTAGAGCGGGTAGAAGTGGTCCCAGTTGAAGATCACGTCGGCGCCGATCTCCTCGGCGCGGGCGACGGCATCACGGTAGGACGCGTAGTCGGAGTGTTGCGGCTGCAGCTGCACGCCGACGCGCACAGGGCGGGTGGAGGTCATGCACCCAACGCTACCGACGCGCCCCTAGCGCGGCGTGCCGCCCCCGAACGAGTCACTCACCGCGGTGCCGGCGAAGACCCGGTACTCGTGCGGGGCGGGTGAGCCGAACGGCTCGTCCGGTACGACGCCGAGCGCGAGCACCAGGTTGCCCGGTCGTTTCGCCTTGAGCGTGGCCGGCTCCGCCCCGAGCACCATCACCGCAGCGGGACCGAACGCCGCCCTGGCTCCGGCGACAACGGCACGGATCATCGCGAACGGGACCCCGTCGGCGAGGTTGACCAGCAGGATCCCGTCCGCATCGAGCACCCGGCGCACCTCGGTGAGGAACCCGAGCGTGGTCAGCTCTGCGGGCACCACCCCGTCGCGGAACGCGTCGACGATCACCACGTCCTGGCTGGCGTCGCGGACCTCGGCGATCCCGGCCAGCCCGTCGACGGGTCGGACCTTGATCCCGCTGCGCGGCGGTAGCGGAGCGTCGCGCCGGACCTCCTCGATCACGTCGGTGTCGGGCTCCAGCACGATCTGCCGGGAGCCGGGCCGCAGCGCCGCGAGGTAGCGGGGCAGCGTCATCGCGGCTCCCCCGACGTGCAGCACCCGCAGCGGCCCGGCCGGCAGCCGGTCGAGCACGTCACCGATCCTGCGCATGTAGTCGAAGGAGAGGTGCGTGGGGTCGGAGAGGTCCAGCGCGGACTGGGCGAGCCCGTCGCGTTCGAGGACGTAGAGCAGACGGCCCATCCCAGATCCTTTCGTCAGCCCCAGAAGACCCGGTCGACGACACCCCGGGCGAGCCGGGTGAGCCGCTGGTGGTCGTTGACCAGCTCGTGCGACGTCCCGGCGCCGTAGCCGAGCAGCGTCGAGACCGCCGTCAGCTCGCGGGGATCGGTCGGTAGCTGGTCGGCCGGGCGTCCGCGGACCAAGGTGACGGCGTTGCGCAGCCGACTCACCATCCGCCAGGTCTCGGCCAGGATCTCGGCGTCCTCGTCGGCCAGCAGCTCCGTGGCCCGGGCGGCGGCGATCGCGTCCAGCGTCCGCGGGGTGCGCAGGCCGGGCTCGGCGTGGGCGAAGCGGAGCTGGAGCAGCTGGATCGTCCACTCGAGGTCGGCCAGTCCCCCACGCCCGAGCTTGAGGTGGGTGGCGGGGTCGGCACCGCGCGGCATCCGCTCGGTGTCGACGCGGCCCTTGATCCGGCGGATCTCGCGGACGGCGTCGTCGCTCAAGCCCCCTTCGGGATAGCGCAGCGGGTCGATCAGTGCGGTGTACGCCTCCCGCAGCCCGGGATGGCCCACGACGGCATCGGCCCGGAGCAGCGCCTGCCGCTCCCACGGTTCGGTCCACTTGGCGTAGTACGCGGCATAGGAGTCGAGGCTGCGCACCAGCACGCCGCTACGTCCTTCCGGGCGCAGGTCCGCGTCGATCTCCAGGGCCGGGTCGGGACCGGCGACGCCGAGCAGGCGGCGCAGCTCCGTGACGACCTTGAGGCTGTACGACGCCGCGTCGCTGCTGTCGGCGCCGGGCACCGGCCGTTGCACGAAGAGCACGTCGGCGTCCGACGCGTAGGAGAGCTCGTAGCCGCCGTACCGGCCCATCGCGACGATCGCGAGGTCGGCCGGCGCGTCGGTGCTGCCGAACATCTCGGTGGCGACCGCCTGCGAGACGACGGTGAGGGTCGCCTCCAGGGTGGCGTCGGTGAGCCGGGTCAGCCCCTCCCCGACCTCGGTCACGTCGAGGAGGCCGTCGACGTCACCGGCGGCGATCCGGAACAGCTCCCGGCGTCGGATGGCGCGGATCGAGCGGACCGCCGGGGTGAGCTCCACCCGGCGTCGGCCGCCGGCGAGCATCTCCTCGACCAGCGCCTCGGAGCTCTTCGGGGCGAGGTCCTCGGTGAGCAGCCGGACCCCTTCGGGCTCACGCTCGAGCAGGTCGGTGGCGTACCGGCTGGTGGTGAGCACCCGGGCGAGACGCTCGGCGACCAGGCCCTCGTCGCGCAGGGTGCGCAGGTACCAGGGAGTGGAACCGAGCGCTTCGGAGATCCGCCGGAACCCGAAGAGGCCGGCGTCGGGGTCGGGGCCGTCGGCGAACCACTGCAGCAGCACCGGCAGCAGCTGGCGCTGGATGTCGGCGGTGCGGGACACGCCCTGGGTGAGTGCGGTCAGGTGGCGCAGCGCGGCAGCCGGGTCGGCGTAGCCGAGGGCCCGCAGCTGGGTGCCGGCCGCCTCGAGGGTGAGGTGCGCCTCGCCGCCGGGCAGCGCGGCGACCGCGCTGAGCAGCGGCCGGTAGAAGAGCTTCTCGTGGATCCGACGCACCTCACGCCGGTGGGTCTCGAGCTCCTCGGCGAAGCGGGACACGGGCTCACGCAGGTAGCCCAGGGAGCGACCCAGCCGTCGCAGGGCGTCCTCGTCGGTGGGCAGCAAGTGGGTGCGGCGCAGGCCGAAGAGCTGGATCCGGTGCTCGACGGTGCGCAGGAACGTGTACGCCGCGTGCAGCGTCTCTCCGTCCGCCCGGCCGACGTACCCGCCGCTGGTGAGGGCGTGCAGAGCCGACAGGGTCGTGGGGGCGCGCAGGGACTCGTCGGCGCGGCCGTGGACGAGCTGGAGCAGCTGGACGGCGAACTCGACGTCGCGCAGCCCGCCCTGGCCGAGCTTCAGCTCGCGGTCGGCGTCGCGCTGCGGGATGTGCTCGATCACCCGGCGTCGCATCGCGCGGGTGTCGTCGACGAATCCCTCCCGTTCGGCGGCGCTCCAGACCAGGGGCGTGACCCCGTCGATGAAGGCCCGGGCCAGGGCGCGGTCGCCGGCCGCGGGGCGAGCCTTGAGCAGTGCCTGGAACTCCCAGGTGCTGGCCCAGCGCTCGTAGTAGCCGAGCATGCCGGTCAGGGTGCGGCTGAGCGGACCGGCCTTCCCCTCCGGGCGCAGCGCCGCGTCGACCTCCCAGATGTTGCCCTCGCCGGTGTGCTCCCCGCAGATCCGGATGGTCTCGGCGGCCAGGGCTGCCGCGGCACGACCGGCGGTGTCCGGGTCGGCGCCGTCGACGGGTTCGTGCACGAAGATCACGTCGACGTCGGAGATGTAGTTGAGCTCGTGGCCGCCGGTCTTGCCCATCGCCAGGACCGCCAGGGAGACCTGGTCGGCATCGGCGACCTCGGTCCGGGCCACGTGCAGGGCCGCCTCCAGGACCGCGCAGGCGAGGTCGGAGAGCTCGGCCCCCGTGTCCTCGAAGGAGAGGGTGTGGCCGAGGTCGCGGGCGGCGAGCCGGAGCAGCAACCGGCGGTACTCGACTCGGAGGATCGCGACCGCGTCGGCGCGCGGACGCCCGTCGACGGCGGCGATGAGACTCTCGCGCAGGAAGAAGCTCGGCGGACGGGTCGAGCCGAGGGTCGGGTCGGTCAGCTCACGCCAGTGGTCGGGATGGCGTTCGAGGTGCTCGCCCAGTGCGGCGCTGGCACCGAGGACCCGCAGGATCCGCATCGAGGAACCCTCGTCGTCGGCGAGGGTGGCGAGCAGCTCGTCGCCCTCCCCCTGCGCCTCCGCCGCGGCGACGAGCCGGGTCAGAGACGCCAGCGCGAGATCCGGGTCGGCGGTCAGGCCGAGCATCGCCAGGAGCGGCTCCGCGGCGGCTCCGAGCGCGTCGAGGCCCACCTGGGCTGCGTCGGTGTCGAGGAAGCCCAGCCGGATCAGGGCGACCTTGCCGGTGGTCCGCCGGATCATCGGCTCAGAGGATGGGCAGCATCTGGTTGCGCTCGAAGGCCGAGACCTCGGCGCGGTACGACGCCCACTCGCTGCGCTTGTTGCGCAGCACGAAGTCGAAGACGTGCTCCCCCAGCGTCTCGGCGAGCAGCTCGGAGTCCTCGGCCAGCGCGATCGCCTCGTCCAGGCCGCGCGGCAGCGGCTCGATGCCGAGGCTGCGGCGCTCGCGGTCCGACAGCGACCAGACGTCGTCCTCGGCCTCGGGCGGGAGCTCGTAGCCCTCCTCGATGCCCTTCATCCCGGCGGCGAGCACCGCGGCGAAGGCGAGGTACGGGTTGCACGCGGCGTCCATGGTGCGCAGCTCGACCCGGGTCGAGTTGCCCTTGAGCGGCTTGTACATCGGGACGCGGACCATCGCGGAGCGGTTGTTGTGCCCCCAGCTGACGTACGACGGCGCCTCACCCTGGGCGACGAGCCGCTTGTAGGAGTTGACCCACTGGTTGGTCACGATGCTGATCTCAGGGGCGTGCCGCAGCAGACCGGCGATGAACTGGCGGCCCGTCTGGGACAGGCCGTACTCGGCGCCGGCCTCGTGGAAGGCGTTCTGGTCACCCTCGAACAGGGACAGGTGGGTGTGCATGCCCGAGCCCGGGTGCTCGGTGAACGGCTTGGGCATGAAGGAGGCCCAGATGTTCTGGCTCAGCGCCACCTCCCGCACGACGGTGCGGAAGGTCATGATGTTGTCGGCAGTGGAGAGCGCGTCGGCGTAGCGCAGGTCGATCTCCTGCTGGCCGGGGCCACCCTCGTGGTGGGAGTACTCCACCGAGATCCCCATCGCCTCGAGGTTGGTGATCGCCTCGCGACGGAAGTCGGCGCCCTCGCCCTGGGCGGTGTGGTCGAAGTAGCCGTTGGAGTCGACCGGGACCGGGACCTCGCCGTCCTCGAAGCCGCCCTTGAACAGGTAGAACTCGATCTCGGGGTGGGTGTAGAAGGTGAAACCCTTCTCGGCGGCGCGCGACAGCGTCCGCTTGAGCACGAAGCGCGGGTCGGCGTACGACGGCGAGCCGTCGGGCATGACGATGTCGCAGAACATGCGCGCGGTCGCGGGGCCGGGGCCCTGGTCGCGCCACGGCAGGATCTGGAAGGTCTGCGGGTCGGGCTTGGCGAGCATGTCGGACTCGTAGACCCGGGCGAAGCCCTCGATCGCCGATCCGTCGAAGCCGATGCCCTCGGCGAAGGCGCCCTCAAGCTCGGCCGGCGCGACGGCGACGGACTTCAGGAAGCCGAGCACATCGGTGAACCAGAGGCGGACGAACCGGACTTCGCGCTCTTCGAGTGCCCTGAGGACGAAGTCTTCCTGCTTACCCATGCCGCAAACCCTATCGGGCAGAGCAGGAGTCGATGTGCCGGACACATGAGTGAGTCACGACGCGCAGGACCCAGCTCCCAGCTTCGCTAGTCCGGTGAGATCGCCATCCGCGTAGGTCACCTGCCCGTTGTTCGTGGGTGACATCAGTTGCGTCGGGTCCTCGACGTGCGCGAGCCCCAGCACGTGCCCGAGTTCGTGCATCACGACGGCCTGCTCGGCACTGGTTCGATGCTGAGCGCTCTCATTCTGGAACCATCCCTGTTTCAGGGCGATGGCACCGGCGGTGAAATGGGGCTGGACCGACCCGTCGAGGGCTTCGAGGGAACTCCCCCCGACACCGACCGCATCCGGGGGTATGTCCTTCCCGCTGAGCTTGGGGACGAAGGAGATCACCACCGGCCCCCGGCCGCCCCGTTGGCGGTCCTCCCAGGTCGCGTCGCTGACGCCGTCGTACTCGAACTTCAGCCCGGAGGCTTCCTGAGCTGCGTTGATCGCGGGCAGGATGAAGGCAAGGTAGTCCGCCGGCGCGCCCGCAGGATTGACGACCAGGTGGATCGCGCGACACGGGTCGTACGTGACCGGGTCACCGGCGGTGTCGTACTGGGCGACCGTGTAGGCGGATGACACAACAGCGGGACGAACTTCCGGCAAGAGCCTCTCGGGGCCGCCGAACCCGAAGCGTTGCGCCACGTCAGCCATCGGCCCACTCCCCCGCACGCCCACGACGACCGTGGCGAAAACCACCACGGCAGCCATCAGGACGACCGTCCACAGCGTCCGGTGGCTGTTCTTCGGTGGCGGCGGAGACCAGGAACGTGGCAAAGGAGGCGGTGCGGATCCACGAGAACCCCCGCGGGTGACGCCCGTCCACCGATGGCCGTCGTGGTACCGCTCACCGTCTCCGCCGGGGTCGGAATGCCAGCCGCGTGTCACGGGCATGCGCGTCGTCTTCGCTTGGCATCGGCTTCCACGCGAGCAGATGTTAGCCAGTCCCGGGACCCTCGGTGCCCCCATTTGAGGGCGCTCTCACGGGATCGCACTCGACGCCTCGTCCCTCACCGCAAGCCACCATCCGACCCGCTAGAAGCAGACGACCGCCTATGCCGCCGCGTAGTCGGTGGCGAGAACGACCCGAGGACCTGTGCGGTAGATCTCCACGACCATGGCGGTCGGACTGGGCCTAGGCGGATGCAGCATCGGCGGACTGCCGGAGGCGGGATCGAGGTCGGGGTTCTGTTTGGCCCAGTTGCACTGGCGGCATTTCCCGTGGCCGTTGTCGGCGGTGGTGGGTCCACCGGTGGCCCAGTCCTGGTGGTGGTCGATGTGGGCAATGCTCGCGCCGCAGCCGGGGGTGGTGCAGTACTGGTCGCGGAGCTTGATGAACTCAGCCAGTGCGGGTGGGAAGCGGCGGGCTTTGGATTCCATCGCGACCAGCTGCCCGGTGGCGGGTTCGGTGTAGAGCCGACGGAGGGTGGTCGTCATCCCGGCGGTGTTGGCTTGGAGGAGGAGTTGCTTCGCCAGGTGGGCGGGGATGGGTCCCATCCCGGACAACCAGGCCGGCTCCTGGGATCCGTTGAGGAGGCTGGTGTCGGTCATGATCAGGTTGAGCTTCACGCCGTGGACGGGCTGGTCGAGACCCAACGCATCGGAGCCGGTGACCCGCGCGACGAGGGTGTCGGCTCGGACCTGGCCACGACTGGTCGCCACCCCGGCAGCGACGGCGGTGTCGGCGGCAGCATCGAGGGCACCTTTGACGGCGTAGAGCTGTTCGATGGGCAGGAGTGCGTGGAGCCAGCCCATCCCGTCGCCGCGGTCGGTGGGCCGGCACGAGACGTGGCGGTCCTCGATCGCGTGGGCGCGGCGGGCTTCGACGGTGGCACCGTCAAGCTCCGTCGCGATCGCACGGGTGGCGTGGGCGATCTTCTTCGGTGCGAGCTCCCCGAGGTCGGGCTTGGCTGCGATTCGGGTGTCGAGCTCGGCTACGTCGGCGGGGTCGAGGTCGGCTGCTTCGCGGAGGATCGTGAGGACGCGGTACTCGTTGAGCTCGCCGGCGTCCCAGAGCTCGCGGACCTGCGGGAGTGCCGTCATCTTCTTGGCTGCGGCGAGCACGACCCGGCCTTGGGTCGGGGTGATCCGGCGGGCGGCGGCGATGATCTCGGCGACTCCGCGGCCCTGACGCTCCACGGGTTCGCCGCGGTGGGCGGCCCGGTCACGGACGGCACGGTCGAGTTCACGTGCGAGGGCGGCTTGGCGGGCTTCGATCGAGGCTTTCTTGGTCTCGAGGGCACGCAGTTCGTCGACGAGGGTGTCGATGAGCTGGTTCATGCTGTCTCCCGAGTTCGGCGATGTGACAAAGCCGATGCGCCGAGTCTACTCCGGGTCACAAACTTCGGTCAAGCAGCAGTGCCGCTTCCCTGTGGAATCGAACCCGCCGCCACAGTCCGCACCCGTACGCTGCGAACGCTCCTGCTGCTCAGGACAAGTAGTGGGTGAAGGCTCGTCCGAGCCGGACAGGAGCTGACCAGATGACCGACGCCGACCTCGTCGCGAGATCGATCACCGACCCCCACGTGTTCGAGGAGCTCGTCTCCTCCCTCGGCCCCCGGGTCCACGCCTACCTCGCCCGACGCGCACCCCAGCACGCCGACGACCTGCTCAGCGAGGTCTGGCTGGTCGCGTTCCAGGCCAGGGAGCGGTACGACGCCGCCCGCGCCGAGGTGGCTGCCTGGATGTTCGGGATCGCCCGGAACGTGCTGCTCGCTCACCTGCGCCACCAACGGCAGCGTCAGGGCCTCCCCGTCGCCGATCCTCAGACCGACGAGTGGGAGGCGGTCGATCAACGCCTCGATGCAGCGGGACTCGCACCGGCGCTACGACGCGCACTGGCGGACCTGCCTGCCGACGAACGCGACGTGCTCCTGCTCGTCGCCTGGGAACAGCTCAGCCCGACCGAGGCCGCGACCGTCCTCGGCATCCCCGCGGGAACCGCTCGTTCCCGCCTTCACCGCGCCCGGGCGCGGATGACCACCACCGTCACAGGAGAGCGCCTGCCATGAACGACCTCGACACCCTCGACCCCTGGACCGAGCTCAGCCGCGCTGGCGAGGTCCCCCCGGCCTCGGAGCAGAGCTTGCTGGACGCACGCGCCGCTGTCCGTCGAGCAGCCACCACCGAGACCCTGCGCGCCAAGGTCGTCCGAGCGCGCCGCCGGCGCGTCCGACTCGCCCTGACCGCCGGCGTGATCGCAGCCTCGATCGCCGTCGGCGCGGTCAGGATCACCGTCGGCGACCACGAGCTCGCACCCTCGCCGGCCGCCGCGGCGGTGCTGGAGCGCGCAGCGCGCGCCGCCATGACGGAAGACAGCCTTGTCGTCGGGCCCGGCCAGTACCTCAGGATCACCCTCGTCGAGCAGAGCTGGGGCGCGTCCTACGGATCCGAGAGGGACCGGGTTCTCACCGGAAAGGACGGGAAGCCGGCCACCACCGAGGAGCGACGCACGCGCACCATCTGGATCCCCCACGACATCGACCAGGACTGGGTGATCAGGGACGGCTCGAAGGTGCTGCGCTACGGCACCTCCGATCCCGCCTACCACTACGGCGGGGAACCCACGGAGACATGGAGCGAGCCAAGCTGGAGCAAGCACGGTGACCGGTACATCAAGACCTATGACCCGGACTGGTACGCCGACCTGCCGCGCGACCCGCAGGCACTGATCGCGGCGATCTCGGACAGCGAGTCCGGACGCGAAGGATCCGGGCTCGCCTACGACTTCGAGGAGGTCTACAGCGAGGTGCTGCGCAGCGGGATGGCTCCGCCCGAGGTCCGTGCCGCGCTGTTCACCGGCCTGGCGGAGACCCCGGGCATGGTCGTCGAGCACGACGTCACGACCCTGGACGGTCGCTCGGGCGTTGCCCTGGGTGCCGCCGACAGCAACTGGCGGATGATCTTCGACGCGACGACCGGTCGCTACCTCGGTGAGCGCGCGACCGACCCTTCGTTCCCTGACGTCACTGGGCTGGATGCGGACAAGACCACCTGGCTCAGCTCCGTGACCAGCACCGTGGTCGACCACGCACCTTCAGCCGAGCCGGCGCGCTAGCTCGACCGGCCGGCTCAGCTGGACCATGTGGCCGGACTCGATCTCCTCGGCGACCACGCCGAGCCGTTCCTGCGCCAACCGGCGCAGGAACGGCGCAGGGAAGAGCCGGTCCTCGGTGCCGAGGATGAAGCGCGTGCGCACGTCGGGCCATGCCGCGAGGGGCCAGGGACCTGCCGCCGCAGCGGACGAAGGATGGTCTCTCATTCGACGCTTCGACTCGGTGACGAGTGCGGGCGGCACGTCGTGGAAGTAGAGCTCGTCGTCGGAGCCGTGATCGGCGGGCTGGTCACCGGTGTTCGCCCACCAGTCCTCGGGGGACTCCCCCGGCGCGGGGATCATCCCGGCGACGAGGACGAGCTCACGCACCGGAAGCAGTGCAGCGACCAGCGGCGCCATGAAGGCGCCGAAGGAGTGCCCGACCACCACGAGGTCCTTGCGTTCCTGCACTCCTGCAGCCGCCGCCTCGGCATAGTCCTCGAGTCGTAGGGAGTCACCAGCCGGGAGGTCGGGCGCGACCGTGTGATGACCTCGCGCACGCAGCTCGGCCTCGACCAGGTGCCAGGTCCAGCCGACATCACCGGCACCGTGGATCAGCAGGAACGAGCTCACCGCACCAGCCTCGCGTCAGCGGGCGGCCAGTGCCAGGGTGCCGAGCGCGAACGTCCAGGAGACGAAGTTCCCGACCAGGAAGTACTCGGTCACCTCGGTGATCGAGGGTCCTTCCTTCGCATCGCGTGCGGCCTGCAGCTCGGGGAAGCGCAGCAGTCCCTTCGCGGCGATCACCAGCCCGACGGCGCTGTAGGCGCCGGCCAGTCCGAGGCCGAGGATCAGCCCGCGTTCCATCGGGCCGAGCAGGCGGCCACCCTTGAGCCGCGGGCCGGCCTCGGCCTGGTCACGAACCAGCGGGCTGACCGTGTGGGTGGCCTGGAGGACCAGCCGCACGATCACGTTCCCGGTGGAGCCCTGGACCAGCAACGCCCCGAGCAGCAGCACGAACCGGTTGACTCCCAGGCCGGCGATGAGCGGCAGGCCGGCCGCGTCCAACCAGTCCTGGAGCGGGCCGCCGTCGGCGTCGCCGTACCCGCTGATCGCGATGGCGCCGAGCAGGGCCGCGAGGGCGAGGGTGAGCGGCAGCGCGGGCACGCGCCGACCGAAGCCGATCCGCACCGCTGAGCCCCAGGCGAAGACGATCAGGGCGATCGCGACCGCAACCGCGATCTCGGTGAGCTCGTCGTAACCGGCGAGCAGCCCGAGACCGACCACGACGAGGGCGGCGAGCGTCTCCGGAACCCAGCGGATCGGCCAGACCGCGTGACCCAGGTCGGCGATCCCGAACCCGACGAGGAGCAGACCGAGCCAGATCATCGGATCGACTCCAGCAGCTCCTCGACGGCGAGGATCGACTCCAGGCCGCCCCGGATCCGCTGGGAGACCGCCGACGGGCTGATCCCCAGCTGCTGGGCGATGTCGAGCTGACTCATGCCCGCCAGCATGCCGTGCAGGACCGACACTCCCCGCTCTCCCACGTCGGCGAGCAGCAGATCACGGGCCAGCAGGGCGGCGTTCACGGCGGCTGGATCGGCCCCGTCCACACCCTCGGCACAGCGGTACGCCGTCCGCAGGGCCCGGGTGGCGCGGACCGTCTCCGCCTCCTCGACCGCTTCGATCGCCGCGCGCGCCGCCCACCAACCGGGGCCGTCCTCGACCCGGGGAGCATCCTGGAGCACCTCGATCCCGCCCCAGCCGAGGCCGTGTCGGACGGAGACGGCGGGACCGAGGAGGAGGTCGATCCGGAGAGAGGCGGCGATCGCCGCGCCGATGCTGCCGAAGCTGCCCTGGTACTCGTCACCGACCGTGATCCGCACCGGTGCGAGGGGATGGCCGGCCGCGTTGACCTGGTCGATCGCCGCGCTCAGCGCTCGGTGGAGCCCCGGCCGGTCGCCGCTGACGCGCGAACCGACGACGTCGCCGATCAGGGTGGCTCGGAGCTCCATATGAAGAGAATACCTTCAAATCAGTCAAACAGAAGGTATTCACTTCATCTCTAGAAGAACGGCACCTGCTCCAGGTCGGCCAACCAGGTCGCCGCGCTCGCGTCCGACGGCATCCGCCAGTCACCGCGCGGGCTCATCGTGCCGCCGTTGGAGACCTTCGGCCCGTTGGGCAGCGCGGAGCGCTTGAACTGGGAGGAGAAGAACCGCTTGATGAAGACCTCGAGCCAGTCCCGGATCTCGCCCAGGTCGTACGCGCGCCGGTCCCCCTCGGGGAACGCCGGCGGCCAGTCACCCGCATGCTCGTCGGACCAGGCGTGCCAGGCCAGGAACGCGATCCGACTCGGTCGGTACCCGTGCCGCACGACGTGGAAGAGGTTGAAGTCCTGCAGCGAGTAGGGCCCGACGACGGCCTCGGTCGACTGCGGCTTCTCCCCCGCCGCGACCGGCACCAGCTCCGGGCTGATCTCCTGGGCGAGGATCTCCTGCAGGACGGTGTCGGTCTTCTCCTCGAACTGTCCGGTCGAGATCACCCAGCGGATCACGTGCTGGATCAACGTCTTCGGGATGCCCGCGTTGACGTTGTAGTGGCTCATCTGGTCGCCGACGCCGTACGTGCACCACCCCAGCGCGAGCTCGGAGAGGTCGCCGGTGCCGAGCACGATCCCGTGCCGCTGGTTGGCGATCCGGAACAGGTAGTCGGTGCGCAGACCCGCCTGGACGTTCTCGAACGTGATGTCGTAGACCGGCTCCCCGCCCGCGAACGGGTGGTCGATGTCGGCCAGCATCTGCCGCGCGGTCGGCGTGATGTCGATCGTCGCGTACGTCGTCCCGAGCGCCTGCATCAGGGCGATCGCGTTCGACTTGGTGGTCTCCGATGTCGCGAAGCCGGGCAGGGTGAACGCCAGGATGTCGCTGCGCGGACGCCCCAGTCGGTCCATCGCCTGGGCGGCGACCAGCAACGCGTGGGTGGAGTCGAGGCCGCCGCTGACCCCGATCACGATCTGGGGATCGCCGATCGAGCGGAGCCGCTGCTCGAGTCCGGCGACCTGGATGTTGAACGTCTCGTAGGCGTCCTGCTCCAACCGCTCCGGGTCGTCGGGCACGAACGGGAACCGGTCGACCTTGCGGCGCAGCCCGATGTCGCCGCTCGGCGCCTCGAGGGTGAACTCGATCAGCTGCCAGTCATCGACGTCGATGGCGTTGCGACGGTTGTCGTCGAAGGTGCCCTGACGCATCCGCTCGGCGCGGATCCGGTCCAGGTCGACGTCGACCACCGTGCGGCGGGCCCCGTCGGGGAAGCGTTCGGACTCACCGAGCAGGTCCCCGCACTCGTAGACCATGGTCTGCCCGTCCCACGCCAGGTCGGTGGTCGACTCCCCCGGCCCGGCAGCGGTGTAGACGTACGCCGCGGTGCAGCGCGCGCTGGCCGAGGCGATCAGGAGCTCGCGGGACTCGGCGCGGCCGACCGTGACCGGTGAGGCCGACAGGTTGAGCAGCACCGTCGCACCGGCCAGCGCGGCCTGCGCCGATGGCGGTACCGGCACCCACATGTCCTCGCAGATCTCCGGGTGGAAGACCAGGCCGCGCACGTCCGAGGCGCTGTAGAGCAGTCGCGCGCTGATCGGGACGTCCTCGCCGGCGACAGTGATCAGGTCCTCGATGTCGTCCCCGGCCGCGAACCAGCGCCGCTCGTAGAACTCACGGTAGGTCGGCAGGTAGGACTTCGGGCTGACCCCGAGGATCTCGCCGGCGTGGATCACGACCGCGCAGTTGAGCAGCCGGTGCCGGAACAGCAGCGGCGCACCGACCACCAGCACGGGGGTCAGCTCGGCCGAGGCCTCGACGATGGTCTCGATCGCCGCCTCGACCGCCTCCAGCAGCGTGTCCTGCAGGAACAGGTCGTCGACGGAGTACCCGGTCAGGCACAGCTCGGGGAAGACCGCGATCGCGACACCCTCGGCGTGGCAGGCCTCGGCCTGAGCGATCACCGCGGCGGCGTTGAGGGCGGGGTCGGCGAGAGCGACGGGGAGGGTGACCGCGGCGACGCGGGCGAAGCCCTGCGCGTACGCGGAGTAGAAGTCCACGGGCTCAGTCTAGGGAGGCCCCAGGTTGAGGAACCGGGGTTATCCCTGATGACGTGGCCGACTCGGTAGGACAGGCTAGGCACCATGACGTCTGCCGATCCGGCCGCTCGGGCCATCGACCTGTCGAAGACCTACGGCTCCGGGGATGCCGAGGTGCACGCCCTGGACGGCGTCACCGTCGACTTCCACACCGGCCAGTTCACGGCGATCATGGGCCCGTCCGGCTCCGGGAAGTCGACCCTGATGCACTGCCTGGCCGCCCTGGACACCCCGACCAACGGCACCGTCCTGGTCGACGGGGTCGACCTCGGCGCGATCAGCAAGGGCCGGCGCGGGGACGAGGCCCTCACCGCGCTGCGGCGCGAGCGGATCGGCTTCGTCTTCCAGGCGTTCAACCTGATCCCGACGCTGACCGCGGAGGAGAACATCGTCCTGCCGCTGGCCCTGGCTGGGAAGAGCCCGGACAAGGCGTGGTTCACCACCGTCATCGAGGCGGTCGGCCTCTCCGACCGGCTGCACCACCGACCCGCCGAGATGTCCGGCGGCCAGCAGCAGCGCGTCGCCTGCGCACGCGCCCTGGTCAGCCAGCCCTCCATCGTGCTGGCCGACGAGCCGACCGGAAACCTGGACTCGCACTCGGGCGCCGAGGTGCTCGCCCTGCTGCGCCGCAGCGTCGACGAGTTCGGGCAGACGGTCGTGATGGTCACCCACGACGCCGGTGCGGCCTCCTGGTGCGACCGGGTCGTGTTCCTGCGCGACGGTCGGATCGTGGACGAGCTGCTCAACCCGACCCGGGAGCAGATCCTCGAGCGTCAGGCCGTCTGATGTGGCGCTTGACCCTGCGCAACCTGATGGCGCGGAAGGTGCGCCTGTTGATGAGCGCACTCGCGATCGTGCTCGGCGTGGCGTTCCTCTCGGGCGTCCTCGTCTTCAGCCACGGGTTGTCCTCGACGTTCGACACGATCGTGAAGGGCACCACCTCCGACGCCCTGGTCCGGGCGAAGGGTCTTGAGGCCTTCAGCGGCACCAACGACTCGACCGCGGTCCTGCCCGAGTCCACCATCGAGCAGCTCGACGCACTCCCGGAGGTCGCCCGCGCCGACGGCAACGTCGACGGGTTCGGGATGAGCCTGCTCGACTCCGACGGTGCGCTCGTCGGCGGCACCGGCGCTCCGACGCTGGCGTTCAACCACACCGGGTCGGTCGACATGCAGGGCCAGCCCAAGATGCTGCTGGTCGAGGGCGACTGGCCGACCGGGTCGGACCAGGTCGCGCTCGACGAGTCCGCCGCCTCGCGGGGCGGCTACAAGCTCGGCGACACGGTCAACCTGCTCGCTCCCTTCGGCACCCCCGAGCGGAGCGCGAAGCTGGTCGGGATCGCCGAGTTCAACGGCGGTGGCACCGCCGGCGCGACCCTGATCGTCTTCGACACCCCGACGGCGCAGGAGATCTTCCTGGGCGGCCAGCCGGTCTTCACCTCGGTCGACCTGACCGCCGCGCCCGGCGTCTCGCAGCAGCAGCTGGTCGCTGCCGCGAAGCCGGTGCTGCCCCCGGGCTTCGAGGCCGTGACCGGTGACAAGGTCGTCGACGAGTCCCAGTCCTCGATCAACCAGTTCCTCAACGTGATCTCGACGTTCCTGCTGGTCTTCGCGCTGATCGCGGTCCTGGTCGGCGGCTTCATCATCGTCAACACGTTCTCGATCCTGGTCGCCCAACGCACCCGCGAGCTCGCCCTGCTGCGCGCCCTGGGAGCGACCCGCAAGCAGGTCACCCGCTCGGTGCTGGTCGAGGCCCTGGTGATGGCGGTGATCGCCTCGACGATCGGGATCGGTCTGGGCTGGCTGCTGGCGCGCGGCCTGGCCGCTCTGTTCCGTGCGGTCGGCCTCGACATCTCCAGCGACGCGCTCTCCCTGACCCCCTCGACCCTCGTGATCTCGTACGCCGTCGGGGTGCTCGTCACCCTGGTCGCGGCGTGGCTGCCGGCGCGACGCGCGGGCCGGGTCGCGCCGGTGGCCGCCATGGTCGGTGACGCGATCGCGCCGCCGGCGTCGCTGCGCCGCCGGACGATCATCGGGACGACCTTCGTGCTGATCGGCGTGGCGCTCGCCGTGATCGGGTTGAGCGACTCCCCCGGTCCCGCAGCCCTCTGGGTCGGCGTCGCCGCCCTGATCTGGGTGCTGACCGCCGCCTTCATCAGCTCCGTCATCGGTCGACCGGTGCTGCTGGCGTGCCGGGCGGTCTTCGGCCGCCTCTTCGGCACCTCGGGTCGCCTTGCCGGCGAGAACGCCCTGCGCGACCCGCGACGCACCGGCGCCACGGCCTCGGCCCTCATGATCGGACTGGCGCTGGTCTGCACGATCGGTGTCCTGGCCGCCTCGCTCAACGCGACGGTCGACGACATCGTGGACGACCAGTTCACCTCGGACTACCTCGTGCAGAGCCAGAACTTCCTGCCCTTCTCCACGGAGATCGGTGACGAGATGGCCGCCGTCGAGGGGGTCGACCTGGTCAGCCGGCAGCAATTCACCAACGCCACCCTGGACGACGACAGCACCACCTTCGTGACCGGGAACGACGCCGCCTTCGGCGAGATCTACCGGCTCGACATGGTCGAGGGCACCCAGGACATCTCCGGCAAGCAGGCGTTCATCAACACCGACATGGCCAAGGACCACGGCTGGAAGGTCGGCGACACCATCACCCTCGGCTTCCCGGCCGGCAGCACGCTCCAGGTGAAGGTCGCCGGGATCAGCGAGGTCACGCCGACCACCACCGGGATCTCGATCCCCCTCGACGAGCTGACCGCCGCCGGCGTGGTGCGACGCGACAGCAGCCTGAGCATCACCGTCGACGCCGGGGCCGACACGGCCACCGTGCGCGACCAGCTCGACGCGATCGCCAAGGACGCCAAGGTGGTCGCGCTCTACGACAAGGAGGGCTTCGCCGACGCGATCCGGGACCAGGTCAACCAGCTGCTCTACCTGATCTACGGTCTGCTCGCCCTGGCGATCATCATCGCGGTGATCGGCATCATCAACACGCTGGGTCTCAGCGTGCTGGAGCGCACCCGTGAGATCGGCCTGCTCCGCGCGATCGGGATGAGCCGTCGCCGGCTGCGCCTGATGGTCACCCTGGAGTCGGTCACGATCGCTCTGCTCGGCGCGATCCTCGGCATGGTCGTCGGTCTGGCCACCGGGGTCCTGCTCCGACAGGCGTTGAAGGACGACATCTCGAGCCTCGGCCTGCCGTGGGGCCAGCTGATCACCTTCCTGGTCATCGCCGTCGTGGTCGGGGTCCTGGCCGCCGTACTGCCGGCGATCCGGGCCTCGCGTATGGCGGTTCTCACAGCGATCTCCTCACCCTGATCCCACTAGAGTCGATGGCGGTCCGTGGACTCCATCGGGGAGCCGCGAGATGTCTGGAAAGGGCTCAACGATGAGCGCAGAAGAAGCAGCGCCGTACGGCGGCGGATCCCCGGTCCGCAAGGTCAGGACCCACCACCTGGCGGAGATGAAGTCGCGCGGCGAGAAGGTCACGATGCTGACCTCCTACGACATGTACACCGCCCGGATCTTCGACGAGGCCGGGATCGACATGCTGCTGGTCGGCGACTCCGCCGCCAACAACGTCTTCGGACACGAGACCTCGTTGCCGGTGACGGTCGATGACCTGCTGCCGCTCACCCGCGCGGTCGCGCAGTCGGCGAAGCGCGCGATGGTGGTCGGCGACCTGCCCTTCGGCTCCTACCAGGCCTCCCCCGAGCAGGCGTACCTGACGGCGGTCCGGTTCATGAAGGAGGGCCTCGCCCACGCGGTGAAGCTCGAGGGCGGCGTCGAGATGGCCCCGACCATCCGCAAGCTCGTCGACGGTGGCATCCCCGTCTGTGCCCACATCGGGTTCACTCCGCAGTCCGAGCACACGCTGGGCGGCTACCGGGTCCAGGGCCGCGGCGACGCGGCCGAGCGGATCAAGGCCGACGCGCGCGCCGTCGCCGATGCGGGCGCGTTCGCGGTCGTGATGGAGATGGTGCCCGGCGACATCGCCGAGCAGATCAGCCAGGAGCTGAACATCCTCACGATCGGGATCGGCGCCGGGGCCGGGTGCGACGGCCAGGTCCTGGTGTGGACCGACGCCTTCGGCATCCGTGGTCCGAACGACGGCAAGCTGCCGCGCTTCGTGAAGGTCTTCGCCGACGTCCGGGGACAGCTCCTCGCCGGGGCTCAGGCCTATGCGGCCGAGGTCAAGGGCGGCACGTTCCCCGCCGAGGAACACACCTTCTGACCCGCTGAAACGGGGTCCGTCGGGTCAGGCGTTGACCCGGCGGACACCGACGCTGGGGATGACCTCCAGCCAGCGGGGCATCTGGGAGATCTCGCCGAGCTTCGCCATCAGCGAGCCGACGATCCGGTCGACCTGGGCGCGCTCGCCGGCGGTGATCGGGCCGGTGTCGGAGTCGGAGCGCAGGATCGCGGCGAGCTCGTCGCGGCGGCAGACCGCACCCCCGTGCAGCAGCACCTCGAGGAGCAGGTCGAACTCGCGCGGCTCGACCTGGATCGGCCGACCGTCGACGGCGACCATCCGGCGGATCGGCTCGTAGCTGAGCCCGCGGAAGTCGCTCCACTCGATCTCGCGCTCGGGGACCGGCGCCGGTGCTGCCACCGGAGTCGGGACCGGAGTCGGGGCCGGCTGGGCCGGCGGCTCCCACGGCGCGACGGTGGTGATCGGGGTCTGCGGGGCGCGGGAGAACCCGGACTGCATCGGGGCGCTGGGGGCCGCAACGGGTGCGGGCGCGGGCGCTGCAGGCGCGGGCGCAGCGGCCACGGGGGCCTGGGCAGGGGCCGGGGTGGGGGCCGGAGCCGGGCGGGTCCAGAGCTGCTCGACGTAGGCGGGCTCGACCGGCTGCATCACCGGCTGCATCACCGGCTGCGGGACCGGCTGGGGCGCCGGCTGCGGGACGACCTGCGGGATCGACGCGGGGATCGGCGGCGCGCCGAGGAAGGGCTGGCGGGACAACCCCGTCCCGATGCTCGGCTGCTGATGACGGGCAGCCGGCATCGTGGACAGCGTGCGGGTGTTGGCCCGCTCGGCCCGGGCGCGGGCGCGCTGGGCGTCCATCCGCCGGGTCAGGGCCTTCACCCGGGCGCGGAACTCGTGCGGGCGCAGCGGCTTGGTCACCACGGTGTCCGCGCCGGCGTGCAGCCCGCCGATGACGTCGCCCTCGTCCGAGGACGAGGTCATCAGGACGATGTAGGCATCGGTCTGATCACGCAGCTGACGGGTGGCCTCCCAACCATCCATCCCCGGCAGCTCGATCTCGATCGCGACCACCATCGGCTTGTGCTCCCGGGCGAGAGCGAGACCGTCCTCCCCTGTGCCGGCAAGAAAGACGTCGTAACCGGAGGCGTGCAGCAGGGCGGCGGTTTCCTGCCGAGCACTTCCATCCGGGTCGATCACCAGCGCAACGGCCCGCTCCTCGACCGACGCGACTGTTCGCGTCATGGTGTCGAGATCTCCCATCCCCATACCGCAACGCTACGTGCAGGCGGGTAACAGACACTGCCCGGGCTGGTAACAGGGAGTGACCCGTTCGGCCCCGATCCATGACGGATGTCACGGATCGATCGTGAGGCTTGGCCCGGGCCTTCCGGGCCCCGTTCGGTCAGGCTGGAGCCATGACGAGCACGACGATGAGCACCACGGCGCCGGCGGTCCGGCTCGCCGGGGCGCGCAAGACGTTCGGTCCGGTCGAGGCGGTGCGCGGCATCGACCTGGAGCTGCGCCGGGGTGAGGTGGTCGCCTTCCTCGGACCCAACGGCGCCGGGAAGACCACCACGATCGACATGATCCTGGGGCTCTCCGCCCCCACGGCCGGCCAGGTCGAGGTGCTCGGTCTCGCCCCGCGGCAGGCGATCGCCCGCGGCCTCGTCTCCGCGGTCATGCAGACCGGCGGCCTGCTCAAGGACCTCACCGTGCGCGAGACGGTGGCCTACACCGCCTCGCTCTTCGCCGACACGATCGACGTCGACGACGCGCTCGCAGGAGCGGGGATCTCCTCGATCGCCGATCGCAAGGTCGGCAAGTGCTCGGGCGGCGAACAGCAGCGGCTCCGGTTCGCGATGGCCCTGCTGCCCAACCCCGCGCTCCTCCTCCTTGACGAGCCCACCACGGGCATGGACGTCGAGGGACGACGCACGTTCTGGAACGCGATCCGCGCCGACGCCCAGGACGGCCGCACCGTGCTGTTCGCGACCCACTACCTCGAGGAGGCTGACCAGTACGCCGACCGGATCATCCTGGTCAGCAACGGCCGGATCGTGGCCGACGGCACGGGCTCGGAGATCCGCGCGCTGGCAGCGGGCCGCACCCTGAGGGTGACCTGGGCGGGGGCCGAGGTCGAGGCGCTCGCCCGGCTGCGTTCGCTGCCCGGGGTCGACGAGGTCGAGCAGCGGGGGGACCAGGTGATGGTCCACGCCAAGGAGAGCGACGACGTCGCCCGCTACCTGCTCGCCCAGCCCGGTGCGCGCGACCTGGAGATCACCAGCAAGAACCTCGAGGACGCGTTCCTCGCCCTGACAGGAGACCAGCGATGAGCACCCTCGACCGACTCGACGTGTCCACCCGCCGGGTCCCTGCGCTCGGTGGCTTCAACCTCACCGTGCTCGCGATCGAGCTGCGCCGGATGCTGCGCAACCGTCGCACGATCATCTTCACCTTGCTGATGCCGGCGATCCTGGTGCTGATCTTCGGCGCCCAGGACGGCTGGCAGGAGCCGGCCGGGTCGGGCAACGTGGCGGCGTACATCCTGCTCTCGATGGCGCTCTACGCCGCCGCGCTGACCTCGGCCGCGACCGGCTCGATGGTCGCCCTCGAGCGGGCGCTGGGCTGGTCGCGCCAGCTCCGGCTCACGCCGCTCAACCCGGTCTCCTACGTCCTGATGAAGACCGTCATCGCCCTGGCGATGGGCGCGCTCGCCATCACCGTGGTCAACCTCACCGGGATCGCGATGGGCAAGGCCGAGATGCCGCTCGGGGTGTGGATCTCCGGTGCCGTGCTCGCCCTGCTCTGCACGGTCACGTTCGCGGCCCTCGGCCTCTTCATCGGCTTCGTCGTGCCCGGCGAGAACGCGATGCAGATCCTCGGGCCCGGTCTGGCGATCGTCAGCTTCCTGGGCGGTGTCTTCATCCCGCTGGAGAACTACCCCGAGGTCGTCCAGCAGATCGCGCACTGGACCCCGATGTACGGCGTCGCCGAGATCGTCCGCGCTCCGCTCACCCACGAGCTGCCCTGGTATGCGATCCTCAACGCCGTGGCCTGGTTCGCGATCTTCGTCGGTGGTGCCGCGTGGCGGATGAGCAAGGACACGGCCCGGGTGTGAACGCGTCGACGAACGGCGAGTCCTGCCCGGAGTCCGGTCGACCTCGGTGGGCCGGACCGTGGCTCGCCGGCATCTGGCTCTTCTTCCTGCTCACCCCGCTGCTCGAGGGCTGGCGACACCGCGACGAGCTCGCCGGGATCGTCGGCATGCTCGCCACGATCGCCTTCGGCGCGCTCTACATGTGGCTGTGGTTGCGCGCCCGGGCCGACCCCCGTCGCCTCGCACGGACGGCGCCGCTCTCCTTCTCCCTGCCCTACCTCGGCGGTCTGGTCGTCCTCGCCGCGGTGATGATCCTCTGCCTGGGCGAGAACGGCATGGCGGCCGTGGTCTACATCGCCGTCGCCCTGGTGATGACCTGCCCGCTCCGGGTCGCGCTGCCCGCGGTGCTGGTGCTCCTCGTGGCCACGTTGGCCTCCAGCGCCCTGCCGGGCTGGGGTGAGCAGGTCGGCACCGCCTTCGGGATCGCGGCCGCCTCGATCGCCGTCTTCGGGATGCGGACCGTGATGAGCCGCAACACCGAGCTCTTCCGCGCGCAGGAGGCCAACGCCCGGCTCGCCGTCGACAACGAACGCAACCGGTTCGCCCGCGACCTGCACGACATCCTCGGCCACTCCTTGACCGTGATCACGATCAAGGCCGAGCTCGCCCAGCGGCTGATCGACGTCGACCCGGAGGGGGCACGCCGCGAGGTCGCCGACCTCGAACGTCTCTCCCGCGACGCCCTGGCCGACGTCCGTCGTGCCGTGGAGGGCTACCGCGACCTCACCCTGCCCGGGGAGCTCGCCCGCGCCCGCGCCGCCCTGGCCGCAGCCGAGATCACCCCTGACCTGCCGCAGTCCACCGACATGGTGCCCAGCGACCTGCGTGAGCTCTTCGCCTGGACGGTGCGTGAAGGCGTCACCAACGTGCTGCGCCACTCGAGCGCCCAGCGGTGCACCATCGAGCTGGCCGCCGATCGGGTGGCCGTCGTCGACGACGGCGTCGGCGCCGCGACCTCCGGCCCGGGCTCCGGGCTGCTCGGCCTGCGCGAGCGGGCGACCGCCCTCGGCGGGACCGTCACCACGCGCAACCTCTCCCCCGGCTTCTGCCTGGAGGTGCACGCATGAGTCGACCGATCCGACTGCTCCTCGCCGACGACCAGGCGCTGGTCCGCGGCGCCCTGGCCGCACTGCTCAACCTGGAGCCGGACCTCACCGTGGTCGCCGAGGTGGGCGACGGCTCCGAGGTGGTCCCGGCAGTCCTGGAGCACCGACCCGACGTGGCCCTGCTCGACGTCGAGATGCCCGGCATGGACGGGATCACCGCCGCCGCCGCGGTGCGCGACGCAGCGCCCGAGACGCGCGTGCTGATCGTGACCACCTTCGGCCGACCGGGGTTCCTGCGTCGGGCGCTGCAGGCCGGGGCCAGTGGCTTCGTCGTCAAGGACACGCCCGCGGCCGCCCTCGCCGACGCCGTACGGAAGGTGCAGGCCGGACTGCGGGTGGTCGATCCCCAGCTGGCGACCGACAGCCTGATCGCCGGCGAGTCCCCGCTGACCCCGCGCGAGGCGGAGGTGCTGCGTGCGGCCCGGGCGGGCGGCAGTGCCGCGGCCCTGGCTACGGAGCTGTTCCTCTCCGAAGGGACCGTGCGCAACCACCTGTCCGCGGCGATCGGCAAGACGGGCGCGGCGACCCGGGCCGAGGCGGTCAGGATCGCCGAGGAGAACGGCTGGCTCTAGTCGTCCTCGTCGCGGTCGTAGGCGTCGGCCTGGTCGTTGCGCTCCTCGACCTTGCCGAGCGCGTGCTCGGCTTCGTCGCGCGTCGCGAACGGGCCGAGGCGGTCCTTGGCCTTGCAGCCTTCGCGTCCCTCCACCGTGTGGTGGTTGAGGCAGAACCAGAACTCAGGTGCGGCGTCGTCGTGGAGGACCATGCCCCCAACGTAGCGCGGGATCGGGCCGACCGTCCGCCACCGAACGTGTCGCGGCACCCAGTGCCCGAAGTTCACAGGAATCCCCGCGGCGACACACAGCCAGCACCTAGGATCGGTCGCTCCCGGCGTGCACGTGCGGCCCCTCTGCACCTGGAGTGAATGTTGTCCCGAATCTTCCGACGGTGCCTCGTCGGGCTTCTCGTCCTCACCGCGTCGGCCTTCCCCGCCATCGCGATCAGCGGCCCCGCGGCCGCCGGAGCGTGCTCCCCGGTGATGAGATCGTTGGCGGTCGCCAAGGCGAGCGTCTCCGGGGGAACCAGCACCGTCGCCACCGTCTCGATCAGCTGCGCCACGCCGAAGAAGGCGAAGGTGACGATCCTCGCCGGAGCCGGCGCCGGCGCACCGCGAACCGTGGTCGTCCCGAAGGGGAAGAAGAAGCAGACCTTCACCGTCACCACCTCGCCGACCGCGGCCTCCAGGAGCGTCCGACTGTCGGCGACCTTCAAGGGGCGCACTGCGCGGGCATCCCTCAGCGTCCGTCCGACGCCGTGCTACCCGACAGCCGTCCTGCGATCGCTGACCTTCGCTGGACCGGGGCACGCCGGTGACACCAGCGCCGGGACCGTGACGCTCGACTGCCCGGCTGCGAAGCCGATCGCCATCGCACTCACGTCGGCCGACCCGCGGGTCCAGGTCCCCGGATCAGTCACCGTCAAGGCGGGCGCGCGCACCGCGACGTTCGCCGTCAGCGCCGCCACCCCGACCGGCGAGGAGCACAGCTACCGCACCACGGTCCGCGCCACCCAGGGTGGCCGGTCGACCACGGGATCCCTCACCGTCGAGCCCGGCCTGAGCGAGGTGAGCCTGACGATCGCCGAGGGCTCCAACTTCGCCGACGTGGCCGTGACCCTGACGGGCACGTCGGATGCGACCACGGTCGTCTCGGTCGCGCTCAACGGCGTCTTCGCAGGCCAGACGAGCAGCATCGAGATCCCTCCCGGGTCGACCTCCGCCAGCACGCGGGTCTGGGCCTCAGGCGGCACGGTCACCGATGGCGACTACACCGCGACGGCGACCCTCGGAAACCGCCGACTCACCGCATCCAGGTCGGTCAGCCACGCGTTCCGAGAGGGCGACACGATCGACCTCGAGGCCGTCGCCCAGCGTGATCCGGCCAGCGAGAAGGTCACGGTCGGCATCACCATCACCCTCGACCATCCGGTCGGGACCGGCACGCCCGACCGACTGAAGTTCTGGACCAACGGAACGTTCGTCAGCGAGAAGTCACTGGCGTGGGGACAGCGATCCGTCCAGCTCGCGTTCACGCTGACCCGGTTCCCTGCGGACTCGTTCCTGCACACCTCGGTGATCTTCGACGGCCTGACGCGGTACCCGACCTTCGGGTACGAGATCGATGTCCCTCTCCACCCGTGGGTCGCGTCGGTCACCCCACCAGACGTGGTCGTCGCCGGCGAACCGACCACGGGAACGGTCGCTCTCGTCGCCGCTGCCGCGGTCGATGAGACCGTCACGCTGAACGCCGACGGCGTCGGCGTTCCGTCCACCGTGATCGTCCCGGCGGGGTCGTCGAGCGTCGAGTTCCCGATCACCGCAGCCACGGCGGGAACCGGCTCGGTGGGCGCATCCGCCGGCGGAGTCAGCGTCGAATCCTCCACGTTCACCGTCGGTCCGGCCATCCCCAACAACTGCCGGACGCTCACCTTGAACACGCCCACCGAGATCTACCGCGGCGTCGATCTCGACGGCCCGACGTCGTACACGGCGAGCGTGAGCGTGAGCTGCACCGCTCCGACGGACCTGCTCATCCCGCTCACGGCGACGTACGACGGGGACTGGCTCACCGTGCCCCGGCACGTCCGGATCCCGGCCGGCTCGAGCACCGGCGAGTTCATCCTCGAGGCGACCGGCACCGAGTACTGCGAGTCGTACGACGAGGAGGACCCCTGCCCCGCCGTCACCGGTGCCAGCGTGACCGCCGGTCCGGCGCCGTACGCGGTGACCAGGAGCATCGCGGTCCGGCCCGGACTCGCGGAGGCTTACCGGGGTTCAGACTCGGACGAGGGGATGCCCCGGATCGAGGTCTGGCTCACTCGCGAGGCGGCACCAGGAACGGTCGTGGACCTGAGCTCCGACCGACCCGACCTGCTGGACTTCCCGACGGAGGTGGAGGTTCCGGCGGGCATGCAAGGTTTTCTTCTCTCGCCGTCGTCCGGGACCCCGGTCCCGGCAGGCACCACGGTGCGCGTGACCATCACCCTCGGCGCATCGTCGGAAACCGTCACGATCATCGGGGGCTGACGCCGTGGTCGGGAAAGGTGCCCCGTAGCGGTAGCCGCCGGACGACGTTAGACGGAGGTGAAGGTACGCCGACTCGCCACTGCCGCCGCCGCCCTCCTGCTGGTCCCCGCCGCCGTCCTGACGGCTGGCCCGGTCGAAGCCCGCGACGAGCCCCGGATCGTGGGCGGCAGCACCGTCTCCCCCAACGCGTACGCCGCCCAGTGGCCGTGGCTGGTCGTGGTGGAGATCGACCTCGGCGGTCTCGGGCCGTTCCGGGAGGTCGGCCAGTGCACCGGCTCCCTGATCGCACCGCAATGGGTGCTCACCGCTGCGCACTGCACGGTCGGGGAGAACAGTCCGCACGCGCCGTACGGGGTTGACCAGTTCACCGTCTACGGCGGCTCCCCCGACACCAGCCGGGCCGGCCAGCTCGGCACCGTCGACGCGGTCTACACCGACCCCGCCTACACCCCGACCGACTTCTTCAACCCGTCGATCAGCGCCGAGGGCGACGTCGGTCTGCTGCACCTGACCGCGCCCGTGACCGGGGTGGCCCAGCCCTACCTGGCGGTCGTCTCACCGACCGGCCCGACCGTGGCGACCGCGCTCGGGTGGGGCAAGACGTCGGGCTCGGGCGACACCTCCCCCACGCTGAAGTCGGTCCAGGTGACGGTCCGCCCCACCGATGCCAACACGTTGTACAACGCGGGGCCCGACGGCACCTGCGGCGGGGACTCGGGTGGACCGCTCGCCCGCGGCTGGATCATCATCGGCACCACCTCGTACGGCGACGAGGAGTGCGCCACCGACAGTTACTACGCCGACACCGCGTCGGTGACGCCGTGGATCATGGCGACCACCGCAGGCGTTGCCGGCAGTGCTCAGCCACGGCTCGCGGTCCCGCCCCGACTGACCACCCGCGCCGTCGTCGTCCGGGCCAACACCTCCCGCGTGGCGCTGACGCTCCCCGTTCCCGCCGCCTCGGCCGGCACGGTGCGGTGCAACCGGCCGGCGAGCCGCACGATCGCGGTGCCGTCGCGGACGGTGACGACGTGCACCGCCACCTCGCCCGGAGGCAGCACCACGGCGACGTACGCGGTGAAGACGAAGCGGGCCGCCCGCGCCGTGCTCGTCACGATCGACGGGAAGCAGCTCACCCGGGTGAGGCGCGGTGCCACGGTGAGCGCGCGCGCCATCGGCTTCCCGGCCGGATCGCTGGTCAGCGTGCGCTGGGGCGAGCGCCGGAAGACTGCCCGGGCGAGCAGCACGGGCGTGGTCCACCTCAAGCTGGTCGCCCCGAAGGCTGCCGGCGTGAGGACGATCTACGTCACCGGGACCGGCGCGACCACGGAGATCCGCGCGCAGGCCGTACGGGTCAGGTAGCGAGCAGCAGCTGCCGCTCGACGCGCAGCACGGCGAGCTCGTGCTCGACGTCACCGCTCATCACGGCCGCCATCTTGAGGTGCGGCAGGGCTTCGGCCAGACGGTTCTGACGCTCCAGGACCCGGCCCAGTCCGTGCCGCGCCCAGACGTCGTCCGGGGTCTCCTCGACCAGCTCGCGCAGGACGGCTTCCGCCTTGCCCAGCTGGGCGCGCAGCATGTACGCCCACGCCAGCAGCGTGCGCAGCCCCGCGTTGGTCGGATCCTCGGCCAGCGCCGGCTCGATCAGCGCCAGTGCCTCCACCGGTGCACGCCTGGCCAGCAGGTCGTAGGCCGTCCGATATGCCGACTCCGGGCCGGTCTGGCCCGGGAAGACGATCGCCGGCGCAGTCAGTTCGAAGTCGTTCTCGGTCATGCCACGAGAACGCTTCTCACACCGCCGGAATTCCGGGCCCGGCAGGCCTTGACCGATGCGCTTGGATGACAGTGCAGGGTCCGACTCACATCACGAGAAGAGGCACAGCACCATGGCTGACCAGCCGAACATCCTGATCATCTGGGGCGATGACATCGGGATCAGCAATCTCAGTTGCTACAGCGACGGCCTGATGGGCTACCGCACCCCGAACATCGACCGGGTCGCCGCCGAGGGCGTGCGGTTCACCGACTACTACGGCGAGCAGAGCTGCACCGCCGGTCGCGCCGCCTTCATCACCGGCCAGAACCCCTACCGGACCGGTCTGACCAAGGTCGGCATGCCGGGCGCCGACCTCGGTCTCCGGCCCGAGGACCCGACCATCGCGACCGCTTTGAAGAACCTCGGCTACGCCACCGGGCAGTTCGGCAAGAACCACCTCGGCGACCTTGACGAGTTCCTGCCGACCATGCACGGGTTCGACGAGTTCTTCGGCAACCTGTACCACCTCAACGCTGAGGAGGAGCCCGAGCTCCCCGACTACCCGACCGAGGAGGAGTTCCCGAACTTCCGCAAGCGGTTCGGGCCGCGCGGGGTGATCCACTCCTGGGCCAACGGCGACGGCACCCAGCGCGTGGAGGACACCGGCCCCCTCACCAAGGAGCGGATGAAGACGATCGACGAGGAGCTCGCTCCGGAGGCGCTGCGCTTCATGGGCGACGCCGCGGCCGATGACAAGCCGTTCTTCGTCTGGCTCAACACCACCCACATGCACTTCCGCACCCACATCAAGGACGGCTCCCGCGGGCAGGCCGGCCGCTGGCAGTCGGCGTACCACGACGTGATGGTGGACCACGACAAGCTGGTCGGATCGGTGCTGGACTACCTCGACGAGAGCGGCCTGGCCGAGAACACGATCGTGATGTACTCCACCGACAACGGGCCGCACATGAACTCCTGGCCCGACGCCGGCATGACGCCGTTCCGCAGCGAGAAGAACTCCAACTGGGAGGGCGCCTACCGGGTGCCGGCGATGGTGCGATGGCCCGGGAAGATCGAGCCTGGCACGGTGCTCAACGGGATCGTCAGCCACAACGACTGGTTCGTGACCCTGCTGGCTGCTGCCGGGGACACCGACATCGCCGGGCGACTCAAGGCCGGCACCGAGCTCGCCGGCACCGAGTACAAGGTGCACCTCGACGGGCACAACCAGCTCGACTACATCACCGGCGCGACGGACACGAGCCCCCGCAAGCACTTCTTCTACAGCAACGACGACGGTGACCTCACCGCGCTGCGTTACGACAACTGGAAGTTCGTCTTCCTGGAGCAGCGAGCCACGGGAACCCTGCGCATCTGGCAGGAGCCGTTCACCGAGCTGCGCTTCCCGAAGCTGTTCAACCTCAAGACCGACCCCTATGAGCGGGCCGACGGCACCTCGAACACCTACTGGGACTGGGTGCTGGACCACATCTGGCTCTTCATCCCCGCCCAGGCGTACGTCGGCGAGATGCTGACAACGCTGACGGAGTTCCCCGCACGCCAGATCCCGCCGAGCTTCTCCATCGACCAGATGATGGCGAAGCTCAAAGCGACCGCCGGGGCCAGCTGACTTGTCGGACGCTGCACACGATCGCGGCCGGGTCCACCTGCCCGGTGGCACCTTCCGGATGGGCTCCGACGAGCACTACCCGGAGGAGGCGCCGACCCAGCACGTGCGGGTCGGCGCCTTCGCCATCGACACCCACCAGGTGACCAACGAGCAGTTCGCCGCGTTCGTCGATGCCACGGGCTACGTGACCGTCGCCGAGCGGACGCTGGATCCGACCGCCTTCCCCGACGCGCCCCCGGAGAACCTGCAACCCGGATCGATGGTCTTCACCCCGACCCGTGGGCCGGTCGACCTGCGCCACCTGTCCCAGTGGTGGCGCTGGAAACCCGGCGCGTGCTGGAAGCACCCCAACGGTCCGGCCAGCGGGATCGACAAGCGGCTCGACCACCCCGTCGTCCACGTCGCCCACGAGGACGCGGCCGCCTATGCGGCCTGGGCCGGCGGAGCCCTGCCGACCGAGGCGGAGTGGGAGTACGCCGCCCGCGGCGGCATCGACGGGGCGACGTACACCTGGGGTGAGGAGAAGCGCCCCGGTGGCCGGATCATGGCCAACACCTGGGACGGCCCCGACTTCCCGTGGCGCAGCACCGGCGAGAGCGGTTTCCTGCGTACGGCGCCGGTCGGCAGCTTCCCCGCGAACGACTTCGGCCTCTTCGACATGGCCGGCAACGTCTGGGAGTGGACCGAGGACTGGTGGACCAGCCAGCACGCTGACGGCGCGGCCTCCGGGCCCGCGTGCTGCGCCCCCGAGGCTCCTCGAGGCGGCGATCTCGAGGGCAGCTACGACCCCGCCCAACCGCAGTTCCAGGTCGGGCGCAAGGTGATCAAGGGCGGCTCCCACCTGTGCGCCGACTCGTACTGCCTGCGCTACCGACCCGCCGCCCGTCGCCCCCAGATGATCGACACCGGGATGAGTCACATCGGCTTCCGCTGTGTGTCCCGTCCCCGAACGGAAGGTCTGAACCTTGTCTGATGCACTGCTCCCCTCCTGGCGTCCGGGCGCAACCCGCGACGCGCTCCTCGCCTTCCTCGACGCCTCGGCCTCCGTGCCGGTCCGCGACCGAGTGGCCTACTTCGACAACGACGGCACGATGTGGACCGAACGGCCGCAGTACGTGCAGTTCTACTTCTTCGTCGACGCGCTCTCGCGCCGGGTCGCCGAGAAGCCGGAGTTGGCCGAGCGCCCCGAGTACGCCGCCCTGATCAAGCAGGACCAGGCGGCGATGGGCGAGCTGGGCCTCGAGCGGATCGTCTTCGCCCTCACCGAACTGTTCGAGGACCAGACACCGGCCGAGTTCGCGGCGGAGGCGCGGGAGTTCATCGCACGCTCCCCCGGCAAGCCGTACGCCCCGATGCTGGAACTGATGGCCGAGCTGCGCGCGCGCGACTTCACGGTCGGGATCATCACCGGTGGCGGCACCGAGTTCGTCCGAGCGATCAGTCACGACCTCTACGGTGTCCCGCCCGAGCTCGTCGTCGGCTCGTTGATCGACTACACGTTCCGCCGCGACGCCGAGGGCCGTCCGGAGCTGCACCGCACCGCGAACCTGCTGGGCCACGCCAACGAGGGCGAGCCGAAGGTGCTCAACATCCAGTCCCAGATCGGCCGACGTCCGATCTTCGCGGCAGGCAACTCCAGCGGCGACCGCGAGATGCTCGAGTGGGCGGCCGCCGGAGAGGGACCGTCGCTGGCTCTGCTGGTCGTGCACGACGACGCCGAGCGGGAGTTCGCCTATGCCGGCGAGGGCATCACCACCGACAACTCCGAGTCGATCACCGACGTCGGCACCCGCCTCGGATGGACGCTGGCGAGCATCAAGGACGACTGGGAGACGGTCTACTGATTTAACTTCGTTTGGCGCTGATGGCCGACGGCCCAGCCGATAGATCGGCATGAGCATCGACGGCGCCTACACCGCGACCGACACCCAGGACGCCCAGCACGACGAGCAGGACGTCACCGGCACCCTCCTGGAGATTCTCGGCTCCAACGAAAGTCTGGAGAATCTGCTCTGTCAGCAGAGTCTGTGGCACCTGGAGGGCGTCCCCCATCCGGCCACCGGCTGCCTGGTCTGCTTCGGCATGTAGGCACTCGACCCACGGGTCTACAGCCGGATCTACAGCGCGGCGAGGTAGGTCTGCCCCACGACGGCGGCGCCGAGGATCGACGCGATCGCTCCGCCCAGCAGGAACGGACCGAACGGGACCACGCTGCCCCTGCCCGCCCGTCGCACCACGATCAGGAGCACGCCGACGAGCGCTCCCAGCACGAACGCGGCGAGCACTCCGGTGAGGAACGCGCCCCAGGACAGGTAGGCCGTCATCGCCCCGATGATGCCGGCCAGCTTGACGTCACCCATGCCCATCCCGCCCGGCACCGCCAGCGCCAGGGCGAGGAAGAAGGCGACCAGCGCGACCCCGGCGATGCCGGCGCGCACCAGGGCTTCGGGATCCCGGTCGAACAGCAGCAGCGCGAGCAGGACCGGGTAGGCCGGGAGGACGATCACGTTCGGCAACCGGTGCACGTCGATGTCGATGAGGGACAGCGCCACCGCGATCGCTGCGAAGACGACGTACGCCGGGATGAGGGCAGGCTCGTCGATGAACCGGACCGCCACCGCGGCGAAGAGCAGGCCCGTGCCGAGCTCGACCAGCGGGTACCGCACGCTGATCGGGGCTGCACAGTCGTAACAGCGTCCGCGCAGCATCAGCCAGCCGAGCACCGGCACGTTGTGCCGGGCCCGGATCTCGGTGCCGCAGTGCGGGCACGCCGAGGGCGGGCGCACCACCGACTCACCGCGGGGCACACGCCAGATCACCACGTTGAGGAACGAGCCGATCACCAGGCCGTAGACACCGGCGAGCAGCACGATCAGCCACTCTGTGCCCGTCATCGTTGATGGCTCCAGCTCAGCACGCTGACGCTGCGCCTCGTGGTGTCCCGGTCCTCGTCGAGCAGCTGGACCCGCGCCTGGAGGGCCAGGCGACTGTTGCTCGTGGCATTGCAGGTCGAGGTCATGTCGGTGCACAGGAAGACCTGGAACTGCGCAGTCGTACTGTCCTGCCCGGCTCCGGTGCTGAGCCACGGCGTGCCCAGATAGGGAGCGCCATTCGCCTGGTTCGTCGCGGTGTACGGCCTCTCGATGAACGCGGACCGGATCACGATGCCCCATCCCGCGAAGCTCTGCGCGACGTTGATGTCGAGCCTGCCCTGATCGTTGTTCGCGTTGGGCAGGCCGATCCGGGCGTCGGCCTGAGGCGCGTAGATCGTGCCCTCGAAGTAAGCCGATCCCTGGAAGTTGTGGTCCTGCACGAGACCGTTGGTTCCCCGCTGATCGATCAGGAGAATGCTCGACTCGGTCGGGTTGTCGTTGCAGTTGCACTCGTTCATGTCGTGCCAGAAGGTGCCGCTACTTCCCAGGGTCAGCGGCCGCAGGCCCGGCAGGGTGTAGCTGAACGCGATGCTCGCCCCGGCGACGTCCGCCGTGACGGGGGTCCCGGTCGAGCCCCCGCTGAGGCTCTGCGTGTAGCCGAGGGTGAGCCCGTTGTAGTTCCCATCAGCCAAGACGGCGCTGGCTAGATCCGCCGCCTCGCTCGTGCTGAGGGTGTAGGAACTCACTGCCGGAGTGGCGCTGGTGTTCGCGCTCAGGTCCTCCGAACTGAAGATCGCGTTGGAGCCGACGGACAGGCTGATGTTCGGAGAGCCGCTGCCGTTGTTGGACTCCCGGTGCAGGACACTGACGGTGGCGCCGGTGACGATCGCACCGGCCGGCGGTGTCGAGCTGAAGCCTGCCAGATTCACCGTGGCCGTCCTGCTGGAGTTCGACGTGGAACTCCACGATGCCGTTGCCCCGGGGCCGGTCGTCCAGGTACTGCTGGTGGCGCTGGTCGCCGTCGTCGCGGGCGAACCTGTGTCCTTGGCCAGCGTCAGCACGACCTGGGCACCGGCGAAGGTCGACGTGTTCGACGTTCCGTTACCGGTGGTCGTCTGGACGTACTGGGCTGTCGCCCCGGTGAACCCGTTATTCGCGATCGCCGTCTTGAGGGCGTTGAAAGCGGCCACGCCACCGGTATCGGTGGAACGGGCACTGAGCACGGCCGACCTGACCGACGCTCCCCCGTTCCCGCTGGAGTTGGCCGGTAGCGTGACCGCGCCGATCGCCGAACCCCCGGCAGGGGTCAGGTTGATCGTCGGCTGGGCGAAGTTGCCGGCGTTCCGATACCCGTAGGTCGCATTGATCGTGGCACTGATCAACTTCGATCCTGCCGGCACGGTCGCCGAAGGGGTGAACGAGCCCAGCGTCACCGTGAAGGTCTTGGTCGCCGTGCCCGACGACGGCAGCGTCCAGGTGCGGGCAGTCGAACCGCTGCCGCTCACCGACCCGCCGCCCGAGGAGACCGTGGCATTCGTGATCTGGCTCGGCGATGCCGTGGTCGGGGCGTTCACCGTCGACAAGGTCAACGGAGCCGTCGACGAACCGCCAGTGGTGTCACCGGCACCCACTTTGTTGCCGTAGATGACGATCGGCGGGTGCTGGAGGCTGTAGCGCCCGCAGAGATCGACCTGAGGCCCCGACCCGATGGCCGAGCCGTAGTCGGTGGCGAGCTCCATCTGGCTCTGACCCCCGAAGATGAACTGCACCCCGGCCGCGGCGGCTGCGTCGGCATCGGCCTGCATCTTGGCCGACGAACTGGTGTCGATCGTCGCTTCCTGCGGTCCCGGGCAGCTGCCGTAGTCGGTGATGTGGTTCGCCGTGGGAACGGGAGCCGTCTTCCCTCCACCGATCACCACACCCGCCTCGATCCGCCAGCCGACGGCGCCGGGCTGCCCCGACTTCAGCGGGATGTAGTGCGGGTCGGCCGTCGTGTTCGCGTCACGGAAGTCGAAGTAGTAGACGCCCGGCATGAACCAGACGACACAGTTGGAACGGCTGGTGAGGCCGTTGAGACCCGCGACACTGAGATACGAGCCCGGCTTCAGGGTGAAGACCTGCTTGGTGGTGACGGACCGGCAGTCCTTGTACGCGTTCTGGGACGTCGAAGCGACCGCGGTGCCTGCGTTCAAGAACCCGCCCGCATTGAGTGCCGCTGTGTCGGTCGCCGCTGGGATCGTCCGAACGGTGGGGAGTGTCGGCGTGATCGCGTTGTCCCGGTCGTCGACCTCGAGCAGGCTCTTGTAGTTCGGATCGGTGACGGTCGAGCCGCCGTTGCCACAGGTGTTAGCGGCCAGCACCCCCGAATCCAGCGTGATCGTGTTACCCCCGCCGGTGAAGCACTGGCCGGCGTAGACGGAGCCACCGCGCAGGCGCAGGGGGCCCTCGTTGCAGAGGTTGCCGACCGAACCCAGATCACCTTGGAGATAGAGCGGAACCTGGACGTACGACACGTCGGTGCTCGCGGTGTAGCCGAAGTTGGCGATCTGGGACGTGACGGAGAAGGTGGTGTCGGTGGAGGCGGCGTTGGCCGACAACACGAACGTCTGGGTGTTGTTGCCCGAGGTCAGGACGAGCTCCGTCCCCACCCGCAGCTGGTAGCCGAAGCTCGCCGAGGTCTGGATCTGCGTCGTCGCGGTGGTCGTCGACAGTGCCGTCCGCCCGCTCGGCATCCTGAGCTTCGGCTTCGCCGGCGCGGCGAGAGCCTTGCAGTAGGCGCCCACGCCGTAGGTCGAGCGGAGGTCGAGGCTCGCGTTGTCCGGAACGCTCCCGAACTGGGGCTTGAGCGCCGCGACCGCGAACTTCGGCCGGTTCCTGGTGGTGACGAGGGTGTGGCTGCCCTGGCTTCCAGTGCCCAGCTCGCCCTTGCAGACGACGTAGGCCCGCCACTTTGCGGCGGCGTTCGTCAGGGTCAGAGTCCCATCCTTCGCGAAGACCGTGCTTCCGTTGGGGCCGGGCGTCGCCTCCTGGCCGAAACAACCGTCGCTCAGGGCGTTCGTGAACCTCCACGGCGTGCTCGGGTCGGCGGGATTGTTTCCCGGAAGCGATGCCCCACCTCCAGCAGTGTCCTGATAACCGGTGCGCAGATTGTTCACCACGATGTCGCCGGCCGCGTCCGCCTGGTAGGTCGACGCTGCGACGTCACGCAGCACCACGCCGGTACGCAGGGCACCGTTGCCCCGGACCAGGACGGCGGTTGCCACCAGGGCGATGGTGGTGATCACGAGGAGCGCGAGGACCAGGACCGCACCCCCGTCGTCGCGCGCATCCCGAGCCACGGTCCGGATCCGACCACGAAGGACGCGAAGAGCACTGGAGCAGTTCATGACTGCCTCCGTTCACCAGTGAGGGTCGCCGCATAAGGCACGGTGTTGGTTCCAGCGAGGCTCGCCATATTCAGGGTGATGGTCCGGGGCAGCGGACTCACGCTCGCGCAGGCCGGCGTACAGGCGACAGTCGGGACGGCGGCAAGGTTGTGCCCGAACCGGGCCGTCGACGGACCGGAGTAGCCGCAGCGCACGCGCCACAGCTCGTAGGGCGCCCCGCCGGTGGCGGACGCCTTGGCGACCCAGGTGACCTTCACGTCGTGCGGCTGCCGCGGCGCGTCGTCGTCGGGGATGCCGTCGCCGTTCGCGTCCGTCGTGCTGGCCACCGAGGCGATGGCTGACGGGTCGTACTCGCTCCAGGCCAGGGTGACGATCGCCGTGCGCTGCGCCGCCGCGCCACCAACCCCGGAGAGGTCACAGGCGTTGGACCCATCGGTGAAGACCGACTGCTGCGTGGTGTAGACCAACGCGTAGGGGTCGTCCTCCGGCCGCTCCGGCGCAGCGTCCCGGCGTCCGATCGACGAGACGTCGCGCTGCCAGTACGTCGTGGCGAACTGGACGTCGAACGACTCGTCCATCCGCGCCGCGGTGGCAACATCGTTGCGCAGTTCGCTGATCATGATCCCGGTCAGTGCCGCCGCAATGAATCCGACCACCCCGACGCAGAAGACCAGCTCGATCAGGGTGATGCCCGACTCGTCGGCAAGACGCACACGCCGCCCGCCGCGGACCTTCATGAGCAGGCTCCGTTCGCGCCGGGGTTCGGGTCGGACCAGCGGTAGGTACACGGCTTGCGCAGGAGGACGGTGAGCGACTCGGCGCCGCGACCGTCGTTGCTGTTGACCTTCACCGTGATCTGCTGGACTCCGAGGTCGTAGTTGCTCGCCGTCGCAGGGGTGGTGACGCAACCGGCGGCGGGGGTGCCCGCCCCGCCGACCGCGACGGCTGCTGTCTGGGACACCGCCCAGCCCGCGGGCTGGGCGTACCCGACCCTGCTGGGTGAGTAGTAGTTCGCCGACGCGCAGGGCTGATACCCGGCCGCGGTGTTCGCGACGTAGTCCTCGATGGCCTCCACGTAGTTCCGGACGCCGGCGGCGGCACCGGTGGTCTTGCGGTGGATGTCGGAGACCTTGATCCCCATCATCACCGAACCGAGGACGGCCACTCCAGCGATTCCGAGGATGGCGATCGTCACGACCAGCTCGGCCAGGGTCTCGCCGCTGTCGTCCTTCAGTCGTGAGTGTCGGAGCTTCATCTCACACCTGGACTTGGGTGAAGATCCCGTACATCGCCGACACGAGCGCGACCGCGACGAATCCGACGACGACACCCATCGCGATGATCACCGCTGGTTCGAAGAGCGCGGTCAGCTTGGCGATCTTGTAGTCGAGCTCGGTTTCGAAGTACTCAGCCGTGATCGCCAGCTGGGTGTCCAACGAACCGGTGTCCTCCCCGACCCGCAACATCTGGGTCGCTACTCCGGGGAACAGGTCGGTGCGCTGCAATGGACCGGCGATGCCCTGTCCTTCGAGCATCTGCTCGGTCGCGTCGGTGAGCCGGCGGATGTAGACCCGGTTTCGCAGCGACTCTGTGGTCACGGCCAACGAATCTGTGAGGTTGACCCCGGCGGTGACCATGGAGGCCAACACCCGGCAGAACCGTTCGACCAACGCATACTGGATCGCTTCGCCGATGACCGGGAGCTTGAGCAGCGTCGCATCACGGACGTATCGTCCGCGTTCGGTCAGCATCGCCACCAGATAGAGCAGGACGGCACCCGCGATGCCGGCGAGGATCGCCCACCACCACTCCTGCATGAAGGCGGTGAAGCCCATCATCATCCGGGTCGGCAGCGGCAGCTTGGCGTCGAGATCGGCGAAGAACTCCTGGAACTTCGGCAACACGTAGACCGCGAGGACGACCACGGTGACGACCGACATCGCGGCGACCACCATCGGGTACATCGCCGCCGACTTGATCTTCCGGCGTGCTTCGAGGTCGCGCTCGATGTAGCGCGACAGCCGAGCCAGCACCGAATCGAGCTCGCCGGTCAGCTCGGCGGAACGGACGATGCCCCGGTAGAACTCCGGGAAGACTTTCGGGAACTGGTCGAGGCAGTCGGAGAAGCGTTCGCCGCCTCGCAGGCCGTCCTCGATCTGGTTCATCATGCGTCGGACCGAGGAGTTGTCCGACTCCTCGCCGATCGCATGCACCGCGTCGATGATCGGGAGGCCCGCACGCAGGAACGCGGCGATCTGCCGCGACAGGTGCATGACGTGGACCGGCTTGATCCGAGGACCGGAAACCTCGTAGGCGAGGACTGACTTGCGCTCGTTGACGGTGAGGTCGCGCAGGCTCTGCTGGTAGAGAGCGATCTCGGCGTCGCCGCGGCTGGTGGCTTTGATCGTGCCCTTCACATGACCGCCGTCAGGCGTCACGCCGGCGTAGGCGAACTTGAGCATCTCAGATTCCTGTCACGTAGATGGAGCGCATGACCTCGGCCGCCGTGGTCGTGCCGTCATGGACCAGGCGGACTGCCTGCTCCTGCAGGGTGCGCATCCCCTCGGCCCGAGCCAGCTTGCGCATCTCGTCGTGCGGTGCCCGGTCGACGATGTAGGAACGGACCTGGTCCGTCACCGGGAGCAACTCGTAGACCCCGATCCGGTCGAGGAAGCCGGTGTTCGCACAGAACGGGCATCCGGTGCCGCGACGGAATCCGCTGACCGGTGCCTCTCCCTCGAAGGCCCGCAGGAATCCGAGTTCCTCGGCGGTCGGCTGGTACGGCTCCTGACAGTCGGGACAGCTGCGGCGAACGAGTCGCTGCGCGACCACGGCGCTCATCGCCGAGGCGATCAGGAACGACTCGATCCCCATGTCCATCAGCCGGTACAGCCCCGCGACCGCTTCGGTGGCGTGCAACGAGGAGAGCACCATGTGGCCGGTCAGGGCGGACTGGATCGCGATCCGGGCGGTGTCGACGTCACGGATCTCCCCGACCAGGATCACGTCGGGGTCCTGCCGCAGGATGGAGCGAAGACCGCCGGCGAAGGTGATCCCCGCCTGTTCGTTGATCTGGATCTGGTTGATCGAGTCGAGCCGGTACTCGACCGGGTCCTCGATCGTCATGATGTTGCGGTCCGTGGTGTTGAGCTCACCGAGCGAGGCGTAGAGCGTCGTCGTCTTGCCACCGCCTGTCGGTCCGGCACAGACCAGCATCCCGTGAGGCTGGTGGAGCAGTCGGCGCCACGGATCCGCGACATCCTCGGGCATGCCGAGCTTCGCGAGCCGGTAGAGCGATCGGCTCTTGTCGAGGAGCCGCATCACGACCTTCTCCCCGCCGACGACGGCGGTGGTGGAGACCCGGATGTCGAGTTCGCGACCGTCGACCTCCATCGAGATCTGGCCGTCCTGGGGGCGGCGTCGCTCGACGATGTTCATCGAGCCGAGCACCTTGACCCGACTGACCACGGCCGGCCCGATGGAGCCCGGCAGGTCGAGCACGTCGACGAGCGCGCCGTCGATCCGGAACCGGACCCGAACACGATCCCCCGCCGGCTCGATGTGGATGTCGGAGGCGCGATCGCGCAGCCCCTGAACGATGATCATCTGGACGACCCGCACCACCGGTGCGTCCTCGTTGACCTGGGCGGCCTCGAGGCTCGCGGCCTCGCGGCGCAGCAGGTCGCGGGCCTCGAAGGCCTCGACGGTCGAGCCGAGGCCGTCGGTCTCCTTGTACTCGTTGTAGAGGGCTCGATCCAGGTTGCGCCGGGTGACCACGGCCAACATCACCGGTCGACCGAGCTCGGCCTCGAGTGCCGCGATCCGCTCGGGCGCGGCATCGTCGACCGCCAGGGCCACCGTCCCGTCCCGATCGACGAGTGGCAGCACCCGCAGCTCGCGCGCTCGTGACGCCGACAGCAGCGTCAGGGCCTCGGGGGTGGCCTGCAGATCGCGGAAGTCGAGCAGCTCGACGCCGTACTGCGTGGACTGGACCGAGGCGATCTGCTCCTCGGTGACCAGGCCCGTCTCGACCAGGTGTTCGGCGAGCGAGCCCTCGGTCGGCCTCCCGGCGCCGTCGAGCTGGTAGGGCTGGACGACCCCGGCGGCGACCAGGGTGGTGGCCAGGCGGTGGTCGAGCTGCTCCCGCGACGCGGGAACGACGGCAACCGTGGAGTGCCGATCCTTCCGCCGCATCAGACTCACCGACCCATCGGGGCGAGCATGCGCGGACGGGTCTCGATGTCATCCGGGTGGAGACTGCGGACCACGGCGTCCTCCACGCTGACGACGCCGTCGGCGATCAACGTCGACAGGGCCGACTCGAGGGTGATCATCCCGTCCTTGCTCCCGGTGACGAGGGCGTTGCGCAGCTGGTGCGTCTTGCCCTCCTTGATCAGGTTGCGCACCGCCGGCGTGGCGACCAGGACCTCGTAGGCGGCGGTCATGCCGCCGCCGATCTTGGGGATCAGGCGTTGATAAACCACGCAGCTCAGCGCCGCGGCGAGCTGGACCCGGATCTGGGCCTGCTGCTCGGCGGGGAAGACGTCGATCATGCGCCCGATGGACTGGGCTGTGTCGTTGGTGTGCAGCGTCGCGAAGACCAGGTGGCCGGTCTCGGCGACGGTGAGGGCGAACTGGACCGACTCCAGGTCGCGCATCTCGCCGACCAGGAGGACGTCGGGATCCTCGCGCAGGACGCTGCGCAGCGCATCGGGGAACGAGGCGGTGTCGGTGCCGACCTCGCGCTGGTTGACCGCAGCCTGCTGGTGGTCGTGGACGTACTCGATCGGGTCCTCGACGGTGATGATGTGGCAACCGCGGTTGCGGTTGATGTGGTCGATCAGGCTGGCCAGGGTGGTCGACTTGCCTGAGCCAGTGGGGCCGGTGACCAGGATCAGACCCTGGTGGCGCAGTGCGAGCTCCCGCATCACGGCGGGCAGGCCGAGCGCGTCGGGCGTGGGGATCTCCTTCGGGATCATCCGGAGTGCCACGGCCGTCAGACCGCGCTGGGTGAACGCGTTGCCGCGGATGCGGGCGTGTTCCCGCCAGGTGAAGGAGAAGTCAAACTCGTGCTGGGTGCTCCAGTGTGCGAGCTGGTCCGGGGTCAGCACGTCCGCGAGCAGGTCCTCGGTGTCGTGGGCGCTCAGAACGGGGCTGTCCGGGACCGGGATGAGGTTGCCGTCGACCCGGATCATCGGCGGCAGACCGGCGGTGAGCATCAGGTCGGTACCGCCCGCGTCCCACAACGTCAGGAGCAGTGCGTCGATCTGGTCACCGATGCGGAGGAGATGTTCGTGCATGGCTGGGCACCTCGGAGGTCTCGAACTGGACTCTGGTCAGGAGGGCTGGAGAGGTACGGGGGGCTGCACAGGGGATGTGCAGCCCCCCGCGATACTCAGAGGGTCGAGCAGTCGGTGGCCGTGAGCGCCCCGGTCGTCCCGTTGACGGCGGTGACGTACTTCGGGGTCGAGCGAAGGAACTGGTCGTTCCCAGCCGCGGTCAGCTGCGCCATCGTCGGGTATGCGCCCAACTTGGCGTAGTACGCCTCCACCGCGGTCTCGACCGTGGCGATCTCGGACTTGCAGGCAGAGGCCTCACCGCGGTCCTGGATTCCGCGGACGGAGAACACGACGATCCCGGCGAGGATGCCGAGGATGACGATGACGATCAGGAGCTCGATGAGGGTGAATCCGTCGTCGCTCTTGCGGCCGGCACGGACTCGGTTCAGGGCGTTCTGCAGCATGATGATTTTCCTTGTCTCTCGGTCAGTTCAGCTAGGTGAAGATCCGCCGAACTTCCCGAGAGGCGGAACGCGTTGAAGTTCGCACCGGCCGGTTCGGGAGAGGCAAGTCACATCTCGCTTATCCCCACATTTGGGGGGTATAGACCACCGCAATTTTGGGTACAGAGAGTCGATATTTTCCGCCCCATTTTGGGGTTGCTAGAGGTGCTTGAGCGCCTCTCGCCGAGAGAGTCCGGAGAGCCGTCCGTCCCAGATCCCGACCTGCTCGGTGACCCAGTCGGGATCGGTCCGTGCGTAGTGCCGCAGCGCCCAGCCGATCGCCTTGCGCAGCCAGAACGAGGAGTCGTCCAGGTTGGCTTCGATCGCGTGAACGAGCAGGTCGAGGTCGGTGTCCTCCTTCGCGCCGATCTGGCAGATCACCGCGGAGCGGCGCATCCACAGGTCCTCGTCCTGCGCCCATTCGTAGAGCACCGGGGCGACCGCCGCCCGGTCCTGGCTGAGGGCGGTGCGGAGCGGGTGGGTGGCGGTCTCGTCGACCACGTCCCACCACGCGCCGGACGTGATCACGTGCCTCAGCAGCGGGAGGGCGTCACGATCGAGCCACGCGGCCGCGGGCCGGTGACGGAGCAGCGCGAGGGCGGCGTACCACTCCTCGCGGAAGGTGACCTCGTCCCAGAGCCGCCGGACCGCCGCCTCCCACTCGTCGCGGTCGGCGGGGCGCCACGCGCACAGGATCGGGCGGAGCAGCGCGGTGAGGTCTCCCTTGCTGATCCCTCGGTAGGGCAGGGCGGACTTCATGTAGGCCTGTTGCGCGGCCGCGCGCTCGGGGTCACCGACCTGGGCGAGCTCGTGCCAGATCAGCGGGACGATCTCCACGAGTCTGACGGTATCTACGAAAGCCGAGCCGTAGTGAGGCAGACTGCCGCCGTGGAGCAGAGCGTGGCGCGGAGGTGGCGCTACCACCTCGTCGTGCTCGCGAGCGGCCTGGCTGTCTTCGCGGCCGCCGCGCTCTATGTCCTGAGCACCGGGATCCGCGACGAGTTCATCGTCTCGACCTTGATCGGCGTCCCGCTGATCGCCATCGTCGCCCGCTTCCCGATGATCCTGGACAGCGGCGCCGGCGGGATCGAGGTCGGGTACGACTCCAGCATCCTGATCTTCCTGCTGTGCACCGTGAACGACTCCGAAGCGCTCGTCACGTGGTCGATCGGCGTCCTGCTGACCCAGCTGACCACCCAGAAACCGGCGATCTCGAAGGCCTTCAACATCGGGGTCGGGATCCTCTCCGGCGGTCTGGCCGCGATGGTCTACACGCTCGCCGCCAACGGGCAGAGCGGCACACCGCGCGAGCTGTGGGCCGTCCTGCTCGCCGCCGGGGCGTACTTCGTCGTCGACTTCGTGCTCTCGGCGATCTCGATCTCGATCGCGTCGAAGACGAGCATCCGCCGCGAGCTGGTCCAGCCCGGGACCTTGGTGGCGGTGGCCTGCTTCGTCACGTTCGACTCGCTGGGCTACCTGGGCGCGGTCGTGCTCCGGTCCACGCCCTGGTGGACGGTCACGCTGCTCGCCGTCCCCCTGGTGACGCTGCTGGTCGCGACCCGGGCGGTCACCCGGGGCCGGGAGAACGCGCGCCGGCTGCGGGTGCTCTTCTCCGCCGCCGTGCAGGCCCAGTCCCACGTCGACCGCCGGTCCGTCGAGGAGGCGCTGATCCGCGACGCCCAGTCGGTGCTGCTGCTGCCGGACGTGCGACTCCTGCCAGAGGCTCCGCTGCTGGGCGAGCTCGCCGTGCCGATCCAGCTCGGCGAGGACCACGAGTGGCTGGTCGCCCGCTCCCGCGACCGGGCCCGGGCCACCACGGCGAGCGACGAGCAGGCGCTCCTGGCGCTCGGCGCGGTGGCCTCGGACGCCGTCGCTCGGTTGGACCTGACCAACGAGATGGTCCACATCGCGCGGCACGATCCCCTGACCGACCTGCCGAACCGCGGCATCCTGCTCGACCGGCTCACCCGCGCCCTCGCCATGCAGCACGGCATCCCGGTGGCGCTGGTCTTCCTCGACCTCGACGGCTTCAAGCCGATCAACGACCGGTTCGGTCACGCCGCGGGTGACCAGGCGCTGGTGCAGCTGGCCGCGCGGCTCGAGGCGTGCGTGCGCCCCAGCGACACGGTCGCCCGGCTCGGTGGGGACGAGTTCGCGATCCTGCTCGAGGACGTCGAGAGCGACCGGATCCCGCTGTTGGCCGAACGCGTGCTGCGGGCCGTCAGTCAGCCGCTCACCGTCGCGCGGCACCACGTCACCGTGACCGCCAGCGTCGGGCTCGCCTTCGGCACCGCCGGGGACAGCGCGACCTCGGTGCTCGGCAAGGCCGACCTGGCGATGTACGAGGCGAAGGCGCGGGGCAAGGCCACCTGGGTCCAGTACACGGACGGGATGAGCGAGGCCCGCCGAGAACGGCTCGATCTCGTCGACGACCTCCGCGCCTCGGTGCGCTCCGGCGGCATCGGGGTGGTCTTCCAACCGCTGGTGTGCGTGAAGTCCGGCCACGTCGTGGCCGTCGAAGCGCTTGCGCGGTGGAACCGCAACGGCGTGCCGGTGCCCCCCGACGTCTTCATCGCTGCCGCCGAGGAGACGGGCCTGATCGTCGCGCTCGGGGCGGGCGTCATGCACCAGGTCTCCCTCGCCGCGCCGACCCTGCGCGCCGCCGCGAACGGGCAACCGCTCTCCGTCAACGTCAACATCTCGGCGGCCGAGCTCCGCGACCCGGGCTTCATCACGACGGTGGAGCGCACCTCCAAAGCGCTAGGCGACATGGAGCTGGTCCTCGAGATCACCGAACGCCAAGGCGTCGAGCTCGACGAGGAGATCCTGCTCGCGATGCACGCGATCACCGAGATGGGCGTCGCCTTCGCGATCGACGACTTCGGGGTCGGCTTCTCCTCGATCAGCTACCTCAAGAACCTGCCGGCGAAGATCCTGAAGATCGATGCCTCCCTGACTGAGGACATCGACAGCGACCTCCGCGCCCGAGCGCTGCTCGGCTCGGTGATCCTGATGGCCCGGTCGATGGACTTCGAGGCCGTCATCGAGGGCATCGAGCGCGAGGACCAGCTCGCCGTGCTGCGCCAGGACGCGCCGTTCGCCCGCGCCCAGGGCTACCTGATGCACCGTCCGATGCCGCTCTCCGACCTGGCCCGCGTCCTCGGTCGCGAGCGCGGCAGCCGCAGCTCCAACGGTCTCGCCCCGCGCGTCTGACGCCGAGGTGCTCGGCACGGGCACCGGTTTGCGCCACACTCGTCACCATGGAGATCGCCTACTGGATCGTGGCGGGACTGCTGGCCCTGTTCTACGCCTACTCCGGCACGATGAAGCTCACCCGATCGCAGGAGCAGCTCGCCCCGATGATGTCGTGGGCCGGGACGACCATCCCCATGTCCGGCGTTCGTGGCATCGGGCTGCTCGAGGTCGTCGGCGCGATCGCCCTGATCGTGCCGCCGCTGTTCGACATCCACCCGGATCTCGCGATCGCCTCGGCGTTCTGCCTGACCGTGCTGCAGGTGCTGGCCGCGCTCTTCCACCTGTTCCGCCGCGAGGCCAAGCTCGCCCAGCTCAACCTGGTCCTGATCGTGCTCTCGGTGCTGGTCGCTTGGCTCGCCACGTCCGTCGTCTGACCCGACCCCGATGACACGGGTGCTGCTGGCGACCTCACGCGACTGGCCGAGCGGAGAGCCCGGCCACGAGGCGTTGGATCGGGAGCTGGCCGCCCGCGACATCGACGCGCGCTGGGTGATCTGGAACGACCCCGCCGTCGCGTGGGAGGACGCGGCCCTCGTCGCCGTACGTTCGCCGTGGGACTACATGGACCGGCTGCCCGAATTCCTGGCGTGGAGTGCGCGGGTCGAAGGCCTCGGGGTGCCCGTGCTGCACGGCAGCACCGTGTTCGCCTGGAACACCGACAAGACCTACCTGCTCGAGCTCTCCGCTGCCGGCGTCCCGACGGTCCCGACGCTCGTCGCCAGCACCGAGGCCGAGGCGCGGACGGCTGTTGCCGCGCCGGGCGGCTGGATGGTGAAACCTCCCGTGGGGGCTGGGGGCGTCGGCGCCACGGCCGTCCGTGCCGGGACCACCTGGGTCCCGGCGACCACCGGCCCGTGGCTCGTCCAGCCGCTGGTCGAGAGCGTCCGCACCGAGGGCGAGACCTCCGTGTTCATCATCGACGGCGCCGTCGTGTCCCAGCTGCGCAAGACTCCAGCGGGCGATGAGTTCCGGGTCAACGAGCTGTACGGCGGCACGGTTGCCCCCGTCCCCCAGACCGCCGAGGCGCGTGACCTCGCGCTCCAGGCGTACGCCGCCACCGAGGCGATCCTCGCGACGACGCTGTCCTACGCCCGGATCGACCTGCTCCGCCACCACGGACAGCTCCTGGTGACCGAGGTCGAGATCACCGAGCCGGGGCTCTACCTCGACGTGCTGCCCGCCAACGCGGTGCCGTTCGTCGACATGCTCGAGCGACGGCTCGGCCGGCCATAGGGAGCGGGAGGCCCGTCAGCGCAGTTCCTTGCTGCTCCGGCGGGTCGACATCGCCGTTCGCCCCTGCTGGCTCCACGTGCAGTCAGAGTTCAACCGCTGCTCGTTGTAGACAAGGCCCGCGAGGATGCCAAGGTAGATCATCCCGCGCGGCGACATCTCGCCCTCGAACTCACCGCCGGGGATGAACGCGAGAGCCGTTCCCAAGGCGAAAAAGCCCGCGAACAGGAGGAGCCGGTCCGCCAGAGGGCGCGGGTAGGCCTGGTACCAGAGCCAGCCGATCACGATCCCACCCACGCCGAAGACGCCGACGGCCCGGGTTTCACCGATCGCGTCGGTCAGCCACGACTCGAGTCCACCGAGGAGCGACACACTCAGCCACACGCCGATCCAGGCGAACCGTCCATCTCGCACGCCGCCCAGTATCCCGTGTCCGTGCGGCCGCGGGGGACGGAACAGGGGTGAACCCCTCGCGGAGCTCACCCCTGTGTCGTGGCGATCAGTAACGGACCAGACGTCCTCCCGGAGGCGTGTCAGGGTTCTCCTCGTCGGGCCCGATGAGCGCGTCGACGGTCGCGTACAGGTGGTTCCTGCTCCACTCCAGAGCGGCCGGCATGTTCACCTCGACGAACGGCACCGCGGTGCTCGTGCCGCGCTTGATCTTCACGATCGAGCCGCCGAAGAGCTGCGAGACGTACAGGTCACCACGCGGAGAGGCGGCGATCCCGACCGGCGCGAACAGGCCCTCGGTCACGGTCTGCACGCCACCCCACCAGGAGATCTTGTGGACGGCACCGAGCGGCATCTGCTCCCCCAGGCCACCGCCTTCGGTGGTCACGTAGAGCCGCCCGTGCTTGCCGAGCGCGACGTCGGTGGGCACCGACTCGCCGTAGTACGTCTGACCGACGACACAGTCGGGCAGGCCCATCCCTGCAGCGAGCTCGGCCGTGATCAGCGCAGGCGCGGGCGGGGTGACGGCGACGGTGCGGAGTCGCCCGTGCCGCGAGAGCGACAGGACAGCGTTCATGCCGGCGTCAGCGATCAGGATCCCGCCGCGCTTGGTCTGAAGCGTGGCGTAGGGGTGCGAGTCGGGCAGACCGGTGTACGTCGGCGGGCCGAACTGGTCGGCGGGCCACTGGGCTGCGCACTCATCGGAGATGTCACGGAGTCCGTAGGTGATCACCGAGTCGGGGTTCTTCTTGTTCTCGAAGGCTCGGACGTTGGCCAGGGTCTTGACCTTGCCGGACCGGGTGATCGTCTTGATCCAGGAGTCGGTCGGCCCGGCCTCGCCGCCGGCGGTCTCGGAGAAGACGATGCGGCCGTTGCGGACCGACACGGCCCCGACCTCGTTGCCGCCCTCGGCGGTGTAGATCACCTTCGGGGCCTTGCCCTTCCGGATCTTGACCAACGAGCTGGCGAAGTTCTGGGTGACGTACGCCGTCCCGTCGCTGTCGATCGCGGCGGTGAGCGGGCTGATCAGCCCGCTGGCGAGGGTCGTGGGTTCGGGGCTGGGTGGGTAGGCCTTGCCTGCGGATGCGGGATCCGGCGTGAGGAGCGGAGTGAGTGCGGCTCCGGCAAGCGCGAGCGCCGCCACGGCGCCTGTCACCCGGGACTTTCGTTTGAACTGTCGATTGGTTTCCATTCTGTTCTCCCAAGATGGTTTCGGACTTCCACCATCACCCCGCCCTCCGGCAATGTCACGGCTGGTTAGCCGACCTATCCACCCGCGACTTCTCCCCCACGTCGCCGTCCACTACGGTGGCGATGCGTGACGGGCTGGCCGGGCGATCGCGTCACTCACCCTCGGGTGGGTGTCGAGGAAAGTCCGGGCTCCACAGGGCAGGGTGATGGCTAACCGCCATCCGGGGTAACTCGCGGGACAGTGCCACAGAGAACAGACCGCCTCACCGATTCGTCGGCGAGGTAAGGGTGAAACGGTGAGGTAAGAGCTCACCAGCGGCCCAGGTGACTGGGCCGGCTAGGTAAACCCCACCCGGAGCAAGACCAGACAGTGCTCATCGAAGCGGCCCGCTGAGAGCACGGGTAGGTTGCTGGAGGCCGCCGGCAACGGCGGTCCGAGATGGATGATCGCCCATCTCCGCTTCGGCGGGGAGGACAAAACCCGGCTTACGGGCCAGCCCGTCACGCACAAGCCTGTGACCTGCGGATATGCCATTTTCAACGGAGTTTAGTCCGCACCTAGTCCGCAAGAGAACCCGCCAAGCCTCGGCGATGACCACCACGGAGCGGCATCGAAAGACCCAGTACTCGGCTCTGAGAGCCCTCCGCCCGAAGTGCTGAGCTGCAGATCAGTGTGTGATCGTCCCGAGCGAACGGCGCAGGACGCCACGAGTGTCGAGGACGAGGTTGGCGCTTGACGCCAGCCAGCACAGCTCAAGGGTGCGATGAGCCTGGCGCGCCGTCGACCACGTCCGTGGCCCAGTGCCTTCGATCGTCCCCCGAAAGGCTGGAGACTCGGCCCACGCACCGTTCGCGGTGCGTGGGGTTAGATTTTCAGTGGCGCTCTCCACGATGCTTTCCGGACGCGTTCCTTGGAGTCCCTCGGTGACCGCTGTGGATCAGGGCGCCTCCCGTGATGAGCAGCAGGAGCGCCAACGGCGCGGTCCACGCGCTGAGCGGTGAGCCGGTGCCACCGAGGTCGTCCGAGCCGTTACCGGCGCCGGTGTCCCCGGTGAGGGGCTCCGGGACCGGTGGGGTCAGTGTCGTCGGGGCGACATTGGCGGTCGACGGATCGGAGCGGGTCGGTGGGCCGCTCGGCGGCGTGCCCGTGGCCGTGGCGGTGTTGGTCAGCCGGGGCAGCAACAGGTCGGCCGAGGTCACGGCGTACGTCGCGGTGCAGTTCATCGCCGCGCCCTGGGCGAGTGACGTCTGGGGGCAGGTGATCGCCGAGAGCTGGCCGGACCCGTTGAAGGCGCCCTCCTCGACCGTCACGTCAGCGAGTTCGGTCGTGCCCGTGTTGACTACATGGAAGGTGTAGGTCACGACGTCCCCGACCGCGCTGACCACCTGGGGTTGAGCGGACTTGGCGACCGTGATCGCTGGCGAGCCCGGGGTGTCGACCACGGCGTCGTCGGGTGGAGAGACCACCGGGTTGCCGCCCGGGTCGTCACCGGTGGCGTGCCCGACGTTCGTGATCTCACCGGCCGTGATGTCGGCCGTGGTGACGGTGTAGGTCGCCGTGCAGGTCGTTGATGCCTCGGGCGCGAGGGTGGTCGCCGCGCAGACGGCCGTCGCCAGGGTGCCGGTGCCGGTGAAGGAGTCCTCCGCGATCGTGAGGTCGTCGATGGTGACGTTGCCGCCGTTGGTCACGGTGTAGGTGTAGGTGACGGTGTCGCCTGCCGCGGTGACGCTGGTCGGGGTGGCGGTCTTGGTCAGGGTGAGCACGGCGTTCTCCGGGGCGGTCACGGTCGCGTCGTCCTCGTTGGAGACGACGTCGCCCCCGGCGGGGTTGGTGCCACCGGCCTGGGCGATGTTGTCGATCCGGCCGGAGTCGATGTCGGCCTGGGTGACCGTGTACGACGCTGTGCAGGTGGTGTTGGCGCCGGCGGCGAGGGTGGTCACCGGGCAGGTCGCGACGGGCGTGGCCCCTGTCCCGGTGAAGCTCAGCTCAGTGATCGCCAGTCCTGTCACGGTCTGGTTGCCTCCGTTGGTGACCAGGAAGCTATAGCTGATCGTGCCGCCGGCGGAGCTGACCGTCGTCGGGTCGGCGGTCTTGACCAGGGTCAGCGACTGCACCGGAACGACGCCGACGAGAGCGTCGTCGGTGTTGCTGAGGACCGCGTCGTTGTTGTCCGGTCGGCGCCCTTGCGCGTGCGCGGCGTTGGTGATCTGGCCGGCGTCGATGTCGGCCTGGGTGACGGCGTAGAGACCCTGGCAGGTGGTCGACTCCGTCGGGGCGAGGGAGAGGACCGGGCACGACACCACGGGATGGGTCCCCGATCCGGAGAAGGAGTCCTCCTCGATCGACAGGCTGTCCAGCGTGATGTTGCCGTCGTTGGTGACGGCGAAGGTGTAGGTGACCTGGTCCCCTGCCGCCGACACCGTGGTCGGGTCGGCGTTCTTGATCAGGGTCAGGTGCGGGCTCTGCACGACGTCGACGACGGCGTCGTCGGGCGGGGAGTCGACCGGGCCGCCGCCGGGATCGGTGCCGCTCGCGGTGGCGGTGTTGGCCAGCGGGTCACCGGCGTCGAGGTCGGCCTGGGTGACGGCGTACGTCGCGGTGCAGGTGGCCTGCTGCCCGGCGATCAGGGTGGTGCGGTCGCAGCTGGGGGTACCGATCGTCCCGGACCCGGTGAAGGAGTCCTCGGCGATGGCGAGCCCGCTGATCGTGACGTTGCCGGTGTTGGTGACGACGAACGTGTACGTGATCTGCTGCCCGGCTTGGATCGCGACGGCTGGTGTGGCCGACTTGTCCAGGGTGAGCTCAGGGGCCGGGTCGCTCGGGATCTCGGTGCTGTCGTCGTTGGAGTCGACCGGGTCACCGCCGGGGTCGCTGCCCGTCGCCCGGGCGGTGTTGGTCAGGACTCCTGCGTCGACGTCGGCCTGGGTGACGACATAGGTCGCGGTGCAGGTGGTCTGAGCGCGCGCCGCGAGGGTGGTGACCGGGCACGAGGCGGCGCCGAGGGTGCCGGTGCCGGAGAAGGCGACCTCGGTGATCGCCAGGTTCGTGACGGGGACGTTCCCAGCGTTGGTGACGACGAAGGAGTAAGTGAGCGTGCGTCCGACGGTGAACGACGCGGCGTCCGACGGGGCCACCGACTTGGCCAACGTGAGGGCAGGATTCGCCGCGTCGGGGGTGTTGGTGACGGTGCAGACGTAGTCGTTCCCCACGCCGATCGGGAGGCTCCAGACGTTGATCCCCGACGACCGCTCCGCGGCCGGGGTCCCGTCGACGGTGCAGGACAGGGCGCCGGTGTAGTCGGTGCCGAGCGAGGTCGAGCCGGCGGCCAGCTCGTCGGTGATCAGGTACGTCGCGCCGCGCTCGACCGGGTAGGCCGTCGACGTGACGCTGGTCTGCGTGCCGGTGGTGGTCACGTCGGTGACGGTCGTACCGGTGCCGTCGCGGAGCGCGACGTGGAACTGGTCGGCCGGGACCAGCCGGCCGCCGACCAGCTTGCGGACCGTCACCGTCGGGATGATCGCGGAGCGGCAGCGCGCCCCGTCATTGGAGGTGGCGGCGACGCCGACGGCGAGCTGGATGGTTTCGAGCGTGGCGGGGTCGATCCGGTAGATGTTGCCGCCCTGGTTGCGCGAGACGTAGAGGTAGGTGCCGTCGCTGTAGATCGCGCCGAAGGTCGAGCCCGACACCGTGCCGGCGAGGATGCCCAGGTTGGTGAAGGTGTGCGTGGTCAGGTTGAACGACACCAGTCGGGCAGCACCCGTTCCCGCAGAGGTCGGGGCGACGCCGTAGAGGACTCCGTTCACGAACGCCCAGTCCCCCGGAAGGATCAGGTTCGCGGGCGCGGGAGTGATCCCGGAGGCCAGCGTTCGGGTGTACGTCGGCGAGGCCGGGTTGACGTCGATCTCGAGCCAGCGCCCGGTCTGGTTATCCATGATCCAGAGCCGACCCGAGTCGTCGATCTCACCGACGTTGTAGTCGATCCCACGGAACGCGGTCGGGGTCGCGGCTGGGACGCCGAGGTTGATCAGCGAGAGGTCGGAGCTGATCCGGTTGAGGGTGTCGGTCTGCAGGTTCCAGGCGTACATGTAGTTGTCGAGCGGGTTGTAGGCGACGGCGTTGACCAGGTTGGCGGTGGTGCCGACATTGGTCGACTCACCGGTGAGCAGGTTGACCGATTGCACCAGGTGGGGCGCCGCAGTGTTGTTCGGCGACTGGAACAGGTACGCCGCATCACCGCAGGTCCACGGGACGTCGGCCGCGAGCGACGGGGCCGGAGCGGCGACCTGGAGGAACAGCCCTCCGCTGATCGCGAGCGTGAGCGCGGCCATGCCGCGGAGGACGTTCCGGAGTACCTGCATCAGCGATCCACCCAGCCCGAGAGACCGCCGAGTGTGGGGCTCAGCGGACCGTGCCGAGGGTTGCGCCGATGGCGCGCTCCTGAGCCTGGCCTACCCAGCGTGACCCAGGCCACATCACCGCGTCAACCGGGAGCCAGCATCGAATGAGTCCGTGTCGAAGGAAAGCCGCGCCCCCACAGGCGGCCGACCCCAATAGCGGTTACCCGTGTTGAGCACAGGGCTTCCTCATTCGTCTCGTGCGGACCCCAGGCGCTTGCCCTGAACCAAACGAGCAGATCAGAAGCTAGTGACCTCTGCCCTGCGGCTTCTTCCAACGTGTGGAGGTGAGGGGACTCGAACCCCTGACCGCCTGGAGGAATTTTGGGGGTTTCAGCGAGTACCGAGAAGCACGGTCGAATCACCGTTTGCCCTTATTTTTGAGGGGAAACGGCTGTTTCTCTCTTTGACGATCATACCCGACCGATGACGAGTGATTCGGTCTGAAAGTGGCCAGTAAAGGGTCAACTTTTGAGGGACTCACCCGTTGGGTCACCTTGCCCGGACGACAGAGCTAGCTACAGCACGTGGCCAACCCAACAGTCAGCCCGACCATCGCATTCGCCCGGGACGCGCGGCGGCATCAGGTGGAGAATGGACGGTCCACGGACTGAGGAGTGTCATGCCTGAACTGGTCGTCGACTTCATCACCTCCCTCGATGGGTACGCATCCGCTGAAGGCTGGCCCGGCTGGTGGGGCCTGGAGGGACCGGAGTACCTCTCCTGGCTCGGCGAGAGCCCCGAGAAGGACTACCTGGTGCTCATGGGCGCGAACACGTACCGCCTCATGCACGGCTTCGCGAAGGGTGGCGAACCGGGGACGGACATGTTGGGAGCGTTGTCCAAGATCGTCTTCTCCAGCACGTTGACTCAACCCCTGGAGTGGTCGAACTCGACCTTGGTCGCAGGCGACGCCGTCGCGGCTGTGCGGACGATGAAGGAGACCGGCACCAGGTCCATGCGCACCATCGGCAGCCTGTCGTTGAGCCGGTCTCTCCTCGAGGCCGGCCTCGTCGATCGGTTCCGCGTGGTCATCTTCCCCGTGATCACCGGGGCGACGGGGGCGGAGCGGATCTACAACGACTATCCCGACGTCGGCCTCGACATGACCGACAGTCGCACCTTCGACGGCCGGATACAGCTGGTCGAGTACACGCCGAGGGTGCTGCACGGCCCACCAGGATCACCCTGAGCCTCGAGCCAGTTCACGACATTTACCGGTCGCGCATGGCAATAGCTTCGTAGTGAAGTGGCGCGGATTCGGCAAGCGCGCGCATCGCGGCGGCCGGGCCGATCAGTGGTGGAGGCCATCAGCCCGGCTTACAGGCCAGCCCGTCACGCACAGGCCTGGGACCTGCGGAATGGCGTTCCTCCGCAGGTCAGCCGAGTCGGGGATCGACCTAAAGCCCTGTTGCGTCCGCTTCCGCGGCATCCTTCAGGTTCACCAGCGTCGCCTTGATGGCACGCCCCGTCTTCTTGCCGAACAGGGCGTGCAGCGTCCTGCGGCCGACCTTCCCGTAGCGCGACAGGTCCCAGGTCTCGGTGACGTCGGTGGTGCCATCCGAATTCGGCGTGAGGCGATAACGCCACCGGTGGACCCCTCGGTGCCGCCAGGCGATCAACCGGTCCTGCTCGAACTCCACGACCGTGTTCTTCGTCCGGTACGACGCCCCCATCCGCATGGTCATGCCGAACTCGGAGCCGAGCACCAAGCTGTCGGGGCCGTCGATGGTGCCGACCACGTTCCCTGACCCATCGATGCGGGAGTGTTGGCGCGGATCAGCCACGATCGAGAAGATCGTCGATGCTGGCGCTGCGATCGTGATGGTCGCTGATTCGTTGAGGTCGCTCACGCGCCGGATTCTAGGGCCCGAGATCCTGAGGACGAGGCGACCGGCAGGCTCGAGTACGCACTGGCGGTGTGCGAGGCGATGAACAAGGCCCCGGTGCCCTCGATCATCCTGGCGCGGACCCCGCAGCGCGTATTCGCTCAGCCTCGGGAATGAACAGCCGATAGGCACTGTTGAGCCAATGACACTCGACCACCTGTCCGCAGCCTGAACTGCAGAGACGGTGCTGGATCGCGAGGGCCGCGGAGACGCATGGCCCGCCGGGCCTTGTCCCAGCTTGCGAGGGAGTGTCCACCCCGATCACGAAGGAATGACTATGAGTATCCAGCAGTTTTCGACGAACTCCCCCGAGTTCGCACAGGCAGCCCAGGCGCGGTTCGTCGCAGTCCTGACGAAGTCGATCATCGACCTTGAGGACCTCGCCGTTGAGGCGGCGTTCCTCGATGAGCGTCTCGTGAGCGACAAGATCCAGGAGTCCCTGAGCCCCCTCCGCGCCGCGCTGGCCGCAGCTCGAGAGGGCGTCCGCGCCTCCGCCTGAGTCGGTCGCCAAGACACTCCCCCAGCGAGTGCTACACCGACCCGTCGGCCGGGGTCGCGCCGGCTGAGAGCTTGAAGAGCCCGGCGACCGTCGGCTTCGCGGTCGCCCACGAATCGCCGGCGTGCCAGTGGTTGAGGATCGCCGTCGACGCCGCCACCGCGTCCCGTGCGCCCAGGATCGCGTTGAAGGTGTCGATGACGGCCGGATCCGGCCGGGTCGCGACCTTGTCGTACTTGTCGTGATCGGCATGGTTCTGACTGCGGTAGTCGTGGAAGTTCTCCACGTCGGTCCAATGACCGAAGGTGCCGGGCTTGAAGAGGTCGATCACGCCCGGGGTGACCAGGTCACCGGGGTTGGAGAGGGTGCGCTTCACGTGGCCGCGGGCGAACGAGTCCTGCGCCAGGTGCAGCACGGAGCCGATCGCCCGGCGCTTCACGTCGAAGCCGGGGAACTTCGTCCCGTTGCCGAAGAGCTGGGCGAAGGTGGCGGTCCCCTTCGGCTCGGACGCGCCGGTGAAGAAGGTGCCCATCGTGTAGGTGTGCACGGTGCCGCCGGAGTCGGTGTAGGTCGTGCTCGGAGCCGCTGTCCCGACGGCGTCGGTGCCGGAGATCCCGTCGCCGACCGACAGTCGGTACATCACCTCGCACCAGAGCATGATCTTGGCGAGCGTGTCCCCGGGCTCCTCCCCGGCCTTCGGGGCCATCCCGTGCAGGAACTGCAGGTCGAAGAAGTGGGAGCGCCCGATGATGTTCTTCAGGTCGACGGTCGAGGACCCTTCAGCTGACTTGAACCGGGAGAACCACATCAGCCCGGAGGAGAAGTCCCAGTTCGTCGTCCGGTTCTCGTCGAACATGAGCAGCGCCGGGTCGTCGTTGAAGAGCACACCGCGGAGGAACTCGTTGACGGCCAGGTCCGTTCCGACCTTCGTCGTCGCGGGTACGGCGACGGTCGATCGCTGGAGGGCGGCCATGGTGATGAGCTCGTGGACCGGCTCGTTGATGTTGAACGGCCCCTCCACCTGGAAGCCCTCCACCCCGCCCTCGAGGCTCTCGGCGAAGTGCACGATCTGCGGCATCATCGTGGCCGACCTGTTGTCGGTCGCCATCTGTTCGTAAGCCTTGAGGAAGTCGGCGAACGACTCCGACTCCTCCAGTCCGGTGGACGGATTGATGAAGGTGAAGACCGCGTTGAGGTCGTCGACGTCCTTGCCGGTGACCTTGACGAGCACCCGGGCGTGCGGTGAGAACCGTTGGTCGGGGGCAGCGTCGGTGGTGACCCAGACCGGGCCGTACCGCTTCACGAAGTCGACCCACTTCGCGAGCGTGTAGCTGGCCAGCGGCTCCGCCACCATGTGCATCCGCAGCACGAAGTCGTCCTTGTCCGCGGCAGCCAGGCCGGTGTTGGCGGCGAGGATCGCGGCGTACTTCTCCCCGGCCTTGAGGACGGCCTCCTCGGGCGTGACCGGCGTGCCCTTCTTCCAGCCGACGAGCATGGCGGCGACGGTCGCCCAGCACGCCATCGAGGAGGCCTGCTTGAGCTTGGGCACGCCGGTGACCTGCGCCAGCACGTCGCCGGCTCCCCCGCTGCTGATCGAGAGCGACTCGGCGTTGCCCTCGCCGTCGGTGCGGGTCGCCTTGACCTCCTTGCCGGAGGCGGCGGCCTTCACCGCAGCGTCGCTGAGCGGTGTTGCCGTCTGCTTCGCGGTGAGGTCGCTGGCCGCCTTCTGGGTCGCACCGCCGTCGATCTGCTCCTGGAGGTGCTGCTTGACCAACGCGTTGGCGTCGGTGTCGGAGAGCGCCCCCGAGGACCGTGCCTGCTCGATGCTGCCCATGATCTTGTCGCTGTTGCTGGTGTTGTGCGACTGCTTGGCCATCTCCGTGGCCATCTCGGCGAACGCCTTCGCGTTGGCCTGGTTGGAGAGATAGGTCTGCAGCGCGTTGTTCTGGTTGGCCGCCAGCCCGGTGACGTCGCGGAACGCGTCACCTTGGCCGAGCAGCTCACCGAGTCCCGCCAGGCCAGCCGCCGGCGCGGGCAGGCCGGGGGCGGTCTGCACGTTGACCAGCGGCGCGGCGAGCTGCTGCCACGTCGCCTTCCAGTCCTGCACGTCGGGTACGGCGAGGGGGACCTGCTGGATCGGGGTCGGCTCGTCGGTCGTGAAGACCGTCCAGTCCTGAGCCTTGTCGGGCTCGATCTTCTCGCAGGAGTCGCACTGGCCGAGGACCGCCTCGGCGTACACGCCCCGCGTCGGGACACTGACCCGGTAGGGGTCGACCGGCGTGAGGGGCTGGTAGTGCTCGAAGAGGCCGGCGACCTCGTCGCCATCCTCCTCGACGGTGACGAGCGACTGGCTGACCCGATAGCCCGGGGCGACCGGCATGACGAGCGAGTTTCCAGCGATTCCGACGACCTCGTTCTTGACCACCGAGGCCAGGCTGCGCATCCCGGCACCCCCGGCCGGCACGGTGCCGTCGGACTTGTAGGTCTGGATGTCGAACCCGTCGAGGAGCATGAACCGGCGGTCCGGGTCGAGGTTGGCCCAGAGCACCTTGTTGTAGTGCTCGAGGTTGGTGTTGAGGTGCTCGACCAGCGCCGCCGCGAGGTAGCGGTCCTCGCGGCGCGGGTTCCGCTTCTCGTCGGCGCTGATCGGGATGTAGAGCTCGACGCCGTCCAGCAGGTCGTTGCCGATGGAGCCCGCGTACAGGGTGCCGTTGTAGTGCTCGGTCGCGTACGTCATCCGCAGGTCGTCGATGACGGCGGTGACGTAGGGCTTGAGGTCGCGGATCGTGGGGCTGGACTCGGTGAGCCAGATGACCTCGGGCAGCTCGGCGCGGGTGCGGCTCGTCCGTCCGGTCAGGTTGACCGACATCAGCCGCTCGCCGCCCGTGTAGCGGCCGTTGGCGGTGACGTCGAGCGCGAACTCGCTCAGCCGCAGGCCCTCCACCAGCTTGTCGAAGATCAGCGGGGCGATGTCGTTGTTGAAGATCGAGTCCCACTCCGAGATGAGCCGGTCCTTGAAGTAGTAGTCGAGCATCTTGTAGACGCCGAGACCGGCGGAGTCGTCGACGTACCCGAGCAAGCGGGCGTAGAGCTTCCACTGAGCCCGGTCGACGTCGCCCTCGCCGAAGAAGTCCTCGCCGGAGACCACCACCGAGACGGGCGAGGTCATCCAGGGCACGGTGAACTGGATCGTCTCCGGGGTGAAGCGCTTGACCCGGATGCACTGGCGAGGCGGCACGTGCTGGAAGTTGGCGTCCATGCTCATGAAGGCGTCGAAGATCTGTGCCTTGGTCTCGACCATGGCGGTCTTGTACTGAACGTTCGTCCCGGGGGCGCCGGTGAACAGCATCGACAGGCCTCCGGTGATGCCGGCGAGGACCGAGTCGGTGACGAACCTCTTCGCCGAGCCCTGCAGGTCGACCTGGTCGGTCTGCACCTCCTTGAGCACCACGGGCAGGCTGAGGATCCGGTCGTAGCGGGTCTTGGGACGCGGCAGGTTGACCCGCAGGCGCAGGCTCCCCTTCATGAACCGGATCCGCTCCTCGTCGTAGCTGCCCTCGGGGAAGTCGACGTTCGCGTAGTGCGTGGTGATCCGCTTGATCGCGTCGAAGGCGGGCAGCAGCGGGTGCTGGGGCGGCGCGAACGGCAGCAGGACGCGCGGCTTGAGGTACGTCGAGGACGGCACCGGCTTGAGCGCCGGCGCGAGGACGTCACGCCAGGCGGCGATGTTCTCCACCGAGAACCGAGCCAGCGTGAGCGGGACGAAGACGCACTCCTCCACGGAGCTGAGCTCCTGGAAGATCGCGAAGTGCCGCAGGACCTCGAAGTACATCATCGTCATCGAGTGGCAGTGGTTGTGGTTGGCGACGACCTCGCTGGTGACGCCGTACTGCTGCCCCTGTTGGACGGTGGTGACCATCGAGGCGTTGAGCTGCCGGTAGCCCTCGGCGTTCTGCATGATCGACTGCCGCAGGCGCTCGCCGAAGAACTGGGCGACGTCGCGACTGCCGCTCTGGCTCGCGCTGGAGCTGGAGTCGGCGGTGCCGCCTGCCACGCCGATCACGCCGCCCGCCGAGAAGGCGCCCATGGAGCCGCCGGCCGCGAGGCCGCCGCCGGCGCTGACGCCGGAGGTGTGCGCGTTGGACCGGCCGCTGAGCGACTCCGCGATCCCGCCGCCGAGCTGGCTGGTGATGTCGCGCTCGTCGATCAGCCCTGCGGCAAGGCGCTCGGCCTGGGAGAGCTGCTGCTGCTCGGTGCCGAGCAGCGACTGCGCGGCGTCGAAGACGACGATCTCCTTCTTCTGCCCAGGTGCCAGGGGCAGCGAGTAGACCAGGTCGCCCAGGGAGTATCCGTCGGCCTTGAAGAGGACCTTGTAGTGCAGGATGTGGCCGGTCGCGACGCTGACCGCCTGGGAGAACTCGGTCGAGGCCGGCTCGGGCAGGTCACCGTCGGCTTCCTGGGCCTGGAGCTTGCTCACCCAAGGATGCTTCGCGGGATGGGCCGTCCCCCGCACGTGCAGCCGCGGGACCAGCGCTCCACCGCCGGAGGGAAGGGGCACGGACTCCGGCGCACCCTGCCAGTCGATCGGGTCGGCCAGCGAGACCGTCGGCCGCTCGCGTACGCCGGTGGCACGTTGCAGCTCGTAGCGGACCGAGGTTCCGGCCGCGTCGACGGCGGTCGTCAGCAAGGTCTTGAGAGTGAGTGCGCCGGTCTTCACCCCGTCCAAGCCGGAGTACGTCCCCATGTCGTCGACCACCCGTTGAGCCTGGGCTGCGTCGACCAGACCCGCGACCGCTTCCAGGTGTGACCGGGCGGCAGCGAGGCCGTCCAGGATCACACCGGCCGAGGCATTGATCTCTCGCTTCGCGTCGACGACGTGGTCATAGATCCGGTCCAGCCAGGCGCGGGTGTGGGACGACGGCGCGCTGAGCGTCGGATCGAAGACGTCCCGGACCGTGATGACCTGGAGCCGGAAGGCTTCGGCAGCCGCCTTGACCTGCTCCGTCAGCCTCGGGTCGACCGCGTCCAGGGGCAGCTCGTGACGTTCGAGACCATAGGTGGCGACGTCGGGGTCGGAGGTGCGCACGATCGCCTGGTAGCGGAACTCGTTGATGGTCCGGTTGGGCTTGGAGAGGTTGACACAGCCCGTTCCCAGGTCCTGGCTGTAGTCGTCGTTGCCGATCACCTCGGAGAAGTCCGGGACCCGACTCGGGCCGGGTCCGCTTCCGCAGGCACAGCTGCCGTCCGCCTGCCCACCGCAGGGCTTGTCCGGCACCTGCGGGTCGCGGATCGCGAGCCACAGGAAGTCGGTCGAGATGGTCACGTCGCCGGACGCGGCGACGATCGGGATCTCCGCCTCCTCGGCCGGAGCCAGCGAGCAGGTCGCCTTGGCCGCGACGAACGTGCCGAACGGGTAAGGCATGGTGAAGTTGCCGCCCGCGTCGGCGGTGGCTGCACCGACCACGCGCCAGTCGGACTCCTCGTCGGCCTTCGCGCTGATCAGCACCGTGACCTTGGTCGACGGGCAGGTCGTGCCGAGCGTGAGGACCCGACCGCGCAACCGCAGGTTGCGGTCGGTGACGGGCTGCGGCGGCGGCTCGAGGCCACCAGCCTGCTGGCGCGGGACGGCGAGCTCGAGGTTGGCCAGGTTCTCGTCGTCACTGCGGTAGGTCTTGGCGAAGAGGGTGGAGCCGGTGAGCCCGCGGACACTGACCCTGACCGGGCCAGCGACGTTCTGACGGAAGACCGGAGCATCGTCCGCGATCAGGTCGAACGCGACCTTGTCATCGGCGACCTCGACGGACTCGTCGAAGGCGCGGGTCCGGACAACGGCCGCGCCGTCGGCATCGGACCACTCGGCGACGACGCGGAGGGGCGCGAAGTCCTTCGCGACCACGTCCCCCTCACCCCCGGTGACGCCGAGGGTGCCCGCGACCTTGAGGGCGGTCGGTGCGGCGAAGGCCACCGCGATGTCGGTGAGCTTCGGCCAGAACTTCCGCACCCAGGCGAGCGCCTCCTTCGTCTCGCCGGCGATCCGCCCCAGGGTCTCGGCGTCCGGGAGCTGCATGCGCGGCCTGCCGTCGTCCAGGACGGTCGCGAGGCAGAGCATCTGCAAGCGGAGCGAGGCCTGTTCCGGGGCAAGTCCTGAAAGCTCGCTGGTGGCGAGCGCGGCCTCGACGAAGAAGAGCCCAGAAGCACGCTGGGACTTCGCGGACCCGGAGGCGTCGGCCTTGGTCATCGCGGGCTCGGACGCACCGAACGCCAGCAGCTCGGGCCGTCGACCCTCGGGCTGCCCGGGCAGCAGGGCCGGACGGGCAGGCAGGACCAGTGCGGCGACCTCGGTCGTGGCTGCGAGCTGACCACTGCCGGAGCGACACGAGAGCAGGACCCGAGCGGTGAGCGCCTCGAGCGCCGCGTCCTTGATGGCGCCTGCCAGGTACTGCCAGCCCAGTCCGTCCGCGCCGCCGAGGAAGGTGGCGTCAGGGAAGTCGCCGCTGTAGGCCTCATCGACGATGCTCAGCGGCACCGCGGTGGGACTGCCCAGGGAACGGACGAGTCCAGCACCAGCATCGCTGACCTGCCACGACTCGACGCTGGCGAACGCCTGGAAGTCGGGACCGATCGAAGGGTCGACCGACACGGTGTGCTGCAGGACTGGCATGGGTCCCCCTCGGACGCCTCGGCCTCGGGGGGTCCGAGGCCGCAGCCAGCGTGTCCCTCCCCCGCCACGGCGGCGTCACTCCTCCATCACGACTCCGTCACCGGGTCGTCACCCCGGGTTGAGACGTATCGTGTTCGCAGCGGTCGACTCCTCGTCATCGTCGACCTTCTCTCGGTCGAGGAACGTGCGCCAAGGAGTGAGTGATGGGCCAGCTCGCAGCCGAACCGACGGATGTGGACGGGCCACTCCCGTCACAACTGGCACTCGGGTTGCTCGGAGATTTCACGGTACGTCGCGGCGCGACCGTGTTGACCCTGCCGTCGTCCACCTGCCGGTTGGTCGTGCTGCTCGGCCTCGAGCGGCGGATCTGGAGTCGCTCGCGGGTCTGCGGAGTGCTCTGGGCCGACCAGGACGAGGCTCGGGCGACCGCCAACCTGCGCACCGTGCTGTGGAGGCTGCGGCAGCTGGCGCCAGAGCTGGTCGAGGCCAACGCGGCAGGGCTCCGGCTCGCACCGGCGGTCACGACCGACGTCGAGACGGTCACCGAGCTGTCTCGGAGCATCGAGGCGGGCGCGGTCGACTTGAGCGGCGTCGACCCGCGGTCGTTCAGCCAGGAGCTCCTGCCGAACTGGCCGGACGAGTTCATCGACCTCTACCGGGAGAGTCACCGCCAGCTCTCCCTGCACGCGCTGGAGTCGCTGGCGATGCGCCTGCTGCGCGACGGACAGCCGGCTCGAGCGCTGCAGGCCGCACTGGCCGCCGTGGTTCAGGCTCCCCTGCGGGAGAGCGCCCACCGGGTCGTGATCGAGGCCCATCTGGCCGAGGGCAACGCCGCCGAGGCATGGCGGCAGCTGGACCTGCTCACCCGGGCCTTGTGGAACGAACTGGGCCTCGTGCCTTCACCGGGGCTACGGGCCTTGTTTCCGTAACCACGGGGGCGTTCCGCGTCACGGTCGGGAACTGATTTCCCACCAGGTGTTGCCCTCCGCCGCCAGGAGTGATCACCTGAGTTAGGTACAACTCACGCGACGGAAGACTGGGGCGATACTTCCTTCGCGAACCTATACACCCCGGGCATGGCTGATGGAGGTGGGCAGGATGGCGAATCAGGTCGAACCGTCACGTTCGTTGCTGGCGGACGTGGGAGTCGGGCGCCTGGTCGCCTCGGAGGCCGACGTCGGTGCCGCCCGCGAACGCCGGAGGCAACATGCCCTCCGCCGGATCGCACTCGTGCTGACGGCACTGCTGGCCTGGCTGTGGTGGCGTGCCCTGAGCGGCAATCCCGTCGACGTCCGGTCCTGGCAGCTGCCCGCGTTCGACCCGTACCTGGTGATGTCGGCGCTGTTCATGCTGATGCTGATCGCGGTCCTGCTCGGGGCGACGGTCGGGGCGGGCCGCTCGCCGCACGTCACGTACAGCCCCGAGCAGATCGACGTCAGCCTCGACGACGTGAAGGGTGTCGACGCCGTCAAGGAGGACGTCGTCCGCTCGCTCAACCTCTTCCTCGCCCACCGCGCGTTCACCGAGGAGATGGGGGGCACGCCGCGGCGCGGGATCCTGTTCGAAGGGCTTCCCGGGACAGGGAAGACCCACATGGCCAAGGCGATGGCCCACGAGGCCGGCGTGCCGTTCCTGTTCGTGTCGGCGACCTCGTTCCAGTCGATGTACTACGGCGCCACGGCCCGGAAGATCCGGTCGTACTTCCGCGCGCTCCGCAAGGCGGCCCGACGGGACGGCGGAGCGATCGGCTTCATCGAGGAGATCGACGCCATCGCGACGACCCGGCAGGGGATGTCCGCCACTCCGGCTCCTGCCGTGCCGTTCGCGTCGCAGGATCTCACCTACACGTCCTGCGGCTGGAACGCGGCGGCGATGGCCCCCACGCTCAGCCCGGCCACGATCATCGACCGGTCGAGCATCAGTGAAGGCACCGGCGGCATCGTCAACGAGCTCCTCATCCAGATGCAATCGTTCAACGAGCCGAGCGGCGGCCAACGCTTCCACGCCTGGCTGGTGGACCAGGTCAACGTGCTGCTCCCGTCCCACCGACAGCTGAGCCGCCCTGAGCCGGCACCGACGAACGTGCTGGTGATCGCGGCGACGAACCGGGCCGACAACCTCGACCCCGCACTGCTCCGCCCCGGCCGCTTCGACCGTCGTCTGACGTTCGACCTGCCCGGTCGGTCGGCCCGCCGTGAGCTGGTCGACCACTTCCTGTCCAGCAAGGCCCACGTCCCCGAGCTTGACGGTGACGACGTCCGGGACCAGCTGGCTGCCGTCACCCAGGGATACACCCCCGTGATGATCGAGCACCTCTTCGACGAGGCTCTGGTCAACGCCCTGCGCCTTGGGGAACGAGCGATGACGATGAAGGACATCGAACGCGCCCGGCTGACCGAGGAGATCGGCCTGGGCCAGCCGGTGCAGTACACCGACCAGGAGCAGACCCTGATCGCCACCCACGAGGCCGGGCACGCCACCACCGCCTGGCTGATCGCGCCCGAGCGCCGGCTGGAGGTCCTGACCATCATCAAGCGCCGCGACGCCCTGGGCCTGCTCGCCCACGGCGACCGGGACGAGGTCTTCACCAGGTCACGCACCGAGATGCTCAACCTGATCCAGATCGCGATGGGCGGCATGGTCGCCGAAGAGCTGTTCATCGATGACGTCTCGACGGGTCCCAGCGGTGACCTGACCACCGCCACCACCGTGGCCGCCCAGATGGTCGGGGTGTGCGGCATGGACGAGAGCCTGGTCTCCTTCCAGGCGGTCCAGGGCGCAGCCCTGTCCGACACCAACATCGTCGGGCGGGTTCTCGGCGACCCGCAGGGCCGGGCGGCGGTGGAGCGCCTGCTGCACGAGCAGAAGCAACGGGTGAGCGAGCTGCTGGGCGCCAACATGCACCTGGTCGCTGCCCTGCGAGATGCGCTGGTGGAGCGCCACGAGCTGATCGGCACCGAGATCACCTCGGTGCTCGAGGTCGCGGCCGCCAACCACGCCTCAGCTCACGGCGGCGATCCGCTCTGAGATCGGCTCGAGGGCGCTGATCAGCTCATCGAGCTCCTCAGCCGTCAGTCCCTCGTACGGCGCCGCCGCCAGGGCATCGGTCACGGACTCGATCTCCGTCTTCGTCGCCCGCCCGGCCTCAGTGAAGTGACCTGCCTGGTCGATGAGGCCTCGGCGGCGCAGTCCGTCCATCACCTCGGCCAGCCGCTCCTGCGGCAGGTGGTGGATGCGCCCGAACGTCTCGACCGGGTAGATGCCCATGTCGAGGGCGCAGAGGACGTGGGACTCGAGCCCACCGATCCCGGCCGCCATGAGAGCGGCGATGTGTCCGTCCCCGCGATGCTCGCGAAGCAGGTTGGCCGCGTGCCACAGCCGCGCCACGGGCTCCTCCGGCATCGGCAGCGCACGCAGGCCCGCGTACATCACCCGGCCGTCCGTCGGCGCGCTCACGCTCGCCCGGGCCAGCAGCTCTGCGGCTCGCGCCAGTTCAGGACTCTCGGTCCGTTCGGCCAGGATCCGGCGCAGCGCGGCCACACATCCCCGCACCCGCGCGGCATGCGCGGCCGCGGGGGTCGTCCGTTTCCAGACCCGAGGGATGTGCCGGGCGACCTCGCCGTCGGCGAAGTTGTAGAACGCCGCGTGCACCACCTCGGCCGGAACGATGCCCAGCGGCGCGGACCGCCCGGCGAAGTACCCGTCCCAGTAACCCCGAAGGCCCAACGAGGCCATGGCCTCGTTGGGCTCGTCGGCAGAGAAGTTGACCGCGGCGATGGGCTCGGTCAGCTCGAACATCCTGCGCGGGATCGATGGCGGGTGCAGCATGGTGTTGCTCCACCCGTCAGAACGGAACGAAGGTCGTCATCAGCCCCGCGCCGGGCTCGCGTCCGGAGAGGATCCGGCAGAAGTGTTCGGCGTCGAGAGTGATCGTCTCGGTGGGCTCCCCTGACGACCAGTGGCCGCCGACGGGCCCGGTCAGGACGAGTTCAAAGGGCTGCCCGTGCCGGCGGGCCCATTCCGCAACCACATCGGCGATGATGACGCCGTCGTGCTCGCGGGTGAGCTTCATGGGCCGGCCCAACGCCTGGGCGATATCGCTGCGGTGCATCCACGGATCCCGAGTCAGGATCGTGTCGATCAGGAACCCGACCTTCCAGCGCTCCGGACTCGTGCCGTCCGGTCCGGAATCGGTGATCGTCATGCCCCGCATGAACGCCGGGCGACGCCTCCGCCCGGCGACCGCTCTGGGCCCGGTGCGCTGGACGGCCAGGAGCAGATCCGTGACGCTCAGCTGCTCGTGCTTGCGCACCTGGTAACCGGTGAGCTCGTCGATCTGAGGCGTCCCTGACCGTTTCGAGGCCCGACTGGCGTGAGCCAGTTGGCGCGTCATCTCAGGAAGCGACGCGGCCAGCTCGGCCATCCCGAGGGTGTGGCCAGCCATGTCCCGGATCGTCCAACCGGGACAGCTGGTGGGCGATTGCCATTCCGTCGGAGCCAGGCCGGAAAGCGTGTCGGCGAACCGGGAGTACTCCTCGGCCGCGAGTGTCATCGCGGTCTCGTGGTCGAACTGGGTGTCATGGACGAAGGCTGGGTCTGCGATCTGCGTGGGCATCACGGTCTCCTCAGAGTCCGAAGTGGTCGGCGAGCATGCCGAGAGCGCGGTCGAGCTGGCGCGCATAGCGATCACCGCCAGGGTCGTTGGCCAACTGTGCGTCGACAAGGCCACCGACGACGGCGGAGTACAGGTCGAGGTCCGCTTCGGCGGCGACCCCGATCATGGCAAGGCGGGTCCGACCCAGCTCCCAGACGGCCTGCGAAGGCTCGTACGCCTCGGGACTGGGGCGGAAGTCGGCGCTGATCCGTGCGTTCATCAACTGGTTGCGGGCCTGGTCGGCGACGGCGTAGTCGAAGTAGGCGCGACCCACGACGGTCAACGCCGCACGTGGGTCATCGGGGAGGCTTTCGACCGCAGCCTGGAGGGCCTCCAGGCATCCCTGCCAGGCCTGACCGAACATCGCGTCGTAGATGGCGTTCTTGGATGCGAAGTGTGAGTAGAGCGACGGCGGACGCATGCCGACCCTGTCGGCCACGTCCTTGAGAGTGATGGCAGCGACGCCCTTCTCTCGGGCGACCTCCCATGCCGCGTCGAGAATCTCCTGACGAGTTGCCGAACGTCGTTCGGCTGCCCTATCGCGATTCGGCTCGACTAACACAATTAGGAGCGTGCGCCGCGGCGGTCCCGATGTCAAGGGTTCGGGGGGGAACATCAAAGGGAGCCAGCCCGCCACCCACACGTTGGTGGGTGGCAGGCTGGCTCGCTGCGTCGCCAGGGCTACGAACTGCGCGCCGCTACTTCACCACCTTCAGCGCGTTCACGACACCGGCTCCGTAGAAGCCGTTGAACACGGTCGGCCCGACACACTTCGCGGTGAAGTCGTCCGGCCGTCCTTCCTGGACGTAGGACTGCACTCCCCCGGCCGGGCAGGCGTGACTGCTGGCCGTGGCCATCAGCAGGGCCTTGGTGGCGATCGGGTTGAGCCCGAACTCACCGCGCTTGAACGAGCCGAACCGGGCGACCACCAGGGCTGCGACACCGGCCGCGTGCGGGCTGGCCATCGAGGTGCCCTGCAGGAACTCGTAGTACCCGCACGCATCCGCGCCTGGAATCGGCTTCGCCGGGCAGGCCTTCTGGACCCCGACGGCCACACCGTCGTCGGTGATGTTGCCGTCCGCGTCGACGTACCCCTCCTCCTGCGCCACGTGCATCGGGTAGGTGGACAGGATCAGGTTCTCGTTGGTGCGGTACGACGGCGTTCCGAATCCGTCGCGGAACCAGCCGCCGGGCGCGGAGACCTCGACCTCGCCGGAGCGGAGGTCGGTGGTGTAGTTGGAGAAGTCAGCCTTCTTGCCGGACGGCCCGAGCGCGTTCACGCCGATGACGTGCGGCCCTTCGACCGGCAGGTCGAAGCAGGTCGCGTTGTTGATCGTCCGTGCGTGCGGGTCGGCTCCGTAGTCGGGACTGGTGAGGTCGGTCCCCGGGTTGGCCAGGTCGGTGTGGTCGTTGCCGCTCGCCGCCACCAGCGTGACGCCCTTGTCGTGGGCGAAGTTCAGCGCCCGGTTCATCGCCTCGATGATGGTCGCCTGGTCCTGAGCCTCGGCCGGGCTGTCCTCCGGGGCGCCCGACTTGCAGTTGTAGAGCCAGGGGTCGACGTAGAAGCTCATGTTGACCACGTCGATCCCGGTCCGACCCGCGTAGGTCAGCGCGTCCAACGTCGGCTGGAGGAAGAAGTACCCGCTGTCCTGGCCGGCCTTGAGCTCGACCAGGTCCGACTTCGGCGCGACCCCGCTGAGGCCGAACCCGTTCAGCCCAGCAGCGATCGTGCCGGCGACGTGGGTCCCGTGACCACCGTCGTCCTCGCCGACGGGATCGAGACAGCTCGCCACCTCGCACGGCCCGTCGATCGCCTCGATGTCCGGCGCGAAGTTGCGCGAGAGCGCGTAGTCGAAGTTGGCGTGCAGGTCCGGGTGGGAGGCCTGGACGCCGGTGTCGATCACGCCGACCTTCACGTTCTTCGACCCCAGGTTGTACTTGTGCGCCTGGTCGGCCTTGATCATCTGCATGCCCCAGAGCTGGTTGTCCAGCGGGTCCGCGGTGACGGTCGCGGTGGCCTTGGCGCGGAGCTGGCCTGCCCGAGCGGCGTTGCGCGCCTCGTTCTCGGCGGGGTTGGGGCGCTGGTCGGGCTGCTGCCCGATCACCTGGTCCGTCGCGACGCCGGCGACGCCGGCGAGCTTCGTGGTGGCGCTGCGGAAGTCGGCGGCGCTGGAGGTGACGGCGACCATCCCGATGTCCTGGTTGACCGAGGTGACCGTGCCGCCGGCGGCGGTGAGCCGACGCGCCAGGGCGTCGGCCGAGGTCCCGGCGCCGGTCAGCACGACGTAGTTGGTGCTCTCCCCGCCAGACTCTGCGGCACTCGCGGATCCGGACGACATCACGGCCGATCCCGTGAGCGAGGCCGCGAGCAGGAGGGCGGCCGACGAAACGGCCGCCACTGAATGAGTTCTGCGCATCGAGTTGTCCTCCCTTGCGGTGGCGGCCCCGATGCCGCCACCTCCGCCCTCGAACCTAGGGCGGTCGTGATGCGCCGCGCCACCCCCAAGATGGGGGGCGCTCGCGGCGCTCACCGGGTCCAGAACGGCTGCTCCACGTCCTCGCGCACCGCGATGTTGATCCGGTTGAACAGGTTGTGGGTGGCGATCGTCAGGATCAGCGCCGCGACCTGCTGCTCGTCGTAGTGCTTGGTGACCTCACGCCAGAGCTCGTCGTTCACGGGGTCGTCGGCGCCGGCCAGCTTGGTCAGCGCGTCCGCCAGCGAGAGCGCCGCCTTCTCCGCCTCGTCGAAGTACGGCGACTCGCGGAACGCGGCCAGCCCGACCATCTGCGACGGGGTCAGTCCCGCCGCCGGCCCGGTGACCAAGTGGCCCTGGATGCAGGCGCCGCACCCGTTGAGCTGGCTGATCCGCAGCGCGACCAGCTCGATGGTGGACGCCGGCAGGCCGCCCGACGCGCTGGCGGCCAGCAGGTTGCCGATGCCCTTGTAGGCCTGCGGGATGATCGTGGCCGGGTTGGCCATCCGGGGCGTGGTGTTCATGTCTGACTCCTCAGCTCGGTGTTTCTCGGTGGTGGTGCCATCTCTGACCCGCGAGCCGTCCCGGTTGTGACAGGTTGGGCGAAGAGAATTTCGATCTGCTCTGCTGTCACATCAGGGGCCTCTCACGGGTCAGGGGAGACATGAACGACGACGACTGGCTGGCCACACGCTTCGAGGAGCACCGGCGGCACATCTTCGGGGTGGCCTATCGGATGCTCGGATCGACCGCCCAGGCCGAGGACGCCGTGCAGGAGACCTGGCTCCGGTTGAGCGGCAGCAAGGACGCCGAGTCCGACTCGATCGACAACCTCGGCGGCTGGCTCACGACCGTCGTCTCCCGGATCTCGCTCAACGTCCTGCGCTCCCGCGCGGCGCATCGCGAGGACTCGCTCGAGGAGCGGCTCGAGCGGCTGCCGGAACCGATCGTGACGCTCGAGGGTGCGGCCACCGACCCGGTCGACCAGGCCCTGCTCGCCGACTCCGTCAGCATCGCCCTGCTCGTCGTCCTCGACCAGCTCACCCCCGCGGAGAGGCTGGCGTTCGTGCTGCACGACCTCTTCGCGGTCCCCTTCGACGAGTTCGCGCCCATCGTGGCGAAGTCACCCGACGCCACCCGCCAGCTGGCCAGTCGGGCGCGCCGCCGGGTGCAAGGACGAGCACCGGTTCCGGAGCCCGACCTGGCGCGTCAGCGTGCGGTGGTCGATGCCTTCTTCGCTGCGGCCCACCACGGCGACCTGGAACGACTCGTCAGCGTGCTCGATCCCGATGTCGTGCTCCGCGCCGATCTCGGCTCGGGAATCACCACCTACCGCGGAGCCGACAAGGTCGCAGGCAACGCCGTCATGTACGCGCACCCCGACCGGATCGTGCACCCGGCGATCGTCAACGGCGCCGCGGGCGTGGTGATCACGCTGCACGGAGCGGTCTTCAGCGTGATGGCGTTCACCGTGGTCGACGACCAGGTGGTCGAGGTCGAGGCGTACGCCGACCCCGCGTTCACCGCCCGGCTCGACGTGGAGCTCGAGCTGGAGTGATCAGAGCACCTGCTCGCCGTACATCTCCCCCAACGGGTCGGCGATCAGCTCGATCCGAGCACCGTCGGGGTCGGTGAAGTAGACCGAGACCTCGCTGTGCACGACGTGCTCGACACCGGCGGCCTCGAGCTTGCCGACCAGGCGGTCCCAGTGCTTCGGGTCGACCGAGATCGCGCAGTGGTGCAGGCCGCCGAGGACCTCCTGGTAGGCGCCGAGATCGAGGCCCGGGAAGTCGAAGAAGGCGAGCAGGTTGCCGTTGCCGATGTCGAAGAAGAAGTGCGACGACCCCGGATAGTCGCGGTTCTCGATCAGCTCGGTCAGCGGGAACTCGAGCAGGCCCTGGTAGAAGCGGATCGTCGCTTCCACGTCGCTGCTGATCAGCGCGGTGTGGTGCAGCCCGCGAGCCGACGACGCCGGCCGGCTGTCGGGCGCATGAAGGTAGGTCGCACGCAGCCGTTCACGTTCACTCATCGCCGGAACCTCTCGTTGTTCTGGAGCACGTCGGACGGGTCGCCCGGGCGCTCGAGCTCGAAGGTGTCCGGCGGCCACCCCCACTCGCTGCCACCGAGCCTGGACAGCGGCTGCAGGCGCTCGAACACCGGATGCTGACCCTCCAGTGCCGACTCCTCGACGGTGCACGCGACGACGTCACCGAGCACCAGCGTCGACTCGCCGAGGTCGACCGTGGAGTGCAGCCGGCACTCGATCGACGCCGGGGATCCGGCCACCCGGGCGGGCCGGACGAACTCGCTGGGCTCCATCGCGATCCCGAGCGACCGGGCCTCGTCGACGCCGAGCTCGAAACGGGCGCTGGTGGCGTTGATCTCGTTCAGGTTGGCCCGGCTCGCCAGGTTGATCACGAACTCGCCGGTCGCGAGCACGTTGCGCAACGTGTCCTTCGTCCCGACCGAGGTGAACTGGACGATCGGCGGGTGCGCGCTGGCCACCGTGAAGAACGAGTGCGGCGCCAGGTTGCCGACACCGTCGGCATCGACCGAGGAGACCCAGGCGATCGGCCGCGGCACCACGAGCGCTGTCAACAGCTTGTACGGGTTCACATCCGGGTCGTCGGACCGGAAGACAGATCGCGTCACGCACCATTCCTACTCCGGCCGGGTCGACATCGGTAGCGGCGCACCGAGCACAGCCTTACCTTCCTAGACACTCCGGCGGAGCAGGCGCATCGTGGGAGAGCACCGAACTTCTCGACGATCCCCCTGTTCTTGGAGCGTGTGACATGACGATGACGGCCCTTCCGATGGTCAACATGTGCAGCGCCGAAGGCTGCTCCTACAACCACGACCACGACTGCCACGCCGGCGCCATCACCGTGATGGAGGACACCGCAGCATGCGGCACCTTCTACTCCGCTGACGCCAAGGGCGGGGTCGAGAAGACCGGCATGGTCGGTGCGTGCCATCGCGCCGACTGCACCCACAACGTCGACCTCGAGTGCAGCGCCGACCGGGTCGACGTCGGGATGAACGGCGACACCGCCGACTGCCTCACCTTCGCCGCACGCTGACTCACCTCCTGTCGGCGGCGGCTGGCATGCTCGCCGTGTGAGTCGATCGCAGACCGGGCCGTCCCAGACCGAGGCCGTCTACGCCGCCGAGGACGCGTGGATCGCGGCCTGGGCCGCTGACCCGTCCTGCGAGTCGGCGAACCTGCGCTTCGGCACCTGGCAGGACGCGGTGCCGTTCGTCGACGCCGTGATGGCCCGGGTGAACGCCGCCCGCACCGCCGCGGGCGAGGCACCCCTGAGCACCCCGCGCGTGCGCGCCCGCAAGGGAGCGCTGCGAGCGGAGTACGACGCCGCCACCCGGACGATCGCGTTGCCGACCTTCGAGGCGGGCGGCGTGTGGGCGCTCAACCTGGCCACGGTGCTGCACGAGCTCGCCCACCACCTCTCCCCCGACGCCGGGCACGGCACCACCTTCCGTACGACGTTCGTCGAGCTGCTCGAGACCCTCGGCTGGCAGCGGGTGGCCGACCTCCTGCGCTCCGCGTTCGACCGGATCGAGGAGGGCCGTGCGAGCGAGTCGCTGCTGGACAAGATCAGCAAGCTGCTCGCCCACGCGGAGAAGGCCGGCACGACGGCCGAGCGCGACACCTACCTCGCCAAGGCCGAGACCCTCGCCACCGAGCACAGCATCGACCTGGCGCGTGCCCGGGCCAGCCGCACCGATCGCAGCACCGCCACGCCGACGGCCCGGGAGATCGACCTGCGCCTGGCTGGGGGCTCCCGACTCCGTAACCTGCTGGTCGCGTTGGCGTTCTCGATCTCCCACGGGCAGGGCGTGCAGGCGACCGTGCGCGGCAACTTCCTGGTCACGTTCTACGGCTTCGCCGAGGACCTCGACGTCGCCGACGCGCTCTTCGCCCACCTGGCACCGATGATGATGCGCGACTCCGACACGTACCTCGCCTCGCCGCAGCACAAGCGCTCCGGGTCGCACGGTGCCAGTGCCCGCATCGCCTACTGCCGCTCGTGGGCCGACGAGGTCGGACGCCGGCTGAGCGAAGCCCGCGAGGCGGCGCAGGAAGCGGCCGTCGCGGCCGAGCTCCCGGGGGCCGACGTGACCGTCAGCGTGAGCACCGCCGTCGCCCTCCGTGAGAAGCAGCTGCAGCTCGACGACTACGTCGCTTACGAGTTCAAGCAGCGCGGCGTCCGCGGCACCTGGACGGGGCCGCAGACCTCCGACTGGTCCGCGCCCGCCGCCAACGCCGGCAAACGGGACGGCTCCCGTGCTTCTCTCTCGGACCGCCGGGCCCTGCCTGCCTGAGGACCGTTCTCAAACCCACCAGTCTCGGGAGTTACCGAACTTGAGGGATGTCTGAGTTCCTGGCCCTCACCAGACTGCTAAGGGTTCAAGGTCAGGTTCAACTCGCCGTCCAAACCCGGATCGCGTGCTCGTCCAGGGTCCTCGCGGCGTACCTGCGTCTGCGATCCCTCAACCCTTCTCCAGCGGCGTCCGCCGCTTCTTCGCTGTCTCATCTGTCCCACGGGGGGCCACCATGGCAATGTCACCGCACAACCAGCTCAGCCGCATCGTCCGGCGCATCGCCGCCGTCGCCGGCGCTTTCGGGCTGATTCTGATCACCACCGGTGTCGCGCTGGTCTCTGTGGGCAGTGGTCCTGCGAATGCCGACCCCTCGAGCAGGGTCGCGCCCCAGGCCGCGGTCAAACCGATGCTCGCGTCACCATCGGCCTCGACCTCGCCATCGTCGACGCCGTCGACCACGCCTCCGAAGGAGCCGGTGGAGCTGGACGTCGACGCGTTCGTGACGCCGCCGACCTGTGACGAGCCGGGAACACTCGTCCTGGGTGAGCCCGCCGGATTCTCGGTCACCGTCTCCCCGACGTACGACGGCCCCGGCACGTACCAGATCACCGCGACGCTGGACGACGACGAGCGGAACACGTTCCCGGACGGAACGACCGCACCGAAGACCTTCTCGGTCACCGTCGAGGACGCCCTGGGCTACCAGTCGGAGGACCCGTACGCGCCCTGCTACAAGGGCCAGACGCCGACCCCGACTCCCACCCCGACCCCGACTCCTACGCCCACTCCCACCCCGACCCCGTCGGAGGAGCCGGTGCAGAGCGGTGTCGTCGGAGAGTGCACCGGATCGGTGCCGTTCCTGAGCTACTCGGTCGACGCGCAGGGCTTCCCCGCCGACTCGACCGTCGACATCACCTTCGTGAACCCCAACGGTGAGGACGCGACGTACCCGAACCAGCCGTTGACCGGCAAGCTGCTCTGGCCGGGAGCCAGCGACACCGAGCCGCTGATGTGGCCGGGCTGGGACCTGCTGGCTGACGGCACCTACGTCGAGGTGGGCCAGGACAACTTCGGCTGGACCCGACCGAACGTCGAGATTCGCTTCACGGTCCACGGAGCCCCCGCCGGCCGAGTGACCCTGACCCAGGAGGCGCCCGAGGCAACCGTCGCGGTGGCCTACCCGCCCGCGTCCTCCAAGTGCGCCAACCCGCAGAACCGCGGGACGACGCCGCTCACTGACGAGGGCGAGGACGACGACAACGGAGCCGTGCCCACCGCCGTCAACGCCGGCCTGGCAGGCGACACGTCGGTGGCCGGGTCGCAGCAGCTCGGCGGACTCCTGCTCGGCACCGGGTTGGCCCTCACCGCCCTCTCGATCATCGTCCTCGTTGCAGGACGACCGCGAGGCACTCACCAGTTCTGACCGTCAGCCCCTGAGGTCTTCGGACCTCAGGGGCCGACGGCAGCCAGTCGTCTGTATGGGAGTGCGTGGATGAAGGATGCGGGGCGCGGCACCCGGGTCGCACTCCTCGTGGCAGCCGGCGCGATGCTCGTCGGCGCCGGCCTCTGCTTCACAGCCTTGGACGACCCGGTCGCCGAGACTCGCGTCCTGCCGACCCAGACGCGTTCGCTCGATCCCGCCCCCATCGTCCCGGCCCCCACGCTGTCGCTCGCTCCGCCACCTCCACCGACAGCCCTACCCGCGCGAGGGGTGCCGACGCGCGTGGCGGTGCAGCGACTCGGGATCAATGTTCCGGTGCTGCCCATCGCTCCCGTGGGTGGGGCGCTGACGCCGCCAGGCAATCCACGGGAACTCGGTTGGTACAAGCTCGGCGCCCTCGCCGGGTCGGCCCGCGGCAGCACGGTGATCACGGGGCACACCGTGCACACGGGAGGCGGAGCCCTCGACGAGCTGGACGACCTGAAGCTGGGCGACACCATCCGCGTCCGCACGGACGCGGGCAGCATCAGCTATCGCGTCTCCGACGTCGGCATCCTCAGCAAGAAGGACTTCGCCCGTCGGGCGGAAGAGGTGTTCAACACGAAGGTCCCTGGCCGTCTGGTCCTGATTACCTGCACCGACTGGGACGGGCAGGAGTACCTCAGCAACACCGTCGTCTACGCCGCCCCGGTCGCATGAAGATCACCGTCGTCCAGGGCGACATCACGGCCCAGGAGGTCGATGCCGTCGTGAACGCCGCGAACCGCACGATGCGAGGCGGCGGTGGCGTCGACGGGGCGATCCACCGCGCCGGAGGACCGACGGTCCTCGCCGACTGCATCCAGCGCTTCCCCGACGGACTGGTCACGGGCGACGCCGGCTGGACCACCGCAGGGAACCTCCCCGCAACGTGGGTGATCCATGTGGTCGGCCCCAACCACACGGCCGGCGAGACCGACCGCACCCTGCTCACCTCGTGCTACCGGCGGGCGCTCGCGGTCGCCGACGAGCTCGGAGCACGGACGGTCGCCTTCCCCCTGATCAGCGCCGGGGTCTACGGGTGGCCGAAGGACGACGCGGTCGCCGCGGCCGTCGACACCTTGGCCTCGACGCCGACCTCGGTCGCGGAGGCGCGGATGGTCGCGTTCGACCGGGTGACCTACGAGGCGATCAGAGCTCACCTGGATCCGTCGGTGCCGTAGGCAAGGATGGGGTCGTGCCTCTCGACCGGTTCAGCGCGCCCACCCGAGCGTGGTTCGAGGCTGCCTTCGAAGCACCCACGCCCGCGCAGGTCGGTGCGTGGGAGGCGATCGGCCATGGACGTCACGCCCTCGTCGTAGCGCCGACCGGCTCGGGCAAGACGCTCTCGGCGTTCCTCTGGGCGCTCGACCGGCTGCTCACCACCCCCACACCCGCGAAGGAACAGCGCACCCGTGTGCTCTACCTCAGCCCGCTCAAGGCACTGGGCACCGACGTGGAGCGCAACCTGCGCTCGCCCCTGGCAGGGATCCGACGCACCGCCGAACGGCTCGGAGACAGCGTCAGCGAGGTCACCGTCGGGATCCGATCCGGGGACACGGCGGCGAACGATCGCCGCAAGCTGATCTCCACCCCGCCGGACATCCTGATCACCACGCCCGAGTCGCTCTTCCTGATGCTGACCGGCCAGGCCCGCGAGACCCTGCGGTACGTCGAGACGGTCATCGTCGACGAGATCCACGCCGTCGCCGGGACCAAGCGCGGCGCCCACCTGGCCCTCACCTTGGAGCGCCTCGACGCGCTCCTCGCGAAGCCGGCCCAACGGATCGGCCTCTCAGCCACGGTCCGACCGCTCGACGAGGTCGCTCGCTTCCTCGGCGGTGCCGCGCCCGTCGAGATCGTCTCCCCTCCCGCCACCAAGTCGTGGGACCTCAAGGTCGTCGTGCCGGTCGAGCAGATGAACGCGCCGGCCGACGACGCCGAGTACGACGCGAGCGACCCGAACCGCTCGAGCTCGATCTGGCCGCACGTCGAGGAGCAGGTCGCCGCCCTCATCACCGAGCACCGGTCGACGATCGTCTTCGCCAACTCCCGCCGGCTCGCCGAACGCCTCACCTCACGACTCAACGAGATCGCCTCCGAGCACGAGTACGACGGCAGCATCCCTGCCCAGGTCCTGGCCGAATCCGGAGTCGCCCACGGGGCGCTGCCCGTCATCGCGCGCGCCCACCACGGGTCGGTGTCCAAGGAGGAACGCGCCCAGATCGAGGACGACCTGAAGTCCGGCCGCCTCCCCGCCGTGGTCGCGACCAGCAGCCTCGAGCTCGGCATCGACATGGGTGCGGTCGATCTCGTCATTCAGATCGAGGCGCCGCCCTCGATCGCGTCGGCGCTCCAACGGATCGGGCGCGCCGGGCACCAGGTCGGCGAGACCTCCCACGGCGTCCTCTTCCCCAAGCACCGCGGCGACCTGATCCCGACCGCCGTCACCGTCCAGCGCATGCGTGAGGGCGCGATCGAGTCGCTCAGCGTCCCGGCCAACCCCCTCGACGTGCTCGCCCAGCAGATCGTCGCGATGACGGCTCTCGACGACTGGGACGTGGACGAGCTGTTCCGCGCGATCACGCGGGCGGCGCCGTACGCCGGGCTTCCGCGCTCCGCGTTCGACGCGACCCTCGACCTGCTCTCCGGGCGGTACCCGAGCGAGGAGTTCGCCGAGCTGCGCCCGCGCGTGGTGTGGGACCGCGCCACCAACACCCTGGTCGGTCGCCCCGGATCCCAACGGCTCGCGGTCACCAGCGGCGGCACCATCCCCGACCGCGGACTGTTCGCGGTCTACCTCGCGGGGGAAGGGCGCGGACGGAGGGTCGGTGAGCTCGACGAGGAGATGGTCTACGAGTCCCGGGTCGGCGACGTCTTCTCGCTCGGCGCCACCAGCTGGCGGATCCAGGAGATCACCCACGACCGCGTCCTCGTCACGCCGGCGCCGGGCGTGCCGGGGCGGCTGCCGTTCTGGAAGGGCGACACCCTCGGGCGCCCCGTCGAGCTGGGTGAGGCGATCGGCTCCTACTCCCGTTCGCTCGCGACCCTCCCGGCTGCGACGGCGATCGGGAAGGCCCGCGAGGACGGGCTCGATGAGTACGCCGCGACCAACCTCGTCGCCTACCTCGCCGAGCAGGCCGAGGCGACGCGGGTGGTGCCGAGCGACACCACGATCCTGCTGGAGCGGTTCCGCGACGAGCTCGGCGACTGGCGGCTCGTGCTGCACTCGCCCTACGGCACACCGGTGCACGAGCCGTGGGCGCTGGCGATCGAGGCCCGGCTGCGCGAGCGGTACGGTCTCGGCGCCGGCGGAGGCCTGGCCGTCGCCTCCGACGACGGCATCGTGATCCGGATCCCCGACACCGAGACCGACGAGCCGCCCGGCGCCGAGCTGGTGCTCTTCGAGCCTGACGAGATCGAGGGCATCGTGACCGACGAGGTCACCGGCTCGGCGCTGTTCGCCTCCCGCTTCCGCGAGTGCGCCGCCCGCGCGCTGCTGCTGCCGCGACGTGACCCCGGCCGGCGCAGCCCGCTGTGGCAGCAGCGTCAACGCTCGGCCTCCCTGTTGGCCGTGGCGAGCAAGTACCCGACCTTCCCGATCGTGCTCGAGGCCGTGCGCGAGTGTTTGCGCGACGTCTACGACCTGCCTGCTCTCGTGCAGCTGCTCGCCCGGGTGCAGCGTCGCGAGATCACGCTGACCGAGGTCGCCACCACCGCACCGTCGCCCTACGCGCGGGCCCTGCTCTTCCGGTACGTCGGCCAGTTCATGTACGAGGGCGACGCACCCGTGGCCGAACGTCGGGCCGCGGCGCTCACCCTCGACCAGGGCCTTCTCGCCGAGCTGCTCGGCCGCGCCGAGCTGCGCGAGCTGCTCGACCCCACCGTGCTCTCGGATCTGGAGCAGGAGCTGCAACGGCTCGCCCCCGAACGACAGGCACGCAACGCCGAGCAGCTCGTCGACATGATCCGGCTGATCGGACCCCTGTCGACGCTCGAGGTCGAGGAGCGGACCGACGGCGATCCCGCACCGTGGCTCACGTCGCTGGTGGAGACCCGACGCATCGTGGAGGTCCGGGTCGCCGGTGAACCCCGCTGGGCGGTGGTCGAGGACGTCGGCCGCCTCCGTGACGCCCTCGGCACCCCGGTCCCGTCGGGCACTCCGGCCGTTTTCCTCGAAGCCGTCGACGATCCGTTCGGCGACCTGGTGGCGCGCTACGCCCGTTGCCACGGCCCCTTCACCGCCGACGAGGTCGCGACCCGGCTCGGTGTCGGAATCGCCGTGGCACGCCACACGCTGACCCGCCTGGCCGCGAGCGGGCGTCTGCTCGAGGGCGAGTTCCGGCCCGCCGGGACCGCGACGGAGTGGTGCGATGCCGAGGTGCTGCGGACGTTGCGGCGACGCTCGCTCACCCTGCTGCGGCACGAGGTCGAGCCGGTCGAACCGGCGGCGCTGGGCCGGTTCCTGCCGGCCTGGCAGAACGTCGGCGGCCGGCTCCGGGGCGTCGACGGCGTCCTTGCCGCGATCGAACAGCTCGCCGGCTGCCCGCTGCCGGCCAGTGCGATCGAGTCCTTGGTGCTGCCGAGCCGCGTCAGCGACTACCTGCCGTCGTACCTCGATGAGCTCACCACCGCCGGCGAGGTGCTGTGGGCGGGGCACGGTGCACTGGGTTCCGGGGACGGCTGGGTGTCGCTCCACCTCGCCGACACCGCTGCCCTGACGTTGCCGGTGCCAACGCCGGTGGAGACCGATCTCGCTCAGGGGATCCTCGATGCGCTCGCGCCGGGTGGGGCGTGGTTCTTCCGCAACCTCGCCGAGACGCTGAGCCACCCCGAGGACCACGCCCTGGCCGATGCGCTGTGGGAGCTGGTCTGGGCCGGCCACGTCGGCAACGACAGCCTCGCGCCGCTCCGCGCACTGAGCTCGACCGGACGCACGACCCACAAGGCACCGCGGACTCCCCCGCGTGCCCGCACCCTGGGTCGTCGCGCGCGGCCGAGTCCGCGGTTCGGCCTGCCGCAGGCGGCCGGCCGGTGGTCGTTGCTGCCGTCGCTCGACACCGATCCGACTCGACGGGCACACGACCTCGCCGACCAGCTGCTGGAGCGTCACGGCATCGTCACCCGCGGCGCCGTCGCCGCGGAGAATGCCCCCGGCGGTTTCGCGAACGTTTACAAGGTGCTGACCGCGTTCGAGGACTCCGGTCGCTGCCGCCGCGGGTACTTCATCGAGGGGCTCGGTGCCGCCCAGTTCGCCCTGCCGGGTGCGGTCGACCGGCTCCGCGCCACCAGCGAGACGGGCGCCGTGGCGCTCGCCGCGACCGACCCCGCCAACCCGTACGGTGCCGCCCTGCCCTGGCCCGCCCAGTCCGAGGGTCATCGCCCGGGCCGCAAGGCCGGCGCGATCGTCATCCTGGTCGACGGCGACCTCGCGCTCTACGTGGAGAAGGGCGGCCGCACGCTGCTCTCCTGGGCCACCGACCCGGACGTGCTGAAGGTCGCGACCACCGAGCTCGCGACGCTTGCGCGACGGGGAGCCCTTGGTCGCGTCACTCTCGAGAAGGCCGACGGCGAGCCCCTCCTCGGCGCCAAGACCCCGCTGCGAGAAGCCCTCGAAGGGGCTGGGTTCGCCACGATGCCGCGCGGCCTGAGGCTGCGCGATGGGTGAGTGCGATGCCTGAGGGCGACTCCGTCTGGCGGGCCGCCCGCTACCTCGACAAGGCGCTCGCCGGGCAGGTCCTCACCCGCACCGACTTCCGGGTCCCGCGGTTCGCGACCGTCGACCTGTCGGGCGAGCGGGTGACCGGCACGACGACGTACGGCAAGAACCTGCTCACCCACATCGGCGAGGACTGGACCCTCCACACCCACCTCAAGATGGACGGTGCCTGGATCGCGATCGGCGCGCAGCAGCGCTGGCCCAAGCCCGCGCACACCGTCCGCGTCGTGCTCGCCACCGAGACCACCCAGGCCCTCGGCGTCCTGCTCGGCACGGTCGAGCTGCTCCCCCGCGCGGCCGAGCACACCGTCTACGACGAGCTCGGCCCCGACCTGCTGTCGACCACCTGGACCGACGCGGACGAGGCCGAGTGCGTACGCCGCCTCCAGCAGCATCCCGACATCGCGATCTTCGACGCCCTCCGCGACCAGACCGCCCTCGCCGGCGTCGGCACCATCTGGGCGGCCGAGTCCCTCTTCGCGATGGGGATCGACCCGCGCGTGCCCGTGGCCGACATCGACCGCCTGCCCCGGATGGTGCAGATCGCCCGGCTCAAGCTGCGCGACTCGATCCGGCAGTCACGCACGCCGATGGCGGTCTACGGCCGGGAGCGCAAGCCCTGCCACCGCTGCGGCACCACCGTCCGCCGGATCGCGATGGGTGAGCCCGAAGGGCGCCCCCGCCCCGCGTACTTCTGTCCCCACTGCCAACCGGCACCCTCAGGCGCATCATTCCGCCCAGTTTGACGCGGCGCGCACTGGTGCGCGAGCGTGCTGACGGCCGCGAGCTGACAAGCTTCCCCCGAACCGGTTTGCGGCCGACCGCGGGCGGCTTGATCTGACTCGCCATCGGGAAAGGATCCTCCATGCGTCGCCTCGCTGCCGCTGCGTCGGTCGCTGTTGTCGCTACCCTCCTGAGCGCCTCGTCCCTGCATGTCGCCGCGGTTGCCGCGGTCGACGCCCCGACCTGTGGTGGGCTGAAAGCGACCATCGTCGGGACCGAGAGAAGCGACTCCATCTCCGGCACAAGGGGCGCCGACGTGGTTGCCTTGGGCGCTGGCGACGACTATGTCTCCGAGTCCGGCGGTGCCGACGTCATCTGTGGCGGACCCGGCAACGACGTCATCTATGCCGACGGAGGACCTGGTAGCGGCCCGCCCGGTGACGATCTGGTGTTCGGCGATCAGGGCGACGACCACCTCGTGGGCGGAGACGGCGACGACGAGCTCTTCGGCGGGCCGGGCAACGACATCATCGCCGAGTTCTACGACCCCCACGGCCCAAGTGACGGCGACGACCTCATCCACGGAGGCGACGGGCTCGATTCCCTTCGCTACCTCGCCGCGCCGGGGGTCACGATCACCGCAGCGACCCGTACGGTGACGACGGGACCCGATGTCGACCACTATGACAGCGTCGAATGGCTCGAAGGATCCAGCGGAGACGACGTGTTCCGCGGCACTGACGCCGCCGATACCTATCTGAGCAGCGGCGGTGCCGACGACGTCCGCACCTACGGCGGCAATGACGCCATCTATGTCAGCAACAGCCACCCGTACGACAACCCCGCTGTCGACGGCACCTACGTCGACGCCGGGACCGGCAACGACTGGGTCGAGGTGTACCGCGAAGGAGCACGGATCGTCACTGGTGCAGGGAACGACACGGCTGGCGTGATTGGCGCCTCCCTGCTGCTGATGGGTGACGGGAATGACGACGTCCACGCGGGCGATGGTGCCCGCGTCGACGGCGGTCCGGGCAACGACCGGCTCACGGCGGTCCGAGGCGCGGTCGACCTCTCGGGTGGTGCCGGTGACGACGACCTCCGCCTCGATCCGTACCAAGGCCGCCCGACCGGGACCTTCACCGGAGGTTCGGGCAACGACAGCCTCCGCGTGTGGCCGGGTTGGCCCACGCGGCTCGACCTGGCCCGCGGGCTCGCCTCGACAGCCGACATTCCCGTGGCACGCTTCAGCGCCGTCGAGACCTTCTTCGGCTCGAGCGGCCCAGACGTCATCCGGGGCTCGTCGCGCCCCGATGTCATCCACGGTCTCGGCGGGGACGACGTGATCCTCGGTCTAGGAGGACGCGACCGGCTCTTCGGCGACAGTGGGCGCGACCGCATCAACGGCGGCAGGGGCCCCGACTTCCTGGAGGGCGGCGCCGCCCGGGACACCCTCATGGGCGGTCCTGGGCGCGACAGGGTCGGCACTCGTGGCGACCGATGCCACAGCATCGAGGAGCACCGGCGCGCCTGCTCGACGCCTTAGCCGAATCGATCCGCTCGCGAAGCACGGTCCGGGGAATCGGCCGACCGCTCGTGCGATTGGTCTGCCAGATCGCGGGCGCGCATGAGGCGGATCCCTTCGACCCGCCGATCGCTGGTACGAGCGCGCTGACGGCCGCGTCGCCCATCGATCGAGCACCGGATGACGACTACCTCTGGGGCCGTGAGTCGCTCGTCCCGCGTCATGGGTCGAACGCGGCGTCAGAGCAACCTGACCAACCAAGCCCACTTGTCTGGGAAGTCGGTCAGGCTCCGACTCTCGCGGCGGCTGGGATGTCACCTATGCTCCGCGCATGGCCGCCGACGCTGATGATCTCCGTCCCGACGTAGCTGAGCAGAACGCACGGTCGCTCGAGGAGCTTCAGGCGAGCACCCGCGACGACTCCAAGTCGCATGTAGTTGAGGTCGATGAGGCTGAGGCTGCTGAGAGCTTCGAGCTTCCCGGAGCCGACCTCTCCGACGTTGAGCTCGCCATCGAAGTCATTCCTCTCCAGCAGGACGAGTTCACCTGCATGAGCTGCTTCTTGGTTACCCACCGCACGCAGTTGGCTGCCGCGACGAAGGCGATCTGCCGCGACTGCGCCTAGTCCGCTTTCGGTCCGAGTCGGCACGCGGACTGGGGCACCGGAAAGGGTCTGACGCACGAACCGGTGTCAACAGACTCAGCCCATTCCGCCGCGTTCATCCGCCCGCTCCGAACCTGGCACGAGATCCCAGTCGTTCGCTACAGCGAAGCACGCCGCCGAAACCTGAGAGGTGAAAGGCTGGTCGCCGATCATTGCGGTGCGTCAGGCGGGTGCGGCGATTGCGATGGCGGCAGACCCGCTGGCCCAGGTCGCGACGAGCGCAGACGGATCGTCGCGACGCTCGCGGTCGAGCTCCCGCAGGACCAGGATCTCCGTGGCCGCGGGTTGCCCCGTAGGACTGCTGTGAACCTCCAACTGAAGCGTCGGTTCGCGCACGCCGACCTTGACCCCATCGACCCAGATCTCGAGCGTTGCCTGAGCCTGCGTGCCGGCAATCGCACGGCGCAGGCAGTCGAGGGCAACAGGATCCGTCGTTCCGTCGTACACCCACCGCTTGCCCAACGCGGAGTGATCCATTGTGCTGATGAGCCGGGCGCCCCCAAGCGGTGCGCCTCGGTAAGTGAGGACGAGGTGTGAGCGCCCGCGGCTGGTCTCCACGATGAAGCCCTCGACGCCGACCTCGCCAGCGGGGTCGTCGAACCGGTAGCTGCCGAGGATGGTCACCGCTGAGCAGAGTTCGGAGTCGAGAATCTCCTGCTTGGTCGGAGAGATTGTTGCCTGGTGGATGACAGCCATGGCTCGAACGTAGCTCAGAGTCCGATTGTCGTTACGGGCGCGCCCGCCACGTCTTCCGCCAGCTGCCATTCACGATGGAACGGGCTGTGCAATCGCCGAGCAAGGATCGGCAATCGGGACGAGACACCTGCGTCGATCCGCCGCGATCGACCACCCGCTCATGCCGATGAGCGGTGAGGCAGGATGAGCCAGTGAGCCGAATGATCGAGCCGCCGAACTCTGTGCTGCTGTTGGTTGGTCGTGAAGAGTTCACGCCTCCATCCACGTTCGCCGGCGCGGCTTGCGCATCGACCGCAGATTGCATCGCTGTTGGGGTCCTGAGTGTGACCGACGGACCCACGCGGGTGTCGTTTTCGCAGGCAACAGACCCGTCCCTGGTTATTCTCGGGGCTTTCACGATCGAGTCCGAGGGGCACCTGTCACTGCGGGACATCCACAGCCAGGAGTACGACTCCATCGGTGTCGACGCTGGATCCGTGCGGGTCACAGTCCTGGGCAACGACCTCAACGAGCCCGATGAAGTCGTGTTCGTCGTGGTGAGTACCTAGCCGAACGCACGTCCCTGCCACGACGCGGGCGAAGCCCGACCATGCCGCGATGCGGGCGAAGCCCGACCAAGCCGCTGAACGTGCGTCGGTTTTACCACGGGCGGGCCATGGGCCGGATGCCGCGCGCAACTCGTAGATGCGTGCTCGCAGTTGCGTGAAGCGCCTAGTACCGCCAGTCGCGATCAGGTTGAGCAACCGCGCGCGCCCATTCCCGGAACAAGTACAGGCCCTCGGAGAGATTCAACGGCCCGCCGAAGAACTTCCATGTGTTGTCGTCGACCTGAGCGACCACCCAGTCATTGACGGTCCGAGTGACTTCGACCTTCTCGAAATCCAACCCATCGAGCGGCGTGCGCTCGAGCTCGATAGCCACGGACCAACCCGGGTTGTCCAGGGTTTCGATCCTGACCCCGTACCCGTGTTCCCAATCGCCATCGCAATTCGCTACGTACCAGGCCTGGATCCACGACAGGAGCGAGACGTCAAGGTCGAACCAGAACCACCCATCGGTTGGGGCGTCGGGGATCTCCTGCATGCGCCGCATTCTGACACGCGCCGTCACCAACGGCTTTCGAGATCCATGCCCGACCATGCCGCGTCGAGGGCCATGCCCGACGGGATGCCTATCTCAATGCTCTCGGCGAGAAATCCAGTCGATCCAGTCCCGCCAAGACATTGTTGTGTCTCGGACGTACAGGCGTGGGTCGCCGGGCGCCATTCGCCACACGATCAGAACGTTGAACGCTGTGAAGACCGCGAGCAAGACTGCGCCCGTTCCCATCACGGCCGTCGCCGGCCAGTTCCGTTGCCCGATGAAGGTCCACACGACGAGAAACAGCACGACGGTCATGCCAGCAAAGAACACGCACGCCAAACCCACCGGCGTCGTCCCGAACTTCTTGAGGACGGTCCGAGGTTGCTGCCGAGCACGACCTACCACGACCGCTCCCACCAAACTATGTGCACGCCAGTAAGGCTAGAGCCCGACCATGCCGCGAAGCGGGCATGCATCCTTAGTCTGTGACCGAAGCTCCGCTGCCGACTCCTAGGCACTGCTGCCGCCGACTACAAGAGCAGGTGGACTTCACGTGCGCCGCGCATCCCGAGCGCGGATCGTGCGGTGACTACCTAATCGACTACAGCCCAGCGTTCGATGAATACGGCATTTGGGTTCACGACGGCCTGAATGGAGTCTCAGATTCGTCGCTGACCATCGACTATTGCCCGTTTTGCGGCATCGGTCTCCCGCCGAGCCGGCGTGAACAGTGGTTCGACGTACTTGAGTCGCGCGACCTCGAGCCTGAGGAAGCGCCGGCACGGATGATGGCCTATGGCTGGTGGATTCCGGAGTAGCACCCGGTCAACCATCCGTGCATGCCGCGAGTAGTGCGCGGAACGGTTGGGTCACCTGAACGCTGGGCCCTGGCCGAGGCCGTGTCGGCTTGGGCCCTGGCCGAGGCCGTGTCGGCCTGGGCCCTGGCCGAGGCCGTGTCGGCTGAGTCCTCGTCAGGCTGTTTCAGGGTTCGAAGATCCGCCAGCGAGGATCGCGAGTGAGCGCTCGAAGATATCCACGACACCTTCGAAGTCGACGCTTCCAGCACTGCCTGGACGGTCGTAGATCATCTCCTCGTCCTCGTCGTCGATATCGGGGTACAACTGCCTTGTATATGCGCCACTGTCGTGAACGACCAGCATTACCCGGGCTCTGTCTGATTCGAGTTCGACGAGGAACCAATCGGTCAGCGAAAGATCGTCAGGCAGCGACTCGACAATCTTGTCCAACTCGAAAGGGTTGAGCCATGTCCGGTACTGCGGTTCAGTGACGACCCGGACACCGCTGTGCCTCCATGCCTCGCGGCGGCTCTCGAAGTAGGACGCGACCCGAGAGAGGTCAAGGATGGCGGAGCGGTCCTGAGGGATGCCCCACCGAGCCCAGGTCTCGCGCTCCACCTCGCGAAGCGTCTCGATGTCAGCGGCGTCGAAGGACTCGACCACTAGACATTCTTCGTGCGGACGGGCAATCCAGCTCGCATCAGGACCAACAACCAGCAAGGGCTCACAGCTGTCGGACACCATTGCCCAGACCTCATCGAGTCTCGGATCGTCGGCTTCGACCTGGGTAATGAATACATGGTCGGTCGACTCTTCCTCGTCCTCTTCGTCCTCTTCCTCGGACAGTGCCGTAATGCTCCACAACAGTTCTCGGTCAAAGGTTCCGTCCAGACTCGACGTCTGGTGGGTGCGGTGCCCCTGCCACTCGTTTTCGAAGTCGAAGGTCACAATGGTGATGTGCTGACCCGCGGCCAGCCGCCTAATGACGGCACCATGAAACTCGGCACTCGCCTCAATCTCGTCACCTGAGGAGAGAGGACTCCGAAACGTGGGGTGAGCGTCGCCATGTCCAGACACCGTCCCGCGGGGCGCCTCATATCCCGTACGCAGGTAGAACCCTGGCCACCGTTCAACCGAGCGCTGACGAAATGCGACGGCAACGGGACTGAGTGAGGAATCGGGGTGGGTCATGGTTCGTCCTCTGGGAGCGACTTGTGTCGATGGACAGGACAGTAGGAACCAAGGGGCGCAGACGTCGGATTACCCGCCAGCGCGTGCCCGCCCCTCTTGTCAGAGCGCCCGCCGAATGCCCGGTCCAATTCGACAAAGGGTGAGCATCACGCCCACATTCTTTCACTGACAGCAGCTAGAAGGTCTGGCACACGACGATGAGGCGAACCCTGACCATGCCGCTGAGCGGTCGATGTGGAGCTCGGGAGCCGAACACCCGCCTCGCGGCATGGTCGGGCGTTCCGCCCTGACAGCGGCACAGCGGGCGATCAGTGCCCGGAGGTCAGACCCAATGCCACCATTCCAGCGCCTCGGTAGCGGCGGGCTCCGACGGGATCGCCCGAGGCGTCGACCATGCCGACAAGCTCACGGATACGGCGTGCATCGGACGAAATATCGGAGGACGAAAGTCCGGACGCAGCCACGACAACGTCTGCAACTTCGGCGACGGAGCGGGCCTCATCCTTGCTGAGCCAGCCGTAGTCCAGGTCCAGTTTCGTGCCGTCAGCGAGCACGAGTCGGCCGTCGTTGAGAACCCGGATCGTGCTCACCCGCCGATGCTAGCCACAGGCCTAGCGTCGGCAGGGATGCGCCCTCATCTCGGCATTTGCGGTTGTCGCAACGACTCGTCTCAGCTCGCCGTCCCGGCCGCTGGCATTCGTGTCGACGGGGGAGTCATACCGCCGCATAGGGACGTCGGCATCTGACACGGCAAAGCGCCTGTCGCGACAAGGAAAGCGCCTACGATGCCCCAGTGCTGGATGAATCGTTGACCGTGGCAGCCAGGAATGACGGCGTCGAGAAGTGCGTCGTTGGCGCGATCGTCCACCGCGCTGGCGCTGTTCTGCTGCTCACGCGCAGTATGAACGACGCTTTCATGCCAGGTATCGAGGAGCTGCCCTCAGGAGGCGTTGAGGTGGGTGAGACCCTCAACGAAGCGCTTGATCGTGAACTGTTGGAAGAGGTGGGTTTCCCTGCCGGGATCGTCGAGCCCGGATTCCTGGCGCAGTTCGACTACCTCTCCGGTTCCGGGAGGTTGACCCGCCAGTTCACCGTCTCTGTTCCGTTGAACGACCAGGCATCGGTGGCGCTCTCCGACGAGCACTCCAGCTACCGATGGATCGAGTGCACGGAAATCGACGCGAGCAGTGCCACGTCCGAGACACAAGGGGTCGTGGCCGCCTGGTTCGGCTGGGACACTTCCACAGGACCCCATCTCTGATCCGATTCTCCCGGCCAACCCGGAGTCCCCACGCATTCACGTCAAAGCCGCGCGATGATGCCTGCATGCGTCTTGGCACCATCCCCTTGCTTGCTGCCGTGCTGGCCCTTTCCGCGGGCTGCACGGCCGGTGGACCCGGCGATACCGACAACGGTGTTCCCGCCCGCGCAGCGGTCTCAGAAGGATCGGGCGCGAACTCGATCCCGGAGATCTGGGCCAGCGAAGGGACACCACTCCTGAGAACCGACTTCACCGACGATGCCGCGTGGCGAACGATCACGACGCAGGTCGCCCTCCCGGTGCCGATCGACGAGTTCGACGAAGACCCGTGGCCGCCGCATGTTGTCCCGATCGCGGACCGGGAGTTCGACGGCACCGACGGCGCGGCACTCGCCACTCGGTTCGCCGGCGTAGAGGGGGACGGCTACGTGCTCCTCGCCGACTCCCGCGCGATGGGCGAAGCACGTCAGGCGGGCACGGAGATCACGCTCGCCTACGTCGATCTCTCCTCCTTCAGCCGTGAGGTGCCCGAGGAGTTCAACACGTTCCCCGGCCGGACGTTCCGCACCACGATCCCGGAGATCGCATCGATCGAAGCGAACCTCGCGATCGCGAACATGGACTTCTTCGAGTTCGCCGACAACGTGCAGCCGGACGGGGTCTTCCGCGGCTTCGAAGGCGAGTGAGCTGAGTCGGTCACCCGACAAGTTCGAAGGCCACCGAGCGCGATCCGGTGTCGGCCACCGTCAATCGGACGGTCACCGCTCCTCCGAGCGGCAATGGCGACGACCCACTGACCTGCGCTTCGACCCCGATCTCCTCGAGCACCACGACCCCTTCGGTCGGATTCCCGTCCCGGACGCTGGTGACGACACCGGCGAACTCCTCGCCGACCCGGTGGGACAGCTGGGCGGCCTCGAGCAGATCCAGCACGGCGCGGTCGTAGGCGGACGACCGGCCGTTGGACTTCTTCAGCACCTCGGGCAGGTCTGTCAAGCCGGATCGCGCCCAGGAGGGCACCTCGACACCGGCACAGAGCGCGAGGCAGACCTCGCCGACGTACCTGTCCCCCAGGCGCCGCAGGGGCGCGGTCGCGTGGGCGTACGGCGCGGCGATGGCGGCGTGCTCGGCCTGCTCGGGGACGGCACCGTCGAAGGCGACGTACCCGGATCCCCGCAAGAGGCGGGTGCAGGCGACGATCATCGCCAGGTGGGTGGGCTTGCTGGGATCGAGGGAGTGCACCAACCAGACGTAGTCGCGGTCGGCGGGCCAGTCGATGCGCAGGCCGAGGGCGACGAGGCGCAAGCGTTCGATGTCCGCTTCACGGGCGGGAGGCAGGGTGCGCAGCATCCCGACGCCGCCCTTCAGCATCAGCGCGGCGGCGGCCCGACCGGTGAGCAGGGAGATCTGGGCGTTCCAGTCCTCCACGGGCAGCACCTCGCGGAAGGTCAGGCGGATCGCGCCGTCGTCGGTGACGTCGACCTCCTGCTCCGGCAGCGGCAATGAGATCCCGCCGCGCATCCTCTCCTGCTGCTGGAGCAGCAGGCCCACCTCGCGGAGCAGGTCGAGGACCTCGTCGCGCGGCTCGGGAGCGGGAGCATCGAGCGCCACTTGGGCGTCGACGTAGGACCAGCGGCGACGCGAACGGACCCGGGCACGCTCGACCTGGGTCGAGACCAACGCACCCTCAGCACCGAGCTCCAGGGACCAGAGCAGCGCGGGGCGGACCTGGTCGGGCAGCAACGACGCCGCGGCCTCGGACAACGCGGGCGGGTGCAGCGGGATCCGGGAGCCGGCGCCGTACAAGGTCTCGCCACGACGGTGCGCCTCGAGATCGATGGCTCCCCCGGGCGTGACGAAGGCGGCGACGTCGGCGATCGCGTAGTGGACCAGGAACCCCGTCGACGTACGGGCGATGTGCACGGCCTGGTCGAGGTCCATGGAGCCGGCGGGGTCGATGGTGATGAACGGCAGGTCCGTGCGATCCAGGTCCGGCAGCGCGACCGCGGCAGCAGCCCGGTCGGCCTCGGCGAGCACCTCGGGCGGGAAGGCCGAGGGCAGTCCCAGCTCTGCGGCGATCGCTGCGAGACCCTGCTGGATCACGGGTGCGTCGACGCTCATCCGGACGGCGATCTTGCTGGGCATGCAGCCAGTATGGTCGAGGCATGCCGAGCGCAAGCGACGACTGGTTCAGGGAGCAGTTCACCCGTGCCTACCGCGACCAGGCCGAGAAGTACGGCCGGTTCAACCTGATCATCCTGGGCAAGACGGGGGTCGGGAAGAGCACGCTGGTCAACGCGATCTTCGGTGAGGAGGTCGCCTCCACGGGCATCGGGCAGCCGGTCACGCAGGAAGCGCACCTCTACGTGCACTCGACGGACTTCCTCGGGGTCTACGACACCCGCGGCCTCGAGATCGGCGTCGACACCGACAAGCTCGTCTCCGAGCTGACCGACTACGTCACCGCGATGCGCAACCGCCCGATCGCCGAGCAGCTCCACGTCGCCTGGTACTGCGTGCGCTTCGGCGACCGCCGGTTCGAGGACACCGAGGCCCAGGTGATCCGAGCCCTGCACAGCCTCGGCCTCCCGGTGATCCTGGTCCTCACCCAGGTGCCGATGCGCGAGGGCCGCCCGCACCCGGACGCCGTCGCGCTGGCCACCTCGATCGAGGCGCTCGACCTGCCCGTCCTCGAGCACCGCGCGTTCTTCACGATGGCGCAGGACGACGACTTCTCCGGTCTCACCGCGCACGGTCTGCAGGAAGTCCTCGATGCCACCTTTCAGGTCGCTCCCCAAGCCGTAGCCGAAGCCCTCACCGCGGCCCAGCGGATCGACGCCGCCCGCAAGAAGCGTCAGGCCGAGGCCAAGATCGCCGCCGCCGTCACCGCGGCAGGCACCGCCGGAGCCACCCCGATCCCGTTCGCCGACGCCGTCGTCCTCGTCCCCATCCAGCTGGGCATGATGGCCGCCGTCGCCCAGACGTACGGCGTCTCGCTGGACAAGACCACCATCGCGGGGCTCGCCGCCACCGCCGGGGCGACCTCGGCCGGGCGCTCCCTCGTGGGCGGACTGGTCAAGATGATCCCGGGGGCGGGTGCCGTCGTCGGCGGCGCGATCAACGCCACGGTCGCCAGCACCATCACCTACGCGATGGGGCACGCCTGGCTCCGGGTGTGCCAGCTCCTCTCGCGCGGCGAGCTCCAAGGCGGCAACGGTGCGCTGGACAGTGCCGCGATCCGGCAGCTCTTCAGCGACGAGTTCAAGCGGCAGTGGACGAGCCGCAAGAAGTCGTCCCCCTCCTGACCCGTGCCTCCCCCGACGGGTCAGCGGAACTTGCGCTCGTACATCCCGTGATCGGCCCGTCGGACCAGGTCGTCGAAGGACTCCTCGCCCTCGAGCTCGGCCAGGCCCGCGGTCCAGCGCACCGTCGCCGTCTCCTCGAGGGCCTTCACCGTGCGCGTGGCCTCGACCAGCTCCGTGCGGGGCATCAGCATCAGGAACTCGTCGCCACCCAAGCGTCCGACCGCATCGGCGGGGCCGAGGGAGTCCAACAGCTCCGAGCAGGCCTGGCGGAGCAGGGCATCGCCCTCGGCGTGGCCGCCACGGTTGTTGATGTCGCGCAGGCCGTCGAGGTCGATCAGGGCGATGCTGAGCTGGGCGTTCGTCCGCCGGGCCTCGGCCACCAGTCCGTGCCCGAGCTCATTGAGCCCCAGCCGGTTGAGCGCCCCGGTCAAGGGATCGATCCGCGCGACCCGGCGGAGCCGATGGACCAGGATCCGGGTCACCTCGAGGCCGAGGACCGCCTGCACAGCGAGCGCGGCCGCGATCACCGTCAGCTGCGGCTGGTCGTGCACGGCCACCGCGACGAACCAGGCCCCGACGGTGAGGTAGAAGCACCAGGTCGCCGGGCGACGGAAGTACCACCCGGCGTACACGCCGAGGAGCGGCACCGCGATCCCGTTGCGGAGGGCACCGAAGGCGAGCTCGGTGGTGAAGGAGAGCACCGCCAACAACCCGGTCGCGACCAGCAGGGCGACCTGCGCCTCCGTCACCGTGTACGAAGTTCCCCGAGCGAGGGCGTACCCGGTGGCCGTCACGAAGAGGAGCGTGACGGTGGCCAGGACCCAGCGCGGGTTCATCCCGTCGGTCCAGAAGACCACGCCCAACCCGACACCGATCGCGCCCGAGAGGTAGGCCAGAGCGGACAGCGCCGGGAGCACGGGTCCCGGGAGCGGGACGGCGAATCGAACGGAAGCCTGGGTCGTCGATCGCACGCCGCCATCGTAGGGAGGTTGGGCCTCCCATTCAGGGCAGTCGGGTGATCTCCACCGTGACGAACATCCGCGACGCCGCACCGCCGCCGGTGTAGACGCCGGCGAGCGGCCGCACGTCGTCGTAGTTGCGACCGGTCGCGACGATGACGTGGCGCTCCCCCGGCTCGACCTGGTTGGTCGGGTCGAAGCCGACCCACGCGCCGTCCCACCACTCCACCCAGGCGTGGGACTCCCCGCGAGCGGCGACCCCGATCCGCGGATCGGGGTCGGGGTGCAGGTACCCCGACACGTAGCGGGCCGGGATCCCGAGCGAACGCAGGCAGCCGATCGCGAGGTGGGCGAGGTCCTGGCAGACCCCGCTGCGCTGTTCCCAGGCAGTCGCCGCATCGGACTCGACCGCCGTCGTCCCCGGCAGGTAGGCGACCTCGCGGTGCAGCAGGTCGAAGACCGCCGCGACCGCCTCGGCCGGTGCCGCGCACGACTCCCGCAGCGGCATCACCAGGGCGAGCAGGTCGGCCGGTGGCCGGGCCCGGTCGAGGATCATCAGGTACTCCGACCAGGGGTCGGCGACCTCGGCCAGCTCCGCCCACGACGCCTGCAGGCCGCCGCCGACGGGTTCCCGGGTGTGGACGGTGCTCGTCCCCACCACGGTGAGCGACGTGTGCGCGTCGAGCACCTCGAACGCGGTCACCTGCGTCCCCCAGTGGTCGAGGTAGCCGTAGGTCCACGGCTTCGGGGTCACGTCGACCCGGGTCTGAGTGACCAGCTGGCCGGACTGGGTCAGCGGCGTCAGCCGGGCCTCGTTGTACGACGCCGCGACCTGCCCCTCGTACTGGTAGCCGGTGGTGTGCACGATCCGCAGGTGCATCAGAGCGCTCCGATCTTGAGGCCGTCACGCCAGAACCGCGCCTCCGCGCCGGCGAAGTACCGTCCCGAGATCGCGTCGGTGGCCGCGACGCAGGCGCGTTGGAACCGCTCCATCTCGAACGGCAGGTCGACCAGCAGGTCGTGCAGCGTCCGGTACTCCAGGTCGGCGCGGATCTGACCGAAGAGGCGTTCGGCCTCACCCCGCACCCCGACCCGACCGCCGGCGGCCTCCAGGTCGACCAGGCAGACCTCGGCCCGGATCAGCGCGGCCAGCACCGAGCGCGGGAACAGCCGGTCGCGGAGCAGGAACTCCGCCGCGCCGGCATCGGTGACGGTGCCCCGGTGGGACCGCAGGTAGCCCTCGTGACCGCCGCACGCCCGCAACGTCGTGGTCCAGGCCTCGCCGTGCGCGACCGCCGTCGAGGCGACGAGCCGCGCGGTCATGTCGGCGCGTTCGATCGAGCGGCCGAGCACCAGGAAGTGCCAGCCCTCGTCGCGCATCATCGTCGAGTCGGCGGTGCCGTTCACCAGCGCCGCCCGGTCGCGGACCCAGCCGAAGATCTGCGGGTTGGTCGCGAACGAGCCCTGCGGGATCGCCAGCTAGGTGGTGTTGATCGACTCCCACAACGACGTCGACAGCGTCTCGCGCGCCCGACGGGCACTCTCCCGCGCCGCAGTGAGACAGGCGGCGATCGAGGTCGGGCAGCTCGAGTCGTAGGCGAGCCGACGCAGCATCTCGGCAGCCGTGACGACCTCGCCGGCCTCCGCTGGAACCCCCATGATCGACAGCACGCTGCTGCAGGTGGCCGGTTCGTCGATCGAGGGATCCTCGAGGATCAGCTGGGTCTGGACGTCGAGGATCCGCGCCGTCCCCTCGGCCCGCTCGACGTACCGGCCGATCCAGAACAGCGACTCCGCGATCCGACTCAGCACGAGATCACCTCCGCCTGCTGTTGCTGTTGCCGTTCCTGTTGTTGCTGCTCCTGCTGCTGGACCAGGTCCCCCGGCCGCGGCCCGGTCGGCACCACCACCTCGCGTACGTCGTCTGCGGGCTGCAGCACCGGCGGCCGGCGTTGCCCCGCCAGCACCCAGGTGTCCTTGGACCCGCCGCCGCGCGAGGAGTTCACGATCAGCTCCCCCGCCGGCAGCGCGACCCGGGTCAGCCCGCCCGGCAGCACCCACACGTCGCGTCCGTCGTTGACCGCGAACGGGCGCAGGTCGACGTGCCGCGGCGCCATCTCGCCGTTGATGTAGGTCGGCACGGTCGACAGCTGCACGACCGGCTGCGCGATCCAGGCCCGGGGGTCGGCGATCACCGCGGCGCGAACGGCCTCGAGCTCGCTGCGACTCGCGGCCGGGCCGATCACGATGCCCTTGCCGCCCGATCCGTCGACGGGCTTGAGCACGAGCTCAGCGAGCCGGTCGAGGACCTCCTCCATCGCCCCCGGATCGGCCATCCGCCAGGTGTCGATGTTGCGCAGCACCGGCTCCTCGCCCAGGTAGTAGCGGATCAGGTCGGGCAGGTAGGTGTAGACGAGCTTGTCGTCGGCGACCCCGTTGCCGACCGCGTTGGCGATCGTGACGTGCCCGGCCCGGGCGGCGTTGATCAGGCCCGCGCAGCCGAGCATCGAGTCGGCCCGGAAGTGCAGCGGGTCGAGGAACTCGTCGTCGACCCTTCGGTAGATCACGTGCACCGGCCGCAGCCCGGTGGTGGTCCGCATCATCACGCGGCCCTGGCGGCACTCCAGGTCGCGGCCCTCGACGAGCTCGACCCCCATCGTCCGGGCGAGGAGCGCGTGCTCGAAGTAGGCGCCGTTGTGCACGCCCGGCGTCAGCACGACCACCGTCGGGTCGCTGACCCCGGCCGGCGCCGAGGCACGCAGCGCGCTGAGCAGGCGTTGGGGATACTCGGCGACCTGCCGGATCCGGTGGTCGGTGAACGCCTCGGGCAGGGTCGAGGCCAGGGTGCGCCGGTTGGTCATCACGTAGCTGACCCCGGACGGCACCCGGACGTTGTCCTCCAGCACCCGGAACTCGCCGTCCTCACCGCGGACCAGGTCGATCCCGCTGACCTGGACCCGGACACCGTTGGGCGAGACCAGTCCGGTGCAGGCGCGGTGGTAGTGCGAGGACGACGTGACCACGGAGCGGGGCACCACCCGGTCGGTGAACACCTGCCCGGCGCCGTACACGTCGGCGAGGAAGGCCTCCAGGGCCAGCACCCGCTGCCGGACACCGCGCTCGATCGGGTCCCACTCCGCGGCGGTGATGATCCGCGGCAGGACGTCGAGCGGGAAGGCCCGCTCCTCCCCGCCGATGTCGAACGTGACGCCCTGATCGAGATAGCTCGACGCCAGCGCGTCGACCCGGGCCTTCAGCTCGCGCGGAGCGAGGCCGCCCAGGGCGTCGTGCAGCGCCCGGTAGCCGGGACGCACGCCGGCCGACCCGAACATCTCGTCATAGGCCGCGCCCTGCGTGCTGTAGCCCTCGAACACGTCCATGACCGGACGCTAGGTGGGACGGGTAACGGCGATGTTTCATGGCGCTGTCGGCCACGAAACATCGCCGTCCCGGTGAGATTCCCCGCGAGAAGCGGAGGTTCAGACGCTCTCGGCGTACCAGACCTCATTGACGGTGCTGCGCAGGATCGCGTGCTGCACCGACTGGATGAGGATGCCGGCCAGGGCGAACAGGACGACGATGAGCGTCCAGACCCAGCTGTTGTCGATCGCGCCGGCGAAGTCGCCGCGGGTGAACGTCGAGGTGTTGAGCTCGCCGAAGAGCAGCATCAGGCCACCGACGATGCCGAACGCGCCGGCCACCGAGCTGGCCACGATCATGACGAACATCGGCATGTTCGCGAACGCCGCGACCAGACCGAGGACGACACCGACGGCCAGACCGATCAGGACGGCGAGCCAGTTCCAGTCGATCCCGATCGCGGTCACGATGCCGGAACCGATCGCGAAACCGAACGCACCGAAGGCGAAGACGATCGCGAGCCAGTAGTAGAGGTAGGACAGCACCGCGAAGATCAGCGCGAAGATGAGGCCCAGGACCCAGCCGAACGCGGTGCCGAGGAAGCTCTCGTCGGCCCAGGCCGCGACCAGCCCGGCGCCGAAGGCGAACCCGACGAAGAAGCCCCAGATCGGAAGAGCGACCCGAAGCGCGACCCGCCCGATGAACAGCATCGTCACACCGGCAACGATCGCGATGAGACCAAGAAGAATGTCAGCCATTCTCGCAGCGTAGGACTGCCGCGGCGCGCGACGTGGGACGTTGGGCCCGAAAGATCAGAGCGCGGCGTCAGGCACCTGCACGCTCGAGGTAGGTCCGCACGGCGGCCCGGCTGCGGGTGAGGCACGAGATCTTGTCGTCGAGCGCACTCAGCTCGGCGCGCAACTGCGCGGCGAACTCGTCGTCGCAGGCGGCCGTCCAGTCCTGCGGGCGGTCCTCGGCGGTGAGGACGATCCGGATCAGCCGGGTCGGGAGCCCGGACCGGATCAGGCTGGCGATCGTGCTGGCGCGCTCGATGTCGGCCTCGTTGAACTCGCGGTACCCGTTCGTTCCGCGCTCGGGGCGCAGCAGGTCCTGAGATTCGTAGTAGCGAAGCATCCGGGTCGAAGTACCCGTCCGCTCGGCCAGCTCACCGATCCTCATGCGTCCTCCCGATTCCGCTTGACCTTGACATCAACGTCAAAGTTTACGTTGGCGGCATGAGTCGATCAACGAGCTCGCTGCCGCCGCTGCTGGCCCTGTCTGCCGCGACGTTCACGACGGTCAGTGCGGAGATGATGCCCGCCGGCGTCCTCGACTCCTTGAGCACCTCGCTCGCCGTCAGTGAGGCGACGGCCGGCCTGCTCGTCACGGTCTGGGCGGGGACGATCGCGCTGACCGCCATCCCCTTGGTGCGACTGACCTTGCGGTGGCACCGCAAGCCCGTTCTCCTCGTGAGCCTGGGCGTGATGGCGGCGGCCAACCTGGCCACAGCGCTCGCCCCCTCCTACCCGGTCGCGGTGGCGGCACGGGTCGTCGCAGCGGCCGCCCACGGCCTCTTCTGGGCCGTCGTCGTCGCGTACGCCGTCTCGCTGGTCGCCCCCGACCGGGTCGGCCGAGCCCTGGCGATCGTGCTGGCCGGCCCCACCCTGGCGAGCCTGCTCGGGCTGCCGCTGGGCACCGCGCTCGCCCATCGGGCCGGCTGGCGGGTGACCTTCGTGGCGCTGGCGCTGGCCGGAGTCGTCAGCGCCGCGGCGATCTCTGTGCTGGCACCCCGGCCCGTCGGCGAGGCGACGGCGGCCTCGGCGGGCGAGCGGTGGGACCGCTCAGCGCGTCCGGTGCTGCTGGTGGCCGGCGGCGGGTTCTTCGCCCTGATCGGCTTCTACGGACTGTTCACCTTCATCGTGCCCACCAGCGCGGCGGTCGCCGGGATCACGGCCGGCTCGATGGCCGGGGTCCTGCTCGCCAGCGGCCTGGGTGGCCTGGTCGGGGTCCTCGGCGCCGGCAGGATCAGCGACCGCTGGCCCTCGTCCGCACTTCCGGTCACGACCCTGCTGCTCGCCGCCACGATGGCGGGCCTCGGCCTGGCGCACGATCCGTTCGCCTACGTCGCCCTCGTCACCATCCTGGGTGCCCTGATCGGCGTGCTTCCGGTGGTGCTGCAGGCCCAGGTGATGCGGGTCGCGTCGGAGCAGTTCCGCAGCACTGCCGGCAGCATCCTGATCACGACGCTCAACCTCGGGATCGCCCTCGGCGCAGTCCTCGGGAGCCGCGCCGCCGCTGGCGACGTACTCGCGTGGTTGCCGTTCCTCGCCGCGGGTGTCGCCACCCTCGCGATCATCCCGCTCGGACTGCTCCGGCCATCTCGGCGGACCAGACGGGCCATCTCGGTGGACCAGACGGGCCATCTCGGCGAAGGGGTCAGTCGTTGACGTCGTCCTCGGGGTCGACGACCACGAAGCGGTCGCCGGAGCGGGGGGCGAGGTACAGCGCGTAGTAGCCCATCGCGGCGATCAGGATGCCTGCGGTGATCAGCAGGTCGGCCGTGGAGGAGCCGAAGACCGCGTACCCGACGGCGATGATCACCAGCACGGGCGCGAGCGGCCAGAGCGGCATCTTCCAGCTCGCGACCGTGGTGGGCAGCCAGCGGCCGCGGATCGAGGCGACGGCGATGACGACGTACATCACGGCGAGCACGATCGAGGTGATCCCGAGCAGGGACTCCACGTTCACGGCGTAGGCGAGCACGGCGCCGGGGACGCCGACGGCGAGGGTGGCGATCCACGGGGTGCCGAACCGCGGGTGCAGCCGGGTGAGGAACTCGTTGACCGCGGCGGGCCAGCAGCGGTCACGCCCGGAGGCGAAGACGACGCGACCGTTCTGCAGCACCATCACGATGACGGCGTTGAGGATCGCGATCGCGATCGCCACGTTGACGGCGACGCCGATGCCCTGGCCGCCCCACTCGTGCACGAACTCGGAGAAGTTGCCGGTGGCCAGGTCGCTGACGTCGCCGACGGCGAGGACGGTCGTGATGGTCGGGACCAGGATCACGATCGCGCCGAGGCCGAGCGACGTGAAGATGACGCGGGCGACGTTGCGGCGCGGGTTGACCACCTCTTCGGCGAGGTAGGCCGCGGTGTTGAAGCCGCTCACCACGAAGGTGCCGACGGCCAGCCCGGAGATGAGCATCGCCATCGTGAACGGCTCCAGGCCGTTCGGGCCGGAGACGTGCGGGTGGACCAGCTCGGCCGGTCCACGCTGGACGTTCATCAGGGCCAGCACGGTGACCACGGCGGCGGCGAGGATCTCCAGCGCCAGGAAGATCGCGGTGACGAAAGCGTTGGACTTCACGTCCAGGATGGCGGTCGCGGTGGCGATCAGCATCACCACGGCGCCGGTGGCGGCGCGCGGCAGGTCGATCAGGTCGCTGAGGTAGTCGGCGGTGCCCAGCGCGATGATCGGCGGGATCACCCACAGCTGGATGCCGGCCAGGGCGAAGGTGAGCCACCCGGCCGCCTTGCCCAGGGTCTGGGTGACCATCGCGTACTCGCCGCCGGAGCTGGCGGTGCGGGTGCCCAGCTCGGCGTAGCAGGCGCAGACGGCCAGGGAGATCAGGACGCCGGCGACGATGGTCAGCACCGCGCCGCTGCCCTGGGAGGCGAAGACCTCGGGGACGATGATGAAGAGGCTCGAGGCCGGGGTGATGCAGGAGAGCACCAGCAGGACGGCGGCACCAGGGCCCAGGACCCGGGCGAGCTTGCGCTCGGCCTCGATCGGGGTGCCCGCCTCGTCGGCGGCGAGAATCATGGAATCGGTCACTGACCGGCCTCTCAGGAGATGCCGTTTGAATGGCATTCAAAACTTTGAACGACGTACAAAGTGACCTGGATCACCGCTAATGTCAACCCCTGTCCGCAAGTTCGCCCCGAGAAAGCGACCCCCGCCGTGTCCACGACTCGCCCTCACCGCCGCCTCGACCGTGAGCAGGTGCTCAGCGCCGCGCTCGAGATGGTTGCCGAGCACGGTCTCGGGAAGCTGACGATGTCCTCGCTGGCGGCGCGGCTGGACACCAGCGGTGGCCATCTCCTCTACTACTTCAAGACCCGCGACGGGCTGCTACTGGAGACGTTGCGCTGGAGTGAGGCGGCGTACGCGACGCAGCGCGAGCCGGTGCAGGACGTCGTCGAGTTCGCCGACGTCTACCTGGCCATCGACGAGAAGGATCCGCGCTGGCAGCTGTGGCTCGAGCTGTGGGCGCGCTCGCCCTACCACCCGGAGCTGGCCGAGGCGCAGCGTGAGATCGACGCGGAGTGGCACGTCGACCTGGAGCGGCTGATCCGGAAGGTGCACACGGATGCCGAAGATCCCGCAGGGCTCTCAGAGCGCCTGCGGGCGATGTGGGACGGGTTCAGCGTCGGGATCGTCACCGGCGGAGGACGCGGGCTGCGGGCGAGCGCTCTCGCCCACACCCGCGCCCTCCTGTGAAGGAGCACTCCCCTGCCGCCCCGCAAACTGTCACGGTGACACTCCGCGCCATTCGCGACAGTTGCGAGCTGTCACTTCTGGCGCAAAGCGTCACCGTGACACTTTGAAAGGGTCACGGTGACACTTTGCGGCTGGATCAGCTCCAGTCGACGTTGAGGTACTGCGTCTCGGTGTACTCCTCGAGACCGACCCGGGCACCCTCACGCCCGATGCCGCTCTGCTTGACCCCGCCGAACGGCGCGGCCGGGTCGGAGACGAGACCTCGGTTGACGCCGACCATGCCGGCGTCGACCTGCTCGGCGAGGCGGAGCGCCTCCCCCAGCTCGGCGTACACGTAGGCGGCCAGGCCGAACTCGGAGTCGTTGACCAGCTCGAGCAGCTCGTCGGTCTCGCGCCACGTCACGATCGGCGCGACCGGCCCGAAGATCTCCTCCGAGACCAGCTCCGACCCCGCCGGTACGTCGACGACGACCGTGGCCGGGTAGAAGTAGCCGTCCTCGGTCGGCAGCGACGAGCGGTGCGCGATCCGAGCCCCTGAGGTGACGGCATCGTCGACCAGGCGGGTGACCGAGGCGAGCGCCTTGGCCGAGATCAGCGGCCCGATGTCGCTGCCGGCCTCGGCCGGACCGACCTTGAGGGCCTCGACCCGGGCGCCGAGCCGGGCGGCGAACTCGTCCGCCACGTCGGCGTGCACGTAGAACCGGTTGGCCGCGGTGCAGGCCTGCCCGCCGTTGCGGAACTTCGCGATCATCGCGCCGTCCACCGCCGCGGCGATGTCGGCCGACGCGGTGACGACGAACGGGGCGTTGCCGCCCAGCTCCATCGAGGTGTTGACCACCCGGTCGGCGGCCTGGCGCAGCAGGATCCGACCCACACCGGTGGAACCGGTGAAGGAGATCTTGCGGACCCGGGGGTCCTCGAGCCAGGTGGTGACGATGCTCGCGGAGTCGGTGCCCGGGACGACGTTGACCACGCCGTCGGGGATGCCGGCCTCGCTGATCAGCCGGGCGATCGCCAGGGCCGTCAGCGGGGTCTCCGAGGCCGGCTTGAGCACGACCGTGCAGCCGGCGGCCAGGGCGGGGGCGATCTTGCGGGTCGCCATCGCGGCCGGGAAGTTCCACGGCGTCACCAGCGCGGCCACACCGACCGGCTTGTGGGTGACGATGATCCGGGACCCGCCGGCCGGCGAGGAGCCGAAGTCGCCGTGCGGACGCACGGCCTCCTCGGCGTACCACCGGAAGAACTCCGCGGCGTAGACGACCTCACCCCGGGCGTCGGAGAGCGACTTGCCGTTCTCCAACGCGATCAGGGCGGCCAGCTCCTCGGCGTCGCGCAGCATCAGCTCGCGCACCTTGGAGAGCAGGTCGCTGCGAGTGCGCGGCGGCACCTTGGACCAGGCCGGGAGCCGCTCGGCGGCGGCGTCGACGGCAGCGGTGGCGTCGACGGTGGTGCCGTTGGCGACCTGGGCGACGACCTCACGGGTGGCCGGGTTCTCGACGTCGAAGACGCCGCCGGTGCCGGGACGCCACAGGCCCCCGACCAGGACGCCGAGCTCGGCGTTGAGCGCCTCGATGTAGGTGGTGTCGGGACGGACGGACAGATCGGTCACGGGTAGAGGCCTCGCACTTCGTGGGCTTGGTAGACGCGCTCGACGGCCAGGCAGGTGGCGGCCAGACGCAGGGACAGGTTGCGGGTGGTGGAGTAGTCGAGGACCTCGTGCCAGGCGCGGGTCATCCGAACGACGAGCTTCTCGTTCACCTCGGCCTCGGTCCACCAGTAGGACTGGTTGGCCTGGACCCACTCGAAGTAGGACACGACCACACCACCGGCGTTGGCCAGGATGTCCGGGACGACGAGCACGTTGCGCTCGGCGAGGATCCGGTCGGCGTCGGCGGTGAGCGGGCCGTTGGCGCCCTCGACGATCAGGCGCGCCCGGACGTGACCGGCGTTGCCGGCGTGCAGGACACCCTCGATCGCGGCGGGGACCAGCAGGTCGACGTCGGCGAGGAGCACGTCCTCGCCCGAGATCGCGGTGGAGCCAGGGAAGCCGACGACGGAGCCGGTGGCGTCCACGTGGGCCTCCAGGGCGGGCAGGTCGAGACCGGCGTCGCACTGGATGGCGCCGTACACGTCGCTGACGGCGAGCACCTTGACGCCCTCGTCGGCGAGGAAGCGGGCCGCGCCGCGACCCACCTTGCCGAAGCCCTGGACCGCGGCGGTCGCCTGGTCGGGGGCGATGCCGAGGTGGCGCAGCGCCTCCACGGAGATCGCCGTGACGCCGCGCGAGGTGGCGGCGGCCCGGCCCTGCGAACCGCCCAGGGCGATCGGCTTCCCGGTGACGACGCCGAGGACCGTGTGGCCCTGGCCGACGGAGTAGGTGTCCATCATCCAGGCCATGGTCTGCTCGTCGGTGCCGATGTCGGGCGCCGGGATGTCCTGGTTCGGGCCGATCAGCGGCGCGATCTCGGACGTGTAGCGCCGGGTGATCCGCTCGAGCTCGGCCTTGCTGTAGTTGCGCGGGTCGACCTGGACGCCACCCTTGGCGCCGCCGTAGGGCACGTCGAGGAGGGCACACTTCCAGGTCATCCACATCGCCAGCGCGCGCACCTCGTCGAGGTCGACGCGAGCGTCGAAGCGGACGCCACCCTTGCCGGGGCCGCGGGAGTAGTTGTGCTGCACCCGGTAGCCGCGCAGCACCTGGATGGTGCCGTCGTCGCGACGCAGCGGGATGGAGACGCTGACCTCACGGCGGGCCTCGGCCAGCATGTTGTGCACGTCGCGGGGCAGGCCCAGGACGGCGACGGCGTCGGCGAGCTGCTCGCGGGCGTCGTCCAGGACGGTGCGCTCCGGGTCGACCGGAGTCTGGATGTCGGTGTCGACGAGGGTCATCGGGTGGCCTCCAGACCGGAAGCGACGACCTCGAGGCCCTCGATCAACAGCTCGTCGGAGATGCTCAGCGGCGGCAGGAATCGGATCACGTTCCCGAACGTGCCACAGGTCAGGGTGATCACGCCACGGGTGTGGGCGTACGACGCCACGGCCTTGGCCAGCGCCGCGTCGGGCGCGCCGGTGGCCGGGTCGACGAACTCGGCCGCGATCATCGCGCCGCGTCCACGCACGTCGCCGATCCGCGGGTCCTTCTCGGCGAGCTCACGCAGGCGACCGACCAGGAGCGCCTCGATCTGCTGGGCGCGGGTGATCAGGTCCTCGGCCTCGATCGTCTCGATCACGGCGAGGGCGGCGGCGCAGGCGAGCGGGTTGCCGCCGTAGGTGCCACCGAGACCGCCGGCGTGCACGGAGTCCATGATCTCGGCGCGACCGGTGACGGCCGAGAGCGGGAGGCCGCCGGCGATGCCCTTGGCGCTGACGATCAGGTCGGGGACGACGCCCTCGTGGTCGACCGCGAACCAGGCGCCGGTGCGGCCGAAGCCGGACTGGACCTCGTCGGCGACGAAGACGACGTCGTTGGCGGTGCACCACTCGGAGATCGCGGCCAGGAAGCCGGGGGCCGGGACGATGAAGCCGCCCTCGCCCTGGACCGGCTCGATCACGATCGCGGCGAGGTTCTCCGCGCCGACCTGGGCCTCGATCTGGGAGATCGTGCGGGCCGCGGCGGCGGGACCGTCGACGGCCTCGCCGTCGAGGAACGGGTAGGACATCGGGGCGCGGTAGACCTCGGCGGCGAACGGACCGAAGCCGTGCTTGTACGGCATGTTCTTGGCGGTCATCGCCATCGTCAGGTTGGTCCGGCCGTGGTAGGCGTGGTCGAAGACGACGACGGCGTCCTTGCCGGTGAACGAGCGGGCGATCTTGACCGCGTTCTCGACGGCCTCGGAGCCGGAGTTGAACAGCGCCGAGCGCTTCTCGAAGTCACCGGGGGTGAGTCGGGCGAGCTGCTCGGCGACGGCGACGTAGCCCTCGTAGGGGGTGACCATGAAACAGGTGTGCGTGAACGCGGCGACCTGCTCGGAGACGGCCTCGACGACCCGGGCGGCGCTGTTGCCGACGGTGGTGACGGCGATGCCGGAACCGAGGTCGATCAGGCGGTTGCCGTCGATGTCCTCGACGATGCCGCCGGAGGCGCGGGAGACGAAGACGGGCAGCGTGATGCCGACGCCGGCGCTGACGGCGGTCTGCTTGCGCTGCAGCAGCTCGGTGGAACGGGGGCCCGGGATGGCGGTGGCCAGGTGGCGGGTCTGCTCGAGGTCGTGAGTGGTGCTCATGGGACTACTCTCCGCCCGAGCGCTACATGCTGTCCAAGACCTGTTATGCAGGGTTCCCATGCTCCTCAAGCATGATTAACTGGGCGCATGATCGACCTGCGACTGCTGCGCTACTTCGTCGCCACGGCCGACGCCGGATCGGCCACCCAGGCGGCGACGCAGCTGCACATCACGCAGCCGGTGCTGTCGCGCCAGCTGCGTCAGCTCGAGCAGCAGCTCGGGCTGCGGCTCTTTGAGCGCGACGGTCGCCGGCTGGCGCTGACCCGGGCGGCCGAGGAGTTCCTCCCCCGCGCTCGCGAGCTGCTCGGTGAGTCCGAGGCGGTCGGCGAGGCGGCCCGAGCGCTGGCCTCGGGCGAGGTGGAACGGCTGCACGTCGCGATCCCGACCACGACGCTGACCGACGTGCTGGCGCCGTTCATCGCGACGCTGCAACCCAGCGACCCGGTGCCGCTGCTGCGGAGCCTGGACCCTCGCGGTGCGGCCGCGGCGATCTCGGCCGGCGCCGACCTGGCGATCGTGCACCGGCCACCGCCGCGGACGCTGGCCTCGAGGCGTCTGGCGGTGCTGCCGTTGCTGGCGTACGTGCGGCCGAGCGACGAGTGGGCCGATCGGGGTGAGATCGGGCTCGAGGACCTGGTCTCACGCACGCTGGTGCTGATGACGACCGACTTCCGGCCGCGGGTGCTGCTCGACGCCGCGCTCGACGCGGCGGAGCTCGCCTACAGCGACGTGCTGGAGTGCACCAACGCGCAGGTCGCCCAGGCGTTGGCGGCCGCGGACCGCGGCGTGGCCGTGGTCTCCGACGACCCCCGCTTCGACCTGGTGCCGCTCGGGGTCACGACCGCGACCGGTCCCCTGCGGATCCACCTGTACGCCGCCTGGGACCCGCGGCACCACGCGGCCGACGTGATCGCCGACCTCGTGGACCGGCTCGCCGCGTTCTGCGTCGAGCGGTACGGCCCCGAGGTCGGCTGATCGGCCGCCGGCCGGATCAGGCCAGCAGCTCCGCAGCGATCTCGGCGCCCACGCGGATCGCGCCGTCGACGTGCTGGAATCCGAGGCCGGCCACATCGCTGCTGCCGAACCGAACGGCACCCATCGGGGTGCGGAGCTCGGCGCCGTACCGGGTCAGGCCGCCCAGGTCGAAGCTGGTCCCGTAGGCACCGCCGGTGAGCTCCTGGTGCTGCCAGTCGCTCTCGTGGAAGACGATCGGCTCGAGCGCCGCGTCGCCGAAGTACGCACCGGCCGAGGCCAGGATCGCGGTCCGGCGGTCGTCGGCGGAGAGCCGGCCGAGCGTGTCGGCGTTCTCGCCGGCGACGAAGCCGACCAGGAAGCCGCGCTCGTCACCCTCAGGGGTGTTGTCGTAGATCTCGTGCACCATCTCGTACGGCGCGAAGCCGGTGCCGCTCAGGCCCTGCTCGCGCCAGAACGGCGTCGGGTAGACGAGCTGGACCTTGAGCACCAGGCCGAACGAGGAGTGCTCGCGCGCCATCCGCTGCTCGGCGGGCATCTCCGGGGAGAACCGGATCCGGCGCTGGACGGTCGGCGGGACGGCGACGACGACGTGCTTCGCCTCGTAGGTCTCGGTGCCGACGTGCACGACCGCGCCCGTCTCCGACCACTCGATCCGGGTGACGTCGGCGCCGACCCGGATCCGGTCGGCGAGGCGCTCGGCCAGAGCGGCCGGGACGCTCGCCAGACCACCGTCGACGCGGCGGTCGAGGATGAAGTCGGCGTCGACGAGGTTGCTGAACGAGCCGGCGCTGGCGGCCATCTGCAGTGCCTGCAGCGCGGAGAAGCAATGCGACGGCTTCGTCAGCATCGCGGGCCCGATGTAGAGCGCGACGTTCTCGCAGGCCTCGACGTCGTCGCACTGGTCACGCAGCCAGGTGGTGAAGGCAACGCTGTCCAGGTAGGCCGCGTCGGGGTGGGTCCACGGCCGGTCGGGGTCGGTCTCGGCGACGAGGGCGTCGAGCTTCTTGGTGAGCTCCTCGATCGCGGCGTTGGTGGAGTCCGAGACCGGGAGGTCCTCGGTGAAGCGGAGCGCGGCACCCTGGCGGTTGACGTAGAGCGACTCACCCTCGCGGTAGCGGGCGAACGTGGTCAGACCCAGCTCGTCGATCATCTCGATCAGCGCGGTCTGGTCGGGAGAGACCCACTGGCCGCCGACCTCGAAGGCCGCCTCGTGCTCGGCACTGATCCCGGCATGGGTCTCGGTGAGCAGCCGACCGCCGATCCGGTCGCGCGCCTCGAGGACCAGCACGTCCTGGCCGGCCTGCGTCAGGCGGTAGGCGGCGGTCAGGCCGGTCACCCCGGCGCCGACGACGATCACGTCGTGAGTGGTCATGGTGCTCTCCCAGAAAGTTTGAACGCTGTTCAAAGTTTGAACGGCGTTCAATCTGACGGATCCTGGGGCGCTTTGTCAAGCATCGGTGCTCCACAATGTCTCCATGCAGATCCGAGAGGCGCACCACCGCGACATCCCCGCCATCACCGCGATCTACAACGACGCGGTCGCGCACACCACCGCGATCTGGAACGACGTCGTGGTCGACGAGGACAACCGGATCGCCTGGCTCGACGAGCGCGAGGGTGGCGGCTTCCCGGTGCTGGTCGCCGTCGTCGTCGACGAGGCGGGCGTCGAGGAGACGGTGGGCTACGCCACCTACGGCGCCTACCGGCCGCACGACGGCTACCGCCTCACCGTGGAGCACTCCGTCTACGTCCGCGGCGACCAGCGCGGCAACGGCGTCGGGAGCCGGCTGATGGAGGCGCTGATCGCCCGGGCGCGGACCTCCGGCAAGCACGTCATGGTCGCCGGCATCGACGCGGGCAACGCCGGCTCGATCCGGCTGCACGAGCGGCTTGGCTTCACCCACGTCGGCACGATCGCCCAGGCGGGGATGAAGTTCGGCCGGTGGCTCGACCTGACCTTCCTCCAGCTCCGCCTGGACGACGCACCGACGCCGGAGTCCTGAGCCGCTAGGACGTGGCGATCGCGGGCTGCTGCTGCGTGATGCAGTGGATCCCGCCGCCGCGGTCGAAGAGGGCCGTGCGTCGACGGCCACCACCTGCCGGCCCGGGTACGCCGCCGCCAGGATCTCCTGGGCCGGCCCGTCGCTCGGGTCGTCGAAGCTGCACGCCACCACGGCGCCGTTGCAGACGTAGTGGTTGATGTAGCTCTGGTCGACCGGCCCGTGCTCGTCCTCGAGCCGCTGCGGCGCGGGCACGTCGACGATCCGGAACCCGCCGGGCAGGTCGGCCCGCAGGTCACGGGCGACCGCGTGGTCGGGGTGGGCCGGGTCGGGCTGGGCGTGCAGCAGGACGACGCCGGGCTCCGGCATCGCCGCGACGATGTCGACGTGGCCGCGGGTGCCGAACTCGTCGTAGTCGCGGGTCAGTCCCCGCTCGAGCCAGACGACCCGCTCGACCCCGAGGGTGCGACGCAGCTCGGCCTCGACCCGAGCCTCGGTCCACCCCGGGTTGCGGCCCGGGTCGAGCTGGACGGTGCGGGTGACGAGGACCGTGCCGGCGCCGTCGACGTGGATGCCTCCGCCCTCGTTGACCATCTCCGAGCTGATCAGGGTAGCGCCCGACCAGACGGCGATCCGGCGCCCGATCGCGGCGTCGTGCTCCCAGCTCGCCCACTCCTGGGCGCCCCAGCCGTTGAAGACCCAGTCGACCGCACCGAGACCCTGTTCTCCCACGACGAAGGTCGGCCCGATGTCGCGCATCCAGGCGTCGTCGAGCGGGGCCTCGAACAGCTCGATCGAGCCGCTCAACCAGCGGCGCGCGTCACCCAGGGCCGAGGGGTCGACCACCATCTTCAACGGCTCGAACTCGGCGATCGCGTGCGCGACCGCGGCCCAGGTGGCGCGAGCCTCGTCGGCCTCGGCCGGGGTGTCGCCCAGGGTGTAGCCCGACGACGGCCACGCCATCCAGGTGCACTCGTGCGCCGCCGTCTCCGGCGGCATCCGCCAGGTCGGCGTACCGGCGCTCACAGCAGGCCCGCGTAGCTGTCCGGGCGACGGGTGCTCAGGAACGGGAAGAGCGTCAGCCAGTCGCGGCGCTGGTCGAGATCGAGGTCGGCGACCAGGACCGCCTCCTCGTCCCGCGGCGCCTGGGCGAGGACCCGGCCGTAGGGGTCGACGATGAAGGACGAGCCGTAGAACTGGATCCGACCCTCGTCACCCGTGCGGTTCGGCACCACCAGGAAGAGCCCGTTGGCAATGGCGTGCCCGGTGATCGTCTGCTGCCACAGCGGCTGGGTGTCGAAGTCCGGGTGGTCGGGCTCGGAGCCGATCGCGGTCGGGTAGGCCAGCAGGTCGGCGCCGCCCAGGGCGTAGAGCCGGGCGACCTCGGGGAACCACTCGTCCCAGCAGGTCGGCATGCCCAGCTGGAGGTCGAGCGTGTCGACGGCGTGGACGGGGTAGGCGTCGGCGGCCGGGCCCGGCCGGAAGTACTTGTCCTCGACGTAGCCCTCGGTGACCGGGATGTGGGTCTTGCGGGTGCGGGCGAGCAGCTCGCCGGTCGGGCCGACCAGGACCGCGGTGTTGAAGCCGAGCCCGTCGCCGGTGGCCTCGGGGTCGGCCTTCTCGTAGAGCGAGGCGTGCACGTGGACTCCGTGCTTGCGCGCGGCGGCGGCCGCGAAGGCGACCGTCGGGCCGGTGGCCAGGTCCTCGGCGAGATCGGCGGGCACGCCGGTCGGCTCCTCGAACGCCGGGTAGCGCGACAGCGTGAGCTCGGGCAGGAAGACGATCTGCGCCCCGGCCGCGGCCGCAGCGGCGATCCCCTCGTCGAGGACGGCGACCAGCGCCTCGTGGTCCTCGCGCCAGGCGTGCTGGACGAGCCCGACGCGGACGGTGCCACGCGTCGGCTCCTCGACGCGCGCAGGGGACGGGAGGCCGGCTGCGGTGATGACCTGCATGGTGGGTTCCTTCTCGACGTGGGCTCGCGCCCATTAAACGAACGGCATTCGTTTTACAGTAGGATGGCGGCCCGACGCAAGGAGATGGTCATGGGACGACCGACGACACCGCTGCTCTCGGTCGAGGGGATCGCGGCCGCAGCACTCGCGCTCGTCGACGCCCACGGCGAGTTCACGATCGCGCAGGTCGCGACGAAGCTCGACGTGCGTCCGTCCTCGCTCTACAACCACGCGTCGGGCAAGGCCCAGATCGTCGAGGCGATGCGGGCACTGGTCTTCGAGTCGATGCCCGCGGTGCCCGACGACGCCGGCACCCCGTGGGAGTCGCAGGTCCGGGACCTGCTGCGCCACTACCGCGACGCCTTCGCCGCCCATCCCCGCCTGGTGCCCTTCCTCACCGCCCAGACCGTCTCCGCACCGGACGCCATGCGGATCTACGACGACCTCGCCCGGATCCTCACCACGGCCGGGGTCTCGACCGAGCGGTTGCTCGACGTGATCACGGTGGTGGACAGCTTCGTGATCGGCTCGGCCCTCGACCTGGTCGCGCCCGACGAGGTGTGGAACGCCGAGCACGCCCGGACCCCCGAGCTGCAGCAGGCGATCCTCGCCGCCGACTCGGGGCGCACGCGGGCCGATCGGGCCTTCGAGCTCGGCCTCGACCTCCTCCTCGCCGGGCTCGCCACCCGAGCCGTGGCCTGAGGCGCGAGGCATGAGTCAGCCGGACCTCGTCGTCCCGCCCGGCCCCGGCCTGCCGGCCGGCACCACGATCCCGGCGAGCGAGCTGCTCGAGCGGTTCTCCCGATCCCCCGGGCCGGGCGGTCAGTCGGTCAACACCGCCGACTCCCGGGTCGAGCTGCGCTTCTCCCCCGGCACCTCGACCGCGTTCAGCGAAGCCCAGCGCGCCCGGCTGGTCCGGGTGCTCTCGACCTCCCTCACCCAGGGCTACGTCGTCGTGACGGCGTCCGAGCACCGCTCCCAGCTGCGCAACCGCGGTGCCGCGCGGGACCGGCTCGTCGCCCTGCTGCGCGAAGCACTGGCACCGCCGCCTCCCCCACGTCGCCCCACGAAACCGAGCCGGGCCTCGCAGCGCCGGCGGGTCGAGTCCAAGAAGCTCGCCGGGCGGACCAAGTCGCTGCGCGGCCGGGTCCGCGACGACTGAACGCCTCTCCGGGGTGTGGTCAGATAGGGACATGCGCCTGCCGGTCTCCGTCGCAGCCACGGTCGTCCTGACCGTCGCGTTGCTCGCCGGCCTCACCGGCCCGACGGCACCGGCCTCGGCGGCAGCGGCCAAGCAGCCGATGAAGATCACCAAGCTCGACCCAGCCCTGCGCCAGGCCCTGCAGTCGGCGACGAAGGCAGCACGTAGTAAGGGCGTCACGATCCGGGTGACCAGCGGATGGCGCTCGCACCGGCACCAGCAGCGGCTGTGGCGCGAGGCGGTGGCGAAGTACGGCTCGCGGGCCGAGGCCGCTCGCTGGGTCGCGCGACCGGGCACGTCGCGGCACGAGACCGGTGACGCGATCGACGTCGGTTACCGCGATGCGCAGCGATGGCTCGCTCGGCACGGCGCTCGGTACGGGCTGTGCCGGACCTACCGCAACGAGCCGTGGCACTACGAGCTGCGGCCTCGCGCCCTCACCACCCACCGGTGCGGGCGGATGTACGCCGACGCGTCGCACGACCCGCGGACGTGAGCCCGAACGTGAGTCAGGGCCGGACCGACCCCAGGATCCGGCGCACCACGTCGCGGTCGTCGTCGGAGGCATAGACGTCCCAGTCGGTTCCGGTGGCCCCGACCCAGCCACCCCAGGCCGGCTCACCGCCGCCGGGCGGGATCGCGGTGACGCCCGGGCCGGTGGCCGGGTCCGCGGTCGTGGCACCGTAGAAGATCAGCCCGCCGTCGTACTCGCACGGATCGCTGCTGGCGAGCGCCCACCGCTCGTGGGCGAACTCGCAGTTGCCGGTGTCCAGGGGGATCCAGTTCCGAGGGATGTCGACGGTGACCCCGTGGTACTCGATCCTCTTCCACTGCTGGTTGCTCGAGTTCACCGGCGTGTGGTCGGCGAGGACCTTCGCGTGCGGGTTGGAGGACGGGGGCCCGGTGATCCGGCTGACCAGGACGACCGCGGCGACACCGACGACGGCAACACCGGCGATCGCGGTGGAGATGCGCTGCGAGCGGGAGGGAGCCATGGCAGCGATTGTGCGGCTCCCGGTCGGGCCGCGTGCGTAGATTGAGCGAGATGAGGTACGTCGTCCTGCTCCGCGGCATCAACGTCGGCGGCAAGAACAAGGTGCCGATGGCCGCGCTCGCCGCCGTGCTGTCGGAGCGCTACTCCGCGGTCCGGACCTACATCCAGAGCGGCAACGTGGTGCTCGAGTCCGACGACACCGCCGCCCAGGTCGCCGACTGGATCGAGACTCGGCTGCCCACCGCGTTCGAGCTCGACAGTGCGCTGATCCGGGTGCTGGTCCTGGACGAGGCCGCCTACGAGCAGGTGGTCGCCGAAGCACCGGCCGGGTTCGGTGACGACCCGGAGACCTACCGGTACGACGTCGCCTTCTTCATCGGCATCGCGGCCGACGACGTCTCGCCGCACGTCCCGACGCATCCGGAGGTCGACGTGGTCACCTTCGGCGAGCGCGCCTTCTACCACCGGCGGATCGCCGCGCTGGCCTCTCGATCGCGGGTCAACAAGGTCGTCGGCTCGCCCGCCTACGCGTCGTTGACGCTGCGCAACTGGCGCACGACATCACGTCTGGCCGAGATGCTGCGGGAAACGTAACGCCGGCGTCACACACAACAGCCCAAATTCCGATGATGTCACCCGACAAGAACCGGTTCTAGGTTGACTCGCGAGTGACACGTTGCGCCGCCGGGCGCCATGGGAGAGCGTGCTTTTCGGGACACGCGAAGGGACATCACGTGCGCACACGGCTCTTGCACATCGTCGCCACACCACGGGGCCTCGCCTCCAACACCGGCCGGATCTCGGCCGCCCTGCTCGAAGCCCTCGAGAACCACTACGACGGGTTGGAGATCGAGACGCTCGATCTCTTCCGCGCCGACCTCCCCGCCGTCGCCGGGGTGAACATCAAGACCAAGTACGCGCTGATGACCGGGCAACCGATCGACGAGGACGCCCGCGGGTCCTGGGCGGAGATCGAGGGGGCGATCCAGAACTTCCTCGCCGCCGACCTCTACCTCCTGACGGTGCCGATGTGGAACTTCGGCATCCCGTACGCACTCAAGTACTACATCGACGCGATCGTCCAACCCGGCTACCTCTTCCAGTACAACGCCGCCGGGGTGCCGGAACCGCTGGTGCACGGCAAGCAGATGGTGGTGGTCGCCTCCAGCGGCGGTGACTACTCCCAGGAGCACCTGGCCCCGCTGAACTTCGTGGAGAGCTACCTGCGCTCGATCTTCGGGCTCGCAGGCATCACCGACGTGAAGTTCTTCCACGCCCAGCCGATGGACGTCTCCCTCGAGACCCGCAGGGAGGCTCAGCGCTCGACGATCGCCGACGTCCGGCGCTGGGTGGCCAACGGCGCCTGGGCTGAGTCGGGCGACCTGGACCTCGAGATGGAGGCGTGAGACACCGCACTTCCGCGACCTAGGGCCACCGGGCGCAGCTTGGCGGCCCAGCCCACCAGCGCGTCCAGCGGCTGCTCCCAATCCGTGTCCAGCATCAGGTTGTGCCCGGCACGGTCGAACTCGCGCAGCTCGGCGTCGTAGTACTCGGCCGTCCGACGCAGGTCGGCGATCGGCACCAACCGGTCCCGCCGCGCCCCGAGCACGAGGACCGGCGCCCGGTTGATCGGCCGCTCCGGCGGACGGTGGAACAGCAGCTGGAGCTGGACCCACGGCGACTCCGGACCGCACTGGCCCGCCCAGTACCCGGCCTCCCCGGGACCGAGCCGCTCGAACAGGTAGCCCGTCCGCATCGGCAGGGTGCGGCCCACGCTCATCGCCAGGGCGTCGCCCGGGTGCGCCCGCAGGACCGACAGGAAGGACCCGATCGCCGGACGCGGACCGATCGAGGCGACCAGGACCCCCGCGTGCACGGCTCGGCGCGCCATCACCCGCTGGACGATCAGGCCACCCATCGAGTGGCCGACCAGGACGGGCGGCTCGTCGAGGGCGTCGATGACGGCCGTGACGTCGTCGACGTAGTCGGCCAGTCGCGCCCGTCGCACGTTGCCGGCGCTGCCGGCGTGCCCGCGCAGGGACACGGCGTACGACGACCATCCGGTCGCCGCAGCCCGGTGCATCCACGGGCCCCAGCACCAGGCCCCGTGGCCGAGGCCGTGGACGAAGAGCAGCGGCGGGCCGGCGTGCGCGGCTGCCCTCGGACGCAGCTCACGCACTTCGAGATCGGGGCGACGGGGCACCACGAACAGGGAATCGGGCGTCATGGGACTCCTCGGGTCTTGTGTTCTGGATCACGTCAGCCTAATGTGACCAGCGGTCATATGACCACAGGTCACATGAGGAGGGGATCCATGACCACGCCACACGACGCACCCGTTCCGCACGTCGACGTCCTGATCGTCGGTGCCGGCCTGTCCGGGATCGGCGCCGCGCACCATCTCGCGACGGGCCTGCCGACCTGGTCCTACCTGATCGTCGAGTCACGCGCCGAGATCGGAGGCACCTGGGACCTGTTCCGCTACCCCGGGATCCGCTCCGACTCGGACATGCACACGCTCGGCTACCGGTTCCGGCCCTGGACGGAGGCGAAGTCGATCGCCGACGGTCCAGCGATCCGCGACTACATCCGGGGTGCCGCCTACGAGGCCGGGATCGACCGCCACATCAGGTTCAACACCCGGGTCGTCGCCGCCTCGTGGTCCAGCACCCGCGCCCGGTGGACCGTGACCCTCGAAACCGGCGGCCGGGAGCAGCAGGTGACCTGCGCGTTCCTCTGGTCCTGTGCCGGCTACTACGACCACGCCGCCGGCTTCACCCCGCACTTCGAGGGGATCGACGACTTCGCCGGGACCGTCGTCCACCCGCAGGCCTGGCCGACCGAGCTCGACCACACCGGCAAGCGGGTCGTCGTGATCGGCTCCGGCGCCACCGCCGTGACACTGGTCCCGGCGATGGTGAAGGAGGCCGCGCACGTGACGATGCTGCAGCGCTCGCCGACGTACGTGATGAACCTGCCCTCGACCGACCGGATCGCCGTCGCCCTGCACCGGGTCCTGGGCGACCGCCTCGGCTACGCCGCCGCCCGGTGGAAGAACGTCGGCAAGCAGTGGGGCGTCTACACGTTCTGCCAGAGGTTCCCGCGCGCCGCGCGGCGGTTCATCCGGGCCTCGCAGGCCCGGGCCCTGCCCGCCGGGTACGACCTCGACAGCCACTTCACGCCGACCTACGACCCGTGGGACCAGCGGCTCTGCGCGGTGCCGGACAACGACCTCTTCAACGCCCTCTCCAGCGGCGAGGCCGAGATCGTGACCGCACGGATCGACCGGTTCGACGAGACCGGGATCCGCCTGGTGTCGGGCGAGCACCTCGACGCCGACATCGTCGTCACCGCGACAGGTCTCAACCTGATGGCGTTCGGCGGGCTCGAGCTCACCGTCGACGGCGAGCCCGTGACCATCTCCGAGACGATCGCCTACAAGGGGATGATGCTCAGCGGCGTCCCGAACTTCGCCTTCACGGTCGGCTACACCAACTCGTCGTGGACGCTGAAGGCCGACCTCGTCGCCGAGTACGTCGTCCGGCTGCTGCGCCAGCTCGACCTGACCGGGCACGAGATCGCGGTCCCGGTCAACGACGACCCGGACCTAGAGACCACCCCGTTGATGGACTTCTCCGCCGGCTACGTCCTGCGCGCCCTCGACCGACTCCCCCGGGCCGGCAGCCACAAGCCGTGGCGGCTGGGGATGAGCTATCCGAGCGACCTGATCACGCTGCGCCACCGTCGGATCGAGGACGGCGTGATGACGCTGAGCAACCGCACCCGGGCGACCGACCTCGCCTCCACCCACTGACCACCACCGAACGACCAAGGAAACGAATCATGCGAACCACCTGGCTCAACGCAGCGCTGGCTGGACTGACCACCGCCACCCTCGCCGCCGTACTCCCTCTCGGCAGCGCCTCCGCAACCACCTCCGCGACCACCGCCCCGCCAACGACCGCGCCCACCACCGCGAACCGGACCCCGGCACCGGGGAACTGCTTGTGGCTGCACACTTTCACAGCCGACGAGACCGACGACAACTACGCGTTCCCGGACTCCGGCGCGATGTACTGGGCCGCCTCGTTCTCGATCCCGGCCGGCGCCAAGCTCGACCTGGTCGGCCGGTTCGCGCACGCCCGGTACCAGTCCCTCAACTCCTACGACGTCTCGACCAACGCGCCGGTCGACGCCCTCAACGACGTCAGCACCCGGCCCGACAAGGGATCGCGCAACCCGTTCAAACCCGGCGCCCGGCGCGACGGCGAGAAGCACCGCTCCTACACGGTGCGGGTCTCCGCCGCTCAGGTCCCGACGACCCCGCGTCGACGCAACACCCTCTACGCCGGCGTCGCCGGGCAGGACACCCAGGTCCTGCTGTACCGCGTCTACCTGCCGGACCGGGGACGCGGCATCGCCGGCGGCGCCGGTCTCCCCCAGCCGCGCCTCACCCTGGCCGACGGCACCGTGCTGCGCGGCACCAAGGCCTGCACCGCCCTGGAGGCCTCGCGCACCAAGCCGGCCGTGGCCGTCCTGCCGATGCCGATGTACCGCGCCCTGCGGGACCAGCCCGGAAAGCCCGCCACGTTCCCGGCGCTCAAGGACCCGCGCTGGATCGCGTACTACAACACCAACTTCGGGATCCAGTGCACCTACTTCGACCAGTGCTCGGGGAACCCGGAGCGGATCAACCAGCAGTACGCCAACATCGACAACAAGTACGTCAGCACCCAGGCCAGCCGCAGCCACGGTCCCGTCCTCACCCTGCGGGGCACCCTGCCGGTGACCCCGAGCACGCTGCACCGGGAGAAGCGGATGACCGCGAAGGTGGACATGCGGTACTGGTCGCTGTGCACCAACGAGTCGATGGCGACCACCCGCGTCCAGGACTGCGTCAACGACGAGGACGTGGTCACCAACCGCAAGGGCCGCTACACGATCGTGATCAGCAGTGCCGCCGACCGGCCCAGCAACGCCGTCCGCCGGTGCGGGGTCACCTGGGTCGAGGCCCCGCGCCGTGGTGACGGTGCGGGACACCCTGACGACGACCTGATCCTGATCCGGAACATGCTGCCCTCGAAGCGCTTCACCCACGCGGTGCAGAACACGTCGAAGCCCGGCGACGAGAAGGCCGTCATGGGCGAGTACTTGCCCACGTCGACATACTCGTCGGTGGAAACGTTCGAGAAGCGTGGATGCTGAGGAGAAGCGCATGAGCACGCACGTCAACACCGACAACTTCGTCCGCGCCGAGACCGACCGGATGTTCAACGACATCCAGCTCGGTGCCGGGGGCATCAACCAGTTCCGGCACAACAGCACGCCGGCATCGATCGATGAGCAGACCGTGATCCGGCTCAACCGGGACACGCTCTACAGCTTCGCGATCGTCGATGCCAGCAACGGCTTCGCGCTCACCCTGCCGGACACCCAGGGCCGCTACCTCTCGGCGATGGTGGTCAACAACGACCACTTCGTCACGACGATCCTGCACGACGCCGGCACGCACCAGGTGCGGACCGAGACCATCGGCACCGCGTACGCCCTGGTGGCCGTCCGGATCCTGGTCGACCCGAACGACGCCGACGACGTCGCCGCGGTGGGCGCCCTTCAGGACCAGATCGTGCTCGAGGCCTCGAGCTCCCACCCCTTCGCCAGCCCGGAGTACGACGCCGAGTCGTTCAACAACACCCGGTCGGCACTCCTGGCGCTGGCCGCCGAGCTGCGCGGTTTCGACCGCACCTTCGGCAACCGGTGGGACGTCGACCCGATCCGGCACCTGATCGGGACCGCGGCCGGCTGGGGTGGACTGCCCAGCAGCGAGGCGGCCTACGTCGGCGTCACCCCGAAGGTCGACGGCGACGCGGAGATCACGATGCGCGACGTCCCTGCCGACGCCTTCTGGTCGATCTCGGTGTACAACGCCGAGGGCTTCTTCGAGAAGAACCCGTACGACAGCTACACGATCAACAGCATCACCGCGACCCCCGAGCCGGACGGGTCCGTGGTCGTCCGCTTCGTGACCGGGGAGCCGGTGCTGCCGAACAGCATCCCGGTGCCGAAGGGCTGGAACTTCCTGGTCCGGGCCTACCGACCGCGGGTGGCCTTCTTCGACGGCACCTGGGTGTTGCCGGAGGTCCAGCCGCTCGCGGAGCCGGCCGTCTAGGCTCCGTCCGTGCCGACTGGAACCTGGGAGCGTCTCGCCCCTGCCCGCCGCGAGGCCGTGACCGCCGCGGCCGAGCACGAGTTCGCGACCCGAGGTTTCAGCCAGGGCAGCCTCAACACGATCGCGGCCGAGGCCGGCGTCGCGAAGGGGAGCCTCTTCCAGTACTTCGACGACAAGGTCGACCTGTTCGCCTACGTGGCCTCGCTCGCGAGCGTCCGGGTCCGCGGGCACATGGAGACGATCGCCGCCGACCTGCCCTGGGACGCTGACTTCTTCGGCAGCATCCGCGCGCTCAACGAGCACTGGGTGGCGTACTTCTTCGAGCACCCGGTCGACCTCGCCCTCACGGCCGCGGCGAACCTGGAGCCGGACCGCCTCGCCCGCGAGGCGGTCCGGTCCAGTGCCGCCGACGAGTACCGCGGGATGATGGCTCCGCTGATCGAGCTCGCCAGTGCCAACGGCCAGTTCCGCGACGGCGCGGACACGGACGCACTGCTGGCGATGCTGCTGCTGCTCTTCCCCCACATCGCGTTGTCGCCCCACATCAACGGCCTCGACCTGGTGCTCGGCACGTACGGCGCCGAGCCGCTCGAGGCGGCGGCCGGGTCGGACCGACTCCTCCAGGTGCTCGAGCTCGCCTACCGCCGCTGAACGCGGACCATCGACCAGGCCGTGATCGATCGGATCTTTGCCTTCGAGAATCTCCAAGAGGCGTACGCGTACGTCGACAGTGGACGTAGGGTCGGCAACGTCGTGGTCGTGCTCCCCACCGACGTGACCTAGACGCGATTTCGGAAGCGGGTGAGTGATGCGGTTGGTGGTGCAGGAGTTCGTCTCCCTGGACGGTGTCTCCCAGGGACCGGGAGCACCCGATGAGGACACCAGCGACGGCTTCACCCGGGGCGGCTGGTTCGTGCCGTACGTCGACGAGGAGTTCCTGGCGATCGTCGGCGGCTGGCTGGCCTCGGCCGACGCGCTGCTGCTCGGCAGCCGGACGTACCTCAACTTCGCCCGCGACTGGCCGCAGATGACCGACCACCCGTTCGGCGGCATCATGAACAGCCTCCCCAAGTACGTCGCCTCCGACTCGCTCCACGAGGGCAGCTGGGACCCGACGACGGTCCTGTCCGGCGACGTCGCGGCCCAGGTCGCGGCCCTGAAGCAGCAGCCGGGTCGCGAGCTCCAGGTCCACGGCAGCGCCCGGCTGGCCCAGTCCCTGCTGGCCGCCGGTCTGGTCGACGTGGTGCGGCTGGTGGTCGCGCCCGTCGTGGTCGGGCAGGGACGCCGGCTCTTCCCGGACGGAGGCGCTCCGGCCGGGATGCGGCTGGTCGGCCACCAGATGACCCCGGGGGGTCTGTCGGTGCACACCCTCGAGTCCGTCGGGACCCCCGAGTTCGGCACCTACGGCCCGGAGAGCTGAGTGGACCACCCCGGCACCTCGCCCGGCTCACTGCCCGACTCCTTGCGTGACCTCCTCTTCGCCGCCCTCGAGCACTCGCCGGTGCCCAAGGTGGTCACCGACGAGCAGATGATCGTGCGCTACCTGAACCGGGCCTCGATCGAGAAGCTCACCGCGCTGCAGGACCACCTGCCCCGCCCGGTCTCCGAGATGGTTGGCACCCCGCTCGACACGCTCGTCGACCTGCCATGGCGGCACCCGGACGAGGCGAGCTCGCCCGACGGGGCCACCCGGTCGACGCTGATCACCCTCGGCGAGGAGACGCTCGAGCTGTGGGTCGACGCCCTGGTCACCCCGGAGGGCACGTTCGTCGGAGCGGTGGCCACCTGGGACGTCGTCACCGGGCACATCACGACCCTGCAGCGTGAGAACAGCCAGCTCCAGCACCACGCCGACCACGACTCCCTCACCGGCGCCCTGACCCGGCGGGCCTTCACCGACGCCTTCGACGCGCGCACCGGCCCGGACGGGGCGCTCTTCCTGTTCGACCTCGACAACTTCAAGCACCACAACGACACCTACGGGCACGCCCGGGGCGACCAGATCCTGGTCGCGGTCGTCGACGGGATCCGGCGTCGGCTGCGCCGCGACGACGTCGTCGCGCGGATGGGTGGCGACGAGTTCATCGTGCTGATGAACGGGGTGCGCGACGCCGACACCGACGTCGTGGCGGCCGACCTCCTCCGTCGGGTCAGCGCCTCGGCCCGTCGGGCCTCCTCGGACCCGGACCATCCGGTCACGGTCAGCATCGGTGCCGTCGGGCTCGGCGCCGGCCTCGACCTGGACTCGGCGCTCACCCGAGCCGACGCCGCCCTCTACGAGGCGAAGCAGTCCGGTCGCAACACCTACCGTCGCGCAAGGACCCCCGCGGCTCCGGCCTAGCACGTTCCGGCGCTCCCGGAGGCGGGAATCGCGGGCGACACGACCTTGGTCCTGATGTGACCGTCCCCACGGCTTCGCGGGCCTACGCTGGTCGACATGGCGCCCGAGTCCTCCCCCGAACGGACCCAGGCGCAGACCATTCGGGCGGTTCTCGGCGCCACCCAGCGGGTGCATGCCGGCCTCGACCTGACCGCGAAGCTGGAGGCGATCACGCAGGGCGTGAGCATCGCCACCGGGTTCCAGATAGCCGCCGTCAAGCTGCGCCAACCGGACGGCAGCATGAAGACCGTCGCCGTGCACGGCGACGACGGCGCCCGCGAGACCCTCCTCGGCACCTCGATCACCGCCGGGCAGCGCGAACGTCTGCTCGCCGTCTCGGAGCAGCGCGGGCTGCTGCGCTTCGTCGCGAGCGACCGGTTCCCCGAGGTCAACGACATCCCGAGCTGGCGCCCCGACGGCCCGACCCCGGTCGCCCCGGACGACTGGGACCCGGACGCGATGATGTTCGCCCCGCTGATCGGCCGTTCAGGCGAGGAGATCGGGATGCTCGGGGTCGACAGCCCGCTGAGCGGCAAGATGCCGAGTGCCGAGCAGGAGGAGCTGCTCACGCTCTTCGCCCAGCACGCCTCCACCGCCGTGGAGAACGCCCTGATGTACGAGGAGCTGCTGGCCACCAGCGAGCACCTCTCCTGGGCTGCCACCCATGACGCACTGACGGGCCTGCGCAACCGCACCATCCTCGAGGACGACCTGGCCCGCGCCTCCATGACGCCCGGCTACCAGCTGCTCGTCGCGGTGATCGACCTCGACGGGTTCAAGAAGCTCAACGACACCGCCGGGCACCGGGCCGGCGACCTGGCATTGGCGACCAGTGCAGGCCTGATGCGCGGCGCCCTCCTGCCGGACGAGATGGTGGCTCGCACCGGCGGCGACGAGTTCGTGGTCGCAGCCCTGCACCCCCTGGACGCGGACATCGAGGCTGCCTCGGCCGACCTGAAGCGCCGGGTCCGTGCGGCGTTCGAGCGACCGATCGAGCTCGACGGCGCGCACTGGAACCTCGACGCCAGCATCGGCACAGCTTGGGCACCGACCCCGACCGATCAGGACACCCTGATCGCTGCCGCCGACGCCCAGATGTACGTCGACAAGAACTCCCCCGACCCGATCCCCTGACCTCGCTCCCGCCTCGTGTGCGGGGTCAGACGACGTCGGGCCGGCTCGCCGGTCTGGTCGGCAGCAACCGGGTCAGGAAGATCGCCAGGCAGGCGATCACCGCGAGGATCGCCAGGCTGGACCGCAACCCGTCGAGCCGCGCGCTCTCGTTCTCCTCGACGATCGCATCGACCTGGTCGGACGGCAGACCCGCGTCCTCGAGGCCGATCCGCAGGTCCTTGTCCGAGACGAACGGGATGCCGCCGACCAGCTCGGTCTGCGCCTGATCGACGAGGTCGTCGGGGATCGCCTCGTTCGCCTGGATGCCCAGCAGGAAGCTCGAGGTCAGAGCCCCGATCAGGACCGAGCCGGCCAACGCCGTACCCAAGGAAGCGCCGAGGTTGGTGAACGTGTTCTGCAGGCCGCCGACCTCCCCGCTCAGGTGGTCCGGCACCGACGACACGGTGATCGCGCCGAGCTGGGAGGCGAGCGCCCCGACGCCGAGTCCGGCCAGCAGCAGCGGGACGGTGACGACCTCGGCCCCCGCACCCAGCTCGAGCGCGGCGATCAGCGACAGGATGCCCGCCAGGAGGGCGGCGAGGCCGATCGCGACGACGCGACGCGGCGAGGCGTGCGGCCACATCCGGGGCACCCCGACCGCGGCGAGCAGCAGCGTGATCGAGAGCGGCAGCAGCCGGATGCCGGTGTCGAGCGCGCTCAGCCCGAGCGCGACGGAGAGGTAGAGCGGGATGGTGAAGAAGAGGCCCGCCTGCAGCAGGAACTGGAACAGGAACATCACCAGGCCGCCGACGAGCTGCGGGTTGCGCAGCCGAGCGAGATCGATCAGGGGTTCCTTGCCGTGGGCGGTCATCCAGGACTCCCACCAGACGAACGCCCGCACGATCAGCAGTCCCCCGACGATCATCCAGAGCGTCACCGAGATCCCCCACAGGTCGGGAGCACCGGGTTTGGGCTGGACCCAACCCCAGTCGCCCGAGCGCAGCACGCCGAAGACGGCGAGCCCGAGACCGAGCGCGGAGAGCACGATGCCGACGTAGTCGAGCCGCGGCCGCACCGCCGCCGCCCCGTCGTCGTGGATCCGCTTGGTCAGCGCGAGGATCGCGATCACGACGATCACCTCACCGGCGAAGACCAGCCGCCACGTCCAGTACGTCGTCACCAGGCCGCCGATCAAGGGGCCGGCCGCGACCGCGATCGCGCCCGCCGACGCGACCAGACCGTAGGCGCGGGGCCGCTGCGAGGTCTCGAAGTTCATCGCCACCAGCGCCACGATCGCCGGCATGATCAGGGCCGCTCCGAGACCCTCGAGGACCGACCAGCCGATGATCAGCACGGTCAGGTTCGGCGCCAGCGCGGTGGTCAGCGACCCCGCCCCGTAGATCACGCAGCCGATCGAGAACGCCTTGCGGCGCCCGATCATGGTGCCGATCTTGCCGCCGGTGATCATCGTCGTGGCCATCACGAGGGTGTAGAGCGTGATCGCGGTCTGCACGCCGGTGATGGTGGTGCCGATGTCGGCGGCGACCTGGGCGATCGAGACGTTCATGACGGAGCTGTCCAGCGTCATCAGGAACTGTCCCGACGCGAGCGTCAGCAGGACGATGCCTGAGCCCGCCGCGGCGGCCTTGGCGGTAGCACCGGAGTCAGCCATGGGCTCACCCTCGTGGAGCGCAGGGTGGGGCGAACACACCCACCGCAGGGTGGGTCGGTCGAACGATCAGGCGTGGTGGAACCAGGTCGTCTTCAGCCCGGTGAACTTGTCCAAAGCGTGCAGCGACAGGTCGCGTCCGTAACCGGACAGGCCGAACCCGCCGAACGGCGTCGAGATGTCGAGCGCGTCGACGCAGTTCACCGAGACGGTGCCGGCGCGCAGTCGGCGCGAGACCCGGTGGGCGCGCCGCAGGTCGTCGGTCCACAGTCCCGCTGCCAGCGCGTACGGCGTGCTGTTGGCCAGCTCGATCGCCTCGTCCTCGGTGTCGACGGTGTGCACCGTGAGGACCGGCCCGAAGACCTCCGTCCGCGCGATCGCCGCGTCGGCCGGGACGTCGACCAGCACCTGCGGCCGGACGTAACAGCCGGTCGGCGCACCGGGCATGACGCCGCCGCCGTGCACGTACGTCGCCTCGCCGGCGCCCTGCTCCATCAGGGCAAGCACCTGCTGGGCCTGACGTTCGCTCACCAGCGGCCCCATCTGGGTGGCCGGGTCGAGCGGGTCCCCGACGACGATGTCGCCGGCACGCTTCACGACCAGCGCGATCAGCTCGTCGGCGACGCCGCGCTGCACCACCAGGCGCGAGGTGGCGGAGCAGACCTGCCCGGCGTTGGTGAAGATGCCCGCGACGATGCCGTCAGCGACGACATCGAGGTCGCGGACGTCGTCGAGGACGACGACGGCACTCTTGCCGCCCGCCTCGAGCCAGACCTGCTTCATGTTCGACTCACCCGCGTAGGTCTGGAAGAGCTGGCCGACCGCCGTCGACCCGGTGAACGTGACGGCGTCGACGTCGTGGTGGCGGCCCAGTGCCTGCCCCACGACCGGCCCGGCGCCGGGCACCACCGAGAGGACACCCTCGGGCAGGCCGGCCTCGGCGGCCAGCTCGGCCAGGCGCAACGCGGAGAGCGGCGACTCCTCGGCGGGCTTGAGCACGACGCTGTTGCCGGCCGCGATCGCCGGTGCGAGCTTCCAGATCGCCATCTCGAGCGGGTAGTTCCACGGGACCACGGCAGCGATGACCCCGAGAGGCTCGCGGGTCACGATCGCCAGGTCGTCGGGGCCGGTCGGCGCGACCTCGCCGTAGATCTTGTCCAGGCTCTCGGCGTACCAGCGCAGGATCGCCGCCGAGCCGGGCACGTCGATCGCCATCGTGTCGGCGATCCGCTTGCCGCCGTCCCGGCTGTCGAGCAGCGCGAGCTCCTCGACGTGCGCGAGGATCAGGTCCGCCCAGCGCTGCAGCACCGCTGCCCGGTCGCGCGGGTGCGCCAGCGCCCACGCGCCGTCCACGAACGCCGCGCGGGCGCGGGCGACCGCCAGGTCGACGTCCTCCGCGTCGCACTCGGCGACCTCGGCCAGCACGAGCCCGGTGGCCGGGTCGAGGGTCGTCCGGGTCGCCCCGGACCGGGCCGCGACAGGCCCGCCGATCCACGCCAGGGTCGGGACCTCGAAGGTCTCGGCCAGGGCGGTCCACTCGGCACTGCTGCGCTCGCTCATGCGCCCCACCTTCGGGTCAGCCCGACCATCTGTCCAGCACAGAAAATGGTCACCTTGGATCGACTCGATCGATGGGGTGCAGGTCGACCCGATCGATGCTCCGGTCGACCTCGCGCTCCACCAGGCCCCGCACCAGGTCGCGGGCGTGCCCAGGATCGACCCGGCTGTTGCGCCCGACCACGTGCAACCCCACGGCGTCCTCCAGAGCCACGATGGTCTCGGCGACCAGCCGCGGGCTCGAGCGCACCGTGAACACACCCCGTTCCACCCCGCGCACCAGGACGACCTCGTAGAGCGAGACCTCCTGCTCCCACAACGCACTCAGCAGTGCCGCGTGCGCCGCGTTGCGGGCGGCATGGACGTGCAGTTCGTAGAGCACCCGGCAGAGCAGGTCGTCGACCGACTCCGGTGTCCCCCGCGCGACCAGCTCGGCCAGCTGGGCCAGCGGGTCGTCCAACGGCTCGATCGCCTCCCGGCGGACCGCGTAGAAGCGGCGCAACGCATCGGCATGGACATCGAGGAGCAGGTCGTCGAGGCTGCGGTAGTAGTAGCTCACCGAGCCGGCCGAGAGCCCCACCTCCGCAGCCACATCACGGATCCGCAGCCCCGCCACACCGGTCGCCACGATGGCGCGCGACGCCGCACGGACGAGCTCCTGACGCCTGCTTGTCTGGTCCTTGGGTCGAGCCACAGCGGAATTATCTATGCTGAGCATCAAAGAATCGAGTCCCCCGAAACATTGCGGTTACCGCGAATTTCGAGTGCGATGACATGACCCTGATCACATTCCTTGCGACCAATCGCAAAGAACAGAGGAATCCGAATGTCTACAACACCCACCGCACTCGCCCAGGAGCAGGAGTCCAAGCTCCACAAGTCCCTGGGCCGGTTCGACATCGTCTTCCTGCTCATCTCCGCGATCGTCGGGCTGGAGACCCTCGGCGCGGTCTCCGACTACGGCGCCGAGGCGTTCACCTGGACCCTCGTCCTGGCGGTCTTCTTCCTGGTGCCCTACGGCCTGATCTTCGCCGAGACGGGCGCCGCGTTCACCGAGGAGGGCGGCGCCTACACCTGGGTCCGCGACGCGTTCGGCCGCGGCGCCGGCGCGATCGCCGCGCTGCTGTCCTGGGTGACGCAGCCGATCTGGGTCGGCGGCTCGGTCGTCTTCCTCGCCACGGCAGCGTGGAACGAGCACTTCAGCCCGATCCCCGAAGGCTCGGTCACCGACTACGTGTTCAAGCTGAGCTTCGTCTGGATCACCGTCCTGGCGGCGATCGTCAGCCTGCGCTACGGCAAGTGGCTGCCGACCGCCGGCGCGATCCTCAAGGTCTTCATCCTGCTCTTCTTCGTCGGCACCGTCGCGATCTACGGCGCCAAGCACGGCTTCGTCTCGCTCTCGGCCGGTGACTTCTCCCCGACGCTGATCGGCTTCCTCGGCGCCATCCCGATCCTGCTCTTCGCCTACCTCGGATTCGAGTCCGGCAACTCCGCCGCCGGCGAGATGAAGAACCCCTCGCGTGACGTCCCGTTCGGCATCCTGCGCTCGGCCGGCATCGCGGCCCTGTGCTACCTGGCGCCGATCTTCTCGATCCTGCTGGTCGTCCCGTCCGACGAGATCGACGGCATCGACGGCTTCCTCAGCGCCACCACCACGGTGTTCAGCGTGTACGGCGGCGCCGCCGACGTGATGCTCAAGCTGCTCTCGCTCTCGCTGGTCTTCGTGCTGATGGCGCAGGGCGCTTCCTGGATGATCATCTCCGACCGGATGCAGGCCATCGCCGCCGCCGACGGAGCGTTCTTCGGCGGGTTCTTCGGTGTCTTCAACGCCCGGCTCAGCACCCCGGTCCGGGTCAACCTGCTCTCCGGCGTGACCGCGACCGTCTTCCTGCTCGCCGCGATGCAGATCACCGGCGACGCCGCCGCGATCTTCGGCGTGGTGCTGCTGATCTCGATCACCACGTTCCTGTTCTCCTACCTGCTGGTCATCCCCGCCGCGGTCAAACTGCGGTTCGTCCAGCTCGACCGCCCCCGCCCGTTCCGGGTGCCGGTCTCCGACCGGGTGTTCGTCGCCATGGGCGCCGTCTGCTTCGCCTGGATCGCGCTCGGCTCCTGGGTCGCCGTCTTCCCGGGCACGCTCGAGCCGCTCTTCGGCGTCGACTACCCGTTCTACGACTACTGGGGAGTCCACCGCGGCACCTTCGAGCTCTACACCGTCGGCACCCTCGTCGTGATCCTCGCCCTCGGCACCGTCGGCTATGTCCGCGGCGCCAAGGTCCGTGCCGCGACCCCGCTCAGCACCGCCAGCACCACCGAAGAAGGCATCAACGCATGATCACTCGCACCGCCACGCACCCGCTCGACCGTCTCAGTGCCGAGGAGATCGAGCTCAACCGCACCATCCTGGACGAGGCCGGACTGATCGGCGCGACCACCCGGTTCCCGCTCGTCCAGCTCGAGGAGCCGGCCAAGGCCGAGGTCGTCGCCTGGTCCCCCGGGACCGCGTGGGACCGCCGGGTCCGCTCGGTGCTCCTCTCCCGCGGCACCGGCGAGGTGACGGAGGTCGTCGTCTCCCTCGATGACCGGAAGGTCGTGGAGCAGCGCCTCGTCGACGTACTCGCCGAGGGGCAGCCGCCGATCATGGGCGAGGAGTTCGTCCTCGTCGAGCAGGTGCTGTGGGCCGACGAGGCCTGGTGCGCGGCGATGGCGGCGCGCGGCCTCACGACGCCGGAGCGGATCCGGATCTCGGCACTCTCGGCCGGTCACTTCGAGATCGACGGGGAGGACGGCCGGCGTCTCGTGCGCTGCCTGTCGTTCCTCCAGCTCGACGACGAGGACAACATCTGGGCGCACCCGATCGACGGCATCGTGGCGTACGTCGACCTCAACTCCCTCACCGTCGTCGAGCTGATCGACGACGGCATCTTCGAGCTTCCCGGCGCCCGCGCCGACTTCGAGGTCGGGCCGGGCGTCGCGCCGGAGCGGACCACGCAGAAGCCGATCCTGATCACCCAGCCCGAGGGCGCCAGCTTCACCGTCGACGGCGACGTCGTGCGCTGGGAGAACTGGGAGTTCCGGATCGGGTTCGACCAGGTCGAGGGTCTGACCCTGCACCAGATCGGCTTCGCCGACGCCGCGCAGGGTGGCCGCGTCCGCCCGATCGTCTACCGCGCCTCGGTCGCCGAGATGGTCGTCCCGTACGGGGACCCGTCGCCGGTCCGGTTCTGGCAGAACTACTTCGACGCCGGCGAGTACTCGCTCGGCAAGGAGGCCAACTCCCTCGCGCTCGGGTGCGACTGCCTCGGTGAGATCCACTACTTCGACGCCGTGCTCGCCGACGACGACGGTCGTCCGCGCTCGATCGGGAACGCGATCTGCATGCACGAGGAGGACTTCGGCGTGCTGTGGAAGCACACCGACTCCTACAACGGGACCAGTTCAACGCGGCGCCAGCGGCGCCTGGTGATCTCGTTCTTCATCACGGTCGGCAACTACGACTACGGCTTCTACTGGTACCTCTACCTCGACGGCACGATCGAGCTCGAGTGCAAGGCGACCGGTGTCGTCTTCGCCTCCTCGTTCCCCGGCGAGGGGTACCCGTGGGCCAGCGAGATCGCCCCCGGCGTCGGCGCCCCGTTCCACCAGCACCTCTTCTCAGCACGCCTCGACATGATGATCGACGGCGTCGGCAACGCGGTCGACGAGGTGGACGCGGTGCGGGTGCCGGTCTCGGCGGACAACCCGTACGGGAACGCGTTCACCCGACGGTCCACCCGGCTGCACTCGGAGTCCGAGGGCGCCCGGATGGCCGACGGCCTGGTCGGGCGGACCTGGCACATCGTCAACCCGTCGGTGACCAACACGATGGGGCAACCGGTCGGCTACACGCTGCACCCGGAGGGCCAGCCGACACTGCTGGCCGACCCGTCCTCGTCGATCGCCCGCCGGGCCGCGTTCACCACCAAGCACCTGTGGGTGACCGCGCAGTCGGAGGAGGAGCGCTACCCGTCCGGCCGCTTCGTCAACCAGAACCCCGGCCTGACCGGCATCGACACCTGGTCGAAGGCCGACCGCGACATCGACGGCACCGACATCGTGGTGTGGCACACCTTCGGGCTGACACACTTCCCGCGCCCGGAGGACTGGCCGATCATGCCCGTCGACTACACCGGCTTCACGATGAAGCCGTCCGGCTTCTTCGACCGCAACCCCGCCCTGGACGCACCCCGCCCGCCGAAGAGCCACTGCGCGAGCGACCCCGACGCCTCCGCCTGCCACTGCTGATGCTCGCCACCCAGATCTGCCTCCTGGGCGCCACACTGATGCTGGCGACCTCGCGCACGCTCGCCGCGGCCGTCGCGCACGGGCTGATGTTCGTCGCGATGGCGGTGATGGGGCTGGCCATGGGTCAGTGGACGATCGCTGCCGCGGTCGCGGTGGCGCTGTGCCTGGTCGGTGTGGCGATGGTCCGCCACGCCGACGAGACCCACCGGGCCACCGCGATCGACTCCTTTGCCTGCGCCGCCCTGGTCGGGCTGATGACGGTCGCGATGCTCACCCGGATGGCCCCGCACGCGATGGCGGGCCACGAGATGGGATCGCACCCGATGACGTCGGTGCCGTCGGCCTGGGGTCCCGTCGTTCTCATCGGGGTGGTCCTCGCCGTGGGTGGCTGGCTCGTCGCCACCGTGATCGCGACCCCGCGCCGCAGCCTGGTCGGCTGGGGCGCAGGGATCACGATGATGCTCGGCATGGGAGCGATGGCGCTCGCCTGACGAGGGCTCAGGCGTGGGCGAAGTCCTCGCCGGTGAACTCGCGCTGCTCGACCAGCACCATCCAGTTGCCTGAGTTGTCCCGGCACACCGCCTCGACGCCGTACGGGCGCTCGGCGGGCTCCTGGAGGAAGACGACGCCCTTGGCGGAGAGCTCCTCGAAGGTCTTGCGGCAGTCGTCGACCGCCATCCCGAGGCCGTTCATCCCGCCCTCGTCGAGGGAGCGGTTGATCGCGTCGACCATGTCGGGGGTGAACGGCGGGCCGGGCTGGGTGAGGTGGACCTGCAGCTCCGGCTGGTTCGGGTGCATCACGGTGCACCAGCGGTAGCCGTCCCCGAGGGTGATGTCGGAGTGCTCGGCGAAGCCGAGGACGTCGATGTAGAAGGCCTTCGACGCGTCGACGTCCTTCACGAAGATCGAGGCCAGGGAGATGTTGGTGATCATGTCGTCGACGCTAGGGCGAAGCAACGCCGTCTGGCTTCTCCCGGATTGCTGAGCTGGCATCGGGTTGCTTCTCGGCCAGGCCCCACATGAAGAGGTAGCACCCCGGGATGTGGGGCGCGCCGCGTGCGTAGCGCCGCTGGAACTCGCTGGGGGACTCCCCCACCACGTCGCGGAAGCGGCTGCTGAACGAGCCGAGGCTGGAGTACCCGACGGCGTGGCAGACCTCGGTCACGGTCAGGTTCGTGGCACGCAGCAGGTCCTGCGCCCGCTCGACCCGGCGCTGGGACAGGTAACCGGCCGGTGTCACCCCGTACGTCGCCGAGAAGCGTCGCTGGAAGTGGAACTTGCTCAACCCCGCCACGGCCGCGAGGGTGTCGAGGTCGAGCGGTTCGGCGTAGTGCCGGTCGATGTGGTCGCGCGCCCGCCGCAGGTGGACCGCGCCGGTCATTCGAGCGGCTTGAGATTGGCCAGCACCTCGGGCTGCAGCAGCGCGTCGAGGGTCTCGGCGTCGAGCCCGGCCGCCATCGCCAGAGCGCGCACGTCTCCCCCGCCGGCCAGCACGGTCTTGGCGATCTCGGCGGCGCGCTGGTAGCCCAGTGCCGGTGTGAGGGCCGTGACTAGGCCGACGTTGCGGGCGGTCGCGGCGGTGAGCTTCTCCGCATCGACGGTGATCCCGTCGACGCAGAGCTCGCGCAGGGAGTCGAACGCGCGCGCCGCCCAGGCGAAGCCCTGCAGCAGCCCGTGGCAGATCACCGGCTCAAAGGCGTTGAGCTGCAGCTGACCGCCCTCGGCCGCCATCGTCACCGTCAGGTCGTTGCCGATCACCCAGAAGGCGACCTGGTTGACCATCTCGGGGATCACCGGATTGACCTTGCCCGGCATGATGCTCGAACCCGCCTGACGCGGCGGCAGGTGCAGCTCACCCAGTCCGGCCTGCGGGCCCGAGGAGAGCAGCCGCAGGTCGTTGCAGATCTTCGAGGCCTTCACCACGATCCGCTTGAGCACGCCGGAGACCTGGACGAAGGCACCGGTGTCGCTGGTGGCCTCGATCAGGTCGGTCGCGCCGATCACCGGGCGTCCGGTGATCAGCGCCAGGTGCGGCACCACGCGGTGCAGGTAGCCGGGGTCGGCCGTGATGCCGGTGCCGATCGCGGTGGCACCGAGGTTGATCTCGCAGAGCAGGGAGCGGGAGTCCTCCAGCCGCGCCCGCTCCTCGCGCAGGGTGGCGGCGAAGGCCCCGAGCTCCTGCCCCACCGTCATCGGTACGGCGTCCTGGAGCTGCGTCCGCCCGATCTTCGGGACGGTGCGGAACTCTGCGGCCTTGACCGCGAAGGCGTCGGCCAGCCTCGACGTGGACTCGGCCAGCCGGTCCATCACGTCGAGCAGGGCGAGCCGCACCGCGGTCGGATAGACGTCGTTGGTGGACTGGCAGCGGTTGACGTGGTCCAACGGGTGGATCTCGTCGTACGAGCCGCGGGGCAGGCCGAGCAGCTCCAACGCCCGGTTGGCGATCACCTCGTTGGCGTTCATGTTGGTCGAGGTGCCGGCGCCGCCCTGGATCACGTCGACGACGAACTGCTCGTCCCAGAGCCCGACCCGGACCTCCTCGGCGGCCGCCGAGATCGCGTCGAACCGCCGGTCGTCGAGCAGACCGAGCTCGTGGTTGGCCCGCGCCGCAGCGAGCTTGACCGCGCCGAGCGCACCGACCAGGTCGCGGTGGACGCCGATCGGCGTGCCGCTGATCGGGAAGTTCGCCAGCGCACGCGCGGTGTGGATGCCCCAGTACACGTCAGCCGGGACCTCGAGGGGGCCCAGTGAGTCAGACTCATTGCGCGTCATGAGAGTCCAGCATCCTCCGATGTTCCGGTCCTGGCCATGTCGAGGGCCGTCCAGGCCAGCGCCGTGGCGGCGTCCAGCAGCGCCTTCTCGGCCTCCCCGCCGACGCAGTGCGCCGCGAACTCGGGCTGGTGGTTGAGCGCCGGCAGCGATCCGATGCCGATGTACGGATGGATGGCACGCACGACCTGGGAGACGTTGCCCATGTCGGTCGACGCCCGGTTCATCCGACGGGCCGGGGTGCCGGGGTCGAAGGTGCGACCGAGCGCCAGCGCGTTGTGGGTGTACGACGCCAGCGCCGCGGCGTCGGTCCGGAACTCGGCGTACGGCTTGGACTCCGGCGTGATCTCGAGCGATGCCCCGGTCGCCAGAGCACCGGCCTCGAAGCAGCGCCACACCCGCTCCTCGGTCTCGGCGAGCTGAGCGAGGGACTCGGCACGGACGTACCAGCGGCCCTCGGTCCGGGCCGGGATCGCGTTGGGCGCCTCGCCACCGTTGGTCATGATGCCGTGCACCCGGACCGAGTGCGGCAGCTGCTGGCGAAGCAGCCCCATCGCGACCTGGGCGATGGTGAAGGCGTCGGCGGCGTTGACGCCCTGCTCGGGGTAGGCGGCCGCGTGCGAGGCCTTGCCCTGGTAGGTGATGTGGGAGTGCGAGACCGCGAACGGTTCCGCCTCGGCGACGTCGACCGGCGCCGGGTGCGCCATCATCGCCAGGTCGAGATCGGTGAAGGCGCCGCGCTCGAGCAGCTCGATCTTGCCACCGCCGCCTTCCTCCGCCGGGGTGCCGATCACGTCGATGGTCAGGCCGGCGGCGTCGGCCAGCGGCGCCAGTGCGCGGGCGGCGCCGACGCTGATCGCGGAGATCAGGTTGTGCCCGCAGGCGTGGCCGAGACCGGGCAGGGCGTCGTACTCCGCGCACAACCCGATCCGGAACGGGCCCGAGCCGACGGTGGCGTGGAAAGCCGTCTCCAGGCCGAGGTACGCCGGGGTCACGGTGAACCCGGCCTCGGCCAGCGTGTCCGCGACCCAGCGGGCGGCGTTGTGCTCCTCCCACGCGGTCTCGGGGTAGGCGTGCAGCTGCTCCGAGAGCCGGATCAACCGCTCGCTGTCGCCCGCGACGGTCGCTGCTGCCGACTCCTTCATGGCGCCCATCAGATCACTCGTCGCCCGGAACACCGTAGGACGGCGCGGCCTCGGGGTTGAGGCCGCGGGTGACGTAGTCGTCGCGCTGCGGCAGCCACACCTCGAGCAGGGCCCGCAGGTCCGCGATCGGGGTGTCGCTCCAGTCCACGCGCAGGTCGGTCTCGCGCCACGCGACCTCGCGCACGACCGACAGGCCGGCCGAGTGCAGCGGTCCGGCTTCACCGCCGGCGGCGAGGCCGGCTTCGAGGGCGGCCAGGAGGCGTTCCTCCAGTTCCCCCGTCGACGCCTCGAACGCGGCGGCGACGGCGTCGATCACCGCGGTGCCGGCGAGCATGTTCCCCGCCGCCACGACGTTGGTGCCGACGACGTGGTGGTGCACGCCGAGTGCCTTCGCGCCGGAGAACGCAGCGGCGTCCCCGGCCAGGGCGAGCACCGTGAGCTGGCGGTGCTCGATCAGCTCGCGGCCCTCGACGACGTCGGCCAACGCCGCCTCAGCGGTCGCGCCCTTCTCGAGGGCGTCGAGCAGAGCGGTGCCCAGGCGCGGGTCGGTCACGTTCTGCGACGCGGCGCCACCGACACCAGGGCGGAGATGCACGCAGCGCGCGGCGACCGCGGGACTGGACGAGGTCACGGCCATCCCGACGGCGCCGGCGCCGTCGGTGGCGAGGACGGAGAAGGTCATGAGATGACGGCGATCGCGTCGACCTCGACCAGCCACTCCGGGCGGGCCAGCGCCGAGACGACGATGCCGGTCGAGATCGGGTGCACGCCCTTGGTCCAGCGCCCGATCGTGCGGTAGACGGTCTCGCGGTAGCGCGGGTCCACGATGTAGATGGTCAGCTTGACCAGGTGCTCCATCCGAGCGCCGGCCTCGCGGAGCAACATGTCGATGTTGGCCATCGCCTGCTCGGTCTGCGCCTCCACGTCACCGATGCCGACCGACTCGCTCGTGTCCAGGTTCTGCCCGATCTGTCCCCGCACGTAGACCGTGTTGCCGGCGACGACGGCCTGGCAGAAGTCGTTGTCCAGGTTCTGCTCGGGGTAGGTGTCCTTAGTGTTGAACGGACGGATCCGGGTGTGGCCACCGACGACGATTGGGGCGTTCATGCTCAGCAGCGTAGGAACCGATCAGCACCCCTGTCGAGACGATCTAATGGTGCCCGAACATCGACTCGATCGATCCTGAGGTCGCCAGCTCCTCGATCAGCTGCTGGACGGCGGCCATCCGCCGGGTCGGGCGGACCCCGGCGGCCTTGATCAGCACGACGTCGAGGGACGGGACGTCGTGGTCGATGTCGACGGCCACCACCGCATCGACGTCCGGACTGGCGGCCCGCGGACGGGCGTTCAGCACCGTGTACGCCAACCCACGACCGACCAGCGCACGGCAGGTCTCGCTGCTGGTCGAGCGGTACCGGACGGTCGGCGCCAGGCCGACCGAGTCGAACAGCTGGGCGAAGTAGTCCCGGCTGTAGGGCAGGTCGAGCAGCGCCAGAGGCTCCTCGGCGAGCTCGGAGAGCCGCACCTTCTTGCGCTTGGCGAGCGGGTGCTTCCTCGGCAGCAGGACGTACGGCGGCAGCGAGTACAGCGCCGTCGTCTCCAGCCGCGGGTCCGTCGCGATGTCGTAGCCGATCGCCATCTCGAAGCGGCCGTTGGCGACGCCGTCGACCAGCGCCCCGAGGTCGACCTCGGACGTGGTGATCTCCAGCTGCGGGAGCTGGGCAGCGGCCTCGGCCAGCAGCCCCGGGAGGAGGTACGGCGCCAGCACGCCGAAGCACGCCAGGTGCAGGGTCCCGGTCACGTCGGCGCCCAGACCCCGCGCCTCGTCGGCCAGCTCGGATGCCTGGCGCAGCAAGCGCCGACTGCCGGCCAGCAGCTGCTCCCCCGCCGGGGTGAGGGTGACGCCGCGGGCGTGGTGGCGCATCAGCAGCTGGACGTTGAGGGCGCGCTCCAGCTCCGCCAGCGCGGCCGACAGTGCCGACTGGGAGAGATGGATGGACTGCGCAGCCGCAGTCACGCTGCCGGCCTCGGCCACCGCGACGAAGTACTCCAGCTGTCGCAGCGTGTACTGGGTCATGGGGTCAGCGTCTCACCGCGGCACCGCTGAATCAATTGAGCAGATGCAGAACGCCAAGAACATCTGTTGGACAGGTAACTCGCCTCCCGCAGACGATGGCCACAGGCCCAGCCGGCGTTCGGAGCTGGCCAGATCAGTGGAGGTTTCGCAGATGTCGCACCAGGAGGTCGAGGTCCTCGTCGTCGGGGCCGGACAGGCAGGCGTCGCGATGAGCGAACACCTGAGCGAGGCCGGCGTCCCGCACCTCGTGCTCGAGCGCGGCCGGATCGCCGAGCGCTGGCGCACCGAACGGTGGGACTCCCTGGTCGCCAACGGGCCGGCCTGGCACGACCGCTTCCCGGGGATGGAGCTCGAGGGCCTCGGAGGCGACGAGTTCGCCCCGAAGGACCGGTTGGCCGACTACTTCGCCGCGTACGCCGACAAGTTCGACGCGCCGATCCGGTGCGGCGTCGAGGTGACCTCGGTCCGCCGTCACGAGGGTCGCCCCGGCTTCCAGGTCGAGACGTCCGAGGGCACCATCGACGCCCGCTTCGTGGTCGCCGCGACCGGGCCGTTCCAGAAGCCCGTCTACCCGCCGATCGTGCCCGCTGACGCCGATGTCGCGCAGATGCACTCCAACACGTACCGCAACCCCGACCAGCTGGCGCCCGGCGCCGTGCTCGTGGTGGGCGCGGGATCGTCCGGCGTCCAGATCGCCGACGAGCTGCGCCGCGCCGGGCGCGAGGTCTACCTCTCGGTCGGGGCGCACGACCGGCCGCCGCGGAGCTACCGCGGCCGCGACTTCTGCTGGTGGCTGGGGGTCCTCGGGCTCTGGGACGCCGCCACCCCGCCGGCCGGTGCCGAGCACGTCACGATCGCCGTCAGTGGCGCCCGAGGTGGTCGCACCGTCGACTTCCGCCAGCTCGCCGCCAGCGGCATCCAGCTGGTCGGGATGACGTCGGCGTACGACGACGGGGTGCTCTCGTTCGCCTCCGACCTGGGCGCGAACATCGCCGCCGGTGATGCCAACTACCTCGCCCTGCTCGACCAGGCCGACGCCTACGTCGAGCGGATGGGGCTCGACCTGCCCGAGGAGCCCGCCGCCCGCGAGCTCGGCCCCGACCCCCGAGCCGTGACGGACCCGCTGCTCTCCCTCGACCTGGCCGCTGCCGGGGTGACCACGATCCTGTGGGCGACCGGGTACGCGACCGACTACAGCTGGCTGCAGGTCGACGCCTTCGACGAGAACGGGCGACCTGCTCACCGCCGCGGCGTCTCCACCGAGCCCGGCGTCTACTTCGTCGGCCTGCCCTGGCTCTCCCGTCGCGGCTCGAGCTTCATCTGGGGCGTGTGGCACGACGCCCGGTTCGTGGCCGACCAGATCGGGATCCAGCGCAGCTACTGGGCCTACGACCAGGGCTGACGGCGACGGTGGCCGCCGAACCATCGCCGACGACGTCGGAGGACGATCGGTCCGCTAGGGACGGTGGCCCGGTGCGCCAGCTGGCGCCCGAGCTCCACACGGATCTCGTCAGGCCACGCTGCAATCTCGGCGGCAAGGTTCGGGTCACGCCAACCCTCGTGCTCGAGGAAGGCGACACCCACGCAGTTCCACGCGAAGCCGTCCTCGTCCGTCAGCCCCGTGTTGACCACCTCGACGGCCCGGCGGGCGAGCTCGGTGTCGCCGCGCGTGTACGCGTCGAGGACCCACTGCCCGAGGTCGTCGCAGAACCGGAACGGTGCGGGCGCCTCGTACCGGGTCCGAACCGCAAGGTCGACCGGTTCAGCCTCGGGAACCGCCTGGAGGATCCGCGCCATCAGTCGCTCGGCGGGATTGCTCGGCTTTCTTCGCGGCACGGGAACAGAGACCCTGTTCTCGGGCCGGCGGAAGTAGGTCGGCCGCCACCAGTAGAGGGCCTCATCGTTCTCAGGCCACGGCGATCGCCCAGGCGGATCCATCGACCGCTCGAAGTCGTCGATCTCGGGATCGAGCGGACGCCACCCCTGCTCCTTCGGCTCGTCAGCGCGCGCCGCGCGAGATCGGTCGAGGTATCCCGAGGAACAGGCGCCGATCCGGGCGAAGCTCCGCTGCGCCGCGATCAGTGCGATGCCGTTCGGCCCCTCGTCGCACCATGGCCAGCGAAGCGCGACCGGGTCGTCCTCCCAGAAGCAGACGCGGCAGAGGTCATAGTCACCTGGACCTTCGGTCAGGGTTCTGAAACCGCAGCAAGGGCAGGGCCACTTCTCCGTCATCGGGTCCCATCATGGCGGAACGCATCGCGGGGCACCGGCAGTTTTCACTCAGTGGCCGGCGCCAAGAACTTTTGTCAGTGGGGCCTTCTAGAGTGAGACCACGCTGTTCGTGAGGGTGCCTCGCGATCCACAGAGTCGAAGCGGACAGCCAGTCGTGGGGTTTGAACCCGCAGCCTTGGGCCGGCGAACGAAGACGATGAACCCGCACCGCGCGGGTCGCTCACGTTTGCCTGATGCCCGGGGAGGTGGCCCGATGAGCGAGACATTGAATCGCGTCCACCCGATTCCGGCTGCCCTCGCCACCGCGCGCCGCGCGGTCGCCGACGTGGCCACCGTCGATCCGCTGTACATGGCACCTGCGGAGATCGAGGCCGGGCTGCGCGAGGTGGTCGCGCTCGAGGCCCAGGCCGCCGAGGTGAAGGCGCGGCTGGTCGCGACAGCCGACGTCGTGCTCGATGACGCGCGTGCGTGGCTCCACCTCCAGACCCGCACGGGGAACCGTCACGGGGAACCGTGAGGCTCGGGCGCTCATCCGGTTTGCGCACGCTCTCGAGGCCCACCCCGCCACAGCGGCCGGCATGCGCGAGGGCGCTGTGTCGGCCGTGCAGGCGGAGGTGATCGTCCGGGCCGTCGAGAATCTCCCCGACGACGTCGACCCCGAGCTCGTCCGCAACGCCGAGAGCGTGCTGATCGACGACGCCGCCGACTTCGATCCCCACGAGCTGCGCCGACTCGGCGCACGCATCCTCGAGGTCGTCGCCCCTGACATCGCCGAGGCCCTTGAGGCTGCGGCGCTGGCAGCCCAGGAACGACGCGCCAGGGAGAAGACTCGCCTCACCCTGCGCAACCGCGGTGACGGGACCTACCAGCTGTCCGCCCGCATCCCCGAGCTCCAGGCGGCCCTGCTCGCCACCTTCCTCAGCGCCTTGACCAACCCGCGGCGCGAGCCCGCCTGGGCCGAGCAGGCCACCACCGAAGTCGGCATCACCGATTCCAGCCTGTGGTGGAGCCTCCCTGGACCCACGAAGCTCGGCCACGCCTTCTGCGAGTTCCTCGAGCGGATCAACCCGCACGACCTCCCGGTCCACGGCACCAGCCCCGTCACCCTGATGGTCACCATCGATCTGGAGAAGCTCCGCACCGACCTCGCCGCCGCCACCATCCAGGGCCCCGACGGCGCCTTCCGGATCAGCGCTGGCGAAGCCCGACGGCTCGCCTGTTCAGCCGGGATCATTCCCGCCGTCCTCGTCGGCCGCTCCGAGGTGCTCGACCTCGGACGTACGCGAAGACTCTTCACCACAGCGCAGAAGCGCGCCCTGATGATCCACCATCCCGCCTGCTGCGGCGAGGGGTGCGAGACACCTGCCACCCTGACCGAGGTGCACCACCACACGCCCTGGTCCGAGGGCGGGAACACCGACCTGGCGCAGGGCCGCCTGTACTGCAATCGCGACCACGACCGCATCCACAGCTCCGACTGGACCTCCACCGTCCTGCCCGACGGCCAGGTCCGCTTCACCCGTCGCGAGTAGCCACTACGGTGTCCGCATGACCTCGGGCAACGAACCTGTCCCCTTCGAGATCTACGCCGAGGGCGTGTACCTGCACGGGACGAAGGCCGACCTCGCCGTGGGCGACCTGCTGACCGCCGGCCGCGAGTCCAACTTCGAAGCCGGTCGGACGATGAACTACATCTACTTCACCGAGACCCTCGACGCCGCGACCTGGGGTGCCGAGTTCGCCCTCGGTGAGGGGCGCGGCCGGATCTACCTGGTCGAGCCGACCGGCGAGTTCGAGGACGACCCGAACGTGACCGACAAGAAGCACCCCGGCAACCCGACCCGCTCGTTCCGCAGCCGCTACCCGCTGCGGATCACCGGCGAGATCGCCGACTGGGTCGGCCACTCGCCGGAGAGGCTTCAGGCCATGAAGGACGGGCTCGCCGGCCTGCGCGAACGCGGAGAAGCGATCATCCTCGACTGACGTCGAGCTGACCCGTCGTCCTCCAGCCGTAGCGCAGGGCCGTCAGGGAGAAGACCAGGGTCAAGGCGACGATGACCGCCTCGACCGCACCCCCGCCGCCCTTGCCGAAGATGCCGTGCTCGAGGTCGTAGAGGAAGTCCATCCCGAACAGGTAGAGCCCGGCGGCGCCAGCGCAGGTCACCCAGAACGTCGCGGCCCGCTGGCGCTCCCTCCACAGAGCGACGAATGCGATCAGGCAGGCGATCCCGAGCCAGGCATCGGCCAGGGGGAAGGCGTTCTCGAACTCGTAGTACGACTGCCGGTGCTCGCTCGCCAGCCAGGCCCGGTCCGTGAACCAGATCGCCCAGTAGGCGACATCGATCGCGATCGCGATCCCGAACATCCACAGCAGCAGCCGACGCACGTCCGCACGCTAGCGCCTGGCGCGTGCCTTAGGTTCGTCCCATGCACCGGATCTTCACGACACCCGTCTCGTCGGTCTACCCGCACTACGTGGCCAAGGTGGAGAAGAAGGGCCGCACGGTCGACGAGCTCGACCAGGTGATCTGCTGGCTCACCGGGTACGACGCCGCCGAGCTGCACCGGCACCTGGACTCCGACACCACGTTCCTCGACTTCTTCGAGGCAGCACCGCTGAACCCGAACGCCACCCTCATCACCGGGTCGGTGTGCGGCGTCAAGGTGCAGGAGGTCGAGGACCCGCTGATGCGCAAGATCCGCTACCTCGACAAGGTCGTCGACGAGCTCGCCAAGGGCTGGGCGCTGACCAAGATCGAACGCACCGCCAGCTGACGGAACTCCTCACCAGCGCACCCGTCCCATCCGGCCGAGCAGCTCGTGGGCGCGCGAGCGCAGCTCGGACGGGTCGCGCATCACGAGGTGCGCCCCGGCCAGCTCGAGCTCCTCGCGACTGAATCCGCCGGTCAGCATCCCCACGGTCGGGTAGCCATGTCGGCTCGCAGCGACGACGTCCCAGGCGCTGCCACCGACCATCACGGCATAGCTGGCCGAGACCGCGGCGACTGCTCGTGCGATGAGGTCACGCTCACGCTTGGGCTCGACGTCCTCGGCGCTGACCACCGCCGTGACTGCAGAACCGGCACCGATCACCTGCAAGACGTGCTCCACATGCTCGGCCTGACCGGACGTCACAACAGCGACCCGGATCCCGGCCCGCGCCAGATCCCGCAGCAGGTCTCCCGCGTCGGGGAAGGGGCGCGCCTCCGTCAACAGTTCCCGGTAGTGCTCGTTCCAGGCCTTGCGCAGACCGCCACCCAGGCTCTCCTCGACGTCGTCGTCGGTGACGTGGGCGACCAACTCGTCCCCACCCAGGCCGATCCCACGGTGGATCCTCCACGTCGAGACAGGGAGGTCGAAGTCTGCGAACGCTCGCGACCAGGCGATCACGTGCAGATAGGTGGTGTCGACCAGGGTCCCGTCCACGTCGAAGATCACGGCATCGACAGCTTCCGGCGCGTCCCCCGGTTTCAACCGCCGGTCCCAGGCCCGATCCCGTGCCCGCTGCGGTTCGATGTTCATCCCCTGCCGGTACCCACGATGACGGGCTCCGATTCCAACCGGGCTCGGTCAGCGGTGGATCTGCACCTTCAGCCGCCCAGCGAGCCGACCGCGAACGCGACCAGCACGAGCGACGTCAGCAGTGCCGCGGTCGCCTGGGTCCCCATCAGGATCTTCGCGCGCGCACTCAACGGCATCGTGTCGGTCGGGCTGAACGCGCTCGAGTTGGTCAACGACACGTAGAGGTAGTCGACGTAGAGCGGGATCCAGTCCGCGTCCTTGCTCGAGCTCACCTTCACCTCGACGACCGCGTCGTGGTTCTCGTCCTGGGAGAAGCGGAAGTCGGCCGGCGGGATCTCCTCGCGTGCTTCGCGGCTTCGGGCAACAGGGCCGCCGCGGTCCAGCTCCCAGTAGAGCAGGGCGAACCCGATCACACTGGTGATCCAGGTCTGCATCGCCGCGACCAGCAGGTCCGACCCCTTCGACTCGGAGATCTGCGAGATCAGCACGCCCAGAGCGATCAGGTTGGTGCCGATCATCACCACCGCCAGCGCGATCGAGAGCCATCGCGACCAGCGGGTCTCGCGGGTCATCCGAGTCGGGTTCGTCACGACCAGCGCGACCAGCAGCAGGCCCTCGACGATCGGCACCACGAGCCGGTTCGTGAACAGCAGCGAGCTGGGCAAGGTGGCGTAGACGACCATCGCGACGACGACCGCCAGCGCGGGAGGAAGCCGGTGCTCCCCCTCCCCCGAGCGTCGTGTCACGCCACGTGCCGTCCGGGCCGCGGCTCCCCGAACTCCACGACGTCGTGCTCCACCCAGCTGTGCACCTTGGCTGAGTGCAGCACGATCTCGTAGACGAGCTCGACCTCGTACTCGTTCTCGGTCATTCCCGAAACGTACCCGGGGACCTGCTCCTGGTAGAGAGCTGCGGCCTGACTGAACGACATCGCCGAAAGGCCGATCCACGCCCGGTTGCTGGAGATCGTGGAACCGTCGGCGGTCGGCAGCGTCTCGATCGCGATCCGGCCGAGTTCGAGCTCCGGCACCTTCGGCGCGTACGGCGCCGTCGTGATCAGCCAGACCCCGGGACGTTCCGTGGTGACGAAGCGCATCACCCGGCTCGAGGGCTGCCCCTCCCTGTCGGTGCTGGACACCACCAAACCGGTGGCTTCGTGCGCGATCGTCTGGAACCGTTCCAGCGCACGGGCCTCGGCCAGGGGACTCTCGCGACGGCTGCTTCGCGCGAAGTCGACCGCCTCGGCCACGGAGTCGAACCGGCCCTCCCGCAGGAAGAGCAGCACCTGCGGGACGTAGGGACCGATGTTCTCCCGCTTGTAGTAGAACTCGAGCCAGCGTCGTCCGGCGTGCAGCTCGGCGGAGAATCTCTCCCGCTGTCGCCGCTCGAAGCGCGCGATCCACCGCTGGCCGAGGCGGGTACGGAGCAGGTGCTGCGTGACCTCGGAGCCGAGAAAGGCAGCGAAGATGGCGTTGAGGATGGTGGGCACGACCCACCCGCTCTCGTGGTTCATCAGCATCCGGGCGACCTCGATGACGCCCAGCGAGATCAGGACGCCGATCACGACGCCGACGCAGATCAGCATCGTGGTGAAGCGGCGGGCGCGGAACGCGATCAACGACTCGGCCTGGCGGCGTCGCTTGAGATGGATCTCGCGTTGCTCCATGTCCGCCAGGACAGCCTGATCGGCGGGCGAGAGCGGCATCGGCGATCCCTTTCAGTCCACGCCGAACGACCGGTACTGGTCGCGCAGCTCGTAGGTCCCGAGATCTCCGTACGGTTCGATCCTGACGTTCCGCTCGAGGTGCCGCAACTCGACCGGTCCGAAACGGTCGGCGTACCAGCGGTCGGCGACCTCGAGACGCTGGGCGAGCCGCTCGTCGTCGTACGTCGTGGTGGTGTCCCGCTCGCCGGCATGACGCCGGTTGGCGAGGTAGAGCACCAGGAAGCCGACGATGTCGATCACGGCGAGGATGGCGAGCAGCACCATCGTGGTGTCGAACATCCAGAAACCCTCGCTGTAGTCCCACCACCCCTTGTCCGGGTCGTCGCGGTAGATCAGCGCGGACGCGGTGACCACGATCGGCAGGATCGCGAAGAACCACGCCACCAGCAGCGCGATCAGCTGGAGGATCTTGGTGCCCCACCGACCGGCACCGTAGAACCAGTCGACGGTGACGTCGGACTCGCGGACCTCATTGACCACGTACGTCGGCTTCGCGGTGTCGTCACGCCTGCTCATGCCAGTCCCCCGTCGGTCAGGCTGTCGGAGCGGTCCGGTGGTTTCCAGGTGCCGCCGTCGCGGCGCTTCCAGATCGACAGGGCGACGGGGAAGAACATCACGACGACGGTGAACGTGTTCACCATCCAGTAGATGAGCATGTACCAGGGCGCGAAGGCGAGGTACTTCAACGTGCGGCCCCCGTCGTTGTAGAACGACGCGGCTGCGAGCTGGAGGATCCCGACGATCATCTGGATGGCGACGAAGATCCCGACCATGTACCAGTTGTGCCAGAACCGCTCCCAGTTCTGCGTCACCGCCATCGCGATCTGCGTCAGCGTGAACAGCACGATGCTGACCCAGTAGTAGAACGACCAGAGCACGCTCATCCCGTAGTCGGTGATGATCGGCATCATCCGCCAGTTCTTCAGCGGCGAGAACGCCAGGCCAGGGCCCTTGGTCAGCAGCACGTAGATGCCTCCGGAGGACCAGCGCCGCCGCTGACGCACCAGCTGGCCGACTCCTTCCGGGACGTCGAGGAAGAAGCGGATGTGCGCGGCGAAGAGGGCCCGCCACCCGGCCTCCTGCATGTCCCAGGCGATCGCGATGTCCTCGGTCGGCTGCTCGGGCTGCCAGCCACCGACGTCGAGGACGGCCTGGCGCCGGTACATCGTGTTGGCGCCGGAGAACGCGAACAGCGAGCCGTAGAGCATCTGCGATCGCTTGATCAGACCGATGATCGAGTTGAGCTCGTTCTGCTGGGCCTGCGCGGTCAGCGTGGTCCGGTTCGCCGGCAGCATGTTGCCGGTGACAGCGCCGACGTTCTGGCCGCCCGCGCGCTCGAAGTAGCTCAGGTACTGCCAGATCGCATCCGGGTTGGGTCGGGTGTCGGCGTCGTTGGAGAGGATGAAGTCCCCACGGGCGTAGGCCAGCGCGACGTTGTAGCCGTGCGCCTTGCCCCGGTTCTCCACGATCGTGACCACCCGCAGTCCGGCATGACGAGCCTGGAGCTCGACGAGGATCTCGGCCGTCCGGTCGGTGGAGGCGTCGTCGATGACGATCACCTCGTACTTGTCCGCCGGGTAGTTCATCTTCGTGAACAGGTAGTCGATCGTCCGCTCGATCGACAGCTCCTCGTTGTGCGCGGGCACGAAGACGGTGACGAACGGCTCGCCGTGCTCGAGGTAGCGCGGTCGGTCGTCCTTCTCCCGGAAGATCCGGTAGTAGAAGCTCGAGATGATGAACGCCGTGCCCCCGACGATGGGGTAGGCGACGAACCCGAAGACGATCAGGAGCACGAACCAGTCGGCGGCCGAGCTAGGCATACCGGCGATCCTAGGCCGCTGGATCCCCCATATAGGGCTGCCCCGGCGTGTCCGCTCCCCCGCAGAATGGGGAGAGGGAGCACAGGGAGAGGTGGACTGGATTGTCGGCACGGCGCGAGCGATCCCGAGCGAGCTCGGAGGGACCCACTCTCGACCAGGTGGCCGAGCTGGCCACCGTGCTCCGGGAACATCTGGACGACCTGAGCGACGCCGTCCATCGCGAGATCACCGCCTCGATGCCCGAGCTCGACGGCGATCTCGGTCTCAGCGACCTCCTCCGCGCGAGCATCCAGAGCCACGTCTCGATGGTCCTGGAGGTCGCCCAGCACGACATCGCCCTGGCCGAGGTGCGTGCACCGGCCACCTCGATCGAGTACGCCCGCCGGCTCGCCCAGCGAGGGATCGCACCGACCGCGCTGATGCGTGCCTACCGGCTGGGCCAGGCGGAGGTGCTCGACTCCGTCTTCGCCGAGATCGGTCAACGCCCGGCCACCCAGCTCTCCTTCGCCGCCGCGCACCACTTCCAGAACCTGACGTTCGACTACATCGATCGGATCTCGGCCGAGGTGCTCGTCGAGTACCAGGCCGAGCGCGAGCGCTGGCTCGCGCACCACAACTCCGTGAGTGCCACCACGCTGTCAGCCCTCCTCGCCGGCGCCGAGATGGACACCCGCGCCGGGGAGACCGCGCTGGGCTACCGCCTGGGCCAGACCCACCTGGGGGTGATCGCCTGGTCGGCCCCCGTCACCGAGATGGACGACGACTGGCGCGAGATCCGACGGCTCGAAGCGTTGGTCGGCGACATCGGATCGACGGCGGGCGCGATCGACGCACCACTGTTCAGCGCGAAGGAACGGACCGTCGGATGGGCCTGGATCCCCTTTGGGGGTGCGGCTCCGGAGATCGACGTGCCGGCCGTGACCAGCATCGTGCGCGATGCCGGCCCCGAGTACCACCTGACCCTCGGCACCTCCGCACCCGGAGCCGGTGGTTTCCGCACCACCCACCACGAGGCCTCCCGGGCCTTCGCCGTCGCGAAGCTGGCCGGCCGGCAGGCGGAGCCCGTGACGACGTACGCCGACGAGGGGGTGCGCACCGCGGCGCTCCTCGCGGGTGACCTCGCGGCCACCCGGACGCTGGTGAGCTCGACGCTCGGTCCGCTGCTCGGCCGCACCCAGTCATCGACCCAGCTGCGCTCGACACTGCAGGCCGTGCTGGAGACCAACGGCGACGTCATGGCCGCGGCGAAGCGGCTCTCCGTCCACCACGACACGGTGAAGGGCCACGTCGATCAGGCCGAAGCGATCCGCGGCCGCCCGATGCACGAGGACCGGGCGACCCTGCAGCTGGCCCTGATCGCCGCGCGCTGGCTGGGCGACTCGGTTTTGCCGTCCCCTTAGGATCGCGGTGTGACCGCGACGCAGGCACCACCGGATTGGGTCCTCGTCGAACGCCGCTGGCTCGGCATGGACCGCCGCACCCTCCTCCCCGCAGGCCTCGTCGCGCTGCTGGTGGCCCTCACCTTCTGGGCGCTGCCCGCGCTCGACAGCCATACCGCCGTCGATGATCCGATCCAGCCCGGCGACGTGATCCAGGTCGGCTCCGAGATCCAGTTCACCCCGGCCACCGGGTGGAACCTCGAGGACGGGCTGCGCCAGGGCACGGCGGATTCGGGCACCTACCCCGAGCAGGCGGTGCTGACCCACGACGGGGTCACCTTCGCCGTCCAGACCGGCAGCTTCGACGGTTCGGCCCGCGCGCTGATCGACCAGATCAAGGCCAACAACGACAAGCTCGGCAAGGACGGCGTCGACCTCAAGACCGGCGACCTGACCGCGTTCCGGACCGCCACCGACGAGCGCGGCCTGCTCGCCCGGTTCTCGACGACGACGGCCGAGGGGCTGATCGGTGCCCTCGTCCTCGACGGCACCGGGGCCGAGATCACCGCGGTCGGCCCGATCGGTCTCGACGCGGACTCCGCGGTGGAACGCGACATCGTCGCCATGATCCGATCCATCGAGCCGGTCGAAGGAGCCGCGTCATGACCACGACCGACACCCCCACCACCGAGCTGCAACAGCGCCGAGCGCAGGCGATCGCCGACGTCGGTTGGGGTGAGCGGGTCGGCTGGTTGCAGCCGCGCAACGCCTGCCTGTGGGTCTTCGTGGCCGTGATCGGCTACGGGCTCTGGTACACGATCAGCACGGTGCGCACCGAGGCGCCCATCTACGGCGGCCCGCTCGGCATCGCCGCAGTGATCTTCAGCCTCTACGCCGTCGTGTTCTGGTGGTTCACCACCCACATCGACCGCTACTCCAGCCAGCCGCTCGACCTGCGGGTCGCCGCCTTCATCTGGGGCGGGTTCGGTGCCACCTGGACGATCGCGATCCACGGCAACACCGCGCTGATCCACCTCTACGCGAAGTGGTTCGGCGGCGACTTCTCGGTCGCCTGGGGTGCTGGTCTCGCGGCCCCGTTCGTGGAGGAGTCCGCGAAGGGCGCCGGCGTGCTGCTGCTGATGTTCATCGCACCGCGGGTGATCCGGACCGCGTTCGACGGCTTCGTGATCGGGGCTTTCGTCGGCCTCGGATTCGAGATCATCGAGGACATCCTCTACGCGATCAACGCCGCCGGGGAGAACTTCGGTGTCGACCCGGTCGGCGAGAGCCTGCACACCACCCTGATGCGACTGGGCACCGGATTCACCTCGCACATCCTCTACTCCGCCGTCGTCGGTGCCGGGGTCGTGTACGTCGTCGGGACGGTCGCCGAGCGCCGGCGGGTCGGCCGCGGTGTCCTCTTCATCGCCCTGTCCGTCCTGATGCACGGAGTCTGGGACGCCAGCAGCGCGATCGCCCAGGGCACGGTCGCCGGGGTCCTGGCCGTGCTGATCCTCAGCATCGTCGCTGCCTTCGCGATCGTGCTCACCGTCTTCCACCTCACGGTCCAGCGAGAACGGTCCGCGATGCGTGACCTGATGGCCCCCGAGGCCGCGACGGGTGTGATCACCGACGAGGAGCTCGACGCCCTGGCCGGCACCCGCAAGCAGCGCAAGGCCTACCGGCACGGCGGCGGACTCCACGACCGTCGACGACGACACCACCGGCTCGAGGCGGCCTTCGACCTGGCCGACGAGATCGGCTCCGCCCGCGGGCAGGAGACCGACCGGGTGGGGTTCGCCCGGGCCGAGCTCGCTCGGTTCGCGGTCAGCGCCGGCTGAGTCCGCGCAGACCCGACAGCGCCGCCTCGGCGGCGTGGAACCCGGCCATGCCGTGCACGCCGCCCCCGGGCGGGGTCGCCGAGGAGCACAGGTAGAGCCCGGAGACACCCAAGGAGTAGGGGCGCAGCGTCACCCGCGGCCGCATCAGGATCTGGCGGGCGTCACTGGCCCCGGCGGCGATGTCGCCACCGACGTAGTTGGGGTTGTAGCGCTCGAGCTCGACCGGACCCCGCACGTGGGTGGCCACGATCCGCTCCCGGAAGCCCGGGGCGAACCGCTCGATCTGGGCCGTCACGGCAGCGGTCGCGTCACCGGTGTACCCGGCCGGCACGTGGGCGTAGGCGTAGATCGGGTTGATCCCGCTCCCCGACCCCGAGACGACGGAGCGGGACGGGTCGGCCAGGTACTGCTGACCGGCCAGGACGAACGGGCGGTCCACCATCCGGCCGCGGGAGACGTCGAGCTCGGCGGCCGCGATCTCGGCCGCCGTACCGCCGAGGTGGAGCGTCCCGGCCCGGCGACAATCGGCGTTGGTCCACGGCACGTCGCCCTCGATCGCGTAGTCGACCTTGAACGCCGCGGGGCCGTAGCGGTAGCGGGACAGCCCACGCCGGACGCGAGCCGGCAGTCGGTCCCCGGCGATCTCGAGGACGCCCTTCGGTGCGGTGTCGAGGAGGACCAGGTCGGGGTCCCGACCGACGAACTCCCTCAGCTGCGCCAGCGAGGTCACCCGCACCCCGGTGTGCACCCGCCCGCCCAGGGAGGTCAGCACCGAGATCAGGGCAGCGGTGATCGCGCCGGACCCACCGCGGGCGACCGGCCAGCCCGCGGCATGGCCGACCGATCCCAGCATCAGGCCGACGGCCGAGGTGAACGGACGGTCCAGCCGGGTGAAGGCGTGGGCGGCCATCCCGGTGAAGAGCGCCCGCGCCGGGTCTCCCTGCCAGCGCCGGACCGCCACCGTGGCCGGGAGCATCGCCGGAGCACCGAACCGCCCGAGCACCATCGGGTGCCGCGGCAGGTGGGCGACGGGCTGCAGCACCTCGGGGAGCAGGTCGTCGATGTCGGCGACCAACGGGTCGAAGAGCCGCCTCCAGCGCGCACCGTCGGGCCCGAGGGAGGCGGCCGTGACAGCGAGGTCCCGGGAGAGGACACCTGCCTCGCCGGTGTCGAGCGGATGGGCGAGATCGACCTCGGGCCAGAGCCACTCCAACCCGTGCGCACCAAGGTCGAGCGAGGCGAGGAACGGCGAGACCACCCCGGTGGGGTGGAAGGCCGAGCAGTCGTCGTGCAGCACGCCCGGCAAGGTCAGCTCCGACGTCCGGGCACCGCCTCCGGCGACGTCCGCCGCCTCGAGCACGGTGACGTCGAGGCCCGCCTGGGCCAGACGGACGGCGGCAGCGAGCCCGTTGGGCCCGCTGCCGACGACCACGGCCCTAGTCACGAGGTCCCTCGGAGATCGCCACGCCGACAGCCTAGGGTGGCCGCTGAGACGCTGAACGTTGGGAGCACACCGGTGCCAGAGCATCACCACCCGCAGTCGCCGCGATCACAAGCACGAGGGCGGCAGCGGCGATCGGAGCTTCTCACCGCTGCCAGCGGCCTGCTCGCCGACCGCGATCGCACGACGATCAGCTTGCGCGATCTCGCTTCCAGAGCAGGCATTCCACCCGCATCGGCCTACCACTTCTACGCCAACGCGGACGAGGCCTTCGTCGCCCTCGCGGCCCAGATGTTGACGGAGCTCAGCGACGACCTCGGCGCGCCGGTGGCTGACGACGAGGTCACCGCCTGGCCCGACGTGATCGGCATCGTCGCCCAGCGAGCAGCCGCCTACTTCCGGCTCCGGCCGGATGCCCGCCGACTCCTGCTGAGCTCGACCGCACCCCTCGGGCTCGGGGCACAGCCGGGAGAGGCCAAAGCCACCCTGGGGACGGCCCTGCGTGACCAGATCGCACCGAGGCTCGCCCTCCCGGCCGCCGCCGGATCGGACGAGTGGTTCGAGAACGCGATGGAGGTCCTCATGCTCCTCTTCTCCCTGTCGACCCAGCGTCATGGCACCCTCACCGACGACGAGGTCAACGAGGCCGGGCGCGCGGCCACCGCCTACCTCGAGCTCCATCTGCCCCGTCCCTCCGATCGCTAGGCCGACCACGACGTAGCAGTCGCTACACTCGCCGGCATGAGCACCCGTGTCCTCGTCATCGGCGCCGGCATCGCCGGCCTCTCCGCAGCTCGCGCCCTGACCACCGCGGGGGTCGACTGCGTCGTCCTGGAGGCGCGGACGAGGATCGGTGGACGGCTGCACACCGTCGACGTGGACGGTCACGTCGCCGACCTCGGTGGTGCCTGGATCCACCACCCGGAGGACAACCCGATCTCGGACTGGGTCGAGGCCGCCGGCGTGCCCTGGATCGTCGACCCGACCGGGACCCGCTTCACCGGTGCCGACCTCGGTGAGGGTCGGCAGCTGACGGCCGAGGAGCTCGCCGGGGTCGGGTACGGCGTCTTCGAGGCGCTGACCGCCGAGGTCGCGGCCGCGGCGGCCGCCGGCGCGCCGGACCGATCGGCCGCCGCCGTGATCGACGAGCACCTCGCAGCCTCCGACCTCACCGGATCCGAGCGCGACCGGCTGCGCCAGCTGATGGCGGCGATGATCGAGCAGGACGCCTCGGGGCCCCTGGACGGCATCTCCGCGCTCTGGGCCCTCACCGGGGACATGCTGGTCGGCGACGTGATCGACAACGTCCCGGTCGACGGCTACCGGAGCGTGCTCGCGCCCTTGGCCGAGGGGATCGACATCCGTCTCGACCATCCCATCACGACCATCCGCCAGGACGCGGACGGCGTCACGGTGGCCGGCGACGGCTGGTCCGAGTCGGGCACGCACGTCATCGTGACCGTGCCCCTCGGGGTGCTGAAGTCCGGCTCGATCACGTTCGACCCTCCCCTCCCGACCGAACGTCAGGAGATCATCGACCGCACCGGTTTCGGCACGATGGACAAGGTCGTCCTGGCCTTCGCCGAGTCCTTCTGGCGCGACGTCGACCCCGGTCTGGCGCACTCGGTGATCTACCCGGCCGACCGTTCCGAGGCCGCCACCTGGACCTGGGACTTCGGACTCTCCCCGACGTTGATGTTCCTGGTCGCCCAGAGCGCCGTGCCCTCGATGCTGCGCGACCCGGAGGCGTGGGCGCTCGCCCAGTTCGAGGCGGTGTACGGCGGCCCGCTGCCGCTCAACCCCACCGGCTGCATCCACACCGACTGGGCGGCCGATCCGTACGCCCGAGGCGCCTACGCCCACGTGCGACCGGGCCAGGACGCGACCGACTTCGAGACCCTCGGTTCCCCCGTCGGACGGATCGGATTCGCCGGCGAGCACACCGACCCCGAACGGCAGGGCTACGCCGACGGCGCGATGGCCAGCGGACTGCGGGAGGCGCGCCGGATCGTCGGCGACAGCGCACGCCTTTCTCGCTAACGTGACCGGCATGTCTTACGTCGTCGACTTCGTGAACGTGTCCACCGTCGGGCTGGAGTCCTCCCCGGTCGCCGAGGCCCTCGCCGGCCTGCGGGCCAACGAGGCCCGCTACTTCAAGAACAAGTACGACCACGTCTTCACCACCGAACCGGCCGCCGAGGCCGGCGACACGATCGCCTGGGTCCACGAGATCCTCTCCTCCGAGCGCGACCTCGAGATCTCCTCGCCCCCGTTGGAGGCCACGGCGTTCGAGGTCACCCTGGACGGCGAGACGATCAAGTGGGCCTACGTCTTCTACGAGTCGGGCCTGTCGATCAACGTCCTCTACACCGTGGCCGACGGCGGGAAGCGCGCCGTCGGGTTCAAGCTCTCCGACGGCATGGAGGTCCCGGTTGAGCTGGCGGATAGATTCAAGTTCGCGCGCCAGAAGTCCAAGCTGGCCGGCACCATTCGCGGTTCCTTCTTTGTGATCAAGAACGTCCACTGACCGATTGACGGGAGCAAGTGATGAACGAGGATTTCCAAGGCGAGATCAAGCTCGACGTGCGGGACTCCACCCCTGACTGGGGCCCGTACACGTTGAAGAAGGCCCCGGATGGCGCACCGAACGTCCTCGTGGTGCTCTACGACGACACGGGCATGGCCGCCTGGTCGCCGTACGGCGGCCGGATCAACATGCCGACGATGGACCGGCTCGCTGCCAACGGTCTGACCTACACCCAGTGGCACACCACGGCGCTCTGCTCCCCGACCCGCTCGACGTTCCTCACCGGCCGCAACCACCACGTCAACCGGTGTGCCTCGATCATGGAGACCACCGACGGTTTCCCCGGCGCCGCCGGCCGGATCCCGCAGGAATGCGCGACCGTGAGTCACGTCCTCCAGGACAACGGCTACTCGACCTTCTGGGTCGGCAAGGACCACAACGTCCCCGAGGAGGACAACGCCCCGGGCGGGAACCGCTCGATGTGGCCGCTCCAGCTCGGCTTCGACCGGTTCTACGGCTTCCTCGGCGGCGAGACCAACAACTGGTACCCCGACCTGGTCGAGGACAACCACTACATCGAGCAGCCCTACTCCCCCGAGGAGGGCTACCACCTGTCCAAGGACCTCGCGGACCAAGCGCTGCACATGCTGCGCAACCAGCAGGCGTCCAACCCGTCCAAGCCCTGGTATCTCTGGTTCTGCCCCGGCGCCAACCACGCACCGCACCACGCGCCCGAGGAGTACATCGCCAAGTACAAGGGCGCCTTCGACGACGGCTACGAGGCGTACCGGGAGTGGGTGCTGGCCCGGATGGTCGAGAAGGGCATCCTGCCCGCCGACACCGCGCTGACCCCGCTCAACCCGCTGCCCGACGAGGTCGCCCTCGACACCGACGAGGTCCGCCGATGGGACGACCTCAACGACGACGAGAAGCGTCTCTTCTCCCGGTTCGCCGAGGTCTACGCCGGTTTCTCGGAGTACACCGACGCCCAGGTCGGACGGATCGTCGACTACTTGGAGGAGACCGGGCAGCTGGAGAACACGCTGATCTTCTACTGCGCCGACAACGGTGCCTCCGGCGAGGGATCCCCCAACGGATCGGTCAACGAGAACAAGTTCTTCAACAACTACCCCGATGATCTCGAGGAGAACCTCGCGATGATCGTCAAGCTGGGCAGCGCTGACACCTACAACCACTACCCCACCGGCTGGGCGGCCGCCTTCTCCACGCCGTTCCAGATGTTCAAGCGCTACTCGCAGTTCTCCGGCGGCACCTGCGACCCGATGGTCATCCACTGGCCGAAGGGGATCGACTCCAAGGGCGAGATCCGGCACCAATACCACCACTCCACCGACATCGTCGCCACGATCCTCGACGTCACCGGCCTCGAGATGCCCGCCTCCTACCGGGGAGTCGACCAGTTCCCGCTCAGCGGCGTCTCGATGAAGTACAGCTTCGACGCCGCACCCGACGGACCGACCGAGAAGCAGGTCCAGTACTACGCCATGCTCGGCACCCGCGGCATCTGGAAGGACGGCTGGAAGGCCGCGGCCATCCACGCCCCGATCAGCGGCAAGGGCCACTTCGACGCCGACGCCTGGGAGCTCTACCACGTCGCTGAGGACCGCGCGGAGTCGAAGGACCTCGCCGCCGAGATGCCGGAGAAACTGCAGGAGCTGATCGAGGCGTTCGAGCAGGAGGCCAAGGCCAACTTCGTCTATCCACTCGACGACCGCACCCCGGTGGAGCTGGTCAACATCGAACGTCCGCAGGCCGAGCCCAAGCGGGAACGGTACGTCTACTACCCCGGCACCGCCGCGGTCCCCGAGGGCGTGGCGGTCAGTGTGCGCGGACGCTCCTACAAGATCATCGCCGACGCCATCCTCGACGAGGGTGCCGAGGGCGTGCTCTTCGCGCACGGTTCACGCTTCGGCGGTCACGCGCTCTTCATCAAGGAGAACAAGCTCCACTACGTCTACAACTTCCTCGGCATCCCACCCGAGCAGACGTTCGTCTCCGAGCCACTCACGCCCGGACCGCACACCCTCGGCATGGAGTTCATCCGCGAGGGTGCCGGCCAGTACAAAGAGTCGGTCGGAACGACGCGGCTCTACGTCGACGACACCGTCGTCGCGGAGGGCCCGATGCGCGCCCAGATCGGCAAGTTCACCCTCTGCGGAGACGGGCTGTGCGTGGGTTATGACAGCGCCGACACGGTGAGCAGGCAGTACACGAACCCGTTCCCGTTCTCGGGCGGGCAGCTGCTCGGAGTGGCCATCGATGTGAGCGGGGAGCAGTACCTCGATCTCGAGCTCGAGGCGGCGGCGATCCTCTCGCGCGAATAGTTCGTGTCGGTGGCCCCATTGACGCCGGAATCGGAGCACAGTGGGAGCGCTATTTCTTCTCGCACTGGAAGGAAACACTGATGAGCGCATCACAGACCAACCCCACCCGGACCGCCGTCACCTACGGATTCACCACCGTCGCCGGGGCCTTGCTCGGGACCCTGGGCGTCTTCCAGGCGCTGGCCGGGATCTCGGCCATCGCCAAGGACGACGTCTTCGCGGTCACCGACGACTACGTCTACAAGTTCGACCTCACCACCTGGGGCTGGATCCACCTGATCCTCGGTGCGCTCGCGGTCCTGATCGGTGTCTGCCTGCTGCTGGGCCAGACCTGGGCGCGGGTCGCGGGTATCGCGCTGGCGATCCTGTCGGCGATCTCGCAGTTCCTCTGGCTGCCCTACCAGCCGCTGTGGGCGATCATCATCATCGCCTTCGACGTCGCCGTGATCTGGGCGCTCTGCGTCCAGCTCAACACCGAGGACTGAACCCCTCAGCTCTCCGGTGCGTCAGGCGTCCCGCCTGACGCACCGGAATCCGAGGTGGGACGTGGTGTCGCGGACGCCGTGTCCCTGCCGTGCAGCCGGCCGGTAGCGCTGGCAGTAGTACGGCGAGCACAGGTGCGATCCGCCCTTGCTCACCATCCGGCTCGACTCCTCGATCCGGAGCGATCCGCCGCAGCACGGCGCGGCAGGAACCTCCCGGTGCGAGTCGGTCCAGGGGGTCGAGGTCCACTCCCAGACGTTGCCGATCATGTCGTGCAGCCCGTACCCGTTGGCGGCGTACGAGCCGACCGGTGAGGTCCGCTGGAACCCGTCGGGCGCGACCGACTCAAACGGGAAGCGGCCGATCCAGGTGTTGGCCAGCAGCTGCCCCGCCGGATGCAGCTCATCGCCCCATGCGAACTCGTGGCCGACCAGCCCTCCACGGGCGGCGTGCTCCCACTCGGCCTCGGAGGCCAGGTCCTTGCCCGCCCAGCGGGCGTAGGCGATCGCGTCCTCCCACCCGACGTGGACGACGGGGTGGTCCTGGAGGTCATCGATCGAGCTGTCGGGTCCTTGCGGGTGGCGCCAGTCCGCTCCCGGTTGCCAGCGCCACCATCGGGTCCAGTCGTGGAGCGGCACGGGACCGGGTGGCTGGGTGAAGACCTGGGATCCCGCGACCAGCAGCTCAGGGTCGGCATCGGGGAAGTCGTCGGCGGTCGGCGCGATCTCGGCGACGGTGAGGTGGCCGGTCGCGTAGACGAACTCGGCGAACTGCTCGTTCGTCACCGGGTGCTGGTCGAACCAGACGCCAGCGACCTCCACCTCCCGGACGGGTGCTTCCTCGGGGTAGAACCGCTCGCTGCCCATCCGGGATCGCCCACCCGGAATGTGGATCATGTCGCCCATCTCAGAGCGCACCGATGCCCTGGCCCAGGACGACCGTTCCGAGGACGAGCAGCAGGATCGCCATCACGGTGGCGTTGTTGTGCGCCAACCAGGCCCGCAGCTCCTCGAGCGGGTGCCGCATCGCGTCGGCCGCGAGGAGGTAACCGAGCACCGGGACGGCGATGCTCGAGCCCCCGATCAGCACGAAGAGCGCGATCGCGATCGTGGTCTCGCCACCGGTCAGGCCGCCGCTGCCGATCGCCACACCCGCAGCAGCGCACAGGGCGAGGTTCTTCGGGTTGGCCGCCGAGAGCAGCGCCCCGAAACCGAACGCCTTGGCGGGCGTGAACTTGTCGATCGCCGACATCCAGCCCGGCATCGGGGGCTCCACCCCGGGAGCAGGCCGCCCGCGCCACTGTCGGAGCGCGAACAGCAGGAGCAGGACACCGAGGACGATCTTGACCCAGGCGACCCAGGCGGGTGAGCCGTCGTCACCGGTGGACGGGTCGACGACCAGCGCCAGGATCGTGACGACGGCTGCGATCCCGACAAGCCAGCCGACCATGAAGGCCACGCTGGAGGCCTTCGCCTGGGGCGCCATCAGCATCAGGATGACGGCGATGATCGGGACCGGTGAGATCGCGACGCCCAGCGCGGTGGGCAGGAGTTGACCGATGACCTCGTTCACGTGGTCGAGCCTAGAGGTGGTGCGGGGGCGGACGGCTGAGGTGAGAGCCCGGCGATTCCGCCGCGGAGCCAGCCGCGAACCAGCCAGGCAGCGACGGCGGCGAAGACGGCCGCCGGCAGGGCGTCCGCGCCGGCGCTGCCCGCGAGCAGCATGGCGAAGAGCATCGCGCTGAACAGCAGGCCCGTGCCGGCCGCCATTCCTGCGGCGGCGCCGACGGCGATCGCCCACGTCGGCGAGCGGTCGAAGACCGCCACGGAGATGGCTGCCAGACCGACACCGAGGAAGACCGCGGGAAAGACCGGACCGCCCCGGAAGCCGGCGCCCAGGCAGATCACGTAGCCGATCACCTTGGCCACCAGGACCACCAGGATCACGCCGGCCGACTGCCCGACGACAACGCCGACCGAGGCCTGTCCGGAGTAGAGCACCTCGTCGTACCCGCCGCCCGCCGCCCGTGCGACCAGCGCCAGCAGTCCGACCACCACGCCACCGACGAGGAGCGGGAGCAGCATCTGGCCCCGGCGCTTGATCTCGTTCTCGAGCCGTTCCGCGCCCCGGTGCGTGAAGGTCAGGAGCCAACCGGCGAGCACGCCGATCACGATCGCCAGACCCACGTCGACGAGTCGGGTGCCGTCGTAGGCCGGCAGGTCAGGCACGGCGAGTCCGGCGGCGTTGATCCCGCCCCAGTCCCCCAGCCCGACGAAGAGCAGGTAGCCGGTGGCGGCGGCAACGAGCCCCGGCACGAGCACGGTCAGCAGACCGGCACCCGCCGCGAGCCCGCCCTCGAGCAGCAGCAGCCCACCCACGAGCGGACCCCCGAAGAGCGCCGAGACTGCGGAGAACGAACCCGCTGAGGCCAGCACCCCTTGGGCCTGCGGGGTCAGGCCGGGCCGCCGGGCGAAGACCATCCCGACCGCCGACCCCAGGGCGATCACCGGAGCCTCCGGGCCGAGCACCGCACCGAACGGAAGGCTCCCCAGCGCGGCGAGCACGATCGAGGGCACGTACCGGATCGGGGTGGGCTGCATCGACAGTCCACCCACGGGCGAGTGCCCGCCGTCCCCGGGGAGGAGACGGCGGGCAGCCCAGACGATGGCCGCACCGACGGTCGGTAGCCCCAGCACCAGGAACCACGGCACCGAGTCGTACCCGAGCTGGTCCGGCAGGTCGTGCCAGAGCCAGTCCTCGGTCCAGTGCACGACGGCGAGGAAGACCGCCGCGGTCAGGGCCGCCGGGATCCCGAGGGCGACGCCGAGCCCGACGAGTCCCAGGTATCCGCGGGCAGCGGAGGCCATCAGTCGCGCGACATGGCGGCGTGGAAGTCCCGCTCGCGGTCGAGGTAGTGGTCGTCCCCGATGTTCATCTCGACCACCCGGATCCGGCCCCCGGTGAAGGCGTACGGCGCCGCGTACTCCTGGCTCACCGGGTCCGCCCCGTCGCGACCGATGGTCAGGCCCTCCCCGCAGAGCGCGAAGTGCCCCGGCTGGGTCCTCCACGCCGCCTTGGCGACGGCCGCGTCGTCGACGTACAGCGTGGTCGTGCCGACCGCCTCGCCGTGTTCGCCGTGGCTCTCCTTGGCGAACTCCATGCCCAGCACGTGGGAGCCGACCCCGACCTCGTCGGGTGAGACCAGCACCTGCTCGGGCGGGATGCCGAGGAAGTTGTTGACGTACCAGAGCTTGCGCTCCTTGAGGAACAGGCTGTGCCCGCCGAACCGGGCACCGTTGGCGAGGATCACACCCTCGGCGTCGGGATCGGTGATCTCGACCTGGGCGAGGATCTTGAACGAGCGCCCGCGGATCTCGGCCGCGTTGAACTCCGGCAGCGGCGAGGTGTCGGGGTAGTAGCGGTAGATCCCGCCCTCGGGGATGTCGGCGACCGGCATCTCCTTGATCAGGTCAGCAAGGGAGCGGTTGTCCAGCGGCAGCACGTTGTACTTGCCCGCCTCGACGTACCAGAGGTTCGCCAGCTCCTGGACCTTCTCCGGGTACGCGGCGGCCAGGTCGTGCGCCTCGGCCCGGTCCTCCTCGGAGTGGTAGAGCTCCCAGGTCTCGTTGACGAAGTCGGCAGCCGTCGCGCCCTGCTGCGGGGCGCGTTGGGCGACGATGTGCCAGCCGTCGTGCCAGAGCGCACGGGTGCCGAACATCTCGTAGTACTGGATCTTCTTCGTCGTCGGACCGTCGGCCTCGAACGAGTAGGCCATCGACACTCCGGGCAACGGCGACTGGGCGTAGCCCTGCACCTGCTCGGGCATCTCGATCCCGATCAGCTCAAGCAGCGTTGGGACGACGTCGACGGCGTGGTGGTACTGGGTCCTGACCTCGCCGCGGGCCTCGATCCCCTTCGGCCACGAGATCACCAGCGGGTCGGCGACGCCACCCTGGTAGGTGTAGCGCTTGAACATCTTGAACGGCGTCGAGAACGCGGTCGCCCAGCCGGTCGGGTAGTGGTTGTACGTCGCAGGAGAGCCCAGCTCGTCGAGCTGGGCCAGGTTCTGCTCGATCTCGTCCGGGTAGCCGTTGAAGAACTTGTTCTCGTTGACCGAGCCGTCCGGCGTGCCTTCGCCCGACGCACCGTTGTCGGCGGCGTAGAGCACGATCGTGTTGTCGAGCTGGCCGGTCTCCTCCAAGTAGTCGATGATCCGACCGACCTGGGCGTCGGTGTACTCGCTGAACCCGGCGTAGGTCTCCGCCATCCGGGCGAACAACTGCTTCTCGTCGTCGCTCAGCGTCTCCCAAGGTCGAACGTGGTCGAGCGGGGTCGCCGCCTCACCGGGCAACGGGTTGATCTCGGTCAGAGCGGTCCCCTCGGGCAGGATGCCGCGCTCGATCATCCGGGGCAGCACCCATTCGCGGTAGGCCTCGTAGCCGTCGTCGAACTGGCCCTTGTACTTGGCGATGTACTCCTCGGGAGCGTGGTGCGGCGCGTGGTTGGCGCCGGGGCAGAACCAGAGGTACCAGGGCTTGTTCGGCATCGAGGTCTTGGAGTCGGCGATGAACGAGATCGCCTTGTCGGCCAGGTCCTTCGACAGGTGGTAGCCGTCCTCGGGGTAGGACGGCTGGTCGACGTAATGGTTGTCCTCGGCGAGCAGGGGGTACCAGTTGTTGGTCTCCCCGCCGATGAAGCCGTAGAAGCGGTCGAACCCGCGGGCCAACGGCCAGTTCCGCTTGGAGGCGCCGACGGCCCACTCGTCGAGCGGGATGTTGTGGTTCTTGCCGACCCAGAAGGTGTTGTAGCCGTTCTCACGCAGCACCTCACCGATGGTGGCGTTCTCCATCGGGATGTGGCCGGTGTGGCCCGGGAACCCCTGAGCACCCTCGGCGATCTGGGCGAAGCCGTTCTCGTGGTGGTTGCGTCCGGTCAGCAGGCAGGAGCGCGTCGGCGAGCAGAGCGCGGTGGTGTGCCACTGCGTGTAGGTGAGGCCGTTCTCGGCCAAGCGGTCCATCGTCGGCATGTTGATCCGGCCGCCGTACGGCGACCAGGCGGCGAGGCCGGTGTCGTCGTACAGGACGAAGAGGACGTTCGGCGCGCCCTCCGGAGCCGGCGGCTCACGGAACGGAGTCCAGTCCGGGACGGAGTCCCGGACGTCGAGATTGACCACACCGTTGAACTTCTTGGCCATGCTGCTCCCTCTTCCTATCCCTCATGGTCTATTCCGAAATCGCTTGCTCTGCCCGTGCCACACTGGCCCCCGTGCCCGTACTGGTCAAGGGATCCTGGCTCGCACCATCGTTGCAGGGATACCAAGGGAGATGGCTTCGCGGCGACCTGCTCGGCGGGCTCGCCGCCGGGACGGTCGTCATCCCGCAGGCGATGGCCTACGCCACGATCGCGGGGGTGCCGGTCGAGATCGGGCTCTACACCTGCATGGTGCCGATGGTCGTCTACGCGCTCCTCGGAGGATCGCGCACGCTGAGCGTCTCGACCACCTCCACCATCGCCGTTCTGGTCGCCTCGACGATCGCCACCCGACCCGGATCACCCGACGACCTGCTGAAGGACGTCTTCACCCTCACCTTCCTCGTCGGCCTCTGCCTGCTGGTGATGCGGCTCTTCCGGATCGGGGGTGTGGTCGAGAACATCTCCCCTGCGACCATGACGGGGATCAAGGTCGGGGTCGGCCTGACGGTCGCCGCCAGCCAGCTCCCCGCCCTGATCGGCTTCGTCGCCGACCCCGACGCCGACGGCTTCTTCAGTCGCGTCAAGGACGCTCTCCTGCATGCCGACGAGGGAAACTGGGTCACCGTCGCGGTCTCCGGGGCTGCCCTTGTCGTGCTCTACGGTCTGCGCAAGGTCGCACCCGCAGTGCCGGGACCGCTGGTCGTGGTCGCCGGCGGGATCCTGCTGGTCGCCTTCACCGACATCGAGGAGCACGGTCTGGCGCTGATCGACACCGTGCCGACCGGTCTGCCTTCGATCTCGCTGCCGGTGCTGGCCGACCTCGGTTCCCTGCTGCCCGGCGCTCTCGCGATCGCGTTCATGGCCTTCCTCGAGACCGTGGTCGTGGCCCGAGCCCAGCGGCTCCGGAGCGAACCACCGATCGACAGCAACCAGGAGCTGCTCGCCGCAGGCGTTGCCTCGCTGGCCGGCGGGTTCACCCAGACCCTGCCGCCTGCCGGTGGCTTTTCGCAGAGCGCGGTCAACCAGCGCGCCGGCGCGAAGACCCAGGCGGCCCAGCTCGTCACCGCCGGTCTGGCCGTGCTGGTCGCACTGCTGCTCGCACCTCTCCTCGACGACCTGCCGAGCTGCATCCTCGCGGCGATGGTGATGGTCGCCGTCCTGGGCCTGATCGACCTGCGAGAGTTCCGCCGCTTCGCCACCATCGACCGGGCCGAGCTCTGGGTCGCGCTGATCACCGCGGCGATCGGTCTGACCGCGGGACTGCTCGTGGCCGTGGCGGTCGGGATCATCCTCACCTTCTTCCTTGTCATCCGGCAGCTCAACACCAGCCGGGTCGAGTCCGACCTCGACGCCCGACCGACCGAAGGCGTGCTGGCCCTGCGGTTCGTCGGCAGCATCTACACCGGCAACGCCCGCGCCACCCAGGATGCGATCGAGGCCGCCGCCGAGGGCAAGCACGAGGTCGTGCTCGACACCTCGCGGGTCACCAGGGTGACCGTCCCCCTGATCGATCTGTTCGAGGCGCTTGAGACCTCCCTGGCCCAGGACGGCTCTCGCCTCGTCCTCACGGGGATGCGACCCGAGGTCCGTGACGTCTGCGAACGCTCCGCGTGGTTCCGGAAGTTCGCAGCCTCCAACGTGCGCTGAGGTCCCTTAAGGTGGCGCTTGTGCCGACCGTGCTGAGCTCGTTCCGCGGATTCAAACCCTCCTACCTGCGCGGCGACCTCGTCGCCGGCCTCACCGTGTGGGCCGTGCTGGTGCCGGAGTCGCTGGCCTACGCCACCATCGCGGGGGTCTCCCCCGTGGTCGGGTTGTACGCCGCCGTACCGTCGCTCGTGCTGTACGCGATCTTCGGGTCGTCGAAGCAGCTCGTCGTGGCCTCGATGTCGGGGACCGCCGCGCTCTCGGCGGCCGTGGTCGCCGACGTCGCCAAGCCCGGCAGCACCGACTTCGTCACCACCACCGCAGCGGTCGCGATCGTGACTGGCGTGCTCGGCCTGATCGCCGGCTTCTGCAAGCTCGGCTTCCTGTCCTCGTTCATCTCCGAGCCGGTGCTCAAGGGCTTCATCATCGGCCTCGCGCTGACCATCATCATCGGCCAGGTGCCGGCGCTGATCGGGGTGGACAAGCCCGGCGGGAGCTTCTTCGAGAAGCTGTGGGGCATCCTCGGCGAGCTCGGCGACATCCACGCCCTGACGGCGCTGGTCGGCGGTCTCGCCCTGATCGCGATCCTGCTGCTCAAGGAGTTCGCGCCGAAGCTCCCGGCCTCACTGATCGTGGTACTCCTGGGCATCCTCGCGGTCTCCCTCCTCGACCTGGACCAGCACGGCATCGACATCGTCGGCACCATCCCCTCGGGCCTGCCGAGCGTCGCCGTGCCGGACCTGTCGCTGAACGACTACCTCGACCTGGTCGGGCCCTGCATCGGGTTGCTCCTGATCGCGCTGGCCGAAGGGCTCGGCGCCGCCAAGTCGTACGCCGCCAAGGAGGGCTACGACATCGACACCAATGCCGAGCTCGTCGGCCTCGGTGCGGCCAACATCGGAGCCGGTCTGACCAGCGGCATGGTGGTCAACGGCTCGCTGTCCAAGACCGCGGTCAACGGCGGCGCCGGCGCGAAGTCCCAGTTCTCCACGATCACCGTCTCGGTCCTCGTCGTGCTGACCCTGCTCTTCCTGACCGGGCTCTTCGAGAACCTGCCGGAGGCCGTGCTGGCCGCGGTCGTGATCGCTGCTGTGATCGAGCTGGTCGACTTCGGTGCGCTGCGCCGGCTCTACAGCGTCTGGACCAGCTCGCTGGGGCGGATCTACTCGGGTGCCGCCCGTGCCGACTTCATCGCCGCGACCGGCGCACTGCTCGGGGTGCTCATCTTCGACACCCTGCCCGGCCTCTTCATCGGCATCACGCTCTCCCTCATCGCGCTGCTCTACCGCTCCTCGCGTCCCAACATCGCCACCCTCGGCCTGCTGGCACAGACAGACGAACAGGTCTGGGTCGACGTGATGCGGCACCCGGAGGCGGTGCTGCCTGAGGACGCACTCGTCCTGCGGGTCGAGTCCGGCCTCTACTTCGCCAACGCCGACCACGTCCGCGACGAGGTCCGTGCCCACGTCACCGATGCGACCCGGATCGTGGTACTGGACGCCGAGACGATGCCGAGCATCGACGTCTCGGGGGCACGGATGCTGGCGCTGCTCAAGGAGGACCTCGCCCGCGACGGCATCGAGCTCGCCGTCGCCAAGAGCGTGGGTCAGTTCCGCGACGTGATTCGCCGCGCCGAGACCGCCGACGCTCTCCCGTCGACCTACGAGACGATCGGCGAGGCGCTCGCGGCCCCACGCTGACCCGGCGAGCTCAGACAGGCGTGGGGCGGGCGACACGCCCACCACCGGCGTGCTTGGCCCGGTACACCGCTCGGTCCGCGGCACGAAGCAGGGTGTCAGGGTCGTGTCCGACCTCCCGGGTCTCCCCGATCCCGATCGACACCCCGACCCGTTTGAGCGCGTCCTCGAGGACGAAGGGATCGTCGAAGGCGGTCAGCACGCGGACCGCGACCTCGTCCGGCGAGATCCCGGTGACCAGCAGGATCGCGAACTCGTCTCCGCCGAGGCGAGCGACCAGGTCGGGACCCTCCACACAGGCTTGGAGCCGGCACCCGACCTCGACGAGCACCGCGTCACCAGCTGCGTGCCCCCAGGTGTCGTTCACCGGCTTGAACCCATCGAGGTCGAGGAAGAGGAGCGCCGCCTCGCCGCCACTCACGAGGTTCCTGCGCATCGCTGCGATCAAGGCGCTCCGGTTCGGAAGGCCGGTCAGGTCGTCAGTGTGGGCGGCCTCCCGGTGGCGAGCTGCGTCACGACGCAAGCGACCTTCCCGCCGCCGGGCGTTGCCCAGCGCCCAGCTCAGCGCACCGGTGGCGAGCAGGAAGACCCCGCCGAGAGTGAGGTACAGCCGTCGGATGACCGTCGCCTGTTCGGTCACCGCCTGGGTGAGCTCGGCGCGTCGTGCGTCGATCGCCGCGGTCAGCAACGCACGCATCTCGTCCAGCGCTGGACCGGCCACCACGTCGTCGTGGGGGCGTCCGGGCTCCGCCCTGTCGCGACGGATCTGGGCGACGTACCGATCATTCAGCTTCCGGACGGTGGAAAGGGCCCGCGCCTCGGCGCGGTTGGCGCCTTCCGAGGCGGCTGCCAGTCGGGGGGTCACGGCCCGGTTCGCAGCCGTCAGTCGCTCCCAACTCGCGGTGCCGGGAGACCGGCGATACCCGGCCTCGGCGAAGGCCTCCTCGGCAACGCCCAGGCGGGCGTCGGCCAGCAACGAAGCCTGGGCACGGACCAGGGCGACCCGTTGGATCGACCGCTCGATCGTGCGGAGGGATCCGAACGTCGTCGCCGCCAAGGCGACCAGGGCCAGCATCGCGACGACGGTCGTCACCCAGGTCGCCCGCAAGCGCATCCCCCATCTCATCAGCCCTCCATCGGCCACGAAGGCCGTCTTTCAAGGTCTTGTGGGCCCGATGACGCGAGACTTTGGACCCGGCTCGGTAGGGTCGGCCGCGTGCTGCGCTTCGTGCTGAACGTGATCTGGCTCGTCCTGTCCGGCGTCTGGCTCTTCCTCGGCTACGCGCTGGCCGGGGTCCTGTTCTGCATCACGATCGTCGGGATCCCCTTCGGGGTGGCGTCGTTCCGGATCGCGCGGTACGCGCTGTGGCCGTTCGGTAGCACCATCGAGCGCAAGGCCTCGGCCGGGGTCTGGTCCGGGATCGGGAACGTCTTCTGGATCGTCCTCGCGGGCATCTGGCTCGCGATCGCCCACCTCGTCAGCGGGATCGCGCTGTGCATCACGATCATCGGGATCCCGTTCGGGATCGCGAACTTCAAGATGATCCCGATCTCGCTGACGCCGTTGGGGGTCGAGATCGTCCCGACCCGGGACTAAGGTCACGGTCATGATCGCACTCGCCCGCACCGCCACCGCCGCTTTCGCCCTCGCCCTCTCGCTCGGCACGCTCACCGCGTGCGGCAGCGACGACAGCGAGTCGGCGATCGACACGGCCTGCGACGCCCGCAAGGACGTCGCCGACTCCCTGGACGCGGTCAAGGACGAGCTGGGCTCGGCGAACTTCGGGGCGGCGAAGGACGCGCTGCCGGCCGTCGGCACCGCCGTCGACGCCCTCGCCGACGCGATCCGCGCGCTGGCGGCCGACGAGAAGGACAAGCTGACCCCGGAGATCGACGCGGTGAAGAGCAGCTGGGAGGCCGTGAAGTCCCCCGACTCTCTGGCCGACCTGCAGAGCTCGCTGGGTGCGCTCAACTCCGACCTCAACGACCTGACCAGCTCGCTCGACGCCGATCTCGACTGCGCCTGACGCCGACCGTGCGGTCGACCGTGAGATCGACTGTGAGGTTGTGAGGAGAAGTTGACCGTGCCGCACCGCTGACGGCGCTCGGCATGAAATCCTGCGCCAGCAGGCTGGAGCCACCACTCACCTGGAGGCTCGCATGTCGTCACGCTGGATCAGCGATTGGAACCCCGAAGACCCCACGTTCTGGACCACGTCCGGATCCCGGATCGCCCGACGCAACCTGATCTGGTCGATCTTCTCCGAGCACCTCGGCTTCTCGGTCTGGATGATGTGGAGCGTCAGCTCGGCGTTCCTCGTCGCCGCCGGCTTCGCCTTCACCCCCCAGCAGCTCTTCTTCCTGGTCGCGATCCCGTCGCTGACCGGAGCGCTGCTGCGGCTGCCCTACACGTTCGCGGTGCCCCGCTTCGGCGGCCGGAACTGGACCGTCTTCTCCGGCCTCGCCCTGCTCGTCCCGACCGCCGGCTACGCGATCGCCGTCACCCACCCGGAGACGCCGTACTGGGCGTTCTGCCTGATCGCGGCCTTCGCCGGTCTCGGTGGCGGCAACTTCGCCTCGTCGATGACGAACATCAACTTCTTCTACCCCCAGTCCAAGAAGGGCCTCGCGCTCGGCCTCAACGCCGCCGGCGGCAACATCGGTGTCGCCGCGGTCCAGTTCACTCTGCCGATCATCGTCGGCGGTGCCGGCATGTTCGGCCTGATCAGCGCGCGCGAGAGCGGCATCCACCTGCAGTACGCCGCCTACGTCTACGCCACCCTGGCCGTCGTCGCTGCGGTGACGTCGTACCTCTTCATGGACAACCTCGAGGTGGCCTGTTCCCAGCCGCGCGAGCAGCTCTCGATCGTGAAGCAGAAGCACACCTGGCTGATGAGCCTGCTCTACATCGGCACCTTCGGCTCCTTCATGGGGTACGCCGCCGCGATGCCGTTGCTGATCAAGCTCAACTTCTGGGTGCCCGAGCCGGCACCGCTCGGCACCGGCATCTACTTCGGGTACTTCGCCTTCCTCGGTGCCCTGGTCGGCTCGCTGACCCGCCCGCTCGGTGGCTGGCTGGCCGACCGGTTCAGCGGCGCGATCATCACCCTGGCGGCGTTCTGCTCGATGGTCGTCTGCACCCTCGGCATCGTCTGGACGCTGAGCCAGCTCACCCCGAACCCCACCGCCGACCCGGCGATCGCGGCCGACAACCAGTCCTGGTTCCCGCTGTTCCTCGGCTTCTTCATCCTGGTCTTCGCCTCCACCGGGATCGGCAACGGGTCGACGTACAAGATGATCCCCGGCCTGTACTCGACGACCGCGCAGTCCAGCGCGGCGCTCGGCGTGATCGGCGCGATCGGCGCCCTGGGTGGCTTCCTCATCCCGATCGCGTTCAACAGCCCGTGGGTCGACACCCCGCTGGCAGCGACGAAGGCCGCCTTCTGGGTCTTCACCGCCTACTACGCCTTCTGCGCCGTGCTCACCACGGTGGTCTACGTCCGCAAGCGCGCCGGCGCGGCCCGCCCGACGCCCGAGCGCGTGCTGGAGAACGCGTGACCCTCACCCACTGCCCCTACTGCAGCCTCCAGTGCGGCATGACGCTCGTGGCCTCCGGGCCCGGGGGTCGCCGCCTGGAGGTGGCCGAGCGCGGCTTCCCGGTCAACGACGGGGCGCTGTGCCGCAAGGGCTGGACGTCGACGGGCCTGCGCGGCCACCGGGAACGGCTGACCACGCCGTTGCTGCGTGACCGCGCCTCCGGGGAGCTCCGTCCGGCGGAGTGGGACGAGGCGCTCGACCGGATCGCCGCCTCCCTGGTCGCGATCCGCGAGGCGCACGGCGCCGATGCCAACGCCGTCTTCGGCGGCGGGGGCCTGACCAACGAGAAGGCCTACCAGCTGGGCAAGTTCGCCCGGATCGCACTGGGCACCGCGAACATCGACTACAACGGCCGTTGGTGCATGAGCTCGGCCGCGAGCGCCTCCAACCAGGCGTTCGGACTCGACCGGGGGCTGCCGTTCCCGTTGGCCGACATCGAGGCCGCCGACGTGGTGGTGCTGGTCGGCTCCAACCTCGCCGAGACCATGCCCCCGGCGGCGCGTCACCTCGACCGGCTCCGAGCCAACGGCGGCTCCCTGGTCGTGATCGACCCCCGCCGGACCCCCACGGCCGACCGTGCCGACCTGTTCGTGCAGCCCGTGCCCGGCACCGACCTTCCCCTGGCGCTGGGACTGCTGCACCTGATCGACGGCATGGGCGCGGTCGACGAGGAGTACATCGCCCACCGCACCACCGGGTTCGAGGACGTGCTGGCCGGGCTGGCCGGCTGGTGGCCCGAACGGGTCGAGACCCTCACCGGCGTCGAACCCGGCACCCTCGGTCGCCTGGCCGCGCTGCTGACCAGCTCGAAGAAGGTCGTCATCCTCACCGCCCGCGGCGCCGAGCAGCACGCCGACGGCACCGCGACCGTGCTGGCCTGGATCAACCTGGCGCTCGCGCTCGGCCTGCCGGGTCGTCCGTACGCCGGCTACGGCTGCCTCACCGGGCAGGGCAACGGCCAGGGCGGTCGTGAGCACGGCCAGAAAGCCGACCAGCTGCCGGGCTACCGCTCGATCACCGACCCCGCCGCCCGTGCGCACGTCGCCTCGGTGTGGGGGGTCTCGCCCGAGACGCTTCCCGGTGCCGGGCTGAGCGCCTACGAGCTGCTCACCGCGCTCGGCACCGAGTCCGGCCCGAAGGGGCTGCTGATCTTCGGCTCCAACCCGGTGGTCTCCACCCCGAACGCGACCCGGGTCACCGAGCACCTCAAGGCCCTGGACCTGCTGGTGGTCTGCGACTTCGTGATGAGCGAGACCGCCGCTCTGGCCGACGTCGTGCTGCCGGTCACCCAGTGGGCCGAGGAGTCCGGGACGATGACCAACCTCGAGGGCCGGGTGATCCTGCGGGAGCAGGCGGTCACCCCGCCGACCGGCGTCCGCTCCGACCTGGACGTCCTGGCCGGCCTCGCCGCCCGACTCTCCGCTCCCGGCGTCTGGTCCACCGAGCCCGAAGAGGTCTTCACCGAGCTGCGGGCCGCCAGCCGTGGCGGCCGCGCCGACTACTCGGGGATCAGCTACGACCGGATCCGCGCCGAGGACGGCGTCTTCTGGCCGGCCTCGGACGAGTCCATGTCGACACCGCGGATCTTCACCGACTCCTTCGGTCACCCCGACGGCCGTGCCCGGTTCCTGCCGGTCAGTTTCGGCGGTCACGCCGAACCGGTCGACGACGACTACCCGATCCACCTCACCACCGGTCGAGTGCTCTCGCAGTACCAATCCGGAGCGCAGACCCGCCGGATCCGGGACCTGCCCGACGGCGGCGCGTTCGTCGAGCTGCACCCGAGCCTGGCGCAGCGTCTCGGCACCCATGAGGGCGACGCGATCACCATCACCACCCGGCGTGGTGAGATGAGCGCACCGGCCCGGGTCGTCGACACCATCCGCCCCGACACCGTGTTCGTCCCGTTCCACTGGGTCGGCGCCAACCGGCTCACCCTCGACGTACTCGACCCCTCGAGCCGGATGCCGGAGTTCAAGGTCTGCGCTGCGGCTGTGAGGTTGTGAGAAGACGTTGACACGGCGCTGATCCCGACGGGCCGAGAGCGTTACCGCGGTCGACCAGCATGGGCTCATGACCGAAGGGGCCGCGAGCACGCGGATCGTGATCGTCGGAGCGGGCATGGCCGCGCTCCGCCTGGTCGAGGGCCTGGTCGAGCGGGGCGTCCCCGGCCGCACCCCGGTGACCCTGCTCGGCGACGAGGCCGTCGGCCCGTACAACCGGATCCTGCTCAGCGCCGTCCTCGAAGGCACCCACCGCCCCGCGGCGCTCGCCCTGCGCCCCGCCGGGTGGTACGCCGAGCACGGGATCGACCTGCGCCTGGGCCACCGGGTGGTCGACCTCCACCGCGACGCCCACGTCGTCGAGCTCGACGACCGCAGCGAGCTGGCGTACGGGACCCTGGTGCTCGCCACCGGGTCCCGGCCCTCGCTGCCGCCGATCCGGGGACTGGTGCAACGGGACGGCCAGCTGCACCCCGCCGTGCACGCGTTCCGCAGCGTCGCCGACTGCGAGCGGCTCCTGGCCGCCGTCCCCTCGGCGCAGCGGGCGGTCGTGGTCGGCGGCGGGCTGCTGGGCATCCAGGTCGCGCGGGCGCTGTCGCTGCGCGGGCTGAGCACCGAGGTGATCGAGGGCGGGGACCACCTGCTCCCCCGGCACGTCGACGCCGCCGCCGGAGCGGTGCTGGCCCGGTCGCTGACCAAGCTCGGCACCGCGATCTACACCGGAACGCGCGCGACCCGACTCACCGAGGCGACCGACGGGTCGGCGGCCGGCCTCCAGCTCGACCACGGATTCGTGCTCAACGCCGACCTGGTCATCCTGTGCGCCGGGGGCCGTCCCGCCGCCAACCTGGCCCGTCGCGCCGACCTCGACACCCGCCGCGGCGTCCTCGTCGACGCCTCGCTCCGCACGTCCGACCCTGCGATCTTCGCGATCGGCGACTGCGCCGAGCCCGCCGATCGCGGACCGCTCCCCCTGGCCGGCCTGGTGCCGCCCGCGTGGGAGCAGGCCGACGTCCTCGCTGCCCGACTCGCCGGCGAGGAAGCACGTTATGCCGGAGTCCGGACCGTCGCCCGGCTGCGCGCCACCGACGTCCAGGTCGCGATCCTCGGCGACCCGGAGCACGAGGACGGCACCCCCGGGACGAGCACCGTGCAGATGACCAACCAGCTGCGCGGCACCCACCGCAAGCTCGTCGTCCGCGACCACCGGATCGTGGCCGGCACGCTGGTCGGCGACCTCGGCCGGCTCGGGATCATCGGCAAGGCCTTCGAGCACGGCACCGTGCTCGGACCCCGCGAGCCCGAAGCGTTGCTGCTGCCCGAGTCCCGCCCCGCCACCGCCGTCACCCCCGAGCTGCCCGACGACGCCCAGGTGTGTGCCTGCGCCGGTGTCAGCGCCGGCCGGATCCGCGCGTGCGCCTCGATCGAGCAGGTCCGCGAGAGCACCCGCGCCACCACCGGGTGCGGCGGCTGCACCTCCCTCGTCACCCAGCTCCTCCAGCCCCAGCAAGAACTCGTGAAGGGAACCGCCTGATGAGCACCCAGCCCACCTCCTCGACGCAGAAGCCCCGCAAGACGATCGTCGTCGCCGGACACGGCATGGTCGCCCACCGCTTCATCGAGGCGGCCATCGAACGCGGACTCACCGCCGACTACGACCTCCTCGTCTTCGGCGAGGAGACCCGGCCCGCCTACGACCGCGTCGCGCTGACGTCGTACTTCGAGGTCGGGGAGAACGCGCTCTCCTTCCTCCCGTCGGGCAGGTACGCCGACCCGGCGGTGCGACTGCACCTGGGCGCCGAGGTGGTCGCGGTCAGCCCGCGGCACCGGATCGTGACGCTGTCGGACGGCACCGAGCACCCGTACGACGAGCTGGTCCTGGCCACCGGCGCGGCCCCCTTCGTGCCGCCGGTGCCGGGCCACGACCTGCCACGCTCCTTCGTCTACCGCACGATCGACGACCTCGACGCCATCCGGGCCGCCGCCAGGAAGGGCAAGCGCGGTGCGGTGATCGGCGGCGGGCTGCTCGGCCTGGAGGCGGCCAACGCGCTGCACCAGCTGGGCCTGGAGACGCACGTCGTCGAGCTCGCCCCGCGACTGATGGCCGTCCAGGTCGACGACGCCGGCGGCCGCGCCCTCAACCGGCACGTCACGTCGCTCGGCCTGACCATCCACACCGGCGCGATGACCGAGGCGGTGCTCGGCTCGACCAGGTCGGGCGTCACCGGGCTGGCACTCAAGGACCGCAACGCCCTCGAGGTCGACCTGGTCGTCTTCTCCGCCGGCATCCGTCCGCGCGACGGGCTGGCCCGCACCGCCGGGCTCGACGTCGCCGAGCGCGGCGGCGTGCTGGTCGACGAGCACTGCCGCTCCTCCGACGACCACATCTGGGCGATCGGCGAGTGCGCCGCCCCCGGCGGACGGATGTACGGCCTGGTCGCGCCCGGCTACGCGATGGCCGAGGTCGTCGTCGACACCCTCGTCCGCTCCGGCTCGGACTCCGAGTCGGTGGCGTCGTTCACCGGGGCCGACATGTCGACAAAGCTCAAGCTGCTCGGCGTCGACGTCGCCTCGTTCGGTGACGCCCACGGTGCCACCGAGGGCAGCCTCGAGGTGGTCTACGCCGACGACGTCGCCGGGGTCTACAAGAAGCTCGTCATCTCCGAGGACGGCAAGCGCCTCCTCGGCGGTGTCCTGGTCGGCGACGCCAGTGCCTACGGGCTGCTGCGCCCGATGGTGGCCAGTGGACTGCCGCTGCCGGAGAACCCCGAGGAGCTGATCCTGCCGGCGTCCTCCGGTGGCGGGGCCGGGGTGTCGCTGCCGGCCGAGGCGCAGGTGTGCTCGTGCAACAACGTCACCAAGGGCGAGATCGAGGCGTGCGCGGCCGCCGGCGCCGAGTCAGCCACCGAGGTCACGAACCAGACCCGGGCCGGAGCGACCTGCGGGTCGTGCAAGACCCAGGTGAAGAAGATCGTCGAGGACTACTTCGCCGCATCGGGTCGCGCCGTCGACAAGAGCCTCTGCGAGCACTTCGGCTACACCCGCGCCGAGCTCTTCGACCTGGTGCTCGTGCACGACTACCGCTCCTTCGACGACCTGGTCGCCGCGCACGGCACCGGCCGCGGCTGCGACATCTGCCGCCCGACCGTGGCCTCGATCCTGGCCAGCCGGTTCAACGGACACGTGCTGGCCCAGGGCCGTCGGACGTTGCAGGACACCAACGACGCCTTCCTGGGCAACATCCAGAAGAACGGCACCTACTCGGTGGTGCCGCGGATCCCGGGCGGCGAGATCACCCCCGACAAGCTGATCGTGATCGGCGAGGTGGCCCGCGACTTCGGGCTCTACACCAAGATCACCGGCGGCCAGCGGATCGACCTGCTCGGGGCCCGGGTGGAGCAGCTGCCGGCGATCTGGCACCGCCTGGTCGAGGCCGGATTCGAGTCCGGGCACGCCTACGGCAAGTCGCTGCGCACGGTGAAGTCCTGCGTCGGCTCGACCTGGTGCCGGTACGGCGTCCAGGACTCGGTCGGCCTCGCGATCGCGCTGGAGCTGCGCTACCGGGGTCTGCGCTCGCCGCACAAGCTCAAAGGTGGCGTCTCCGGGTGCGCCCGCGAGTGCGCCGAGGCCCGCGGCAAGGACTTCGGAGTGATCGCCACCGAGAAGGGCTGGAACCTGTACGTCGGCGGCAACGGCGGCGCGGTCCCGGCCCACGCCCAGCTGCTCGTCGGAGACCTCTCGACGGAGCGGTTGTTGAGCTACCTGGACCGTTTCCTGATGTACTACGTCCGCACCGCCGATCGCCTGCAGCGGACCAGCACCTGGCTGGACTCGCTGGAGGGTGGGTTGGACCGGTTGCGCGAGATCGTGGTCGACGATGCCCTCGGACTCGGCACCCAGCTGGAGGCTGCCATGGCCGAGCACATCGGCAGCTACGAGGACGAATGGGCCGCCACGTTGAACGACCCCGAGAAGCTGAAGCGTTTCGTCTCCTTCGTGAACGCACCCGACCTGCCCGACCCGTCGATCTCGTTCGAGACCAGCCGGGAGCAGATCAGCCCCGTGTTCGCCACCATCCCGGTGGTGACCCGATGACCGCGCTCACCCCGGTGACGCCGGCGTGCCGGGTCGAGGACATCGATCCCGAGGGCGGTGTGCCCGTGCTGCACGCCGGTCGTGCCGTCGCGCTCTTCCGGACGTTCACCGACGAGCTCTTCGCGCTGGACAACATCGATCCGTTCTCGAACGCCTCGGTGCTCGCCCGCGGCCTGGTCGGGACATTGGAGCGTCCCGGGGGGAGGATCGACTTCGTGGCCTCCCCGATGCACAAGCAGCGCTTCGACCTGCGCACCGGGGCCTGCCTCGAGGACGGGAGCATCGCGGTGGCGACGTACGAGGTGAGCGTGAGCGACGGCCTGGTCACGATCGGCGCGCGCCGCGAGCCGGTGCAGGAGACCGCGTGAGCGATCAACCACTCGCGGGATTCCGGATCGGCGTGACCGCGGCACGCAAGGCCGACGAGCAGATCGCCCTGCTTGAGCGGCGTGGTGCGCACGTCGTCGCCGCGCCCGCTCTGGCCATGCATGCCAGCCACGTCGACACCGACGACCTGCGGGCGGCCACCGAGCGGGTCATCGCCGAGCCGATCGACCTGTTCCTGGCCACGACCGGGATCGGCTCCAAGGCCTGGTTCAACGCGGCGGAGAGCTGGGAGCTGCTCGATCCGCTGCTGGAGCGGTTGAGGGCCGCGGAGATCCTGGCGCGCGGGCCGAAGTCGGTCGGAGCGTTGCGCGCCCGGGGCCTGCGCGAGCTGTGGTCTCCGGAGTCGGAGGAGTTCGACGACGTGCTCGAGCACCTGCGCGGCCGGGACCTGACCGGCAAGCGGATCGTGGTGCAGGAGCACGGCCAGTCGCTGTCGATGGTCGCGCACGCCTTGCGCCGTCAGGGCGCCACGGTCGAGACGGTGACCGTCTACCGGGTGGAGTCCGCTGAGGATCCCGAGCCGATGTTCCGTCTCGTCGAGGCCGTCGCCGACGGGGAGATCGACGCGGTCACGTTCACCTCGGCCCCGGCCGTCGCAGCGTTCATGAACGCGGCCGGCTCGGTCGGGCGACGCGACGACATCGTCTCGGCGTTCCAGGCCGACGTGGTCGCCTCCTGCGTCGGTCCCGTCACCGCCGCGGCGTTCGAGATGTGGGGCGTGCCCACGCTCGTGCCCGAACGCAGTCGACTGGCCGCGATGGTGAAGCAGCTCGAGATCGAGCTGCCCTCGCGCCGTGCCGGGCTGACGCTCGAGCTGGTCGGCGGCCACCAGCTGCTGCTGCACGGCGACGACGTGCTCCTCGACGGGGTCGAGGTCAAGCTCTCCCCCGCACCTGCGGCCGTGCTCTCCGCACTGGTCGCCAACCCCGGCAACGTGGTCTCCCGCCGGGCCCTGCTGGCGATGCTCCCGTCCGGGACCGCCGGCTCCGAGCACGCCGTCGAGATGGCGGTGGCCCGGCTGCGGGCCGCGCTCGGCACCCGGGCGATCCAGACCGTGGTCAAGCGCGGCTACCGGTTGGCGGTGGAGCTCTGATGCGCCTGCTCACCGTCGCCCACGGCACCCGGTCCCGGGCCGACAACACCGTCGCGGCGGCGATCACCGAGGCCGCCGGTGCACGGCTCGGGATGGCCGCCGAGGTCTCCTACGTCGAGCTGTGCGCTCCCCTGTTCAGCGAGCGGATCGTGTCCGACGAGCCGACGGTCGTGGTGCCGCTGCTGCTGTCGGCCGGGTTCCACATGCGGGTCGACGTGCCCGAGGCGGTGGCGAGCGCCCGCGGTCCGGTCTGGCTGCGCGGCACCCTCGGCCCCGATCCTCTGCTGGCGTCGGCGATGGTGGCTCGTCTGCGCCAGGCCGGCGCGACGTCCGGTCAGCCGGTGACGATGGTCGCGGCCGGCTCCCGTGATGCGACCGCTACCGCTGACCTGACCCGAGCGTGCCTGCTGCTGGCGGAAGCCTGGGGCACGGACGTGCGGCTGGCCACCTTGGCCGGTCTCGGTGCCCGCCCCACCGACGTCGTCCGGCCCGGGGACGCGGTCGTGCCGTACCTGCTCGCGCCCGGCCACTTCTCCCGACTGGCGACCGCTCAGGCCCGCGACGCCGGGGCCACGGTCGTGGCCGACGTACTCGGCGCGCACGCGGACCTGGTGGACCTGGTCGTGGCCCGCGCGCTCGCCTCCGACCTCAGCTCGGCAGGTCGCTGGGGCTGTCGATATCGCGACTCCACCCCTCCAGGTCGACGACCTCGATCACTGGTACGTCGGCCAGCAGCCCTCGCACCGGTTGACCGCTGAGGTCGCCCAGACGCTGGAGCGCTGCTGCGAGGGCGATGCGGTCCCAGGCGGCGGTGAGGTACTGCCGCCGGCCGTCGCGCAGGAGCACCGCGACCCCACCGTCGGGGACCGTCTCGACCAGCGGGCCGATCGCGCCCGCCAGATAGGGCTGATCCCCCGCGACGACGACGATCCGCGCCGACCTGCCAGCGCTCAGCCCCGCGGCGATCGCCGGAACCGGACCGCCTTGGACCTCAGGTCCGACGATCGAGATCGTCGCCGCACCGGCCACCGCGTCCCGGACGTGGTCGAGCAGCGTGCGGCCGTCGAGCTCGACCGCGAGCTTGTCGGAGCCGAACCGGGTCGAGGATCCCCCGGCCACGATGATCGCGTCGAAGCCCTCGGAGTGCGTCATGCGGTCACCCTAGGGCGCGACGTCCTGAGGCCGAGGCGAAGCCGAGCCAGGTGTGCCGGTTGCCCGCCCAGCACCAGCCGACCTTGGGCGCGTCCTTCCGCACGGCGCCGTCACGGCCGGTGCCGTTGCTGATCCAGAGCGCAGGCGTCCGGGCGTCGAGCCTGCCGTTGGGCTTGCGCAGGCGCGAGGCGATCGTCATGAAGCACCGGTTGCGCTCGAGCACCTCGGGCTGCTGGATGAGCCAGTGCATCCCTTCGGCGAGCGTCAACGGGGTGCGCTCAGCACCGAGGATCGAGGGCAGGGCCTCGTCGGGAGTCCAGTTGCTCATCTCGTCGCCGCGCTCCAGGCCGCTGACCAGGTAGACGTCGCTGCCCGGGACGGTCGTCTCCGGGATGGGCGTGAATGAGTCGACGTCCGTCATGTCCTCGACGACGAATCCTGGCTTTCCCTGGCGGCTGAGGAACCCCGTCATGACGCTGGGCGGGAGTCGGTCCGCCTGGATGACCAGCAGGTCACCCGGCTCGCCGACGATCTGCCTCAGCGTCTCCGGGGCGATCCCAGCACGCTCGGCCAGACCGAGTTCGATCAGGCGCTCGGCCTGCTCCTGAACGGTGGGAAGGGTGGTCGTGGTGGTCATCGGCCGGCCTTTCGGTTGCTGACGTGGCGCTACTTCAACGCACGCCGGCCGCAGGTCGTTCCCTCAGGGCTTCGTGAGCTGATGCTGGTGCTGGCGGGCTCGGCCGAACGGGGGCAGACTGCCGCCATGTCCCGCGCCGCGCGCATCGCGATCCCGCTGTGCATCGTGGTCGTCGGCGGCGTCGCGGCCTACGCGCTTCTCGGCGCAGGCTCCCGCGGGTTGGCGCTGCTTCTCCTGGAGCTGGTGGCGGTCACCCTCGGGGTGAGTCTCGTCCTGTTCCGACGTCGACGTGGGGCCGAGGCTCCGACGCGGCGCCAGCTGCGGCAACGGCTGCCGTGGCTGACCCACGGGATCGCGGCGGTGGTGGCCTTCCTCGTCCTCCTCCTTCCCGCGACCACGAGGTACGGCATCGCGCCGACTGGCACCGCAGACCCGGTCGACCCCGGCACGGTGGTGGTCCTCGCGCTCTGGACCCTCGGGATGACGCTGCCGATGGCGTGGTTCGAGGTCATGGTCGTCAGCTTTCGGGTCGCCCGCTGGGTCGCTCGTGGCACCGCCTGCGTGGTGGCGCTGTTCCTGGCCGGGTTCAGTCTGTTCCCGGTCACGTTCCGCATCTACCCGGACGACGGTCCGATCCAACCGACGGAGATCCTGACGTCGCTGGTGGCCTGTGCCGTGGTGCTCGCCGGCTACGCGCTCGTCCTCCTGGCTGGAACCATGCTGGCCGGCGTCCGGCACGCAGAGGCCGTTCCTCTGATCGCGCATCAGTCCGCGTGAGGGATGTCGCGATGCCCCGTGCCGCACGCATGATCGGGTCGGTCGTCATCGCGGCCATGACCTTGGCGGCGGCCGCCTGCACGAACGGCGACGACGGCGGCGGCGGCGACGCGAACTATCGGATGGCGTGCCCGCCCCCGTTGGCGTTCGACGACCAGCCGTATCGCGAAGTGTCTCCGACTACCCACGACATCCCGCTCGGCAGCGTCCTCGGCAGCACGGAGACCCTGGGCTGTGGCGATGAGTCCGGAGAAGAGGTTCCCCCCGAACGGGTCACCGTGCACGAGGTGGTCGGGCTGCCAACGACCTCAGCCGTCGCCACCATCGTCGACGGAAAGCTGCACCTGTACGTCGCCTCGTCCGTCCCGCCCGACGAGCACTGCCGGCTTCAGTTCGTCACGTGTCCGTCCGCGAGCCCGTGACCCGCGTCTGCGCCACCCAGGCGGCGACGAGCCCGGCCGCGACGGGGATCAGCATCGCCCAGCGCAGGCTCGTCAGGTCCCCCACCTTGCCGACGAGTGGTGAGGTCACGAGGAAACCGATCCGCATCAGCCAGCCAAGGACGGCGATGCCGGTGCCCTCGGGCAGCCCGGGGACCCGTCCAGCGGCGGCGAAGGCAGCGGGCACCAGGGTCGCGCAGCCGAAGCCCGCGACGGCGAAGCCGAGCAACGCGACCGGATAGGCGGGTGCCAGGGCGATGCCCATGGCGCCGAGCGCGATCAGGAAGCCTCCGGTCCGGGCCACGGGACCGCGACCCCAACGATCGGTCATCGGGTCACCGAGGAGACGTCCGACGAACTGGGCACCCAGGGCGACGGTGAGCCCGAGTCCGGCCACCGCGGTCGGCGCGTCCGCGACGTCGCCGAGGTAGAGCACCGCCCAGTTGTTCGCGATGTCCTCGACCAGCGTGCCGCAGATCGCAAGCAGGACCAGCGGGGCGAGCAGCTTCCACGTCGTCCACGACGGCCGCGCCGTTCCCTCGCTGGCCGGAGCACCGGCCGCTGGCGAGGGTGCTGCCAACCGGCGGCGGACGTCATCGGGGACGCGAGCGAGGCGGCAGGCGACCAGCGCGACCACGGCCCAGGCCGCTCCGTTGACCAGCATCTGCACACCGGGCTCGACGTCCAGCGCGACGGCGAGCGCCCCGATTCCGCCACCGGTCGCGGCCCCCACCGACCACAGCGCGTGGAAGGAGTTGATCGCCGAGCGTCCCTGCCACTCCTCGACCAGGACGCCTTGGACGTTCTGCGCGGCATCCACCACGGCGTCGAGCGCGCCGGCCAGCATCAGGGCGAGGAAGAAGTACACCGCCCCGTGATCGAGGGCGTAGCTGGCGCCGGCCAGTGCCAGGGCAGCGGCGAGCCCGACCGACCCGAAGCCGTTGGTGCCGATCGTGCCGAAGCGGCGGATGACCCGGCCGGCGAAGGCGGCCGCCACGAGCGCCCCGATCGGGAAGGCGATCACCAGCAGCCCCAGCTCGCTGTTGCTCAGGCCGAACGCAGCCTTGAACTCGGGGTAGCGAGGCAGCAACGAGGTGAGCAGCACGCCGTTGGTGAAGAACATGATCGAGACGCCGAGACGCGCCCGACCGACAGAGGCGTTCGACGGAGCAAGGGTGGAGGACGACACGCCACCACCGTAGGCAGCGAAGTGATCAGACGTGATGATCAGTCGGCGACGGAACGATCATCACCTCGACCCCGGCGGTCCGGAGCTCGTAGAGGATCGGCGCGGGGACGTCGTCGGTGGTCACGACCAGGTCCAGAGCGGCGAGATCAGCCACCCGATGGGCGGCGGTCCGCTCGAACTTCTCCGCCGTCGCCACCAGGATGACCCGCCGCGACGCCTCGATCATCGCCCGCTTCACGTGCGCGTCACCGAAGCTGGCGACCGTCAGCCCCTCGGCCGGGTCGGCCGCGCAGGCGCCGAGCACCGCCACGTCGAACCGCATGGCTCGCACGCTCTCCGCCGCCCCGGCCCCGGTGAAGGCGAGGTCGTCGTGACTGACCGTGCCACCGGGGACGATCACCTCGTTCCCCGGGCGAGCCGCCAGCGCCGCCGCGGCCCGCAAGGAGAGCGCCAACGCGGTCACGCCAGCCCCGGCCAGCTCAGCGGCGACGGCCAGGGCGGTCGTCCCGTTGTCGATCACGACGCTCGCGCCCGGTTCGATCAGGGCTGTCACGGCTCGGGCCAGGGCCGCCTTCTGCTCGGCTCCTTCGCCGACGCGGAGCTCGAACGGGTACTCCTCCCCGCGCCGGGGCATCGGCTCGGCGCCTCCACGCACGCGGCGGAGCAGCCCCTGGTCGGCCAGCTCGGCGAGGTCACGGCGCAGGCTGATCGAGGAGACACCGGTGAGCTCGGACAGCTCGGCGATCGTCCGAGGGCCACGGTCGACGGACCGAACGATCGCGCGGAGACGCTCGGGACGGTGCATCTGATCATCTTCGCTCGGCCTGCGTGGCCGGATCAACCGGTGCGCCCGCCACGCCCGGCTGGGTAGGTTCCTTCCCGTGGAGCATCAGGTCCTACTCGTCGTGGCAGCCGCGCTCGGCATCATGATCACCGCCTCGGTCTTCGCCCGACGGACCGGCGTCGCGACGCCGCTCCTGCTCGTCGTGCTCGGTATCGCGGCCAGCTACCTGCCGTCGGCCCCGCACATCCACGTCGAGCCCGAGTGGGTGCTGGCCGGGGTCCTGCCGCCCCTGCTCTACTCCTCGGCCGTCCAGCTCCCCGTGATCGACTTCCGACGCAACTTCGGCATGATCGTCTGGCTCGCCGGCGTGGTGGTGATCGTCTCCTCACTCGCGATCGGCTTCGTCGTGCACTGGCTGTTCCCCGCGATCAGCCTGCCGCTGGCGATCGCCCTCGGCGCCGTGGTCAGCCCGACCGACGCGGTGGCTGCGACGGCGATCGGCCACCGGGTCGGTCTGCCACCCCGGCTGATGGCGATCCTCGAGGGCGAGAGCCTGGTCAACGACGCCTCCGCGCTGGTCCTGCTGCGCACCGCGATCGCCGCGATCGCCGTCACCTCGGGAGACTTCAGCCTGCTCCACACCAGCCTCGACTTCGTCTGGGCGGTCGTCGGAGCGGTCCTGATCGGCGGTCTCGTCGGAGCGGCGAGCGTCCTCCTGCGGCAGAAGCTCGACGACCCGGTGCTCAACACGACGATCTCGTTCGCGGTGCCGTTCTTCGCCTTCGCCCCGACCGAGTCGGTCGAGGCCTCCGGCGTGCTCGCGGTGGTGGTCGCGGGCCTGGTGACGGGTTCGATGGGACCACGACGCTTCAGCGCACGCGACCGGCAGACCCAGAGCACCACCTGGACCACGATCAACTTCATCCTCGAGAGCGCGCTGTTCCTGGTGATGGGCTACCAGCTCCTCGACCTGCTCGACGAGGCGCGGAACGAGACCACCGCCGGCGAGATCATCGGCCTGGTCGCCGTGGTGACCGGGCTCCTGGTCCTGCTCCGCTCCGCGGCCATGATCTGGCCGTGGATCGGCGGGCGGCAGGACCGGGAGGCCCGCGCCGCCGAGATGCGCCTGCGGCTCGACGACTTCGAGGGCAAGATCGACACGATCGACTCCGGCAACGGGCGCGGACCGGACCGGGTCGAGATGGCGCGTCGCCGCCTCGCCCAAGGACGCGCCGACCTCGACTTCGAGCTGCGCGAGCCGATCACCGCCAAGGGCCTGGTCGTGATCGCGTGGGCGGGCATGCGCGGCGTTGTCACGGTGGCGGCCGTGCAGACCATCCCCCTCGGCACCCCGCACCGGGACACGGTCGTCCTCGCCGCCTACCTGGTCGCTCTGGTGACCCTGATCGTCTTCGGCCTCACCCTGCCGGCCGTGATCCAGGTGATGGACCTCCCCACGACCGACGAAGCGGACCGACGCGATGCCGTCACCGACCTGATGTCGAAGATCGGGGCCGAGGCGATCGAGGCCCTCGGCCCGCTCGACGAGCAGCGGATCGACGGCGATCGCCTCGACCCGGCGGTCGTCGCCACGCTGAAGGAGCAGGTGCTCCCTCGGCTGGTGTCAGGGCAGCGCAAGGCACGTGAAGCCGCCCCCGGTGCGATGGAGCAGACCATGGTGATCCAGCAGCGCTACCTGGACGCGATGCGCGAGGCGCTGGACACCGAGCGCAGGATCGGTGTCTACAGCACGGACACCTACCGCTCGGTGCAGTCGATCCTGGACATGTTCGAAGGACGCACCGGGCGGAGCTAACATCGGCCAAGATAGAGAGGTGACAGTGTCGAGTACTGCGGCGGACGAGGCGATTGCGGCCTACCACGTCCTTGAGCGCACCGACCTGCGCGAGCTCCAGGCGATCGTCGACCTCGCAGCCCTGACCTGCGGCCTGCAGAACGCTGCGATCAACTTCATCACCTCCACCACGCAGTACTCCCTCGTCACCGCCGGGATCGACCCGAAGGTCTGCGGCCACGACGAGTCGATGTGCGTCCTGGTGCTCGATCGCCCCGAGGTCGTGGTGATCCCGGATGCGAGCCAGGACCCGGTCTTCGCCAGCCACCCCTTCGTCGACGGGACGGAGGCGAGCGTCCGGTTCTACGCCTCGGCGCAGCTCATCACTCCGGACGGCGTGCCGATCGGCCGGATCTGCGTCTTCGACGACGAGCCGCACCGGCTGGAGCCGTCGCAGTACCGGCTGCTCGAGATCCTCGCCGACCGTGTGATGGACCTGCTCGAGCTCGAGCTCGGCCGGCAGCAGCTCGAGGCCTCCTTCGAGGAGCTCACCCGCTCCCAGGACGACCTCAAGCGCTCGAACGAACGACTGAGCCGATTCGCCGGCCAGGTCACCCACGACCTGCGCTCCCCCTTGACGGCGATCCTGGCCAACACCGACCTGCTCGCCGAGTCCCCCATGATCGAGGAGAGCGACGAGCTGCGCCCCCTCGTCGACGCCACCGTGCGGGCGGCGGAGCGGATGAACGCCCTGATCTCCCGGATCCTGGCCTACACCAAGCTCGGCGCCGAGCTGAAGGTCGTCGACATCGACCTGGGTGAGCTCTTCGCCACCGTCGAAGCCGACCTGGAGCCGCGGATCCGGGCCCGCAACGCCACCGTGCACGCCGACCCGCTGCCCGCGGTCCGCGGTGACCAGGAGCAGCTCTACAGCGTGCTGCTCAACCTGGTCGCCAACGCCCTCAAGTTCGTGCCGACCGACCGAGCACCGATCGTCAGCATCACGGCCCAGCCCGACCCCGACGGGTGGCGGATCAGCGTCAGCGACAACGGCGACGGGATCCCCCTGGACCGGCGCGCGGTGGTCTTCGGCCTCTACGCCCGCGAGGACGAGACCGCGGAAGGCTCCGGGATCGGCCTGGCCACGGTCCGCGGAGCCGTCGAGGCGCACGGCGGCCGGATCGGCGTCACCGACGCCCTCGAGGAGTACGGCGGCGGCGCCTGCTTCTGGTTCACCATCCCTGCCTGAGGTGGACTGCCTGAGGTCGACCTCAGTGGACGGCGTCCTCGTGCTCGGCATGGGTGGGCGGTTCGATCTGGAACGTCGAGTGCGTGAGATCGAAGTGCTCGCCCAGGCACGTCTGGACCTGGTCGAGGATCGCCGGCGCGTGGCCGTCGTTGAAGCAGGACTCCTCGACCACCAGGTGGGCCGACAGCGTCGGCAGGTCGGCGCTGACCTCCCAGACGTGCAGCTCGTGGACCTCGATCACGTGGTCCACCTCCAGCAGGTGCTCCCGGATCTCCTCGACCGAGAGGTGGCCGGGGACCGCTTCCATCAGCACCCGGACCGAGGCCCGGAGCAGGCTCCAGCCCGCGCGGAGCATCAGGGCGGCCACGACCAGCGAGGCCACCGCGTCGGCCGCGGACCACCCGGTGAGGAGGATGACCACCGCTGCGGCCGCGGTCCCGATGAATCCGTAGAGGTCGGTCAGCAGGTGCTGGTAGGCGCCTTCGATGTTGAGGCTGGTGCGGTTCGCGCGGGCCAGCAGCCAGGTGGCGACCAGGTTCACCCCGACCCCGATGACGGCGACCACCAGCACCGGACCGGCGTCGACGGTCGGCGGGGAGGTGACGAGGCGACGGATCGCCTCGGCGGTGATGATCGCGCTGAAGACCAGCAGCGTGACGGCGTTGGCGAGGGCGGCGAGGATCTCGGCCCGTTTCCAGCCGAAGGTCCACGAGCCGGCCGCCGGACGGGCTGCGAGCCCCATCGCGACCAGCGCCACCACGATGGCCGCAGCGTCGGAGAGCATGTGCCCGGCGTCGGAGAGCAGCACCAGCGAGCCGGTGATCCAGGCGACGATGACCTCGCCGACCATGAAGGTGCCCAGCACCGCCAGGGCGGCGATCAGCAACCGACGGTCGGCACCCTGACCGTCGCCCTGCCCGACCGCGTGGCCGTGCCCATGCCCGTGTCCCATGGCACCAGCCTGGCACGATATGCCCGTGCTGATTCTCCTCCCGCCCAGCGAGGGCAAGACCGCCCCTCGTCGTGGCACCCCGCTGGACCTGTCGACGTTGGCCGCCCCGGAGCTGACCCCGGCACGGCAGCAGGTCCTGGACGCCCTGGTCGCGTTCTGCGGAGCCGAGCCGGAGCGGGCGATGACCGTGCTGGGGATCCCCAAGACCCAACCGGAGCTGGTCAAGCGCAACGCGGACCTGCTCAACGCGCCGACCGCCCGCGCGGCGGCGATCTACACCGGCGTCCTCTACGACGCCCTGGACTGGGAGTCCCTCTCCGCCGCCGCCAAGCGACGCGGTACGTCGCGGGTGCGGGTCGCGTCGTCCCTCTTCGGGCTCGTCTCCCCCGCCGACCGGATCCCGGCCTACCGACTCAGCGGCGACACGATGCTGCCGGGGCTCCCCGGTTCCGGCGGGATCCAGGCGCACTGGCGCACCCACCTGGAGCCGGCGGTGCTGGACACCCTCGGCACCGGGCTGCTCGTCGACCTGCGGTCGGGCACCTACGCCGCGTTCTGGAAGCCGACCGCGGTGGCGGCGAAGACCGCCACCGTGCGCGTCCTGCACGAGGTCAACGGCAAGCGCAGCGTGGTCAGCCACTTCAACAAGGCCACCAAGGGCCGGATCGTGCGCGCCCTCCTCGAGGACGGCGCCAACCCGTCGAGCCCCGCGAAGCTGGCCGACGCGCTGCGCGACCTGGGCTGGAGCGTCGAGGTGAGCGCGCCCGGCAAGGCCGGCACCAACCTCGACGTGATCGTCACCGAGCTCTGACCGGCCGGCGAGCTACCAGCGTCCGGACTCGGTGCCGGCGCGCTCGGGCGGCAGCCCGTTGAGCAGCCGCACCCAGCCGGTGTCCCCGGGGGCGACCTCGTCGTCGAAGGCGACCACGCAGACCGCAGCCGGCGCGAGCTCCATCCGGAACACCGCCTCCAGCGGAGCGCCCAGCGCGGTCGCGACGATGGTCTTGATCGGGGTGACGTGACTGGCCACGACCACCGTCGCGCCGACGTACGTCGTCCGCAACCGTTCCAGGCCGGCCAGCACGCGTTCCTCGACCTGGCGGAAGGACTCCCCCTCGGACGGCGCCGCGTCGAGGTCGCCCAGCCAGGCGGCAAGCTCGTCCGGATGGCGTTCGTTGACCTCCGCGAACGTGAGCCCGTCCCAGTGGCCGAACTCCATCTCGGCGAACCCCGCCTCGAACTCGAGCGGCAGGCCCAGCTCGGCGGCGAGGATCTCACCGGTCTCGTGGGTGCGGCGGACCGGGGAGGCGACGACCGCGACGGCGTCGTGGATCAGCGGTCGCATCCAGCGGGCGGTCATCGTGACCTGCTCCCGGCCCTCGGGCGCGAGGGGCGGGTTGGTCGAGGCGAGTCCGCCCGAGAAGCGCTTCTCCTGGGTCAGCGAGGTGACGCCGTGGCGCACCAGGACCAGCGTCGTCATCGGGTGGTCACAGCCCCGATTCCGCGGTCCGGACCATGATCCGACCGCACTCCTCGCACCGGACGACCTCGTTGCTCGGCAGCGCCTTGATCCGGGCGAGCTCGGCGGCGTCGAGCGTCATCCCACAGCCGCCGCACTGGCGGGCACGCAGCTCGCCGGCGCCGACGCCACGGGTCTCGCTGATCTTGGCGTAGAGCGCGAGCAGGTCGTCGGGGACGCCCTCGGTCGCGGCGGGACGCTCGTCGAGGACGGCCTGGACGTCGGCGTCGATCGCGGTGGCCTTCTCGTCCCGGCGGGCGACCAGCGCCTCGACGGTGTTGTCGAACCCCTCGAGCATCGCGGTGTGCTCGGCCAGCATCCGCTGGGCGGCCTCGAGCTGCTCCATCACCTCGAGCTCCTCGTCCTCGAGGACGCCGATCCGGCGGTCGAGGTTGGCGAGCTCGTGCGTCATCGCCTCGAGGTCCTTGGGGTTGGAGATGGCGCCGGAGTCCATCCGGTCCTGGTCCCGCTTGCGTCGCGCGCGGACGATCTCGACGTCGGCCTCGGCCTTGGCCTGGGTGGCGGTGAGGTCCTCCACCGCGATCCGGGCGTCACGGGCCTGGTTCTCGATGCCGGTGCGCTGGGCGAGCAGGGCGTTGATCTCGGCCGACTCGGGCAGGCTCGCCTTGGCGTGCCGCAACTTGAGCACGCGCCCATCGAGCTCGGCGATGTCGAGCAGCTTGAGTTGGGCGAAGGGGTCGCTCTTCACGAGACTCCTAGGTCAGATGCGGAAGGTCCACGGGTCGGTCACGAGCGTGCTGACCCGAGTCTCCACCTTAGTGCCGAAGGCCGCGGCCAGCTTGGTCGCCGTCGCCTGCAGCCACAGCGATTCCGCCGCCCAGTGCGCGACGTCGATCAGCGCGGGGCCGTCCTTCTCGAGGAACTCACCCGCCGGGTGGTGGCGCAGGTCGGAGGTGACGTAGACGTCGACGTCGGTGTCGGCCACCTGGTCGAGGGCGAAGTCCCCGGCGCCGCCGCACAGCGCGACCCTCGTGATCAGGCGGTCGGGGTCGCCCGCGACGCGCACCCCGTGCGCGGTCTCGGGCAGGACTCCGGCCACGACGGTCGCGAAGTCGCGCAGGGTCTGCGGGGTGATCGAGCCGATCCGGCCGATCCCCCGGTCCGCGACGACCGCATCAGGAACGAGCGGCACGACGTCGGTGAGGCCGAAGGCGTCGGCCATCGCCGCGGAGACGCCGTCGGGGGCGCGGTCGGCGTTGGTGTGGGCGGCGAGCAGCGCGCAGCCGCCGCGGGCCAGCGTGGTCAGCGTGCGGCCCTTGGGGGTGGTGGCGGCCACCGAGTGCACGCCCTTGAGGAAGAGCGGGTGGTGGACGACGAGCAGGTCGGCGCCCCAGCCGACGGCCTCCTCGGCCACGCCGGGCGCGGGGTCGACGGCGAACATGACCTTGCCGACCTCGTCCTCGGGGGCGCCGGAGATCAGGCCGACGGCGTCCCACGGCTCGGCCGTCTCGAGCGGGAACCAGGTGTGCAGCAGGTCGGCGACCTCGGCGAGCGACGGCATGGGCTCACGTTAACTGTTGGCGAAAGGGCGGACCGGGTTGCCCCGGTCCGCCCTTCACCAGCGCTGAACGTTCAGCGCGGCGCCGATCAGCGCAGGTCGAACCGATCGGCGTCCATGACCTTCGCCCACGCGGCGACGAAGTCGTGCACGAACTTCTCCCGAGCGTCGTCGCTGGCGTAGACCTCGGCCAGCGCACGCAGCTCCGAGTTCGAGCCGAACACGATGTCGTTGCGCGAACCGGTCCAGCCCGCCGTGCTGCGGAAGACCGTCTCGGTCTCGTCGACGGCGGTCCAGGTCTGGTCGTAGTCGAGCAGGTTGACGAACCAGGCGTTGTCCAGGACTCCCGGGGTGGACGTGAAGACACCCAGGTCCGAGCCGTCCCAGTTGGTGCCCAGGGTGCGCAGACCACCGATGAGCACGGTGAGCTCCGGGGCGGAGACGCCGAGCAGGTTGGCGCGGTCCACCAGGGTGAACTCGGCCGGGTACTTGCTCGACTTGGCCAGGTAGTTGCGGAACCCGTCGGCCTTGGGCTCGAGGTAGCCGAACGACTCGACGTCGGTCTGCTCCTGGGTGGCGTCACCGCGACCGGTGGAGGTGGTGACCGTGACCGGGACACCGGCGGCGGCCGCAGCCTGCTCCACACCCACGTTGCCGGCGAGCACGATCACGTCGGCCAGCGAGGCGTTGTTGGCCGCCGCGATCGGACGCAGCACCTCGAGCACGGTGGCGAGCTCGGCGGGCTGGTTGATCGCCCACGACTTCTGCGGCTCCAGGGCGATGCGGGCACCGTTGGCGCCACCACGCTTGTCGGAGCTGCGGAACGTCGAGGCCGAGGCCCAGGCGGTCGAGACGAGCTGCCCGATCGAGAGACCGGAGTCGGCGACGGCGGCCTTGATCGCGAGGACCTGGGGCTCACCCAGGGCGGTGCCCTCGGCGATCGGGTCCTGCCAGATCAGCTCCTCGGTGGGAACCTCGGCGCCGAGGTAGCGCGAGACCGGACCCATGTCGCGGTGGGTCAGCTTGAACCAGGCACGGGCGAACGCGTCGGCGAACGCGGCCTGGTCCTCCTTGAACCGGAGCGAGATCTCGCGGAACTCCGGGTCCTCACGCAGCGCCAGGTCGGAGGTCAGCATGCGCGGCTCGCGCTTGCTGTCACCGAACGACTCGGGGACGAGGTCGGCGCCACCGTTGTTGACCGGACGCCACTGCTGGGCACCGGCCGGGGAGTGGAAGAGCTCCCACTCGTAGGCGAACAGGATGTGGAAGAACTCGTTGTCCCAGCGGGTCGGGTGGTAGGTCCAGGTGACCTCCAGGCCCGACGTGATCGCGTCGATGCCCTTACCCGAGGCATGCGCGGACTTCCAGCCGAAGCCCTGCTCCTCGATCGGGGCGGCCTCGGGCTCCGGACCGACGAGCTCGGCGTCGCCGGCACCGTGGGTCTTGCCGAACGTGTGGCCACCGGCGATCAGGGCGACGGTCTCTTCGGAGTCCATGCCCATCCGCTTGAAGGTGTCCTTGATGTCGACCGCGGAGGCCAGCGGGTCGGGGTTGGCGTTCGGACCTTCGGGGTTGACGTAGATCAGACCCATCTGGACCGCGGCGAGCGGGTCCTCGAGGTCGCGCTCACCGGTATAACGCTTCTCGTCGAGCCACTCGGTCTCGGGGCCCCAGTAGATGTCGTCGTCGGCTTCCCAGACGTCGGGGCGTCCGCCACCGAAGCCGAAGGTGTCGAAGCCCATGTCCTCGAGCCCGACGTTGCCGGCCAGGATCATCAGGTCACCCCAGGAGAGCGCCTTGCCGTACTTCTTCTTGACCGGCCACAGCACGCGGCGAGCCTTGTCCAGGTTGCCGTTGTCCGGCCACGAGTTGGTCGGCGCGAAGCGCTGCTGACCGGTGCCGCCACCACCGCGACCGTCCTGGACGCGGTAGGTGCCGGCCGAGTGCCAGGCCATCCGGATGAAGAGCGGGCCGTAGTGACCGAAGTCGGCCGGCCAGAAGTCCTTGGAGTCGGTCAGGGTGGCGGCGATGTCCGCCTTGACCGCGGCCAGGTCGAGGCCGAGGAAGGCCTCCTTGTAGTTCAGGTCGGCGGTCGGGTTGGCCACGGTGGGGTTCTTGGCCAGGACCTTGAGGTTGAGCTTGTTCGGCCACCACTGGTGGTTCGGCGCACCCTGGGTGGGGTGGGTCAGGCCGCCGTGCATGACGGGGCACTTGCCCGCGCTGCCCTCGTTGACGTCGGCGAGTACGGCGTCGTCGTGCTCAGACATGGATCTCCTCGGAATCTCTGAGTGTGTTTTCTTACGGTGTGCAGTCGGGGCAGATGCCCCAATAGATGACCTCGGCCTCATCGATCACGAAGCCGTGATCGTCCGAAGCGGTGAGACAAGGGGTGTGGCCGGTCGCGCAGTCCACGTCGCCGATCGCGCCGCAGGCACGGCACACCACGTGGTGGTGGTTGTCACCGGTGCGCGACTCGTACCGTGCGAGCGACCCGCTCGGCTGGATCTTGCGGATCAGTCCGGTCAGCGTCAGCGCCCGCAGGACGTCGTAGACGGCCTGGTGCGAGACGTCGGGGATCTCGGTGCGGACGGCGCCGAGGATCGTGTCGGTGTCGGCGTGCGGGTGCGCGTGGACGGCCGCCAGGGTGGCCACCCGCGGGCGCGTCACCCGCAGGTCGGCGCCGCGCAACATCTGCTCGAACTCCACGTCCGCTACTCAATCGCCTTTTCTTGAATAGGTCAAGAAAACACGCCGCGCTGTCGCGGGAAGGTCAGAGCGTGTCCCAGACCTGCGCCCGCTCCACGAGCCGCGCCAGCACCGCATCGACCGCCGGGTCGGCCGGACGCCGCCGAGCCGTGGCGAGGTAGAGCGTGTTGATCGGCGGCTCCTGCGGCACGTGGAGCTGGACCACGAGACCCTGGGCCAGCGCCGGATCGGCGAGGTAGCGCGGCAGCGCCGACGCACCGACGCCGGCGATCACGGCAGCCAGCACGGCGCGCAGGTCCGGCACGGTCAGGGCCACCGGGTTGCTCGGCCGGGCACCGAACTGGCTGCGCCAGTAGCGCCGAAGGATCGAGAGCTCCTCGTCGTAGGCGACCAACGGGATGTGTCGCAGCACCGTCCCGGGGTCGGCAGCACGGACCCACGACGGTGCCGCCACCAGGACGAACTCCTCGTCCACGAGGGGTCGGTACCCGACCCCGGCCAGGCGGGGTCGGATCGCGGAGACCACGACGTCGAGCCGTCCCGCGGCGAGCGCGTCCAGCAGGTCCGTCGCGAGCCCGAGCGTCAGGTCGATCCGGAGCTCCGAGCCGGCGAGACCGGCCAGTCCGGGAATCAGCCGGGCTGCGGCCACGTCGCTCGCGGCACCGACCCGCACGCGGCCGTGCACCGGTGACTCCCCCGGTTCGACGAGGGCGGCGCGGAGCCGGTCGACGGGATCGCCGATCTCCACCGCCAGGGCGACCGCCCGGTCGGTGGCCACGACGCCCCGGCGGGTCCGGATGAACAACGGTTCACCGATGGCGTCCTCGAGCCGCGCGACCCGCTCACTGACGGCGGGCTGGCTCAGGCCCGAGGCTGCGGCAGCGGCCGTGAGCGACCCTCCGCGATAGACCTCGAGGAAGGTGCCGAGCAGTTCCAGGTCGCGCATGACGCCCCTCAGCTATCGGAATTTCTATGACGGCGGTGAGCACAATGGAATCAGACCGAGGACACGCGCGGTTCCCCCCACACCAGATCCGAGACCCGAACCGAATCGAAGGAACATCCCATGGCTCACGTCCTAATGGCCGTCACCGCGGCCGACAGCATCACCCTCACCGACGGCAGCACGCACCCGACCGGCTTCTGGGCCGAGGAGCTCGTCGAGCTGCACCGAGGTCTCACCGACGCCGGCCACACGGTCGACGTCGCCACCCCCGGTGGCCGCCCCGCTCCGGTCGACCCCGGCAGCCTCCAGGTGGACAACCGCGCAGAGCTGTCGGCCTACCTCGACACGCTCGCCGACCAGCTGCAGCACCCGCTGGTCCTGGGCGACGTCGCGAGCGGGACCTACGACGCGATCGCGCTTCCCGGTGGCCACGGCCCGATGGTCGACCTCGCCACCGACGCCGACCTGGGACGTCTGCTGATCGACGCCGCCGACCGCGATGCCGTGGTGGCGGCTCTGTGCCACGGCCCGGCCGGCCTGCTCAGCGCGGTCCGCGCGGACGGCTCGTTCGCGTTCGCCGGCAAGCAGCTCGCCGTCTTCACCGACGAGGAGGAGCTGGCCGGCGGACTCGGCGACAAGTCGCCGTACCTGGTCGCGTCCCGGCTGGGCGAGCTCGGTGCCGTGATCAGCACCGGCGCCCCGTGGAGCTCGACGGTCGTGACCGACGGCCACCTGGTCAGCGGCCAGAACCCGCAGTCGAGCGTGGCCACGGCGCACGCCCTGGTGACGACCCTGGCGTAGCGGTCGCACCGGTGATCCATCGGCGACCGGGTTCCTCCACGAAGTGGTAGAGCAGCGCCGCCGCGGCCCACGAAGCCACGAAGGCCGCGGCGGCCAGCCCCAGGCCGATCGGTGCAGTGATCGCCGACCGACCGACCGTGTGCGCGATCCCGATCCCGACCACGCTGATCACCAGCACGTGCACCAGGAAGAAGGCGTACGACCAGGTGCCGAACCGGATCGCGGTCGGCGTCCGGATCCAGGCCGGTCCCCCGGTCGCGGCCAGGGAGGCGACCAGGAGGGCAGCCCCGATCGCCGGCGGGGTGTAGTTGTGCACGAACGGGTACGACACGGCACCGACGCCGAAGGCGATCCAGGCGAGGGTCGGCGAGGTGGCCGCCCGGCCGGTGACCGCGGCGTGGACACCCAGGAAGAAGATCGGCAGGTAGGCGGGCGGGAACACCTCCGACACCAGGTCGGCCTGCAGGGCCAGCGAGCCCGCCACCGCGAGCAGGACGATCGCCCCCAGCGTCGCCCGCGGCCACCGCCGGACGAGCCGAACGGTCGGCGCGACCACCAGCGGCAGGGTCGCGTAGAAGAGCACCTCGACCGAGAGCGACCAGGCCGGCAGGTTGAGGCTCGCGGCCTGCCCCGACGGCGACCAGGACTGGAGCAGCAGCACGTTCGCGATCAGGTTCGCCGGGCCGGGACGTCCGCCCTGGGTCAGGATCAGGACGACGACCGCGGCCAGCGTCACCCAGTAGACCGGGAGGATCCGCGCGGCGCGTCGGCGCCAGAACGCTCCGCGCCCCCCGCGCATCGATCCCGGCATCGCGAGCAGGTAGCCGGAGAGCGCGAAGAACGTGAAGACGCCGACCAGGCTGACCGGGTTGACCAGGCGCCACTCGTCACCGATCACGGTGTGACCGACGAGGAAGCCGATGTGGTTCACGAAGACGACAGCCGCAGCGAAGGCCCTCAGCCCCGTCAGCGCGCCGATCATGGTCGGGACGGTACGGGCGCTTTCGCCTGAACCACTCCGCGGCGGCGGCGACATGCCCGAAGTGGGGTAGGCGTTCAGTGGTGCTCCTCGGGCTCGAGCCGGGGCAGGATCCGGTCGAGCCACGCGGGCATCCACCAGTTCCAGTGTCCGAGCAGGAACATCGTCGCCGGGACAACCAGCAGTCGGACCACGGTCGCGTCGATCAGCACCGAGACGCCCAGCCCGATCGCGAGCATCTTGATCACCACAGCCGGGGTGAAGGCGAAGGACAGGAAGACGCTGGCCATGATCAGGGCGGCGCACGAGATCACCCGCGCCGTGCTCGACAGTCCCCCGGCCACGCTGTCGGCGTTGTTGCCGGTGGCCAGCCACACCTCCCGCACCCGGGACAGCAGGAAGACCTCGTAGTCCATCGACAAGCCGAAGATGATCGCGAACATCATCATCGGCACGTAGGCCTCGATGGGGACCTTCTCGCTGACACCGATCAGGCTCGCGCCCCAGCCCCACTGGAAGACCGCGACGATGACGCCGAAGGCGGCGCCGATCGAGACCAGGTTCAGCACCGCCGCCTTCAGCGCCAGGATCGGGCTTCGGAAGGCCATCATCAGCAGCACGAAGGCCCCGCACAGCACCACGGCGACGATCAGGGGCAGCCGGGAGGCGACCATGTCGCGGAACTCGAGCTGGGCGGCGGTCGTCCCCGTGATGTACGTCGGCTGGTCGGTGACCCCGGGCAGCGTCGTGTCCCGGAGCTGGTCGAGGACCGTCTCGGTGGCTGCGTCCTGCGGCCCCGAGTCGGGCACGACGGTGACCACGACGAGCGCCTTGTCGGGTGAGGTGGTCGGCGGCGAGACGGAGGCGACGCCGGGCACGGTGGCCAGCGACTGGCTCAGCGCCGTCTCCAGCGACGTCGTCGCGGACGTATCGCTCGGCGCCTTGATCACCACGGTCAGCGGGCCGTTGGCCCCGGGCCCGAACCCGGCGGCGATGGCGTCGTACGCCTTGCGGCTGGTGTCGCTGGCGGGATCGGCGCCGGCGTCGACGTGGCCCAGCCGCATCGACAACGCCGGGGCCGCCAGCACGAACAGGAAGATCAGCCCCGCCCCGAGGTGGAGCCACGGGTGGCGTTCAACCCGCAGGGCGTAGCGGTGCCACCCGCTCTCGGCACCGGCACGGCCGGCCTCGGCGACCGGCTCACGCACGTGCCACCGATCGATCTTGCGACCCGCCAGCCCGAGGAACGCGGGCACCAGGGTGAGGCCGGCGACGGCCGCGATGCTGACGGTGATGGCCGCGGCGAGGCCGAGCTTGCCGACGAAGCCGATCCCGGAGGCGTAGAGCCCGAGCAGGGCGAGCACGACGGTCAGCGCGGCGACCAGCACCGACCGGCCGCTGGTGGACAGGCTCAGCCTGATCGCCGCATCGGGTTCGAGTCCCTCGATCAGGTGCTGGCGGTGCCGGGTGGTGAGGAAGAGGGCGTAGTCGATCCCCACGCCCAGACCCATCATCAGCCCCAGGGTCGGGCTCGCCGAGGCGAACGTGGTCAGGCCGGCGACCATGCCGAGGACACCCATCCCGACACCCACACCGACCACCGCGCTGGCGATCGGCAGCCCGGCCGCGATCACGCTGCCGAAGCCGAGCAGGAGCACGAGGATGGCGATCAGCAAGCCGGCGAGCTCGGAGCCCAGGTCGTTCGCCGACGGGCGTGCGGCCACCCCCAGCGCGCCGCCGTAGGCCACCTTGACGCCGGCGGCACGGACGGGAGCGACGGCACCGTCCATCGCGTCGACGTCGTCGGAGTCGGGGCGCACCTGGTACTGCACCGTGGCGTAGGCGGTCTGCCCGTCCTTCGAGACCGACCCTGCGGCGAACGGGTCGCTCACCGACGCGACGTTGTCGAGCTTGTCGATCGAGGCGACGGCCGACTCGATCACCGTCTTCTGCGCCGACAGCGGATCGGTGTCGGTGAAGACGACCTGGCCCGCGACCCCCGCGGCCGCCGGGAGGTGCGCGGTGAGGAGGTCGGCACCGGTCTGGGCCTGCGAACCCGGCAGGGTGAAGTCGTCCTGGTAGGTCGAGTCGACGACGCGGTGGCCGACGGTCACCAGCAGGAGCACCAGGATCCAGCCACCGATCACCCACCAGGGTCGGCGGGCGCAGAAGGACCCGAGCCGCTCGAGTGTCATGGCTGCCAGCCAAGGGCAGGTTCGGAGGCTGAGTGCAGCGCCGAGCCGGGCGGTCACCAGTTTGAGGTAAAGAACCGCACGAGGTGGTGCCGGCGGGAGGTGGGCGAAGAGGGACTCGAACCCCCGACTTCCTCCTTGTAAGGGAGGCGCTCTAACCAACTGAGCTATACGCCCGTAGCGGGGAAACCCTACGGGAGCACGCCTGGCACCCCGAAACCGGCGCCGGATCATTGTCCGGGCATAGAAAGTCCCCCTGGCGTCTCGGGTCGCCAGGGGGACTTCCAGAAGACTAGGACGAACCGGGCCGAACCGGCGAACGAAACCCGAAAGTTCCCTCCACCGGTCCAGACCAGTTCGCCCCTGGGAGAGGCTCAGCAGAAGCGGCTGACCGACTTCACGCCCTTGAGCTGTGCGGTGAGGGTGCGCTTCTTCTCGCCGCGCGCCTTTTTGACCTGCTTGGTCAGCTGGGCGACCTGGGCCTTGGCGGCGTTGCAGGCCTGGGCCGAGACGTTGACCTTCACCGTCTTCACGATCGGTGCCGGGGCGGGATCGAGCCCGGTCCCGGACAGGGCGCGCTTGACCGTGGAGAACACGTCGGTCTGGTCCGAGAGGCCCACCACGTTCGCGGCGCCGGGGCCGTACCCGGCGATCCGGACCTGGGAGCCGGTGTGCTGCTGGGAGCCACCGGTGTCCGCGGTGCCGTAGGAGATGGTCATGGGCGCGTCGTCGTGCGTCTTCAGCGTGTAGATCAGGCCCGGCGGGATCGAGGCCGGCGTCGCCTCGGAGACGTCGTCGGCGTTGATGATCTGGCTCGAGTGGGCGTGGTCGGCCGTGACGATGACCAGGGTGTCGCCGTGGGTCTTGGCGAAGTCCATGCCGACCTTGACCGCCTCGTCGAGGTCGAGGGTCTCACCGATCTGCCCGCACGGGTTCGCGGCGTGGTCCTGCTTGTCGATGCTCGCTCCCTCGACCTGCAGGAAGAAGCCCTTCTTGTTGTCGAGCAGGTCGATCGCCTTGTCCGTCATCTCGGCGAGGGTCGGCTGGGTGCCGGGCCAAGCCGGGGTGTCGTTGGCGACGCAGGTGTCCGGCGACTCGATCGACCCGGCGCCGGTCTTGATCGCGGCGAAGTGCTTCGCCGGCGTCGCCTTGAACCGGGTGTTCATGTTGCCGTCGGCGAAGAGCCCGATCACCGGCGCGGCCTGGTCGGCCTTCGTGACCGCGTTGAGGCCGGACTCGTCCTCGACCCACTGGAAGCCCTTGTCCTGCGCGGCGGCCTTGACCGTCTTGCCCTGGTCCGCCCCGCCCTGGATGAGCTCGTTGAAGTACTTCTTCCCGCCGCCGAGGGTGAGGTCGGGCCGGGTGGTGAGGAGCTGCTCGGAGATCGAGCCGAGCGCGTTCGGGTGGGCGGCGTCACGGACCTGGGCGGGACAGTTGGTCATCCCCTTGGAACCGGCGGGCGCGTAGCAGCCGCGGTCGGCGACGTGGGCGTACTGCACCGCGGGGGTGGCGTCCTGGATCTCGGCGGTGGTGACGTTGCCGGTCTTCAGCCCCTGGGACTTGGCCCACTCCAGCAGGGTCTGGTGGGTGGTGGTGCCGTCCAGGCCGACGCTGATCGCACCGTTGTAGGACTTGGTGCCCGTCGCCCATCCGGTGCCCGAGGCAGCGGAGTCGGTGACGTAGTCCGGCTTGCCGGCGTAGGTGCCGGACTTGTGCAGGGCGTAGGTCGTGTACTGGCCGGTCAGCGGCAGCGAGTCGAGGCCCTGCAGGGTGCCGTTGGCGCCCACGAGGTAGTTGCGGGCCACGGTGATCTCGGAGTCACCCATCCCGTCACCGATGAACAGGAGGACGTTCTTCGCCTTGCCGAACTTGATCTGGGAGGCGACCTCGGACGTCTGGTCACCGGTGGTGTGACGGATCGCTCCGTTGGGGTCGGTCAGGGCGGCGTGCGCGACGCCGGTCCCCACCACGGCGAGGGCGGCCGCACCGGCCACGAGCCGGGCGGGACGCGAGCTGAATCGAGACAACTGATTCCTCTTTCGGACCTCGCTCGGGCCGTTCCCGAGCGACTCCGAGGAGTCGATCGTGGTCAGTCGACGCGAGGGCCCCGGATGCACCACCGGTGCACCACGTCCCGATGAACGTCAGGTGGCGAGACCCAGCTGGCGCAGGTGCTCGTCGAGATCGCGGCTCTCCGAGTTGGGGTGGTGCACCGACCAGCGCACCAGTCCCTCCTTGTCGATCACGTACGACGATCGCCGACCGAGCCCGCGGGCCTCGTCGAAGACGCCGTAGGCGCGGGCGACCTCGCCGTGCGGCCAGTGGTCCGACAGCAGCGGGAAGTTGAGCCCGTCCGCATCGGCGAAGGCCCGCAGCGAGTAGACGGTGTCGCAGGAGATCGCGAGCACCTCGGTGTCGAAGGTGAGGAAGTCGGCCAGCCGGGCGCGGATCCCCGCCATCTCGCCGGTGCAGACCCCGGAGAAGGCCGCCGGGTAGAAGACCAGCGCGACGGCCTTGCGGCCGCGGTACGACGACAGCGTGACGTCACTGCCGAACTGGTCGCGCAGCGTGAAGTCCGGAGCGGTCTGTCCGACCTCGAGCCCGATCGCGCTCATCTGGGCGCTCATGCCTCGGGCGCCCAGGTGGAAAGCTCCCGCTTGAGCAGCTTGCCTGTCGCGTTGCGCGGCAGTTGATCGAGCACAATCACCTCTCGTGGCACCTTGAACCGGGCCAGGTTGACCCGGACCCAGTCCTGCAGCTCGCGCTCGGGCGTCGGTGCCGAGAGCACGACGAACGCACGAAGCCGCTGACCGAAGTCGTCGTCCGAGACGCCGATCGCCGCTGCATCCATCACCGCAGGGTGACGGGTGAGGCAGTCCTCGACCTCCTTCGGGAAGACGTTCTCGCCTCCCGAGACGATCATCTCGTCATCGCGGCCCTCGACGAAAAGCCGGCCCGACCCGTCGTAGCGACCGATGTCACCGGTGGCCATCAGGCCGTCGACGATCTCCTTGCCGCCGCCACCTGTGTAGCCCTCGAAGAGGAAGCCGTTGGCCACGAAGATCCGGCCCGTCTCCCCCGACCCGACCTCGACCCCGAGCGGATCGAGGATCCGCACGGTGGTGCCCCACGGCGGCTTCCCCGCCGAGGTGGGTTCCTCGCGCAGGTCCGTCGGCGTCGCGATCGAGGCGTAGGCGACCTCGGTGGAGCCGTAGACGTTGTAGAGCGTGTCGCCGAAGGCGTCCATCCAGGCCAGCGCCAGGTCACCCGGCAGCGCCGAGCCCGACGAGGCGGTCACCTGGACCGCGGACAGGTCGTAGCGCTCGAGGGTCTCGGCCGGCAGCGCCAGAATGCGTTGCAGCATCACCGGGATGACGACGAACACCTCGGCCTCGCTCGACGTCAGCGCCGCCAACGCCTCCTCGGGGTCGAACCGGCGCCGCAGCACCAACGGGGTGCCGAGCAGCATCGCGAGCAGCAGGTGCGCCAACCCCCAGGTGTGGAACATCGGTGCCGCGATGTGGGTGCGCCAGCCGGCGCGGATCGGCATCCGGGAGAGCAGCGAGATCGCCGCGTCGAAGCCGGCCTCGCTGCGCGGAGCGCCCTTGGGAGTCCCGGTCGTGCCGGAGGTGAGGATGACGATCCGACCGTGCCGCTTCGGCGGACGCAGCTCCATGGCCGTCGTACGCGAGATGAGGCAGTCCAACGTCGGGTCGTCGGTCTCGGACTCGGTCCACGCGATGATCCGGTCCTGGATCGGCGCCCCGGCGAGCAGGTCGGTGAACTCCTGGTCGTGGATCACCACCCGCGGCTTCTCCCGCTCCAGCACCTCCGCGAGCTGCGGCCCGGCGAAGGCGGTGTTGAGCAGGAGCACGTCGGCTCCGAGCTTGCCCGCGGCGATCGTGGCGTCGAGGAACCCGCGGTGGTTGCGGCACATCACCGCGACGCCGTCCCCGGATCCGACGCCGCGCTCGGCCAGAGCGTGCGCGAGCGCGTTGGAGCGCAGGTGGACCTCGCGCCAGGTCAGGGTGCCGAGCTCGTCGATGACGCCGATCGCGTCGGGGTCACGGACGGCGAGGCTCGCGAACCCGCCGGCCGGCCCGGTCCCCCACTCCCGCACGACGGAGGTCAGACGCAGCAGCGCCGACGGGGAGTAGGGCCGGACGAGGCCGGAGCCCGCGATCACGCGGACCGCGGTCAGCGGACTGAGCAGGCGCATCGCTCAGGACAGCGACTTGGGGGCGACCAGGCGGGTGGCGGCCCAGTCCTTGCTCACCGCAGCGGTGGTGGTCTGCGACAGGCCGGCCAACGGCGCCGACTCGGCGATGTCAGCAGCGTCGACCGCACCGGGGCGGCCGACCTTCGGGGTCAGCAGCCAGATCGCACCGCCGCCGACCAGGTCGGTCAAGGCGTCCACGAGGCCGTCGACCAGGTCGCCGTCGTCCTCACGCCACCACAGCAGCACCGAGTCGACGTCGTTCCCGTAGTCGCCATCGACGAGGTCGCCGTCGATGGTCTCCTCCACGGAACCACGCAGCTCCTCGTCGGTGTCGCTGTCCCAGCCCAGCTCTTGGATCACCATTCCGGGCTTGAATCCCAGGCGATCAGCCGGCCCAGCGGCCGAGGTCGAGCTCACGTGCATCCACTCCTTGACGTTGTTCTGCATGAACGATCAGCACCATCATCCCTGATCGTGGTGGACAGTCCACCGGAGATGCCCCGAGCGCGCAAGAGCCCACGCCGTTCCGCCTGCCAGAACAAAAAGGGGTGTACTCGTCAGTAAGTTTTGAGTCCTGCCAGGGAGTGACACCATGCGAAGGTGACCGAATCCACCACTCCGGCGCAGCCGACCCCCACCGTCATCCACGAGGGGCTCCCCACCCAGCTTCCCGACATCGACCCCGATGAGACCAGGGACTGGCTTGCTTCGTTCGACTCGATGGTCGACGCGCGCGGTCGTGACCGTGCCCGTTACGTGATGCTGCGACTGCTGGAGCGCTCCCGCGAGCGCGCCATCGGTGTGCCCGCGTTGCGCAGCACCGACTTCATCAACACGATCCCGCCGGAGCGCGAGCCCTGGTTCCCGGGCAACGAGGACATGGAGCGCACGATCCGCTCCTACATCCGTTGGAACGCCGCGATGCTTGTCTCCAGTGCCAACAGCAAGGGTCTGGAGGTCGGCGGCCACATCGCCACCTACCAGTCCAGCGCCTCGCTCTACGAGGTCGGTTTCAACCACTTCTTCCGCGGCAAGGACCACCCGGGCGGCGGCGACCAGATCTTCATCCAGGGTCACGCCTCCCCCGGCATCTACGCCCGCGCGTTCCTCGAGGGTCGTCTGACCGAGGAGCAGCTCTACCGCTTCCGCCAGGAGGTCCAGCACGGAGTCGGCCAGGGCCTCTCCTCCTACCCGCACCCGCGGTTGATGCCCGACTTCTGGGAGTTCCCCACCGTCTCGATGGGTCTGACCGGGATCAACTCGATCTACCAGGCGCGGTTCAACCGCTACCTGCACAACCGGGGCCTCAAGGACACCTCCGACCAGCGCGTGTGGGCCTTCCTCGGTGACGGCGAGATGGCCGAGCCCGAGTCGATGGGTGCACTGCGGATCGCGGCCCGCGAGGAGCTCGACAACCTGGTCTGGGTGGTCAACTGCAACCTGCAGCAGCTCGACGGCCCGGTCACCGGCAACGGCAAGATCATCCAGGAGCTGGAGTCCAACTTCCGTGGCGCCGGCTGGAACGTGATCAAGGTCGTCTGGGGCCGCGAGTGGGACGACCTGCTCGCCCGCGACGTCGACGGCGTCCTGGTCAACAAGATGAACACCACCCCCGACGGCGCGTTCCAGACGTACTCCGTCGAGGACGGTGCCTACAACCGTGAGCACTTCTTCGGTCCCGACCCGCGCCTGCGCGACATGGTCTCCCACCTCTCCGACCGCGACATCGAGAAGCTGCCGCGCGGTGGCCACGACTACCGCAAGATCTACGCCGCCTTCGACTCGGCCACCAAGCACGCCGGACAGCCGACGGTGATCCTGGCCCACACGGTCAAGGGTTGGACGATCGACTCCCTGATGGGCAAGAACGCCACCCACCAGATGAAGAAGCTCGGTGTCGAGGACGCCAAGCGCTTCCGCGACCGGCTCGGCATCCCGATCACGGACCAGTCGATCGAGGAGACCTACGCCGCGACCGGCAAGTTCCCGCTCTTCCACCCCGGCGCCGACTCCCCCGAGATGCAGTACATGATGGAGCGGCGCAACTCCCTCGGCGGCTCGCTGCCGAAGCGGGTCACGCGTGCCGAACCGCTCGAGCTGCCCGGCGACAAGGTGTACGACGGTCTGACCAAGGGCAACTCGCACAAGGTCGCCACCACGATGGCTGCGGTCCGTCTGCTCAAGGACTGGATGCGCGACCCGAACATCGGCGCTCGCCTGGTCCCGATCGCTCCCGACGAGTACCGGACGTTCGGCATGGACGCGATGTTCCCGAGCGCCAAGATCTATGACCCCCACGGTCAGCAGTTCGAGGGCGTCGACCGGGAGATGCTGCTCCAGTACAAGATGTCGACCGGCGGCCAGATGCTGCACGAGGGCATCTCCGAGGCCGGCGCGATGGCCTCGGCCACCGCTGCGGGTTCGGCCTACGCCACCCACGGCGTGCCGATGATCCCGTTCTACATCTTCTACTCGATGTTCGGCTTCCAGCGCACCGGTGACTCGATCTGGGCGATGACCGACCAGATGGCGCGCGGCTTCCTCGTCGGTGCCACGGCCGGTCGGACCACGCTGACCGGTGAGGGTCTGCAGCACGCCGACGGCCACTCGCCGCTGCTGGCCGCGACCAACCCGGCGGTCGTGCACTACGACCCGGCGTTCGCCTACGAGGTCAGCCACATCATGCGTTCCGGCCTGGAGCGGATGTACGGCACCGGTGGCGCGCACGGCAACGGTGAGGACGTCGTCTTCTACATCACCGTCTACAACGAGCCCGTCGCCCAGCCGGCCCAGCCCGAGGACGTCGACATCGCCGGCATCCTCAAGGGCATGCACCGCACAAGCGTGGCCACGGCCAGTGGTCCGCGGGTGCGCCTGCTCGCCTCCGGCGTCTCCTACCCGTGGATCAACGAGGCCGCCCGGATCCTCTCCGAGGAGTGGGGCGTCGCGGCCGACACCTGGTCGGTCACCTCGTGGAACGAGCTGGCTCGCGACGCGATCGAGGCCGAGTCCTGGAACCTCAACCACCCGGGCGAGGCTCCGCGGACGTCGTACGTCGCCGACAGGCTCGCCGGCGACTCGGCACCGGTGATCGCGGTCAGCGACTACATGCGTGCCGTGCCGCTGCAGATCGCTCGTTGGGTCGGTGCGGACTACCGGGTGCTGGGTGCTGACGGATTCGGTTTCGCCGACACCCGTCCCGCCGCGCGTCGCTTCTTCCAGATCGACGCCCAGTCGGTCGTCGTCCAGGCGCTGCAGGCGCTGGCCGACGCCGGTGAGATCGACCGGGCTCTGGTGGAGAAGGCGTTCGCCACCTACCGGATCGACGACCCGACCACGATGGCCGGCGTGAAGCAGGAGGGCGGCGACGCCTGATTCAGGCGAGCTCCCCCGTGGGCTCGACCGAGTCCTCAACCGCGTGAAGTGGTGCCGCCTGGCCAGACTTGAGCAGGCGGCGCCACTTCGCCCGGGAGTAGGACGCCGGGACGGTGGTGGCCATGAAGTCGTCGAGCAGGGTGACGAACTGGACGGGGTGGTCGCGATGCGGGAAGTGGCCCGCGTTGGGGATCACCACGACCCGTGCCTCCGGAGCCAGCGTGGCCACGATGCCGGCGTGCTTCGCCGGGATGACCATGTCGTCCTCGCCCCACACCACGCACAGCGGCATCGCCTCGGTCAGGTAGGCGCGGTCACGCATCGTGACGACCTGGCCGTGCAGGTCGATCGAGTTCGTCACCAGCCGGCGGACCGCGCGACGCTTCCCGGCGTCCTTGAACGAGGCGACGATGTCGGCGACCTCGTCGAAGTCACGCGTCTCCTTGCGCCCCACCGTGCGGTGCAGGAGTCGCAGCACCCCGGTGTTCAGCTCGACCACGCCCGGGAGCGTCAACATCGTCAGGGCCAGGTCGAAGCCCGGCAGGGCGAGCATCCGGATCAGCGGGGTGACCTCGCGGCCGAGGCCGCCGGGGTCGACCATGAAGAGTCGTTCGGTGCGCTCGGGGAACTGGTAGCCGAACTGCATCGCCACGCCGCCACCGAAGCTGTGCCCCACGACGGTGACCTTGTCGATGCCGAGCACCGTGAGCAGGTCGCGCATCCCGTTGGCGTAGCCCGCGACGCTGTAGTCCCCGCGCGGCTTGTCGGACTCGCCGTGACCGAGCAGGTCGGGCGCCACCAACGTGTAGCGCTCGGCGAGCTGGTCCCACACCGGGTCCCAGGTGTGCCGGTCGCAGGCCAGGCCGTGCAGGAGCAGCAGGACCGGCGCCTCGCCGAGCTCGCGACCACCGAACGCGTAGGCGCGCCGGTGCCCATGGATGGTGACGAACCGGGTCTGCGGCATAGTCAGGGATTGAATCACGGGTTTGTTACACCCGTGATCGAATCAGGACCAGTTTCACCGTCAGGAGAGCATCGATGAGCCGCCGTCCCGCCCCGCCCGGATCCGCCGTCCTCAAGCGGTCCACCGGCAAGCTGGCCACGGCCGCCACCAGCCGGATGGAGTCCGACCTGGCCTGGTTCGGCGAGCTCTCCGCGGAGAACCGCTCCTGGGTCGGCCTGATCGTCCAGGCCGGTATCCGCGGCTTCACCGAGTGGTACGCCGGCGGCCAGGTCGCTCGGGTCGACGGACCCGCTCTCGCGGCCACGATCTTCGGTACGGCGCCGCGCGCTCTGACCGGCATGATCACCCTGCAGCAGACCGTCGACCTGGTCCGGCTCGCGGTCGACGTGATCGAGTCCAACGTCGACCACCTGGTCGACCCCGAGGACGCACCGGCGGTGCACGCCGCGATCGTCCGCTACGCCCGCGAGATCGCCTTCGCGACCGCCGAGGTCTACGCCCGGGCGGCCGAGCAGCGCGGTGCCTGGGACGCCCGCCTGGAGGCGCTCGTCGTCGACGCGGTGCTGCGCGGCGAGACCGACGAAGCCGTGCTGTCCCGGGCCGGCGCCCTCGGCTGGGCCGGCGCCGGCGACCTGCTGGTCGTGGTCGGCCCGGCCTCGGAGGGCGGCACCGACGTCTTCGAGGAGGCCCGCCGGCTGGTCCGGATCGGGGGGATGGACGCGCTCTGCGCGTTGCACGGGGACCTGCTGGTGGTGCTCGTCGGTGGCGTGGACAAGGCGTTGGAGGCGGCCGGTCTGCTCGACGGGCTGTTCGCGCCCGGAGCGGTCGTGGTCGGGCCGGTGGTCAGCTCGGTCCGGGAGGCCACCATCTCGGCCCAGGCGGCGTTGGCCGGCTACCGCGCGAGCGCGGGCTGGATCGACGCTCCGCGGCCGGTGCTCGCCGACGACCTGCTGCCCGAGCGCATCCTGGGCGGCGACACGGTCGCGGCCGACCAGCTCGTCACCGAGGCCTACCTGGCGCTGGACAACCCGGCCCTGATCGAGACGCTGAGCGCCTACCTCGACGCCGGCGGCTCGCTGGAGGCGACCGCCCGGCAGCTGTTCGTGCACAGCAACACGGTCCGCTACCGGCTGCGCCAGATCGCCGACGCGACCGGCCTCAACCCGGCTGCGGCCCGGGACGCCTGGACGCTCCGGGTCGCACTCTCCCTCGGTCGGCTCCGCGGACTCTGATTCCGCCGTCAGGCGGGGCTTGTAGGAACTCTCCAAAGTCCCTTGCCTATCTTCGTCACGCCGTGGTCAAGGTGACCCACCAGTAGCCAGGCATCGTGGACGTCGTGCTTGTTGTTGTCGCTCCCGGTCAGGGATCACAGACCCCCGGAATGCTCCTCCCCTGGTTGGAGGACCCCACCTTCGCTGCTCGCCTGGACTGGCTGAGTGCGGTGGCGGGTCTCGACCTGCGCCACCTCGGCACCGAGGCGGACGAGGACACCATCCGGGACACCGCGAACGCCCAGCCGCTGCTGGTCGCCACCGGCCTGCTGGCCGCCCTCGAGGTCTTCCCCCACCCGGCCGACGCGTTCGGCAAGATCGGTGCAGTCGCCGGGCACAGTGTCGGCGAGCTCTCCGCCGCCGCCGGTGCCCGCGTGATCACCGGTGAGCAGGCGATGGTCCTGGTCCGCGAGCGTGGTCGGGCGATGGCCGGTGCCGCCGCCACCACCGCGACCGGCATGACCGCCGTGCTCGGCGGGGACCGCGAGGACGTCCTGGCCACCCTCGAGCGGCACGGTCTCGTCGCCGCCAACGACAACGGCCCGGGTCAGATTGTCGCCGCCGGCACGCTCGAGCAGCTCGCCGCGCTGGCCGCCGACCCGCCGGCCAAGGCCCGCCTCGCCCCCCTCAAGGTGGCCGGCGCCTTCCACACCGAGCACATGGCTCCCGCGGTCGGCCACCTCGCCGGCCTGGCCCGCTCGGTCTCCGTGCACGACGCCCGGACCCCCGTGATCTCCAACCGCGACGGTCGCATCCTGCACGACGGCCCCGACGTCCTCACCCGGATCGTCGGTCAGATCTCCCAGCCGGTCCGCTGGGACCTGTGCATGGAGGCGATGGCCGACCTCGGCGTCACCGGCATCCTGGAGATGCCCCCGGCGGGCACCCTGACCGGGATCGCGAAGCGGTACTTCGGCAAGGAGGTCGAGACCTTCGCGCTGAAGACCCCCGACCAGCTCGACGACGCCCGCGCCTTCGTCAACAAGCACGGCGAGCCCTCGCCGATCGAGCTGACCCCGACCTGGCGGATGGTGGTGGCCCCGACCAAGGGCACCTTCCACCTCGACAGCACCAGCCGCGACAGCGACGTCCTGCCCGCCGGTGCGGCGATCGGCGACATCGTCAGCCTGCGTGACCGGATCGTGGTGACCGCCGCCCACGGCGGCCAGGTCGTGGAGTGGCTCGTCGAGGACGGCGACCTGGTCTCCCCCGGTCAGCCCCTCGTGCGGCTCCACCCGGCGGCGGTCTGATGCCCGCCTCCACCCCGAAGGCGACGCTGACGACCCCGACCGGAGCGGCCCACGCCCGGATGCTCGGGATCGGCGCCTACCGTCCCTCGCGCGTGGTCCCCAACGCGGACCTGGTCGAGGCGATCGACTCCACCGACGAGTGGATCCGGACCCGCACCGGCATCACCGAGCGTCGGTGGGCGACCGAGGACGAGACCGTCACGCTGATGGCCACCGAGGCAGCGCGAGCGGCCCTGGCCGACGCGGGCGTCGACGCCCGTCAGATCGACTGCGTCATCGTGGCCACGGTCACCCACCTGACCCAGACGCCCTCCCTCGCGGCGATCGTCGCGCACGAACTTGGCACCGACCAGCCGGCGGCATTCGACATCTCTGCCGCCTGCGCTGGTTTCTGCCACGGGATCGCCCTCGCCTCCGACCTGGTCCGCGCTGGTAGCGCCGGCCACGTGCTCGTGATCGGTGTCGAGCGGCTTTCCGACATCACCGACCTCACCGACCGCGGTACGGCGTTCATCTTCGCCGACGGCGCCGGCGCGGCCGTTGTTGGACCGAGCGATTCCCCTGGGATCGGTCCGGTCGTATGGGGCTCCGATGGTGAACGCGCCGACTTGATCACCCAGCGGGAGACCTGGGACGTTGCCTTGGATCGTGGATCCCTCCCCCACCTCACCATGCAAGGCAACTCGGTCTTCCGCTGGGCCTCTTTCACGATGGCGAAGACGGGCCTGGAGGCACTGGATCGGGCCGGCATCACCGCCGACCAGCTCGACTGCTTCGTGCCGCACCAGGCCAACCTTCGGATCATCGACGCGATGGCCAAGGCGATGAAGCTGCCCGACACCGTCAAGATCGCCCGCGACATCGTCGACATGGGCAACACCTCGGCCGCCTCGATCCCGCTCGCCCTGGAGCGGATGAAGCGGGAGGGCGACGCGAAGTCGGGCGACCTCGCCCTGCTGATCGCCTTCGGCGCCGGGCTGGCCTGGGCCGCCCAGGTCGTCGTCGTCCCCTGAGCCACCTCTGTTTTCAACCCACCACCGTGGCCGCTCGGCCACCAATGAAAGGAACACCATGAGCAACACCGAAGCCATCCGCGCCGCCCTCGCCGAGATCGTCAACGAGGTCGTCGGGACCGACGTCGACGACGTGCAGCTCGACAAGAGCTTCACCGAGGACCTCGACGTCGACTCGCTGTCCATGGTCGAGATCGTCGTCGCCGCCGAGGAGAAGTTCGGCGTCACCATCCCCGACGACGAGTTCAAGAACCTCTCCACCGTCGGCGACGCCGTCACCTACATCGAGAACGCCGGCGCCACGGTCTGACCTCGGTCAGACCCACACCAGCACCACCCGGCACCACACACAGCAGGAGCAACGAAATGGATCGCGTCCGCGTCGTCGTCACCGGTCTGGGGACCACCAACCCCGTCGCCGGTGATGTCTCGTCCACCTGGGAGGGCCTCCTCGCAGGCACGTCTGGCATCCGCCGGCTCGACCCCGAGTACGCCGCCGGACTGCCGGTCCAGATCGCCGGTCGGATCGCGGTCGAGCCCAGCGAGGTGCTCGACCGCGTCCAGGCCCGTCGGATGGACCGGTCCACGCAGTTCGCCGTGATCGCGGCGGACCAGGCCTGGGCCGATGCCGGCTTCGCCGGTCCGACGACCGAGATCGGTCTCGAGCCCGAGCGGGTCGGGGTCGCGATGGCCTCGGGCATCGGCGGCGTCAACACGCTGCTCGACAACCACGCTGTGATGCTGGAGAAGGGCCCGCGCCGGATCTCCCCGGTCGCCGTCCCGATGCTGATGGCCAACGCGCCGGCGGCGACCATCGGACTCCGCCTGGTCGCCCGGGCCAGCGTGCACGCGCCGGTCTCGGCCTGTGCGTCGGGCAACGAGGCGATCGCGATCGCCGCCGACCAGATCCGTCTGGGCCGCGCCGACGTGATGGTCGCCGGCGGCACCGAGGCGGCCATCCACCCGCTGACGATCGCTGCCTTCGCCAACATGATGGCGCTGTCCAAGACCGGCTCCGAGGAGGGTGGCGACCCGACCGCGGTCAGCCGTCCCTGGGACTCGGCCCGCGACGGCTTCGTGATGGGGGAGGGTGCCGGTGCGCTGGTCCTCGAGCGGCTCGAGCACGCCCAGGCCCGCGGCGCCACGATCTACGCCGAGGTGCTCGGCACTGGGATCTCGAACGACTCCCACGACATCGCTCAGCCCGACCCGGAGGGCCGCGGCGGTTCGCGGGCCATCCGGCTCGCGATGGCGGAGGGCGGTATCTCCGCCTCCGACGTCGCCCACGTCAACGCGCACGCGACGTCGACCCCGCTGGGCGACATCGCGGAGGGCCTGATGCTGCACGCCACCCTCGGATCGCACGTCGACCGCGTCGTGGTGACCAGCACCAAGTCGATGACCGGTCACCTGCTCGGTGGGGCCGGCGCGCTGGAAGCCGTGGCGACCGTGCTGGCGCTGAAGAACCGGATCTCGCCGCCGACGATCAATCTGGACAACCTCGACCCCGCCGTCGAGCTCGACATCGCGACCAAGCCGCGCGAGCTCCCGCTCGGCGACATCGCTGCCCTGAACAACTCCTTCGGCTTCGGCGGTTCCAACGTCGCGGTCGCCTTCGGAACGGTCTCCTGATGACTCTGACTGCTGAAAAGCCCTCCCGTCTGGAGGACCCGCGCCACCCGGTCCAGCGCCTCACCGCGCTGTTCGACGAGGGATCGCTCGAGCTGCTCTCCCCCAACGACGACTCGGGCATGATCGCCGCCCTCGGCACCGTCAACGGTGTCCGCTCGGTCGCCTTCTGCTCCGACCCGACCGTGATGGGCGGCGCCATGGGCGACCTGGGCTGCCGGGTCGTCGTCGACGCCTACCACCGGGCGCTGACCGACCGCATCCCGATCATCGGCCTGTGGCACTCCGGTGGGGCCCGCCTCGCCGAGGGCGTGCTCTCGCTGCACGCCGTCGGCCGGATCTTCCGCGTGATGACGCAGGCCTCCGGCGTCATCCCGCAGATCTCGATCGTCCTCGGCCCTGCCGCCGGCGGTGCGGCCTACGGTCCCGCGCTGACCGACGTGGTCATCCTCGGCCCCGAGGGTCGCATCTTCGTCACCGGTCCGGACGTGGTCCGGTCCGTCACCGGCGAAGACGTCGACATGCTCCGCCTCGGCGGACCCGAGCCGCACGGCCGTCGCTCCGGCGTCGTCCACCTCGTCGCCGAGACGGAGGCCGACGCCCTGGCCCAGGGCCGCGAGGTCGCCACCCTCCTGGCCGACCAGCGCAGCCTCTCCCTGGACGCCGTCGACGACGTCGACCTCGGCTCCCTCCTCCCGGAGAACCCAAAGCGCGCCTACGACGTGCACCCGCTCGTCGCCGGCATGCTCGACCCCGGCAGCGAGCTCGAGCTGCACGCCCGCTGGGCTCCCAACATCGTCACCACCCTGGGCCGTTTCGGCGGTCGGACCGTCGGCGTGATCGCCAACAACCCGCTCCGCCTCGGCGGCTGCCTCGACTCCTTGTCGGCCGAGAAGTCGGCCCGCTTCGTCCGGCTCTGCGACGCCTTCGGCATCCCGCTGATCGTGCTCGTCGACGTGCCCGGATACCTGCCCGGCGTGGGCCAGGAGTGGGACGGCGTCGTCCGCCGTGGGGCGAAGCTGCTGCACGCCTTCGCCGAGGCCTCGGTCCCGCGGGTCACCCTGGTCACCAGGAAGACGTACGGCGGCGCCTACATCGCGATGAACGCGGCATCGATCGGCGCGACCAAGGTCCTCGCCTGGCCGGGCGCCGAGGTGGCCGTGATGGGCGCCGTGGCCGCGGTGCGTGTCATCCACCGTCGCCGGCTCGCCGAGGTGCCCGCTGACCAGCGCGCAGCTGTCGAGGCCGAGCTGGCCGCCGAGCACGAGCGGATCGCCGGTGGCGTCGAGCGCGCCGTCGAGCTCGGCATGGTCGACGAGATCGTCGAGCCGAACCGCACGCGGTCGGTGATCGGGGCGGCGTTCGCCTCGGCCGTGGACCGTGACGGCATCCGCCGCGGTCACCACGGGAACATCCCGCTCTAAGGAGCACCGAAGCCTGATCGAATGCCCCGCGGCGTAACTCCCGCGGGGCATTCACGTTGAACCGGTGTGAAGCGCGTCACGTTGGCTGCTGTCCTGTCGCTGGGCCTCCTCGGGCTGTCCCCGGTGGGCCCCGCTGACTCGGCGACCTCTCCGGTCACCGTCAGCGCACCGACCCAGGTGCTGAAGAAGGGCTGCGCGCTCTACCGCTACTCCTACCGCATCGAGGTCGACGAGGCGGAGTACAACTGGCTGCTGCAGGTGCAGATCACCGATGCCGGCGGCACCAACCAGGCGTTCCAGTTCTTCACCTCAGGTGAGCCGGGTGATCCGACCAGCGGGACGTCGACGTTCCAGCTCTGCTCGGCCAACGTGCACGCGCCAGGGATGTTCACACTCTCAGGAGAGCTCGACCTCGACAACGGCGTGAAGCAGACCGTGGTCCACTACACGCCGGTGAAGTTCAAGATCGCGCCTGCGCCGGCCAAGAAGAAGGCCGTGAAGCACAAGAAGAAAAAGAAGAAGGCGAAGAAGGCGAAGAAGAAGCACTGAGGTCGGGCGACCTCAGACGACCTGGTGCAACCAGCGCACCGGGGCACCCTCGCCGGCGTGGCGGAAGGTCTCCAGCTCGTCGTCCCACTGCTTGCCCAGCAGACGGTCGATCTCGAGCTCGAGCGTGGTCTCCCCCAGCGCCGACTTCACCACGGCGGCCTTGAGCCGGTCCTCGGGGATCATGATGTCCCCGTGCAGGCCGGTGACGGCGTGGTAGACGCCCAGGTCGGGCGTGTAGGAGAAGCGGACGCCTTCGGAACCGGACGTCGGCTCCTCGGTGATCTCGAAGCGGAGCTGGCTCCACCCCTTGAGCGCGGAGGCGACAGCAGCCGCAGAGCCGACCGGACCGGTCCAGGACAGCTCGGCGCGGTAGGTGCCGGCCTGAGCGGGCTGGGGGATCCAGTCAAGGCTGACGGACGTGCCGAGCACGCCGCCGGCAGCCCACTCGACGTGCGGGCACAGCGCGGAGGGCGCCGAGTGCACGTAGAGGACGCCCCTCGTGGCGGTACGAGAGGACGGCGCAGTGGTGTAGTTGGTCACTTCTGGTTCTCCTTCGTTCCGGCGTGAGCGTCGCCTTCCCCAGCGTTCTCACCGTGGAACTCAGACCAACCGAACTGACCGAACCACATCTGTGTACTTATGTGACCATTGTGGCCGAAGTTGAGCCACAACTCCAGCGATCCACGCCGAACAAGTCGGATCGGCGTGGATCGCTGAGTCGGACGGATCAGTCCTCGGTGCGGGTGGCCTCGAGCTTCGCGGCACGGTCGGCCGCGTCGGTGAGCTCGTCGGCGTCGATCGCGAAGGTGCGGTGGAACCACGTCAGCGCCTCGGTAGGACGACCGGCAGCCTCCAAAGTGTCCGCGTAGGCGTAGCGGAGACGCACGACCCAGGCGGCACGGCTCTTGCTCATCAACGGGGCCTGCTCGAGGGTTCGCAGCGCGGCGTCGAGCTGACCGAGGTCACGGCGCGCGCCCGCCTCGACGATGGTCATCTCGGCCTTCGCCTCGGGCACGAAGTTCTTCACCGACGGGCTGTGGGCGAGCTTGATCGCCTGCTCGGGCTGACCGAGAGCGCGGTGGCAGTCGGCCATGATCGGCAGGTAGTGGGGCGCACCGTTCATCCGCTTCGCCGCTCGCAGCTCGGCCAGGGCCTCGCTGTAGTGGCCAGCGGCGTAGGCCGCCTCGCCGAGCGCTTCACGCACGACCGCCAGGCGCTGGGCACGACTCTTGGCCGCCTTGGCGTGCTGGTACGCGAGCTCCGGGTTCGACTCGATGAAGTAGCCGGCAGCCGCGAGATGGCGCGCGACGCGGTTGGCGAGCTTCTCCGGGAGACCCTTCAGCTGCGCGGCAACGGCGCGATCGAGCTCCTTGCCGGTGATGTCCTCGGGCAGGTCCGGCCCGTCGTAGGCCTTCTGGTCCGCGCTGCGCTCCTCGGCGCCGCGGTACTCGCGCCGGGGAGGACGGTCGTCCTCGCGACGCGGCTTGTACGGACGCTCGCCGGGCTTGCCGGAGCGTTCACCGGACCGCTCGCCCGGCTTGCCGGAGCGGTCGTACGGCTTCTTCTCGTACGGCTTCTTGTCCCCCGGCTTACCGGTCCGGTCGTACGGCTTCTTCTCGTACGGCTTCTTCTCGCCCGGCTTGCCGGACCGCTCACCGGGCTTGCCGGAGCGGTCGTACGGCTTCTTGTCGCCGGGCTTGCCGGAACGGCCAGAGCCGCTCGCGCCGCGGTTCCCACCGCTGCTTCGTCCCTGACCCGATCCGCTGCTGCGACGCTCGTCAGCCATCTCTCGTCTCCTCTATGAGTCGCGTGGGGTCAAACCTACCCACGCCTGTGTTGTGTTTGAAGTTCCAGAAAATCATCAAGGGGGCCACCTCGCGGTGGCCCCCTTGGAAAATATTGTCCGGCGGTGTCCTACTCTCCCACAACCTCGCGGTTGCAGTACCATCGGCGCTGAAAGGCTTAACTTCCGGGTTCGGGATGGGACCGGGTGTTTCCCTTTCGCTATGACCGCCGTAACTCTTGCCCCAACATCGTCGATATCGACGTGTCGGGAAGTCACAGTTGTTTAGCTGTTGAGTGGACGCGGGCAACTCTACGCAATTTCAACTCTCCCCGATTGTGGTGGGGAGGGTCTTTGGCGTTTGTTGGTTTTGTTGAGTGCTTGTGTGACAAGCCCTCGGCCTATTAGTACCGGTCGGCTGGGCATTACTGCTGTACACCTCCGGCCTATCAACCCCATGGTCTGTGGGGGGCCTTAACCCATAACGGGTGGGAAACCTCATCTTGAGACGTGCTTCCCGCTTAGATGCGTTCAGCGGTTATCACTTCCGAACGTAGCCAACCAGCCATGCACCTGGCGGTACAACTGGCACACCAGAGGTTCGTCCATCCCGGTCCTCTCGTACTAGGGACAGCCTCTCTCAAGTTTCCTACGCGCGCGGCGGATAGGGACCGAACTGTCTCACGACGTTCTAAACCCAGCTCGCGTGCCGCTTTAATGGGCGAACAGCCCAACCCTTGGGACCTACTCCAGCCCCAGGATGCGACGAGCCGACATCGAGGTGCCAAACCATCCCGTCGATATGGACTCTTGGGGAAGATCAGCCTGTTATCCCCGGGGTACCTTTTATCCGTTGAGCGACGTCGCTTCCACTTGCCGACGCCGGATCACTAGTTCCGACTTTCGTCCCTGCTCGACATGTCTGTCTCACAGTCAAGCTCCCTTGTGCACTTACACTCAACACCTGATTGCCAACCAGGCTGAGGGAACCTTTGAGCGCCTCCGTTACATTTTAGGAGGCAACCGCCCCAGTTAAACTACCCATCAGGCACTGTCCCTGAACCGGATCACGGTCCGAGGTTAGATATCTAATTCGATCAGAGTGGTATTTCAACGTTGACTCCACACATGCTGGCGCATGCACTTCACAGTCTCCCACCTATCCTACACAAACCGAACCAAACACCAATACCAAACTATAGTAAAGGTCCCGGGGTCTTTCCGTCCTGCCGCGCGTAACGAGCATCTTTACTCGTAGTGCAATTTCGCCGAGTCCACGGTTGAGACAGCGCCCAAGTCGTTACTCCATTCGTGCAGGTCGGAACTTACCCGACAAGGAATTTCGCTACCTTAGGATGGTTATAGTTACCACCGCCGTTTACTGGGGCTTAAATTCTGAGCTTCGATATTGCTATCTAACCCGTCCTCTTAACCTTCCAGCACCGGGCAGGAGTCAGTCCGTATACATCGTCTTACGACTTAGCACGGACCTGTGTTTTTAGTAAACAGTCGCTTGGGCCTGGTCTCTGCGGCCCTTCACGCTTCCCCAGCAAGTGGGTTCACGATCCGGGCCCCCCTTCTCCCGAAGTTACGGGGGCATTTTGCCGAGTTCCTTAACCATGGTTCACTCGATCGCCTCGGTATTCTCTACCTGATCACCTGAGTCGGTTTGGGGTACGGGCGGCGCATAGCTCGCTAGAGGTTTTTCTCGACAGCATAGGATCATCGACTTCCCCATACGGGTCCCCATCAGATCTCAAGCTCGTGATCAAACACAGTGTTGCGGATTTGCCTACAACACGCCCTACAACCTTAGCCACGGACTACCATCGCCGTGGATCGACTACCTTCCTGCGTCACCCCATCGCTTGCCTACTACCAGCTCGGGTCATGCGCTACGCACACACGCCGCTCCCGAAGGATTGGTCGCGGTGTTTCGGGCACTTAGCATCACTGGGGTCAGCATGGGCGCTATTTTGCCGGTACGGGAATATCAACCCGTTGTCCATCGACTACGCCTGTCGGCCTCGCCTTAGGTCCCGACTTACCCAGGGCAGATTAGCTTGACCCTGGAACCCTTGATCAATCGGCGGATATGTTTCTCACATATCATTCGCTACTCATGCCTGCATTCTCACTCGTGTGGCATCCACGGCTGGATCACTCCGCCGCTTCACTCGCCACACGACGCTCCCCTACCCATCCACACAACTGGACCAACCTTCCGGCGGCCTGTCTTATGTGAATGCCATAGCTTCGGTGGATAACTTGAGCCCCGCTACATTGTCGGCGCGGAATCACTTGACCAGTGAGCTATTACGCACTCTTTCAAGGGTGGCTGCTTCCAAGCCAACCTCCTGGTTGTCACTGCGACTCCACATCCTTTTCCACTTAGTTATCGCTTAGGGACCTTAGCTGATGATCTGGGCTGTTTCCCTCTCGACAATGGAGCTTATCCCCCACTGTCTCACTGCTGCGCTCTCACTTACCGGCATTCGGAGTTTGGCTAACGTCAGTAACCTGGTAGGGCCCATCGGCTATCCAGTGCTCTACCTCCGGCAAGAAACACGCAACGCTGCACCTAAATGCATTTCGGGGAGAACCAGCTATCACGGAGTTTGATTGGCCTTTCACCCCTATCCACAGGTCATCCCCTCCATTTTCAACTGAAGTGGGTTCGGTCCTCCACGACGTCTTACCGTCGCTTCAACCTGCCCATGGATAGATCACTCCGCTTCGGGTCTAGAGCGTGCGACTAAAACACCCTATTCGGATTCGCTTTCGCTACGGCTACCCCACACGGGTTAACCTCGCCACACACCGCTAACTCGCAGGCTCATTCTTCAAAAGGCACGCTATCACCCAACCAAACGGCAGGCTCTAACGGATTGTAGGCACACGGTTTCAGGTACTATTTCACTCCCCGCCAGGGGTACTTTTCACCTTTCCCTCACGGTACTGGTCCGCTATCGGTCATCAAGGAGTATTTAGGCTTAACAGGTGGTCCTGCCAGATTCACACGCCATTCCAGGAGTAGCGTGTTACTTGGGAACACTCTCAACAGACTCGAACTTACGACTACGGGACTATCACCCACTACGGTGCAGCTTTCCAACTGCCTCGCCCTCACTCGAGTTTTCTTACTGTTTCGCAGACCGGCAGATCTACACGAAAGGTCCCACGACCCCGCACACGCAACCCCTGCCGGGTATCACACGTATACGGTTTAGCCTCATCCGATTTCGCTCGCCACTACTCTCGGAATCACTCTTGTTTTCTCTTCCTGTGGGTACTGAGATGTTTCACTTCCCCACGTTCCCTCCACACGCCCTATATATTCAGGCGCGGGTACCACGACATGACTCGTGGTGGGTTCCCCCATTCGGACACCCCCGGATCAACGCTTCGTTGCCAACTCCCCAGGGCTTATCGCAGGCTCGTACGTCCTTCATCGGCTCTTGATGCCAAGGCATCCACCATGTGCCCTTCATAGCTTGTCGCACAAACACTCAACAAAAACAACAACCACCACCCACACTGTGAGCAGCACATGCGTCTCGTTGAATGCTGATTAGATCAACAAAACTCAACTACAAAAGACCAGACAAGACACTTAACTGTGATCTCATCTATTTCAAAATTGCTTACAAGATGCTCGCGTCCACTATCCAACAACCAAACAACACACCCACACCAACCATCAACCAGCAATACCGGCATCCGCGTCGATCGGGCAGCTGAGTCACACGCTTGCGGCGTGATTCCTCAGAACCCCAACAGTGTGCTTGGACAACCAACCCCTACCCCGTTCAATGAGCTTTCCACTCCCTTACGGGTTGTACTAACCATGATCGGATCAGAGCTGGCTCTTTCATCGACGATTCCACTAGTGAACACCACGATTCCACCCGAACATTCGCCGGGTGCGAGTGTGTGTGCTCCTTAGAAAGGAGGTGATCCAGCCGCACCTTCCGGTACGGCTACCTTGTTACGACTTCGTCCCAATCGCCAACCCCACCTTCGACGGCTCCCTCCCACAAGGGGTTAGGCCACCGGCTTCGGGTGTTGCCGACTTTCGTGACGTGACGGGCGGTGTGTACAAGGCCCGGGAACGTATTCACCGCAGCGTTGCTGATCTGCGATTACTAGCGACTCCGACTTCATGGGGTCGAGTTGCAGACCCCAATCCGAACTGAGACCGGCTTTTTCCGATTCGCTCCCCCTCACGGGATCGCAACGGTTTGTACCGGCCATTGTAGCATGCGTGAAGCCCTGGACATAAGGGGCATGATGACTTGACGTCATCCCCACCTTCCTCCGAGTTGACCCCGGCAGTCTCCCATGAGTCCCCGGCATTATCCGCTGGCAACATAGGACGAGGGTTGCGCTCGTTGCGGGACTTAACCCAACATCTCACGACACGAGCTGACGACAGCCATGCACCACCTGTATACGAGTATCAAAGAGACCCACATCTCTGCAGGCTTCCCGTATATGTCAAACCCAGGTAAGGTTCTTCGCGTTGCATCGAATTAATCCGCATGCTCCGCCGCTTGTGCGGGCCCCCGTCAATTCCTTTGAGTTTTAGCCTTGCGGCCGTACTCCCCAGGCGGGGCGCTTAATGCGTTAGCTGCGGCACGGAACACGTGGAATGTGTCCCACACCTAGCGCCCAACGTTTACGGTGTGGACTACCAGGGTATCTAATCCTGTTCGCTCCCCACACTTTCGCTCCTCAGCGTCAGGTAATTCCCAGAGAACCGCCTTCGCCACCGGTGTTCCTCCTGATATCTGCGCATTTCACCGCTACACCAGGAATTCCGTTCTCCCCTGAATACCTCAAGTCTGCCCGTATCGAAAGCAAGCCCAGAGTTAAGCCCTGGGTTTTCACTCCCGACGCAACAAACCGCCTACGAGCCCTTTACGCCCAATAATTCCGGACAACGCTCGGACCCTACGTATTACCGCGGCTGCTGGCACGTAGTTGGCCGGTCCTTCTTCTGTGCATACCGTCACTTGCGCTTCGTCTGCACTGAAAGAGGTTTACAACCCGAAGGCCGTCATCCCTCACGCGGCGTTGCTGGATCAGGCTTCCGCCCATTGTCCAATATTCCCCACTGCTGCCTCCCGTAGGAGTCTGGGCCGTGTCTCAGTCCCAGTGTGGCCGGTCACCCTCTCAGGCCGGCTACCCGTCGAAGCCTTGGTGAGCCATTACCTCACCAACAAGCTGATAGGCCGCGAGCACATCCTGTACCGAAAAAACTTTCCAAACCCAACCATGCGATCAGATTTCATATCCGGTATTAATCTCAGTTTCCCAAGGCTATCCCAGAGTACAGGGCAGATTACTCACGTGTTACTCACCCGTTCGCCGCTCGAGTACCCCCGAAAGGGCCTTTCCGCTCGACTTGCATGTGTTAAGCACGCCGCCAGCGTTCGTCCTGAGCCAGGATCAAACTCTCCGTAGAAAACTACAAAAAATTATCTTCCCGACAGGAGATCACTGACTAACACCACCACCAAGGCGGTGATGCCAATTGTCAGAATCATTGTCAAAGAAATCCATCAACCAACACCAGCCAAAAGCTGACATCAGTCGACGGGTTACAAACTAATTCGTCGACTATCCAAACACACTGTTGAGTTCTCAAGAATCACACACACACTGCGGCTCGAAACCTTGCGGCTTCTCCCCTTCAGGGCTTGTCGTAAAACTTAGCGGGCTTTCCGTTTCCGACCTAATCGGCAACCTTCCACCCACACCCACCGACACTTCACCTAAGCGAAGAGTGGTTGGTGGCCGATCCCGGGGCCGGAAGCCCTACCCGAGAGGGTCTTGCTCCCCGCCGCTCCGTTCGCGACTCAGAGAACATTAGACACATCCCCCGGATCGCACAAATCGGGGCGATCCACGCTCAGATCAGGGCGCGGAGACGACCTCGACGCCCGCGAACTTCTTCTTCCCGCGGCGCAGGACGAGCCACGCTCCGCCGATCAGGTCGGCCTCGGCGACGACGGCCTCGGCGTCCTCGACACGGACGTTGTTGACGTACGCGCCGCCCTCCCCGATCGTGCGTCGCGCCTCGCCACGGCTGGCGGCCAGACCGGTGTCGACGAGGAGGTCGACGACGCTCGGGAGCGCCTCGCCCCGCTCGACCTGGACAGCACCGGCTTCGCGCAGGGCGGCGGCGAGCGTCGCCGTACTCAAGACGTCGAAGTCGCCGCCACCGAAGAGCGCTGCTGCCGCGGCCTTGGCCTGCTCCGTCTCGGCAGCACCGTGCACGAGCGTGGTCATGTGGTCCGCGAGTGCCTTCTGTCCGGCCCGCAGGAAGGGCTTCTCCGCCGTCGTGGCCTCGAGCTCCTCGATCTCCTCGTGGGAGAGGAACGTGAAGACGCGCAGGAGCTCGCCGACCTTCACGTCCTCGACGTTGAGCCAGAACTGGTGGAAGGCGTAGGGCGACATCATCGTCGGGTCGAGCCAGAGCGCACCGCCCTCGGTCTTGCCGTACTTGGTGCCGTCGGACTTGGTGATCAGCGGCGTGGTGAAGGCGTGCGCGTGTCCCCCGGCCGCGCGACGGATCAGCTCGACGCCGCCGGTGATGTTCCCCCACTGGTCCGAGCCGCCGAACTGCAGCGTCACTCCGTGGTCGCGGAAGAGCTGGAGGTAGTCCATCGACTGGAGCAGCACGTAGGAGAACTCGGTGTAGGTGATGCCGTCGGCCGAGTCGAGGCGACGCTTCACGGTCTCGCGGGCCAACATCCGGCTGATCGGGAAGTGCTTGCCGATGTCGCGGAGGAAGTCGATCGTCGACAGACCCTCGGTCCAGTCGTAGTTGTTCACCATCGTCGCGGCGTTGTCGCCCTCGAAGGAGACGAACGGCTCGATCTGGCGGCGGACGTTGGCGACCCACTGCTGGACCGTGTCGAGCGTGTTCAAGGTGCGCTCGCCGGAGTCGCGCGGGTCACCGATCATCCCAGTGGCTCCGCCGACCAGCATGAACGGCGTGTGGCCGCCGCGCTGGAGTCGCATCGCGGTCACGATCTGGAGCAGGTTGCCCATGTGCAGGCTGGGCGCCGTCGGGTCGAAGCCGATGTAGAACTTGACGCTCCCGCCGTTGAGCGCGTCGCGCAGGGCGTCACGGTCGGTCGAGTCGGCGATGAGTCCACGCCACTCGAGGTCGTCAAGGAGAGTCTGGTCGGTCAACACGCAGGACAGCCTACGGTCGCTCGCCCGCCGGGCGTGCACGGGCTCACACGGCTCCGGCGACCAGGGCGACGCCTCCGAGCAGCGAGATCAGCAGCACACCGCGGCGAGCCAGGTCGGCGGCCACCCGGCGGGCCGCGACCAGCCCGGCGATCGATCCGATCGCCAGGGCGACCAGGGCGTTCCAGCCGGGCCAGACCACGCCGAGGAGGAGCGCGGTCGCGACGTTCTGGGCGAGGAAGAAGGCGGCCAGGGTGCCGCGGGAGCGGCGGGGTGACCATTCGGTGTTGGCGGCGTACATCCCGATCGGGGGTCCACCGACGCCGCCGATCACGTTGAGCGTGGCACTGCCCATCCCCGTCACGACCAGGCCGACCGGGCGACGCAGCCACGGGGAACGCCACCCGCTCGCGAGCATCCCCACCCCGGTCATCACGCCCAGGCCGGCGGCGAGCTCGAGGCCCGAGCCGCCGATCCCCCACAGGTGGTGCCCGATGACCAGCGCGACCACCGGGGTCCAGGCCAGCGTGGGCAGCAGCAGGCCGACCACGGACCCGACGTGCACGTGCCGCCACTCCGCGGCCAGGGGCAGCAGCGAGGCGACGGCTGCGAGAGCGAGAACCACACCGACGCCGGCGGCGGGCCCGAGGGCCGCCACCAGCGCGGGTGCAGCAACCAGCGAGAAGCCCATCCCGGTCGAGGCCTGGGCGAAGGCGCCGACGGCGATGCTCGCCAGCGCCAGCAGGAGCAGCGGCGAGGTGCTGGTCAGGGAGAGCATCACTCCTGGCCGAGGCGGCAACGCGTCTGGATCGCCAGGGCAGCACTCATCAGGACGGCCGGCAGCACGGTGAACCCGAGGGTCAGCCCGTCCACCGCGGCCCCGGTCTGGTGGACCTGATCGCCTCCGGTGCTGGAGACGAACCCGACTCCCGCGAGGACGGCGGCGTAGAGATAGGGACCCAGTGCGGTGCCGGTCGCCTCCGTCGCGGTCCAGACCCCGGTGTAGGCACCGGCCCGCGCCTCGCCGCGGCGCTCGGCCGAGGCGACCGCGTCGGGGACCATCGAGAAGGCGAAGAGCTGCAGGCCCGAGAAGGCGACCCCGAGCGCGGTGATCACCGCGACGGTGACGGCGACCGGGACGCTGCTCCCCGCGACCAGGGCGAGCGAGCCCGCGATGAAGATCGCCTGGCAGATCACCAGTCCGCGCTGCTTGCCGATCCGGCGCGAGACGGCCAGCCAGCACGGGCCGGCGAGCACGGCCGGCGCGAGGAACGCGCCGGTGAAGACCGCCGTCAGTGCGGTGTCGTCGAAGACGTAGTCGGCGTAGTACGGGACGCCGGCCAGGAAGAGGTGGGTCGTCGTCCCCGTGAACAGGTAGGCGAGGACCAGCATCCGGAAGTCCCGGTCGCTCCACGCCAGGCGCAGGTCGGCGTGGGTCGAGGTGCGCTCCCCCACCTGCGGGGTCCGGAACCCGGCGACCTCGGTCAGGCGACGTACGCCGCGCAGCGCGATCAGGGCCGAGACCAGCATCACGACGCCGAGGATCGCCGCCATCCGGACGTAGTCGGCCCGGGCCTCGCTGGCCACCATGGCGGGTGCCGCGACGCCGGCCCCCAGCAGGCCGAGCGTGAGGAACAGCATCCGGAACATGAAGACCCGGGTGCGCTCGTGGTAGCCGATCTCGAGGTCCGAGGGCGTGGTCAGGTACGGCACCTGGAAGGTCGCGAAGAGCAGGTTGCCGACCACGAACCAGCCGCCGACCCAGGCAGCGGCGGCCGCCCCGGTCCAGCCGCTCGGGACGGCGAACATCGCCACCATGGCCGCACCGAGGAGGAGCCCGCCGCGCATCATCCGGCGACGGTGCCCGAGTCGACGGGCCTCCCGGTCCGAGCGATTGCCCAGGATCGGGTGCACGACGACGTCGATCGCCTTGGGCAGCAGCAGGGTCAGGCCGGCCAGCATCGCCGGCACGGCCAGGATGTCGGTCAGGAAGTAGAGCAGCAGCAGGCCCGGAACCGTGACCCACACGCCCATGCCGATCGACCCGGAGGCGAACGCGCTCAGCACGCCGGCGCCCGGACGGCCGTGGTCGACCGAGGGGGTCTCCGTGCCAGGCACCATGCCAGGCTCCACGGCGGTCGACTCGCTCATCGCCCGGCTCCGTGACGCTCACGGACGCCGGCGGCCAGGTCGGCGCCGTCGAAGGCGCCGTCCGCAGCTCGCTCAGCCAGGGTCTTGGCCACGATCCGGTCGCTGAGCCACGGCAGGTGGCGGGCCATGAAGAACTCGATCGCGCCCTTGCGGGTCGTCGTGACGTCGCGGCGGGGGCGTCGGGCCAGCCCGGCGAGCAGGATCGCGTCCACGACACCGTCGAGCGGCTCGTAGGTACTCATCCCCTCCAGCGAGAGGCCGGCGGCCTTGGTCGAGTCGTGGATCGGGCTCCGCACCGCGGAGGGATACACGCAGGTGACGCCGACGTGGGTGCCGAGCTCGAGCCGGAGCGCGTCGGCGTACGCGACCATCGCTCGCTTCGAGGCGCCGTAGGCCGCGGCCAGGGGCAGCTGCAGGACGGCCATCCGGGAGGAGACCATGACGACCCGTCCCCGGGCGGCGACGAGGGCCTCCACGCACGCCGCGGTCACCCGCCAGGTGCCCAGCAGGTTGATCTCGAGCTGTCGACGGACCTCGTCGGACGGGGAGAGCTCGGCCGGGGCGGGTCCGCCGACGCCGGCGTTGTTGACCAGCAGGTCGAGCCGGCCGCCCAGGCGGGTGAGGGCCTCGGCGACGCCGGACTCGACGCTGCCGTCATCGGTGATGTCGCAGCTGACCACCGGGAAGGCCTCGCGCCCGGTCGGGGCACGGTCCAGACCGACCACGACGGCTCCGGCCTCGACCAGACGTCGGCCGAGCTCGGCTCCGATCGTGCCCGAGGCTCCGGTGATCAGGACCCGGAGTCCGGTCGCGGACTTCATGCGGCTCATGCGGAGGTCTCCTTGAGGCTGGGGGTGGTGCTCGGGTGGTAGGTCGGGGCGCCGCTCGCCGCGCGGCGGACACCCGCGGCGATCTCACGCGGGAGGTCGGCGACGTAGTCGTCGAAGTCGATCCGCATCATGGGCCGCTTCTGACCCCACCGGGCTTGGGCCGCGCGGTGGGCTCGCTCCACCGCGGCGCGCTGGCGCTCGCCGGTCGGCAGCGCGTACCGGCCGCCGAGGTAGGCGGCGACCAGCTTGCCCTGGGCCTCGACGACGGGCAGCGCGGCACCGGTGGACTGCATCAGTCCGACGAAGGCGAGGGTCGGCTCGTCGAGGTGGAAGACGCGTCGGTAGAGCGCCATCGCCTCGGGGTCCTCCCCCAGCCACTGCTCGGAGAGGAACGGGATCGTGACCCGGTAACCGGTGGCCCAGACCAGGACGTCGACCCGCTCGCGGCGACCGTCGGTGAACACCACGTCGCTGCCGTCGAAGTACTCGATCCCCGGGCGGGCGACCACCTCGCCGTGCGTCAGGCGGTGCAGGATCGTGTCGCTGATCGTCGGGTGGTTCTGGAACAGCCCACCAGCCGGAGCCGGGAGACCGTAGCTCTCCGGGGTGCCGACGGCGAGCTTCAGCATCGTCTGGGCGATCCGCTGGCGGACCTGCCACGGCAGCGCCTTGAGCGCCGCGCCGGTGGCGTCGGCGGGGCGACCGAAGAGGTACTTCGGCACGATGTGGACGCCGTGACGGGCCGAGAGCAGCACCGGCCCGTTCGAGACCTGGGAGGCGTCGACGGCGATGTCCATCGCGGAGTTGCCCATCCCGACGACCATGACCCGCTTGCCCCGGAACAGCTCCGGGTCGCGGTAGTCGTGGGCGTGCATCTGGGTGCCGGCGAAGGCACCGGGGTAGGTCGGCGAGGGCCAGCGCGGGTCCCAGTTGTGCCCGTTGGCCACCACGACGGCGTCGTACCGTCCGGTGGTGCCGTCGTCGAGGGTGATCACCCACTCCTCGCCCTCGCGCTCGACCTGGGCGACCGTCGTGCCGAAGCGGATCCGCTCGGTGACGCCGAACTCGGCGGCGTAGTCGGCGAGGTAGCCGGCCACGAGCCCGGCGGCCGGGTAGTCCGGCCAGTCGGCGGGCATCGGGTAGTCGGCGAACTCGGTCCGGCCCTTGCTGGTGTTGAGGTGCAGGCTGCCGTAGGCCGAGGCCAGGCCGCTGGAGTTGTCCTGCAGCCAGAGCCCGCCGGGGCGGTCGCCCTTCTCGAAGACAGTCACCTCGACGCCCTCGTCCAGCAGTGCCTTCGCCGCCGCCAGGCCGGCTGCACCGGCTCCGATGACGGCAGCGGTCCGCGCCTGCGTGTGCTCTCCGTGTGCTGCGTTCATGCGATCCCTCCCCTTGTGATCCACGTCTCATTCAATCGCATGATGGAGAGGATTCACAATCCCCATCATTCGATTGATCAGGGAGCGGGCGTGCACTAGCCTCCGAGCATGTCGGTCACCTCCGAGCAGGGCGCGTCCAGTCGCGATCGGATCGTCGAGGTCGCCATGCGGCTCTTCGCCGAGCAGGGGTACGACGCCACCAGCACGCGCGCGATCGGCGAGGCCGTCGGGCTCAACATCGCGACCGTCGCGTACCACGTCGGCGGGAAGGCCGACCTGTACCGCGAGGTGATGCGCCAGGCCCATCTCGCCCAGCGCGAGGTCGTCAGCGGCGCGCTGATCGAGCTGGGCTCAGCCGGTTCGTCGACCGAGGAGGCGCGGGCGGCTCTCCTCGGTTTCGTCGACGCGTACCTGGACTTCTGTCTGGAGCACCCCGTGGTGCCGGCGCTCTGGATGCGCCGCTGGCTCTCCGACGGCGCGATCGCCGAGGAGGCGGAGGCGGAGTTCGCCGGCCCGCTGGCGGCGGAGGTCGGGACGATCGTGCGCGGCGTGCTCGACCGGGCCGGACTGGCTCCCGACCTCGACGTCGACCTGCTGGTCTACGAGATCGTCTGGTCGTGCCACTCGTTCAGCCGTGGCGGCGTCGTCACCGCCGACGGCACCCGGACCCGGATCACGGATCCGCAGATGCTGGCCCGCTTCCGCGCGCACCTGCACGCCGTGGTCAGCGGACTGTTGCTCTCGTAGAACGAGTCAGGCGGAGGCCGACGCCGTTGTCGACCTCCGCCCGTTTCCCGGGTCAGGGCGTGGTGGTGACCGTGACCAGGGAGTCGGCGGCGTCGCCCGTGGAGTTCACGTACGTCGACGCGGCGGCGTCACCGAGCTGAGCACGCAGCCACAGGGCGGCCCAGCGTGCGGCCTCCTCGATGCTCTGCGCCTGGGTGAGCGCCTGGGTGTTCACCTCGGCCTCAGCGCCCGAGGGGCTCTGGACGTCGGTGATGCCGTAGTGGTTGGCACCGGAGAGACGGACGATCTGCTTGCGTCCGTTCTGGATCGCCGCGTAGGCGCTCTCCGCCTGGGCCGGCTCGGCCATGCCGTCGGACTGACCCTGGACCAGCTGGATCGGGATCCGGTTGTCGATCGCCGGGTAGAGCCCCAGGATCGCGTTGTTGGTGCCGTAGAACGACCCCGCCTTGACCGCTGCGGGCAGCGAGAAGGTCAGGGTCGTGCAGAACGGGATCGAGCACTTGCTCTCCGCGATCGAGAGGCCGGTGGCCCCACCGAACGAGTGACCGAGCAGCACCATCGTCGCGGTGTCGATGTGGCCGGCGAGTGGCGAGGACGCGGTGCCGTTCTCCGTCGCCATCCAGGACAGCGTCTCCCCGACCTGGCTGGTCGAGGTGTAGTAGTCGGTGTCGAAGAAGTTGAGCCGCTTGTGGTTCGGGGTGACCACGATGAAGCCGTACGACGCCACGGCGGCGGCGTACTGGCTGTAGTACTGCCGGTGCACCTTCCCGCCCTGGAGCAGCAGCGCCACGGGAAGCTTCCCGCTGACGTTGGTCGGGTAGTACACGTTGGTGCCGTCGTTGACGATCTTGCTCTGGTAGGTCGACACGGCGACCGGCTGAAGCGGAGAAGCGGGATCATCAGCCTGCGCAGCGAGCGGCGCGACGGCCGACGCGGCGAGGGCACTGACGGACACGGACAGTGCAGCGAGAGCTACACGGAGGCGGGGCGAACGAGCCATCTTGAAACACCTTTCCTAGATCATATATCGGATAGCAAAGCGCCCCAGGGTGGCGGACCGAGCACGGTCAGCGCTAGTGGGGATCTCGACATACGAGTCAGGGCGCAGAAAACCCCCAACCGCCACGGGACGGGTGGGGGTTTGCGGGGTAGGGCGGGTCGGACTTGAACCGACGGCCCAGGGATTATGAGTCCCCTGCTCTAACCAACTGAGCTACCGCCCCGAGGCACCCGCACGTCGGCGAGTGACTCCGCCGGAAACCTATCGTTTCCGGCCGACGATGCACGAAGCGCCCGTCACTCGATGGTCACCGTCAGGTGGGAACGGTGGAAGTCGACCAGACCGGCCGGGGCGTCCGTCTCAGTCCAGACCTGACCGTCGCCCCGACTCCAGTCGAGAGAGGTGCCCGCGAAGGCATCCTTCATGAGCGCCTGCCGGCCTTTTCCTCGGCCTTGAGTATTGACCTCAACGGACGCCCGCACCGCCTCGTCTGCTCCCCGCTACGCCCTGCCCGAGGGATCCCCCTTTTGATACCGAGTCGATCGCCCAAGCCCGCACTGACGAAGGAGCCTCCGTTACACGGAGACCCACGGGACCTGACTAGGAGTTCAGAACGAACGATCAGTCGTGACTTCGGTCGTCACGCCGTTTCTCGCGAGGGCTTCGGCGAGGTCGTCGTGGAACTTCTGCGCGGCCTCGGCGCCCCACAACATCACGTGTGGAAGCTCCTTGAGCCGGCCGACCAGTTGCTCCGGTCGTTTCGTCCAGCACCGGACCATCGGCGGCACGGTCCAGAACCCCAAGACCGAGATGGCGAAGATGACATTGCGCCATGTGGCGCGACCACACACCTGGATCGTCGTGTAGTCCGTCGCATCGACATCACGAACAAGGCGTCGACCCCGAAAGACCAGGATGTGTGTGCCGTCCACCACATACCGGACACTCCCTTGCCAAATGCCCCAGGCCATCACGAACGCGATGGCGATCGGCAGGAGACACACGAAGATCGCTGTCACGAAGGCGAAGACCTCAAACGCAGTCAGTTCGTCGCCCCCGCCGATCAGCAGCACAGGACCGAAAAACAGTCCAGGACTTGCGGCGACAAGGGGACACATCAGGAGAACTCGCCACACCTCGTCCAGGCGGCCCCGAGCTACGAGAACCGGACCACCCGGGGGCACTGCGACGTCAGCAGCACCAGCCAGAGGGACGTTACTCACGAAGGCAGATCGTAGGCGCAGGCCGTCGCACTGAGGCCATCGGTAGCCAACCGTCTATCACTTCGGCAGTCGCCAACCCCCACCTCGGGGGAGGGTTGAGGCACGGGAGCACCTGGCCATTGACCTGGCTCACAGAAAACGGGTGCGTTGCGTGTACACCTTGGCATCACACCGACGGCTCGGCCGTCCGATGACGCCACATCAAGTAGCCGGGACCGGCGCACGGCGGGATGTCGAGTCACCAAGCCCGCACCAAATCAGCCACGCGAACTTCCGCCCGAACAGACCAGAGGCCCTTCCCGACGAACGGAGAGGGCCTCTGACCTGCGTTATTGCTCCCCCGGCTGGACTCGAACCAGCAACCCTTCGATTAACAGTCGAATGCTCTGCCAATTGAGCTACAGGGGAATGCTTTGCAGCGGGCGAAACAGTAGCAAGTCCGGTCGGCGCATCCGAAATCGGGGGGCCTCCCTGGCGTGGATCAGGAGGCGAGGTCGTCGCGGAGCGCGCGGCGCTCCTGCTCCAACGCGGACAGCTCCCCCGCGGCCTTGAAATACGCGTCCAGGTCCGAGGGGTCGGTGCGCTGGAGACGCGAGTGCGCGTCGGCGATCCGGCGCGAGACGGTGGCCTCCCGCAGTCGCGAGACGATCTCCCGGACGTACCCGGAGTCGGCACTCTTGGTGGTGATCGACTCGACGGTCAGCGCGGACAGCAGCGGCAGGAGACGCTCGTCGGTGCAGCGCGAGCGGAGCGTCGTCGCCCACTGCGGGTCGCCGGAACCGACGACGACACCCCCGGCGTCGGCCATCAGCTTCCACACGGCGCGGTAGGCCGGGTGGGTGAAGTCCTCGGGTCCGATGCTGGCGGTCAGGCTGCCGATCACGACCGGCGTCTGGATCAGGGCCTTGAGCGCCTCCCGTTCCAGCGCGAACCGCGGGTCCCGGGCGTCGGGCAGGACGGCGGCGGGGCGCGGCGGCGCCGGCGGAGCGGCACGGTCCGCGGCCGCCGAGCTGCTGCGCTTCTCCCCCGCGGCCCGACGTACGGCGCCCTGGGCACTGTCGATGTCGACCCCGACCAGCCCGGCCAGCTCGCGGGTGAACTCGCCGACCTTGGCCTGGTCCCGCACGGCGGAGACGAGCTGCGCCCCGGCCCGGAGCGCGTCCACCCGGCCGTCGGCCCGGTCGAGGTCGTAGCGGGTGACGACGTTGCGCAGCACGAACTGGTACAGCGGCGTCCGGGCGTCGACGAGCGTCCGCACCGCCTCGTCGCCCTCCTTCATCCGCAGGTCGTTGGGGTCCAGACCGTCCGGGGCGACCGCCACGTAGGTCGGTGAGTGGAAGTCCGCGTCGGCGGAGAAGACCTTCATCGCCGCCGCCTGTCCGGCCGCGTCCCCGTCGAAGGTGAAGATGATCTCGCCGGTGGCGCCCTCGTAGTCCCCCATCAGCCGGCGCAGCACCTTGCCGTGGTCGGCGGTGAACGCCGTGCCGCAGGTGGCGATCGCGGTCGTCACGCCAGCCAGCTGGCAGGCCATCACGTCGGTGTAGCCCTCGACGACGACCGCGCGGTGGGTGAGCTGCAGACCCTTGCGCGCCAGGTCGATGCCGTAGAGCACCTGGTTCTTCTTGTAGATCGGCGTCTCGGAGGTGTTGATGTACTTCCCCGAGATCCGGTCGTCCTCGAACAGCTTCCGGGCGCCGAAGCCGATCACGTCCCCGTTGGACTCACGGATCGGCCAGATCACGCGGCCCTCGAACCGGGACTTGCCCCACTGTCCGAGGATCCCAGCGACGACGAGGTCCTCCTCACGGAAGCCACGGCCACGCAGGTGCTGCGCCAGCAGCTTCCCGTCGCGCGGGGCGTACCCGACGCCGAACTGGGCGGCGGCCTCCTGGTCGAACCCCTTCTCGGCGAGGAACCGGCGCGCGGCGACCGCGTCCGGGGTGACCAGCTGCTCGGCGAAGTACTCCTGCGCGACCTTGTGCGCCTCGACCAGCACGCCGCGGCCGGGGCCGCGACGTTCCTGGGGCGCGCCGCCGTCCTCCCGGACGAGGGCGACACCTGACTTGTCGGCGAGTCGTTCGATGGTCTCGGTGAAGCTCAGCCCGTCGATCTTCTGGATGAAGGAGATGACGTCGCCGCCCTCCTGACACCCGAAGCAGTGGAAGGTCTGGCGGGACGGGTTGACGTTGAAGCTCGGCGACTTCTCGTCGTGGAACGGGCACAGGCCCTGGAGGTTGGACCCGGAGCGGCGCAGCGACACGTAGTCGCCGATGATGTCCTCGATCTTCGCCTTCTCACGGACCTCAGCGATGCTCTTGTCGCTGATCCGGCCGGCCATGGCGGGAACTCTACTTCCCGGAGCGGACCAAGCGGGTATGCCAGTCCACCGCCGTCACGTCGGTCAGGGAGGCGACCTGGTCGATCACCACGCGGCGCCGCCCGGCGTCGTCGCCGGCTGCGCTCCAGTCGTCGGCGAAGGCACGGTCGAGAGCGTCGGGTCCGCGCTCGGTGAGAGCCTCGACCAGCTCGCTCAGCAGGTCGCGCTGACGAGCCTGCAGCTGCTGCCGGCCCTCCGACAGCATCACGTAGTGGGTGGCGATCGCCTTGAGCATCGCGATCTCCAGCAGTGTCGCCTCGGGCAGGACCAGCGAGCCTCGGTGACGGATCAGCGTCGTGCCGGCCGGGGTCGCGCCCTGCACCGCGCCGCAGAACCGGCCGATCACGTCGCTGGTCAGGTTCTTCAGGGCCGCCAGGGCACGTCGTGAGCCGTCGTACGACGCCGGGGGCCAGCTGCCGACGGCTCGCAGCCCCGCCAGCGCCTCACCGAGGTCCTCGGGGCGGGCTGTCGGGAGGTACCACTCCCGGGCGACGGCGATGATCGCCTCGGCGTCGAGGTCGGTCAGGTCGATCCGGCCGGCCACGACCCCGTCCTCGACGTCGTGCACCGAGTAGGCGACGTCGTCGGCGAGGTCCATCACCTGGGCCTCGATGCTGCGTCCCTCCCCGGCGACCCCCGCGCGCATCCAGGTGAAGATCGGCAGGTCGTCGGTGTAGACCCCGAACTTGCGACGCTCGGGTCCGGCGGGCCACGGGTACTTGGTGCAGGCGTCGAGGGTCGCCCGGGTCAGGTTGAGCCCGACCGAGCCGTGCTCGTCGAAGGTCTTGGCCTCGAGCCGGGTCAGGATCCGCAACGTCTGGGCGTTGCCCTCGAAACCACCGATCCCGGCAGCCAGCTCGTGCAGCACGTCCTCGCCGTTGTGCCCGAACGGCGGGTGGCCGAGGTCGTGGGCCAGCGCGGCGGTCTCGGTCAGGTCGGCCAGGTCGGAGCCACCCTCACCGAGGGCCCGGGAGAGGTCGCGCGCGATCTGGGCGACCTCGAGGCTGTGGGTGAGGCGGTTGCGGACGAAGTCGTCCGACTGCGGCCCGACCACCTGGGTCTTGGCGGCCAGACGACGCGAGGAGGCGGCGTGCACGACCCGGGCCCGGTCACGCTCGAAGGCGGTCCGGATCGGAGCGTCGACCCGCTTGGGCGGCTCGTCCACCACGCGTTCACGATCGTGCGCGGTGTAGGGGCCCTGGGTCACGCCGGACAGCGTAGCCAGTCCCCGACCGGGTGCTAGTTGGTCCCGAGGTGGACGTGGTCCATATGGTTCGCGGTCGCGCCACCACGGTCGGCGAACTTGCGCCAGCCCTCGGAGGACCGCACCGGCGTCCAGATCCGCTGGTACCAGAGGATGTCGTAGAGATCGAGGGCACTGGCGTGCTGCAGCGCCCAGGCGGCGATCCGGTCGCCGAGCTCCTTGTCGCCGTAGACCATCACGTCGATCGCGTTGCCGGTGTTGTGCTCGACCCGACCGGCCATGCCGGCGTACTCGGAGACCTCGGGGAAGGCGTGGCACACCGAGCGGTAGAGCGTCACGGTCTGCGGCTTGAGCCCCCGCTCGATGCTCGAGTCGGCGCACGGAGCGGTCGAGATCCCCGGCGGCGGCTTCGTGGTCGAGAGGTACTCGGCGGTGACCCAGCCGGTGCGACCGGTCTCGGTGTTGGCGATGACCTGCACCCGGTCGGCCCGCTTGGCACCGGTCAGGACGACCGCCGAGGAGGCCGGGACCTCACCGATCTGCTTCGCATCCTCGCCAGCGCGGGCCCACAGGTTGAGCTCCGTCGTCGTCCAGCGGGTCTGCTCCGCCATGGTCTCGGCGGTACGTCGGCCCGCGGACCGGGAGAGCTTGACCTTGCGTCGGTCGGCCAGCGCCGCCGTGTCGACGGCAGCCTCGCCGGCGACCTCCGCGGCCGAGGCCTCGGTGGACGCACTGGCGCCCGCCTTCTCCAGCTGGATGCTCGGCGCGGGGGCCGCGACGAAGGTGCTCGGTCCGGCGACCGCGACACCCGCACCGACGGTGCCGAGGGTGAGCAGGGCGGCCGCGGAGAGGGCCAGCTGACCGGGTCGGAAGCGCGCTCGACGCGGCGCGCTGTGACGCGCTGCGTGACGAGGAGAGGCCGACATGGTCATCGACCCTAACCTCCGGAGACCAGGTCCTCCGAAATCTCGAGGCCGAGCCCGTCGGTGTCGTCGAGCCATCCGTCGGGGCACACGACCCGCTCGCGGGGTGCTCCCTGGCGGCCTCGCGGGGCACCCAGCTCGCCCACCGGGAAGGCCTCGTCGCGGTTGAGATCGGCGAGCAGGACGTCGAGGTCGGCGAGCGTGCGGACCAGCCCGAGCTGCTTGCGCATCTCTCCGCCGGCACTGAATCCCTTGAGGTACCAGGCGACGTGCTTGCGGAACTCCTTGCAGCCCCGCTCCTCGCCCATGTGGACGCTGAGCAGCTCCGCGTGGCGACGCATCATGTCGGCGACCTCGCCGAGCGTGGGCAGCGACCGCTCCCAGGACTCGGGGTCGGCGAAGGCCAGCGCGAGGTCGCGGAAGAGCCACGGACGACCGAGGCAGCCGCGGCCGATGACGACGCCGTCGACCCCGGTCTCGGCGACCATCCGCAGGGCGTCACTCGCCTCCCAGATGTCGCCGTTGCCGAGCACCGGGATGTTGGTGCTCGCCTTGAGCTCGGCGATCGCGTCCCAGTCGGCGGTGCCCGAGTAGGCCTGCACGACCGTGCGCCCGTGCAGGGCGATCCCGGCGACCCCGGCGTCGGCGGCGATCCGGCCGGCGTCCATGAACGTGAGGTGGTCGTCGTCGATGCCCTTGCGGGTCTTCATCGTCACCGGGACGCCGTACGGCTCCGCGGCGCGGACGGCGTGCTCGAGGATCGCGCCGAGCAGGTTGCGCTTCCAGGGCAGCACCCCGCCGCCACCCTTGCGGGTGACCTTGGGGACCGGGCAGCCGAAGTTGAGGTCGACGTGGGCGACGCCGTACTCCTCGCAGAGGATCTTGACCGCTCCCCCGACGTAGACCGGGTCGGTGCCGTAGAGCTGCACCGAGCGGACCGTCTCGGTCGGGTCGAAGCTGAGCATGTCGCGGGTGTGCTCGTCGCCCTCGACCAGGCCGCGCGAAGTGATCATCTCGCAGACGAAGAGACCGTCGGCGCCGACGGCCCGGGACTGCTCCAGGCACAGGGCCCGGTAGGCGGCGTTGGTGACCCCGGCCATCGGGGCCAGGACGACCGGCGTGGCGACCTCGAGCGCGCCGAAGCGCAGCGGGGCGCTCGGCGTCCCTGACTGTGCAGGCTGGGCGAGGTCGGTGAGAGTCACTGTCCTAGTGTCGCCGAGGCCGACGGCTCGGCCCCAATCGTCTGGATCGGCCCGCGCCACACGATCGGCTCGAACGCCGGCGACGGACGGAACGTCGCGCCGCTGAGCTGGCCGCCGTTGGGGACCAGGAAGACCATGCAGGCGGGGACGACCTGGCCCTGGGCGAACGGCTTGGGCAGGACGCTCGGCGTGCACGGCTTGAACGTCGCCGCGAACCGGCTGGGCTCGAGCAGCGTGTCGGCCGTGGTCTCGCCGTAGAGCGGGATCGGCTGACCCCCCAGGTCGGTCGGGCCGACGTTCGCGATCGAGACCTGGACGAAGTACGGCGCGTAGCCGGCGATGTCGTCGGCCACCTTCCAGTCCTTGAAGCTGGTCGCGAAGCTGGTGCTCTCGATCGCGTTGACGCTCAGCCGGAGTGCTCCGACCTGGGTCGCCCCAGCGGGCTGCCAGGCGACGGTGGCCGACTGGCCGAGCTCGAGCAGGCTGCCCGGCTCGGTGTAGTCCAGGCCCGTCGGGGCGCCGGTGGGATAGCCCGCCGGCACCTCGGGGACCGCCGACGCGGTCCCGGTCGGCTTCGGCGCGGCCTCCGACCCGCCGCCGCACCCGGCCAGGGCCAGCACGAGTGCCACCCCACCGAGCACCGCGCCGAGTCGTCGACCGCGCCTCACCATCGTCGTCAGGCTCCGAGGAGGCGAGCGCCGAGGTAGGCCGGGACCTGGTCCAGGGAGACCCGCTCCTGGCTCATCGTGTCGCGCTCGCGGATCGTGACCGCCTGGTCCTCGAGGGTGTCGAAGTCGACGGTGATGCAGAACGGCGTGCCGATCTCGTCCTGACGGCGGTAGCGCTTGCCGATGGACTGGGTGTCGTCGAAGTCGATGTTCCAGTTCTTGCGCAGCTCCTCGGCCAGGCCGCGGGCCTTCGGGGAGAGGTCCTCGTTGCGGCTCAGCGGCAGCACGGCCGCCTTGACCGGGGCCAGACGCGGGTCGAGCTTGAGCACGACGCGCTTGTCGACGCCGCCCTTCGCGTTCGGCGCCTCCTCCTCGGTGTAGGCGTCGACGAGGAAGGTCATCAGGCTGCGCGACAGACCGGCTGCCGGCTCGATCACGTACGGCGTGTAGCGCTCGTTGTTGGCCTGGTCGTAGTAGCTCAGGTCGGTGCCGGAGTGCTTCGAGTGCGTGGAGAGGTCGAAGTCGGTGCGGTTGGCGACACCCTCGAGCTCACCCCACTCGGAGCCCGCGAAGTTGAACCGGTACTCCACGTCGACCGTGCGCGTCGAGTAGTGCGAGAGCTTCTCGGGCAGGTGCTCGTAGAGGCGCAGGTTGTCGGGGTTGACGCCCAGGTCGACGTACCACTGCAGTCGGGTGTCGATCCAGTACTGGTGCCACTCCTTGTCCTCGCCCGGCTTGACGAAGAACTCCATCTCCATCTGCTCGAACTCGCGGGTGCGGAAGATGAAGTTGCCCGGCGTGATCTCGTTGCGGAACGACTTGCCGATCTGCGCGATGCCGAACGGGGGCTTCATCCGCTGGCTGGTCACGACGTTGGCGAAGTTGATGAAGATGCCCTGCGCGGTCTCGGGGCGCAGGTAGTGCAGCCCGGACTCGTCGTCGACGACACCGAGGTAGGTCTTGAGCAGGCCGGAGAACGCCTTCGGCTCGGTCCACTGGCCGCGGGTGCCGCAGTCGGGGCAGGGCACCTCGGCCATCGGGACGTCATCGGGGTTCGCGATGTTGTTCTTCTCCGCGTACCGCTCCTGCAGGTGGTCGGCGCGGTGACGCTTGTGGCACGACAGGCACTCGATCAGCGGGTCGCTGAAGGTGGCGACGTGGCCCGACGCCTCCCAGGTCTGGCGCGGCAGGATGACGCTGGAGTCCAGGCCGACGACGTCGTCGCGGCTGGTCACCATCGAGCGCCACCACTGGCGCTTGATGTTCTCCTTGAGCTCGACGCCGAGCGGGCCGTAGTCCCAGGCAGAGCGGGTTCCGCCGTAGATCTCGCCGCACGGGTAGACGAACCCACGCCGCTTGGCGAGGTTCACAACGGCGTCGACGGTCTTGCCGGGGGCGGGCGAGGTAGCCACGGGTCCTGCTTTCTGAGGGGAGCTTCGTACGTTGTGCAGTTTGCTGGTCGCTCAGCCTAGCGATCCGATCGGCCGCAGCAGCGTTCGCCACAGGTGATCCCTGGTTTGACAATCATTCTCAATGCGAACGAGAATCGTTCTCATGTTGAATCGGACCGCCGTCGCCGGCGCCTTCATCGCCGCGGCCGCCCTGCTGACCAGCGGGTGCGCCGCCTTCGACGACTCCGCCGACACGCTCGCCGGGAAGGACGGCACCGTCTCGGTGGTCACCGCGTTCTACCCGCTGCAGTTCGTCTCCGAGCGCGTCGGAGGCGACCACGTGACGGTGAAGAACCTGACCCGCCCCGGACAGGAACCGCACGACCTCGAGCTGACCCCGGCCCAGTCCGGCGAGGTCGCCCTCGCCCAGGTCGTGGTCTACGAGAAGGGCCTCCAGGCCGCCGTCGACGCCGCCGTCAAGCAGGCCAACGGCACCGTCGTCGAGGCGGGCGCGATCGCGGGGCTCGAGCCGATCGAGCACCACGGCCACGACGAGGTCGAGGCGGACGAGCACGGCGAAGCCGAGGAGGAGGGCCACGACGGTCACGACCATGGCGACCTCGACCCGCACTTCTGGCAGGACCCGCTCAAGCTGGCCAAGGTCGCCGACGCGGTGGCGTCCACGTTGGTCGAGGTCGACCCGGACCACGCCGACGAGTACCGGGCGAACGCCGCGGCACTGACCGCCGATCTGACCGCGCTCGACGCGTCGTACTCCTCGGGGCTGGCGCAGTGCGAGCGCGACACGATCGTGGTCTCGCACAACGCCTTCGGCTACCTCACCCGCTACGGCCTCGAGATCGCCCCGATCGCGGGCCTCTCGCCCGACGCCGAGCCGACCCCGGCCGACCTCGGTCGGCTGCAGGAGCTGATCGAGGCCGAGGGCATCACCACGGTCTTCGGTGAGACACTGGTCTCCCCCGCGCTGACCGAGACCCTCGCCCACGACATGGGGATCACCACGGCGATCCTCGACCCGATCGAGGGGCTGAGCGACGAGACCAGCGACGAGGACTACCTCTCCTTGATGGCGGCCAACCTGGTCGCCCTGAAGAAAGCGAACGGATGCGCATGAATCCCGTCTCCGTGCACGGCGTCGGCGTCACGATCGGCGGGCGTCCGATCCTGCGCGACATCGAGCTCGAGGTCACCCCAGGCGCGTTCGTCGCCCTGATGGGGGCCAACGGGTCCGGCAAGTCGACGCTGGTGCGCGCGATGGTGGGGCTGCGTCCGCTCGCCGCCGGACGGGTCGACCTGTTCGGCACTCCCCTGGGTGACTTCAAGGACTGGGGCCGGATCGGGTTCGTCCCGCAGCGCGCCGGCGCCTCCTCCGGCATCCCGTCGAGCGTCTGGGAGGTGGTGGCCTCGGGGCGCCTCACCCACCGGCGCCTGTTCAAGCCGCTCGGCCGGGCCGACCGCGCCGTCGTGCGCGACGCCCTGGAGGCGGTCGGTCTGGCCGACCGCGCCCACGACGGGGTCTCCAGCCTCTCGGGTGGCCAGCAGCAGCGCGTCCTGATCGCCCGAGCGCTGGCCGGCGAGCCCGAGGTGTTCTTCCTCGACGAACCCACGGCCGGTGTCGATCTGCCCAACCAGATCGCGCTCACCGAGACGCTCGGCCAGCTCAAGGACCGGGGCGCCACGCTGGTCCTCGTCGCTCACGAGCTCGGCCCGCTCGCCCGCCTCGTCGACCGCACCGTCGTGATGCGGGACGGACGGGTCGCGTACGACGGCCCGCCCCTGGACCACAGCCAGATCCACGGCACCGCCCTGGACGACCACGCCATGCACCACGACCTGCGACCGGCCGACGACCACCGGATCCACGTGGTCTCGCCGCTGCAGCGGGAGGACTCATGACCCCGGCCGACCTGTTCAGCCTCGGCTTCATGCAGCGGGCACTCATCGCTGCCGCCGTGACCGGTCTCTCCGCTCCCGTCGTCGGCACCTACCTGGTGCAGCGCCGGCTGGCGCTGATGGGTGACGGCCTCGGCCACGTCGCGGTCACCGGTGTCGCGATCGGCCTGCTGACGCACAGCTCCCCCACCTGGACCGCCGTCGTGGTCGCCATCCTCGGCGCGATCGCGATCGAGGTGATCCGGGGTCGTGGCCATGCCAACGGCGACGTCGCGCTCGCGCTGCTCTTCTACGGCGGTCTGGCCGGCGGCGTGCTGATCACCGGCCTGGCCGGTGAGTCCGGCAGCGAGCTGCAGCGCTACCTGTTCGGCTCGATCACCACGATCACCATCTCCGACGTGATCGCCACGATGGTGCTGGCCGCGACGATCCTCGTGATCGGCGGCGGCCTGGCGCCGCAGCTCTTCGCCGTCGCCCAGGACGAGGAGTTCGCCCGGGTCAGCGGTCTCAAGGTGCAGGCCTGGAACCTGCTCGTCGCCGTCCTGGCAGCGGTCAGCGTGACCGTCGCGATGCGGACCGTCGGCCTGCTCCTGGTGAGTGCGCTGATGGTGGTGCCGGTGGCGACCAGCCAGCAGTTCAGCGGCTCCTTCCGCACCACCCTGCTGGGCGCGATGGTGGTCGGCACCCTCGCCTCGGTTGGCGGACTGGTGATCTCGGCGTTCGCCTCGTTCAAGGCCGACGTCGCCCCCGGGCCGACGATCGTGATGCTGGCCCTCGCCTTCTTCGCGATCGCCTGGCCGATCGGGGCCTGGCTGCGTCGCCGGGAACGACTGCTCACGCCGTTCGACGTGATCGACGACGAGCTCGACTGCAGCGCCGAGGACCCGAGCGCCGGCCACGCGCACCTGCACCAGCACGGTCCCGACTGCGGACACCCGGCGATCGAGCACGGCGACCACGTCGACTACCTCCACCACGGGCACCGGCACGCCGTTCACGTCACCGAGAGCGGGGAGCCCCACTATGACGAGCACTGAGCCCCGCCGAGGCACCGAAGGCATCCAGCCCCGCGGCGCCGCGAGCGGCGGGCTGCGCCCGACCCGGCAGCGGCTCGCGGTCTCGGCGGCGCTGGGTGAGACGTCCGGTTTCCACTCGGCCCAGGAGATCCACGACCTGCTCGCCCAGCGGGGTGAGTCGGTCGGCCTGGCGACCGTCTACCGGACTCTCACGGCGTTGGCCGAGGCCGGCGAGATCGACATGATGCGCTCCGAGGACGGGGAGGCGATCTACCGGCGCTGCTCCGACTCGCACCACCACCACCTGGTCTGCCGCTCCTGCGGCCGCACGGTCGAGGTCGAGGGTCCGGCGGTCGAGCGCTGGACCAACGCCGTCGCCGCCGACCACGGCTTCACCGACGTCTCGCACACGCTCGAGCTCTTCGGCACCTGCACCGACTGTCGGTGAACCTGCGCGAAGTAACGCGCGAGGGCCGGTGAACTTGAGGAAAGTAACGCGGGACGCGTTACTTTCCTCAAGTTCACGCTTCGGCGCCGCCGTACCGGCGGTCGCGGCGGGCGTAGGTCTCGCACGCCGCCCAGAGGTGCCGGCGGTCGACGTCGGGCCAGAGCACGTCGGTGAACACCATCTCCGAGTACGCCGCCTGCCAGAGCATGAAGTTGCTCAGCCGCTGCTCCCCTGAGGTCCGCCAGATCAGGTCCGCGTCGGCGAGCTCGGGGACGTAGAGGTAGCGCTCGAAGACGGCCTCGTCGATCTTGTGCGCCTTCAGCTTCCCGGCCGCCACGTCGGCGGCGATCCGCTGGGTGGCGTCGACCAGCTCGGAGCGGCCGCCGTAGTTGACGCACATGGTCAGCGTGGCGACGGTGTTGTCCTTGGTCAGCTCCTCGGCGATCTGGAGCTCCTTGATCACCGACTTCCACAACCGCGGCGCGCGGCCGGCCCAGCGGACCCGGACACCGAGCTCGTGCATCTCGTCGCGCCGACGGCGGATCACGTCGCGGTTGAAGCCCATCAGGAAACGGACCTCCTCGGGGCTGCGCGACCAGTTCTCGGTGGAGAACGCGTAGGCGCTGATCGCCTTCACCCCGAGCTCGATCGCCCCTTCGACGACGTCGAAGAGCGAGGACTCCCCCTCGGTGTGGCCGGCCGTGCGCGGCAGCCCGCGCTCCTGGGCCCAGCGACCGTTGCCGTCCATGATGACGGCGACGTGCTGCGGGACCAGGTCAGCCGGGATCGGGGGCGGCGTGGCGCCCGACGGGTGCGGTGTCGGCCGACGGATCTGCCTCGGCTGCGGAGCCGGAGCCGGTTTCTTGCGCGCCATGAGCATCAACCTTAGAGGTCACCGCGGCCACCACCAGCACCCCGATCAGGGTCGTGGCCGGCATCGCCGCCAGCAGCCCGAGTCCGCCGGCCAGGGAGCGCACGATCTCCTCGGCGATCTCCTCGGCACCGAGCAGCGAGAAGATCGATCGGTCGTAGAGGCCGATGGCCAGCAGCAGTGTCAGCGCGGTGCCGACGTACGCGAAGGCGAGGGTGTAGATCGCCGAGGCGACGTGGTCGCGTCCGATCCGCATCGCGGAGCGGTAGAGCTCCCAGCGCGACATCTGCGGCGAGGCCTCGCGCAGCTCCCAGACCCCGGAGGCCTGGGTGATGGTGACGTCGTTGAGCGCACCGAGGCTGGCGATCACGGCGGCGGCCTTGAGCACGTTGTGCAGGTTGAGCGCCGGCAGCAGGGTCGACAACGTCGAGCCGCCGTCGTCGATCACGCCGTTGAGGTGGCTGGAGTCGATCGCCCAGTTGGCCGCGATCGCCGAGATCGCGATCCCGATCAGGGTGCCGGCCAGCGCGGTGCTGGTCCGGATCGAGACGCCGTGGGTGAGGTAGAGGACGAGGTACATGATCAGCGACGAGGCGACCACCGCCAGGGCCAGCGGCGGGCCGCCGGTGATCATCCCGGGCAGCAGGAACCACCAGATCACCCCTCCGGCGATCGCCAGGCTGACCAGGGCGAGCAGGCCACGCATCCGCGCCACCGCGATCGTCGCGGCCACGAAGACGAGGCCCAGCGCCCAGAGCGGGGTCTCGCGCTGGACGTCGTACCAGCTGTAGCTGACGTCGCTGCCCTCCCGGGCCGGCAGCCGGAGCAGCTCGACGCTGTCGCCCGGTTCGAGCCCAGCGTTGAGCACCTCCGGGGGTACGCCGACGGTCTGGCTGCTGCCGGCCTCGGGACCGTCGTCGAGAGTGACCACGAGGTTGCCGCAGGTCGGCGTGGTCGCGAGCGCCTCGGCACAGCGCGGCTGCACGTCGGTGACCGTCGCCTGGACGTAGGTCGACCCCTCGACGGCGAAGGTCAGGGTGCCGCGCAGCGACTCGGCCTTGGCGTGGTCGGGCCACCACCGGATCGCGCCGACGATGGTGGCGAGGCCGACCACCACCAGGATGCCGACGAGGATCAGCGCGCGGGTGCGCTCCACGGGGGCTGTTGCCCTCCGGCGCGCGTGGCTGTGGCTGTGGCCGTGCCCGTGGGCATGGCTGTGGGCGTGCCGGGTCATCGTTCGACGTAGGCCAGCGAGCGCAGACCGCGTTCGAGGTGCCAGGCCAGGTAGCTCGCCGCCAGCCCGCTCGCCTCGCGCAGGTGCCGGGGGTCGGCGGCCTCGACGACCGACCAGTTCCCGGCCAGCAGCGCCCCGAGGACGACCAGGGTCTCGAAGGAGACCGTCGCCGAGCCGGGGATCCGGCAGGTCGCGCACAGCGACCCGCCCAGCGACGGGTTGAACCAGCCGTGCGGGCCCTCGAGGCCGCACCGGGCGCAGCCGTCGAAGCTGGGCGCGTAGCCGGCGACCGCGAGGGAGCGCAGGAAGTAGGAGTCGAGGATCTGGCCGGGCGCGTGGTCGCCCGCCGCCAGGGCGCGCAGCCCGCCGACCAGGAGCAGGAACTGCTGCACGCTCGGCTCGCGCTCCTCCGAGACCAGCCGGTCGGCGGTCTCCAGCATCGCGGTGCCGACGGTGTAGGTCTCGTAGTCCAGCGCCAACGTGGCCTGGAACGGGGAGAGCGTCTCGGCCTGGGTGATCGTGTCCAGGTTCCGTCCCTGCGCCAGCTGGAGGTCGACGTGGGTGAACGGCTCGAGCCGGGAGCCGAACCGCGACGTCGTGCGCCGCACGCCCTTGGCCACGGCCCGGACCCGGCCGTGGGACCGGGTCAGGAGCGTGATGATGCGGTCCGCCTCACCCAGCTTGTGGGTGCGCAGGACGATCGCTTCGTCACGGTAGAGCACTGACCTATTGTGCGCCCTTGCCCCTGACCCGGCCCGCCGGACTCACCGGTCAGGCGTGCGGGATGGTGACGGCCTGCGCCCGGTTGGCGGCGCAGACCACCGCGCGGAGCGAGGCGGTGACGATGTTGGCGTGGATGCCGATGCCCCACACGATCTCGCCGCCGATCTCGCACTCGACGTAGGCGGCCGCCATCGCGTCGCCCCCGGCGGAGAGCGCGTGCTCGGCGTAGTCCAGGACCCGGATGTCGGCGCCGGCCTGGCGCATCCCGTCGACGAACGCCGCGACGGGGCCGTTGCCCTCGCCGACGAAGGTGCGCTCCTCGCCGCGGACCCGCATGTGGACCTCCTGCCGGTCCCCCTCGGGGCCGGTCACGGAGTTCCAGCTCTCCAGGCTGTAGGGCACGTCGCGCTCGAGGTACTCGGCGGAGAAGACCTTCCAGATCTGCTCGCCGGTGATCTCGCCGCCCTCGGAGTCGGTGTGCTCCTGGATCACCCGGGAGAACTCGATCTGCGCGCGGCGCGGCAGGTCCAGCGAGTGCTCGCTCTTGAGCAGGTAGGCCACGCCGCCCTTGCCGGACTGGCTGTTGACCCGGATCACGGCCTCGTAGGTGCGACCGACGTCTTTGGGATCGATGGGCAGGTACGGCGCCTCCCACGGGATCTCGGTGACCGGGACGCCCTGCTCCGCGGCGATCCGGTCCAGGTCCTCCAGACCCTTCTTGATCGCGTCCTGGTGGGAGCCGGAGAACGCGGTGTAGACCAGGTCCCCGGCGTACGGGTGGCGCGGGTGCACGTTGATGTTGGTGACGTACTCGACGGTGCGGCGGATCTCGTCGATGCCACCGCCGACGGCGAAGTCGATCTGCGGGTCGATGCCCTGGCTGAACAGGTTCATCCCGACCGTGACGAGGTCGACGTTGCCGGTGCGCTCGCCGTGGCCGAAGAGGCAGCCCTCGACCCGGTCGGCGCCGGCCATCAGGCCCAGCTCGGTGGCGGCCACGGCGGTGCCGCGGTCGTTGTGCGGGTGCAGGCTGATCGCGCTGTGCTCGCGGCGGGTCAGTCCCCGGCCGAAGTACTCGATCTGGTCGGCGTAGGTGTTCGGCGTCGACATCTCGACCGTGGCCGGCAGGTTGAGGATGATCTCGCGACCGGCCTCGGGCTGCCAGACGTCGGAGACGGCCTCGCAGACCTCGAGCGCGAAGTCGGTGTTGGTCTGGGTGAAGATCTCCGGGCTGTACTGGTAGCCGAAGCTCTCGGAGCCGACGAGCTCGGGCATGTACTGCTCGGCGTACTTCATCACCAGCTCGGTGCCGCGCACCGCGATCCCGATGCACTCCTCGGGGGTCACCTTGAACACGACCCGGCGGAACAGCTCCGCGGTGGCGTTGTAGAGGTGGATCGTCGCGCGGGGAGCACCGGCCAGCGACTCGGCGGTGCGCGAGATCAGGTCCTCGCGAGCCTGGGTGAGCACCGAGATCTGGACGTCGTCCGGGATCCGGTCCTCCTCGATCAGGCTGCGGACGAAGTCGAAGTCGGTCTGGCTGGCCGAGGGGAACCCGACCTCGATCTCCTTGTAACCCATCGCGACGAGGAGCTCGAACATGCGCAGCTTGCGCGCCGGCGTCATCGGGTCGATCAGGGCCTGGTTGCCGTCACGCAGGTCGGTGGAGAGCCAGCGCGGCGCCTTCGTGATCGGACGGTCGGGCCAGGTGCGGTCCGGCACGGTGACGGGCTCGAAGGCGGCGTACCGCCCGAACGGCATCGGGGAGGGCTTCTGCTGGTTGGTGGTGTTGCTCAGATTGGTCATGTCTTGTTCCTCAGCTGGGATCTGGTGTGCCGGGCGCACGCGACCTCCGCAGCGAGGGGGTCCGGCTCTCAGACCTCGCTACGGCAGCTAAGAAGGAGCTCAAGGCTCAGCAGCGTCACCATGACGGAAACCACCATACCCCGAGCCGGACCGCTCACGTCGAGCGGGACGCACGCGCGATCGCGAGCAGGTCACGGACCGGCCCGGCGGGCGGCGTGCGGGGGCCCGGCCAGACCGCGGTGAAGGGCAGGTCGAGCGACATCCCGGTGGTGCGGACCAGGACCAGCGTTCCCAGCGCGAGGTCGCGCTCGACCACGCGACGGGAGAGGAAGCCCGGCGCACCTCCCGCGCGGATGCTCGCCGCGACCGCCGCGTTGGTCGCCACCTCCGCCTCGGGGACGACGGGGGTGACCCCGGCCGCGGCGAAGGCCCGCTCCGTGACCGCCCGCCCGCCCGAGCCGGCGTCGCGCTGGGTGAGCGGGCGGGAGGCGAGGGTGCGCGGCCCGACGGAGCGCCGGGTCGCCCACGGGTCGTCGGGGGCGGCCACCAGCACCAGCTCGTCGTGCCCCACGACCGCTGAGTTGAGCCCGGCCGGGTGCGCCGGCCCCTCGATGAACCCGATCGCCGCCTCACCGGCGCGCACCGCGGCCAGCACCTGGTCGCTGTTGGAGGCCTGCAGCGAGACCGTCACCTGCTGGTGACGGCGCAACCGGACCAACCACCCGGGCACCAGGAACTCGGCCGTCGTCATCGAGGCCGCGACCCGCAGCACGTGCGACTGCGGAGCCCGCAGGGTCTCCAACGTCTCCTCCAGCTCGTCGGCCGCCTCCAGCAGCTCACGGGACCAGGCGACCACCAGGCGCCCCTGCTCGGTCAGCCGGGAGCCCCGCGCGTCGCGATCCAGCAACGGCACCCCGGTCCGGGTCTCGAGGGCGCGCAGCCGCTCCGAGGCCGACTGCTGACTGATGCCGGCCGTCCGACCGGCAGCACCGATGCTGCCGAGTCGGGCGACGTCGGCCAGCAGGCGGAGGGACTCCAGATCCATGTCGCCACCCTAGCCACAGGGTTTGCCTGTGACCTCACAGGAGAGTGCCTCTACTGACGTCGGTCCCTCCCGGCGAGGATCGACGGGTGACGCGCTACGCCCCGAACTGGTTCACCGTCCCGATGGGAACGGCGATCGTCGCCGTCGTGCTGGAGGGCCTGCCGGGCACGGTGCCCGGCCAGTCGGCCCTGGCCGTCGGCTTCTGGCTGCTCGGGGCGGTGCTGCTGCTCGGGGTGGCCGGGGCCGCCCTGCAGGGACGACGGAGCGACCCGCTGCTGTGGCACCGGCACCACACCGACCCGGTGCTCGGGCACTTCTCGGGGGCCGCGGCGATGGCGATCCTCGCCGTCGCCGCAGGCACGGGGCTGGTCGGTGAGCACCTGCTCGGCGCGACGGCGGCGCACACCCTCGCGATCGCCGGCTGGCTGGCCGGCACGGCGCTGGGCTGCTGGACCGCGGTCGCCGTCCCGGTGACGGCGATCCGCACCCACACCTACGCCCCGAGCGATCCGTCGGGCTGGTGGCTGCTGCCCGTCGTACCGCCGCTGGTGAGCGCGGCGACCGGGGCCGCGCTGGTGCCGTGGCTGCCGTCCGGCCAGGTGCGGCAGTCGCTGGTCGTGCTCTGCGCCGCCTGCATCGGGGTCTCGCTGATCGCGGGCATGCTCCTGCTCGGCCAGCTCTGGACCCGCCTGCTGCAGAGCGGGATGGGGCCGACGGCGGCGGTCCCGACGCTGTGGATCCCCCTGGGGTTCCTCGGCCAGTCCGTGACCGCGGTGCACCACCTGGCCGCCCAGATCCCGGCGGCCTTCCCCGCCGCCGGGCTCCCACCGGCCGGACTGCGGGCGCTCGAGCTGGCGTTCTGCCTCCCGGTCTGGGGTTTCGGCCTGCTCTGGTTGGCGATCTGCGTCAGCCTCACCCGCGCGGCGCGGCACGACGGCCTGCGATTCTCGCTGGCGTGGTGGGCCTTCACGTTCCCGTTGGCCACGATGGTGACCGCGACGGCGGCGCTGGCCGACCTGACCGGACTGGACGTGCTGATCGGGCTGGCCTGGGCGGGTGGCGGCACGCTGGTCGCGATCTGGGGTGTGGTCGCCACCGGAACGGCGAGGACGATCCTGCGCACGATTCCCGCCTCCGACCCTCGTGCGAGCCTTGTCGATGCTGCTTGACTAGGGCCATGGTCCATCTGATCGAGATCGACACCGCCGAGTGCTGGAGCCTGCTCGAGCGGTCCTCCGTCTGTCGGGTCGCCTGGAACCAGGCCGACGGACCGGTGGTGGTACCGCTCAACTACGTGCTGCACGAGGGTGAGCTCTGGCTGCGCACCTCGGCGCACTCGGCCGCGGCCCACGAGATCGACGACGACCCGGTGGCGGTCCTGGTCGACGACCTCGACGCCGCCAGCCACCACGGCTGGAGCGTCCAGGTCCGTGGATCGGCGCACCTGCGCTACCACGAGTCCGAGGTCCCGGCCGACGTCCAGGGACTGACCACCTGGGCCGACGGGCCGCGTCCGTTGTGGATCAAGGTGGTGGCCCAGGAGGTCAACGGCCGCCGTCTCGCCGACTGAGTCGAGCTAGGCGGGAGCCCAGCAGAGGCCGTAGTCCTGGCCGGCGGCCCACTGCTCGGCGGTGGGCCACTCGTAGCTCCACCGGTAGTCGAGGGCGTCGTCGGAGGCGTCCTGGCCCGCCTGCTGGCACTGGTCGGTGCCGGCGTCCTTGGCCTTCGCCTCGCCCGGGTACGTCGACCCGTCGATGTCGACGACCTCGATCGCCTTCCAGGTGTGCTTGGTCGAGCACGGCACGCGCTCGAAGCCGGCGCTGCCGGGGGCGGCGGTCCCGCACATCGCCAGGGTCGGGTCGTCCTTGCTCAGCCGCCCCTTCACGGACTGCTTGCGGGAGGCGAGCTTGCCCTCGCCGGCGACAACGACGACGTCGCAGCGCAACCAGTTCGCACCCTCGTCGGACTCGGCCACGGTCGGGGTGAACCAGACCGCGCGCAGCATCGACAGCCGCAGGTCGTCCTCGCTCCCGCCGACGTACGACGACAGCTTGGCCGGACACGTCCGCGCGCTCTGCGCCTGCACGCGCTCGGAGTCCACGGCGAGCAGGTGGCCGCCGACCTGGGTGGACAGCCCGGTCACGAGGAAGGTCTCGGAGGTGTGGGCGCCGTCGCAGGGTGCGGCGTCGGGGCGCGACGCAGCGGTCGGGGCGACGGCCTGGTCGTAGGTCAGCTGGTAGCAGGCGCCCTGCGCGGGCGCCGCGACCGGAGTCGCGGTCGGCGGAGCGGTCGGGGTCGACGTACCGTCGGAGTCGCTGCACCCGCTCAGCAGCGCGACGCCGAGGGCGACCCCCAGCACGGCGCGGACCGGGCGGCCCGGGGGCGCGCTCACGAGGTCGTCATCGCCCAGCACACCGAACGCCGGTTGCCCGCCTTCCACTCCAGCTCACCGAACCAGGTGTAGCCGTAGTTGTAGTCGGTCGGATAGCCGAGCCAGGCAGCGACGCTGCTGGAGCAGAACTGCTTGGTCTTCTCCACGACCGCCTCCTCCCCCGGCCAGTCGTCGCCGGGCTCGCCGACCTTGATCGTGGTCACCGCGCGCCAGGTGTGCGGCTGGTCGCAGCCGAGCTTCGTGCCGGAGTTGACGTCGTCGCCCTTGGCGCAGGCCATCCACCGGTCGTCGGCGCCCTTGGCGAGCAGGCCCGCGGTGGTGGTGGGCAGGTCCAGGTACTGCTGACCGTTGTCGCCGCCGGCGAGCAGGTCGCAGCGGTACCAGCGGGCGCCCTTGTCCCAGGCCTTCTCCGACGGGCGGAACCAGACCCAGGTGAAGAGCGAGCGCATCAGCACCGAGTCGCTGGCGCCGAGGTGCTCCTCCAGCGCGGCGTTGCAGGCGGCGTAGGCCCACGTGTCCAGGTCGGGGTCGGCGTAGTCGGCCTCGGAGAACGTCTTGGGCAGCGCACCCGCGGCGAAGGTCTCGGAGTTGTGCGGCTCGCTGCAGTCGACCAGGTCGGTCGCGTCCGAGGGCGACTCCATCTGGGCGCGGGTGAGGTTGCGGCACACCGACGTCTCGGGCGGCGCGGTGGCGTCGACCTGGGCAGGGTCGGACCCGGCCTCGGTGTCATCGCCGCAACCGGTCAGCACGGTCAGGGCCACAGCCAGGCCGAGGACGAGGGAAAGCAGGCGATGCACGGTGGACGAGCCTAGCCAGCCGGTGGTGAGGGTGCGGATCATGGACGCTCCGATCAGGAACGCGGCCGGAGCGCATCGACCCAGGCGATGCTGCCCTCGGCGGCAGGGTCGGGGGACGCGATCTGGCCGGACTCGAGCAGCTCCCAGCTCTTCGGGATCGCGATGTGGTCGATGTTGCTCTGCATGCCGTCAGCCATCTCGGCGGTCGGGGCCACCACGCCGAGCCGGTCGAGCGTGGCCAGGATCGCGTCCTGCACCCGCGGGCTGAAACCGATGATGTTGCCGCTCAGCGGCTGGTGCCAGCAGCCACCCCAGACCGGCGCCGCCTCGCCGAAGGCGCTCTCCAGCACGGCGAGCAGGCCCTCGACCTGGTCGGCGAGGTCATCACCCGGCCAGTGCGGGGTCGCCCGCATCAGCGGCCACGGCAGCTGGGAGGCGCAGAAGATCTGGCCGTCGATCCGGACCGCGGCGCTGGCCGGGTCAGGGTCGGGCAGCAGCTCGAGGCTGCGTCGCGCGAGGATCCCCGACCAGTGCACGCCGTCCGGCGAGGCCTCCGCGGTGAGGTGCTGCTCGTAGCCGGCCAGGATCACCCGGGGCCGGACGTCGGTGAGCAGCCAGACGTCGCACTCGGCGCTCGCCATCACCTGGGCGTGGTCGGACGACCATGCCCCGGCGAGGTTCCAGGTCCCGATGCGCATGGCAGGAGGCTAATGCGGGCGCGGGCTTGTGATTGCATTGGTGGCCATGCGGTTGCTGCTGGTCCACCACGCTCCGTCGGAGTCGCTCCGGGCGATCGCCGAGGCGGTCCGAGCCGGTGCGAACGACGACGCGATCGCCGGGGTCGAGGTGCTGGTGGTGGATCCGTTGACCGCCACCGCCGACGACCTGCTCGCCGCCGACGGCTACGTGCTGGGCACCGCGGCGCACTTCGGCTACATGAGCGGCGCGCTCAAGCACCTCTTCGACCGGACGTTCCTGGCGATCGGCGGCTCGCTGGAGTCGCTGGACCGCGACGCGGGGGTCTCGACCGCGGGCCGACCCTTCGGGTTGTGGGTCCACGGCCGGTACGACGTCACCGGAGCGGTCCGCTCGGTCACGTCGCTCACCTCGGCACTGGGCTGGCGTCAGGCGGCGCCGGTGCTCGAGGTGGTCGGTGACGTGAGCGAGCACGTGCTCGAGGCGGCGTACGAGCTGGGGGCGACGCTCGCCGCCACCCTCCTCTGAGGGCGAACCCTCAGAAGCCGAGCTTGCGGAGCTGGCGCGGGTCGCGCTGCCAGTCCTTGGCGATCTTGACGTGCAGGTCGAGGTAGATCGGGACACCGAGCAGGTCGGCGATCTGCAGGCGGGCCTTGCGGCCGACCTCCTTCAGCCGGCTGCCCTTGTGCCCGATGATGATCCCCTTCTGCGAGTCCCGCTCGAGGTAGAGGTTGGCGTGGATGTCCATCAGCGGCTTGTCCTCGTCGCGCCCCTCGCGCAGACCCATCTCCTCGACCACGACGGCGATCGAGTGCGGCAGCTCGTCGCGGACGCCCTCCAGGGCCGCCTCGCGGATCAGCTCGGCGACGAGGATCTCGTCGGGTGCGTCGGTCAGGTCGCCCTCGGGGTAGAGCGGCGGGCCCTCGGGCAGCAGGTCGAGCAGCAGGTCGCCCAGCAGCCCGATCTGGTCGCCGCCGACGCTGGAGACCGGGATGACCTCGGCCCACTCGATGCCGAGCTCGGCACCGACGGCCGTGATGTCCATCAGGTGCTCGGCGATCCGCTCCGGGCTGGCCAGGTCGGTCTTGGTCGCGATCGCGACCCGCTTGATCCGCTTCTTGAGCTTGCCGACGTTCTCGGCGATCCGGCGGTCACCGGGGCCGATCTTCTCGTTGGCGGGGAAGCAGATCGCGACCACGTCGACCTCGGTCCAGGTGGCCTCGACCAGGTCGTTGAGCCGCTCGCCCAGCAGGGTGCGGGGGCGGTGGATGCCGGGGGTGTCGACCAGGATCAGCTGGCCGTCGGGGCGGTGCACGATGCCCCGGACCACGGTGCGGGTGGTCTGCGGCTTGTCGGAGGTGATCACGACCTTGCTGCCGACCAGGGCGTTGGTCAGCGTCGACTTGCCGGCGTTGGGACGCCCGACGAAGGAGACGAAGCCGGAACGGAACGGCGGCAGCGGCGTCGGCTGCTCGGTGGGCTGCTCGGTGGACTCGGTCATTGCTGGGTCTGCTCCATCTGTTGCTGGGCGGCGTCGTAGGACTCCCAGATCTCGGCGTCGCTGAGTCCGCGCGCCTTGCCGTCTCGGTAGATCGGACCCGGGTCGATCGCGCGGGGCTGGCGGGCCGCGGTGGCTCGCCAGTACCCCATCACGTCGTAGGCGTGCGTGGGCAGCTTGCGCTCGCGCATCAGGTGCTTGCGGATGGCGCGCATCTGGGCGGACTCCCCCGCCATCCAGAAGTAGCCCTCCCCGTCGGGCCACTCGATGGTCTCGACGAGGGCGGCGAGGTGGTCGCCGTGCCCGGTCACCCAGGTGACGTCGCCGTCGGGGTAGGAGTCCAGGTAGCTGCCGAGCTCGTCGGGGACCTCGACCCAGACCCGTACCGGCAGCTCGGGGTAGGTGTCCCGGATCCGGGCGATCGCGGGCAGCGCCGTCAGGTCGCCGACGAGCAGCAGCCAGGCGGCGCCGTCGGGCAGCTCGAAGGATCCCTTCGGGTCGGTGATCGTGACGATCTCGCCGGTGACGTCACGCTGGGCCCACTCGGTGACCAGGCCGACCTCGTGCACCACGACGTCGAGGGTGAGGTGCTCACCCTCGAGCGCGCGGACGGTGTAGTACCGGGACTGGAACTGTCCGGGGACGATCAGTCCGACCCACTCGTCGGGGGCGCCGGTGGAGACGAACGCGTCCGGGTCGTCGAGGCGCAGCACGAGCCGCACCAGGTGGTCGGAGAGCTGCTCGCGACGCACCACGGTCGCACGATGATGCTGGGCCCTGACACTCATTGTCCCCAGTCTCGCAGGTGCGCCGCGCCGAGCGCCAAAGGTCAGACCCCGAAGTCGTGCCGCATCGGGTAGCTGGTCGCGCCGTCGACCGTCTTGGTGGCGAGCACGTGGTGCAGCTGGATCTCGTTGTTCTCGAACCCGACCCGGGAGCCGGCCATGTAGAGACCCCACACCTTCGCGGTCCCCAGGTCCGTCTCCGCCACGCAGGCGTCCCAGTTGTCGACCAGGTTCTTGTTCCAGCCTGCCAGCGTCAGTGCGTAGTGCCGGCGGAAGTTCTCGTGGTGCTGGACCTCGAACCCGGCGTTCTCGGCCGCCACCACGATGGTGCCCGAGCCGGCGAGCTCGCCGTCGGGGAACACGTAGCGGTCGATGAACGCGCCGGCGGTGTCCGAGCCCTGGTTGTCGTTCCGGGTGATGCAGTGGTTGAGCAGCCGGCCGTCGTCCTTGAGCTTGCTGTGCAGGAAGGAGAAGTACGACGGGTAGTTGCTGACCCCGATGTGCTCGGTGATCCCGATCGAGCTGATCGCGTCGAAGTCACCCTCGACCACGTCGCGGTAGTCGGAGAATCGCACCTCGGCGACGTCGTCGAGGCCCTCCTCCTTGATCGCCTGCTGGGCCCAGTGGGCCTGCTCGCGCGAGAGCGTGACACCGAGCGCCGTGACGCCGTAGTGCTTCGCGGCGTGCCGGACCATGCCGCCCCACCCGCAGCCGACGTCGAGCAGGCGCTGGCCGGGCTTGAGGTCGAGCTTGCGGCAGATCAGGTCGAACTTGTTCTCCTGCGCCTCCTCCAGGCTCGCCTCCGGCGTGGGGTAGACCGCGCAGGTGTAGGCCATCGACGGCCCGAGCACGTACTCGTAGAACGTGTTCGAGACGTCGTAGTGGTGGTGGATCGCGTCGGCGTCGCGGGCCTGGCTGTGCCGTCCCCAGCGCAGCGCTCCGGCCGAGGCCGTGCGCAGCTCCTCGAGCTTGTGCCGCCAGCCGGGGAGGTGCTCGTGCGGCGGCGGCTTGGGCGGGACGAAGTTGGTGATCCCGAGCTCGCGCACGATCCGGGCGATCTCGCTCACCCCGGGGCGGGCGAAGTCGGTGGAACCGACGATCAGCTTGAGCAGCGGATAGGGGTCGCCCGGGTGGGTGCCCTCCAGCTCCAGGTCGCCGCTGACGTAGGCCCGGGCCAGGCCGAGGTCGCCCGGGGCGGTGAGGATGTACGCGAGGCCGCGCTGGTTGAGGATCCGCAGCCCGTACGGCGACGCCTGATTGCCTGCGGACGAGCCGTCGTAGGCCGCGACCCTGATCGGCAGTCCCCCGGCGAAGAAACCGTTGATCGTGCCGGCAATGTTGGAACCCATCGTGTCTACCGCCTTCTCACAGTCTTGTCGTAGAGACTCGTCAATCGGTTGTCGGGATCGTGCACGGCCTTGACCGCCTCGAGGTTGGTCACGTTGTAGAGCCGGTCGAAGGTCTCCTCGTCGTAGAACGCCTCGGAGTAGAGGGACTTGTGGCCGCCCAGGGCGTTCACCTTCTCCTCGATCGCCCGGTTCTTCGGAGCGTTCGCCGCGTCCGCCCCGACGTGGACGGTGCCCCAGAAGCCGACGTTGACGTAGACCTCGCCCGGGGTGAGCGGGTAGGAGCGCCAGCGCTGCTTGGCGACGAGGGGGCAGAGCCACACGGGCCGCATCCCGATCTCGGCGTCGAACCAGTCGAGGAACTCCGGCAGGGCGCCGATCGGCACCTCGATGTCCTGGACGACCCGCTCCCGGCGCGGTCGACCGGCGCGGTCGTCGAGCTTGTCGGCGATCCCGAACCGACGGTCGAGGCCGAGCAGCTTCATGTAGACGTCGCTGCGGCGGTACCGGCGCGGCCAGAACCGGCGGATCCGCGGGTTCTGCGCGCCGAAGGCACCCGAGCACCAGAACCAGTCGGTGTCCCAGCGCCAGATGTAGTCGTGCATCGTGAGCAGGTCGGTCTCGCGCTCCTGGATGGAGCGGAAGTAGACCTGCTGCCCGGTGTAGTCCGAGACCACCTCGGCGGGTCGACTGAGACCGGTCTCGGCCGCATCCACGAACCGGGCCAGGGTGAGGTAGTACTCCCCCGGGGCGAAGGCGACGCCGTCGAGCCCGTCGACCCGCTGCGCACCGCTGCCGTCGTCGTGCTCACCGGACTCGGTGATCGCGGAGATCGTCTTGGCGAGCAGGTCGGCGTCGTCGAACCGGAGGTGGCGCAGCTCGACGTAGGCGGGCACCCGCTCGAGCTTGATCTTCAACCGGGTGGCGTAGCCCAGCGAGCCGTAGGAGTTCGGGAAGCTCTCGAACAGGTCCTCGCCGGGCGTGGTGGTGACGACGTCACCGGCGCCGGTGAAGATGTCCATCTCGAGCACCGACTCGTGCGGCAGACCGTTGCGGAAGCTGGTCGACTCGATCCCCAGTCCGGTGACCGCACCACCGAGCGTGATCGTGCGCAGCTGCGGGACGACGTACGGGATGAAGCCGTGCGCGAGGGTGGCCGCGACCAGGTCCTCGTAGGTGCACATGCCCTGCACGTCCGCCGTGCGGCGTTGCGCGTCGACCTCGATCACGCCGGTCAGGCCGCTGACGTCGAGGCCGGGCGCGGTGCTCTCGGCGCGGACGCGGAACAGGTTGGTGGTCCGCTTCGCCAGACGCACCGGCGATCCGGCAGGGATCGCCGCGTAGGACTCGGTCAGCCGCTCGACGGCGTGCGCGTGTTCCTCCCAGGAGCTCACGCGTTCAACCTACTACTGCGGCTTTACTCTGGCGTTTCGGTTTTTGTGCCGGTGTGTCGCCGAGTGATCCCGGACACAGGAGCGCTCTGCTTAGGGGTTGACCAGCACCGTGGCGCCGCCGAAGTCCTCGAGCGCCTGGCGGTCCGTCGCGTCGGCGTCGGCGGCGTCGGTGAGCAGCACGACCGTGTCGATCCCCCGCGAGCCCGAGGCGATCGCCATCGAGATGCACACCCCGATCGCGGAGACGGCCAGGCTCGGCAGGTCGACCGTGGCCGCGGCGTAGGTGCGGCCGTCGAGGTCGCGCACCGCGGCACCCTCGGCCGCCCGGGTCCGGGCGCGGGTGGCGCGGGCCAGGGTGACCAGCTTGCGGTCCTCAGCGGTCAGGTCGCTCATGGGGTCTCCTCCTCGGGAGTGTCGAGGTGCTCGATCAGCACCGTGACGATCTGGTTGCGTCGGCCGGCGGTCTCCTCGGCGGTGAGCCGCAGCCCTTCGACCTCGACCACCGAGCCGGGGATCGGGACGAGGCCGAGGTGCTTGGCCATCAGGCCGCGGACCGAGTCGACGTCGTCGTCGTCGATGTCGACCCCGACCACGTCGGGGAGGTCGGCGAGCTGGAACCGCGCCGGGACCCGGACCCCACCGTCGGGCAGGGTGACCGGTGAATCGTCGCTGGTGTCGTACTCGTCGGTGATCTCACCGACGATCTCCTCGAGGACGTCCTCGATCGTGATCAGGCCGGCGGTGCCGCCGTACTCGTCGACGACGATCGCGATGTGCTGGCGCAGTGCCTGCATCTCGCGCAGCAGGTCGTCGACCGGCTTGGACTCCGGCACCCACAGCGGGGCGCGCATCACGGTCTCGATCCGCTGGACGGTCTCGGCCTCGGGGGCTTCGAAGTCCCGCTGGACGACGTCCTTGAGGTAGGCGATCCCGACCACGTTGTCGAGGTTGTCGTCGACGACGGGGATCCGGGAGAAGCCGCTGCGCAGGAACAGCGACAGTGTCTGGCGCAGGTTCTTGTGCCGCTCGATGAAGATCACCTCGCCGCGCGGCACCATCACGGCGCGGGCGGTGGTGTCGCCGAGCTCGAAGACCGAGTGGATCATCCGGCGTTCGTCGCCCTCGATCAGGGCCGACGCCTCGGCGAGGTCGACGAACTCACGCAGCTCGGTCTCGGTGGTGAACGGGCCGTCGCGGAAGCCCTTGCCCGGGGTGAGCGCGTTGCCGAGCGCGATCAGCATCCGCGGGATCGGTCCGAGCACCGCGGTGATCGCGGCGAGCGGACCGGCGGCGATCAGGGCGACCCGCTCGTGGTGCTGGCGGCCGATGGTGCGCGGCCCGACCCCGATCGCGACGAAGGAGACCACCAGCATCACCGCGGCCGCCGACAGCACGGTCGGCCACCAGGCGCCGTCGTAGAGGTCGGCCAGGGTGAGGGTGACCAGGATCGTGGCGCCGACCTCGCACACCAGCCGGAGCAGGAGCGTGGAGTTGAGCACCGGCGCCGGGTCGACGGCGATCGTCCGGAGTCGGCGGGCGCCGGGACGCCCCTCCTCGAGGAGCTCCTCGGCACGGGCGGGAGAGAAGCCGCTCAGGGCGGCATCAGCGGCGGAGAAGGCTCCGGCCAGGACGACGAGCAGGGCCGCGACGACCGCGGCCCACAGATCAGGCATCAGGCGGGCGGCGGCGGGGTGGCCGCCGAACCGAATCCGGCCAGCAAACGGGCCTGGAGGGTGAACATCTCGGCCTTCTCCTCAGGCTCCGCGTGGTCGTAGCCCAGCAGGTGGAGGATGCCGTGGGTGGTGAGCAGCTCGATCTCGCCGACCAGGCCGTGCCCGGCGGCCTCGCCCTGCCGGTCGGCGACGCTCGGGGCGATGATCAGGTCGCCCAGCACGCCCTCCTCCGGCTCCTCGTCGAGCAGGCCGGGGCGCAGCTCGTCCATCGGGAACGCCAGGACGTCGGTCGGCCCCTCCTTGCCCATCCACTGCTCGTTCAGCGTGGCGATGGTGGGCTCGTCGACCAGCTTGATGCAGAGCTCGGCCTCGGGGTGGACGCGCATCGAGTCCATCACGAACCGGGCCAGCTGGGCCAGGTGGTCCTCGTCGATGACGCCGACGAAGGCGTCGGACTCGTTGAGGATCTCGATCGTCACTGGGAATCCTTCGGTGATCGGCGAGCTTCCAGCTCGGCGTCGTACTCGTCGTAGGCGGCCACGATCTTGCCGACCAGGTGGTGCCGGACGACGTCGTGGCTGGTGAGCCGGTTGAAGCTGATGTCCTTGACGTCGTCGAGGATGCCCTCGACCACCCGCAGGCCGGAGGCCTGACCGCGCGGCAGGTCGTTCTGCGAGATGTCACCGGTGACGACGATCTTGGAGCCGAAGCCGAGCCGGGTGAGGAACATCTTCATCTGCTCGGGCGTGGTGTTCTGCGCCTCGTCGAGCACGATGAACGCGTCGTTGAGCGTGCGCCCGCGCATGAAAGCCAGCGGGGCGATCTCGATGGTGCCGGCCGCCATCAGCTTCGGGATCAGGTCGGGGTCGAGCATGTCGTGCAGCGCGTCGTAGAGCGGGCGCATGTAGGGGTCGATCTTCTCCGTCAGCGTGCCGGGCAGGTAGCCCAGCCGCTCGCCGGACTCGACCGCCGGACGGGTGAGGACGATCCGGTTGATCTCCTTGGCCTGCAGCGCCTGCACGGCCTTGGCCATCGCCAGGTAGGTCTTGCCCGTCCCGGCCGGCCCGATGCCGAAGGTGATCGTGTGGGTGTCGATCGCGTCGACGTACCGCTTCTGGTTGAGCGTCTTGGGGCGGATGCTGCGGCCGCGGTTGCTCAGGATGTTGAGGCTGAGGACGTCGGCCGGCTTCTCCTCCGTGTCGGCGCGGAGCATGCCGATGATCCGGGTCACTGCGTCGGCGGTGAGGCCCTGGCCGGTGCGGATGAGGGTCACCATCTCCTCCAGCAGCCGCTCGATCATGGCGAGGTCGGAGGGCTCGCCGTGCAGGGTGATGCGATTGCCACGGACGTGGACGTCGGCGTCGAAGTTCGCCTCGATCACACCGAGGAACTCATCGGCCGGGCCGAGCACGCTCACCATGTCGACACTGTTCGGGACGACGACGGTGTGCTTGGCGGTCGGGGACGGGGTGTTGGACTGGGTCATCTGACCTCTCATGCTACGCGGCGACCACACCGCGACGCAGGTCAGTTACTTCACGCGAACGACGACCGCGACCTGCTGGGGCTCCATCGAGCCCTCGCCGTCGGACTCGTCGGCGACCGCCACGGTCAGCGTGTAGTCGCCGGCCGCGATGCCCTTCAGGTCGATCTCGCCGTTGTACGGGTAGAGCTTGTCCATCCAGCCCTCGGCGGTGAACGCACCCTCGGCCTTCACGACGCCGCTGGCGTCGGTCAGCGTCCACGGCACGTTGGCCTCGGGAGAGTTCGCGGTGCCGCTGACCTTGATCACGCCGGTGACCGTGGCGCCGTCGGTGGGCGCGGACAGGGTGATCAGGGCGTCGACCGCCGCGGCGCTGCTGCTGGTCGCGGCCGGCGACGGGGTCTCGGTGGGCGTCGGGGTCGGGGTCGGCGTCGGCGTGGGCGTCTCGCTCGCCGGAGCCGTGGTCACGTCGGCGGCCACGTTCGCGTCGTCGCCGCCACAGGCCGAGGTGCCGAGGACCAGGGCGGCGATGCTGAGGGCGGCGGCCGCGCGGAGTCGGTGGGCGGGCCGGAGCAAGCTGTTGCGCATGGGACCAGTGTGACACCATCACGGGCGTGGCCACCGACAACGCGTCGTTCCAGACCGACGAGACCTGCCTGTTCTGCAAGATCGTCGCCGGCGAGATCCCCTCAGAGCTGGTGTTCGAGAACGACGAGCTGATCGCGTTCCGTGACATCGCCCCCAAGGCACCGCTGCACGTGCTGGTCGTGCCGCGCGACCACCGCCCCAACGCCGCGGCCACCGCCGCCGGTGATCCGGCCCTGATCGGGCGGCTGGTCGCGGCCGCCGACGCGATCGCGGCCGAGAACGGCCACGAGGCCTACAACCTGCTGTTCAACACCGGCGCCGCGGCCGGGCAGACGATCTTCCACACCCACCTTCACCTGCTGGCCGGCGGGCTGCTGACCGAGCTTCCGGTCTGACGTCGTCCCTGCCATGCGACTGTCTCCCCGCCGGCTCAACCGGACCCTGCTGCAACGTCAGCACCTGCTCGCTCGCACGACCGGGTCGGCCATCGACGTCGTCGAGGAGCTGATCGGGCTCCAGGCGCAGGAGTCGTGGTCGCCGTACTTCGGCCTCGCGGCGCGTCTCGAGGAGTTCGATCCGCACGCGATCAGCGCCGACCTCGCCGAGCGCCGGCTGGTCCGGCTGCTGACGATGCGCGGCACCATCCACCTGCTGACGCCGGCCGACGCGGTGTCCTTGCGACCGTGGGTGCAGCCGGTGATGGAGGCCGAGCTGCGCAGCGCGCAGAACCTGCGCTCGGTGCGGAAGATCGATCGGGACCGCTTCGACACCGCCCTGCGCCAGGCCCTGGCGAAGGGGCCGCTCCCCCAGCCCGAGCTCGGCGCGGCCCTCACCTCGGCGTTCCCCGACGCCCAGGCGACCGCGCTCGGCGGCGTCGCACGGCTGGCCGCACCGCTGGCCCAGCTCCCCCCGCGCGGGGGCTGGAAGGCCTCGGGCGGCGTGGTCTACGACTACGTCGACCGCTGGACCGGGCTGCCAATGGGCACTCTTGACGTACCGGGCGTGGTGCGCCGCTATCTCGCGGCGTTCGGGCCGTCCTCGGCCGCCGACGTCACCACCTGGTCGGGCGTGACCAAGCTCGGCCCGGTCCTGGCCGGGATGGACGACCTGGTCCGCCACACCGACGAGGAGGGGCGCACGCTCTTCGACCTCCCCGACGCGACGCTGGCCGAGGAGGATGCTCCGGCGCCGATCCGACTGCTCGGCACCTACGACAACCTCTGGCTCTCGCACGCCGGCCGCGACCGGGTGACGAAGCTCGACAAGCGTCAGTTCTGGATGGGCGCCAACGGCGGCGTCGCCAACGTGCTGCTGCTCAACGGCTGGCTCGAGGGCCTGTGGCGGGTCGAGGACGGTCGGGTCCAGGTGCTCTCGATGTCGCGTCGGCTGACCAAGGCGGAGCAGAGCGAGCTGGACGCGGAGATCGCCCGCGTCGAGGCGATGCTGGCTCGCTGAGGTTCAGCCCCAGCGCTCGGTCTGAGCGAGCAGCGCGGCCAGGGCCGCGACGCCGGCGGTCGAGGTGCGCAGCACCTCCGTGCCGAGCCGCACCGCCTGTGCGCCGGCGGCGGTGAGGTCGGCGACCTCCTCGCTCGTGAGCCCGCCTTCGGGTCCGACGACCACGACGATCTCTCCCGTCACCGGGACGGTGAGGTCGCGGATCGAGCCGGTGGCCTCCTCGTGCAGGATCACCGCCAGGTCGGCTGCTGCGACCCGGGTCAGGACGTCGGCGGTCGAGGCCAGCGCGGTGACCTCGAGCAGCCAGGAGCGACGGGCCTGCTTGCCCGCCTCCCGCGCCGTGGAGCGCCACCGGGCGAGCGGCTTGATCCCGCGCTCGCCCTTCCAGGACACGATCGTGCGCGACGACGCCCACGGCACGATCCGGGCGACCCCGATCTCGGTGAGCATCTCGACCGCGAGCTCCCCGCGGTCGCCCTTGGGCAGGGCCTGGACGACGGTGAAGGCCGGGCTGGGCGCCGGTTCGGCGGCGACCTCCTCGACCGTCACTTCCATGGCGCGCTTGTGCACGGCCGAGATGGTGCCGGTCACGCGGGCACCGACCCCGTCGGTCAGCACGACCCGTTCGCCGGTCCCCAGGCGCCGTACGACGACGGCGTGGTGCCCCTCGTCGCCGTCCACCGTCACGACGTCGCCGACGGTGGTGCCCGTCAGCGACTCGACCAGGTGGACGACGAGGGACACGGTCAGGCTCCGGGTTCGCTCAGTGCTCGCCGAAGGCGTCGCGCAGGCGGCCGAAGAAGCCGTGCTTGGCGGCCTTGAGCGTCCCGGTCGGGTGCTCCTCACCACGGGCCTTGGACAGCTGCTCGAGCAGCGCGGTCTGCTCCGCGTCGAGGTGCGTGGGCGTCTCGACCTGGACGGTGACGATCAGGTCGCCACGGCCACGGCCGTGCAGCCCGGGAACGCCGAGACCCTTGAGCAGCTGCTCCGTGCCGGGCTGGGTGCCGGGACGGACCTCGAGGTCGAACGACGTCGGGGTCTCGGGGGTGAACTCGTCGGTGACCAGGTCGGCCTCGAGGGTGGGCAGCGTCAGCACCGTGCCCAGGGCCGCGGCCGTCATCGGGACGGTGACGTGGCAGCGCAGCACCGAGCCCTCGCGGGCGAAGACGGCGTGCCGCTCGACCCGGAGCTCGACGTACAGGTCGCCGGCGGGCCCGCCGCCGGGGCCGACCTCGCCCTGCCCGGTGAGCTGGAGCCGGGTGCCGTTGTCGACGCCGGCGGGGACCTTGATCGTGATCGTGCGGCGGGTGCGGACGCGGCCCTCACCGCTGCAGTCGCGGCAGGGATCGGGGATGATCGTGCCGAACCCGCGGCACGCTGCACACGGGCGCAGGGTGCGGATCTCGCCGAGGAAGCTGCGCTGGACGTGGGCGACCTCGCCCGCGCCACGGCAGCTCTCGCACGTGGTCGGGCTGGTGCCGGGGGCGGCACCGGAGCCCTCGCAGTTGTCGCAGACGACGGCGGTGTCGAGGGTCATCTCGCGGCTGGCGCCGAAGGCGGCCTCGGCCAGCGAGATCTCGAGCCCGATCAGAGCGTCCTGGCCGCGGCGGGTGCGCGGGCGCGGGCCCCGGCCCTGACCGCTGCCGCCGCCCTGGCCGCCGAAGAAGGCGTCCATGATGTCGGTGAAGGAGAACCCCTGGCCGGCGGCACCGAAGCCCCCGAAGCCACCCATGTCGCCACCGCGGTCGAACGCCGCCCGCTTCTGCGGGTCGCTCAGGATCTCGTAGGCGTGGGAGATCTCCTTGAACTTCTCCTGCGCCGCCTCGTCCGGGTTGACGTCGGGGTGGTACTTCCGCGCCAGGTTGCGGTAGGCCTTCTTGATCGTCGCGTCATCGGCGTCACGGTCGACGCCGAGGAGCTCATAGGGGTCCATCGGTGTGTGCAATCTCTTTCTGGATCAAGCTTCGTCGAGGATGCGGGTGACGTAGCGGGCGACGGCGCGGACCGCCGCCATGGTGCCGGGGTAGTCCATCCGGGTCGGGCCGACGACACCGAGCATGGCCAGCGCGTCGTCGGGCGGGCCGTAACCGGTGGCGACCACGGAGGTCGACGACAGCTGCTCGATCGGGCCCTCGGCGCCGATCCGCACGGTCAGGGCGCCGCTGGTGTTGGCCTCCCCCATCAGGGTGAGCAGGACGACGTGCTCCTCGATCGCCTCGAGCAGGGGACGTACGGCGGAGTCGAAGCTGTCGCCGTACCGGGCGAGGTTGGAGGCGCCGGCGATCGCGATCCGCTCGTCGGAGCGGTGGTCGCTCATCGCGTCGACGAGGACGTCGGCGAGCACCTGCGCGTGGGTGGCCTGGGCCGGCGGCAGGTCGTCGGGCAGGGCGCGCAGTCCCGCGACGGCGTCCCCGATCAGCGCGCCGCTGGCGGCGTTGTTGACCTGGGAGCGCAGCGCGGCGAGCTCGGTCTCGCCGACCTCGACACCGAGGTCGACCACCCGCTGCTCGACGCGTCCGGTGGAGAGGATGAGGACCGCGAGGACGCGGCTCGGGGACAGCGAGATCAGCTCGATGTGGCGCACCGTGGAGCGCGACAGCGTCGGGTACTGGACGACGGCGACCTGGTGGGTGAGCTGGGAGAGCAGCCGGACGGAGCGTCCGACGACGTCATCGAGGTCGACCGCCCCGCTCATGAAGTCGGTGATCGCGCGCTTCTCGGCCGGGCTGAGCGGCTTGACGCCGTCGAGCTGGTCGACGAACAGACGGTAGCCCTTGTCGGTCGGGACGCGGCCGGCGCTGGTGTGCGGCTGGGCGATGTAGCCCTCGTCCTCCAGCGCGGCCATGTCGTTGCGGACCGTGGCCGGGGAGACACCCAGGCCGTACCGCTCGACCAGGGCCTTTGACCCGACCGGCGTCTCGGTGGCGACGTAGTCCTGGACGATGGCCCGCAGCACCGCGAGTCTGCGCTCGTTCTGCAACCCACACCCCACGATCCGCTCGGCCCCGGTTGGCACTCACCTGTTCTGAGTGCCAAGCCTACCGTGGCGACCATCCCGCGCCGAGTTGTGAGTGTTCGGGTGTCGAGTTGGGGGTTCTGGGGCACCGAGTTGCGGGTTCTGGGGCGCCTCGGCGGTTCAACGGCTGTGACAGGAGTGACTGCTGGGAGGATGGGGGCATGGCTGACCGCTACGGCTCCGACGTGCTCAACACCGACTGGCGCGCGCCGCGCAACGGTCGGGCGGTGGAAACACCGGCCGAGATCGGGGCCGTCGTCGAGGAGGTCAGCACCGACTGGGTCGGCGAGATCGTCGCGGTCGACCGCGACCTGGGCACCCTCACCCTGGAGGACCGGCGCAACCGACGTCGGTCGTTCCCGCTCGGCCCGGGGTTCATGCTCGACGGCAAGCCGGTCATCCTGACGCCCCCGGTCCGCGCGGCGGCACCGGCGGGTCCGAAGCGAACGGCGTCGGGCTCGATCGCCGTCCCGAACGCCAAGGCCCGGGTGGCTCGTGCGAGCCGGATCTTCGTGGAGGGCCGGCACGACGCCGAGCTGGTGGAGAAGGTCTGGGGCGACGACCTCCGGATCGAGGGTGTCGTCGTGGAGTTCCTCGGCGGCGTCGACGACCTGGCCGACCACCTGCGTGACTTCAAGCCCGGCCCCGAGCGGAAGGTCGGCGTCCTGGTCGACCACCTCGTCCCCGGCTCGAAGGAGTCGCGGATCGCCCAGGGCATCCTGCGCTCCCCCGTCGGTCAGCACGTGCTGATCGTCGGGCACCCGTTCATCGACGTGTGGCAGGCGATCAAGCCCTCCCGGATCGGCCTCGAGGCCTGGCCGACCGTGCCGCGCTCGATCGAGTGGAAGAAGGGCATCTGCCAGCACCTCGGCTGGCCGCACCGCGATCAGGCCGACATCGCCCGGGCGTGGCAGCACCTGCTGAGCAAGGTCCGTTCGTACGACGACCTCGAGCCGGCGCTGCTCGGGCGGGTCGAAGAGCTGATCGACTTCGTCACGGTGGACTGAACCGCCTTTTTGCTGCCCCTCCCCGTTGGTCGAGTGCCGCCGAGCGAAGCGAGACGGCGTATCGAGACCTTCACGGTTCTGTCGGTGGCCTCGTCTACAGTCGTTCATAGGTGAAGCAGTAGTCCAGGACATGCCACCTCCACGATGAGGTGCTCCAGTCGTCCCGGTGATCGCTCACCAGTCGCGAGGGTCAGTAATTGCCACCATGTGGCCTCCAGGAGCGGCGACCACCACGGCCAACCGGCTGTGGTCTGCGTCGTCTGCCCGGAGGTGATCAAGGTGAGCGTGGTCCAGTCCTCGCACCCCAGCCTTCTTGCGGTCAGTCGCGCTCGTGAAGCCGTCGCCTTGGCTGGCCAGCGCGACCCGATCTTCCTCTCCCCTTCCGAGCACGCCACCCTGCTGCGCGAGCTGGTCGCCCTGAACTCCCAGGTCGCCGAGCTCCAGGCCCGGGTCACGGTGGCGGCCGCGCCGTCCGGCGTCGATGACGGCACCGGCACCCACGACGTGACCGCCTGGATCGCCGGCGCGCTTGGTCTGGGGCATGCCCAGGCCCGCAACGCGGCACGGCTCGCCGAACGACTCGACACGCGCGCCGCGGTCGCCGAGGCGATGCGTGCCGGGACGCTGACGGTTCCCCAAGCCGACGTCATCACCCGTTCCCTCGACGCTCTCCCCTCCGACCTCGATCCGTCACTGGTGGCCCAGGCCGAGTTTCACCTGGTCGCCCTGGCCGAGGACCACGGCCCGAAGGAGCTCCGCATCCTCGGACGCCGGATCCTCGACGTCGTCGCCCCCGACATCGCCGAAGCCCTCGAAGCCCGAGCGCTTCAGGACGAGGAACGCACAGCGCGGGAGAAGACCCGCCTCTCCCTCCGATTCCCGGGCGACGGCACATTCGCCCTCACCGCAGTGGGCCCCGAGCTCAGCGGGATCCGGCTCGCCAACTTCCTCAACGCCATCGCCAATCCCCGCCGTCACTGCGACGAGGACGAACACGGTGGGGACGTCGACGAGGTAGCCCGCAAGCTCCCCCACGCCCGCAAGCTCGGCCAGGCCTTCTGCGAGCTGCTGGAACGGATCGACCCCAAGGCGCTGCCCGATCACGGCAGCATGAGCACCGAGCTCATCATCACCATGAGCCTCGAGGACCTCCGCACCGACCTCGCCACCGCGACCGTGCTCGGCCCCGACGGCGCCACCCCGATCAGCGCCTCCGAGGCACGTCGCCTCGCCTGCAACGCCGGCATCATCCCCGCCGTCCTCGGCACCAAGGGCGAAGTCCTCGACCTCGGCCGCAGCGCGCGCCTCGCCACCAAGGCCCAGAAGAAGGCCCTCATGCTCGCCCACGCGACCTGCCAAGGCGAGCACTGCGACACCCCCGCCGCCTGGAGCGAGGTCCACCACCTCAAACCCTGGGCCGAAGGCGGCCCCACTGATCTCAAGTACCTCGTCCTGGTCTGCAAACGCGACCACGACCGCATGCACAACCCAGGGCTCAACCACGAGCTACTCCCGGACGGCACCATCCGATTCACGAGACGTTGCTAGCGGCCACGAATGAAACAGCACACGGGGCGCATACGACCCAATAGGTGCGGCACGGCGTATCCGCATCCCAGCATGACACCAGCGCCACTCCTGGGTGGCGCTCACGCCACACCACAGGACAAGCCGCGCTTATGGCCGCGAGAGGCGCATCGGAAGCCGGACCGAGAACCCGCTCATGGCTCCCTTCTGTGTCAACAGGCTGCTGGAAGGGCTGGTTTAGGGTCGGTGGTGACGGGTCCGGGAAGTGGCTTGTCCGAAGAGCCGGTGTTGGGCTGTGAGCCGGTCGCGCTGGAGACAGAGTCGTTGCCTAGGTGCCCTCCCGGGCCCGTCGCCGTGCTCTTGCTGAGGTCGTCGACCAAGACCCGGTACACGGCGTCGGACAGGCGGCGTTTGAGGCAGCGCATGGCTTCGTTCGAGCTCTTGCCCGCTGCCTTCTTCCGGTCGTAGTAGGCCCGGCCCTCGGTCGGGTTGCGCAGTTGGACGGTGGCCATGATGTGCAGGGTCCGGTTGATCTGACGGTTCCCACCACGAGAGAGCCGATGACGGACGTGGTCCCCGGAAGAAGCATCGATCGGCGCGGTCCCGGTCCACGACGCGAAGTGGTTGCGGTCGGGGAACCTGGTGATATCGCCGACCTCGACCAGCAGCCGGGCCGCGCCGGAGGGGCCGATGCCGTGCAGGTCCAACAGGCCGGTTCCGGTCGCGGCCACTAGGGCGTTGAGTTCCTTGTCCGCGGCCTTCTTCCGGGCGTAGATCTGCTCCAGATCCGCGACGAGCTCAGCGGCCAGCCGGCGGCGGGTCTTGCCGACCACATCGCGGGGTCGGACCTTGGTCAGGAGGGCCTTGGCTTGGGCGGCGGAGAGGGCCTTCTTCGCTCCGCCAGGCAGTAGTTCCGGCAGCAGGGCATGGAGTTGAGAGACCTTGCGGGTGTGTTCCTCGCCCCAAGGCTCGGCGTCGATCAGCCAGGAGCCGCAGGACCTCAAGCTGGGCATCGGCGACGACGGGCCGTAGGCCGCTCATTCTGGTGCCGACCAACGCGATCGAGTGGGCGTCGGTGGCGTCGGTCTTGCGTCCTTGCCCGGTCGCGAAGACCCGGGCCCTGGCTGAGAGCTTCGGGGGCACGTCGACCACGTCTTCGCCTTGGGCCAGGAGCCGCATCGCTACGTGGCGGCCGATGCCGTTGCAGCCCTCGATGGCCCAGACCCGGTCGGGCCACCGTTTGGCGTAGTTGGTCATCGTGGTGAATCCCGGGGTGTCGGTGGTGAACCGGCTACCGCCGAGGATCTGCTCATCAGCGGCCATGACTTCAATCGTGACTGAGCGTTTGTGGGGGTCCATTCCGATCACGACCCGTGGTGTGGATGCCATCGCATGCTCCTCAACTCCGTTCCGATTGGACGGGTCGTGAGGGCACCGCTGCTACGAGCAGAGCAATCCCTTCTTGAGCCACTCAGACCCAGCAGCGTCCGGGACCGCGCAGGCCATGAGAGAGCCACACCCACGGGTGGGCAGCCGATGTGAGAGCGACAGTCCCGGACACCTCGACCGAGACTCGTCAGAACCCGGCCGTAGCGTCAATGGAACTAGCAGCCGATGAGCGGTGCTCGGCTACGTGCCTGCGTAGCGAAGCCACGACGGCAGGTCACCACCGAGTGCGGCTGATTCGAGATCGTGCAGCATCTCAATCAAACCGTCGTCGGTGAGGTTCTCCGTTCCTCCGACGAACGCGCCAGCATCCGGGCTGGATGGGCGGAAGGCAGCGACGTCGATGTACGGACCGTAGAACAGCAGAACGTCTGCTTCGAGTTGCTCAGAGCGGATCTTCAGGACCCAACGTGGGTCCATTCCGGGAGCCTCAAGCGGTCCTTCAAGTTCAGCAGGCACGGCCCTGGCGTCGTCCACCCATGACTGAAGGACCGCGCCCAGGTCCGCGTCCCGGTGCCGTCGGGTATCGAATGACTCGTCGTCCAATTCCGGCATAGTTGAAGGCTAGGGCCGAATCGTTCGCTCATGCGCGTTGACGGCGACTGCGCCCGCCCGCTCCTGCCGCGTTGAGGGCGGCTACGCTCGCAGGCCGACCGGCCAGGCTGACCCCCGGCGTGCTGCGACGCCGCCGACGAAATCGGAGAGACCGTAAAGAGCCGCGACGACCCGGGCCAGGGCAACGGTCACGACGTCGACACGGCGGCCACGACCCACACGACGGCGGCAAGGACGGCGAAGGAGAGCTCGATCAGGATGCCGAGCCCGACAGCCTTGAGTGCCGCTACGGTGGCCGGTCCGGCCTCACGCAAGGAGAGCCGGTACCACTCGGCGAGGTAGACCCCTGCTACGAAGCCGATCAGCAGCCCGACGACCGGGATCACGAAGAACCCAACCACGCCGAGCACGGCGCCCGCGAACAGCGATCGGTTCGGTACGCCGTCGCGCTGCAGTCGTCGACCCGGGATCAGGTACTTGACCACTGCGCCGGCCGCGATCAGCAGCGTCGTACCGACCAGGACCGCCCAGCCGGTGGTGTCGCCCTCGGTCAGCGCCCAGACTCCGATCGCGCCTAGGACCAACAGGCTGCCCGGCAGCAGTGGCACCAGGATGCCGACCAGGCCGACGGCGATCGCGAGGGCGAGCAGGATCTCGAGTCCGGACATGGTGGGAGTCTCTCAGCGGCGACGAAGATGCCCGGCCGGGTCGGGGCATCCTCAAGGCTGTGTCGAGAGCGTCTTGATTGCCCGGATCGGCTGCGATGCGGGCGAAGCCCGACTCTGCCGCTGAGCGCGCCAGTTCGCCCCGAACCGGACGCACCCTCGGCGAGTTGAGTTCGTGCTACTCGACCCAGGTCCGTAGGTCATCCCTTTGGCGAACCATCGCTGGGTTCTCCCCGAACAGGTCGGGGCTCATCAGCTGATCCAGTGCCTCAAGCGTGGCCCGCTTGCCTTCGGGGTCGATGTGGCCGGTGAGGCGAAGCAGAGTGAACCCAGCCGCCTGGACAGCCATGGCATCGTCAAAGGACTTGCTTCTCAAGTACTCGCGCGGATTGCCTTCGAGCACATCGGCAACGGTGGAGTCGGGGCCGAGTTCGTCGCGACGTTCGTCCCAGATCGCCAACATGTCAGCGCCTTCGTCCGACCCGAACGGGGTGGTCTCGTCCGAGACGTCCTCGTAGAGGGGATCGGTGAAGTGCGCAGCAAACGCAGGCGCCGCGGCCGCGATGGCCCAGTCTTCACTGCCAGCTCCGCTCGTCTCCATTGACTGGTCGCTGGTGCCGTTGGAGCCGCTTCCACATGCCGACGCGGCCATCACCACGCCCGTCAAGATCACCAACGCATGCCACTTCACCGGAGGACCGTAGCGTGCCCAAACATCCGGATCGGCTACCGGGGCGCGCCGGTCGTGTCGCTACCTAGGGCGTCGGCATCGGGTCGTCGGACCGGGACCAGGCGATCGCGATCAAGCGGCGCAGAATGTCGACGTCGATGTCGCTGAGCTTCTTGACGTAGACGCATCCTGCGCCTTCGGTGTAGGTCCCCAACGACGGCAACAACGCGGCGCCTTCAGGCAGGTCCTTGAGGCCGTAGAGCGACAACTGCGCTTTGCGCGGGGAGAACCCGGTCTTGGGCCACTCGCCGCGCCTGCGCGGATCCGAGGGCGACACGTAGCGATAGCTGCCGTAACCGACGATCGACGGACCCCACAGGATCGGCTCAGCACCCGTGACCTCGTGGAAGATCTCGGCGAGACGGAGGCCGTCCTCCTGCCGTCGAGCGGGGGTCGCGGCATGCAGGAAGTCCTCGACGCTCGCGTCCGTCGGCCCCGTCTTCGGCTCACCCATCGTCTCAGTGTCGCACTCGGCCGATTGTCAGCCCTCGGACATTTCGACCACGAGCTTGCCTCGGCTTTCGCCGGCAGCGAGTCGGGCGAAGGCAGCGGGAGCATCCTGGAGCGGGTACACGCGGTCGATCCGCGGCGTCACCGCCCCCTGGGTCACGAGAGCGGTCACCGTCTCGAGCTCGGCTCGCGACTGGGGGACGACGAGTACGCCGACCCTCTTGCCGGTGGCTCGTCCGACCAGCGGGCCGGCGACTGCCGTGCCGAGCAGGATCCTGGCCAGGCCGCCCACCATCGCGTACCTCCCGCCCCGCCGCAGGGCGCGGTGCACACGGAACGGCGAGCGGGTCGCCACGAGATCCACGATCAGGTCGAACCTCTCGCGCTCGTCGGCCCAGTCCTGCGTGGCGAAGTCAATCGTGTGGTCGGCTCCGATCTCGCGCAGGAAGTCGACCTTGTCGGCCGTGTCGACCGCCGTCACCTCGGCCCCAGTGTGCTTGGCCAGCGCGACGACGAACACTCCGCCGGCACCGCCCGCGCCGTTGACGAGGACCCGGTCTCCCGGTCGGACGTCGGCCGTCGCTCTGCGCGCGATGCCGCCCGCCTGCGGGATCGTCGAAGCATCCACGAACGACTGCCCGGCCGGCTTCCGGGCCAACAGCGTGGGTCGCGTGCAGACATAGTCGGCCAGCCCACCGCGGTATCCGGCCAGCTCGCCGAACAGCTCGTCGCCGACGGCGTACTCCGTGACCGCACGGCCGACCGCGGCAACGACGCCTGCAACGTCGGATCCCGGCACCGGGTGCCTCGGTCGCCGCAGGCCGTTGGTCCACCGCGCGTACGCCGGATCTCCCGCCAGGTTCTCGCGGTCCGAGCCGTTCAAGGAGACCGCGCGCACGCGCAGCAGCACCTCGTCATCGGCGGGGACGGGCTCCGGGAGCTTCCCCAGCCGAAGGACGTCAGGAGGTCCATACCTGTCCTGGATGACGGCTTGCATCGGGACCCCTATTAGTCCCTCAGCGCTCGTCCTCGGGCACCAGCACCCACAGCGCGATGTAGACCACGAACTGGGGGCCGGGCAGGAGGCAGCTGGCCAGGAAGACGAACCGCACCAGCCAGGGGCTGACGCCGAAACGTCGCGCGATGCCGGCGCAGACGCCCGCGAAGATCCGTCCCTGGTGCGGACGGGTCAGGGTGCGGCGTGCGGGCGAGGTCTCCATCCACCCGAGCCTAGGCGCTCAGCCCAGCAGATCCCGCACCACCGCGTCGGCGAGGAGTCGTCCGCGGGTGGTCAGCTTCAGCCGGTCGCCGTCGCGCACGGCCAACCCGTCCCGCACCGGTACGTCGACCAGGGCCGCGTCCGTGAGCACATCGAGCGGCAGGCCGTCGGCCAAGCGGAGCTCCAGCAGGATCCGTTCGACGTGGCGGTCGTCGTCGCTCAGCACCTCACGCGCCTGCGCGGTCGAGTGCCCCGCGGCGACCCGGTCGGCCCAGGCGACGGGGTGCTTGACGTTCCACCAGCGGGTGCCGCCGACGTGCGAGTGCGCGCCGGGTCCGATGCCCCACCAGTCGTCGCCGCGCCAGTAGAGCATGTTGTGCTCGCACCGGGTGGCGGCGTCACGGGACCAGTTGGAAACCTCGTACCACCCGAGACCTGCGGCGGTGAACGCCTCGTCGGCGAGCAGGTACTTGTCGGCCAGGTCGTCCTCGACCGGCATCGGGATCTCTCCGCGTCGGACACGACGGGCCAGCGCCGTACCGTCCTCGACGATCAGGGAGTAGGCCGAGATGTGGTCGGGCTCGCACGCCAGGGCGGCCTCGATCGAGGTCTGCCAGTCGGGGACCGACTCCCCCGGCGTGCCGTAGATCAGGTCGAGGCTGACCTGCTCGATCCCGGCCGCCCGCGCGGCCGCGACCGCGCGCGGGACGTTGGCGGTGTCGTGGGTGCGGTCCAGGATCCGCAGCACCGACGGGACCGCGCTCTGCATGCCGAAGCTGATCCGGTTCACGCCTCCGGCGGCGAGCACCGCGAGGCTCTCCGGGGTGACGGAGTCCGGGTTGGCCTCGGTCGTGACCTCCGCGCCGGCCACCAGGCCGAACTCGGAGCGGACCGCGTCGATCATCGCGACCAGGTCGGCCGAGTCGAGCAGGGTCGGCGTCCCGCCGCCGAAGAAGATCGTCTCCACCGGCAGGTCGCGGTCGCCGAGCACCTGCCGGGCGAACCGGATCTCCTGGATCGCGGCCTCGGCATAGCTGGCGCGCGAGGCCCCCGGGTGACCACCGACGGGGCCGAGCTCGCTGGCGGTGTAGGTGTTGAAGTCGCAGTACCCGCAGCGGGCCGCGCAGAACGGCACGTGGAGGTAGAAGCCGAACGGGCGGGTGCCGAGCTGGGCGAGGGAGGCCGCCGGGAGTGCCCCGTCGAGCGGGGCGGGATCGCCGTCAGGCAGGGCGGATGGCACCGAACGATCCTAGGCGCTCAGGCGACGACGTCCGGAACTCCCGTGACGGTCAGCTGCTGGATCCGTGGCTCCAAGGTCGGCGCGATCTTGATCTCGACGTCGTAGCGGCCACGATCGGCCGGGATCGACCAGGTGATCCGGCCCAGGCCGTGCGCGACGGGGCGGAGCGGATCCGGGGGCTGGCGCATCGCGCCGACCAGGTCGTGCTGGGCGGCGAGCTGAGCCTGACGTTCCTCCCCCGGCACGTCCAGGGGGACGTTGAAGGTGACGATCGCCGGGTCGGTGAAGGTGTCTCCGGCGAGCAGTCGACGGGTGACCTCCTCGACGAGCTGCTCGGTGACGTCGACCGGACAGGTCGGGGTCGGCTGACGGCGCCGCTCGGCGAGGACCAGCTGGCGCAGGGCGTCCACGGCCGCCGGGACCGGGGCGCAGTAGGTGCCGTTGCCCAGCACGATCACCCCGAGACCGGTGCCGAGGTGCCAGCGCATGTGGGAGCCGTAGCCCGGGTAGCCGCCGCTGTGCTGGACGACGTGGCCGTGATCGGCGTGGTGCTCGATGACCAGGCCGAAGCCGTATCCGGCCGCGTGCATCGGCTCGGTCGTCGTCATCGCGATGAAGCGCTGTCCCTGCTGCATCTCGCGGCGCGCCGCGGCGCTCAGCGGGTGCGGGGCGTCGGGGTGACGGAAGGCGTCGGTGAACCCCGCGACCCAGGTGGTCAGGTCCCGGATGGAGGAGTGCAGCCCACCCATCGCCGAGAACGTGCCGGGGCTGACCGGCGGCTCCGGCGTCCACCCGGCCGACCGGCGCTGGTGGCCGGGCATGAGGTCGGGGCCAACGGCGGAGGCGTCGTACTGCGTCGCGGTCATGCCCAACGGGGTGGTGATCTCCTCGACGACGAACCGTCGGAAGCCGCCGTCCTCCCCGACCACCGCGTCGATCGCGCGTCCGAGGACGGCGTAGCCGAGGTTGGCGTACTCGAAGATCTCGCCGGGTCGGGCGCCGGTGCGGAACCCCGCAGCCAGGAAGGCGTCGAGCTCGGCCGGGGTCTGCGGCTCGAGCCGGTCGCCCCAGGGATCGTCGGTGAGGAGTCCTCCGCTCATGGTGAGCAGGTGGCGCACCGTGACCGTGCCGGCGTCGCCGGAGTGCATCGGCTGGAAGGACGGGACGTAGCGGGCGACGGGGTCCTCGAGCGCGAGCCGGCCCTGCTCGACGAGGAGCTGGACCGCCGCGGCGGTGAAGGACTTCGACATCGACGCGATCCGGCTGACGCTGTCCACGGTGGGCCGCACGTCGCCGTCGGGGACGGTCGTGCCGAGCGCGGCGGCGTGCAGGATCTCGCCGTCCCGGACGACGGCGTAGACCAGCCCCGGGGTGGTGCCACGGGCGAACGCGGCGCCGAAGAGGGCGTCGACCGCCGCGGTCTCGGCAGGATCGAGGATCACACCCCCGATCCTGCCTCATCTGAAGTCGCGTGAGCGATGACGTTTCTGCAACGCCGCGCCGGCTCCGGGCAACAGCTCGGCCAACGGCGCCAACCGATCGGCGACCAGGTTGACCGCCCCGTCCTGCCGCTCGAGGATCCCCCGGACCAGCATCGTCGAGGCGCTGGTGGCCACCTTCCGGTACGTCGCCCAGACTCCGGCCGTGCAGACCACGTTGAGCATCCCGGTCTCGTCCTCGAGGTTGAGGAAGGTGACGCCACCGGCGGTGCCGGGTCGCTGCCGGTGCGTGATCATCCCGCCGACGGTGACCCGGGTGCCGTGCGCCACGTCCCGGAGTCCGGCGACCGAGTGCACCCCGGAGCCGCCGAGCTGGACGCGCAGGTGGGCGAACGGGTGCGCGTCCGGGGTGATCCCGGTGGCCCACAGGTCGGCCAGGGTCTCCTCGACCTCGTTCATCGCCGGCAGGTCCGGGGCGGGCACCGTCGGTGCCGTGCCCGGCAGGTGGTCGGGCGACTCGCTCCACCCGGCCGCCCACAGGGCCTCGCGCCGGCTGAGCCCGCTGATCGCGCCGGCTGTCGCCAACGCCTCCAGCTGGGCGGTGTCCAACCCCGCCCGGCGTGCCAGGTCCGGCATGTCCCGGAACGGCGCCTCCGCACGCGCCGCCACGATCGCCTCGGCCGTCTCCCGACTGATCCCCCGGACCTCGTCCAGCCCGAGCCGGACGGCGTACCGCCCGTCGCGGCGGTGGTGCGGGGTCGGGTCCGGGGTCCCCGGGATCCACGGGGTCGTGCCCTTCACGTCGTGCAGGCAGACGTCGAACCCGGTCGTCCCTGTCCCGTCCCCCAGCAGTTCCAGGTCGGCCATCGCCCCGGAGAGCAGCAGGTCGGGGCGGCGTACCTCCACGCCGTGCCGGACGGCGTCCTGGGTGAGCGACTGCGGCGAGTAGAAGCCCATCGGCTGGGCCCGCAGCAGCGCGGCCAGGAACGCGCCGGGGTAGTGCAGCTTGAACCAGGAGCTGGCGTAGACCAGCTTGGCGAAGCTGAGCGAGTGCGACTCGGCGAACCCGAAGTTCGCGAACGAGAGGATCTGCAGGTAGATCGCCCCGGCCTGCTCGGGCGTCAGCCCCTTGTCCAGCATCCCGGCGAGCAACTGCTCCTTGAGCGACTCGATCCGTTCGACCCCGCGCTTGGAGCCCATCGCGCGGCGCAGCAGGTCGGCGTCGTCGGCGTCGAAGTCGCCGAGCACGCGGCCCATCTCCATCAGCTGCTCCTGGAAGAGCGGCACGCCGCGGGTGCGTTCGAGCACCGGGATCAGCACCGGGTGGGCGTAGGTGACCTCCTCCTTGCCGGTCGCGCGTCGGACGTAGGGGTGGACGGCGCCGCCCTGGATCGGCCCGGGTCGGATCAGTGCGATCTCGATCGCGAGGTCGTAGAAGCAGCGCGGCTGCAGCCGCGGCAGGGTGCCGATCTGGGCGCGGGACTCGACCTGGAAGACCCCGATCGAGTCGGCCCGGCAGAGCATGTCGTAGACCGCCGGCTCCTCCTTGGGGATGGAGGCCAGGGTCCACGACTCCCCCAGGTGCTCACGGATCATCAGCATCAGGTGGTCCAGGGCGCTGAGCATGCCGAGCCCGAGCAGGTCGAACTTCACCAGCCCCATGAACTCGCAGCCCTCCTTGTCCCACTGCAGCACGGTGCGCTTGTCCATCCGGGCACGCTCGATCGGCACCACCTCCCCGATCGGCCGCTCGGTCAGCACCATCCCGCCGGAGTGGATCCCGAGGTGCCGCGGCGCCCCGAGGAACTGCCCCGCCAGGTCCACCACCGCCGGCGGTACGGCGGCCTCGCCGGTCTCCCCCGTCGGCGTCTCGATCCGGGTCCAGCTCGACATGTGCTTGCTCCAGGCGTCCTGCTGGCCGGGTGAGTGACCGAGCGCCTTGGCCGCGTCACGGATCGCCATCTTGGGGCGGTAACCGACGATGTTGGCGACCTGGGCCGCGTTGCGCCGGCCGTAGGTCTCGTAGACCCACTGGATCACCTCCTCGCGCCGCCGGGAGTCGAAGTCGACGTCGATGTCCGGCTCCTCCTCGCGGTGGATGGAGATGAACCGCTCGAACGGTAGCCCGTAGAAGACCGGGTCGATCGCGGTGATCCCGAGCGCGTAGCAGACCGCGCTGGCCGCGGCGCTGCCCCGGCCCTGGCAGAGGATCCCGCGGCCGCGGGCGAAGGCGACGATGTCGTGCACGATCACGAAGTAGCCGGGGAAGTTCTTGTCGATGATCACGTTCAGCTCGTGGTCGACCCGCGCGCGAGCCCGCGCGACGAAGTCCGGGTCGTGGCGGTAGGCGTCGGCGTACCGCTCGGCGAAGCCGGTCTCGGTGAGCTCGCGCAACCAGCTCCCCGCGGTGTGGCCGTCGGGGATGTTGCGGCTCGGCAGCTCCGGCTTGGCGCGCTGCAGGTCGAAGGCGCACTCGGCGGCGATCGTGACCGAGCGCGCGACAGCGCCGGGGAACCGGGCGAACCGGCGAGCCATCTCGTCGCCGCTGTGCAGGTGCGCGCCGCCGTGCGGAGCCAGCCAGCCGGCCATCTCGGGCAGGGCCCGACGGGCGCGGACGGCGGCCATCGCGTCGCCGAGCCGGCTGTTCTGCGGGGTGGCGTAGTGCACGTTGCCCGTGGCCACGGTAGGCAGCCCGAGGTCGCGGGCCAGCCCGGCCAGCCGGTCGCAGGTGGAGGTGTCGGTGGGCAGCCCGTGGTCGATCAGCTCGACGGCGACGTTCTCCGCACCGAACCAGTCGACCAGGTTCTCGATCTGGTCGCGGTCACGGAACCCCTTGCGGCACCCGGTCAGGATCTGCCAGTGCCCCTGCCCGCCCGAGCGGGAACGGTCGACCAGCTCGTCGAGGTCGTAGACCGGGCGCCCCTTCTCGTCGCCGCGCAGCTGGGCCTCGGTGATCGCGCCGGCCAGCCGGTGGTAGCCCTCCACCCCGCGGGCGAGCACCAGCAGGTGCTGCCCGGCCGGGTCGGCGATCCCGTTCTGCGGTCCGGGCAGACCCAGGGAGAGCTCGGCGCCGTAGACGGTGGCGAGCTGGTAGGGCTCCTCACCGTCGGGCGTGCCGGCGCGCAGCAGCTTGATCGCCTCGGCCATCGCGGGGGCACCGTAGAAGCCGTCGTGGTCGGTGATCGCCAACCCGCTCAGGCCCAGCCGGACCGCCTCGGCGACGAGGTCACGCGGGGACGAGGCGCCGTCGAGGAAGCTGAAGTGGGAGTGGGCGTGCAGCTCGGCGTACGGCGTCGTGGCCCCGGTCGGGGCGGTGACCTCGAGCGGGATCTTCCGCCGACGGTGCGAGATCGGGACGTCGTGCAGGTTGATCGGCTTGCCCGAGAGCCGCTTCTCCAGCTCACGCCACGGCATCTCCGGGTTCTCCCAGCCCATCAGCCGCACCTCCCCTCGTGCGCATGCTGCTCAGTCATAGGACGCCTCGGTCACCCAGTGGTCGCCGTCGCAGGTGAGCAGCCAGGCCCGACCGTCGGCGGCGACGATCTGGAACCGGGCCACCTTGCGCGCGCCCGTCCCGGCCGGCTCCCACCAGGCGTCGTCGACCGGCCACGGCCCGGCCCAGGCGCTGACCGGCAGCCACGCCTCGCCGGGGTGCGGACGGAACCGGCTGGGGTCGGCACTGACCGCTCCCCGGGAGCCGATCACGACGGGGCGACCCCCTGCGTCCATCACCCCGGCGGGCACCGGGGTGGTCAGCACGCGGGCGGGGTACGGCGCCGGGATGGTGCCCGGCCAGGGCAGCTCGCGCGGTCGCAGGCCGGTCGGGCGGACGCCCCAGGGCACCATCGCCTGACGCTCGGCCGGCGTCCTGCCTCCCTGGAGCACGGGAGCCAGCACCGCGTCGGGACCGAGCAGCCCCTGGACGCGGGCGATGCCACGCTCGACGCGGGCGTCGGAGCCGCCCCAGAGCCCGTCGGCGTGCACCGACTCGGCCACCACCGTCTCGGGCACGAACCGCACCCGGGTGACCGGCGCACCGATCCCGCCGGTGCGCAGGCTCCCCGTGATCTGCCAGTGCAGCCGGTCGATCAGGTCGCTCGCGCCGAACCAGCGCGGGTGCAGCCAGCGCCGGGTCGAGACCACCTCGTCGGCCGCCGCGTCGGAGATCTCGATCGTGACGTCGGTGCAGACCAGCTGGTGGTGGGCCAGCCGGGTGACGAACTCCTCGGCGGTCCGCCGGGCGGAGAAGGCGACCGCCTCGGCATCGGCCAGCGGCGGCTCGAAGCCCACCTCGACGGTGAGGTCAGGGGGCACCTGGCGCAGTGCCAGCCCCTCCTCGGCGCGTCCGGTCAGCACCCGGTGGACCCAGGCCGCCTGGCGGCCGAACCGGGCCGCCACCCCGGCGGCCGGGACGGCTGCCAGGTCGGCCAGCGTCATCAGCCCGAGACGCTGCAGCAGGCTGACGGTGTCGGGATCGTCCAGCACTCCCACCGAGAGCGGTCGCAGGAAATCCCCTGAGCCACCGGGCGGCACGACCAGGGACTCCTGGCGCTCCCGCGAGCGTGCGGCCTGCTCGGCGGTGAAGAGGTCGTCGGCAACCCCGATCCGGACGTCACGCAGCCCGAGCCCGACGACGGCCTCGGCCAGCACCGCGGCCGCCTCCTCGTCCCCGCCGTAGAAGCGACCGGGCGAGCGCAGCGCGACCAGTCCGGGACGCAGCGGCGCCACCCCGGGCCGCAGTGCCTCGAGCGCTCCGAGCACCTCCTCGAACCCGTGCGCCTCCTGGTCCGGGGAGGAGTCGAGGACGATCACCTCCGGACAGCGCGACTGCGCGTCACGACGGCGCATCCCCCGACGGACGCCTGCCTCTCGAGCGGCGTCGTTGCAGGCCACCACCCGGTTGGCGTGGAAGACCGCCGCGGCGACGTGGCCCGGCAGGTCGCGACCCCGCAGACCGACGGCGACCGGCCAGTCGGGCACCCACAGCACGAGCACCCTCATCCGGCGGCCCTCACGTCCGGGGCCTGCTGCAGGCCCGGCGCCCGGGTCGGGGCGACCTCGCCGGTGATGGTCGGGAACCACAGCTCCGCGCTCCGGGCCGGGGCACCTCCCCGCCGTGCCTCGATCCGGACCTGGCGAGCCTGGAGCCGGCCGTGGCCCTGTCCGACGCCGACCCAGCGCGGCTGGGTCGCGGTGAGCCGGACCTCGGCGCGCGGCCACGGACCCAGCGAGATCAGGGCCGCCTCACGGGTCCGCAGCCGGGCCGCGATCTTGCTGGCGACTCCCTCGGGCACCCGTTTCGTGGGGCGCACGATGATCAGGCTGGCCACGTCGATCAGGGCCGCGGTGGCCTCCAGCCAGCCCTCGCCCGGGTCGGGGACGCAGATCACCCGCTCCAGGCGCGCGCCGAGCTCGGCCGCCGCCTCGGCGCCGAAGTCGGGCACCCCGATGATCGCGCTCCACGACCCGGCGGCGGACAGGCCGGCCAGCAGTCCCCAGGCCAGGCTGGGACCGGCCTCGGCCGGATCGACCTCGTAGACTCCCCCGGCCTGGAGCTGGATCAGCTCCCGCAGCGCGGGCAGCGTCTCCAGGTCACGCCGCTGCGGAGCGGAGCGCTCCATCCGGCGCATCTGCTCGCGCAACCGCTCGATCTCGGCCAGGGTGCCGGCTGCCGCAGCAGCGCCCGTCGCGGGTCGCGTCCGCGTGAGCGGTTGAACAGGGGCTGCCACCTCTCAATGTTCGAACATTTGTTCGAACAAATCAACCGGGCGAAGGTCCCTCCCCACCGCGTCAGGCGTAGAAGCTCTCGATGGTCGCGGCGTTGTTCTTCTCCACGATCGCGCGCTTCACCTTGAGCGAGGGGGTCAGCTCCCCGGACTCGATCGAGAGGTCGTGGTCGAGGATCTCCCACTTCTTGATCGACTCCCAGCGGTTGAGCTGGCCGTTGAGCTGCTCGACGAACTCGCTGACCATCGCGTGCGTCTGCGGCGCCGCGACGATGTCGCCGTACGACGACCCGCCCAGCCCGTTCTCCTCGGCCCAGCCTGCGATCGCGTCCGGGTCGAGGGTGATCAGCGCGACCGCGAAGTTCCGCTCGGCGCCGAAGACGACGAACTGGCTGGCGTACGGACAGACCGCCTTGAACTTCGCCTCGATCTGGTTGGGTGCGATGTACTTGCCGCCGGAGGTCTTGAAGATCTCCTTGATCCGGCCGGTGATGCTCAGGTAGCCGTCGGCGTCGATCGCGCCCTTGTCACCGGTGCGCAACCAGCCGTCGGCGGTGAACGCCTCGGCGCTGGCCTCGGGGTTGTTGTGGTAGCCCTCCATCACGTGCGGGCCCTTGATCTGGACCTCGTCGTTCTCCCCGATCCGGACCGCACTGCCCGGCAGGGCCGGGCCCACGGTGCCGATCCGGTTGCCCTCCGGGTGGTTGACGGTGGCACCGGCGGAGTTCTCCGTCATCCCGTAGCCCTCGAGGATGAGGATGCCGGCGGCGTGGAACCAGGCCGCGATCTCGGGGTTGAGCGCCGCCGAGCCGGAGATGAAGAAGCGCACCCGGCCACCGAAACGTCCCCGGATCTTCCGGAACACCAGGATGTCGAACAACGTGTGCTGGACCTGCAGCGTGACCGGCACGTTCTGGCCGGCCTCGATCAGGGCGTCGTACTTCTTGCCGACGGCGAAGGCGCGGTCGAAGAGCTTCTTCTTCGCCCCACCCTCGGCCTCGACCATGGTGACGATCCGGGAGTAGGCCTTCTCGAAGATGCGCGGCGCGGCGCCCATGAAGGTCGGGCGGATGACCGCCAGGTTGTCGATGATCTTGTCGACCCGGCCGTCGATCGCGGTCGGGAAGCCGACCGCGAGCTGGGTCGACAGCAGCACCTTGCCGAACACGTGCGACATCGGCAGCCAGAGGAACTGCAGGTCCTCGGCGCTGAGGATGTTCTGCGCCTTGATCGCCTCGCCCTCGTAGACCCACGAGCGGTGCAGCAGCCGGACGCCCTTGGAGCGGCCCGTGGTGCCGGAGGTGTAGACCAGCGTGGCCAGCTGCTCGGGCCGGATCTGGGCGGCGATGTCGCGGATCAGGTGCTCGCGCGTGGCGAGGTACTCCTCACCGAGCGTCTCGAGGTGGTCGAGACTGATCACGCGCTGGCCGTCGGCGGTGCCCTCGAAGGTGACGATGGTGGTCAGCTGGCCGAGCTCGGCGGCGTGCTTCTCGATCTTGGCGATCTGCTCGTCGTCCTCGGCGAAGACCACCCGGCACTCGGAGTCACCGAGGATCCAGTTGACGTCGTCGTCCTTGCTCGAGGGGTAGACGGTGGTCGTCGCGCCACCGGCACACATGATGCCGAGGTCGGCGAGGATCCACTCGTACCGCGTCGCCGACGCGATCCCGACGCGCTGCTCGAGCTCGATGCCGAGGCTGACCAGACCGGCCGCGATCTTGGTGACCCGCTCGCCGACCTCCCGCCAGCGCACCGCGTGCCAGTGCTCGTGGTGGTCGCCGTCGACCTGCTCGTGGTTGTCGTCCGGGTCGACGTCGTGCCCGTCGAGGTGCGGGAACAGGAAGGCTTCGCCGTCCGGGTCCGCTGCGACCCGGTCCAGGAACTGCACGGCCACGTTGGCCGGCATGTGGTCCAGGAAGCTGGTGTCACCCGAGATGGGTGCGGTGGTGTCGTTGCTCTGCATGGGTGGGGTCCCCTCCGTCGCGCCGATGCGAGTGCCGCTGAGACTAGATGCTGGTGCGAGCTGGCGGTAGGCCTTCTGCGATCCTGCTCGCCTTGAGCCGGACCTCCTCCACCAGACCGTCGATCTCCAGCAGCCGCGGAAGCATGCTGTGGTCGAGGTTCACGGCCCGGAACATCTCCGAGATGGTGATCGCGTGCTCAGGCACCGAGACGACGACGATCTCGTCCCCCGCGGCGAGCTCGCCCTCCTCGATCACTCGAAGGTAGGGACCCGGCCTGCACTCCGCGGTGAAGCGCTTGACCCACGCCTTGTTGTCGAAACCGGAGGTGCCCATCCAGTTCTTGAAGTCGTTGCAGGGCGTGCGGACGTGGGCGACCTCGAGCAGCGCTGTTCCGATCCGCCACCGGGTGCCCACGACCGCCTCGTTGACGTCGATCCCCTCGGTGGTGAGGTTCTCGCCGAACTGGCCGTCCCGGATCGGCTGTCCGAGGACGCCCTCCCAGAAGTCGAGGTCCTCACGGGCGAAGGCGTAGACGGCCTGGTCAGGTCCGCCGTGCCACTTGGTGTCGGAGACGACGTCGCCGACGAGGCCTCGGTGATGGGCCCGGACCGGTCCGGAGACGGCCCGCTTGTCGATGCTGGTGTAGCCGATGCCCGCCCACGCGGCGTCGCGCGGACGACCGACGTTGACCGATCGGATCCGGGGGGTCGTCATGGGTCGATCCTCCCATGGCTGGCTAGTCCTGGACGGCCTTGGCGATGGCCACGCAGCGCGTCGCCGTCTCCCGGTCCCCCAGCCGCTGTGCGGCGTGGTCCAGCATCCGTACGACGACCCAGTGCTGAGCCCGCTGCTCGTCGAGCCCCGCGGCGTCGACGGCGGCGAAGAACCGGTCCCTGATTCCCTCGCGGACGCGGCCGGCGAGCTCGTCGTACCGATGGAGCAGCAGCGGGGCGACCTCGTGGTGCGGGTCGCCGCTCAACGGCTTCGGCGCGATCGCGGCGTGGCTCCCGTCCGGGCGGGCGAGCACGGTGGCGTAGTGCAGGTCGGTGTGGATCAGACGGCCGTCGGTCCCCTCGTCGCGGCTGAAGGAGCGCGCCAGGGCACGCGCCTGGTCGATCATCCGCGGCGGCAGCGGGACCCCGCGCGGCAGCGCGGCGAGACGCTCGGCGATGTCGGCGGCCCTGGTCGAGAGCAGCGGGAGCTGGGGCGGCGCGGCGATGTGCAGGTCACGGAAGAGAGCGCCGACGACCTCGCAGGCCCGGACGTCCCACTCCTCGGCGAGGTCGGGGCCGAGCCGTTCGATCAGCAACGCGCCCCGGCGCGGGTTGGCCCGGATCAGCGTCGCCGCACCCCGGCCGTGCCAGTGCTGCAGGGCGAGCGCCTCGTGCTCGGCACGGAGGCCGGCTTCGGTGAGCTTGAGCACGGCGGGGCGGCGCTCGCGGGTCAGGACCGGCAGGACGAGCGAGGTTCCGGCCCGACGCGGATCGCCGTCAGCGGTGAGCTCCCAGTCCTGGACGAGCTCCTGAACGACGTGGTCAGCGTCCATGGAACCGCGCCGGCAGCACCGTGGCGACGTCGAAGCCGAGCGTGGCGATGTCGTCGGGGATGTCGTGGCCGAGCACCAGCGCGGCCGCCAGCCGGGCCGCGGCCGGTCCCATCTGGATCCCGTAACCGCCCTGTCCGGCGTACCAGAACAGACCGGGCACCTGCGGGTCCGGGCCGATCACCGGGGAGCCGTCGGGGGCGAAGCTGCGCAGGCCGGCCCACGGCGTGCGGATCGAGCGGACGTCCAGCGTGGTGGCCTCGTTGATCAGCTCGATCGCGCGGGCGATCTCGAGCTCGTCGGGCTTGGCGTCGCGCGGGGTGGTCGGGGTCGCGTCGGCCGGAGAGCAGAGGTACTGGCCAGCGTCGCCCTTGAGGTAGAACGGGTGGGCCTCGTCGAGGCTGTGCAACATCGGCATCCCCTCGGGTCGGGCCGGGGCGGTCACCATGAAGACCGAACGCAACCGCGGCTCGATGCCGAGCGGAGCGGCCCCGAAGAGCGCCGCCACCTGATCGGCCCAGGCACCCGCTGCGTCGACCACGGTGGCGGCGACGTACTGCTCCCCGGACTCCGTGCGGACCTGCCAGCGGCCGTCCTCGACGCGGCTGGCGTGAGCGACCCGTGCGTCGGTGCGGATCTCGCCGCCGCGTGCTCGCAGGCCCCGCTTGTAGCCCTGGTGGAGTCGGGCGACGTCGACCTCGAGCGCACCTGGCTCGAGGACCGCGGCACCGACCCACGCGGGGCGGACGATCGGAGCGAGCTCGGCCACCTGCTCCGCGTCGAGGAGCCGCGCCTCGGGGACGAGGCCGACGACCTCGGCGTGCAGCTGCACGGCGAGCTCCTCGAGCCCGACGGACGCGAGGTGGAGGAAGGCCAGCGGCGTCCCGAGCGGACCGTCGGCCGGGTCGTGCAGGGCCGCGGGCGGTGCGAGGAAGTGGTCGTGGCTGGCCGCGGTCAGGGCACGCACCGGCGGGTTGCCGTAGGTGCCGACCCAGGTCGCGGCGGAGCGTCCGGTGGTGTGGAACGCCAGCGTGGACTCGGCCTCGAGCAGCGTCACCCGCCGGCCCGCGGCGGCGAGCTCGTAGGCGATCGAGATCCCCGCAATGCCCCCGCCGATGACGAGCACGTCAGCATCCACGGGAGGAACGCTACTTCTTCTTGTCGCCCTTCTCGGCGGGCTGGGTGGTGGAGAGCGCGGCGACGAAGGCCTCCTGGGGGACCTCGACGCGGCCGACCATCTTCATCCGCTTCTTGCCCTCCTTCTGCTTCTCCAGCAGCTTCCGCTTGCGGGTGATGTCACCGCCGTAGCACTTGGCGAGCACGTCCTTGCGGATGGCACGGATCGTCTCGCGGGCGATCACGCGGGCACCGATCGCGGCCTGGATCGGGACCTCGAACTGCTGCCGCGGGATCAGGTCCTTGAGCTTGCCGGCCAGCATGACGCCGTACGAGTAGGCGGCGTCGCGGTGCACGATCGCGCTGAACGCGTCGACCGGCTCACCCTGGAGCAGGATGTCGACCTTGACCAGGTCGGCGGCCTGCTCGCCGTCGAACTCGTAGTTCAGCGAGGCGTAGCCCTTGGTCTTGGACTTGAGCTGGTCGAAGAAGTCGAACGCGATCTCGCCCATCGGCAGGATGTAGCGCATCTCGACGCGGTCCTCGGAGAGGTAGTCCATCCCGAGCAGGGTGCCGCGCTTCTGCTGGCACAGCTCCATGATCGTGCCGATGTAGTCGCTCGGCGACAGGATCGTGGCCTTGACGATCGGCTCGCGGACCTCGGCGATCTTCGAGTCGGGGTACTCCGACGGGTTGGTCACCTCGACCTCGCGGCCGTCGTCGAGGATGACGTTGTAGACCACGTTGGGAGCCGTCGAGATCAGGTCGAGGTTGAACTCGCGCTCGAGCCGCTCCCGGGTGATCTCCATGTGCAGCAGGCCGAGGAAGCCGATCCGGAAGCCGAAGCCGAGCGCGCCGGAGGTCTCGGGCTCGAAGGTGAGCGCGGCGTCGTTGAGCTGGAGCTTCTCCAGGGACTCGCGCAGCGTCGGGTAGTCGTCGCCGTCGATCGGGTAGAGCCCGGCGTAGACCATCGGGTTGGGATGCTCGTAGCCGCCGAGCGCCTCGGTCGCGGCACCGTTGTTGGTGGTCACGGTGTCACCGACGCGGGACTGGCGGACGTCCTTCACGCCGGTGATCAGGTAGCCGGTCTCGCCGACGCTGAGCGAGTCGCACTTCATCGGCTCGGGGCTGATCACGCCGATCTCGAGCATCTCGTGGACCGCGCCGGACGACATCATCTTGATCTTGTCGCGGTGGCTGAGCTTGCCGTCGACGACCCGGACGTAGGTGACCACGCCGCGGTAGGTGTCGTAGACCGAGTCGAAGATCAGGGCGCGGGCCGGGGCGTCGGCGACACCGACGGGCGCCGGGACCTGCTTGACGATCTCGTTGAGCAGCGCCTCGACACCGAGCCCGGTCTTGGCGCTGGTGAGCAGCACGTCCTCGGGCTCGCAGCCGACCAGGTTGGCCAGCTCGAGCGCGTACTTCTCGACGTTGGCGCTCGGCAGGTCGATCTTGTTGAGCACCGGGATGATGGTCAGGTCCGCGCCCATGGCGAGGTAGAGGTTGGCCAGCGTCTGGGCCTCGATCCCCTGGGCCGCGTCGACGAGCAGGATCGCCGCCTCGCAGGCCTGCAGCGAGCGGGAGACCTCGTAGGTGAAGTCGACGTGACCGGGGGTGTCGATCATGTTGAGGATGTAGGTGCCGGCCTCGACGTCGTGCGTCTCGGCGGCCTCGGGCGTGACCGTCCACGGCAGTCGGACCGCCTGGGACTTGATCGTGATGCCGCGCTCGCGCTCGATGTCCATCCGGTCGAGGTACTGCGCCTTGGCCTCGCGCTCGCCCACGACACCGGTCAGCTGGAGCATCCGGTCGGCCAGGGTCGACTTGCCGTGGTCGATGTGCGCGATGATGCAGAAGTTGCGGATGATCGCGGGATCGGTCTGTCCGGGGCGGGGGGCGCTCATGATGGGCGAATCATCCCATGGTTGGGAGAGCGACCGTAAAACGCGCTAGTACTGGTGGAACCAGAGCGGGAGGTACGCCGACTCCCCCGGGCACGTCACGTTCCGATCACGGCCGTCCTCGACCCATTGCGCCAGCACCGCCGTGCCGCCCTGGATCATCCGCTCCGGGCCGCAGCGGCGCAGCGCCTCCGCCCGGGAGGTGTGCCCGGCCGGCCGCCACTCCCGCACCCCGAGCCGCAGGTCGCCGACGATGTTCCGCCACATCGCGGTGGTCGAGTAGACCCCGATCTGGAAGGTGGCGTCGGTGTAGGCCCGGGCCGCACCGCGGACGATCGCCGCGTTCTCGCCGAGGTCCTTCGACCAGGCGAACCCCGGGACCGGCTCGACGTCGAGCCAGACGGTCGGTGAGGGCAGACCGGCGGCCCGCATCGTCTCGATCGTGAACTGGGCCTGCGCGTAGCCGGTGTTGGCCAGCCGCCCGACCCGGGTCGTCGTCGGGAACGGTCCGGCGGCGCCGTACTGCTGGAGCTGGGGCTTGGTCGGATGGCTGATCACCGCGTAGGCGGCGGTGAGCAGGTGGCGCTGCGCGGCCCAGCCGACCTGCTCCGCCAGGCACGGGTTCGGGGTGAACGCCGGGCCGTTGGTCAGTCCGAGGATGACGAACTCGGCGCTGTCGAGCGGCATCGGGCTGCCCAGCGTCGGGCGCTCAGGGATGCCCATCCCCGTCGGGCACTGCGGCCAGCTAACGTCGCCGCCCTCGACCAGACCCTGATCCTTCAGCGTGGGCAGCACGGGAACGGTGATGCTCGGCGAAGGCGTCGGCGTCGTCGACTTGAGGTCTGCGGGCGCCGAGTTGAGGGTTGTCGGCGCCGAGTTGAGGTTTGTCGGCGTCGAGGTGGCCGGCGTGGTTCCGCCACACCCGGCCAGGACCAACCCGAGACTCGCCGAGAGCCCGACTACCAGCATCCGCACCTGCCGATCCTGACATCCTGTGCGCATGCCCGCGGCGATTCCGACGACGATCCCCCATGGCGAGACCGCGATGCGGCTCGGATGGGTGCATCTGCCGCCGCACGTGCGCCGGTCGGTGGAGCGCAAGCTCGGCACCACGGTGGTCGACTCCTACTCCTGCGACGGCGGCTACACGCCGGGCCTGGCCTCCGTGCTGCTCTGCGCCGACGGCACCCGGCACTTCATCAAGGCGGCGTCGGTGAAGGCCCAGTCCTACGCCGCGACCTCCTACCGCTCCGAGGCCAAGCGGGCGCGGACCCTGCCGCCGGGCCTGGCCGCGCCCCGGCTCAAGTGGACGTTGGACGACGACGAGTGGGTGGTGCTCGGCTTCGAGTTCGTCGAGGGCACCGCGCCGGCCCGCCCGTGGCGGCTCGACCAGGTCGAGGCGGCGTCGGCGATGCTGGTCGACACCGCGGTGCGGCTGACGCCGGCGCCGGGGATCGGCGTGCCGACGTTCGCCGAGGAGTACGCCGCCTGGCCGGCGTTGTGGTCGACCGTCCTGCGCGAGTACGACGACATGCCCGGTGCCGAGCAGGCGGCCGAGCTGGCCACCCGGTTCGCCGAGGTCAGCGCCGGGGACACGCTCGTCCACTTCGACGTCCGCGACGACAACCTGATCGTGCGTCCGGACGGATCGATGGTGCTGTGCGACTGGAACTTCGCGGTCCGGGGCGCGGCCTGGCTGGACTCGCTGACCCTGTTCATCGGCCCGCGTGGGGACGGGATCGACGTCGAGCCGCTGATCGCGGCGCACCCGCTGCTCGGCGAGGTGGATCCCGAGCACATCGATGTCATGCTGGCCCTGATCGCGGGCTACATGCTCTACTCGGCGGCGCAGCCGAAGGTGTCGAACTCGCCGTACCTGCGCGAGTACGCGATGTGGACGGGCGAGGTCTGCTGGACCTGGCTCGCCGAGCGTCGCGGCTGGGTGTGAGCCGGATTTGAGGCAGGGCGAGCCTCGCTGGTAACTTTGGACGTCGCGTGTTCGCAGTTAGGCCTCTCCCCTCTGATTTCCCCGAGGGGCCGGGCGGATCGCACCACTCTCATCCGAGAGACCTAACTGAACCGCACCCCCGAACTGAGAAGGACTCATGGCGAACATCAAGTCGCAGATCAAGCGCAACAAGCAGAACGAGAAGGCCCACGAGCGCAACAAGGCCGTCAAGACCGGTCTGAAGTCGGCCGTCCGCAAGTTCCGCGAGGCCGTCGAGGCTGGCGACAAGGACCTCGCCGTCTCCACCGCTCGCGAGGCCGGCGTCAAGCTGGACAAGGCTGCTTCGAAGGGCGTCATCCACGCCAACCAGGCCGCGAACCGCAAGTCGGCCATCTTCAAGAAGGCCGCTTCGCTCTGATCTGATCTTCTCGAAAGCCCCGCTTCGGCGGGGCTTTCGTCATTTCACCGGGTTCGTCATTTCACCGCGCGCGTCAGCGGCCGCGCAGGCCGGTGATGGTCAGCACCAGCCGCTCGAGCGTGTACGACGGGTCGCTGGCCGCGCCCTTGATGTCGGCGTCGGCCTGGGCCACGGCACGGATGGCAGCACCGAGAGTCTCGGGGGTCCAGCCGCGGAGCTGCTCGCGCAGGCTGCGCAGCTTCCACGGCGGTACGCCGACGTCGCGGGCCAGATCGGCGTCGCGGGCTCCCCGGGGCGCCCCGGACAGGCGCGCGAGGCCGCGGGCGCTGCCGGCGAAGGCGCTGGTGACCAGCACCGCCGGCGTCCCGCCGTCGATCGCCCAGCGCAGCTCCTCCAACGCGGCCTGGCGGCGGCCCGCGAAGGCGGCGTCGGCGACGACGAACGACTTCGCCTCGGCCCGGCCACCGAAGAACTGCCGGACGTGGAACTCCTCGACGGCACCGCCCGGGAAGTCGCTGACCAGCTGGTCGGCGGCCGCCGCGAGCGAGCGCAGGTCGTGGCCGACGGCCTCGATCAACGTGGAGGCGGCCTCGGGGGCGATCCGGCCGCCGTGGCGGCGTACCTCGTGGGCGACGAAGCCGGGCAGCTCGTTGGCCTTGATCTCCTCGGACTTCACCTCGGTGACGGTCTTGAGCTTGCGGAGCTTGGTCAGCACGCCGCTGCCCTTCTGCCCGCCCCCGTGGACCAGGACGAGGGCGACGTCCTCCGACGGTGCGGCGGCGTAGTCGAGGAGCCCGTCGACCGACTCGTCGGGCAGGTTCTCGAACCCGCGCACCACGACGCAGCGGATCGCGGAGAAGAGCGACGGGGCGGCGAGCTCGCCCAGCGTGGCCAGGGTCAGGTCGGAGGCGAGCGCCTCCCCCAGCTCCGAGTCGGCGTCGTAGGCGCGGACGGCTGCACGGACGGCGTGCACGGTCCGCTCGGAGAGGAACTCCTCCTTGCCGGTGACCAACGTGACGCGGCCCAGGACGTCAGCAGCTGCGGGAGTGTTCATCAGGGCCAAGCCTGTCACATCGCACCCCCGCGTCGGACGACGGTTCAGCGCCGTGCCGGGTGGGTGACGATCCTGATGCCGCCGTCGTGCGGGATCACCGCGACCGCGCCGTCGCGGTCGGTGCTGAAGACCCGGGCACCGGCCCGGCGCAGCCCGTCCAGGGTGACGTCGGCCGGGTGACCGTAGTCGTTGTCGCGCCCCGCGGACGCGATCGCCGCCCGCGCCTCCAGCGAGGTGAGCCAGTCCAAGTCCTGGTAGCGCGACCCGTGGTGCGGGACCTTGAGCACGTCGACGTGCAGCCCGGGCAGCCGCCGAGCCAGGACGCCCTGGCCCTCGGGTTCGAGGTCGCCGGTCAGCAGGATCCGCAGGCCGTCGACCTCGGCGAGCAGCACCACACTGGCCTCGTTGGCCGTCGACCCGTCGCCCGGACCCTCGGTCGGCGAGTCGGGTGGCGGCCACAGCGCCTGCAGCGTGACCGGTCCCCACCGCCTCGCCACTCCGTACGGCGCCACCCGCACGTCCACGCCGGCCGCCCGTGCGGTCTCCTCGACCTGCCGGACCCCGCCGGGCGGGTCGGCCAGCCGGGTGGTCTCGATCGCGCCGACCTGCCGGCCCTGCAGCACCCCGGCGAGACCGTCCACGTGGTCGGCGTGGAAGTGGGTCAGCACCAGCAGCGGCACCACGGTCACGTCGAGGTCGTCGAGACAGCGGTCGACCGCGTTCGGGTCGGGCCCGGCGTCGACCACGAGCGCCCGTCCCGGCGCGATCCTCAGCACGATGGCATCGCCCTGCCCGACGTCGCAGACCACCATCACCCAGCCGGGTGCGGGCCAGCCCGGGGTGGGTGGCCTGAGGCAGGTCAGTGCCAGCCCGAACGCCGCGATCAGGAGCGCCCACCGGCGCCGCGCCACCACCCGCGGACCGAGCACCGCGATCGCGATGCTGACCACGCTCAGCAACGCGATCGTCGGAGCGGAGACCGCCCAGGGCAGGTCGGGGATCGGGAGCTCCGCGGCTCGATGGGCGATCGTGATGATCCAGCCGCAGGCCAGTCCGGCGCCGATCCCGACCAGGCGCCCGAGCGGAGGGATGACCAGACCGACGACCCCGCCGGCGAGCCCCAGGATGGTGGCCGGACCGACGGCCGGCTCGGCGAGCAGGTTCGCCCCGACCGCGACCAGGCTGACCCGCCCCGAGATCGCGGCGATGATCGGGGTGCAGGCGAGCTGGGCCGCCATCGGGACCGCGATCGCCTCGGCCGCCCAGCGGGGCATCCAGCCCGCCATCGCGTCGCGCCAGCGCGGACCCCACAGCACGATCCCCGCGGTGGCCAGCACGGACAGCGCGAAACCGACCGAGGTCGCGATCCCGGGGTCGAGCAGGAGCAGGGCGAGCACGGCCACCCCGAGGGCACGCAGGGCCCGGTCCCGACCGGCGACCGACATCGCGACCAGGCCGACCGCACCCATCGCCGCGGCCCGGACGACGCTGGGTTCGGCCCGCGCGAGCAGCACGAATCCGGCGATGCCCAGCGCCCCCACCAGGGTCAACCAGCGGCCGCGCACCCGCAACCACCGGGCCAGCGCCAGCAGCGCGCCGACCATCAGGGTCAGGTTGGTGCCGCTGACCGCGAGCAGGTGGGTCAGCCCGACGGTGCGGAAGTCGGCGGCCAGCTCCGGGGTGATCGCATCGTCCTGGCCGTCGACGAGGGCCGGCACCAGCGCGGCCTGCTCGGGTGGCCGGTGCGCGACGGCGTCGCGGATGGAGGCGCGGAGCCGTTCGGCGACGCGCCACCAGAGGTCGGGAGCCTCCAGCACGGCGAGGGTCGTCGCCCGGCCGGTGGCGGCCTCGGCCGGGACGGTCACCTGGGCCGCGACCCCGGGGTCGCGGGGCGGCGCCAAACGACCCTCGAACCGGACCCGCTCCCCCAGCTCGAGATCGAGCCAGCGGGCGTCGGCCACCACCACCGCCCGCATCCGTACGTCGGCCCGCGCCCGCGCCGTGACCACCCGGTGCACCAGCACCCCGGTCACGACGCTGTCCCCGAACGCGCCGGTGACCTCGGCCGGATCGGACGTGATCGTGACGGTCAGCTCGGCCCACTGCCGCTGCTCGGCCCAGGCCCGGAGCGGATCACGTTCCACCGCGGCCAGCCGGACCGCGGCGACGGAGCCGGCGAGCAGGAGCACCGCCACCATTCCCGCGACCAGGGCGCGCAGCCTCGGCCGGAGGCCGGCCCGGACGACCAGCCCCAACACGAGCACGAGCAGGGCGGCAGCCAGCACCCGACCGGCGTGCGGGTCGGAGCGCAGCAGCGCGACGTCGAGTGCTCCCAGCCAGGCGGAGGCGGCCAGGAGCGGCATCCGGAGGTCGGTCATCGCTGTCTGAGCCGGCTTCCCGGAGCCGCGGGGTCAGACGGTGACGTGCGGTTCGAGCTTGGCCAGGGTCGCTTCCCCGATGCCGTCGACGTCGAGCAGCTCCGCCACGGCGGCGAAGCCACCGTGCTGGGCGCGGTAGTCGAGGATCGCGGCCGCGGTCACCGGGCCGACGCCGGGCAGGGTGTCGAGCTCGTCGGCGCTGGCGGTGTTGAGGTTCACCAGCGCACTCGACGCGCCACCAGCTCCGGACGGGGCAGCCGCCGACGAGCTCGACCCGGCACCCCGCCGACCGACCAGGATCTGCTCCCCGTCGACCAGCAGCCGGGCCTGGTTGACCCCGCTCAGGTCGGCGCCGCGGCGCGCGCCACCGGCCGCAGCCAACGCGTCGACCACGCGCGATCCGGCCGGCAACGTGCGGACGCCGGGATGTCGGACCCGACCCGCGACGTCGATCGTGACCTCGCTCGGGCTCGCCCCGGTCGCGTCCAGGTCGACGAGTGGAGCGCTGCTCCCCGAGGAGGTGGCGGTGGCGGTGGCACTGGACGCCGTGCTCGACGAGGAGAGGTCGGTCTGGATCGTCGGGGTCCGAGCCAGCATCCACCACAGCGCGACGCCGAGCCCGGCGCAGGCGATCAGGGCGAGCACCCCGAGGTGACGGGCGTCGAGGGCGAACCCCCGCAGGCCCGGCTGCTCCCCCACGCGCCGGCGGGCGTGCCGGCCCGGGATCGGGACCAGCCCGGGGACCGGGTCGCCGTCGGCAGCGTCGTGCCCACCGTCATGCTCAGCGCCGCGCGGAGCGTCAGCGTCCAGCCCGGCGATCCTGCCGAGCCGGCGTGCGACGACCTGCTGCCGCTGTTCCGAACGCATGCGGAAACGCTAGGAACGCGGCACCCGCCCCACGCGGGTCAAGGAGCGATCAGGGGATGCGCGGACCCACGGCGTCGCCTGTGGACGACTCCCGGCGCCCCCACCCCACCGCGTCAGAGCGCCGGCGCCACGCAGGCCGCGATCAGCCCGGGCCCGACGTGGGTGCCCAGGGCAGCGCCGAGCTCGGCCATCCGGATCTCACCACGGATCCGGTCGCCGAGCTGTTCGCGCAGGTGGGCGGCGAGCAGCTCGGCCCGGTCGGAGGCGGCGAGGTGGGCGACCACGACCTCGACCTCGTCGGCCGCCATCTCACGAGCGGCCTCCTGGGAGATCTCCTCCAGGCGCGCCAACGCCCGGCTGGCGGTACGGACCTTCTCCCGCACGACCACGTGGCCGTCGTCGATAGCCAGCAGCGGCTTGACCGCGAGCGCCGACCCGACCAGGGCGGCCGCGGCACCGATCCGGCCGCCGCGGCGCAGGTACTCCAGGGTGTCGACGTAGAAGTACGACCGGGTGGTGTCGGCGCGGGCCATCACCGCGTCCGCGGCCTCGGCGAGCGTGGCCCCGCCGGCCAGGGCGTGCGCGCCGGCCTGGGCGGCGAAGCCGAGGCACGGTCCGACGGCCCGGGTGTCGACGGCGACGACCTCGATCCCCAGCGAGGACGCGGCCACGGCCGCGACCCGCGCGGACTCGACGGTGCCGCTCATCTCCCCGCTCAGGTGGACCGCCAGGACGTGGGTGACACCGTCGGCGGCGAGCCGGGCGTAGAGCTCCCCGAGCATCGCCGGCGAGGGCCGGGAGGTGGAGACCGTCTTCTTGGCGGCCAGGGCCGCGACGATGTCGGACGGCGCGGTGCCGGCCTCACCGTCGCAGAACGTGACCCCGTCGATGATCACCGGGAGGGCGATCACCTCGATGCCGGACTCCGCGGCGAGCGCCTCGGTGAGGACGGCCGTGGAGTCGGTGACGACGACAGCCCGACCGGGCCGACCCGAGATCCCCATGAATCCTCCGAGTCTCAGACCACGATGTTGACGAGCTTCGGGGCCCGCACGATCACCTTGCGCACGGTCGCACCGTCGAGGGCACGCTGGACGTCCTCGGAAGCGAGCGCGGCCGCCTCGAGGTCGGCCTCGCTGATCGCGGGTGAGACCTCGAGCCGCGCCCGCACCTTGCCCTTGATCTGGACGACGGCGACGACGGTGTCGTCGACCAGCAGCGCCTCGTCGACCGTCGGCCAACCGGCGCGGGCCACGGTGGTCTCGTGCGCCGGGTTGAGGCCGAGCTCGTCCCACATCTCCTCGGCCGTGTAGGGCGCGACCAGGGAGAGCAGGATCGCGACCGCCTCGACCGCCTCGCGCACGGCGGGATTCGCCGGACCGATCTCGGGGTTGTCGATCGCCTTGCGGGTGGCGTTGACCAGCTCCATCGTGCGAGCGACCACCACGTTGAACCGGTAGGTCTCCATCAGACCTTCGGCCTCGTGCAGCGTCTTGTGGGTGACTCGACGCAGCGCCACGTCGCCGGTCGCCGGGTCAACCCCGGGCGAGGAGGTGACGTCGCACGCCAGCCGCCAGGCGCGCTTGAGGAAGCGCAGCGACCCGTCGGGCGACACGTCGGCCCAGTCGATGTTGTCCTCCGGCGGGGAGGCGAAGACCAGGGTGAGCCGGATCGCGTCGACACCGAACGCGTCGAGCTGGTCACCCAGGTTGACGCCGTTGCCGAGCGACTTCGACATCTTCTTGCCCTGGTTGATCACCACGCCCTGGCCGAGCAGCCGGGTGAACGGCTCCTCGAAGTCGAGGTAGCCCTGGTCGTGCAGGACGTAGGTGAAGAACCGGGAGTAGAGCAGGTGCAGGACCGCGTGCTCCATGCCGCCGACGTACTGGTCGATCGGGCCCCACTCGCGCATCTTCTCGACGTCGAACGCGGCCGTGTCCAGGTTCGGGGAGACGTAGCGCAGGAAGTACCACGACGAGTCGACGAAGGTGTCCATCGTGTCGGTGTCGCGCTTCGCGGGGCCACCGCAGGACGGGCAGTCGACATTCACCCAGGACGCGACGGCACCGAGCGGCGACGACCCCTTGGGCTTGAGGTCCTCGCCCTTGACGTTGTCGGGCAGCAGCACCGGCAACTGGTCCTCGGGGACCGCGACCTCACCGCAGGCCTCGCAGTGGATCACCGGGATCGGCGCCCCCCAGAACCGCTGCCGCGACAGCAGCCAGTCACGGATCCGGAAGTTAACCGTGCCGTTGCCGAGACCGTTGGCAGTCAGCCAGGCGATGATCGTCGACTTCGCCTCCGGCACGTCCATGCCGTTGAGCGAGACCTCGTCGTTGGCCGAGTTGATCGCGTGGCCGGGGCCGGCGTACGCGCCGCCTTCGAAGTCCGCGGGCGGAGCCACGGTGCGCACGACCGGCAGGTCGAACTTGGTGGCGAACTCGAAGTCGCGCTGGTCGCCGCCGGGCACGCCCATCACGGCGCCCGTGCCGTAGTCGGCGAGCACGTAGTCGGTCGCCCAGACCGGGATCCGCTCCTTGGTCACCGGGTTGACGGCGTACCGGCCCAGGAAGACGCCGGACTTGGGCCGGTCGGTGGCCAGCCGGTCGATGTCGGAGGCCTTGCGCACCTCGGTCAGGTAGGCGTCGAAGGCCTCGCGCTGCTCCGGCGCGCAGATCTCGGCGGCCAGCTTGGCGTCGGCCGCGACGACGAAGAAGGTCGCACCGAAGAGCGTGTCGGGGCGGGTGGTGAAGACCGAGACGGGGCCGTGGCCCTCGACCTCGAAGACGACGTGCGCGCCCTCGGAGCGACCGATCCAGTTGCGCTGGGCGTTGAGCACCCGGTCGGGCCACTTGCCCTCGAGGGTGTCGATCCCGTCGAGCAGGCGCTGGGCGTAGTCGGTGATCTTGAAGTACCACTGGGTGAGCTCGCGCTTGGTCACCACGGCACCGCAGCGGTCGCAGGTGCCGTCGGCCAGGACCTGCTCGTTGGCCAGCACGGTCTGGTCGTTGGGGCACCAGTTGACCGGGGAGTTCTTCCGGTAGGCCAGGCCCCACTCACGGAACTTCAGGAACAGCCACTGGGTCCAGCGGTAGTACTCCGGGTCCGAGGTGTGCAGCCGCGAGGACCAGTCGAAGGAGACGCCGTAGCGGTGGAAGGACTCCGCCTGGGTCTCGATGTTGGCATAGGTGTACGTCGCCGGGTGCTCGTTGCGCTTGATCGCGGCGTTCTCGGCGGGCAGACCGAAGGAGTCCCAGCCGATCGGGTTGAGCACGTCGTAGCCGCGCTGCCACCAGTAGCGCGCGATCACGTCGTGCAGCGCCATCACCTCGGCGTGACCCATGTGCAGGTCACCGCTCGGGTAGGGGAACATCGTCAGCGCGTACCGCTTCTCGGCACCCTCGCGCAGGCCGGCCTTGAACGGGTCGAGCCGGTCCCAGACGGGTCGCCACTTGGCCTGGAAGGCCTCGTGGTCGTAGGTCGCCCCCTCGTCGGAGGCGGCGGCGTCGGCAGTCTGGGAGATCTCACTCATAACGAGGCGAAGCCTACCGAGCCTGGTGCGGCTGCCCGCCATTCACTCCGGTCCGCAGAGTCCCGCCGTGTCGGCGAGCTCGCGCAGCCCGGGCACGTGCGGCAGCGGCCGGGTGTCGTTGGCCAGGTGCCACAGCCCGTCGGCGAGCCGGTAGTCACCGTGGATCTCGCCCGCCTCGAAGGCCGCCAGACCGTCGAGCAGCCGGTCGATGTCGTCGGAGCTGGTGCCCAGGCCGATGCTGACCCGCAGGCCACCCAACGGCAGCCCGAGCCGGGCGAGCAGCGGGTGCGCGCAGAACCGACCGTCACGCACCCCGACGCCGTGCTCGGCGGCAAGGAAGGCGGCGACGTAGCCGGGTTCGACGTCCTCGAGGGTGAAGGTGACCACGCCGACCGGCTCGTCGGAGTCGACCCACAGCCGGGCGATCTCGGCGTCGGCCAACGACTCGATGCCACGGACGAGGCGGTCGCGCAGGACCCGCTCGTGCTCGGCCCAGACGTGCGGGTCGAGGGCACCGATCGCCTCGGTGGCTGCGGCCAGCGCGACGGCGCCGATCAGGTTGGGGGTGCCGCCCTCGTGCCGGGCCGGGCCGGTCTGCCAGACGGTCTCGCGCAGCTCGACGCGCTGGACCGCGCCGCCGCCGGAGAGGTAGGCGGGACCCTCGTCGAGCCAGTCGGCCCGCCCGACCAGTGCCCCGGCGCCGTACGGCGCGTAGAGCTTGTGCGCGGAGAAGGCGACGTAGTCCACGTCGGTGGCGGTGAGCGAGAAGTGCCGGTGCGCCAGCAGCTGGGCACCGTCGACCAGCACCCGGGCGCCGTGCTCGTGCGCCAGCGCGACGACCCGATCGATCGGGAGGGACTCGCCGGTGACGTTGGAGGCGCCGGTGACCGCGACCAGCGCGTAGGCCTCGCCCTCGAGCTCGGCCTCGATCCGGTCCAGGGTCGCGGTCACGGTCGGGGAACCGACCACGATCGTGACGCCGTGCGGGTGCTCGGCCCAGGGCAGGAAGTTCGCGTGGTGCTCGACGTCGACGACGAGCACCTTGCCCGGCACGACGCTGGCCAGCAGGTTGATCGAGTCGGTGGTGTTGCGGGTGATGATCGTCAGGTCGTCCTCGCGCGCCTCGACGAAGGCGCCGATCTGACGGCGGGCCTCCTCGTAGAGCGCGGTGGAGACCTGGGAGAGGTAGCCGGCGCCGCGGTGCACCGAGGCGTACCAGGGCAGCACGTCCGCGACCCGGTCGGCGACGCTCTGGAGGGCCGGCGTGCTCGCGGCCCCGTCGAGGTTGGCGTAGGGCAACCAGCGACCATCGAGCAGCGGCACCTGCGTCGTGGCACCCACGACCGGGAGCAGCGCGGGGATGGTGGCGCTCGGCGCGGTGACGGTCATGAAATTAGTCTATAAGATCGGTGGTCAATTCGGATCCGTGTCCAGGTTTCGGGCACCCGCGGGATCGTGTTCACCCCACGATCATCCCCGGCTCACCCGGCTCGGCGACAGTCCGGCCTCGTGACCCAGCGCCCCCTGCCCCGTCTCGTGGTCGCGACCTCGGCGGTCGTCCTGGTCGTCGCGACGGTGATCACCCTCGTCGGGGCGTGGCGGACGGGGGTCTCCTGGGACGAGAGCTACCACGTGGTGCGGCTGCGGAACCTGTTCGACCACGGCTGGTACCTGCTCGACCAGGACCTGGACGGCGACGCCCCCGGCACCTGGGTGAACCAGCGCTACGTCTACTCCCCCGTGGCCGCGCTCGTGCTGCACGCCTGGACCGCCGCGTGGGGGGCCGAGCCGTGGAGCGGGGTCTCCGCGTCCGCCCACGCCTACGCGCTGCGGCACGTCGGGGTCGCGCTGATCTCGTTCGTCGGCGTCGGTGCCACCGCGGGCATCGTGCGGCTGCTGAGCCGGCGCTGGGACGCGGCCCTGCTCGCCGCCGCGGTCCTGGTCTCGGTGCCGACCTGGACCGGGCACGCGATGTTCAACGTCAAGGACATCCCGGTCGCCACCGGCTACACGCTGGTGACGCTGGGCTGCGCCGCGTTCCTCGCCCGCCCCCCGTCGACCCGGCGCCCCTCGACCCATGTGGTGGCCGCCGTCCCGGCGCTGGCCCTCGGGATCACGCTGGCGGTCGGAACCCGTCCGGGGATCTGGCCCGGCCTCGGCCTGGCCGGGTTCCTCACCGTCGTGGTGCTCGCCCGGCGAGGGGCGTGGGGACGGATCGGTCTGGTGGGGATCGCCGTCGCGGCGGCGTACGTCGCCCTCGTGCTCGCCTACCCGCGGGCGATGGCCGACCCGCTGACCTGGATGCCGGCCTCGGTGGGCGAGTCCTCCGACTTCGGCAACAAGCCCGGGGCGCGGTGGTACCTGCCGGTCTTCCTCACCGTCGAGCTGCCGACGCTGTGGCTGCTCACCGGCGCGTGGGGTGCGGGGGTGGCGCTGCGTCGAGCGCGTGACCCCCTGCTCGCCCTCGTGCTGGCCCAGACGTTCACGCTGCCGGTGCTGGCGATCGTGCACGGCTCCAACGTCTACACCGGCATCCGGCAGTTCCTCTTCGCCGCACCCGGGCTGGCGGTGCTGACCACCGTGGCGCTGCTCTGGTTGCTCGAGCGACGTCGGGTCGCCGCCACCGGCCTCGCGTTCGGCGGACTGGTCCTGCCGGTGGTCGGCGCCGCGATGCTCTTCCCGTACGTCTATACGTTCGAGAGCGCGCCGGCGAACCTGCTCGCGCCGATCCTCGCCGAGCACGACCGACGGCTCGAGGTGCAGACCGACTACTGGCGCACCAGCGTGCGCGAGCTCGCCCCGCAGATCCCGCGGGACGCCTTCGTCACCTGCTCCCCCGAGCTGCGCGACGACGTCTTCCGGCGGCACTCCAACGAGACCACCGACGACTGCGCGTCGTTCCTGATCAGTCCCCTGGCGGCGTACGACGACCGGCGCACGCTGCCCTGGACGGGTTCGGCCACCGAGTTCCTCGCCGTGCGGCAGGGCAACGACACCATCGCCGAGAACTGCACGGAGCTCGCCTCGGTCGAGCGACGGCTCTGGTGGCGGGTCCTCACCATGTCGACCGTGTCCCGGTGCGACCTCGTGGTCGAGCCGTACCCGGGGCCGTCGGTGGACTTCGACGGTGCCGGCGCCGGTGCGAACCTGCTGCTCGGCGGCTGGCGGCTGCACCCGAGCGAGCCCGCGATCGGGCTGCGGGCGGGCGGCACCGGGCAGCTCGGGTTCACCACGCCCCACGCGGGACCGTTGACCATCAGCGGGGTCGGTCACGGCTTCACGGGGCTCACGGTCAGCGGCGTCGACGCGCCGCTGGGCTGGACCGGGGACACGTTCGAGGCCACGGTGACGATCCCGGCGGACTCCCCGTGGGGATCCCGACTGGTCCTCTCCTTCGCCGCCGGGCCCACCGGGGCGGGCCTGAGCCGACTGTGGGTTCGTTGATCCGCAGCATTGGACGACACGTCGGCCCCCCGTCGCCCTGCGTTCACTCCGCCAGCCGAACGTAGGGACATGCTCTGGGTCGTCGTCCCCGCCCTGAACGAGGCGGAGAACCTGCGTGACCTCATCCCACGGATCGTCGAGGAGGCCGACGCGTTCTCCCCCGGCGGTCGCGTCCTCGTCATCGACGACGGCTCGACCGACGACACCGGCAAGGTGATGGCCGAGCTGATGGCCGAGCTGCCGTCGGTGGAGCTGGAGTCGTTCCGGCACAACCACGGCAAGGCGGCTGCGTTGCAGGCCGGATTCCGTCACGCCTGCGACGGCGGAGCGGACGTGGTGATCATGATGGACGCCGACGGCCAGGACGACCCGCGCGAGATCGGGCGGCTGCTCGAGGGCCTCGAGGCCGGCGCGGACCTGGTCACCGGGGCCCGCCTGCAGCGCAACGACCGGTTCATCAAGCGCACCACGTCGCGGCTCTACAACCGCACCACGGCGGCGCTGTCCGGCGTCGACGGTCGTGACTTCAACTCGGGTCTCAAGGCGATGCGGGACGAGGTCGCCGCCGACGTCGAACCGATGCTGTACGGCGAGATGCACCGCTACCTCACGGTGGTCGCCCACGGTCTCGGCTACCGGGTGACCGAGGTCCCGGTCCAGCACCACCCACGGATGCACGGCGAGAGCAAGTACGGCCTGGCCCGCTTCTGGCGCGGGCTGGCCGACCTGGTCACGATCCGGTTCCTGCTCAGCTACGAGAACCGTCCCTCGCACCTGTTCGGCGGCCTCGGCCTCGCCAGCCTGCTCGCCGGCCTGCTGACCCTCGGCTACCTCACCGCCCTCAAGCTCGGCGGTTCCACGATCGGGGACCGGCCGCTGCTGCTGGCCGGCATCCTGCTCGTCGTGGTCGGCGTGCAGCTCAGCCTGTTCGGGCTGCTCGCCGAGCTCGTGGTGCACGCCCGCCACCAGCAGCAGCACCAACGCAGGTCACCGGCGTGAAGGCCCTCTACGTGCGGATCATGCACGGTCTGCGAGCCCTGCTCCGCGTGACCGGGCTGCTCGCCCTCCTGGACCGGAGCGCCCGGAGCTCGCCGACGGCTCGCTGGGTGCGCTCCTGGTTCGCGATCTACGACCTCGACGACCTGGCCGGGCTCGGGCTGCCGTGGTGGACCTTCGACGCCATCGACGAGGTCGACGCCTTCCTGCTCGCCCGTCCGGGCGCACGGGTCTTCGAGTGGGGCTCCGGCGTCTCGACGCTGTGGCTGGCCGCCCAGGGGGCGCAGGTCACCAGCGTGGAGCACGACCTCGCCTGGGCCGACCGGATGCGTCCCCGCCTGGGCACCGCGACGACCCTGCTGACCGCGCCGCCGGCCGCCGTCGATCCGGACCGTCCCGGCGGTCCTCCCGCGATCCGCTCGTCCAAGTCCGGCTTCAAGGATCTCGACTTCCGCGAGTACGTCGAGGCGATCGATGCCGTCGACGGCGACTTCGACCTGATCGTGATCGACGGCCGCGCCCGGGAGGCCTGCCTCACCCGTGCCCTCGGTCGGTTGGCGCCCGGCGGCCTGGTGGTCTTCGACGACACCGAGCGCCGGCGGTACGCCGCCGCGATCGCCGCGATCGCCGAGGCCGGACCCGCGCTGGCGGTGACCTGGACGCGTGGGCGCACCCCGACGGTTCCGTACCCGTGCGACACGGCCCTGATCACGCTCGCCCGCGCCGACGCCGCGTGAGGGCGGGGCTGCGCGGGGCGTTCCTGCTCCTCGCCCTGGCCTTCCTCGGCTGGGGCCTGCGGGGGCGCGGCGACGAGATCGCCGACGCCGTGGCGGCGGTCCCGCCGGCCGCGCTCGCGGGTTCCGTCACCCTGATCACGGTCGGCCTGGTGCTGACCAGCCTGGTCTGGCGCCGCCTGCTCCTCGGCTTCGCGGCGGACCCGCCGGCCCGCGCGGCGAACGCGATCTTCTTCGTCGGCCAGCTCGGCAAGTACATCCCCGGATCGGTCTGGTCGATCGGCGCCCAGGCCGAGCTCGGTCGCAGCCAGCGGCTCCCTCCGCGGGTCACCGCGACGACGTCGCTGGTCTTCCTCGCCGTCAACCTCGCCACCGCGGTCCTCGTCACCGGCACAGCCCGGCTCGCCGGAGCCTGGTCCGGGGAGGTGCCGACACTCGCCGGCGTGCTCGCGGTGGCCGCCGCGCTGACGAGTCTCGCCCCTGGTGTGGTCGGTCGGCTGGCGACGTACGTCGCGAAGCAGCCGTTCGAGATCACCCTGTCCGCCCTGATCCGAGTGGTGGTGCTGATGCTGCTCGTCTGGACGCTGTACGGCGTCGGGCTGCTGCTGCTCGCCCCGACGGCGTCGATCGACTCCCTGGTGCTGATGGTCGGCGCCTTCGCGCTGGCCTACGCGGTCGGGGTCGTGGTCGTGATCGCTCCCGCCGGTGCGGGCGCTCGCGAGGCGGTGCTGATCGCCGTGCTCGCCCCCACCCTCGGTGTCCCGCAGGCCGCCGCGACGGCCCTCCTGGTCCGCGTCGTCCACACCGTCGCCGACCTCGCCCTGGCCGGTGTCGCCTGGACCGTCGTCCGGCGGTCGCGGCGCGTTGACGTTTCGGGAGAGCCCCTGCTCCGCCGGTAGGCTGGCCCGTCGTGCTCGACCTCGGAATCCTGCTGACCACGTTCGCGCTGATCTTCGTCGCCGAACTCCCGGACAAGAGCGCCATCGCCAGCCTCGTGCTCGGCACCCGCTTCCCGATGGCCTGGGTCTTCACCGGCGTCGCGGCCGCGTTCGCCGTGCACGTGGTGATCGCCACCGCCGCGGGCCAGCTGCTCAGCCTGCTCCCCCACGACCTGACCGAGATCGTGGTCGCGATCCTCTTCATCCTCGGCGCCTTCCTGATCTGGCGCGAGGGCAACGAGTCCGAGGAGGACGAGGCCGCCGACGAGGCCGAGCTCGAGGCCGAGACCGCCGAGGTCCCGGCGACGGCCGGCTTCTGGAAGGTCGCCAGCATCGGCTTCGGCGTCATCTTCATCGGCGAGTGGGGCGACATCACCCAGATCCTGATCGCCAACCTGGCCGCGAAGTACAACGAACCCTGGTCGGTCGGCATCGGCGCCCTGCTCGGCCTGTGGGCCGTCGCGGCGGCTGCCATGCTGTTCGGCAAGTCGCTGCTCAAGGTACTGCCGATGCGCACCATCACCCGTGTCGCCGCTGTGGTGATGCTGGTCCTCGCTTCCATCACCCTGGTCGGAGTCATCCATGGCTGACAACGCTGCCCACCGCGACGAGTTCAAGTCGCTGGACCGGATCGACCCGGAGAAGCTGGCGATCACGCTCGAGGTCCTCGGCGACCTGCACCGGCTCGACCCCGACCACGACGACGTCCGCACGGTCAAGCGCGCGACGTCGTACATGTGGAAGCTGATCAAGAAGGCGCGCCGCTCCGAGATCCGCAGCGAGAAGCAGGCCCACGACCAGGCGATCATCGAGAAGACCGCCACCGGCTCGAAGATGCGGATCGACGACGAGACCGCCGGGATCCCGCTGGTCTCCACCGCCAAGGGCGCCTTCGCCGGCGAGCTGATCACGGCGCGCGGCTGCTACATCTGCAAGCAGGACTTCACCCTGGTCGACGCGTTCTACCACTGGCTCTGCCCGACGTGTGCGGCCAAGTCGCACCTCAAGCGCGACCAGCACACCGACCTGACCGGCAAGCGCGCGCTGCTCACCGGTGGTCGCGCCAAGATCGGGATGTACATCGCGCTGCGGCTGCTGCGCGACGGAGCCCACCTGACGCTGACCACCCGGTTCCCGAAGGACGCCGTCCGGCGGTTCTCGGCGATGGAGGACAGCGCCGGCTGGCTGCACCGGCTCAAGATCATCGGCATCGACCTGCGTGACCCCACCCAGGTGGTCGCGCTCACCGACGAGGTCGCCGCCGACGGGCCGCTCGACATCATCGTCAACAACGCCTGCCAGACCGTACGTCGCCTCCCCGGTGCCTACAGCCACCTGATCGACGGCGAGAACGCGCCGCTTCCGTCGGGGGTCGACCTGCCGGAGATGCTGACCTTCGACCGGATCAGCGAGGCCCACCCCGCCTCGATCGCCTCGGCGCTGGCCGGTGCCCAGCTCGCCCACCACGAGGGCGAGTCCGGCGAGGACCACGCCGCGGCGCTGGCGGCGACCAACGCGGCCGCCCTGACCCAGCTGGCGCTCAAGGCCGGTGGCGCCTCCCTCGACGCGCACCTGGCCGGCACCGCGATCGATGCCGGCGGTCTGATCCCCGACGTCCAGACCAACAACTCCTGGACCCAGGTGCTCGACGAGGTCGACCCGCTGGAGCTGCTCGAGGTGCAGTTCTGCAACTCGATCGCGCCGTTCCTGATCAACTCCCGGCTGCGTCCGGCGATGCGGGCCGCGGTGCAGGCCGGCGCCCGGCGCGCCTACATCGTCAACGTCTCGGCGATGGAGGGTCAGTTCTCCCGACGCTACAAGGGCCCCGGCCACCCCCACACCAACATGGCCAAGGCCGCGCTCAACATGATGACGCGCACCTCAGCCGGTGAGTACTTCGAGACCGACCGGATCCTGATGACCGCCGTCGACACCGGCTGGATCACCGACGAGCGTCCGCACGAGGAGAAGCTCCGGATCGCGGCCGAGGGCTGGCACGCCCCCCTCGACCTGGTCGACGGTGCCGCCCGCGTCTACGACCCGATCGTCCAGGGCGAGGCCGGCAACGACATCTACGGCTGCTTCATCAAGGACTACGAGCCCTCCCCCTGGTGACCCGCCACTCGCCGAAACCCGGGTTCTGGTGAGCCGAAACCCGGGTTCTGGTGAGCCGAAACCCGGGTTCTGGTGAGCCGAGTCCCGGGTTCTGGTGGGCCGATCGGCCGTACGTCGCTGTGGCATGCTGCGCCGCATGAGACTTGCCGTCGCAGCCGTGATGCTTGCGCTCTTCTCCGCTGGAGTGTGGTTCGCCTGGTGCGGCTGGGATCGCGACCTCTACTACGACGACGGCGGTTTCGCGAAGGGCCCCTACCACGCATGGCAGGTGGTCGCCTGTGCCGTTTCGGTCGGATTGGCAACGGCCGTCGCCCACCGCCTGGCCCCGCCCCAGCACCGGCACGCCTCACTCCTGATTCTCCCCGCCGCTGCGTCGATCGGCTTCGCTATTTCCTGGGCGATCGACGCGGCCAGCAATGACGACTCGGGTATCTGGGTGATCGACCTCGTTCCGCTGTTGTGGATCGGCGGGTTCGGACTGGGCATCATGCTCGCCCTGATCGACCTCCTGCCGTCGCGCAAGCAGCAGGTGGTCGCATGAGCCTCGAGCTGGCCCACGCCCACCTGTCCCGCTTCGGCCTGGCCGGCCGGATCATCACCACCGCCGAGTCCGCGGCGACGGTCGACCTGGCCGCAGCGGCCCTCGGGGTCGAGCCGGCGCGGATCGCGAAGACGCTCAGCTTCCGCGGCGTCGAGCCCGGCACCGCGATCCTGATCGTGATGGCCGGGGACGCGCGCTCCAACAACGCCGCGTTCAAGGCACGGTTCGGGATCAAGGCCCGGATGCTGGCGGGCGACGAGGTCGAGGCGCTCACCGGTCACGCCCCGGGCGGCGTCTGCCCGTTCGGCAACCCGGACTCGGCCACGGTCTACCTGGATGCTTCGCTGCAGCGGTTCGAGACCGTCTTCCCCGCCTGCGGCGGACCCAACGAGGTCATCGAGCTCACCCCCGACCAGCTCGAGGAGATCACCGGCCACCACGGCTGGGTCGAGGTCGGCGTACTCCCCGACCCAGCCTGAACGCAGGTCACTTCGGGGGCAGCCGGACCCCGCCGTCGACCCGGATGACCTCACCGTTCATGTACGAGTTGGTCAGGCACTCCAGCACCATCGAGGCGAGCTCGTCGGCGGTGCCGAGGCGCTTGGGGAAGAGCACACTCTCGCCCAGCTTGGCCTTGAACGCCTCGGACTCGGGGCCCTCGCCGTAGATCGGCGTCTCGATCAGACCGGGCGCCACCGTGTTGAGCCGGATCCCCGACGCGGAAAGGTCGCGCGCCACGGGCAGGGTCATCCCGACGATGCCGCCCTTCGAAGCCGAGTACGCCGCCTGGCCGATCTGGCCGTCGAAGGCCGCGACCGAGGCGAGGTTGACGATCGCACCACGGCAGCCGTCGGCGTCGGGCTCGTTGGTCGACATCGAGCTCGCTGCCTGACGCACCACGTCGAAGGTGCCGACCAGGTTGATGTTGATCACCTTGGCGAACCCGTCGAGCGAGTGCGCCGACTCCACGGTGCCGTCGCGCCCGATCGTGCGCTGGGCCGAGCCGATCCCGGCGGAGTTGACCACGGCCCGCAGCGGCGCGATCTCCGAGGCGACCCGGACCGCGTCGGCGATCTGGGCGGTGTTGGTCACGTCGACCTGCGCGAAGACTCCGCCGATCTCGGCGGCGAGGGCCTCACCCTTGTCGGCCTGGAGGTCGGCGATGACGACCGTGGCGCCACGGGCGGCGAGCTGGCGGGCGGCAGCGGCACCGATGCCGCTGGCACCGCCGGTCACGATGGCAGAAGATCCTTGGAGTTCCATGGCGCGCACTCTAGCGATCGCTAAGCGCCCTCTCCATCGGATCGATCCGATATCTTCGCGCCATGCTCCGCTTCGAACTCGACGACCTCACGCATGCGGACGTCATCGCGCTGCTGGAGGAACACCTCTCCGACATGTACGCGACCTCGCCCGCCGAGTCCGTCCACGCCCTCGACCTCGACGCGCTCCGCGCACCCGAGATCGCCTTCTGGAGCGCCTGGGAGGGCGACCAGCTCCGGGCCACCGGCGCGATCAAGACCCTCGACCACCTCCACGTCGAGCTGAAGTCGATGCGCACCGTCCAAGGCTCCCGCGGCAAGGGGGTCGGCGCGGCGATGCTCGAGCACCTGCTCGCCGAGGCCCGCCGGGCCGGCGCGCAGACGGCCCTGCTGGAGACCGGGTCGCAGGACTTCTTCGCCCCGGCACGGCGCCTCTACGCCCGCGCCGGGTTCGAGGTCCGCGGCCCGTTCGACCACTACGTCGAGGACCCCAACAGCGTCTTCATGGAGCTCCCGCTCGACTGAGCCAGCACCTCGGCCCGCAGCTCCCGTACGGCGGCGCGGGCGCGCTCCGGATCGGTCCTGACGAGGTGCCCGACCGCGCTCCAGTGCTCGTGCGCGCAGCGGCACCGCCAGCGGACCACGATCAGACCGGGCTCCACGTTCACCAGCGCGCTCAGGCCGGCCGCACCGACCGTGACGAGCCGGTCCTCACCCGGGCACCTCAACGCCATCATGCGGCACCGTCCAGCTGTGTCTCGGGCTCGAGCCGGACGACCGTGAGGGTGCCGGCGCCAGCGAACCGTGCAGCGAAGAAGGGCACCGTGCGGTGGACGCACGGACCGATCAGCACGGCGAACAACGCGGTGCCCAGTCCGACCTGGCCGCCGAGGAGGAAGCCGACCACCAGGACGGTCACCTCGACCACGGTCCGCGCCACGCCCAGACGCCAGCCGAGCCGGCGGTGCAGCCCGGTCATCAGCCCGTCGCGCGGTCCGGCCCCGAGCTGAGGGGCGAGGTAGAGACCGGTCGCGACCGCGAGCAGGCCGATGCCGCCGAGGAAGAGCGCTCCCTGGACGAGCAGGGCGTCGGGCTCGGGGATCAGCCACAGCCCCAGGTCGGCAGCAGGGCCGACGAGCAGCACGTTGAGCACGGTGCCGAGGCCGGGGCGCTGGCGCAGCGGCCACCACAGCAGCAGGACGCCGAGGCCGGTGAGCACGACGATGATGCCGAAGGAGAGGCCCGTCGTCTCGGCGAGGCCCTGCGCGAAGACGGACCACGGGTCGAGCCCGATGTGGGCGCGCACGATCATCGCAACGGCGATCCCGTAGAGGACCAATCCAGTCAGGAGCCAAGCCATTCGACGTGCCATTTTCCGCATGCGCCTAGCCAATCTCGATCCAATTCTCCCTGCCAAGACGCCATTTCAGTGAAAGTGGCCTTAGATTGGAGGCATGGTTCGCGGACGATTGGCTGCTGCAACGTTGGGTGACCTGCTCGGCGACTGGCGCGGCGGCGACACCGGCCTGCCGGCGTACGAGGCCCTGGCCGAGCGGATCCGGCTGCTCCTGATCGACGGCCGGATCTCCCCCGAGGTCCGGCTGCCCTCCGAGCGGGAGCTCTCCGAGCGCCTGGACCTGTCGCGCACGACCATCACCGCCGCCTACCGGCTGCTGCGCGAGAACGGGTACGCCCGCGCGCTCCAGGGGTCGGGCACCACGACGACGCTCCCGCACGCCGGACCCACGCCGGCGACCGGGCAGCCCACCGCGCTGAACCTCACCATGGCGACCCTGCCGGCGACACGCTTCCTGCCCGAGGCCGCCCAGCGGGCGACCGAGACGCTGATCAACCACCTCGACACCCCGGGCTACCACCTCGTCGGTCTGCCCTCCCTGCGCGAGGCGGTCGCCCGGCGCTACACGGTCCGGGGGCTGCCCACCGATCCGGAGCAGATCCTGATCACCACCGGCGCCCAGAGCGCGATCGACCTGGTCGCGCGCACCCTGATCGGCCGCGGTGACCGGGTCTACGCCGAGAGTCCGTCCTACCCCCATGCGTACGACGCCCTGGCCTCGGCCGGCGGACGGATCGTCACCTCGCCGGTGACGGTCGACGGCGGATGGGACCGTGAGGCCCTGATCGCCACCATCGCCCGGACCGCCCCGGTGCTGGCCTACACGATGCCCGACTTCCACAACCCGACCGGTCGCTCGATGAGCGTCGACGACCGGCACGAGCTGCTCCACGCCGCCGCCCGGGTCGACACCCTCGTCGTCGCTGACGAGACGCCGGCCGAGCTCGACATCGACCGCGGTCGCACCCATCCCCCGTTGGCGGCCTTGGCGGGCGAGCACGGCGCCCGGGTCCTCCAGATCGGGTCGGCCAGCAAGCTCTTCTGGGGCGGGTTGCGGATCGGCTGGATCCGGACCTCGCCCGACCTGCACGCCCGACTGACCAGCCAGCGGCCCGCCCACGACCTCGGCACCCCGGTCTGGGAGCAGCTGGTCGCCGCCGAGCTGATCGAGCACACCGAGGCGATCGTCGCCGAGCGGCGCGAGCAGCTCCGGGCCCGCCGCGAGGCACTCACGGCCGCGGTCGCGCGCCACCTCCCCGGTTGGGAGATGCCGCCGAGGATCGACGGCGGACTGGCCGCCTGGTTGAAGATGCCGGCCCCGGTCAGCTCCCACCTCACTCTCGCCGCGCTGGCCCACGGGCTCCACCTGAGTGCCGGCCCGCGCTTCGGCGTCGACGGTGCCTACGAACGCTTCCTGCGTGTGCCGATCACCGCCTCGCCCGACACGCTCACCCGTGTCGTGGAGCTGCTCGCCGAGCTCTGGCCGAGCGTGGCCGACGCCGCCCCGATGCGCCTGACCACCTCCGAGACCGTGGTCTGACGCGCCCGGGCGGCCCCGATAACCTCACCCCATGGCGAAGAAGCAGGCCGGCGGCACTCCGGCGACGGTTGCCCTGACCGCAGCCGGGATCGCCTTCACCCTGCACCCCTACGAGCACGACCCACGCGCCGCGTCGTACGGGCTCGAGGCCGCTGAGGCGCTCGGGGTCGAGCCGAGCCGGGTCTTCAAGACGCTCCTGGCCACCCTCGACGGCGAGCTCGTCGTCGGGATCGTCCCCGTCGACGCCCACCTCGACCTCAAGGCCCTGGCCCGCGCGCTGGGCGGCTCCAAGGCGGCGATGGCTGAGGTCAGCGCCGCCGAACGTGCCACCGGGTACGTCGCCGGAGGGATCTCCCCGATCGGGCAGAAGCGCGCCCACCGCACCGTCGTCGACGAGTCCGCCCAGGCCCATGTAACGGTCTTCGTCTCGGGCGGTCGACGCGGACTCGACGTCGAGCTCTCCCCCACCGACCTGCTCACCGCCACCGCGGCCACCGCCGCACCGATCGCCCGCTGAAGGAGCACCCATGAGCGACATCACCGTCTACGAGAAGCCGACCTGCACCACCTGCCGCAACCTGGTGAAGCTGCTCAAGGAGCAGGGCATCGACTACGACTCGATCAACTACTCGGTCCTCGGCCTCGAGGCCGGCGAGGTGCGCGACCTCCTCGCCAAGGCCGGGCTGACGCCCCGCCAGGTGCTGCGCACCCGCGAGCCGGAGTACAAGGAGCTCGGTCTCGCCGACCCCGCGGTCAGCGACGACGCGATCATCGACGCCATCGTGGCCCACCCGGCGCTGCTGCAGCGCCCCATCGTGGTCCGCGGCGACCGCGCTGTCCTCGCCCGCCCCATCGAGCGGGTCAACGAGCTCTTCAGCTGACCCCCTCCGCCGACTTGAGGGTTCCGACGGTCGACTTGAGGGTTCCGACAGCCGAGTTGAGGGTTTCTGCCGGCGTACGCGGCCGCCACGGCTCCCCAAGGCGAGCTGCCACCCGGACGCCGACGACGCCTCCGAGCGCCAGGCCGACTAGGGGGAAGGCCAGCGCGGCGATGTACCACCACGGGAACTGCGCGCGCACCAGGAGCGGGATCCACGGCGACCAGAGCACCATGACGAGGGCGACCAGCGCCAGAAATGCAACGGCGATCGGCAGATCGGGCAAGGCGTCGTCGAGTCCTCCGAGCACCCAGTTGACCGCACGACCCCAACTGAAGGTGAGGGCCAGGCCGATGAATCCCCCGAGCACCTCGAACCAGATCGAGCGGGGCCGGGGCTCGGTGGTCACACCGGAAGCGTAGCGATCACCAGGACCCGCGACTCGGCGCCCCAAAACCCGGGACTCGACACCCCAAAACCCGGGACTCGGCCGCTGCAACCCTCAAGTCGGCTGCAGGAAGCCTCAAGTCGGCGGGTTCATCGGGGTTCAGAGGTTGAAGAGCCGCTGCGCGTTCTCCCGCAGCACCCCGCGCATCCAGGCGTCGCCGAGGTCGAGCCGCTCCAGGGCGGTGACCGCCTCCTCGTAGGAGTAGGGGATGTTCGGGAAGTCGCTTCCGAACACGATCCGGTCCCCGAGATCCAGCAGCCGCGAGGTCAGGGCACGCGGGAAGGGGTGCATCGCCTCGGTGAAGTCGGTGAACGCCATCGTGGTGTCCAGGTGCACCCCGTCGTAGGCGGAGGCCAGGTCGAAGAACTCGCCGTACTCCGGCAGCCCCATGTGGGCGATCACGAGTCGGAGCTGCGGGAAGCGGCGCAGCAGCGAGGCGATCCGGTCCGGGCCGGTGAACTCCCCCGGCACCGGGCCGGAGCCGCAGTGGATCACGATCGGGGTGCAGGTCTCGTTCAACAGTCCCCAGGCCGGCTCGAGCAACGGGTCGTTGGGGTCGAAGGCGCCGACCTGCAGGTGCACCTTGAGCACCTGCGCGCCCTCGTCCAACGCACGCCTCAGGTACGACTCGACGCCGGGCTCGGGATAGATCGTCGCGGTGTGCAGGCAGTCCGGCGTCCGGGCCGCGAAGTCGGCCGCCCACGCGTTGAGCCAGGCCGCCATCTCCGGCTTGTGCGCGTAGATCATCGAGGTGAACCGCTCCACCCCGAGCTCCCGCAGCGCCTGGACTCGCGCCTCCTCGTCCATCCGGTACGTGATCGGCCACTCCACCCCGGTCATCGGGCCGACGGCGTCGAAGTAGGCCCACACCTTGTCCATCACCGGCCGCGGCATGAAGTGGGTGTGGACGTCGATCATGCTCGGCAGACCGAGCCGGTCGAGGATCTCGCGCATCGGAGCATCCTCTCACCGGGGCTAGCATCCAACGCATGAGCCGCAACGTGAGCGATGCCTGGCGTCTGGACCATCCGTGGTCGGCCATCTATTCACGGGCGATGAGTCACCCGCGCGTGGTCAGGACGGCGGGGAGGATCGCCTTCGGCACCAACCTCGACGGCCTGTACGACGCCATCGCGACCGTGACCGAGGTGCCTGAGGGCGGGACGGTTCTCGATGTCCCGTGCGGGTCGGGGATCGCCCTGAACGGCCTGGCCCGCCGGTCGACGCCGGTGCGCTACCTCGCCGCCGACATCGCCCCGACGATGCTGAAGCGCACGGCCGCGGCGGCGCGCCACCTCGGTCTGACGGTCGAGACCGTGCAGGCCGACGTCGCCCACCTGCCGCTCCCGGACCACTCCGTCGACCTCACCCTCAGCCTGACCGGGCTGCACTGCTTCCCCGACCCCGAGTCAGCCGTGCGTGAGCTGGCGCGGGTGACGAGGGACCGGATCGAGCTGACCTGGCTGCGCTCCGATGCCGGCCTGCGCTACCGACCGATCCTGGGCGGGGCCCGGCTCCTCGGCGTGGTCGGCCCGTCGGCCAGCGCCGCCGAGGTGGCGCAGTGGCTCAGCCGGGACGGGTTCCACGTCCGGGTGCGGATCGAGGGGTCGTTCGCCTATCTCAAGGCTCGTCGACTGGAGTCGCCAGCGAGCTGAGCACCCGGGCGTTGTGCCGGTAGCCGACGGTCTCGTACCCGACCACCGTCACCCACGGCGCCAGCGCGACGACCAGCAGGCACCAGGTCATCTCGACGTCGGCGGCCGCCATCAGCAGCGGCACCACCAGCATCACCGCGGTGCCGGCGATGAGCAGCAGGTGGAACGGGTCGAGCGACTCGGTGAAGGTCGCGTAGAGCACGTAGAGCAGCAGCAGGTAGATCGCCGTCGGGACCACGACGGTCAGCACCGTGGCGACCAGCCCGAGGTGGCTCTCGTGCGCCAGGTAGTAGGCGGCCACGTGCAGGCCGGCCCCGACCGCGACGATGGCGCCGAAGAGCAGGATGTGGCCGTACCCCCAGCGGAACGAGCGGGTGCGCCAGGCGTGCAGGATCTCGGCGTGCGGGATCGAGTAGTAGGTCCACCACAGCCCGAAGGTCAGCGCCGTGCCGGCCAGCGCGAGCAGCCCGACGTCGAGCGTCACGCCGTCCGTCGACAGGGCGGTCAGGCTCGCCATCGTGCCGATCATCCCCTCGCCGAGCGTGATGATGACCATCAGGCCGTAGCGCTCCGCGACGTGGTGCGCGTGCCACGGCGTCCCCCCGAAGCGACGCTCGGCGACGAAGGGACCACCGAGCTCGATCAGCAGCGGGATCGTCATCAGCGCGAAGGTGAGCGGGATGCTGAAGTCGATCACCGCCAGCGCGCACCACATCACCTGGGAGATCAGGATCGAGACGATGTAGCACTGCTGCACCGGGCGACGGGCGGGGTCGTGCTGGGAGGCGCGCAGCCACTGCAGCAGCATCGCGGTCCGCATGACGACGTACCCCCAGACCATGACGTCGTTGTCGAGGGTCTCGGCATGGTGCTCGAGCGAGGAGAACATCGCCGGCAGGCCGAGGGCGAGCACCAGGACGCCGACCATCTGGAGCATCGTGGTCAGCCGGTAGATCCAGTCGTCGGTGTCGTAGGCCGAGGCGAACCAGGTGAAGTTGATCCACGCCCACGACACCGCGAACGTCGCGAACGCGAAGCCCATCAGAACCGGGACCACGTAGCCCTCGGCGAGGCCGTGGGCGAGCGAGTTCGCGGCCGTGCCGAAGGCGACGACGAAGGTCAGGTCGAAGAGCAGCTCCAACGGACTCGCGACCCGGTGCTGCTCGTCCGGGTCACGGCCCGTCATCCGCGTGGTGCGATGCTGCAGGGTCCCGTCAGACATACCTCCAGGCTTCCACACCGGCAGCCACGGTCAGGGGAGGTCGTAGCCTCCCGCGACGATGTCGTCGACCAGCGTCGGACCGGATGGAGTCCAGTCGAACCGCTCCTGGGTGAGAGCACTGGAAGCGGAGAGGTCCATCCCGAAGAACATGCCGACGAACCCGAAGTGGTCGACCGCGTCCTCGGCAGCGATCGAGGTCACCGGCAGCCCGAACCGGGCGCCGATCGCCTCGGCGATCTCGCGGGTGCGGATCCCCTCCTCCCCGACGGCGTGCAGCCGGGTCCCGGCCGGAGCGCTCTCGAGACCGAGCCGGACCAGACGCGCCGCGTCCCCCCGATGTACGGCGGCCCAGCGGTGCGCCCCGTCCCCGATGTAGGCGGCGGTGCCGGTCCGTCGCGCGGCCGCGGCGATCAGCGCGATGAAGCCGTGGTCCCCGATGCCGTGCACCGTCGGGGCGAACCGGGCCGCGATCGCGCGGACGTCGGCGTCGATGAAGTCGAACGCCCGGTTCTCGCCGCCGCCGCGCGGTGCGTCGGGGCCGACCGCCGGGTTGGCGTCGTCCTCGGTGGCGGGCCGTCCCGGCGTGAGTCCGGCGACGCCGGAGGAGATGATCAGTGGTCGGCCGCTTCCGGACAGCGTCTCGGCGAGTGCCTCGATCGAGGCGCGCTCGGCGCGGGCCGACTCGGCGGGGTTGCCCCAGTCGTGCTTGTTGGCCAGGTGCACGACGCCGTCTGAGGCTGCCGCGCCACGGCGCAGGGAGTCGAGGTCGTCGAGGCTGCCGCGCAGCACCGTCGCACCCTTCGCCGCAACCGCCTCGGCGGCGGCGTCGGAACGGACCAGTCCGACCACCTCGTGGTCGTGGGCGATGAGCTCGTCGACGACGGCGGAACCGATCCAGCCGCTCGAGCCGGTGACGAAGACCTTCATGATGAACTCCTTGCACAGTGATGTCAGATGCTGACATCGACGGTAACACGCGATGTCAGCATCTGACATCACCTAGGATGTCCGCCATGCCCCGCTGGGAGTCAGGATCGCGCGAACGCCTCGCCGAGGCAGCGCTGCGCCTGTTCGGCACCCAGGGGTTCGAGGCGACGACGGTGGCCGAGATCGCCGCAGAGGCCGGCGTCACCGAACGCACCTTCTTCCGCAACTACGCCGACAAGCGCGAAGTGCTCTTCGCCGGCTCCGACCAGTTCGCCGCCTCCTTCACCAACGCCCTGGCCGCGTGCGACGGCACCCGCCCGCTCGACCTGATCGAGGCGGCCCTGACCGGAGCAGGCACGTTCTTCACCGAGGACCGTCGCGCCTGGTCGCGGTCGCGCGCCGACGTACTCCTCGCCAACCCGGCCCTGGCCGAGCGCGAGCTGCACAAGATGTCGACGCTCGCCGACACCCTGGCCGAGGAGCTGACCACGCGCGGCGTCGACCCGGTCACGGCGGCGCTCGCAGCGCAATCGGGCGTGGCCGTCTTCCGCCAGGCGTTCAGCGCCTGGATCGCCCCGGGCGAGACGCGGACCTTCGACGAGCTCCTCGCCGAGATACTGGAACGGTTCCGCACCCTGCTGGGCTGAGACGTTCTAGAGTGCGCCGCATGCCGACGATGCACCCGTGCTCCCGGGTCGACCTGGACTTCATCGACCGAGCGCCGATCCGTTTCAGCAACACCGTCTCCATCGCGCTCAGCCCCGAGGAGCTGTTCGAGGTGCTGGCCCGGCCCGACACCTGGTCCCGCTGGGCGAAGGTGATCACCGGGGTGACCTACACCAGCCCGACGCCGTACGGCGTGGGCACGACGCGCACGGTCACGATGCTCGGTGGCCTGGTCGGCGAGGAGGAGTTCCTCGCCTGGGAGCCCGGCAAGCACCTGGCGTTCCGGTTCAACTCCGCCTCGACCTCGGCGATCGGCGCGTTCGTCGAGGAGTACGTCATCGTCCCGACCGCGACCGGCTGCGACCTGACCTGGAAGCTCGGCCAGGAGCTCAACGGACCCTCGCGGCACTTCACCGCGATCTCGACGCCGATCTCGAACCGGATGTTCCGCCGGTTCCTGCGCAGCCTGCAGCAGCTGACCGCGAACGGGGTCCCCGCGGTCAGTCGCTGACGTCCTCGAACACCATCCCGGCCGCGACCAGTCGCGCGATCAGGTTCTCCCCCATCGCCGTCGCGGTGGTGACCTGTCCCGCGGTGGACGGGTTGTCGTCGAAGGCGAGGCACATCGCCGACTCGGCGAGCATCTTCGCGGTCTCGTCGTAGCCGGGATCGCCACCGCTGACCCGGGTGTGGACCTTGGTGGTGCCGCCCTCGCCGACGAAGTCGACGGTGAACCAGGACTTCTCCCGGCGCTTCTCGCTCGGGCCCTCGCCCTGGGGCATCCGCGCCAGCAGGCGGGTGCGCACCGGCGGGATCTGGGCGGCCACGAAGAGCCCGACCACCCCGACCGGGGCGGTGAGCATCGTCGTCACCTTCTTCAGCCCGGCGAAGTGGGAGTAGCTGAAGTCCGGTCCGTAGTCGTCCCGGGCCGCACCCGAGCGCTTCACGATCATCGGGTCGATGGTCGGCAGCGGCAGCAGCCACAGGTCGAGGTCGGCGTCGCGACCCGGTGCCCCGCCGTGGGCGCGGGATCGGCGGGCCTCAGGACGCGGCTCGACGTCGCGGCGCTTCGAGGCGGCGTCACGCATCTGCCGGGCCCGAGCGAACTGACCGAGGGCGGAGGCGAAGGTGCCGCCGGAGAAGGCAGCGTTGCTGCGCACCACTCCCCGCACCACCAGCGGTACGTCGTCGGGCAGCCGCTGCACCGTGAACAGCGCGCCGAGGTCGTGCGGGACGGAGTCGAACCCGCAGGCGTGCACGATCCGGGCGCCGCTCGCCACCGCGGCCTCGTGGTGGGCGAGGTACATCCGGTCGACGAACTCGGGCTCCCCGGTCAGGTCGACGTAGTCGGTCCCGGCCGCCGCGCAGGCGGCGACCAGCGGTTCGCCGTGCTCCAGGTAGGGCCCGACGGTCGTGATCACGACCTGGGTCGCGGCGGCCAGCTCGGCCAGCGCGACGGGGTCGGTCGCGTCGGCGACGACGACCTCGGCGGCCGCCGCGGCGGGGCCGGCCAACCCTGCGCGCACGCCCTCGAGCTTGGTCGCGTTGCGTCCGGCGATCGCCCAGCGGGCGTCCGGCGGCAGGTGCTCGGCGAGGTAGCTCGCCGTCAGACCTCCGGTGAAGCCGGTGGCTCCGAACAGCACCACGTCGAACCGTCGATCGCTTCGCGCACTCATGCCTCGCACGCTAGCCGATCAGGTACTAGAACGTGTTCTAGATCACGGCTACTCTCCGACCATGGACCTTGAAGCGATCGAAGCGATCAAGCAGCTCAAGCACCGTTACTTCCGCACCCTGGACCTCAAGCTCTGGGACGAGTACGGCGACACCCTGGCCTCCGACGTCAGCGCCCGGTACGGCACCCAGGCGATGGACAAGCCGCTGCACTTCGACTCGCGCGATGCGGTCGTCGACTACATGAGCGAGAACCTGGGACCGGGCATCATCACGATCCACCTGGCTCACCACCCCGAGATCACCGTCGACGGCGACACCGCGACCGCGTCCTGGGGATTCGACGACGTGGTGATCGTGCCGGACTTCAAGGTGCGGATCGAGGGCGCCGGCTACTACCTCGACAGCTATCGGCGCGAGGCCGACGGCCAGTGGCGGATCGCCTCGACGAAGTACGAGCGGATCTACGAAGCGATGACGTCCCTGGACGACACGCCCAGCTTCAAGCTGATCGCCAACCGATGGGACCCGGCCCTGTCGTCGCACTCATGAGAGTGGGCGCCGACTGCGATCCGGTCGCGATCCGGCTCACCGACGCCCTGGGCTTCTCCTGCCAGGACGCGAACCCGGTCGCGACGCTGCGCAACCCGTTCGGGCTGACCAGCTGGACCCAGCCGATCCTCGAGCTGGTGATCGTGGTCGGCGCCGTGCTCGCCCTGCTGCACGCGATCCGTCGCCTCCGGGGCGGTGACCCGACGAACCTGGCGCTCTGGCTGGGGTCGTTGGTCTACCTCTTCGTCGTCGAGCCGCTGCTCTACTTCCCGGAGTGGTTCGGGATCCGCGAGTACGTCGGCTTCAACTTCGCCCACAACGTCTTCACGGTGCAGTTCATGTACGACCGGCTGCCGCTCTACATCGTCGCGTTCTACCCGGCGATGTCGCAGCTGGCCTACGAGCTCGTCCGCCGCTTCGGTGTCTTCGCCCGACGCGGTGCTCTGGCCGGCGGGATCGCGGTGGCGTTCGTCTACCAGGTGTTCTACGAGATCTTCGACCAGCTCGGCCCCCAGCTGGGCTGGTGGGCGTGGAACCTGGACAACCCGGACAACCACCCGTTGCTCGACTCCGTCCCGATGAACAGCATCTGGATCTTCGCCTCGGTCACCTTCGGCGTGATGGCGTTCCTGCTGCACCGCCTCGTCGGGGCTCCGACCGCGCGCGGCGCGGCTCCGCGGGGCTGGTCGTTGGCCTGGCGGATCGTGGTGATCGGCCTCGGGTCGGCGGTCGCGATGCCGATCTTCAGCGCCACCACCGCCGTCTTCGGCCGCGAGGACGCCAACATCACGGGCAAGGCGATCGTGCTGACCACGCAGATCGTGCTGCTCTGGACCGTCGGCATCGGCCTGCTGTGGCGCGAGTGGCGCGCTGGTCAGCCGGAGGCGATCGCGGCAGAGCCGCGGACGGCGTTCCGACTCTTCCCGGCGACCTACCTGCTGGTGTTCGCCGGCCTGTGGCTGGCCTCGCTGGACGGGGCCACCGGCAACGTGCCCTACGTGCTGGCGTGCTTCACCGCCGCGACGCTGGTGCTCATCGGTTCCCGAGCTCGCGGAACCGGCGCACCTGAGCCGTCCGCTCCAGCAGCCGCTGCGTCTCCAGGTCGCGACCCTGCGCCCCGGCCACCAGCGCCGTCGTCTCCCTGACCGCACCGGCGTTGTTGGCCACGATCGCAGCGACCAGCGCCGCGGTGGTGGCCTCGAGCTCGGCCGCGGCGGCGAGTCGGGTGACCAGGCCGAGGGCGTCGGCCTCGACAGCACCCACCCTGCGGGCGGTCACGCAGATCTCGAGGGCTCGGGAGTAGCCGACCAGGTCGACCAGCGGCTTGGTCCCGGCCAGGTCCGGCACCAGACCGAGGGCCGGCTCCTTCATGCAGAAGTAGGCATCCTCGGCGACCACGCGGAGGTCGCAGGCCAGCGCGAGCTGGAAGCCCGCCCCGATCGCGAACCCGTGGACCTGGGCGATGCTGACGAACCGGGGGTCGTGCAACCAGGTGAAGCCACGCTGGTAGCCGTCGATGGTGTCGAGGATCGTCTGCTCGTCCTTGCCGGTCAGCTCCAGCGTCGACTCCTCCCCCGGCACGCCACCCGGTGAGAGCAGGTCCAGGTCGAGGCCCGCGGAGAAGGCAGCACCCTCACCGCGGAGCACCACGACACGCACCTCGTCGGGCAACCCGGCACCGATCTCGGCCAGGGCGTGCCACATCGACGGGACCTGCGCGTTGCGTCGGTCCGGGGCGTTGAGCGTGATCGTCGCGACCGGACCGTCGAGGTCGAGGCGGAGGCGGGCGGCGGCGAGGCGGGCGGCGTCGGGAAGCACGCTCGGACCCTACCGAACCCGATCACTCGGACGATTCGACGTAGGCGCCCTTCTCTTCGTCCCACTCCCAGGCACCTTCGGGCGGCTCCGCCTCGACGAGCGGTCGAAGTTCCGGCCACCGACGGAGCAGGTGTCCGACCTGCTGGACGAGGATGCTGCCGGGGTCATCGGCCTCCGCGGCCGTCTCGTCACCGACGAGCGCACGCCATCCCGAGTCCTGGTCGTCGTCGGGCGCCTCGCGGTAGACGTAGCCCGGACGGAGGTCGTCGTCGTGCGAGCGGCGGCTGACGAAGACCCGCTGGTCCAGCAGGTCCCGGTGACCCGGAGTCGCGTTCATCATGGGTTCGGCGAGCCGGCTTCGAGCTCGTCGAAGGCCGCGATCACCCCGCGCAGGTAGCGCTCGACGACCTCGCGCTCCTCCTCGGTGAAGGAGCTGTCGAGCCGGTCGAGGGCGACGAACATCGGCAGCAGCTGCGCCAGGATCTCCTCGCGACCGCTCTCGGTCATCTCGACCTGGGTCCGGCGGCGGTCCTGGTCGTGCGGGCGGCGCCGGACGTGCCCGCGCTCGGCCAGCCGGTCGACGAGGCCGGTCGCGGCCGCCGTGCTCACGTCGAGCAGGCGGGCGATCTCGGCCGGGCCGAGCGGTGACTCGACCAGGTGCTCCATCGCGACCAGGTCGCTCTCGCTCAGGCCGGCACGCCGGGCGATGACGTGCCGCAGGCGACTCCCCTGCCCGATGGCAAGGCGGAGCGCACGCAGACTTCCCGTCTGCGCCCACCCGCTGACGAAGGCGCTTCCCGGACCGTCGATATGACTCACCCACCTAGTTGCTAAGTTAGTTAATGAAATCGTAGAGCCTCAGGAGGCGTCGTGGGCTTCGCGTCCAACATCACCAGCCGCTCCGCGGCTATCATCACCGGCCGTCGTACGGCCTGGATAGTCATGCTCGTCCCGATCCTGATCGCGATCCTCGCGATCGGTGGGGTGGGCAAGGCCGAGCGAGAGGCACAGTCCAGCGACTGGCTCCCCCGCGGCGCCGACAGTACGGCGGCCGCGGCCCTGCTCGACCAGCTCCCGGCGGCCGACACCACCGCAGCGTTGATCGTCTGGGCCTCCGACTCCGGCCCCCTGACCGAGGCCCAGATCGTCGCGGTGCGGGCCCAGGCCCCCGACCAACAGGTCACCGTGTCGGAGGACGGCACCGCGGCACTCGCGGTGAAGCTGATCGACTCCGGCGACGCCGACACGGTCGGCGAGCAGGTCGGTGACCTGCGCACCCAGCTCTCGGACAACGCTCCGGACGGGGTGAGCGCCCAGGTGACCGGCCCGGCCGGGATCCAGGCCGACCTCGGCGCGGTCTTCGACGGCGCCGACCTCAAGCTGCTGCTGGCCACGATGCTGATCGTCGCCATCCTGCTGGTGATCACCTACCGCAGCCCGGTGCTGTGGCTGATCCCGCTGATCGTGGTGGCGATCGCCGACCAGACCGCGGTCCTGGCCGCCACCCGGATGCTGGAGTGGGTCGGGCTGCCCTGGGACGGCACCACCACCGGGATCCTGTCGGTGCTCGTCTTCGGTGCGGCGACCGACTACGCGCTGCTGCTGATCTCCCGCTACCGCGACGAGCTGCGGATCTTCGAGGACCGACGCGAGGCGATGGCCCACGCCCTCACCCGCACCGCGGAGGCCGTCCTCGGCAGCGCCACCACCGTCTTCCTGACGGTGCTGACCCTGCTGCTCTCCCTCACTCCGGCGACCCGCGGGCTCGGCCTGGCGTGCGCCGTCGGGATCGTGGTGGCCGCGTTCTTCGCCCTGACCGTGCTGCCGGCGACGCTGGTGCTCTTCGGCCGCTGGGTGTTCTGGCCGATGGTGCCGCGGCCCGGTGACGTGGTCGCCAGCCAGCGGCAGACGATCTTCTCCCGGATCGGCCGGATGGTCGCCCGTCGTCCCGGCACCGTGATCGCCGGGACCGTCGCGATGCTCGCCATCCTCGCCAGCGGCACCCTCGGGATCAAGGTGGGTCTCGACCGGGCCGACCAGTTCCTCGCCGAGCCCGAGGCGATCAGCGCCGCGGCCCGCCTGGCCGAGTCCTTCCCAGCAGGCACGGTGGAGCCGACCCGGATCGTGACCCGGGCCGACGCCGACGACGTGCTCGCGATCGTCACCCGGACCAGCGGCGTCGACTCCGCTCGCATCAGCGCCCAGGGCGCCGGGATCACCTCGATCGACGTCGTCCTCGCCGACCGCCCGGGGACGGACGGATCGGCCGACACGATCGACCGGCTGCAGAGCCGGCTCGCGCCCCTGGACGCCGCGACGCACGTCGGCGGATCGGAGGCCGAAGGCATCGACGAGCGCGCCGCCGCCGTACGCGACCTGCGCCTGATCGTGCCGATCGCGCTGGCGATGGTGCTGATCGGCCTGATGGTGCTGCTGCGGGCCTTCCTCGGACCGGTCCTGCTCGTCCTGTCGGTGGTCGGCACCTTCGTCGCCGCGCTGGGTGCGTCCTGGTGGTTCTTCACCGGACCGCTGGGCTTCCCGGCGATCGACACCAAGGTGCCGCTCTTCGCGTTCCTGTTCCTGGTCGCGCTCGGGGTGGACTACAACATCTTCCTCGTCACCCGGGCCCGCGAGGAGGCGGCCAAGCACGGCTCCCGCGAGGGGATGCTGCGCGCCCTCACGGTGACCGGAGGGGTGATCACCAGCGCCGGATTCCTGCTGGCCGCGGTCTTCGCCGTCCTCGGCGTGCTGCCCCTGGTGGGCCTGGCCCAGCTCGGCAGCATCATCTGCGTCGGCGTCCTGCTCGACACCCTCGTGGTCCGGACGATGCTCGTGCCCGCGCTCGGGGTGAAGCTCGGCGACCGGTTCTGGTGGCCCAGCCGGGTCGACCACCGCACCGACGCGAGCGACGTTCCTGTGGAGGAATTCTCAGCCCAGCACTAGGTGGCACACAGCCAGCGGGGGCAGATTCGGGGCATGAAGCGCATCCCGGAACCCGACCACACCCCCGCTGGCCCGGCCTACCAGGGTCGCCTCCTCGCCCGCCCCGAGGACGAGGTGGTCGACCAGGGCGCCGGCTTCGACCTCGGCACCCTGCTGAGCCGGCGCGGCATGCTCGCACTGTTCGGCGTCGGCGCAGGAGCACTCACCCTGGCGGCGTGCGGCAGCGACGGCACGCCCGCCTCGCCGTCCACCTCGAGCTCGTCAGGAGCCGGTACGTCGGCCACCGGTGAGATCCCGCAGGAGACCAACGGCCCCTACCCGGCCGACGGCAGCAACGGGGTCAACGTGCTGCAGCAGTCAGGGATCGTGCGCCAGGACATCCGGTCGAGCCTGGGCAGCACGACGCTCGTCGACGGGGTCACGCTGACCTTCACGTTCACACTGACGGACCTGGCGCAGGGCAGCACCCCGCTCGCCGGGGCGGCGGTCTACCTGTGGCAGTGCGATGCCCAGGGGCGGTACTCGATGTACTCCGAGGGCGTGGAGGACGAGACCTTCCTGCGCGGCATCCAGGTCGCCGACGCGCAGGGGATGGTCACCTTCACCACGATCGTGCCGGGGTGCTACGCCGGCCGGTGGCCGCACCTGCACTTCGAGGTCTACCCCGACGCGGCATCGGCGACGAGCTCGGGCAACGCGATCGCCACCTCGCAGGTCGCGTTCCCGAAGGAGATGGTCTCGACCGTCTACGCGGAGTCGACCTATCCGGGGTCGGCCTCGAACCTCGGCCAGGTCTCGCTCGAGACCGACAACGTCTTCAGCGACGGCTACGCGCTGGAGCTGGGCACCTTCGCCGGCGATCCGACGGCGGGCTACACCGGCGGTCTGACCGTCGCGATCGACACCACGACGACCCCCGCGGCCGGCGGCGGTGCCCCGCCGCCGGGTCCGTGAGGAGCGTCGAGGTCAGCGGGACTCGAACCAGGGGTGGTGCAGGTCGAAGAACGTCGCCCCGGCCATCGCGTAGTCGAGCTCGGACCGCACCTCCGGCGGCGGCTCCATCCCCTCGGCCTTGCGGGCCTCGGCCTCACTGGTGAAGCAGATCGTCTCGGTGAAGGTGCCGTCCGGCTCGAAGGCCAAGGTGCCACCCAGGATGTCGGGCCGCATCTCGTGCATCGCATCGGTGTTGCTGGTCATCATCGACCGGAGTCGCTCCGGGTCGTCGACCTTGCCCCGGATGACCTGGACGAAGCCAGCCTGGTCGGACCCGCCGTCCATCAGCAGCGTGACGTCGTCGCAGTCGTGGAACTCGACCGGGCCGTCCATGAAGCTCATCATGGTCTCCGCCCAGGCGGCCTGCTCCGGTCGCTCGGAGTTGGCCATCGCTGCCTCGCGCGACTCGAAACGGACGACGGCCATGAACAGGTCGTCGTCGGTGAACCCGTAGGTCCCTCCGAGCCAGCCGGTCGCGCCCGGGCTGAGCTCGCGACGCCAGGTGTCCGCATGCTCGCGGAGCTCGGACTGGCGTGTGCACGTGCCTTGGATGATCTGGATGAACATGTGCTGCCCCCCTCTGGAATCGACACCCACCTCTCGGGATTGGGAGGTGGAGGGCAATGTTCGAATCTACGCCGTGGTGCCCCCCAGCGGAATGGGGTCGAGACCGAGCTTGCGGTGGTCCCACGACCGGGTGCGTTCGACGTCGAACCGGACGGCGACCCGGTTGTGCAGCATCATCTCGACGAACGGCTTGAGCTCCTCGGTGTAGGGGCCGTTGTACCGCTCCCACACGTTGACGCCGACCGCCCACAGTGCCGCCGGGTCGTCGATGATCTCGCACCGACCCTCGAGCGAGACGCCGCGCAGGGTGTCGTAGGTGAGGCCGTCCTCGACCAGGACCGTGGCGCGTGAGTCTCGGCGCAGGTTGACCGCCTTCTGCGCCTTCGCCTTGGTCTCGAACCAGATCACGCCGTCGATGAGGGCGAACCACATCGCGATGGCGTGCGGGTGGCCGCTCGCGCCGAGGGTGATCAGGTTCGCGGTGCGCTGGGAGGCGAGGAACGCCTCGATCTCCTCAGGGGTCATCGTGACCTGGGAGCGCTGGTTGGTGCCCATGGTGCTCGCTTTCGAGTTACTCGGAGGGGTGGGCCGGCGGCCCGGCCAGGACGGAGGTGACGACGTCGAGCAGGTGGCCGTTCACGTCGGACTCGCTCCAGGGACGACCGCCTCCAGCCATCAGGGACTGGAGGTTCTCGGCGTCGCCGAGCACCTGCAGGGTGATCGACATCGCGAGGGTGAGCCGGAAGCTCAGGGTCTGCGCGGAGGCCGTCGGGTCGCACCGTTCCATCAGGTCGATGAAGCGGGCGTTGCGCGCGAAGAACGAGTCGGCGGCGGGGTCGAGGCCGGGGTCGTTGGTGCTGATCAGCGTGCCGATCAGCTTCACCCAGTTCCGGCCGCCGTTGGCCGCCACCGCCGCCACCGGACCGACCAGGGCCCGGGCCAGGTCGCGCACTGACGGCTGAGACGCGACGGCGAGCTCGTCGAGCACGAGGGCGCGGGCCTCCGTGATCTCGTCGAGCCGGCTCCGGACGACCGCGGCGAGGAGGGCCTCCTTCGAACCGAAGTGGTAGTGCACCGACGCGACGTTCGCCCGAGCCTCGCTCATCACCGTGCGCAGCGAAACGCCCTCGACGCCGTGAGCGGCGAAGAGCCGTTCGGCGGCGCTCAGCAGGCGGACCTCCGTCGGGACGTCGGTCACCGTGCTCACGAGCGCACCCGCGGCGAGCCGAGGAAACCCAGGAGGTGGTCGGCGACCACACCCGGTGCCTCCAGGTGGAGGAAGTGCCCTGCGCCGGGCACCAGCGCGGCGGCCGAGGGGGCCGCCAGGTGCGGGGCGACGACGTCGAAGAACCGGCGGTCCAGGGCACCGTCGCGGTCGCCGTGCAGGTAGAGCACCGGCCGGAGCGGTTCTGCGGCCAGAGCCCGGGACTCGCGGCGCAGCAGCGCCCGGTAGTACGACAGCGCTCCCCGGGCGTGAGCGCGGTCCGGGATCGCGGCCCGCAGCAGCTCCAGGTCGTGGGTCGCGTCGTACCCCGGCGACCAGACCGGCCAGAGCCGACGCGCGAGCCAGTGGAAGCGACGCTCCGAGAGGCCACGGATCTGGTTGAACCCGATGTACCAGGACCGGAACGGCTGCCGCAGGAGCGCCCGGACCCAGGTCACGAAGGTCGCCCGGGTGGGATTCATCAGCCCGAGCGGAGGCACCGCGAGGGCGACGTACCGATCGAAGGGCGCGTCCGGCTGACCGGCCAGGACCGACGTGGCGATCGCGCCCCAGTCGTGCCCGACGAGGACGCTGCGCTCGTCACCGCCGAGGGCGCGGTGCAGGTCGACGGCGTCGGCGGCCGCCGCGACGACCGAGAAGTCGTCGTCCGCGGGCAGACTGCTCGGCGCGTAGCCACGCAGGAACGGCGCCACCACCCGCCAGCCCGCCTCGGCGAGCAGCGGCGCGACGTGCCGCCACGTCCGGGCGCTGTCGGGGAAGCCGTGCAACGCCACCAGCAGCGGCGCCTCGGGATCACCCCACTCGAGCACCGCGGCCCTCAGGCCGGGCAGCTCGACCGTGTACTCGGTCGGATCGGCACTGGTCAGCGGCACGAATCGGAATGTATCAGCCGATTCAATCAGGTGATGGAGATTTCAGGCGCGGGAGGCGGTGGTGCGCAGGGCGCTCAGCACCGAGAGCGCCGCCACCACCGTGGCGAGGCCGAAGACCGCCAGGAACGGGTCCCGGTCGCCGTGACCGGCAGCGCCGTAGACCACGCCGGCCAGCGCCAGCGTCAGGGCACTGCCGAGGGAGTCCGCCATCGCGAGCGCCGAGGAGTTGAAGCCCCGGTCGGCGTCGCTGGAGGCGGCCAGCATCGCCACGCCGGTGCGCGGGTAGCCGAAGCCCATCCCGGCCGAGGCGACCACGAACGCCGTCATCGCCAGCCACGCCGGCAGCTCGGCCCACAACGCCCCGAGCAGACCGACCGTGCCGACGAGCAGCAGCGAGTTGCCCCAGACCATGCCGGCCGCGTCCGAGACCCGGTCCCCCACCTTGGCCGAGGCTTGGCTGCCGAGCGCCCACACGATGCCGACGAAGGAGAGCACCAGACCGGCCACAGCAGGGCTGAGGTCCCAGTTCTCCTGGAGCACGAAGACGATGTAGGCCTGCGAGCAGAAGAACGACGCGCTCATCAGACCGCGCGCGGCCACGACCGCCGGGAGCCCGCGGCGGGCGAGCATCGAGCCGCGGGGCAGCAGCTTGACCAGGGCGAGTACGGCGACCAGGACCGCCACGATCGCGAACCGGTCGATCGCGAGCACGGCGACGGCGGCCACGGCGGCCCAGACCAGCCGGGACCGCGGCGCGGGCGCGCCCGGCTCGTGCGGCTTCAGCCGACGCAGCGACGGGGCGACCAGCGAGGCCGAGGCGATGGCCAGCGCGACGGCGCCGAGGAAGACCCAGCGCCAGCCGAGCTCGTCGGCGATCAGCGCCGCCAGCGCCGGACCGAAGAGGGCGGGCAGCACCCACGCGGCAGCGAAGCTGGCGAACAGGGACGGTTGGAGCTCCTGGGGGAAGACCTGACCGACCAGGACGTAGAGGACCACGGACAGGGCGCCGCCACCGAGGCCCTGCAGCACGCGACCACCGATCAGCACCTCCATCGACGGGGCGGTGCCGCAGACGACCAGGCCGACCGAGAACAGCGCGAGGGCGGCCGCCAGCGGGGCGACGGGACCTCGTCGGTCACTCCACGACCCGGCGGCCACCATGCCCACCACACCACTGGCCAGCGGCGCGGCGAACGCGGCCGCGAACAGGTCGAGACCGTTGAGCTCCTCGGCGACCGTCGGCATCACGGTGGTGACTGCCATCGCCTCGAACGCGATCACCGCGGAGAGCGCGAACATCCCGATCGTGATGGCGGCGTAGGCCGGCGAGAGCAGCCGCAGCGGGCGCTCCTGGTCAGGCAGGGTGGAGGTCACTGCGGGAGGCTACGCGGCCTCGACGGCGCCCACCGATCTTTGGCCTGACCTGGGCAGATGATGCTACAGACGGGCCGGGGATTGGACGGGAAACTCGACCTCGATCAGGCCGGCAACGCGTCGGCGGCCGTCCCGAGACGGTCGCGTCGGGTGTACAGCCACCGGGCCAGCCAAGCGGCGACCGCGGCGCTCAGGATCATGTCGTACCGACCGAGCAACGCGACCAGCAGGTCGAGCAGCACGAAGAACGAGAGCAGGCCGACCACGACGCGGACGCCGTCGCTCCCGTAGGGGCCGGTCACCGCGAGGCGAGGCACCAGGACGACGCCGGCGGCGACAGGAAGCAGCGCCAGCACCACACCGACGGCTGCCGGCAAGCCGGTCTCCGCCACCGAGTAGGTCAGCACCCAGTGCCCGAGTGCGCAGCCGAAGGCGATCAGTCCCAGACCGTGTCGTTCCGGGCGGCGCTCCTCCGCGCTCGGCTTCCTCGTTGGCCGGTGCCGGCGACCGACCACGAAGGCCGACCCCACGAGCGCCCCGAGCAGGAGCCCTGCGGCGACCAGGACGGGGATCGGTGGGCGCTGGTCGAGCTCGCCGTAGATCAGCGGGGTGATCGCCAGCACCACCGCGGCGAGCAGGAGTCCGGGACGACCGACCCACGGGCGATGACGCGACTGAGGGACGAGCCACTCGACGACGAGGACGGAGGAGCAGATGCTGATCGCGGTGTGGAACACCGAGAGGTGGACGGCGAGCAGGACGTTCGTGTGCCACACCACGCTGTAGCCACCGATCCCCGAGTCCTCCCAGAAGCCGGGGAAGAACCAGTAGCGGTCGACCAGGGCCTCCTCCCACACCGCGTACGCGAGGCCGAGCAGGATGAGGCCCGAGAAGCCCCACCCGCAGCGGTGCGAGATCTCCCGGCACACCAACGCCCCACAGCCGTAGAGCGCGGCCATGACCGCGAGGTTCCACGGCAGCAGCAGGTCGAGCGGCGGCGACGAACCCGAGAGTCCTTCGCCGAAGAACGGCGCGACCAGGAGGATGAGGAGCACCGGTCCGACGGTCCGGGGGCGGGCCTCGGTTCCCGGCACTAGACCGGACCCCCTTCGCCCTGGGAATCGGACTCGTCGGGAACGCGTCGCGCGTTCAGCTCGGCCTTGATCCGGTCCTGCGCGCGCCGTCGTCGCAGCTCGGCCAGGGCGACGCCGAGACCGATCAGCACGGGAATCAGGAACTTCACCTTCTCGAGCACCGCGGCGGCCCACCCCGGCACTTCCCAGTCGGGCAGATCCGGATCGGGAAGGACGTCGGGAAGGCGTGGCACCCGAAGGTTCGGCAGGTTCCAGTCGGGCCAGTCGATCCGGACGGCGAACCGCGCGATCAGGAGGGTCACCAGGAGCGGCACGACGACCTGGGCGACCCCCACGGCGACGTGCCTCGCGGCGTATCTCCTGGGGTGTGCCCGCATCCGGTCCTCGCGAAGCGCCGCCTTCGATCCCGGCTCCGGATCCAGGTCGATCCCCCCGAAGCCGGCCAGCGCGGCGGCCTCCCCCGCGCTGAACCAGGTCGCCCGTCGGGGAGCCCCGAGCATGCTGAAGGTGACTCGGACGGCGCCGTGTGTTCCCTGGGGGTCGGTCAGCCTCACCGTCTCGTCACCGGACTTCTTCTCGGCTACCAGGGTCCCGTCGACCGTCCAGGCCACGACCCGCGACCACCCGTCAGGACGGACCGAGACATGGTGCCCAACGACGCCCTCCGCGGCAGGGACGCTGAGGTCCCAGTGCTGCGCCGCGGCCATGCGCAGACCTTATGCGCTCAGCGCAAGACCCGGTCGATCAGTGCGATCCGTTGCAACGACGTGGGGTGCGAGCCGAACCAGAACTGCGCCCACGGCGCGGGGGTCGGGTCCGACAGCGAGCGCACGGCCAGCTCGCGGTGCAGCGCCACGAACGCCGCGGCGTCCCGCGTCGTCCGCAGGGCGGTGACGTCGGCCCGGGTCTCGATCTGCCGGCTGATCGTGTTCTGCACCGGCAGCGCCAGGAGGCTCCCGACCGCGAAGAGCGCCAGCAGCAGCGGGACGCTCTCCGGATCCCTGACCCGGACCCGGGATCCCCGGCGCTCGAGGACCAGGCCGAGCAGGCCGACCCCGATCAGCGCCGCGGCGGCGCCGAGGAGCGAGCCGGTCAGGACGTCGTCGTACTGGGCGTGGGCGAGCTCGTGCGAGACCACCGACAGCGTCTCGGCGCGCGGCACGTCGTTGACCAGGTTGTCGTAGAGGACGACCCGGCGGGTGCCGCCGAAGCCGGACACGTAGGCGTTGAGCGTCGTCGTGCGCCGCGAGGCGTCGGCGACGAGGACGTCGTCGATCCGGACGCCCTGCTCCTGGGCCAGCGCGACGATCTCGTCGCGCAGCGAACCCTCGGGCAGCGAGGTGAAGTCATTGAGGAGCGGCTCGACGAGCACCGGGTAGACGAACGACCCGAGCAGCACCCCGACCGCGAGCAGGCCGCCCGCGACCGCGGGCCACCACCGCCGCCAGCGACGGGCGCACGCCATCAGGACCAGGAGCGCCAGCGAGACCCCGACGATCGAGACCAGCATGCCGATCAGCCGGTCCGAGGCGAACCCGGTCCAGGCCTGGTGCGAGAGCCCGACGTCGAGCTGGCGGCGGCGGATCAGGACGGCGGGCACGAGCGTGACGAGGGAGCTGATCATCTCGAGTGCGACCACTCCCTCGATCACCCGCAGCCACCACGGACCGCGCGCGAGGGCCATCAGCCGTCGGCCCAGCGGCGTGAACCCGATGACGCACGCCACGACCAGCGAGACGACCAGGCCCGTGCGCGACCAGCCGCGGACCCAGGACGAGTACGCCTCCATCGCCGAGATCTGGGCGTGGGTGAAGATCGCGTCGGCGGCCGGCGGCTCGAGCGCGCCACCCGGATAGGGATGCCACGGCACGCGGGTGACGGCGAGCACGACGAACCCGATCAGGCCGAGCGCCAGGACGGCTGCGGAGACGCGTCGCGCGGTCACGGCCTCGGCACTCACACGACGAAGTGTGGCAAATGACCTTTGACTTCAAGTACTCGAAGTTTCTACCGTCGATGGAGTGAGAACCTCCCGTGGCTACACGATCAAGGAGACCGCCGCCCTGACCGGGCTCCCGGCCAGCACGCTGCGCTACTACGAGTCGATCGGCGTGATCGCGCCGATCAGTCGCGGTGCGAGCAGCAAGCACCGGGTGTACGACGACGCCGATCTCAACCAGGTGATGTCGGTGGCCTGCCTGGCCGCGACCGGGATGTCGGTCAGCGACATGCGCCGCTACGTCGCCAACGCCCCACTCGGCGCCGCAGCCGCGGCCGAGCAGATCGACCTGCTCACCCAGCAGGGCGAGCGGCTGGCCCGCGAGGCCGAGCAGATCATCCTCCGCCGCCGGTACGTCGCCCTGAAGGTCGAGTACTGGGAGGCCGTCGCGGCCGGCGACACCGAACGCGCCACCACCCTCGGGAGCGAGGCCATGACCCTGGCCGACGAGCTCAACGACACCAAGAAGCCCTGACCCGGGCACTGAAGGAGCACCCTGTGCGTGTCAACGCCTACGCAGCACCCGCCGCCGGCCAGCCGCTGGCCCCCATCACCATCGAGCGCCGCGACGTCGGGGACAACGACGTCCTGATCGCGATCGAGTACGCCGGCATCTGCCACTCCGACATCCACACGGTCAACGGTGACTGGGGCCCGCAGCCCTTCCCCGTCGTCCCCGGGCACGAGATCGTCGGGATCGTCACCGAGGTCGGCTCGGCCGTCTCCCGCCACCAGGTGGGTGACCGGGTCGGGGTCGGCTGCATCGTCAACGCCTGCCGGACGTGCGCCAACTGCCTCCAGGGCGACGAGCAGTACTGCCTGAACGGCATGGTCGGCACCTACGCCGCCACCGACCGCGACGGCACCACCACCCAGGGCGGCTACTCCACCCACGTCGTCGTCGACGCCGACTTCGTCCTCACGGTCCCGGACGGGATCGACCCGGCCGCCGCCGCACCGCTGCTGTGCGCGGGCATCACCACCTACTCCCCCCTGCGGCGCTGGGGCGCCGGCCCCGGCAAGCAGGTCGCGATCGTCGGCCTCGGCGGGCTCGGGCACATGGGCGTCAAGCTCGCCCACGCCCTCGGTGCCGAGGTGACCGTGCTGTCGCAGTCGCTGAAGAAGGCCGACGACGGCCTGCGCCTCGGGGCCGACCACTACTACGCCACGTCGGACCGCGACACGTTCAAGCAGCTCGCCGGCCGGTTCGACCTGATCATCAACACGGTCAGCGCCGGGATCGACATCAACGCCTACCTGCGGCTCCTCGCCGTCGACGGCACCCTGGTCAACGTCGGCGCCCCGCCGGAGCCGCTGCCGGTCAACGCGATGTCCCTCATCGGCGGACGCCGCTCGTTCTCCGGGTCGATGATCGGCGGCATCGCCGAGACCCAGGAGATGCTCGACTTCTGCGCCGAGCACGGGATCGGGTCCGAGATCGAGGTGATCAGCGTCGACCAGGTCAACGAGGCCTACGAGCGCGTGCTGGCCTCCGACGTCCGCTACCGGTTCGTGATCGACGCCGCCACCCTCGCCTCCAGCTGAACGGGAGCCCCACCATGCAGACCCTCACCCTCAACAACGGCGTCACCATGCCGGCCCTCGGGCTCGGCGTCTTCCAGACCCCGCCCGACGAGACCCGGGCCGCCGTCCTGGCCGCGCTCGAGAGCGGCTACCGCCACATCGACACCGCGGCCGCCTACCTCAACGAGCGCGAGGTCGGCGACGCTGTACGGGACTCGGGCATCGACCGGTCGGAGGTGTTCCTGGAGACCAAGATCTGGATCAACGACTACGGGTACGACGAGACCCTGCACGGCTTCGAGAAGAGTGCCGCGAAGCTGGGCGTCGACCAGATCGACCTGCTGATCCTGCACCAACCGTTCCCGGCGGAGTTCGAGCGCACCCTGGACGCCTACCGGGCCCTCGAGACCCTGCTCGAGCAGGGCAAGGTGCGGGCGATCGGGGTCAGCAACTTCATGGTCGACCACCTGGACCGGCTGCTCGCGGCGACCACCGTCGTCCCGGCGGTCAACCAGATCGAGCTGCACCCGTTCTTCACCCAGGCGGCCGTCCAGGCCGCCGACGAGGCGCACGGGATCCTCACCCAGGCCTGGTCCCCCATCGGTGGAATCACCTTCTACCGCGACAGCGGTCACACCAGCGCGCTGGAGAACCCGGTCATCACGGGACTGGCGGAGAAGTACGACCGGTCGCCGGCGCAGGTGATGCTGCGCTGGGGGCTGCAGCAGGGTCGTTCGGTGATCCCGAAGTCGACGAAGCCTGCCCGCATCGCCGAGAACATCGACGTCTTCGACTTCGACCTCGCCGCCGAGGAGCTCGCCTCCCTGGACGCCCTCGACACCGGCAAGCGTGGCGGTCCCGAGCCCGACCAGATCACGCTGCCGACGTACAGCCGCGAGATCCCGGAGGCCTGATCACCCTCGCGCCAGGTCGGGATGTGCGCGGCCGGTGACGAGGGGCAGGTCCACGAACGTGACCAGGCCGGGCGGGGCCGCGCAGACGTTCGGGATCGAGTTCACGCAGTGCGCGGCGGTGACGACGATGCCGGGGTTGCGTTCCAGGCCCGCCGCGACGCTGGCCGGGTGCCAGCCGTGGATCGTGACGTCGCAGTCCGGGTCACCCTTGACCTCGACCTCGAACCGCACACCCCCGGGTCCGAACGTCCACGGCGGGTCGAGGTGCTCATCGCCCATGAACCAGTTCACCGCGACCCGGACGACCTTGGCCTCACCGACGAACGCCTCCCAGGCGAACCTCTGGGCGGCGACCTCCCCGGGCTCGATCCGGCCGGCCGGACCGTCGATGGGTGCGGTCGCGACCGCGACCTCGTGGCTCGCACGGATCTCGGCCTCGGCGAACCCGAGGGTGTCCAGGCACATCTGGACCGACTGGGTGAAGCCTCCGGTCAGCAGTCCGAGCATCAGGCCCGCCTTGGCCTTCTCCGGCGTGCCACCGAAGCCCATCAGGTCGCGCACCACCTCGGGTGCGTTGTAGGTCCGGATGTCGGAGTACTCCTCACCGCGGACGAACGTGACCGCCGAGGAGAGCCCGGAGAAGAAGAGCGGATGCTGCTCGGTGACACCGCCGGGGTCGATGCCCGTGCCGTGCAACGTCACCCCTCCCTCGAGCGCCGGGGGCTCCATCCGCGCGCGGTCCTTGGCGGTGGGCCAGAACCACCCCAGCGGCGTGACGACGTTCTTGCCCGAGCGCAGGAGCGCCGCGACCTCGTCCTGGTCGGGCAGCAGCGGTGCGTAGAGCACGCAGTCGGCCTCGAGCGCCAGGATCTCCTCGACGCTGTTGGTCGCGATCACGCCGATCGGCTCGCCGGTGCCGAGGATCTCCCCGACGTCGAGGCCGGCCTTGTCGGCGCTGTGCACCCAGCACCCGACCAGCTCGAGGTCGGGGTGGCGGAGGATGGACTCGATGGCCGCGCGACCGACGCCGCCGGTGGCCCACTGGATGACGCGATAAGTCATGACGCGAGAGCCAACACGCGCCGCGGCTGCTTTGGCAAGGACCTACGCGTAGGAGACCGGGAGCTCCTTGATCCCGTTGAGCCACCCCGAGCGCAGCCGCTTCTCCGGCCCCGTGCGGGTGATGCCGGGCGCGAGGTCGGCGATGGCGTTGAAGATGAACCGGATCTCGGTGCGGGCCAGGTTGGCGCCGATGCAGTAGTGCGCGCCGTGGCCACCGAAGGCCAGGTGCGGGTTGTCGTCGCGCAGGATGTCGAACGTGTCGGGGTCGGTGAAGACGTCCTCGTCGTGGTTGGCGCTGGCGTAGAAGAGCCCGACCCGCTGACCCGCCTTGATCCGCTGGCCGCCGATCTCGGTGTCCTCGAGCGCGGTGCGCTGGAACGAGGTCACCGGGGTGGACCAACGGATCACCTCGTCGACCATGGTGTCGGGGCGCTCGCGCACCCAGATGTCCCACTGGTCGGGGTGGTCGAAGAACGCCTTCATGCCGTGCGTGGTCGCGTTGCGCGTGGTCTCGTTGCCGGCGACGGCCAGGGCGATCACGAAGAAGCCGAACTCGTCGTCGGTCAGGCCGCGACCGTCGACGTCGGCGTTGACCAGCTTGGTCACGATGTCGTCGCGCGGATTGGCCTTCCGGTCGGCCGAGAGTCCCATCGAGTACATCAGCACCTCGGCCGCCGCGGCCGCCGGGTCGTTGTCGGCACGCGCCAGGTCGGCGTCCTCGGCCCCGGTCATCTCGTTGGTCCAGTCGAAGATCTTCTGCCGGTCCTCGGCCGGGATGCCGAGCATGTCGCCGATCACCTCGAGCGGGTACTGCGAGGCGATCTGCTCGACGAAGTTCCCCTCCCCGGCGGCGACCGCCTCGGTCACGATCCGCCGGGCGACCTCCTCGAGCCCCTCCTCGAGGGCGCCGATCGCGCGCGGGGTGAAGCCACGGCTGATGATCGCGCGCAGCTGGGTGTGCTCGGGGGCGTCCTGGTTGATGATCACGACCTGCGTCATCTCGATCGACTCCCGGGTCGCGGTCACCGGGTTGCGGATGATGACGCCGTTCTCGCGGCTGGAGAAGAGCTTGCTGTTCTTCGAGACCTCCAGCACGTCGGCGTGCTTGGTCACCGCCCAGTAGCCGGAGCCCGATGCCTCGGACATCCCGGCGCGCGCGTGCTCGGGCTGCTCGACCCAGAAGACCGGCTGGCTGCGGCGGAGCTCGGCGAACTCCTCGTACGGCACCCCGGCCAGGTTGGTGTCCGGGTCGGTGAAGTCGAAGCCGGCGGGAAGTGTCGCAGTCATGAGTACTCCTGGTGAGGGCGTAGCGGACGAGACAATCGTGAAAGAGTGTATGCACACTTTCACGAGAATGTATGGTCGAACCGATGCGAAGTCACGGATGGGGTGGTCAGCCTCCGGCGGATGCCGAGGAGGCTCGTGCGCGCATCCTCACCGCCGCCCGGCACCGGCTGAGCGAGGCGGGCAGCACCAGCACGTCCGAGGTCGCCGATCTCCTGGGCGTGACCCGGCAGACCGTGTACCGCTACTTCCCCACCACCGAGGACCTGCTCAACGCGGCTGCGATGGACGCCGTCGTCGACCTGGAGAGCCACGTGGCCAAGCACGTGGTCGACCACCTGGCACGAACCGACGGCGATGCCGCGGATGCGGTGGTCGAGGTCGTGGCCTACGTCTACGAGCACCTGCGTGAGGATCCGGCACTCAAGCGGCTGGTCGCCCCGGGCCGGATCAGCAGCACGGTGGCCGAGCTGACCGCACCGTCATCGATCGCCCTCGGCCGCGACTGGCTGGCCGGACTCCCGGTCGACCTCGACTCGATCGGTCTCACCGACCAGGACGAGGCCGAGGTGGTCGAGGTCCTGCTGCGCAACCTGCAGTCCCTGGTCCTCGACCCGGGCGTGCCGCCGCGCAGCGGCGACCAGGTGCGCGCCTACCTGCTCCGGTGGGTCGCACCGGCCCTGCGCTGACGGTGACGCACCGCGCTCACGCCGAGCCGACGCGGGATCCGCGCTGCTTGCGGCGCCGCAGTCCCGACGAGATCAGTCGACTGACCAGCTCGCGGCTGCGCACGGGCACCGCACCGGCCGCGATCGCGGCGTCGTAGTACTCCGCCGGGATGTCGTAGTGGTCCCCGTCGAAGCCCCGCGCGGGGATCCCCATCGTCGTGGCGAAGGCGTGCAGCTCGTCGAAGGACTCGTCGGAGGCGAGGTGCGACCACATCCGTCCGCGCCACGGCACCTGCGGGCTGTCGATCAGGATGGTCACGGGGCCAGGCTAGTCAGCGCGCGGCACCAGCAGGTTGACCGCGGTGGTCCGACCCGCGTCGTCGATCCAGAGCCAGACCTCCCAGTCGTCCTCACAGGAGGAGAGAGTGGCCGGGTAGAGCACGATCCGTTGCTCGTCGGCGAGGTGGCTGGGGAGCCCGCCGCGGTCGATCAGCTCGCAGTACTCGTCGTCGGGCCAGCGGGTCACGTCGGCGGACTCGCCGGTCTCGACGTCGCCGCTGCCCATCGCGGCGATCACGGACGACCAGGCCGCCGGGTCATCGGCGCGCGCCGCACTCACCGTGGCCCACGGGGTGTAGCCGAGCAGCTGCTGCACCTCGGGCGCCCAGGCCGGCGCGGCACCGCCCCGGGCGAACCGCAGGAACCCGGCCGCCGCAGCGTCGAGGCCGGCGCAGTCGCGGGTGCGGTGCGGCACCTCCACTACCAGCGTCACCGGACCGGCCCAGCCCGGCTCGTCACCCAGGTCCTCGTCCACGGCCTGCTGGGTCGGCGCCTGCTCCACCACCCCGGGGCGGGGATGGCAGGTCTCGAGCTCCTCGACCCGCGCGGTGTGGCCCGCCGCCGTGACCCGGTGCCGCGCCTCGGCCAGGCCCAGACCGACCACGTCCGGGATCGGCCGTGCCGTGCTGCCCTCGGTGGCCCCGGAGGACGCCGTCCAGGCGACGACGGCGTCGATCGCACCGTCGGTCCGGTAGAGCGCGACCCGGGCCGGACACCGCGACCACAGCCCCTCTCCCTCGAAGTCGATCGCGACGCTGAGCGCCTCCCGATCTCCGACCGCTGCGGGCCGGACGACGCCGCACGCGGTGTCCGGCGGCGTACCGCGGGTTTCTCCCAGCCCGGGCGTCAGATAGGTGTCGCCGGTGCGCATGACCTGGTCGGTGGCCCGGGTGAGGATGCCGAGCGCCGAGTCGGAGCCCCAGTCCCCCTGGGCGGCTTCGGCGCCGGACAGGTTCCCCGTGAGTTCGCCGTCGACGAACAGCGCGACGGTGTCGGCGAACTCCGGCGCCGGTCCCCGGCCGGTGGCGAAGTCGACGAACTGCCAGGACTCGTCGAAGGCCGAGACGCAGTCGGTGGTGGGGCCTTGGAACGACAGCAGCACCGTGACCGTGTCGCCCTGCTCCACCGGAGCCCCGGTGGCCGGCTCGGTCCCGACCGGACGCCCGGCCTGCTCACAGCTGTCCTTCTCGCCGAACCGGACCTCGAGGCCCTGGTCGCGGAGCAGCTTCGTCGCCGAATCCTTGGTGTGGGCGAAGACGGAGGGCACCGTGCCGTCGGGCGTGCTGACCAGAGCAGCGGGGGCGGCTGGGTCGCTGCCGCACCCCCCAGCGACCAGTGCGGCCAGCAGCGCCACGGCCGCGCTCGCCACGATCCGCTTCATCGGCCGACCTCCGCCGTCGCGTCGTGGTGGGCCCGGAGCACGGCGTCCCCGAACCACTCGTTGCCGTGATAGACGTTCGCTTCTCCGAGGAGCGCCAGGAGGCCCTCGGCCTCGAGGCGGGCCGCGACCTCGCCGTGGCCGAGGACGAGCTTGAGCTGACTGCCGTGGTCGGCGAGCGCCCGGGCGTAGTCGCGGAGCACCTCGATCGAGGCGATGCCGATGTGCTCGACGCCGCGCAACCGGATGATCACCACCGAGCCGGTGCTGGCCGCGGTGATCTGCGGCAGCTGGGAGCGCAGCTGCGGGGTGCTGGCGAAGAAGAGGTCGCCCGAGGGCTGAACGATGACGACCTCGCCCGCCGGCACTGTCGCGGGAGCCTCGACCTCGCGCAGCCGTTCGCCGTGCACCTCGATGCCGCGGATGACGAGCCGGTTCGACTGCTGGGCGACGTAGAGGACGATCGCCAGTCCGACCCCGACCAGGACCGCGAACTGGAGCGGAATCAGCAGGGTCAGCACGAAGGTCGCACCCATGATCGTGGTCTGCAGGGCCCCGGTCCGGACCACCGACGTGATCCGCTGCGGCTTGATCGTGCTGAAGCCGATCACGATCAGCAGGCCGGCCAGCGCCGGCATCGCGATCAGCCCGATCACCTCGCCGAGGCAGAGGATCACCACGGCCATCACCACCCCGGCGATCACCAAGGACGCCCTCGACCGGGCGCCGGCGGTCCGGACCAGCGAGGTCGCCGACATCGATCCACCGACGGGCATCCCCTGGAAGACTCCGGCGACCACGTTGCCGGCCCCCTGCCCGAGGAAGTCGGACGAGGGATCGGTGCGCGTCCCGTCCGGATTGGGCGAGCTCATCGAGATCGCGGCGCCCTGGATGAGGCCGACGAACATCAAGGACGCCGCCGGCACCAGCAGGCTGACGGTGAGCGAGAGGTCGGGCACCTGCGGGGCGGGCAGCGAGTTCGGGATGTGGGCGAGATCGCGGACCAGCTCGATCGGATAGTCCGCGGCGTTGAAGATCGCCGCACCGGCGCTGGCGAGGGCGACCGCCAGCACCAGGCCCAACGACTTCAACCGCGTCCGGGTCAGCAGCAGGATCAACCCGACCGTCGTCAGCCCCACCGTGAGGGTGGCCGGGTCGATCCGCCACGGGTGCAGCACGAGGTTGATGGTCCGGGTGATGCGGTTGGTCCCGGACGCCTCGTAGCCGGTGAAGTCACTGAGCTGGCCCAGGATCATGTTGACCCCGATCGCGGTGATGAAGCCGTTCATGACCGCGGTCGGCACGAAGCGCAGCAGTCGACCGCCGCGTGCGATCCCGGCGATGACCATCAGCACCCCGGTCAGGACGGCGAGCGTGAAGAGGGCACGGTCGGGGTCGTCGTACTGGCTGAGGTCGGCGTCGGCGACCACCAGGGACATCGCGCTGGTGGCTTGGACCGCCATCAGCGCGCTCCCCGTGAACGCGACCGCGCCGACCATCCCGAAGAGGTAGCCGTGCAACCCCCACAACGGATTGACCCCCGCCAGCAGACCGGCAGCGAGCCCGTCCGGGACGCTCTCCACGCCCAGCACCAGACCGGCCGAGGAGTCGGCGCGCAGGTCCTTGCGCACCCAGCTACGGACCTGGGACAAGCGTCGAGGGACGTGGATCTGCACCGGGCTCCTCAATGGTCGACATGCGCTCGGTGACCATCATGGGCGACGCGCACCGGATCGTGCAGGGAACCCGCTGACGGAGACGGTGTCAGGCGCGTGTCAGGAACCGTCGTCCAGCCTCGGATCCATGACTCAGCCCCTCACCTCGGACGCCCGTCGACTCGACGCCCGCACGATGCTCAACAAGGTTCCGGAAGTCACGCTCTACTTCTGGATCATCAAGATCCTCTGCACCACCGTCGGCGAGACCGCCGCCGACTACCTCAACGACACCCTCGGCCTCGGACTGACCACGACCAGCCTCGTGATGACGGGGCTGCTCGCGGTCGCGCTGGTCGCGCAGTTCCGCGCTCGGCGCTACGTCCCGTCGATCTACTGGGTCTCCGTCGTCCTGATCTCCGTGGTCGGCACCCTGATCACCGACAACCTCACCGACCACCTCGGCGTCTCCCTCTGGGTCTCGACGGGTGTGTTCTCGGCCCTGCTCGCCGGCACCTTCGCGCTGTGGTTCGCAGTCGAGCGGACGCTGTCGATCCACACGATCACCACCACCCGCCGCGAGGGCTTCTACTGGCTGGCGGTGCTGTTCACCTTCGCGCTCGGCACCGCGGCCGGTGACCTGTTCGCCGAGCAGCTCAACTTCGGCTACGGACCGTCGGTGCTGATCTTCGGCGCCTTGATCGCCGCCGTCACCGTCGCCTGGTGGAAGCTCGGCCTCAACGCCGTCGCGGCGTTCTGGATCGCCTACATCCTCACCCGACCGTTGGGTGCCTCGATCGGCGACTTCCTCTCCCAGCCGGTCGCCGACGGTGGCCGCGGCTGGGGGACGACGGTGACGAGCTTCGTCTTCCTCAGCTCCATCCTCGGCCTGGTCGTGTACCTGACCGCGACGAAGGTGGACCAGTCCGAGGCGCGGGCCGTCGACGCCGCCTGAGCGGATTGTCAGGTCGTTGTCAGGTCCTCGTCACACAATGGGCTCATGGCACGCATCGGTCTGTGTGAGGACGACCCGGCGATCCGCCGGGTCGTCAGCGAGGGCCTGGCGCTCTACGGCCACGAGGTCGTCACGACGTACGACGGCGGCGAAGCGCTCCGGCGGTTCACCACCGACCTGAGCATCGACGTCCTCGTGCTCGACGTCGGTCTGCCCGACGCCGACGGTCGCGACGTCGCCCTCGCGCTGCGCAGCAACGGGCAGCCGGCCCCGATCCTCTTCCTCACCGCGTTGGACCAGGTCCACGACCGGCTGGCCGGCTTCGCCGCAGGCGCCGACGACTACCTGGCCAAGCCCTTCGCGGTGGCCGAGCTCGCCGCCCGGGTCGAGGTGCTGGCCCGTCGCCGTGGTGAGGCGACGGCGCCGGACTCCGGCGGCGTGGTGCTCGATCCGGCCCGGCACTCACTCCGGCACGGCGACCTCGAGGTGCGCCTCACCCCGACCGAGTTCCGTCTCCTCGCCGCGATCACCTCGCGTCCCGGCGAGGTCGTCCGACGTCGCGCGGTCGTGGCCGCGGCCTGGCCCGACGGTGCGATCGTGGCGGAGAACACCGTCGACGCCTACGCCGCCCGGGTGCGGCGCAAGCTGCGCGAGGTCGACTCCCCCTACGACCTGATCGCGGTCCGCGGGGTCGGTTTCGACCTCCGCCTCCGTGCTGGATCGGGCACAGGATCCGGCACGGGGAGCGCCCCCTGATGCGCAACTTCCGGACCCGGTTGGTGGTCTCGACCGTGCTGCTGGTCAGCGCGATCATGATCGGGGTCGTCGTCGTCCTGTGGGCGACGCTGGAGATGACCGAGCACGAGAAGCGGGCCTACGCCTCGGACCACGTGCTCTACACGATGGTCGTCCTGGCCGCGGTGACCGTCGTGCTGGTGGGGATCGTCGTCTGGGCGACCACCCGGCGGGTGCTCGACCCGGTCCAGCAGATGGCCGAGCGGGCCGAGGAGTGGTCCGCGCACGATCTGGGCCGGCGGTTCGACCTCGGGGCGCCGGTCAACGAGTTCGCTCAGCTCGGCCAGACGCTGGACCACCTGCTCGACCGCGTCGCACGAGCCATCCGCGACGAGCAACGGCTCACCTCGGAGCTCGCCCACGAGCTGCGCACTCCCCTGACCGCGATCCGCGGCTCGGCCGAGCTCGCGACGCTGCGCGCCCCGGACGATCCGGCGCTGCGGCGGGATCTGACCGAGATCATCGACGCCGCGGTCCGGATGGACGCCGCGATCACGACCCTGCTCGACGTTGCCCGCAACGGACCACGCGGCCGAGCAGCCGGGGGCAGCGCCGAGGTGGCCGACATCGTGGTCGCCGTGCGGGATCTCGTCCCGCCGCGACTGGACTTCGTGATCTCGGCTGATGAGGGCCTGCCGGCCGTCGCGGCACCGCCCGACCTCACCGTCCGCGCCCTCGCCCCGATGCTGGACAACGCCGTGCGCCACGCCGCCCATCGGATCACCTTGAGCGTGGCTCACCGCGGCAACGAGGTCGTCTTCATCCTGACCGACGACGGCGACGGCATCTCGAGCGAGGTGGCGGGCACACTCTTCGAGGCCGGCAGCAGCACCAGTGGAGGCACCGGCCTCGGACTCGGCATCAGCCGGCGCGTGGCTCGTTCGCTCGGCGGCGACGTCCGTCTGCCCGAGCCCGGCGGGCCGGCGACCTTCACGCTTCGACTGCCTGCTCGGCCCCGCTGAGCGGGAGGCCGGGCGCCAGCTCGTGCCGCGCATGGGCGCCTTCCTCGTCGGAGTGGGTGACCGCGAGGTAGGCGACCAGCAGTGCGAAGATCACGAGTCCGATCGCCGTGACCGGACCGGTGCCGAACCCGAGTCCCCCGCCGTGGTGGGAGGCGAGTCCGTCGGCGACGCTCGCCCCCAACGGCCGGGTCAAGGAGTACGCCGCCCAGAAGCAGGCCACTGCGTTGGCACCGAGCCGCCAGGCAGCGAGCGGGACGAGGATCAGAACGCCGAAGATCACCGTGGACCACCCGAAACCGAGGTGCAGGTTCTCTGCCGTGGTGTCACCCAGCGCCGTGCCGAGCCCGAACGTGAGCAGCACCGTCGCCCAGTAGAACGCCTCCCGCCGCGAGGTGAGGATCGAGTGCACCGACAGCGTGCCCTCGCTGCGTCTCCACCACACCAGCACGGCGCAGAGCAGGACGAGGTAGAGCGCCGCGTCGACGTAGTACGGCGTCCCCAGGGCGACGTGCGGACCGTCGGCGATCATCGTGCCGAAGACGGCGACCATCAGGACCGTCACCCAGTAGCGGACCGGGTGATAGCTCGAGGCACGGACCTGAACGGTCAACGCGGCGGCGAAGCCTCCGATGCCGACCAGCGCGGCGATGACGAGGCTGTGGGTGCCCATGAAGTCCGAGGCGGTCTCACCGATGCCCGTGGTGAGCAGCTTGATGATCCAGAAGAGTGCGAAGACCTCGGGGACCTTCGGGGCTGAGTAGGTCCGAAGCCGGACGCGTCGTGTGGCCATGCTCCGGACCGTAAGGGCGTCCGCATGGCCGCAACCTGACTACGGCAGGCCTCCCGCAACCGACGCCGTTCAGCGCGTGCAGGCCGCGGGCGGCAGCTCCCTGTCGAGGCCACGGCGCAGCCAGACCTGGTGCCCGCAGACCGTGGCGATCGCGACGTACCGGGTGGCCAGCGCACCGTCGATGCGGTGCTCGGAGTCGAGCCCCCACGCGTCGATCGGATCCCAGCCGACGACCCAGTCCGGTGCCCGCTGCGGGTCCTCGAGGGTGCGTTCCATCAGGGCCAGGTCGGGATCGAGGGTTCGGATCGGCAGGCTCCAGGCATAGGGGTACGCCGGCCGGAGGCCTGACTCCTCGATCAGGTTGGCGTGGCTGTAGAGAACCGTCACGGTATCGCCGGAGGCTGCGGCGGAGGCGAGCCAGCGTGCGGTGGTCCGGACGGTGCTCTCCGCCGTGACCTGCTGCGCCACCGCTGGCGAGATGCCCAGCGTGACGACGACCGGGACGATGACGAGGGCACGGACCACCCGGGTCGGATCACCACCTCCCTGGACGGCCAGGACACCGGCCGCCAGGCTCAGTGTCGGTGCGAGTCCGATCAGGTAGTGCGGCCAGTAGTTCCCGCCCAGCACCACCCCGGAGAGCTCGATGGTCGCGGCCGCAGCGCACGCCAGGAACAGCGGGGACCGGACCGTCGCCGACCGACGGCCCGCGACCACGAGCGAGACCGCCAACGCAGCGATCCCGCTCCCCACGGCGATCTGGACCAGCTGCCACATCCGCCGATCGGGGGCGGCGTGCGACCACGAGGCGATCACCCGCGAGGCGTCGACCCGGAAGCCGTACAACGCGTAGATCAGACCCTCCAGCGTGCCGTGAGCCAGAGTCCAGGCAGCGACCAGTCCCACTGGCACGAGGGCTCCGACCAGGGCCGCGCCCCCGACCCGGACGAGCCGGCGGCGCCGCGATCGCACCACGACCGCCTCAGCGATGCAGAAGACCACCAGGAACGCTGCGGCATCCAGGAAGTTCTGCTTGGTCAGCACCGCCATCGAGGCGGCGGCGCCGGCGATCGCGCCCAACAGGCTGGCTCGGGGGCCGGAGTCGGTCCGTCGAACGGCATGGATCACGGCAGCGATCGACAGCATCGTCCAGGCCGCAGCGATCAGCTCACCGTTGAGCGCGAACGCGCCAGTCAGGGGCGTGCTGATCAGGAAGAAGGCGGCCCAGGCGGCCCACGAGGCCGCCGCGGTTCCGCGCACCGCCCAGCCGGCCCAGGCGGCTGCTGCGACGAAGGCGCTGGCGAGGATCGCCGCGACCAGGCGGACGCCGTCGAGCCCGATGTGGTTGGCGAGCCAGAAGACCGCGATCAGGCCGGGCGGGCGATCGACCCATTGGGCGCCGTACAGATGACCTCCCCCGCCACTCCACCAGCGGGCGACCATGGCGAACCCACCTTCGTCCGGCAGCAACGGCCCGCCCACGTAGAGCAGGTGCACGGCGAAGGTGGCCAGCACCGCCAGACCGATCATGATCGACGCCGGATGGCGGACCTCGCCGAGACGCCAGCGCAGGATCCTCCGAGCCGCTTCGAGCGCCACTCCCAGGGTCATCTTCGACGAGCCGGCGACCCGATCGGTGAAGACGATCGGCACCTCGAGGATCCGCAGTCCCCTCCGCGTCGCCCGCCAGATGCACTCCACCTGGAAGCCGTACCCGGTGGTGGCGGTCGTACTCACCTCGATCGTCGCGAGCGCGCCGATCCGGTAGGCCTTGAAACCGGAGGTCGGATCGTGGGTCGCGAGGCCGAGCATCGTCCGGGCGTAGAGGCCCGCGCCGCGGGAGATGAGACGCCGCTTGAGCGGCCATCCCTCGGTGCGACCTCCCGGCACGTAGCGCGAGCCGACGGCGATGTCGGCCTCGTCCAGTGCCGCGATCAGGTCCGGGAGGCTCTCGGGCGGGTGGGAGAGGTCGGCGTCGAGCTGCAGCACGACCGCATAGCCGTGCTCGGCCGCCCACGCGTAGCCGTCCCGGTAGGCGTTCCCCAGGCCGCGTGGCCCGGTCCGGACGAGCAGGTGGACCTCGGCGCCGAACGCCGGGTGAGCACGCACCAGGTCACCGGTGCCGTCCGGGCTGTCGTCGTCGACGACGAGGACGTGCACCCCCGTCACCGCCGCTCGCACCCGCGTGATCAGGTCGAGGATGTTCGAGGCCTCGTTGTACGTCGGCACGACCGCGAGAACCCGCGACGGATGCTGCCCTGGCATGTCCAGGACGCTAGGCAGCCGATCCTGGCGACAACCTGACCGGATGCTGGGTCAGTGCTGGTCGATCTCGTCGAGTGCGAGATTGAGCTCGAGCACGTTCACCCGGGGCTCCCCCAGGACTCCGGCGTCGCGCCCCTGGGTGTGAGCGGCGAGCAGCCGACGGACCTCGCCGACGTCCAGGCCCCGCTCGCGCGCCACCCGTTCGACCTGGATCCGCGCGTAGGCGGGGCTGATGTCGGGGTCGAGGCCGGAGGCCGAGGCGGTGACCGCGTCCGGGGGCACGGCGCTCTCGGGGACGCCGTTGAACGCGGCGACCTCCCGCTGGCGGGTCTCGATGGCGTCGATCAGCTCGGCGCTCTCGGGACCGAGGTTGGAGCCGCCGGAGGCGCTGGCGTCGTAGCCGCTGCCCGCAGCCGAGGGGCGGGGCTGGAAGTACTGCGCCAGCGGCTGTCCCGCGGCGTCGGTGAACGACTGGCCGATCAGCGTCGATCCGACCACCTCCCCCGAGCGGTCGCGCACCAGCGAGCCGTCAGCCCGGGAACCCAGGGTGAGCTGGCCGACGCCCGTCACGAACAGCGGGTAGAGCACGCCGAGGACGACGGTGAGGATCAGCATCAGGCGCGCGGCGATGCCGAGGGAGCGGAGGGTCGAGGTGGCGTTGCTCATCAGTGGATCACCTCAGTAGCCCGGGAACAGGGAGACGATCAGGTCGATCAGCTTGATCACCACGGCGGCCACGACGATGCCGCCGACGCCGTAGAAGAGCAGGTTGCGCCCGAGCGCGCGGCTGAGATCGACGGTGCGGTACGGCACCCCGGCCAGAGCGAGCGGGATCAGGATCCCGATCACGACGACGCCGAAGATGACGGTGGACAGGATCGCCGAGGCCGGCGAGTGCAGGCGCAGGAGGTTGAGCGCGTCCAGGCCCGGGAACGCTCCGACGAAGAGCGCGGGGAACAGGGTGAAGTAGCGGACCAGGTCGTTGGCCAGGTTGAAGGTGACCAACGCCCCGCGGGTCGCCATCTGGCGTCGCCCGATCTCGACGATGTCGAGGATCTTGGTCGGGTCGTCGTCGAGGATCACCATGTTCGCCGCCGACTTGGCCGCTGCCGTCGAGGAGTTCATCGCCACTCCGATGTCGGCCTGGGCCAGGGCCGCGGCGTCGTTGGTGCCGTCCCCGCCCATCGCGACGAAGTGGCCCTCCTCCTGCGCCTTCCTCACCACCTCGAGCTTGTCGGTCGCCGAGGCGTCGCCCTGGCAGGCGGTCACCCCGACCTGCTTGGCGATCGCATCGGCGGTGGTCGAGTTGTCCCCCGTGACCATGAGGACCCGGATCCCGTGGGCGCGGACGCGGCCGATCCGGGTGCGGACGCTGCTCCGGATGACGTCGGTGAAGTCGACCACCCCCACCAGCCGCGGTGGCCCGACGGCGGGCTTGGTCGCGACCACCATCGGAGTGCCACCGGCCCGCGCGATCGACTCGGTCCGGCTGTGCAGGTGGTCGACCACCGACTGCGGGAGTGCACGCTCGGGCGGGGCGATCCACTCGAGGATCGCGGCCTCGCCGCCCTTCCGGATCTGCGTCCCGTCGGGGAGGTCGCAGCCCGAGATCCGTGTCTGCGCACTGAACGGCACGGGCACCCGGCCCTCGACGTCGAGGTCAGGCGCGGTGAATCCTCGACCGGCTGCCAGGGCGACCGTCGAGATGCCCTCGGGGCTGGGGTCGTCGAGCGAGGCCAGCACCGCGGCACGGGTGAGCTCGGCCTGGCTCGCACTGGCCATGGTGACGAAGTCGGTGGCCTGGCGGTCGCCCTCGGTGATGGTGCCGGTCTTGTCCAGGACGACGGTGGTGATGGCGCCCGCGGTGTCGAGGGCGTGACTCGAGTCGACCAGCACGTTGCGCTCGAGGAGCTGGTACATCCCGGCCAGGCCGGTCACCGAGAGCAGCGCCGCGATCTCGGCGGGGATGAGGCAGACGACGATCGTGATCAGCACCGGCAGGGTGAGCGCCGGCGCCACCGTCGTGGCCACCACGTTGAGGGTGAGCGCGATCAGGACGAACGAGAGCGTGAACGAGGCGAGCAGCGCGAACAGTGCCAGCTCCGTCGGCGACTTCTGCCGGACCCGCCCCTCGGCGAGGTCGATCATCGTGTCGACGACGGTCGCGCCCTGGCGGGCGGTGACCCGGACGACGATGCGGTCGGTGAGCACCGTGGTCGCGCCGGTGACCGCGCTCCGGTCGCCGCCGGTCGACCGGATCACCGCACCCGCGACGCCGGTCGTCTCGGACTCGTCCAAGGACGCCGATCCCCAGACGACCTCACCGTCGGTGGGCACGATCTCGTCGGCGGCCACGACGACGATGTCCCCGGGACGCAGGTCGGCCGAGTCCACGTCCTCGATCTGAGCCGCGAGTGCCTCCGGGTCGGCGGCCGGGTCGTAGGAACGCACCCGGTGCGCCGTCGTACCCTCGCGGCGAGCACGCAGCGCCGCGGTCTCGGAGCGGCCTCGGCCCTCGGCGAGCGCCTCGGCGATGTTGGCGGTCAGCAGCGTGAGCCAGAGCCAGAACGCCAGCGCCCAGTTGAATCCGGGCGGGAAGTCGGTGCCTCCGGACGGCTCGGCACCGCCCGAGGCGACGTCGGTGATCGCCACCGCCGTGGTCAGGATGGCCCCGATCAGGACCAGGAAGATCACCGGGTTGCGCCACAGGGTGCGCGGGTCGGACTTCCGGAGGGCGAGCAGGAGGACGGCGCCGGCGCTGTCGAGGCGCGCTCCGAAGGGTCCGCGCTCCCGACCGCTCGCCGGTGCCGGCTGCTCAGCCATCGCCGTGCTCATCAGCCCAGCCCCTCGGCGAGCGGCCCGAGCATCAGGAAGGGCAGGAACATCGGCAGCGCGATCACGAGCACGAAGCCGATGATCATGAGACCGAACTGCGGCCGGTGGACGGGGAGCTCGACGGCCGTCTGACGGGCCCGGTCCTGGCGGGCGAACGAACCGGCCAGTGCCAGGACGAGGGTGATCGGGATGAAGCGGCCGAGGCCGATGATGATCCCGAACAGGACGTTCAGCCAGGGAGTGTTGGCGTTGAGCCCGGCGAAGGCCGAGCCGTTGTTGACCGCGGTCGAGATGAAGGCGTACATCACCTCGGAGAGGCCGCGTGCACCGTCGTTGCTGGTGCTGACCGACAGCACCTCCTCCCGGATCGACGGGATCGAGAGCGTGAGTGCCATCCCGGACAGCGCGAGGGTCGGCATCACGAGGATGAACGCGCTGACCAGCTTGACCTCGGTGACCCCGACCTTCTTCCCGAGCAGCAGCGGGGTCCGGCCCAGCAGCAGGCCGGTGAGGAAGACGGTGATGACGACCAGCACCAGGATCGCGTACAGACCGGCGCCGACCCCGCCCGGCGAGACCTCGCCGAGCAGCATGTTGAGGATCAGCACCATCCCGCCCATCGCGGTGTAGGACCCGTGCATCGAGTTCGCCGCGCCGCCCGAGGTCCCGGTCGTCGCTGCCCCGAACAGGGTGGAGCCGACCACCCCGAACCGCTGCTCCTTGCCCTCCAGGGCAGCACCGGCCAGCTCCGGTGCCGTGCCGTGTCCCGTCGCCTCGGCCCAGGTGAGGAAGGCGTAGAAGAGGAGGAAGAGGACCGCCATCGTGCCGACCAGCACGTAGCCGTAGCGCTGGTCCCCCACCATCCGGCCGTACGTGCGGGGCAACGCGAACGGGATCACGAGCAGCAGGAAGACCTGGAACGCGTTGGTCCAGGGCGCCGGGTTCTCGAACGGGTGCGCGGAGTTGGCGTTGTAGAAGCCGCCGCCGTTGGTGCCGAGCATCTTGATCGCCTCCTGCGAGGCGACCGGACCACCCGGGATGGACTGGCTCCCACCGCTGAGGGTCGTGACGTCGGTGAAGCCGGCGAAGTTCTGCACCACCCCGGCGGCGAGCAGGACGAAGGCGATCACGACCGACAGCGGCAGCAGGATCCGCAGGTTGGCGCGGACGAGATCGACCCAGAAGTTGCCGACCGACTGCCCCTGTCGTGACGCGATCCCCCGGACCAGCGCCATCGCGACGCCCATCCCGACCGCGGCGCTGACGAACATCTGCACCGCCAGCCCGGCCATCTGGACCGTGTAGCCCATGGTGGCTTCGGGCGAGTAGGCCTGCCAGTTGGTGTTGGCCACGAAGGAGACGGCCGTGTTGAACGCCAACGTCCGCTCGACCGCGTCCAGACCGAGCGAGAACGGCAGCCACGGCTGCAGCCGCTGGAGCGCGTAGAGGATGACCAGCCCGACGACGGAGAAGGCCAGGATCGAGCGCAGGTACGACGTCCAGCGCTGCTCCTCGTCGGCATCGATCCCGGCAGCGCGGTAGATCAGGCGCTCCACCCGGGAGTGCTTCGGCGTGGTGAAGACCCACGCCATGTAGTCGCCCAGGGGCCGGTAGAGCAACGCGATCGGAATCGCGACCGCCAGCACGGCGGCGGTGGCCTGCCACCAGACCATCAGAACCACTCAGGGTGGACGAGGGCGACCAGCAGGTAGCCGACCACCGCGATCCCGATGATCGCTGCGATCCAATCGAGCAAGCCCACGCTCCACCCTCCTTCCATGGTTCGAGGAGGACCCTAGTTGGTCGGGGACGGGCGGCCGCGGTGGCTCAGGTGGCGAGGGCGCTGAGGAGCTCGGACTTGTTCAGCCGTGAGGCTCCAGGAACACCCCGCTCGCGCGCAGCGATCCGCAGCTGTGCCACGGTCCAGGACTCGTCCGGCCCCGACGGAACCGCCTGGGCCGGCAGCTCCTCAGGCTGCTCCTCAGGCTGCTCCTCGGGCTGCTCGTCGAGAGTCGGCTCGTCGACATCGTCCTCGAGCTGCGGGGCGTCGGGTTCCAGCGGGAGCGCTTCGGCCTTCCACTGCTTGAGCTTGGCCTTGCGCTTCTTCGCCTCGGCCTTCCAGGCGGCGGCTGATGCTTCGGCCTTGTCGATCCGCGTCTCCAGCTTGCGAACCTTCTTGGCCAGCTTCTTCACCTGGCGGTCAAGCTTCTTGCGGTGCTTCTTGGACATCGCGTCTCCGTTCGCTCGAGCCGATCGTGCCAGATCGCCACCGGTCGCTCAATGCGCCTCGTCCGAAGTCAGCCGCCTTCGACCTGGTGCGCGGTGACGATGTCGTTGGCCGCCGCCCACGCCGAGATGTCGCGGCGCTCGATCGCCGCCGCCATCAGGTCGGGGAACAGGTCGGGCGTGCAGGCGAAGGACGGGACGCCGATCGCGGCGAGCGCAGCGGCGTGCTCGGCGTCGTACGAGGGAGTGCCGGAGTCGCTGAGCGCGAGCAGGGCGATCATGGTGGCGCCGGAGGTGACGATCTCCGCGGCACGGCGCAGCATCTCGTCCGCGATGCCGCCCTCGTAGAGGTCGCTGATCAGGACGAAGACGGTGTCGGTCGGTTGGGTGACCAGGCTCTGGCAGTAGGCGATGGCGCGGTTGATGTCGGTGCCGCCGCCGAGCTGGACGCCGAAGAGCACGTCGACCGGGTCCGTCATCTCGTCGGTGAGGTCGACGACCTCGGTGTCGAAGACGACCAGCTTCGTCGCCACCGAACGGAGTGAGGCGAGGACCGCGCCGAAGACGCTGGAGTAGACGATCGACTCGGCCATCGACCCGGACTGGTCGATGCACAGGATGATGTGGCGCTCCACCTGGGTGCTGCGTCGGGCATGACCCACGAGGCGCTCGGGCACCACGGTGCGGTGCTCGGGCAGGTAGTGCTTGAGGTTGGCGGCGATCGTCCTGTTCCAGTCGACGTCGGCGAACCGAGGGCGCCGGGTCTTGGCGGCCCGGTTCAGCGCGCCCGTGACGCTCTGGACGGTCTTGCTGTGCAGGCGTTCCTCGAGCTGGTCGGTCACGGTCTTGACGACCGCGCGGGCCGTCGCCTTGCTGCGCTCCGGGATCACCCCGTTGAGCCCGACCAGGGTGGTGACCATCGAGAGATCGGGCTGCACGGACTCCATCAGCTCGGGCTCGAGCAGCAGCTGGTGGAGGCCGAGCCGCTCCATCGCATCGGCCTGCATGACCTGCACCACCGAGGAGGGGAAGTACGTGCGGATGTCGCCGAGCCACCGGGCCACTCGCGGCGCGCTGCGCCCCAACCCGCCCTGGCGGCTGCCGTCGTAGAGCTCCGCGAGCGCCTTGTCACGTTCGGCGTCCGCGTCCGTCAGCGAGAGCCCGCTGCCGTCGCCACCGACCCCCGGCCCGCCGATCCCGTCGGCGTCCTTGCCGCCGAGCACGAGGCGCCAGCGGGTCAGCCGGTCCCTGGTCACCTCGCTCATCCGTCCTCCACGCCCACGGCCGGTGGCAGTCCCAGCATCTGCGCCATCCTTCGTACGGCGGGCAACGCCCGCTCCCAGTCGAGGTCGGCGTCGGGGGCACCGCCGCCGGTGGTGCGGCCGTCGTCACGGTGCCGGAGACGCGAGCCGAGCGAACGTCGCTCCGCCGGGACGAAACGGGAGAACGTCCGACGGAGGAGGGGCAGCAGATCCTCGAAGGTGGTCTCGTCGACCGAGCTCACCCAGTCGTCGATGATCCGGAGCAGCTCGTGGTCGTGCAGCAGCAGGACGACCTCGCCGTCGAGGAAGCCCTCCAACCACGCAGCACCGGCGACAGGAGCGGCCCCCACCGAGAGCCGGCGGCTCAGACGGTGGGCGACCTCCTCGCTGGACAGGGCACCGAGGTCGAGCAGGATCCGGTTCACCCGGCCGGAGACCAGGCCGTGCACGGCATCGTCGGTGGCGACCAGCTTCAAGGCCTCCTGCCACACCGTCGGCTCGGTCTCGACGAGGCTGATCCCGCGCTGGGCGGAGTCGATCGCCTGGCGCATCCGCGCCGCAGCCCCGTCGTCGAGGGACGCACAGCCCGGGCGCAGGTCGACCGAGGCCCGAATGACGACGGTGTCGAGAACCTCGGCCACCGCGGAGGTGTCCGAGCCGCGGACGTCGCCGTAGCGGCGGGTGCGTGCCAGGGGTTCGATCGTCTCGAGGAGGGCGATCACGTCGTGCTGCTGGGTCGTCTGCGCGGCCAGGGCGGCGACCACGCTGTCCAGGGCGTCGGGCAGGTCGGCCACGAAGCACTGCTCCACCAGGTCGCCCAGGGCCGCGAGGTCGGCAGCGTCGCTGGCCCGCTCGGCGACGAGCGCCGTCGCTGCCCCGAGCACGGTGGTGCCATGGAGGCCCGCCTCGATCAACGCGACGGCGAACTCGGGCTGCCACAGCAGCGTCCAGCCCTCCTTGAACGTCCCGGTGCTGCGTCCAGCGTCTGTCGGGGTGCCCCACGGGATGCCGAGCAGCCGCAGCCGGTGCAGGAGCAACGACCGCTCGCGCTGGGAGTCCTTGCGCAGATCGAGGACGAGCGTGCTCTCGGACGCCGAGGGCTTGAGCCGCACCGACCGCTGGAGACGCTCGAGATCGCGGGCCAGCGGCACCATCGGCGTGCCGGCCGGCACCGACCCGAGCTGCTCCCCCACCACGAGTCGTCGGTGCACCAGCCGCAGCGGGAGGTCGGAGCCCTCGCACAGCACGGACTCCGTGGCGTCGTTCAGCTCAGCGAGCCCGACCGAGGGTCGGCCCCGGACGGCGGCGAGGGCCTCGGCGAGCCGGGCTGCCTCCACCACGGTGGCCGGTGCCGCCGGCAGCTCCTCGTCGCGCAGTGCCCGCGCGACCCGGCTCAGCCAGCTGGCGACGACCAGGTCGGAGCCACCTCCCTCGGTACCGGCCTCGCGGGCGGTCTCGTCGGCCTGCCAGGTCTCGAACAGGTGCTGGTACCACCCGGGGGAGGTCACTCCGGCGCCGTACCCGCTGGCGACCGCCAGCCGGTCGGCGGTCCACGGCGCCCACGTGACCGCCACCTTCGTCTTGGGGAGCTTGGCGAGCAACCGGTTGTCGTGGGTCGCCGGCGGGAACCTGTCCGGGTGGAGCGCGGGCGCGTGGTAGGCACCGCAGACGACCCCGACCCGTTCCTTGCCCTCCTTGATCGACGCCCGGATCACCCGGCGCATCGCTGCCTCGCGTCGTTGGTTCTCCTCGTCGCGGTCGCCCCATCCGTCGGTCGCGCGCACCTCCGCCATCGCCTCACGGATCATCGCGAACCGCTCGAGACTCGACGTCGAGCGGTGCTCGACCGCGTCCTCCCACCACCGCTCGGGGTCGTCGTACCCCGCCGCAGCGGCCAGGGTGCCGATCGGGTCCGACCGCGTCGGTGCGTCGTCAACCTCGAGATCAGCCTCGTCGTCGGCCACGTCCGGAGGGTCCGCCAGGGCGTGGATCGCGGGGAGGTCGGCGAAGCGGACCTCGATCCCCCGCTGCAGGGCCCACCGCATCGCCACCCACTCCGGGGAGAAGAGCGCGAACGGGTAGAAGGAGGCACGACGGGGCGCGTCGACGGCGTACGCCAGCCCGGCGACCGGCGGCACCAGGTCGGCGTGGGCGGCCAGGTCGAGCAGTCCGTCGAGCTCGGGCGGGCCCTCGATGACCACCAGGTCGGGCTCGAGCTCGGTCAACGCCGCCACCACGGACCGGGCTGAACCGGGACCGTGGTGGCGGATGCCGAGGACTTCGATGACCGTCATGGTGAGGGCAGGCTCAGCCGAGCTCTCGGCACGCGCGATAGAGGTCGGTCCACTCGGCGCGGTCCTTGACGACCGTCTCGAGGTACTCCTGCCACACGATCCGGTCCTGGACCGGGTCCTTGATCACGGCGCCGGTCAGCGACGCCGCGACGTCGTCCGCGCGGATCCGACCGTCCCCGAAGTGCGCGGCCAGTGCGAGCCCGTTGGTCATCACCGAGATCGCCTCGGCCGTCGACAAGGTCGCGCTCGGCTGCTTGACGGTGGTCCGCTGGTTGAGCGTCGTGCCGGACCGCAGCTCGCGGAAGATGGTGACGACCCGTTCGATCTCCGACAGCGCCTCGACCTCGGGAGGAAGCTGCAGGGACTTGCCGATCGCGGCGACCCGCGTGCGGACGATCTCGACCTCCTGCTCCAAGGTGTCCGGCAGTGGCAGGACCAGGGTGTTGAACCGGCGTCGCAGCGCCGACGACAGGTCGTTGACGCCCTTGTCCCGGTTGTTGGCCGTCGCGATCACGTTGAAGCCCTGGAGGGCCTGCACCTCGTCGTCGAGCTCGGGGATCGGCAGGGCCTTCTCCGACAGGATCGAGATCAGCGCGTCCTGCACCTCGGCGGGGATCCGGGTCAGCTCCTCGATCCGGACGATCGCCCCCGTCTGCATCGCTCGCAGCACAGGGCTCGGCACGACGGCCTCGCGCGTCGGACCTTCGGCGAGCAGCCGCGCGTAGTTCCATCCGTAGCGCAGCGACTCCTCCGGCGTGCCGGCCGTGCCTTGGACGACGAGGGTCGAGTCGCCGCTGATCGCTGCGGCGAGGTGCTCGCTGACCCAGGTCTTGGCCGTGCCCGGCACGCCGAGCAGGAGCAGGGCGCGATCCGTCGCCAGCGAGGCGACCGCGATCTCGAGGAGTCGTCGCGAGCCGAGGTACTTCGGCGTGATGGTCGTGCCGCCCGCCTCGCCTCCGAGGAGGTACGTCGTCACCGCCCACGGCGACAGCTTCCACCGCGGAGGCCGAGGTCGGTCGTCGACCTCGGCGAGCGCGGCCAGCTCGGCGGCGTACTCGTCCTCCGCATGGGCGCGGAGCACATCGGTGGGAGCGTCGGTCATGCGAAGGCCTCCGGGATCTCGGGGACGAGGACGAGGTACTGACAGATGCGGGAGAGATGGCTGCGAGGCGTGCCCTCGAGTCGGTCGCGCCACTTCTCCAGGGTGGGACGGACCGTCGGGTCGAGGCCGGTGGCGAGCAGGACGGCGAGCTGGCTGATCAGGTGGTCGGGCGTCTTCTCGGCCGCCAGACGGTCCACGAGCACGCGACTGAACGACGGGCCCCAGGGTGCCGGGACGGCATCGACGAGGGCGACCACCTGATCCACGCTCGCGCTCCTGAGCTGTCTCCCGGCCGCAGCTTCGACGTCCGGGCGCGCCAGCAGCGCCAGGAGTCGCGGGTGCCAGACGTCGTTGACGATCGCCGCCGCCCACAGAGGGTCACGGCGAGCGAGGACGGCGTCCACGATCCCGGCACGGGCGTCGGGCTGGGTCACCATCCGCCAGGTCGAGGCGGCGTCCGTACCCGTCGCCTCGGTCCACACCTCGAGCGGCGAACCGGCCGCGAGCCGTTGGAGCCACCATCCACGCACGGACCCGACCCGCTTCGGCGTGATCAGCCCGTCGCGGACCCCGGCGTCGTCGGGCTCCACGGGCAGCTCCACCTCGAGGCTCTTGCGGAGCATGCCCTTGCCTCGGAGCAGCGGCCGGAGCCTGGCGGCGTGCCGGGCGGCCCGGGCGGAGCCGGGCAGGGCGTCGAGGAGCTCGGCGGCGACCTCCCGAACCTTCCCTGAACGGTCGTCGAGCGCCTGCTCGAGCAGCGGTTCGTCGTCGGGTCCGAGGCCGGCGCGGAGCGCGGCCAGGAGCGCTGCGCGATCCGCCGCCGGATCGGTGTCCCAGGTCGAGAGGACGAGCTCCCGGCCCGCCTCGGGGTCGACGCCGCGCACCCGGGTCAGGATCGACGTACGACGCTCGCGCGGCTGACGCGCCCAGCTCAGGGCGTCCGCGTTCGGCGTCGGATCGGCCGACGCGGTGGTGCCCTCGTGCCAGGCCCACGTGGGGTTGATCCCGACGAGCCAGGCGGCCCGTGCGTCGCCGACGCTCAGCGTTCCGGCGCGCAACGAGGCGTGCTGGGTGGCCAGGTCGAGAAGCTCGGGCAGCAGGTGGTGCGGGGCGCGGAGTCCACGTGCGGTGGCGGCGTCGAGCCACGACCCGACCAGCGGTACGGCCAGGGTCGGCCCGACGGGCGACTGGTGGAGCATGAGCTCGAGCAGCTGCACGGCGCGAGGCGGGGCCAGCGGCTGGGTGTCGGCCTCGGCCGCGACAGCTCCCTGCGGCGCGCCGGTGCGCACCCCCGCACGTCGCGCGGCCGAGCCGAGTGCGGCCGCGTCCAACAACGCCACCTCGCGTGAGGCACCGTCGCGAGCGGGACCGAAGATGCTGGGCGAGGGCGGCAGGTGCCGCCGCGCGGTGCCGAGCAGCGCGGCGGCGGACAGGTCCTCCCACCAGGCTGCGATCTCGCCGTTCACACGGCCACCAGACCGTCGGCGGCCGAGACACTGAGCAGTCGGAATCCGGACGGCTCCAGCTCGCCGACCAGCAACGTGGGTCGGCCGCCGGTGAGCGCGAGAGCGCCCCACGGAACGGTCGGGGCCAGGACCGGGAACGCGTCGCCGTCGCGGTCGACGACCTGCACGCCCGCCCCGTCCGGCAGTGGGAGCAGGGCTGCGTCGGCGAGCACCGCGGCGACCCGTCCACCCCACGGGTTGGCGCCCAGGCTGTCGGCCAGGTCGTTGAGCGATTCGGCCACCGTGCCTCCGGCCAGCGCAGGCGCCCGGCCGGCGCGAACGGCGACCTCCCCCACGACCAGCGCGCGCCGTGGGCGGGAACCGGGATAGAGGGCGATCGTGGCTTCGAGCACGGAGCCGGCGAGATGGGGAAGCGGAAGGGGGCCACCTCCGACGGCGAAGTCCAGCAGCTGAACGACCTCGCCCGACCGTTCACCGCGCAACCAGGTCCGCTGCTGCTGGATCCGGCCGTCCTCGCTGCGGTGGGCACCGAGCACCACCCAGGCGTCCGTGACGGTCTCTCCGGCGCGGACGTCGTCGCTCGCCTGGGACCACCCGACGTAGGTGCGGAGGTCCGCACGGCTGGGCTCGTCGAGATCCGCCCACCGCTGCCACGCCTGGACGGCGGACCACCACCGCCCGACGTCGGTCAGCAGGAGGTCGGCCCAGTCCTCGTGACGGTTCACGGTGGAGCCCATGTCGCGCACCCGCTCAGCCAGTCCCGGCAGCTGCGCATCGACGAGCCGAGCCGCTGCCGTGTCCCACCACGACCACGGCTGCCGCCGTGCCGCGACGCTCCCAGCCCGGACCAGGTCGGCCAGCCACAACCCGAAGTCGGCCATGCCGGCGGTCATGGTCTCCCAGCGCTCAGCCTGGCGTCGCGCCCGCGCCTCCGGGTCGACAGGCGCCGTGTCCCGGGACATCGACTTCTCGGCCCGCTCGCTGCGCTGGCTCGCCCACTCTCCGGCGAAGTCGGCCGGTTCGGCCGCATCCGCCACGGTGCCGTCACCGTGGACCCACAGCAGCAGGAGCGCCAGCGCGTGCTTGCACGGGAACTTCCGGCTGGGGCAGCTGCACCGGTACGCGGGACCGCCGAGGTCGATGCTGACCTGGTACGGCGTCTTCCCGGATCCTTGGCACTTCCCCCACACGAGGGTGTCGGTGCTTCCTGTTCCCGACCACGGCCCCGGTGTCGCCAGCTTGCGCGCAGCAGCCAGGGAAGCGGCGTCCGGTGCGGCCTTCTCGACCGCCGCGAGATTCCATCGGGCCATGGTGGGTCCATCATGGCCGACGACGGGCGCCGCTGGAGGGGACTTGGCGGGCATTCGTGCACAGAATGCCGAGAAGTCGCCGCGACGGCCGCTGAGGTCAGGCTCACCCGATGGCGGTCAGGGATCGCTCCGCGAGGACGTCGGCCAGCTCGTTGGTCTGAGCATCCGTCCAGCCGCTCGGCGGGAGGATGTGCGCCCACGCAGCCACCGGCTCCTGGCCGAACTCGTGACCCTGCCCGGCTGGGACGTCGTTGGCGACGAACTGGTCGGCGCCCAGCTGGAGCATCGTCAGACCGGGGATCCACCGGATCGACAGTGACACGTCCCTGCCCCGCGGCTCGCTCAGCCAGTCGGGCTGGTGCAGCGCGAGCGACCAGTCCCACCAGGTGATCGGGTCGTTGGCGTGCTGCAGGTACCCGATCCGGGTGCCGTTCCACGTGCTGCTCGGCAGGTCCCAGTCCGAGGCCCGGTCTGCGAACCGGACCGTGGCACCTCCCTGGTAGGTCGGCAGCACCTCCGGCGTGCCGTCGTCCCGCTCCTCGGTGAACTGGCTCCACAGGTCGTTGTTGTTCGTCGGCCCGACGAAGAGCGCCCCGTCGGTCCGGGCGGCCAGGTCCTGGGCGCCGCTGAAGGCCGCTTCACCACCGAAGGAGCCGAGGCTCTCGCCGCTGACGACGAGGAGCGGACGGGTCGCCTCGGGCAGCTCCGACCACCGGGCGTAGACGGCGTCGAAGAGCAGCCGACCCGCCTCCTGGGCCCGGTCGCCGTCGGCCAGGAAGGACATCCAGCTGGGCAGGTAGGAGTACTGCATGCTCACGGTCGCGGTGTCGCCGTTCCACATGAATTCCAGCGCCTGGGCCTGGTTCTCGTTGACCCAGCCGCGTCCGGTGCCGGTCGCGACGTTGAGGACCGCGCGGGTGAAGCCTCCGGTGCGCTCGAGCTCGTCGACCGCGCGACCGGCTTCCTGCTCCAGGTCGACGTGACCGTCGGTGCCCACCCCGACGTAGGCACGGACGGGGTCCTGCGCCGGCGTCCCGGAGAAGGCGCTGATCTCGGCGCCGGTCGGGGTGTTCGTGATGAAGGCACGGCCCTGCCGGCCGATGTCGTCCCAGCTCTCCCCCGAACGGGGTCCCGCGGAGACGTAGGGGCTGGTCGGGGCCGGGACGTCGGCCTTGAACTCGTCGTTGATCGCCATGAACGTCGAGTCGAGAGCACCGACGACCCGCGGCCCGACGACACCCGTCGCCACCGCGTAGGCGCCGAGAGCGACGACGAGACCACCGACGACCACCGCGACGCGCGCCGGGATCCACCGGCCGGCCCAGCGCCCGATCGTTCGTCCGAGGGCGCGGAGACCGCGCGCGACGAGGAGCAGGACGACGAAGAGGACGACAGCGACGGCGAGCATCAGGAGGAGGTCAGGGCCTCCCTCGGAGGCCACCCCGACAGCCTCGCGAAGGTCGTTCTCCCAGCGCAGGTAGGCGATCAGGGTGAGGACCGTGCCGACCAGCGCGACGGCGCCGGTGATCTGCCAGGTTCGCTTCCGGGCAGGTCCGGTCAGGCGCCCGCCACACGATCGGACGATCCAGCCGAGCAGCGCGCCGGCGCCGTACCCGCCGAGGGCCGCCACCGCGGCGACCAGACCTTGGAAGACCGGGCTGCGCGGGAGCAGCGACGGCGTCAGGGAGAGCCAGAAGAAGACGAGAGCCCCGACGGAGGCGGCGTACGGCGCTCGAGCCTGGCGCAGCAGAGCAGCGCGGGCCTGGGGACTCAACACCTGGCGAGGCTAGCGGAGCAAGCGCACCACTCCGCACCGCGAGTCCGCCGTAGCATAAAAGGTCTAAGGTCATGCCATTGACAGGATAATGTGACGCGTCTCACACTGGCGCCAAGAGTTCGCCTGGCGAAAGAGGGACAGTCATGAGCGTGACCGAAGACCCGAAGATGAACGCCGACGAGAAGCGTCTGGCAGAGATGGGTTACAGCCAGGACCTCTCCCGCAGCTGGTCCGGCTTCTCGAACTTCGCGATCTCGTTCTCGATCATCTCGATCCTCGCGGGCTGCTTCACCAACTTCGGCGCCGGTTGGAACAACGGCGGCCCGATCTCGATCTCGTGGTCCTGGCCGATCATCAGCATCTTCATCCTGATCATCGGTTTCACCATGTCCGAGCTGGTCTCGGCCTACCCGACGTCGGGCGGCATCTACTGGTGGGCCGCCAAGCTCGGCGGACCGCGGGCCGGCTTCTACACCGGCTGGCTCAACCTGATCGGCCTGGTCGCGGTGACCGCGGGTGTCGCCTACGGCTGTGCGACCTTCATCGACCTGACCATCAGCACCTGGTCGACCTCGTACGCCGACGGCTACTCGCTGCAGCGGGTCTTCCTCATCTTCGTGGCCGTGCTGGCGATCGCCTCCGTGCTCAACATCTTCAGCGGGCACCTGATGGCGATCATGAACAACGTCTCGGTCTGGTGGCACGTGGCCGGTGCGGCGGCGATCGTGGCGATCCTGCTGTTCGTCCCGGACACGCACCAGAGCTTCAGCTACGTCTTCACCGAGCGGATCAACAACTCAGGATTCAACGACGGCTCGACCAGCGGCGGGTTCTTCTTCTTCGTGATCATCCCGTTCGGGTTCCTGCTCACCCAGTACACGATCACCGGTTTCGACGCCTGCGCGCACCTGTCCGAGGAGACCAAGGGCGCCTCGATGGGGGCGGCGAAGGGCATCTGGCAGTCGATCCTCTACTCGGCCATCGGTGGCTACATCCTGCTGCTCTGCGTGGTCTTCGCGGTTCCGAACGGGCCCGATGGCAACCCGGACAACTCGCTCGGCGCCGGCGGTGTCGCGCCGATCTTCAACGCCGCCCTGGGCTCGAACTGGGCCGGAACCGTCCTGTTCATCTCCGCGGCCGGCCAGCTGTTCTGCGCGGTCTCCTGCATGACCTCGGCGTCCCGGATGACCTTCGCGTTCAGCCGTGACCGGGCGGTCCCCGGTTCGCGCTACTGGTCGAAGCTGTCGGCGAACAAGGTGCCGGCGAACGCCGTCCTGATGGTCGCGGTCCTCGCCGCGCTGGTGACGCTGCCCGCGCTCGTCGAGGTCAACCAGGGCACGGAGGAGGCGCCGATCATCGTGCCGGTCGCCTTCTACGCCGTCACCTCGATCGCGGTGATCGGGCTGTACCTCTCGTTCGCCATCCCGATCTTCCTGCGCTGGCGACACGGCGACAACTTCGAGGCCGGCGAGTGGACCAACGGCTCGAAGTACAAGTGGATGAACCCGCTGGCGGTCGTCGAGATCGTGGTGGTCTCGCTCTACCTGATGATGCCGACGCTGAAGTCCGGCAACCCCTTCGACGAGACCTTCTCGTGGAAGTTCATGAACTACTCGCCGATCGTCACCCTCGGCGTCCTGCTGCTGATCACGATCTGGTGGCAGGCCTCGGCCAAGAACTGGTTCAAGGGCCCCATCCGGACGATCGAATCTGCCGACGCTCCCTGATCCCATCGCCATGCCTCCCTCCTCGGAGTCGACTCAGCGCTCTGGGTCGACCCGCCCTCTCGGTGATGTGTTGCTCCGGCCGGTGCGCGGACACCACGCCTTCGAGAACTGCGTCGAGCAGCTCGGGACCGCGATCAGGCTCGGTGCGTTCAAGCCCGGGTCGGCGCTGCCACCCGAGCGCGAGCTCGCTGAGCGGATGGGGGTCTCCCGGGCGACCCTGCGCGAAGCGATCGTCGGGCTGCGCAGCGCGGGGATGGTGCGGACCACCAGGGGTCGCAGCGGCGGGACCGTGGTCTCCTACCAACCCGCGGATCCGGCCGCAGGTGCCACGCCTCGCCTCGGGGAACGTCGCACCGAGTTCCTCGACTCCCTGGTCTTCCGCCGGGTGGTCGAGCCCGGCGCCTGCCAGGTCGCCGCCGGTCGCGACCTCGGCACGGCCGACCAGCACCTCCTGACCACCTCGCTGGCCGAGGTGGACAGGGCTGCCGATCCGGCTACCCACCGGCAGGCCGACTCCCGGCTGCACCTCGCCATCGCCAGCGTCACCGGATCACCGATGTTGATCGAGGCGGTCACGTCGGTGCAGGCGCGCCTGCACGACATGCTCCAGGCGATCCCGGTCCTGGAGGTCAACATCAAGCACTCCAGCCGCCAGCACCAGACGATCGTGGAGGCGATCATCGCCGGCGCCGCGACCAAGGCGCGGCGCGCGATGGAGCAGCACTGTGACGACACCGCAGCCCTGCTGCGCGGACTTCTCGACTGAGCACACGACGTACGACGAAGGAGGATCCATGACGCACCCCCGCAACAGCCGACACCTGACGCTCGCGGAGCTCACCTCTGCGATCGACGAGGGCACGATCGACACGGTGGTGGTCGCCTTCACCGACATGCAGGGCCGGCTGCAGGGCAAGCGCCTGCACGGCCGGTACTTCCTCGACGTCGTGCTCGAGCACGGCACCGAGGGATGCAACTACCTGCTGGGGGTGGACGTCGAGATGAACACGGTGGCGGGCTACGCGATCACCTCGTGGGAGCACGGCTACGGCGACATGGACTTCGTCCTGGACCTCGACACGATCCGGGTGCTGACCCATCTGCCCGCGACCGCGATGGTGCAGTGCGACCTCGAGTGGCCACCGCACGCCGGCCACACCCACGAACCTGTGCTGCAATCGCCCCGAGGCATCCTCCGGGCTCAGGTCGAGCGCGCGGCGGCGCTCGGTTTCGCCGCGTTCGCCGGAACCGAGCTGGAGTTCATCGCGTTCGAGGACAGCTTCGAGGAGGCGCACGACGACGACTACCGGCACCTGACACCGGTCAACCAGTACAACGTCGACTACTCGATCCTCGGTGGCACCCGTGCCGAGCCGCTGCTGCGCGACATCCGCAACACCATGTACGACGCCGGCCTCAACGTCGAGGGCTCCAAGGGTGAGTGCAACCTCGGCCAGCACGAGATCGGGTTCCTCTACGACGAGGTCCTGGTGACCGCCGACAACCACGCGGTCTACAAGACGGTGGCCAAGGAGATCGCCTCCCAGCACGGGCAGTCCTTGACGTTCATGGCGAAGTTCAACGAGCGGGAGGGCAACTCCTGCCACATCCACCTGTCGTTGCGCGGCCTGGACGGGGCGATCGTGTTCTGGGACGACGCCACTGGCACCCGGACGCCGCTGTACGACCATTTCATCGCCGGCGTGCTGGCCACGCTTCCGGACCTGACCCTGCTCTACGCCCCGAACATCAACTCCTACAAGCGGTTCGCCGACGGGTCCTTCGCCCCGACGGCGATCGCGTGGGGTGAGGACAACCGCACCTGCGCGGTCCGTCTGGTCGGCCACGGCGCGGGCGCTCGGATGGAGAACAGGGTCCCCGGCGGGGACGTGAACCCCTACCTGGCGCTGGCTGCGATGCTGGCCGGCGGGCTGCACGGGATCGAGCAGCAGCTGGCGCTGGAACCGCCGTTGGTCGGCAACGCCTACACCTCCGGGCGGCCACGGGTGCCGAGCACGCTGCGCGACGCCCGAGACGCGTTCACCGCCTCCGCGTTCGCCCGGTCGGCACTGGGCGACGAGGTGGTCGACCACTACACGAACCTGGCCACCGTCGAGCTCGCGGCGTTCGACGCCGCGGTCACCGACTGGGAGCTGCGGCGCGGCTTCGAACGGCTGTGACGCGATGAGCACCTACACCGTTCTCAACCCCGCGACCGGCGTCCCGGTCACCGAGGTCGTCCAGAGCTCCCTCACCGAGACCGACGCCGCGATCGAGCGCGCCGCAGCGGCGTTCGGCGGGTGGCGCGACGTCGCTCCCGGCGAGCGGGCGCGGCTGCTGCGCTCCTTCGCCGCCGTCGTGGACTCCCACCTCGAGGAGCTCGCCCAGCTGGAGGTGCTCAACTCCGGGCACACGATCGGCAACGCGCGGTGGGAGGCCGGCAACGTCCGCGACGTCCTGAACTACTACGCCGCAGCGCCGGAGCGGCTCTTCGGCCGGCAGATCCCGGTGCCCGGCGGGGTCGACCTGACGTTCCGCGAGCCGCTCGGCGTCGTCGGCGTGATCGTGCCGTGGAACTTCCCGATGCCGATCGCCGGCTGGGGTTTCGCACCGGCCCTGGCGGCGGGCAACACCGTGGTGCTCAAGCCGGCCGAGCTGACCCCGTTGACCGCGATCCGGCTCGGCGAGCTGGCGATCGAGGCGGGTCTGCCCGAGGGCGTCTTCACGGTCATCCCTGGCCGGGGCTCCGTCGTCGGGGAGCGGTTCGTGACCCATCCGCTGGTCCGCAAGGTCTGCTTCACCGGCTCGACCGAGGTGGGCAAGCGGATCATGGTCGGTTGCGCCGACCAGGTGAAGGCCGTGACGCTCGAGCTCGGCGGCAAGAGCGCCAACATCGTGTTCGCCGACGCCGACATCGCGAAGGCGGCGGCCACGGCGCCGTACGCGGTCTTCGACAACGCCGGGCAGGACTGCTGCGCCCGTTCCCGGATCCTGGTCCAGCGTTCGGTCTACGACGAGTTCCTCGGCCGCCTCGAGACCGCGGTGCGCGCGCTGCGGGTGATCGACCCGAGCGCGGAGGCCAGCGAGATGGGGCCGTTGATCTCGGCCCGTCAGCGGGAGACCGTGACCGGCTACCTGGACGGCGTCGAGACCGCGTTCACCGGCTCGACCCCCGACGGCGACGGCTTCGAGGGCGGGTTCTGGCTGCCCCCGACCGTGGTGCTGGCGCAGGATCCGGCTGCCCGGATCTGGCGTGAGGAGGTGTTCGGCCCGGTGGTGGCGGTGATGGCCTTCGAGGACGAGGACGACGCGATCCGGCTGGCCAACGACACCGAGTACGGCCTGTCCGGGTCGATCTTCACCCGCGACGTCGGCCGCGCTCTGCGGGTGGCCCGCGCGGTCGAGGCAGGCAACCTGAGCGTCAACTCGCACTCCTCGGTGCGCTACTGGACGCCCTTCGGCGGCTACAAGCAGTCCGGCCTCGGCCGGGAGCTCGGCCCGGACGCGCTGCACGCGTTCACCGAGGAGAAGAACGTCTTCATCGCCCAGGACTAGGAAGGGAGCAGGACCATGGCGGAACGTCCCGCACGGCTCGAGGGCAAGGTCGCAGTGATCACCGGAGGTTGCTCCGGGATCGGGCTCGCGACCGTCCGACGGTTCCTCGAGGAGGGCGCGAAGGTGGTGCTCGGCGATGTCGACGACACCACCGGTGCCAGCCTCGCGGCCGAGCTCGACCTCACCTACGTGCACGTCGACGTGACCAGCAAGGAGGAGGTCGACGCGCTCTTCCGGACGGCGAAGGAGACCTACGGGTCGGTCGACATCGCGTTCAACAACGCCGGCATCTCGCCGCCCGACGACGACTCGATCCTGGACACCGAGCTCGAGGCCTGGCGCCGGGTCCAGGAGGTCAACCTGACCAGCGTCTACCTGTGCTGCAAGGCCGCCCTGCCCTACATGCTCGAGCAGGGCAAGGGTTCGATCATCAACACGGCGTCCTTCGTCGCGGTGATGGGCGCTGCCACTTCACAGATCTCCTACTCGGCGTCGAAGGGCGGCGTGCTCTCGATGACCCGTGAGCTCGGCGTGCAGTTCGCTCGCGCCGGGGTCCGGGTCAACGCGCTCTGCCCCGGCCCGGTCAACACTCCCCTGCTCAAGGAGCTGTTCGCCTCGGACGCGGAACGAGCCGCGCGCCGGCTGGTGCACGTCCCGATGGGACGCTTCGGTGAGCCCGAGGAGATGGCCAACGCGGTGCTGTTCCTGGCCTCCGACGAGTCGTCCTTCATGACCGCCTCCACCTTCCTGGTCGACGGCGGGATCTCCGGTGCGTACGTCACGCCGCTGTGAGTGAGGCGTCATGAGCCGTCCACTGATCGGCCTGTCGGCCTACCGGGAGCAGGCACGGTGGGGGGTCTGGGACACCACGGCCGACCTGCTGCCCACCGACTACGCGCGCGCGGTCGAGGCGGCCGGCGGAGTTCCCGTGCTGCTGCCGCCCTCGCTCCCCCACCCCGACGCGGCCGAGGCTGTGCTGGCACGGCTCGACGCCCTCGTGATCAGCGGAGGCGCCGACGTCCAGCCGGCGCGCTACGACGCCGAGCCGCACCCTCGCACCACCACCTGGCGCGAGGACCGGGACGGCTGGGAGCTCGCCCTCCTCGAAGCCGCAGCACGCCGTGCGACACCGACCCTCGGCGTCTGCCGGGGGATGCAGGTGATGGCCGTGCACGCCGGTGGTGTCCTGGACCAGCACGTGCCCGACCTCGTCGGCCACGAGGAGCACAACCCCGGCGGCGACGGGTACGGCGACATCGCCGTCAGGATCGAGCCGGAGAGCCGGCTGGGGCACACCCTGGGCGCGAACACCCGGGTGCGCTGCCACCACCACCAGTCGGTCCGCAGCCACCCTGGCTTCGAGGCGGTCGCCTGGGCCGAGGACGGTCTGGTGGAGGCGATCGAAGCGCCTGGGGACCGGTTCCAGGTGGCGGTTCAGTGGCACCCCGAGGTCACGTCCGCGCCTACGGACCGAGGCGTCTTCGCCGCGCTGGTGGCGGCTGCCAGGCGCGGGCCGCCCTAGGATCCGGGCGGCCGGCGGGTGCAGCGGACACCATCCTTTACCTCTGAATCGCTGGAGTCGCCCTCGGCCCTGCCGATACCGCCAACGAACACCTAAGGCCCACGGAAGGGGAGGTGTGTTGAGCGCGCTTCGTTGGAGCATCACTGCGGGCCTGGACGTACCGCGTGCCTGGCGGGAAGCACCGTCCCTCGCGGGGGTGCGTGCCCACCGTCTGGTGACCGGCAACTTCTACCTCGCAGGCTGCATCACCGTCCTTGCCGGCGTCGTCGCACTCCACGGTGATCTCAACCGCGTGCCGATGACCGCGCTCGGTCTCCTCGCGGGCCTGGCGGCCGTTGTCATCCTCCTGCGGGGCGATCAACCAGGACGCGGGCTCTACCACCTCCTGGTCGCGGCCGGCACCCTCCTGATCACCGCTGAGGTCCTCCTCGCCGGCGGCGGAACCGCATCGGTCGCGATGGGGGCGATCTACGCGTTCCCCGTGATCGATGCGCTCTTCTTGTTCCCGCTCCGGGAGGCGGCGCTCCACCTGGCCTTCACCGCGATCGTCGGCGCCGCGGCCATGCAGCGCGCCGACGTCCCGGTCGGCGATGTCGTCGTCCTCGGCTGGGTCGGCCTGGTCATCTGCCTCGTGACGGCCTGGCTCACCCGGATCGCGGACGCGGCCGAGGTCGACTTCCTCACGGGCCTGCTCAACCGGCGAGGACTCGATCGCCGTGCCGAGCAGGAGATCAGCCTCCTCCGGCGGATCGGGCCCCTGCGGGCGCCGCTGGCGGTGATCGTGCTCGACATCGACGACTTCAAGCGGATCAACGACACCGGTGGGCACGTGCAAGGCGATCGAGCGCTCGCCGCGTGCGCCACGGCCTGGCAGCAGGGCCTCCCGTCGACAGCGGTGCTGGGTCGGTACGGCGGCGACGAGTTCGCCGCGCTCCTTCCCGGCTGCACGCTGGCCCGGGCCGGCGACATCGCCGACACGCTGCGCTCCCTGACCCCACCCGGGATCCGAGCCTCGGCGGGGGTCGCAGCTGCCCGCCCGGACGACTCGATGTCGATCCTGATCGGTCGGGCCGACTCAGCGCTCTACGAGGCCAAGGTCGCGGGCCGGGACCGCACGGTCGTCCATGGCGATCCGACCCGCCTCGGTCGTGAGATCGAACGGGCCGCAGCGCGCAACGAGCTGGTGCTCCAGTTCCAGCCGATCGTCAACCTCGACAGCGAGCGGGTGGCCGCTCATGAGGCCCTGGTCCGGTGGGACCACCCCTCCAAGGGCATGCTGATGCCCGACTCCTTCGTCCCCGAGTCCGAGCAGTCGGGCGCCATCCACGTGCTGGGCGCCTGGGTCCGCGAAGAGGCGGCCCGCCGAGTGATGGCCGGACCGGAGCCGCGCTCACCGGTGACCGTGAACGCGTCGATCCACGAGTTGCGTTGCGAGAGCTACGTCGGAGAGGTCGCGGACCTGCTCGGCCGGTGGGAGATGCCCGCCGACCTGCTGGCGGTCGAAGTGACCGAGGGCGTCTTCGACGAGGCGGACCCGCAGGTGCTGGCGACCGTCGGCGGACTGCGCGACCTCGGGATCCTGATCACGATGGACGACTTCGGGGCCGGATTCTCGTCCTTGCGTCGCCTGGCGGAACTGCCGATCGACGTCCTCAAGATCGACGGCACGCTGGTCCAGTCGATCAAGCCGAACTCCGACGAGGCACCGATCCTCCAAGCGATCCTGACCATGGCCCGCTCCCTCGGCATGAAGGTCGTGGCCGAACGCGTGGAGACGGCCCACCAGGCCTCCGTGCTGCGCGGCATGGGTTACGACTTCGTCCAGGGCTACCTGTACGGAAAGCCGTCGCCCGCCCTCGCCCTCCACAACTCGGTGGTCCATCCGGCACTCGCCGTCCCCGACCAGGCCCGCGTACCGGGCTCCGGTTTGGCAGGGGCCCTCCCCCGGAGATGACGGGGTGAAAGGATGGCGGAGGGGTCGGGCCCGGACCGACCACGTCACGAAACTTGGTTAGGCCTCCCGAATGCAGCCCCTCACTCTCATCACCGGCGGTACCCGAGGCATCGGCGCCGCCACCGCCCGCCGCCTGGCCCGAGCTGGCCACGACCTCGTCCTCGGCTATGCCCACGACGACGAGGCCGCCGAACAGTGCCGGACCGAGTTCGAGGGACTCGGCGTCAGCTGCCTCACCGTGCGGGCCGACCTCGTCGAGCCGACTGCGATCGATGAGCTCTTCGCGGCCGCGGCAACGCAGGGCCGGCTGACCGGGGTCGTCAACAACGCCGGCGCGACACTCCACATCGGAAGCCTCGCTGACACCCCGGTCGACGTCATCCGCACCACCATCGACCTCAACCTGACGTCAGCGATCCTGGTCGCCCGCGCGGCCGTTCAGGCCCTCGGTGTCTCCTTCGGCGGCCGGGGCGGCGTCCTGGTCAACGTCAGCTCCGGTGCCGCCACGATCGGTGCACCCGGGGAGTACGTCCAGTACGCAGCGGCGAAGGCGGGCGTCGACGCCTTGACCCACGGCCTCGCCCAAGAGGTCGCCGCGGACGGGATCCGCGTGGTCGGAGTCGCGCCGGGCATCGTCCGCACGTCGATCCACGCCGACGCCGGCGAACCTGGCCGACTCGACCGGGTCGGCCCGCTGGTGCCGCTGGGAAGGGCCGGAGAGCCCGACGAGATCGCGAACGCGATCGCCTGGCTGCTCGACGCCGAGGCTTCCTACGTGACCGGGACGACCCTGCGCGTCGCAGGCGGCCGCTAGCAGTCGCGCCCAGCCCTACGAGCGCAAACGAAGGGCTACCTCGCCAGCCGCTTGAGACTCCGGTACTCCCGGCGAGAGAGGGGAGGCGAACTCGCGAAGGCCCGAGAATCCCAGTTGCCGATCAGCTCCGCCTGCCGTCGCTCGGCCCCGTCGGCCGAGTCGAAGAACTCGACGTGGACCAGCCGAACGAGTGGCGGGCGACTACTGCCCCGGTAGACGCATACCTTGAACCGACGATCCATCCTTCGAGCAAGTCCAAGGATCGGAAGACCGAACAAGAGGAACGCCAGGATCGAGCCGCCGTCCGTCATCGGCCTGATCAGTGGGACGGGAGCCAAGGCCGGCCACCCTTCGACCGTGTACCAGTGACCGGCACTGACGAATGCCGAGTTCGGGTTCTCCGGGTCGTGCCCGGGAGGCGGCCCGACCGCGACTCGCCCGTGGTCCGGATTTCGTATGCGGATGACTGCTCGCGCCACGAGCGCGAGAACGATGAACACGAAGCCGACTGCAAGGAGCAGGCCGAGCTCGGCGATCTCGGTGCGGACGGACGTCTGGAGGGTCACGGACGGCGAACTCAAACCCGACCTCCCGTCCTGCGCGCACCCGATGCGCTTGCCCTGAAATCAGAAAAGCCGCAGGTCAGAGGCTTTTCGACCTCTGCCCTGCGGCTTCTTCCAACGTGGAGGTGAGGGGACTCGAACCCCTGACCCCCTGCATGCCATGCAGGTGCGCTACCAGCTGCGCCACACCCCCGTTGGCGTTGTCCCGGCTTGATCAGACCCGGGCAACGACGAGAACAATACAGAAGCCTGCATGGAACTCGAAATCGGGGGTCACTCTTGGCCCGTCGCGGTCCGGTTGTAGGCCACGAGGCGCCCGGGATCACCGGTTTCGAGCACCTGGATCTCGGCCCACGCGCAGTTCGTCATCCCGACCAGGGTCGCCACGGACGCAGCCGGCGACAGGCCCAGCAGCGAACCGGTCAGGAGCTTGAGGGCCGCACCGTGGGAGACGACGACGGCGGTCTCCCCCGCCGCCATCTGGCTCACCAGCTCGTCGGTGGCCTGACGCATCCGCGCCGTCACCACCTCCGACGGCTCGGCCGAGGCGATCTTGTCGAAGTCGCCCGCGCGGAACGCCTCGTAGTCGTGCGGGACGCGATCACGGAACTCGGCGTGCGAGATGCCCTCGAGGTCGCCGAAGGACCGCTCTCGCAACCGGGCGTCGAGTCGGGGCAGGTGCCCGACCTCGGCACCCAGCCGGTTCGCGGTCTCCGCGGCCCGGGCGAGGTCGGAGGACCAGATCGCGACCGGACCGAAGCCGGCGATCACCGGCGCCAGCAGGCCGGCCTGGGAATGCCCCTCAGCGTCGAGGGCGACATCGGTCTGCCCCTGGATCCGTCCCAGCCGGTTCCACTCGGTGCGGCCGTGGCGCACCAGCAACAGACGCTTCACGTGCGGCGGCCGTGATCAGGCGGAGACGGGACCGTCGAGGTCGCCCAGCTCGAGAGCCGGGCAGTCGCGCCACAGCCGCTCCAGGGCGTAGAACTGGCGCTCCTCCTCGTGCTGGACGTGCACGACGACGTCACCGAAGTCGATCAGCACCCAGCGGCCGTCGCGCTCCCCCTCGCGGCGGATCGGCTTGGCGCCGAACTCGCGGGCCTTGTCCTCGACCTCGTCGACGATGGACTTCACCTGGCGGTCGTTGGGCGCCGAGCAGAGCACGAAGACGTCGGTGATCGCGAGCTGCTCGCTGACGTCGAAGGCGATGATGTGCTGGGCGAGCTTGGCGGAGGCGGCGCGAGCGGCGACCAGGGCGAGGTCGTGGGCGTAGTCGGTGGCGGTCATGAGGACCTTTCGTCAGGGGCACCCGAGGCACCCGGATAGAGAGCGTGCTTGCCGATGTACTGCACGACCCCGTCGGGGACGAGGTACCAGATCGGCTGGCCGGCGCGGTGTCGGTCGCGGCAGTCGGTGGAGGAGATCGCCAGAGCCGGAATCTCCAGGATCGTGACCCGATCCTCCGGGATCCGGGCCGTGATCTCGGAATCGAGGGCGTATCCCGGTCGGGTGCAGCCGACGAAGTGGGCGAGCTCGAAGAGCTGCTCGGCGTCGCGCCAGGTGAAGATCTCGGCCAGCGCGTCCATGCCGGTGATGAAGGTCAGATCGGCGTCGGGCATCGCCGCGCGCAGGTCCCGCAGGGTGTCGATCGTGTACGTCGGCCCGTCGCGGTCGATGTCGACCCGGCTGACGGTGAACCGGGGGTTGGCCGCCGTGGCCACCACCGTCATCAGGTAGCGGTGCTCGGCGGGCGAGACCACCCGGTCGCTCTTCTGCCACGGATCACCCGTGGGCACGAAGACGACTTCGTCGAGGCCGAAGACACCTTGGACCTCGCTGGCAGCCACCAGGTGCCCGTGGTGGATGGGATCGAACGTCCCACCCATCACGCCCACCCGGCGTCGGGTCATGCTCAGCTGTGCTCGCGGCCGCCGGCGAAGGCGACCAGCGTGACCAGCAGCCCGAGGAGGATCGCCAGCGCGATGCCACCGATGACCCAGTGGTTGACCGACTCGGTGTGCTCGGTGGCCTCGGCGGCGTGGAGGGCAAGCGTGCTCAGCATGGGGCGATCCTAGCGGGTGAGCGCCCGATCAGCGCACGTGGCCGTCTCCGGTGACGACGTACTTGGTCGAGGTCATCTCGGGCAGCCCCATCGGACCTCGGGCGTGCAGCTTCTGCGTGCTGATCCCGATCTCGGCGCCGAAGCCGAACTCCCCACCGTCGGTGAACCGGGTCGAGGCGTTGACCATCACCGCAGCGGAGTCGACCGCGGCGGTGAAACGGCGGGCCGCGGCGAGGTCCTCGGTGACGATCGCCTCGGTGTGCCCGCTGGACCAGCGCCGGATGTGAGCGATCGCCGCCTCCAGGTCCGGTACGACGGCAGCGGCGATGTCCAGCGACAGGTACTCGGTCTCCCAGTCGGCGTCGGTGGCCGGCAGGACGCCGTCGAGGGCGGCGAAACCGGCGTCCCCGTGCAGCGTCACGCCCTCGGCCTGCAGCGCCTTGGTGATCCGCGGGACGAACTCGTCGGCGATGTCGGCGTGGACGAGGAGGGACTCGGCCGAGTTGCACACGCTGGTGCGGTGGGTCTTGGAGTTGAGCACCACACTCACCGCCTTGTCCAGGTCGGCGGCCCGGTCGACGTAGACGTGCACGTTGCCGACGCCGGTCTCGATCACCGGCACGCTGGAGCCGCTGACGACGGCATTGATCAACCCGGCCCCGCCGCGCGGGATGAGGACGTCGACCAGCCCGCGGGCCTGCATCAGCGCGGTGACCGAGTCGTGACTGTCAGCCGGGAGCAGCTGGACCGCGTCGGCGGCGAGCCCGGTCGCGACCAGGGCCTCGCGCAGGATCTGGACGATCACCGCGTTCGAGGCGGCGGCACTGCCGGAGCCGCGCAGCAGGACGGCGTTGCCGGACTTGAGACAGATGCCGGCGGCGTCGGCGGTCACGTTGGGGCGGGCCTCGTAGATCATCCCGACCACGCCGAACGGGACGCGGATCTGGCGCAGCTCCAGGCCGTTGGCCAGCGTCGAGCCACGGACGACCTCGCCGACGGGGTCCGGCAGGGCCGCGACCTCGCGCAGACCCAGCGCCATCGCCTCGATCCGGTCGGGGGTCAACCGGAGCCGGTCGATGATGTTCTCCGGGGTGCCGGCAGCGCGCGCACGCTCGACGTCGTCGGCGTTGGCGGCCAGGACGGCGTCGGCCCCGGAGACGAGTGCGGCAGCCATCGCCTCGAGGGCCTCGTCCTTGACCGCCCGGGTCGCGACCGCCAGGTCGTAGCTCGCGATCCGTGCCGCCGAGGCGGCCTCTCGCACAGCAGCGACGACGTCCGGGGCAGGGCTGGTCATGGCCCCCAGATTACTTGACCGAACCCGGGCCCCGGAGCGGCTTGACGCCCATCCGGTGGGTCGCCTTGCCGTTGTACATCTTGTTGAAGTGGTCGACGTAGGCGCGGTAGACCGAGCGGCTGTTGATCTGCAGGACGACCTCTTCGTTGGTGAACGACAGGTTGTCCCAGTTCTCCGACCCGGTGATCACCAGGTTGGCGGGCTTGCCGTTGTACAGACCGCTGACGGCCATGAACTTGAGGTGGGAGTAGATCCGCGGGCCGAAGCCGCCGATGCCGTCCTCGAGCAGCGGGTCGCGCTCGGTGAACTCCCAGTCGGCGCTGCGCACCGGGATACCAGCCCGGGTGAGCTGCGGCCACTGCGAGCCGGGGACGCTCATGATCACCTTGACGTCGCAGCCCTGCTTCTTCTTCTCCACGAGCAGCTTCGTCAGCGCCCGACCACGGCTGCCGAACATCGCGTACATCGCGACCCGGATCGTGGTCCGACCGTTGACACCGGTACCGGCAGGCGCCTTGCAGCCGATCTTGCGGATCTGGTTGGCCGGACGGTCCTGCTTGGAGTTGTAGCGCGCGACCGTCGTGGTGGACAGGTTCGCGACCTGGTCACCGAGCTCGGCGGCCTGGCGCTGGAACCAGTAGCTGTAGGCGCCGCTGACCGTGGTGTAGGTCAGCACCCGCGGACCCACCCGCTTGCGGTTCTTCATCTGGTCGAACATGGCCGTCCAGGTGGAGTACAGCTGGCGGTCGTTGGCCACCGCGTAGGAGTCGTTCCACTGCCGGTAGACGGCCTTGGAGGTCATGTTCCCCGAGGAGGTGATCACCAGGTAGCGCGCGCCGCCCGACTGGGAGAACGCGAACACCTTGTCGTGCTGGTTGCCGCCGTCACCCTTGCGACGGCAGCTGCCCGAGCACGCGATCAGGAAGTTGCGCTTCTTCGGGTTCTTGCCGAGCGTGCGCTGCAGGCTGCGCGCCACGTTCGACATCACCTCGGCGTTGACGATCACCTGCACGCTGACGCCGCGCTTCTTGGCCTTGCGCAGCGCGTAGGCGAGCTCGGAGCGGTCGAAGGAGTAGACGGCCATCCGGATCTGGGAGCCGCGCGGCGCGTGCATGATCGCGTTGTAGACCCGGCGGACGATCGCCTGGGCCTGGCTCTTGCTGCCGAGCGGGTCGTTGAAGATCGGCCCGGTCGAGGGCCGCCACCCCGGGAGCCACGGGACGTAGGGGCAGTTCGGCATCGGCACCGACTTGTACGTCGTCGCGTACTGCGTCGCCGTCGCCGTGGTCGTGGTCGGACCGGCCACCGGCGTGCTGGTCGTGGTGGTCGTGGTCGTCGCCGTCGGCGACTTCACCGGCACCTGAACCGTCGGGCACCCGGTCGAGGTGACCGCGGCGGCCTGCGCCAGAGGCGTGGGGCCCGAGGTCTCGACGACGTTGATCCCGACGCCGAGCAGGGTCGCCAACGCCACCGCAGTGCCGAGCAATGGCTTCCAGCGCCCCATGAGTCACTTCCTTTTCTTCAACCGGACACTAAGTAAAGACGAAAAGTGTCCCCTGCCGAAACCGGCAGGGGACACCTTCCCGAAATAATTGATCAGCCCTTGCGGGTCTTGATCTCCGCGGTGAGCGCGGGCAGCACCGTGTGGAGGTCTCCGACGACACCGAAGTCGACGAGCTCGAAGATCGGCGCCTCCTCGTCCTTGTTGACAGCAACGATGGTCTTGGAGGTCTGCATGCCGGCCCGGTGCTGGATGGCACCGGAGATACCGCTGGCGATGTAGAGCTGCGGCGAGACCGTCTTGCCGGTCTGGCCGACCTGGAAGGTGTGCGGCTTCCAGCCGGAGTCGACCGCGGCACGCGAGGCACCCACGGCGGCACCGAGCTGGTCGGCCAGGTCCTCGACGGGGGTGAAGTCGCCACCGGTACCGCGACCACCGGAGACGATGATGGCCGCCTCGGTGAGCTCGGGACGACCGGTCGCGGCACGCGGCTGGGTGGCCACGATCTGGGCGGTCTTCGCGGCGTCGGAGATGGTCACCGGGAACTCGGTGACCGCACCGGCGCCGGCAGCGGCCTCGGGGGCAGCGGCGTTCGGCTTGACCGTGATGATCGGCGTGCCCTTGGTGACCTTGCCCTCGACGGTGAAGTTGCCGGCGAAGGCGGACTGGGTGGCGACCGGACCGGCCTGGACGTCGATCGCGTCGACGATCAGCCCGGAGTCGATCTTGATCGCCAGGCGCGCGGCGATCTCCTTGGTCTCGGCGTTCGAGGGCAGCAGGATCGCGGCCGGCGAGGCGGACGCGGCCAGCTGAGCGAGCGCCTCCGCCTTCGGGGCGACCAGGTAACCCTTGATCTGGGCGTCGTCGACGACGTACACCTTCTCGGCGCCGTAGCCCTTGACGACCTCGGCCACGGCCGCGGCCTCGGCCGGGGCACCGATGAAGACGGCCGACGGCTCACCGAGGCGCTTGGCGATGGTCAGGAGCTCGAGCGTCGGCTTCTTGACCGCTCCGCCCTGGTAGTCGACGAGAACGAGAACTTCAGACATGACTCAGGCTCCTCAGATGAACTTCTTCGACGCGAGGAACCCGGCCAGCGCCGAAGCGCCCGAGCCGTCCTCGTCCTTGACGATCTCGCCGGCGGTCCGCGGCGGGCGGGCCGTCACGGTCTCGACGGCGGTGTAGGCGGCAGCAAGACCGACCGTGCCGGCGTCGATGCCGAGGTCACCCAGACCCCAGGCCTCGAGCGGCTTCTTCTTCGCCGCCATGATGCCCTTGAAGGACGGGTAGCGAGCCTCACCGGACTGGTCGGTGACCGACAGCACCAGCGGCATCACGCCACCGATGACCTCGGTCGCGGCGTCGGTGTCGCGCTTGATCCGGACCTGGTTGCCCTGCGACTCCACGACCGCCGCGAGGGTGACCTGCGGCAGGTTGAGGCGCTCGGCGAGCATGGCCGGGATGATGGAGAGACCGGCGTCGGTCGAGCCGAGACCGGTGACGACCAGGTCGACCGGACCGATCTTCTCGATCGCCTTGGCCAGGACCAGCGAGGTCGCGAGGGCGTCGGAGCCGGCGATGGCGTCGTCGACGACGTGCACGGCCTTGTCGGCACCCATCTGGAGAGCCTTGCGGACGGCAGCCTCCGCCTCGGCGGGGCCGACGGTCAGCGCAGTGACCTCGACCTCCTCGCCTTCGCGCTTCTCCTTGATCTGGAGGGCCTGCTCGACGGCGTACTCGTCGAGCTCAGAGAGCAGGCCGTCGACGCCGACACGGTCAACGGTGTTGTCCGACTCGAACCGGCGATCCGCGGTCGCGTCGGGGACGTACTTCACGAGGACAACAATGTTCATGGTCTGGTGCGGCCCGCGAGGGCCCCTCCTGTGCGATGAGCGATATTGAATCGCGATGTTACTCGCGAGTCACTTACGTGTCACGGCGGGCCTCAGGTAGCGCACCGCCAGACGGCCGACCCCGAGCCACGCCAGCGCGCCGAGGCCCCAGTTGAACAGCGCGTTCTTCGTGTGCGCGTTCTCCGAGGTCCACGTCTTGATGCCGTGGTCAGGGTCGAAAATCCCAAGATCAAGTACATCGGCCACGTTGAGCACGAACTTCACCAGAGCGTTCTGCTCGTCCGCCTGGAACGCCACCAAGAGCGCGCCCAGAGCCAGGAACAGTGCTGCGATGGAGCTGAACACCCAGATCACCTGGGAGGCGACGAGGCGAACCCGCGTCAACGTATCCACAGCGGGCGACACTAGCGGCACAAACCCAGAACCTGTTCTTGATCGCTCACATCCGGCGCGGGTGTGAAACATCCCACACGCCCCGCGTGAAACCTCCCACCGGCACAATGGCCCCCGTGGAACTGTGGACACGACTCGGCGAGACCCGCCCGGTCTGGCGGGGGCGGAACTGGCCCTTGGGTGCGAGCTGGACGCCGGAGTCGACCAACTTCGCGGTCTACGCCCCGCGAGCCAGCGCCCTGTGGCTGTGCCTCTTCGAGGACGCCCCCGACGGCACCGAGGTCGAGACCCGCTACCGGTTGAGCGAGCAGTCCCTCGGGATCTGGCACGGCGCCCTCCCCCAGATCGACCCCGGCACCCGCTACGGCTTCCGCGCCGACGGTGAGTGGGACCCTGCCTCCGGACTGCGGTTCAACGGACACAAGCTGCTGCTCGACCCCTACGGTCTGGCGACCAGCGGCACGATCCGCAACGAGCAGGAGCTCTACGGCTACGACTGGGCCGACCCGACCGCCCCCGACCTCACCGACTCCGCGCCGGTGACCGCCCGCTCGGTCGTGGTCGATCCGAGCTTCGACTGGCAGGGCGACGCCCCGATCCACCGCCGCTGGCGCGACACGGTGCTCTACGAGCTGCACGTCAAGGGATTCACCCAGCTCCACCCCGACGTGCCCGAGGAGCTGCGGGGAACCTACGCCGGGCTGGCCTCCCCCGCCGTGATCGACTACCTGACCGACCTCGGCGTCACCGCCGTCGAGCTGCTGCCGATCCACCAGTTCTTCTCCGAGCCCGCGCTGCTCGAGCGCGGGATGAAGAACTACTGGGGCTACAACACCGTCTCCTACTTCGCCCCCGACGCCGGGTACGCCGCCGGCGGTGACCGCGGCCAGCAGGTCACCGAGTTCAAGACGATGGTGCGCGACCTGCACCGCGCCGGGATCGAGGTCATCCTCGACGTGGTCTACAACCACACCGCCGAGGCGGGTCCGCTCGGACCGACGATCTCCTTCCGCGGCCTCGACGACCGCGGCTTCTACAAGCGGGTGCCCGCCGCCCCGGGCGACCCCGACGGGTACGACGACACCTACTGGGACGTCACCGGCTGCGGCAACACGGTCAACACCTGGGACGACCTCGCACTGCGACTGATCCTGGACTCGCTGCGCTACTGGGTCTCCGAGATGCACGTCGACGGCTTCCGCTTCGACCTGATGAGCGCGCTGACCCGGACCGGCACCGAGGTCGACTTCCACTGCGCCCTGCTGATCGCGATCAACCAGGACCCGGTGCTGCGCCACGTGAAGCTGATCGCCGAGCCGTGGGACACCTCCCAGGACGGTTACCTGGTCGGTCGGATGCCCCCGCCCTGGGTGGAGTGGAACGACCAGTACCGCGACACCATGCGCGACTTCTGGCGCGGCCAGGCCCACGGCGTGCGGGACGTCGCCACCCGGCTGGCGGGCTCGAGCGACCTGTACGCCGACGACGGCAGGTCGGCGTACAACTCGGTCAACTTCATCACCGCCCACGACGGCTTCACGCTGCGCGACCTGGTCTCCTACAACGACAAGCACAACGAGGCCAACGGCGAGGGCAACCGGGACGGGTCGGACAACAACCGGTCCTGGAACCACGGGGTCGAGGGCGAGACCGACGACCCGGCCATCGCCGCGCTGCGACGCAAGGACGCCGCCTCGATGATGGCGATGCTGCTGCTGTCCAACGGCGTCCCGATGATCACCGCGGGCGACGAACGTGGCCGCACCCAGGGCGGCAACAACAACGCCTACTGCCAGGACAACGCGATCTCCTGGGTGGACTGGAGCGAGGAGAACGCCTGGCTCGACGTGCACGCCGTCACCCGGGCGGCGATCGGGCTGCGCCGCCGGCACCCGGCGCTGCGGCAGCGGCACTGGTTCGAGGGCGAGCCGACCATCGTCGGTGGCCCGAAGGACGTCGCCTGGCTGCACCCGGAGGGTCGGGAGATGACCGCCAGGGACTGGGACGACGTCGCGCTGCAGACACTCGGGCTCTTCGTCTCCGGCGGACCGTTGCGCTCCTCGGACCGGCACGGCCACCAGATCCTCGACGACTCGTTCCTGCTCTGGTTCAACGGGGGCGGCGTGCCCTGCGAGGTGACGCTGCCGCACCAGCGCTGGGTCGCCTCCGGGGAGGTCGCGCTGAGCACCGACCCGGCCCTGGCCGGCGGGACTCCCCTCGTCGCCGGGGACACGTTCACCCTGGGGGCTCGAACCCTCGTGCTGCTCCGTGCCTCCTGAGTAGGTTGGGCGCTATGACCGGGGAGCCACGTTCGAAGCTGGGCCGCATTCCCATCATCGACGTGCACCCGGTGCCCGGCCCGGAGTTCGCGCCGGCCAAGGCCACCCTCGGTGAACCGCTGCCGATCCGAGCGACGATCTTCCGCGAGGGCCACGACCGGTTCGGGGCCGAGGCGGTCCTGATCGCCCCCGACGGTGTCCGTCGACCGCCGGTGCGGATGAGGGAGATCGCGCCCGGCACCGATCGGCACGAGGCCTGGGTGACCCCGGACGCCGAGGGCGCCTGGAGCTTCGAGGTGCAGGCCTGGTCGGACCCGCTGGCGACCTGGCTGCACGACGCACCGATCAAGATCACCGCCGGGGTCGACGTCGAGCTGATGGAGACCGAGGGCAAGCTGCTGCTCGCCCAGGTCCGCGCGCTCGGGTTCCGCAAGGCCCGGGGCGAGTCGCTGCACGAGGCGCTCACCCGCGCCGCGGTCACGCACCCGGTCCGCGAGCTGGTCACCATCGACGGCCCCTACCCGCTCTTCGCCGACCGGCCCCGCGCCCTGACCGGGAGCTGGTACGAGTTCTTCCCCCGCTCCGAGGGCGGATTCGCGGGCGCGACGGCCCGGCTCGACGCGATCGCGGCGATGGGCTTCGACGTGGTCTACCTGCCGCCGATCCACCCCATCGGCGAGGTCAACCGCAAGGGCCCGAACAACACCGTCATCCCGGCCGGTGAGCCGGTCCCGGCCGACTGGGTCGGCAGCCCCTGGGCGATCGGCTCCCGGCACGGCGGCCACGACGCGATCGAACCCGCGCTGGGCACCGTGGCCGACTTCGACGCCTTTGTCGCCCGGGCGGCGACGCTGGGGATGGAGGTCGCGCTCGACCTGGCCCTGCAGGCGGCGCCCGACCACCCCTGGGTGGCCGAGCACCCGGAGTGGTTCACCACCCGCGCCGACGGCACCATCGCCTACGCCGAGAACCCGCCGAAGAAGTACCAGGACATCTACCCGATCAACTTCGACAACGACCCGGCAGGGATCTACGCCGAGGTGCTGCGCGTGGTCCGGTACTGGATGGACCGCGGGGTGCGGATCTTCCGGGTCGACAACCCGCACACCAAGCCGGTCGAGTTCTGGCAGTGGCTGCTGGCCGAGGTCCGCGCCACAGACCCGGACGTGCTCTTCCTGGCCGAGGCGTTCACCCGCCCGGCGATGATGCACACCCTGGGCGCGGTCGGGTTCCACCAGTCCTACACGTACTTCACCTGGCGCACCGGCAAGGTCGAGCTCGAGGAGTACCTGGTCGAGCTCGCCAGCGAGAGCGACGACGTGATGCGACCCAACTTCTTCCCGGTGACCCCCGACATCCTGCACGCCTCGCTGGTCGAGGGCGGGCCGGCGATGTTCTCGATCCGGGCCACGCTGGCGGCGACCGCGTCCCCGACCTGGGGCGTGTACTCCGGCTACGAGCTCTTCGAGAACGTGCCGGTGCGTCCCGGCAGCGAGGAGTACCTCGACTCGGAGAAGTACCAGCTCCGCCCCCGCGACTGGGCGGCGGCCGAGGCGGCCGGAGCCACCCTGGCGCCGTACCTGACCAGGCTGAACGAGATCCGCCGGGCGCACCCGGCGCTCGCCCAGCTGCGCAACCTCCGGATCGCTCGGACCGACGACGACGGCGTGATCGCGTTCACCAAGACCGCACGGGACACCCGCGGGCGGCTGGACCTGGTCATCGTCGTGGTCGCCTTGGTCCCCGATGCCCCGGTCGAGACGCTGGTGCACCTGGACCTGGCCGACCTCGGCGTCACCGGCAGCACCATCGAGGTGACCGACGAGGTCACCGGCGAGAGCTGGACCTGGGGCTCGCACAACTACGTCCGGCTCGACCCGCGCACCGGCCCGGTCGCTCACATCCTCAGCGCCCGGGCCACCGAGGCGACCCGATGAGCGAGCGCTGGCGCCACCACGGCGCGCACGTGATCCGCGACGGCGAGGACCTGGTCGGCACGTCGTTCACCGTCTGGGCGCCGCACGCGCTCGAGGTGCAGGTGAAGGGCGACTTCAACGGCTGGGACGGCGGTCGGCACCCGCTGCAGCGCGACGGGTCCGGCACCTGGCGCACGACGGTGCCCGAGGTCGGTCCCGGTGTCCGGTACAAGTTCGCCGTGCGGGGCTCCGACGGCGTCTGGACCGACCGTGCCGACCCGATGGCTCGCTGGGCCGAGGTCCCGCCGGCGACCGCCTCGATCATCGAGGAGTCGACGTACTCCTGGAGCGACGGGGACTGGATGGCGGCCCGAGCCGACGAGCTCGCCGTGCGGCGGCCGATGGCGACCTACGAGGTGCACCTGGCCTCGTGGCGGCGCGGTCGCAGCTACCGCGAGCTGGCCGACGAGCTGACCGCCTACGTGACCGAGCTCGGCTTCACCCACGTCGAGCTGATGCCGGTGATGCAGCACCCCTTCGGCGGGTCCTGGGGCTACCACGTCACCGGGTACTACGCCGCCGACTCACGGCTGGGCACCCCCGACGACCTGCGCTACCTGATCGACCGGCTGCACCGGGCCGGCGTCGGGGTGATCCTCGACTGGGTGCCCGGGCACTTCGCGACCGACGAGTGGGCACTCGGCCGGTTCGACGGGCAGGCGCTCTACGAGCACCCCGATCCGCGGCGCGGCTTCCACCCCGAGTGGGGCTCGCACATCTTCGACTTCGGCAGCTGGGACGTGCGCGACTTCCTGATCTCCAACGCGCTCTACTGGGCCGAGGAGTTCCACGCCGACGGCCTGCGCGTCGACGGCGTCGCCTCGATGCTCTACCTCGACTACGCCCGCGGGCCCGGGGCCTGGGAGCCGAACATCCACGGCGGCCACGAGAATCTCGAGGCCGTCGGCTTCCTGCAGGAGCTGAACGCGACCATCTACGCCCGGGTGCCCGGTGTGCTGATGATCGCCGAGGAGTCGACCGCCTGGCCCGGCGTCACCCGGCCGACCGATCAGGACGGTCTCGGCTTCGGGTTCAAGTGGAACATGGGGTGGATGCACGACTCGCTCTCCTACATGCAGCGCGACCCGGCGCACCGCCGCTGGCACCACCACCAGGCGACGTTCTCCCTGGCCTACGCGTGGTCGGAGAACTACGTGCTGCCGCTCTCGCACGACGAGGTCGTGCACGGCAAGGGCTCGCTGCTGGGCAAGATGCCCGGCTGGCGGGGCGACCAGTTCTCCACCCTGCGGGCCTACCTCGCCTTCCAGTGGGCCCATCCGGGCAAGAAGCTGCTCTTCATGGGCGGCGAGTTCGCCCAGGTCGCCGAGTGGGCCGAGTCCGGTGAGCTCGAGTGGTGGCTGCTGGACGACCAGGGCTCCGGGCACGCCGGCGTGCAGCGCTTCGTCGGCGAGCTCAACCGGCGCTACACCGCCGAACCGGCGCTGTGGTCGGCCGACCACGAGCCGGCCGGGTTCGCCTGGGTGGTGGCCGACGACGCCGACCACAACCTGCTCGCGTTCCTGCGGCACGCCGACCCGGAGACCGGTGGCACCGACCTGCTGGTCATCCTGAACTTCTCCGGCGAGTGGGTCTCCCGCACCTTCTGGCTCCCCGGCGGGACGTGGGAGGTCGTGCTCAACACCGACGCGACGGCGTACGGCGGCGGGGGCCGCGGCCCCGAGGGCACCCTGGATGCCGCCGACGTCTTCGACCTGCCCCCACTGACCGCCCTGTGGCTGCGTAGGGTGGAGGCGTGACCGAACTCCCCTCCGCCGCACCGGTCGTGAGCACCGTGGCGGACGGGATCGCTCGATTGAGCTGGCTCCCCGACGAGAACGTCGACGTCGTGCGGCGCACGGTGGCCGCCGCGCTGACCACCCACCACCGGGTCGAGGCGTTGATCGCACCGGAGGACCAGCGCAGCCAACGGATCGCCGCCCACTCGGGGCTGCTGCGCGAGGGCGTGATGCGCGGCATCACGATCGACGGCGCTCCGGTGGACCGGATCGTCTACGCCCGGGTCGGCACCGATGCGCCCGCCGGGGACCCGCGCGGGTTCCGGGCACTACTCAACTCCGTGCTGCCCCGCAAGCGCGGCATCGGCCAGATGCTGATCCGCGACCAGGCCGGCCGGGTGCTGCTGTGCCACCTCACCTACAAGCCCGACTGGGACCTGCCCGGCGGCGTGATCGAGGTCAACGAGTCCCCGGCCGACGCGGTCACCCGCGAGGTCGAGGAGGAGCTCGCCCTGCACGTGCTGGCCGGCGAGCTGCTGCTCACCGACTGGATGCCGCCGTGGAGCGGCTGGGACGACGCGATCTGCCTGGTCTTCGACGGCGGCAGCCATGCCGCCGAGCTGCTCGACGCCGTGGTGCCGCAGGCCCGCGAGATCGCCTCGGTCGCCTTCGTCGACCCGGCCGACCTCGATGACGTCTGCGCCGACTACACCGCTCGACGGATCCGGGCCGCGTTGAAGCGCACCCGTGGGGAAGGCCCGGCCTACACCGAGTCCGGTCGCTGAACCACCGGCGTCCGTGGCCGCATCCCGGGGCGGACCCCGTTGGCCACCAACGCGCCGCACACCAGGACGACGCCGCCGCAGAGCTCGGCCGGTGAGGGGGTCTCCCCCAGCACCAGCCAGGCCGATCCGATCCCGACCACGGGGACCAGCAGGATCCACGGCACCACCGCCGACGCGGGGTTGCGGGCCAGCAGGCTGTTGTAGATGCCGTAACCCACGAGCGAGGAGAAGATCACGGTGTAGGCGGTGGAGAGCGTCGCCTGCCAGCCGAACGCCTCGAGGCCGGCCCGGATCGCCTCGGGTCCGTCGACGGCGAAGGAGAGCGCGAGCGCCGGGATCGGGACTGCCATCGCCGACCAGACGGTGACGCCGAGGCCGCCGCGGACGCGTGCGGCTCGGGTGATCACGTTGCCGGTGGCCCACGACAGCGCCGCGAGCAGCACCAGCGTCAGCACGCCGAGCTTGATGTCGCCGTCGCGACCCATCCCGACGACCACCAGTCCCGCCATGCCGAGACCGACGCCGATCACCTGCCCGCGGGTGGGCGGCTCCCGCAGCACGAGCGTCGCGATGATGATCGTGAAGACCACCTGCGCCTGCAGCACCAGGGAGGCCAGCCCCGCGGGGAATCCCGCTTCCATGGCGAGGTAGAGCAGGCCGAACTGCCCCAGGGACATGGTCAGGCCGATGCCGGCCAGGATCTTCCAGGAGACGTCGGGGCGGGGCACGAACCAGATCCCGATCGCCACGACGGCGACGAACCGGATCGCCAGGAAGAGCAGCGCCGGGACGTCACGCAGACCGAAGTCGATCGCGAGGAAGTTGATCCCCCAGATCGTGGCCACCAGAGCGGCCAGGAGGGAGTCGCGTCGAGTCACCGCGTGGTCAGAACAGCGCCGAGGCCAGCGCGCGCCGACCGTCGAGGACCCGCGGGTCCTCGTTGCCCACGGCCGCGAAGAGGCTGATCAGGTGCTCGCGGGCGGTGTTGCGCTCGTCGCCGGCGGTGCGGGCCACCAGCGCGACCAGGCGCTGGAACGACGCCTCGACCGCGCCGTCGACCAGGTCGACGTCGGCGGCCAGGAGCTGAGCGGCGACGTCGTCGGGGGCCGCGTCGGCGGCGGCGCGGACCGCGGCCGGGTCGACACCCTGGGCGCGCAGCAGGATCTGCGCCATCGCGAGGCCACGGACCGCCTCGACGTCGGCGGGGTTGGCGTCGACCAGCTTCTGGTACTCCGCGACCGCGGTGGCGACGTCGCCGGCGACCAGGGCGTCCTCGGCCGGGGCGTAGCGCGGGTCCTCGGCGGGCTCGCCGTCGGCGTCCGCGGCGGCGCGCGGCTGGTGCCGGGCGGTGATGCCCTGCATCGTCAGCTGCTGCCCGAGCTGCTGGAGCAGTCCGGAGAACTCCTCGGGCGTGATCACGCCGGGGATCGGCTGCATCGCCGGGCGCCCGTCCAGGATCACGTACGTCGTCGGGATCTGCTGCACCTGGAGGGCCTGCGCGATGGTCGGCGCCGCGTCGACGTCGACGATCCCGGCCAGGAAGCGGCCGTCGTAGGCCTCGACCGTGGCGGCGACCCCGCGGCCGAAGTCGAGGCTGGCGGGCATCCGGGAGCCGGAGACGAAGACCAGCACGACCGGAGCGGTCATCGAGGACTCGATGACACCCTGGAAGTTCTCCTCGGTCACCTCGACGGAGTAGGCGCCGGAGCCTGCCTCCCCGCTCGCTCCGGCCGGGGCGGCGGGAGGAGGCGTGGGCGCGGCCGGCGGCCGCTGCAGGCCGGACAGGTCGACCACGCCGGAACGGGTGAAGGGCTGCTGCGTCATACCGGCGATTCTAGGAGGCGGTCGGCGGCGGCGTAGGGGTCGGACCCCCCGACGGCGACCTCCTCGGCCAGGCCGGCGAGCCGACCCGAGGCATCGACCGAACCCCAGCGCTGCCGCAACATCTGCAGCGCGATCGCCTGGATCTCCTCCCGGGCCCGACGGACCCGACGCACGGCGAGCTGTCCCGACTCGGCGAGCCAGGCCTGGTGCCGGTCGATCGCCTCGACGACCTCGTCCACCCCGACGCCGGTCTGGGCGACGGTCTTGACGATCTCGGGGTGCCAGGCGCCGGCCGGACGCTCGGCCAGGGAGAGCATCCCGCGCAGGTCGCGGCTGACGTTGGCCGCGCCGTCCCGGTCGGCCTTGTTGACCACGAAGACGTCCCCGATCTCGACGATCCCGGCCTTCGCGGCCTGGATGCCGTCGCCCATCCCGGGAGCGAGCAGGACCAGGGTCGTGTCGGCCGCGGCGGCGATCTCGACCTCCGACTGCCCCACCCCGACGGTCTCGACCAGGATGGTGTCGAACCCGGCGGCGTCGAGCACCCGGATCGCCTGCGGGGTCGACCAGGACAACCCGCCGAGGTGGCCGCGCGAGGCCATCGAGCGGATGAAGACTCCGGCGTCGGTGGCGTGGTCGCCCATCCGGATCCGGTCGCCGAGCAGGGCTCCCCCGCTGAACGGTGAGGACGGGTCGACCGCGAGCACGCCGACCCGTTCGCCGCGCGCACGCAGCGCCGTGACCAGCGCACTGGTGCTGGTCGACTTGCCGACTCCGGGCGCTCCGGTGATGCCGACCACCCGGGCACGTCCGGTGTGCGGCGCCAGCGCCGTCATCACCTCACGCAGGTACGGGGAGTCGTCCTCGACCCAGGAGATGAGACGGGCGACCGCCCGTGGGGAACCCCCACGGGCGGCCGTCACCAGGTCAGTGACCCGGTTGGCTGTCGGGTCAGGACTGCGGGACACGAAGGATCAGCGCGTCACCCTGGCCACCGCCGCCGCACAGGGCGGCGGCGCCGACGCCGCCACCGCGGCGCTGCAGCTCCAGCGCGAGGTGGAGCGTGATCCGGGCACCGGAGGCGCCCAGCGGGTGACCGATCGCGATGGCGCCACCGTTGACGTTGACCTTCTCAGCGTCCAGGCCGAGGGCGGCCGCGGACTCGAGACCGACGGCGGCGAACGCCTCGTTGAACTCGACCAGGTCGAGGTCGGCCACGGTGAGGCCGGCCTTGTCGAGGGCCTTCTGGGTGGCGTTGGCGGGCTGGAGCTGGAGCGAGGAGTCCGGGCCGGCGACCTGGCCGTGGGACACGATCTCGGCCAGCCAGGGCAGACCGAGGGACTCGGCCTTCTCCTTGCTCATCACCACGACGAACGCGGCGCCGTCGGAGATCTGCGAGGCCGAACCGGCGGTGATGGTGCCGGTCTTGGAGAACGCCGGGGGCAGCTTGGCCAGGGACTCGGCCGAGGTGTCGGCACGCACACCCTCGTCGGAGGTGACCACGACGTCGTCACCGCGACGCTGCGGGATGGTGACCGGGACGATCTCGGAGTCGAAGACGCCGTTCTTCTGACCGGCGGCGGCCAGCTGGTGCGAGCGGGCCGAGAACTCGTCCTGGGCCTCGCGGGACAGCGGGATGTCGCGGTCGGCGTTGACGGCCTCGGTCAGGTTGCCCATCGCCTGCGCGGTGGCCTGGTCGTAGAGCGCGTCGTAGGCCATGTGGTCGACCAGCGTGGTGTCGCCGTACTTGAAGCCCTCGCGGGTCTTGGGCAGGAAGTGCGGCGCGTTGGTCATCGACTCCATGCCACCGGCGACGACGATCTCGGCGTCGCCGGCCTTGATCAGCTGGTCGGCCTGGGCGATCGCGTTGATCCCGGAGAGGCAGACCTTGTTGATCGTGATCGAGGGGACCGAGGCCGGCAGCCCGGCCTTGAGACCCGCGGCCCGCGCCGGGTTCTGGCCCGCGCCGGCCTGCAGGACCTGACCGGCGATGAGGTAGTCGACCTGGTCCGGGGATACGCCCGCCTTGTCCAGCGCGCCAGCGATGGCGACGGCGCCGAGGTCGGCGGCGGAGAGGCTCTTGAGGCTTCCGAGGAGGCGTCCGATCGGGGTCCGGGCCCCAGCGACGATCACGTTGGTCATGGGCCCGAACGTACCGGCGAGTAACCACGGGTGGCTACTGGATCGACACAATGTGGGCGTGGCATCGACCACCCGGCGGCCGTGCCACGATACGGCCATGACGAGCTCCCTCGAGATCCCCGCCCACCTCTTCACCGCCATCGACCACGTCGGCGTGGCCGTGCCGGACCTGGAGGAGGCGATCGCGTTCTACGAGACCACCTTCGGACTCAAGGAGATCCACCGCGAGGTCAACGAGGAGCAGGGCGTCGCCGAGGCGATGCTGGCCGTCGGCGAGACCGACTCCAAGATCCAGCTGCTCGCCCCGCTGACCCCGGAGTCGACGATCGCGAAGTTCATCGACAAGAACGGCCAGGGCATCCAGCAGCTCGCCTACCGCGTCGTCGACGTCGAGCAGGTCAGCGCGATCCTGCGCGAGCGCGGCGTCCGCCTGCTGTACGACGCGCCCCGTCGCGGCACCTCGAACTCGCGGATCAACTTCGTCCACCCCAAGGACGCCGGCGGCATCCTGGTCGAGCTCGTCGAGCCCGCCGCGGACGCCACGCACTGACCGGTCATCCCTGGGTGACGCGGCTTAGATCGATCGATTGTGCGCCGCGTCACACAGGGGTAGCCAGGATTGTTACTGGCCAGTAACGTCTGGCGGCATGCAGACCATCCTTGACGCGATCCTCTCGGGTGAAGCGACCAGCCAGGACTACGCCAACCTCGCCCTGCCGGACCACTACACGGCCGCCACCGTCCACAAGGACGAGGTGGACATGTTCGAGGGCCAGGCCAGCCGGGACAAGGACCCGCGCCAGTCGCTCCACGTCGAAGACGTAGCCCTGCCCGAGCTCGGCCCCGGCGAGGCCCTGGTCGCCGTGATGGCCTCGGCGATCAACTACAACACCGTCTGGACCTCGATCTTCGAGCCGGTCTCCACGTTCGGCTTCCTGGAGCGCTACGGCAAGCTCTCCGACCTCACCAAGCGTCACGACCTGCCCTACCACGTGGTCGGCTCCGACCTCGCCGGCGTCGTGCTGCGCACCGGACCCGGCGTCACCGCCTGGCAGCCCGGCCAGGAGGTCGTCGCGCACTGCCTGTCGGTCGAGCTGGAGAGCCCCGACGGCCACAACGACACGATGATGGACCCGCAGCAGCGGATCTGGGGCTTCGAGACCAACTTCGGCGGCCTCGCCCAGGTCGCCCTGGTCAAGGCGAACCAGCTCCTCCCCAAGCCCGCCCACCTGACCTGGGAGGAAGCCGCCTCCCCCGGCCTGGTGAACGCGACGGCGTACCGCCAGCTGGTCTCCAAGAACGGCGGCCAGATGAAGCAGGGCGACAACGTCCTGATCTGGGGCGCCTCCGGCGGCCTGGGCGGTTTCGCGACGCAGTACGCCCTCAACGGTGGTGCCACCCCGATCTGCGTGGTCTCCAACGAGGAGAAGGCCAAGATCGTCCGCTCCATGGGTGCCGAGCTCGTGATCAACCGGTCCGAGGAGGACTGGAAGTTCTGGAACGAGGAGAACACCGAGCAGAATCCGCGTGAGTGGCAGCGCCTGGGCAAGAAGATCCGTGAGCTCACCGGCGGTGAGGACGTGGACATCGTCTTCGAGCACCCGGGCCGTGAGACGTTCGGCGCCTCCGTCTACGTCACCCGCAAGGGCGGCACCATCACCACCTGTGCCTCCACGACGGGCTTCATGCACGAGTACGACAACCGCTACCTGTGGATGAACCTCAAGCGGATCGTCTCCTCGCACTTCGCGAACTACCGCGAGGCCTACGAGGCGAACCGGCTGATCGCGAAGGGCGCGATCCACCCGACGCTGTCGCGTTCCTACGCGCTGGCCGACGTCGGCCAGGCGGCGCTCGACGTCCACAAGAACCTCCACCAGGGCAAGGTCGGCGTGCTGTGCCTGGCCCCCGAGGAGGGTCTCGGCATCCGGGACGAGGAGTTCCGCGCGACGCACCTCGAAGCGATCAACCGCTTCCGCGGGATCTGAGAGGATGGGGGCACGCACCGAGTGCGTGCCCCCTCCCCTATCCGAGGTAGGGTCGCGCCTTGGATCAATCAGCCGAGTTTGAGGGAATTCCATGAGCGACCAAGGACTGTCGATCTTCGATCAGGGACAGCCGACCACCCCGCCGCCGAGCGCCGGGACGACCTCCGGCGGCGCCGGGCTCCCGCTGTCACGCCGCGGTGGCTACGAGAAGGACGCCGTCGACGCGCGTCTCGGTGAGCACGCCCGCCAGGTGGCCAGCCTCAACGCCGACCTCGCCACCGCCAAGAAGCACGTCGCCGAGCTCGAGGGGCGCCTCAGCGCCGCCGAGGAGCAGGTCGCCGAGGCTCAGTCGCCGTCGTACGCCGGCCTCGGAGGCCGCGCCAGCGCGATGCTCCGCCTCGCCGAGGAGGAGGCCTCCGAGATCCGCGCGATCGCCGAGCGTGACGCTGCCGAACTCCGTGCCCAGGCGACCAAGGACGCCGCCGCCCTGCGACTCGACGTCACCCAGGAGATGGACCTCCAGCGCGCCGAGCAGCTGCGCGAGGTCGACGACCAGCGCGCCCGCCTGCTGACCGACGCCGAGCAGGAGCGGACGATGGCCCGCGCCCACGCCGACGACACCCTCGCCGCCGCCAAGCGCGACGCCGAGCAGCTCCGGCTGGCCGCCGAGCAGGAGAGCACCGAGGCGCGCTCCTCGGTCCAGCGCGAGGTCGAGCAGGCTCGCGCCGGCGCCGACCGCGAGGTCCAGGAGGCCCGTCGCATGCTGGCCGTGGAGAAGGAGCGTCTCGCCCGCGAGGCCACCGACTTCCACGCCTCCAAGCTGGCCGAGACCCGCACCCTGGTCGAGGACGCCGAGGGTCGCGCTGCCGCGGCCGAGGACCGTGCCCGACTGGCCAACAACCAGGCCGCCGAGGCGCGCGCCCAGGCCCAGACCGACTCCGAGAACCTGCTCGCCCGCGCCAAGCGCGAGGCCGAGCAGATCGTCGCCGCCGCGCGCACCCAGGCCGAGTCGATCTCCCTGGCCGGCACCGCCGAGGCCGAGCGCGCCCTGGCCGTGGTCAAGTCCGAGGTGGAGCGGATGACCAAGCGTCGCGACGCGATCTCGGCCCAGCTCGCCTCCCTCGGCGACATCGTCGCCGGGTTCAGCCGCGACCCCGAGGACGCTCCGGCCGCCGCGAAGGCTGAGGACGACGAGTCCTTCGAGGCCACCACGTTCGCCGAGGCCGACGCCGAGTGACCACCCCGGCCGAGCCCGACAACTCCGTCGTCGTCGACGAGGTCGTTGAGAAGGAACCGGACCAGGGGCCCGACCTGGGCATCCCGGGACCGCGTTTCGACCGCAAGGCGCCGTACCTCTACGGCTTCCTGCTCGGACTCGGCCTGCTCAGCGCGCTGGCCGTCGGCTGGGTGCTCTCGGCCGTCTCCGGCGTGCTGATCCAGATCATCGTGGCGTTCTTCATCGCCGCCGGCCTCAACCCCTCGGTCAGCTTCTTCGAGCGGCGCGGGCTCAAGCGGCACTGGGCGGTCACGGTCGTGCTGACCCTGCTGCTGATCGCGCTGGTGCTCTTCTTCGTCGCGATCGTGCCGGTGATCACCGAGCAGGTCGCCCGGATCACGAGCAACGCTCCGACCTGGTTCGAGTCGCTGCAGCAGAACCGTCGGATCCAGGACTTCGACAACGAGTACCACATCATCGACAAGGTCGAGGCCTACGTCACCGGCGGCGACTTCCTGTCGAGCATCTTCGGTGGCGCGCTCGGCGTCGGGCTGGCCGTGCTCGGGGCGCTCTTCAACGTCCTGGTCATCTTCGTCCTGACGCTCTACTTCCTCAGCGGCCTCACCACGTTGACGGGCGCGCTCTACAGCCTGGCTCCCGCCTCGCGCCGGGACCGGGTCTCCAAGCTCGGCGACCGGGTGATCCGCGGGATCGGCGGCTACGTCTCGGGCGCCTTCGTGGTGGCCCTGTGCGCCGGCGTCTCGACGGCGATCTTCCTGTGCATCGTCGGGATGAGCCAGTACGCCGTGGCGCTCGCGTTCGTGGTCTTCCTGCTCGACGTGATCCCGATGATCGGTGCCACCATCGGCGCCGTGATCGTGTGTGCGATCGGCTTCGCCACGGACCCGCAGATCGGCATCATCTGCCTGATCTTCTACGTCGCCTACCAGCAGCTCGAGAACTACGTCCTCTACCCCCGGGTGATGTCACGCTCGGTGGACATCCCCGGATCGGTGACGGTCATCGCCGCGCTGATCGGCGCCTCACTGCTGGGCGTGGTCGGCGCGCTGCTCGCGATCCCGACCGCCGCTGCCGTGCTGCTGCTGACGCGGGAGATCTTCGTCCGCCAGCAGGACCTCGCCTAGCTCGCCGGCACCGATCCCGGCTCCGACGCCGTCACCACGGTCGACGGAGGTGTCCCCCGCCTTGACCGCGATCACACCGGCCAGGATCAGGACGCCGCCGAGCAGCTGGATCGGTGCGGGCACCTGGGCGACGAAGAACCAGGCGAAGAAGACGCCGGCCACGACCTCGAAGAGGGCGATGAAGGCACCCAGGCGGGCGCCGAGCAGCCGTCCGGCGGCCACGCCGGTGAGGTAGGCGAACCCGGAGGTCACCACGCCCAGGAGGAGCACGGGCACCCACCACGGCAACGCGGTGCCGCGCAGCACGACGTCGTCGGTGCTCGCGGCCATCGGGAGCACGCCGATCAGGGCGAGCACGCCCATGGTGAGGGTGCCGGTGAGCAGTCCCCCGGCGGCCAGCGTCACCGGCGGGAGGCCGCTGGTCTCGTCGGCGTTGACGATGAAGTACGTCGCCGCGCCGACCATGGCGAGCAGCGCCCAGGCGATGCCGGCGGGGTTGAGCGTGTTGCCGCCGCCGGTGAGGTTCAGCACCAGGACCAGGCCGATCGCGGCCAGCACGGCGCCGACCACGGTGATCGGACCGGGGCGCTGGCCGTGGCGCAGCCACATCCAGACCACGACGGCCGCCGGAGCGGTGTACTCGATCAGCAGCGCCGGACCGACCTCCATCCGCTCGACGGCCATGAAGTAGCAGAACTGGGCTCCGGTCACGGCGAGCAGGCCGTAGGTGAAGATCAGCATGAAGTTCTGTCGCACGAGGTGCCAGCGACCCTGCAGGGCCTTGATCCCGAAGGGCAGCGCGACCAGGGCGCCGATCGCCGAGCGGACCAGCGCGGTGGTGCCCGGGCTCCACCCGGTGGCGAACAGGCTCGAGGCGAACGAGCCGGACAGGCCGAAGGTGAGCGCCGAGACGGTAGCGAGCACGATGCCCGTGCTCAGCCGCGAGCCGCGCTGGGTGTCATGGGTCAACGTGCTCATGACACATGACGCTACGTCCGCATCCTGTAATCTGTCAAAGTGGTTTTTGCCCATGACACGGAGATGACGCTGCAGGCGGTCGTCGAGCTGATCAACACCGCCGGTGAGCCCGACCTGCTGACCTCGGTGAGCGAGCTCGACGACTACTACGCGCGCTGGGAGTACTCCGGCCGGCACGAGCGCACCCGGGCCGAGCTGGAGGACGTCCGCGCCGCCCGGATCCCGCTGCGCGCCCTGCTGCTGGCCGAGCGCGACCAGGCCGCGGCGATGGTGAACGCGATCCTCGCCGAGGCCGGCGCGGTCCCCCGCCTGGCCCGGCACGACCGGCTCGACTGGCACATCCACGCCGAGCCCGTCGACGCTCCCCTGGCCACCCAGATGCAGGTCGAGGCCGCGATGGCGATGATCGACGTCATCCGCGACAACGAGGGCTCCCGGATCGCGGTCTGCGCCGCCGAGGACTGCACGTCGATCGCGCTCGACCTCTCCCGCAACCGCTCCAAGCGGTTCTGCTCGGTCACCTGCGGCAACCGTGCCGCGGTCCAGGCCTACCGCGCGCGCCAGGCCTGATCAGGCGTCGCCGATGAAGCGTTCGAGGATCTGACGGAACAGCTCGGGGTTCTCCGAGTGCACCCAGTGCCCGACGCCCTTCATCGTCACCTTGCGGGCCCGCGGGAAGAGCGCGTGCATCGCGGGCTCGAACTCCTGCTGGACGTACGTGGAGCGCTCCCCCGCCACCCACAGCACCGGGCCGTCGTACGGCGGTAGGGCAGCGACCCGCTCGGCCGGCCACTCCGTGAGCGCGGCGCCGTCCGTGGCCAGCAGGTCGATGTTGGCGGCCCAGGCCCAGCCGTGCTCCCCGCGGCGGAGGTTCTGCATCAGGAAGTGCCGCACCGTCACGTTGGGCACCTGCGGCTCGAGCAGTCGGTCGACGTCCTCGCGGCGCTCGGCACCGGTCAGGTCGAGGTCGTGCAGGATCCGGGCGTAGCTGAGCACCCCGCCGGTGGTGGCGTCATCGGCCGCGGAGTAGCGCACCGGTGACATGTCGGCGACCAGCAGCCGGGCGACCAGGTCCGGGTGGAGCAGCGTGAGCAGCATCGCCACCTTGCCGCCCATCGAGTGCCCGACGAGCGTCACAGGGTCGGCGGGATCGAGGAGTGCGGCGACCGCCTCGGCCATCTCGCCGTAGTCGACCCGATCGGTCCACGGGGACCGGCCGTGGTTGGGCAGGTCGACCAGCAGCACCCGATGCCGGGACGCCAGGTGCTTGCCCAGCGTGTGCCAGTTGCGGCCCTGCCCGAAGAGCCCGTGCAGGAACACCACACGGCTCCCGGTGGATCCGAGAGCCGTGGTGTGGAGTTGCACCCGCGAAGCCTATCGGGCGTAGTCGTGGAAGCCCTTCTTGGTCTTGCGGCCGAGCTCGCCGGCCTCGACCTTGGCGACGAGGGTGGCCGCCGGGGTCAGCCCCGGCTCCTTGAACTCGGCGAGGAGCTCGTTCTGGATCGCCAGCGAGACGTCGTTGCCGACCACGTCGAGCAGCTCGAACGGACCGAGCGGCAGGCTGGCCTGCTCCTTGATCGCCAGGTCGATCTCCTCGAGCGGCACGCCGGACTCGGAGAGCTTGATCGCGTCGTTGAGGTACGGGAAGAGCAGGCAGTTGACGATGAACCCGGCCCGATCGGAGCACGAGACGCCGATCTTGCCGATGTTCGCGGTCAGCGCCTTCACCGTCTCGTCGACGTCGGGCGAGGTGGCCTGGGTGGTCACGATCTCGACCAGCTTCATCACCGGCGCCGGGTTGAAGAAGTGCATGCCGATCACGTCGCCCGGGCGGCCGGTGACGGCACCGAGCTGGCTGATCGGGAGGCTGGAGGTGGTGGTGGCGAGGATGGCACCGGGCTTGCAGATCCGGTCCAGGTCGGCGAAGAGCTCGAGCTTGAGGTCGAGGTCCTCCGCGATCGCCTCCACGACGATGTCGACGCTGGCGAGGGCCTCCCGCTCGGTCGAGGCGACCAGGCGCCCCAGCAGCGCGGCCTTGTCGTCCTCGGTCGACTTGCCCTTCTCGATGGCCCGGTCGAGGTTCTTGCTGATGTAGGTCACGACCCCGTCGAGCTTCTCCTGGCTGCGACCGATGTACGTGACGTCGTAGCCGGCAGCCGCGAAGACCTGGACCATGCCCGAGGCCATCGTGCCGGTGCCGACGACACCGACGCTCGCGATCGGGCGCTTGAACTCCGGGGCCGACGCCCCCGCGTCAGCGGCGTCGGCGAAGGACCCGCCGGCGTCGGCGACGCTGACCAGGAGGGCGGCCGGCTCGTGCAGGGCGTCGCCGGACTCGGCGTACCGCGCTGCGAGAGCGTCGCGAACAGCAGGCGCACCGAGCTCGTCCAGGACGGTCAGCGGGCCCTGCGGGTACCCGCAGCCGAACCGCATGCCGTTGTCGATGTCGGTCGCCGTGGCGTATCCCGCCTCGAGCATGCGTACGGCGTGGTTGAGGTAGGGATAGATCAGCGTCTCGAAGGTCTTTTCGGGGCTCTGGGCGCTCATGGCTCGTCATCTTGCCTGTCTCACCGACCAATTACTACCCGCCAGTAACATTGGATCGTTCGACTGGTGTGGCGTGCGACACACGGCGCGAAACCGGGTTTCAAAGCCCTGAATCCGAGTGTCACGATCGGCCCTCGAACACGGTCGAGTGTCGGAGTTCGACGGTGTCCCGGTAGATTCCCGGCCGTGCGACTCGTGGTGGCGAAATGCCAGGTGGATTACGCCGGACGACTGACCGCTCACCTCCCTCTGGCGACGCGGGTGCTGATGCTCAAGGCGGACGGCTCGGTGCTGATCCACTCCGACGGCGGCTCCTACAAGCCGTTGAACTGGATGTCGCCGCCGTGCACGCTGCGCGAGGGCGTCGACGAGGACGGCGTCGCCGAGTGGACGGTCACCTCGAAGACCGACGACACCCTGCGGATCAAGCTCACCGAGATCCTGAGCGACTCCTCGCACGACCTCGGCATCGACCCCGGCCTGCAGAAGGACGGCGTCGAGAAGCACCTCCAGGAGCTCCTCGCCGAGCACCCCGGTTCGATCGAGGACGGCCTGACCCTGGTCCGACGCGAGTTCATGACCGCCATCGGACCGGTCGACCTGATGTGCAAGGACGCGACCGGCCTCTCCGTCGCCGTCGAGATCAAGCGCCGTGGCGAGATCGACGGCGTCGAGCAGCTGACGCGCTACCTCGAGCTGCTCAACCGCGACCCGCTGCTGACCACCAAGGGTCGCGTCCGCGGGGTCTTCGCCGCCCAGGAGATCAAGCCGCAGGCCCGCGTCCTGGCCGAGGACCGCGGTATCGCCTGCGCCCTGGTCGACTACAACGCGCTCCGCGGCCTCGACAACGCCGAGGACCGACTCTTCTAGCCCGCGCCTGTGCCACGATGCCTCCGTGGCCAGCCTCCTGAGTGCATCGATCGCTGCCGAGCTCGCCGCAGCATCCCTGACCTACGACGAGGTCGGCGAGACCGCGTCCGAGATCCTGCCCGGCGGTTACCACCACGTCGACGATTCGGTCGTCTTCCCCGTCGCTGACTTCGACCGCGCGGTCGAGCGGTTGATGACCTGGCAGGTCCACGAGGCGGCCGGACTGTCCGTCAGCGCCTCCAGCACGCGGATCCGCGAGGGCGACGTCGTGGAGATGCACCTCGGCCCCCGGTGGCTCGGGATCCGAGCTCTGTGCCGGGTCGTCTCCGTGATCGACGAACCCGACCGGGTCGGGTTCGCCTACGGCACCCTGCCCGGCCATGCCGAGATCGGCGAGGAGTCGTTCATCGTCGAGCGTGCCGCCGGCGGAGCCCACTTCACCATCCGCGCCTTCTCGAAGGCCGGCACACCGCTGGCCCGACTCGGTGGGCCGATCAACCGGCGCGCTCAGGCTGCGATCACTCGGCGCTATCTGCGCGCGATCGCTCCCTAGCCGTACGACGCCGGGAGAGCCAGACAGCGAGGACGATGCCGATCGCGAGCCCGCCGAAGGCTCCGATCCAGCTGGCGTCGGCCGAGATCAGGCCGACCAGCCAGGAGCCGAGGAACGAGCACGCCATCGCGATCCCGACGACGAGCGCACGGAAGGCGATCTCCCCGAGGAAGGCCCGGGTGAACGACCCCGGGTCGCCCTGCTGGTCAGGCACCAGCGATCTTGGGGGCCGTCGGGTCGGCGCCGCCGCCACCACCGTTGCGGGCGACGTACTCCTCGATCTGCTCGATGTCGTCGCGGTTGCGCGTGACCACGGCGAGCAGGTCGGACATCGAGGCGACCTCCTCGACCTGCTCGGTGATGAACCAGCTCATGAACTGCTCGGAGGCGAAGTCGATCTCCTCGCGGGCGATCCGGTACAGGTCGTTGATCTGCTCGGTGACCCGCTTCTCCTGCTCCAGCGCGAGCGCGACGGGGGCAATCACGTCGTCGAACCGGGACACGGTGGCGGGCATCGCGCCGATCTCGACGTGGTGGTCGGTGTCGAGGAGGTACTTGACCATCATCAGCGCGTGCTCGCGCTCCTCGCTGGCCTGCCGGTAGAAGAACGCCGCCATCTGGGGCATCACCTGCGCGTCGTAGTACACCGCGCAGGAGAGGTACTGGTTGTGCGAGGCCAGCTCGTTGGCGATCTGGGTGTTCAACTGCTGGGCGAATCGCTCGGCGGCCACGGGGATCCTTACGGGTCAGGCGGCCTTCTTGAGCCGCTTCTTGGAGACCTTGCTGCCGTCGAGGGCAACAAGCTTGCGCTTCTTGACCGTATACCCCTGAGGGAGCGTTCCCTCCTTCAGCATGCGCAGCGGGCAGCGGTCGCACTTCTTCTTCGAGACACAGCACTCCGTCTTCGGAAGCTTGCGCACCTTCTTACCCACGCGCGGGAAGTTAGCACAGGCTTACCTGAGTGGGCGCATCCTCTGCCCGTCAGGTGAGACCGTTGGCCGCCCGGATCACGTCGACGAAGCCGTCCATGATCTCGGTCAGGCCGAAGTCCTTCGGCGTGTAGACCGCGGCCACCCCGAGGTCGATCAGCTTGGCCGCGTCGGACTCCGGGATGATCCCGCCGACGATCACCGGGACGTCGTCGATCCCGGCCGCCTTCATCTGGTCGAGCACGTCGGGGACCAACTCCATGTGCGAGCCGGACAGGATCGAGAGGCCGACCAGGTGCACGTCCTCGGCCACGGCCGCGGAGACGATCTGCTCCGGGGTCAGCCGGATCCCCTGGTAGATCACCTCGAAGCCCGCATCGCGCGCCCGTACGGCGACCTGCTCCGCTCCGTTCGAGTGACCGTCCAGCCCCGGCTTGCCGACGAGCACACGCAGCCGACCGCCGAGGTCGTCGCCGGTCTGCTTGACCCGCTCGCGCACGGCCGACAGCTGCTCCCCCGCCTCGGCCACGCCGACGGCGCCGGCGACACCCGTCGGGGCGCGGAACTCGCCGAAGACACCGCGCAACGTGCCGGCCCACTCGCCGGTGGTCGCTCCGGCGCGCACGGCAGCCAGCGTGTAGGACATCAGGTTCTCGTCGGTCTTGGCCGCGGCGGCGAGCTCGGCGAGCGCCTTGTCCACCGCGCTCTGGTCGCGCGCCGCCTTCCACTCCTCGAGCGAGGCGATCGCGGCCTTCTCGGCGTGCGGGTCGGCGGCCATGATCGCGCCGTCCAGGTCGGCCGTCAGCGGCGAGGGCTCGGTGGTGGTGAACTTGTTGATCCCGACCACGATCTCGTCGCCCGACTCGATCCGCGCGCGACGCAGCGCGTGCGAGGAGACCAGCTCGGACTTCATGTAGCCGGAGTCGACGGCGGCGATCGCGCCGCCCATCGCCTGGACCCGGTCGATCTCGGCCTTGGCGCCGTCGATGAGCTCGCGCACCTTGGCCTCGACCACGACCGAACCGGTGAAGATGTCGTCGTACTCGAGCAGGTCGGACTCGAAGGCGAGCACCTGCTGCAGGCGCAGCGACCACTGCTGGTCCCAGGGGCGCGGCAGGCCGAGGGCCTCGTTCCACGCGGGCAGCTGCACGGCACGCGCGCGGGCGTCCTTGGAGAGCGTGACCGCGAGCATCTCGAGCACGATCCGCTGGACGTTGTTCTCCGGCTGCGGCTCGGTCAGGCCGAGGCTGTTGACCTGGACGCCGTAGCGGAAGCGACGCATCTTCTCGTCGGTGACGCCGTAGCGCTCGCGGGTGATCTCGTCCCACAGCTCGACGAAGGCGCGCATCTTGCACATCTCCTCGATGAACCGCACGCCGGCGTTGACGAAGAACGAGATCCGCCCCACCACCTTGCCGAACTCGTCCTCGGTCACCTGGCCCGAGGCCTTGACCTGGTCGAGCACCGCGATCGCGGTGCACATCGCGTAGGCGATCTCCTGCACCGGCGTCGCGCCGGCCTCCTGCAGGTGGTAGCTGCAGATGTTGATCGGGTTCCACTTGGGGATCTGGTGGACGGTGTAGCTGATCATGTCGCTGATCAGGCGCAGGGAGTGCTCGGGCCCGAAGACGTAGGTGCCCCGGGAGAGGTACTCCTTGATGATGTCGTTCTGGGTGGTGCCCTGCAGCAGCGCCGCCACGGCGGCCGGGTCGGCGTCGGGGTTCTGCTCCTCGGCCGCGACCTGGTACATCGCGAGCAGCCACATCGCGGTGGCGTTGATCGTCATCGAGGTGTTCATCTCGGTCAGCGGGATCCCCGCGAAGAGCTTGCGCATCTCGCCGAGGTGCTGGACCGGGACGCCGACCTTGCCGACCTCGCCCTTGGCCAGCGGGCTGTCCGGGTCGTAGCCCGTCTGGGTGGGCAGGTCGAAGGCGACCGAGAGTCCGGTCTGCCCCTTCGCCAGGTTGGTCCGGTACAACGCGTTGGACGCCTCGGCGGTCGAGTGACCGGCGTACGTGCGCATCACCCAGGGACGATCCTTCTCAGCCATATCCGCAGCCTAGGCCGTTAGTTACCTGCTGGTAACGACCCTTCCGGCTCTGGATCGATCCACCCGCGTGTGGCATATCCCACACGCCGCAGGGCGCGCCTCGTTGACCAATGCATACTCGGTATACATACTGAGTATGTGAGTGTCCGAAACGGGCTGTTGGCCCTGCTGTCCGAACAGCCGATGTACGGCGCCCAGCTCCGCTCCGAGTTCGAGGACCGGACCGGGGGCACCTGGCCGCTCAACATCGGGCAGATCTACTCGACCCTGCAGCGTCTCGAGCGGGACGGCCTGGTGTCTCAGGCCGGCGGCCCGCACGGACAGGGCGACGACAAGACGATCCCCTACTCCCTCACCGACACCGGCCGCACCGAGGTCGAGCAGTGGTGGGACTCAGCCCTCCCGACCACCCCCGATCCGCGCGACGAGCTGACGATCAAGCTCGCGCTCGCCGTCACCGTCCCAGGAGTCGACGTGACCGACCTCGTCCAACGTCAGCGCACCGCCGCCATGACGCAGCTGCAGGAGCTCACCCGGGCCAAGCGCACCGGCGGCCTCACCCTGGCCGCCGAGCTGGTGCTGGAACGCCGCATCTTCGACGCCGAGGCGCAGGTGCGCTGGCTCGACCACATCGAGGGCCGGCTCGCCGGCGACACCGCCCTCCTCATCCCTGCTCCCAAGGAGAACGACGCATGACCGACTCGAGCACCGTCCTGAGCCTCACCCACGTCTCCCGCACCTACCGCGACGGCGACTCCGTCGTGCACGCCCTGGACGAGGTGTCTCTCGACGTCGCCGCGGGCGAGCTGGTCGCGATCATGGGGCCGTCCGGGGCGGGCAAGTCGACCCTGCTGCAGATCGCCGGCGGTCTGGAGGACTTCCAGAGCGGCGACGTCGTGGTCGAGGGCCGGTCGCTGCGCGGAGCCTCGGCGGCCGCCTTGGCGAAGGCGCGTCGTCAGTCGATCGGCTACGTCTTCCAGGAGCTCAACCTGATCCCCACGCTGACCGCGTTGGAGAACGTCACCCTGCCGATGGAGCTCGACGGCGTCCCGGCTCGAGAGGCGAACCGGATCGGGCGCGACGCGCTCGCCGACGTCGGCCTGCCCGCCGTCGACGACCGCTTCCCCGACCAGCTCTCCGGCGGACAGCGCCAACGGGTCGCGATCGCCCGCGCGCTGGCCGGACCTCGACGCCTGCTGCTGGCCGACGAGCCCACCGGCGCCCTGGACTCACGCACCGGGGAAGAGGTGCTCAAGGTGCTGCGCGAGCGGATCGACAACGGTGCCGCCGGCGTCCTGGTGACCCACGACTCCCGGCACGCCGCCTGGGCGGACCGGATCGTGTTCCTGCGTGACGGCAAGATCGTCGACGTCACCGACGGCGCACGGGCATGACCACCGGGATGCGGCCCGCACTCCGTCTCGCCCGACGCGAGATCCTCCGGCACCGGTGGCGCTCGCTGCTGGTGCTCATCCTGATCGGGCTGCCGGTGATGGTCAGCGTCGCGGCCGTGACCCTGATCGAGACCGGCTCGATCGACAGCTCCGAGGCCGACCCGTACACCTACGCCTCGGCGCAGCACCAGGCCGTCTGGGAGGACGCCGGCTCGACCCTCACCGAGGACCAGGTCCGCGCGAAGCTGACCTCCCTCACCGACCTCCCGGTCGTCGACGACACCTGGGCCCCCGCTCAGCTCGTCGACGGCGTGCGGGGCTGGGAGGTGCAAGCCCTGCGGACCGACTTCGACTCCCCCTTGACCGACGGCGTCGCCACCGTGCTCCAGGGTCACCTGCCCACCGAGCCGGACGAGATCGCCGTCACCCCCGACCTCGCCCACGACGGCCTCGACATCGGCGCCACCGTGTCGATGGGCAATGCCGAGGTCACGGTCGTCGGCGTGGCGAGCTCGATCGGCAACGCACGCGTCGTCACGAACGGCATCTTCGTGCCGGCCGAGTCGGCGGCGGTCCTCCTGGCCGACGGTCAGTCCTATCCGACGAACTTCCAGTACAGCCACGGCTGGACGTTCCTCGTCGGCGGACCCGACGACGCACCGCTGACCGATGCCCAGCGCCAGACGCTGTCCCAGGCCGGCTTCACCATCGGCGCCCCCGGCGAGGCCGCCTGGTCCATGGCCGGCCCCGACAGCACGGACACCCAGCTGATCGCCCTCGTGGTCACCTGCCTGCTGATCGAGATCGTGCTGCTGGCGGGCCCCGCCTTCGCCGTCGGCGTACGTCGCCAGCGGCACGCCCTCGCCCTGCTGGCCGTGGCCGGCGGGAGTCCGCGTGACATCCGGCGCGCGGTGCTGGCCCAAGCGGTCGTCCTGGGCCTGCTCGGCTCCGTGGTCGGCGCCCTCGCCGCGATCCCCCTGACCTGGGCCGGGCTGTGGGTCGCCGCCCGCGGATGGGGCCTCGTGGTCGGTCCGTTCGACATCGGCTGGGTCGCGGTGGTTCCGGCGATCGTGCTCGGCACGCTCTCCGCGGTGCTCGCGGCCCTGATCCCGGCGCGGATCGCTGCGCGGGCCGATGTCGTGACCGCGCTCGCCGGGCGCCAGCCCACGCCGCGGATCCGACGGGGATGGCCGATCCTCGGGGCCGTCGTGCTCGCCTTCGGCACGCTCGGTTGCATCGCCTCGCTCGGACGCGCCTACGGCTACGCCAACGGCTGGTGGGCCGTGGTCTCGGTCTGCGGGGCCGTGATGATGACCCCCTGGCTGATCGCCGTCATCGCCCGGCTCGCCCCGCGACTCCCCCTGCCCTTCCGGCTGGCGCTCCGCGATGCCGACCGGCACCGCTCCCGCAGCGCCCCGGCCGTGGCCGCGGTGATGGCCTCGGTCGCCGCGGTGGTCGCCCTCGGCATCGGCTCGGCGAGCGACCAGGCCTCTGGGATGCGCATCGGTGGCTACCAGTACCCGATCGGTACCGTCACGCTGAGCGTCGAGACGGCGGACCAGATGGCGAGGACCGTCGCCGCGATCGAGGAGCAGACCGGCGTGCGGTTCACCCCGCTGTCCCGCCTCGGCGGCTACTCCTTCGAGACCGCCGCCGAGGCCGTGCCGGAGAACGCCTACACGATCGTCGCGGCCGACCCGACCACCCTCAAGCGTTGGGGCGTCACGCTCGACGACACCGCCACCGCGCAGCTGCTCGCGGGCAAGGCGCTCGTCGATCCGAGCGTCATCACCACCGACGGAGCCGTGACGCTGAGCGCCTGGGACGACGCGGGGAACGAGTCCGACCTCCGGCTCCCGGCCGTCGAGGCCGACCTCACCATGAAGGGTGAGGCACCGGCTGCGGCCCCGCCGATCATCGCCGGGATCGTCGTCTCTCCCGAGACCGCCCGCGCCTTCGGACTCGTCGGGGTCGACGGCAACCAGGAAGCGATCGCCGACGATCCGTCGGCGGCCGACAGCCCCGAGGTCCGGGCGGCGGCCGGAAGCGTCAGTCCGTTCGGATGGACGCTGCTGACCGAGCAGGGATGGCACTCCGACTACTGGCTGATCCTCGGACTGCTCTCGCTGCTCGCGGTCTTCACCGTGCTCCTCGGCACGTTCTCGGCGACGGGGCTGGCGCTCAACGACGCCCGCCACGACATGGCCACCCTGTCGGCGGTCGGGGCGCGACCGGCGACCCGGAAGGTCGTCGCCGGCACGCACGCCTTCCTGATCGCCTTCCTCGGGGCGGTCCTCGGGATCGCGGTCGGCTTCACCCCCGGCATCGCCGCCGCCTACCTGCTCACGCATGTCTACGGCGACGGCTGGGTACTCCGGATCCCATGGATGCTGCTGGTGCTCCTGCTGGTGATCCTCCCGCTGGTGGCAGGCGGGATCACGACGCTCGTGTCCCGGTCACGCACGATCAGCCTGAGGAGGGCCGCATGACCGTCGCTCACCGTCCCGACGCCCGCACCCGACGACGCCGGATCCGCGAGCTGATCGTGGTCCGTCGCCTCCAGCTCGGACGGCTAGTGTCTGACACATGGTCAACCTCACCCGGATCTACACCCGCACCGGCGACGCCGGATCCACCCGACTCGGAGACATGAGTGAGACCACCAAGACGGACCTGCGCCTGGCGGCGTACGCCGACGTGGACGAGCTCAACGCGCACCTCGGTGTGGTCGTCGCCAGCGGCGGGATCGACCCCGAGATCGCCGGCATCCTGACCCACGTCCAGAACGACCTCTTCGACGTCGGGGCCGACTTCGCCACCCCCATCGTGGAGAACCCGGAGTACCCGCAGCTGCGGGTCGAGCCCGACTACGTCGACCGGCTCGAGGGCTGGTGCGACCGGTTCAACGACGAGCTGCCCAACCTGCGCAGCTTCATCCTCAACGGCGGCACGCTGGCCTCGGCGCACCTGCACGTCGCCCGCACCGTCGCCCGGCGTGCCGAGCGTGCCGCCTGGGCCGCGTGGGAGCAGCACTCCGAGACGATGAACCTGACCGCGATCAAGTACCTCAACCGGCTCAGCGACCTGCTCTTCATCCTCGCCCGCTACGAGAACCGGGAGAACGGCGACGTCCTCTGGGTGCCCGGCGGAGAACGCTAGCCCCGCGCCGGCACCTCGGGCGGGGTGCGGACGGCGAACACGCTGAGCGCGGCGGGGATCATCAGGAGCGCGACGACCAGGAGCGACTCCAGCGTCCCGATCCGGTCCCCGACCCAGCCGAGCAGGGGCGGACCGACCAGGAAGGCGCCGTACCCGATCGTGGAGACGACCCCGACGCGCTTGGCCGCGCCGACCGGGTCGTCGGCCGCGGCGCTCATCCCGACCGGGAAGCCCAACGCCGAGCCCAGGCCCCAGATGACCACGCCGACGAAGGCGACGGCGACGCTGCCGGCGAAGACCGTGATCAGGATGCCGACGAAGGCGGCGGCGGTCGAGGCCCACAGCAGCGGCGCGCGACCGTAGCGGTCGAGGGCGACCGGGCCGACGATCCGCCCGAAGGTCATCGAGATGACGAACACCGAGAACGCGGTGACGCCGACCCAGTGCTCGACGTCGTACCCGTCGATGAACCCGAGGCTGAGCCAGTCGTTGGCCGACCCCTCGACCATCGCGAAGGCCAGCACCATCACCCCGATGAGCAGCGTGCGCCGTTCCCGCCACGGCCGGATCCGGGTCGGACCGCCGGCGTGGGTGGAGCCGTGCGTGTCGGTCGGCAGGAAGACACTCGTCGCGAGCAGGACGGCGCCGTAGCCGACCGCGCAGACCACGCTGACGTGCAGCAGCACCGGCACCGAGAGTGCCGCCATCGGGATCCCGATGGCGCTGCCCAGGATCGATCCCATGCTCCAGGCGGCATGGAAGCGCGGCATGATCGTGTAGCCGAGCCGACGCTCGACCTCGGCGCCCTCGACGTTCATCGAGACGTCCCAGAAGCTGACCCCGACGCCCTGCAGGAAGAGCCCGAGCGCCGCGACGCCGACCACCTCGATCGTGGTCGCGCCGAACGCGATCAGCACCAGACCGACGGCGGCGACGGCCCCGCCGAGGCGGACCGCGGCGGCTGCGCCGATCCGCTCGACCACGCGTCCCGACAGCGGGAGCGCGATCAGCGAACCGAGGGAGCCGGTGAAGAGGAGAAGTCCCAGCGATCCGTTGGAGAGCTCCAACGAGGACCGGATGTCGGGAAGTCGGGTGACGAAGGAGGCGAAGAGAAGTCCGGCCAGGGCGAACGTCGCATAGACCCCGTCCCGAGTTCGCTCCACCGTCGGAGCGTGGTTCACCGGCGTGTCCAGTCCGTTCCGGGGTTGCGCGACTCGAGCCAGGCCTGGAAGCCGATCAGGCTGTCCGACGCCATCGCCAGCTCCACCTGAGCCGCGTCGCGGAGGTCGCAGGTCACGATCACGTGACCAGGGTAGAGGGCGATCTGCTCCTCAGCATCCGGGTTGTGGCTGGAGTGGTAGGCCATCGCCACCCGCTGCCAGCTGCGGTGCGGGGACGGTCGGAGCGAGAAGACCCGGAACCACTCCAGGGTCTCCCCCGAGTAGCGTCCGATTCCGAGAACCCAACCGCGTCCGGGCCGATCGGCCCGGACGCGGAAGGCGAGTTCGAAGGTGCCGCCGTGCCGCGCGATGATGCGCCGGCGGACCATCAGAGACCCGAAGTAGATCAGGGCAAGGAGCAGCAGGATGCCGATGGCATCAAGCACCCACGCCCAGAGAGCCATCCCTGCTCAGAGCGTGACGTGCTCGGCGAGGATCGAGACGTGGTCGTTGTTGACGGAGATGAATCCGCCATCGACCTCGGCCGTCAGGACGGCACCCTCGGTGGGATGGATCTGCACCGAGGACGGCGCCAGCAGGGACAGGAGCGGAGCGTGACCCGGGAGAACACCCAGGTCACCCTCCACCGTCCGTGCCGACACCGTCGAGGCCTCGCCGCTCCAGACCACGCGGTCCGCAGCGACGAGCTCGACAGTGATCACGCCGGCCATGATCAGAGGCTCTTCTGGATGTCAGCCCAGTTGCGCTCGACGTCGTCGAGGCCACCGCACATGAAGAACGCCTGCTCGGCCACGTGGTCGTAGTCGCCGTCGCAGATCTTGTTGAAGGCCTCGATGGTCTCCACCAGCGGAACGGTGGAACCCTCGATGCCCGTGAACTGCTTGGCCACGTAGGTGTTCTGCGACAGGAAGCGCTGGATCCGACGGGCACGATGCACGACGGTCTTGTCCTCTTCGGACAGCTCGTCGACACCGAGGATCGCGATGATGTCCTGGAGCTCCTTGTTGCGCTGCAGGATCTGCTTCACCCGAACGGCACAGTCGTAGTGCGCCTGACCGATGTACTGCGGGTCGAGGATGCGCGACGTCGAGGTCAGCGGGTCGACGGCCGGGTAGATACCCAGCGACGCGATCTCACGGGAAAGCTCGGTGGTGGCGTCGAGGTGCGCGAACGTCGCCGCCGGAGCCGGGTCGGTGTAGTCGTCGGCCGGCACGTAGATCGCCTGCATCGAGGTGATCGAGTGACCACGCGTCGAGGTGATCCGCTCCTGGAGCTGACCCATCTCGTCGGCGAGGTTCGGCTGGTAACCCACGGCGGACGGCATCCGGCCGAGCAGGGTCGAGACCTCGGACCCGGCCTGGGTGAACCGGAAGATGTTGTCGATGAAGAGGAGCACGTCCTGCTTCTGGACGTCACGGAAGTACTCCGCCATCGTCAGCGCGGACAGCGCGACGCGAAGACGCGTGCCCGGCGGCTCGTCCATCTGGCCGAAGACCAGGGCGACCTTGTCGAAGACGCCGGCCTCCTGCATCTCGACGATGAGGTCGTTGCCCTCACGGGTGCGCTCACCGACACCGGCGAACGTGGAGACACCGGCGTGGTTCTTGGCCACACGAGCGATCATCTCCTGGATCAGCACGGTCTTGCCGACACCGGCACCACCGAACAGACCGATCTTTCCACCGGTGACGTACGGCGCCAGCAGGTCGATGACCTTGATGCCGGTCTCGAACATCTGGGTCTTCGGCTCGAGCTGGTCGAAGGCCGGAGCCTTGCGGTGGATGCCCCAGCGCTCGGTGACCTCGACGGTGGACGGGTCCACGTTGAGGATGTCGCCGGTGGCGTTGAAGACCTTGCCCAGGGTGACGTCACCGACGGGAACGGTGATCTGGTTCCCGGTGTCGGTCACGGCCTGGCCGCGGACGAGGCCGTCGGTCGGCTTCAGGGAGATGGCACGGATGACGCCGTCGCCGATGTGCTGCGCGACCTCGAAGGGCAGGACAGCGGACTCGCCGTCGAGCACCACGGTGGCCTCGAGCTTGTTGTAGATGTCCGGCATCGAGTCAACGGGGAACTCCACGTCGACGACCGGACCGATGACGCGGACGATACGACCAGTGCTGGTCTCAGTCGCGGTTGCAGTCATTGTCTCGTTTTCCTTTTGGTGTCAGTCGTTCGCGGCGGTGGCGTCGGCGAGGGCGTTCACGCCTCCGACGATCTCGCTGATTTCCTGGGTGATGCCAGCCTGGCGGGCCTGGTTGGCGATCCGGGTGTACTTCTTGATGAGCTCGGTGGCGTTGTCCGTCGCCGACTTCATCGCCTTCTGCCGAGCGGCGAGCTCGGAGGCGGCGGACTGAAGCAGCGCGAACCAGATCCGGCTCTGCACGTACTGCGGCAGCAGTCCGTCCAGCACCGACTCGGCCGACGGCTCGAACTCGTAGAGCGGCAGGACCTCGCCCTCGGCGGGCGGCTCCATCCCTTCGACGACCTCCAGCGGAAGCAACCGCAGCGCGGTCGGCTTCTGCGTCAGCATCGAGACGAAGCGCGTGTAGACGAGGTGGACCTCGTCCACGCCCGGGAACACGTCCTCGCCGCCCTCGGCCTTGCCGGCCAGGAAGGCGCCGATCAGCGTCTCGCCGATCTCCTTCGCGACCTCGAAGGTCGGCTGGTCGGAGAAGCCCGACCAGGCCTTCGCGACGGCGCGACCGCGGAACTTGAAGTACGCCTCTGCTTTGCGTCCCGACACGTAGATGTCGACGGCCTTGCCCTCGTCGGTGAGCCGCGTGATGAGGCCCTCGGCCTCGCGGATCACGTTGGAGGAGTAGGCACCGGCCAGACCGCGGTCGCTCGTCACGACGAGGATCGCGGCCCGGTCGGCGGACTCGGGCTCGGTGGTCAGGGCGTGGTCGACGTTGGAGTACGTCGCCACGGCCGACACCGCCCGGGTCAACTCCCGTGCGTAGGGCGCGGCAGCATTGGCTCGCTGCTGCGCCTTGATGATGCGGGACGCAGCAATGAGCTCCATGGCGCGCGTGATCTTCTTCATCGACTCAGTCGATCGGATCCGCGCGCGGTACTCACGCAGCGAAACAGCCATAGTCGTTAGTCCTCAGATTCCCTGGTAGGACTCGTCAGTGCTTCTGCTTGACGATGGTTTCCTGCTCAACCTCGTCGTCCTCGAGCGCGTCGGTCTCGAGGTGACCCGGCTTGATGCCGCCACCCGCGCTCGTCTCGAACTGGAGCAGGTAGTCGTCGTACGCGGCGACGAGCTCGGTCTCGGTCGAGTCCTCGAACTTGAGGGTCTCGGCGATACCGGTCAGGATGCCGGGCTTGCTCGACTTGATGAACGACAGGAACTCGCGCTCGAACTTGAGCACGTCCTCGACCGGGATGGAGTCGAGGCGACCCGAGGTACCGAGCCACAGCGACACGGTCATCTCCTCGACCGCGTACGGCGAGTAGGCCGGCTGCTTCATCAGAGCCATCAGGCGCTGACCGCGAGCGAGCTGCTGCTTGGAGGCGGCGTCGAGGTCGGAGGCGAACATCGCGAACGCCTCCATGGCGCGGTACTGCGCCAGGTCGACCTTGAGCGAACCGGTGACGCCCTTGAGCGCCTTGGTCATCGCCGCACCACCGACGCGGGAGACCGAGATACCGACGTCGATGGCCGGACGCTGGTTGGCCGCGAACAGGTCGGACTGCAGGAAGATCTGACCGTCGGTGATCGAGATGACGTTGGTCGGGATGAACGCCGAGACGTCGTTGGCCTTCGTCTCGATGATCGGCAGACCGGTCATGGAACCCGCACCGAGCTCGTCGGAGAGCTTGGCGCAACGCTCGAGCAGCCGGCTGTGCAGGTAGAAGACGTCACCCGGGTAGGCCTCGCGGCCCGGCGGACGACGCAGCAGCAGCGACACGGCGCGGTAGGCCTCGGCCTGCTTGGTCAGGTCGTCGAAGACGATGAGGACGTGCTTGCCGTCGTACATCCAGTGCTGGCCGATGGCCGAGCCGGTGTACGGCGCCAGGTACTTGAAGCCCGCCGAGTCGGACGCCGGAGCGGCGACGATGGTGGTGTACTCCAGAGCACCGGCCTCCTCGAGCGCACCACGCACGGAGGCGATGGTGGAGCCCTTCTGACCGACGGCGACGTAGATGCAGCGAACCTGCTTCTTCGGGTCGCCCGAGGCCCAGTTGGCCTTCTGGTTGATGATCGTGTCGATCGCGACCGTGGTCTTGCCGGTGGCGCGGTCGCCGATGATCAGCTGACGCTGGCCACGGCCGATCGGGGTCATGGCGTCGATCGCCTTGATACCGGTGGCGAGCGGCTCGTGCACCGACTTGCGGGCCATGACGCCGGGAGCCTGGAGCTCCAGCGCGCGGCGACCCTCGGTGGCGATGTCGCCCAGGCCGTCGATCGGGTTGCCGAGCGGGTCGACGACGCGACCGAGGTAGCCGTCACCGACGGCGACGGAGAGGACCTCGCCGGTCCGACGGACGGGCTGGCCTTCCTCGATCTTGTCGAAGTCACCGAGGACGACGGCACCGATCTCGCGGGTGTCGAGGTTCAGCGCCAGACCCAGCGTGCCGTCCTCGAACTCGAGGAGCTCGTTGGCCATGGCCGAGGGCAGGCCGCTGATGCGGGCGATGCCGTCGGCGGTCTGGGCGACCGTGCCGACCTCTTCCTTGGCCGCAGCTTCAGGCGTGTAGTCGGCGACGTACTTCGCCAGCGCATCCCGGATCTCGTCGGGACGGATTGACAGCTCCGTCATGTCGATGCCTTCTCTCTCGTTCTCTACTAAGTAATGGGGCCGGCTCAGCCGGCGAGGGCCCGGCGGGCGTCGTCGAGCTTGCTCGCGATGGAGCCGTTGATGACGTCGTCACCGATCTCGACTGAGATTCCGCCGATGACCGTGGGGTCGACCAGCGTGTTGATGTGGATGGCACGGCCGTACTGGCGGGACAGACCCGCCACGAGCCGCGCTTCCTGGTCGACGGTGAGCGGAGCAGCGACGCGAACCGTCGCCACGCCCTCCTCACGCACCGACGCAGCGACCTTCTGGTAGCCCGCGAGCGCGGTCGAGACCGTGCGGTAGGTGCCGGCCAGGGCCTGCTTCGCGAGGGCGACGGTGGCGGCAAGCGCCTTGCCACCCAGCAGCGAGTCGACCAGCGCAGCCTTGTCGGCAGCGGAGCGGGACGGGTCCGAGAGCGCGTCGCGCAGCTCGGGGTTGTCCTGCACCGCCCGCTCCAGGGTGAACAGCTCGTCGATCAGCTGGTCGGCCTGGGTCGACCGTGCGTAAGCGACCTCGCTGAGGCGCTCCAGCGCGTCGACCAGGTCACCGCCGTGCGTCCAGCGCCGCGACACGGCGGAGCCGAGCAGCGTGAGCGCACCAGCAGGAAGGCGGGAGCCGAACAGCTCCGTGACCAGGCCCTGCTTGGCGTCGGCCGCCACCGACGCGTCGGTCACGAACCGGCGCAGGGCCGGCTCGGACCGAAGCGTGGCGGAGGCGTCGAAGAGACCGGCAGCGACCTCGGCGAACGCCGCGCTCTCCCCCGCCACCGAAGTGAGCTCGGAGGAAAGGGCGGCGAACGCGTCGGCCGAAGCTCCACGGAAGTCCATCAGATGGCCTTCCCAGCGTCGGCAGACTCGAGGTCAGCGAGGAACCGGTCGACGACGCGGCTCTGGCGAGCCTCGTCCTCGAGGCTCTCGCCGACGATCTTGCTGGCCAGGCCGGCGGCCAGGCCACCGACCTCGGCACGCAGGGAGGTGATCGCCTGCTGGCGCTCGGCCTCGATCTGCGTCTTGCCGTGCTCGACGATGCGCGTGGCCTCGGACTGAGCCTGCTCCCGCATCTCCGCGACGATCTCGGCGCCGTGGGCGCGAGCCTCCTCGCGGATCCGGGCAGCCTCGTGCCGAGCCTCGGCGAGCTGGGCCTCGAGCTGCGCGAGCTTCGCGTCAGCCTCGGCCTGCTTCGTCTCGGCGGCGGCCAGACCACCCTCGATGGCCTCGGTCCGCTCTGCGTACGCCTTCTCGAAGTTCGGGACGACGAACTTCGCCAGGGCGAAGACGAGGATCCCGAGGACGATCAGTCCGAGAACGATTTCGGGCCAGTGAGGAAGAAGCGGGTTCGGCTCTTCCTTCGCGGCCGCCTCAAGGGCAAGCGTCGTGAACATGGGTATCTCTCAGACTCCCCGGAGATCAGGGCTTGAGAACGAACGCCAGAGCCAGCGAGATGATGAAGAACTGCTCAGCGAGGACGAAGCCGAAGATCGCGATGCTCTGCAGACGACCCTGGGCCTCCGGCTGGCGCGCAACGCCGGCGACGTACGCGGCGAAGATGAGGCCAACACCGATGGCCGGGCCGATCGCAGCGAGGCCGAGGCCGATCATGTTGAGGGTGCCACCCATGGGGGTTTCCTTTCGTTGGTTGACGAGCTCAGTGCTCGTCAGAGATTGCGCTGCCGATGTACATCGCCGACAGCAGAGTAAAGACGTAGGCCTGCAGGAACATGACCAGCATGTCCAGGAAGCTGACCCCGATCGCCAGCACGAAGGAGAACGTGCCGGCCACGGCGCCGAGGGCCCGGGGCTCGTAGTGGGCCATGAGGTACCAGCCGCCGACCGAGAACAGGGCGACGAGCAGGTGACCGGCGAACATGGTCGCGAAGAGACGCAGCGCGAGCGTGAACGGCCGGACGATGATGTTGGAGAAGAACTCCAGCGGCACCAGGGCGAACAGGATCGGGCCGGAGATGCCGGCCGGGACCGTCTGGTGCTTCAGGTAGCCGAAGAAGCCGTGCTTCGCGATACCGGCCACGTTGTAGATGACCCAGGTCGTTCCGGCCAGCGACGCCGCGTACCCGATGTGGGACATCGACGGGAACTGGATGAACGGGATCACACCGTAGAAGTTGTTGATCAGGACGAACAGGAAGAGGCCGAAGAGGTACGGCACGAACTTCATGTAGTCGTGACCGCCGATGATGTCGCGGGCGATCGAGTTCCGGACGAAGCCGTAGACGTACTCACCGGCGAACTGCAGCCGACCCGGGACGACAGCGGCCTTGCGCGACATCGCGTAGAAGAGGCCGAAGGCGATGACCGCCGAGAGGACCACCAGGATCATCGGCTTGGTGACGTCGCCGAACACAGCGGGAAGGTCGAAGTCCGCCGGACCCGGAGCGTGGAACTCGTCGTCGGCGGGGATCATCGTGGCAAGCATGCTCACGCGGTCTCCTGGTTCTGTAACTGGGGGTTCGACGCGGGGAACAGACCTGAACAGGTCTCCAGCAGTCGAGCCGAAAGATAGCAGGCGGGCAGAGTCACGGCGCACCCGCCCCTGAGAGGTCGAACAAAGGGATCCGCTCGCGGCGGACGTAGAAACCGAACGCCGTGGTCCACACGACGGTGACCGCGATGACGGCGACCGCGCACCAGGTCAGCTCGGGCGAACCGAGCGTGGCCTTGACGATAGCCAGGGTGGCGAGCAGAAGCCCGCCCTGAGCCGTGAAGACGCAGAGCGCAGCCATCAGGGAGGCCGTCGGCGACGCCTGGGCGACCTTGACCACGAGCGCCGTCCCGGCGCCGAGCACCACCAGGGTGGCGACGCCACCGATGACCGCGCCCCAGGCTCCCGCGGAGCCGTCGACGATCGCGCCGAACACGATCGCGAGGACGACGGGGACGACGGACCACGTCAGTGCTCCCCGCACCACGGAGGTGCGGCGGTACTCGGTCGTCATCGTGGGGCGGCCGTTCTGTCAGCGGTAAACATGGGGTCCTGCACACCCTACTTCGGGCGCTTGTGAAAAGTAGCACAAGCGGTCAGGGCGGCCTAACTGGAACGATCAAGGAGCCTGTTCAGGCGGTCGGGTCCGGGGCGCTGTGCAGCTTCGGCAGGACGAAGGTGAGCGCCAAGGTCACGGCGAGGCCCAGTCCGAGGATCGCCCACATCGCCGGGCCGGCGTACAGGCTGGCGAAGACCGACCCGAAGGCGATCAGCGCCGCCCAGAGCCACATGATCAGCACCGCGCGGCGCTGGCTGTGCCCGATCTCGAGCAGGCGGTGGTGCAGGTGCTGCTTGTCGGGCGCGAACGGCGAGCGTCCGGCCCGGGTGCGGCGGACGACGGCCATCACCAGGTCCACCAGCGGCACGATCAGGATCGTCAGCGGCAGGATGATCGGCAGGAACGTCGGCAGCAGGCTCGACTGGGTGCCCGCGGCGCCCTGACTGAGCTGGCCGACGGCGAAGGTGCCGCCGGACAGCGAGATCGCGCTCGCCGAGAGCACCAGGCCGATCAGCATCGACCCGGAGTCCCCCATGAAGATCCGAGCGGGGTTCCAGTTGTGGATCAGGAAGCCGGCACAGGCGCCGGCCAGGGCGACCGAGAGCAGCGCCGGCGTGGTGGCCCGGTCGAGGTCGTTGACCCGGGTCAGCGTGTAGGAGAAGGCGAAGAACGCCAGGGCGCCGATCCCGACGACGCCGGCGGCCAGGCCGTCCAGGCCGTCGATGAAGTTCACCGCGTTGATCGTGGCCAGCACCATCAGGCCGGTGAGCAGGGCCCCCTGGGAGGGATCGAGCGCGAACCAGGTGCCGTCCCCCGTGGGGATGTAGGAGTACTGGATCCCGAAGCCGATCAGGATCGCGGTGGCGATCACCTGACCGCCCAGCTTGGTCAGGGCGTCGAGCTCGACGATGTCGTCGACCACCCCCACCAGGCAGATCACGGCCCCCGCGATCAGGACCGCGCCGGCGTCGTGCGGCAGGAACGGCGACCCGTCGGAGATGAACGGGATCTGCAGGGCGACCACGTAGGCCGCGCCGAGACCGCCGAGCATCGCCAGACCGCCCATGTACGGGATCGGCTCGTCGTGCACGTCGCGGTCGCGCACCCGCGCCACCGCCCCGGTGCGCAGCGCGATCTCGCGCGCGATCACGGTCAACAGGTAGGTGACCGCGCCGGAGATGAAGAAGAGCAGGAGGAACGCCCTCATCGGCGACTCACGAGATGTCTTCGATGGACTCGCCGTGCTCGGCGAGGACCCGGTTGAGGTCATCGACCGAGAGCGCGCCCAGGCGCAGCAACCGCGGGGAGGCGGTGGTCGCGTCCACGATCGTCGACGGGGAGTCGGAGTCCCCCGGCGTGGCACCGTCGTCGAGGATCAGCGCGACGGCGTCGCCCAGCATCTCCTCGGCCTGGTCGGCGTCGGTGGCCGCGGGCTGACCGGTCAGGTTGGCCGAGCTGACGGCCAGCGGGCCGGTCCGCTCCAGCAGGGCGAGGGCGACCGGGTGGTCCGGGACCCTGACCGCGACGGTGCCGCGGGTCTCCCCCAGGTCCCACTGCAGCGAGGCCTGCTGCTGGCAGACCAGCGTGAGCGCGCCGGGCCAGAACACCTCGGCCAGCGCCCGGGCCCAAGCGGGCACGGAGCGAGCGAGGGCGTCCAGCGTGGACGGCTCGCTGATCAGCACCGGCGGCGGCATCGTGCGGCCACGGCCCTTGGCGTCGAGCAGGCGCTGCACCGCCTCCGGGTTGAAGGCGTCGGCAGCGAGCCCGTAGACGGTGTCGGTCGGCACCACGACCAGCTCACCGCGGACCAGGGCGTCCGCCGCGCTGGTGATCGCCTCGTCCCGAGCGATGCTGAATTCGGTGGAGAGTCGCTCGGCCATGGCGCTCATCGTGCCAGTCTCGCCGTCACGAAGCGTGGACGGCCCGCCAGATCGACGTGATCGCGCACCTCGGTCCACTCCCCCGTCGCGGCGAAGACGGCGGCCGCGCCACCGTTCTCGGCGTCGGGGCCCTGCTCGTCGGCGTGCTCGGCCCCGACGACGCCGCCGGGTTTGAGCAGCCGGGCCGCGCGCCGGGCGAGGAGCCGGATCGCGTCGAGGCCGTCGTCGCCGGAGAAGAGCGCGAGATGGGGGTCGTGGTCGCGGGCCTCGAGGGCGACCGACTCCCAGGCCTCCAGCGGGATGTACGGCGGGTTGCAGACCACCACGTCGACCGTGCGCAGCAGGTCGTCGAAGGCGGCGAACGCGTCACCCAGGCGCAGGTCCACCCCGGTGCCGGCGAGGTTGCGCGTCGCCCAGGCGTGCGCGTCCTCGCTCAGCTCGACGGCGTGCACGACCGCACCCGGCACCTCGTCGGCGATCGAGGCCGCGATCGCCCCCGAGCCGGTGCAGAGGTCGACGACGACAGGGGCGTCGATGCCGGCGGTGGACTCGATCGCCCAGCCCGCGAGGAGCTCGGTCTCGGGACGCGGCACGAAGACCCCCGGGCCGACGGCCAGCTCGACGTAGCGGAACGCCGCCGAACCGGTGAGGTGCTGCAGCGGCTCGCGGGCCGCGCGGCGCGCCACCAGCTCCCGGAAGGTGGCCGCGGCCGGGTCGTCGACCCCGTCGACCAGCACCAGGGCTCCCCGGGAGACACCGAGGACGTGCGCCAACAGCTCGCTGGCGTCGTACTCCGGGGAGGCGACGCCTCCGGCCGCGAGGGCGGCGACCGCCTCGGCGACCAGGTCCCGCCGGTTCACGACTCGAGCGCGGCCAGCCGAGCCGCGAGATCGGCCTGGACCGCGCTGTCGAGCACGGGTCCGAGGTCGCCGTCGAGCACCTGGTCGAGGTTGTAGGCCTTGTACCCGGTGCGGTGGTCGGAGATCCGGTTCTCCGGGTAGTTGTAGGTGCGGATCCGCTCGGACCGGTCGACGGTGCGGATCTGGGAGCGGCGGGCGTCGCTGGCCGCAGCCGCGGCCTCCTCCTCGGCGACCGCGAGCAGGCGGGCGCGCAGGATGCGCATCGCCTGCTCCTTGTTCTGCAGCTGGGACTTCTCGTTCTGGCAGCTCGCCACGATCCCGGTCGGGACATGGGTGATCCGGACGGCGGAGTCGGTGGTGTTGACGCTCTGGCCGCCGGGACCGGAGGACCGGAAGACGTCGATGCGGAGGTCGTTGTCGTTGATCTCGACGTCGACCTGCTCGGCCTCGGGCATCACGAGGACCCCGGCGGCGCTGGTGTGGATCCGGCCCTGGCTCTCGGTCACGGGGACCCGTTGGACGCGGTGGACGCCGCCCTCGAACTTCAGCAGCGCGTACGGCGCCTGGCCGGGCTCGGGGATGCCCTTCGCCTTCACCGCGACGGTGACGGACTTGTAGCCGCCCAGGTCGGACTCGGTGGCGTCGATGATCTCGGTGCGCCAGCCGTGGCGCTCGGCGAAGCGGGAGTACATCCGGAGCAGGTCGCCGGCGAACAGGGCCGACTCCTCCCCACCCTCGCCGGACTTGACCTCGAGGATCGCGTCCTTGTCGTCGGAGGGGTCCCGCGGGACCAGCAGGTGGCGCAGGCGCTCGGCCGCGACCTCGCGCTCGGCGGTCAGCTCGGTGACCTCGGCAGCGAATGCGGAGTCCTCGCGGGCGAGCTCACCGGCCGCCTCGATGTCGTCGCCGAGCTGGATCCAGGTGCGGTAGGCCGAGATGATCGCGCTGAGCTGCGAGTAGCGGGTGTTGAGCTGCTTCGAGAGCCGCGCGTCGGCGTGCACCTCGGCGTCACCCAACCGCTGCTCGATCGCCTCGTGCTCGACGATCAGACCTTCGACAGCCTCGAACAACTCAGTTCCCCTCGACTCGGACGGGCCGCACCCGGCCCCAGAAATGGACAGTGCCGGCCCCACGGATGGGGCCGGCACTCATCAGGCCGAAGCCGTCAGAAGCGTCACTTCTTGCCGTAGCGCGCCTCGAACCGGGCCACGCGGCCACCGGTGTCGAGGATCTTCTGCTTACCGGTGTAGAACGGGTGGCACGCGTTGCACACGTCGGCGCGAACGGCGCCGCTGGTGACCGTGCTGCGAGTCGTGAACTCGTTACCGCAGGTGCAGGTGACCTGGGTGTCGACGTACTCGGGGTGGATGTCAGTCTTCATGGGATTCCTTCGTTGAGAGGATCCGGGTCCGACCGCGGTCGCGGACGGTGAACCGGTTCCGGAACATGCCGAGTTTACGCGGGCCGCCTCACACGACCAAGTTGAGGAGCAGGACGAAGACCAGTCCGGTGACCGAGAGGACGGTCTCCATCGCCGACCACGACTTCAGCGTCTGCGGGACGGTGAGTCCGAAGTACTCCTTGACCAGCCAGAAGCCGGCGTCGTTGACGTGGCTGAAGAAGACCGAGCCCGCACCGATCGCGAGCACCACCAACGAGACCTCGGCAGCGGGCAGGTCGGTGACGAGTCCGGTCATCAACGAGCTGGCGGTGATGGTGGCGACGGTGGCCGAACCGGTGGCGAGTCGGATCAGGACGGCGAGCAGCCAGGCGAGCAGGATCACGGAGACGTTGGCCGCGCTGGCCCAGTCGGCCAGGACGGTGCCGATGCCGGTGTCGACCAGGACCTGCTTGAAACCACCACCGGCGGCGACGATGAGCAGGATGCCCGCGATGCCGGGGAGGGCTGACTCGACGGTCGTCGAGATCTTGACCCGGTCGAAGCCCGCGCCACGGCCGAGGGTGAAGAAGCCGACGATGACGGCGAGGAGGAGCGCGATCGGCGGGTTGCCGAGGACGTCGAGGACCCGACGCAGCGGTGCCTCGGGGTCGTCGATGAGGACGTCGGCGAGAGCCTTGCCGAGCATCAGCACGACGGGGAGCAGGACCGAGAACATGGTGATCGCGAAGCTCGGGCGGCGCTCCGGACGCTCGACCATGTCGAACCGGGCAGGCGCCGGCACGTCCACCCACCGGGCGGCGAAACGAGCGAAGACGGGGCCGGCGAGGATCACCGTCGGGATCGCGACCAGGATGCCCAGGGCGATCGTCAGACCGAGGTCGGCGTCCAGGGAGGCGACGGCGGTCAGCGGCCCGGGGTGCGGCGGGACCAGCCCGTGCATGGCCGACAGACCGGCGAGGGTCGGGATGCCGATCGCGATGATCGAGACCTCGGCACGGCGCGAGACCAGGTAGATCACCGGCATCAGCAGCACGAGGCCGATCTCGAAGAACATCGGCAGACCGATGATCGCCCCGACCAGCGCCATCGCCCACGGCAGCGCCGCCTTGGAGGCGCGCCCGACGATCGTGTCGACGATCTGGTCGGCACCGCCGGAGTCGGCGAGCAGCTTGGCGAACATCGCACCGAGCGCGATCAGCAGGCCCACGCCGGCCGTGGTCGCCCCGAAGCCGGTGGTGAAGCTGGTGATCACGGTGCTGACGTCCTCACCCGCGACGATGCCGACGACCAGTGCACCGATCATCAGGGAGAGGAACGGGTGCACCTTCAGCCAGATGATCAGGCCGACGATCACCGCGATCCCGGTCAGGGCCGCGATGACGAGGTGCCATCCCGAGGCGACGGGCTCCGGGAGGGCGGCATCGGCCCACGGCAGGGTGGAGAGGGCGGGGAACATCAGAACTCCTTCGAGTCGAGACAGGACTGGACGAGCTCGTCGACCGAGGCGGCGACGTCGAGGACGAGGCCGGCCTCGTCGCTGGCCAACGGCTCGAGCGTGGCGAACTGGGAGTCGAGGAGCGCCGCGGGCATGAAGTGCCCGGGACGTGCGGCCTGGCGTGCGGCGATCACCTCACGGGTGCCGTGCAGGTGGACGAAGACGACGTCGGAGGCGTGCGAGCGGAGCTGGTCGCGGTAGATCCGCTTGAGCGCGGAGCAGCTCATCACTCCCCCGCTGCCCTCGTGCCGGTGGAGCCACTCACCGATCGTGTCCAGCCACGGCCGGCGATCCTCGTCGTCGAGCGGTGTGCCGGAGGACATCTTGTCGATGTTCGCCTGCGGGTGGAGGTCGTCGGCATCCTCGAACGGGACACCGAGCCGACCGGCGATCGCGGCCCCGACGGTCGACTTCCCCGACCCCGAGACACCCATCACCACGAGCAACGGAGCAGCCTGGGCACTCTTCGCCATCCGTCCTCCACCTTCCTCGTCGTGTCACCACCGGATGTGGCGACCGTCACAGCGAACCTCATTAAGTATTACTTTTGCAAGACCTTGACGCCAAAAGATCGGCTCTTTCGCTGAAAGATGTGTCGTGGGAGCATGACTGCCATGACGAGCGAGCCCTCTTCCAGTACCCCGGCATCGGGGGCTTTGCACGGTGCAGTGCTGGACGCCCTCGGCACGGCGCTCGTCTCCGGCGCGACCCCGGTCGACACCGTGCTCACCCTGGAGCGGCTCGGCCAGGAGTACGGCGTCTCCCGGACCGTGGCCCGCGAAGCGGTGCGGGTGCTGGAGTCGATGGGACTGGTCGCCTCCCGGCGCCGGGTCGGGGTCACCGTGCAGCCCCGCTCCTCCTGGCACGTCTTCGACCCGCGGGTGATCAAGTGGCGCCTGGCCAGCGAGGACCGGGTCGCCCAGCTGGTCTCGCTCTCGGAGCTGCGCCGTGGCATCGAACCCGTGGCCGCAGCGCTGGCCGCCGAACGGGCCAGCACCGACCAGCGGCGCGCCCTGGCCGCGGCCGTGAGCGACATGGAGATCTACGGCGAGTCAGGCGACCTCGAGGCCTACCTGCTCGCCGACCAGCGCTTCCACCGCACCCTGCTCGAGGCCAGCGGGAACGAGATGCTCGCCGCACTGGGCGACGTCGTCGCCGAGGTCCTCGGCGGGCGGACCCATCACGGGCTGATGCCCCACCGCCCGAACCCCGAGGCGATCGCGCTGCACGACGCGGTCGCGCGCGCCGTACGGATGAAGGAGGCCCGCACCGCCGAGGAGGCGATGCGGGCCATCATCGACGAGGCCGCGGCCGCCGTGGCCACGGACCTCGACGAGGTCTGATCGAGGATCAGGCGGTCAGGCGCCTTCCCCCGGGGTGGTCTTCTGGACCTGGAGCAGGAACTCCATGTTGTTCGAGGTCTTCTTGAGCCGCTCGAGCAGCAGCTCGAGGGCCTGCTGCCCGTCGAGGGCGGAGAGAACCCGGCGCAGCTTCCAGATGATCTGGAGCTCGTCCTTGCTCATCAGGAGCTCCTCACGACGCGTGCCCGACTGGACGGCGTCGATGGCCGGGAAGATCCGCTTGTCCGCGAAGTCGCGACGCAGCCGGATCTCCATGTTCCCGGTGCCCTTGAACTCCTCGAAGATGACCTCGTCCATCTTGGAGCCGGACTCGACCAGCGCCGTGGCGAGGATGGTGAGCGAGCCACCGTTCTCGATGTTGCGGGCGGCACCGAAGAACCGCTTCGGCGGGTAGAGCGCGGCGGAGTCGACACCACCGGAGAGGATCCGGCCCGACGCCGGGGCGGCGAGGTTGTAGGCACGACCCAGGCGGGTGATGCCGTCGAGCAGCACCACCACGTCGTGGCCCATCTCGACGAGGCGCTTGGCCCGCTCGATCGCGAGCTCGGCGACCGCGGTGTGGTCCCCGGCCGGGCGGTCGAAGGTCGAGGAGATGACCTCGCCCTTGACGCTGCGCTCGAAGTCGGTGACCTCCTCCGGACGCTCGTCGACCAGGACGACCATCAGGTGGCACTCGGGGTTGTTCGCGGTGATCGAGTTGGCGATCGACTGCATGATCATCGTCTTGCCGGCCTTGGCCGGGGAGACGATCAGGCCACGCTGGCCCTTGCCGATCGGCGCAGCGATGTCGATCACGCGACCGATCAGGTTGGTGGCGTCGGTCTCCATCCGGAGCCGCTCGCTCGCGTAGAGCGGGGTCAGCTTGGCGAACTCGGGGCGGCCGGAGGCCGTCGACGGGTCGAGGCCGTTGACGGAGTCGATCCGCACCATCGGGTTGAACTTGGCCTTGCCCTCGCCCTCGCGGGGCTGGCGGACCTGGCCGACGATCGCGTCACCGCGGCGCAGGCCGAGCTTGCGCACCATGGTGAGTGAGACGTAGACGTCGTCGGCCCCGGCCAGGTAGCCCGAGGTGCGGACGAAGCCGTACTGGTCGAGGACGTCGAGGATGCCGGCGGCCGGGACGAGGACGTCGTCCTCGCGGATCTCGGTGTCGATCTCGCCACGGGGACCGTTGGCACGGCCGCCGCCGGTGCCGCCGCTCGGGCGCTCGCGGTCACGCCCGCGACGACGACGATTGCGGCGCGAGCCCTCACCGTCGCCGGTGTTGGTCTGCGGGCCGTTCTCGCCGGTGCGCTGCTGGGTCTGGCCGCCCTGCTGGTTGTTCTGGGTGCCCTGCTGGGTCTGGCCGCCCTGCTGGTTGGTGCGGTCGCCGCGCTGGCGGCTGCGGCCCTGCTGGCTGCTCTGGGTGCCGTCGGAGTCGACGGGCTTCTCGGCCTGCTTCTCGGCGGGCTGGTCGGCCGACTTCTCGGCGGTCTTCTCGACCGGCTTCTCCGCCGACTTCTCCGCGGTCCGCTCGGCCGGCTTCTCCGCCGGCTTCTCAGCCTTCTTCTCGGCGCGGGCCGGGCGGCTAGCGCCCTGGGCGCCCTTGATCGCGGCGATCAGGTCGGCCTTCTTCATGGAGCCGGCGCCGGCGATGCCCATGCCGATCGCCATCGACTTGAGGTCGGCGAGCAGGAGGGAGTTGAGGCCACCGGACTTCTTCTTAGGAGAGTCGACGGGGGCTTCGGTGGTTTCCGTCACGTGAGGTCCTTCCCACGCTTGCGCAGCACACCATCAGGACGTGGTGGCTGACTGGGTGTCAGGTCTCCCTGATGAGCAGTGACCCGGTACGGGTCGTTGCCTGCGAAGATTCCAGGGAGGCGCGCCGACGAGTGCGGCGCGTCTCTTCGAGAGTAGCACTGCGCCGGAGGGCGCGCGGCATTTGTCCCGGTTTCGTCACACCGTGTCGTTCGGGCCCGGGGCTCAGCCCCGGACGCCGTCGCCGACCGCCAGCGGCACCGAGCGCCAGCCCTCCGGGCACCAGCCGGTCAGGTCGTCGCCCAGCGTGAAGGCCAGCACCGTCGGACCGGCCCCGGAGACGACCGCGGCGATCCCGGCGCTGCGCAACGCATCGACGAGGGCGAGCGAGTCCGGCATGGCCGGGCGACGGTAGTTCTGGTGCAGCAGGTCGGCGCTGGCCCGGAGCAGGTGCTCGGGCTGTCCGGCCAGGGCGGCGATCAGCAGGGCCGCGTTGCCGGTGTTGGCCGCAGCCTCGGCGTGCGGGACCGTCTCCGGCAGCAGGCCTCGAGCGACCTTGGTCTCGACACCGGTCGGCGGGATGAACACGGTGGTGGTGATCCGAGCGTCGATCGGCGCGGAGACGCTGAAGAACCGGGGCGGCTCGGCGCCCTCGTGCCCGGAGATGGTGAGCCCACCGAAGACGGCCGGGGCGACGTTGTCCGGGTGCCCCTCGATCTCGGCGGCGAGAGCGAACAGGTCGGTGTCGCTGATCTGCTCCCCACCGACCACGAGCGCGCGCGCCAGCGCGAGCCCACCGACGATCGCCGCCGAGGAGGACCCCAGGCCACGCGCGTGCGGGATGACGTTCTCGCAGCGCAGGGCCAGCCCCGTCGGCACGCTCGGCTCGACGCCCAGGACGCGGGCCGCGAGCTCGAGCCCGGCGTTGAGCGAGCGCACCACGAGGTGGGACTCGTCCCGGACGACGGTGTCGGCGCCCTCGCCGGTCACCTTGATCTCGAGGCCCGCCGGGATCACCTCGGCGGTGAGGGTGTCGCGCAGGGCGAGCGCGAGACCGAGCGTGTCGTAACCGGGTCCGAGGTTGGCCGAGGTCGCCGGCACCGTGACGGTGACCGGCCCCTCGACGAAGGTGAGTGCCATCTCAGGTCAGAGCAGGCCGGCGGCGGCCGCAGCCGCGTCGATGTCGGCGTCCACGACGATCTCCGGCACCTCGCCGAAGAAGTCGAGTGCCGTGGCCGGGTCCTTGAGGCCGTGACCGGTGACGGTGATGACCGTGGTCAGGTCGGCGTAGCTCTCCCCCGCCGCCAGGTCCGCGAGGAGCCCCGCGACACCGGCCGCGGAGGCCGGCTCGACGAAGACGCCCTCGCGCTGGGCGAGCTGGGACTGGGCGCTGAGGATCGCGTCGTCGCTGAGCGCCTTGAACCGACCGCCGGACGCGTCCCGGGCGGCCTCGGCGAGCTTCCAGGACGCGGGGTTGCCGATCCGGATGGCGGTCGCCTTGGTCTCGGGCTCGAGCACCGGGTGGCCCAGCACGAGCGGTGCCGCACCCTCGGCCTGGAAGGCACGCATGACAGGGGTCCTGGTGGAGCGGCCCGCGGCGGCGTACTGCTGGTAGCCGAGCCAGTAGGCGCTCATGTTGCCGGCGTTGCCGATCGGCATCAGGTGCACGTCGGGGGCGTCGCCGAGGCGGTCGACGACCTCGAACGCGGCGGTCTTCTGGCCCTCGAGGCGGACCGGGTTGACCGAGTTCACCAGTGCGACCGGGTAGGACTCGGCCATCCCGCGCGACATGGTCAGGCAGTCGTCGAAGTTGCCGCGGACGCGGATCACCCTCGCGCCGTGGATCAGCGCCTGGGCCATCTTCGAGGCCGAGATCTTGCCGTCCGGGACGAGCACGACCGGGGTGATCCCGGCGCGGGCGGCGTAGGCAGCCATCGACGCCGAGGTGTTGCCCGTCGAGGCGCACACGACGGCCTTGGCGCCCTCGTGCACGGCCACGGAGAGGGCGGCGGTCATGCCGCGGTCCTTGAAGGAGCCGGTCGGGTTCTGGCCCTCGACCTTCAGCCAGACCTCACCGCCGGTCTGCTCGGAGAGCCACGCCGAACGGACCAGCGGCGTGCCGCCTTCACCGAGCGTGACCGCCGGCGTCCCCTCCGGGATGTCCAGCAGCTCTCGGTACTCCTCGATGACTCCACGCCACTGGTGGGTCAGGGCAGGGGTGGCACTCACTTGTTCTCTCCTCTGAGGTCGCCCTCAACGCGCATCACGCTGGTCACTTCTCGCACGGTCTCCATGCCGCGCAGAGCTTCTACGGTGGCGCTCAGCTGAGCGTCGGTGGCCTCGTGCGAGACCACGACGAGCTGGGCGTCAGCACCGCGCCCCTCCTGGCGCACGGTCTGGATCGAGACGCCGTGGTCGGCGAACGTCGTCGCGACGGAGGCGAGCACACCCGGGAGGTCGGCCACGTCGAGGGAGACGTGGTAGCGGGTGATGGTCTCCCCCATCGGCAGCACCGCGCGGGCGGCGTACGAGCTCTCGCCGGCGCCGCGGGAGTCGACCACGAGGTTGCGGGCCACGGTGACCAGGTCACCGAGCACGGCGCTGGCCGTGGGGGCACCGCCGGCGCCACGGCCGTAGAACATCAGCTGGCCGGCCGACTCGGCCTCGACGAAGACCGCGTTGTAGGCCTCACGCACGTTCGCCAGCGGGTGCGAGCGCGGGATCATCACCGGGTGCACGCGCACCGAGACGTCCTCGCCCTTGAGCTCGGCGATCGCGAGCAGCTTGACCACGCTGTCCATCTCGCGTGCGGAGGCGACGTCGGCGGCGGTGACGTCGACGATGCCCTCGCGGTGGACGTCGGCGGCGGTCACCCGGGTGTGGAAGGCCAGGCTGGCCAGGATCGCGGCCTTGGCGGCGGCGTCGAACGCCTCGACGTCGGCGGTCGGGTCGGCCTCGGCGTAGCCCAGCTCTTGGGCCTCGGCGAGGGTCTCCTCGAAGCCGGCGCCCTGGGAGTCCATCTTGTCGAGGATGAAGTTGGTGGTGCCGTTGACGATCCCCATCACCTTGAGGATCCGGTCACCGGCGAGCGACTCGCGCAGCGGCCGCAGGATCGGGATCGCACCGGCGACGGCGGCCTCGTAGTAGAGGTCGCGACCCGCCTTGGCGGCGGCCTCGAAGAGCGCCGCGCCGTCCTCGGCGAGCAGTGCCTTGTTGGCGCTGACCACGCTGGCACCGTGCTCGAGGGCGGACAGGATCAGGGTGCGAGCGGGTTCGATGCCACCGATCACCTCGATCACCAGGTCGACGTCCTCACGAGCCACCAGCGCCGCGGCGTCGGTGGTGAGCAGCTCGGCCGGCAGCTCGATCTCGCGCGGGGCGTCGAGCCGACGCACCGCGACACCGACCAGGTTCAGCGGCGCACCGACGCGCGCCGCGAGGTCGTCGGACTGCTCCTGGAGGAGCCGGATGACCTGGGAGCCGACCGAGCCGCAGCCGAGGACGGCGACGTTGAGTGGTCGGTCATACGCACGCATGGGCTGCAGCCTATCGGGGCTCGAGGCCCGCGCGTTGCGCCGGCAACCAGGCGAGACAGGAGACGAGCGCGGAGAGCACGATCAGCACCGTCGCGCCGAGGACCGGTTCGGTGTCGGCGAGCGCGGCGAACAGGACGCTCCCGAGCGCCAGCACCACCGACTGGGCCAGCGAGTCGTTGAGCTGCAACGCCGAGGAGGCCCGGCCCGCCTCGGCGTCGCTGACCGAGGCGAGGGCGAGCACCGCCGCGGTCGGGAAGACCAGACCGACCCCGAAGGTCGCCACCGCCCAGCCGAGGATCGGCACCACCACCGGTACGACGTCGAGGGCCGCGGTCGCGACGACGGCGATGCCGACACTCACGCACGGCAGCCCGACCAGCAACGACCGTCGTGGGCGCCCGTCGAAGTACCCGACGTGGCTGGTGCACCACGATCCGGCGAACCAGCTCAGCGTCGACACGGTCAGCATCGATCCGGCCTCGGCCAGGCTGAGGCCGCGCTCGAGGATCAGCAGCAGCGGCAGGTAGGCCTCGGTGCCGATGAAGCCGACCCAGACCAGGGAACGGAGCGTGATGATCCCCGCCAGCCCGTCGGCGTGCCGCCGCCAGGTGCCGGCCGGGAGCAGTCGGGGTGCGGTGACGACGATCGCGACGGCGCCGAGCCCGAGCAGCACGGGCCAGCCCGGCACGGTGCGCTGCCCCGCGATGCTGATCGCGAAGACGCCGCCGGCGACGCACAGCGCCGCGAGCCATGGCGCCCGCTCCGCGTCGCGTCCAGCGGGGCGCGACGGGGCGCGAAGCACGAGCACCCAGGCCGCGACGGCCAGCAGCGGGACGCCGAGGAAGACCCAGCGCCAGCTCCACCACTCAGCCACGTGGGCGGCCAGCGCCGGCCCGAGGATCGCCGGCAGGACCCAGCCGGCGGCGAGGATGCTGAAGACCCGGGGACGCAGCTGCTCCGGGTAGGCCTGCGCCACGACGACGTACACCGCCACCCCGACCAGGCCCGCGCCGAAACCGTGGATCGCCCGCCCCACCAGGAAGGGCGCGATCGCCGGCGCCAGTCCGCAGACCAGCAGCCCGACGATGAAGACGGCCGTGCCCACGTGCAGCGCGGGCCGCGGTCCGGACCGGTCGATCCAGGGGCCGGCCACCGTGGTGGCGACGATCATCGCCGCGGTCGGGGCAGCGAACGAGACGGCGTACCAGCTCAGGCTCTGCAGGTCCCGAGCGATCGCTGGCATCACGGTCGACGCCGCGACCGTCTCGAAGGCGAACAGGAACGTGAGCGAGAAGACGCCGAGCGTGATCGGGAGGTAGTGACCTCGCCACGCGGACGGCGCGACCGCCGCTGCCTGGCTCATCCCAGGTCGGTGGCGAGCAGGTCCTCGACGGTCTCCCGACGGACGATGACCCGGGCCTCTCCCCCGGCGACGGCGACCACCGGCGGCCGCAGCGCGTGGTTGTAGTTCGAGGCCATCGACCGGCCGTAGGCGCCGGTCGCCGGGACGGCGATCAGGTCGCCCGGGGCGATGTCGGAGGGCAGGAACTCGTCCTTGACCACGATGTCGCCCGATTCGCAGTGCTTGCCGACGACCCGGGCCAGCACCGGCGTCGCCTCCGAGGCGCGGCCCGCGACCGTGGCCGAGTAGTCGGCGTCGTACAGGGCGGTGCGGATGTTGTCGCTCATCCCGCCGTCGACGCTGACGTAGAGCCGCTGGGCGCCGCCGTCGAGCTGGACCGGCTTGACGGTGCCGACCGTGTAGACGGTGCACATCGCCGGGCCGACGATCGCGCGACCCGGCTCGATCGACAGGTGCGGCACGGCCAGACCCTGGCGGGCGCACTCGTCGCCCACGATCCGGGTCAGCTCCTCGGCCAGGAACGCCGGCGTCGCCGGTGTGTCCTGGGTCGTGTACGCGATCCCGAAGCCGCCGCCGAGGTCGAGCTCGGGCAGGGTGGCGCCGAGCTCGGTCGCGACCCGGGCCTGGAGCTGCAGCACCCGGCGGGCGGCGACCTCGAAGCCGGCGGACTCGAAGATCTGCGAACCGATGTGGGAGTGGAAGCCGCGCAGCTCCACACCGGGCGCCTCGAGCACGCGACGGGCCGCCTCGAAGGCGAAGCCCGACGCGATCGAGAAGCCGAACTTCTGGTCCTCGTGGGCCGTGGCGATGAACTCGTGGGTGTGCGCCTCGACGCCGGCGGTGACCCGGACCATCACCCGGATCGGGGTGGTGGCGCCGAGCTCGCGGCCGAGGGCGGCGACGCGGTCGATCTCGTCGAAGGAGTCGACGATGATCCGCCCGACCCCCGCGACGACGGCGCGACGCAGCTCCATCGCGGTCTTGTTGTTGCCGTGGTAGCCGATCCGGGCCGGGTCGATCCCGGAGCGCAGCGCGACGGTCAGCTCGCCGTCGCTGCACACGTCCAGGCTGAGCCGCTCCTGGTCGACCCAGCGGGCCACCTCGGTGCAGAGGAACGCCTTGCCGGCGTAGTACACGTCGAAGCCGGCGAAGGCGTCGCGGAACGCTCGGGCGCGAGTGCGGAAGTCCTCCTCGTCGAGGACGTACGCCGGGGTGTTGATGTTGGCGACCAGGTCCGGGATCGAGACCCCGCCGACGTGCAGGTCGCCGCCCACCTTCGTCGCCGTGGTCGACCACAGCTGCGGCAGCAGGGCGTTGACGTCGTCGGGCTGCTGCAGCCACACGGGCGAGGTGCCGGTGAAGCTGCCGGGGCTGGCGTGTCCGCTCATCGGTGGCTCACATCCGCTCGGGCGCGCTGACGCCGAGCAGGTCGAGACCGTTGGCGATCACGTGGCGGGTCGCGAGCACGAGCACCACGCGAGCGCTGTTGACCGCGGTCGCCGGCTCGTCACCCTGGGGCAGCAGACGGCACTCCTTGGTGTCGTACCAGCGGTTGAACACGGCGGCGGTGTCCTCGAGGTACCGGGCGACCCGGTGCGGCTCGCGCAGGTCGGCCGCGGCACTGACCACGCGCGGGAACTCGGCCAGCGCACGCAGCAGGTCACCCTCGCGCTCGTGGGCAAGCTGCGCGGGGTCGAAGTCGGCGATCGCGCTCTCCGGGGTGAGCCCGAAGTCGACGGCGTTGGCCAGCATCCGGCACGACCGGGCGTGGGCGTACTGGACGTAGTAGACCGGGTTGTCGTTCGAGGCCTTGGTGATCTCGGCGATGTCGAGGGTGAGCGGGCTGTCGGCCGGGTAGCGCGCCAGAGAGTAGCGCAGCGCGTCCACGCCGATCTCGGCCGCGAGCTCGTCGAGGGTGACGATGTTGCCGGCCCGCTTGGAGAGCTTGACCTCCTCGCCGTTCTTCATGATCTTGACCAGCTGCCCGATCAGGACCTCGATGTTGGAGTCCGGGTCGTCGCCGGCGCAGGCGGCCATGGCCCGCAGGCGGCCGACGTAGCCGTGGTGGTCGGCGCCGAGCAGGTAGATGCAGCGGTCGAAGCCCCGGCCGCGCTTGTTCAGGTAGTACGCCGTGTCGGAGGCGAAGTAGGTCAGCTCACCGTCGGACTTGATCAGGACGCGGTCCTTGTCGTCGCCGAAGTCGGTGGTGCGCATCCAGAGCGCGCCGCCCTCCTCGTAGACGTGGCCGAGCTCCTTGAGCTGGGCCAGGGTGTCGGGCACCGATCCGGACTCGTGCAGCGAGAGCTCGCTGAACCACACGTCGAAGTGGGTGTTGAACCCCTCGAGCTGGTCCTGCTGCTCCTTGAGCTGGATCTCGTAGCCCTTCGCCCGGACGGCGGCGAGGCGCTCGGTCTCGGGCAGCTCGAAGATGCCCGGCTGCGCCTGACCGACCGCCGTGGCGAGGTCGTCGATGTAGGCCCCGGCGTAGCCGTCCTCGGGCTTCGGCAGGCCGAGCGCGGAGGCGATGATCGAGTTGGCGAAGTGGTTCATCTGGACGCCGCGGTCGTTGATGTAGAACTCGCGGGTGACGTCACCGCCCGCCGCGGACAGCACCCGACCGAGAGCGTCGCCGAGCACGGCCCAGCGGGTGTGCCCCAGGTGCAGGGGGCCGGTCGGGTTGGCCGAGATGAACTCGACGTTGACCTTCGCCCCACCGAGGGCGTTCGAGGTGCCGTAGGCAGCGCCGGCGCTCACGATCTGCGCGGCCACCTCACCCTGGGCGCCCGCCTCGACGGAGATGTTGAGGAAGCCCGGGCCGGCGATCTCGACCCCGGCGACGCCCTCGGCGGCGGTCAGCCGGGCGGCGACGGCCTCGGCGAGCACGCGCGGGGCGACCCCGGCCTTCTTGGCCAGCTGGAGCGCGACGTTGGTGGCGTAGTCGCCGTGTCCCTTGGCCCGCGGACGCTCCACCGTGACCTGGTTCGGAACGCCGTCGGGGAAGGTGAACTCACCCTCGTTGCTGAGGGCCGTCAGGACGTCGACGATCACGGAGGAAAGCTGCTCAGGGGTCACCGGACCAGCCTATCGGCGCAGCGCCACCGACTTACCTTCGCCGTCGCCCCCGAACGCAGAAGCGGATCCACTCGAGGAGTGGATCCGCAACTGATCGAACGTGCGTGCCCCCGGCAGGATTCGAACCTGCGGCACCTGGTACCGGAAACCAGTGCTCTATCCCCTGAGCTACGGAGGCAACGGGGCTTGACACTACACGGCCGTTCGACCGCACCACGAAACGGGTCCGCAGTAACCTGGGAGACATGGCTATGTCTCTGCGCTGCCCGTGCGGCGAGCGGATCGTCGACTTCGATGACACCTTCGTCGCCACCGTCCAGGCCCACCTCGCGGCCGAGCACCCCGGTCGCGAGTACGACACCGACGCGATCATGGCGTTCGCGATGAAGACCGACGACAAGAACGTCCCCGCTCGCTGAGCGGTGCACCGTGGATGCCATCGCTGTCCTGCGTGACGGGTTCGGGAGGATCGCCGAGGAGCTCCCGGGCATCCTCGACAGCCTGACCTCGGACCAGCTCGGCACCCGGGTCGGACCGGAGGCGAACACGATCAGCTGGCTGGTCTGGCACCTCACCCGGGTGCAGGACGACCACGTCGCCGAGGTGGCCGGCACCGAGCAGGTCTGGACGGCTCACGGCTTCGCCGACTCCTTCGGCCTGCCGTTCGACAGCGCCGCCACCGGCTGGGACCAGAGCGTCGACGAGGTGGGTCACGTCCAGCTCGGCGCCGACCAGCTGGCGGCGTACTTCCACGCCACCCACGAGGCGACCCTCGCGTTCCTCGACACCCTCGGAGGCGGCCCGGACCTCGACCGGATCGTCGACACCCGCTGGGATCCGCCGGTGACGCTGGGCGCCCGACTGGTCAGCGTGCTCAACGACGACACCCAGCACCTGGGGCAGGCGGCCTACATCAGGGGTTTGCTGGTCTGATCCGGTCTAATGGATGCATGCGCATCGCAGACCACGTGGTCGAGCTCGTCGGCAACACTCCCCTGGTCCGGCTGAACCGCGTCGTCCCGGCCGGTCCGGTCGTCGCGGCCAAGGTCGAGTACCTCAACCCGGGCGGCAGCAGCAAGGACCGGATCGCCGAGGCGATGATCGACGACGCCGAAGCGGCCGGGCTGCTCCTGCCCGGCGGCACGATCGTCGAGCCGACCAGCGGCAACACCGGCGTCGGCCTCGCTCTCGTCGCCCAGCGGCGCGGCTACCACTGCGTCTTCGTCTGCCCCGACAAGGTCAGCGAGGACAAGCGCAACGTGCTCAAGGCGTACGGCGCCGAGGTGGTCGTCTGCCCGACGGCCGTCGCACCGGAGCACCCCGACTCCTACTACAACGTCTCCGACCGCCTGGCCTCGCAGCCGGGCGCCTGGAAGCCCGACCAGTACTCCAACCCGGCCGGGCCGCGCTCGCACTACGAGACCACCGGGCCCGAGATCTGGCGCGACACCGAGGGTCGTGTCACCCACTTCGTCGCCGGCGTCGGCACCGGCGGCACGATCAGCGGCACCGGCAAGTACCTCAAGGAGGTCTCCGGCGGAGCGGTGAAGGTGATCGGGGTCGATCCCGAGGGCTCGGTCTACTCCGGCGGCACCGGGCGCCCGTACCTGGTCGAGGGCGTGGGCGAGGACTTCTGGCCGACGGCGTACGACCCGGAGATCCCGGACGAGATCATCGCGGTCAGCGACGCCGACGCCTTCGAGATGACCCGACGTCTGGCACGCGAGGAGGGCCTGCTGGTCGGCGGTTCGTGCGGCATGGCCGTGGTCGCTGCGGCCCAGGTCGCCGAGCGCATCAAGGACACGGAACCTGACGCGGTGATCGTGGTGCTGCTGCCCGACGGCGGCCGCGGCTACATGTCCAAGGTCTTCAACGACGACTGGATGCGCTCCTACGGCTTCCTGCGCAGCACCTTGGAGGGCACCGAGCCCGACCACCCGACGGTCGGCGAGATCCTCCGCTCCAAGTCCGGCCGGCTGCCCGACCTGGTCCACACCCACCCGCAGGAGACGATCCGCGACGCGATCGAGATCCTGCGCGAGTACAACGTCTCGCAGATGCCGGTCGTCGGTGCCGAGCCCCCGGTCGTGATGGGCGAGGTCGCCGGCTCGGTCAGCGAGCGTGCCCTGCTCGACGCCGTCTTCACCGGCCGCGCGCAGCTGACCGACGCGGTCTCGGCCCACATGGAGGCCCCGCTGCCGCTGGTCGGCGCCGGCCAGCTCGCCGCCGAGGCGAACGAGCTCCTGATCACCAGTGACGCCCTCCTCGTGATCGAGGACGGGAAGCCGTTGGGCGTCCTCACCCGCCACGACCTCTTGGGAATGCAGATATGACGAACGACCACCCCGCCGAGAACCCCACCGAGACCGGGTTCGCGACCCGCGCCATCCACGCCGGGCAGGAGCCCGACCCCCGCACCGGCGCGGTGAACGTGCCGATCTTCGCCTCCTCCACCTTCGCCCAGGACGGCGTCGGCGGGCTGCGCGAGGGCTTCGAGTACGCCCGCACCGGCAACCCGACCCGGGCCGCGCTGGAGACCGCCCTGGCAGCCCTCGAGGGCGGTCGGCACGGGCGCGCGTTCTCCTCCGGGATGGCTGCGACCGACGCCGCCCTGCGGGCGATGCTGCGCCCGGGCGACCACCTGGTCATCCCCAACGACGCCTACGGCGGCACCTTCCGGCTGATCGACAAGGTGCTCACCCACTGGGGGATCACCTACGACGTCGCCCCCGTCGACGACCCGGACGCGATCGCGCGCGCCTGCACTCCGGCGACCAAGCTGGTCTGGATCGAGTCCCCGACCAACCCGCTGCTGACCACCGCCCCGATCACCGAGGTGGCCGCGGTCGCGCACGGTGCCGGTGCCCGGCTGGTCGTCGACAACACCTTCGCGACGCCGTACTACCAGGAGCCGCTCCGGCTCGGTGCCGACGTCGTGCTGCACTCGACGACGAAGTACCTCGGCGGGCACTCCGACGTGGTCGGCGGTGCCCTGATCACCAACGACACCGAGCTCGACGCGGCGTTCGGCTTCCTGCAGAACGGCGCCGGCGGTGTCCCCGGCCCCTTCGACGCCTTCCTGACCCTGCGCGGGCTCAAGACGCTGGCGATCCGGATGGAGCGGCACACCGCCAACGCGGCCGCCGTGGTGAGCATGCTGGAGGCGCACCCGGCGGTGAGCGAGGTCCGCTGGCCGGGCTTCGCCGGGATGGTCTCGATCCGGATGACCGGCGGCGCCCCGGCAGCACTGGACCTGTGCGCCCGGCTGCGGATCTTCACCCTCGCCGAGAGCCTCGGCGGGGTGGAGTCACTCGTCGAGCTGCCGGCGGCGATGACCCACGCCTCGACCGCCGGATCCCTGCTCGAGGTCCCCGAGGACCTGGTCCGGCTCAGCGTCGGGATCGAGGACGTCGCCGACCTGCTCGCCGATCTGGATCAAGCACTCATCTGACCGGACCCCTTCCGCAAAACTAGAACTTGTTCTACGTTTTGCCTCATGTCGCAAGTGATCCCCGCCACACCGCTCCGTGTGGCCGTCTGGTCGACCGGAACCATCGGCCGCCACGCCATCGCCGGAATCGATGCCCATCCCGACCTCGAGCTCGTCGGGGTCTGGACCTCGACGCCGGCCAAGCACGGGGTCGATGTCGGCCAGCTCGCCGAGCTCGGCCGCGACCTGGGCGTCCTGGCCACCACCGACCGCGACGAGATCCTTGCGCTCGAGCCGGACTGCATCCTGCACGCCGCGATGACCGACGACCGGCTCTTCGAGTCGATCGACGACCTGCGCGGCCTGCTCGAGGCCGGGATCAACGTGGTCTCCTCGGGTCCGGTCGTCCTGCTCTACCCCTACGGCGTGTTCGGTGACGACGTGGTCGGACCGCTGCAGAAGGCAGGAGAGGCGAACAACGCCAGCCTGCACGTCAACGGCATCGACCCCGGCTTCGCCAACGACGTCCTGCCCCTGGTGATGACCTCGCTCTCCCAGCGCATCGACCACGTCCGGGTCAGCGAGATCGCCGACTACTCGACCTACTACCAGCCGGTCGTGATGAAGGACATCTACGGTTTCGGTGCTCCGCTGGAGACCCGGCCGATGCTGTGGGAGCCGGGCATCCTGTCGAGCGCCTGGGGCCCCGTCGTCCGGGTGATCGCCGCCGGCCTGGGGCTCACGCTGGACGAGCCGCTCACCGAGTACGTCGAGCGCCGTCCCGCGACCCGTGACAAGGACACGATCAGCGTCGACATCGCCGCGGGCACGATGGGCTCGGTCCGGTTCGGCGTCGTGGGCACCGTCGACGGCGTGCCGCGGGTCACCCTCGACCACGTCACCCGGACCGACGCGGAGTCCGACCCCGACTGGCCCTCCCCCCACGAGGGCGACGGCTGCTACCGGATCGAGATCACCGGTGAGCCGATGATGAAGGTCGAGTTCTCCCACCACGGCGAGAACGGCGACCACAACGTCAGCGGCATGATCGTGACCGCCCAGCGGCTGGTGAACGCGATCCCCGCGGTCGTCGCGGCCAAGCCCGGCCTGGTCACCCCGCTCGACCTGCCCCTGGTCACCGGTCGCGGACTGGTGACGCGATGAGCATCCTGGACCGCTTCACCCTCGACGGCCACGTCGCGATCGTCACCGGCGCGGGCCGCGGGATCGGCGCTGCCACGGCGATCGCCCTGGCCGAGGCCGGCGCCGACGTCGTGATCTCGTCGCGGACCGAGGCCCAGCTCAACGGCGTGGCCGAGCAGATCCGCGCCGTGGGCCGCCAGGCCCTGGTCGTGCCGGCCAACCTCGCCAAGCTCGACCAGGTCGAGGCGCTGGTCGAACGGGCGCACGAGGCCTTCGGTCGTCTCGACATCGTGGTCAACAACGTCGGCGGCACCATCCCCAACGCGTTCCTCGACACCGACGTGGACTACCTCGAGGAGGCGTTCCGGTTCAACGTCTCGACCGCGCACGCGCTCAGTCGTGCCGCGGTGCCGCTGATGCTCAAGACCGTCGACGACTCCCACCAGAAGTCGATCGTCAGCATCAGCTCGATGATGGGTCGCACCGCCGCCCGCGGCTACCTCGCCTACGGCACCGCCAAGGCGGCGCTCGCGCACTGGAGCCGGCTGGCGGCCACCGACCTGGCCCCGAACATCCGGGTCAACGGCATCTACGTCGGCTCGGTGATGACCAGCGCCCTGGAGTTCGTCGCCGGCGTGCCGGAGATGAAGGACCAGATGGAGACCCGGACCCCGCTCGGGCGGATCGGGGAGGCCGAGGACATCGCCGCTGCGGTGGTCTACCTCTCCTCGCGCGCCGGCAAGTACATCACCGGCAAGCTGCTCGAGGTCGACGGCGGGATCCAGGAGCCGAACCTCGACCTGGGTCTGCCCGACCTCACCTGAGGCGGCCGGTCTGGCAGCATGCCGCCCATGGAGGGCACGCGGACCCAGATCACCCGGATCAAGGAGAAGGGTCGCACCGACCGAGCGGATCTCGATCTGCTCCTCGATGCGACCTTTCTCGCTCACGTCGGCCTCGTCCGCGAGGACGGTTGGCCCGTGGTCGTCCCGACCGCGGTGGCCCGTGACGGTGACCGGCTCCTGCTGCACGGCTCGACCGGGTCGCCGTGGATGCGCGCGGCCGCGGCGGGCACGCCGGTCTCGGTCGCCGTCACCACGCTCGACGCGGTCGTGGTCGCCCGGTCGGCCTTCGAGTCCTCCCTGCACTACCGCAGCGCGGTGCTCTTCGGACGCTGCGAGGAGGTCCTCGGCGAGGCCAAGGCGCACGCGCTCGACCTGCTGACCGACCGGCTCCTGCCGGGGAGGCGGGCCGAGATCCGGGCCAGCACCGGCAAGGAGCTGGCCGCAACCCTCGTGCTGGCACTGCCGATCGTGGAGTGGTCGCTCAAGGTCTCCGACGACTTCAGCGACGACCCCGACAGCGACGTCGAGGGACCGGCGTGGGCAGGCGTGGTCCCCCTCGCCCAGCAGTACGGCGCCCCGGTCCCGCACCCGAACCTGCGGGCCGGGATCGCCGTGCCGCCGAGCGTGGTCGCGCTCAGTTAGCGGCGCCCGAGGCCGGGTCCGGCACCGTCCACGGCGACTCGCACTTGGACAACGTGCCGTCCTTCTTCGCGTCGGCGCCCATCGCGCGGGCCTGCTCCACGAACGGCTCGACGATGCTCGCCCCGCCGGGGCTGACGCCGATCCCGCCCTGGACGACGCAGTTGGTCACCTTGGTCGGGTCGATCGCGGCGAGCAGGTGGCCGAGCTTGAACAGCTCGACCGGGGAGAGGCCGGTGTAGAGGTTCTTCATCACCGAGGCGACACCGCCGGTGACGAAGCCCGGCTGCGTCGCCCGACGAGCGACCTTCTTCTGAATCGCCCGCATCACGACCTGCTGGTGCCGCGAACGGTCGAAGTCGCCGCGGAGCAGGCTGTGCCGGATCCGGGAGTAGGCCATCGCCTCGTAGCCGGTGAGGTGGATCTTGCCGGCCTGGAAGCCCTTCTCCTTCAAGTACTCGTCGTCGAAGTAGAAGGGGTTGTTGATCTCGACTCCCCCGATCCCACCGACGAGACGCTGGAACTGCTTGAAGCTGGACAGGAAGACGTAGTCCGGCTGGATCCCGACCAGGTCGCCGACGGTCTGGCCGAAGAGCTTCGGACCGCCGAAGTAGAGCGCGGCGTTGATCTTCTCGTGACCGTGGCCCGGGATCGAGACGTAGGAGTCACGCGGCACCCCGATCACAGCGGCGGCGCCGGTGCGGGTGTTGATCGAGACCATCTGGATGGCATCACCGCGGGTGTGCAGCAGGTCCTCGCCGGGACGCTGGTCGGAGCCGACGGCCAGGACGTAGACCATGTCGGAGTCGACGTCGGCGGTCCGGGCGGAGTCGGTGGCGACGATCGCCATCTGGGTGGGCTGGGAGCTCGAGTCGGGCAGGGCGACCAGGACCAGGCCGAGGATGAGCGCGAGCGCCGTCCCCGTGACGAGGCGGTGCAGGAGTGAGCGGGTCATGGGGTGGCCTCCGTGGTTGCGTCCAGGGTGATCTCCGGAGTGGTGGGTGCGGAGGCGAGCGGGACCATCGGGCCGCCCTTGATCGAGTAGCCGAAGACCTTCCAGGCACCGTCGACCGGCGTCAGGTCGAACATGCCGGTCACGCTCTGGTCCGACTCGAGGGTGCCGGTGGTGGTGAAGTCGAGGGTCCACCGCACCGTGACCCCGGCCGGGGTGTTCTTCGGCGAGAGGATGTCCAGGTTGAGGTTGCCCTCGGTCTGGGTCGCCTCGTCGATCTGGTCCGACAGCGCCGCCGAGGTGAGCAGGTCGAGGTCGTCCTGGGCCCGTGCGGCAGCCCCCTCGGTGAACTCGGTGAACGCCGCGGAGAAGTCCGAGCGGGGGAAGTCGCCGAGGTAGGCGGCGTCGAAGTAGCGGGTCATCAGGTCGGTGACCTGGGCCGAGAGGTCGCTCTGACCGGCCTCGTCGAGGCGCCCGGTGACCACGTCGACTGAGGCGTTGGTCACAACCTCCGGGGCGGTCGAGCTCGGTGACTGCGGGGAGGACGAACTGGCATCTGAGGAGCTGCATCCGGTCAGCAGAAGGCTTCCGGCGAGCACCGCAGAGCACGCCAGGATGGCTTTGCTCATGGGGAAGAACTCTCGTGTCGGTGTGGGTTAGGCGACACCCTGCCCCAAAGAGACCCCCTGAGCAGGTATTTCCATCACGGTGGGTCTAGCCTTGACCCCTGGAATCAGCGTTCAGAGCCACCCCGGAAGAGGCGAACCCAGCCGTGCCGCAGCCCACTGGCAACCAGACCAGCGAGATCCCCGACGAGTTCGGAGCCAACGAATGGCTCGTCGAGGAGATGTTCGAGCAGTTCACCAAGGACCCGGGCAGTGTCGATCCTGCTTGGGCGACGTTCTTCAAGAACGGTGGCGCTCACGCAGGTAACGGCAACGGCGGTACGACGGCCGCGGCACCCGCCCCGGCCCCCGCCGCCCCCGCTCCGACCCCGCCGGCTCCCGCCGCAGCGGCACCCGCGGCCGCCGCCCCTGCCCCCGTCGCGAAGCCGCGTCCGGCGAACACCAAGGCCGCCGAGCCCGCCAAGGGCACCTCCAACCCGGTGCCCAAGGACGCTCCCGCGCCGGCCCCGGTCGCCTCCAGCGACGAGCCGGTCTACACGACGCTGCGCGGCATCCCCGCCGCGACGGCGAAGAACATGGACATCTCGCTGAGCGTCCCGACCGCCACGTCGGTGCGCAACATTCCGGTCAAGCTGCTCTGGGACAACCGGACCGTGATCAACAACCACCTCGCTCGGGCGCGCGGTGGCAAGGTCTCCTTCACCCACCTGATCGGCTACGCGATCATCCGGGCGAGCAAGGCCATCCCGGCGATGAACAACACCTACGCCGAGGTCAACGGCAAGCCGACCCAGGTCACGCCGGCGCACATCAACCTCGGCCTGGCGATCGACCAGCAGAAGCCCGACGGCACCCGCCAGCTGGTCGCCCCGTCGATCAAGGGCTGCGAGTCGATGGACTTCGCCCAGTTCTGGACGGCGTACGAGGACATCGTGCGCAAGGCCAAGGACAACAAGCTGACCATGGAGGACTACTCCGGGACGACGATCAGCCTGACCAACGTCGGCGGCCTGGGCACCAACAACTCGGTGCCCCGTCTGATGCAGGGTCAGGCCGCGATCATCGGCGTCGGCTCGATGGACTACCCGCCGGAGCTGCAGGGCGCCTCCGAGGCGAACCTCGCCCGCGACGCGGTCAGCCGGATCATGACGATGACGTCGACGTACGACCACCGCGTCATCCAGGGTGCGCAGTCGGGCGAGTTCCTCGCCACGGTGCACAAGCTGCTGCTGGGCAACGACGGCTTCTACGACGACATCTTCCGGTCGCTGCGGATCCCCTACAAGCCGATCTGCTGGGCCCAGGACGTCGCGATCAGCCACGACGACCAGGTCTCCAAGCAGGTCCGCGTCGGCGAGCTGATCAACGCCTTCCGGGTGCGCGGTCACCTGATGGCCGACACCGACCCGCTGGAGTACAAGCAGCGCACCCACCCCGACCTCGAGATCGAGAATCACGGCCTGACGCTGTGGGACCTCGACCGCGAGTTCCCGACCGGCTCCTTCGGCCCGTCGAACAAGTCGTTCCTCAAGCTGCGCGACATCCTCGGCGTGCTGCGTGACGCCTACGTCCGCACCACCGGCGTCGAGTACATGCACATCCAGGACCCGGTGCAGCGCAAGTGGATCCAGGACCGCCTGGAGAAGCCGTTCGACCGCACCCCGCGCGAGGAGCAGCTCCGGATCCTGCTCAAGCTCAACCAGGCCGAGGCGTTCGAGACCTTCCTGCAGACGAAGTTCGTCGGCCAGAAGCGGTTCTCCCTCGAGGGCGGCGAGACCACCATCCCCGTGGTCGACGAGATCGCCGAGGCCGCCGCTGAGGCCGGCCTGCGCGAGGTCGCGATCGGCATGGCCCACCGCGGCCGGCTGAACGTGCTGGCCAACATCGTGGGCAAGTCCTACAACCAGATCTTCCGCGAGTTCGAGGGCAACATCGACCCGCGCACCGTGCAGGGATCCGGCGACGTGAAGTACCACCTCGGCGCCGAGGGCGAGTTCGTCGCCGGCACCGGCGACACGATCAAGGTGTCGGTGGCGGCCAACCCGTCCCACCTCGAGACCGTCGACCCGGTCCTGGAGGGCATCGCCCGCGCCAAGCAGGACGTCCTCGACCAGGGCGGCGCCTACCCGGTGCTGCCGCTGCTGATCCACGGTGACGCGGCGTTCGCCGGTCAGGGCGTGGTCGCCGAGACCCTGCAGCTGGGCCAGCTCCGCGGCTACCGCACCGGCGGCACGATCCACCTGATCATCAACAACCAGGTCGGCTTCACCACCTCCCCCGGCTCGTCGCGCTCCTCGCTCTACGCGACCGACGTGGCCCGGATGGTGCAGGCGCCGATCCTGCACGTCAACGGCGACGACCCGGAGGCCTGCGTCCGTGCGGCCCGGCTCGCCTTCGACTACCGGCAGAGGTTCCACAAGGACGTCGTCATCGACCTCGTCTGCTACCGCCGCCGCGGCCACAACGAGGGTGATGACCCGTCGTTCACCCAGCCGCTGATGTACGACCTGATCGAGAAGAAGCGCTCGGTGCGCAAGCTCTACACCGAGTCCCTGATCGGTCGTGGCGACATCACGCTCGAGGAGGCCGAGGAGGTGCTGCGCGACTACCAGAACCAGCTGGAGCGCGTCTTCACCGAGGTCCGTGACGCCGACACCAAGCCCGAGCAGTGGGAGACCGTGCCGGAGTACCCGACCAAGCCCGCGGGCGAGGCCACCACGGCCATCTCGGACGAGGTGCTCAAGCGGATCGCCGACGCCTACGTCACCCCGCCGGAGGGCTTCACCGTCCACCCGAAGGTGATGCCGCAGCTGCAGCGTCGTTCCACCTCGATCTCCGAGGGTGGCATCGACTGGGGAACCGGTGAGCTGCTCGCCTTCGGTTCGCTGCTGATGGAGGGTCGTCCGGTCCGTCTGGCCGGCCAGGACTCGCGTCGTGGCACGTTCGCCTCGCGGTTCGCGACGATCATCGACCGGGTCAACGCCGACGAGTGGACCCCGCTGGCCCACCTGTCCGAGGACCAGGCCAAGTTCTACGTCTACGACTCGCTGCTCTCGGAGTACGCCGCCCTCGGGTTCGAGTACGGCTACTCGGTCGCCCGTCCCTCCGCGCTGGTGCTGTGGGAGGCCCAGTTCGGTGACTTCGTCAACGGCGCGCAGAGCGTCATCGACGAGTACATCTCGGCCGGCAAGACCAAGTGGGGCCAGGACTCGGGCGTCGTGCTCCTCCTCCCCCACGGGTACGAGGGCCAGGGTGCGGACCACAGCTCGGCGCGCATCGAGCGCTTCCTGACGCTGTGCGCCGACGACGCCATGGTCGTGGCTCAGCCGTCGACCCCCGCGTCGTACTTCCACCTGCTCCGCCGGCACTCGCTCGGTGAGATCCACCGCCCGCTGATCGTCTTCACCCCGAAGTCGATGCTGCGTCGCAAGGAGGCCGCCTCGGCGCCCGAGGACTTCACCTCCGGCACCTTCGCGCCGGTGATCGCCGACACCACCGTCGACCCGGCCGCGGTCTCCACGGTGCTGCTGGTCTCGGGCCGTCTCACCTGGGACCTGGTCGTCGAGCGCACCAAGCGGTCGCGCAACGACGTCGCCATCGTCCGGGTCGAGCAGCTCTACCCGTGGCCGACCGCCGAGGTCGCCGCCGAGCTGGCGAAGTACCCGAACGCCAAGGTCAAGTGGGTCCAGGACGAGCCCGCGAACCAGGGCCCGTGGCCGTCGTTCGCGCTCAACGTCTTCGCCCCGCTGGGTGTCGCCGCCGAGCTGATCAGCCGGACCGCGTCCTCGACCACCGCCGTCGGCACCGCCAAGCGCCACCTCGCCGAGCAGGCCGACCTGCTCGACCGGGCGTTCAGCTGAGGCCTGACCGACCCATGTACCACACCGACCGAGGCCTGGAGGAGCTCGAGCGACGCCGCGGTGAGGAGGAGATCTCCTTCGCCTGGCTCGCCGAGCACCTCCAGGTCTTCGTCGATGTGCACCCGGAGTTCGAGACCCCGATCGAGAGGCTGGCCACCTGGCTGGCCCGGCTCGACGATCTCGACGACGAGGACTGACGCAGATCAGACCCTCCTGGAGCGGCGCTCCTGACCTCGCCATCACGGCTGATCCGACCCCACCGGCACTGCGCGCAGCAGCGATCTCGGCGAAGGTCGGCCTGATCCTGCTGCTCGCCCTGGCCCTGCTCTTCCCCGATTCCGGCAACCTGCGCGACAAGGCTGCCGGCCTCCGTGCCATCGGTTATCCGCTGGCGTCGTGCACGGTGCTCGCGCTCTGGTGGCTCTTCGACCGCGACCGGACCGCCGTCCCGTGGCTGGCCGACCTGCTGGTCACCCTGACGTGCTTCACCGACATCCTGGGCAACCGGATGGACCTCTACGACACCGTGGTCTGGTTCGACGACTGGATGCACTTCATGAACGTCGGCCTGCTCGTCACGGCGGTCCTGCTGCTGACCAAGAAGCCGGGCGACGGCCTGCCGAGCCTGCTCGAACGCGCGCTGGCGTTCGGCGCCACGGCCGCGATCGCCTGGGAGATCGCCGAGTACTTCGCCTTCATCAGCCACTCCACGGAGCGTAGGTTCGCCTACGCCGACACCCTCGGGGACCTCGGCCTGGGAGTGCTGGGCGCCGTCGTCGCGGCGGTCGTCGTCCACCAGGCCTGGCAGCGCCGCGTCCCGCGCCTGACCTGACGTCCGGGCGTCAGAGGGTCAGGACGATCTTGCCGAAGACGTCGCCCTCGGCCATCCGCTCGAAGCCCTGACGGGCCTCGGACATCGGCAGGGTGGCGTCGATCAGCGGCCGCGTCCCCGTGGCGTCGAGGAGCGCGACCAGCGACGCCAGCTCCGAGCGCGTCCCCATCGTGGACCCGATCACCCGCAGCTGCAGGAAGAAGATGTGGGTCAGCATCGCGTCATCGAGCTGCGGCCCGGACGTCGTCCCGGAGATGACCAGGGCGCCGCCCGGCTTGAGCGCACGGATCGAGTGCTCCCAGGTCGCCCGGCCGACGGTCTCCATCACGGCGTCGACCTTCTCCGGCAGCCGCTCGCCGCTGGCGAGGACCTCGTGCGCACCGATCTCGAGGGCGCGCTGACGCTTGGCCGCGTCCCGGCTGGTCGCGAAGACCCGCAGCCCGGCGGCCCGGGCGAGGATGATGCACGCCGTCGCGACACCGCCGCCGGCTCCCTGGACCAGCACCGAGTCGCCGGGGCGCAGCTCGCCCTTGACGAAGAGCATCCGGTAGGCGGTCAGCCACGCGGTCGGGAGGCAGGCCGCCTCCGCGGCGGAGAACCCGTCGGGCAGCGCGATCACGTTGCTGCGCGGCACGATCACCCGCTCGGCGAAGGTCCCCTGGTGCACCTCGGAGAGCAGCGAGCGGCGCGGGTCGATGGTCTCGTCGCCGACCCAGTCCGGCGAGGCGATCACGGAGTGCACCAGCACCGGTCGCCCGTCCTCGTCCAGGCCGGCCGCGTCGCAGCCGAGGATCATCGGCAGCCGGTCCGCCTTGAGGCCCTGCCCCTTGAGGGACCAGAGGTCGTGGTGGTTGAGGCTGGCCGCCTTCACCTCGACGGTGGTCCAGCCGGCCGGCGCGACGGGCTCGGGACGCTCTCCGAGGACGAGGCCGCTGAGCGGATCGGCGGCGGACTGCGAGGCGGCGTAGACGGCGAACATCAGCGCAGTGTGGCACAGAACGGCAGCCGCGGGAGCCGGGCTCGTACGACGGCCAGGACCGCCGCGTCGGGCACCGTCCCACGGTGTCGGGAGTCGACGCCCTCGTCCGGATTGTCCGAGAGCAGCCACCACCCACCGGCGCGCCGCTCGGTGACCCGTTTGACCGCGATCGTGCCGTCGGCGAACCGGGCGATCACCATCCGGCCCGGCACCGGCGCGGCGCCGTACTTGACCCAGAGGACGTCGCCGGCGCGCAACGTCGGTTCCATGGATCGACCCCTGACGCGCGCGAACCCGTACACGGGAGTAGTGTCGCAGTGCAGCCGATGCACGAGCATCCGCGTGCACTTTTCGGAAGTGACTTCAGAGGAGAGGAACGTCGCATGTTCTCGCGCTTCGCCCACCTGCTTGCCCCCACTGTTGAGGTTTCGGCCCACTGCGACCTGCCGTGCGGTGTCTACGACCCCGCCCAGGCCCGCCTCGAGGCCGAGTCCGTGAAGGCCTGCATCACCAAGGCCAACGCGTCGGACGACGAGAGCTTCAAGGCTCGCGCGCTGTCGATCAAGGAGGAGCGCTCCGACCTCGTGAAGCACCACCTGTGGGTGCTGTGGACCGACTACTTCAAGCCCCCGCACTTCGAGAAGTACCCGCAGCTGCACCAGCTGTTCAACGACGCCACCAAGCTGGCCGGTGCCGGCGGCACGAAGGCGAGCTGGGACGAGGCCGTGGCCGACCAGCTGCTCGGCAAGATCGACGAGATCGCCGACATCTTCTGGGAGACCAAGAAGGCCGCCTGAGCCTGTCTCCCTCTGCACCACCCGGTCATGACGACCCCTGATGTCGAGCTGAGGCTGCCGGCCCAGAGCGCGTACGTCGCGGTGCTCCGCACCACGGCGACGGGCCTGGCAGCCCGGCTCGACTTCACCCTCGAGGAGATCGAGGACCTCCGGATGGCTGTCGGCGAGGCCGCGGCCGTCGCCCTCGAGGCGGCCCGTCCCGGTGATCGGCTCGAGGCGGGCTTCTGGCTCGGACCCGGCCGACTGCGCACCGACGTCTCGCTGCTCACCCCGACTCCCCTCCCCCCTGACGAGTCCTCCTTCGCGTGGACCCTGCTGGCCTCCCTCGCCGAGGCGACCTCCGCCGTGACCGACGACCGGATGACCGTGTCGCTGGTGACGACGAGCGCCGTCGGGAGCCAGTTCACCGGATGAGGCCCGACGGCGCGCGGGACGACGCGCGGGCCGAGATGGTCGTGCGGCACGCCCCCCTGGTCGAGCACCTGGCCCGACGGTTCCAGCACCGGGGCGAGTCCTACGAGGACCTGGTCCAGGTCGGGATGGTCGGCCTGATCAAGGCGATCGACCGGTTCGAGGTCCAGCGCGGTCTCGAGTTCTCCACCTACGCCACCCCGACGATCGTCGGCGAGCTGAAGCGGCACCTGCGCGACAAGGGCTGGGCGATCAGGATCCCGCGCCGGCTCCAGGAGCTGCGCGCGCAGGTCACCGCCGAGACGGCCCGACTGACCCAGACCCTGGGGCGCTCCCCCACCGTCTCCGAGCTGGCGGCGGCCCTCGGGGTGAGCTCCGAGGAGGTCCTCCAGGCGCTCGAGTCCGGCAACGCCTGGGCGACGATCAGCCTCGAGGCGGCGGACACGGACGAGGGTCCGAGCCTGGCCGACTCACTCGGCAGCGAGGACGAGGATCTCGACCTGGTCGAGCTGCGGGCCTCGCTGCGTCCGCTGCTGGACGAGCTCGACGAGCGGGAGAAGCGGATCCTGGTGCTGCGCTACTTCCGCAACCTGACCCAGAGCGAGATCGCCGCCGAGATCGGGATCTCCCAGATGCACGTCTCCCGGCTGCTCAGCCGGACGCTCGCCCAGCTGCGCCACGGACTCGGCCCGGACGGCGACGCCTGACCGAGGGTCTACCGCTCGGGAGCAGGCTCGAGCGCCTGCAGGCTGGCCGGGGCGAAGATCCCGACCAGCGCGAGGATCGAGGCGAGCAGCAACGGGATCCCGACCGCGGGCGTCTCGTGGAAGCTCCAGGCCAGGCCGAGGTTGATCAGCTCGGCCAGCACGATCGGGCTGCGGGCGATCGAGTTGAGCCGGCTCAGCCCCCACAGGCAGGCGCTGAGCGCCGCCGCGACCAGCAGGAAGAACGCCGCACTGGTGAGTCCCATCGCGACCCGGTGGCTCTCGAGGTTGATCAGCTGCCAGACAGCCAGCGCGATCAGGGCGATGACCTGGAGCGCAACAACGGCTACTGTCAACCGGAGCGGGCGAGGCAGGGCGGTCAGATTCACCGCGTCAGCCTAGCCCGGGTATCGCCAAGACCTATTTCGGGACTACCGTGCACGAAACAGTGACGAAACACACGGCCAACGACCCTTGTGTCCAACGGCTGGAACTGGAACTCTTGATGAGCGCTCGTGAACGCGTTCACATCCGCACGCCCCGAGCCCGCGGCGCTGATGATCCAGCGCCGCCCGCACACTGAACTTTTGTAGGAAGAGGTTTCCTTACCCATGGATTGGCGTCACATTTCGGCGTGCCTCGACGAGGACCCGGAACTGTTCTTCCCCATCGGGAACACCGGTCCGGCCATCCTTCAGATCGAAGAGGCCAAGGCTGTCTGTCGCCGCTGCGAGGTGCGCGACCAGTGCCTGCAGTGGGCCCTCGAGGCCGGCCAGGACCACGGTGTCTGGGGTGGCCTCTCCGAGGACGAGCGTCGCGCTCTCAAGCGCCGCAACGCCCGCGCCCGCGTCCGCACCGCCTGAGTCTCCCTCAGGAGAGCGGCACCCAGATCTCCGCCTGAGCTCCCCGATCGGGGTGGTTCCCCATGGTGATCCGCCCACCGAGCTCCGACTCGACCAGAGTCGTCACGATCGTCAAACCCAGGTTCGTCGCCGTCGCCAGATCGAATCCGTCGGGCAACCCGACGCCGTCGTCGAGCACCCGGACCGTCAGGCCCGCGTCGTTGCGGTCGACGACCATCCGGATCTGACCGTGCAGCCGCTGCTCGACCCCGCCCGGGTAGGCGTGCTCGACCGCGTTCTGCAACAGCTCGGTCAGGACCATCGCGAGCGGCGTCGCGACCTCGGCGTCGAGCCCGCCGAAGCTGCCTTCGCGGCTGACCCGGACCGAGACCGCGCCGACCCCACCGACCTCACCGAGGGCGACACTGATCCGGTCGGCGATCTCGTCGAACGGGACGACCTCCTCGACCGCCTGGGAGAGGGTCTCGTGCACGAGCGCGATCGACCCGACCCGACGGACCGCCTCCTCCAGAGCCGCCTTCGCCTCCGGTGAGGAGATCCGCCGGGCCTGGAGCCGGAGCAGCGCTGCGACGGTCTGCAGGTTGTTCTTCACCCGGTGGTGGATCTCCCGGATGGTCGCGTCCTTGGTGACCAGCTCCCGATCGCGGCGGCGCAGGTCCGAGACGTCGCGGACCAGCACGATCGCGCCGATCGGCGTGCCGTCGGGTCGCAGCGGCAGCGAGCGGACCACCAGCGAGACGTCCTGGCTCACGATCTCGGCGTCCCGGAAGGAACGCCCGCCCAGGACCGCGCTGAGGGTCTCCTCGTCGATGTGCTTGCGCTGCGGGACCAGCTCGCGGGTGGTCTCGGCGAGCGACTTCCCGGTGAGGTCGCCGTGCAGCCCCAGCTTGCGGAACGCCGACTGGGCGTTCGGGCTGGCGTACTCCACCGATCCTTCCTGGTCGAGCCGGACGAACCCGTCCCCCACCCGGGGCGTGTCGGCGTCGTCGCTGCGCTGGGCCGCCGACGGGAAGTGCCCGCTGGCGATCATCCGGGACAGGTCCGAGGCCGAGCGCAGGTAGGTCAGCTCCAGCCGCGACGGGGTCCGGACGCCGAGCAGGTTGGTGTTGCGGTCCACGATCGCGATCACCCGGCCCGAGCGACGTACCGGGATCGACTCCAGTCGCACCGGGACGTCGTCGCGCCACTCCGGGTCGCCCTCGCGGGCCAAGCGCCCCTCGCGCCAGGCGACGTCGAGCAGCGGACGCCGCCCGACCGGCACGAAGGTGCCCAGCACGTCGTCGACGTACGCCGTCGGGCCGGTGGTCGGGCGGATCTGGCCGGCGGCCCAGAAGCCCTGTCCGTCGCGGTCCGGGAGCCAGAGGACCAGGTCGGCGAAGCTCAGGTCGGCGACGATCTGCCAGTCCGCCATCAGCAGGTGGAGCCAGGCCACATCGGCGTCGTCGAGGTCCGTGTGCGAGCGCACGAGCTCGGTCAGAGAGGGCACCGGAGCAGTTTAGGATGGTGCCCATGGCGATATCGGGGTCGTACTGGGCAGGTGTGCTCGCGGACGGGGGGACGGTGCCCGCCGACCGCCCGTTGGGCGACCTCACCGCCGACCTGACCGCGATGCTCGGCGACCCGGATCCGGCGTTCCGCGAGATCGCCGCCCCCACGCTGATCCGGTGGATCGGCGAGGGCGTGTACGACGACCTGCTCGCCGGTCTGGGCGACGGGATGACCTCCGGGCTCCGCGCCGGACTGAGCCCGGCCTGGCCGGCCGGACGCGACGCCGCCGTCCGACGCGCCTCGTCCGCCTCGGTCCTGGCGGCCTGCCTGGACCGGGACAACCGCCTGGCGCTGCTGGCTCCCGGCAAGGTGCTCGAGTGGGGCGACCTGCTGGTCTCCTGGGTGCTCACCGACCCGGACCTGCGGGCCGTCGCCCCCGGCGGGGCGGCACTGGCCTCCCTCGCCCGCTCGGCGCACTTCAGCGGACCTGAGCTCACCGTCGTCCTCGACGTGGTCGCCGACCGGGCGCTGAGCACCACCGACGCCGGGTTCCGCCTGGCCGAGGTCGACGCGTTGGCCGACGCCGCCATGACGGTGCTGCGTCGCGACGTCGTGGCGATGGACCTGATCGAGTCGTGGGTGCTCCGCCTCGGCACCGGCGCGCTCAGCGGAGGCGCAGCGGCCAGCAACGCCCAGACCTTCCTGCGGGCGCTCTACCTGCACGTCTCAGTGGGCCGACGGACCTTCGCGGGCCGACCGGACCTGGTCCTGCTGCTGGTCGACGTGCTGCGCGAGATCGACCCGAACCTGCGCTGAACAAGAAAAGGCCCCGCGGATCGCGGGGCCTTTTACTCAGTGTTGCTCAGGCGTTGGGGCGCTTGCCGTGGTTCGCGCCCTTCTTCTTGCGTGCCCGACGCTTGCGTCCGGTCTTGCCCATGGTGTTCCTCCTGGTGGTCTTCCGTCGATTCTCTCAAACCGACCGGACAGAACGCCAATCAGGCCTCGTGGGTGACCTCGATGCGGACCTGCTGCAGGCGGAGCAGCACCCGCTCACGGAGCTCGGTCGGCGCGGTCTCGCTGCACGAACGCGCCACGACGGCCTTCACCGTGCGCTGCAGGTCGTACCGCTCCAGACAGGGGTTGCAGGAGTCGAGGTGCTCCCGGACCGCGGCACAGTCGGCCGCCTCGAGCTCGTTGTCGATGAACGACACGATCCGCTCGAAGTAGTCGACACACTCCGCCGTGGTGGGGTGCGCGGCGCCGTCGTGCTGGTGCTCGCTCATGCGACGGACTCCTTGACGTAGTCGCTGAGCAAGTCGCGCAGCTGGCGACGCCCTCGGTGCAGGCGGGACATGACGGTCCCGATCGGAGTGTCCATGATCTCGGCGATCTCCTTGTACGCGAAGCCCTCGACGTCGGCGAGGTAGACAGCCAGCCGGAACTCCTCCGGAAGCTTCTGCAGGGCGTCCTTGACCTGCGAGTCGGGCAGGTGCTCGAGCGCGTCCATCTCGGCGGACTTCAGTCCGGTCGAGGTGTGCGACTCGGCTCGGGCGAGCTGCCAGTCCTCCACGTCCTCCGACATCGACTTCTGCGGCTCACGCTGCTTCTTGCGATAGGAGTTGATGAAGGTGTTGGTCAGGATCCGGTAGAGCCAGGCCTTGAGGTTGGTGCCCTCTTTGAACTGGTGGAACGACGAGAAGGCCTTGGCAAAGGTCTCCTGGACCAGGTCCTCGGCATCGGCCGGGTTCCGGGTCATCCGCATCGCGGCGGAGTAAAGCTGGTCGAGGTACGGCAGCGCATCTCGCTCGAAGCGCTGGTCCTGGGTCAGGGTCTCGGTGTCAGACATCAGGGACCAGCCTACGTCGGGTCGTTCCAGCAGGAGGGTCATGTCGGGTTCAACCGACAAAACGGCCCGTCCATTCCGCGACCGCGTCGACGATCCTCGCGAGGGCCTCCTCCTGGGTCGTCTCGTGCCGCACCGGCACCTTGAAGCCGTGGTCGGCGCCCGGCACGGTGGCGAGCTCGACGTGCGGCAGCACGGCGAGATCGAACTCCTCGGGGCGACCGAAGGTGTCCCGCTCCCCCTGGACCACCAGCGTGGGGACCCCGGCCGCAGCGAGCTCGTCGGCGCGCGAGCGCTCCGGCTTGCCGGGCGGGTGCAGCGGGAACGCCAGCGCCACAGCCCCCACGGCTCCGACCTCCCGTGCCGTCCGGACCGCCGAGCGGGCACCGGCGGACCGTCCTCCGACGATGAGCGGACCCTCGACGTCCGCCACCTCGACCGCGGCCCGGAGACCGACGTCGAGCGTGGCCGGAGCACCGGCGAGTGGACGGCCCGCCACCCGCCACGGCTGCTCGAACAGCAGCACGCTGATCCCGCGCTCGGGGAGCTGGGTTGCGATCGCTGCGAGGTCGCGGGTGTCGATCCCGGCCCCGGCTCCGTGGCTGAGCACGATCGTCACGGTGGGGCTCGGTGCCTCCCAGCGGACCAGCCGCCCGTCGCCGTACGAGGTGGGGACGGGGACTTCGACCGGAGAGAGCGTCATCAGGCCTCCTCGGCGAGCGGTCGGACGAGCTCGGGCCCGTTGTTGCGCACGTTGCCGACGGCCGTCGAGACGGGCCAGGCGCGCAGGTCGGTCGCCGGGGTGAGCAGGTCGAGCCCGACCTGTCCTGCGCCGAGCCAGTGCCCCCACTCCTCGGGCCGAACCAGCAGCGGCATCCGGTCGTGGATCCGACCCAGCGCGTCGGTCGAGCTGGTGGTGATCACGGTGCAGGTCCAGAGGAACGCGCCGGGGTCGTCGGGGTCGGCGATCGTCGGGTCGCGCCAGATCTCGTACAGACCGGCCATCGCGAGGGACGAGCCGTCGTCGGGGTGGATGTAGAACGGCTGCTTGGAGCCGTTCTCGGCGACGTACCACTCGAAGTAGCCGTCGGCCGGGACCAGGCAGCGTCGGGCGGCGAACGCCCGCCGGAAGGCCGGCTTCTCCGCGACGGTCTCCATCCGGGCGTTGATCATCCGGGCGCCGCCCTTGCGGTCCTTGGACCACGACGGCACCAGGCCCCACCGCACCGAGCGGAGCTGACGGGTCAGGACGTCGGGCTGCTGCTTGTCCGGGGCACGTTCGGCGACGATGTAGACCTCGTCGGTCGGCGCGACGTTGTAGCTCGGCGCCAGCTCGGTCAGGGTCCGGACCTCGTCGATCTCGAACTCGTCGATCAGCTCACCGGCTGACTTGCTCGAGGCGTAACGGCCGCACATGGGGCCAGCCTAGGGCTGTCGCGGCACCCGCTGGAGACGGAGGAGCGCCCAGCCCAGCAGGGCGAGCACGACACCGATCACAGCCACGAACGCCGCGACACCGAAGGCGACGACGGAGGTGAACAGGCTCGCTCGCAGGAACGACGCGGTCATCACGGCGTCGCGGTTCGGGTCGTCCTGGGGAAGCTCGGAGTAGGTCTTGCCCCCACCGATCTCCAGGGCGTGCTTCGCGATCACCTCCGCCTGCGCGTAGGCGGTGAACGGTCCCTTCACCTCCTTCCCCGCGAAGTGGGCGGCGTCGTCCGACACGACGATGTGCTCGTCGGCGAGGGTCATGGAGACGGTTGCGTACGTCGTGATGCCGGCGACGACGAAGACCACTCCGAGGATCGCGACGACGATGCCGATGATGCGAACGGCGCCGTCAGCGCGCGCGGTCGACGGGCTGGAGGACGGAGGGTTCTCACTCATGGAAACCATGAGAGCAGCGCTCGTGGAGGACCGGAAGAGGTGAGCACGGTTTTGTCGGTGGTGCCGTCTAGGTTCGGGGTATGGAGGAGCCGGTGTTCGACGAGGGGTCTAAGGCTGGTCGCGGCCTGGGTCCGACCGCCGGTTTCCCTGTCGATGACCCGTTGGCGATGGTCGCCAACACGCGGCAGATGATGGCCGCGGCTGAAGTCTCAGCTCTGTTGCACACCGTGGACTGGGCTGAAGCCCACGGCCCCGAGTCCGGCCCTGGCGTCTCGTTCGGGCGCGGGCCGGCACTGTTGGATCTGCTCCACGACATCCCGCTCGCCGGTGAAGGCACTCCACTGGTGAGGGAGGATGCGATCGCCGAGATGGCAGTCGCGTTGGGGATGAGTGATGCGCAGGCGCGCCTGTGGATCGGGGACGCTCTCGAGCTCGCCTACCGGCTGCCGAAGATCTTCGACCGGTTGTGGGAGGAACACCTCCCGGTCTGGAAGGCCCGCCTGGTCGCTGCCGCGACCCGACCCCTCTCGCTTGAGGGGGCGGCGTGGATGGATGCCCAGCTGGCGTACCGGTTCGAGAAGGTCGGCCACACCACCCTGACCCGGTTGATCACGGAGGCGTTGACGCGGTTCGACCCCGATGAGGCAGCACGTCGTGCCGAAGCGGCTGCCGAATCACGCAAGGTCGAGGTCCACGCCGAGTCGGCGGCGTTGAACCAGAACGGTGTGGCCGACACCTACGCCTGCCTCGACCTCCCGGATGCGATCGACTTCGACACCGCGGTCGCCATGGTCGCGGAAGAACTGAAGCAAGCCGGGTCGGAAGAGAGTCTGGATGTGCGTCGGGCCCGGGCGGTGGGGATCATCGCCCGCCGCATCCTCGCCGGTGATCTGACCGTGGCGCCTTCGACAGCGCGGGATGCGAACCTCTACATCCACCTCGATGCCGACCAGACCATGCAAGCGTGGGCACGCCTCGAGCAACCCGACACCCTCGTGCCCGTGGCTCGGGTCAAGGAATGGCTCTCCGGTGCGAGCAAGGTGATCGTGCGGCCGGTGATCGACCTGAACGAGGACCTGATCCGCAACCCGTACGCCCCCTCGACCAAGCAGCGCGAGCAACTGTTCCTCACACAGACGACGTGTGCGCATCCGTACTGCAACAAGCGGGCGCGGAAGGCGGACCTGGATCACATCAACGCCTATGACAAGGACGGCCCACCCGGCCAGACTCGTTCATCGAATCTCGCACCCTTGTGCAGGTATCACCACCGGTTGAAGACCTTCACCGACTGGACGTATGCCCGCCTCGCGGCCGGGATGTACCTGTGGCGCACACCGACTGGTGACTTGCTGCTCCGTACCCGGGACGGCACCACACCGATCAGCTTCGCGAACTGACCCTGCCGCGAATCGGTCCTGGGCCGCTGCTCCACACGCTCATGTCGATGGATCGGTCGTGGCAAGGCGCTCGTGAAATGATGGCGAGTATGCGGAGGTTCAGGCGGCCGGGAGGTGTGCGGTCAACGGGTAAGGCGGCCTTCGACCCCACCGCGACCGGCTGGACGGACGTAACCGCGTCGTTCTACTTTTTCGAGCCTTGGTGCGGCGAGTTCACGCCGCCGGGTCCCGGTTCGGTGGTCGTTGTGCATGGCGAAGGCCGGGACCGACATCGCGGCCTACACGTGGATATCTGGGATGGCGGCAAGGGCGTGAGTCTCTGGCTACCAGACGGGGCGCGCACCTTTTGGCTCCCGGAACCTTTGGCTGACGAACGCGATCGCCCATGGGAAACGCGTCTCCGCGAACTGGATTCCTTTACCGGCACGCTGCTCGACGAGACCTGAAACGCCGGACCATGCCGCGCTATGCGCGGTCCTGGCGATGAGCGTAGGGGGCCCGACCGGCTCCACCCGTCCGAGGCCGTTCATCGCCCCGTCCCGAACGTGGCCCTCGGTCATTCCCCGCTTCTGACGGCGACTGGTTACGGCTGCTCGCGTCGACGGCGCATGAACACCAGAAGATTCCAGGACACGATCGAGACCACAGCGAATCCCCAAGCCGCGACGAACGGTGCGTCACCCAGGTCAAGGAGACGCGATCCGACAGCGATCGTGACCGCGATCAGTCCGAGGATCCCGAACGTCCGCTCGGCTGTCGTTTCCCCGAACCGGGCCGAGAGCGACTGGCTATTCACGGGCAGACCTTGACGAAACGTTCGACCATGCCGCATCGCAGTGAACTGTTCTGCCGATGAGCGGATGCCGCCGACTGGTCTGCCAGATCGTGAGAGCCTCAGGTCGTGAGCGTCGAACCTGACCCGTGGTGGACCGTGCTGACCGACGTCCTGGGCTCGTTGGGAGTGGTGGAGGCGCGCGACCCGTATGGCCTTGTTGTCAGCGCTCAAAGGGCCGACGGAACTCCGGCCGTGGTCGAGATTGTCATGACACGGGAGGAGTGGGGTGACCTCGTTTCGATGTGGTGGGTCGTGGTCGAGTCGGCCGCGGATCACGTGCGAGGGCTCGTTCTGAATCAACCGGAGGACCAGCGTTTCCTCGTCTACAGCTACTACCAGTTGTTGCCCTGCGACGCCCCAGAACTGCCGGTCGACCCGGGCCTCCTCCGCCTGCGAGAGATTGCGGCCCAGTATCCGGACGGGATCATTCCCGGTGGTGGCTGGTACGCCTACTCACGCGAGGACAAGAAGTTGTGACTCGTACGGATCTGCCGCTGAGCGGGCGCCGGCTACGCCGGGCCGCGCACCAGACGAGTCGGCCGATCAGCTTCTGACACGGTGCGGGGCGATCAGGACCTTCCAGACCCAGTACGCCAGCCAAGCCCACGCTGCGAAGGCGAGCAGCAAGGTGTAGAGGACGCCGTGCGGGTTCAAGGAGAAGACCCCACTGCCGGACAACGCCTCCGGAAGGGACTGGGCTTGGACCACCTGGCCGACGTGGTCGACGTCTCCGTCGAAGGTGACGCGCTCGAGCTCGACGGTGCCGTCGGCGCTGGTGAAGGTTCCTTCGAAGCACTGGTCCCTGTGCCAGCGCCCGCACGACTCCACGTGCGTGACGGCGTACGTGCCTCGCAAGCCTTCGACCCTGTCAGCCTTCACCGCCTCGGGAAGCGAGAGCATGAGGATGAGGAGGCAGAACACCGCGAGGACGGGCCAGATCACGAGATACACCACGTTGCCGAGCCGCTTGAGGCGTCCGAGGAGTCGCACCGCGCGATGTTATGGGGCTGAAGGCGCCTTCCTGCACTCCTCGATAGGCTGGGCAGGTGGATCTCTGGCCCGCGCCTCGTGCGTTGCACCCCGTCAACGCGACCGTCACGCTGCCCGGGTCGAAGTCGATCACCAATCGCGCGCTGATCCTGGCCGCGATCGCGGACGGGCCGTCGACCGTGCACCGGGCGCTGCGTTCGCGTGACTCGCTGCTGATGGCGCAGGCGCTGCGGGCGCTGGGGACCCAGGTCGACACCGATGGGCCTGACTGGCACGTCGTGCCCGGCACCAGTGCCGGCGAGGCCACGATCGACGTCGGTCTGGCCGGCACCGTGATGCGGTTCGTCCCGCCGATCGCGGCGCTGACCGACGCGACGATCGCCTTCGACGGCGACGAGCACATGCGGACCCGGCCGGTCGGAACGATCCTGACGGCGCTGCGCGACCTCGGCGTCGACGTGACCGGAGACGCGCTGCCCTTCACCATCGCTGGCTCGGGCCGCGTCCGTGGCGGCCGGGTGACGGTCGACGCGAGCGGTTCGTCGCAGTTCGTCTCCGCGCTCCTGCTCGCCGGGGCCCGGTACGAGGACGGGATCGAGATCGTCCACGTCGGCGGCTCCATCCCCTCCCAGCCGCACATCGACATGACCGTCGAGATGCTCGCCGCCCACGGCGTCGAGGTGATCACCGGCGAGGGCACCTGGCGGATCGAGCCGGGACCGGTGAAGGCCGTGGACCACCGGATCGAGCCCGACCTCTCCAACGCCGCTCCGTTCCTGGGGCTAGCCGCGATCTCCGGTGGCACCGTGACCGTCCAGGACTGGCCCGCCCAGACCACCCAGGCCGGCGACTCCCTGCGCGACCTGCTCGCCCGGATGGGATGTCGCGTCGAGCTCACCTCCGAGGGGCTGAGCGTCACCGGCCCCGACACGCTGCTCGGCCTCGAGGCCGACCTGCACGACGTCGGCGAGCTCACTCCGGCGATCGCCGCCCTGTGCGCCCTCGCGACCACGCCGAGCCGGCTGACCGGGGTGGCCCACATCCGCGGTCACGAGACCGACCGGCTCGCCGCACTGGCCACCGAGCTGAGCGCCCTCGGCGCCGACGTGGTCGAGCACGAGGACGGACTGACCATCACCCCGGCGCCGCTGCACGGCGGCACCTTCCACACCTACGCCGACCACCGGATGGCTCACGCCGGTGTGCTGATCGGCGCCGCGGTCGACGGGATCGTGGTGGAGAACATCGCCACGACCTCCAAGACCTTCACCGACTTCGGCCCGTTCTGGGCGAACCTGTTCGAGGCCTGACCCGGGGTGGCGCGGAACAACGCTCGGTACTCGACCGAGGACGTCGAGCACTACGACCGTCCCCGCCGCCGCACCCGTCCGCGCACGAAGGACCGTCCGACGTACGACGACGCCGTCGAGGGGATCGTCGTCACCGTCGACCGTGGTCGCTTCACCCTGATCGTCGAGGACCGCCAGATCTGGGCGGTCAAGGCGCGTCCGCTGGGCCGCAAGGGCGTCGTCGTGGGCGACCACGTCCGCGTGGTCGGTGACATCTCCGGCGTCGACGGGGCGCTGGCCCGGATCGTCGAGGTCGAGCCGCGCAGCACCGTGCTGCGTCGCACCGCCGACGACGACGACCCGGTCGAGCGCGTGATCGTGGCCAACGCCGAGCAACTCGTCGTGGTGACCGCACTCGCCGATCCGGAGCCGCGGCACGGACTGATCGACCGCGCCCTGGTGGCGGCGTACGACTCCGGGATGAGTCCGCTGCTGGTGCTGACCAAGTCCGACCTCGCCGACCCCGAGGTGCTGCTCAGCACCTACCGCAGCCTCGGTGTGCGCTGGGTGGTCACCGGGAACATGCGCTCGGAGACGGACCAGCACGGCGTGGCCGACCTCGCCGAGCAGCTCGCCGGCCGCACCTCGGTGCTGCTCGGCCACTCGGGCGTGGGCAAGTCGACGCTGGTCAACGCGCTCGTCCCGAGTGCCTCGCGCGAGGTGGGGCACGTCAACGCGGTCACCGGTCGCGGACGGCACACCTCGACCTCGGCCCTGCTGCTGCAGCTGCCCGGCGGCGGCGCGATCATCGACACCCCCGGCATCCGCACCTTCGGGCTCGCCCACGTCGAGCCGGGACACCTGATCGAGGCCTTCCCCGACCTCGACGAGATGACCGAGGAGTGCCCGCGCGGATGCACGCACGGCGCCGAGGAACCCGAGTGCGGACTCGACGAGGCGATCACCCGTGGCGAGGCCGATCCGGAACGCGTCACCTCGTTCCGACGCCTGTTGGCGGCGCGCAGCACCACTGACTACTAGGCTGCGCCCGTGGCGAATGACGCAGTGGACTACACCGACGACCTGCGTCTGGCGCACTTGCTGGCCGACGACGCTGACTCGATCAGCAACGACCGGTTCAAGGCGCTCGACCTGCACGTCATGACGAAGCCCGACCTCACCCCGGTCTCCGACGCCGACCAGGCCGTCGAGGAGGCGATCCGTCGCACCCTCGGCCGGGCCCGCTCCCGCGACGCGATCACCGGCGAGGAGACCGGCACCACCGGCACCTCGTCGCGGCGGTGGATCATCGACCCGATCGACGGCACCAAGAACTACGTCCGCGGCGTGCCTGTCTGGGCGACCCTGATCGCGCTCGCGGTCGAGGACGAGGTCGTGATGTCGGTGGTCTCGGCCCCGCAGCTCGGCCGCCGCTGGTGGGCCGCGAAGGGGCAGGGCTCCTGGACCGGGAAGTCGCTGCTCAAGCCGACCCGGCTGCAGGTCTCCGACGTGCGCCGCCTCGACGACGCCTCGCTCGCCTACTCCGACCTCGCCGAGTGGGAGGAGCAGGGCAACCTCGACGGGATGCTCGCCCTGATGCGACGCGTCTGGCGGACCCGCGGGTACGGCGACTTCTGGTCCTACATGCTGCTCGCCGAGGGCGCCGTGGACCTGGCCGCCGAGCCGGAGCTCGCGCTCTACGACATGGCCGCCCTGGTGCCGATCGTCACCGAGGCGGGCGGGACCTTCACCTCCCTGGACGGCTCCCCCGGCCCGTGGGGCGGCAACGCCCTGGCCAGCAACGGCCACCTGCACGAGGCGGCGCTCTCCTTCCTCGGTACGTCGGCGACGATCGGTGACCCCGACCAGCCGACCACCGGGCCCGGCACGGTCACGCACCTGCGTGGCCGTCACGAGTAGGGTGGCGCGCATGGGAATGGCAGAGAAGCCTGAGATCGAGTTCGTCGACCCGACCCCGCCGTCGGACCTCGTCATCACCGACATCACCGTCGGCGAGGGCGATGAGGCCGTCGCCGGCAAGCCGGTGTCGGTCCACTACGTCGGCGTGGCCCTGAGCACCGGTGAGGAGTTCGACGCCTCCTACAACCGCGGCAACCCGCTCCAGTTCCGGCTCGGCTCCGGCCAGGTCATCGCCGGCTGGGACCAGGGCGTGCAGGGGATGAAGGTCGGCGGTCGCCGCCAGCTCGTCATCCCGCCGCACCTCGGCTACGGCTCGCGCGACCTCGGCGTGATCAAGCCGAACGAGACCCTGATCTTCGTCGTCGACCTGCTGGCCGTCGGCTGATCCGATGCGTCGGGCGCTGATCGCGCTCCCGATCGCCGCACTCCTCGCGGGGTGCACGTCGGAGCCCAGCGCAGCTCCGTCGTCTCCTGCCTCGTCACCGCCGGCGACGAGCTCCTCGACGACGACCCCGAGCCCGTCCGCGACGGCGAAACCCGGTGCCCGCGTGGTCCGCACGCTGGCCCGCGGTCTCGACGTGCCCTGGGGCCTGGCCCTGCTGCCCTCGGGCGAGGTCCTGGTCAGCACCCGGGACGACGGTCGGATCCACCGGCTCGACCCCGACACCGGGCGGATCGACACGGTCGGCCGGGTGCCGCAGTCGGTGAGCAACGTCGACGAGTTCGGCGAGGGCGGTCTGCTCGGCCTCGCCGTCGCGCCGACGTACGCCGCTGACGGGGATGCCGGACGGGTCTACGCCTACTACTCGACCCGCGACGACAACAGGATCGCCTGGAGCACCGACCTGCGCACCTGGCACCCGATCGTCACCGACATCCCGCACGGGGTGCACCACAACGGCGGGCGGCTGGCCTTCGGCCCCGACGGCATGCTCTACGCCAGCACCGGCGAGGCAGGGGTGCCGTCGCTGGCCCCCGATCCGGACTCGCTCGGCGGCAAGATCCTGCGGATGACGCCCGACGGGGAACCGGCGCCGGGGAACCCGGACGCGGGCTCCGTGGTCTGGACGCTGGGGCACCGCAACGTCCAGGGGCTCGCCTTCGACAGCGACGGACGGCTGTGGGCCAGCGAGTTCGGCAGCCACGCCTTCGACGAGCTCAACCTGATCCAGGCGGGCCAGGACTACGGCTGGCCCGAGACCGAGGGCAGCACCTCCGACTCGCGCTTCACCGGGCCGGTCGCCGAGTGGGGCACCGAGGAGGACAGCCCCAGCGGGATCGCGATCGCCAGCGGTGCCGTCTGGATGGCCGCGCTCCAGGGTGAGCGGCTGTGGCGGATCCCCCTGAACGGCGAGACGGCGGGGAAGCCGCAGGACTTCCTCAACGGCCGCTACGGCCGACTGCGCAGCGTGCTCGCCCTCGACGACGCCACGCTGCTGGTGACGACCAGCAACCGGGACGGACGCGCCACCCCCGGCGCGAACGACGACCGGATCCTGCTGGTCCGGGTCGGCTGACTAGCCGAGGCTCACCAGGGCAGGTCGTCCTCGAACTGCTCCCCGTCGACCGGCGTCGCGAGCTGGCTCCCGAGCTGGACCACGTCCCCCATGCCGAGCTGGCGTCCGCGTCGGGTCTCCACCTCGCCGTTGACCAGGACCTCACCGGCCTGGATGACGGCCTTGGCCCGGACCCCGTCGTCGACGAAGTTGGCGAGCTTGAGGAACTGCCCGAGCCGGATGACGTCGCCCGTGATCGGAACGGGCTCGGCGATGGGCGTCTCAGCGACGGTCTCGGGGGTCTTCTTGCGTCGCTGGAACAGGGCCATGCCTGAATTCCATCACACGGAGGGCCACCGCCCTCAGACGGCGAGACTCAGGTGACGAGGACGGAGACGGTGTGGATCCCCACGCCGACCAGACCGCCGACGATGGTGCCGTTGATCCGGATGAACTGCAGGTCCCGGCCGACGTGGAGCTCGATCCGGTCCGAGGCCTCCTTGCCGTCCCACCGCTCGATCGTGTGGGTGATCACGGCCGTCGCCTCCGAGCCGTACCGCTCGACGATGAACACGGCGCCGTCAGCGACGAGCGTGTCGAGGCGGGTGCGAAGCTCGGTGTCGTCCAGGACGCTGCGGGCGAACCCCTGCACCTCGACAGCCAGGCGCGCCCGGACCGCGCCGTCGGGGTCCTGCAGCGAGGCGGTCAACGCTCGGCGCAGCGCGTTCCACAGCGAGATGCTGGAGGTGAGCACCTGCGGGTGCTCGAGCAGCCGTTCCTTGAGCCGCTCCGCCCGTTCCTGGGTCGGCGGATCGGTCTCCAGGTTCGCGGCCAGCTGAATGAGCCACGAGTCGAAGGCGTCCCGGGCACGGTGGTGCGGGTCGGCCTGGATGTCCTCGATCCACCGCACCACCTCGGCGTGGATCCGCAGCGCGACGCCGTGGTTGAGCGCGTTCGGGGTCCACCACGGCGCCCGCTCCTCGAGGACGTCGGTCACGGTGGCCGGGTTGGCGACCAGCCAGGCGTGCAGCTCGGCCAGGCCGAGGTCGACCAGACCGCGCTGCAGGTCGTCCTCGACGACGTCGGCCAGCAGGCCGCCGATCAGTGGTGCCACCGGCTCCTCGCGCAACCGCGGGAACACCCCCTCGGCCAGCAGCGCCTCGATGTGCTCGTCCCGGACCCGAGCCAACCCGGCCGCGGCGACGGTGGAGACCTCGTCGACCAGCGACCGGGCGTGCACCGGGTCGCTGAGCCAGGTCGCCACCCGCAGCGCCGGGGTGGCGTCGGCGATCCGTTCGCGGATGACCGCCTCGTTCAGGAAGTTCTCGCCGACGAAGTCCTCCAACCCCTGCCCGAGCTCGTCCTTGCGACGCGGGATCAGCGCGGTGTGCGGAATCGGCAGCCCGAGCGGGTGGCGGAACAGGGCGGTGACCGCGAACCAGTCGGCGATCGCGCCGACCATCGACGCCTCAGCGCCGGCGTTGACGAAACCCCAGCCTCCGGTGGCGTCCAGGGTGAGCAGGTAGACGACGGCGGCGAAGCAGAGCAGACCCGTCGCGATCGTCCGCATCCGGCGCAGTGCGCGTCGTCGTACGACGTCGGCGGGCGACTCGACCAGCAGCATGGTTTCGATTCTGCCGGGTCGATGGGAGCATGCGACGATGCACCGCGTGTCGCGAACTGTCATCACCTTTGGAACGTTCGACGTCTTCCACGTCGGGCACCTCCGCATCCTCGAGCGCGCCGCCTCCTACGGCGACCGGCTCGTCGTCGGCGTCTCCGCCGATGCGCTGAACCTGCGCAAGAAGGGCCGCTCCCCGGTGTTCTCCGAGGGCGAGCGGCTCGCGATCGTCGGCGCGCTCAAGGGCGTCGACCAGGTGTTCGTCGAGGAGAGCCTGGAGCTCAAGCGGCACTACATCGAGACCCACGGCGCCGACGTCCTGGTGATGGGCGACGACTGGGCCGGCCGGTTCGACGAGTTCTCCGACATCTGCGAGGTCGTCTACCTGCCCCGCACCCCCGCGATCTCGACGACCGCGCTGATCGAGAAGATCTCCCAGGGCTGAGCCCCACCCGGCTGCCGGTCAGACCGCCGGCGGCACCTCTTCGATGACCGAGGTGCCGCTCGATCCGTCACCGGAGGTCCACTGCCAGGTCTCGTGCAACCGGATCCGTCCGTCCTCGAGGATCTCGGGGACCGACTGGCACGTCCCGGTCTGCAGGTCACCGTCGAGGGTGACCTGGTGGTACCGGAAGTCGAGCACGCCGGCAGGGTTGACCAGCCCGATCAGGTGGCCCGCCTGGATGGTGCCGCCCTGGTAGGCGGCGGTGACGATGCTGCGGACCTGGCGGTACACGAAGAGGGTCTCGGCGGACACCTCAGCGTTCTCCGTGCCACTGACCGGACGGAATACGCGTCCGTCGTAGTTGATCGTCACGGTGACATCCTGGCAGGCGCCCTAGACTTCTCCCCCGTGACCCGCCCCCAGTTCGTCCTGACGATCGACTGCCCCGACGCCCCCGGCCTGATCCACACCGTCTCGGGCTTCCTCGCCGAGCGGTCGGGCAACATCGTCGAGGCCGAGCAGTTCAACGACCCCGAGTCGGGGCGCTTCTTCCAGCGGGTGCACGTCGAGATGCTCGACGAGACCGTTAGCGCCGAAGACCTGAAGGCCGACTTCGCCGAGGTCGCCCAGCGCTACGCGATGAGCTGGTCGTTGTGGGACGCCGCCCGGCCGCACCGCACCCTGCTGCTGGTCAGCAAGGAGGGGCACTGCCTCAACGACCTGCTCTTCCGGTGGAGCACCGGCACCCTGCCGATCGAGATCCCCGGCATCGTCTCCAACCACCTCGACCTCAAGCCGCTGGCCGACCACTACGGGATCCCGTTCCACCACATCCCGGTCACGGCCGCGACCAAGTCCGAGGCGGAGGCCGAGCTGATGAAGCTGGTCGACAACCTCGAGATCGACCTGGTGGTGCTGGCGCGCTACATGCAGATCCTCTCCGACGACCTGTGCCGCCGGCTCGAGGGTCGGGCGATCAACATCCACCACTCGTTCCTGCCCAGCTTCAAGGGCGCCCGGCCCTACCACCAGGCCTGGGAGCGGGGGGTCAAGCTCGTCGGAGCGACGGCGCACTACGTCACCGCCGAGCTGGACGAGGGACCGATCATCGAGCAGGACATCGTCCGGATCGACCACCGCGCCTCGGCTGCCGACCTGGTGGCGTCGGGCCGGGACGTCGAGGCTCAGGTGCTCTCCCGCGCGGTGCGCTGGCACGCCCAGACCCGGATCCTGCTCAACGGGCACAAGACCGTGGTGTTCCGCTGACGGTCCCCGTCGATCGGGTTCAGACGCAGCCCTTGCCCAGCCCGACCGCGGCGAACCCGGCCAGGTCGCCGGCGCCGTAGCGGGTGTAGGAGCGGCTGTTCATGAACGGCCCCATCACCTGGGAACCGTCCTTGACGTGGGCGAGCCCGAGCACGTGGCCCATCTCGTGCATGATCACGTAGCCCAGCGTCTTGCCCCGACCCATCCGGGTCGCGACGTGCTCGGTGCGGTCCACCACCAGTCCCCCGGCGACGTACTGCTGGCGGAAGTCGGACGGACCGCGCTGGGTCACGCGGGTCGATGAGCCGGCGATCGCGATCGTCGATCCGCGCAGCTCGGTCACGCGGCGCGGGGTCGACCAGGCGATCGTGATCCCGGACGCGGGCAGCCCGTTGCCGGCCGACCGGACCCCGAACGGGAGCGAGCGGGTCGAGCCGGCGTACCGGAAGCTGATCCCGCTGGCTTCGCGGACCTGACGCAGGGCCGCGGCGATGACGCCGAGCGCTCCGCGCGGCATGCCGGCCCGGTTGACGTAGTACGGCACCGCCTGGCAGGGGTTCCAGCGCGCTCCGGCGTCGGCCATCAGCTTGAACGAGCGGGCCGAGCCGGTCGGCGCGTAGCCGGGTCCGACCGAGAGCGAGAACGGCGCGCTGGGGGTGGCGACCGAGGTCGTCGTCCTGGCGGCGTTGACCCGCCACTGGTGGGCGCCGAGGAAGTACGTCGGCACCCGGAGCGTGTAACGGCCGGCGGCGTCGGTCCGGGCGCTGGCCAGGGCGAGCCACCCGTTGGGGGTCTTCAGCTCCAGCGACACCGGGAGGCCGGAGACCGGCGCGAGGGGTCGCAGGAGCGCGTCCAGGAGGCTCCCGACGACGGTGCCGAGGCCACCGAGCAGACCACCGGCCGGTGCGGCCACTGCTCCGGAGACGGTGACGGCGCCGTCAGCGACGACCCGTGCCGGTCCCGGCGTCAGACTCAGGCGCGCCGCCCCCGGGGTGGCTGCCTCGTCGGCTCGGGCCGGGGTGGCGAATCCCAGGAGCAGCGGCAGCGTGATCGCGAGCACGATCACCGCTGCCCGGTTCACGGGTGGACCGCCATGCCGAGGGACTCGGCGGCCTCCTGGGCCCGGCGCACGACCCGGTCGAGGGTCTTGGGCAACCCGATCCGCAGGGACCGGTGCAGGAGCTGCGCCAGCGGCGTCACGGGCGTCACGTCGCCGGCGAGCCGGGTCTGGCGGTAGAGCGCGACGTGCACGTCGCCCCAGTTCACCTCGCCGGGTGCGCTGGGCGAGACCCAGAGCGGGAACTGGGCGCTGAGCAGGAACGCTTCGATGAGCGCCTCGTCCAGGGGCGATGGCTCCCACCCGGAGTTGGCCCCGGTGGCGGCCGAACAGGCCTCGTGCCAGGCCGACCGGTGCGCCTCGACCAGGCCGTCCTCCGGGTGGACCGGGAGCATGCCGGCCCGGTCCCAGGCCTCGTGCCAGGTTCGCCGGCGCTCGGCCATCCGCACCTCGTAGTGCTCACGCAGCTCGTCGGGCGCGGCGTCGACGAGATCCGCCGAACCCATCACGGTCTCACTCATGCCTGCTCCGATCGGCACCCCAGCGGCGCAGTTGAGCAAGGCGGGTGGTTCCCGGAGGACGAAGGTCCTCAAAACCCACCTGGACCCTGGTGCGACGGGGGTGGGCGATGCTCCCATCTGCGGAGTGGTCGAAAGGAGGGCGCCGTGAGTATGACGCCCCGAGTGACTCCGACGCGCGGCATCGGGCGAGCGCGGATGGGTGCACTGTTGTTCCTGCCAGTGATGGCGGTGGTCGCCCTCGGAGCGGTCGCCGCCACCGACGGGATCGATCACACCGGCCACCTCGCTCAGGCGACCCGACTGGCGGCGGTGCTCCCCGACGGACTGCGGCTCGCCGACCGCCTGCGGCTCGAGTCGGAGACGATCAGCTCCGGCGAGGCAGGCTCCGACACGGCCCGGCTCGGCCGCCTCCGGATCGCGACCGACGCCGAGGCCGCATCGTGGGTGGGCCTGCTCGGCGGTGTGGCCGGGGCCGAGAACCCGACGCTGCAGCGCGACCTCCAGGACCTCGCCGTCGGGGTCGGCGACCTCGACCCGCTGCGCTCCGACCTCACGGTCCGGGCCCGAACCGACGCGGGCCTGGCGGCGTACGCCTCGCTGATCGGCCGGCTGAGCGCCCTCGGCTCCCACCTGCCGACGCAACGCGAGGACGACCTCGCCCGGCACAGCCGTTCCTTCGCCGACCTCGGCGTCGCGGCGAACGCCCTGCTCGCCGAGCGCGCGGCCCTGGCGGCGGCCCTGGCACCGGACGTCGCCCGGCCCTCGATGGCGACGGTGACCGCGCTGGCCGGAGCGGAGGCCAGCTGGGCGGCGGCCTTCCAACGGTTCCGGGACGCCAGCAGCACCGGCGTCGAGCTCAAGGCCGCCGCGGTCGAGAAGGCGCACGCGGCGCTGGCGCCGGCGGTCGAGCAGATCCTGACCACCGGGACGACCGACGGGCTACGACCGAGCCTGGTCCTCGCGCAGTGGGGCAACCTGTTCTCCGCGGTCGCGGGCACCGCGGCGGACGCCGCCGGCGAGCTGCACTCCGCGTTGGCCTCGCGCACCTCGGTGGTGCGGATCCAGACCGAGATCGCCGTCGCGGCAGCGGTGGGCACCGTGCTGATCACCGGTGTCGCGCTGGGCTCGGTGATGCGCCGGCGGCGCCGTCGTACGGCGGCGGAGTCGGACGCGGCCGTTCTCGCGGCGCACGCGGGCCGACCCGACGAGCTGCTCGACTCGTTCCTGGCCCACTCCCGGGGCGCCCACGCGGGTCCGCCGGAGCCGGCCGTCGGCGTGGTGCCGATCCCGCAGCAGCGGCACGTGCCGCGTCACGCGGCCCCCGTCGAGGCTGCCTCCTGAGCTCAGGGCGAGGGCGCCAGCGGAAGCACGACCCGGACGGTGGTGCCCTCCCCCGGCTCCGAGACGACCTCGATGCTGCCGTCGTGGGCGCGGACGATCCGGTCCACGATCGCCAGACCCAGTCCGGTGCCCGGCTGCGCCTGGACGGCCGGCTGCTGGGAGCGGAAGAACTCGGTGAAGAGCAGCGCCTGGTCCCCCGGGCTGATCCCGATCCCCTGGTCGCGGACCACCAGCTCGGCGGTGCGCTTCCCGACCAGGATCCGGGCGAGCACGAACGATCCCTCCGGGGAGTACTTGATCGCGTTGCTCAGCAGGTTGTGCACAGCACGGACGAGCTGGCCGTGGTCACCCACGACCACGACGGGGACGCCCGGCGACTCGACCTCGATCCTGATGTTGCGATCGGCGGCCATCGGGCCGAGCAGGAGTGCGCTCTCGCGGACCACGTCGGGCAGGGAGACCGAGGCGGAGCCGGGTGAGGGCGTGATCGCTCCGGACCGCGCCATCACGAGGAGGTCGTCCACGACCGTCGACATCCGCTCGGCGCTGCGCAGCACCAATGCCAGCACCTCCTCGACCTGGGCGGGGTCCTGCAGACCCTCCTGGAGCAGCTCGAGGTGGCCGACGATCGAGGTCAGCGGGTTGCGCAGCTCGTGCGAGACCGAGCCGATCAGCCGGTCCCGGACCCGGTCGACGTCCTGGAGCTCGGCCAGGATCCGTTGCTGCTGCGTCCGGGCGCGGGCGTTCGAGACCACCCGGCCCAGGTCGCGTCCGATCTCGCGGGCGGCGGTGGCTTCGTAGGAGCTCCACGGTGCGGCCCCGTCGGCGCGCATCATCAGCGCGACCCCGAGGCACTCCTGGCCGATGCCGAGCGGCACCAGCATCACCGAGGAGAGCGATCCCGAGGTCAGCCGACGGCGCAGCGGGTCGAACCGCGGGTCGTTGCCGGTGGTGTCGTCCTCACCGAGCGAGATCACCGCGATCTGCTGCAGGGTCCACAGGTCCTGGGCAGCGCGCAGCGCCATCGACTCGGGCCAGGCCTGGGAGCCGGGCTCGTCGGAGGATCGGCGCGCGACCGGGAGGATCGGTGCGTCGAAGAGACGCAACCGGATCGAGGCGAGCCCGAAGCAGTGCACGAGCTCGTCGTGCACGTCGCGCATCACCGTGTCGAGGTCCTCCTCACCGGCGACGGCGGCTATCAGCCGGCGTGCCGCATCGGCGAGTCGTACCTGTTCGACCAGCTCGTCATGCATCTCATCACGCGTCACAGACGTCACGAGGCCCTTCCCCTCCGTCGCGCGTCCCTCCCGAGCGGGCCCCTGCCCAGGACTGTACCGAGGACGTTCGACTCACAGGCTCCATCGGCGGGGGCGACGCGCGATCAAGGTCTTTCGTCCCGCCTTTTGGCGGCCCACTTCGGTCCTTTGGCAACAGAACGGTCACGGAACGGCCTCAGGTAGGTACTTGAAACATGCTGGACCTAGGATCCGTGAGTGCAGAAGCCCCCCACCCTTGATGTCATCGCCTACTTCGCCGACGACGCGACCCGCGTCTACCAGCTCCTGCAGTGGATCCCGGTGCTTGAAAAGGTCGATAGCACGCATCGGGTGGGCGTGGTCACCCGCGACCCGGAGACCGCCGCGATCGTCCGCGAGCGGACCACGTTGCCGGTCCACTGCGCCCCTGAGTTCCACGACCTGCACGAGCTGTACCCGCGGCTCGACGCCAAGGTCGTCGTGTACTGCAACAACTCGATGCGGAACTTCCAGTCCCTGCTCGACAACCGGATGCTGCACGTCCACATCAACCACGGCGAGTCCGACAAGCACTCGATGGTCTCGAACAACGCCAAGGCCTACGACCGGGTCTTCGTCGCCGGTGAGGCCGCGGCCCAGCGGATCGAGCGCGGCCTCCTCCAGTTCGACTCGACCAAGCTGGTCCGGATCGGACGGCCGCAGCTGGACCTGCAGCCCGAGCCGATCGTGCGCACCTCCGAGCGCCGCACCGTGCTGTACGCGCCGACCTGGGAGGGCGACGCGGACTACAACTGCTACACCTCGGTCGACGTGTTCGGCGACGAGATCACGGAGGCGATCCTCGCCACCCCCGACGTCCGGATGGTCTACAAGCCGCACCCCAAGGTGACCACCTCACAGATCCCCGCGATCGCGGAGGGGCACCGCGCCATCCTCGAGCGGATCGGGGCTGCCGCCCTGGCCGACCCCGCGGCCGGCCACGAGGTCGTGCTCGAGGGCGACATCCTGGCGGTGATGCCGGTCTGCGACGCCATGATCACCGACGTCTCCTCGGTCGGCCTGGACTGGCTCTACCTGCGCACCGACAAGCCGATCCTGATCACCGACCGGCACCACGACGGCGAGGCCCTCCGCCAGGAGGTCCCGGTCAGCCGGGTCGCCGACGTGCTCGACTCCCGCGACCTGATCGACCTGGGCGCGCTCAGCGCTCTGATCGCGGACCGGCTCGACCACGACGAGCACCGGATCGCGCGGGCCGCGATGCGGCACCACTACTTCGACGACGTCCGGGTGGGCGAGTCGACCACGCGGTTCACCACCGAGCTCACCGTGCTGTGCGAGCTGCGCGACCGGCTGATCGGTGTGGCACCGACCTCCGACGCGAACGCCGACATCGCCTAGTTCGGGCCTAGCTCCGGACGCCGTACGTGAGGGCGACGTCCCAGGGCAGCAGGCCCCATCCGGGCACGGCGTCGGCGAGGTAGTACGGCGCCATGTCGATCGCCTCGGCACTGGCCGGGGCGCTCAGCGACACCACGGGCTCACCGCCCGCGACGTGCTGCGCCCACAGGGTGCTCTCGCGCGGCGGCGGGCAGACCTCGACGGTGGACAGCTGCGTGCCCTCGTCGTCGACGTGCAGGGCGAAGAAGGCGTACGGCTCGAGCGGCGCCTGCGGGCCACCGATCTCGACGACCAGGTACTCGAAGTTCTCCGCGACGTGGCGCACGGCCTGGTTGATCGCCCGGACGAACTCCTGCGGAGCGTCGGCCCGCGGGGCGACCTGCCCCTGCGCCGGAGCCAGGCTCAGCGTCACGTCGCCGGCCAGCCGCAGCAGCGGCGCCTGCGGGTCACTGAGGTCGAGCTCGCCGGCCTCCCGGTAGCGATCCTCGCCGCGCTCGGTCCGGTCCAGCACGCCGGTGCCCTGCAGGGCGACCAGAGCGGCGTCGTCCTCGACCACCCACAGCTGCGTGCCGGAGTCGTCCCAGGTCCGAAGCAGACCACCGACACAGATCCCGAGTTGCACCACGCTCATGGGACGAAACTAACGGCTCCGGCGGCACCGAACCTCATCGGTGCCGCCGGAGCCGTCTGCTGGATCAGGAAAGAGCCTTGGCCTTGAGCTGGTCGAACTCCGCCTGCGTGATGGCGCCGGAGTCGAGCAGGGCCTTGCCCTGCGCGATCTGGTCGGACACGGAGGTGGGGGAAGCGACGGAGCGGATGTACTCGTCCTGGGCCGCCTTGACCTCCTTGTACTCCTTGGCGCTGCGCTCGGCCATGCCGTCGCCGCGGGCGATCAGGTAGACCAGCGCGGTGATCAGCGGGAACACGATCAGGAAAATGATCCAGACTGCCTTGAGCCATCCGGACGTCCCGTGGTCACGGAACAGGTCGACGATGATCGAGAACATCACCATCAAGTAGGCGACGAACGCGAACGAGACGACGATCAGCCAGAAAACTTCGAGAAACGACATGCGATACCTCTCAGGGTGCGGGTGGGGGTGAATCCGAGGATTCGGTGCTGCCCAACGGTTCCTCCGGCGGCGGTGTCACCTTGCCGCCGATCAAGGCGTTGAACCACTGGGCCTTGGGATCCACGTCGACGAACATCGCGCGGACCAAGAGCGAGAGCGGCACGGCCAGCACCGCGCCGACCGGGCCGAGGATGAACGACCACACCACCAGGGACAGGAAGGTGACGGTGGCCGAGAGACCGACGGCGTCGCCGACCATCTTGGGCTGGATGATCGACTGGATCACGGTGTTGATCACGATGTAGCCGACGATCACCGCGAGGGCCATCTCCCAGCCACCTTCGAGGAGACCGAGGATGGCCGGCGGGATCAGTCCGATCACGAAGCCGATGTTGGGCACGTAGTTGGTGATGAAGGCGAGCAGACCCCACAGCGCAGCGCCCGGGACCCCGATCGCCGTGAGCATCGCCGTGTCGATGACCGCCACGACCAGCCCGAACGCCGTCGAGACGAGCAGGTAGATCCGGGTCCCGGTGGCGAACTGGAACAGGCCACGGACGAAGTTGGGCCGGTACGCCGAGAGCTGTTCGAGGTTGTCACTGAACTTGCCGGCGTCCATCACCACGAAGAGCACCATCGTCACGATGAAGACCACGTTGCCGAGGATCGAGAACGTGCCGAGCAGCAGGCTGGTGATCAGGTCGGCGAGGCGACCGAGGTCGAGGGACTCACGGATCTTGTCGAGCTGGTCCTGATCGACTCCGACGGACTTCAGCCAGGACGTGACGTCGGCGATGGTGTTGGCGAACTCGTCCTTGTACTCGGGGATCAAGGTGCCGAAGTGGGCCAGCGCGACGAGCATGGCGAGGCTGAAGAGGATCAGACCGACATAGACGGTGAGCAGCGAGATCAGGTTGCCGAGCCAGGACGGCCAGCCCTTCTTGACCAGGAAGCGCCGGACCGGGCTGGCGGCGATCGCCAGCACGATGGCCAGGAACGCGGGCCCGATGATGCCGGACATCGCCCGGATGCCGAAGATCGTGATCACGCCGGCAGCGAGGCCGATCACGATCAGGAGGCCGCGGGGAATGCCGCCTCCGTCGACGGATGCCGAGGGCTGCGGCGAATCAGACATCAGCAATCTCCTGTGCACGTGGCGAGTCAGGCACGGAGGTTACTCGCTCCGCGCTGATCGGGGGTAGGTCCTTGCGGTGGCCGAGCGCCTCGAGCATCCGCACCAGCTCGCGGTGCAGCGCCGCGGCGCCCTCGACCTGGTCCTCGTTGGTCCAGAGGTAGGTCGGCGCGACGACCAGGCCGCGGTCCTGCCAGCCGCCCAGTCCACCGTGGCACCCGACCAGGTCCTCGAACGCCGCGACCTCGTCGGTGCTCGGGTCGACCAGGCTGTTGACGTAGAGGTCAGGCGCCCGCGGATCGGCGAGGGCCGTGGCCAGGACCCGGGCCGAGTGGGCAGGGAAGAGCAGCAGCGGGTCCGTCCCCTGGATCTCGCCGGTGAGCAGGTTCTGCCGCCCACCGCCACCGATCGCGAACGGAGTCCCGGCGTCGTCGACGCCCGCGATGAAGCCGATCCCGGGGTGATCCGCGAGCCCGTCGATCAGGCCCGGCCACTCCTCCTCCAGCACCTCGAGGCTCCACCGCTCCGACGTCCCGGAGTAGATCAGACCGAGGTTGCCCGAACCCAGCACGACGGGCTCGGCCTCGGGTGCGTCGCTGTTGCCCTGGTGCCGGCGTGCGGTGCGGGCCAGTCCCCCGGCCACGGCTGACGGCTTCGAGGTCGCCGCCACGTCCTCGACGATGGAGCCGGCCCGGCCCCAGCCCTCGACCGGTGCGCCCTCCCAGTGCACGGAGGCGCCGATCAGCTCGCGGACCAGGCCGTCCAGGCCCTGTCCGTAGCGGTCGGCGAAGGACTCGCCGGTCGACTGGCCGTGGTCGGAGACGAGCACGATCTCGTAGGTGCGCGGGGCGAGCTCGGCCAGCTGCGAGATCACGTCGACGATCCGGTCGAGGTCGCCGAGCACCGCCAAGGACTCCAGCCGCACCGCGCCGGCGTGGTGGGCCACCTCGTCGAAGTCGACGAAGTCGACGTAGATGGACTTGCGGCCGATCTCCATCTCGCGCGCGACCAGGGTGATGTTGACGTCGCGGAGCAGGCCGTTGGTGACCGCGCGCAGGCCGGCGAACTCCCAGGGCCGGTTCATCCGGGGTACGACGTCACGCACCCGCTGGCGCCGGGCCTGCTGCCGTTCCCGCACGATCTCGGCGATCGCGCGTCCGAAGCTGCGGGCGAACCCCTCGGGCCGGGCCATGAAGGTGGCCAGCACCTTGCGGGTCTGCAGGCTGCCGCGGGTGAGGCCGGTGCGGCTCATCACCATCGAGCAGCTGACCGCGTCCCCGGAGAAGAGGTTGCTGATCGAGGCACCGTCGTCGGCGAGCAGGCCGTGCCCGGTGCTCGCCCGCTCCTCGATCACGCGGGCGTCGGCCGGCTTGTTCGCCACCAGGATCCGGCCGAGCTCACGGTCGTACCAGCGGAACGCCGGGACGCCCGCGGAGGTGCCGTGCAGGATGCCGAGCTGGCTGGCCGGAGTCGTGCAGGGCAGCTGGGCCGTCCACTCGCGCGCGACGTGGTTGCCGCTGTCGACCCAGCGTCGCAGGGTGGGCATCAGGCCCGACTGCAACGCCCAGCGCACCAGCGGGAACGGAACCCCGTCGAGCTGGATCATGATCAGGCCGGTGACCTCGGGGTCCTCGATCGGTTCGCTGCGCTTGCCGGGCCGCACGTCGCGAGCGAGCAGGGCGACCAGGTGGTCCGGGGTCCCGGCGGTGCTGAGCCACTCCAGGACGGTGGCGAGGATGGCGGTGATCCAGGCGGCCGCGACCAGCGTCCAGAAGGAACCCACGTGCACGGCGGGCACGAGCGCCAACGCGACGCTGAGGATGACGGCCTGCCCGAGGAAGGCCAGCGCGAAGACGGCGATCCACCCGATCACCGCGGCACCCATCACCAGGACCGGTCGCAGCAGTGCCCCGACGATGCCGGTGATCAGTGCCACCCCGAACCAGACCCAGATCGAGTCGGCGCTCAGGTTCGGCAGCACGATGTCGGCGATGACCAGCGAGACGGCCCCGACGGCCCAGCTCCAGACGAGCCGGCCCACGTCCCCTGACCGGATGGAGAACCTCCGCATGGCGTTACTGTGGCACGCCGGAGGCCGGCAGGTCCCTGGACCCGCCGAGCACCAGGCTGACGTCCACGTCAACGTCGGAGAGCCCGGCATCGTCGAGTGCCTGGCGCAGCTCCTCCGGGTCGGCCTCGGGCTGACCACCCAGGGCGACGACGTGCAGCACCCCGGAACGCAGGAAGAGGTCGGTGATCTCCCAGCCCTGGCTCACCGCCCACTCCTCCGCGACGGGCTGGGCCTTCGAGATGGTCCTCTGCTGGTCGACCACGTGCACGCTGCCCAACGTCAGCGGGACGGCCACCAGGACCAGGGCAGCGATGACGACCGTGAGCGAGCGGCCGGTGAGATGGCCGACCTCGCCGCCGGAGGACCGTGCGGCCTCGCGGAAACGAACGACCAACAGCACGCAGATCCCGGTGACGATGATCGCCGCAACGTTGGTGCCGAAGAGCAGCAGCGCTCCCAGCGCCTGGCTACCGGCTCCGGACTCGAGGGTCAGCCCGACCACGGCCAGCGGCGGAACTAGGGAGATGGCGATCGCCACGCCGGGCAGACTGTCGGAGACGTCGGAGCGGACCACCGCGTACGCGCCGACCGTGCCGGTGGCGAGTGCCGCGAGGAGGTCGATCAGCTTCGGGTTCACCCGGGACGCGACCTGGCTGTTGGTCTCTGCGGTCACAGCGAGCGGGGTGAGCAGCCCGAGCACGTACCCGATCGCGATCACCACCACGGCACCGGCCAGGACCAGCCCGAGGTTGATCACCAGTTGACGGCGACGGGCGAGGACCAGGGCACAGGCGGTGCCGAGGATCGGGCGCATCAACGGGGCGACGATCATCGCGCCGATCACCGTGGCCGTGGAGTCGCCCACCACACCGGCGGAGGCGATGATCGCGGCCAGCACCAGCATCACCCAGAAGGTCTGGAGGTTCCGCCGACCGCCCGCACCCTCGATGAAGTACGTGCCGGTGATCCGCTCGACGTCCGCCGCAGCCAGGGTGCTCACGGCGCCATTGTGCTCAGATCTTGGTCGGGATGTGCATCACCGTTCCGCCGTCGACGACGAACTCGGCACCAGTGGCGAAGCTGGACTCGTCGCTGGCGAGGAAGACCACGAACGTCGCGATCTCGTCGGGCTTGCCCGGACGACCCAGCGGGATCGGGATCAGGTCGTCGGGCATCTGGTCGGTGGCCGGGGTGCTGATCCGACCGGGGTGCAGCGAGTTCACCCGGATCCCGTGCGGCGCCAGCTCCATCGCCAGCGACTTCGTCAGTCCGGTCAGGCCCCACTTCGAGGCGACGTACCCGTGCGCCCAGGGCGTTCCGCGCAGACCCTCGATCGAGGAGGTGTTGATGATCGAGCCGCCGCCGGCTGCGATGATCGCGTCGGCCGCGGCCTGGGCGCCGAGGAAGGCTCCGGTCAGGTTGACGTCGAGCATCTGCTGCCACTGCGCCTGCTTGTAGCGCTGCAGCTGGCCGCCGTTGAAGATCCCGGCGTTGTTGAACAGCACGTGCAGCGCACCGAACTCCGCGAGGGTGAAGGCGACGGCGTCGGCCCACTCGTCGGAGCTGGTCACGTCGAGGTGCGTGTAGCGGGCGGCGTCGGGGCCGAACTCGGCGCACAGCTGGTCGGCGAGCGCCTTGCCCTCCTCGTCGAGGAGGTCACCGATGACGACGCGGGCGCCTTCGGCGACGAGACGGCGGGCGCTGGCGCCACCGATGTTGCGTGCGCCGCCACTGATCAGGACGACCTTTCCTTCAACACGACCCATGCGGCGGACGATAACGTAGATTTCAGGAAACTAGAACAGGTTCCATTCCTCGACGTCCTTCAATCAGCAGGAGTTTCGATGCCCATTCGGGTCGCCCAGGTCGCCACCGGCAACGCCGGCATGCTCACGCTCCGCCAGCTGATCGACGACGATCGGTTCGAGCTGGTCGCCGTCTCGACGACCAACCCGGACAAGGTCGGACGTGACGCCGGGGAGCTCGCCGGCCTCGACGTGGTCACCGGCATCACGGCCGTCGGTTCCCTGGCCGAGCTGATCGCGAGCGGCCCCCAGGTGGCCGTCTACTGCGCGATGGGTGACACCCGACCGGTGGAGGCGACCCGCGACGTGCGCACCCTGCTCGAGGCCGGGATCGACGTCGTCGGTTCGGCTCCCGGCACCCTGCAGTACCCGTGGGGAACGCTCGACCAGTCGGTGATCGACAAGGTCGAGGCCTCCGCCACCGCCGGCGGATCCACGCTCTACATCACCGGGGTCGACCCGGGCTTCGCCAGCGACCTCATCCCCCTGGCCCTGGCCAGCACCTGTCAACGGATCGAGAAGATCCACTGCTACGAGCTGGCCGACTACGCGACGTACGACGGCGCCGAGGTGATGTTCGACCTGATGGGCTTCGGGGCTCCGATCGATGCCACGCCGATGCTCTTCCTCCCCGGGGTGCTCGGCTTCGCCTGGGGCACGGCGATCCGGATGATGGCGGCCGGGATCGGCGTCGAGATCGACGAGGTGGTCGAGGCCTGGGAGGCCGAGCCCGCTCCCGAGTCCTACGACATCGCCGCCGGCCGGATCGAGAAGGGCACCATCGCGGCCCTGAAGTTCTCCATCTCCGGCCTGGTCGACGGCCGGCCCGCGATCGTGGTCGAGCACGTCACCCGCACCCGCGAGGACCTGCGCCCCGACTGGGCGCGTCCGGCCAGTGGCGGCGGTGCCTACCGGGTCGAGATCACCGGGGAGCCCAGCTACGTCGTCGACATCGTGCCGAGCAGCGAGCACGGCGACCACAACCACGCCGCGATCGTGGCCGCCTGCGGGCGGATCGTGAACTCGATCCCGGACGTGGTCGCGGCGGCGCCGGGGATCCGCACCACGCTGGACATGCCGCTGCCGACCGGCAAGGGCACCTACGTGAGGAGCTCGGCCAGCTCCGTCGGTGTCCACGGCTGAGACGTGGCGTGGTCGCGGTAGGTGACCATCGCCTCGCTCGGCGAGGCGAACCTGCCGACGTACCCGCCGGCGGCGGAGAGCACCTCCCCGGTGATCCCCGCGGCCAGCGGGCCGGCGAGGAAGACGTACATCGCCGCGGCGTGGGCCGGTGGCGGCGGGGCGAGTGAGCCGGCCAGCATCAGGTCGTCGAGCAGCCCGCGACGGTGCAGCCCGCGCACCGTCTCCTCGTACTCCGGTCCGGTGGAGAGCCGGGTCGCGGCGCCGGGACAGACGGCGTTGACCCGGACCCCGTGCTCGCGCAGCTCGGCGGCCAGGGCGTAGGTCAGGCTGTTCACCGCACCCTTGCCGGCGGCGTACCCGGTGCCACCGAAGGTTCCGGTGAAGGCGTGCGAGCTGGTGTTGACGATCGCGCCGCCGGTCTCGACCAGGTGCGGAGCCGCGGCGCGACAGGTCTCGAACGTGGCATGGAGATGGGCGTCGATCAGGCCGTGCCAGGTCGCGGAGTCGATCTCGAGGATCGAGGAACCGACCGGTTCGGCGGTGCCGGCGCAGTTGATCAGGGCGCCCAGCGGCGCAGCATCGACGGCGGTCGCGACGAGCAGGTCCGCCACCTGCGGATCGGCCGCGGACCCGGCGACACCGATCGCGCCCACCTCGTCGGCGGCTCGGGCGACCACCTCGGGATCGCGGCCGTTGAGCACGACGGCCGCGCCCTCGGCCACCAGCTGGCGCGCCACCTCGAGCCCGACGCCACGACTGCCGCCGCTCACGATCACCGACCGACCGGTGAACAACCCTTGCGCATTCATGGCCGCGAGCGTAGAACACGTTCTCGTGTTGCTGGACGTACAACTCGATCGCGGCCCCGCCGAAGCAGTCACCCGAGCCCAGGAGCTGGTGGCCGCCGGGGTGGACGGCCTCTTCACGTTCGAGGGGCCGCACGACGTCTTCGCTCCCCTGATCGCCGCCTCGACCGCGGTCGAGACGGACCTGATGACCAACGTCGCGATCGCGCTCCCCCGGTCACCCATGCACCTGGCACATCTCGCCTGGGACCTCCAGGTGATGAGCAAGGGCCGGTTCCGGCTCGGGCTGGGCTCCCAGATCCGGCCGCACATCGAGAAGCGCTACGGCAGCACCTGGGACCGGCCAGCGGCCCGGATGCGGGAGTCGGTGCTGGCAACCAAGGCGATCCTGGCGTCGTGGCAGGACGGGACCCGACTCGACTTCCGCGGCGACTTCACCCGGCACACCCTGATGCCGCCGACCTTCATCCCCGGCCCGAACCCGTACGGCGTCCCGCCGGTCGTGATGGGCGCGCTGGGACCGGTGATGACACGGACCGCGGCGGAGGTCGCCGACGGGCTGCTGGTGATGCCGTTCCACAGCCACACCCACATCCGGGAACGCACCCTGCCCGCGGTGGCTGCCGGCCTGGACCGGGCCGGTCGGGAGCACCTCGACCTGTTCCCGGCCGCGATCGTGGCGATGGGTACGACGGCCGCCGAGATCGAGCAGGCGAGCATGGGCGTCCGAGCCCTGCTGGCCTTCTACGGGTCCACCCCGGCGTACTGGCCGGTGCTCGAGATCGAGGGCTGGGGCGACCTCGGTCCGCGGCTGAACGAGCTGAGCAAGCGCGGCGAGATCGGCGCGATGATCGAGCTGATCGACGACACGATGCTGCGCACGCTGGCCGTGGTCGGCACCCCGGAGGAGTGCGCGACCGAGATCGGGCGCCGGTTCGGCGACATCGCCGACCGGGTGTGCGCCTACTTCCCCGGCTCGGACCATCCGGCCTCGACCCTGCGCGGCCTCGCCGAGGCGCTGCACGCTCAGCCGGCGCGGTAGCCGAACCGTCCCTCGGGATCGAGGCGCTCGAGCAGGACGTCGGCGATCTCGGCGAACTGCGCCAGCTGGTCGGGACTGAGCGCGTCGATCACCGTGTCGCGGACGAGGTCGACGTGCCCGGGGGCCGCCGCGACCAGGGCGCGACGACCGGTCTCGGTCAGACGGGCGTTCGTGGCCCGCCGGTCCTCAGGGCACGGGATCCGCTCGACGTACTCCCGCGCCTCGAGCCGTTTCACCACGTGCGAGAGCCGCGGCAGGGTCGCGTTGGTGCTGCTGGCCAGGTCGGCCATCCGGATGGTGCGCTCTGGGGCGTCGGCGAGCATCGCCAGCACGTAGTAGTCGAAGTGGGTCAGGTCGGCGTCCCGCCGCAGCTGGGCGTCGAGCGCGGCGGGCAGCAGCTCGACCATCGCCACCACCCGCTGCCAGGCGGCCAGCTGGTCAGGGTCGAGCCAGCGCGGCTGCTCGTGTTGCTCGGGCCGCTCAGGCAACCTCGACCGACCTCTTGGCCAGGCCGATCGCGTAGCCGTCGATCCGGGTGGTCGGCGCTGCTGTCGGGTCCTGGGCCGCGCCCAGGGTGATGAAGAGCGGCGTGAAGTGCTCCACCGTCGGGTGCGCGTAGGGCATCCCGGGAGCCGCCTCACGGAAGGCGGCCAGGGTCTCGAGGTCGCCCCGCGCCAGCGTCTCGGCGGCCCACACGTCGAAGTCGCTGGACCAGCCCGGCACCTGGTCGGGCTGGTGCCAGTCGATGAAGGGCAGTCCGTGGGTCATGTACCCGGACCCGATCACCAGCACGCCCTCGTCGCGCAGGTCCCGCAGCCGGGAGCCCAGCGCCAGCAGACGATCGGGGTCGTGCGTCGGCATGCTCACCTGCAGCACCGGGATGTCACCGGCGGGGTACATGATCTTGAGCGGCACCCAGGCACCGTGGTCCAAGCCGCGGCTGACGTGCTGGTGCACCGTCTCGGTGTCCGGCATCAGGCCGCGCACCCGGTCGGCCAGGTGTCCGGAGTCCGGGGTGTCGTACCGCATCCGGTAGTACATCGGGTCGAACCCACCGAAGTCGTAGACCAGCTCGAGGGGACGCGCGACCGAGAGGCTGAGCGGCGCCTGCTCCCAGTGCGCGGAGACGATCACGATCCCGGTCGGCTTCGGCAGCGCCCGGGCCCAGGTGTGCAGCTCCGTCATCCAGTCGGTCATCTCGAAGAGCATCGGTGCGCCGTGGCTCAGGTAGAGCGCGGGCAGCGGACCGTCGGCCGGGGTCCAGTCCCGGTGCGGTACGGCGGCCTCGACCGCGGCCGCGCGACGCAGGTGAGCCGCGAACGGGTGGGTCGCGGCGATCTCGGCATCGGCCTGGGCAGTGCGCGGGTCGGCGTACATCTCTCGCTCCTTAGTTGTACCTTCAACTAATTCGAGGATACGCCGATCTCGCCCACGACCAAACCGTCGACGACACCGAAGACGTCGACCAGGATGTCGACCACCTCGTCACGGCTCGCGGTGACGTCGCCCTCGAGGACCGCGGCCAGGGCGTGGGCCACTCCCCCGATCAGGAACTGGGCGAGGATGCGCAGCCGTGGCGAGAGCTCGGCCGCCTCGGCCAGCGGGTCGCCCGACGAGGCCGTGGCGGCCAGCATCGCGGCGAAGTGCCGGCTCTCCTCGCGAAGCCGCGGCCCCAGGATGGGCGAGGAGACCGCCTCGAGCAGCACGATCCGCCCCTTGCGCGGGTCCTCCAGCATGAGGTCGGCCATCTCGGCCAGCACCGCCCGCGTCCGGGCCGCCCGGGTGGTCTCGTCCCCCGCGTCGGGGACCGACGCCAACGCGGCGATCGCCCGGGTCGCCGCCTCGGTCGCGATCGCGTCGAACACCGCGACCTGGAGCTCCTCGATCGTCGGGAAGCTCTCGTAGACGTAGCGCGCTCCGAGCCCCGAGGCCTCGGCCACGCCGCGCACGGTCACCGCCGACGTGCCGCCGCCGCCCATCAGGTCGAGCCCGGCGGCCAGGAGCCGTGCCCGGCGCTCGGCCGTGCGCTCGGCGGCCGAGGCTCCCGCGTAACGACGCGGCTCGGTCGGGATCGTGGACACGACGCCATCGTGACACATCCGTTGACAGATGGGGTGAGCACTGGTCTGATAGATCTGTCAACGTGCGTTGACACTTGATCCAGGAGTGCTCCCCCATGGAATCGACCAGCGTGCCCCCGTGGCACCCCTCCCAGCCGCACCACGAGCTCGCCGACGACGTGCGCTGGTGGGTCGGCACCCCGCTCGCCTTCGGGCTCTACGGCCGACTCGCCCTGGACCAGGTGGCCTATCGCGAGGTCGCCGCGGCGGTCGACGCGACGGGACGGTTCGCGGAGAACTTCACCAACCGCGGGGTGCGCAGCTACCTCTGGGGACCGCTGATGCTCTTCGGCGACGACAGTGACCGCCGGGCCACCTCGGAGCGGTTGAAGGTGCTGCACGGCCAGGTGCACGGGCGCGGCACGGGCGACTTCGCCGGCGAGCGCTACAGCGCGCTCAACCCCGCGCTGTGGAAGTGGGTCGGGACCAGCAGCCTGCTCGTCTTCTACACCGGCTACATCAGCACCTACCCCGGCCTCAGCACCGAGGAACGGGAGGTGGTCTACCGCACCGTGCTCTGGATGAGCGACACCGATCTGCCCAGCGATGCCGCGTCCGTGCCGCCGACGGTCGCTGAGATGGAGGCGTACTACGAGGAGGTCGCCACCTTCGAGCTCGCCGACAACCCGTTCCTGCAGTGGGCCGCGGAGAGCTTCAGCGCGTTGCCGGTGCCCACCCTGATCGGGCCGCGGTGGCTGCACCGGGCGATCACGCCCCTGTGGCGGCTCGCCACGCCGCTGCTCTCCCGCCCCGCCCGGATCTGCGGCGAGGCCACGGCGCACCCGGTGATGCGTGACCTGCTGGGCATCACCTGGACGCGCCGCAAGGCGTGGGAGTTCCGGCTGTACACCCGGCTGATCCGGGCCGGACGACGCGTCCTGCCGTCCTGGCTGCTGCTCGACCCGTTGGCCGCCAACCGTCGCCGCTACGAGCGTCTCCGCGCGGCCTACGCGCGACCGCAGCTGACGGAGTTCGCGGCCTAGGAGCCCTTCTTCGCGCGCTTCTTCTCCGCGCGCAGGCGTCGCTCCTCGGCGTAGGCCGCAGCCGCCTCCTCGATGGTCGGTGCCGAGCCGCCGTACGCGCGAGGGAGCCACCACGAACCCGGCGGCTGCTCCTCGGCGGGGTGGTTGCGGATCAGCTCGTCGAGCATCGCCTCCATCCGCTTCTTGAGCTCGGCGGTCTCCGCGATCGGGTCCTCGCCGGTGACGTGCATCGGCTCACCGACACTGATCCCGATCGTGCGGTGCCGGGAGAAGTCGGCCTTGTGACCCTTGGCCAGGATCCGTTGCGTGCCCCAGAGCACCATCGGGATCAGGGGGACGCCGGCATCGGCAGCGATCCGGACGGCGCCGGTCTTGACCTCCTTGATCAGGAAGCTGTTCGAGATCGTGCCCTCCGGGAAGATCCCGACGAGCTCCCCCGCCTTCAGCTTCTCCGACGCGATCCGCATCCCTTCCCGGCCGCTGGCGCGGTCGATCGGGATGTGGTGGAACGCGCGCATCACCGGTCCGCCGACCTTGTTGTCGAAGATCTCCTTCTTCGCGATGAACCGGGTCAACCGCCCACGTTCGGCGCCCGGGAAGCCCGCCATCACGTAGTCGATGTAGGAGAGGTGGTTGACCGCGATCAGGGCTCCGCCGGTCTCGGGGATGTGCTCACCGCCGGTCATCCGGATCCGCATGTCACCGACCTTGAGCCAGGTGCGGGCCGCTTTGATGACGACGGGGTAAGCCAAGTCCATGGGGCCATCATGCCGGGTCACGACAGCGGCGCCGCCCAGCCGCAAGAATGCCGGACATGCTGCGTCTGCGCCTGACCACCCCGAGTGAGCTCACCCCGGCCGCCCTGGACGTCCTCCGCAGCGATCCGGCCGTCAGCGAGCTGGCGCTCCTGCCGGGCGCGTCGCTGCGCCCGCCGGGCGACGTCGTGATGGCGAGCGTCGCGCGCGAGGCTGCCAACGACGTGGTCGAGCGGCTCGACGCCCTCGGGATCTCCCAGCAGGGCAGCATCCAGATCGATCCCGTCCAAGCCTGGCTGTCCGAACCCGGCCTGGCGGCCTCCCGGATCGCGCCGGGCAGCGGTGCCGACACCGTGGTGTGGGCCGACGTGACGCAGCAGGCCTACGAGGACAGCGAGGCGAACTGGACGTTCGCCAGCCTGTTCGTGCTGGCGTCGCTGATCGCCGCGGTCGCGATCGTGCTGGACTCGCAGATCCTGGTGATCGGCGCGATGGTGATCGGGCCGGAGTTCGGGGCGATCGCCGCCCTCGGCGTCGCTCTGGTCAGGCACCGCTATGGGCTCCTCCGACGTGCCCTGGCCACCCTCGTGATCGGCTTCACCGTCGGCATCATCGCCACCACGATCGCCGTCCTGGTCGGCAAGTGGCTGGGCTGGATCACCGTCGCCGACGTCACCGCGGCCCGCCCTCAGACCGGGTTCATCTACACCCCCGACAAGTGGTCGTTCATCGTCGCGGTCGTGGCGGCCGCAGCGGGGGTGCTGTCCCTGACCTCGGCGCGCGTGGGCGGACTGTCGGGGGTGTTCATCTCGGTGACGACGATCCCGGCGGTGGCCAACATCGGGGTGGGGATCGCGTTCGGTCTCGGCGACGAGATCCGGGGCAGCCTGATGCAGATCCTGATCAACGTCTCAGGGATGGCACTGGCGGGCTGGCTCACCCTCGCCTTCCAGCACCACGTCTGGCACCGGGTCGCCGAACGCCGCGCGCGCCTGTTGCGCTTCGGACGAGCGAGCGAGTCCTCCGAATCGATCAATCCGCTCTGATGGCGCTCGGCCACTCCGTGCTCGCCGTCCCGGTGCCGCAGATCGACGTGGTTGTCCGAGAACGGACGGCGTACTACGACGCCTCGTTCGTCTCGGCCGACCCCGGCTTCGTGCACGCCCACATCACCCTGCTGGCTCCCTGGATCGACGAACCGACCCCGGCCGACCTGGCGACGGTCGCCTCGATCGCTGCCTCCCTGGCCCCGACCGAGATCGACCTCGAGGAGGTGCTCGAGTTCCCCGGCGGAGTGATCCACCTGCGCCCCCGACCGGAGGATCCGTTCCGTAGGCTGACCGCAGCGCTGGTGGCCGCGTTCCCCGACCACCCGCCCTACGCCGGGGCGTTCCCCGACCCGGTGCCGCACCTGACCCTCGACCACCCGGCCGGCGGCGTCACGTTGGAGGAGGTCCGCACCCGGATGGCACCGCATCTCCCCGTGCGCTTCACGCTCGACCGGATCGACCTGCAGTGGTGGGCCAACGACGACTGCCGGTTGCTGCACTCCTGGCGGTTGGGCGGTGACCGATGAAGGTGCTCGTCACCGGCGGCGTCCGCTCCGGCAAGTCCCGGCACGCCGAGTCCTTGCTGCAGGGCATCGCCACCGTCACGTACGTCGCCCCCGGGCCGACCCCGGACGCCGAGGGCGACCCCGACTGGTCGGCGCGGATCGCGGCCCACCAGGCTGCGCGGCCCTCGCACTGGACGACGCTGGAGACCGCCGACCTGGTCACGGCCCTGGACCGGGAGGAGGCGGTGATCGTGGACTGCCTCGGCACCTGGCTCACCCGCCTGCTCGACGACGCCGAGCTGTGGGAGGCCACCAGTGACGCCGCGACGGCGCGGGTCAACGCCGAGGTGGACCGGATCGAGGAGGTGCTGGACCAGCGGGACGCACCGACGGTCTTCGTCACCAACGAGGTCGGTCTCGGCGTGATTCCCTCGCACCGTTCCGGTCGGCTGTTCCGGGACCTGCTCGGCCTGGTCAACCAGCGGGTCGCCGCCCGCTGCGACGCGGTGCACCTGGTCATCGCCGGCCGGGTGCTGGAGCTCTAGTCAGGCCAGGGCGATCAGCAGGGCGGCGAAGGCGAGCTCGATCGCAGCGCCGAAGACGTCGCCCGTGACCCCACCGAAGCGCGTCACCGCGCGCCGTACGACGACGAGGACCGCGACCACGGCGACCAGCGCCGCCACCGCTCCCCTCCACCACGCCAGGTCGGCCAGCACGGCCAGGGCGGACAGCAGCGCGGCGCCGGCCAGCCACACGAGCGCGACGGCCCAGCGCGGGACGGTCTGGGTGTAGAGCCGACCCAGCCCGTCGGGACGTGCGGGCTCGAAGCCGCGGGCGCAGCAGATCGCCAGCGCGCCGCGGGAGACGCAGAGCGCTCCAGCGGACAACGCCGCCGCCTCCCAGTTACCCCAGGCCGCGAACGACGCCAGCGCGGCCGCCTGGAGACCGACGACCAGCACGATCGCCACCACGCCGGCCGGCCCGGCGGTGCCGGACTTCATCACCGCCAGGGAGCGTTCGCGGTCGAAGGAGGCGGCCATCCCGTCGACCACGTCGGAGAGTCCGTCGAGGTGGAAGGCCCGGTTGCCGAGGATCGTCGCCCCCACCGCGAGCAGCGCCGTCACGAGGGGCGGAAGGTCCAGCCACTCCCCCGCGACGAGCACGGCGAAGAGCGCCAGCGCCAGGGGAATCGTCGCCAGCGGGGCGAGCAGCATCGCCGCCCCCGCACGCCGACGGTCGACGACCTCCGGCGGTGTCACGGGGACGGCGGTCAGGGTCCCGAGCGACAGCCGCCAGGCGTCACGAAGCATGGTCAGCCAGTGTAGGGGCGCTCCCGCTTGAGCTCCTCGCGGGCGATCGTGCGGCGGTGGACCGCGTCCGGACCGTCGACGATCCGCAGGACGCGGGCCCAGGCGTAGAAGTAGGCCAACGGGGTGTCGTTGCTGACCCCGGCGGCCCCGAAGACCTCGATCGCGCGGTCGATGACGGCGGTGGCCATCGCGGGTGCGGCGACCTTGATCGCGGCGATCTCGGTGCGGGCGCCCTTGGCGCCGACCTGGTCGATCAGCCAGGCGGTCTTGTAGACCATCAGCCGGGTCTGGTCGATGTCGATCCGCGACTGCGCGATCAGCTCCTGCACCACGCCCTGCTCGGCCAGCGGCTTGCCGAACGCGACCCGCGACCTGGCGCGCTCGACCATCAGGGCCAACGCGCGCTCGGCCATCCCGATGGCGCGCATCGCGTGGTGGATGCGACCGGGCCCGAGCCGGGCCTGGGAGATCTTGAAGCCGTCGCCCTCACCGGCGAGCAGGTTCTCGACCGGGACGCGGACGTTGTCGAACCGGATCTCGCAGTGGCCGTGCTGGTCCTGGTAGCCGAAGATCGGCAGGCTGCGCACGATCGTGACGCCGGGGGTGTCGCGCGGCACCAGCACCATGGACTGCTGCCGGTGCGGCTCGGCGTCGAGGTCGGTCTTGCCCATCACGATGAAGATCTCGCAGCGCTCGTCGGCGACCCCGGTGATCCACCACTTGGTCCCGTTGATCACGTACTCGTCGCCGTCACGGACGATCTCGGTAGTGATGTTGGTGGCGTCGGAGGAGGCGACGGCCGGCTCGGTCATCACGAACGCCGACCGGATCTGTCCGGCGAGGAGCGGCTCGAGCCAGCGCTGCTTCTGCTCGTCGGTGCCGAACAGGTGCAGCGTCTCCATGTTGCCGGTGTCGGGCGCCTGGCAGTTGATCGCCTCGGGGGCGATCACCGGCGACCAGCCCGACACCTCCGCCACGGCGGCGTACTCGAGGTTGGTCATCCCCGAGAGCGACGGCAGGAAGAGGTTCCACAGTCCCCGCCGCTGCGCCGACTCCTTGAGCCGGCCGAGCACCTCGGGGGTGGCGTGGTCGCCGTGCTCGGCGAGGTAGGCGGCCCACTCGGCCTCGGCCGGGAAGACCTCCTCGCGCATGAAGTCCCACATCTTCGAGACGGTGTCGGAGGCCAACGGGGAGAGTGCGAAGTCCATGTCGTTCCTTACTGGGTGCGGGCGGCGAGGCCGTCGGAGATGATGCGTCCGACCTCGCCCTGGAGGTCACCGAAGTCCTGGCCGGCCATCGAGCCGGCCGCGACCCGGGCGGCGATCCCCTGGGCGATGATGGCGAACTTGAAGTGGGCGAACGCCACGTAGAAGGCGAGGTCGTCGACCGAGCGTCCCGAGGTCGCCGCGTACCGCTGGACCAGGTGGTCGCGGCCGGGGAAGCCGGGCAGCCGGGTCAACGCGGGCGTCAGGGCGGGCGCCGGCTCGTGCGGCTCGCGCCAGTAGAAGAGCAGCATCCCCAGGTCGGCGAGCGGGTCGCCGAGGGTGGAGAGCTCCCAGTCGAGCACGGCCGCCACCCGGTCGGGCGCGGTGGTGTCCATCAGGCAGTTGTCGAGCCGGTAGTCACCGTGCACGATCGCGGCGTCCTGCTGAGCAGGGATCGAGTCGGTCAGCCAGGCGCCGAGCCGGTCGAGGTCGTCGAGGTCGTGCGTCTTCGAGGCCTCCCACTGCCCTCGCCAGCGCCGGACCTGGCGCTCCAGGAACCCGAGCGGCCGTCCGTAGTCGCCCAGGCCGATCAGGCCCGGGTCGACCGCGTGCAGGTCGGCGAGCGTGTCGACGAGGGCGTCGGACATCGCGACCCGGTCGGCCCGGTCATTCGCGTAGCCCGCCGGGAGCTCGTCGCGCAGGATCAGGCCCTCGACCTTCTCCATCACGTAGAACGGCACGCCGAGCAGATCACCCGTGGTGTCCACGTACCGGATCGCCGCGACCGGGACCGCGGAGCCCGCCAGGGCACGCTGCACCCGGGCCTCGCGGCCCATGTCGTGCGCGCTGGCCAGCAGCTCCCCCGACGGAGGGCGACGCAGCACCAGATCGCCGGCAGCACTGGTGAGCAGGTAGGTCAGGTTGGACTTGCCGCCGGCGATCAGCGTCGGCTGCACCGAACGCCACGCATCGTCGCCGAGCACGTCGGCCAGGAGCGCGCCGAGCTCGACGGGACGGACGAGATCGTTCATCGGGTCCGCTCCAGGACGTCGCGGGCGATGATGTGCTTCATCACCTCGGTGGCTCCGCCGTAGATCGTCGTCACCCGGGTGTCGGCGTAGGCGCGGGCGATCGGGTACTCGGTCATGTAGCCGTAGCCACCGAAGAGCTGGAGGCACCGGTCCACGAGCCGCTTGTGCATCTCGGTCGCCCACCACTTCGCCTTGGCGGCGTCGACCGCGCTGAGCTCGTCGCGGTTGAAGCGGAGCACCGCCTCGTCGACGTACGCCTGGGTGACCTCGAGCTCGGTGACCATCTCGGCGATCGCGAACTGGGTGTTCTGCAACGCCGAGAGCGGCCTGCCGAACGCCTCGCGCTCCTGGACGTAGTCGATCGTCCAGGTCAGCGCGGCCCGTGCGCCGGCGCAGGCCGCCACGGCGATCTGGGCGCGCTCGAGCGGCAGGTGGCTCATCAGGTAACCGAGACCGGCACCGACCTCGCCGAGCAGGTGGTCGGGCCCGACGTGGACGCTGTCGAGCACCAGCTCGGCGGTGTCCTGCCCCTTGAGCCCGATCTTGTCCAGGTTGCGGCCGCGACCGAAGCCGGGCATGCCGCGCTCGACGACGAACAGGCTGAACGCCTTGGACCCGGCGGCCGGGTCCGGGTCGGTGCGGGCGACCACGATGACGATGTCGGCGTTGATCCCGTTGCTGATGAACGTCTTGGCACCGTTGAGGACCCAGCCGTCCTCGGTGCGGGTGGCGGTGGTGCGGATGCCCTGGAGGTCCGACCCGGTGCCGGGCTCGGTCATCGCGATCGCGCCGATGATCTCGCCGGTGCACATCCCCGGCACCCAGCGCTGGGCCTGCTCGGGGGTGGCCAGGTCGACGACGTACGGCACGACGATGTCGGAGTGCACCGCGATCCCGGCCGCGAACGAGGTGGCCCCGGCCTTGGCGAACTCCTCGATCATCGCGACCCGGAAGCCGAAGTCATGCAGGGCTTCCCCGCCACCGAGGTGGGAGGGAGCGTTGATGCCGAGGTAGCCCTGCTCGCCGGCCGCGAGCCACGGCTCGCGGGGGACGATGCCGGCGTCGTCCCAGGTCTCGATCTGGTCGACCACAGTGCGCGTGAGGAACGAGCGCACACTGCCGCGGAAGGCCTCGTGGTCCTCGGTGAAGAGCGGGCGCGGGTCCCAGAGTCCGTGCCCCATCAGAGACGCTCGATGATCGTGGCGTTGGCCAGGCCGCCGGCCTCGCACATGGTCTGCAGGCCGTAGCGACCACCGGTGGCCTCGAGGTGGTTGAGCAGGGTCGCGAGGATGCGGGTGCCGGATCCGCCGAGGGGGTGGCCCAGGGCGATCGCACCGCCGCGCGGGTTGAGCTTCTCGAGGTCGCCGCCGACCTCGGCCAGCCAGGCCAGCGGGACGGGGGCGAAGGCCTCGTTGACCTCGTAGGCGTCGATGTCGTCGATCGTCAGGCCCGCCTTGGCCAGCACCTTCTCGGTGGCCGGGATCGGCGCGGTCAGCATCAGGCGCGGGTCGTCACCGGCGACGGAGAAGCCGGCGAACCGGGCTCGCGGCTTCAGCCCGAGCTTCTCGGCGGTCTCGGCGGCCATGATCAGGGCGGCCGACGCGCCGTCGGTGAGCGGGGAGGAGTTGCCGGGCGTGATCCGCCACTCGTGGCCGGGGTACCGGGCCGTCATCTCCTCGGTCGCGAAGGCGACCCGCAGGCCGCCGAGACCCTCGGCGGTGGTGGTGGCGCGGATGGTCTCGTCGGCGGTGACCACGGTGCCGTCGGGGGTGGTGACGGGGACGATCTCGTGGTCGAACCCGCCTGCGGCGGCGGTCGCGGCGGCGAGCTGGTGCGAGCGGGCCGAGTAGGCGTCGAGCGCCTCACGGTCGAAGCCCCACTTGTCGGAGATGAGCTCGGCGCAGACGCCCTGGTTGACCAGGCCCTCGGGGTAGCGAGCGGCGATCGAGGGACCGTGCGCGTCCTGACCCATCGTCGACGACCCCATCGGGACCCGGCTCATCGACTCCACACCGGCGGCGATGACGATGTCGTAGACACCCGCCATCACGCCCTGCGCGGCGAAGTGAACGGCCTGCTGGCTGGAGCCGCACTGCCGGTCGACGCTGGTGGCCGGAACCGACTCGGGCCACCCGGCGGCGAGGACGCCCTGGCGGCCGATGTTGACCGCCTGCTCCCCCACCTGCATGACGCAGCCCGTGATCACGTCGTCGACGAGGGCGGGGTCGAGGTCGTTGCGCTCGGCGAGGGCCTTCAGCACCGTCGCGAGGAGCTCGACCGGATGGACCTCGGACAGGGCGCCTCCGGCCTTGCCGCGCCCGGAGGCGGTTCGGACGACATCGACGATCACTGCTTCACGCATGGGTTCCTCCTGGTTCGACCGCTGATCCGATTGCGGCCCTACTTAGCGCTCGCTAAGGTATGCTGATCCGCGCCTGTGCGCAACCCGAAAGGAACACCGTGTCCACCTTGCTGAGCAGCTTCCGGCTCGACGACCGCGTCATCGTCATCACTGGCGCCAGCTCCGGCCTCGGAGTCGGGTTCGCCCGCGCCGCCGCCGAGGTCGGCGCACGCCTCGTCCTCGGCGCCCGGCGCATCGATCGACTCAGTGCCGTGGCCGAGGAGCTGCGCGCGAGCGGGGCCGAGGTCGTGGTCCGCGAGACCGACGTCACCGACCCGGCCTCGTGCCAGGCGCTCGTCGAGGCGGCCGTCGAGGCGTTCGGCCAGGTCGACGTGCTGATCAACAACGCCGGCCTGGGCGGCTCCGTGCCCGCCACCCGCGAGGTGCCCGAGAACTTCCGTGCCGTCGTCGACGTCAACCTCAACGGCACCTTCTGGATGGCCCAGGCGTGCGCCCGGGTGATGCAGCCCGGGTCGTCGATCGTCAACGTCGCCAGCGTCCATGGTCTGGTCGGGTCACGGTTCCCGCAGGCGTCGTACTCGGCGAGCAAGTCCGGCGTCGTCGGCCTCACCCGCGACCTCGCCCAGCAGTGGTCGGGCCGCAAGGGCATCCGGGTCAACGCGCTCTGCCCCGGCTACTTCGCCAGCGAGATGACCACCGGCGGCGAGAACGGCGAGGACAAGCTGCGCGACATGGTCGCCACCCACAGCCTGCTCGGCCGTTTCGGCGAGCAGTCCGAGCTCGACGCAGCACTGCTCTTCCTGGCCAGCCCCGCCTCGTCCTACGTCACCGGCACGACGCTGGTGGTCGACGGCGGCCTCGCCGCGATCTAGTCAGCCTGGAACACGACTCCGTCGGAGCTGAGCCGCTCCCAGGCGGCGTCGTCAATCCCGGCGAGACGGGTCAGGACGTCGCGGGTGTGACCGCCGAGCGTCGGCCCGGGGACCGGCGTGGCCGGCTTGGTGCGGGAGAACTTCGGCACGATGCCGGTCGCGGGGACCTCGAGCCCGATCCGGTTGGTCAGGCTGAGCACCATCTCGCGCGCGGCGTAGTGCGGGTCGGCGACCATGTCGGGGGCGGTGTAGATCCGACCCGCCGGAACGCCGGCCTTCTCCATCGCCGCGATCAGCTCGTCGCCGGTCAGCGTGCGGGTCCAGTCGCTGATGATCCCGTCGAGCTCGACCATGTTCTCCCCGCGCGAGGCGTGCGCCTGGTAGCGCGGGTCGTCGACCAGCTCGGCCCGTCCCATCGCCACGCAGAGCCGCCCGAAGACGTTGTCCGCGTTGGCCGCGATCAGCACCTCGGCCCCGTCGGAGGTCGGGTAGACGTTGGACGGCGCGACCCCGGGCAGCACCGATCCGGTGCGCCCGCGCGTGACCCCGCCGAGGACGTGGTCGGCCATGGTGGACTCCATCAGGGCCGCGACGGCCTCGTAGATCGCGACGTCGACCTCCTGGCCCCGGCCGCTGGTGGCGCGCTCGGTGAGCGCGGCCAGGGTGCCGATCACGGCGAACAGCGCCGCGAGGGAGTCACCCAGGCTGATCCCGGCCCGGGTCGGCGGCAGCTCCGGGTTGCCGGTGGTGTGCCGGATCCCGCCCATCGCCTCACCGATGCTGCCGAAGCCGGCGTCGCTGGACCGCGGGCCGGTCTGACCGAAGCCGGAGACGTGCACCATCACCAGGCGGGGGTTGATCGCCGACAGCGCGGCGTAGTCCAGGCCCCACTTCTCCAGGGTGCCCGGCCGGAAGTTCTCCAGGACGACGTCGACCTCGGCGACGAGGCGCCGGATGACGGCGCGTCCCTCGTCCTGGCGCAGGTCGAGGGCGAGGGACTGCTTGTTCCGCGCGATCGAGGGCCACCACAGGCTCTCACCCTCGACGTTGATCCCCCAGGTGCGCATCGGGTCACCGGAGCCGACCGTCTCGACCTTGAGGATCTCGGCGCCGTAGTCACCGAGGAGCTGGCCGGCGAACGGTCCGGCGATGAAGCTGCCCAGTTCGAGGACGCGGATGCCGGCGAGTGGCCCGGAGGAGGTAGACATGGCCAGATTGTACACAATCTGCAGGTTCGGTCTAGGTCCGAAACGAGATCTGACGCGTATATAGTCCGGCGCTTCCCGTCACCGTGGGACCAGAGTGACTACCATGCACACAATCTAGTTCTCACCACGGAAGGGACGGCTCGACGACGTGGCCACGCACCAGGGCAACAGCCAGACCGCCTACGATCAGATCCGCAGCGCGATCGTCGAGGGCCGCTACGCCCCCGGTCAGCGGTTGATCGAGCAGCGGATCGGCGAGGAGTTCTCCCTCTCCCGGACGCCGGTGCGCGAGGCGCTGCGCCGACTCGAGGCCGAGGGCCTGGTCGAGTCCGTCCCCAACCGCGGCGCGGTCGTCCGCGACGTCTCGCTCGAGGAGGTCGGCGACCTCTACGGCCTCCGAGCCCGCCTGGAGTCGTACGGCGCGGAGCTGGCCGCCGAGCGGATCGAGCCCGACGAGCTGGCCCGGCTCGACGCCGGCATCCTCGCCTTCGCCGACGCGCTCGCGGCCGACTTCGACGAGGAGATCGACCGGATCCGGGCCATCGACGCCGCCAACCGGACCATCCACGACGCGATCCTCGACGCGGCCCACCACGACCGACTGCGCCGGTTGCACGCCCGGACGGTCGACGTCCCGCTCGTCTTCCAGTCCTTCCGACAGTTCGACCGCGCTCAGACCGAGCGGTCCCACGTCTTCCACCAGATGATCCGCGACGCCATCGTGTCGGGGAACGCCCAGCGCGCCGCGACACTGATGTCGGAGCACGTGCTGATGGGCCGCGACGTCCTGATCGCGCACATCGACGAGTCGGGCTCGGGCGTCGAGGCGCTCTTCCCCACCGTCAGCTGACCGGCACCGGGAAGCCGCCGGCCTTCGCCAGCTGACCGGGCACGGTCGACCCCAGCACACCCTCGATCCAGCGGGCGGTGTCCATCACGGTCCCCAGGTCGACCCCGGTGGCGATGCCGGACCGCTCGAGCAGGTAGATCAGGTCCTCGGTCGCGATGTTGCCGGTCGCGTCCGGGGCGAACGGGCACCCGCCGATGCCACCGGTCGAGGCGTCGAGGGCACGGACCCCGGCGTCGTACGCGGCGACGGCGTTGGCGTAGCCGGTGTTGCGCGTGTTGTGGAAGTGGCACCGGAGGTCGACGCCCGGCGCGACCGCCCCGATCCCGGCCACCAGGCGGGACACCTGAGCCGGTACGCCGACCCCGATCGTGTCCGCGAGCGCGATCTCGTCCACGCCCGCACCGGCGACGCGTCGGGCGATGTCGACCACGCGCTCCTCCGGCACCTCACCCTCGAACGGGCAGCCGAACGCGGCGGCGATCGTGACGGAGAACCTCACCGAGGCGGCCCGCGCCTCGGCCGCCAGGTCCTCGACGCCGCGGACACCGTCGGCCACGGACATGCCCTGGTTGCGCTGGCTGAAGGTCTCGGTCGCGACGACGACGATGTTGACCTCGTCGACCCCGGCCACGACGGCCCGCTCGAAGCCGCGCCGGTTGAGCACCAGGCCGCTGTAGGAGACGTCGTCGCGGCGCGGAACGCCGGCCATCACCGCTTCGGCGTCGGCCATCTGCGGGACCCGGCCGGGGTGGACGAAGCTGGTCGCCTCGATCCGGCGCACCCCGGCGGCGATGCTGCGCTCGATGAGCTCGATCTTGTCCTCGGTGGAGACCAGCACTGCTTCGTTCTGCAGACCGTCTCGGGGTCCGACCTCGATGATGTTCACTGCTGACTCTCCTCCGACCAGGCTCGGTGCCGACGCGATTTCGTGGGGCGCGGTAGCACCAGTCTGACATATTGCATACAATTCGACACGAACCGTCCGGCTCACCGACATCCCAGGAGCTCCTTCGTGGCCACCACCGCACCGCCGCCCGCCACCGCCGACGTCCTGGCGGAGAAGCTGCGTGAACCCCTGGCGGAGCGGGTCGGCGACCCGTCGCTGCGGATCGAGGCGCTGCGCCGGATCCCGGCCGGTGCCTCCCGGCACACCTGGTCCTTCGAGCTGGTCGGGGACGCGACCGAGCGTCGGCCGCTGATCCTGCGGATGGACGCCCCCGGTGGCGTGGAGGCCGAGGCGATGGGTCGCGAGACCGCGCTGATGGTGGCCGCCTCTGCAGCCGGGGTGGCTTCCCCCGAGGTGATCCTCTCCGGCGACGAGCAGGGCATCCTCGGTGTCCCGTTCGTCGTGATGAGCTTCGTCGAGGGCGAGACCATCCCGCGCAGGATCCTGCGCGACCCGGCCTACGCCGAGGCCCGCGGACTGCTGGCGGCCCAGTGCGGCGTCGCCCTGGCCCGGATCCACACGATCCCCGCCTCCGCGGTGCCCGGTCTGGCCGCGCGCGACGAGCTCGACACGCTGCGCGACCAGTTCGACGGCTACGGCCACGCGCACCCGGCGCTGGAGCTCGCCTTCCGCTGGCTCGAGGCGCACCGGCCCGCCGCCGTCGAGCCGCGGGTCGTGCACGGCGACTTCCGCAACGGCAACTTCATCGTCGGACCCGAGGGCATCCGCGCCGTCCTCGACTGGGAGCTGGCCCACCTCGGTGACCCGCTGGAGGACCTGGGCTGGCTCTGCATCCGCGCCTGGCGCTTCGGCGAGGAGCCGACCGTCGGCGGCTTCGGCACCGTCGACGACCTGGTCGCGGCCTACGAGGCCGAGAGCGGCACCACCGTCGACCGCGACGCGCTCGCGTGGTGGCAGGTGCTCGGCACGCTCAAGTGGGCGGTGCTCTGCATCCACCAGTCCGAGCGTCACCGCTCCGGCGTCAACCGCTCCGTCGAGCTGGCCAGCATCGGCCGGCGCGTCGCCGAGAACGAGTGGGAGCTCCTGCAGCTCCTCCCGTAGGAGGAGCCGCAGGGGATCAGCGGAGGCCGAACTCCCAGTTGCCGCCGCGGCGGTACTCGCCGAGGATCCGGCGGCCGACGGACTGGATGTGCACCTCGTCGGCACCGTCGTAGAGCCGGGCGAAGCGGGCGTTGCGGTACATCACGCTGAGCGGGGTGTCCTCGGTGACGCCGGCAGCGCCGTAGACCTGGATGGCACGGTCGATCACGTTGTGCAGCATCTGGGCGCCGTACACCTTGATCGCACCGATCTCGACGCGGGCCTGGTCGCCCTGGTCGATCTGCTGGGCCGCGGCCAGGGTGAGCAGACGGCTGGCCTGGATCTCGGTGTAGGAGTCGAAGACGTGCTTCTGCATCAGCTGCTTGTTGGCCAGCGGCTCCCCGAAGGCGACCCGCTCGTTGAGCCGGGTGCACATCAGGTCGAAGGCCCGCTGGGCCTGACCGAGCCACCGCATCGCGTGGAAGATCCGCCCCGGTCCGAGGCGCTCCTGGGCGATGACGAAGCCCTGGCCGCGCTCGCCGAGCAGGTTCTGCGCGGGCACCCGGACGTTGTCGTAGCGCACCTCGGCGTGCCCGCCGTGACCGCTGCCGTGCAGGCCGAGCAGCGGGGTGTCGCGGACGATCTCGTAGCCGGGGGTGTCGGTCGGCACGATGATCATGCTGAACGCCGCGTGCGGCGCGGCGTCGGGCTCGGTCCGGCACATCACCGTCGTGTACGCCGCCCCGGCGGCCCCGGTGGTGAACCACTTGTGACCGTTGATCACCCACTCGTCGCCGTCGAGCACCGCGGTGGTCTGCAGCTGCGTCGGGTCGGAGCCGGCCACGTCGGGCTCGGTCATCGCGAAGCTCGGCGAGACCTCCCCCGCCACCATCGGCGCCAGGTACGCGTCGCGCCACATCGGGCTGGCGTACTTGTTGAGCATGATCGAGTCCTGCAGCGTCCACGTCCCCAGGGCGAGCTGGCCGTACTCGCTGCGCCCCTGGATCTCGTTGACGTAGACGTAGTCGAGGAACGGGAGGCCACCACCGCCGATCTCCTTCGGGTGGCCCAGCGCCCACAAGCCCTGCGCCTTCGCCTCGGCCTGGAGCTCGGCGAGCAGCGCCTCACCCTCGGGACCGCCGGCGCGCAGCACCGGCTCGCTGGGCTCGACCCGCTCGGTGATGAAGCGGTGGACGGCGTCGCGCAGCGGTCGGACGTGGTCGGGGACCTGGAAGCTCATCTGCTCTCCTGGAGGTAGCGGGGGTTGGCGACCTGGAGCTTGGCGCTCACGCTCTGCGCGATCGCCGCCTTCACCTGGTCGTAGCGGCCGTCCTCGTCGCCGCGTCGGATCGCGGCGGACAGCTCGGCGTCGTCGGCGTAGCCGAGCTCGGCCAGTCGGGCCTGGTGGGCGGCGACGTCGGCGCCACCCGTCTCGAGCTCGCGTTGCACGATCTTCAAGGTGTTGATCGCGACCCGGGCCTGGTAGGACGTGCTGCCCTCCAGGCCGGGCAGGACCTCGCCCTCGAGGAACTCCCGGACCGCCTCGACCAGCTCGGCGGCCGTGGGGGTGCCGTGCATCAGTCGTCCAGGCTGATGGACGAGCCGAGGTCCATCCCCTTGAACCCCTCGGGAGCGGCGATCTCGACGACGGGCTCCTCGCGGTCGTCGTACTCCATCCGGAGGGCCCGCGTGATCACGGCGTGCATGCCGTACAGCGCGATGATGTAGGTGTACTCGAAGATCTGCTCGTCGGTGAAGAACTCCTTCATCTTCGCGAACGTCGGCTCGTCGACGCGACCGAAGCCCGAGATCAGGCAGTCGGTGTAGAAGAGGATCGCGCGCTCCTCGGGCGAGTAGAGGTCCGAGATGCCCCACGCGTTGATGTTCGCGATCTTCTCGTCGCTGACCCCGAGGGTGCGCAGCGACTTGCAGTGCTGGGAGAAGACGAACTGCGAGCCGCCGAGGTAGCCGGCGCGGGTCTGGCCGAGCTCGCGCAGCACCGGGTCGATCGTGCGCGCGCTGCTGCGGTAGATGCCGAAGCCGTCGACGGCGTGCTTGAAGATGTCGGGCGCGAGCGCGAACACGGTCCACCAGTCGCCCGGGGTGCCCGTGGCGGTGCCCGGCTCCGTGACGGGGTCGCGGTCGCCGAAGAGCTTGGTGTACATCGTCAGGACGACGTCGGAATCGACCTCGGAGCGAGGGACCTGGCGCAGGCGGGGCATGGTGTTTCCTTCCGGTGGGGAGCTGGGGGTACGGCGCGGAGGAGTGCTCAGCGCTGGGTGGTCGAGGTGACCTCGTGGAAGCGGACGTCCCGCTCGGCCACCCAGTCACCGGTGACGGCCTTGAAGGACACGTAGTGCTCGGTGGCGAGATGGCGACCGAAGGCGTCCAGGTCGGCCCAGTGCTCGACGAAGACGAACTGGGTGTCGTCGAGCAGGTCGCGGGCGCAGGTGTAGGAGACGTGGTCGGGCTCGGTCCGCGTCGCGGCGATCAGCTCGCGTACGGCGGCGGCGTAGTCACCCTCGACACCGGGCCGGACCCGCATCCGGGCTTCCACGACGATCATCGGACCGATCCTCCACTTTGTATGCAATCCTGCCGGGTGCGACAGTAGCACGCACCCGGCCCGCGGGGGCCGACTCTCAGACCGTCGCCGAGAGCGCGCTCGCCGGTGCGTGCCGGACGTCGGCCGCGGTGAGCTCCTTGGTGTAGCAAGCGAACTCGAGCAGGATGCCGTCGGGGTCCTGGAAGTAGAGCGAGCGGACGAAGACGCCGGGGTGCATCTCGGTCGCGACCGTCGACTCACTGTCGTCGTGGTTGAGGATCTTGCCGACCGTGACACCGCGCTCGATCAACCGGTCGCGATACTCCTCGAACTTGTCCAGCGGGATCGTGAACGCCACGTGGTTCATCGAGCCGACAGCACTGGTCAGGTCTCCCCCACCGGGCATGCCGGCGGCCATCGCGATACCGGGCGCGGCCGGCGGGGCGTCGGGGAACCAGAAGAAGGCGAGGTGGTTGTCGCCACCCAGGTCGAAGAAGAAGTGCTGACCCATCCCGCCGGGCAGCTCCACGGTCTTCACCAGCGGGAAGCCCAGGACGTTGGAGTAGAAGTCCACGGTCCGCTCCATGTCGGAACACACGAGGGCGAGGTGGTTGATGCCCTTGACTGCGAAGTCGCTCATGGTCGACGTCCTTTCGATCTTCGATTCGGTACTTGACATGATAGTCATGTCAATCAATTCCGAGCAAGCCTGACTGCTACGCTCGCCGCCGTGTCCGAGCCGACTCCGCTTCCCGCCAGCAGCCGTGGTCGCGCCACCCGCGAACGGCTGATCGTCGGAGCACGCACGGTCTTCGAGGAGCGCGGCTTCGTCGACGCCCGGGTCGCGGAGATCACCCGGGCCGCGAAGGTCGCCTACGGGAGCTTCTACACGCACTTCTCCTCCAAGGAGGAGATCTTCTCGGCCGTCGCCTCGCGACTCTTCGAGGAGATGTTCGCCCCGGAGCCGGACGCCCCCGCGGCGAGCACGCCCCGCGAACGACTCGAACGGGCCAACCGCACCTACTGGGAGCGCTACCGCCGCAACGCTGGCCTGATGGCGATCGTCGAGCAGGTCGCCGCCATCGACCCCGAGTTCGCCGAGCTCCGCGTGGGCCACCGCCGGACGACGTACGACCGGATGGCCTCCTCGATCCGACGCTGGCAGGACGGCGGCGAGGTCCCCCGCGACGTCGACCCTGAGATCGCGGCCCAGGCCCTGGGGGCGATGCTCGATCGCACCCTCTACCTGCGCTGCGTCGCCGGCGAGGGCCCCGCCGACGAGGCGGCGCTCGCGGCGGTCAATCTGCTGACCATCCGCTCGCTCGGCCTCGACGACTGATTACATACAATCTGCCGACCTCTCGAACGAAGGCTCCGGGCCGTTCTCTTGTGACACCTCCCTCGCCGGTTTAAGATTGCACACAATCAAGGGGAGGTTGGGATGCTGTACGGCGATCTGCTGCGGCGCCACGCCCGCCGGCGACCGGATCGGACGGCACTCCTCCTTCCCGACCGGGCGGGTCGTCGCACCTACGGCGAGCTGCACGACCGCGCGACCCGCCTGGCCAACGCGCTCGGCGGCCTCGCCTCCCCCGGCGACCGGGTCGCCATCCTGTCGGAGAACAACCTCGAGTACGTCGAGTGCTACTTCGGTGTCCCCGCCGCCGGGATGGCACTGACCCTGCTCAACTACCGGCTCCACCCTGCCGAGTGGACCTGGATCCTCAACGACGCCGAGGCCCGCGTCCTCATCGTCGAGCCGGCGTACCTCGAGGCGGTCCAGGACCTGCGGAGCGAGCTGTCCAGCGTCGAGCACGTCGTCGTCCTCGGCGAGGACGTGCCCGCCGGCGCACTCGGCTACGAGGCCCTCCTCGCTGCGGCCAGCTCGCTGGAGCGCCCCGCCCCCGTGACCGAGGACGCCACCGCCTGGCTGCTCTACACCAGCGGGACGACCGGCCGTCCGAAGGGTGCGATGCTCAGTCACCGCAACCTCACCACCGCGCTGGTGCAGTCGGTCATGGCCTACGAACCGACACCGGAGACCTGCTTCCTCAACGCGATGCCGCTGTGCCACGTCGCCGGCTACCTGACGCCGATGCACCTGTTCCACGGCGGCTCGGTGGTGCTGATGTCGGGATGGGACCCCGAGCGCTGGATGCGTCTGGTCGACGAGCACCGCGTCACCAGCGGCGGTTTCGCGCCGACCATGATGCAGATGCTGCTGGCCCATCCTCGGATCGACGACTACGACCTCTCCAGCCTGGAGTGGATGGGGTACGGCGCCTCGAAGATCCCGCCCGACGTGCTGCGCCGGACGATCGAGCGGTTCGGGGACGTCGTGTACGCCGGCATGGGGATGACCGAGCTCGGCGGCAACATGATCACGCTCGACAAGGCTGCGCACCAGCGGGCGGCCCGCGGCGAGGAGCACCTGCTCGACGCGGTCGGCAAGCCGATGGCGCTCGTCGACGTCCGCGTCGTCGACCCCGACGGCCACGACTGCCCGCTCGGCGAGGTCGGCGAGCTGGTCGTCCAGGGCGACCAGGTGTTCACGGGGTACCTGAACAACCCCGCCGCCACCGAGCAGGCGTTCGCCGGCGGCTGGTTCCACACCGGCGACCTGGCACGGCAGGACGAGGAGGGCTTCCTCTACCTGGTCGACCGGGCCAAGGACATGATCATCACCGGCGGCGAGAACGTGTACTCCAGCGAGGTCGAGGGCGCGATCTACACCCACCCGGGCGTGCTCCAGGCCGCCGTCATCGGCGTGCCCGACGAGAAGTGGGGCGAGGTCGTCACGGCCTTCGTCGTGCGCCGGCCCGGGGCCTCGCTCACCGCCGAGGACGTGATCGCGCGCTGCACCGACCGGATCGCGTCCTTCAAGCAGCCACGCCAGGTCGTCTTCCTCGACGCCCTGCCCCAGACCGTCAGCGGGAAGATCCAGAAGAACGTCCTCCGGGACCGCTTCGGTCCCGCCTGACCCCCGATTTCGTTCCACCCACCACTCAGGAGAAACACTCATGACGTTCGACGTCGTCACGACCGGACTGCAGTTCCCCGAGGGCCCGGTCGCCCTCCCCAACGGCGACGTGCTCGTCGTCGAGATCCACCGCGGCACCCTGACCCGGGTCTCCCCCGACGGCACCCGCACCGTGGTGGCCGAGGTCGGCGGCGGCCCGAACGGCGCCGCGATCGGCCCCGACGGTCGTGCCTACATCGCCAACTGCGGCGGCATGTACGCCTTCGAGTTCGGCCCGTACGTGTTCGCCGGCGGCATCCCCGAGGACTACGTCAGCGGCTCGATCCAGGCCGTCGACCTGGAGACCGGCGAGGTCGAGGTGCTCTACACCCAGTGCGACGGTGCCGACCTGCGCGGCCCGAACGACATCGTCTTCGACGCCCACGGCGGCTTCTACTTCACCGACCACGGCAAGAGCGACGGCGTCACCCAGGACAAGGGCCGGATCTTCTACGCCCAGGCCGACGGCTCCGGCATCACGCTGGTCGCCCACGACATGAACTGCCCCAACGGGATCGGCCTCTCCCCCGACGGCACCAAGCTCTACGTCAGCGAGACCTGGTCGGCCCGGGTGTGGTGGTGGGACGTGACCGGCCCCGGCCAGATCGTCGGCGGGCGCACCATCGCCGGCTCCGGTGGCGCGAACTACCTGTGGGGTTCGGGCGACTTCCGCAACTTCGACTCCCTCGCCGTCGAGGCCAACGGCAACATCTGCGTCGCCTCGCTGGCGAACCCCGGGATCGTGGTGATCTCCCCTGAGGGCGAGACCGTGGAGTTCCTCCAGATCGACACCGACGGCGACCCCGGCATCACCAACATCTGCTTCGGTGGCGAGGACCTGCGGACGGCGTACGTCACCGCCTCGAGCACCGGCAAGCTGCTCCGCTTCGACTGGGCACGGCCCGGCCTCCAGCTCAACCACCAGGTCGTGCCGGCCGGCGTCTGATCCGGCGCCCCGACGACGGAAGGCCGCACCGATCCTCGTTGATCGGTGCGGCCTTCCGCTGTGTCCGGGCGGTGGGGATCAGGTCAGCGCACCACCGAGGTAAGCGTTGACCACCGCCGGGTCCTGGGCGACGTCGGCGGGGATGCCGAGCGCGATCCGTTGTCCGAAGTCGAGCACGCAGACCCGCTCCGAGATGCTCATCACCATCGCCATGTCGTGCTCGACCAGCAGGATGGCGATGCCGAGCTCCTGGTTCACCGACGTGATCGCCTCGGTCATCTCGGCGGTCTCGTCGTGGTTCATGCCGGCGACCGGCTCGTCGAGCATGATCAGGCGCGGCTCCATGGCCAGGGCCCGCGCCAGCTCGATCCGCTTCTGGGTGCCGTGCGGCAGCGCACCGACGGGGATGTCGAGCAGGTGGCCGATCCGCAGCATCTCGGCGAAGGGCAGCACCGCGGCCTCGGCCCGGCGCTCCTCACGAACGGACGGCCCGAGCCGGACCATGTTCGCCAGGAAGCCCGACTTCATGAAGTTGTGCCGCGAGAGCAGCAGGTTCTCCCGCACCGTCATCGCCGGGAACACCTCGACGTTCTGGAACGTGCGGGCGATGCCCTTGCGAGCGATCCGGTGCGGCTTGAGTCCGGTGATGGTCTCACCGGCGAAGGTCACCGTGCCGGCCTGGTTCCGGTAGACGCCGGAGATGCAGTTGAACAGCGACGACTTGCCGGCGCCGTTCGGTCCGATCACCGAGAACAGCTCGCCCTCGTTGACGGAGAAGGTCACGTCCGAGAGCGCCTTGACGCCGGCGAAGCTGAGCGAGAGGTCGGTCACCTCGAGCAGGGGGGTCTTCTCAGAACTCATGTCACGCTCCGTTCGCGGTGGCAGCGCCACCCAGGTAGAGGGCAGCGATCTCGTCGTCGGCACGGAGGACCTCAGCCGGCCCCTCCTTGATCACGCGACCACCCTCGACGACATAGCCGTACGACGCGATCGACAGCGCCATCGCCGCGTTCTGCTCGACCAGGAGGACCGACGTGCCGCTCTGGTTGATGGCGACGATCACGTCCCGGACCGATTCGACGATCTTCGGCGCCAGGCCGAGGCTGGGCTCGTCCAGGAGCAGCACCGAGGGCTGGGACATCATCGCCCGGCCGATGGCGAGCATCTGCTGCTCCCCACCGGACAGGTAACCCGCGGTGCGTCCCATCAGATCACCGAGACGGGGGAAGAAGGTGAGCACCCGCTCCCGGGCCGCGGCAGCCTCGGCCTTGCGGTAGCGCCGGGTGTAGCCGCCCGCCGCGAGGTTCTCCGCCACGGTGAGCTCGGGGAAGACGTGGCGACCCTCGAGTGCCTGAGCCAGGCCCCGCTTGACCCGGCTGGCCGGGTCCGCGGTCGTGACGTCCGCACCGAGGAGCGCGACCGTGCCGCGGGTGACGGCGCCGCCGTGCAGGGGCAGCAGGCCCGAGATGGCGCGCATCATGGTGGACTTCCCGGCCCCGTTCGGGCCGAGCAGGCTGACGATCTGGCCCGCCGGGACGGTGATCGAGATCCCGTCGATCGCCGCGTGCGCGGCGCCGTACTGCACGCTCAGGTCCGTGACCTGGAGCGCGTCGGCAGTGCTGGTGGCGTTCATTCCGCACCCCTTTCCTTCCGTGCCCGCAGGGCGTTGAACGGCCGCAGCAGCATCGCGCGGATGCCGAGCGGTTCGAAGATCAGCACGAGCACGATCGCCAGGCCGTAGACGAACTGGCTGAGCAGCGGCGCGGTCACCCCGCCCCCGACCTTGGCGTCCTGGGAGATGAACGGGATGAAGGTGGCGAGCCAGTTCACGAACTCGGGCATCGCCTTGACGAACAGCGCCCCGAGGAGCGCACCGGAGATCGTGCCGAGGCCGCCGATCACGGCCATCGCGAGGAAGTCGACCGAGAGCATCAGACCCCACTGGGTCGCCGAGGCGAACCCGATGAACGAGGTCAGGAGCGCACCGCACAGACCGGCGAAGGCCGACGAGATCGCGAAGGCGGTGACCTTGGTGGCCGTTACCGGGATACCGGCGACGCCGGCAGCGACATCGCGGTCACGGACCGCCATGAAGGCGCGACCCAGGCGCGAGCGACGGATGTTCCAGGTCAGCACCATCACGATCAGCAGGATGACCAGGACGAAGTACCACCACGCCTGGAACATGGTGAGGATCTCGGTGTTGCCCGACCAGATCCCGTCGAGCAGGTTCTGGCCGCCGATCTCGACGGCTGCGGCGGCGCGCCCGTTGGTGCCACCGGTGAAGCTCTCCCAGTAGTCCCAGATGTAGTTGGTGATGAAGACCAGAGCGATCGTGGCCACGGCCAGGTAGAGACCCCGGATCCGGACGGCGGTCGGGGCGATGATCGCACCGGCGAGGCCGGCGATCAGTGCCGATCCCGGCAGCCAGAGCCAGAACGGCAGCCCGAGGTCGTCGTTGAGCCAGATGGCTCCGTAGGCACCGATCGCCATGAAGGCGGCGTTGCCGAGGGAGACCTGACCCGCGTAGCCCATCAGCACCTGGATGCCGAGGGTGCCGATCGCGAAGATCAACGTGAAGACGGCGATGCTCATCCACTTGTCCTCGGTGACCACCCACGGGACGGCGATCATGCCGAGCAGGAAGACGGCGATGCCGAGCGCCTTGGTCCGTCGGGACCGCACCACGGTCGACGTGGCGATCGCGGCCGGCTGGGTGTCCTCGGAGAGCGCGGACGTAGTGACGGTCATGAGTCAGACCCTTTCGATGCTGCGGTGGCCGAAGAGCCCGTAGGGGCGCACGATCAGCACGACGAACATGAGGACGTACGGCAGCACCTCGTGCAGGTTTCCTCCGCCGAAGTCGGTGAGGTAGCCGGCGCCCAGCACCTGGATCAGGCCGACGGTGAGACCGCCGACGACCGCGCCCAGGAGCGAGTCCATGCCGCCGATGACGACGGCGGGGATCGCCGCCAGCGCGATCGTGCTGATCGTCGGCTCGACCACCCGCGGGAAGGACGCCAGGAAGACGGCTGCCACCACGGCGAGCACGGCAGCCAGCGCCCAGGAGAGCGCGAACATCCGGCGCACGTTGATGCCCTGGGCCGTGGCCGCCTCGAGGTGGCTGGCGGTCGCGCGCAGGCCGAGGCCGTAGGACGTCTTGTTGAAGAAGAGGACCAGGGCACCCATCACGACCAGCGACGTGGCGATCGTGGCGATGGCGCTGACCGGGAGGACGACGTCACCGATGCTGACGGTCTGCGAACCGACCGGACCGGCGGTTCCCCGAGCCCCGACCCCCCAGACCATCAGGATGACCGGGTGCAGCATGATCGAGACGCCCAGCGTGGCCAGCACGATCACCGCCGGGGAGCGTCCGACCAGGCGCCGCAGCAGCACCGCTTGGACGAAGACCGCGACCGCGACGGTGACGATGATGCTGCCGAGGAACGCGAAGCCGTAAGGCATGTGGGGCATCAGCGCGATCACGACGTACGCGCCCAGGGCGACGAACTCACCGTGGGCGAAGTTGAAGGTGCCGGACCCCTTGGTCATGATCACGAACCCCAGGGCGATCAGGGCGTAGACCATGCCCAGGGCGATGCCCTGGAAGCCGAGTTGCAGGAACAGCGTCATTGGTGTCTCTCACTAACTGCCGAGGGTGGGGCAGGCGCCGGGGCGCCCGCCCCACCCGTGGGAGGCGTGGGTCAGTTGTTCTGGTCCCAGGACTTCGCGGCCTCGGTGGCCACGAAGTCGTTCACCGGCTGGAGCGAGCCGTCGGCGCCGACGGTGTTCATCCGCGAGCTGTAGCTCGCGATGGTGTCGCCGTCCTTGAGGTCAGCGTCGCCGGCCAGGCCGTCGTAGCTGATCTTCAGGTCCTTGAGGGCGGCGGTGATGCCCTCGCGGGTCAGGTCCTTGCTGTCGCAGGCGGCCTCGAGCGCGTCGACGGTGGCGATACCGAAGAGCCACCCGGCGATCATGAAGTTGGTCGGCTTGGAGTCCGGCGAGTACTTCGCGATCGCGGCGTTGAGGTCCTCGACGCCCTTGACCTTGTCGACCTCGGTGCCGTAGCCGGCCGAGACGTAGAACTTGTCGAGCAGACCCTTGAGCGGCGTGGCGAGGGCGACGTACCAGGCACCGGAGCTGGCGACCCAGGTCGGCTCGTAGCCGAGCTGCGCCGACGTGCCGACGAGGCCGGCGGTCTGCTGCGGGGCCGTACCGAGCAGGACGTACTCGGCGCCCTTGTCCTTCAGCTCGGAGACCTGGGCGGTGAAGTCCTTGTCGGTGTAGGCGAAGGTCGGCTTGGCGACGATCTCGACACCCGGAAGCGCCTCGGCGGCGTGCTCGACGGCGTCGAGGTAGTCCTTGCCGTAGTCGTCGGCACCGGTCACGACGCCGACCTTGATCGGGTTGGAGTCGCTGGCCTTGGCCTGCTCGGCCGCCCACGCGAGACCGTTCATCAGCTCGACCTCGAAGACCGGGAGCGGGACGTAGACGCCCTTCTTCTCCAGGGTCGCGGTGTTCATCGAGATGGCGAGGGCCGGGATCGCGTCCCGCTCGATCTGCGTCTTGATCGCCTCGACGCTGCCGGTACCGAGCAGCTCGCTGATCATGACGACCTTCTTGGAGATCGCCCGGTACGCCTGGACGGTCTGGAGCGGGTCGTACTTGGTGTCCTCCTTGACGGCCACGATCTTGCGACCGCAGACGCCGCCCGCGGCGTTGACCTCGTCGAACTTGAGCTCGGCACCGAGCGAGCCGGAGGTCGCGCCCTCGGCGAGGGGGCCGGAGTAGTCGGTCAGGAGGCCGACGTTGATCTGCGTGTCGGTCACGCCGGCACCGGTCTTGACGCCGTTGGCGTCGGTCGCGGAGCTGCCGCCGTCCGAGGACCCACAGGCGCTCAGCGTGAGGGCGGCGCCGGCGACGATGGCCGGAACGATTCTGCGATACATGGTGCATCCCTTCGATATGTGACGTGGCTCACCTGCGGTGTGACCGAGACCCTATTGAACATTCGCTAAGTGCCGAAGTCAAGCATCTACTTAGCGATCGTTCAAAACCGATTTGGTACACGATCGAGTGCCTATGTATCTCGGAATGCGCTCGCGCCCTCCGCCAAGAACGGCGGAGGGCGCGAGAATGTATACGAAATGGGCGACCGGCGAAGGTCTAGGGACCGATCAACCGGCGTGCGCGACAGCCTCGGCCCGAGCCGGCTCGACGCCCACCATCGCCAGGCAGAGCGCCACGTAGCTGTCCGCGATCGCCTCGGGAGTGAGGCTCCCGGCCGGGTCGAACCACCGGCTGATCGCCTGCAGCATGCCGAGGATGCCCCGGACGGCCTCGGCGGGCTGCTCGACCACGAAGGCGCCCGATTCCTGGCCGCGGACGACCACGCCCCGCATCAGGAGCTCGTTCTGCTTGCGCACCTCCGCGTAGGGCTCACGCGCCGCCGGGCTGAGGTAGCGGTACTCGCTGTCGAGGGAGGCCAGCTTCGCCCGGACCGCGACGTGCAGCGCGATGCACCGGACCAGGTTGGCCAGCTCCTGGACGTGGTCGCCGTCGGCGTCGGCGATCGCGGCCTCGCTGCGCGGAAGCAGGTCGTGGATCGCGGCCTCGAGGGCGGCGACGAGGATCGCTTCCTTGTTCTCGTGGTGGTAGTAGAGGGCGGGCACCGTGACGCCGACCCGGCTGGCGATGTCACGGACCGAGGTGCCGTGGAAGCCGTGCTCGTAGAACGCCTCGCTGGCCGCCTCGAGGATGTTGCTCAGCTCGACGGGCGCGCACACCCGCCAGTCCACCGTGGTGTCGTCGGCAGCCGGGGAGTCGTTGAGCGTCTCAGTCACGATGGTCTTCCAGTTCTGGTTCGGGCCACATCCACTCGGCGGGATCGGCGCCTCTGAGCGAGCGTAAACTAAGGCTCAACGGGGATCCGCTTCCCGCGCCTGCACCAGGGTGGTCAGCGTGTCGTTGATCGGCGCCGTCCGGCCGACCTTGGCCGCCTCCCGCCCGATCGCACCGTTGATCACCCCGACCTCGCTGACCCGACCGGCCTCCAGGTCGAGCAGGGCGGAGGGCTTCGCCGACGGCATCTGCGCGGCGAACGCGCGAACGTGCTCGACCGGGTCCTCGACCGTGATCGCCACGCCGAGCGCCCTCGCGGTCTCCCACGCCTCGACAGCGGCCCGCTGGCTGAGCGGGCCGAGGCGCACGTCGTCCCGGACCTCACCGACGGTCAGGCCGGTGAGCGCGCACAGGGCGCTGTAGGCGACGTTGCAGATCAGCTTCTCCCACTGCATCGCCAGGATGTCGCCCACGGCCTCGGCGTCGAATCCGCCCTGGCGCCATGCGGCCGCGACCTCCTCGGCGGTCTCCCCGGCCATCCCCTCGACGTGGCCGCCGTACGGACCGAGGCGAACGGCGCGCATGGCCTGGTGTCGGACCTGGCCGGGCGCGACGAGCTCGGCACCGAAGCCGCTGGCGATGCCCACGGCGAGCCGGTCGGTGCCGACGAGGCCGGCCACCTCCTCGGCGGCACCGAGGCCGTTCTGGATGGTGAGGACGACGGTCCTCTCCCCCAGCATCGGCGCCACCGCGGCCGCGGCGGGTCCGGCGTCGGCGGCCTTGACGGCGAGCACGACGAGGTCGACCGGTTCGGCCGGAGGCGAGGTGAAGGCGCGCAGCGGGACGGTCGCCTCCCCGTCGGGGCCGAGGAGCACGAGGCCGTGGGCGTTGATCGCCTCGACGTGCGCGACCGAGCGGCTGATCGCGAGCACGTCGTGGCCGCCGCGGGCCAAGCGGGCGGCGTAGACCGATCCCATCGAGCCGGCCCCCATCACGGCGATCCTCATCGGAGCAGGCCGGCGATCTGCTCGGCCAGCCCCGGCTTGGCCTCCAGACCGAACCCGGGCGCCTCGGACGCGCGCACCGTGCCCGACTCGACGACCGCGTCGGGTCCGTAGCCCCCGAAGGGCTGGAACACCCCGGGGTACGCCTCGCAGCCGCCCAGTCCCAGGCCCAGCACGATGTGCAGGTTGATCAGGTGCCCGCCGTGCGGGAACGCCGCCGTGCGCGAGACGCCGTGCTTCTCCAGGAGCTCGATCATGGCGGCGTACTCGGTCAGTCCGTAGCTCAGGCCGGCGTCCATCTGGAAGATGTCGCGATCGGCCCGGAACCCGCCGTAGCGCAGCAGGTTCTCGACGTCGCGGGTGGAGAAGAGGTTCTCGCCCGTGGCGATCGGGCCGTCGTAGACCTCGGACAGGCGCCGGTTGAGGTCGTAGTCGAGCGGGTCACCGGCCTCCTCGTACCAGCGCAGGCCGAGGTCAGCCATCTCGCGCCCGTAGGTCAGCGCCGTCTCGAGGTCGAAGCGGCCGTTGGCGTCCACGGCGACGGCCGAGCCTGACCCCATCACGTCGATGGCGGCTTCGAGGCGGCGCAGGTCGTCGGCCAGCGAAGCGCCACCGATCTTGATCTTGACCGCGTCGTAGCCGTTGGCGCGGTAGCCGAGGAGCTCTTCCCGCAGCGCCTCGGTGCCCTTGCCGGGTGCGTAGTAGCCACCGGCCGCGTAGACCGGCATCCCCCGGGTCGCCACCGCTCGGCCGTGGGCCCGGGCGATGGTGTGGTGCGCGGGCTCGTCGGCCTCCTTGGCCAGCAGGTCCCAGCAGGCGAGCTCGATCGCGCTCGCCGCCGCGGCCCGGTCGCCGTGACCACCGGGCTTCTCGTCCTTGAGCGCGGCCGCGAGCACCGCGGCCGGATCGATCAGCCCGGTCTCGGACCCGAGCAACGACTCGGGGTCCGCCTCCAGCACGCGCGGGATCATCCGGTCGCGCAGGATGCCGCCCTGGGCGTACCGGCCGATCGAGTTGAAGGCCACCCCCACGAGCGGTCGCCCGTCGCGGACGACGTCACTGACCACCGCCACGAGGGAGACCGTGTGGCGGGAGAAGTCCACGACCGCGTTGGCGACGTTGCCCTGGAGCGGGACCGCCACCTCTCGGATCTCGACAATGCGCATGGCTGCACATCCTTTGTTCAGGATTGACCGACTTAGCGTTCGCTAACTTAGTCGGAGACTCCTGACGGGACAAGCGTTCGGGGCTCGGCCGTGGCCATCGCGAGCGCCAACGTCACGAACTCGTCGGCGAGCTTCGACGGATCCGGGCTGCCGGCCGCGCCGTACCAGTCGGCGACACCGACGCACATCGTCGCGATCGCCCGGGCGATCGACTCCTCGGGGACGACGGTCGACTCCACGCCGACGTAGGAGGCCAGCGCGTCCTGGATCAGTCGGCGCACCCGGCGCCGCCCCTCGAACAGGCGGTCACGGTGCTCGTCGTCGAGCGATCGGCCCTCGCTCGCCGCCAGGAACGCCCACGGACGCCGGTGCACGTGGAAGAGGACCAGGCACTCGACCAGCTGGGACAGGCGTCGCCGCGGGTCCACGACCTCGGCATCCGCCGCGGCACAGCGCGCGAACAGCTCGGTCATCGAGCGCTCGATCAACCAGGCGAGGACCTCGTCCTTGCTCCGGATGTGGTGGTAGACGCCGGCGACCGACATCCCGGAACGATCGGCGATCATCCGCATCGTCGCGCCGTAGTAGCCGAACTCGACGAAGACCTCGAGCGCCGCGTTCCGCACCGGGTCGAGCGGCACCGGGTCGAACTCGCGCCACGAGACGAACGAGATGTCGTCACGCTCGGGAGCCGCCTCGACGAGCTCCACCTCGAGCGCCGCCGCGAGCGCCTCCAGCCGCACCCGGCTCGGCGTGCTCTTGCCGTTCTCGAACTCGCTGAGGGACGACGGGCTCATCCCGACCGTCACGGCGAGGTCGCGCAGGCCCAGGCCGCGCGCCTTCCGCGCAGCGCGCACCGTCGCACCCAGGCCCGACTCGGTCTTCCGCGATCCCTTCACCACGGCCGAAACGCTATCGGCCCCGACGCACCGCGTCGGGCAGGCACGGCGCAGCCGATCATTGTTCGTACTGAACGAGCGCTAACTATTGACTCCGCCGAACAGCGTGACTACGGTCACATTCCAAGGCTCGACACGACAGGGAGTGATGGAAATGACGAACACCGAGTTCGAACTGGGTGGCCTGTGCCACCTCGCGCTGGTCTGCGAGGACATGGAGCGGACGGTGGACTTCTACACCAACGTCCTCGGCCTGCCGCTGGCCAAGACGGTCGAGATGAGCAACGGCGGCCAGCACTTCTTCTTCGACGTCGGCTGCAACGAGTACCTGGCGTTCTTCTGGTTCCCGGGCGCACCCAAGCGGGCTCCCGGCATCGCCTCCCCCAACCACATCCCCGGCGTCGACGAGTTCGTCACGGCGCACGGCTCGATGAACCACGTCGCCTTCAAGGTGCCGCTGGAGAAGTTCGACGAGTACAAGGCCAAGCTCGACGCCAAGGGCGTCGTGACCGGACCGGTGCTCAACCACGACGACAGCCCGCGCGGCATCTCGGAGTACACCACCGCCGACAAGGGCGTCTTCGTCCGCTCGATGTACTTCTTCGGCCCCGACGGCGAGCTCCTCGAGTTCGCCGCCTGGACCCGCGAGCTCACCGCCGAGGACGTTCGGCACAACCCGGTCAACAAGGACGGCGAGGTCCAGCCGATGCCCGTCCGCGTCGGCGTCTGAGGCGCGGCCGTGAGCGCCGTACTCGACCTCGCCGACCGGTTCTTCGACGCGGTCGCGGCGGGTGACATCGAGGCCGTGGGCGACTGCTACACCGACGACGTCACCGTCTGGCACAACTGGGACGGGGTGGAGCAGTCCAAGGCCGAGAACCTCGCGGTGCTCGGCGGGATCGGCCAGCGGTACGAGAGCTTCGAGTACGTCGACGCCCGACGGACCGAGATCGAGGGCGGATTCCTGCGCCAGCACACGATCAAGGCGGTCCGCGACGGGAAGACGGCTCTCGTCCCCGCGATCCTCCGGGTCTACGTCGAGGACTCCCGGATCCACCGGATCGAGGAGTACTTCGACTACGGCCAGCTCCTCGCGGCGCTCGCCTGAGCAGCAACCGATACCGACAACGGCCCGGTCCCCTCGGGGGCCGGGCCGTTGTGGTCGTCGGTGTCGAACGCTCAGCCGAAGGTGACCCGCAGGGTGTCCTTGAGCACCTTGCCCGAGGCGTTCCGGGGCAGTGCCTCGACGACCTCCACCACCGACGGCAGCTTGTAGCGCGCCAGGTGTCCTCCGGCCCACTCCCGCATCGCCACCACGTCGAGCGGCTCGGCACCGTCGCGGAGCACGACGACCGCGACCGGAGTCTCGCCCCAGCGCTCGTGCGGCCGCCCGACCACGGAGACCTCGACGACGTCGGGGTGCTCGGCCAGGACGTTCTCGACCTCGGCGCAGTAGATGTTCTCCCCGCCCGAGATGATCATGTCCTTGGCCCGGTCGACGACGTAGATGAAGCCCTCGTCGTCGACCCGGACCAGGTCGCCGGAGTGGAACCAGCCGCCGGCGAAGGCGTCGGCCGTCGCGGTCGGGTTGTTCCAGTAGCCCAGCATCAGCCCGGGTCCGCGGTAGACGATCTCGCCGACCTCGCCCGGAGCCACGTCGGTCATCTCCGGGGTCACGACGCGGATCTCGACGCCCGGGACCGGGCGGCCGACCGAGCCGAGCTTGCGGATCGCGTCCTTGCCCTCGAGCACGCAGGTGACCGGGGACATCTCGGTCTGGCCGAAGAAGGCGACGTTGTCAGCACCGACGAGCACCTGGTTCATCGTGCGCAGCAGTGCGTCCGTCGCCGGGGCAGCGCCCCAGCCGGCGACCCGGAGGCTGGTGAGGTCGCGCGGCTGCTGCACCTGCGCCTCGCAGACCGCCTGCCACTGGGTCGGCACCAGGAAGAGCGTGTTGACCCTCTGCTGGGCGATCAGGTCGAGCACGCCTCCGGGGTCGAACGCCGCCGACGGCATGATCACGATCGTGGCTCCGACCATCACGGCCGGCGCGAACGTACCGACCGCGCCGATGTGGAAGATCGGCGAGGCGCACAGCTGGACCTCGTCGCGGAACCGGAGACCGAACGCGCTGATGTTCGTGGTGCACTGCGCCGCCAGGTTGAGGTGCGTCAGGACCGCACCCTTGGGACGCCCGGTGGTGCCGGAGGTGTACATGATCAGCGCCGGGGAGTCCTCGGGCACGTCGACCGCCTCGGCCACGGGGCCTTCCTCGGCCAGCAGGTCCTCGTACGACGCCAGGCCGACCGGCGACGGACCGCCGTCGGTGGTGACGTCACAGAGCTGGACCGCACCCGACGTGCTGGCCGCAGCGGCCCGTCCGAGGTCACGGGCCAGGTCGTCGACGAACAGGAAGCCAGCACCGCTGTCGTCGAGGATGTAGCCGACCTCGCCCGGGCTGAGCCGGAAGTTCACCGGCACCGCGATCGCACCCAGTCGATTGACCGCGATCAGGATCTCCACGTACTCGGCCCGGTTGCCCATCAGGACGGCGACCCGATCGCCGAACGTCACACCCCGGCGAGCCAGCGCGCCCGACAGCGCCACGACGCGAGCCTGGACCTCGGCCCACGTGCGCCGCTGCCCCTCGAACTCGAGCGCGACGACGTCGGCCCGCGAGGCGGCGTGACGGGCGACCTGGTTGACCCAGTGCTGGCGACGAGCAGCCGCCAGCGCCCCGATCGGGGATGCCTCAGACACCGAACGTCGATCCGATCCAGTCCGCGATCGTGTCGGCGACGACGTCCCGGGCCCCGTCGGGAGCCAGGAAGTAGTGGTCGCCGGCCAGGTCGATCCGCTTCTTCTCCGCGCTGCCGATCCGGTTGAAGATCTGCTCAGCGTCACTGGGGAAGACGCCGGTGTCGCCGGTGGGGTTGATCACCAGGGCGGGCACCGTGATCGAGCCCAGCCGCTTGTCGGCCCGGCACTGCGACTCCTCCAGCGACCACATCTCGAGCCAGTTGCGCAGCGTCGTCTGGCCACCGATGCCGTGCCCGGTCCGGTTGGCCGCCGGCAGCGCGCCGCGGTAGCACTCCGCGGTGGGGCGGTCGGTCGGCTCGAGCGTCGGGTCGAACATCCGCGGGTCGGCCCAGGTGCGGTGCACGCTGAACGGGTAGTCGTCGTAGCCGAGCGCGGTGATCCGCTCCAGCTCGGACGTCGCCCACGCCGTGATCCGGTGGTTGCGGGCCACCTGGGCGGCCCGGTAGCGCTCGATGAACTCGGCCGAGTACGGCGGCGCGTTCTGCTCGCTGAACAGGTCGAGCGCGGGGTCGGTCGCGGTGGGGTCGTTTTCGTCGGTGACCGCACCGTCGAGCCACGAGGTGAGCACGTCGGGGCGACCCAGGTGCGCGGCCAGCGAGACGTAGCCGACGCCCGGGACGAGCTCGGCGATCCCCGCGGTCTCGGCACGGTCGCGCGGCGGCACGACCCAGGGGTCGACGGCCTGGGACTGGTAGGCGGCCATCAGGGACCCGCCGCCGGAGTTGCCCAGCAGGATGACCTGCTCCACGCCGGCCTCCTCCTGGAGCCAGCGCACCCCGGCGCCGATGTCGACGAGCGCCTGGTCGAGGCGGAACTGCCACTCGTACCCACGGAAGCGGGTGTTCCAGCCCAGGAAGCCGATCCCCCGCTGCGCCATCAGGTCGGCGAGGTAGTGCTCGGAGAAGTCGATCTGGTAGTGCGTGGCGATCATCGCGATCTTCGGCCGGGCACCCTCGGGCGTGTAGTAGACGCCCTGGCACGGCCGACCGCCGGCGCCGGCGCGGAACGCACCGGGCGAGACCAGGCTGACGAACTCCCGCTCGATCGCCGTCATGCGGGCACCACGTCCTGGGCGTTGCGGAGCGCGTAGCGCCGCAGTGTGCCGAGCAGCTGACCGATCCGCTCGGTCGCGATCTCGTCGACCAGCTCGCCGTTCTCGTCGAAGGCCTGGTGGGCGAAGCCCACGAGGACCTCGGGCGAGGGCACCACGTCGGACCGGGTGAAGACGAAGGTGTTGCGCAGCTCGAACTGGGCCCGAGCGGTGCCGAGCTTGCTCCCCGAGGCACCCATCAGGGCGACCGGCTTCTCGTGCAGGGCCGAGGCACCCATCGGGAAGGCGATCCAGTCGAGCAGGTTCTTGAGCACGCCGGGGACGCCCCCGTTGTACTCCGGGGTGACGATCAGGACGGCGTCGGCGGCAGCGACCTCGGCACGGACCTGCTGCACGATCGCCGGCTCGTTGCCGATCAGGTCCTGGTTGAACATCGGGATCTGCGGGAGCAGGTCACTGACGTGGATCTCCATGCCCTCCGGCGCGAGCTTGGCCGCCGCCTCCAGCAGCTTCTGGTTCCACGAGTCGGCTCGCAGGCTGCCTGCGATACCCCAGACCTTGAGTGCGTCTCCGCTCACGTTTCTCTCCTTGACGTCATGGCGTGCCCCCGCCGGACCATGTGGCCCGCCTCACACGCGGCATCCTTATTGAACACTCGCTAAGCAAGCGAGTCAACCTGGGTCTGAGCGATCGCTAAGGGCGAACACTCGGGGTGCTCAGAGGTGCTGCACCGGGAGGTCGCCGGCCGCGTAGAGCTGACGCATGGCGCGCTTGTCGAACTTCCCGACGCTGGTCAGCGGCAGGGCCTCCAGCAGGATCCAGCGCTCGGGGACCCACCACTTCGGCAGCTCCTCGATCAGGTGCGCCCGCAGCTGCTCGACCGTGACCTCGCTGCCCTCACGCAGCACGACGAGGGCCGCCGGTCGCTCGTCCCAGCGCTCGTCCGGCACACCGATCACGGCTGCCTGCAGCACGTCCGGGTGCTTGGCGATCTCGAGCTCCAGGTGGACCGAGGAGATCCACTCGCCGCCGGACTTGATCACGTCCTTGGCGCGGTCGCTCAGATGCACGTACCCGAGCGGATCGATCGTCCCGATGTCACCGGTGCGCAACCAGCCGTCGCGGAACTTCTCCGGCGCCGCGGTGCGGAAGTAGGAGTCCGCGATCCACGGTCCGCGCACCTCCAGCTCTCCCACCGACGCACCATCGGCGGCCAGCACCTCACCGCTGTCGGGCTGGACCACCCGGATGTCGACCCCGGCGAGCACCCGTCCCTGCAGGGCTGCGCGAGCCTCGGGATCAGGGTTCTCCTCAGGACGTGGAGGGCGATTGACCGTGACCAGCGGAGAGGTCTCGGTCATCCCCCACCCCTGCAGCGCCTCGACGCCGTACCTCGCGAGCCCGCGACTCAGCGCCTGCGGGATCGGGGCACCACCGAGGACGACCCGGTTCAGGGACGCGAGGTCACGGCCCTCGTCGGCATCGACGTGGGTGAGGATCTCGTTCCACACGGTCGGCACGCCGTTGGCGTACGTCGGCCGGTGCTGTCGGACGGCCTCGACCACGGTCACCGGGTCCACCTTGTTGTTGCTGAGCAGCAGGTCGCCGCCCGCCCAGAAGTTGGCGAACGGGTAGCCCCAGGCGTTCGCGTGGTACATCGGGACGATGATGTAGCCGGTGTCACCGGCACTGACCCCGACCGCGTTGGCGGTGCACAACGAGAGCGCGTGGATCCAGATCGAGCGATGGCTGTAGGCGATCCCCTTGGGGTCACCGGTCGTCCCGCTGGTGTAGCAGAGCGTGGCGGCGGAGCGTTCGTCGACGACGGGCCAGGCGTACTCGGTCGGCTGCCCCGCGACGAGGTCGTCGTACGAGATGGCTTGGACCGCCCACTCCCCCAGGACGGCGCGGTCGAAGGCGCCGACGACGACGAGCGTGCGCACGGTCGGGAGGAGCGCTGCCGCGTCCACCAGCTGTCCCAGCAGCGGCGGCTCGACCAGGAGCACCTCGCCGGCGGCATGGGTGATCGTGTAGCTGATCTGCTCGCGAGAGAGGCGCGGGTTGACGGTGTGCAGCAGCGCTCCCATGGACGGGACCGCGTAGTACGCCTCGAGGTGGTGCCGGGTGTTCGAGAGCAGCGAGCCGACACAGGCTCCGGGTCGGACCCCGAGCGAGGCGAGGCCGTGGGCCAGGGCCGCGGCACGGCCGGCGAAGTCGCCGAAGCTGACGGTGGCCGCGTCGTCGCCGACGGTCAGCACCGAGCGGTCGGCGTGCCAGGTCGAGCCGTGCCGCAGGATGTTCGCGACGGTCAGCTCACCGTCGCCGATGTTCCCGAGCGGGATCGAGTTCTGCATGGTCTTCGGCGCTCCTTCCGAACCGGATCGTGACGTACGCCACTTAGCGAACGCTAACATGGTGATATCCGAACTGGAAGAGAACGTGAGGAGGCGTCGATGGCGCCACGCACCCTGCCCGACAAGCTGTGGGACAGCCACGTCGTGGTCGCCGGCGGCGACGGTCCCGACCTGCTGTACGTCGACCTGCACCTGTTGCACGAGATGACCTCGCCCCAGGCGTTCGCGGGCCTGCGGGAGGCGGGTCGGCCGGTCCGCCGACCGGAGCTGACCATGGCGACCGAGGACCACAACGTCCCCACGGTGGGCACGGGCGAGGTGGTCGCCGATCCCCTGAGCCGCCGCCAGCTGGAGCTGGTGAGGACCAACTGCGCCGAGTTCGGGGTGCCGCACCATCCGATGGCGTCGGCCGGGAACGGGATCGTGCACGTGATCGGTCCCGAGCAGGGCCTGTCCCAACCCGGGATGACGATCGTCTGCGGCGACTCCCACACCTCCACCCACGGCGCCTTCGGCGCCCTCGCGTTCGGCATCGGGACCACCCAGGTCGAGCACGTGCTCGCCAGCCAGACCGTGTGGATGGATCGACCGCGGACGATGGAGGTCCGGATCGACGGCGTGCTGGGTCCCGGCGTCACCGCCAAGGACCTGGCCCTGCACGTGGTGCGGGTGATCGGCCCGCACGGCGGGTCCGGCGCCTTGGTCGAGTACCGCGGAAGCACGGTCAGCGCTCTCGGCATGGAGCAGCGGATGACGCTGTGCAACATGACGATCGAGTGCGGTGCCCGCGCCGGGATGATCGCGCCCGACGCGGTCACCCTCTCCTACCTGCAGGGCCGTCGGCACGCTCCGACCGGCCGGCACTGGGACGAGGCGGTGACCGCGTGGGCCGCGTTGGCGACCGATGAGGGCGCCGGCTTCGACCGGAGCATCGTGATCGATGCCGCGGCGGTCTCCCCGACGGTCACCTGGGGCACCATCCCGAGCCACTCGGTGCCGCTCGACGGGCAGGTGCCCGATCCGGCGTCGTTCGTCGACCCGGCCGGGCACGAGGCCGCGGTCCGCGCGTTGGCCTACATGGACCTGACCCCGGGCACCCCGATGCGGGAGATCGCGATCGACGCGGTCTTCATCGGCTCCTGCACCAACGGGCGCCTCGACGACCTGCGCGCGGCGGCCCGGGTCGCCGCCGGGCGGACGGTCGCACCGGGGGTGCGGGCCCTGGTCGTTCCCGGCTCGTGGGCGGTCGCGTCCTCCGCCGAGGCCGAGGGGCTCGACCGGGTGTTCCTCGACGCCGGCTTCGAGTGGCGTTCGGCGGGGTGCTCGATGTGCACGGCGATGAACCCCGACTCGCTCGGCCCCGGCGTGCGGTCGGCGTCGACCACCAACCGCAACTTCGAGGGCCGTCAGGGGGACGGGGCGAGGACCCACCTGGTCTCCCCCGACGTCGCCGCCGCGACGGCCATCGCCGGGCGGCTGTGTGCACCCGGCGACCTGGGCTCAGGCGCTGCTGGTTGAGGGCCGGTCGAGCAGCTCGTCGTCGCGTCGTTCGTCGCCGTCGAGCTGCTCCCACCGCTCCTCACGTCGCAGCCGCATGACCACCAGTGCCACTCCGGTGGCAGCGCCGACGAGGGCGCCGACCAGGACGAGAACGCGCAGCTTCATCGGTCGACCTCGCGCTCGAGCTCAGCCTTGGTCATCCGCGACCGACCCTTGATGTGCTTCTTCCTGGCTTCTTGGTAGAGCTGCGCCTTCGTGCGGCCGCCGCGACCGTGGTGGCTGCGCAGTCCGCCGCGTCGTCCCGAGGAGATGTCCTCGGTCGAGGTCCGGCTGGCCTCGTCGGACTCCCCATGACGTGCGCGTTCCTTGTTCACGGTACGGGCGGCGATCTCCTCGGCGGTGTCCTCGTTCTCGCCGCGATCGAGCAGGCCGTCCTTGATGTGCTTGTACTGGCGCTCGCGCTTGGCGCTCCAGGACCGCTGTGGCATCAGCGCATCCCACGGTCGGCCGGAGGACGCCCGAAGGGGTCGTCGCCCCAGCCCTCGGGCACGCTGCCGGGATCGGCGTCGGGCTCGACCCGCGGTCGAGCGGCGGCCGCGTCGTCGACCCACGTCGTGTGCGGCGGCGGATCGACCGGCTTCACGGCGAGGTCGGGATCGACGTCGAGCCGCTCCTCGTCGTGGGTCACCTTGTCCGCCCGCCGGGCGTCGAGGGTCCACGCGATCAGGAACCCCGCCACGACGACGGCTCCGAGCACGATGATCAGGGTGATAGCGATACCGGACATGAAGGAGGGGTACCCCACACCAGGATCGGCAAACACCGGAGCGAGACGACGGGAAGGGGCAACAACGGTGCGGCTGCGCTACGTCTCCAGCCAGGAACCCGGATGGCGTCGGGTACGTCGCGGTCGCGGCTTCAGCTACCTCGACCGCGACGGCGAGCGGCTGGGCCCCGCCGAGGTGGAACGGGTGCGCGCGCTGGCGATCCCTCCGGCCTGGACCGAGGTGTGGATCTGCCCCCACGCACGGGGCCACCTCCAAGCGGTCGGCACCGACGACGCGGGTCGACGTCAATACCTCTACCACCCCGCCTGGCGCGAGCAGCGCGACGCGGAGAAGTTCGACCGCGTGGCCAGCCTCGCCACTCGGCTGCCCGGGGTCCGACGCACGCTGCGCCACCAGATGCGAACCGACGCCCAGGACGAGGAGTCCGAGCGGTTGCGCGTCCTCGCCGCGGCGGTCCGGCTGATCGACCTGGCTGCTTCCGCCCGGGCTCGGAGGCGTCGGCCGCCGACTTCGGTGCCCACGGGCTGACCACACTCGAACGCGGCCACGTGCGGGCGCGGCAGGGGGCGCGTGCCTTCACGTTCATCGGCAAGTCCGGCGTCGAGCACGAGATCGTGATCGACGACCCCGACGTCGTCGCGGTGGTGGACTCCCTGCGCCGGCGCCGCAGCGGCTGCGACCGCCTGCTGACCGTTCCGGAGGCCGGTCGACGCCGCCCCCTCTCTCCCGACGAGGTCAACGAGCACATCCGCGCGGTCACGGGACTGGACGTCACGGCGAAGGACATCCGGACCTGGCACGCCACGGTCACCGCTGCGGCCGCCCTGGCCGAGCCGCCGGCCCCGACCTCGGCCCGGGGACGCGCCGTCCGCCTCAGGCAGGCACTGGAGGTGACGTCGGAGCTGCTCGGAAACACCCCGAGCGTCGCACGGTCGTCCTACATCGATCCGCGGGTGATCGACCTCTTCGAGGCCGGCACGGTCCTGGACCCGCGACCGCACGGTCCAGACGCGCTGGACCGGGCGGTCGCGGCACTGCTCGGCGCGTGAGCCGGTCAGGCGGCCCGGGCGGCAGGAGCGGTCAGGGAGACCCGCATCTCGGCGAGGATCCGGGTGAGCAGCCGGGAGATCTGCATCTGCGTCACCCCGACCTCCCTGCCGATCTCGGCCTGCGTCCGACCGTCGAAGAAGCGGAGCACGACGATGCGACGGTCCCGCTCCCCGAGCCCACGCAGGGCGCGCGCCAGCATCAACCGCGTCTCGGTCCGGGCGTAGCCCTCCTCGTCGGAGACCAGACGCTCACCGAGACTGCTGCCGTCGTGGTCGCCGCCGGTCTCGTCGAGGGAGGTCGGCCGGAAGCAGCCGCCCGACGACAGCGCCTCCCTGACCTCGGCGGCGGGGACGTCGAGCTCGACGGCCAGCTCGCCCGCGGTCGGGGCGCGGTGCAGCTGCTGGGACATCCGGGACTCGGTCGCCCAGAGCCGGGCCTGCAGCTCCTGGATCCGACGCGGCGGACGCACGGTCCACCCGGCGTCGCGGAAGTGGCGCTGCAGCTCGCCCCGGATGGTGGGGACGGCGTACGACGCGAAGTCGCTGCCCCGATCCGGGTCGAATCCGCGGACGGACTTGATCAGCCCGACGTAGGCGACCTGCTCGAGGTCGTCGGCTGCGAGACCTCGACCCACGTAGCGGCGTGCGAGAGAGGCGGCCAACGGCATCAGCCGTTGGATGATCCTCTCCTCGGCCGCCTGGCGGCGCAGACCCGGAAGAGCCCGGGTGCGTTTCAGGTCCTGCTCGACCCCCTGGAGGTCCCGGGAGGCATGGTGCTTGGTGGCTGTCGTGCTCACGTCGTCACCTCGGTGAGGGGAGTACAGCTGGCGCGGCCGTGGTGTCGACCGCTCACGGGTGAACCTGAATCGACCGTACCCGCAAAGTAAAAAGCTCAAACCTCCGGAGAGCGGTCCACGGGGCCGGAAGCGTCGACCCCACGGACCTGGTGCCCTCGGTCTCCATGGCCACAGAGTTCACCTGAGCACCGCTGTACCCTCCTGCACCCCGGGATATGTCTATGCTGGCCAGGACGCTGAAGCAGGTCGGGTCGAGGACGTTGTGGTGCCATGAATGAGGAGCACGTGGATAAGCCCCAATTGCTGGCGAGCCTGGCCGAGGTCGCCCGACAGTTCAGTTCTGCCCCGGACCGCGCCGCGGCCCTCGACTCCATCGTCTCCGCGGCCGCGACCCTGCTTCCTGACATCGACCACGTCGGGATCTCGCTCGCCCTCAGCGACGGCACGATCACCACGCCGGCCTCGTCGAGCGACTTCGCGGCCGAGCTGGATCGGATCCAGGCCGTGCTCGGCGACGGTCCCTGCGTGTTCGCGGCGGAGGCCGAGACCATCGTCCGGATCGAACCGGCCCGGCACGAGCAGCGCTGGCCGGAGTTCATCGGCGCCGCGCTCCCGCTCGGCCTGCGGTCGATGATCGGGGTCCGGCTCCTGACCGACGACCGGTCGATGGGCGCGATCAACCTCTACTCCACGATCAGTGACTCGATCTGCCAGGAGACCGTCCAGCTGGCCGACCTCTTCGCCGCTCAGGCGGGAGTGGCGCTGGGATGGATGCGTCGCGAGGACGAGCTGACCACCGCGATGGAGAGTCGTCGCACGATCGGGATCGCACTGGGGATCATCATGCAGCGCTTCAGCGTCGACGACAGCCGGGCGTTCGAGTACCTGACCAGGCTCTCGAACAACCACAACATCAAGCTGCGCGAGGTCGCCCTCCACATCGTCGAGGAGCACCATCGTCACCTCGACGGGGACACGGTCACCACTCCGCCCGGGCCGCCCATGCCCGCGTGACCTCGCTCCTGTCGCCGCCCGCGACGCCGACGAGGTTGTCCGTGCGGGCTGCCAGGAACCGCTTCGCGAGTCGCTCGAGGTCATCGCTCGGCATCGACGAGCGCATCCCGGGCAGCACGTCGCCCTCCTCTTCGTCGATGTGGTGCTGGACCGTCTCGACGAGCTCGCGGAGGACCTGCTCGAACGCTGCCGAGGTCGGGTCGGTCACCACCAGGCGGGCGGCGATCAGGTCGGCCACCAGGTGCTCCTTCTGGCTGTGCTCGATGTCCTCCCCCAGACCCGCGTCCCGGGCGAACGGATAGACCTCGACCTCCTCGGCCCGGCTGTGGGCGAACAGCAGGGTGCTCATCACCGGAGCCGTCATGGCTCGCTTCTCCGGTTCGTCGAGCAGCACCCGGAAGAGGCGCTCCAGCTCGCGGTGGTCCTGGGTGATCAGATCGACGACGTCAGCCATGCCACCCAGGTACCCCGCGGCCAGGACACCAATCAGGACACGATCAGAAGGTCTCGTCGATCTTCTTCTCGACCTTGTCCTTGATGTCCTCGATCTTGTCCTTGAGGCCAGCCTTCTTCTGGTCGGCCTCACCTTCGGCCTTGAGCGAGTCGTTCCCGGTCACCGCTCCGGCGGCCTCCTTGGCCCGGCCGGTCAGGTCCTGGGCCTTGTTCTCGAGCTTGTCGTCAGCACTCATCGTGAACTCCTTCTCTGGATGGACGTGAACCCACCCCGTACCCGATCCGCTGTGGCTGAATGCCTAGGCTGGCGTGACACACGCCACAGTCGAGGGAGACAGCCATGCGCAGCACCGTGTTCGACGAGGATCACGAGTCCTTCCGCCAGACCCTGCGGGCCTTCATCGCCGCCGAGGTCTCACCGAACTTCGAGGACTGGTTCGCCGCGGGCGAGGTCCCCAAGGAGCTCTACAAGAAGCTCGCCGACCTCGGCGTCTTCGGGATCTCCGTCCCGGAGGAGTACGGCGGCGCCGGACTCGAGACGCACAAGTTCGAGGCGATCCTCTCCGAGGAGACCGCCCGGGCCGGGGTGACGTTCGGCGGCTCCGGCGTGCACGTCCTGCTGGCGCTGCCCTACATCAAGATGCTCGCCACCGAGGAGCAGAAGCAGCGCTACCTGCCGCCGTTCGTGGCCGCCGAGGAGATGTGGGCGCTCGCGATGACCGAGCCCGGCACCGGCTCCGACGTCGCCGGCATCCGTACCACCGCGAAGCTGTCCGAGGACGGCACCCACTACGTGCTCAACGGCGCCAAGACCTTCATCACCGGCGGCGTGCTGGCCGACCGGGTGATCGTCGCGGCCCGCACCAGCCCCGCGACCGAGGAGAACCGCCGCTTCGGCCTGTCCCTGCTCGCCGTCGACGCGCACTCCGAGGGCTTCGCCGTCGGTCGCAAGCTGGACAAGCTCGGCCTGAAGACGTCCGACACCGCCGAGCTCTCCTTCACCGACGTCAAGGTGCCCGTCGAGGACCTGCTCGGCGAGGAGGGCAAGGGTTTCGACTACCTCGGCCACAACCTCGCCTCCGAGCGCTGGGGCATCGCCTACGGCTCGTTCGCCCAGGCCAAGGCGGCGATCCGGTTCACCCAGGAGTACGTCGCCCAGCGCACCGTGTTCGGCAAGACCGTGGCCTCGTTCCAGAACACGAAGTTCGAGCTCGCCGCCTGCAAGGCCGAGGTGGATGCTTCCGAGGCGGTCGCCCACCGCGCCCTGGAGGCGCTCGACGCCGGAGAGCTGACGGCGGCCGAGGCGGCCTCGGCGAAGCTGTTCTGCACGGAGGTCGCCCACCGGGTGATCGACCGCTGCCTGCAGCTGCACGGCGGCTACGGGTTCATGAACGAGTACCCGATCGCCCGCCTGTACGCCGACAACCGGGTCAACCGGATCTACGGCGGCACCTCCGAGGTGATGAAGATGATCATCGCCAAGGACATGGGTCTGTAGCGCTCGGGGTACCTCACCCTCATGACCACGAACGACCCCGCCGACGCGACCGCACCCAAGTCCGGCACGGATCCCGACACCGAGAGCGATCCGGCCGAGTCGGACCGTGAGGGGGCCGACTGGGCCTCCGAGGGTGGCGCCACTCCCGAGGGTCCGGCGACGCACGCTCCGGGGCAGTGACCTAGCCGTCGGTCCGTCGGCGCTGGAGCTCCTCGGCGACGGCCCGGATCCGACCGAGTCGCTTGTCCCAGGCGCCGCTGACCGAGCGCAGCTGCTCGACGGCCCGGCGCAGCTGGGCCTCGTCGACCCGGTAGCGGCGCTCGCGACCCTCGACCTCGGCGTGCACCAGCCCGGCGTCGTCGAGCACCTGGAGGTGCCGCGCGATCGCCTGCCGGGTGACCGGCAGGCGATCGGCGAGGGCGGTCGAGGTCGCCGTACCGTCGAGGACGAGGAGGTCGAGGACCTGGCGCCGGGTGGGATCGCCGATCGCCGCCCAGAGGTCCTCGTCGATGCTGCCGCCGATCGTGGTGCTCACCCGGACAGCCTCTCAGCCAGAGCGACCAGCCGGGGCAGGTAGTAGTCCCACCCGCTCGAGTGGTCGGCGTGCGTGGCCGCTGCCTGCGCCTCGGAGAAGCCGCGCTCCCGGAACCCGATCTCCCGGAACCGCAGCAGTGTGCCGGTGCCCCGGGGCTCGAGGTCGAAGGTGACCAGGTTGGAGTTGTCGGGGCCCGCGACCACGTCCTGGTCGTGGGTCCAGCGGAACGAGAAGTGCCGCGGTGGTACGGCGTCGGCGACCGTGATCTGGACCTGCTGGCCACCGTCGGTGATGTCGCCGAAGCCGATCCAGCCCGGCGCTCCGGGCTCGGGATCGATCTCGCCGGAGTCCGGCCACCAGGCGAGGATGTGGGCCGGCGTGCTGACCACCTCGAAGACGATGTCGGGGCTGGCGTCGATGTAGAGCTCGCGCTCGATGGCGGCGTACTCGTCGCGCTGGGTCGACTCGGTCACGGGTGCTCCTCAGTGCCAGTTGCTGATCTGGAGGTCGTGCGGCGCCGGTGCGCCGTGCCCAGTCTCGACCAGCGCCTTGAGGCTGAGCAGGAACGTGGCCCACTTCGTGCTGCAGTGCGCCATGAACGTGCCGGGCTCGGACCACCCGGTGTGGGCGAAGCCGATGATGGTGAAGTCACCCTCGCGGGTGAGGTCGAAGTCGATCAGGGTGCCGATCCACTCCGGCGGTCCACCCTGGACCCGCCAGGCGACCCGCTGGTCGGGGACGAGCTCGTCGAGCACGAGGTCGAACGAGCCGATCCGCTCTCCGGTGCCGGGATCGTCGAAGACGACGGTGATCAGGTCGCCGGGATCTCGTCCCCCGGAGGTGTCGAGCGACCACCAGGACGCCACCCCCTCGGGCGTGGCCAACGCGTCGTAGACCGTGCTGAGCGGAGCTGTCGCTCCGACCCGGTGCAGGATGTCGGGCATGGTTCCTCCTGAGAATCAAGCAACACTTTGTTGCGCTTCCACCGTACGTCGACCTCCTGGAATGCGCAATGATTTGTTGCTCAACGTGGCCTAGGCTGGACGCATGTCCTCGGTGAGACAGTTCCAGGTCACGTTCGACTGCGCGGAGCCCGAGCGGGTAGCGCGGTTCTGGTGCGAGGCGCTCGGGTACGTCGTCCCGCCACCGCCTCCCGGCTTCGCCGACTGGGCGGCCTTCAGCGCATCACTGCCGCCGGAGGCGCAGGACTCCGCCTTCGCCTGCGTCGATCCGGGCGGCGTCGGTCCACGACTCTTCTTCCAGCGCGTGCCCGAGGGCAAGGTGGTCAAGAACCGGGTCCACCTCGACATCCGGGTCGGCACGGGACTGACCGGGGACGACCGGGTCGCGGCCCTGGAGGCCGAGTGCGACCGCCTCCTCGGCTTCGGCGCGACCAAGGTGGAGCTGCACCGCGCCGACGGGATCAACGAGTCCTGCCTCGTGATGCGCGACGTCGAGGGCAACGAGTTCTGCCTCGACTGAGGGGTGCCGGTCAGCGCAGCTCGCGGTACCGCGCCCAGGAGTCACGGCACGACCGCGCGATCAGGTCGACGTGAACCGGATCCGGCTCGGGCCAGTCGCCACCGGGTTGCGCGATGTAGGCGGCGTTGGCGGCGCCGAGGAGGAGCTCGCGGAGGAACTCCGCCTGGACCGCGTCGAGCGTCGCGCCGACCAGGTCGGCCTCCTGACGCAGGGTGTCGAAGTAGCGGCCGGCGGTGATGATCTCCTCGCTGCCGAGGTAGGGCTGGTTGAGCGCGACGTCGCCCGGGTCCGCCACGGCGAACCCGGCGCGGTGCGCGTCGGCGAGGAGCCGGATCCGGGCAGGGTCCATGGTGACCACGGGGTCGGCATCGCGCGGGTTCCCCTCGGCGTCGCCGCGGTTGGAGAGCGCCACCACCGCCGGGAGCCGGTCCTTCGGATCCCGCGGGACTCGGACGGCGCCGTCACGCTGGGTCGTGCAGTTCATCGTGTCGTGGAAGGAGAGGGTGGTGAACCGGCGCTCGGCGCGGCCGTGGAGCGCCATCTCCGCCCGACGCTCGATCAGGGTCACCCGGGTCGCCTGGTAGACGTCGACGCCTCGGCTGCCGGCATCGACGAACGCGGCGACCAGCTCCTGCACCCCGGCGGCCGAGTCCGGCACCCGGAGCAGCGGGAAGAAGGAGAAGGTCACCGGCCGGATGGCATCGACCCCGGTCAGGTCCACCCGTTCGAACGGTCCAGCACGCCGGACCCGCTCGAGCGCCTCGGTGAGCGAGGCCGCGAGGTCGTCGGGCCGGGCACGGTTGGGATCCCGGACCATCCGGGGGTGCGGGTTCTCGACGTAGACGACGGTGGGGTCGATCTCGGCCCACCGCCGCACGATCGCCGAGGTGGCGACGTCGGTGAAGTCGTACTGCAGCCGGCGGGTGAACTCCGGGGCCAGATAGGGCTGCAGCTCTCCGGGGATCGCCGCGCCCGAGTGCGGACACGAGACGACCACGTCGGCGGCGGCCAGCGCCTCGTCGATCGTTCGGGTCGAACGGTCGGCGTAGAAGATCAGGTCCTCGGGGGCGAAGACGTGCCCGGCGGGAAGGAGACGAGGTTCCATCACCCGAGCACCACGCCGAGAGCGGCACCGGCGGCGACGGTGGTGACCGCCAGCACGACCACCGGGATCGCGAAGCTGTGGTCGATCAGCTTCGTGCCCAGCTTCGTGCTGCCCGACTCGTCGAAGTTGGCGGCAGCGATCTGGGAGCCGTTGGTGGGCAGCAGGTAGATGCCGGCGAAGGCTCCCGCCCACATCCCGCTGAGCACGGCGGGCGCGATCCCGGCGGCCAGACCGATCGGCACGATCGTCCGGGTCGCCGTCGACTGGCTCGTGGTCAGCACGCAGACGACGAAGACTCCGAGGGCGAAGACCCACGGCTGGTTCTGCACGATGTCGCCGATCGTGTCGGTGATGACCTCGGAGTTCGCCGAGATGAAGGTGTCGGTCAGCCAGGCCAGGCCGAAGAGCGCGATCGCGGAGACCATGCCGGCCCGGAAGACGGTCTGCTCCGGGATCTTGGCGACCGCGGGCCGACAGACCAGCAGGATCAGGGTGCCGACGACGAACATGATCATCTCGATCATCGGGGTCATCGACAGCGGGTCGCCGTCCGAGGTCTCGGGCCGCAGGCCCTTGAAGAGGCCGAAGACGACGATCGCCACCACGCCGGTGAGGAAGATCAGGGCCGCGCGCTTGCCCGCCGCGGTGGCGGTGACGCCGAGCTCCACGGAGCCGGAGGCACCCGGAGCAGGGATCTCACCGGCCGCGATCCGCTGCTGGATCTCCGGGTCGTCCTCGATGTCCTTGCCCAGCCGGGCGGAGACGAAGGAGGTGAGGATGATCCCGATGATCGCCGCCGGCAGCGTGATCGCGATGATCTGGATCATCTCGAAGTTGTACGGCTCGACGTCGGTCAGCGTGACCATCGCCGCCATCGCCGCCGAGACCGGGCTGCAGGCCAGGGCGACACCCGTGGCGACCACGGAGAGCGACAACGGCCGGGAGGGTCGGATGTTGTTGCGGTAGGAGAGATCGCTGATCACGGGCAGCAGCGGGTAGAGGATGTTCGAGGTGCCCGCTCCCACGGAGAACAGGAACGACACCAGCGGTGCGATCAGGGTGATCTGCCGTGGCCTGGACTGGATGATCCGCGCGGCCACGGTGACCAGCCAGTCGATGCCGCCGGCGAGCTGCATCATCGAGGAGGCGAGCACCACCGACAGGATGATGAGCAGGGCGTCGACCGGGGGGCTGCCGACGTCCTCGCCGAAGACGATGACCAGGATCGCGACACCGGTCCCGCCCCACAGACCGAGCGCCACACCGCTCGAGCGGGTGCCCATGACGATGCACGCCAGGACGACCAGGAGTTCGGCCACGAGCTTGAGGTTGTCCATCGCTCCCCCTTGCGGCGGCGGCTCCGCCTACTCCGCACCGTAGCGATGTCCGGGCTCCGCGGTCACTCCTCCACGCGGGGATCCTCCTCCGGATCGAACACGTGCATGGCCGCCTCCTCGGCGCTGGCTCCGGCACCGTCGATCCCGACATCGGTCGCGACCTCGTCCTTCTCCTCGTCCTCGGCCGTCCCCTGGTCGGGCGCCACGAGGCGACCGCTGCGCAGATCCGGACTGCCGACGTCACCGAGCCCGTCGGCGTACGGATCGGGGTCGGGCTCCTCCTCGGCCAGGCGCTCGTCGAGCGACTCACCTTCCCGGCCGTACCTCGGCTCACGCTCGGGCGGGGAGTAGCCCTCGTCCAGCACGTCGTCGACGCCGCGGTCGTCCAACGTGTCCTCGGGTTGCAGCTGGTCCTCACTCATCTCGTCCTCCCTCGTCAGATTTCGGGGCCTGCCGCTGCGGCAGCAGGATGTCCTCCTCGGCGTCCAGCCCGGCCTGCAGCTCCCGGCCGCGTTCCAGCTCGGCGTCGAGCTCGGCACCGAACAGCAGGGCCAGGTTGGTGATCCACAGCCACAGCAGGAACACGACGGCTCCGGCCAACGTGCCGTAGGTCCGGTCGTAGCTGGAGAAGTTCGCGATGTAGAACCCGAACGCTGCCGAGGCGAGGACCCAGATCAGGATCGCCACCAGGGCGCCGACCGAGACCCACCGGAACGACGGCTGCTTGATGTTCGGGGTGGCGTAGTAGAGCAGCGCCACGATGACGATCACCACGCCCAGCAGCACCGGCCACTTCGCGATGCCCCAAACGGTGACGGCGGTCGAGCCGAGCCCGATCGCATCCCCGACCGCCCGGGCGGCCGGCCCGGTCAGCACCAGGGCCAGCGCCACGACGGCCGCCAGCACGACGGTGACCAGCGTGACCAGCAGCATCAACGGACGGAGCTTCCAGAACGGCCGCTCCTCGTCGACGCCGTAGATCCGGTTGAGCCCTCGACCGAACGCCCCGACGTAGCCCGAGGCGGACCAGATCCCGATCGCCAGCCCGAGGACGAGACCCAGCCCCGCGTTCTGGCTCCGGCTGAGCTGGGTCAGGGTCGGCTCGAGCGTCTCGGCCGCACTGGAGGCGCCGACGTCGCGCAGGATCTGCAGCAGGGTCGAGACGGTCTCGTCGCTCTGCCCCGCCAGCCCGACCAGGGACAGCAGCGCGATCGCTGCGGGGAACAGGGCGAGCACGGCGTAGTACGTCAGGGCCGCGGCCAGGTCCGGACACTGATCGCTGACGAACTCACGGAGCGTCCGTCGGGCGACGTACCGCCACGTGGGTCTCGTGAGATCGTGCAGCGCATCGGGCTCCACGTCCCGCACATCCAGACCAGGCATCGGGCCCTCCTCCAGTGTCGGGAGAGCCGTACCCGGTCGACCGGTCGCTCATGCGGCGACGGTCGGCTGCCTCAGCGGGTCAGCAGGACCGTCTTGCCGGTGCGGTCGCCGGCCTGGACCTCGGCGATCTCGTCGAGGGAGCGTCGCTCGCCGACCCACACGCGCAGCTGGCCGGCGTCGACCTTGCCGACGAGCTCGGCGAGCTGGGCGGCGTCGGAACGCACCCGCATCCGGAACCCGGCGACACCCGCGTCGGTGGTCTCCTGGACCTCGGCCGCGGCCGAGACCACGCGTCCACCGGGCGTGACCAGCGCGGCCAGCTCGTCGAACGAGGTCGGCGCGAAGCTGACCACCAGGTCGACCTCGCCCTCGAGACCGGCGCGCAGGCTGGTCGCGGTGTGGTCGATGATCCGCACCGCTCCGTAGGAGGCGACGCGCTCCGCGCTGGCCGGCCCGGCCGTCGCGATCACGTCCGCCCCGGCGAGGAGCGCGAGCTGGACGGCGTACGCGCCGACGGCGCTGCCGCCACCGTTGACCAGCACCCGCTGGCCCGCCTCGAGGCGGCCGTGCTCGAAGAGCGCCTGCTGCGCGGTCAGCGCGACCAGCGGGAGAGCCGCGGCGTCGGCCAGGTCGAGGGTGGTCGGAGCCGGGGCGAGGATCGCGGCCGGGACGACGGCCTGCTCGGCGGCGGCACCGGGGAGGTTCAGCGGGATGAAGCCGACCACCGCGTCCCCGACGCTGACACCGTCGACGTCAGCGCCGACTTGCTCGACGACGCCGGCGACGTCGGCGCCCGGCGTGTGCGGCAGGGCCAGGTCGAACGCCGCCCGGAGCGCGCCCGCCCGGATCCCGACGTCGACCGGGTTGTGCGAGGTCGCCGCGACCCGGACCAGCACCTGGCCGGGGCCGGGCTGCGGGACGGGAGCCTCCTCGACGACGACGGGGCCGCCGTACTCGTGGAAGCGCGCCGCCTTCACGGGGTCTTCCGACCGCGGACGCCGGCCCAGGTGACCAGGGCACCGAGGACGACCACGACCGTACCGATCACGGACCAGGTGGTGGTGCCGCTCATCGCGCTCCCCTCGATGACGCCCCATCCCTGCAGCGCCCACACCGAACCCATCAGGATGAGCACGACTCCTGCGACGACCCACAACGGCTTAGCCATGGCCCAAGCATATATCGTAGATAGTTCATTGGTGGCGGGCCGGGCGGCCAGTCGCTAGGTTCGGCCTGTGGCCGACGACCAGGGGAACAGCAAGCGGTTGATGGTGCTGCTGGCGATGGCGATGTTCGTCCTCGTGGTCGACACCTCGCTGATGAACGTCTCCATCTCAGCGGTGATCGAGGACCTCGACACCACCGCGAGCGGGGTGCAGTCCGCGATCGCCCTCGAAGCGCTGGTCTCGGCCGCGTTCATCCTGATCAACAGCAAGGTCGGCGACCTGATCGGCCGCAAGCGCGCCTACGTGCTCGGCCTGGCCGCCTACGCGATCGGGGCGCTGGCGATGACGCTGGCCCAGAACCTGACCGCGATCGTGATCTTCTGGGCGATCATCGGCGGGCTCGGCGCTTCCCTGCTCCTCCCGGCGATGCAGTCGCTGATCCACGGCAACTTCGCCGGCGCCGCGCAGAAGCAGGCCTATGCGCTGGTCGGCGCCTCGGCCGCGATCGCCGCGGCCGTCGGTCCGCTGATCGGCGGGTTCGTCACCACCTACCTCTCGTGGCGGGTCGGCTTCGCCCTCGAGGTCGTGATCATCGCGGTGGTGCTCAGCCAGATCTCGCTGATCAAGGACGTCCCCTACACCGGCTCGCGCCAGGTCGACGTGATGGGCGCGGTGCTCTCGGTGATCGGCATGGGCGGCGTGGTGCTCGGCATCCTGGTCTGGCAGGAGGGCGGGGAGTACGTCGTCGCGCTGATGGTCGTCGGCGCCGTCGCGCTGGTGCTGCTGGCCCGCTGGCTGGTCCGACGCAAGCGTGCGGGGCGGGTCGCCCTGCTCGATCCCGACCTGTTCTCGCAGCCGAACTTCACCGCCGGCATCTCGGGCCAGATGCTGCAGCAGATCACCCTCGGTGGCCTGATGATCGCGCTGCCGCTGTTCTTCCAGATGACCCTGGAGTACGACGCCATGCAGGCCGGGCTCTCGATGGCGCCGCTGTCGCTCACCATGTTCGCCGCCGCCCTGATCGCGGGCCGGAAGGCGGGCGACCGTCGACCCGCCGCGATCATCCGGGCCGGCTTCGCCCTGTCCGCCGTCGGGATCGGCGTGATCATCCCGTTCGTGCCACGTGCCGACAGCGGCTGGGCGTTGGCACTGCCCCTGGCCCTCACCGGCGCGGGCCTCGGACTGCTGGTGTCCCAGCTGAACAACTACACCCTGGCGCCGGTGGCCGAGGAGCGGGTCAGCGAAGCGGCCGGGGTGAACTCCGCGGCCGGCTCGTTCGGCCTCTCCTTCGGCCTGGCGATGGCCGGCGGTCTGCTGCTGGCCGCGCTGTCGGTCAGCTTCACCGCGATGGCGTCGAACAGCAGCGTGATCCCCGAGTCCCAGCAGGACCGGATCGCGACCGCGCTGGAGGACGACGCCGAGGTGATGAGCGACCGCCAGCTCGCCGAGCTGATCGTGAACCAGCCGCCCGAGGTCGAGGCCGAGGTGGTGTCGATCAACCAGGACGCCCGCAACCTCTCCCTGCAGGTCGCGCTGTTCATCCCGTTCCTGGCGGCGCTGCTCGGCCTGGCCAACTCGCTGCGGATGCTGCGCCTGCCCGACCTGCGACCGAGCTCGTCGCTGGAGGGCTACGACTTCTGACCTTCGGGTCAGATGACCCCGAGGGCGAGCATCGCGTCGGCGACCTGGGTGAACCCGGCGATGTTGGCCCCGACCACGTAGTTGCCCGGCTGGCCGTACTCGTCGGCGGTCGTCAGGCAGCGGTGGTGGATGTTGCGCATGATCTCCTCCAGCCGCTCCTCGGTGTGACTGAACGTCCAGGAGTCACGCGAGGCGTTCTGCTGCATCTCCAGGGCACTGGTCGCGACTCCACCGGCGTTGGCCGCCTTGCCGGGCGCGAACGAGACCCCCGCCTCGGCAAAGGCCTTGACCGCTTCCGGGGTGCAGGGCATGTTCGCGCCCTCGGCGACGACCTGGCAGCCGTTGCTGATCAGGCTCGCCGCGTCGGCACCGTCGAGCTCGTTCTGGGTCGCGCACGGGAGCGCGATGTCGCAGGCGACCTGCCAGACCGAGCCCCGGTCGTGGAAGGACGCACCCGCGCGCTCGTCGGCGTACACCGAGATCCGAGAGCGACGGTTCTCCTTGATGTCCTTGACCAGCTCGAGGTCGATCCCCGCCGGGTCGACGACGTACCCGCTCGAGTCCGAGCAGGCGACCACGGTGGCGCCGAGCTGCTGCAGCTTCTCGATCGCGTAGATCGCGACGTTGCCGGAGCCGGAGACGACAGCCTTCTTGCCGTCGAGCTTCTCCCCACGGCTGCGCAGGATCTCGTCGACGAAGAAGACCGTGCCGTAGCCGGTCGCCTCGGTCCGGGCCAGGGATCCGCCCCAGCCGAGGCCCTTGCCGGTGAGGACACCCGACTCGTAGCGGTTGGTGATCCGCTTGTACTGCCCGAACATGTAGCCGATCTCCCGACCACCGACACCGATGTCTCCGGCGGGAACGTCGGTGTACTCACCGATGTGGCGGTGCAGCTCGGTCATGAAGGACTGGCAGAAGCGCATCACCTCCGCGTCGGAGCGGCCCTTCGGGTCGAAGTCCGAGCCGCCCTTGCCGCCACCGATGGGCATCCCCGTCAGGGCGTTCTTGAAGATCTGCTCGAAGCCCAGGAACTTCACGATGCCCAGGTAGACCGACGGGTGGAACCGCAGGCCGCCCTTGTACGGGCCCAGCGCCGAGTTGAACTCGACCCGGAAGCCTCGGTTGACCTGGATCCGGCCGCGGTCGTCGACCCACGGGACCCGGAAGATGATCTGCCGCTCCGGCTCGCACAGACGCGAGAGGACCTCGGCGTCGGCGTACTCCGGGTGCTTGACGAGGACCGGACCGAGGGTCTCGAAGACCTCGGTGACGGCCTGGTGGAACTCGCTCTCCCCCGGGTTGCGACGCAGCACCTCGTCGAAGGTGTCCTGCAGCTTCAGGTCCAGAACGGTCACGTGCGTCTCCTCAGCGGTCCGGCCGCTGCGGTCGCGCGGTCCCTCGTCGTTCAGGAGCACAGCGTAGTTCGCCCCAGTGAGCGTTCGTTCAGGGGTCGGAAGGAGGGGTCTCGGATCAGCTCGGCGAGATCGCGCGGCGAGCGGCCGCCTCCGGCTGACCCGCCACCGGCTGACCGGCCACCGGCACGCGGCGCCCGCCGCGCTGCGCGGCGGCGCCCGCGAGGATGACGAGCCCGATCCCGAGCATCTGCAGCGGTGTCATCGTCTGGTCGAGGACGAGGTAGCCGAGCACGACCCCGATCGCCGGCTCGACCGCCATCAACGTGCCGAAGGCGGAGTGGGTCATCCCGCGCAGCGCCAGCATCTCCAGGGCGAAGGGCAGCACGGGCAGGAGGACGGCCAAGCCGGCCGCCGCGGCGAGCACGCCCAGGTCGAGGTTCCCGGACGCCTGCGGCACTCCGACGAACGCGGCCGTGACCGCGGCGATCGGGATGGTGAAGGCCAGCCCCTCGATCCCGTCGAACCGGTCACCCACGCGCTGGGTGAGCACGATGTAGGTCCCCCAGCCGAGCGCGGCCAGCGCCGCGAAGGCGAGACCCGCGGGCGAGATCGAGCCGGTCCAGGGCCGGGTCACGAGGACGACTCCGAGGAAGGCGAGCACCGGCCAGACCAACGCGCGGGCGCGGTGGCTGAGCACCGCGGCGACGGTCAGGGGTCCGAGGAACTCGATCGCCACCGCGGTGCCGAGCGGGATGCGCTCGAGCGCGGCGAGGAAGCACACCGACATCAGCCCCGTGGTCACGCCCAGGGCCACCAGGGTCGGGACGTCGGCGCGCCGGATCGAGCGCACCTGCGGGCGGGCGATCGCGATCAGGATCAGGGCACCGAGACTGAGCCGCAGCCACGCGGCCCCGGCCGCGCCGACGGCGGCGATCAGGTCCACCGAGAGCGCGGACCCGAGCTGGACGGAGAACATCGCGGTGACCGCGAGCATCCAGGGCGGCACCCGGTTCACGGCTGCCCCCGGAAGGACTGCCAGTCCCCGATCGCGTCGAGGCGCCGCTGCTGCTGGGCCGCGGCGCCGGCGTCGATGCCGCGATCACGCTCGCGCAGCTTCTCGATGACGCGTTCGCGGTGCTCGACCGGCTTGTGGTCGTCGTACTTGAACTTGGACTCGACCCGCAGGATGGTGAGCCGGATGCCACGGATGCCGGGCAGCATCCGGCCGTACGGCGCCTCGCCCTCGACCACGTCGGCGTGACGTCCCTCGGGCTGCAGGTCGGCCAGCTGAGCGGTGAGGATCTCCGCCTTCTCGCCCGGCTCGTCGACGATCCGCGGACGACACACGAACTGGACCGAGGCGTAGTAGGACGTCGGCACGCCGTCCTCCTCGGGTCCGCCGGGAGCGGCCCGCCAGTAGCTCGGGACGTAGGCGTAGTCACCCATCAGCGCGAGTCGGACCTCGGCGGCCGCCGCGAGGTGCGGCCAGACCGCGTTGGGCCGGGCCAGGTGCAGCACCAGGTCCTCGCCGGCGAGGGTGAAGTGGGTCGGCAGCACCAAGGGCGCCTGCGCCGGGTCGAGGTTGTTGACCGCGAGCATCCCGAACTGTCCGGTGGTGGCGAGCCAGGCACTCCACTCGGCGGGATCGATGCTGGCGTCCCAGGGTTGGATGAACATCTCAGCCTCCGACGCCGGGCTCGAAGACGGTGAGGGTGAAGCGGGCGGTCTCGCCGCCGTCGTTGGCGTAGCCGTGGGCGAGGTCGCTCGGGAAGGAGATCGCATCGCCCTCCCCCAGCCGGAACTCCTCGGTGCCGACGGTGATCACGACCTGCCCCTCCTGCACCTGGAGGAGCTCGCGGGTGCCCGCGACGTGCGCCTCGCTGCGGTGCGCGTCAGCGGGCGCCAACGTCCAGTCCCAGAGCTCCACGACGTCCGGCGGTTCGGTGCCCGCGACGAGGACCCCGCGCCCACCGTGCTCCCCCGTCCAGAGCACCGCGCCCTCGCCGGCGCGGGCGACCTTGACCGGGGTCGGGTCCGGCGACTCCACCAGGCTCGGCAGGCCGATCCCGAGCGCGTCGCTGATCCGCAGCAGCGTGCCGACGCTGGGGTTGGCGGTGCCCTGCTCGACGTTGACCAGGGCTCGGCGACTCACCTCGGCCGCCTCGGCGAGCTGGTCGAGGGTCCACTGCCGAGCCTGGCGCGCGCGCCGGACGCGGGCGCCGATCGAGCCGGCGAGAGAGGCGGTAGCAGGATCCACAAGTGCATCGTAATGCACTTACAGTGCACCTATCGTTCCTGGGTACTAGCACCATGGTCCGATAGCGCGGGACGCCGAGCGCGAGCGAACCTGGATCCACTCCAGGAAGGGAGCAGACCATGATCAAGTACCTCCTCGCCGCCGCGGTCCTGCTGCTGGCCGCGGTTCCGGCCGCTATCGGGATGGCCGGCAACGCCTCCTTCTCCCGCGACGTCCCCGTCCGGGTGCCGCAGCAGGCGCAGACCAGCACACCCACGCCGTCGGCCTCGCCCTCGGAGTCCCCCTCGGACGATGACGGGACCGCGGACCAGGGCCACGGCGACGCCCCTGCGGGGACGCCGACCTCGAGCCCCAGCCAGCACGCGACCTCCGGCAGCCACCACCAGCGTGGCAAGCAGGGCTCCGAAGCCGGTGACGACCACGGCGGCCGCACGCCTCGGGACCAGCGCACCGAACCCGGCGACGACCGCGACAACCGCACCGCCGAGCCCGGCGACGACCACGGCGGCCACGGTGGACGCGGCGGCGACGATGACCGCGAGGACAACAGCGGGCACGGTGGCGGCCACGACGGATCCGACGACGACTGAGGCAGCGGACGCCACAATGGGTTCGATGACGACCAGCGACACCGACCGCACCGGTCAGGACGACGGCGCCACCCGGGAGCTCCCGCAGGTGGCGCCGTGGTTGGTCGTCTCGGCGGCGGGCCCCGGGAAGGACGTCCCGGCCCCGAGCCTGCGTCGTCTGATGACGGCGATCGCGGTCGGTGCCGTGCTGGTGCTCGTGGCGGTGTCGGTCCTCGGCATCATCGCCGCCCGCAGCCTCGCCGAGCGGCAGTCGGTCAACGACGCGGCCAACACCGTCGACCTGCTCGCCGAGGCGGTCGTGCAGCCGGCACTCACCGACGGCATCGCGACTCGAGACCCGGCGGCCCTCGCCCGCCTGCACGACGCACTGACCGACTACCTCCAGACCTCCTCGCTGGTCCGGGTGAAGCTGTGGGCCGCGGACGGAACGGTTCTCTACTCCGACGAGTCCCGGCTGATCGGCCAGCGGTTCACCCTCGACGACGAGGAGACCGAGGTCTTCCGGGATCCGCGCACGATCGCCGAGGTCAGCGACCTCGACGCTCCGGAGAACCAGTACGAGCGCGGCCAGGGCAAGCTCCTCGAGGCCTACCGACCGGTGTGGACCCCCGACGGCACCCCGCTGCTGTTCGAGACCTACAGCCCGTACGACGAGGTCGACACCCGCGCCGGCCAGCTCTGGCGCGGCTTCGCCGGGGTGACGATCAGCAGCCTGCTCGTCTTCGTCGCCCTGATGATCCCGCTCCTGTGGCAGCTCGTCAGCCGGGTCCGGGCTGCGAGCCGGCAGCGCGAGGAGCTCCTGCAACGTGCCGTCGACGCCTCGGCCGAGGAGCGCGAGCGGATCGCGGGCACGTTGCACGACGGGGTGGTCCAGGAGCTCGCCGGGGCGTCCTTCACCCTCAGCGGTGCTGCCACCCGCGCCGAGACGATCGGCGAGTCGACGCTGGCCGAGGACCTGCGCCAGGTCGCCGGCACGGTGCGCGACAGCATCGGCGGTCTGCGCACCCTGCTGGTCGACATCTATCCGGAGACGCTGGAGACCGCAGGGCTGGTCGAGGTGCTGCGCGACCTCGCCTCGACGATGCGCTCCCGCGGGATCGAGGTCCATCTGGATCTCCCCGAGACCGATCCCGCGCTCGGGATCGAGCGTGACCGGCTCGTCTTCCGGACGGTGCACGAGTGCTTCCAGAACGTCCGCAAGCACTCCGGCGCCCGCCACGTCTGGCTCCGTCTCGGCCCGGGCGAGGCGGGCTTCGAGCTCACGGTCGCCGACGACGGGGCCGGCTTCGACCCGGCCGCTGTCCTCGCCCACCCCGAGGAGGGCCACTTCGGCCTTCGCCTGCTGGCCGAGAGCTCGGCCCGCGCCGGCGCCGAGCTGGCCGTCTCGTCCGCTCCGGGCGCCGGATGCACCTGGAGGTTGCGGCTGTGAACGGGCCGGCGGACACCCCGATCCGCGTGCTCGTCGTCGACGACCACCCGGTCGTCCGCTCGGGACTGGTCGGACTGCTGTCCGCGACCGAGGACCTCGAGATCGTCGGCGAGGCCGCCGACGGCGCCGCTGCCGTGACGCTCGCCGACGAGCTCGGCCCGGCCGTGATCCTGATGGACATCTCCATGCCGGTGCTCGACGGGATCGAGGCCACCCGGCGACTCAGCGAGACCGGGTTCGCCGGGGCGGTCGTCATGCTGACCTCGTTCTCGGACCGCACCCGGGTGACCGACGCGTTGCGAGCCGGCGCGGTCGGCTACCTGCTCAAGGACAGCGAGCCCGAGGCCCTGATCGCGGCGATCCGGTCCGCGGCGGCCGGCCATGCTCCGCTCGACCCGCGCGTGGCGGGGGCGCTGCTCCCGGCCCGAGCGGTGGACTCGGACCAGCCTGGCTCGGAACTGAGCGCCCGTGAGCGCGAGGTGCTCGACCTCGTCGCGCAGGGGCTGGCCAACAAGCAGATCGCCAGCCGTCTCGGCATCGCCGAACGCACCGTGAAGGTGCACGTCGGCAACGTCTTCCGCCGGATCGGGGTCGCCGACCGGACGAGTGCCGCGCTCTGGGCGCGGGACCATCCGGCGACCTGACCGGACGGGTAGCCTCACCGTCTTGTGTCACGTGCTCGCAAGATCGTCCTCGGCATCGTCGCCGTCGTCCTCGTCCTCCTCATCGGCGGCTACTGGTACGAGCGACCGATGCTGCTCACCGGCACCGGGTACGCGGCCCACAACGCCTGCGCCCTGCACACCATCGCTGGGCGCGACGACGCGGGCGACGACCTGCCGCCCAACCCCCTGGTCCCCGTGCTGCGCACGAAGCTGATCGACGACGACACCGCCGCCCAGGCGACCCTGCTCGGAGTGCTGGCGAAGCAGAAGGCGTGGGAGGTCCCCGGCTTCGGCTGCACCCTGGCCGACGAGCGTCCGACCGACCTCGGCACGGCGACGAACGTGACCTCCGACGCCAACCCGTACGCCGCCCTGCCGCTGACGACGCCGACCTCCGCTGCCGTCACCGCCGCCCTGGCCCACGGGTTCGGCGACGACCTGGACTCCGCCGACCGCGACGAGCTCGGCACTCGCGGCATCGTGGTGCTCAAGGACGGAAAGCTGGTCGCGGAGCGGTACGCCGACGGCTTCACCCAGACGACCCCCCAGCTGGGCTGGTCGATGACCAAGAGCGTGACCAACCTGATGGTCGGCCGCCTGGTCCAGGCCGGCGAGGTCAGTCTCGACGACGACCACCTCCGGCCGGAGTGGACCGACGAACGTGGCTCGATCACGGTGCGGCAGCTGATGCAGATGACCAGCGGGCTGGCGTGGGACGAGACCTACGACCTCGGCACCCCGATCACGAAGATGCTCTACACCGAGCCCGACATGGGCGCGTACGTCGCCACGCAGCCGCTGGCGCACGACCCGGGCTCCTACCTGCAGTACTCCAGCGGCAGCACCACGCTGCTGTGCGACATCGTGACCGCCGACCACGGTCTCGCGGACGCTCCCCGGCGCGAGATCTTCGCGCCGCTCGGGCTGGCCGGAGCCACCCTGGAGGCCGACGCCGTCGGCACCCCCGTGTGCAGCTCCTACATGTGGGCCACCCCGCGGGAGTGGGCCTCGATCGGTCAGTTCGCCCTGCAGGGCGGCTCCTGGAACGGCGAGCAGCTCCTCCCCGCCGGCTGGATGACCGAGTCCACGACGGCGGTCGCCGCGTTGGTCGAGCCCGACTCCGACGGGTACGCAGCCGGCTGGTGGTCCAACGCCCGACCCGACGGCTCGATCGTCGAGCAGGGCCTGCCGGCCGACGCGTACTTCGCCGAGGGCCACGACGGCCAGTGGGTGATCGTGGTGCCGTCGGAGAAGCTCGTGGTCGCCCGGCTCGGATTCACCCCCGAGGCCGACGACAACCGGGCGGTCTCGACCGCCGTGCAGCTCGCGGCTGCCCTGCGCTGAGCCCCGATTCCGGCCCTTCGTTCCGCCCGGCGGAACGTATCGTCCACCAGTCGGTCGACTCCCGCACCGGCTCGCGATCGTGGCTAGCGTGCCCAGGGTGTTCTCCAAGGTCCTCGTTGCCAATCGCGGAGAGATCGCCATCCGCGCCTTCCGTGCCGCCTACGAGCTCGGTGCTCGTACCGTCGCCGTCTTCCCGCAGGAGGACCGTGGCTCCGAGCACCGGCTGAAGGCCGACGAGGCCTACCAGATCGGCGAGGTCGGACACCCGGTCCGGGCCTACCTCGATCCCGCAGGGATCGTCGCGACGGCCGTCGCCGCGGGGGCCGACGCGATCTACCCGGGCTACGGCTTCTTGAGCGAGAACCCGGCGCTGGCCGAGGCGTGTGCCGAGGCGGGGATCACCTTCATCGGGCCCAGCGCCGAGGTGTTGGAGCTGACCGGCAACAAGGCGCGCGCGATCGCGGCGGCGAAGGCTGCCGGCGTCCCGACCCTGGCGTCGGTGGAGCCGTCCACAGACGTCGACGTCCTGCTCGCCGAGGTCGAGGCGGCCGCGATCCCGTACCCGCTGTTCGTCAAGGCGGTCGCCGGTGGCGGGGGTCGTGGGATGCGTCGGGTCGACGACCCGGCTGACCTGCGCGCCTCGGTCGAGACCTGCATGCGCGAGGGCGAGGCCGCCTTCGGTGACGGCACCGTGTTCATCGAGCAGGCCGTGGTCGAGCCGCGCCACATCGAGGTCCAGATCCTCGCCGACGGTGCCGGGAACGTGATCCATCTCTACGAGCGGGACTGCTCGGTCCAGCGCCGTCACCAGAAGGTCGTCGAGATCGCCCCCGCCCCGCACCTGGACCCCGAGCTCCGGGACCGCATGTGTGCCGACGCGGTGCGGTTCGCCCGGGCGATCAACTACTCGTGCGCGGGCACCGTGGAGTTCCTCCTCGATCCTGCCGGCAACTACGTGTTCATCGAGATGAACCCGCGGATCCAGGTCGAGCACACGGTGACCGAGGAGGTCACCGACGTCGACCTGGTCCAGGCCCAGATGCGGATCGCCGCAGGCGAGACCCTGGCCGACCTCGGGCTCTCCCAGGACGCGATCGTGCTGCGCGGTGCGGCGTTGCAGTGCCGGATCACCACCGAGGACCCCGCCAACGGGTTCCGTCCCGACACCGGCGTGATCACCACCTACCGCTCCCCAGGCGGCGCCGGCGTCCGCGTCGACGGAGGCACCACCTACTCCGGTGCCGAGATCAGCGCGCACTTCGACTCGATGCTGGCCAAGCTGACCTGCCGCGGCCGGACGTTCGACGACGCCGTCCGTCGCTCGCGGCGTGCGGTCGCGGAGTTCCGGATCCGTGGCGTCGCGACCAACATCGCGTTCCTCCAGGCGTTGCTGGACGACCCCGACTTCGCCGCCGGCCGGGTGACGACCTCCTTCATCGAGACCCACCCGCAGCTGCTCACCGCCCGGGCGAGTGGCGACCGCGGCACCCGGCTGCTGACCTACCTCGCCGACGTGACCGTGAACCACCCGCACGGAACGGCGCCCGTGGGGACCGACCCGGCCTCGAAGCTCCCGGCCCTCGACCTGTCGACGCCGATCCCGTCCGGTTCCCGTGACCGGCTCCGCGAGCTCGGCCCGGACGGTTTCGCGGCCGCTCTGCGGGCCCAGAACGAGGTCGCGGTCACCGACACCACGTTCCGCGACGCCCACCAGTCCCTGCTCGCCACCCGGGTCCGGACCCGCGACCTGGTCGGGGTCGGGGAGCACGTGGCCCGTCTGACCCCGCAGCTCTGGTCGGTCGAGGCGTGGGGCGGGGCGACGTACGACGTCACGTTGCGCTTCCTCAACGAGGATCCGTGGGAGCGGCTGGCCCAGCTCCGTGCGGCGATCCCCAACATCAACCTCCAGATGCTGCTGCGCGGGCGCAACACGGTCGGCTACACGCCGTACCCCACCGCGGTCACCGACGCGTTCGTCGCCGAGGCCGCGGCCACCGGGGTCGACGTGTTCCGGATCTTCGACGCCCTCAACGACGTCTCCCAGATGCGTCCGGCGATCGACGCCGTCCGGGCCACCGGCACCACCGTGGCCGAGGTCGCGCTCTGCTACACCGGCGACCTGTCGGACCCGTCCGAGCAGCTCTACACGCTGGACTACTACCTGCGTCTGGCCGAGCAGATCGTCGACGCCGGCGCGCACGTGCTGGCGATCAAGGACATGGCCGGCCTGCTCCGCGCCCCGGCTGCCCGCACCCTCGTCACGGCGCTGCGCGAGCGGTTCGACCTGCCGGTGCACCTGCACACCCACGACACCCCCGGCGGCCAGCTCGCCACCCTGACCGCGGCGATCGAGGCCGGCGTCGACGCCGTCGACGCCGCGTCGGCCCCGATGTCGGGGACCACCTCGCAGCCGTCCCTGTCGGCACTGGTCGCGGCCACCGACTTCTCCGCCCGCCCGACCGGTCTCTCCTTGGGATCCGTGAACGCGCTCGAGCCCTACTGGGAGTCGGTGCGCCGGGTCTACGCGCCCTTCGAGTCCGGCCTGCCCGCCCCGACGGGTCGGGTCTACTCCCACGAGATCCCCGGCGGCCAGCTCTCCAACCTGCGCCAGCAGGCGATCGCGCTGGGGCTCGGTGAGCGGTTCGAGGCGATCGAGGACATGTACGCCGCCGCGAACCAGATCCTCGGCCGCGTGCCCAAGGTGACCCCGTCGTCGAAGGTGATCGGTGACCTCGCCCTCGCCCTGGTCGCCGCGGGTGCCGATCCGCTCGCGTTCGCCGCCGATCCGGCCGCGTTCGACATCCCCGAGTCGGTCCTCGGGTTCCTGCACGGCGAGCTCGGCGACCCGCCCGGCGGCTGGCCGGAGCCGTTCCGCTCCCAGGCGATCGCCGGCCGGCCGTGGACGGCCCCGAGCGCCGACCTGTCGGCCGAGGACGCGGCCGCGCTGGCCGCCGAACCGCGGGCGACGCTCAACCGGCTGCTCTTCCCCGCCCCCACCCGCGAGTTCGGCGAGGCCCGCTCGAAGTGGGGCGACGTCTCGGTGATCCCGACCCTGGACTACCTCTACGGCCTGCGCTCCGGCGAGCACCACGTCGTCACCCTCGAGGAGGGCAAGCAGGTCTACTTCGGCCTCGAGGGGATCGGTGACCCCGACGAGCGCGGGATCCGCACCGTGCTGTGCACGATCAACGGCCAGATGCGCCCGATCCCGGTCCGCGACCGCTCCGTCGAGGCCGAAGCGGCCGCCGTGGAGAAGGCCGACCCTGCCGTCCCCGGCCACGTCCCGGCACCGTTCCAGGGCGCCGTCACCCCCGTCGTCGCGGTCGGGGACACCGTCGCTGCCGGCGACACCGTCGCCACCATCGAGGCGATGAAGATGGAGGCCGCGATCACCGCTCCCGTCGGCGGCGTGGTGCAGCGGCTCGCCGTGCGCGCCACCCAGCCCGTCGACGGCGGCGACCTCGTGCTCGTGATCGCCTGACGCGGAGCGGCTCAGCCCATCGACTTCTGACCGTCGATCGTCTCCCGGATGATGTCGGCGTGGCCGGCGTGCTGGGCGGTCTCGACCGCGATGTGGGTGAACACGCGCCGGTTCGCCCACGAGGCGCCGGACTCGAACCACGGTGCGGTCGGGAGCGGGTGCCGCTCCTCCAGGTCGACGGTGCGCACCAGCTCGTCGGTCGCAGCCGCCACGGCGTCGTACTCCTCGAGGACGCCCGCGAGGGTCTCGCCCTCCAGGAGGATGAAGCTGTTCTGGTGCTCGATCACCGCGGCCGGCGGGTTGGACCAGTCGACGTTCGCCCAGTCGACGTCGGGCGCGTCGGCCGGGCCGGAGCGGATGAACTCGGCCCAGGTCCGTTCGGTCGAGGTGACGTGCTTGACCAGGCCGCCCAGGCTCAGCTCGCTGACGGTCGGGCGGGAGCGGGCCTGGTCGTCGGTGAGCCCCTGGACGGTGAACCGGAACAGCTCCCGGTGCTTGTGCAGCAGGTCGAGGATGTCGTCGCGTTCGGTGGTCATGCCGCCCACGCTAGGAGGGACCACCGACAGTTTCATCCCCCAGCGGGGAAGTCGCCGGCACCGATCCGGAAGTCGCGCAGGATCCGGTAGAGGTCCTGCTCCTGGTCGGCCGAGAGGCCGGTGATCGCGAAGTCGATCGCCGTCACGGCCCCGGTCGCCTCTTCGACGGTACGACGCCCGGCGGGCGTCAGCCGTGCGAGCGTCCGTCGCCGGTCGGACTCGTCGGGCAGCCGCTCGACGAAGCCCTGCGCCTCGAGCCGGTCGATCGCGCTGGTGACCGAGGTCGGGTGGACCATCAGGCGCTCCCCCACCTTGCTCAGCGGCAGTGCGCCGGAGCGGCTGAAGTGCAGCAGGACCAGCACCTCGTAGCGCGCGAAGGTGAGCCCGTGCGGCTTCAGTGCGGCGTCGAGGGCGGAGAGCATCAGCTGCTGGGCCCGCATCACCGAGGTGACCACTCGCATCCGGTCGGCCGGACCGAAGCGGTCCTCCCACAGATCGCCGGCGCGCTCGATCGGGTCGAACGGCAACCGGGTCTCAGACATGGCACGACCCTAATCGGTTCCGATTTAGTAGGACGTCCGATAATCTGATTTCAGATCATTCGGGAGGATCGATGACGGACTCGACCAGAGGCTCGACCACGGGCTCGACCACGGGGCAGCTCCACGTGCCGACCCACCACCCGCGACTGGTGACCGCGAGCAGCCTGTTCGACGGGCACGACGCCGCGATCAACATCATGCGGCGGATCTTCCAGTCCCAGGGGTGCGAGGTGATCCACCTCGGCCACAACCGCTCGGTGCGCGAGGTGGTCGACGCCGCGATCGAGGAGGACGCCCAGGGCATCGCGGTGTCGTCGTACCAGGGCGGGCACGTCGAGTACTTCGAGTACCTGGTCGCCTGCCTGCGCGAACGTGGTGCCGACCAGATCAAGGTCGTTGGCGGTGGTGGCGGCGTGATCATCCCCGCCGAGATCGCCCGGCTCCGCTCCTCCGGCGTGACGATCTTCTCCCCCGAGGACGGCCAGCGGATGGGGCTGGCCGGGATGATCAGCTCCGTCGTGGCCGAGATCGACGTCGACCTCTGGGCCGCGCGCGGCGCCGACGTCGAGGGCGTCCTGGCCGGGGACCGCGGGGCGATCGCCCGGTCGATCACCGGCGCCGAGCAGGGTCGATTGCCCGAGGACGTGCTGGCGCGGCTGCGTGCGGCCGCCGGCGACGTCCCGGTCCTGGGCATCACCGGCACCGGCGGCTCGGGCAAGTCCTCCCTCACCGACGAGCTGGTCCGACGGCTGCGGGTCGACCAGCAGGACAAGCTCCGGGTCGCCGTGCTGGCGATCGACCCGACCAGGCGCCACGGTGGTGGCGCCCTGCTCGGCGACCGGATCCGGATGAACGCCCTGTCGGACCAGACCTTCTTCCGCAGCCTGGCCACCCGCGGCGCCCACGAGGTGCCCGAGCACCTCGCCGACGTGCTGACCGTGGTCAAGGCCGGCGGCTTCGACCTGGTGATCGTCGAGACGCCCGGGATCGGGCAGGGCGACGCCGGCATCATCGGCTTCGTCGACCGCTCGCTGTACGTGATGACGCCGGAGTTCGGCGCGGCCTCCCAGCTGGAGAAGATCGACATGCTCGACTTCGCCGACGTGGTGGCGATCAACAAGTTCGAGCGCCGTGGGGCGCTCGACGCGTTGCGTGACGTGGGTCGCCAACTGGTCCGCAACCGGGAGGCCTTCGGGAAGGGTCCGGAGGAGATGCCGGTCTTCGGCACGTCGGCCGCGACGTTCAACGACGACGGCACCACCGCGCTCTACCAGGAGCTCGTCCGCCTGCTCGGGCCCGCCGGCGTGCGGTTCGAGGACGGCGCGCTGGCCCCGGTCGACGTGCGGCACTCCAGCTCGATCCACCCGATCGTGCCGCCCCAGCGGATCCGCTACCTGGCCGAGATCAGCGAGGGCGTGCGCGCCTTCCACGCCCGCACCGAGGAGCTGGCCAGGTTGGCGAGCCGGGCGCAGGCGTTCAGCACCGTCGCTGCCGAGCTGACCGGATCCGACGAGGTCGCTGCCGCAGCGGCGCAGGCGTCGTACGACGTGCCGGAGGAGGTGCGCAGCGACCTCGACGCGTGGCCGGCGATCGTCGCCGAGCATGCGGAGGACGCCGGTCGGATCTCGCTGTCGGGCACCCGCGTGCCCCGCGTCGCCGTCCCCCGGTTCAGCGACCACGGTGACCTCGTCCGGTTCTGGCGGCGGGAGAACCTGCCGGGCCGGTTCCCCTTCACCGCCGGGGTGTTCCCGTTCAAACGCGAGAACGAGGACCCGGCGCGGATGTTCGCCGGTGAGGGCGATCCGGCGCGCACCAACCGGCGCTTCCACCTGCTCTCCGAGGGTCAGCCCGCCACCCGGCTCTCGACCGCGTTCGACTCGGTGACGCTCTACGGCCACGACCCGGACGAACGGCCCGACATCTACGGCAAGGTCGGCACGTCGGGCGTCTCGGTGGCGACGCTGGACGACATGAAGCAGCTCTACGCCGGCTTCGACCTGCTCTCACCGACCACCTCGGTGAGCATGACGATCAACGGGCCGGCCCCGACGGTGCTGGCGTTCTTCCTCAACACGGTGATCGACCAGGCCCGGGAGCAGGGGGTGGATCCTGCCGAGGCCCTGCGCACCGTGCGCGGGACGGTGCAGGCCGACATCCTCAAGGAGGACCAGGGCCAGAACACCTGCCTGTTCTCGACCGAGTTCTCGCTGCGCTGCATGGCCGACATCCAGCAGTGGTTCATCGACCAGGAGGTGCGCAACTTCTACTCCGTGTCGATCTCGGGCTATCACATCGCCGAGGCCGGGGCGAACCCGATCAGCCAGCTCGCCTTCACCCTCGCCAACGGGTTCACCTACGTCGAGTCCTACCTCGCCCGCGGCATGGCGATCGACGACTTCGCGCCCAACCTGTCGTTCTTCTTCTCCAACGGGATGGACCCCGAGTACTCCGTCATCGGCCGGGTCGCGCGCCGGATCTGGGCGATCGCGATGAAGGAGAAGTACGGCGCGAGTGAGCGCTCCCAGAAGCTGAAGTACCACGTCCAGACGTCCGGGCGTTCGCTGCACGCGCAGGAGATGGACTTCAACGACATCCGCACCACGCTGCAGGCACTGATCGCGATCTACGACAACGCCAACTCGTTGCACACCAACGCCTACGACGAGGCGGTCACCACGCCGAGCCCTGAGTCGGTGCGGCGCGCGCTGGCGATCCAGCTGATCATCAACCGGGAGTGGGGCCTGGCGATGAACGAGAACCCGCTCCAGGGCTCGTTCGTGATCGACGAGCTCACCGACCTGGTCGAGGCCGCGGTGCTGGCGGAGTTCGAGCGGATCTCCGAGCGCGGCGGGGTGCTCGGCGCGATGGAGACCGGCTACCAGCGCGGCCGGATCCAGGACGAGTCGATGACGTACGAGCACCGCAAGCACGACGGCTCGTTGCCGATCATCGGGGTCAACACGTTCCGGCGGCCCGCGCCCGAGTCCGAGGTGGAGGGGACGGTGGAGCTGGCCCGGGCGACCGAGGACGAGAAGCGCTCGCAGCTCACCCGACTCCGCGCCTTCCAGACCGCCCACGCCGACGAGGCGACCGCAGCGCTGGCCCGGCTCAAGGAGGCGGCGACCACCGACCAGAACGTGTTCGCGGTGCTGATGGACGCTGCCCGGGTGTGCACCCTCGGTCAGATCACCGACGCGTTCTTCGAGGTCGGCGGGCAGTACCGGCGCAACGTCTGACACGTGCTGCCTAGGCTGACCCCATGACGGATGGGGCCGTTCTGGGCTACGACAACCGCACCGGCCGGAGGCCGGGTCTCCTGCTCCGTGGTCTGGCGCGAGGCCTGCCCGGGGTCGGCCGCGTCCAACGCCAGGCCGATCCGTACGCGGCCGCGTGGCACCGGCGGAACCTCCAGGAGCTCGCCCTGCCCGGACAACGCTGGATCGTTCTGGGCGACTCGCTGTCCCAGGGCCTCGGTGCGAGCAGCTACGACTCCGGGTGGGTCGATCAGCTCCTGCACCGACTCCCGCCGGACCAGCGGCCCCGCATCATCAACCTCTCAGCCACGGGCGCTCGGGTCGGCGATGTCCTCGAGCAACAGCTCCCGGCGTACCGAGCGCTGCCGGCCCACAGCGGGACCCCCGACCTCGTGACCCTCCTCGTCGGCTCCAACGACCTCTTCGGAGCCAGGCGCCACCGTCGTCGGCTGCCCGAGTCGTTCGCCGCCGTGCTCGACCTCGTGCCGACGGGAACGGTCGTGGCGACGCTGCCGCAGCCGCGAGCCGCCGCCCGGGCCGCCAACCAACGGGTCGAACTCGCACGGGCCCGCGGCGCGGTGCGGGTCGTGGACCTGCGCACCAGCGGACCGTCCTCGTGGCGCGGCAAGCTCGCTGCGGACCGGTTCCATCCCAACGACGCCGGCTACGCCGCGATCGCCGGTGCCTTCGAACCGGTCGTCCGGGTCGCCCTCGGCTTCCCTGTTCCACCCGGCGACGCGGCCTAGAGTCTGCTGCATGGACGCAGCCACGATGGTCGCCCACTGCCTCGCACTTCCTGGAACGTGGGCCGACAACCCGTGGGACCACGAGTTCCCGGTGGTCAAGGTCGGGCCGGACGAGCGCGGCAAGATCTTCGCCTTCGTCAGCGCCGACAAGGTCGGGGTCAAGTGCGGCCGCAGCCGCGAGGAGGCCGACACCTGGCTCTCCCGCGCGCCCGAGGACGCCTCGGTGATGGCCTACATCGGCCGCTCGGGCTGGAACGACCTGGCCTACAACGGCGTGATCGACGACGACGAGCTGCTCGACGCCGTCGATGAGTCCTACCGGCTCGTGGTCGCCGGGCTGCCGAAGAAGTTCCGCCCCCTGGGTTGGGACGCGTGAGCGGCTGGGGCGACCGGCTGGCCGGCCTCGAGCGCAGCTGGGACTCGCGGCGGAGCCGGCGCTCGGCCGGACGAACCCCGACGCATTTCCGGATCGAGTCGTACGGCGGACACGGCGGTCCCGCCGGGATCGTGATCCGCGGGCGGGTCCTGGACGCACCGCTGCCGACGGACCCCGTCGACGGGGAGCGTCGCCGGGTCGCCTTGCGCCGGACCCTGCGACGCTTCACCACCACCGAGCTCGCCGGCGTGCCGATCCAGGTCCGGATCGCCGGCGCGGAGCTCAGCACCATCTCGGACGAGGACGGCTACTTCCGGGTCACCGTGATCCCGTCCGAAGGTGACCTCCTCTCCCCCTCGACGGCCGGGACGGTCGAGCGCTCCGAGGCCTATCGAGGCCTCGCTGAGCCGTATGCGACCGCGGCCGAGGTGCTGGTGCCCGGCGCTGATGCGCGGTTCGGGGTCATCTCCGACATCGACGACACCATCCTCGAGACCGGGGTGCAGCACCGACGCCTGATGGTGCGGCGCACCTTCTTCGGCTCGGCGCTGACCCGGACCTCGTTCGCCGGGACGCCCGCGCTCTACCGCGATCTCGCGGCCGGGCTGAACCCGGTCTTCTACGTCTCCTCGAGCCCCTGGAACCTGCACGGGTTCCTGCTCGACTTCCTCACCCACCAGGACTTCCCGATCGGACCCTTGCTGCTGCGCGACCTGCTCGGCGACGGGTCCGGACGTGAGCCCAAGCACGGCCGGATCCAGGAGGTGCTCGACCTGCACCCGGGTCTGCCGTTCGTGCTGATCGGCGACTCCGGCGAGAAGGATCCGCAGATCTACGCCGACATCGTCGCGGCCAACCCCGACCGGATCCTGGCCGTCTTCATCCGCGAGGTCCGGGTCGATCCCACCGACGGTCGGGTCGAGGCCGTCACCGCGACCTGGCCCGACGCGGTCCCCTTCCACCTGGTCGGCGACAGCGACACGCTCCGCCACCACGCCCAGGCCCTGGGGCTGCTCTAGCTCGTCGCCGGCTCGGCGTCTCCGACGACGGCGTCGGCATTGCGTCCGACCCAGGTCAGCAAGGGCACCAGCACCTCGGCCAGGTCCTCGCCGAGCGGCGTCAGGCTGTAGTCGACGTGCGGCGGCATCACCGGCTGCTGCTCCCGCCGGACCAGACCGTCGGCCTCCAACGTCTTGAGCGTCTGGGCCAGCATCTTCTCGCTGACACCCTGGGCCCGCCGACGGAGCTCGCTCCACCGGTGCGTGCCGTCGGCGAGCGAGACCAGCACCAGCACGCCCCACTTGCTCGTCACGTGGTCGAGCAGCGTGCGGCTCGGGCAGGCGGCCGGGAAGATCCCGCCTGGGAACGTCTCTTCGATACTCACCACCATGTCAGTACCTTACTTCAAAGTGCGTACTAACCAATGGGAAGTATGGCGGCGACGGCGTCGTTGGAGACCGGTGAGACCTCACCCCTCCCGAAAGGCATTCCCATGACCCGCAGCACGTCCTCCCCCGCCACCATCGTCGTCACCGGTGCCTCCGGCCACCTCGGCCGCCTCACCGTCGAAGCCCTCCTCGCCCGCGGTACGGCGCCCGCGACCGTCGTCGCCACGGCCCGCGACACCGCGGCGATCGCCGACCTGGCCGCGCGCGGCGTGCGCACCGTGGCCGCCGACTACACCGACCGCGCCTCCCTCGACGCCGCCTTCGCCGGAGCGGACCGGGTCCTGCTGATCTCCAGCAACGCGGTCGGCCAGCGCGCGACCCAGCACCAGAACGTGATCGACGCCGCCGTCGCCGCGGGCGTCGACCTGCTGGCCTACACCAGCATCGCCAACGCCACCGAAGGCGACCTGGCACTGGCGGCCGAGCACATCGCGACCGAGGAGGCGATCGCTGCCTCCGGCCTGAACGCCACGATCCTGCGCAACGGTTGGTACATCGAGAACTACACCGACCAGCTCGCGACCTACCTGCAGCACGGCACCGTGCTCGGTTCCGCCGGGAAGGGCGTCGTCAGCGCGGCGACGCGGGCCGACTTCGCCGACGCCGCTGCCGCAGCCCTGCTGCTGGACGCTCCGGAGGCGACGTACGAGCTGGGCGGGACGGGCTTCACCCTTGACGAGCTGGCGGCTGCGGTCACCGAGGCGACCGGGACGCCCCTCAGCTACACCGACCTCCCGGTCGAGGCCTACGAGGCGGCGCTGACCGAGGCCGGCGTGCCCGCTCCGTTCGCCGCGATCCTCGCCGACTCCGACGCCGGGATCGCCCGCGGAGCGCTCGAGGTGCCGACCACCGACCTCGAGACCCTGATCGGCCGGCCGTCGACGCCGCTGGCCGACGCGGTCAAGGCTGCCGCGGCCTGACGCCACTACGATCGTCCGGTGAGCGCCACCCTCGTCAGCAAGAATCTCGCGGGCGGGCACGCTCACCGGACGCTCTTCGAGTCGCTCGACCTCACGGTCGCTCCGGGCGACGTCGTCGGGATCGTCGGCGCCAACGGTGCCGGCAAGTCCACGCTGCTGCGCATCCTCGCCGGCGATCTCGACCCGCTCGACGGCCAGGTCTCGACCGCACCCAGTGACGCGTTCGTCGGCTGGCTCCCCCAGGAGCACGAGCGGATCGTCGGCGAGACCGTCGGGCAGTACGTCGCCCGCCGGACCGGAGCCGCGGCAGCGACGACCGCGATGGAGGAGGCGGCCGCCGCCCTCGGCACGGACGCGCCAGGGGCCGACGACGCCTATGCCGACAGCCTCAACCACTGGCTGGCGACCGGCGCTCCCGACCTCGAGGACCGGCTGCCGCCGATGCTCGCCGACCTCGGTCTCGACGTCGGCGCTGACGCCCTGATGACCGGACTGTCCGGCGGGCAGACGGCCCGCGCCGCGCTGGCGGCGCTGCTGCTCAGCCGGTTCGACCTGGTGCTGCTCGACGAGCCGACCAACGACCTCGACCTCGCCGGCCTGGAACGCCTCGAGGAGTTCGTCCGTGGCCTTCGGGCGGGCGTCGTCCTGGTCTCGCACGACCGCGAGTTCCTGTCCCGGGTGGTGACGCGGGTCGTCGAGCTCGACCTGGCGCAGCACCAGGTGGCGGTCTACGACGGTGGCTACGACTCGTTCCTCGAGGAGCGTGCGATCGCCCGCCGGCACGCACGCGAGGCCTACGAGGAGTTCGCCGACAAGAAGGCTGACCTCGTCGCGCGGGCACGCACCCAGCGGGAGTGGAGCTCGCAGGGCGTGCGCAACGCGATGCGGAAGTCGCCGGACAACGACAAGGTCCGGCGCAGGGCGCAGAGCGAGTCCTCGGAGAAGCAGGCGCAGAAGGTGCGCCAGATGGAGTCGCGGATCGCGCGGCTCGACGAGGTCGAGGAGCCCCGCAAGGAGTGGGTGCTCCAGTTCTCGATCGCCAGCGCACCGCGCTCGAGCTCCGTGGTCGCCACCCTCGACGACGTCTCGGCGGTGCTCGGCGACTTCACCCTCGGCCCGGTCTCGCTCCAGCTCAACGCCGGCGACCGGATCGGTGTCACCGGGCCCAACGGCGCCGGGAAGTCGACGCTCCTGCGGCTCCTCCTCGGACGCCTCGCCCCCACCACCGGGCGCGCCAGCCTCGGTGCCTCGGTCGCGGTCGGCGAGATCGACCAGGCCCGGACGGGGCTGGCCGAGGAGCTTCCGCTCGGGGACGCGTTCGAGGCGGCGATGCCCGACATGACGCCCGCCGACGTACGCACGCTGCTGGCGAAGTTCGGGCTCAAGGCCGACCAGGTGACCAGCACGGTCGGTCGGTTGTCGCCGGGCGAGCGGACGCGCGCGGCGATGGCGCTGCTGCAGGCCCGTGGGGTCAACCTGCTCGTGCTCGACGAGCCCACGAACCATCTCGACCTGCCCGCGATCGAGCAGCTCGAGGAGGCGCTCGAGACGTACGACGGCGCACTGCTGCTGGTCTCGCACGACCGGCGGATGCTCGACACCGTCCGGCTGGATGAGCGCTGGCACGTCGAGGACGGCCGGGTCACCCAGCTCCAGGCCGAGTAGAACCGCTAGTCCGGCCTGCCCAGGCCGGCGAAGATGCCTTCTCCCGGCCGCCAGATCTGCGTCGATCCGTCGGTGAAGCCGGCCAGGGTGGCGACCTCGTCCGCCACCAGGTCATCCGCGCCCGGCTCCAGACCGACCCACGTCCCAGCGAACTCCACCCGGATCCCGTGCCCGACGTCCTCCACCACGGCGGTGACCTCCTGGCCGACCAGGGCCCGGATCGTGTCGGCGTACCCGGCATCGAGGGTTCGCAGGATGCGCCCGCCCTGGCCGACGACCGGCAGGCTGTCCATGCTGAGGAAGGGCATGTGGAAGCTGTCGTCGTTCTCGAAGCGGAGCTGCACGTGCTCGGCACCGAACTCGACCGAGTACAGCCTGCTCCCGATCAGGCGTGGCAACAGCCCCGACGGGTGCGTCATCGGATCGGCGCACCCGAGATCGAGCGCGCGATCACCAACCGCTGGATCTCGGACGTGCCCTCGAAGATCGTGTAGATCTTGGCGTCGCGCGCCCAGCGCTCGACCGGGTAGTCACGGGTGAAGCCGTTGCCACCAAGGATCTGCATCGCCTGACCGGTCACCTTGATCGCGGTCTCGCCCGCGAACAGCTTCGACATCGAGCCCTCGGCGTTCTCGAACTTCTTGCCCTGCTTGGCCATCCACGCCGCGCGCCAGACCAGCAGCCGCGACGCCTCGATCGACGTGGCCATGTCAGCCAGGGCGAAGGCGATCGCCTGGTTCTCGATGATCGGCTTGCCGAACTGCTCGCGGGTCTTGGCGTAGTCCAAGGCCACCTCGTACGCAGCCCGCGCGATCCCGATCGCCTGGGCACCGACGGCGGGACGGGTGCGCTCGAAGGTCGCCATGCTGGCGTTGCCCCGGGCGCCCGTGCCCTCGCGCGCTCGAGCGAGTCGCTGGTCGAGCTTCTCCTTGCCGCCGAGCAGGCAGCTTCCGGGGATGCGGACCTGGTCGAGCACGACCTCGGCGGTGTGGGAGGCGCGGATGCCGTGCTTGTGGAACTTCTGGCCCTGGCTCAGGCCCTTGGTGCCGGGCGGGATGACGAAGGAGGCCTGGCCCCGGGTGCGCAGCTCGGGGTCGACGACCGCGGTGACGACGTGGACGTCGGCGATGCCGCCGTTGGTCGCCCAGGTCTTGGTGCCGTTGATCACCCACTCGTCGGTGGCTTCGTCGTAGATCGCCCGGGTCCGCATCGAGCCGACGTCGGAACCGGCGTCGGGCTCGGAGGAGCAGAACGCGCCGAGCTTGAGGTCGCCCGGGGAGCCGTACATCGCCGGCACCCACTCGGCGACCTGCTCCGGTGTTCCGTTGGCGCTGACACCGGCGGCGGCGAGGGCCGTCCCGACGATGGAGAGCCCGATCCCGGCGTCACCCCAGAACAGCTCCTCCATCGCCACCGGGAATCCGAGGCCTGTCTCGTCGAAGGCCTGCGCGGCGACGAAGTCGACGGAGTAGAGCCCCGCCTTGGCCGCCTCCTCGACGACCTCCCACGGGAACTCCTCCCGCTCGTCCCACTCGTGCGCGGCCGGGCGCACCACGTCGGCGGCGAAGCCGTGCACCCAGTTCCGCAGCTCGATGTGGTCCGGGCCGAGGTCGAAGGACGGCGTCACGGGGTTGCTGGATTCGCTCACCCCGCGAACGTACGGGATCCGCGGCCGCTCCACCTCCAACCCGTCCATCTCGGCGATTGTTTGGGGCCAAACAATTTTGTAGGGTTCCAGGCATGAAGGCCCTGGTCATCGCCCACGATCACGTCTCCCCCATCGGTCCGATCGGAGAGCGCCTCGAGCAGCACGGCTACGAGCTCGTGGTGCACGACGTCGTCTCGGAGGCGAACCACCACAGCCCGTGGGTGGCGGCCGAGTTCCCGCGGTTCACCGACTACGACCTGGTGGTCTCGATGGGAGCGCCGTGGTCGACCTACGACGAGACCACGATCGGCAGCTGGGTGCCGGCCGAGATCGCCGAGCTGCGCGCAGCGGACGAGGCCGGCGTCCCGGTGCTCGGCATCTGCTTCGGCGGCCAGATGCTGGCGACGGCGCACGGCGGCTCGGTCGCCCGCTCCCCGCACCCCGAGATCGGCTGGTCGAGCGTCGAGAGCGACGCCGAGGAGCTCGTCCCGGCCGGGCCGTGGTTCCAGTGGCACTTCGACCGCTGGGCCCTCCCCGCCGAGGCCACCGAGATCGCCCGCAACGACGCCGCCTCCCAGTCGTTCGTGCTGCGTCGCAACCTCGCCGTGCAGTTCCACCCCGAGCTGACCAGCACGATGCTCGAGGGCTGGCTGACCCTCGGCGGCGCCTCGGCCGCCGTCGACTTCGGCCACGACCTGGACGAGCTCGTCACCACGACCCGCGCCGCCGACGAGCGCAGCCGGGCCCGCGCGCACGCCCTGGTCGACGGCTTCCTGACCCACGTCGCCCGGGTGAACGCCTGAAACTCGGCCCCGCCAGACGGTGGACGTGATCCACGACACGGGTTATCGTTTGGATACAAACGACAGTCCGAATGTGATCCGAATGAGTGGTACGACGATGACGCAACCGACCCCGCCGCAGATGACCGAGTTCGAGGCCGAGGTCTCGGTGGCCCACGCCGAGAGCGTGGCCGACGACGTCGTGCTGCTGACCCTGACGGCCGCCGACGGCAGCCCGTTGCCGTCCTGGACGCCGGGTGCGCACATCGACCTGATCCTCGGTGACGACCTGGTCCGGCAGTACTCGCTGTGCGGCACCCCGGCCGACCGCGACAGCTACCAGGTCGCCGTGCTGAAGACCCCGGACAGCCGCGGCGGCTCCGTCGCCGTGCACGCCCTGGGCGCCGGCGACCGGCTGCGGATCCGCGGACCGCGCAACCACTTCCCGCTGATCGCGAGCCGTCGCTACGTCTTCATCGCCGGCGGGATCGGGATCACCCCGATGCTGCCGATGATCGAGGAGGCCGACGCCGCGGGCGCCGAGTGGGAGCTCCACTACGGCGGCCGGTCGACCGACTCGATGGCCTTCCAGGACCTGCTCGCCAAGTACGGCGACCGGGTGCGGCTCGTCCCCCAGGACACCCACGGCCTGATCGACCTGCCCACGCTCCTCGGCACCCCGGCCCCGGGCACGCTGGTCTACTGCTGCGGCCCGGAGCCGCTGCTCGCCGCCGTCGAGTCGGGCTGCTCCCCGTGGCCCTCCAACAGCCTGCACATCGAGCGTTTCGCCGCCAAGGAGCGAGTCGACGACGGCGACGACACCGCCTTCGAGGTGGTCCTCCAGCGCTCCGGCCTCACGCTCACCGTCGAGCCCGGCGTGAGCGTCTTCGACACCATGCGGGCCGCCGGCGCCAGCGTGCTCGGCTCCTGCCTCGAAGGAGTCTGCGGCACCTGCGAGCTCAGCGTGCTCGAGGGCGAGGTCGACCACCGCGACTCCGTGCTCGACGACGACGAGCGAGAGTCGAACGAGTGCATGATGGTCTGTGTCTCCCGGGCCCGCAGCTCGCGGCTCGTGCTGGACGCCTGACCCAGGAGGTCACCATGGTCATCAGCCGCCGTGCAGCTCTGCCGCACCACACCTGGTACGCCGTCGCGGCCTCCGAGGACGTCGGCAGGACGCCACTCGCGCGCCGACTCCTCGACGTCCCGGTGGTGCTCTACCGCACCACCGACGGCCAGGCGGTCGCCCTCGAGGACCGGTGCGTGCACCGCCCCGTCCGACTCAGCGACGGCCGCCTCGACGGCGACCTGCTCCGCTCCACCTACACCGGGTTCGCCTACGACCCCACGGGCAGGTGCGTCGACGTGCCGAGCCAGAGCCAGGTGCCGTACGGCGCCGCGGTCCGAGCCTTCCCGGTGCACGACGACGGCAGCCTGGTGTGGGTCTGGGCCGGCGAGCCCGGCCTCGCGGCCCTGCGCACCCCGCCCGACACCGGCGTCCTGCGCGACGCCGGGTGGACCACCTTCGGCGGGACCCTCGAGACCGCGGCCGGCATCGGCCTGCTGCTCGACAACTTCTGCGACATCACCCACGTCACCCACATCGACTCCGAGATCGCCCCGCCGGTCCTGAGTGCGGGGCCGACACCACCGATGGACGTGGAGGTCACCGAGACCAGCGTGCGGTTCGTCCGCCACTTCCCGACCTCTCCCCTGGCGCCGTACCACTCCCAGGTGCTGCAGCTGCCCGAGAGCGCGTCGTTCGAGCAGGTCGAGACCGGCGAATTCACCAGCCCCGGCTGGTGGGTCGACCGCTGGACCGTGACCCTCGACGCCCAGGCACCGAGCAACCCCACGTTCGTCTTCAGCCACGCACTCGCTCCGGTCTCGGAGTCCCGCACCCGCCACCTGTGGCGGGTCAGCCGGAACTTCGCTCCCGGCGCCGCCGCCGACGGCACGCTGCGCCCGCTCTTCGAGGCGTACTACGGCCGGGTCGGCGCCGTCCTGGAGCAGATGCAGCAGATCCTCGACGAGGAGGGGCCGCGCCCCGAGGTCAACGTCGCCGCCGATGCCGCCGTCAGCCACGTCCGCCGGATCATCGCCCGGATGGTCGCCGAGGAGACCGGTACCGCCTGAGCGCAGCGTTGCGCACCATGTCACCGTGACAGTTCCGAACTGTCACGGTGATGCTTTGCGCTCCAAGTGACATTCCGAAAGTGTCACGCCAGACGGAAACGGTCACGGTGACACTTCGGAAGTGTCACCGTGACCGTTTGCTGCGAGGCCGAGCCTCAGTGGTCGGCTCGTCAGACGGCCGGGGTGATCTTGACCGGGAATTTCTTGATCCCGTTCACGAAGTTGCTCCGGATCCGGGTGACGTCCCCGGCGAGCTCGATCTTCTCGATCCGGGGCAGCAGCTCCTGGAACATCAGCCGGATCTCCAGGCGGGCCAGGGCGTTGCCCAGGCACAGGTGCGGGCTGCCCTTGCCGAACGTCATGTGATCGATGTTCGTGCGGGTGACGTCGATCGAGTAGGGGTTCTCGAAGACCGTCTCGTCCCGGTTGCCCGAGGCGAACCACATCACGACCTTGTCGCCGGCCTTGATCTGCTTGCCACCGAGCTCGAGGTCACGCGTCGCGGTCCGGCGGAAGTGGTAGACCGGGGTGGCCCACCGCAGCAGCTCCTCGACGGCCTCGGGGATCAGCTCGGGCTGCTCCTTGAGCAGCGTCATCTGCTCGGGCTGCTCGATCAGACCGAGCATCGAGTGGCTGATCGCGTGCCGGGTGGTCTCGTTGCCGGCGATGACCAGCAGCGAGAAGTAGTTGTTGAAGTCCTGCGGGCTGAGCGGGATCTGGTCCTCAGGCATCCGGTTGGCCAGGATCGAGACCAGGTCGGTGCCGTCACCGCCGATCCGCTTCTCCTTGAGCTCGTTGCCGTAGTCCCAGACCTCCTGCACGGTGGGCGAGCGGAACGGCAGGTGCCGGTACTTCTCCGACTCCTCCGAGTCCAGCTGGACCTTCGCGTAGTCGGGGTCGGTGTTCGCGACCATCTCGTTGCCCCAGGCGATCAGCTGCCCGGTGTGCTCCGACGGGACGTCGAGGAGGCGGGCCAGCACCTGGATCGGGAAGTCGGCGCTGATCAGCTTGACGAAGTCGATCTCACCGTCGTTCTCCGCCGCGACAGCCAGCGCCCGGTCGACGGTGTCCTTGGTCAGCTGACGCAGGAACGACTCGTAGTTCTTCATCAGGTTGCGCGGGGTGAACTCGCGGTGGATCAGCCGGCGCAGCGCCTGGTGCCGCTCGCCGTCGGTCTCCAGCAACGAGCGACGGAAGTCGGCCAGGTCGTCGTCGATGTCCTCGAGGTTGACGAACTTCTCGGACGTGAACGCGTCCGAGTCGCGGTCGACGGCCCAGATGTCCTCGTACCGGGTGACCGCCCAGAAGCCGGTGCCGTCCTTCTCCTCGGTCCAGTGGACGGGGTCCTCGGCGCGGAGGGTGTCGAGCTGGGCGTAGCCACGCCCGTCGTTGAAGCCGTCGATGTCCGACAGGTCGACCTCAGCGAGGGGAACGGGTGCATGACGCGGCATGGGTGACTCCTTCAAACAATCAAGCGGGCGATCAGATGTGGTACGTGTACTCGTGGAACTCCCAGTCGGTGATCCACGACCGGAAGCGTTCGACCTCGTCACGCTTGTACGCGAGGAAGGCGTTGACGAAGGGCTCGCCCATCAGGTCGGCGATCTCCTTGTCGGTCTCGAGCGCGTCGAGGGCCTGGGTGAGCTCGGTGGGGAGCTTGTCGGCCTTGGTCTCGTCGTAGCCGTAGCCCTCGAGCGGTGCCGGCGCCTCGATCTGGTTGCGGATGCCGAGCAGCGCACCGGCCAACATGCCCGCGATGGCGAGGTAGGAGTTGGCGCTCGCGTCGCCCAGCCGCAGCTCGAGCCGGCTCGCGGCACCGCGCTCCGGGGGGATGCGGACCATCGCGCTGCGGTTGTCCAGACCCCAGTCGATCAGCCACGGCGCGAGGGTGTCGGGACCGAAGCGCTTGTAGGAGTTGACCGTGGGGTTGTTGACCGACGCGATCGCCGGGGCGTGCGCCAGGATGCCGCCGATGGCGTGCAGGGCGATCTTCGACAGGCCGTGCTCGGCCGTCGGATCGTCGAAGACGTTACGACCCTCCGCGTCCACGAGCGAGAAGTGCAGGTGGTAGCCCGATCCGCCCTCGTCGTTGAACGGCTTCGGCATGAAGGTGGCCAGGTGGCCGCGACGGCGGGCGAGCTCCTTGATGGCGTCCTTGAACCGGTGCGCACGGTCGGCGGCGTCGAGGGCGTGGCTGTGCCACAGGTTGATCTCGAACTGGCCCGAGGAGAACTCGTGGTTGGCCGCGATCACGTCGATGTCGTAGTCACCGAGCAGGCGCAGGGACTCCAGCAGCACGTTCTCCGGGTCGCCCTTGCGGCCCGAGGTGTAGACGTTGCCCGTGCCCTCGCCGTAGCGCTGCCAGCCCGAGGCCGACTTCTTCGACTCCTCGAGGACGTAGAACTCCAGCTCCGGCCCGACGATCGGGGTAAGCCCGAGCTCGGCGAACTGCTCGCAGAGCTGGCGCAGCACGTAGCGCGGGCTCTCCTGCGCCGGCGTGCCGTCGGGGTTGAAGACGTCGGCGATGCAGTGCGCGATGCCCGGCTCCCACGGGACCGGCTTCAGGGTGCTCACGTCCGGGAAGGCGAGCACGTCGGGCAGGCCCGCGGAGAGGCCGCCCTCGAAGTCGACCACGCCACCGCGCGGCGTCGTACCGAAGACGGAGCGGCAGAAGGCGACGCCGCTGCCGGTCGTCCGGGCGAGGTGATCGACGAGGACGTCGCGTCCACGGTCGACGCCGATCAGGTCCGCGTATCCCAGCCGGACGACGTCGATGTTGTCGGCCTGGAGCTGCTGCTGTGCCGGCTCGAGGCCGGAGGTGTCGAAGTGAGCCACGGGTGAAGCCTTTCCGAATCGTTTGGATCCGAACAGTAATCCCGGTCCGAGGGGAAAACAAGACTTTCATGTGACCTGGATTACGCGTATCGTACGGACCCAAACGAGATTCAGGAGTTTCGAATGACGCAGATGAACGGCTTCCTCTACCCGCGGACGCAGAGCGGCGCTTCGTCGCTGATCCCCAACCCGCCGTGGTTCTACTCCGGCGACCTGCTCACGGTGGAGTACCGCACGGATCCTGCGAACGTCGAAGCCCTGCTGCCTGCCCCGCTGGACCTCGCCCCCGAGGACCCGGGCGCCGTCGCGCTGATCTGGGCCGACTGGCAGTCGTGCTCCTCCGACCGTCACGAACTCATCGATCCGGTGCTCTCGCAGTACAAGGAGGCGTTCGTCGTCGTGCGCTGCGCGTTCGAGGGCGTGACCTACTCGCGCTGCGTCTTCATCTGGGTCGACAAGGACTTCGCGATCGGTCGCGGCCTGCACCAGGGCTACCCCAAGAAGCTCGGCTCGATGTGGCAGACCCGCCCCCACCCGTTCGCCCAGGCGGCGCCCCAGATCGCCCCCGGCGGCATCTTCGGGGCGACCCTCGCCGCCGGCGACCGGCGGCTGGCCGACGCCGTCGTCACCTTGCGCGAGGAGTCGGAGACCAACGGCTTCGTCAACGGTCACCCGATGGCGCACCACCGCGTCTTCCCCGACATCGCCGGCAACGGTGACGCCTACGCCGAGCTGATCTCGTCGGGCGCCAAGTCGTTCTCCGGCGGCCAGGCCTGGAAGGGCGACGCGGAGCTGAAGCTCTACGAAGCCCCCACCGAGGAGCTCGCCAACCTCACGGTCGACGAGGTCATCGGCGGCTACTACCGCCAGGTCGGTGTCGAGTGGAACGGCGGCAGCACGCTGGCCCACCTCTCCACGCGGGTCGCCGAGTAGTCGGCCGGCGAAGGCCCTAAGGTTTCGGTCATGCCCGACCGCCACACTCTCGCCGAAGCCGAGCGGGCCACCCGCGAGCGGGTCCAGCACCTGCCGCTGGACTTCGCCGCCTCGCACGCACTGCTGAGCCTCTACCGGGCCGCGAACGCCGTGCGGGGACACCTGACCAACTCGGTGCTGCGTCCGCACGACCTGACCTGGACCGGCTTCCTGGTGCTGTGGACGCTGTGGATCTGGGACTCGATGGAGACCCGAGACGTGGCCGAGTCGGTCGGGATCAGCAAGGGCACGCTGACCGGCGTCGCCAAGACGCTGGCCTCGCGCGGCCTGATCGAGCGGATCCCGAGCACCGTCGACCGGCGCCTGGTCAACCTCGAGCTGACCCCGGCGGGCCTCGCCCTGATGGACGAGGTCTACCCGGAGTTCAACAAGACCGAGTCGGCCGTCGTCGGCGGCGTCGACGCGGACCACCTGGTCGTGATGACTGAGGCCCTGCGCGCGCTCGTGGAGACCTCCGAGCAGCTCTGAACGCCGGAGACGGCGAGGGTCAGCGGCGCGCGCTGTCGACCAGCGCGGTGAAGATCGCCAGCTGCTGAGGATCGGTCGCCCAGGTGTCCTCCGGGTGCCACTGCACCCCGAGGAACCACCCCGGCGCGGAGGGGATCTCGACCGCCTCGACGACGCCGTCGTCGGAGCGCGCGACGACCTCCATGCCCTCACCCAACCGGTCGAGGCACTGGTGGTGGTAGCACGAGGCCTCGACCCGCTCCCCCACGATCGCCCCGAGCCGTGAGCCATTCGGGATGGGGAGCGTGTGCAGGTGGTGCCGGTGGTGGCGCATCTCGCCGAAGGTCTCGTCCATGTCCTGCACCACGGTCCCGCCGCGCGCCGCGTTGACCACCTGGAGCCCGCGGCACACGGCCAGCAGCGGCAGACCCGCCTCGAGACTGACGCGGGCCACCGCGAGGTCGAAGGCGTCCTGCTCGTCGTCGACGTCGTAGAGCGTCGGGTGCGGTTCCTGACCCGACCAGTGCGCCCCCAGATCCCCACCGCCCGGCAGGAGTACGCCGTCGGCGACCTGCAGTCGCGCGGCGACCTCGTCGTCGGAGACCTGTCCGTCGGGCGCGTGCGGGTGCACGACCAGGGGTTCGCCGCCGGCGGCGAAGACCGCGGCGATCAGGTTGCGGGACGTCACCTCGGCGCCGTACCGCAGCGCCGAGGCGCTGGCGGAGAACCGGGCGGGGATGAGGATGCGGGGGCGCTCAGCCATGGTGATCGGCGTCAGTGCGTCGGCGGCTGCGGCTTGCGGATGCCGCGCAGCTCCCAGTCGCCACCCTTGGCCGTGGAGAGGACCTCCTCGGACTCGGTCGGCTGGGCGCCGACGTCGGTGCGGATCGGGGTGGGGCCGGTGACGATGTGGTTGCGCAGCGTGCCGAGTCCCTCGACCTCGACCTCGACGACGTCGCCGGGGTAGACGGTGCGCGAGATCGCGGGCGTGCCGGACAGCAGCAGGTCGCCGGGGTGCAGCGTGATGGTGCGAGCGATGTCGGCGACGAGGTAGTGCATGTCCCACTCCATCTCGTCGGTGGTGCCGTCCTGCTTCACCTCCCCGTTGACCAGGGTGCGGATCCGCTTGCCGCGGAAGTCCCAGCCCTCGATCACACCGGGGCCGACCGGGCAGAGCGTGTCGGCGCCCTTGACCCGCAGCATCGAGCCGGAGTCGGTGTCGCGGAAGTCGTGCAGGCCGTAGTCGTTGGCCACCGTGTAGCCGCGGATGTACTCCCCCGCCTCGGCCGGCGAGATGTTCCGCGCGGTCTTGCCGATCACGATGGCGATCTCGCCCTCGTAGTTGAGCCAGTGGCAGCCCTCGGGACGGACCACCGCGGCGTCGTGGCTGTTGAGCGCCGTGACCGGCTTGTGGAAGTACGTCGGCGCGGGCGGCAGCGACGTCCCGAACTCCTGCACGCGGCTGGAGTAGTTGAGGTGGACGCAGATGATCTTCTGCGGCTCCACCGGCGGCAGGTGGGTCGCGTCGGCGATGGCGACGACACGGCCGTCTCCGGCGACGAGGTTGTCGCCGTCGCGGACGACGTCGACGGCGTTGCCGTCCAGGAGGATGCGGCGGGTCTCACGCAGAGTCATGTCAGGGTCCTTCAGCCGGCGGCCGGCACGTCGGGTCCGCCGGACTGGCGGACGAATTCAGGGTCGATCGGAGTGGTCTTGGGGGCAGGGAAGCCGCCGTCGGGGCGGTCGAACCAGAGGTGCACCTGGCCGGTGCCGACGGAGTTCTCGTACTCCCCGAACTGGCGACCGGTGGCGGTGCACTGCTCCTCGCCGAGGGCGCCGATCATCATCAGGTAGTGCATGAACTTGGCCTCGGGCTTGTGCCGGTAGAACTCCGGCATGGTGTCGAGCACCCGGCGGTGGTCGCCGGCCTTGAACCACTCGATCCGCTCGAGGTCGGCGGCGAGGGCTTCCGGCGTGAAGATGTGCTCGTGCCCCGCGGCCTCGTGGTCGCGCAGCTTCCGCAGCGGCCAGAAGGTGTGCGAGAGCGCGCCCGAGGCGATCAGCAGGACCTTGCGGTCGGACTCGGCGATCGCCTGTCCCAGAGCCCGGCCGAGCCGGAAGCAGTCCTCGGCGTCGGCGGTCTGGCAGACCCCGATGGAGATCCACCGCTTGTCGGGCAGACCTTGGCCGAGGTACTCCCACATGTTCGTGGTGGCGTAGAAGATCGGCAGCTGGTGGTCGTCGATCGCGGTGATCCAGGTGGAGTTCTCGGCCGCCTTGCCCGCGATCGCGTGCGCGAGCTCGGGGTCGCCCAGGAAGTCGTACGGACGCCGCTCCATGCCGCGCGGCAGCTCCTCGGAGGTGAACAGTCCGCTGCGTCGGTCCTGCGCCGTGACGACGTACTCGACGGTGGTGGCCCAGTGCGAGTCGAGCACGACGACGGTGTCGTAGTCGAGGGTGTCGAAGACCTCGGCCCGGAGCTCGTGCAGGCCCGAGACCAGCGTGCTGTCCTCGCCGTTGTTGAGCTCGCGGCGGATCTCCTCGGACAGCATGATCGTCGGCACGTGCGCCAGCAGTCCGGCGCCCACCACCTCGCCCATGTCAGGCCTCCTCGCCGGTGGTCCAGCCCTGAGGGCTGAAGACGCTGTTCTTGATGTCGGTGTAGAAGTCGAAGGACCAGATCCCGCCCTCGCGGCCGATCCCGGAGCGGCCGTTGCCGCCGAACGGGGCCTGGAGGTCGCGGACGAAGAAGCAGTTCACCCACACGGTGCCGGCGTCGAGCTGGGCCGAGACGCTCTCGGCGCGCTCCTTGCTGCCGGTGACCAGGGTGGCCGCGAGACCGAACCGGGTGTCGTTGGCCCGACGGACGGCCTCGTCGTCGGTGTCGAAGGACTCGATCGTGACGACCGGACCGAAGACCTCCTCGGTCATGATCTCGGCGTCGGGCTGGGCGTCGACCAGGATCGTCGGACGGAAGTAGAGGCCGCCGAGCTCACGGTTGGGGCCACCGCCGAGCAGCGGACGCGCACCGTCGGCGACAGCGCGCTCGACGAAGCCGCTGATCTGGTCGAAGTGGCGCCGCGAGATGAGCGCCGACACGTCGGTGCCCTCCTCGCGGGGGTCGCCCTGCTGCAGCTGAGCGGCCCCGGCGACGACCCGCTCGGTGAACTCCTCGACCAGCGAGGAGTGCACCAGCATCCGGGCCGCCTTGAGGCAGACCTGGCCGGCGTTGTCGAACTGCTCGACCGCGATCTCGACGGCGAGGTCGAGGTCGGCGTCCTCGAGCACGACCAGCGGCGACTTGCCGCCGAGCTCGTAGGAGAGCGGGACGATGTTCTCGGCCGCGGCCTTGGAGATGACGCCCGCGGTCGGCACCGAGCCGGTGAAGGCGAGCCGGTTGATCCCCGGGTGGGCGGTCAGCGGGGCGCCGGCCTCGGCCCCCGTGCCCTGGACGACGTTGAAGACCCCGGCCGGGACGCCGGCCTCGGCCATGATGTCGGCCAGCAGGCTCGCGGTGAGCGGCGCCCACTCCGGCGGCTTGACCACGACGGTGTTGCCCGCGGCGAGCGCGGGGCCGATCCGCCAGGTGGCGAGCATCAACGGCGCGTTCCACGGCGTGATGATCGCGACCACCCCGGCGGGGTCGTAGCTGATCCGCTCACGGTGGCCGCGTCCGGGCACCTCCATGTCGGGGTGACCGAGCTGGGTCTCGGCGAAGTCGGCGAACGCGCGGAAGTTCATCGCGACGCGCGGCATCACGCCGCGACGGTGGCTGCGGATCAGGGAGCCGTTGTCCCGGGTCTCGACCAGGGAGAGGTCCTCGATCCGGGCCTCGATCCCCTCGGCGACGCGGCGCAGGATCGCGGAACGCTCCGCGACCGGCAGCCCGGCCCAGGCGGGGAAGGCGGCGCGGGCGGCGGCCACGGCGGCGTCGACCTCGGCGGCGCCACCGGCGCTGACCTGAGCGATCTCGGTCTCGTCGATCGGCGAGATGTCGGCGAACGTCGACGCCGAGGCGACGCGCTGCCCACCGATCCAGTGACGAGTGTCGACAGCCACACCTTCGACGGTGGCGATGTGCGTGCTCATGCTGCTCCTCAGAGATCGTTTGGTCCCAAACGTAATTCGAGGAGCAGGCCCCGTCAAGGGCCCATGCGCCCCTGGAGCGCTCGTCGAATCTGCTCCGTTTGGAAACAAACGTTTTACCCCAGAAGGTCTCGACAACTCGTTTGGGTCCGAATATGTTTCTGTAATCCACGTCACACGACGTCATACCGAATCGAGGGACACCATGACTGCAGACCAGGGGGCGCCCGCTCCGGCGCACAGCCTTCCCCCCGACGAGAAGCTGGCAGCCAACCGGCTCGGCATCGCCGGGGTCGTCTTCTTCGTCGTCGCCGCCGCAGCCCCGCTGGTCGGCATGACCGGAGCCGTGCCGATCGCGATCGGCCTGGGCAACGGCGCCGGCACGCCCGGTGCCTACCTCGTCGCCGGGATCGTGCTGCTGCTCTTCAGCGTCGGCTACGCCACGATGAGTGCCCACGTCACCAACGCTGGCGCGTTCTTCGCCTTCGTCGGACGCGGTCTCGGCAGCGTCGCCGGCGTCGCGTCGGCCTTCGTCTCCCTGCTGGCCTACCTCGCGATCCAGCTGGCGATCTACGGCTTCTTCGGTGCCGTGGCTGCCGGCCAGCTCAACGACAAGCTCGGGACCGACTTCTCCTGGTGGGTGTGGTGCCTGATCGCCTGGGCGATCGTCACGGCCCTCTCCATCCTGCAGGTCGACATCGGCGCCAAGGTCCTCGGCGTCCTGATGGGCGTCGAGATCCTGACCCTCGTCATCACCGCCGCCGCGGTGATCATCCAGGGCGGTGGCCCCGACGGCCTCGACTTCGCCGCGTCCTTCGCCCCGTCGAACATCTTCGCCGGCGGCCTCAACGGCGGCGCGGGGATCGCCCTGGCGTTCGCCTTCGCCTCCTACATCGGCTTCGAGGCGACGGCGATCTACGCCGAGGAGACCAAGGACCCCAAGCGCGCCGTCCCGATCGCGACCTACACCGCCGTCATCCTGATCGCGGCCCTCTTCGCCGTCACCTCGTGGGCGATCGTCAGCGGCATCGGTAGCGACAACGCCGTCGAGAACGTCATGAAGCTCTCCTCCGACCTGACCGCACCTGAGCAGGTCGTCTACTCCGTGGCGACCGAGTTCGTCGGCTCCTGGATGGCGACCCTGATGAGCTGGCTGGTGCTGACCTCGCTCTTCGCCGGTCTGCTGGCCTTCCAGAACAGCGCCGCGCGCTACTTCTACTCCCTCGGCCGGGCCCGGGTCCTCCCCCGCGCACTCGACCGGGTGAACAAGCACGGTGCGCCGATCGTGGGTGCCCTGGTGACCTCGGTCATCGCGGCCGCGGTGATCATCATCTTCGCCGTCGCCGACAAGGACCCGGTGACCACGATGTTCGCCTGGTTCAGCGCCCTGGCGGTGCTGGCGATCCTGCTGGTGGAGGCCCTGGTCTCCCTCGCCGTCATCGTCTACTTCCGCAAGGAGCCGCACTGGTGGCGGACCATCACGGCTCCGGCGCTGGCGATCGCCGGGCTCGTGCTCGCCTACTACCTCGTCATGTCCCGCTTCGGCCTCCTGGCCGGAACCGTGGCCGACGGCGTCGACCCGACCGCGCAGACCTTCGGGCTCTCGGCCCTGGGCTGGTTCCTGGTCCTGCTCCCGGTGATCGGACTTGTCCTCGGCGTCGTCGTCGGCATCATCCGCCGGACGGAGGAGGACGCGGTCGAAGCGATGTCGGACGTCGTCCACTGACCTGCGCGTCCCACCACGGTCGAGGACCGGTTGGCCGTCACCCGACGGTCAGCTGGTCCTCGAGGTACGTCGGGCGGGAGGCGATCAGCCCGACGACGTACTGCGGGATGCAGAGCAGCAGCAGCGCCAGGATCGGCACGGTCCAGCCGTCGGTCGCGGCATGCAGGGCGCCGACACCGAAGGGTCCGACGAAGGCGATCAGGTAGCCCGTCGACTGAGTGAAGCCCGACAGCGCAGCCGTGCCAGCAGGGGTGCGTGCCCGCAGCCCGATCAGGGTGAGCACGAACGGGAAGGTGCACAGCCCGATCCCGATCGCCACCGCCCAGACCAGGGCTCCCGCGTGCGGCGCGATCAGGAGGCCGACGTACCCGATCGGGTAGAAGGCCATGATCACCGTGAGCAGGATCCGCTGGTCGGCGACCCGGGCCGTGAGGGACGGGATCACGAACGAGAGCGGGATGCTGACGCCCGTGACCACGCCCAGCAGCAGGCCGGCGTCGGACGCGCTGAAGCCGGCGTCGCGATAGACCTTCGCCATCCAGCCGAAGACGGCGTAGGCCTGCAGCGACTGCAACCCGAAGAAGATCGCCATCACCCAACCGACGCGCGTGCGTGCGACGTCACCGGTCCCGATCACCTGGGTCGGCGGCTCCATCCGGGCGTCGCGCCGGACCAAACCGATCCACGGGACGACGGCGATCGCAGCCGTCAGCGCCCACACCGCCAGGCCCCGACGCCAGTCGAGCGATCCCCCGGCCTCGGCGATCGGGACGGTCAGCACCGACGCCGCCGTCAGGCCCAACGCCAACGCCGTCGAGTACAGCGACGTCATCAGGCCGATCCGGTGCGGGAAGTGCAGCTTGACCAGGGAGGGCAGCAGGACGTTCGCGACCGCGGCTCCAGCCAGGGACAGGAAGGAGAGGACCAGGAACGCCACCGAGCCCCCGGCATGGGCCCGCAGCCACAGCCCGACCACCATCGCCACGAGTGCGATCAAGGTGCTGCGGTGCAACCCGACCATCCGAGCGATCCGGGGTGCCAGCGCACCCATGAGGGCGAAGCTGAGGACCGGAAGGGAGGTCAGCAGCCCGGTCGCGGTGGCGCTCATCCCGAGCTCGGCCGTGACCTCGTCGAGGACCACGCCGACGCTGACCGCGGCGGGGCGCAGGTTGAACGCCAGCACCACGATGCCGACGACGACCAGGACCTGGGCGGACCGGGAGTCCTGAGGGTGCTGCTTCGGATCCGCCACGACCCACCACCCTACGAGGTGTCAGAAGTGCCACGAGCGGGTACCTGTCCCTCGTCCGCAGTCATCACCAGGAGGTCCGCCATGTCCACGTCACGCTCAGTCGACCAGTCCAACACTCGCTCGATGCGACCGCGCCTCATCGCCGGAGTCCTGGCCGTCGCCGCGATCGGGGTGCTGATCTGGGCCTTCCTCCGTCGCGAGGACAGCGACCAGATCCTGGCCCAGGCGAAGGAGACCGCCACCGAGGCGGCTCGTCAGGCCGCGGCAGCTGCCGAGGCGGCCGCCACGAAGGCGACCGACGTGGCGACCGAGGTCGCCGCCGAGCTCACCGCCGAGGCGACGAAGGTCAAGGACGAGCTCCTGAGCTGAGGCGTACGACGGCCTCGGCGACGACCAGGTCCTGCCACGCCATCCCGACGCTCTTGAAGACCAGCGGCCGGTCGGTCGGCACCGGCACGCGGCCGTTCACGACGTCACTCATCGTGGCGAGATCCGTCGACCTGATCGCGCCCTCGGAGATCGCGAGGACGACGTCGCCGGCCTCGCGCAGCGCGGTGTCGACGTCCTCGACGACCACGGTGGCGCGCGCCATCAGGGCCGCATCGAGCTCGCGCGCCTCCGGCTCGTGGGAGCCGACCGCGATCACGACGACGTCGTTGCGGAGCAGGGCTGAGTCGAGGACGGGTGTCTGCGCCGAGGTCGCGCAGACCACGACGTCGGCCTCGCGCAGGGCGTCGTCGCCCTCGGCGGATCCGAGGGTGATCGCCTCGAGCGGGGTCCGGGACGGGTCCCGGACGAGGTAGGCTGCTCGCTCGATCGGCCGCACCGCTGCCAGCGTCTCCAGGTGTCCCGTCGCCTGCGGTCCGGCGCCGATCACCGCCACGCGCAGAGCACGCTCCGGCAGATGCGGAAGCACCGCGGCCACCGAGACGGCCGGGGTCCGGAGCGTGGTCAACGCCGTGCCGTCCAGCGCCGCCTCCAGGACGAGGGTCTCCCGGTCGTACAGCAGGTAGGTGCCATGGATGCGCGGCAGCCCGTGGGTCGGGTTGTCGGGCGCCACGGTGATGACCTTCACCCCGACGGCGGTCGGGGTCTCCGCCGGCATCAGCAGGAGCTGTCCGTGGCTCAGGTCCGCCCCCGTCCGGGGCGGACCCACCGCCGGGTCCAGGCCGCCACGGAGTGCGTCGGCGAGTGCCTGCACCGCCCCGGCAGGACCGAGGGCGAAGACGTCGCGTGCATCGAGGAACCTCACACCGGCAGCCTGCCACGCGGGGAGGCCGGGGCCGGTGGTCAGGGACCGGTCGTCCCCGTCGTCCCGGTCGTCACCGTCGCAGTGCCGGTCTTCCCGGCGCGCTCGTAGGTCACCTCGACCTGCTGGCCCTCCTCCAGGCGCACCTCGACGCCCGTCAGGTCGTCGGCGGTGCGGACGTCCTGCTCGTCGATGCTGGTGATGATGTCGCCGACCTGGATGCCGGCGGCCGCGGCCGGACCGCCGGGTGCGACCGCCTGGACGAAGGCTCCGGGCGTCACACCGTGCTGCTCGGCCACCTCGTCCGAGATGCCCTGCACCTGGAGCCCGAGGGTCGGGTGGGCGACCTGTCCGTGGTCGATGAGCTCGGTGGCCAGCGGGGCCATCACCGAGGTCGGAATGGCGAAGTTGAGTCCGACGCTGCCCGTGTCGCCCTCGGGGGAGGCACCGGCGGTGTTGATCCCGACCAGTCGTCCGCGGCAGTCGACCAGGGCCCCGCCGCTGTTGCCCGGGTTGATCGAGGCGTCGGTCTGGATGGATCCGAAGAGGTAGGCGCTGCCGCCCTCCACTGCAGGCACGGTGACGAAGCGGCCGGTGGCGCTGACGATCCCGGCCGTCACCGTCGAGCTGAGGCCCAGCGGCGCACCGAGGGCGACCACCGGCTGACCGACCCGCAGGTCCCCCGAGTCCCCCACCGCCACCGGACCGGCGTGCTCCGCGAGGTCGTCAACGCTCAGCACCGCGAGGTCGGTCAGCGCATCGCCGCCCACCAGCGTGGCCGGGGCGATGTGCCCGTCCGCGAACGTGACCTCGATCGTCGCGCCCTGCCGACCGAGCGCGGTCACGTGGTCGTTCGTGACGATGTAGGTCTCGCCGTCGGACTCGCTCTCGCTCGCACCGGGGATCGGCGTCTCCACGACCACGCCGGAACCGGTCCCGCTGCCTGAACCGTGGGTGACCGAGACGGTGACGACCGAGGGCAGGACGTCGCGGGCGACCCGCTGGACGTCACAGGTGCCTGGATCGGGCGAGTCGATGAGGCGCCAAGCAACGGCGACCAGCGCGCCGCCGAGCATGCCCCCGATCACCGCCAGGGCAGCGATCGCATAGACGTTGGTGAGCAGCCGGTGCATCCAACCCGGTCGACGATCCTCCACAGCCGTTCCCTCCGACCGCTCGAGTCTAAGTCGCGAGCGCGAACTGTCGCGGTGGGCGGCGGTCAATCCCCCCGCCACCCTGGTCGCGGTGACCCTGCAGGCGGAGACTGAAGTCCGGGACGACAGCACCAGGGGGGAACGTGAGCAAGAAGAAGCCGGGTGTCTACGTGGAGGAAGTCTCCAGCGGCACGAGACCGCTCGAAGGCGTCGGCACCGCGATCGCAGCCTTCATCGGTGCCTGCGCAGCGGTCGCCGCGATCGTCACGGTCGTCAGGCTGAAGCGGAGGAACTCCTAGAATGCTCGCCCGGGAAATGCATCAGGCCCGGTCCCCTGAGGGAACCGGGCCTGACACTTTGTAGCGGGGACAGGATTTGAACCTGTGACCTCTGGGTTATGAGCCCAGCGAGCTACCGAGCTGCTCCACCCCGCGTCGGTAAGAAGAAACCTACACGCCCCCACCCGGACACCCAAATCGGGGCACCCATCCCCCGCAATCCCCGGTCATCACCGGGCTGCCAGACTGACGATGCCGACGTACAGAGGAGGAAACGATGGCGAGGATCCTGATCATCGGAGGGCACGGCAAGGTCGCGCTGCACACGGCGCCGCTGCTGGTCACGGGCGGTGATGTCGTCACGGGCGTGATCCGCAATCCCGAGCACGAGGCCGAGGTGGCAGCCACCGGCGCGCAGCCCCTGGTCGCCGACGTCGAGTCGATGGACACCGAGGCGCTGACCGAGCTCGTTCGTGGCTACGACGTGGTGATCTGGTCGGCCGGGGCGGGTGGCGGCAATCCCCCGCGCACCTACGCCGTGGACCGCGATGCGGCCATCCGCAGCATGGACGCGGCCGCGGCGGCCGGCGTCCAGCGCTACGTGATGGTCTCCTACAACGGAGCGCGGATCGACCACGGCGTCGCACCCGACCACTTCTTCTTCGCCTACGCCGAGGCCAAGGCGGCCGCCGATGAGCACCTGCGCTCGACCGGGCTGGACTACACGATCCTCTGCCCCGGTCGCCTCACCCTCGACGAGCCGACCGGCCTGATCGAGATCCTGCCGCCGCGCCACGACGGCGACGACGACGTCAGCCGCGCCGACGTCGCCCTGGCCATCGCCGCCACGCTGGACGACGACGCGACGATCCACCGCACGATCTCGTTCCGGCAGGGGACCACGCCGATCGCGGAGGCTATGCGCAGCTGAGTCGCCCAGCACGCGACCCCCTCGACATTTCGTCAACCACGGTTTACGTTTGCCGCCATCCAGACCGTGGGAGGGGCGAGGATGATCGACGGGTTCGACGACGTCCCGACCGACCTCGGCACCGGGCTGCAGTGGGCGATCAAGGTGCTGATCGCCGTCTTCCTCTTCGGGGTCGCCCTCGACACCCGCCCCCGCGACTTCCGTGAGGTGCTGCGCCGCCCGAGCGTCTTCGCGGTCCTCCTCCTCACCCAGTACGTCGTCCTGCCGGCGCTCACGCTGGGCCTGATCGTCGCGCTCGATCCCGCGCCGACGGTCGCCCTCGGGATGGTCTTCGTGATCTGCTGCCCGTCGGGGAGCCTGTCGAACCTGATCACCCACCGCGCGGGCGGCGACGTCGCCCTGTCGGTCTCCCTCACCCTCGCCTCCAACGCCGTCGCGCTGGTGGCGACCCCGCTGGCGTTCGCGTTCTGGGGCTCGCGGCTGGCCACGACCGACGCGCTGCTCACGTCGGTCCACCTCGACGCCGCCGACCTGGCGATCGAGATGGCGCTGCTGATCGGGTTGCCGTTCGCCCTCGGTGTCGGTGTCGCGCTGCGCTGGCCGGACGCCGCGGCCCGGATGCGTCGGCCCTTCGAGATCGGCACGCTCGTCCTGCTGCTGGCGGTGATCCTCGGCGGACTCGCCGGCCGCGCACCGCAGCTGGCCCGGCACCTGGACGCGGTGGTCGTGGCGGTCGTCGTGCAGAACGCGCTCTCGTTCCTGGTCGGGTACGGCGCCGGCCGTGCCTCCCGCCTGCCCCCAGCCGGGGTCAGGACGATGACCATCGAGCTCGGGATGCGCAACACCGGGCTGGCGCTGGTCCTGGTGCTCGCCTACTTCAACGACTTCGGCGGCACCATCCTGCTGGTGGCCGCGTGGGCGGTCTGGGACGTGGTCGTCGGCCTGGGCCTGGCCGCCGTCTGGCGGCGGCAACCCCTGCCGGTGACCCAGCCTGAGGGTCAGTCGCGGCGGAGTCCGACATGAGCGGTCGGCACCACGACCGGACCGCGCTCGGCCAGCAGCGCCAGGGCGGCGCGGGTGGCCGCGACGGCATCCGCACCGGCCACCGACGCCAGCTCGGCCTCGAACCGGTCGTGGAACGCACTCGCCGCCGCGAGCGCCGCCCGCCCGTGGCCGCTCACGCTGATCAGCCGCACTCGGCCGTCCTCGGCACTCGGGGTGCGATCGACGTAGCCCTGGTCGGCCATGGTGTCGACCAGCTTGAGCGTCGCCTGCGGCGTCATCCGCAACCGCTCGGCCAGTCGGCGCAGCCCCAGCGGCTCCTCGACGAGCAGCCGCAGCACGAAGCCGGTCCGGGTCGAGAAGCCGTCGTACCCCTCGGCCTGCAGCGACGCGACGAGCTCGGTGGCGAAGGTCGCCTGCGCCAAGGAGAGCAGCACCCCGAAGTCCTGAGGCTCCTGCCCCTCACCCGCACCCGTCATGGCGCCAGCGTAGTGAGCCGACGCCGCTCCGAAGGAGAACACCGATGACCGATCGACCGCGTCCCGCAGGGCGTCCCAACGTCGTCGTGGTGCTCCTCGACGACATCGGGTTCGCACAGCTCGGCTGCTTCGGCTCGGACATCGCCACCCCGACGATCGACCGCCTGGCCGACGGCGGCGTGCGGTTCAACCGGTTCCACGTCACCGCGCTGTGCTCCCCCAGCCGCGCCTCGCTGCTGACCGGCCGCAACCACCACGCCGTCGGGATGGGGATGCTCTGCGACCTGCCGACCAGCTATCCCGGCTACACCACCCGCCTGCCCCGCTCGGCGGCCACGGTGGCGCGGATCCTGCGCGACGAGGGCTGGTCGACGATGGCCGTCGGCAAGTGGCACCTCACCCCGCGCGACGACCGCTCGGCGGCCGGCCCGTTCGACACCTGGCCGCTGGGCCAGGGCTTCGAGCGCTACTACGGCTTCCTGCACGGCGACGCGAACCAGTGGACGCCCACGCTGGTGCGGGACAACTCGCCGGTCGAGCCGCCGGCCACCCCCGAGGAGGGCTACCACCTCACCGAGGACCTGATCGACCAGGCCATCACGATGGTCCGCGACCAGCACCACGCCGCCCCCGAGAAGCCCTTCTTCCTGTACGTCGCCCCCGGGGTCGGCCACGCGCCGCATCAGGTCCCGCCGGAGTGGTCGGAGGCGTACGCGGGCCGGTTCGACCACGGCTGGGAGGCGTGGCGGGCCGAGATCTTCGAGCGCCAGGTCGCGGCCGGGATCGTCCCGGCGGGCACCGACCCCGGTCCGCGGCCGGACTGGATCCCGGACTGGGCCACGCTGTCGGCGGAGGAACGGAGGCTCTTCGCCCGGTTCCAGGAGGTCTTCGCGGGCTTCCTCACCCACTTCGACCACCACCTCGGTCGGTTGGTCGACGAGCTCGAGGCGATCGGTGAGCTCGAGAACACGATGATCGTGCTGACCTCCGACAACGGCGCCAGCGCCGAGGGCGGACCGACGGGCTCGATCAACGAGCACCGCTTCGGCTTCGGGGTCCCCGAGGACCTGGCCGACAACCTCGCCGGGCTCGACGACATCGGCGGGTTCCGCTCCTACAACCACTACCCGTGGGGCTGGGCGTGGGCGGGCAACACCCCGTTCCGGCTGTGGAAGCGCTACACCTGGCTGGGCGGCACCCGCACGCCGCTGATCATCAAGCCCGCCGCCACCCCCACCGACCCCCTCACCGACCCGGGCGCGGTCCGGCCCCAGCTGTGCCACGTCACCGACCTGTTCCCGACGATCCTCGAGGCCTGCGGCGTCACCGCTCCGACGGCCGTGGACGGGGTCGAGCAGCAGCGGATCGACGGACGCTCGATGACGGCAGCGATCACCAACCCGGCCTCCCCCGACGTCCGCAGCACGCAGTACTTCGAGATGCTCGGCTCCCGCGCGATCATCCACGACGGCTGGAAGGCGACCACCGACCACATCGCCGACGGGGTGCTGGCCGAGGAGGCCCTGCCGGGCAGCCGCGACCTCGAGCAGGACCGGTGGAGCCTGTTCCGGCTGGCCGACGACTTCGCCGAGGCGCGCGACCTGGCCGCCGAGCACCCGGACGTCGTCGCCGCGCTGGAGAAGCGCTGGTGGGCCGAGGCCGAGGCCAACCAGGTCCTCCCGATCCAGGACTCCCTGCAGGGACGGATCGGGGCGATGGTGCCGCCGCTGTGGCCCACCCCGAGCGTGGTCACGTTCCGCCCGGGCGGGAACCCGATCGCCGACGAGGTCGTCCCCTCGCTCGCCCTCGGCGCCCTGGTCGAGGCCGACATCGAGGTCCCCGAGGGCGGGGGCGAGGGCGTCCTGGCGGCGATCGGCGACTGGAGCAACGGCTGGGCCCTGGTCGTCCTCGCCGGGGTCCCGACGCTGCTGCTCAACACCACCAGCACCCCGTACCGCGTGACGGCGACGACGCCCCTGTCTCCGGGCCGTCACCGGGTCGGCTTCCGGCTGCTGCACGCCGACAAGGTCGGCGTCCTCCTCGTCGACGACACCGTGGTCGGCAGCGCACCCCTCCCGACGGGGATGGGGGCCAGCGGGATCCAGATCGGCGGTGGCGGTCTGCGACTCGGGCACGACGCCGGCTTCCCGGTGGCCGACGACTACGCGCCGCCGTACCCCTGGACCGGGGTGCTGCACGACGTCACGTTCACCGCGTGGCCGGCGCCGTTGAGCACCGAGCAGCTGGGACACGACCTGGCGAGGCTGCTCCACCGGGAGTGATCGGGCGCATCATGAGCGGATGGACAGTGCTTCCCTCCGCGCCGCGCAGGCTCCGCTCAAGGCGCGCTACCGCGACGATCCGGCCAGCGCCCGGATCCCGACCGAGGCCAGCGGCGACTACCGCGAACGCCCCGTCACGGCGACGATCGACGGGTTCGCCGGTCCGGTCCGGGCCGGCCTGCACGCCGCAGCCGGCGGTGGTGGCGCCGACGCCTGCTCGGCCGACCTCCTGCTCCAGGCCGTGCTCGCCTGCGCCGGGGTGACGTTGCGGGCGGTCGCGACCGCGATGGACGTCGAGATCCGTGGCGCCGACCTGCGGGCCGCGGGCTGGTGGGATGCCCGCGGCACGCTCGGGGTCGACCGCACCGCCCCGATCGGCGTCACCGACATCGTCGTCACCATCACGCTGGACACCGAAGCCGACGATGCGACCCTCGCCCGGCTGGCGACCGCCACCGAGCGCTACTGCGTGGTCGGGCAGAGCCTCGCGGTGCCGCCGCGGATCACGGTCACCCGGAGGGCCCACGCAGTCTGAGTGAACGGAGCAGCGTCAGTCGTCGGTCTGCTTGTGCTGGTCGCGGATCCGCCGCTTCGGCTTCCCGCCGAGGTACGACGCCCCGGAGTCGACCAGGAAACCCTTCTCCAGCACCTCGCGGCCGACCAGCATCCGGTAGCCCATCGAGTCGCGGCGGGTGAGCGTCACCTCGGCGGGGACGACCTGGTCGAGCAGGCGGAGCTCGAGCAGGACGACGTACCGCACCTGGACGTGCCCGGTGGAGGAGCGCACGGTGCGCCGGTCCTGGACCGGCAGCTCGACCTCGACGGTGTCTCGGACGCTGCGCTGCAGCGGGTGGATCTCGAACCGCACCCAGGGTGCACCGTCACGTTCGAACTCCTCGACCCCGAAGGCGTGCAGCGACGACGTCTGGGCACCGGTGTCGATCTTGGCCTTGAGCCACTCGACTCCGACGCCAGGCAGCCCGACCCACTCGCGCCACCCGACCAGGCGGGGCGCGCGCTCGTCAGGATTCCCGTTCACCACGTTCCTATCCAAGCAGCACGAGCGCCCCTCGAGGGCCAGGACCCACGATGATGGACGGGTGCGATGCGCCTACTCCTTCTCCTCCTCGTGGGTGACCCCGGCACCGCTGGAGGAGGTCGCGGCGACCGTCGTCGACCTCGAGCACTACCCGGACTGGTGGCCGCAGGTGCGTGCCGTGGTCAAGCTCGGCCCGGACACGGCCCGGGTGCTGTGTCGTTCCTCGTTGCCGTACACCCTCGACCTGGTGCTGACGGCGGTCTCTCGCGAGGCGCCCTCGCTCGAGGTCGCGATCGCCGGTGACCTCGACGGCTGGGTCCGCTGGACGCTGAGCGAGACCCCGGCAGGAACGCGGATCGACGTGCTCCAGGAGGTGGTCGCCACCGGGGCGCTGGCCGTGGTCTCGTCCGTCGCCCGTCCGGCGCTGACCTGGAACCACCGCCGGATGATGGAGGGGGCCGAGGCCGGCCTGAGGGCGCGGTTGGCTCCTGCGTAGAGCCTGGTTGAATGAGGACGAAGTCCGCCTCACCCACGCCTAGCCCTGCAGGACGACGTCGTGAAAATTGCCATTCTGTCGCGAGCACCCCGCGCCTACAGCACCCAGCGGTTGCGCGCCGCAGCCCTCGATCGGGGCCACCGGGTCAAGGTGCTCAACACCCTGCGCTTCGGTATCGACCTCGCCAGCGAGTCCCCCGACCTGCTCTTCCGCGGTCGCCCGATCTCCGACTACGACGCGGTCCTGCCCCGGATCGGCAACTCGATCACCTACTACGGCACCGCCGTGGTCCGGCAGTTCGAGCAGATGGACGTCTACACGCCCAACACCGCGGCCGGGATCGCCAACAGCCGGGACAAACTGCGGGCCAACCAGATCCTGTCCCGGCACGGGATCGCGATGCCCCCGACCGCCTTCGTGCGCAACCGGGCCGACGTGATCCCGGCGATCGAACGCGTCGGCGGCGCCCCGGTCGTGCTGAAGCTGTTGGAGGGCACCCAGGGCATCGGCGTGATCCTCGCCCCGGGCGCCAAGCTCGCCGAGGCGATCATCGAGACCCTGCAGTCGACCCGGCAGAACGTGCTGATCCAGAAGTTCATCGCCGAGTCACGGGGACGCGACATCCGAGCCCTCGTCGTGGGTGACCGCGTCGTGGCCGCGATGCGGCGCACCGCCAAGGGCGACGAGTTCCGCTCCAACGTGCACCGGGGCGGCACCGTCGACAAGGTCGACATCTCGCCGGAGTACGAGCAGGCAGCCGTCCGGGCGGCCCAGATCATGGGCCTCAAGGTGGCCGGCGTCGACATGCTGGAGAGCGAGACCGGCCCGCTGGTGATGGAGGTCAACTCCTCCCCCGGCCTCGAGGGCATCGAGAAGGCGACCGACCTCGACGTGGCCGGCGCGATCATCGACTACATCGCCAACCAGGTGGCGTTCCCCCAGATCGACGTGCGTGAGCGGCTCGCCGTCTCGACCGGGTACGGCGTCGCCGAGCTGGTCGTGCACGGCGACGCCGACATCGTGGGTCAGTCGTTGGGTGAGTCGGGGCTGCGCGACCGCGACATCACCGTGCTGACCCTGCACCGCGGCTCGCTGGTCATCCCGAACCCGAACGCCCGGCACGTCCTCGCTGCCGAGGACCGGCTGCTGTGCTGGGGCAAGCTCGAGGAGATGCGCTCGATGATCCCGGAGCGACCGAAGCGTCGGCCGCGGGTCAAGAAGTTGCCCAAGCAGCTGCGTCGCGAGGAGTAGGGCTCTCCCACTGACCGCGGGCCACGAGCACCTCCCGCAGCAGGTCGGGTCGATCGGTGATGATCCCGTCGGCGCCCTCGTCGAGGAGCCGGTGCATCGTCGGCGCGTCCTCGACACCCCACACCACCACCCGGAGACCGAGGTCGTGGGCGCGCTCGAACACGCGTGGGACGCAGGTCCGCATCGGCCCCCACGCCGCCGGTACGTGCACGAACTGGCCACCGGTCCGGCACCGGGCTCGCACCCCCGCGTGAGCGCTCAGCAGCAGCGCCGACCACGCGCGCCAGCCGAGCGCCGTGGCGATCTCCGGGTGCCGTGCCGAGACCGTCTTGACCATCCCGTCCCAGCAGCCGGTCAGGCAGGCACGGTCGAGGGCGTCGTACGAGGAGAGGATGCGCAGGCTCGGCTCCAGGGCCGCCCGATCCTTGATGTCGACCATGAACCGTGCGCTCGGGTAGGCGTGCAGCACGTCGGCGAGGGTCGGCACCCACTGGCCGTGCGGCAGCGGGATCCGGGCGAGCTCGGCCAGGGCCAGGTCGCCGACGCGGTGGCCCCGACCGGTGAGTCGGCTCAGGGTCGCGTCGTGGAAGAGGACCGGAACCCCGTCGCGGGTGAGCCGGACGTCGACCTCCAGGTAGCCGATCCCCAGGGCCCAGGAGCGCGCGAGCGCCTCCATCGTGTTCTCGATGCCGAGTGCGGCCCCACCGCGGTGAGCCACCGCCAGTGGGAGGTCGGTCGCTCCGTAGCCGGTCACACGCCCAGCCTGGGTCACCCCCGGCGCCGCGCGGCGCCGTGGACCGGCGTCAACGCCGAGTGTTCGCGCCGACTTCACTCCGCCGACGGTCGGCCGGCGCCGAACCTCAGGGAAGCAGCCGCGCGATCCCCTTCGTGATCGACCGGGTCAACGCGAGGCCGATCAGCTGGGCCAGGCCGGGAACGGCGCCGTCGAAGGCGATCGTGTAGTCCAGGTCGGTGCCGCCGTCGGCGCGTGCGGTCAGGCGCTGCACGCCGTGGTGGTTCTTGATCGGCACCTTCCCCTCGGTGATCCGGTACTCGATCAGCGTCGGTGACTCGGAGACGGTCGTGGTCTCCACGAACGGCGCCATGCCCGGCCCGATCTTGAGGAACCGTGACGAGCCGACCCCGTTGCGCGAGGTCTCACCGTCACTGCGGCGCGTGATCGTGGCCCCGAAGATCGGCCCGAGGTTCTCGTGCTCGGACAGGGCGTCGAAGACCTCTTGCGGGGAGGAGGTGAAGGAGTGGGTGACGTGGACCCGGACGGGAGCGCTCATGGGGGCGACCTTAGAGGGACGGCGCCTTTCGCGGGGGGCATCTGCGGCGTACCGTCGAGAGTGAGCGCCACTCCGACGCCCGTGCCTGAAGGAGATGAGCACGATGGGCGACACCTCGATGTACGTCACCGGCGCGATCCTCGCCGTCTTCACCACCGTCGTCTTCATGGCGCTGTGGCTGATGGACGCGACGCGCGCCAACTCGATCGAGCACGATCGAAGCCGACTCGACACGACCGCCGACCCGACGATCCCCCTGCACTCGTACGCCGTCCCGCCGATGCCGACGGCCGAGCAGGACTTCGACGGTGGACTCGGCTGGTGGGGCCACCGGGTGGAGCGGCTGAGGCCACGCCGCTGACCGAGCTCAGGGCCGGAAGTCGAGCACCGTCTTCACGTAGTTCGCCACGGCCTCCTCGCGACCGACGTCGCCGCCGCGGAGCTCGCTCATGAACCACCGGTGCTGGCTGATCTCGAAGAAGAGCTCGGCATCGGGCATCCGACCGCGCAGGTCGTCGGGGACCAGCGCGAGCGTGCCGTAGTACTTGTCGTCGAGCCACTCCCGTGCGGCCTGGTCCTCGGGGATCGAGTGACCGACCCCCGCCTCCCACCGCGCCCGGAAGCGGGCCAGCTCGGCGAGGAGGGTGCGCGCCTGGTTCTCCTGGACGTCGAGTCCGGTGAGCTGGAAGAGCCGGCGGACGTGGTGGCCGGGCTCGAAGACCTGGGGCTGGTAGCGCAGCTGGCCACCGCCCTCGATCGGCGTGATCGCCATCTGCTCGACGTCGAAGCCGAGCTGGTTGAGCCTCCGCACCCGCTGATCGATCCGGAAGCTCTCGTCGCGGGCGATCACCTCGGGGCTGGTGATCTCCCACCACAGCCGCTCGTACGTCGGCTTGACCTGCTCCGCGATCGCGATCGGGTCGAGCTCGCTGGTGGTGACACCGCTGGCCTGGACGTCGAAGAGCTCTCCGAGGATGTTGACGGTGGCAACCTCGAGGTCCCACTCGCGTTGCCCGACGGTCAGCTGGTCGTGCATCTCCCCGGTCTCGGCGTCGACCAGGTAGGCCGAGAGCGCTCCGGCGTCGCGGCGGAACAGGGTGTTCGACAGCGAGCAGTCGCCCCAGTAGAAGCCGGCCAGGTGCAGCCGGACGAAGAGCACCGCCAGCGCATCGATCAGCCGGTCCCGCACCTGGAGCCCACGAGGTTCGAGGAAGAGGGTGCGGAAGGGCACCGAGTAGGCGAGGTGCCGAGTGATCAGCAGCCCACCCATCGGGTGCCCCTCCGCGTCGCAGCGGCCGGTGACGGTGCCGAAGGCCTCCACCGCCGGCACGCCGCGACTCTCCAGTCCTTTGAGCAACGCGAACTCGCCGAGCACGAACCGGTCCGTCGCCTCCTTGATGGCGAAGGTCTGGCCGTTGCCGCGCACGAAGCGGACGACGTGCCGCGAGATTCCTCGCGGCAGGTCGACCAGCAGCTGCTCGTCCCACTCCTCGAGCGGTTGCTCGAAGGGCAGGCTGAGCAGGTCCGTGGCTACCCCTGCGAAGGTCAGGGTGTAGTCGCCCACGGGATCACCCTCAGTTCAGTCGATCACCGGTGGCGGCGTCGAACAGGTGGAGGTGGGTCGGGTCGACGGCCACGGTGAGCGTCTGGCCCTTCTGGATCCGGTCGCGAGCACCGACGCGGACGACGATGTTCCGTTCCTCGCCGTTGACCACCGCGGTGCCGTAGACGAAGCCGTCCGAGCCGAGCTCCTCGACCACGACGACGTCGACCTGCAGGCCGCCCTCGCCCTCGGGGACGACCTTGAGCGCCTCAGGACGGATGCCGACGGTGACCTCACCCTCGATGCCCTCGGGCACGGGCAGCGTGTAGGCGCCGATCGAGACCAATCCGGCCGCCGCCGTGCCGCCCGGGATCAGGTTCATCTGCGGGGACCCGATGAAGCCGGCGACGAAGACGTTGGCCGGCCGGTCGTACAGGTTCAGCGGGGTGTCGACCTGCTGGAGCTGGCCGGCGTTCATCACCGCGACGCGGTCACCCATCGTCATCGCCTCGACCTGGTCGTGGGTGACGTAGACGGTGGTGACGCCGAGGTCGCGCTGCAGCTTCGCGATGTCGGTGCGGGTCTGGACACGCATCTTGGCGTCCAGGTTCGACAGCGGCTCGTCCATCAGGAAGACCTGCGGCGCACGCACGATGGCGCGACCCATGGCGACCCGCTGGCGCTGACCGCCCGAGAGCGCCTTCGGCTTGCGATCCAGGTACTCGGTGAGACCGAGGATCTCGGCCGCCTCCTTGACCCGCTTGTCCTGCTCGGCCTTGGGCATCTTGGCCATCTTGAGCGCGAAGGCCATGTTCTCGGCCACGCTCATGTGCGGGTACAGCGCGTAGTTCTGGAAGACCATCGCGATGTCGCGGTCCTTGGGCGGGACGTGGCTGACGTTGCGGTCCCCGATGTGGATCTCGCCCGAGGTGACCTCTTCGAGGCCGGCGAGCATGCGCAGGGTGGTCGACTTGCCGCAACCCGAGGGGCCGACGAGGACCATGAACTCCCCGTCCTTGATCTCCAGGTTGAGGTCGGAGACGGAGGGCTTCTCGGCGCCGGCGTACCAGCACTCGACGTTGTTGAAACTGATGGTGGCCATGCTCTGTGTGCTCCTTCACCGGCAGGTACGTGCCGGACGATCCGTAGTGAAGAGATGTTGGTGTAGCGCAAGACATTGTGCCCTAGATCACGGTCCGAGAAACATTCGGCTCCAACGATGGACATCTCCCCTGAAACCCGCCTAATGTGACGCCCGTCACCGTTTGTGTTCACACAATAACGACAAAGTCCTTCATTTCGACGAGGAGCAAGAGAGAAATGACCAACTCATACAGGATTCGCCGGGGCGTTGCTCTCGGTGCCGCCGTCGTGAGCTCTGCGCTCGTCCTCGCTGCCTGTGGCAGCGACGACGACAGCAGTGCCGGCGGTAAGTCCCCCGGCGAGGGCAAGGCCGGCTGCGAGCAGCTGACCGAGTACGGCGACCTCACCGGCAAGACCGTTCACGTCTACACGGGCATCGTCGCCCCTGAGGACACCGCCCAGAAGGACTCCTACAAGCTCTTCACCGAGTGCACCGGCGCGAAGGTGAACTACGAGGGCTCGAAGGACTTCGAGGCACAGATCGTCGTCCGCGCGCGCGGTGGCAATGCCCCCGACATCGCCTACGTCCCGCAGCCGGGTCTGCTCAACACGCTGGTCCAGACCGGCGCCGTCGTCGAGGGCCCGAAGTCCGTGTCCGACAACGTCGACAAGTGGTGGGGCGAGGACTGGAAGAGCTACGGCTCCGTCGACGGCAAGTTCTACGCCGCCCCGCTCGGTGCCAACGTGAAGTCCTTCGTCTGGTACTCCCCCAAGGAGTTCGCGGCCAAGGGCTGGAAGGTCCCGACCACGTGGGACGAGCTGATGAAGCTCTCCGACACCATCGCAGCCTCGGGCACCAAGCCGTGGTGTGCCGGTGCCGAGTCCGGTGAAGCGACCGGTTGGCCGCTGACCGACTGGCTCGAGGAGCTCGTCCTCCGCACCGCGGGCGCCGACACCTACGACCAGTGGATCAAGCACGAGATCCCGTTCAACGACCCGAAGATCGCCACGGCGCTCGACGCGGTCGGTGACATCCTCAAGAACGAGAAGTTCGTCAACGCCGGTATCGGCGACGTGAAGTCGATCGCCACCACCGCGTTCCAGGAGGGTGGCATCCCGATCACGGAGGGCAAGTGCGCCATGCACGCCCAGGCCTCCTTCTACGCGGCCAACTGGCCGGAGGGCACCGACGTCTCGGAGAACGGTGACATCTTCGCCTTCTACGAGCCGACCGTCGACGCCAGCCAGGGCAAGCCGGTCGAGGGTGGTGGCGAGTTCGTCGCCGCGTTCAACGACGACCCGGCCACGGTCGCCTTCCAGACCTACCTCTCGAGCGACGTCTGGGCCAACGAGAAGGCCAAGTCCACCCCCAACGGTGGATGGGTCAGCGCGAACAAGGGTCTCGACCCCAACAACCTGACCAGCCCGGTCGACAAGCTGTCGTACCAGATCCTCTCCGACCCCGACGCGGTCTTCCGGTTCGACGCTTCGGACCTGATGCCGGCCGAGGTGGGCTCTGGTTCCTTCTGGAAGCAGATGGTCAACTGGATCACGGGTCAGGACACCAAGAAGACCCTGGACGAGATCGAAGCGTCCTGGCCGTCGTCCTGACGATCCGACACACTAAGGAATAGAGAACTGTGAACGCCGGGAGGTCGTATGTCCACGGGTGAGAAGCTTTTTCAGATGCTGCTGGTCATCGCCATCTTCTTTGCGGTGATGGCCCTCATCCTGGCCGCGACCTCCCGGCTTCGCAGTCGCACGGGAGAGATCGTCCAGTCGGCAGCCTTCGTGCTGCCGGCGGTCATCCTGATCGGCGTCGGGTTGCTCTACCCGGCGATCAACTCGATCTACCTGTCGTTCAAGGACAAGTACAGCAACAAGTTCGTCGGGATCGACAACTACAAGACGATCTTCACCGACGAGGAGCTGCTCCGCGTCCTGGCCAACACCGCGGTCTGGGTGATCGTCACCCCGATCGTCGCCACCGCGATCGGCCTGGTCTACGCCGTGCTGGTCGACCGCGCGAAGTTCGAGAAGACGGCCAAGGCGCTGATCTTCCTGCCGATGGCGATCTCGCTCGTCGGCGCCTCACTGATCTGGAAGTTCGTCTACGACGACCGGATCGGCATCCTGAACGCCACCACCGACGCGCTCGGCCTCGGTCGTCACCACTGGCTGATCAACGACCCGTCGAACACGTTCTTCCTGATCGTCATCCTGATCTGGGTCCAGTGCGGTTTCGCCATGACGGTGCTGGCAGCCTCGATCAAGGCGATCCCCGACGACATCGTCGAGGCCGCCCGCCTCGACGGCGTCAGCGGTTGGAAGATGTTCCGCTTCATCACCGTGCCGAGCATCCGCCCCACCCTGGTCGTGGTGATGACGACCATCACGATCACGACGCTCAAGGCGTTCGACATCGTCCGCCAGACCACCGGCGGCAACTACAAGACCAGCGTGCTCTCCTACGAGTACTACCGGCAGAGCTTCCAGTCGGCGAACTGGGGCCTGGGTTCGGCCCTCGCCGTGCTGATCTTCATGCTGGTGCTGCCGGTCGTGATCTACAACATCCGTCAGATGCGTCAGTTGGAGACCCGATGAGCACCGCGACCCTGCCCCCGCCGCTGCCGGACCTCCCCGACCCCGAGGTCGACCCGACCAAGCCGGCCCCGACCGCGGCGGCCAGCGCGAAGAAGGCGCTGACGAGTCCGTGGGCCTCCCTGGCCGCCGTCGTGATCGGCGTGCTCTGGACCGTCCCCACCGCGGGTCTGCTGATCTCCTCGTTCCGCCCCGAGGACGAGGTGAAGACCACCGGGTGGTGGACGTTCTTCACCAACCCGACGGTGACGCTGGACAACTACAAGGAAGTCCTCGGCGGCGGCGGCGAGCAGAGCCTGATCCCGTTCGTGATCAACTCGATCGCGATCACCATCCCCGCCGTGGTCATCCCGATCTTCCTGGCCACGATGGCGGCCTACGCGTTCGCCTGGATGAACTTCAAGGGCCGCAACATCCTCTTCATCGCGATCTTCGCGCTCCAGATCGTGCCGATCCAGGTCACGCTGGTGCCGCTGCTGACGCTCTACGGCAAGCTCGGCCTGCAGGGCCAGGACGCCCCGGCCGGCGGGTTCTACTCGCTGTGGCTCTCGCACACCATGTTCGCGCTGCCGCTGGCGATCTTCCTGCTGCACAACTTCATGCGCGAGATCCCGGGCGAGCTGATCGAGTCCGCGCGGATCGACGGGGCGACCCACCCGCAGATCTTCCTCCGGCTGATCCTGCCGCTGATGATGCCGGCGATCGCGGCCTTCGCCATCCTGCAGTTCCTGTGGGTGTGGAACGACCTGCTCGTCGCCCTCGTCTTCGGTGGCTTCGAGATCTACCCGGTCAACGCCCAGCTGGCCGCCCTGGCCGGCACCCGCGGCTCCGAGTGGCAGCTGCTGGCCTCGGGAGCGTTCGTGTCGCTTGTCATCCCGCTGATCGTGTTCCTGAGCCTGCAGCGGTTCTTCGTCCGCGGCCTGCTCGCCGGCTCCGTGAAGGGCTGAGCGACACCCCTCAAGCACAACGAGAGGGCCCCCGGTGTGATCGCGGCGGGGTCCCTCTCGTTGGTATTTCCGTACTGTTCCTGACCGTTCCTGCAGCAGCTGGGCGCAACACGCGGATCACGTCGGCGTGTCGGTCCGGATCGGCGCAGGAACGGTCACGAGGCAGCGCGCGAGAGGCGCTCCTCGCGAAGGAGCCTGGCCCCGATGAGTATCGCCACGACACCGATCACCAGCTGGAGGTACCGAGCGCCCGGCGGTTCGGGGTAGGCCGGTGTGACCGGATCCCACGTGTCCGTCCAGAGCAGGAACAGCGCCATCAGCGCGGTGGCGGCGCCGACCGCCACCAGCAGCCAGCCCGTGAAGGCGCGCTTCGCGACCGAGAAGGCGATGATCAGGAGGCCCAGGATCCCGATCCCCAGCGGAATGAAGCCGGGCTGCCAGGTGCAGTGTTCATCCGGGGTCAGCCGTTGAGCTTCTCCTGCAGCCAGCGGAACGACGCCTTGGGGGTGCGGTCCTTGGTCTCGGGGTCGATGTGCACGATGCCGAAGTACTTCGTGTAGCCCTCGGCCCACTCGAAGTTGTCCAGCAGCGTCCACACGATGTAGCCGCGGATGTCAGCACCGGCGGCCTTGGCGCGCTCGGTGGCGTTGATGTGGCCCTCGAGGTAGGCGCGACGGTCCTCGTCCTGCACGACCCCGTCGACGACGTTCTCGTCGGCATAGGCGGCGCCGTTCTCGGTGACCACCAGGGGCAGACCCGTGCGCTCGTACGTCGACACCAGCAGCTCCTCGAGACCGAGCGGCTCCACCTCCCAGCCGATGTGGGTGCGCGGGTCCCGGACCACGAAGGTCACCGGGGTCGCGCCCGGGTAGGCGTCGGTCTCGGGGTGGCGCTCCTCGCCGTCGGGCGTGGGCTCGACCGGGCCGGGACGGACCGGGGTGTAGTAGTTGATCCCCATCCAGTCCGCCGAGCCCTTGATCAGGTCCAGGTCGCCGGGACGGACCAGCTCGGGGTCGGCGAGCTCAGGGGCGACCTTGAGCAGGCCCTCGTCGTAGGCTCCGTCGACCAGCGGGTCGAGCCAGACCCGGTTGCGGATCGCGTCGATGCCGTCGGCGGCCTCGAGCAGCTCCGGGGTGTCGTTCTCGGGCCAGATCGGCGCCAGGTTGAGCACGATCCCGACGTCGGTGCAGCCCGCCTCGTGGAGGCGCTGTGCGGCCAGGCCGTGGCCGAGCATCAGGTGGTGGGCGGCGCGGTGCGCCTCTCCCCCGGCCCTGAGCCCGGGCGCGTGCACGCCGGCGGCGTAGCCGAGGTAGGCCGCACACCACGGCTCGTTGTGCGTGGCCCAGACCTTGACCCGGTCACCGAGCCGGTCGTGCACGACCATCGCGTAGTCGGCGAACGCCTCCGCGGTGTCGCGGTTCAACCAGCCGCCCCGGTCCTCCAGGGCCTGCGGGAGATCCCAGTGGTAGAAGGTCCCCGTCGGGGTGATGCCCGCCGCGATCAGGTCGTCGACGAGCTTGTCGTAGTAGTCGAGCCCGCGGGTCTCCACCGCGCCGACGCCGGCGGGGATGATCCGCGGCCAGGCGATCGAGAACCGGTAGTAGCCCACCCCGAGCTCGCGCAGGAGCGCGATGTCCTCGCCGTAGCGGTAGTAGGAGTCCGGCGCGTAGGTGCCGTCCTTGCCGTCCCGGGTGGCGCCGGGCTTGGCCGAGAAGGTGTCCCAGATCGACACCCCGCGACCGTCGACGTCGGTCGCTCCCTCGATCTGGTACGACGCCGTCGCGGCACCGAAGAACAGGCTGGAACCGTCGGGCAGGAAGCTCGTCATGACGACAGCCTAGCGACCGCTGTGACCGCCATCACAAACGGGTTGGATCGTTCCCGTGAACGATCCAACCCGTGCGTGGTGGGGCGTGTCCGATCAGGCGATCGGACCGGTTCCCAGCGTGACCGTGGCCCGCTTGGTGGCGCCGCTCTCGGTGGTCCAGGTGATGACCGCCTTGTCACCGGGAGCGGTGTCGGCGATCAGGCTGCGCAGCTCGGTCGCGGAGCTCACGCCGGTGCCGTTGACCGAGGTGATCGTGTCCCCGGCGACGATGCCGGCCTCGGCCGCCGCCTCGCCCTGGACGACCTCGCCGACGTGCGCGCCGGAGCCCGACGCGGCGGTGTCCAGGCCGACCCCGAGGTAGCCGGAGTAGCCGTAGCTGAGGTCGCTGGACTGCACCCCGTTGAGGATGTCGCTGGCGATCGACTCGACCGAGTCGATCGGGATCGCGTAGCCGACCACCGCGGTGCCACCGCTGCTGGCCGCGACGTTCATCCCGACGACGTCGCCGTCGGAGTCGAGCACGGCGCCGCCGGAGTCACCGGGAACGACGTAGGCCGCCATCTCGATCAGGTTCGTGAGGCGGCTCGACCCGCCGCTCTCGTCGGAGACCGTGATGGACTGGTCGAGCGCCGAGACGGTGCCCGGGGCCGCGGTGAGCGATCCTCCGTCGCCACCGGCGTCGCCGACGGAGGTGATCTCGTCGCCGACCTTCGCGGCGTCGGAGGACAGGTCCACGGGGCTCAGCCCACTGGCGTTCTGCAGCCGCAGCACCGCGACGTCGGTGGTGGAGTCGCCGCCGACGTACGTCGCCTTGTAGCTCTTGCCGGTGCTGACGTCGGTCACCTTGACCGCCGTCGCGCCGGCGACGACGTGGTGGTTGGTGACCACGATGCCGCCCGAGGTCAGGATCATCCCGGTCCCGGCCGCGGTGCCGTTGCTCAGCGTCGAGGTGATCTCGACCAGACCCTCGGACTGCGACGAGGTGGCGTCGCTGGTCGAGTCCTGGGTGGCGCCGTCGACGCCCGAGCCGCCCTCGAGCTGGCCGAACGGGTTGAACCCGCCGAAGCCCTCGAGTCCGCTGAACGGGTCCTGGCTGCCGCCCTGGTCCTGCGACTGACCCTGTGACTGGTCCGGCGACTGGCCCTGGGACTGGTCGGGGAAGGTGAAGCTCTCCCCGGTCGGCGCGACCGAGGAGGCCGAGTCGACCGAGTTCTGACCGGCGACGAACGCGGCGGCACCGACGCCGGCGACCCCGCAACCGACCAGGAAGGCCGTGACGGCGACGACAGCGAGACGAGCACGGGCCGGCTTGCGGCGGGGGGCGGGCGCGGGGGTGTACGCCTGCGGGGCAGGGGTCCACGCCGGGGGTTCTGGCGTGGGGATCGGGGTGGTGTCGTCGTTCATACCCGTCATCCTGCGCCCCGTTCCTGGGGAGATCCCGCCAGGTTCCCTGAGAGAACTCCGAAAGTCTGCGCGACGTTCGGAGCCCCCGCAGGGCCCTACTGGAGCTTGGCGAGTGCCGCGTTGACCTTCGCCTCGGCCTGCTTGAGCAGGTTCTCCCGCTCGGCGTAGTCCCCGTCCCGGCCGGCCTGGTCGGCCTGGACGAACAGGTCCTGCGCCTCGGCCAGCAGGCTCTCCGCCGACGAGGTCACGCCCGGCGTGGAGCTGGGTTTCGCCGTCGGGGACGTCGTCGGACTCGAGCTCGGCGACGTCGTCGGCGGACTGGTCGGCGTGCCACCCGTCCCGGGCGTGGTCGGCGTCTTCGACAAGGCCAGGGTCAGCGCCTCCGACAGCGTGGAGCCGTAGCCCACGACGCCGTTGTAGGAGACCAGCACCTCGACGAGCTGCGGGTAGGACGCGCCGGCCTGCTTGGCGTAGACGGGCATCAGGTAGAGCAGCCCGTTCTCACTGGTCGGGATCGTGAGCAGTGATCCGTAGCCCAGGCTGGCGTCCTTGTAGGGCAGGAGCTCCTGCGCGACCCCGGCGTCGTTCCGCATCGACGCCGAGACCTGCCCCGGACCCTGGGTCTGGTCGCCGGGTCGCTCGAGCACCGTGATCCGGCCGTAGTTCTCGGGGTCCTCGGCGTCGGAGTTGACCGTCATGATCGCGGCCAGGGTGTCCCGACCGTTCGGCACGAAGGTCGCCGACAACGCCCAGACCTCGGAGTTGGGCTTGCTGGTCTTGGTCTCCGCCGAGTCCATGAACATCCGGTACGGCGCCTGCAGCGTGGTGCTGGTGTTGCGGTTCGGGTCGGTCGTCACCTGCCACCAGTCGGACTTCTGCAGGAAGACCTCGGCGTCGGTGACGTGGTACTTGGCGAGCTGGTAGCGCTGCACCTTGAACAGGTCCTCGGGGTAGCGCAGGTGCGGCAGCAGCCACGGCGGGATCGTGCTCTTCGGCTGGACCGTGCCGGGGAAGACCTTCGACCAGGTCTTGAGGATCGGGTCGGACTCGTCCCAGGCGTAGAGCGTGACGGTGCCGTCGTAGGCGTCGACGGTCGCCTTGACCGCGTTGCGCATGTAGTTGATCTCGTCGGTGGGGACGGTGCGCACGCCGGTCTGGGTCTGCCGCTGCGCGACGGTGTCGTCGGTCATCGTCTGGTAGGACTCGCTCTGCGAACCCGGGTACCGGTCGGTCGTCGTGTAGCCGTCGAGGACCCACGTGATCCGCCCGTTGGCGACCACCGGGTAGGCGTCGTCATCGAGCGTCAGCCACGGGGCGACCTTCTGCACGCGCTGCTTGGGGGTGCGGTCGTAGAGCACCTTCGACTTGTCGTTGACGCGTTCGGAGAGCAGGAAGTTCGCGGAGTTGAACTTGATCGCGTAGAGCAGCTGCTTCCAGGTCGAGCCGATCGCGACGCCTCCGACGCCGTCGTACGTCGTCGTGGTGTCCTCGGTCGTGCTGGACTCGGAGCTCGAGCCCGTGGTCAGGTCGAGCTCGACCGGCGCCGCGCCCTCGGGCCGCCCGACGATCGAGTAGTCCGTCGACTGCTCCCCGAAGTAGACCCGCTGCTCGAACTTGCCCGGCCCCGCGGTGACGAGGTCGTTCTGGCTCGCCTGGCTGCCCTGCGCCCACTGGATCTGCTCGGACTCGGCGAGGTTGCTCAGCGAACGCTGGTTGGCGTAGGCCGCGATCACGCCGGAGCCGTGGGTGTAGACCGTGTGCAGGTTGGTCCAGTTCTGGTTGACGTCGGCGGCGTCCGTGTCCGGGGAGAGCTCGCGCACGCCGAGGACGAGGGCCCGGTCCTGGCCGTCGAGCTCGTAGCGGTCGACGTCGAGCACCTCCGGCACCGTGTAGTAGGAGCGGGACTGCTGCTGCGACTCGAAGAGCTCGTGCGCCAGCAGCGGGTCGACGATCGGGGCGGAGCCGACGTCGGAGTTGAGATCCTCCTCGTCGGCGGCCTTGGCGGTCGCCTGCTTGTTATAGTCCTCGACCTTCACGTTCGCGTCGTCGATGGCGTACGCCGCTCTGGTCTGGGCGATGTTGGTGGCCTGGTAGGGGTTCTCCTTGTCGGCCTTCGACGGGTTGACCGTGACGGTCTGCACGATCGCCGGCCAGATCAGGCCGAGCAGGATGGCCGATGCGGCCATCAGGGCCACACCCATCCCGGGCAGCAGCCAGGTGCGGCGCCAGATGTTGATCAGGAACAGCACCGCGCAGATGATCGCGATCCCGGCGAGAGCCGACTTGGCCGGCAGCACCGCGTTGTCGTCGGTGTAGCCGATGCCGGTGAAGAGCGGCGACTGGGAGTTCGTCAGGTCGTAGCGGTCGAGCCAGTAGTCGACCCCCTTGGCCAGCACGAAGATCGCCAGCAGCGCCGAGAACTGCACCTGCGCCGCGCTGGAGAGACGGTCCCCGGGCGACTGCAGCCGGATGCCGCCGTACAGGTAGTGCGTCAGGACGCTGCCGAGCAGGCAGACCACCGAGACGGCCATCACGAACGAGACCACCATGTGCAGCCAGGGCAGGTCGAAGACGTAGAACCCGACGTCCTTGTGGAAGTACGGGTCCTTGGTGCCGAACGGGGTGCCGTGCCACCACATCTCCACCGTCCGCCACCGGGTGGCGGCCGAGACACCGGCGAAGACGCCGGCCAGCGCCGAGACGCCGATCCAGAGCCAGGTGCGGATCGGGTTGACCGCGTCGCGGTAGCGCTCCAGACCGGCCTCGATCTGGACCGGGTGCAGGAACGGCCGGGACCGGTAGGCCAGCCAGAGGGTCAGGGCGAGCGCGCCGGCCATGAACCCGCCGAAGGCGAGGAACAGCGCGATCTTGACCCAGAAGATCGTGGAGAAGACCTTCCCGTAGCCCAGCGAGTCGAACCAGAGGTGGTCGGTCCAGACGCCGGCGAAGGTGGTCAGGGTGAAGAAGAGCAGGATGACGGAGGCGACCGCCCAGATCACGATCCGGGCCCGACGCGAGACCCCGGGCGGGTTGCCGGACTCCTCGAAGAGTTCGCTCACTGGTCCTCCTCCGTGTCACCGTCGAGGACGGCGCGCAGCATGTCGATCAGCTCCGGAACCAGGTCCTCGCTGCTGGCCACCGCCTCGGGGGCGTCGTGGGTGCGCGAGCGCATCGCGCAGTAGGACGCACCGCTGCGGGTGACGCCGACGACGACGCGGGCCTGCTCGTTCTCGCCCTCGGGGCGCTCCACGACGACGGCGACCCCGCTGACCGAGGCGCCGAACCCGATCGTGGGCAGGACCTCCTCCAGCGGAGCGGAGAACTGGTCCTGCTCGATCGGCGTCAGGGTGCCGTCCGCGCTGGCGTCACCGGCGAGGCCGAGCAGCGAGGCCAGGGTGGGCTCGCTGGCGATGAAGGCGGCGGTGTCGACCAGGGCGTAGAGCGTGGCGGGCTGGTCCCAGCCGGTGTCGGCCGCGTGGGCCTCCAGCTCCAGGACGACGGCGGCCAGGGCGGGATCGGTCTCGAACATCAGGAGGCAGCCTTGCAGGTCGGGAGGGTCGCGTCGTGGTTCTTGACCCAGGTCTGGATGGATTCGCGGGCCTCGTGCATGGTCGTGACCTTGACCAGCCGGATGTTCCCGCGGCGCGCGTCGATGGCACCGACGGCCTCACCGCAGTTGTCGGAGGGCACCAGGAACAGCTTCGCGCCGTCGCGGGTGGCGCCGGCGATCTTCTGCTGGATGCCCCCGATCGCCCCGACCGAGCCGTCCGGGAGGATCTCGCCGGTGCCGGCGATCGCCTGGCCGTCGGTGAGCGAGCCCGGGGTGAGGGTGTCGTAGATCGACAGGCTGAAGATCAGGCCGGCGCTGGGGCCACCGATCGCCGGGTCGATGTTGATCGTGACGTCGATCGGCAGGTCGTAGCCGGTCGAGACCGAGGCGCCGATCTTCGGCACGCCGTCGACCTCGACCGGGGTGAGCTTCTCGGTGACCTGCTTGCCGTCGCGCTTGACCACGAAGGTGAGGCTCTCCCCCGGCGGCGTCGCCTTGATGATCTTCACCCCTTGGTCGGCCGAGGTGACCGCGGTGTCGTCGATCGAGACCACGATGTCGCCGGCCTCGAGAACGCCGTCGGCGGGCTGGCCCTCGACGGTGTCGGAGATGACCATCACCTCCGGGACGTCCACGCCGGTCTCGCGCAGTGCCACCGCGGTGGCGACGTCCTGCGAGGAGGCCATCTGGGCGGCACCCTCGGCGCGGGAGTCGTCGTTGGTCTCGTCGGTGGAGTAGATCGAGTCGAACGGGTAGACGGCGTCCTTGCGGTCGAGCCAGGCGGCCATCAGGCCGGGCAGCCGGACCTTGGTCTCCGGGGAGGTGACCGAGACCGTGACCATCCGCATCTCGCCGTCGTCGGGGTAGCTGGGCGCACCCTCGACCTGCACGATCTCCTTGCCGTCGCTCTCCCCGAGCACGTCGACCGTCACACCCGGTCGGTAGACGACGTACGGGAGCGGAAGCAGGAAGCACAGCCCCAGCAGCACCGCGGCGATGCCGGCCGCGATGAGCCCGGCCAGGGTGCGCTGGGACATGCGGCCGGTCGACATGGCCCCAAGACTGTCAGAAGCGTTCAACCCCGCGGGTGAGCGCCTCCCCCATCTGGCGGGCCGCCTCCTCACGGGTCCACTGCTCGTCCGGACGCTCCCGCGGTTCGCGGCGCAGACCCACGACGATCGCGACCACCGTCGTCACGAGGACGGCGGGCAACAGCCAGAGCAGGATCTCCACGCCTCTACGGTAGGCCGACCCACTCGTCGGAGCCGTCGACGAAACGCTGGTGCTTCCAGATCGGGACCCGCGCCTTGAGCGTGTCGATCAGCGCCCGGGTCGCGTCGAACGTGTCGCCGCGGTGCGCCGAGGCGGTGCCGACGACGACGGCGATGTCCCCGATCTCCAGGTCCCCGAGACGGTGTACGGCGGCCACGGCCGTCACCTCGTGCTCCCGTGCCACCTCGGCGGCCACGGCCTGCAGTTCGGCCAGGGCGGACGGGTGGGCCTCGTAGTGCAGCCCGGTGACGCCACGCCCGTGATCGTGGTTGCGCACCCGCCCGATGAAGAGGGTGACGCCACCGGAGGTCGCCTCCTCCAACGCGGCCTCGACGACTGCGGGGTCGAGGGGGTCGGTGGAGAGCGCCACGAGCCGGAGCGGGTTCACCACCGAGAGAATAGTCTTGCGCTCATGGCCGAGAACCCGAACCCCTTCGGCGGGGACCTGCCCTTCGACCTCAACGCGCTCTTCGCGCAGGTCCAGTCGATGATGCAGAACTACGAGGGACCGATCAACTGGCCGGCCGCGCTCGACCTGGCCCGCAAGGTCGCAGCCCAGACCCCGGACCCCACCCCGAGCGCCGGTCAGACCTCGGCCGTGGCCGACGCGTTGCGGCTCGCCGACCTGTGGATCGACGGAACCACCTCGTTCCCGTCGGGCGTGCACACCACCGCCGCCTGGTCGAAGGCCGAGTGGCTGGTCAACACCTCCGAGGGCTGGCACACGATGATCACCCCGGTGGCCGCCTCCAGCGTGGACACGGTCGGCAAGCAGATGCCCGAGGAGCTCAAGGCGATGGCGGGCCCGATGGCCGGCTTCCTGGGCAAGGCGATCGGCGCGATGCTGGCCCAGCAGGCCGGGCAGGGCCTCGGCACGTTGGCCGGCGAGGTGCTGGCCGGCTCGGAGATCGGGATCCCGATCTCCGAGCCCGGACGTGCCGGGATCCTCGTCCAGAACGTGAAGACGTTCGCCGACGGGCTCGAGGGCGCCAGCGAGGCCGACGTGCTGCTCTACGTCGCGCTGCGCGAGGCCGCCCACCAGCGGCTCTTCGCCGGAGTGCCGTGGCTGCGCGAGCACGTGGTCGCCGCGGTCACCGCCTACGCCCAGGGCGTCGAGGTCAACCTCGGCGCGATCCAGTCCCAGGTGGAGGAGAAGCTCTCGGGGATGAACCCGATGGATCCCTCCTCCCTGCAGGAGCTGATGGGTGACCCCAGCCTGTTCGCGATCGAGCCCTCGGCGGCCCAGAAGGACGCCCAGGAGCGGCTCGAGATCGTGCTCGCCCTGGTCGAGGGCTGGGTCGACGAGATCGTCACCGAGGCGACGAAGGAGCGGATGCCGGCCGCGTTGCCGTTGGCCGAGGCGTTCCGTCGCCGTCGTGCCGTCGGCGGACCGGCGGAGCAGACCTTCGCCACCCTGGTCGGCCTGGAGCTGCGTCCGCGGCGGCTCCGTGACGCGGCGGCGCTGTGGGGCTCCCTGCGTGCCCGCCAGGGTGCCGAGGCGCGCGACGGCGTCTGGATGTCCCCCGCACTGCTGCCGACGTCGTCCGACCTCGACGACCCGTTGGGCTTCCGCGAGGGCGCCGAGTCGCTCGAGCTCAGCGACGCCGAGTTCGATGCCGGCCTGGCTGCGCTGCTCGACCAGGACGCCGGCCCCGACGGCGACGCCTGACCCGATGACGCTGCACCACGAGGCCCAGGAGACGCTCTCCTCCTGGGTGGCCCCCACGCCCGCCCAGGAGGCCCTGCGCCTGCGTTACCTCGAGCTGCTCGCGGCCCGCGAGGACGCGGCGGAGCGGACCTGCGCTCCCGACCACCTCACCTGCGGCGCCCTGGTCGTCGACCACCGCGCCGAGCGGGTGCTGATGAACCTGCACGGCAAGGCGGGGATCTGGGTCGCCTTCGGCGGGCACTGCGAGCCCGAGGACGGCTCCCTGGTCGGCTCCGCCACCCGGGAGCTCGTCGAGGAGTCCGGGCTGACGTTGGCCGACCTGGAGATCGACCCGGTGATCGCCCAGCTCGACGTGCACCCGGTCGACTTCTGCAAGCCGCACGGCCAGGTGAACCACCTCGACGTCCGCTTCGTCGCGCGGGCGGCCGAGGGCGCCGTACCGCTGATCAGCGACGAGTCGATCGACATCCGCTGGTTCGACGTCGACCAGGTGCCGACCACCGAGCAGTCGATGCTCGACCTGATCGCGATCGCGCGCGAACGCTTCGCCTGAGGCGTCAGTCGAGGTCGGCGCCCGGAGGGGCGTCGATCTTCGAGGCGGCCGACCAGCCGGACAAGTAGCCCTTGGCCCGTTCGGACTGCGGGAACCGGTCCACCCATCCCCAGAAGCGTTCGTTGTGGTTGGGCTCGATCAGGTGGGCCAGCTCGTGCACCAGGACGTAGTCGATCACCCACGACGGCATCGGCTGCAGGCGGGCGCTGAGCCGGATCGAGCGGTCCCCCGGCGTGCAGCTGCCCCACCGGGTCTGCTGGTTCTCCACCCATCGGACCGACTCGGGGGTGACGATCCCGCCGAAGTAGGTGTCGCTCAGCGCGACCGCCCGCTTGAGCAGCTCCCCGTCGGTGGGCTTGCGCTTGCGCTCCGACCTCGCCAGCCGCGCCACCATCTGCTCGACCCAGTCGGCCTCTTCCTTCTTGGTGAGCCGGTCGGGGATCAGCACGATGATCGTGTCGCCGTCACGGTAGGCGGAGACGGTCCGGCGCCGACGCTTGCTGCGTCGCACCTCCACCGTCGGCGTCGCCGCCCCTTGACCTGGCATGTTCGCCAACCTATCCGTTGGCCCAGGCCAGCAGGCGCTCTCGCGGCCAGGTGTTGACGATCCGTTCGGGGTCCAGGCCGAGCAGCTCGGCCCGCTCGCAGCCGTGGATCTGCAGGTCGAGCTGTCCCGGCGCGTGCGCGTCGGAATCGATCGAGAACAGGCAGCCCATCTCGATCGCGAGCTCCAGCAGCGCGGTCGGCGGGTCGCGGCGCTCGGGCCGAGCGTTGATCTCGACCGCGACGCCCTGGGCCGCGCAGGCCTCGAAGACCGCCCGGGCGTCGAACTGCGACTGGTCCCGCCTGCCCCGGTTGCCTCCGATCAGCCTCCCGGTGCAGTGCCCCAGCACGTTGGTGAAGGGGTTCTCGACCGCGGTGATCATCCGTCGTGTCATCGCGACCGGGTCCATCGCGAGCTTGCTGTGCACGCTCGCCACCCGGACGTCGAGCTGGGCGAGCATCTCCTCGCTCTGGTCCAGGCCACCGGTATCGAGGATGTCCACCTCGATCCCCTTCAGCAGCCGAAACCCGGGTTCTGAGGAGTCGAGTAGCGAGTTCTGGTGGTTGATCTCGTCGATCACGGCCAGCTGCTCGGTCAGTCGCTTGGCCGAGAGCCCGTTGGCGACCCGCAGCCGGGGGCTGTGGTCGGTCAGCACCAGGTACTCGTGCCCGAGCTCGGCGGCGGTGCGAGCCATCTCGGCGATCGGCGACCCGCCGTCGCTCCAGTCGCTGTGGCTGTGCAGGTCCCCGCGGAGCGCCTCACGGACCGTCATCCCGGCGGCGGTGAGCGGGGCGCCGTGCTCCGCCTCGGCGGTGGCGAGGCGGTCCGGGACCTCTCCCGCGGCGGCCTGGGTGATCACCGCGGCGGTCGTGGCTCCGATCCCGGCGACCTCGCGCAGGGTGCCGGCGGCGATGCGCTGGTCCAGCTCGCCGGGCTCCATCGCCTCGATCGCGGCCACCGCGGTGCGGTAGGCCTTGACCTTGTAGGTGTCCTCGCGGGCCCGTTCGAGCAGAAATGCGATCCGACGCAAGGCCGACACGGGGTTCAAGCCAGATTGCATGCCCACAATTTTTCCTCCACACGACTCAGAACCGCCACCCACGACATCGTCGCAGGTCAGCGGCGTGATTCACGGGAGAAGAGGCCGATGCCAGGCCCACTTCTCCCCCGGTTATCCCCCGGTTGTCGACAGCCTTTCCGGCGTTTCGCACAGGATGTCCACAGATGTGTCCACAGGACTAGGGATGCATCCGTTGACTCAGGTAAACCAGCCCTTCTAGGTTTCTTCCTCAGATGAGACCCCCGGCGCCGCCGGACGTCCTGAGCAAGGGGAAGGCCCAGGACGATCCAGGACACCGGGGGTCTCGCTTCATCTCGGCCCAGCACCGAGCGCGACACGCGGAAACACGCGGGGCGCCCTGAGCGTGCGTCACGCGTGAGCGTGCCGTAGGGTCGAGTCGGTCTTGCGGCACCGTGCCGCTGGACTCCGACGGGCTTCCCCATCTCAACCCCGTCGCGATGACCAACGAGATAGACAATGGGAGGCCATCATGGCGGAGACCTGGAGCGGCGAGTTCTACTGCGTGAAGTGCAAGGAGAAGCGCGAGGCCACCGGCGAGATCAAGGTGAACGACAAGGGCACCAAGATGGCCAAGGCTGTCTGCCCCGTCTGCAGCACCAACCTCAACCGGATCCTCGGCAAGGCCTGAGCTCGTCCAGCTGACGTGAACGGCGGCATCCCCTCGGGGGTGCCGCCGTTCGGCATTTCAACCGCAGGTGTCAGGCCAGCTGCCGGACTCGTGATCGGTCCAGCAGGTAAGGGCCGGCGATGACGAATCCCGCCACCGCACCGACGACGCCCGCGAGCACCTGCTGCCACATGGCCAGGTCGACGTGCTGACCAGGGGTGACGAGGACCAGGTCCAGGACGTGAAGACCGACGTAGGAACCAATGGCGATCCATCCGGTGAGGTAGAACACGCGCCGCCACCTCCCGTCGCGCACCTCCTCGCTGGTGTCGCTCAGCTCGACCTCGGCCGGGTCGTCATCGTCCTGCCTCCAGACCACCGCGGCGACCGCGGCTCCGACGCCCCCTCCCACGAGGACGAAGACCACCATCTCGAGCACCACCGACCACGACGGACGCAGTCCGACCCCGGAGACCTCGCCGATCATCCTCGCCGCGGTCGCGACCACCGATACGCCCATCGCGGCGAAGGCCATGGCGCCGACGATGTCGTTCAGCGTGATGGCCCTGCCCCGGGCCGGCGTCGTCATGGACCGGAACACTAGCGGCGCTCCCCCCTGTGGAGAGTGCGCTCCCCGGATCGGCGCGGCGTGCGACGCTCGAGCGCATGACCCGGACCCGTCCTCCCGTGCTCGCGTCCCGGCCCGTGCTGCGGCCGGGACAGGTGCCGGTGCCGCGCGGGGACGGGCGGCTCCAGGTGGGCGGCGATCAGCTGCCGAGCGCACTCCTGCCCGACGACCCCGACGTACGCCGCCTGCTCGACGACCTCACCGACCCGACCCGCCCCTGGCGGAGTCCGACGACACCGCGGGCCATCCGCGCCCTGGACGACCTGCTGGAGCACGGGCTGGTCGTGGCGGCCCCGATGCACGAGGTCGAGCGCCGACTCGCGGGTCAGCACGGGACCAGCTGGCCGACCCGCGTCGCGGCCCGCTCGGGAGCCACCGTCGCGCTCGCCGGACCGAGCACCGTGACCGGCCCGCTGCGGAGCCTGCTCGCCGAGGAGGGGGTCGGCACCGAGCCGGTCGATCCCGAGCACCTGCACGAGGTCTCCCCCGACCAGCTGATCGTGATCACCGGCGAGACCTCGCTGCGTCGCGACCTGCTCGACGCGCTCCCCGGCCCCCACCTGGCGGTGACCGCCGCCCCGCAGGGATGGCAGGTCGGCCCGCTCGTCGTCCCGGGCAGCACCGCGTGCCTACGCTGCATCGACGCGGCCCGCAGCGCGAGCGACCCTCGCCTGCCGTGGGTGATGGATCAATGGGCCCGGCGATCGCGGCCGGGGACGGCACCGCTGTCGCCCACGCTGCAGCAGCTGGCGCTGGCGGTCGTGGCACGCGAGGTGGTCGCGTGGATCGACGGGGACACGCCAGCGACCTGGTCCGCGACCGTGCACGTCCCCGCGGTCGGGATCCCGGTGCGGACCGACTGGCTCCGCCATCCCGACTGCAGCTGCGTGTGGGACCTGGTCCTCACCGAGGAGCGCGCGTAGTCAGACGTCGACGGGCAACAGCCCGGTCGCCGGGTCGCGCTGGGTGACGCAGGCGATCAGCCCGCCCGGGGTCTCGAGCACCGTCCAGCGTGGCCCTTCGCCGATCACCCTGGCGCCCAGGTCGACCCACCGCCGGGTCTCGGCGACGCGGTCGGTGGCCGACGCGTCGAGGTGGGCGGTCGTCCCGCCCTCGTCGCGGCGTTGCAGCAGCACGCGCAGCGGGAACTCGGTGGGGGTCCACAGCCGCGCCCAGCGCTCGTCGTGCTCGAGCCGCCATCCGGTCAGCTCACCCCAGAAGCCGACCTCGACGTCCCACGCGTCGTGGGCCAGGTCCAGGCAGACCTGGTCGACCCGTGAGCGCCCGCTGGGCCACTCGGCGGGCGGTGCCGGCTCCGGAGTGTCGCCGTCGGTCGGGAGGAGGCAGAAGGGCACGCCACCGGGAGATTCGAGGACGACGTACGACGGCCGGGTGAGCACCTGCGCACCGAGCTCCTTCGCGCGGTCGACGAAGGCGCCGAGCTCGTCGCGCGGCACGTCGAGGTCGAGGTGGACGCGCGGGTCACCATCGATCAAACGCTGCAGCCACAGGTGGGGAGCCCCCACCTGTGGCTGCAGGATCGAGTAGTTCGGATCGTTGCCGGGCGGAAGGATCGGTCGATGACCGGTCACAGCGCCCCAGAACGCCTTGCCGATGCCGAAGGTCTCATCGGGAAGGTCGATCGTGGCGGTCAGCCAGGTGATCATGCTGGCACGCTAGTCGACATGCGGGTCAGAGGGCTCGAGCGAGCGCGAGTCGCGCCTGCTGAGCCGCCTTCTCCGCCTTGCGGCTGAGGCGTCGAGCCCGGGCGATCTCATAGCTTCGCCGGATCTCTTGCGCCTCTTCGAGCCTGGCCGCGCAGTGGACGCGCGCCCAGTCCTCGTGGAAGGACTCCATCTCAGGTCTCCTGTTTCGAATGGTGTTCAGTCTTGGTCGGATTCGTCGGCTCATGCAGCGGCGTCCTTGCGGGGCCGGCCACGCGGCCTTTTACGGGGGATCACAACCCCCTGGAGGAAGAGCTCGCCGCCCCACACGCCCCACGGCTCGCGGCGATCGAGTGCCCCGTCGAGGCACATCGCGCGGACTGGGCATGCGACGCAGAGGGCTTTGGCCATCTCCACGTCGTGCGGCGACTCGGCGAACCACAGCTCCGGGTTGTTGGCCCGGCACGGCAGTGCTTCGCCGATGACACTGCTCGCCGGGTGGGCGAGCCCAGCCTCGAGCACCAGGTCAGTGCGGTCGAGAACGCTGGTCGTCATGACGTTCCACCTCCTCCTTCTTCTACTTCGTTTCGTGTCTTCATTGCGGTGGTCTGTGTGGTGAGTGATCTGCGGGGAAAGAAAAAGGCCGCGGATCCCGGTGTCGGGTTCCGCGGCCTGGAGGGCTGCTGATCGTCGTCTAGACGGTCGGCGGGCTCCAGGCGGGAGAACCCAGACGGGTCGTGAGCGTCCAGTGGCCGCGGGTGGCGATCGTGGAAATAGACGTCACGGAGACAGCGTTGTACGCCGGCTTCAGATCCATGGCGCACGTAAACGTGTACTTCTTCTCCATCGGGGCCACCTCCTTCGGCGGAATCACAGCGCGAGATCTTCTCGTGCTTTTACGGGATGTTCAGACCTTAGGGCGGCCACTCACAGCCGCGCAAATCATTTATCGACCAATTCCGAAATGAATTTCTGCCACGGCGGAATGGGTGGGGATTCGGCTGGGAACAACGTCCCGAGAGGGTCCTAGGAAGCGCCGGCGTGCTCGCGGATCAGGTCGAGGATCGCCTCGCCGTAGGCGTCGAGCTTGCTCTTGCCGACCCCGTGCAGCCGGAGGAGCTCGCGCTCCGAGCCGGGCACCGCCTCGGCGATCGCTTCCAGGGTGGCGTCGGTGAAGACGACGAAGGCGGGCTTGCTGATCTCGTCGGCCGTGGCCTTGCGCCAGGCCCGCAGCGCCTCGAAGAGCGCCTCGTCGTACGGCGCCGGGCAGTCCTCGTGACGTCGGCGGGCCTTCTCGCTCGCCGTGGCCAGCGGGCGTCCGCAGCCCTGGCACATCCGCGCACCCCGGCTGCCGCTCTGGCTCGGCCGCGGCTGGGCGTCGGCCGGCAGCAGCGGGTCGAGGAACCGGGACGGCTTGCGGCTTGCCCGTCCCCCGGGCTGGCGGGCGAGTGCCCACGACAGCGCCAGGTCCCGCCGGGCGCGGGTGATCCCGACGTAGAGCAGTCGGCGCTCCTCCTCCAGAGCCGTCGGGGACTCGAGTGCGTAGGAGAACGGCAGCGTGCCGTCCTGGAGACCGACCAGGAAGACCGAGTCCCACTCCAGCCCCTTGGCGGCGTGGAAGGTGGCCAGCGTGACCGAGTCGGCCACCGGGGCGTGCTGGTCGGCGGCGCGACGGTCGAGATCGTCGACGAAGTCGCCGAGGTCGGCCTGATCCCCCGCGGCCTGGGCGAACGCGACCGCCTGGTCGATCAGGGCCTGCCAGGACTCCCACCGGTCGCGGACCTGCCCGCGGGCGTTGGGTGGCTGCTGGGTCCACCCCATCGCCGCGAGGGTGGCGTGCACGGTCTCGACCATCGGCTCGGCGCCACGCTCGGCCGACCGGGCCGAGCCGCGCAGACGGGTGACGGCCTCGCGGACCTCGGGCCGGTCGAAGAATCGTCCGGCCCCGCGGACCGTGTAGGGCACGCCGGCCGCAGCCAGGGCCTCCTCGTAGGCCTCGGACTGGGCGTTGATCCGGAACAGCACAGCGATCTCGGAGAAGGGCCGCCCCTCCGCACGCAGGGCCTTGATCTGGGCCGCGACGGCGGAGGCCTCCGCGACCTCGTCAGGGCGGCCGACGTACCGGATCGCGGGACCGGCCGGACGCTGGGCCCTCAGCTCGACCCCGGCCGACGGCGTGCCGCTGAGCAGGGTGTTGGCGGCGGTGACGATCTCGGGGGTGGAGCGGTAGTTGCGGACCAGGTCGATGGAGACGCAGCCCTCGTGCCGACGGGCGAAGGTGCGCAGGTAGTCGGCATCGGCGCCGGCGAACGAGTAGATGGTCTGGGCCGGATCGCCGACGACACAGATCTCGTTGCGCCCGCCCAGCCACAGGTCGAGCAGGGCCGACTGCAGCGGCGAGACGTCCTGGAACTCGTCGACGACGAACCACTTGTACTGCCGGCGGACCTGGGCGGCGACCCGCTCGTCCTCGGCCAGCATGCCGGCGGTGAGCAGGAGGACGTCCTCCATGTCCATCCGGGCCTGGCCGCGCTTGATCTCCTCGTAGCTGCCGAAGACCCGCGCGACGGTGCCGGCATCGAAGCCGTCGACGGAGCGGCCCCGTCCGGGCGCGGTCTGGGCGTAGCGGTCGGGATGGACGTTGCTGACCTTGGACCACTCGATCTCGGAGGCGAGATCGCGCAGGGCGGCCTGATCGACGGAGAGCCGGTGCTGCCGCGCGGCCTGGGCCACCATCGGGAGCTTCGACTCGGTCAGGGTCGGCACCTCGGTGCCGTAGACGTGCGGCCAGAAGTAGCGCAGCTGGCGCAGGGCGGCCGAGTGGAAGGTGCGTGCCTGGACCGCCCCGGCCCCCATCCCCCGCAGGCGTTGCCGCATCTCGCCGGCTGCGCGGGTGGTGAAGGTGACCGCCAGGATCTCGCTCGGGGCGTAGACCCCGGTGGCGACGCCGTAGGCGATCCGGTGGGTGATCGCGCGGGTCTTGCCCGTCCCTGCTCCGGCCAGCACCCGGACCGGGCCGCGCAGCGTCTCCGCGACCCGCCGCTGCTCCGGGTCGAGAGCGTCGAGCAGGGCGTCGGGATCGGGCATGGCCGAAACCCTAGACGGCGCCGCCGACAACGCCGATCCGCGGGACCGCGACCTGCTGCCGCGGCCCTTGGTCGGGGCGGCGGTCGGCCCACATCCGCTGGGCGGCGCGGGCCTCGACGACCTGCTCGGAGTCGAGGGTGGCGACCGCCATGCCGACCTCGTCGGCCAGGTGCACGACGGCCCGTCCGAGCGGGTCGAAGATCGCGGTGCCCCCGACGAACCGGTGCGGGCCACCGAGGAGACCGGCGAAGACGACGTACATCCCGTTGTCGAGCGCGCGAGCGGCGTGGTGCAGGTCGCGGCGGTGCTCGCCCCCGGGGAAGTAAGCACCGCTGTTGAGGTAGGCCAACGCGGTGCCGGTCGCGGCCGCGGCCGCGGCGTGCTCGGGGAAGTTGGCGTCGTAGCAGATCGACAGCGCCAGCTCGGCGTCGTCGATCAGGAGCGAGGTGCTGGTCGGGCCGGGGTCGAAGAACTCCTGCTCGGCGGCGTAGAGGTGCTGCTTGTCGTAGACCGCCCGCACCCCGTCGGCGTCGACGACCAGGTCGGTGAGAGTGGCGCGGCCACCCTCACGCACGGCCGCGTTCACGATCGCGGTGGTGCCGGTCTCGGCGACGGCCGAGCGGATCGGGTCGAGCCAGGCGTGGTCGTGCCGGCCGGGCAGATCTCCTGCGAAGAGCGTCTGGTCGTAGCCGGACAGGAAGGTCTCGGCGAAGAGCGCGACCGTGGCGCCCTCGTCGGCGGCCCGTCGGACCCACGCGGCGGCCGTCCGGACGTTCACCTCGATCTCGCCGTGGCGTGGCTCGTCCTGGATCGCGGCGACGTTCAACGTGGTCACCGCTCCATCGTTCCATCCCGGCCGGAGTTGCGATTCGAGTCACAGTGTTGACGAGTTCGAATATCATATATACGACTACGTTCACGCTGAGAGGGAGCTCCATGCACCGACCCCCCGCACCATTCCTGTTCGCCGCGGCTGCGGCGCTGGTCGCGCTGCCTGCGCTGGCCTCGTCCGCCGTCGCAGGGACCCCGGCCGATCCCGAGGAAGCTCCCGTCTTCACACGGATCGACGTCGGCACCGTGACGGGCGCGTCGTTCAGCGCCTCCGGCGAGGTCTTCGACGGCGAGGAGGACATCGTGGTCTCGGGTTACGGCGCTCTGGTGGGAGGTGGCCCTTCCGGCGGAGGGACGCTCGACATCTTCCGCCCCGGCAAGGACCTGCGCACGTGGACGAGGGTCTCGGTCGTGAAGGCGAGCGACGGGATCATCTTCCCCAACCAGGTCACGCTGACCGACATGGACGGCGACGGTGACACCGACCTGCTCCTGCCCTCGGGCTACTTCTTCGACACCGACCCCGGCACCCTGGCGGCCCCCAAGACGCCGAAGCTCCGCGCCGCGATCACCTGGTGGGAGAACAAGGGCGAGACCCCAGCGGGAGCTGCGATCCCGTTCGTGCGCCACGACGTGATCACCGGTCAGCCCGGCAGCTACCACGGCGTCAAGCACGTCGACCTCGACGGCGACGAGATCAAGGACCTCGTCACCACGTCGGAGGAGGCCAAGACGGCTCCCGAGCTGAACGACGACGTGGTCGCTCTCGAGGTGTTCCTCGGCACCGGCGACGACGAGAACGGCAAGCCCCAGTTCGCCGCGCCGATCACGATCGGCGACCAGGGCGGCAGCGTCCCGGTCGTGGCCGACGTCGACGAGGACGGGGACATGGACATCATCTCGTCGCAGTACTTCGGCACCGGATCTGCGGCCGACCACCCGACCGAGGCGTCGTTCCTGTGGTGGGAGCAGACCGGCGACTCCGGAGACACCCCGGGGATCGAGCCGGGCGACTTCACCTTCCACCCGATCGCCACGATCGGCGAGACCGGACCCGGCTTCGCGATCCGCCCCGTCCCGGACTTCCGCGGCGACGGCAAGCTCGCGTGGATCGGCACCAACCACACGGGTCGTTGCACCTTCTCCACCCCGCAGGCCCAGGAGGCGGTCTTCGAGTTCACCCCGGGCGAGGACATCACCGACCCGTGGGACCGCACGACCCTGTCGAACCCGGCGACCCCGGACACCAGCTGCCCGGCTGAGTTCAAGGCCGACCGCAACATGATCTTCCCCGGGGACAGCATCACCTCGCGGGCGGTTCCCGGTCAGGCCGCCCCCGGCGTGTTCAGCTACGGCGACGTGGACGGTGACGGCGACATCGACATCACGGTGGCCGGCGACGGCGACCACCGCCTGTTCTGGATCGAGCAGAAGGGTGACGGCTCCACGCTGCTGCACACCCTGACCGCGCCCGGCGAGAAGTTCGGCCAGTCCGGCGGCGGCATGGTCGCCGACTACGACGGCGACGGCACCGACGAGCTGGTCTTCTCCAGCTTCGACAAGAGCACCGTCGCGCTGTGGACCCAGAACGCTCCCCCGGTCACTCCTCCGGTGACGCCGACGCCGAAGCCCACGACGACCGTGATCAGCGGTTTCAAGGGCGGCAAGGTCACCACCCGGAAGAAGTCCCTGGTCTTCGCCGCCACCGTGAAGCCGGCCGCCGGACGCGCGGCCCAGCTCCAGCGTGAGACCTGCACGGTGAAGACGAAGAAGAAGCCGAAGACCTGCTCGTGGAAGGTCGCCAAGACCCTCACGACCGGGACGACCGGCCAGATCCGGTTCACCACCAAGGTGCCGAAGGGCACGAGCCGCTGGAAGATCACCGTCTCCGCGACGAAGACCAGCACCGCCGCGACCAGCCCGGTGCGCAAGGTCGTCCGCCGCTGACCTGATCGACCCGACGCCCGCGAGCCCGTTGTCAACCCGATGGTTGACAACGGGCTCGCGGCGTTCCATGCTGTTGTCAACCCCACGGTTGAGAACAGGAGCTCGGTGATGACGGATGACCTCTCGAAGGTGTTCGCAGCCCTGGCCGACCCCACCCGGCGCGACATCGTGGCCCGGCTGGCGCAGGGCGACGCGACCGTGGGGCAGATCGCGGCGCCGTACGAGGTGAGCCTGCAGGCGGTCTCGAAGCACCTCCGGGTGCTCGAGTCGGCCGGTCTGGTCACCCGCGGGCGCGCCGCCCAGACCCGGCCCGTCCACCTCGAGGCCGAGGTGTTCGACCTGATGACGGCCTGGATCGACCGGTACCGGGCGACGGCGGAGGCGCGCTACCAGCGTCTCGATGCCGTGCTCGACGAGATGAACGACCGCACCCACCTGCAGGAAGGCACCGCATCATGAGCTCAGCACTGCACCACGCCAGCGTCGCCATCGACGCACCCACCGATGTCCCGGTGATCCAGATGACGCGTGACTTCGCCGGCACCCCGGCGCAGCTCTTCCGCGCCCACACCGACCCCGACGTCTACGTCCGCTGGATCGGCCCCGACGGCTACACCACCGAGATCGACCGCTGGGACGCCCGCACCGGCGGGTCCTGGCGGTTCGTCAACGGCGGGCACGGCTTCTTCGGCTCGTTCCACGACGTCAGCGAGCGTCGGATCGTGCAGACCTTCACCTGGGAGGGGATGCCCGAGGCGGTCTCCCTCGAGACGCTCACCCTGACCGAGGTCGAGCCGGGGCGCACCCGGCTCGAGGTGCGCTCGGTCTTCGAGAGCTTCGAGGCCCGCGACGGCATGCTCGCCAGCGGCATGGAGGGCGGCGTCAACGCTGGTTACGCCAAGCTCGACGACCTGCTCGGTTCGGGTGCGCTGTGAGCCCCGCGGAGCGGCACGCCGAGATCGCCGAACGGTTCGGCGAGCACGTCGGCGCGGTCGACGACTGGGACGCCCCGGCCCCCGTCGCCGGTTGGACCGCGCGTGACGTCGTCGACCACCTGGTCACCTGGCTGCCGGGCCTGCTCGCCGCCGGGGACGTGGCGCTCGGACCGGTGACACCGACCTCCGAGGACCCCCGTGCCGCGTGGACCGAGCACGCTGCCGCGGTCCAGGCGCTCCTGACGGGACCCGACGCCGGCCGCGACTTCACCCACCCGCACCTGGGCACCCGCCCGCTCGACGCGGCGATCGACCAGTTCTACACGACCGACGTCTTCATGCACACCTGGGACCTCGCCGAGGCGGCAGGGCGGTCCTCCGGCCTGCCCGAGGCCGAGGCGGCGGACCTGTTGGCCGGGATGGAACCGATCGAGGAGATGCTGCGCGGTTCGGGCCAGTACGGTCCGGCCGTCGACGTCCCGACGGACGCGCCCGCGGTGGACCGCCTGATGGGGTTCATCGGCCGTGATCCGTCCTGGCGCGGCTGAGGTCCGAAAAAGACCCTCCGGAATGCGGGTGGCCCCTACCGTGTTCACATGAGCGTGAGCGACATCAGCGACCCCGCCTTCGTCATGTACACCACCCCGTGGTGCGGCTACTGCCAGCGCCTCAAGGGGCAGCTCGGACGCGAGGGGATCACCTTCGAGGAGATCGACATCGAGCAGGTCGAGGGTGCCGCAGCGATCGTCGAGCAGGTCAACAACGGCAACCAGACCGTGCCGACCCTGGTCTTCGCCGACGGCAGCGCCCACACCAACCCGAGCCTGATGCAGATCAAGGCCAAGCTCGCCGAGCTCGCTGCCTGACGCGTTGCTCCGTCGCCCGCCTCACCAGGAGGCGGGCAGCGGACGGCCGACCCAGCCCTCGATCAGCGAGTGGCTGATCGACACCCCGCCGGGGAGCAGCAGCGTGCCGTCGGCCGCGCCGGCGATCAGCTCGTCCCGGGTGTACCACCCGGCCTCGGCGAGCTCGCTGGACTCGACCTTCAGGTCGGTCGACGTCGCCACCCCGGTGAAGCCGAGCATCAGCGACGCCGGGAGCGGCCACGGCTGGTTGCCCACGTAGGCGACCGCGCCGACGCTCACGCCGGTCTCCTCGCCCACCTCGCGCCGGACGGCGTCCTCGAGCGTCTCCCCCGGCTCGCAGAAGCCGGCCAGGGTGGAGAAGCGCCCAGCGGGCCACTGCGGGTGCCGCCCCAACAGGCAGCGCTCGTCCGCCGACCCCGGGTCGCCCGAGGTGATCAGCATGATCACCGCCGGGTCGGTGCGCGGGAACTGGAGATGGCCCTCACTGCAGGCGAGCTCGTGGCCGGAGGCCTGGAGCACCAGCGGTCCACCGCAGCGCGGGCAGAACCGCGTCACCGCGACCCATTCGGCGATCCCGATCGCGTGCAGCACCAGCGGTGCCACGCCCGGGTCGGCCGTCGTGAGGTCGCCGAGCAGGCCGCGCAGCGGCTGCCAGTCCTCCCCCGCATGTTTGCGCCCGGCGAGGACCGCGAAGTGGGCCAGGCCGTCGACCTCGCCGAGGAGGACCCTCTCCCCTGCGGGCGCGTCGGCCGGGGCGACCCAGGTGATCGGCGACGCGATCCGCGTCCCACCGACGACCAGGACCCGTGTCGCCGGGTCCTCCCACCGTGCAGCGAGCCACTCCTCGTCGGAGCGCCGCTCCCCCACCCGGTCGTGGGCACTGGCGTGCAGGCGCTGGTGGGGATGGGTCACGCGCCCACCGTAGCGGGTGAATATTCACGGGTCATCCGATGTTGGAACCTGCGTGCAGCTCTTCGACAGCGTGGTCATCGGGGCGGGTCAGGCGGGCCTGTCGGCCAGCTACCACCTGCGTCGCCGCGGCCTGCGTCACCTGGTCGTCGACGCCAACCCCGGCCCGGGTGGTGCCTGGCAGCACCGTTGGGACGCGCTGACGATGCAGGACGTGCACCGGATCGCCGAGCTGCCCGGGGCCGTCGAGCTGCCGACCTCGCCCGAGCGGGCCAACGTCGCGGTGCCGTCGTACTTCTCCGCCTATGAACGAGACCACGACCTGCCGGTGCTCCGGCCGGTCACCGTGGAGCGGGTCGAGTCCGACACTGCGGGCCTGCTCCACGTCCGGGCCGCGGATCAGGAGTGGTTGACCCGCACGATCGTCAACGCGACCGGCACCTGGACCCAACCGCACTGGCCGCACTACCCCGGGCAGGAGACGTTCCGCGGCGAGCAGGTGCACACCCACGACTTCAGCTCGCCCGAGCGCTACCGCGGCCGCAGGGTCCTGGTCGTCGGCGGCGGCGCCTCGGCGGTCCAGTTCCTGGGCCTGCTCGCCCCGATCGCCGACGTGGTCTGGGTGACCCGACGCGAGCCGGTCTGGCGGACCGGTCCGTTCACCGCGGAGATCGGCACCGAGGTCGTCGCCCGGGTCGAGGAGCGGGTGCGTGCCGGACTGCCCCCGACGTCGGTGGTCTCGGTCACCGGCCTGGCGCTGCGCGCCCAGGAGGAGGCGGCCCGTCGCCTCGGCGTCTATGACGCACGGCGTCCGATGTTCGCCCGGATCGAGCCCGACGGGGTGCGCTGGGCCGACGGCGCGTTCGAGCCGGTGGACGTGATCCTGTGGGCCACGGGGTTCCGCCCGGCGCTGCGTCACCTGGCGCCGCTGCACCTGCGCAGCGACTCCGGCGGGATCCAGCTCGACCGCTTCGGCACGACGGCCGTGGCCGACCCGCGGGTGCAGCTCGTCGGCTACGGCCCGTCCGCGTCGACGATCGGCGCGAACCGAGCGGGACGTTTCGCCGCCCGCGGCGTCGCCGCCTGGCTCGACCGGACGCCGGGACAGGCACCGCGTCAGCCGAGCAGCTCCTCCAGCTCGGCGCGGTCGGCCAGCCCCGTCGGCTCCACCAGCCGTCCCGAACGGACGTAGTAGAACGCGGCCCGGACCTGTGCGGGGTCGATCCCGCGCAGCTCGGCCCAGGCGAGCCGGTAGATCGCCAGCTGGAGCGGGTCCGCCCCGGCGTTCCGATTGGTCTTCCAGTCCACGATCAGCCAGCTGCCGTCGGGCTCGGCGTAGACCGCGTCGATCCGGCCGCGCACCACCTGCCCGGCCAGCACGAGGGCGAACGACGCTTCGACGTGAGCGGGTGGCCGGTCGGCGAAGGGTCCGGCCTCGAACGCGGCGATCACCTCGGCCAGGTCCGCCTCGTCACCGATGCCGGCGTCGGCCGCGCCGGGCAGCTCGTCGAGGTCGAACAGGTCCTGCTGGCCGAAGCGTGCCTCGACCCAGGCGTGGAACCGGGTCCCGAAGCGGGCCGCCGACGACGGCTGGCGCGGCATCGGCCGGGCCAGGTCGCGGGCGAACCCCTCGGGGTCGTCGCGCCAACGCGACAGCGCGGTCGCCGAGAGCGAGACCGGCCGTTGCACGACCACCTCCTCGGAGACGTCGGCGCGTGCCTCGCTCAGCAGCCGCTCGATCTCGGTGTCCCACTGCGCGACCTGGGCCGCCTCGATCATGTCGAGGTCGTGGTCGAGCAGGTCGACGTCAGCCGCAGCGACGGCGTCCGCGGCGGCTCGTCGGGCGAGCACCTCGGCGCCGGGGCCCGAGCTCGGCCATGGCGCCGGTCGGGACTGGTCGGCGACCGGGTTCGGGCTGCCGTTGGCCGGTCGGTCGAGCCAGCGCAGCGGCTCCCCGCGACGGCGGAGCCGCTCGGCGACGACCCCGAGGTAGGCCGAGGGCCCGAGCGGGGACTTGGTCTCCTTCCAGAGGTAGCCCGACACCGCGAGTCGGTCCTCGGCGCGGGTGAACGCGACGTAGCCCAGCCGCAGCTCCTCGGTCTGACCGTGGGCGCGGACCGCGGCCCGGTAGGCCTCGATCGCGGTCCGGTCCCAGCCCTCCAGGTGCGGCAGGTCGTGGGCGTCACGGCGCAGGCGGGACGGCAGCTCGGACGGGGTCGAGATCCACAGCGGCCGGCCCCGGTTGCTCGGGAACACCGTCTCGCACACGCCGGCGACGAAGACCTGGCGGTACTCCAACCCCTTGGACCGGTGGACGGTGAGCATCTTGACCGAGTCAGCAGCGCTGGGGGCGACCATCTCCATCCCGCTGCCCTGCTCCTCCTCGGCGGTCAGGTAGGCCAGCAGCGCGGCCATCGAGACGTCCCCGTCGATCGCCTGGAAGTCGGCGACCGCCTTGACGAACAGGTCGAGGTTGTCGCGGCGCGCGGCGGCGGCCGGCGCGACGGCCGAGGACAGCTCGACGTCGACGCCGGTGGTGTCGATCACCCGCCGGACGACGTCGAGCAGCGGTTCCCCGGCGTGGGCGCGCAGCTGCCGCAGCTCACCGGCCAGCAGCCCGAAGCGTTCGCGGGCCTCGGGCGAGTAGTCGGCCTCTCCCGGATCGGCGAGGGCGTCGTCGAGGGCGGCGATCTCGGCCGGGTCGACGCCGTCGGCGATCGCCTCCAACGCGTCCTCGATCGCGACCGGTCCATCAGTCGTCGCTCGGCCCTGCGAGCCACGGGCGAGCTCGTCGGCGCGCTCGGCGAGGAGCTTCAGGTCGCGCGGACCGACCGCCCACCGCGGGCCGGCCAGCAGGGTGAGGACGGCGGCGTTCGCGGTGACGTCGTGCAGCAGGTGCAGCACCGCGACGATCTCGGCGACCTCGGGCAACCGGAGCAGTCCGGAGAGGCCGACGATCTCGACCGGGACGCCTGCGGACGCGAGCACGTCGAAGATCCGGGCCGCCGATCCGTTGTCCCGGGTGAGGACCGCGATGTCGGACCACGCCAGACCGGCCCCCTCGTCATGGGCACGCAGGATCTCCGCGGCGAGCCAGGCGTGCTCCTCGGCCTGGGTCTCCAGCACCGCCACGTCGATCGATCCCTCACCCCGACGCGGGTCGGCGACCAGGGGCAGGACACCGGGCGTGGCGTCGTACAAGGGGGCGGCGAGGTCGTTGGCGACGCCGAGGATCTCGCTGCCCGACCGCCGGTTGACAGTGAGGTTGAACCGGAGCGCGGCACCGCCCGCAGCCGGAGGGAAGTGCTCGTCGAAACCGAGGATGTTCGACACCGAGGCACCCCGCCAGCCGTAGATCGCCTGGTTGGGGTCACCCACGGCCATCACCGCGTGGCCGGCGCCGAAGAGCCGCGAGAGCATGATCGCCTGAGCGGTCGAGGTGTCCTGGTACTCGTCGAGCAGGACCACCCTGAACTTCGCTCGTTCACTCGCCCCGACGTCGGGCTGCTCATCGGCCAGCCGGGCAGCGAGGGCGATCTGGTCGCTGAAGTCCATCAGGCCGAGCTCGCCCTTGAGCCGCCGGTAGGTCTCGACCAGGTCGAGCAGCTCACCCCGGCGGGTGATCGCCGAGATCGCGGTCGCGCACGCCTCGACGTAGGTCTTGCGACCCTTGCCGGCGAGCTCGGCCTGGCGGGCGCGCTCGAACCCCTCGGCGGCCTCGGCGTCGTAGGCACGGACCTCGACGGGGGTGCGCAGGTGCTCGCTGAGCTGGCTGTCGAGGGCGAGCAGGTTCTGGATCACGGTCGGCGGGTGGTCGCTGAGCACCTCGACCTGGCCGGGGTGCCGGTCGATGGCACGGGCCCCGAGCTGGTAGCGGGCCGCATCGGTGACGACCCGGGTGTCGGGCTCGTGCCCGATCCGCAGTCCGTGCTCGCTCAGCAGGGTCGCGGCATAGGCGTTGTACGTCGCCACGGTCGGCTCGAGGATCTCCCCGTCGCCGTCCTCCTCCAACGCACCCGCGGCCAGCAGGGCGGCACGGATCTTGGCCCGTAGCTGGGCGGTCGCCTTGGTGGTGAAGGTGAGGCCGAGGATCTCCTCGGGCCGGACCTGCCCGGTGAGCACGAGGTAGACCACGCGGGCGGCCATCAGGGTGGTCTTGCCCGACCCTGCACCGGCGATGACGACAGCCGGCTCCAGGGGCGCGGTGATCGCGGCCCACTGCTCGTCGGAGGCCGGGTGGTCCTCCTGCATCACCCGCTGCAGGTCGGCAGGGGTCTCGATCCGGATCGACGTGCTCACACCGTCACCGCCGCAGCGCCACGGGCCGGGCAGAGGCTCTCGAAGGCGCACCGCTCGCAGTGCGCCCCGAGGATCGCCGGCATCTCCTCGGCACGCAGCCGGGCAGCGGCCGTTGCGAGCTCGGCGGTGAGCACGGTGCGCTCGGGCGAGACGTCGGTGTGCACCGCCTGCGGTTGCACCTTCACCGGGTTGCCCAGCTCCTTGTCGCCCAGCTGGACCAGCTCGCCGCCCCCGCTGGTCGCGCCGGGCGCGAGCTCGCCGACGGCGCCGTGGTCGATGGCCAGCTGGTAGAGCGCGAGCTGGGTGTTGCGCTCCACCGCGGGCCCGCTGGGCAGGCTGCGCCCGGTCTTGAAGTCGACCACGACGACCCGGCCCTGGGTGTCGATCTCGAGCCGGTCGGCGCGGCCACGCAGGCGCAGCACCTCACCGCCCTCGAGGGTCACGGTCGTCGCGAAGGCGACCTCCGTGCCCAGCGACGTCCGCGGGTTGCGCTGGTGCCACTCGAGGAAGCGTTCCAGCGCGCGCTCGATCCGTGCCCGCTCCCGGGCCTCGGACCAGCTGGTCCGGAACGTGAGCCGACCCCAGACCAGGTCGACGTGGCTCATCAGGACCGCGAGGTCCGGCGCCAGGGCACCGTTGGCGACGCGTTCGGCGAGCTCGTGCACGATCGACCCGACGTTGGCGGCCTGGTGGCTCGCCGCGGCACCGCCCGCCTCCCGTTCCAGGAACCAGTGCAACGGACACTCGATCATGCCCTCCAGGACGGTGGCCGAGATCGGCAACGGCTCGTCGGCCGGACGCAGCGGCCGTGCGGCACGGGAGAGCCCCCGCAGTCCCCACCAGGTCGCGGGGTCGGCGGCGGGCACCAGCGGGCGCTCCCCGCGACGTTCGTCGGCCAGGCGGGCCAGCCGGCGGGCGGCCGCGTCGCGCAGCGGCGGTGAGCTGGTCGGGTCGGCGAGGGTGCGACGCAGCTCGGCGACCAAGCCGCCGAGGGAGAGCGGACGCCGTGGGCGCCCGACGATCCGGTCGACGGGCACCCCGAGCTCGGCGAGGAACCGGCTCGGCTGCTCGCCGTCGTCGGCGTCGGAGGCGACCGCGGTGACGATCAGCCGCTCCCGGGCCCGGGTGGCGGCGACGTAGAAGAGCCGTCGCTCCTCGGCGAGCATCTCCCGGACCCCGAGCGGCGGGACGAGCTCCCCCGCACCGATCCGGTCGGGTCGCAGCAACGTGGAGCGCCGACGCAGGTCGGGCCACGCCTCGGCCTGGACGTGCGCCACGACGACGAGCCGCCACTCCAGACCCTTGGAGCGGTGCGCCGTCAGCAGGCGTACGGCGGCGCCGCGGGCGCCCCGCTCGGCGAGCGTGTCGGCGGGGATCTGCTGGGCTCCCACGGTCTCGAGGAAGACCCGGGCGTCGGCATGGTGACGGGCGGCCTGCAACCGGGCCGCCGACTCGAAGAGCGCCACGATCGCGTCCAGGTCGCGGTGCGCCCGGCGGGCGCTGGCACCGCCGGCCTCGACGCCGCGACGGAGCCGCTCGGGCCAGCTGGTGCCGTCCCACAGCTCCCAGAGCAGGTCCTCGGGGCTGGCGCCGTCCTCGGCGAGCTGGCGGACCCGATGGATCAGCGTGACCAGGGCTCGGGCCCGCGGGGCCTCCACCCCGTCCAGGAAGGACGGGTCGACCAGTGCTTCGCGGAGCAGCTCGGGTGAGCTGCGTACCCGTCGGTCCTGGTGAGCGGCCGCCTCCTTCTCCCGCAGCCGCAGCATCCGGGCGAGGTGGCGGACCTCGGGGGCGGTCAGCCCACCCAACGCGCCGGTGAGCAGGGCGGTGACCTGGGTGGCGTCGAGGTAGCCGGCCAGGAGCGGGTCGGTCAGGTCGAGGTCGAGCGCGGCCCGCAGTGCACTCAGCAGCGGTTCGACCGCCGGGTCGCGGACCAGCGGCAGCTCGTCTCCCGCCACCTCGACCGGGACCCCGAGGGCACCGAGGGCACGGCGCAGCGGCGGGATCGAGCTGCGACCGGAGCGGACCAGCACCGCCATCTCGTCCCAGCCGATGCCGTCCTCGAGGTGGGCCCGCCGCAGCAGGTCGGCCAGGTGCTCGGCCTCGGCCCGTTCGGTGTCGAAGGTGAGCACCTCGACCCGACCACCTGCCGCCGACGCGACCGGGGCCAGGAAGGCTTCCCGGGCGGCGGCGTCGATGGTGCCGGGCAGGCCGATCCGGCCGGCCACGCGTTGGGCGGCCACCAGCATCCGGTCCCCGAAGCGGCGGGTCGTCCGGAGCGCGACCACGGGGGCGGGGCTGCCGTCGACGGTCGGGAAGGTGGTCGGGAACTCGAGGATCCCGCGCACCTCGGCTCCCCGGAAGCCGTAGATGGACTGGTGCGGATCACCGACGGCGATCAGGGTGCGCCCGTCCCCGGCGAGCGCCTGGAGCAGGGCGAGCTGGCCGGGGTCGGTGTCCTGGAACTCGTCGACGACGACGTGCGCGAACCGCTCCCGCAGCTCGGCGCGGTGCACCTCGGCCTCGAGCACGGCACGACGGATCAGGTCCGGGTAGTCGAGCGCCCCCTGGGCGTCGAGGTTGGTCAGGTACTCCTCGAGGAAAAGTCCGGCGGCGACGAACTCGGGCACGCCCTCGGCGCGCCCAAGCCGGGCCAGGTCGACACCCTCGAGCCCCTTCTCGCGGGCGCGCGCCAGCACCGCCTGGACCTCGCGAGCGAACCCACGGGTCTGCATCGCCCGGTTCATCGACTCCGGCCACCGGCCCGCGGGCGTGCCGGCCAGCAGGTCACGCAGCACGACGTCGGCCTCCGGCGCGCTCAGCAGCCGCAACGGGCCCTCGTAGAGGTCGGCCGGCGCGAACTCGCGCACCAACCCGTAGGCGAAGGAGTGGAACGTCATGCACGGGTTGGCGGTGAGGGTCCGACCGAGCCGAGCGGTGATCCGGTCACGCAGCTGTTCGGCGGCCTTGCGCGAGAACGTCAGGGCGAGCACCGACTCGGGGGCGGCGCCGCGCACCGCGATCCGGTCGACGATCGCCTCGACCAGGGTGGTGGTCTTCCCGGTCCCCGGGCCGGCCAGGACGAGGAGCGGCCCGTCGCCGTGGTCGACGACGCGCTGCTGGTGCTCGTCCAGCTGGGGCACGGTCGGCGGCGTGGTGCTCGGTCCCAGGCGATAGCTCGTCATCTCGTGGCTCACTCAAGCACATCGCACCGACACGATCCTGCCTGGTTCGGCGGGACGGTTCAGTGCGTGCGTTCGACCACCATCAGCGCCACGGCGAGATCGACCCTCCGGGCCGGGTCGTCGGCGATCGGACCGAACCAGCCCTCGAACATCGCGACCCGGTAGCGGACCGTGGTGAAGTGCAGGAACTGCCGGCGGGCGGTCTCGGCGATGTTGAAGTCGGTCTCCAGCAGCAGGTCGAGGGTGCGGCGCAGCCCGGCGGCCTCCGTGGTGTCGGCGGCCAGCGGGCCCAGCATGTCGGTGGCGAAGTCGGCGGCATCCGCATCGGGGACCCGGGCGAGCAGCCGCTCGAGCCCGATCCGGTGGAAGTACGTCGCCCGGCCGTCGCCGCGCCAGCGGTCGAGGTCGAGGGCACGATCGGCCTCCTCGACCGCGCGCGGGATGTCGGCGATGCCCGCGCTCACCCGGCTGACACCGACGGCGAAGGGCCGGGCGCCGGCCATCTCCTGCGCGATCCGAACGCCGATCTGGTCGATCGCCGGGACCACCAGGACGGGCGCGATGATCCGCAGGCCCGAGGGCACCTCCACCAGGCAGGCGGGCGCCTCGGGCGTGGTGAGCTCACCGAGCGCACGGGACCAGTGCTCGACCAGCCGGTCCCAGGCCGCGTCGGCCCGGGTGGGCCGGCCGTCGGGGTCGGCACCGAGGGCGATCACGACCAGGGGCTGGTCCTCGGACCAGCCGAGCATCTCCGCGTCGCCGGCACCGGCCAGGAGCGGCGTCCAGGCGCCCTGCCAGTGCCGGGTCCGATCGGTGCGCTGGATCCTGCGCTGCTCCAGCACGGCGCTCACCGACGCGGCGGTCGCCGCCAGCTCGGCACGGCTGAGCAGCGACGCCTCTCCGACGGCGACGATCCAGCCACCGTCGACCTGGTGGACCGTGACCGGGTATCCGGCGGGGTCGGCGGTGAAACGTTCGACCCGGATCCGGCCGACCGGGTCGACCAGGTCCCACTCCTCCAGCAGCACCCGGGCGTCGAGGTCCCACCGCGAGCCGAGCAGGTGACCCTCGGGGGTGGTCACCGCGCACCCCGGCAACAACGCTGACTCCAGCAACAACGAACGGACCTCCCCCGCGATGGCGTGCCGCGACGCTAGCCGCGACCCGCCCGTGCGGGAAAGGTCCGTTCGGTTGAACTCAGTAGGACGGCTGAGACGGGTCGATCTGGTTCACCCAGGCGACCACGCCGCCGCCGACGTGGACGGCGTCGCCGTACCCCGCGCCCTTGGCGATCGCGAGGCACTCGGCCGAGCGGACGCCGGACTTGCAGTGCAGGACGAGCTGCTTCTGGCCGTCGGCGGTGAGCTCGGCCAGCGTCGCCAGGGCGTCGCCGGTGAGGAACTCACCCTTGGGCACCAGCACCGCGCCGGGGATCTGGTTGATCTCGTACTCGTTGGGCTCACGCACGTCGACCAGGACGAAGTCCCGGGTGCCCTCGGAACGCTCCTTGAGCCAGTGCTCCAGGGTGCCGACCGCGATCGTCGAACCGACGGCAGCGTCGGCGGCCTCCTCGGAGACCGCACCGCAGAAGACCTCGTAGTCGATCAGCGAGTCGACCGTGGCGTGCTCGCCGCAGAGCGCGCAGTTGGGGTCCTTGCGCAGGCGGACCTTGCGGTACTCCATCTCGAGCGCGTCGTAGATCATCAGCGAACCCACGAGCGGGTCGCCGATGCCCGTGAGGAGCTTGATCCCCTCGGTCACCTGGATGGAGCCGATGCTGGCGCACAGCACACCGAGGACACCGCCCTCGGCGCAGGACGGCACCATCCCCGGCGGCGGCGGCTCGGGGTAGAGGCAGCGGTAGCACGGCGCGTCGGCCGCGGCGGCGGCCAGCTCCGGGTTCTTGGAGTTGCGCAGGCCGGCGGCGAAGACCGAGGCCTGACCGTCGAAGCGGTAGATCGAGCCCCACACGTAGGGGATCCCGAGGAAGTAGGCCGCGTCGTTGACCATGTACCGGGTGGCGAAGTTGTCCGTCCCGTCGATGATCAGGTCGTAGCCCTCGAAGATCCGGAAGACGTTGTCGTTGTCGAGGCGCTCGGGGTGGAGCACGACGTTGACGTACGGGTTGACCTCCGCGACGGCCTGGGCCGCCGAGTCCGCCTTCGGCTGCCCGATCGTGGACTGCTTGTGGATGATCTGGCGCTGCAGATTCGACTCGTCGACCTCGTCGAACTCGACGATGCCGAGGGTCCCGACACCGGCGGCGGCCAGGTACAGCAGCGCAGGCGAGCCGAGGCCGCCGGCGCCGATGACCAGCACCTTGGCGTTCTTCAGGCGCTTCTGCCCCGTCATGCCGACGTCGGGGATGATCAGGTGGCGGCTGTAGCGACGCACCTCATCGATGGTGAGCTCGCTGGCGGGCTCGACGAGCGGCGGCACGGTCACGGCGCACTCCTCCGTTAGATCTGTGGGTTCCGGCGGCGCCGGTCCTCGCAGCAGGAGGAACGCGACACCGTCCACCATTGTTCCCCGAGCGGTTCAGTGCCCGACACGGTGTCCCGTCATCCGGACGCGCGGCCTACCGAGCGGTAGCCTTGACCGACCATGACGGGAAGCAGGAGCACGTGAGTACCGAGTACGACCTTGAGACCCGTCCGCGCAGCGGGCGGATGCCTCGCCGGGAACGGCGCGCGCAGCTGCTGGAGTCCGCGCTCGAGGTCTTCGTCGCCCAGGGCTTCCACGCCGCCGCGATGGACGACATCGCCGAGCGTGCCGGCGTCTCCAAGCCGGTGCTCTACCAGCACTTCCCCGGCAAGCTCGACCTCTACCTGGCGCTGCTGGAGCAGTCCTGCGACAACGTGATCGAGCACGTCCGCGACGCGTTGGCGATCACCACCGACAACAAGCGCCGGGTCGAGGCGACGATCAGCGCGTTCTTCTCCTACGTCGCCAACGAGTCCGGCGCGTTCCGGCTGGTCTTCGAGTCCGACCTGCCCAACGAGCCCGCCGTGCGCGACCAGATCGACCGGGTGACCAACGAGTGCGCCGAGGCGATCGCCGACGTCATCGCCGACGACACCGGCCTGCCCCGGGCCGCCTCCCTCCTGCTCGCGGTCTCGCTGGTAGGAATGGCGCAGCAGTCTTCGCGGTTCTGGCTGGAGTCCAACAGTGGCCTCGGACGTGAGCAGGCTGCTGCACTGGTGTCGGGCCTGGCCTGGCGCGGCATCGGTGGATATCCCAAGTCGTGACCCTGAGCACCAACGAAGGAGTGACCGTGGAGGTCAAGATCGGCGTTCAGTACGCCGTCCGTGAACTGATCGTCGAAAGCGACGAGACCCCCGAGGCGATCGAGAGCGCGTTCACCGCGGCTCTCGCCGCCGACAGCGTGCTCAGCCTGACCGACACGAAGGGCAAGAAGACCTTCGTGCCGGCGGCCAAGATCACCTACATCGAGCTGGGCAGCACGACCGCGAACGTGGTCGGCTTCCGCAGCTGAGTTCCGTGTCGAGCCTCTAGTGCTCGAGCCCGAGGGTGGCCATCCGTTCGATGTGACGGGCGGTCACCCTCGTGAACATTTCGGAGATCCCCGCCAGGTCGAGACCGGCGACGCTGGCGTTGCCGGCCAGGATCTCGGTCAGCGAGTCGCGCGACGCGGCGACGTGCTGGGTCTGGGTCAGCGCCTCCCCCATCAGCCGGCGTCCCCACAGCGCGAGGCGTCCACCGAGCTTCGGGTCGGCCTCGATCGCCTCACCGATCCGCTCGACGGCGAAGTCGGTCTCGCCCTCGTCGCTGAGCGTGGACTGGATCAGGCCGGCCGTGGCCGCGTCGAGGTAGGCGCTGATCTCGCGGTAGAAGTCGGCCACGATGCCGTCGCCGACGTACGCCTTGACCAGGGCCTCCCACCAGTCGTGCGGCGCGGTGAAGCTGTGGAACGAGTCGATCGCCTCGGCGAACGGCGTCATCGCGGCGTACGGGTCCTCGGTGAGCTCGGCCAGGCGCGCGCGCACCGGCTCGACCTTGGCGTACTGCCGGTTGGCCATCCCCAGGAGGGCGACCTTGTCGGCCAGGCTGGGAGCCATCGCGGCGTCGGCGGTCAGCCGCTCGAACGCTGAGACCTCGCCGTAGCCGATCGCACCGAGGAGGTCGATGACCGCCGCGGTGTAGACCGGGTCGTTGAACGGGTCGGCGGGGGGAGTTTGTGTCGATGCCACCACGGTCTCACCCTACCGATAGACTCCGCCCTGTATGTGCGCGGCAGACGCGCGATCCCCGGCCGACCGGCTGGCGGGACGAAGAGTCGGCCGCTTGTTCTCAACACGAAAGCTGCCAACTTCACTATGCCTACTTTCCGCGACCTGGGCGTCATGCCCGAGATCTGCGACGCCCTCGACTCCAAGGGCATCATCGAGCCCTTCGCCATCCAGGAGATGACCCTCTCGGTCGCCCTCGACGGCACCGACCTGATCGGCCAGGCCCGCACGGGCACCGGCAAGACCCTCGCCTTCGGCATCCCCGCCGTCCAGCGGATCGGCACCCAGGCCAACGGCAAGCCGCAGGCCCTCATCGTGGCGCCGACCCGCGAGCTCGCGCTCCAGGTCTTCGGCGACGTCGAGCTGATCTCCTCCAACCTCGGCCTGCGCGTGATGGCCATCTACGGCGGCGTCGGCTTCGAGCCCCAGATCGAGGCCCTGGAGACCGGCGTCGAGATCGTCGTCGGTACGCCCGGCCGGATCATCGACATGGTCAACCGTGGCCACCTCGACCTCTCCCAGATCAAGACGCTCGTCCTCGACGAGGCCGACGAGATGCTCGACCTGGGCTTCCTGCCCGACGTGGAGAAGATCCTCTCCAAGACGCCGAAGACGCGTCAGACCATGCTGTTCAGCGCGACCATGCCGTCGGCGATCATCTCGCTGGCGCGCACGCACCTGGTGAGCCCGATGAACATCCGGGCCGAGGCGTCGTACGAGAACGCCACCCACAAGACCACGACGCAGTACGTCTACCAGGCCCACGACCTGGACAAGCCCGAGATGATCGGCCGCCTGCTGCAGGGCTCCCCCGAGGGTGGCGTCGACAAGGTCGTCGTCTTCGCCCGGACCAAGCGTCAGGCCCAGCGCGTCGCCGACGACCTGGTCGAGCGCGGCTTCAACGCCGGCTCGCTGCACGGCGACATGGCCCAGGTCGCCCGCGAGAAGGCCATGCAGCGCTTCCGTGACGGCAAGATCCAGATCCTGGTCTGCACCGACGTCGCCGCCCGCGGTATCGACGTCACCGGCGTCTCGCACGTGATCAACTACACGACCCCGGACGAGGAGAAGACCTACGTCCACCGGATCGGTCGCACCGGTCGCGCCGGCGCCACCGGCATCGCGGTCACGTTCGTCGACTGGGCCGACATCCACAAGTGGAAGATGATCAACAAGGCGCTGGAGCTGGACTTCGACGACCCGGTCGAGACCTACTCCTCGTCGGAGAACTTCCTCACCGACCACGCCATCGTCAAGGGCACCAAGGGCCGGATCAAGGCTGCTGCCCCCGCCGAGCGCAAGGAGCGCCCCAGCGCCCGCGAGGCGGGCTCGGGCGACCGGGCCCCGCGTCAGCGCACCGAGCGCAACCGGACCCGTTCGCGCGGTGGCCAGTCGGTCGCCGCCGAGGCCGGCGCGGAGAAGGTTGCCGTCGAGGCAGCCCCCGCCGCCGAGGGTGGTGCCGAGAAGCCGGCGGGTCCCTCGCGCAACCGTCGTCGTCGCCGGCGTCCCTCGGGCAGCGGCAACGCTGCTGCGCCCGCCGCCGAGTAGCCGCCACTTTCACACATTTGTTCAACGACACCCCGCTGGCCCTTCGAGGCCGCGGGGTGTCGTCGTACAAATGTGTGAATTTCGCGGGCGAGCCGGTTCGGCTCAGCCGGACTTGCGGCGGTGGACGCGCTTGCCTCCGGCGGCCCCGTGCTCCTCGGCATGACCCCGGTCGTGGGACTCGTGGGTGACGCCGGGATCGGCTGACTGCTTGCGGTCGAGGGCCTCGCGCATCTTCGCCTTGAGGTCGTCGTTGGCGCCCTTCGAGGTTTCACTCATGCCAGCCACCATAGGCAGATGGCCCCGGCGAAGTCGACGGGTTACTTCCCCCGGGCGATCAGATTCGCGGCAACGTCGCGGTAGGCCTTCGCGCCCTTGCTCGAGCGTGAGGTGGCGAGGATCGAACGACCCGCGGCCGGCGCTTCGGCGAACTTGATCGTCTTGGGAATGGGCGGCTCGATGACGGCGAGGTCGTAGGTCTCGCTGATCGTCTCCAGGACCGTGCGGGCGTGGGTGGTGCGTCCGTCGAACAGCGTCGGCAGCACGCCCCAGACCTCGAGGTCCTTGTTGGTGAACCGGCGCACGTCGTGCACCGTGTCGAGCAGCTGGCCCACCCCGCGGTGCGACAACGTCTCGCACTGCAGCGGGATGAGGACGCCGTCGGCGGCGGTCAACGCGGCCACCGTCAGCACGCCGAGCGAGGGCGGGCAGTCCAGCAGGATCCAGTCGTAGGCCTCCCCCGCTCCTGCGAGGTCCTCGATCACGCCGCGGACCACGTGCTCCCGACCGGTCCGGGTGAGCAGGTCGGCCTCGGCGCGGGCGAGCTCGATCGTGGCCGGCATCAGGTCGACGCCGTCCTCGGTCTCCAGGATCACCTCGCCGGGCGCCATGCCCTTGGTCAGGACCTGGTGCACCGACACCTCGAGATCCTCCGGATCGATGCCGAGGGAGAACGTCAGGCAGGCCTGGGGGTCGAGGTCGACCAGCAGGACCCGCTGGCCGAGCTCGGCGAGTGCTGCGCCGATCGAGGCGACCGACGTCGTCTTGGCGACGCCGCCCTTCTGGTTGGCGACTGCGAGGGTGATCGTCATGGCGCGGCCCACTCTAAGGTGTCCCTCATGCCCACCGCACTCATTACCGGCGCCACCGCCGGCATCGGCCTCTCCTTCGCCCGGCAGCTCGCCGCGCGGGGCCACGACCTCGTCCTGGTCGCTCGCGACGCCGCCCGGCTCGAGGAGACCGCGGAGCAGCTGCGGACGTCGTACGACGTCGAGGTGGAGGTCCTCGCTGCCGATCTGAGCGACCGGACCCAGCTGGCGCGGGTCGAGGCCCGGGTCGCGGTCCCCGGCGGTGGGACCGAGACGCCGATCGACCTGCTGGTCAACAACGCCGGCTTCGGGCTCAAGGGTCGTTTCCTCACCAACACCGCCGACCAGGAGACCGAGATGCTCGAGGTCCTGGTGGTGGCGGTGCTGCGGCTCTCCCACGCCGCCCTCGGCGCGATGGCGGGACGTCCGGCCGTCGACGGGCTGAAGCCCGGGATCATCAACGTCTCCAGCGTGGCGGGGTTCCTGCCGCGCGGCAGCTACAGCGCGTCGAAGGCGTGGGTGAACTCGTTCAGCGAGTGGGCCAGCGTCGAGTACGAACCCGACGGCGTGCACGTGATGGCGCTGTGCCCGGGCTTCACAAAGACCGAGTTCCACGAGCGGATGGGCGTGGCCCGCGACTCCGCGCCGTCGTTCATGTGGCTCGACGTGGACGACCTGGTCGCCACCGCGATCGCGGACTTCGAGAAGGGCCGCGTCTTCTCGATCCCGTCGTGGCGCTACAAGACGGTCGTGAGCGTCACGAAGTTCATGCCGAAGCCGGTCCTCCAGCGCTTCCAGTCCCTGGGCCGGAAGTAGGAGCCGCTACGCGGCCTTGATGAACGCCTCGACGGCGTTGGCGACCATCTGGACCGCGATCGCGGCGAGCAGGAGGCCCGCGATCCGGGTGACGAGCAGGATGCCGCTCTCCCCCAGCAGGCGCTGGAGCGGCAGCGAGAACCGCATCATCAGCCAGAGCGTGACGTGCACCCCGATGATGCCCAGGGCGATCGCGACGGCGTCGCCGACCCCGTCGACCTGGTGGACGAAGAGCATCGTGGCCACGATCGCACCGGGGCCGGCCATCAGCGGCGTCCCGAGCGGCACGAGCGCGACGTTCTTGTTCTTCGAGTGCGCGGGGCTGCCGTCCTCGTCCTCCCCGGTCAGCAGCTGGAGCGCGACGAGGAGCAGCAGCAGGCCGCCCGAGGCCTGCATCGCGGGCAGCGTGATGCCGAGGTAGTTGAGGATCCCCTGCCCGAAGAGTGCGAAGACGACGATCACGCAGAACGCGACGGTGACCGCCTGCCAGGCGGCCTTGCGCACCATCTGCGGGGTCCGCCCGGCGGTCAGGGACAAGAAGATCGGGATGGTCCCGACCGGGTCCATGATCACGAAGAGCGTCACGAAGACCTCGACCATCAGGGTCACGTTCATCGCGGCATCCTCACCTCAGGAGTACGACGGCCACTGGCCGTGGCCGCGAGCGCGGCGCGGTCGAGCAGATCGGCGAACTGGTCCGGGGCGGTGGTGTTCACGCCGAGGTCGTGCCCCTTCTTCCCGCTCCCGTGGTAGTCGCTCGAGCCGGTGATCACCAGGCCGAGGTTGGTGGCGATGGCGCGCAGGTCAGCCCGCATCGCCGCGTCGTGGTCCTGGTGGTCGACCTCGATCCCGTGCAGGCCGAGATCGGCCAGGGCGGCGAAGCCCGCCTCGTCCATCCGGTAGTCGGGCCGGGTGCGCCCCCACGGATGGGCGAGCACGCTGACCCCGCCGGCGCCGCCGATCAGCCCGATCATCGTCACCAGGTCCGAGGCGTACCGGTGCACGTGCCCGGGGCGACCCCACCCGAGGAACCGGTCGAAGGCCTCCTCGCGATCGGCGACGGCACCGCGTCGGACCAGGGCGTCGGCCACGTGCGGACGCCCCGTGGAGACGGCGTCGCTGGACTCGGCCAGGACGTCGTCGAAGGTGATCTCGACGCCGACCCCGTTGAGCTGCTCGACGATCCGCGCGAGCCGGTCCTCCCGCCCGGCGAGGATGTGGCCGATCTCGGCGTCGAGCGGCTCGAAGGTCGGGTCGAAGAGGTAGCCGAGCAGGTGCACCCCGTGGCCGCGGTGCCGGGTGGAGAGCTCCATCCCCGGCACCAGGGTGATGCCTCGGTCGGCGGCGGCCCGGAACGCCTCGTCCCAGCCGACCGCGGTGTCGTGGTCGGTGAGGGCGACCACGTCGAGGCCGGCCCGCTCGGCGGCGGCGACCAGCTCGGTCGGCGTGTCGGTGCCATCGCTCACCCGCGAGTGGGTGTGGAGGTCGATGCGCACCGACCCAGCGTAGATCCTGGGCCGGATCGGAGGCTAAACGTTCCAGCGGGTCACGACGGGGTGGTCACGGTCCCACCCGAGCACCGAGATCGTGGCCGTGTCGAGCCGGAAGATCCGGCCCTCCGCCGCGCTGCGACCGACCCACCGGGCGGCGAGGGCGCGCAGGCTGTGGCCGTGGGCGAACACGAGCGTCCGTCCGGGAGTGGCGCGGGCTCGGGCGACGACCCGGTCGAGCCGGATCCCGATCTCCTCGGCCGTCTCCCCGTCCGGCGTCGGACCGTCCCAGGTCGACCACCCGGGGACGGTGCGCTGGATCTCCGCGGTGGTGATCCCTTCGTAGATGCCGTAGTCCCACTCGGCCAGGTCGGGCTCGATCTCGGCGTCGGGGAAACCGGCCAGCTCGGCGGTGTGCCGGGCCCGCTGACGCGGCGAGGTCAGGACGAGAGCGAACTCGGTGTCCGCCAACCGCGGCCCGAGCGCTCGGGCCTGCTCCTCCCCGACGGGCTCCAGCGGCAGCTCGGTGCGGCTGGTGTGCTGCCCCGACAGCGACCAGGCGGTCGCGCCGTGGCGGACGATCCACAGCTCGGACGACAGGGCGGCGGGCGCGGCACTCATCGCGGGATCAGGGCCCACAGGTCGAGGTCGAGCAGGACGCCGTCGACGTACTTGCCGTCGTCACCGCGCAGCGTCATGGACTCGTCCCGTCCGCGGGTGGCGACGAGGCGCAGCCGGATCGCGCCGACTCCCGGTGCGGCGGTCTCGGCCACGTCGAGCACCTCCGACCAGGCGTAGACGGTGTCACCGGCGAAGGCGGGGGCGACGTGGGAGCCGGCGTTGATCGCGGCGACCAGCTGGGCGTTGGCGAGTCCGTTGAAGGAGAGCGCCCGTGCCAGGGAGATGATGTGGCCGCCGTACACCAGCCGCTGGCCGTCGGGCCGGGCCTCGGTGTTGAAGTGCACCTTGGCGGTGTTCTGCCACAACCGGGTGGCCATCATGTGCTCGGCGTCGCTGAGCGTGACGCCGTCGACGTGGTCGATCTTCTCCCCGACCGTGTAGTCGCCGAGACGGTGCGGCTCGCCGGCAGCGGCGAAGTCGTAGAGGGTGAAGTTGATCCCGGTGGGCAGGACCAGGTCCGTCGCGGGGACGACGGGAGCGAGCGTGGGCAGCACGGTCTCGGGCGCGGGCGAGGCCGCGTCCCGCTTGTGCACCATCACCCACCGGGCCCACTCCAGGGCGATCTGGCCGCGCTGGTTGGTCGCGGTGGAGCGGACGTAGACCACGCCGCTCCTGCCGTTGGAGTTCTCCTTGAGGCCGATCACCTCGCTCGTCGTCGAGAGCGTGTCCCCGGTGAGGACGGGCTGGTGGAAGCGGCACTCGGCGTAGCCCAGGTTGGCGACCGCGTTCAGTGAGATGTCGGGGACGGTCTTGCCGAACGCGATGTGGAACGCGATCAGGTCCTCCACCGGGTGGGCCGCGAGCCCGACCGAGGTGGCGAACTCGGCCGAGCTCGGGAGGGCGAAGCGGGTCGGGTAGATCGCGCCGTAGAGCGCTCGGTCACCCTCAGTGACCGTGCGCGGGGTGGCGTGGTCGAGGATCTGGCCGATCGCGAAGTCCTCGAAGAAGTGGCCGGGGTTGGTCTTGCTCACTGGGGTCCCTTCGGATGTGTGCTCGTCAGCAACTTAGTTGCGTCCGGACCGACGCCACCACGGTGCCCGAGGAGTGGGCGTCGGCTCGTGCTTCGGGCCGGGTCGTGCCTCGCTCCGGTAGGCGGCGTACCGCGCCAGGGTCTCGATCGCGACCCGCGCGACCTCGGCCTCGGAGACCTCCGGGATCGCACCGGTCTGCTCGGACCGCGGCCGGAGCACCTCGAGGTCACCACGCACGTCGATGCCGTCGGCACCCATCCGCTCGATCACCCCGTCGGTGTAGGTCGCGACCCAGTCCAGGTGCTCGGGCGGGAGCCGCAGCTTGCCGCTCGCCCCGGCGGGCAGGACGCCGCGGACGAACGGCCGTCGGACCAGCCGGGCGAAGTCGCGGTAGACCGGCAGCGAGTCCTGCGCGTCCACCGCGCCCGTCACCCGGCGGAACACCTCGGCCTCGACCGCCCCGAAGGAGGTGTTGACCGCGCGTCCGGGCCGCCGGATCGCTCCGGCGTCGACGCCGAGCAGGTCGGCGGTGGCGGTGAAGATCGCCTCCGGGTCGCCGGTGTCGATCGGCACCAGGTGGATCCGGTCGGTCGGGACCAGGCCGCTGAACGTCTCGATCACGCCGACGGCGTCCTGCCGGTTCCAGTACCGCTCGGCCCAGATCCCGGTCCGGTCACGGACGGCGTCGACGAACTCGGCGTAGCTGAGCGCCATCCGGTGCTTGAGGAACTGCTGGTACTCGCTCGGCAGCTGCAGCGCCCAGCCGCGCACGGTGATCATCAGGTGGAGCTCGGTGTCGGCCGCCTCGGCGGCGGCGGTCAGGGTCTCGGCGCCTGCCCGATCGATCTCGGCCAGGTCCTCGTTGCTGATCAGCAGGACGTCACCGGGCGTGCTGCGCAGGCGCTGCGGCAGCTCGGCCAGGGCGGCCTCGTCCCGCGGGCCGCCGTACGCCTCGACGGGGCGCCACCCGAGCGGGACGACCAGGTGCGCCAGGTGCTCGGCCCGGTTGCGGAAGGGCACCCCGACCCCGACGGCGGCGAGGTCGTCGATGGACTCCCACAGCCCGGCCTGGAGCGAGGAGGTCCCGGTCTTGCTGCAGCCGAGGTGGACGATCAGACGACGGGTCATGCCAGTCCTCGCAGGCGGTCGGGGATCCGGGTGGGCGGTTCGCGGCGCAGGGCCTCCAGCTGTCCCTGCCGCGGGGAACGGTGCACCCCGTCCTCGTTCAGGACGAGGCTCGCCAGGTCGATCGTGCTGGCGTCGAACTCCGGCACCACGCGGGCGTCGAGGCCCTGCACCGCCGCGTCGAGGGCGGCGACGATGTCGTCCGGCTCCTTGCTCCAGCTCGAGGCCTTCGCCCGTCCGGTGGCCAGGAAGAGCTCGTGCCGCACGGCGGCGATCTCGGCCACCCGGTCACGGTCGGCGAACTTGAAGTGGAACATCAACGCCGCCGGGTCGGGGACGTACGGCGCCCCGAGCCCGTGCGAGGCCAACGCCCAGCGGGCCGAGGTGCGCTTGATCGCCGGCTTGCACATCACCGGCGCGAAGATCGCATGGGCACGCTGGGCCAGCAGCGGCGCCTCGAGGTCGAGGGGCGCCTCCCCCGGCGTGTGCACGACGTTGAGGCCGAGGACCCCCATCGTGGCCGGGTAGCCACGCGCCTCGAGCAGCGCGGCGAGCGTGCCGAACTCGGGCTCGACCACGAGGAACTCGTCGGCGTCGAGAGCCACCACGTAGTCGTAGGCGTGCAGCAGGCCGGCAGCGAATCCGCTCAGCAGCCGCATCCGGGTCCGCTCGAACGGCTGCGGGTCCAGCGACGGGAGGTGCTGCACCGTGCAGGGCAGGCCGCGGGTGGAGCCGTCGGAGGAGTTGTCGTCGAGGACCAGCAGGTTGTCGACGCCCACCAGCGCGGCGTGGTGACGCACCCAGGCTCCGAGCATCGCGCCCTCGTCGCGGGCCATGGTGAGGATCGCGACCGTCGCGGGTCCACTCGGCCGCTGCCAGTCCCGGTCGCGCAGCTCGCCGTCGGTGGTCGAGCCACGGGAGAAGAACCTCATGGCGCGATCCTTCCAGTTCCGGTCTCGGTGCCTGCCGGCCGGATCAGGGCAGCCAGGGCGGCGATCTCGCTGGCGGCGTCCGACGGTGCCGACTCGGGTGCCGACTCGGGTGCCGGGTGGCCGAGCTCGGCGGCGAGCCCGACCCGTCCTGCGTGGGCTGCGGCCGCGATGTCGGCCTCGCTCACCCGTTGCGGGTCGATCCCGACGGCGTCGGCGGGGACCAGGTCGGACCAGGAGCCCTCGAGCCGGCAGCCGGTGCGACGCAGGTCGCGGAGCATCCGGGCCGACTGGCGCCGCACCCACCAGGAGATCCGCAGGCCGAGCCGGGGCTCGTCGCCGGCGCGCGGCGCCAGCACGGTCTTGGCGAGCACCTCCTTGCGCACGGTGCGTTCGGCGGCCGACGCGGTGCCGGCGTCATCCAGCACGGCGTTGAGCCGGTGCAGCATCACTGCGGAGGCGGCGCCCACGGAGGCGTTCGCGCTCGGCGGCGCTGCGAGTCCGGCGGGATCGAAGCCGACGGCGCGGGCGAACCGGACCAGCAGGGCGTTCCGGTCACCGCCCGACCACGGGACGGTGACCACCGTGACGTTCTCCGGTCCGACCGCCGCACCCCAGCGCCGGACGATCCGGACCACGTCCTGCTGCCGCCAGAAGGTGCGGCCGGCCTCGCTGCGCGTGGCCGGGTCGAGCCCGCGCCGTGGCCGGGCCTGCCGGGCGCCGGCGAGGTAGTCGGGCCAGGACCAGCTGCGGCCGTTCTGCACCGTCTCCTGCCACATCGAGACCAGGGAGCGGTTGAGGTCGCGGACCGTGACCACCACCTCGACCGGGGTCGGGGCGAAGCTGCTGACCGCCTCGGCGACCTGGCTCTCGCGGAACGTTCCGAGGTACTCCATCGAGACCACGGCGGTCCCGGGCCAGGCCTCGACCTCGGCCACGAGCGCGGCCCAGGAGGGCCGAGGGGTGCCGGACGGCGTCAGCAGGTCGCGGACGGCGCGGACCTGGTCGGTCCACGCCGAGCCCGGGACCAGGACGTCCTGGTCGGCCAGCTCGTCCCGCCGGGCGACGAGGAGTGCTTGGAGGGAGGTGGTGCCGGACTTCATCACGCCGACGTGGAGGACGACCCGCTGCGCCACCTAGAGCCCCTGCGTCCGGTGCTCGGGGTCGGCCTTGACCGAGCGCAGCACGAGCGCCTCGATCGCGGCCAGGGCCGCGTCGAGCTCGGCCTCCTGCCCGATCCGGTCCGGGGAGACACCCTCGGAGGAGAGCGGCGTGAGCTCGTCGAGGCTCCCCACGATCCGGGCTCCGGAGGCGGTCAGCGCCGCCCGCTGGTCGTCGGCGCTCGAGCGCAGCCAGCGCGGGACCCGGAACGCGATGCCGGGTTCGTCGCTGCGGTGGTCGGCCAGGAGGGTCTTGGCCAGACCGAACTTCACGTGGCGGGAGTAGTCGGGCCACTCCAGGCGGCCCGCGAGTCGGGTGTTGAGCCGCTCCAGGACGGCGGCGGAGGCGACGCCCAGGGACTCGTTGCCGTGGCGGGGTGGGGCCGCGCAGTCGACCGGTAGTCCGGCGGCCTCGCAGAACCGGCGCCACAGCTCCTCGGAGTCCGCACCGGGACGGGGCAGCGTGACCACGCTGACCGCGTCAGCCCCGACCAGGCCGGCCCACTTGGTGACCACCGCGGCGGTGTCCTGCTCGGCCCAGAAGGACTCACCGGGCCCGCGGCGGTGACGGACCCCGTCGACGTACTCGGCCCAGGACCAGGTCCGGCCGTTCTTCAACGTCTCCTGCCACATCGACGGGATGGTCCGACCGAGGTCGCGTGCCGTGACGACCACCTCGAGCCGTGCTCCGGGGAAGGAGTCGACGACCCGCTGCAGCTTCTCGGCGGGCGGGGCGGCGAGGAACTCCATCGAGATCACCGCGGTGCCGTCGTGGGCAGCGATGTCGGAGACCATCCGGCCCCACGCGTCGTCGAAGGTGCCGTGCGCTCGTTGCCGGCGCCCCAGCGCGTCGCTGACGGCGTTCACCTGGTCGCGCCACTCGGCGCCGGGGAAGAGGATCCGGGCCGCGGCGAGACTCTCCGCAGCACCGCCGAGCCGTGCCTGGACGTGGGACGTTCCGGACTTCATCAGTCCGACGTGCAGGACGACCCGCTCAGCCATGGGACTTCCTCCTGCACGCGAACACGCTGCGGAGCCTATCGGTCCGGGCTCAGACGCTCAGCGCCACGGACGCCCGGTGCGGGCCTTCACCCCGGCGAACTGCGCCTGGGTGAGGTCGCGGTTCTCGGCTGCCGTGACGGCCAGCTCGGCGGACAGGGTGGGCCGGCACGCCTTGCCGCGGCAGTCCTTGAGGTCGGCCCACAGCGCGGCGAGCTGGTCCTCGACGCCGGCGTAGGCCGCGTCTCCGCTGACGTTCGACAGCTCGTTGGGGTCCTTGAGCAGGTCGTAAAGCTCGGTGCGGTCGCCAGCGTTGCGGGTGTACTGGTACCGCGCGGTCCGGATGCCGATCTGGGAGCGGACCCCGAATCCGGGGGCCTTGTTCCGGTCGGTGAGGCTGCCCAGCACGCTCTCCGTGAGCTGCGGGTGCCGCCACCCGATGTCACCGTTGCGGATCACGCCGAGCCGGGAGGAGCCGTCGGGGTCGTGGTGATCCGCCATCAGGGTGCTGGCCCCGGCCATCGCGGTGATGGTCGCGGTCAGGTCCATCGTGGAGATCGGGTCGTAGCGACGCTCCCCGACGGGGATGCCCGGGCCGGCGAGGGCCAGCGGGACCCGCAGCGCCGGCTCGTAGTTGATCACCTTGCCCTGCGGCTTGCGGTGCTCCCCGAGGAAGAAGCCGTTGTCGGAGGTGAACATCAGCACCGTGTTGGACAGCTCGCCCGTCTGGCGCAGCGTCTGGACCAGCTTGGCGATCTGACCGTCGAGCACCGAGAGCGCCTCGGCGCGCTGGCGGGCCACGGCGCGGATCTTCTTCGCCATCCGGGCCCCGGGCTCACGGCCCTGGCGGATCGCGGCCGGCTTGTCGCTGACGTCCTTCTCGGACTCCCCCGACCGGGACAGTCCGGGCGCCTTGGTGATCCGGCGGTCGAAGTCGCCACGGACCGATTCCGGACGCGCGGGGGTCTTGAGCCCCTTCGGGTCGTCGGCCTCGCGGGGCGAGCCCACGTGCGGCGCGATGAAGGACAACCAGACGAAGAACGGCTTCGACGACTTCGAGAAGTCGGTGACCACCTGGCGTCCGGCGCGGCCGAGGACGTTGGTCTGGTAGCCCCGGGTGTCGACCGTGCGGCCGTTCACGTTGTAGGCGGTGTGCATGTAGTTGTACGTGTCACCGGTGATGCCGGCGGCGCGGTTGTGGGTGAGTGAACCCTGCCACCGGGTCCAGCCCTTCGGCACGTAGTGCACCGAGCTCTTCCCCGTGACTCGCGACGGGGCGGTGCCGTAGTTGTTCAGGTACTTGCCGAGCATCGCGGTGTTGTACCCGACCTGCTGCATCGCCGTGGCCAGGGTGAAGGAGTCGTCGAACGCCCCGAAGCCGAACGGCGCGGCGTTGGAGAGGACGTCGTGGTTGTGCGCGTACTGGCCGGTGAGGAAGCTCGCCCGGGCCGGGCAGCACAGCGGGTACGGCGAGAAGGAGTTCATGAACTCCACGCCACGATCCACGACGAGCGAGCGCAGGTGCGGCATCGTCCGGATCTCGTCCTGACGCATGTCGTCGGCCATGACCACGATGATGTTCGGCCGGGCCGCCACCTCCGGTGTCGGCGCACTGCGAGCGCCGGCACCGTCGACGAGGACCAGGGTCGCGGTGACCAGCACCCCGATCGCCGTCAAGGGGACGGCGACGCGTCCGCGCCACTTCATGGTTCCTCCGTGCAGCTCTCCCGGACCAACTCCGGTCCGTGTCCAGCCGCCGGTGACTTTAGTCGAGGACCGACTAGAGCTTGTACTCCTTGAGCAGCTGACGACCGATGATCATCTTCTGGATGTCGGAGGTGCCCTCACCGATCAGCATGAACTTGACCTCACGCATGAGGCGCTCGATCTCGTACTCCTTGGAGTAGCCGTAGCCGCCGTGGATCCGGAAGGAGTCCTCCACGACCTCGTTGGCGTACTCGGAGGCGACCATCTTGGCCATCCCGGCCTCGACGTCCATCCGCTTCCCGGTGTCCTTGAGCTTCGCCGCGCGCACCATCATCGTGTGCGAGACCTCGACCTTGGTCGCCATCTCGGCGAGCCGGAACAGGACGGCCTGGTGGTCGGCGATCTGCTTGCCGAACGTCTTGCGCTGCTGGGCGTAGGCCACACCGAGCTCGAAGCCGCGGATCTGCAGGCCGCAGGCGCGGGCGGCGACGTTGACCCGGCCGACCTCGACGCCGTCCATCATCTGGAAGAAGCCCTTGCCGGGCTCGCCGCCGAGGATCTGGTCGGCACCGATCTGGTGGCCCTCGATCACCAGCTCGGTGGTCTCGACGCCCTTGTAACCCATCTTGTCGATCTTGCCGGGGACGGTGATGCCCTGAGCGGTCTGGCCGAAGCCGGCCTCCTTCTCGACGAGGAAGGTGGTCATGTTCTTGTAGACCGAGTCCGAACCCTCGTCGGTCTTCGTCAGGACGGCGACCAGGGTCGAGGTCGCACCGTTGGTGAGCCACATCTTCTGGCCGGTGATCGAGTACGAACCGTCCTCGAGCCGGGTCGCCTTGGTGGAGACGGCCGAGACGTCGGAGCCGAGACCGGGCTCCGACATGGAGAAGGCGCCGCGCACCTCGCCGGTCGCCATCCGCGGGAGGTACTTCGCCTTCTGCTCCTCGGTGCCGTGCTGCATCAGCAGGTAGGCCACGATGAAGTGGGTGTTGATCACGCCGGAGACGCTCATCCAGCCGCGGGCGATCTCCTCGACGACCAGCGCGTAGGTCAGCAGCGACTCACCCAGGCCCCCGAACTCCTCGGGGATGGTCAGGCCGAAGACGCCGAGCTCCTTGAGCCCCTCGATGATCTCGGTCGGGTAGGTGTCGGAGTGCTCGAGCTCCTGGGCGACCGGGATGATCTTGTCCTCGACGAAGTCGTGGATGACGCTGAGGATCGCGACCTGATCCTCGGTCAGTCCTTCGGTCTGGGCGAGACGACCCATGGTGGAGCTCCTTCACAAGCGCAACAGAGTTAACGTGCGGATGTTACTCGCAGGTATGGGGCCGTGGTTGTGAGGAATCCCACGGGTCAGGCAGGCCGACGTAAAGTTCGCCGGCATGGGACAGCACTCGGCTTCGCGATCGGCGAACCGACTCCCGCTGTCCCCGGGGGTGGCGATCGCCGCGTTGCTGGTCACCGCCGGCCTGGTCCTCCTCGGGTTGGCCGTCCGGGTCGGCCCGATGGCGGCCGACACCGCCGAGCGCACCGCCGGGTCGGTGTCGAAGGCGCCGGCACCGGTCGTCGCCGGGGTGAACTTCACCACCCGGATCTACACCCTGGCGGAGCTGAAGAAGCGCTTCGCGGCCAAGGGCATGAGCTACGTGAGCGGGAACCCCCGCAAGCCGACCACCTTCGTCGCGTCGTCCTTCAACATCCTCGGCTCCAGCCATCTGAAGAACGGTCCGGGGCGGGCCGCCCGTGCCGGCGCGCTGACCAAGGCCAAGGGCGTCAGCGTCGTGGGTCTCCAGGAGTTCCAGTCCAACCAGCGCTCCGCGTTCCTGTCCAACGCCGGCATGGTCTCCTACCCGGACACCGGGAGCCGGCTGGAGGGCGAGAACTCGATCGCCTGGGACCCGGACGTCTGGGAGCTCGTCGACGGACAGCTCCAGGACATCCCCTACTTCTTCGGCAAGAAGCGGGCGATGCCGATCGTCCTGCTCCGGCACGCGAAGACCGGCCGGATGATCTGGTGGATGAACGTGCACAACCCGGCCGACGTGTTCGGCTGCAAGTGCGGCGGTTGGCGGTCGCGGGCGATCGGCATCGAGGTCGCCAAGATCAAGGCGCTGCACGCTGACGGCACCCCGGTCTTCTTCACCGGGGACCTCAACGACCGGTCCGCGGTGGTGTGCCGGATCGCGGTCGGTGCCGGGATGAGGTCGGCCGACGGTTCGCACGCCGACGGTGGCTCCTGCAACCCGTCGGGGAGCCTGTGGATCGACTGGGTCTGGGGCAGCGGGGACCAGGTGTCCTTCAGCGACTACAACCGGGACTACCGCCCTCGGAGCTCACCGAAGATCTCCGACCACCCGATCATCACCTCGACCGCCACGATCGAGCCGGCGGCCGGCGACAACGGCTGCAAGAGCTACCGGCGCCACTCCGAGACCTACTGGTTCTGCCCGGACCCGACGCTGACCGAGGCCGAGTAGACCGGGTGGTCGGTGGCCAGCCGGGTCAGGTCGCTGCGGTCCTTGACGTAGCCCGACCAGACCATGCCGCGGGTCCCGACCATCCAGTCGATCGTGCTGGGGCGGGGACCCACACAGGTGCCTGAGGCGTCGACGCCGCCCGGGTTCGGGAAGGTCAGGCCGAGCCCGGACCCGACCGCAGCGCAGTAGAAGGCGTCCTTCGCGTTCATGTCACCGAGCAGCACCACCGGCGTCCCGTCGGCGGACAGCTCGCGCATCGCCGCGAGCTCCTTGCGCACCGCAGCGGCCCGGTAGGGAGCCTGACCGTGGTACTTCCAGGTGTCGGCGGGGTTGTGCACGTTGATGAACCAGACGGTCCGGCCGGTGCTCCGGTCACGCAGCAGCGCGACCGGCGAGGCGAAACCGTGCCCGTTGAAGTAGGGGATGCTCAGCGACGTCCCGGTGACCAGTTCCCACTTCTCCTTGAGGTAGCCGATGGAGTTGCGTCCGTCGGCTCCCCCGCCGCCGGCGGGCGGCCACAGCCCCCACACCGGACCGACCAGGTTGGTGAACAGTCGTGCCTGGGGCGACTCGAACTCCTGGAACCCGACGACGTCGGCCTTGTGCGCGGCCAGGACCTGGATCGCGTAGTTCATCCGCTCGGTGTAGGGCCGCTTGATCCGCGAGTCGCCCTTCTTCGTGGTGTGCGAGGCGCCGAGCACGTTGAACGTCGCCAACCGGAAGACCAGCCCGGCGTCGGCCCCGGCCTGCGCGCGCTGGGCGAGCGCGGCCTGGGAGGCGGCTGGGGGCATGCCCGGTCCGGCCGGAGTCGTCGGCGCGGTTGCGGCCGAGGCGCTCGGCGACGGGTCCTGCGAGGCCGGGCTGGCCGAGGGCGACGGCCCGAGCGAGGAGTGCTGGACGGTGCCGGAGGCAACCGCCTTCGGAGGCGGTCCGGCCTCCGAGGTCGACCGGTTGAACCAGATCCCGGCGCCGACCAGTCCTGCGAGCAGGATCAGGATCGCGGCCACGACGGAGACGTCGAGGACGAGCGAGCGGGAGAGGCGAGGCACCGCCAGATCTTACCCGCGGCTTCCGACCCAGGACGGTCTTTTCCCGCGTCCGGCCGCCTCAGAAATCACTGCTGTCACATTAGTATCGGCTGGGATCGCTTCCCGAAGGTCTGGAGACCTCATGCAGTCCCACCCCGACCAGAGCGCCGAGTCGGCGCGCGCACCAGGGTTCTCCTGGCGCGCCCTGATCGCCCTCGGCGTCAGCCTCGTCGTCATCGCCACCGGCGGAGCGCTGGTCCTCGCGGCCCACACCCCCGCTACGGCACCGCAGGCAACACTGGCCGCAGGGTCAGGCTCCGCCTCGGCATCGAGCTCGACGACGACCAGCCCGAGCCCGACCAGCCCGCCGACGCCGACCGCGCCGTGGCTGCCGACGACCGCCCGGGTCTCGACGTTCAACGTGCTGGGCTACTCGCACACCGACCCCAGCCGGAGCGGCTACCGCAAGGGCTGGCTCGACGGCCGCGCCCGCCAGTCCCAGGCCAACCAGATCATCCGGGCGAACAACCTCCAGATCATCGGGTTCCAGGAGATGCAGGTCCCTCAGATCGCCGTCTTCAAGGCCGAGATGGGCGCCAGCTTCGAGCTGTGGCCGGGTGGATCGTTCGCCGGCAAGAACCAGGGCAACGTCAACGACAACTCGATCGCCTGGCGCAAGGACCTGTGGACCGCGATCAGCAAGAGCTACTACAACGCGCCCTACTTCAGCGGACGCAACGTGGTGAAGCCGATCGTGCTGCTGCAGAACAGAGCGACCGGTCAGCAGGTGTACGTGACGAACACGCACAACCCGGCCAACACCGAGGGCAACGCGCAGAAGTACCGCGACCAGTCGGTCGACATCCAGGCCGCGACGTTCAACGCGCTCCGTGCCCAGCACCCGACCACGCCGATCATCTTCACCGGTGACATGAACGACCGGTCGAAGTTCTACTGCCGCTTCACCGCGAAGACCTCGATGCGGGCCGTCAACGGCGGCATCCGCACCACGAAGAGCTGCACGTTGCCGAAGTCGCCGCAGATCGACTGGATCATGACCACCCCGGACGTGCAGTGGAACGGCTACCAGTCGGTGCGCTCGGCGTACGTGAAGAAGACCACCGACCACCCGGTGATCTGGGCCGACACGACCATCGCCGCCCCCGCCGTCCAGCGCTCGGGGATCAAGCGGGTCGTCGTGCTCGACGTGGAGGGGCTGCCCTCGGCCGCGATCAGCGGTGCCCGGGCCGGCTACGCGCCCCGGATCGCCGCCCTGCGGGCGACGGGCGTCAGCACCCTCAACGCGCGCACGACCGCGGAGAACGTCGGTTCCCTGCCGAACCTGGTCACCACCCTGACGGGCCGCCCGGTGAGCACGTCGCTCGGCGGGCACAACGTCTCGTTCGCCCAGGACAAGCCCCGGCTGAAGTCGTACCGCACCCTGAAGTCGAAGACCGGCGCCTACGTCAACACGCTCTTCGACACCGTGCACAACCAGGGCGGCAGCACCAGCTTCATGTCGACCGACCCCAACGCCGCGATCGTGATCCGGAGCGCCCGCGCCGGGCTCGCCGACAGCCAGGGCGTGGACTACGGCACGAACAAGCTGACCGCCGCCAGCATCCGGGCCAAGGACTCCGAGGCGATCACGGTGCTCACCAAGCAGCTCACCTCGAACCCGCGCACCGTCTCCTACGTCCAGCTCTCGAATCCCCGCCTCGTCGGCGAGGCCCACGGGTTCTTCGGCACGAAGTACCTGAGCGCCGTCCGGCGGGCCGACGCCCGGGTCGGTCGGATCATCGCCCTGATCCGCTCCACGCCCGCACTGGCGAGCTCCACCGCCGTCGTGCTGACCTCCAGCGGCGGCGGGAGCGGCCGCAGCACCACCGGCAGCGCCCTCACCAACTACCAGGTTCCGCTGGTGGTCTGGGGCCACGGCATCACGGTCGGTGACCTCTACCAGCTGAACCCGACCTTCCGCGATCCGGGCACGACGCGGCCCGGGTACGGCGGGGCGCAGCCGCTGCGCAACGCGAACGTGGCGAACATCGTGACCACCCTGATCGGGCATCCCGCCCTGCCGACACCGACCACCTACGGGCGGGCGATCCGACTGTTCCACTAGCGTTGGCACGTGAGCACCACACCGACGCGCGTCTACGTCGCCCGACTCGTCGGGCTGCCGATCTTCGACCCGGTCGGCGATCAGGTCGGCAAGGTCCGCGACCTGGTCGTCAGCGTCCGAGCCGAAGGCAGTCAGCCTCGGGTGCTCGGGGTCCTGGTCGAGGTGTTCGGTCGACGCCGGATCTTCGTCCCCATGACCCGGGTGACGAGCATCGACTCGGGCCAGCTCACGACCACGGGGCTGGTCAACATGCGCCGCTTCGAGCAGCGTCCGACCGAGACCCTGGTGATCGGCCAGATGCTCGACCGGCAGGTCACGATCACGACCAACGGGATCGAGGGGACGGTCTACGACGTCGCGATGGAGCAGGCCCGCAACCGGGACTGGGTGCTCTCCCGCGTGGCCGTCGAGGAGCCCTCCAAGGGCCTGCGGCGCCGCGGCCAGACCCACGTCGTGGAGTGGCAGGACGTCGCGGGGCTGTCGCAGCGCTCCCCCACCCAGGCGGCGACCCAGCTCGTCCAGGCGATCTCCGAGATGCGGCCGGCCGACGCCGCCCAGCTGATCCACGACCTCCCCGTCGAGCGTCGTCGCCAGGTGGCGGCCAGCCTCGACGACGAGCGGCTCGCCGAGGTGCTCGAGGAGCTCCCGGAGGACGACCAGGTCGAGATCCTCGAGGCGCTCGACTCCGAGCGCGCCGCCGACGTGCTCGAGGAGATGTCGCCGGACGACGCCGCCGACCTGATCGCCGAGCTCCCTCCCGAGACCGCGGCGACGCTGCTGGACCTGATGGAGCCCGAGGAGGCCGAGGACGTCAAGCGGCTCCTGTCCTACGCCGAGGACACCGCCGGCGCCATGATGACCCCCGAACCGGTCATCCTCGGACCCGACGCGACCGTGGCCGACGCACTGGCCCACGTCCGCAACCCCGAGCTCACCCCGGCCCTGGCCGCGCTGGTCTACGTCTGCCGCCCGCCGCTGGAGGCACCGACCGGCAAGTTCCTGGGCGTCGCCCACATCCAGCGGCTCCTCCGTGAACCTCCTTCGAGCCTGGTCGCCGGGGCGATGGACACCGACCTCCAGGCGCTGCGTCCCGGCAGCACGCTGGACGAGGTGGCGGCCCACCTGGCGACGTACAACCTCGTCGCAGCACCGGTCGTGGACGACAACGGACGCCTGGTCGGCGCCGTGAGCGTCGACGACCTGCTCGACCACATGCTTCCCGACGACTGGCGTGACAAGGCGGTGCGCAGCCATGGCTAAGACCTCGGACCCGACCCCGCGCCCCCGGCTCGACACGCCGCGGGACCTGCGTCGCAGCCGACTGATCAGGCGTCCCACCCTGAACACCGACGAGTTCGGAGTCTTCGCCGAGCGGTTCGCCCGCTACATGGGCACCGCGAAGTTCCTCATCCAGATGACCGCGTTCGTCGTCGTCTGGTTCCTGTGGAACACACTGGCGCCCGAGGAAGCACGCTTCGACCCCTACTCGTTCACCTTCCTGACCCTCATCCTCAGCCTGCAGGCGTCGTACGCCGCCCCCCTGATCCTGCTCGCGCAGAACCGCCAGGAGGACCGCGACCGGGTGATCGCCGATCAGGACCGCCGGGTCAACGCCCAGGCCCAGGCCGACATGGAGTTCCTCGCCCGCGAGGTCGCCTCGCTCCGGATGGCGCTCGGCGAGGTCGCCACCCGTGACTTCCTCCGCTCCGAGCTGCGTTCGCTCCTGGCCGAGCTCGACGAACGTGAGGATCGCGGCGACCAGCGGGACCGAGACACCGAAGCGGGACGCGAGGCACCGGGCGCGTAGGCTCTCCCCTCGTGAGTACGGGGAACGAAGCATTGCTCGAGCGGATCCAGGCGGCACTGGCGACGGTCAACGACCCGGAGATCAAGCGGCCGATCACCGAGCTCGGGATGGTCGACAGCGTCGACGTCTCCGCCGACGGCGTCGTCGACGTCAAGGTCCTCCTCACCGTGTCGGGCTGCCCGCTCAAGGACACGATCAACCGGGACGTCACCGCGGCGCTGGACGCGGTCGACGGCGTCACCGGGATCAACCTCGAGCTCGGCGTGATGACCGACGAGCAGCGCACCGAGATGCGCAACCTGCTCTCCGGCGGCGCGGCCCAGCGTGAGATCCCGTTCGCCCAGCCCGGATCGCTGACCCGCGTCTTCGCGATCGCGTCCGGCAAGGGTGGCGTCGGCAAGTCCTCGACCACGGTCAACCTGGCTGTCGCGATGGCCCGGGCCGGGCTCAAGGTCGGCATCGTCGACGCCGACATCTACGGCCACTCCATCCCGGCGATGCTGGGGGTGGCCGACTCACGCCCGACCCAGGTCGAGGACCTGATCATGCCGGTGCCGACCGCGTCCGGTGTCTCGGTGATCTCGATCGGCATGCTCAAGCCGCGCCGCGACCAGGTCGTCGCCTGGCGCGGACCGATGCTCGACCGGGCCCTGCGCCAGATGCTGGCCGACGTCTACTGGGGCGACCTCGACGCCCTGCTGCTCGACCTGCCGCCGGGCACCGGCGACGTCGCGATCTCGCTGGGCCAGTACCTGCCCAACGCCGAGGTCGTCGTGGTCACCACGCCCCAGGAGGCGGCCGCCGAGGTCGCCGAGCGCGCCGGCACGATGGCGGAGATGATGCACCAGCGCGTCGTCGGCGTGGTCGAGAACATGAGCTACCTGCCGTGCCCGCACTGCACGGCGGAGGGCATCGAGCACCGGCTCGAGATCTTCGGCGCCGGTGGCGGTGAGCGGGTCGCCGCGACCCTGTCGCAGCGCTTCGGCACTCCCGTCCCGCTGCTCGGCGAGGTGCCGTTCGAGATGTCCCTGCGTGAGGGTGGCGACGCCGGCAAGCCGGTCGTCGAGGCCGACCCGACCGCACCGGCCGCGCTCGAGCTGGTCCGGATCTCGGAGACCCTGACCGGTCGCGGTCGCGGGCTGGCCGGACTCCAGCTCGGGCTGACCCCGTCCAGCAAGTTCTGATCGACCCGATCCTCTAGGCTTCCCAGCATGTTCGGAGTCGGCCTGCCGGAGCTCGCCGTGATCGCGTTCGTCGCGATCCTGGTCTTCGGCCCGGACCGACTCCCGGAGTTCGCCCGTCAGGCGGGCCGGTTCGCCCGGGAGGCCAAGCGTTTCGCCGACGGCGCCCGCGACCAGCTGCGCACCGAGCTGGGGCCGGAGTACTCCGACCTCGAGCTGCGTGACCTGGACCCGCGCGAGTTCGTCCGCAAGCAGATGAACCAGATCCTCACCGACGAGGAGATGGCCGCTCAGGGCGCGGCCGCGGGAGCACCGCGGCAGCGACCGCTGCGCCCGGGCGAGAAGCCCCCCTTCGACGTCGACGCCACCTGAGCCGTTCGATGGTCGAGGAGCCTGCCGAACCGAGCGACCCGCTCGCGCTGGCAGCCCTGCTCGACGACCTCGAGGCTCGGGCCGAGTCTGCGTTCCAGGCCGACCGCGACGACGAGCTCGCCGATCGCAGCCGGAGCGAGTACCTCCAGGTCACCCTCGCAGCCCGACTGATGGCCGAGGTCGGCCACGACGTCAGCCTCGAGGTGCACGGCGTCGGAGCCCTGCACGGGACCATCGACCGGGTCGGCACCGGCTGGCTGCTGCTCCGCCTGCACCGCGCCGAGTGGTTGATCCGGCAGGCGGCGATCATGACCGTCCGCGGGAGCCGACCACGCGCGGTCCCGGAGATCGCCTGGCCGGTCACGGCCCGCCTCGGGCTCGGTTCGGCGCTGCGCGGGCTGGCCGAGGCGGGGACGCCGTGCGTGGTCCACCTGACCGACGGCGGCACCGTGGAGGGTGTCCTGGCCCGGGTCGGGGCGGACTTCGTCGAGGTCGTCGGCGCCGACGGGCGCGTCACGCTGACGGCCCTGGCGGCGTTGGCCGCCGTCCGCCACGCCTGACCCGAGCCAGGCTCGCCCCGCCCCCGGGCGCACCGACTCCCGCCTTGTCCCCAACCGCTGGAGTCGCCATTGACGACCTCAACAAACGAGGCGTTTGATAGTCAAACAAACGCAAACGCAAAGATACGGATCTCGGGAGGACTCGTATGCGCTCGTCTCGTTGTCGCTCGCTCGCCGTCGCCGCCGGGGCCACCGTGGCCGCCGCGCTCCTGGCCCACCAGCTCCTCGGCGAGCTCCGTCGCCCGGCCGCGGGCACCCTCGGACTCGATGCCCTGGTGCTGCGGGCCTGCCTTCTCGCCCTGCTGGCCTGCCTCGCCTGGGGCTGGCTCGCCGTCCTCGCCTGTGTCGCCGACGCGTGGCGCGCGAGTCCTCGGGAACAGCGTCCGGGGGTCCCCGCCGGGCTGCGTCGTCTGGTCTTCCTGGCGTGCGGCGTGACCCTCGCCGCGGCGGCTCCGGCGCTGGCCGCCACCGACCACGGCCAGGACCCGGAAGCCGCTCAGATCGCCACCCTGATCGCAGGGCTGCCGCTGCCGGACCGCACCACCGACGTCGATCCCGGAGCGCGCCAGCAGCCGAGCACGCGCAGCGACCAGAAGGACCCGACCCACGGCCGGGTGGAGGTCCGGCCAGGCGACTCGCTGTGGCGGATCACCGAGCGCCTGCTTCCCGACGCCGACGTCGAGGCCGTCGCTCGGGGCTGGAACGAGCTGTATCGCGCGAACCGTGAGCTGATCGGCGCCGACCCGGGCGTGATCCTGCCCGGGATGGCGCTCACCGTGCCGGACGCACTCGCCGCTGTCGGGAGCCGGCGATGAGCTCGGCCCGCGTGGTCGCCCTGCCGACCACTCCGATCGCGAGCGTCCAGGGCACCCTCGCCCTGGCCCTGGAGCCCCGGCGGGAACCGCCACGGACTCGGCCGACGACCACCGGGACCGGCGCCGACGTCGTCGAGATCGGCGCGTCAGCGCGACGGGAGGTCGAGCTGTGGGCGACCCGGTACGCCCAGGCGGCCGTGGAGATCGTGGGCGGGGACCGCCCGCCGCACCAGCTCTCGCGGTGGACGGCGCCGCGGGTCTTCGCCGACCTGCGCCGCCGGGCCGAGCTGGTGGCTCGTGCCGGCGGTCACCACCCGGGTGAGGCACGGGTGCAACCCGTGCATCCGCGCGTGGTCGGCGTGCACACCTGCTTCGTCAGCGACGCGATCGTCGAAGCCGGCCTGCACGTCCGGTACGGCAACCGGTCCCGTGCGGTGGCAGCCCGCTTCGAGCGTCAGCGCGACCGCTGGGTCTGCACCGCGCTGGACTTCAGCTGAGCCCGTGACGGGCCCGGCTCAGCCGACCCGCGAGCTCTGCCCCGTCGGTCCACCGGAACGACCGTGGCAGGCCTTGTACTTCTTGCCACTGCCGCACGGGCAGGCCTCGTTGCGACCCACGCCGGCGAACGGGTCGTCGGCGTTGGAGACCGTCGCCGACGGGTTCACCACCGACTCGTCCCCGGACTCGTCCGGCGCGGAGTAGGTGAGGTTGCGCGGCTTCGCGGGCGTGTCCAGACCCTTGGCCTTGATCTGCGGAGCGGCCGCCTCGACGAGGCCGGCCGGCGGCTCGGCGAAGGCACCCTCGTGCATCGGCCCGGCGTGCGCCGTGCCGTCGGCGTGGTAGTGCACCTCCTGCTCGGACTCGACCTGGACGTCGAGGTTGAACAGGAAGCCGACGGCCTCCTCCTTGATCGAGTCCATCATCGCGCTGAACATCTCGAAGCCCTCGCGCTGGTACTCGACCAGCGGGTCGCGCTGGGCGTAGGCCCGCAGCGAGATGCCCTCACGCAGGTAGTCCATCTCGTAGAGGTGCTCGCGCCACTTGCGGTCGAGCACCGAGAGCAGGACACGGCGCTCGAGCTCACGCATGACCTCGGAGGTGATCTCCTCCTCGCGGCGGTCGTAGGCGGCGTGCGCGTCGGTCTTGAGGTCCTCGATCAGGTCGTCGCGGTCCATGCCCTCGCGGCCACCGGCCTCGTCCTCGAGCTCCTCGAGGTCCAGCGACACCGGCCAGAGCTGGCCGAGGTCCGTCCACAGCTGCTCGAGGTCCCACTCCTGGGTGACCTCCTCGGTGTGGCTCTTCACCGCGCCCTCGACGACGTCGTCGAGGAAGGTGCGGATCTGCTCGGCCAGGTCGGCACCCTCGAGCACCTCGCGACGCTCGGAGTAGACGACCTTGCGCTGACGGTCCATCACGTCGTCGTACTTGAGCACGTTCTTGCGGGACTCGAAGTTCTGCGACTCGACCTGGCCCTGGGCGCTGGCGATGGCGCCCGTGACGCGCTTGGCCTCGATCGGGACGTCGTCGGGGATCCGGAGAGCCTGCAGCACCCGGTCGACCCACTCGGACTTGAACAGGCGCATCAGCTCGTCCTCGAGCGAGAGGTAGAACCGCGACTCGCCCGGGTCACCCTGGCGGCCGGAACGACCACGCAGCTGGTTGTCGATCCGGCGGGACTCGTGCCGCTCGGTGCCCAGCACGTAGAGACCGCCGAGCTCCTTGACCTCGTCGTGCTCGGCCGCGACGCGGGCCTTGACCGACTCGACGGTGGCGGGCCAGGCCTCGTTGTAGGCGTCCTCGGTCTCACCGGTGGGCTCGATGCCGCGCTGACGCAGCTCCTGGTCGGCGAGGAACTCGACCGAACCACCGAGCATGATGTCGGTGCCTCGACCGGCCATGTTGGTCGCCACCGTGACGGCGCCCTTGTGACCGGCGAGCGCGACGACCTTGGCCTCGTTCTCGTGCGCCTTGGCGTTGAGGACGGTGTGCGGCACGCCCTTCTTGCGCAGCAGCGCGGAGAGGTGCTCGGACTTCTCGACCGAGACCGTTCCGATCAGGACCGGCTGACCCGACGCACTGCGCTCCGCGACGTCCTCGACGACGGCGAGGTACTTCGCCTCCTCGGTGCGGTAGACGAGGTCGGCCTGGTCGATCCGGAGCATCGGCTTGTTGGTCGGGATCGGGACGACGCCGAGACCGTAGATCTTGTCGAACTCGCTGGCCTCGGTCATGGCCGTACCGGTCATCCCGGAGAGCTTGTCGTAGAGCCGGAAGAAGTTCTGCAGCGTGACCGTGGCCAGCGTCTGGTACTCCTCCTTGACCTCGACGCCCTCCTTGGCCTCGATCGCCTGGTGGAGACCGTCGTTGTAGCGGCGACCGGACAGGATGCGGCCGGTGTGCTCGTCGACGATGAGCACCTCGCCGTTCATGACGACGTACTCCTTGTCCTTGCGGAACAGCTCCTTGGCCTTGACCGCGTTGTTCATGAAGGAGATGAGCGGGGTGTTGACCGACTCGTAGAGGTTCTCGATGCCGAGGTGGTCCTCGACGACGGTGATGCCGTCCTCGAGGACGGAGATCGTCCGCTTCTTCTCGTCGACCTCGTAGTGCTTGTCGATCTCCATCTTCGCGACGATCCGGGAGAACTCGCCGTACCACTTGACGTCGTCCTCGGTCGGGCCGGAGATGATCAGCGGGGTCCGGGCCTCGTCGATCAGGATCGAGTCGACCTCGTCGACGCAGGCGTAGAAGTGGCCGCGCTGGACGCAGTCCTCGATCGAGGAGGCCATGTTGTCGCGCAGGTAGTCGAAGCCGAGCTCGTTGTTGGTCGCGTAGGTGATGTCGCAGCCGTACGCGGTCCGGCGCTCCGCCGGGGTCATGTCGGGCAGGATCACGCCGGTGGTCAGCCCGAGGAAGCTGAAGATGCGGCCCATCTGCTCGGACTGGTACGTCGCCAGGTAGTCGTTGACGGTGACCACGTGCACGCCCTCGCCCGCCAGGGCGTTGAGGTAGGCCGGCAGCGTCGCGACGAGGGTCTTGCCCTCACCGGTCTTCATCTCGGCGATGTTGCCGAGGTGCAGCGCCGCACCACCCATGATCTGGACGTCGAAATGGCGCATGCCGAGGACCCGCTTGCCCGCCTCACGCACGGTCGCGAACGCCTCGTACATCAGGTCGTCGAGCGATTCGCCGCCCTGGTAGCGGGCACGGAGAGCCTCGGTCTGACCGATCAGCTCCTCGTCGCTCATCGCGACGAAGTCGTCCTCGATCGCGTTCACTGCCTGGGCGATCCCCTCGAGCTGTCGGAGGATCTTGCCCTCGCCGATGCGGAGGATCTTGTCGAGAATGGCCACGAGGGAGAACTCTACCGGTGGCGCGTGAAAGTCATGTGGGTGACTCCGCTCGGCGTTGTGACCGAGGCCACGTCGTACGACGACTCGATCCCCTCGAGGCCGTCCCACAGGCGGACACCGCGACCCAGCAGGATCGGCACCACGACCACGTGCAGGTGGTCGACCAGACCCGCGGCGACGAACTCGCGGACCATCGTCGGTCCCCCACCGATGCGCACGTCGAGCCCGTCGGCGGCCCGGGTCGCCTCGGCCAGGACGTCGGCCGGGGCGGCGTCGCGGAAGTGGAACGTGGTGCCGCCGTCCATGACGATCGACGGCCGCGGGTGGTGGGTGAGGACGTAGACCGGGGTGTGGAACGGCGGCTCGTCACCCCACCAGCCGGTCCACTCCGGGTCGTCGGCCCATCCGGGCGGACCGAACTTGTTGGCCCCCATGATCTCCGCTCCGATCCCCTCCCAGGCCGCCGCGGCGAAGGCGTCGTCGGGGTCGGTGGCGGGATCGACAGCGACCCGTTCCCGGTTCCCGGTCTGGGCCTGGAACGTCCGGGTCGGGAAGAACCACTCCATCAACCGCATGCCGGCATGTCCGAACGGGGTCTCGAGCGACTGGCCCTCGCCGGTGGCGAAGCCGTCCAGCGAGACAGCGATGTTGTGGGCGCGGGTGCGGGTCATGTCTCTCCTACGAACGGGCCTACGAACGGGCGAGGTCGGCTCCGACAGCCTGGGCCAGGTCGCCGCGGGGCGCAACCACGACGTCGTCCAGCCCGAGCCAGCGGGCCAGCCGGCGCAGCTCCGCAGCCAGCTCCTCGGCCGTGTCGGCCGGGGCTCCGGGCTCGGCGTAGGCGCCCTGGACGAGCAGCACCCCGAGCCGACGGTCGGCCTTGAGGTCGACCCGGGCGACGATCCGGTCCCCGAGCAGGAACGGCAGCACGTAGTAGCCGTGCACCCGCTTCTCGGCGGGGACGTAGATCTCGATCCGGTAGAAGAAGTCGAACAGGGCCTCGGTGCGGGCCCGCTCCCACACCACGGGGTCGAACGGGCTCAGCAGCGCCCGCGCCTGCACCTTCCGCGGCAGGCGGGCCCCGGAGAAGAGGTACGCCGGCTGCCGCCATCCCTCCACCTGGACCTGCTGCACCTCGCCGGCCTCGATCAGGTCGGCCAGGGCGGTCTTCGTGTCGGTGACACCCATCCGGTAGTAGTCGGCGAGGTCCTTGGCGGTGCCGACCCCGTGGGAGCGGACCGCCCGACGCACCAGCTCGCGCTGCGCCTCCTCCCTGGTCGGGGTGGGCCGGTCCAGGACGGCGGCGGGGATCACCCGCTCGGGCAGGTCGTAGCGGACCTCGAACTGGCTGGTGCGTCCGGCGATGGCGACCTCACCGGTCATGTACAGGTAGTCGAGCGCGATCCGGGCCTGCGACCAGTTCCAGCCCCAGTGCTCCTTGGTCCGGGGAGCACCCGTGTCCAGGTCACGCGCGGTCAGGGCGCCGCGGTCGCGGATCTCGGCGAGGAGTCCGTCGTGCAGGTCGACGGGGACGTCCTTCCACCACTTGAACTGCCGCTCCCGGTAGTGCTGCATCCGCCACTGCATCACCGGCCACAGCTCGACCGGCATCAGTGCTTGGACGTGGGCCCAGTACTCGACCATCCGGCGGGGGCGCTCCTCGGAGGCGCGACGCAGCAGGTCGGTGTCGTAGGGCCCCATCCGGGAGTAGAGCGGCATGTAGTGCGCCCGCTGGAGCACGTTGACGCTGTCGACCTGGAGCACGCCGGTACGTTCGAGCGTCCGGGTGAAGGTGCGCATCGTCGGCACCTCGTGGGCGGGGTCGAGGAAACCCTGGGCGGCGAGCGCGATCCGGCGGGCCTGTGCCCGCGAGAGCGAGCTCACGGCAGTTCGAGCAGCTTCTCCCGGACGGCGTACATCACGGCTTCCATCCGGGAGTGCAGCTGCAGCTTCTCCAGGATGTTGCGGACGTGGTTCTTCACCGTGTTCTCGGAGATGAAGAGCTGCTTGGCGATCTCGCGGTTGTTCATCCCGGTGGCGACCAGGCGCAGCACCTCGAGCTCGCGCTCGGTGAGCTTGAAGCCGGTGCCGCTCTCCCGTTCGGGCCGAGACATCTGCTTGAACTCGTCGATCAGCTTGACCGCCATCGACGGGCTGATCAGGGACTGGCCGTCGGCGACCACCCGAACCGCCTGGACGACCTCCTCGACGGAGGAGTCCTTGAGCAGGTAGCCGCTGGCGCCCGCCTTGACGGCGTCGTACAGGTCGGCCTCCTCGTCGGAGACCGTCAGCATGATGATCTTGGCGGCCGGCACCGCGGCCTTGATCGCAGCACACGCCTCGAGCCCGGTCCGGCGGGGCATCCGGATGTCCAGCAGCACCACGTCGGGGGACGTCTGGGTCGCCTGGGCCGTGCCGGCCTCGCCGTCACCGGCCTCACCGACGACCTCGATGCCCGGTTCGGTGGACAGGACCATCGCGAGTCCTCGGCGGAAAAGCTCCTGGTCGTCGACGATGATCACCCGGACTGGGGTGTCGAGAGCGGCGGCCATGGGTTCATCATGACACGTCCGGGTGGTTCGGCCGTCTTGTGAGACGAAACACGAACCACCCGGACGGACTATGTCAGGGGGTCACTCGGCGAGGTCGAGAGCGATGACTCCGTAGTCGTAACCCCGGCGTCGGTAGACGACCGAGGGTCGTTCGCTCTCCTTGTCCACGAACAGGTAGAAGTCGTGGCCGACCAGCTCCATCTCGTAGAGGGCCTGGTCCAGGGTCATCGCTGCGGCCGGGTGCACCTTCTCGCGCACCACCATCGGGCCGTCACCCAGCACGGCGATCGGTCCGACCGACCGCTCGGTCTCCGACTCGACGATCACCTCGGGGGGTTGGATGTCGGCGAGCGCAGCAGCGACGGAGACGGGCGTGTGGCGTCCGCGGTGGACCCGGCGCCGATCGGAGGCGCGACGCATCTGGGAGGCCATCTTGTCCAGCGCCATGTCGAGGGCTGCCATCTTGTCGGCGGCACACGCCTCGGCCCGGATCACGGGTCCTTTCGAGTAAGCCGTGAGCTCGACGTGCACGGCGTCCTTGTGCTGGCGGGGGTTCGGTTCACAATCCACTTCGACGTGGACCCGCATCAGGCGATGGTCGTGCTTCTCCAAGCGGTGCAGCTTCTCCGCGACGTGGTCACGGAACCGATCGGAGACCTCGCAGTTGCGGGCCGTAACAACAATGTCCATAGGGACCTCCTAGCGCCCGACGGTGCTACCGCCGGATTGGGTGGAGAGTGGGTCACGCAGACCCGTGTGTGGACATGGAAATCCGTTCGGCCGACCTGATCTTTGACCCCACACTCGCCTGCTGCGGCTTGGCGGCTTCTGCCACGCCACCGTCTCCAGCACCTCCGCGGTATCTGACCGCGGCCGCCAGGCAGGACTTACGACTAAGCCGCACCATGCTCCCCACTCGCGTGGGTTACGTGGACCGTTTTGCCTGCGACTGGCATCGGCTTGTCGCGCTGACGCTCGGTGACCGGGCGTCAGTGCGACGCAATCACGGACCCGAACGGACTCCATGAAGAGACGGTAGACCCCCGGTCAAGGCGAGCCAACCCCGGGAGAGGAAAACCTTCGCCGGGTGGCCGCGACGACCGCGATCCCGGCCACCTGCAACCCGACGTCGGACAGCGCTCGTTGGGCCGCTCGAGCGGTGGCTCCGGTGGTGAGCACGTCGTCGCAGATCACGATCCGGGCCGCCGTACGGTGGCGGGCGAGGCGACGCAGCGCCGGCGTGGACGTGGCCATCGAGCCGTGCAGGTTGTCCGCCCGGGCCGCGGCCCCGAGCCCGGCCTGGTCCCGGACCACCCGGTGCAGCCGCAGACCCGGCCAGACGCTGACGTCGGCTCCGCAGCGGCCCAGCAGGCGGGCGGCGTGCCGGGCGAGCACCGCGGTGGTGTCGAGGCCGCGGGAGCGCACGCTCGCGCTGCGCGACGGCACCGGCACCAGCACGAGGGCGTCGTCGATCCCGTGAGCGGCGACCGAGGCGGCGAGGCGGCGGCCGAGCGGTTCCTCCACGCCCCGGACACCGTGCTCCTTGAACGCGACGACCAGGGCACGCAGCCCGGCGGCGTACTCCCCCGTGGCGACCGGCGGCACCAGGCCCGGCGGCGTCGGCGTCGGCCAGCTGGGCGTCGGGACCACCGGCGAGCCGGCCTCGCAGGCGTCGCACCACGGTCGCCCGGGTCGCTGGCAGCCCACGCACCGCGACCCGAGCAGGAGGTCGAGGACGGCATCACGCAGGTCGGTCACCGGTCCAGCCTGAACCGATCCGGTCACTGGGCGCCGGCGGCGTCGCGCGCGCTGGGGACAGTCGGTTCAGCCGGCGTAGGTGAGGGACGCGATCGGCGCGGAGAGCACCTGGTCGCGCCCGACCGCGGAGAGGCTCAGCAGGGTGGTGCCCTCGACGCCGTAGGCCGGTTGGCCGGCGGCGGGTGAGGTGACCAGCGCCGAGAGCGGCTCCCCGACCAGGGTGCCGCCGGGCTGGAGCGCGGCCCCGGCGCCGTCGACGGCGAGCGTGGTGACCCGCGCCGCCTCGGCGAGACCGTGCAGCACCGTGACCGTGGTCGGGCTGGCCCACCCGATGTCGTCGATCCGGCCGAGGTCGGGGGTGATCGTCTGGGCGGTGCCGGCGACGACCGGGGTCCCGGAGGCGTCGCTCCCGACCCGGACGGCGACGACCCGGTCGACCCCGTCCTCGCGGACGACGGCCAGGATCCGGGTGCCGTCCCGGGAGACCAGGAACCGGCGGACGTCGGCCCGGGTGATGCCGGGGATGTCGACGGTGCGGCGATCGCCGTCGACGACGACGCTGACCTCGGCTCCCCGGCGTCGCCGGTCGAGCAGCCAGAGTCGACCCTCGCCGTCCCATCGCGGTTCGAGCAGGTCGACGGCGTTGCGCACCAGCGTCTGGGTCTCGCCCTCCGCGTCACTCATCGAACCGAGCAGGAGCGTGTGCCCGCTCGACGTGACGGCGGCGACCTGCTGACCGCGCAGGTCGACCCCGATGCTGCGGACACCCCGCGCGCTCCGACCGAGCGGGCCGGGGGTGGCGTTGAGCGACGGGAGCGTCCCCGCGACCACACGACCCTCGCTCAGCCCGAAGACCATCGGGGTGGACTGGTAGCCGGCGGGATCGAACTGGGGTCCGGCGTCGGCGACGTCGAAGTCGCTGCGCCCGTTGGGCTGGATCACCGGCGCGCCACCGATGGACAGCCGGACGGTGGTGATGTCCGGATCCTGACGCAGGGTCCAGGCGATCTGGGCGGTCATCAGGCTGATCTGGTCGCTGGTCAGCGGCGCCTGGCCGGGGTCGCCGGTCAGCTCGATCTCGGCCACCCCGTCGTCGTCGATCGGCACCGACAGGCCGTCGCCGACGTCGGCGGGGATCACGGAGTGCGAGATCCCGACCAGGTCGTGGCTCGGGCCGAGCACGAGGTTGCGCACCAGGACGGTGGCCAGCTGGTTGCCCCGCGGGACGAAGATCGGCTCGGGGACGAGCATCGTTTCGCTGGTGTTGAAGTAGTAGAGCGACATCTGGCTGTAGCGGCCCTCGAACCACCAGTCCGGGACGAGGAGGGCGTCGGGCACCTCGGCGATGCGCCACTCGTCGCCGTCGCGCACCATCGAGAAGTCCAACGAGCGCTCGGACGTGCTGACCGCGCCGCGCCACACGCCCCGCCCGTCGACCCGCCAGGTCGGTCCGAGGTTCACGGTGACGTGGTTCCCGCTCGCGACCGGCTGGTCGCGGCCGGAGTAGACGAGGATCTCCGTGTCCGGCTTCCAGCCCTGCTTGGCCTCGGGGGTGAGGAACTTCCGGGCGGTCGCGGTCTGCGAGGGCGCAGCGAGCATCGCCTCGAGGAACCCGTCCACGATCTCGCCGGGGGCCATTCCCTCGCGCGGGGGGCGCGGGTCGATCGCGATGCCCGGCGTGGTCGCCGACGGGTCTCCCGGACCGACGGGAACGATCGGGCCCGCGGTCGGAACGCCCATGCACCCCGACACCAGGGTCGCGACGGCCACCGTGGCCACGATCGCGAGCGCGATCAGACGGCCGGGGCGGGCAGGACGGGCCGTGCGGGTCACGACGTGACCTCCTTGAGGTCGGCAGGGGCGAGCGGGAGCGGGCTGTGCCGCAGCACGCCGCCGTGGCGGCGGGGCAGGGTGAGCCGGAAGTTGGCCCCGCGGCCGGGCTCGCCCCAGGCCTGGAGCCAGCCGCCGTGCAGGGTGGCGTCCTCGAGCGCGATCGCCAGCCCGAGACCGGTGCCGCCGCTGGTCCTGGCCCGGGCCGGGTCGGCCCGCCAGAACCGGTTGAACACCATCGCCGACTCCCCCGCGGCCAGGCCGACACCGAAGTCCCGGACGGTGACCGCGGTGGCGCCGGGGTCCGAGGCGATCGTGACGACGACGTCGGCGCCGGGGCGGGCACCCGGCGGGGCGGCGTGGTCGATCGCGTTGGTCACCAGGTTGCGCAGGATCCGCTCGACCCGCCGGACGTCGGCCTCGGCCCGGCACGGCACGTCCGGGGCGTCGATCCGGACGCCGAGTCCGCGCTGCTCGGCCAGTGGACGGGCGGCATCGACGACCCGTCGGACCACCTCGACCAGGTCGATGTCCTCGTGATCGAGGACCGCCACCCCGGCGTCGATCCGGCTGATCTCGAGCAGGTCGGTCAGGAGCCGTTCGAACCGGTCGAGCTCGGTCTGCAGCAGCTCGGCGGCACGCGCCGTCGCCGGGTCGAAGTCCTCCCGGCCGTCGTACAGCATGTCGCCGGCCATCCGGACCGTGGTCAGCGGCGTGCGCAGCTCGTGGGAGACGTCGGAGGTGAAGCGCCGCTGGAGCCGGGAGAGGTCCTCGAGCTGCCGGATCTGGCGTTGCAGCACGTCGGCCATCTGGTTGAACGAGAACGCCAACCGGCCGAGGTCGTCCTCGCCGTGCACCGGGAGCCGCTCGTGCAGCTGACCGGCGGTGATCCGCTCGGCGACGCGTCGGGCGAGTCCGACCGGGCTGACCACCTGCCGGGCGACCAGCCAGGCGGTGCCGACCATCAGGAGCAGCAGCAGGCCTCCGGCGGCGAACAGGGCGCGCTTGACCAGCCCCAGCGTCTCGGCCTCGTCGCTGAGCGGGTAGAGGAAGTACAGGACGTAGCGCTGGCCGTCGGCGGGGAGCTCGATCACCGAGCCGATCACCACGCCGGGCACGGAGGTGACCTCGTCGGCGGCGTTGACGCTGCGGATGGTGGTGTAGGTCCAGGCCGAGGTGGCCGAACCGCGGATGAAGCGGTCCTCCAGGGCGGTCGGGACGCTGCTGGTGTCCAGCCCCGGGGAGAACTCGGCGCCGCCTTCGGCGATCCGGCCCGCGCCCTCGAGCAGGGGGCCGGCCATCACGACGTCGAACCCGCGGGTCGAACCTCGCTGGATGATCGGCTCGACCAGGTCCCGCTGCTGGCCGGAGGCGTCGAGGTCCACGGTGGAGGCGGCCGAGAGCCGGTCCTGGGCGTCCTCGACCTCGGTGGAGGCTTCGACGATCGCGGCGTTGACCCGGTGGTCGAGCATCCCCTCGCGCACGTTCGACAGCAGGAACCACCCCACGACCGAGGTGGCCAGCAGGGTGAGCACGACGGTGGAGATCACCACCCGGGCTCGGAGCGAACGTCGCCAGTACCGGCGCCAGACGCGGCGCATCGCTACTGCGGACCGGCCTTGTAACCGACTCCACGGACGGTGAGGACGATCTCGGGGTTCTCCGGGTCGTGCTCGACCTTGGCGCGCAGACGTTGGACGTGCACGTTGACCAGCCGGGTGTCGGCGGCGTGCCGGTAGCCCCAGACCTGCTCCAGCAGCACCTCGCGGCTGAAGACCTGCCACGGCTTGCGGGCCAGCGAGACGAGCAGGTCGAACTCGAGCGGGGTCAGGTTGATCGGTTCGCCGGCCCGGGAGACCGCGTGCCCGGCGACGTCGATGGTGAGGTCGCCGATCTGGAGCGCCTCGGTGCTGACCGGGTCGAACCGCCGCATCCGGGCGCGGATCCGGGCGATCAGCTCCTTGGGCTTGAACGGCTTGACCACGTAGTCGTCGGCACCCGACTCGAGGCCGACCACGACGTCGACGGTGTCGCCCTTGGCGGTGAGCATCACGATCGGGACACCGGACTCGGCCCGGATCTGCTTGCAGACCTCGATCCCGTCCAGACCGGGGAGCATCAGGTCGAGCAGCACCAGGTCGGGGCGGTAGCGACGGAACAGGTCGACGGCGTCGTCGCCGCGCCCGGTGATCTCGGAGTCGAACCCCTCCTGGCGCAGCACGATCGCCAGCATCTCGGCCAGGGAGGCGTCGTCGTCGACGACGAGGATCCGTCCGCGCGGCTCAGAAGTGCTGGTCATACCCCTATTGTCCTTCGACATCCTGAGAATTACTGAATTGACCGCTCAACGAAAAACGCCGCCCGGCCGAGTGGCCGAGCGGCGATTCCGTTGAAAATCGATCAGTAACGGTAGTGATCCGCCTTGTACGGGCCCTCGATCGGGACGCCGAGGTAGGCGGCCTGCTCGTCGGAGAGCACCGTCAGCTCGACACCGAGGGCGTCGAGGTGCAGCCGGGCGACCTCCTCGTCGAGGATCTTCGGCAGCACGAAGACACCGATCGGGTACTCCTCGGTCTTGGTGAAGAGCTCGATCTGGGCCAGCACCTGGTTGGTGAAGGAGTTCGACATCACGAACGACGGGTGGCCGGTCGCGTTGCCGAGGTTGTAGAGCCGACCCTCGGAGAGCACGATCACCGACTTGCCGTCGGGGAAGGTCCAGGTGTCGACCTGCGGCTTGATGTTCTCCTTGACGATGCCGGGCACGGCGGCGAGGCCGGCCATGTCGATCTCGTTGTCGAAGTGGCCGATGTTGCCGACCAGGGCGTTGTGCTTCATCTGCTCGAAGTGCTCGACCCGGATGATGTTGAAGTTTCCGGTCGTGGTGATGAAGATGTCGCCCTCGCCGACCACGGACTCGAGCTGCTTGACGGCGTAGCCGTCCATCGCCGCCTGGAGCGCGTTGATCGGGTCGATCTCGGTGACGATGACCCGGGCGCCCTGGCCACGGAGCGCCTCCGCGGTGCCCTTGCCGACGTCGCCGTACCCGCACACGACCGCGACCTTGCCGCCGATCAGGATGTCGGTGCCGCGGTTGATGCCGTCGATGGCGGAGTGGCGGGTGCCGTACTTGTTGTCGAACTTCGACTTCGTGACGGAGTCGTTGACGTTGATCGCCGGGAAGAGGAGCGAGCCCTCCTTGAACCGGTCGTAGAGCCGCAGCACGCCGGTGGTGGTCTCCTCGGAGACGCCCTTGATGTCGTTGGCGATGTTCGTCCAGCGGGTCGGGTTGTTCTCCAGGGAACGTCCGAGGACCCGCAGGACCTCCTTGAACTCGTGGTTGTCGGTGGTCTCCGGTCCGGGCACGGAACCGGCCTTCTCGAACTCGACGCCCTTGTGCACGAGCAGGGTGATGTCGCCACCGTCGTCGAGCAGGATGTTCGGGCCGACCGGCTGGCCGTTCTCGTCGGTGAAGTCGAAGACCTGCTCGGCGAGGTCCCAGTACTCCGCCAGCGTCTCGCCCTTCCAGGCGAAGACGGGGGTGCCCTGCGGGTTCTCGACGGTGCCGTCGACACCGACGACGACCGCGGCCGCAGCGTGGTCCTGGGTGGAGAAGATGTTGCACGAGGCCCAGCGGACGTCGGCGCCGAGCGCGGTCAGCGTCTCGATCAGGACGGCGGTCTGGACGGTCATGTGGAGCGAACCGGCGATCCGGGCTCCGGCCAGCGGCTTCGAGACGCCGTAGCGCTCACGCAGCGCCATCAGGCCCGGCATCTCGTGCTCGGCGAGCTTGAGCTCCTTGCGGCCGAACGCCGCCAGGGAAAGGTCAGCAACCTTGTAGTCCATGAATGTTTCCTTCATGTCTGAGGTGTCATCTCTGACGTTCGACTGCGGCGCATCTGCGCTCTGTCGGGATCTCCCGCGCAGCACGTGACCTCAGGCTACCGATGGCTCCCCTGCTCCGCCTCATTCTCGGACGATCGCTTCGGGACGAGGTGCACGATGCCGACGATGACCAGACCGATGACCAGCCCCACCACGAACGAGATCGCGGTGTTGGCCAGCCAGCCCAGCACCGCACCGACGCCGTGGACGTGCTCGTGGATGGCGTGCTCGAGGTCGTGCACCCAGCCGTAGGGCTGGGCCAGACCGAGCTCGTGGCTGCTGTTGAGGATGAGGTGGCCACCGACCCAGATCATCGCGATCGTGCCGATCACCGACAGCGCCGCCAGCAGGGCGGGCATCGCCCGGACCAGGCCGCGGCCGAACCGCCGCACGAAGGCACCCCGGCGGGCGGCGAGGTGGAGGCCGACGTCGTCCATCTTCACGATCGCGGCCACCACGCCGTAGACGCCGACCGTGATCAGGAACGCGACCACGACCAGCACAGTCAGACGGGTCCAGAAGGACTCCTCGGCGACCTCGTTGAGCGCGATCACCATGATCTCGGTGGACAGGATCAGGTCGGTCCGGATCGCGCCGGCGACCAGCTGCTTCTCCTCCGGACCGCCGGTCGCCGTGACCGGCACGTCGTGGTGGCTGCCGCCGTGGACGTACTCCACGACCTTCTCCGCGCCCTCGAAGCAGAGGTACAGGCCTCCGCAGATCAGGACGACGGGGATGACCCCGGGCGCGAACTGGGAGAGCAGCAGGGCGATCGGGATGATCACGATCAGCTTGTTGCGGATCGACCCCATCGCGATCCGCGCCACGATCGGCAGCTCGCGCTCGGGCGCGAGCCCGGCGACGTACTGCGGCGAGACGGCGGTGTCGTCGATCACCACGCCGACCGTCTTGGTGGTCGCCTTGCCGGCAGCGGCTCCGACGTCGTCGAGCGAGGCGGCCGCCAGCTTCGCGATGGCAGCCACGTCATCCAGAAGCCCGAACAGTCCCGCACTCATGCCCGAACCCTAGCGATCGGCCCCCACCGGCTCCGGAGCGCGGTCGGAGTCCATCGTGTCCCTATCGGTTGGTGTCGACGCCACCGCCGCCAGCCGGGCTGCGACGACGACCCTCCCCCAGGCGTAGCCGAACGGGTCGACCAGGTGCTGGAGGACTCCGGCCACCGGCCGCGACGCCAGGGCGAGGGCCAGGCAGACCGCGGCCGTGGTGGTCAGCACCAGTGCCGGTCCGGGGTGGGCCGCGGTGAAGGCCTCGTAGCCGGCGTACCGGGCCCCGAGGACGGCGAAGCCGTGGCACAGGTAGACGACCAGGGTCATCGCCCCGAGCCGGGTGAACCAGCCGCCGATCGTCGGGACGAGGGCCAGGAACGCCGCCCCGCCCAGGATCCCGATCGCGATGACGCAAGCCCGCACGAGGACCCCGCCGGCGAGGTCGGCCCCGAGGTCGGCGTAGCTCGACCGGTAGTAGAACCACTCGGTGCGAGCGACCGAGTCGGTGAAGGACGTCAACCACCAGACCAGCGCCAGCGCGGGCACCGCGAGCAACCGGACACGCGGGGCCCGCAGGCGGGCGAGCCGCTCGGGGGTGGCGCAGAGGCCGAGCACGAAGAACGGCAGCAACCCGACCACCCGGGACAGGTCGAGGACCGACGGCGTCACGGCGCCCAGCAGCAGGCTCGCAGCGAGCGCGGCGGCCACGGCGACCCGGGCCGCCAACGGCCGGAACAGTGGCGTGAGCAAGCGCCACAGGAACAGCGCGGACAGGTACCACATCGGCCAGTGCGGATCGAGCCAGAGGTCGGCCAGCCGTTCACCGCCGACGTAGATCCGGAAGAGCGCGAGTGCCGCCTCGAAGGCGACGAACGGGATCGCCACCGTGCGGACCAGGAGCCACATCCGGGCCGGGGAGTAGTCGAAGGAGCGCGACAGGTACCCGGTGACGAAGACGAAGGCGGGGACGTGCCAGGCGTAGAGGAAGTCGTAGAGGTGCTCGTCCAGCGTGTTCGCGGGCAGCAGCGTCCACGAGTGCCCGACCACCACGAGGGTGACGAGGGCCATCTTGGCGTTGTCCAGCCAGGGATCACGCGATGAGCTCATCCCTCAGGAGTACCCACCGCGGCTGTGGTCAGCACTCCGATCGGCTGAGGATCCCCCGTGGAGGTTCCTCAGTCGGCGACGAGGCCGAGACGGAGGTACTCCGCGGCGTAGGTCCCGGCGAGGACGAGGTGGGCGTACCGGGCGACGTCGCCACCCCGATCGGCGTGCAGCACCTCGGTCCGCAGGTTGCGCTCGTCGGCCAGGGTGGTGAGCGTGCGGCGCTGGACCTGGACCAGACCGTCGTCCGACCCGGCGTCGACCAGGACCAGGACCGGAGGCGCCGCCACCGGGTCGTCGATCGGGTCGTCGAAGATCGAGGCCACCCGGGCCGCTTCGAGCACGGGGCTGACCTGGTCGAGGTCACCGGCGAAGGAGGCTCGCCCGCTGGCGCGACGGAACGACTCGGCGACCCGGCGTGCGGCCCGCGAGGCCATCATCGATCCGCCCCACAGGACGGGGGTCGCCTCGCCGATGCTGAGCGCGAGCAGCTTGCCCGGGTTGGTGGTGAGCTCGCGGTGCGGCGAGCACTCGACGGCGACGTCGTCGAGCACGCCGGCGATCTGGTCGATGTCGATCTCGGGGCCGAGCCCGAGGTCGGCGAGGACGGCCAGGACGCCGACGGCGACGGCCAACGGGTCGCGGGTGCTGACCGGGAGCAGTCCCGCGTCCGGACCGTCGGTGTACTCCGCGAGCACCGAGGCTGCCGGGGCGGCGATGAGGACCTGGCAGCCGCGGCGGCGGGCCTCGGCGACCGCGGTCACGGTCGCGGCGTCGCCGCCGTCGGGCGCCAGCACGACGACGAGGTCGAGCGCGCCGGCCCAGCCCGGCAGCCCGGCGGTGGGCCAGGCGACCAACGGGACCGGGCAGGTCGGCTCGAGCACCGATCGCAGGAGCCGGGAGTCGGGTCCGGCGGCGACGATCGCGCGGGGGCGACCCTCCATCCGGGGCACCGAGGCTGCGGCGTCGAGGATCCCCCGCGACTCCGTGCGGATCCGGGCGCCGGACTCGGCCAACCCGCGCAGCCGCAGGTCGGCGGTGGCCAACACGGCGGCGTCATCGAGCCGCCCCTCGTCGAAGTACGCGCCCATGCGGCTCGTCGGCCCCGTCGGTATGCCGGGTCAGGCCGGCTTGCGGGCCTCGTCGACCAGCAGCACGGCGATGCCGTCGGTGACCGGGTAGGCGTAGTGGCACTCGCCCTGGCAGACCAGCTCACCGCCCGCCTCCGTCCCCTCGGACGACGCGGTCGGGGCGAGGTCGCCGTGGCAGTTCGGGCAGATGATGATCTCGAGCAGGGCGGGGTCGAGTCCGAGCGTGGTCATGGGTACTCCTCGTGGTGTCAGCCGGTGATGATGGCGAGGGCTTCGTCGCGGACAGCCGCCATCGTCGCATCGTCCTTGCCCTCGACGTTGAGCCGGAGCAGCGGTTCGGTGTTGGAGGCGCGGACGTTGAAGGACCAGTCGGCGTGCGAGACGGTGAGGCCGTCGAGCTCGTCGAGGGTGACCCCGTCGCGGTCGGCGTAGGCGGCCCGGATCGCGCCGATCACGGCGCCCGAGTCGGCCACGGTCGAGTTGATCTCCCCGGACAGCGGATAACGCTCGTACGGCGCCAGCAGCTCGCTCAGCGTCCGGTCGGTCTCGCTCAGGGCGGCCAGGGCGTGCAGCGCGGCCAGCATCCCGGAGTCGGCGCGCCAGAAGTCCCGGAAGTAGAAGTGTCCGGAGTGCTCCCCGCCGAAGATCGCGTCGGTCTCGGCCATCACGGCCTTGATGAAGGAGTGCCCCACCCGGGTCCGGACCGGGGTGCCACCCAGCTCGGTGACGATCTCCGGGACGGCCCGGGAGGTGATCAGGTTGTGCACCACCGACGCACCGGGGTCCTTGCCCAGCTCGCGGGCGGCGATCAGCGCGGTCAACGTGCTCGGCGAGACCGGCTCGCCGCGCTCGTCGACGAGGAAGCAGCGGTCGGCGTCGCCGTCGAAGGCGAGCCCGATGTCGGCGCCGGTCTCGCGGACCTTGGCCTGCAGGTCGCGCAGGTTCTCAGCCTCGATCGGGTTGGCCTCGTGGTTCGGGAAGGAGCCGTCGAGCTCGAAGTACATCTCGGTGAGCTCGATGTTCGGCAGCTTCGCGAACACCGCGGGGGCGGTGAAGCCGGCCATCCCGTTGCCGGCGTCGGCGACGACCTTGAGCGGGCGCTCACCGATCGGGGCCAGGCCGAGGAGGTGGTCGACGTAGGCCTCGAGCACGTCGGTCTCGGAGATCGTGCCCTGCTTCTCAACGGCTGGGATCGAGCCGGCGAGGACCAGGTCGCGGATCTCGGCGAGGCCGGACTCCATCCCGACCGGGGCCGCGAAGGCGCGGCACTGCTTGATCCCGTTGTACTGGGCGGGGTTGTGGCTGGCGGTGAACATGACACCGGGGATGCCGAGGTGCCCGGAGGCGAAGTAGAGCCCGTCGGTGGAGCACAGCCCGATCATCACGACGTCCGCGCCGGCCGAGGTCGCACCCTCCGCGTAGGCCTGCGCCAGCGTGGGCGAGGAGGGCCGCATGTCGTGGCCGATCACGATCCGGTCGGCGCCGAGGACGGTGACGAAGGCGGCGCCGGTCGCACGGGCGAGGTGCTCATCGATCTGGTCCGGGACGGTGCCCCGGACGTCGTACGCCTTGAAGACGGCGTTGACGACGGCAGGATCGATCACGGGGGCGCTGCCGGATTCGGGGGTGGCCATGAGGACGACCCTATCGGGCCGAGCGGGGCCGGCTCAGTCGGAGGTGAGGACCCGGAGGTGGCCCAGGCGACGCGACTCACGCACGCCGGGCTCCGGTTCGGGCGCCGGCGCGGGCATCACCCGGCCCGCCTCGCGGACGGCGTCGGCCAGCGCGAGCAGGTCGTCGTAGCTGGGCTCGGGCTCCGACGGGGTCGCCGCCAGGCGGAGGACCTCCCACCCGCGGGGGGCGGAGAGCCGCTCGGAGTGCTCGGCGCAGAGGTCGTAGGCGTGCGGCTCGGCGTGGATGGCCAGCGGCCCGAGGACCGCGGTCTGGTCGGCGTAGACGTAGGTCAGCGTCATCACGGCCGGGCGGGTGCACGCGGTCCGCGAGCATCGCCGCGCGATCATGCCGGTCATCACTCGCTCTCCCACGTCGGGTGACGTTACCCGGCGATCGGCGACTTCCTGGCTAGGCTCGCGGATGTGCAGTTCAGCTACTCCCCCGGACCCCCTCGCCCGGTGTCGCGGCGTGACCGTCGTGGCCGGGGGCAGCGGGGACCCGGCGTCCTTCCCCGGACCCCGGGCGTGCCGGAGCTGCGCACCGCGCGGATGCGGTTCGACGACCTCGCGCTCGGCATCATCGCCGAGATCGATCAGCGCTGGTCGACCCGGCTCGGCCTGGTCGAGTACGCGGTCGAGGACACCCCGCACCTGCCCGACGACTGGTCGGTCGACCAGGTGCCGCTCTCCTCGCTGGTGCGCGGCAGCGGCGGCAGCCCCACCCGGATCGTGCTCTTCCGGCGCCCGATCGAGCACCGCTGCGAGACCCGCGCCGAGCTGGAGGCGATGCTGCTCACCATCGTGGTCGAGCAGGTCGCCGAGCTGCTCAACGTCGAACCCGGCGTGATCGACTCCCGCTACGAGCGGGACTGACCTCAGGGACCGAAGACCACCGACGGTACGGCGCCGGTGCGCTGCAGGTCGCGGAGCGTGATGACGGCCGCACCGTGGTCCCCGGTGAGCAGCACCGCACCCTGGACGGTGGTCCGTTCGGGCACCACCTGCACCGAGGCGGTGCGGGCGGGGAGCTCCGTGGTCGCAGCCCGGTCGGGGCCGAGCTCGACCCTCGTCGTGTCGAGCACGGTCCCGCTCGCGTTGCGCGACGTCACGGTGGCGACCCCGACGGCGGTCGCGCCGGCGAGGACGAGGCGGCCGCTGGCGGCGGGCAGCACCGCCGCGGTGTCGTCGGTGACGACCGGTCCGGGCACCAGGAAGGAGAGGTCGCCGTCGACCACCGAGCGCAGCGAGGCGGCGACGGGGGCGGTCGAGGTGATCTCCAGTCCGACGGCGCCCTGCGCACCGGGCCCGGTGATCAGGTCGTCGAGGATCGTGCGGGCGACCGAGTGCGGCTCGACCACGATCGGCTCCAGGCCGCCCGGGGCGAAGCTCGCCGTGTCGGTGAGCAGCTTGACCGTCGCGGTGACCTCGTCGTCGGTGGGGTTCGCGATCGCGAGCGTGTGCCGCCCGGAGCCCGGCTGCAGACCCAGGAGCAGGTTGTCCGTGGACGGGGTCGCCTGCGGGGTGAGCCAGTCCTCCGTCGCCGTACCGCCGGTGAGGCGTTCGCCCCGGTCACGGACCGCGGCGCCGAGCTGGCCGCGGACGACGGTGACGTGCAGGCCCAGGGTCGCGGTGCTCGGGATGATCTGACCGAGGTCGAGCTGGACGCTGCCGCCGCCGGCGACCGCGACCCCTCGCAGGTCGGGCACGTCGAGGGGGCCGCTGTCACCCAGGACCTCGATGTCGGCGACGGCCGCACCCCCGTTGGGGTTGGTCAGCTCGAGGACGGAGTCCTGCGTCGGGCCCGCCCCGACGCCGGTGAACCAGAGGCTGTCGAGCGGCGCGGAGCAGGTGGCGACGCTCAGCGGGGTGGTGGTGGAGGTGATCGCCGCCAGCCCGGGCGCGGTCGCACCGCTGCTGGAGACCACGCTGGCCGTCGGGGGTGCGGTCTCCCGGGCCACCTCGGTGTCGGTGAGCCCGAACGTGTCGGTCTCGGTCCCGGTGTCGCTCCCGGTGGTGACGATCGCCTCGCCGGTGGCGCCCTCGCCGGCGAAGGATCCGACCGACAGGACCGCACGGTCGGTGCTGCTGGCGAGCCGGCCGGGGCAGGTGAGCTCGGCCGCGGTCAGGGGTACCGCGGTCGGCGGCGTGGCGACGATCCGGGCGGGCTCGGGGTGCGTCAGGGCGAGGACGAGCGCCACCACCAGGGGGAAGAGCACCGCCAGGACGACGGTGAGGTCGATCCGGTTCCTCATCGTTCACGCCTCCAGCTCGGTGCGGCGAGCACCGGGACCACGATCAGCCCGGCGAGCTGGATCAGGACGAGCAGCCACCGGAACCAGTCGGTGGGGCCGTCGAGGGCGGCCGCGGACGGGGTCGCGTCGATCCGCCAGGCCCGGGTGTCCCGCGACCCGGTGCTGGCCTGGGACAGGCCCCCGGTCGCATCGATGGTCGCGGCGACGGTGCCGTCCGCGGGGGCCGGAGCGACGACGTACTGGATGCCCTGGTCGGCCAGGTCGCCGACGGTGGTGTCGGTGGGCTGGGAGATGAAGGCGGTGACGAGGTCGGTGAAGGCGCTCGGCGGCTCGCTCAGCGCCAGGACCTCGTCCTGCCCGACGGTGATCCCCTCACCGCGGACGACCTCGTAGCGCACGCCGTCGGCGACGGATCCGCGCAGGACGAGGATGCCGTGGGCCGGGTCGGAGGCGGAGTCCTCGAGCATGTAGGCGGGGATGACCGATTCCACGGTGTCGCCCAGGGCACCCTCGCCGTCGGCGATCGACCAGGCCAGGCCGACGCCGAGCGGGACCAGGGCCACCGCCACGACCAGGGCCGCGAGCGGGCGCGGCACCGAGCGGCGCCCGGTGGTCGCTCCCTGGGCGCCGATGACGGCAGCGAGGAGGGCGATCCCCTGGAGCAGGACGAGCAGGAAGCCGGTGCCGACCGGAGCCTCCTGGGCTCCGAAGTGCAGCGTGACCTGGGAGAGCAGCCAGGCCACGACCGCGGTCGGCACCGCGATCAGCCAGCAGGCGAGCACCGGGATCCGGGTCCGCGCCGGGACCAGGGCGACCAGGGCGAGGACCGGCAGCACGAGGCCGGCCCACCACGGTGCACCGAGATCGGTGATCCGCCCCAGCGCGAGGTCCCAGCCCGCGACGGCGTGGGCGGGCGGGCGGCCGGCGTCGAGCCACAGCCCCACGCCGGCACCGTGCCGCAACGCCGCCACCCACCACGGCGCCAGCACCACGACGGGCACGGCCAGCGCGATCGCGGGCGGCCCCCAGAGGGTGCGGCCGGGGTGGAGTCGCAGCAGGACGAGGGCGACGACGACGCAGATCACGGCGACCAGCAGCGCGAGCCACCACGCGGTCGGGGTGAAGGCGACGATCGCGGTCAGCAGCAGCCCGGTCCGCCAACCGGCGCGCCAGCGGCGATCGGCGTCCGGGTCGGCGAAGCCGAGGGCCGCGTGCACCAGCCACGGCAGGAGGGCGGCGGCCACCACCGGGCCGAGCCGACCGTCCGACCAGGCACCGGCGACGAGCGGCACCAGCGCCCAGACCAGCGAACCCCAGAGCACCAGCCAACGGGAGGCACCGGAGATCGAGAGCAACCGGCCGACCACCCGCAGCAACCGCCACGCACCCCACAGTGCGAGCAGCGGCGCCACGATCAGCACCAGGCTGACGGCGGTGCCGGCGTGTCCCCCCACGACGGTTCCGAGCAGGGCGAGGAAGAGCACGTACGGCGGCGCCGGCACGGCGGTGCCCTGCCCGATCTCGTGCCACGAGGAGAGGCTGAGGCTCCACCAGGATCCGATGCTGCTCGGCGACGGCGACAGCCCGCCGCCGGCGACGCTCCCCCACGCCACCCGGGTGGCGATCAGCAGCGCGAGCACCGCCAGGGCGAGCAGCACCGCGATCGGGTTGGTCAGGAACCGGACCACGAGTCCGGAGTCACGCAGCATCGCGTCCTCGTCGTCGTCACCGTCCTGGCCGGACGACGAGGCCCGCTCCCGGGCCGCGAACGAGGCGGGATCGGCCGCGGCCGCGGCCAGCCGACGGCGTTCGGCCAGGTCGGAGGCCGACGTGGTGACGGCCGAGGCGACGTCGGTGACGAAGTCGAGTCCGTGGCGGTAGGGCAACCACCACGGGGCCAGCAGGGTCCGGACGTGGCCGGGCGGCGCGGCGTCCAGGGCCCGCCGACGGCTCCGGGCCTGGTGGATGGTGCCCGGGCGGGCGTAGACCGACCCCAGAGCGGCGAGCTCGTCGAGCGCCTGGCCGACCTGCCGGGTGAGCAGCAGCCCGATGACCCGGAGCAGGGAGCCGAGCAGCATCCGGACGAACTGGAAGGGCAGCGTCCAAGCCTTGCCGTTGGCCAGCACGGTGTAGAGCGCGGCGCGACGCTCCTGGTAGTGGGTGTGCCGCCCGGTCAGCGCGGTCCGCCGGATCCCGCGATGGGCCGCCTCGGCGTGGAAGACCACCGCCGGCGGGACGATCAGCGTGGTGAGGCCGGCGCGGGCGGCGCGCCAGCCGAAGTCGAGGTCGTTGCCGAACAGCGGCAGCTGGGGGTCGAGCCCGTCGAGGGCCTCCAGGGCCGAGCGGCGCACCAGCATGCCGGCGGTGTTGACCGCCAGGACGGGCCTGATCTCGTCGTGCTGGCCCTGGTCGTACTCGCCTCGCTCCAGGCCCGTCTCCCGCCGCCCGGTGCCCGACATCGTGATGCCGACCTCGAGCAGGCGCCGCAGGGAGGGCCACTCGCGGAGCTTCGGGCCGAGGATCGAGGCCTCGGGGAACTCGGCGGTCGCCTGGACCAGGATCTCCAGAGCGGCCGGGTCGGGAGTGGAGTCGTCGTGCAGGATCCAGATCCAGTCGACGTCGTCGTCGAGGTGGGAGAGCCCGTGACCGAGGGCGTCGGGGAAGGTGGTCGAGGATCCGAGGACCTGGACCGCACCGAAGGCGTCCCGCAGCAGGTCCGCGCTGCCGTCGAGGGAGCCGGTGTCGACCGCGACCACCTGGTCGGGTCGAAGCGACTGTGCGCCGATCCCGTCGATCACGGTCGGCAGCCAACGGGCGCCGTCGTGCGCAACGAGGATCAGCGCAACAGACACAGCCGATGAGCCTACCGACTCATCGGGAAGGGGGCCGAGTCGTCAGACCGCCCGCTTCTTCAGCTTGCGGCGCTCGCGCTCTGAGAGCCCGCCCCAGATACCGAAACGCTCGTCGTTCATCAACGCCGACTCGAGGCAGTCATCGCGCACCTCGCAGGTCTGGCACACCTTCTTCGCCTCCCGGGTGGATCCACCCTTTTCCGGGAAGAACGCTTCCGGATCCGTCTGGGCACACAGTGCCCGCTCGGTCCAGTTGCCTTCATCGGCGTCAGGCCCGAGGAGAAACAGCTCTCGCATGGTTCATTCGCCCTTTCGACCCTGCTTGTTGAACCCGTCTGCAGCCCCCTTCATCGGTGAAGGAGCTGGGTAATTGAGGAAAACAACACTGCAGGAATTACATGCCTGTCGTTCCGCCAAGTCAAGAGGTGATTCTGGTACAAGGCTGGTTCTGACAGCAAACCCCGTCGTCCGTCGCCTTCCGACACAGGGGAGGATGTGCCGGTGGCCAGCACTCAGCACCCCATCTCCACCATCACCGTGCTCTCCGGAGGCGTCGGTGGCGCCCGCTTCCTGCAGGGTCTCCTGCACGGCATCGCGGCCGGATCCCTCCCCGGCGTCTCCCCCGACGCGACGGTCACGGTGATCGCCAACACCAGCGACGACCTCTGGCTGCACGGCCTGAAGATCTGTCCCGATCTCGACACCGTGATGTACACCCTCGGCGACGGCATCGACACCGACCGCGGCTGGGGCCGGCGTGACGAGTCCTGGAACCTCAACGCCGAGCTGGCGGCGTACGGCGTCGACTCGACCTGGTTCGGGTTCGGGGATCGCGACGCCGCCACCCACCTGGTCCGCACCCAGATGCTGGAGAGCGGCTTCCCGCTCTCGGCCGTCACCAGCGCGCTGTCCTCGCGCTGGCTCACCCCGCGGTACGGCGACGCGGTCCGGCTGGTCCCGATGAGCGACGACCGCACCGAGACCCACGTCGTCATCGCCGACCCCGAGTCGCCCAGCGGTCGACGGGCCATCCACTTCCAGGAGTACTGGGTCCGGCTGCGCGCGGCGGTCCCGGCCGAGTCCCTCGTCTTCGTCGGCCTGGACGAGGCCACCCCGGCCCCGGGGGTGCTCGAGGCGATCCGGGACTCCGACCTGGTCGTCGTCCCGCCCTCGAACCCGATCGTCTCGGTCGGCACCATCCTCGGCGTGGCCGGCGTCCGCGAGGCGTTGCGCACCACCACGGCCCGCGTCGTCGGCCTCTCCCCGATCATCGGCGGCCACCACGTGCACGGGATGGCCGAGCAGATGCTGACCAGCCAGGACATCGAGGTCAGCGCGGCCGGCGTCGGCCTGCACTACGGATCGCGCAGCACCGACACGGGCATCCTGGACGGCTGGCTGGTCGACACCGCTGACGCCGGTCTGCTCCCCCGCTTCGCCGCGGCCGGGCTGAACGCCGCCGCGGTGCCGTTGTTCATGCGCGACCTGGACGCGACCGCCGCGATGGCGGCCGCCGCGATCGACCTGGTCGCCCCGGGCGGCGTCATCACCGGCCGGGACGCCTGATGCTGCAGGTCTGGGCGCCGACCGGGGTCGGCGAGATCCGCGAGGGCGACGACGTCGGCGAGATCTTCCTGCTCACCCTCGGCACCACCGGCCGGCTGCTGCACGACGGTGACGTCGTCCTGATCACGAGCAAGGTGGTCAGCAAGGCCGAGGGGCAGATGCGTCTCGGCACCCGCGACGACGTGCTCGACGAGGAGACGGTCCGACCGGTCGCCTCCCGCGGCCAGACCCGGATCGTGCGCAACCACCTCGGGCTCACCATGGCTGCGGCCGGCATCGACGCCTCGAACGTCGAGGCGGGCCGGGTGCTGCTGCTCCCCCGCGATCCTGACGCCACCGCGGCCCGGGTGCGGGAGACCCTGCACGCCCGCACCGGCACCAACGTGGCGGTCGTGATCACCGACACCGCCGGTCGTGCCTGGCGGGCCGGCCAGACCGACATCGCCATCGGCGCCGCGGGACTGACCGTGCTGGAGGAGTTCGCCGGCCGGACCGACGCCTACGGCAACCCGCTGATCGTGACCGCCCCGGCCGTGGCCGATGAGCTCGCCGGCGCCGCCGAGCTCGCCCAGGGCAAGCTGCGCGGCCGACCGTTCGCCGTGATCAGTGGACGCGAGGACCTGGTCCTCCCGGTCGGCGAGCACGGCTCAGGGGCCGGGATCCTGATCCGGGACGACGGCACCGACCTCTTCGGCTGGGGCGCCCGCGAGGCCGTCGTACGGGCCCTGCGGGGCGAGCCGGGCGACCGCACCCCGTTCGGGGCGCCGGCCGAGGCTGAGGAGCTCGTCGCGGCCCTGGCGACCGCCCTCGACCTCGCCGCGACGGTCGCTGACGACGTGGTCCGTCTGACCGTTCCGATCGGGCCCGAGAACCGGGCCGGAGTGGCGGCGTTGGCGTTCGCGTTCGGCTGGGAACTCGACGAGAGTTCCACGCTGCGACCGGCCACTCCGTAGACTCTGCCGCGACCTGACGCCAGAGCACCACCGAGTCATCACCGAGGACGATCCACGTGGCTAAGAAGACCGCCGCCCAGAACAACCGTCGGGCGGTCATCGACGACATCCGCAAGAAGCAGGCCAGCAGTGACCGTCGGCGCGGCCTGACGATCATCGTTCCGCTGATCGTCGTCGCCGTCCTGATCGTGGTGGCTGCCGCCTACCAGCCGGTCAAGGACTGGTGGGACGAGCGGAAGTTCAACGACGTCGACCTCTCCTCGATCGGCGCTCCGGCGTCGACCTGCCAGGCGATCACCACCAAGCCCGCCGACGGCAACCAGCAGCACGTGGCGACCGGCACCGTCGTGACGTACACGACCGCGCCGCCCGCGTTCGGTCCGCACTGGAACGAGGCCGGCGTCGCCCCGGTCGCGATGGAGAAGAAGTTCTACGCCTGGGACGAGCGTCCGCAGCTCGAGGCCCTGGTGCACAACCTGGAGCACGGCTACACGATCGTCTGGTACGACGAGACGATCAACGCCGACGCCGACCAGATCGCGGAGCTGCGGGCGATCGCCAACAAGTTCCCCGGCGACAAGAACTTCCGCTACAAGTTCAAGGTCGTCCCGTGGTACACGGACGAGGACAAGCTGCCGTCGGAGATCACCCAGACCGACACCGAGCACGCCGGTGGACAGGTGTTCCCCAAGGGCCAGCACCTGGCGATCACGCACTGGTCGGCGGGCGGCGCGGGTCAGACCGACACCACCAAGCAGGTCGGCGCCTTCCAGTACTGCGCCGGCACCTCCGGCGAGGCCCTGAAGAAGTTCATGACCGAGTACCCCTACCTGGACAGCCCCGAGCCCAACGCCATGTGACGCCTCCGTCGTCACGTCCAGCGGAGAGCCGGACCTCAGATGAGGTCCGGCTTTCCCGTTTTCTGGAGCGCGACGACCATCTGCTTCACCTGCTGCGCGTGGGCCCGGGTGGTGACCAGGACCGCGTCGTCGGTGTCGACCACGACCACGTCCTCCATCCCGACCACCGCGATGGTTCGGCCGCTGTTGGGCACCACCAGGCCGCTGGAGTCGATCGAGCGCACCAGGGCGACGTCACCGAGCACCGTGGGGCCCTCGTTGTCCACGGTCAGGGCGGCGTCGAGGAGGGCGGCCAGGGAGTCGAAGTCCCCGACGTCGTCCCAGCCGAAGTGCGCGTTCACGGTGGCGACCCTCCCGGCGGCGGCCGCCGGCTCGGCCACGGCCGTGTCCAGCGGCTCCTTCGGCAGCGAGGGCCAGACCTCGGCCACCAGGTCGGGCTTGGCCGCGATCGTGCGCAGCTTCTCCACGAACTCCGGATCCTCGGCGGCGAGCAGGTCGAGCAGCACGCCGGGTCGGACGACGAACATGCCCGCGTTCCACTTGTAGCCGCCGTGGTCCAGGTAGCCCTGGGCGACCTCGACCGAGGGCTTCTCCACGAACTCGTCGACCCGGCTGGCGCCGGGGTGCCCGTCCAGCGGTGCGCTCGCGTGGATGTAGCCGTACGCGGCCGAGGGGAAGGTCGGCTGGATCCCGATCGTGACCAGCCAGCCGTCGCTGGCGACCTCGACGGCCTGGTGCACCGCCTCGGTGAACTTCTTGGCCCGGGTGATCACGTGGTCGGCCGCGAAGGAGCCCATGATCGCCTCGGGATCACGCTGCTCGAGGACGGCGGCGGCCCAGCCGATCGCCGCCATGGAGTCGCGCGGGCTCGGCTCGGCGAGGATCCGCCCGGCCAGCTGCGGGAGCTGCTCGAGGACCGCATCGGCGTGCGCGTGCCCGGTGACGACGAGGAAGCGGTCGTCGACCAGGGGCTCGAGCCGGTCGAAGGTCTCCTGCAGCAGGGAACGGCCGCTCCCGGTGAGGTCGCGGAGGAACTTCGGCGCCGTCTGGCGCGAGAGCGGCCACAACCGGGTACCGGCACCACCTGCGGGGATCACGGCGTAGAAGTGCTCGATGTTCAGCTTCCCGATCATGCCGTTGAGGGTAGGCCATGGCCGGGCCGGAGCAGCAGCGTGCCGGATGAACGATGATGTGTCCGTGACCACCTTCTCCACCGTGCTCGCGGCCCGACTGCGCGGCGACGCGAGCCAGCCGTTCCTGACGTACTACGACGAGAGCACCGGAGAGCGCGTCGAGCTGTCCCTGATCACCTGGGCGAACTGGATCGCCAAGGCGAGCTCGCTGCTGGCCGACGAGCTCGGCCTGGAGAAGGGGCAACGGATCCGGATCGACCTGCCGCCGCACTGGCTGGGCACCGTCTTCCTCGGTGCAGCCTGGCACTGCGGACTCGTCCTGGTCACCGACGACAGTGCCGACGTGGTCGTGACCGGTCCCGATGGTCTGGACACCTGGGCACCCCGTGCGGCGACGCGACCCGTGCTGGCCTGCTCGCTGCGCCCGCTCGGCGTGCGGTTCGCCGATCCCCTGCCCGCGGGGGTGCACGACGTCGGCGTGGAGATCTGGGGCCAGCCCGATGCGTTCACGCCCTGGGACCCGGCGGCTCCGACCGACCCGGCGATCGAGGTCGACGGCCGGAGCGTGGCCCAGCAGGACGTGTGGGGGGCGGCCGCGGCTTCCCCACCGAACGGCCGCCCCCAGGACGCGACGAACCGTCGTGTCCTCACGGTGGCGAACCCGGCTTCCCCACCGGGATTCGCCAGCTTGACCGAGCCGCTGCTCAGCGGCGGCTCACTGGTCCTGGTCACTCGGGCGACTCCTGCCCGGCTCGAGGCCATTGCGGCCGACGAGCGGGTGACGGAGCGCTTCGAGTGATCGTGTTCTCCTATCCGGCCAGGTCGTATCCCCCGAAGCCGTAGCCGAGGACGCGGCGCTTGCCCATCGATCCGTCCGTCTGGCCGGCCAGGGCGTAGAGCACGCCGGTCTTGGTCCGCACCACCAGGTCGGAGTGGCCGGTGCCGGCGAGGGCGCCGATCCCGATCACCCAGTCGTAGGTGTTCATCCCGGTCGAGACGGTCCGCGGGCTGGCCAGGCCGCCGGGTCCGTTGCCGCGGTAGAGCACCAACGCGTCGCCGTTGCGGATCAGCACGTCGGGAGCCTTGTCGGCGTCCCACGTCCCGCCGGCGATCTGGGCGGTGCCGGCGATCCGGCCGTACATCGGGTACGACGCCGCGACCCCGGTCCGGCCGTTGCCGGGGAAGATCCGCATCCCCGAGGAGTTCTGCGCCATCAGGTCGGGCAGTCCGTCGCCGGTCATGTCGCCGACGGCGGCGATCAGGCTGAAGCCACCGAAGTTGCCCAGGCTGTAGGCCCCGGCGAACGTGCCGGCACCGTTGCCGAGGGCGAGGTAGAGGACTCCCGACGTGGCCCGGTAGATCACGTCACCGCGGTGGTCGCCGTTCCAGTCGCCGGCGTTGAGCACCAGGTTCGCCGTGCGCAGGTCGAGGTTCGTCGTGACCGGCAGGCCGAGGTCGGTGCCGTCCTTCTTGAGCAGCAGGCTGATCCGACCGCCGACCCGGGTGAGCACCTCGGGGCTGGCGCCTCCGACGACCTGGGTGGCACCGAGGATGGCGCCGACCTTCTTGAACCCGGAGTACGGGCCGAGGTTGCCGGAGAAGCCGGTCCCGGTCCCGAGCCGGACGTAGCCGTTCTTGTTGCTCGCCGAGCGGACGATCAGGTCGGTGCGGCCGTCGCCGTTGAAGTCGGCGGCGGCGAGCGAGGAGGCGCTCTGGAAGCCGGCGCCGAGGCTGCGGCGGGCGCTGAACGAGCCGGTCCCGTTCCCGGCCCACCAGGACAGGCCGCCGCGGGTGTCACGGCCGAGGATGTCGGCGCGGCCGTCACCGTCGACGTCTCCCCCGCTGATCCAGTTGAATCCGGCGAAGCTGCCGAGGGTGATCGCGCGGGTGGTGAAGCGGCCCGTGCCCGAGCCGACCAGCAGGGTCAGGCGCCCGGTCTTGGTCGAGCGGACCGCGAGGTCGTTGCGCTTGTCGCCGGTGACGTCGCCGAGGGCGACGACCAGGTTGCGGCCCTTGGCGCGGGTGGTCCGCAGGACCGCCTTGCCGAACGCGCCCTGGGCGGTGCCGGGCCGGATCGCGAGATCCCCCTTCGCGTTCCAGGCCACGACGTCGGCGCGACCGTCGCCGGTCAGGTCGGGCGAGAGCAGGAACGAGCTCTTGCCGCCGTTGGACAGCACGCTGCCGCGGAAGCCGGACGCGCCGGTGGTCGGAATAATGACGCCGCGGCCGTCGCTGGCGCGGCGGGCGATGATGTCGGGCTGCGCCGAGCCGACCAGGTTGGCGTCGCGGGCGGCGAAGGCCCATCCCTTCTGCAGGGACGCCGCGGCACGGCGGATGTCGGGGATCCGGGCGTAGAGGTACTTCCCGGGGCAGGCGGTCGACTTGGTGTCGCGGTGACCCATGATCGGGCTGGCGAACTTCTTGCCCTGGATCGTCGCGCTGGTGGCCGCCGCGGAGACCCCGTGCAGGGACAGCTTCCAGGCGAAGAGCTTGGCGAAGGCGCCGACGATCTCCTGCGAGGGCTGGGCGATGTCGTAGTTCCCGATCGCACTCATCGCGAACGAGTCGTCGTTGTAGTTCTCGGTGTGGGCACCGACGACGGGACGGTCCACGCCGCCGTACCGGCCCTCCCAGATCCGACCGAACTTGTCGACCAGGAAGTTGTAGCCGATGTCGCGCCAGCCCTTCGACTTCACGTGGTAGGCGTAGATGCTGCGCAGGATGCCGGGCACCTCGGCGGCGGTGTAGTCGTTCGCGTTGACCGTGTGGTGCACGAAGGCGCCGTGGATCGTCCCGTACGACGGCGCCGACTGCTCGCGCAGCTTCTCGTTGGCACCCCACTGGGCGCGGCTGTAGATGGCCGGCTTCGTGACCGCGCCGGCGGCGAGGTTGATCTGGCCGGTCTCGGCGCCGACGAGCTGGGCGCCGGTCTCGGTCTCGCTGCCCTGATCGTCCAGGTTCGCGGTCGGAGCGACCTCGCTGGTGTCGATGTCCGGCGCCTCGGCCTGCGTCGAGGTGGCCTTGCCCGGGTCGATGACGCTCATCGTCATGTCCTCGGGCACCGCGTCCGCGGCGACCTCGGCCTTGACCTGGACCTGGTCGACGTGGCCGACGAGGGCCTCGTCGCTGCCGGGACGCGCCTCGGCGGCCTCGGCGGTGCCGGCGTCCGGTCCGTGCTCGTCGTGGTAGGCGAGCTCCTGCCAGGCGCCCCAGGTGCCGTCGGTCTGGGTGCGGATCTGCAGCGAGATCTCGTCCTCGGAGAGGTCCTCGCCGTGCTCCCAGGTCACGCCGACCGTGCCGAAGCCGGTCACCGGCTGCGGGTCGGAGACGATGGTCGTGGTCCCGGTCGTGGTGTCGGCGATCTGGGTCGCGGCCACGTCCTCGGCGCCCGGCACGAAGACCGCGCTGGTCGCGTCGTGCGATCCCCGACCGACGAGCGTCGGGCGGACGCCGTCCGCCGGCGCGGTCAGGGCCACCTGGCGCACGTCCGCGTCCACCGTCCCGACGGGGACGACCGAGGTCGCCGGGGTCGACTCAGGAGTCGACGTCGGGGTCGATGACGCCGAGGTGGACGACGACTGCGGCGCCTCGCGGACGATGTCCAGCGAGACGACGTTGGCCGCCGGCACGAGGACGGCGCAGACGGCACCGAGGACCAGCACCTGCTGGCAGCCGGCAACGAACTTCTGGGGGTACATGGAACGCTCCAGGTGTGCGGGGAAGAGTCACACAAGGCCTCAACTTTCACACCAGTAACGGCACCCTGGGAAGGGTTCGTGAGTAACTACAACGTTGTAATTTCCATTCGCCACGCCGACGAATCGCAGATTAAAGTAAAATTACATCGATGTAATTCGCTTCCTAACGCCGAGAGGGGCCACACCGACACGGTGTGGCCCCTCTCGAAGCGTGGGGTGGGAGCGTCGCTCAGACGTCGGCTCCCAGCTCGTTGTCCTCCTGGCCGAGCACGCCGAGATCCTCGCCGTAGCCGACGTACTTGATCCCCGCGATCGCCGGACCGTCGAACCCGATCTTGCCCTTCTCCAGGGCGATCACGCGGTCACACATCCGTGCGACCGAGGCGGCGGCGTGGCTGACGTAGATGAGGGTGACGCCGCTGTTGCGGATCTCCTCCATCTTGGCCATGCACTTCTTCTTGAACGGCTTGTCCCCCACCGCCAGGACCTCGTCGGCGAGGAAGATGTCCCCGTCGACGTGGATCGCGGAGGCGAATCCCAGCCGTGAGCTCATCCCGCTCGAGTACGTCCCGACGGGTGCGTCGATGAACCGGCCGATGTCGGCGAACTCGATGATGTCGTCGAGCTTGCGCTCGGTCTCGCGCTGCGACATCCCCATGATGGCGGCGTTGAGGAAGATGTTCTCCCGGCCCGAGAGCTGCGGGTGGAAGCCGGCGCCGGTGGCGATCAGCCCCGAGATCCGGCCGCGGGTCTTCACCGAGCCGGAGTCGGGACGCATGGTGCCGTTGATCATCTTCAGCAGCGTCGACTTGCCGGAGCCGTTGAGCCCCATCAGGCCGACCGACTCGCCCTGCTGGATCTCGAAGCTGGCGTCGTCGACGGCGGTGAAGGTGTTGCTGATCTCCTGGCCGCGCATCATCGCGACCGTCATCTGCTTGAAGGTCTTGTGATACCGCAGGGTGAACAGCTTGGTGGCGTGGTCGGCCTTGACTGCGATGCTCATCAGAGGCGCTCCGGGATTCGCTTCTCGAACTTGGTGAAGACCATCTGGCCGACGATCAGGACGGCGAGACTGATCAGGATCCCGATCACGCCCCAGCCGATCAGGTGGTCGGGCATGTGCGCCGCCGTGTCCTCCTGGTCGCTTCCGGTCGGGACCCAGAACGCGCGCTGCATCATCAGCACCGCGATCGCGATCGGGTCGGACAGATAGATCCGCTCCGCCCAGGTGGGCAGGTTGTCCTGCACCATCTGGTACGAGTAGACCATCGGCACGCCCCAGCGGACGTAGTTGGTCACGATCCCCACGAAGCTGCCGAAGTCGCGGAAGAACACGTTGGCCACGCTGAACAGCAGGGCCAGGCCGGTGCCCAGGATCATCGCGATCGCGATCGAGAAGAGCAGCCCGACGACCGTCATGTAGTCGGGGTGGAAACCGGTCAGCAGGCAGGCCCCCAGCAGGATCACCAGCTGCGGCCCGACGTGCACCAGCGAGACCAGCATCGAGGAGACCGGGAACATCTCCCGTGGCAGCGCCATCCGGGTCATCAGCGACTTGTTCCGCACGATCGACCGGGTTCCGGCACCGAAGGTCTCGGTGAAGAAGTGCACCACGATCAGGCCGGCGAAGACGTGCACCGCGTAGTTGGGCACACTCCCGTGCAGGCCCATGATCTTGCCCATGATGAACCAGTAGATGAAGAACTGGCTCAGCGGGTTGAGGTAGGACCAGAGGAACCCCAGCGCGGAGCCCTCGTAGCGGGCGGCGAGCTCGCGCTCGACCAGCAGCCGCAGCAGGTAACGGCGCCGGAAGACCTCCAACAGGCCGGTGGTGGCCGACGGGTCGACCAGCTCACCGGTGACCACGCGCTCCTGGCGGACCTCAGTCATCGCTCTCCCCGGACTCGAGCCAGGGCCCGAACGTCGTCGTCCAAGCCTCCGGCGAGGTGATCTCCTTCAAGGATGAACGGTACTGGGCCGACAGCGCCGGCCACTCGCGACGGAACCGCTCGTGGATCACCAGGGTGCGCTTGAGCAGGTCCCGGTAGCGCTCGGGGTCGCGGCGGTAGAGCGCCGCCGAGGTGCCGTCGTTCATCGACACGATGGCCGAGTCGAAGCCGGAGAGCTTGTACCACTTGGCGTCGTTGGCCATCACCTCCGCCTCGGGGAAGTCCTGGGCGAGCGGACGGGAGGGACGCAGCTGACGGATCGGCGCCAGCGCCGCGGTGACCAGCTGGGCCCGGCGGCCCGGGACCTCGGAGATCGCGCGGCCCTTCTTCGGCGGCTTCGTCACCCGGACGGGCGGCAGGTCGTCACGGTCCGGGATCAGCTGGGCGTCGCTGAACTGCTTGCGCAGCGCGTTCACCTCGCCCAACCGGGTCGGCAGCATCGCGTGCAGCTTGTCCGGGCCCGCCAGGACGTCCTCCATGGCCAGCAGACGCAGCTCGGCGGTGGAGTACTGCATCGAGACCAGGTGGGCGATCTGGTTGTTCCGGCTCTCCCGGAGCAGCCGGCCACCCTTGGGGTAGGTCGAGTGCAGCAGCGCCGCCACGATCCGGTTGCGGTGGTGGAAGTAGGCCTGCCAGTCGAGGGCGTCGTTCTTGTCGCTCCACGGCACGTGCCAGACGGCGGCACCGGGCAGGGTGACCGTCGGGAAGCCGGCCTCCTTGGCGCGCAGGCCGTACTCGGAGTCGTCCCACTTGATGAACAGCGGCAGCGAGAGACCGATCTGCCGCATCACCTCGAGCGGGATCATGCAGGAGTACCAGCCGTTGAAGTCCACGTCCCAGCGCTTGTGCAGCCAGCGCGCCGAGCGGATGTTGCGGGTGGAGAAGTCCCAGGCGACGAACGCGTCCTCCGGGGTGAGCCACCAGAAGCGCCACGGGTGGACGATCTCGCCGAAGCTGTGCAGCCGCGAGCGGGAGTAGAGGTTGAACATCATCCCGCCGACGATGGTGGGCCGTCGGGCGAGGTCGCCGAAGATCACCTGGCGGATGATGCTCTCGGGCTCGCAGACGACGTCGTCGTCCATCATCAGGGCGTACGTTGCCGTGCCCTTGTTCAGCGACTCGAGCTGCCCGCGGGCGTACCCGCCGGAGCCACCCAGGTTGCCCTGCTCCACGATCCGGAGCTTGTCCCCCAGTGCCTTCTCCGCCGCCGGGAACTCGTCGCTGTCGGCGACCAGCTTGCTGCCCTGCTCCATCACGAAGACGGTGTCGAGGTAGGGCGCCAGGTCCTCGTCGCCCAGCTGCTGGAGCAGCTTGGCGCAGAACTCGGGGCGGTTCATCGTGGTGATCGCCAGGTCGACGGTGCCGTGACCCTCGGGGTCGCGCAGCCGGTCGGCCGGGATGTCCGCGCTCCACGAGGCGGTGACGACGGCGGGGTCGATGCCGGCGACGACGTCGTACCAGTACCAACCGCCGTCGACGAACGGCCCGAGGCTGAGGTCGAAGCTGAACGTCGTCGTCTCGTCGGTGGTCGCGACCGCGGAGTCGACGCGCTGGCTGTTGCCGTTGGCGAGCGACTTGTAGACGATCACGTGGGCGTCGGCGCCCGTGATCGTGACGTTGAGGGTGACGCTGTCCACGACGGTCCAACGGCGCCAGTAGGACGCGGCGAAGCCGTTGAAGAACGACCCGAACGAGACGCTCTGCCCCGACAACACCTTGAAGTGGGTGCGGTCGATCAGCTGCTCGGGCTGCACCCGACGACCCGCGCCGGTGGCCTGCCGGATCTGGGTGTTGTTGATGTCCTTGGCCGCCTGGGTGCCACCGACGACGTACTTGTCCTCGTCGAGTCGGGCGTCCTCGAGGTCGACGTAGAGCGCCATCACCTCGAGGTCGCGGTCCAGCGGCAGGATCTGGCGCTGGAGGACCCGGGTGACGGTGTGGGTGGTGGGGTGGGTGGTGGTGGTCATGCTCATTCGGCGACGCCTCCCGACGTGAAGGCGGCACCCTCGGCGAAGTGCGGCTTGATCTTGTTGTCGTACATCGACAGCGCGGCGCCGATCGCCATGTGCATGTCGAGGTACTGGTAGGTGCCGAGTCGGCCACCGAAGAGCACCATCGGCTCGGCCTTGGCCAGCTCGCGGTACTTGAGCAGCTTGGCCCGGTCCTCGGAGGTGTTGATCGGGTAGTACGGCTCGTCGTCCTCGGTCGCGAACCGGCTGTACTCACGCACGACCAGGGTCTTGTCCGGGGTGTAGGTCGCGGCCCGCTCGGGGTGGAGGTGCTTGAACTCCAGCTCCCGGGTGAAGGGGACCTCGGGGTCGTTGGCGTTGACCACGCCGGTGCCCTGGTAGTCGTCGACGTCGAGGATCTCGGTGACCAGGTCCACGGTGCGCCACGACAGCCGGCCCTCGGAGTTGCCGAAGTACTCGTCGACCGGACCGGTGTAGACGATCGGGACCTTGCCCTTGTACTGCTCGGCCACCGAGAAGAAGTCGGTGTCGGTCCGGACGGTGATGTTGGGGTGGTCGGCCATCCGGGTCAGCCAGGCGGTGTAGCCGTCGGTCGGCAGGCCCTCGTACTTGTCGTTGAAGTACCGGTTGTCGAACGTGTAGCGGACCGGGAGGCGCGTGATGATCTCCGCGCTCAGCTCCTTCGGGTCGGTCTGCCACTGCTTGGCGGTGTAGCCCTTGATGAACGCCTCGTAGAGCGGGCGGCCGATCAGGGAGATCGCCTTCTCCTCGAGGTTGGTGGCGTCCTCGGTGGCGATCTCGCTGGCCTGCTCCGCGATCAGGGCGCGGGCCTCGGCCGGGGTGTGGGACTCCCCGAAGAACTGGTTGATCAGCGCGAGGTTCATCGGGAGCGGGTAGACCTGCCCCTGGAACTTACCGAAGACCCGGTGCCGGTAGTCGGTGAACGAGGTGAACCGGTTGACGTACTCCCACACCCGCTCGTTGGAGGTGTGGAACAGGTGCGTGCCGTACTTGTGCACCTCGATGTTGGTCTCGGGGTCGAACTCGCTGTAGGCGTTGCCGCCCAGGTGCGAGCGGCGCTCGAGGATCAGCACCTTCTTGTCGAGCTCGGCCGCCACCCGCTCGGCGATGGTGAGGCCGAAGAGGCCGGAGCCGACGACAACAAGATCGGGCAGCGACGCGGATGCGAGGTCGGGAAGTTCAGCTGACACGGTGGAAGAGTCTACGAAAGGCGGGACCAGGGTCCGCATTCCCCGCGCGGGCCAGGCATACTCTGTGGGCGATGAATCTCACTTCCATCCTCCGCCAGACCGCCCGCCAGTGGGGTATGGCGTGGGCCTGCGGCCTGATCCTGGTCACGGTCATGTTCGTCATGTCCGCCACCACGAACGTCCCGGTGCACGATCCTGACAACGTGCTGCCGGGCTACATCCGGTTCCCCCTGATCGTGGTCGGCGTGATCGCCCTCGACGTGATCCCCCGGGTCGTGCTGCGCTCGATCCGTGGCCGGAGCCGGATCGACCATGCCTTCTCCGCGGTGATGCGGGAGCGCTGGCCGCGGTCGCACTGGTGGTTCGCGATCAACGGGATCGCCTCCTGGTACGTCTGCTACGCCGCCTTCCGCAACGTGAAGTCGCTGGCGCCGATCGCCAACCCGGCCAACTGGGACGACCGACTGGCCGACCTGGACAAGATTCTGCTCGCCGGCCACGACCCGGCCGAGGTGATGCACACCCTGCTGGGGCAGGGCTGGGCCGCCCACCTGCTCTCCAGCGTCTACTTCCTCTGGATCGCGCTGGTCCCGGTCTCGATCGGCATCGCGCTGGTGTGGTCGCGCACCACCACCGCCGGCGCCTGGTACGTCACGGCGCTGTGCGTGGACTGGCTGCTCGGGGCACTGCTCTACGTCGCGGTCCCGACACTCGGGCCGGTCTACTCGGACCCGAAGACGTTCGCGCACCTGCCGCACACCTATGTGACGGAGCTGGCGCAGAGCCTGCTGGACGGCCACAACAAGGTGATGGCCCACCCGACGACGTACGACGGCCTGCAGACGATCGCCGCCTTCCCCTCGCTGCACGTCGGCATCATGGTCACCATCACGCTGACGCTGATGCTGATCCCGGTGCACCGGATGATCCGGGTCGCGGCCTGGGTGATGCTGGTGCTCACCGTGATGGCGACGGTCTACCTCGGCTGGCACTTCCTGGTCGACGTCATCGCCGGTGCGGCGTTGGGCGCCTTCGCGGTCTGGGTCGCGGCCCTCGGGACCGGCAACCACGAGGGGTGGCGGCCGGTGCTCAAGTCTGCCGAGGCGGTCGAGCCGGCCGTGCACGCATCTGACGCGCTGACCACACGGCCCTGAGCACGTTCCGAGCCTCGCTCGGACGCCGACGCAGCACGCTCACCACGGCGACCGCGACCGCGATCGCCCACGGCTTGAGCCGGACGAGCGGGTTCGTGCCGTAGCGGAAGTGCACGACGAAGAGGTTCCGGTACATGTAGAACCCCTTCCAGCCGGCCAGGTCGTGCTGCTGGCTGAAGTCGATCTGACGGACCAGGCGGGCGTCCCTGATCGCCCAGATCCGGCGGCCGGTCGCGCGGGCGCGCAGGGCGAAGTCGACGTCGTCGTAGAAGATGAAGAAGCTGGCGTCGGGCAGGCCGATGTCGTCGACGACGCTGCGTCGGATCATGAACCCCTCGAAGGCGACGTTCTCCAGCTCGACCCGCTCCGGCAGCGCTGCCCGGGTGGGGTAGGTGGACACGACGCTGGCGGTCTTGGGCTTGATCCGCAGCGGGTTGGTCAGGTCGAAGCGCAGCGCCGCGTACTCGGCGAGGTCCCCGCGGGTGCCCTCGCGCACCGCCATCAGGCAGTCCTCGTCCTGGGCGAGCAGCACGGTCAGGCAGTCGGGCGCCGGGATGACGTCGTCGTCCATCAGCCAGATCCGGTCGAAGCCCTGGTCGTACGCCGCCTCGACGCCGGTGCGGAATCCACCCGCTCCCCCGAGGTTCTCCGCCGACGTGATCACCTGCAGGCCGGCCAGCGTGCTGTGCGTCAGCACCTCGGCGGTGCGATCGGTGCTGGCGTTGTCCACCACGATCACCGCGTCGGCCGGGTGCTCCAGCTTCGCCAGGCCGAGCAGCATCTGCTCCAGCAGGTCGGCGCGGTTGAAGGTGACGACGACGATCGCCACCGACTCCCCCGTCAGCTCGGTCATCGGAGGAACCTCTCGTGTCCGGTGAAGTCGCCCCGCGCGGCAGCCCACCAGGCCGACAGGCTGAGCCTGATCCGGGCGAACGAGGGGCGGGTGAAGGTGTAGAACCACAGCGTCTTGCCGACGAAGGCGAGCGCGTGCGGGAGCCCGCGGTAGGTGCGCAGGTTGAGCAGGTTGTTGCGCGCCATGCAGTAGTGTTTGAGGTCGCTCGGGGAGTCGTTGTAGGTCATCCGCCCACCCAGCATCGGCGTGCCGAGGGCTCCCACGGCGGGGTGCTCGAACCGGGCCGCGGTGACCGTCGCGATCCGCGCGCCCGCCGCCTCGGCGCGCAACCGGTACTCGTGGTCGTCGCCCCAGATGAAGAACTCGGCCCGCGGCACCCCGATCCGCTCCACCAGGTCGCGGGTCACGAGGACGCCGTTGAACGGGATCACGATGTCACGCAGCAGTCCGTCCGGGCCCGCGGCCGCCTCGACCTCGGCGGCCGAGGTGCAGGGCGAGGTGGCGCCGGGAGGGCGGATCGAGAAGACCAGCCGGTCGGGGGCGGCCTCGTCCACCACGACCGGGCCCCAGAAGTCGAGGTCGGGCTGGGCGAGCAGCGTCCGGAGGCAGTCCGGGGCCGGCGTACCGTCGTCGTCCATCAGCCAGACCAGGTCCGCGCCCCGCTCCACGGCCCAGGAGAGCCCGGTCGCGAAGCCACCGGCGCCGCCGGTGTTGCTGTCCAGGGTGCGCCCGACGACCCGCGGATCGAGCGCCGAGATCTCCGCCAGGGCGGCCGCTGTGCCGTCGGTGGAGGCGTTGTCGATCACGAGGATCGCGTCGACTTGCTCCTCACGCAGACGGGTGAGGAGTCGCCGGAGGAGGTCCACCCGGTTGTAGGTGACGACCACGGCCACGACGCTCTGCACGTGGCAACCCTAGGGGGCGCGGGCCGTCCCCTCAGCATTCAGCAGGCGGCAGCGAGGTCGTCGGACTGGTTGGCCGCGTACCCCGTCTTCAGGGTGCCGAACGATCCGCCGGTCATCTGTCCGGACTCCTCGGACTTCGGGGTCGTCGGGGTGGTGCTGGTGCTGGCCGAGGGCTTCGGCTTCGCCTTGGCCCGCTTCCCGTCGATGGCGCGGTTGATCATCCGACTGATCTTGCGCTGGTTGGGGTCGGAGGTGACGATCGCCGGCGGCACCAGGGAGACGGTGGCGATCTTCTGGCTCTTCGCCTTGAGCGCGAGCGAGAGGAAGGTGCCGACCTGGCTGGACGGGATCGAGGTCGAGACCATCGACGAGCTGGCGTCGGCGATCTCGCTGAAGTGGGTCAGCACGGTCTGAGGCGAGAGCTGGGTGAGCATCGCGCCCATCACGCATTTCTGGCGTGCCATCCGGGAGTAGTCGTCCGAGGTGGCCCGCGATCGGGAGTACCAGAGCACGTCCTCGCCGTCGAGGGTGCGGGTGCCGGCCTTGATCCAGCCCGTGATCTCGCCGGTCTTCCCGATCGGGATGTCCTCGCGGACCTTCATCTCCACGCCGCCGACGGCGTCGACGAGCTTGTGGAAGCCGTGCATGTTGACCATCGCCCAGTAGTTGATGTCGAGACCGGTGATGCCCTCGACGCCCTCGATCGTGGCCTCGATCCCCGCACGGCGCGGGTGCGGGAAGAGCGTCTTGTGGTCCACGGCCCAGGTGGAGAGGCCGTTGAGGTAGCGGCCGTCGCCGCCCCAGCCCTTCGGGAACTGCTCGGCCATGATCGAGCCGGGCTTGAAGGTGAAGTTGCTCATGTTGCGCGGCAGGCCGACCAGCACGGTCTTGCCGGTGTCGGCGTCGATGCTCGCCACGGTCAACGAGTCGGGGCGCAGTCCGGTCCGACCCGCACCCGAGTCACCGCCCAGCAGCAGGATGTTGAAGCGTCCGTCGTGGGCACCGACGACCTGGGTGCCCGAGAACATCGAGGTCATCAGGCCGCGCTGCACGCTCACCATGTGGGAGCCGGTCAGCAGCACACCGGCCACGACCAGGCAGAACGCCGCGTTGATCCCGAACGTGACCCGGCGGTGCGGCAGCAGCAGCGACGGCGGCTGCCCGATCCGCCAGGCGTCGACGAAGAGGGCGGCCCACCCGAGCGCGAGCACGATCAGACCGAGCCGGAGCAGCCCCAGGGGGGTCGGGTCGGTGGCCGCCCACAGCGCGACGCCGGGGAAGACGAGGGAGACCAGAACGGCCATCACGCCGAGGACGATCAGGGAGAGCCACGTCAGGACGGCGATCAGACCGACCCGCCGGTTCCCCGCCTGGAGCTGGGCCGAACCCGGCACGACCAGCGTCATCACCAGCAGCGAGAGCGCGCGGCGGAAACGGACGCGGGCAGCACGCTCTTCCGCGTTGCTGTACCGGCTCGCAACGGTGGGAGTGGGCACGGGAGCTACCTCTACCTGTCGGGAATGGCGAAGCCAGTATCACCAGTCACAGATGCCACAGGGGTCACGCCACGCCGCACACCGAACCGGCGTTATCGAGCGGTGATCAGGCGAGCTCGGGCACCAACGCGGGAACCGGGGACGGAAGTCCCTCGTCGCCGACGTGGACCATGACGAAGACCATCCGGGCCACGACGACCCGCAGCTCCCGCTGGACGGAGTGGATCGGTTCCTTCTCCACGACCACCTCCACCGTGACCGAGGTCCGCCCGGTGCCGACCACCGTCCCGGTCGCGTGCACCAGCGAACCGATCTCGATCGGAGCGTCGAAGCTGGCCGACGTGATCGCCCGCGTCATCGTCTTGCCGCCGCAGTGCCGGGCCGAGACGATGCCGGCGCAGGTGTCGGCGAGCTTGAGGATCTCGCCGCCGTGCACCCCGCCGTGCAGGTTGGAGTGGGCGGGACGCATGACCTCGTTGAGCGAGACCCGGGAGAAGTCGGCGGTCCGGCGCGGGGCTCGAGAATCAGGTCCAGTCACGGGGCGCACGGTACCTTCGAGCGCGTGAGTGACGAGCAGGACCCGGAGTTCAACTGGCTGTACGACGGCAAGCCAGGGTCGAACCCACCCGCCGAGGCGACCCGCGCGATGCCCGTGCAGCCCCGCTCACAGGCGTCCACCCCGCCGCCCTCCCCGCCGCCCGCCCAGCCGCCGGGCCAGCCCGGCCCGCAGCCCGGCCCGCAGCCCGGCCCCGGCACCGAGTACCGGTCCCGCCGCACCCGCCGTCGGCCGCGGTTCAAGACCGTCCGGCGAGTGGTCCTGATCCTGCTGGCGGCCTGGCTCGCCTTCCTGGTCTGGGTGCCGATCAACGCCTGGCGCGACGTGCCCAAGGTCGCCTTCGAGCCCAGTGGCGCGCGACCGGCGGAACAGCCGGGGACGACGTACCTGATGGTCGGGTCCGACTCCCGCGCCGGGCTGACCGCGAAGCAGCGCAAGCGGTTGCACACCGGCGGTGACGTCGGTCAGCGCACCGACACGATCATGATCCTGCACACCGGCGACGGCCCGAACCTGCTGATGTCGATCCCGCGCGACTCGATCGTGGAGATCCCGGGTCACGGCACCTCCAAGATCAATGCGGCCTTCGCCTGGGGCGGCCCCGAGCTGCTGGTCGAGACGGTCGAGAAGAACACCGGGATCCGGATCGACCAGTACGCCGAGATCGGCCTGGGCGGCATCGTCTCCATCGTCAACGCCGTCGGCGGGATCACGATCTGCCCGACCACGGACATGAAGGACCCGCTGGCCGGGCTCGACATCAAGAAGGGCTGCCAGCAGGTCGGTGGCCGCAAGGCGCTCGGCTACGCCCGGTCGCGTCACTCCGACCCGCGGTACGGCGACATCACGCGCGCCAAGCACCAGCGCGAGGTGGTCAACGCCGTCGGCGCCGAGGTCACCACGCCGTGGTCGGTGATCAACCCGTTCCGGTACTGGAAGCTGGCGCACGCCGCCCCGAAGTCCTTCGCCTTCGGTGAGGGCGCCAGCGCCCTCGACGCGGTGAAGTGGGCCTGGGCGATGACCCGGACCACCCCGCCCGACGGCATGACGTGCGGGATCCCGATCGAGGACCTCGCCGTGCACTGGGACCCCAAGCGCTCGCAGCGGATGTTCACCTACATCAAGACCGACTCCACCGCCGACATCCCCGCCGGCCTCTGCACCCCGACCGGGCTGCCGAAGTCGGTCACCGGTTAGCCGAGTCCCGGGTTCTGGGGCGCCGAGTCCCGGGTTCTGGGGCGCCGAGTCGCGACTTTCAGTGCGGATAGATCCGAGGAACGTCCGCGGTCGTGGCCCCGAAGTCGGCGGGCCGCTTCTCGAGGAACGCCGCCACGCCCTCCTTGCCGTCGCCGACCGAGGTGTGCCACATCGCCAATGAATCGGCGAGATGGGCCTGGAGCGGCGACTCGGTGTTGCGCAGCAGCATCTGCTTGGCCAGCGCGAGAGCGACCGGGGAACGACCACGGACGAAGGAGCGAGCGAGCTCGAGGGCGGCCGGGACCAGGTCGTCCGGCTCGTGCACCGACCTCACCAGGCGACCGGCCAACGCCGCGTCGGCGTCGATGATGTCCGCCGAGTAGACCCATTCCAGGGCCTGCTGGATCCCGACGATCCGCGGCAGGAAGTGCGACGACGCGGCCTCGGGAACGATGCCGAGACGGCCGAACACGAAGCCGATCCGCGCCTGCGTCGACGCCATCCGGATGTCCATCGGCAGCGTCATCGTGGCGCCGATCCCGACGGCTGGACCGTTGATCGCCGCGATCACCGGCTTGGGCAGCGCAGCCACCGCGAGGGAGAGCCGCCCGCCGGTGTCACGCACCCCGGAGTGCCACGGCTCCTCCTCGAAGCGGTCGGCGAAGGTCTCGGGCGAGACGTCAGCCACGGTCTCGTCGAGCCCGAAGACGTTGCCCTCCCGGCTGAGATCCATGCCGGCGCAGAACGCCCGCCCTGCGCCGGTGACGACGACCGCCCGGATGTCGTCCTCGGTCGCGCGCCGGGTCCAGAAGTCGAGCAGGTCCTCGAACATGCCGATCGAGAACGCGTTCAGCGCGTCCGGCCGGTCGAGGGTCAGCAGCGCGACGCCGTCGGCGTCGACGTCCAGGGTCAGGGTGTCGTAGCTGGTCACCCCCGCATCATGCCCCGACCGCACGCACCAGAACCCGGGACTCGGCGCACCAGAACCCGGGACTCGGCGATCAGGCGTTGAACCCCGCGGGGTCGGGGCCGATCCGGCTGCCGGTGTCGAGGGCGTCGATCGCGGCCGTCTGCGCCTCGGTGAGCTCGAAGTCGGTGACCGCGAAGTTCTCCGCGATCCGGCTCGGCGTCACCGACTTCGGGATCACGACGCGACCGGCCTGCAGGTGCCAGCGGAGCACCACCTGGGCGACGGTCCGGCCGACCTCGGCGGCGATCGCCACCAACGCGGGCTCGGTCAGGATCGTGCCCTGACCCAGCGGGCTCCACGCCTGGGTGAGGATCCGGTGGGTGGCGTCGGCCTGCTCGGTGGCGAGGTTGCGGAACCGCGGGTGCAGCTCGACCTGGTTGAGGACCGGCACCTCGACGGCCTCGGCCAGCAGCCGGTCGAGGTGGTCGGGGGCGAAGTTCGAGACGCCGATCGCCCGCACCAGGCCGTCGGCGTAGAGCTTCTCGAAGGCGCGCCAGGTCTCGCGGTAGAGGTCGCGGGCCGGGGTCGGCCAGTGGATCAGGTACAGGTCGACGACCTCTAGGCCGAGCTTGGACCGGCTGGCCTCGAAGGCACGCAGCGTGGCGCCGTACCCCTGGTCGCTGTTCCACAGCTTGGTGGTGACGAAGAGCTCCTCGCGGGGCACGTCGCTGGCGGCGAGCGCACGCCCGACGCCGGCCTCGTTGCCGTAGATGGCCGCGGTGTCGATGTGCCGGTAGCCGACTTCGAGCGCGGTGCTGACGGCGGTCTCGGCCTCGTCGTCGGCGACCTGCCACACACCGAATCCGAGCTGCGGGATCCGCACCCCGTTGCTGAAGGTGAGGTCCGGGATCGGGTTCGAGCTGGTCATGTCAGGACTCCTCTGCTGGGGCGAAGCGGCTTCGGCTAGCGTCCTCGCGTGCCGTCATCGCTGAACGAGTCAGACAACCACGTCGAGACGATCAACATTCCCACGCCCGACGGCTCCGCCGAAGCCCTTCTCGCCCACCCCCGCGGCACCGCCCGCGGGGCGGTGCTGGTGTACATGGATGCGATCGGACTGCGCCCTCGGATGGCCGAGATGGTCGCCGAGATCGCCGAGTCGGGCTTCTTGGTGATGGCGCCGAACACCTTCTACCGCGACGGCACGGCAGCCGACCTCGCACCCACCGTGGACCTGCGGGTGCCGGAGGGCCGGGCTGCCTTCTTCGCCTCCGGCGTGATGGACCGCGTGCACGCACTCACCCCTGAGCGCCTTCGGCGGGACTCGGCGGCCTGGATGGCGGCCCTCGACGAGCTCCGTCCTCCGGGTTCCCCGGTCGCAGCCGTGGGCTACTGCATGGGCGCGGGACACGCGATCCGGGCCGCGGGTCAGCACGAGGCGATCGTCGCGGTCGGCGGCTTCCACGGCGGTGGACTGGTCACCGACGCCGAGACCAGTCCGCACCACGACCTGGTCGGCCGGGTCCGGTACCTCTTCGGGCACGCCGACCACGACCCCAACCTGACACCGCAGAACGCCGCCGACCTCGACCGGGCGATGGTCGAGGTCGGTGCGTCGTTCACGAGCGCGATCTATCCGGATGCGCCGCACGGCTTCACGATGTCGGACAGCTCCGCCTGGCACGAGCCGTCCTACCGGCGGTACCGGGCCGAGCTCGGCGAGCTGCTGGACTCGGTCAGCGCTTGACCTTCACCAGGATCCGCTTGGTGGCGGGCTTGGCCTTGCCCGATCCGGCGTACCGGACCACGAGCAGGTGCTTGCCCGGGCTGAGCTTGGGCAGCAGCACGACCCGCTTGCCCTTCTTCAGCGTGGTGGAACCGAGGTACTTCGACCCGTCGCAGACCCGGACCGTGCCGTGCGCCCGCTTCGCCGTGCCGTTCTTGCGCAGCTTGTAGGTGGCCTGGATGCCGAGCCGGCCGTGGCGGGTCGCCTTGACCTTCTTCGGACCCACGGCCAGCTTGAGCGTGGTCTTCTTCGTGCCGACCTTGGCCGCCTTCACCGTGCAGGGGTTGGCCACCCGGGGGTTGGCCTTGGCCTTCACCTGGTGCACGACGACCCGGTCGGTCTGGGGGTTGGCCAGGTGCACGACCGCACCGCCGACCGAGGTGACCACGCAGTCGAGGTCGGCGGTCGTCGAGCCGAGGATCGACAGGTCGAGGTGGCCCGGCAGGGTGAGGTCGTAGTCGCCGGCGGCCGGCGCCGTCAGGCCTCCGGTGAGCTGGCCCAGGACGAGCTCGAGCGGGTTGTTCTCGCTGATCTGGTCCAACGGCACGGAGCTGCTCAGCTGGGCCCCGACCGACGAGACCGTGGAGCCGAGCTGGTCGACCAGCTGCAGGGTCAGGTTGGAGACCGTGCTGGTGATCTGGTTCGTCGGTGCGGTGTGTCCCAGGATCTGGTTGAGCAGATCCGTGATCGACGTCAACAGTCCCCCGACGATCTGGTCGAGCACGTCGAAGAGGCCGGTGAGGACGTTGCCGACCTCACCCAGACCCGAGTGGATCACCGGCTGCAGCGGGGTCCCGGCGGTGAGCCCGTCGGTCAGGTCCTGCAGCGTGAGGACCAGCGGAAGGCTGACGTCGGAGAGTCCGCCGGTGCCGGTGCAGGTGTAGCCCACCGTGGTGCCGGACGGAGCGGGGTTCGCCTGAGCGGGCGTCGGTGCGAGGGCGAGGGTGCTCGCCCCGAGTGCGCCGATCGCAGCCAAGGAGACAAGTCGGGTACGCAGAGCCACAGTCCATCCCTCTCGATCGAGAGCGCCGCGACGATGCGGCACTTCTCAGCACGCTAGGTGGACCGATCAGAGGCCCGGGACCGGTTCAGCGCGGTCCGACCGTTCTCCGTCGGATTGAGGACGAACGTCCCTGCCCCGGTCAGTGGGACGGCTCAGCCGCGCTGAGCGTCGCGGACGACGGCGCCCTTCGCGTGGGCCGCCGCCTTGAGCTCGTCCTGGAACGCGAGGATCCGGGCGGTGAGCTCCGGGTCACCGATCGCGAGCATCCGAGCGGCGAGCAGGCCCGCGTTGCGGGCGTTGCCGATCGAGACCGTGGCGACGGGGACACCGGCCGGCATCTGCACGATGGAGAGCAGCGAGTCCATCCCGTCGAGGTACTTCAACGGCACCGGTACCCCGATCACGGGAAGCGGGGTCACCGAGGCGAGCATCCCGGGCAGGTGCGCGGCACCGCCGGCTCCGGCGATGATCACCGACAGACCGCGCTCGTGGGCCTGCTTGCCCCAGGCGATCATCTCCTCGGGCATCCGGTGGGCGGAGACGACGTCGGCCTCCCAGCCGATCCCGAACTCGGTCAGCGCCTCACCGGCCGCCTGCATCACGGGCCAGTCCGAGTCGGAACCCATCACGATCCCGACGCGCACGCTCTGTTCGGTCATCCCACTCACCCTCATTCGCTCTCGTTGCCCAGGTCACCGGCGAACCAGGCCGCCGCGTGCCGTGCCCGTTCCAGGCAGTCGTCCAGGTCGTCGCCGTAGGTGTTCACGTGGCCGACCTTGCGCCCGGGGCGCAGCTCCTTGCCGTACAGGTGGACCCGCAGGTGCGGATCGCGGGCCAGGGCGTGCGGATAGCCGTCGTACAGCCTCCCCGCCTCGGTGTTGTCCCCGCCGAGGATGTTCACCATCACGGTCCAGGGGGCCCGCGGCGTCGGCGCACCGAGCGGCAGGTCCATCACCGCACGCAGGTGGTTCTCGAACTGGGAGGTCTCGGCCCCGTCCTGGGTCCAGTGCCCGGTGTTGTGCGGCCGCATCGCGAGCTCGTTGACCAGCAGCCGTGACGCGCCGGAGGCGTCGACGGCCTCGAACAGCTCGACGGCCAGGATCCCGGTCACGCCGAGCTCAGCAGCGATCCGCAGAGCCAGCTCCTGGGCCTGCGTCGCCACCGCGGGGTCGAGGTCCGGGGCGGGCGCGATCACCTCGTGGCAGATCCCGTCACGCTGGGTGGTCTGCACGATCGGGTACGCCGCCGCCTGACCGCTGGGCGAGCGGGCGACGATGGCCGAGAGCTCGCGACGGAAGTCCACCAGCTCCTCGGCCAGCACCTGGACGCCGGCGGCCGCGGCGGTGCCGAACGCCTCGATGGCGTCGGCGGCGTCGCGGATCACCCACACGCCCTTGCCGTCGTACCCGCCCCGGGTCGTCTTGAGCACGCAGGGCAGACCGAACGCGGCGACGTCCTCGACCGAGGTCACGATCGCGTTGCGCGGGCAGGGCGCACCGAGCGCGGTGAGCCGCTCCCGCATCAGGCCCTTGTCCTGGGCGTAGACCAGGGCGTCCGGTCCGGGCCGGACGGCCAGACCGTCGGCCTCCAGGGCGCGGAGGTGCTCGGTGGGCACGTGCTCGTGGTCGAAGGTGACCGCGACGCAGCCCGCGGTGACGGCGCGCAACGTCTCGAGGTCGCGGTAGTCACCGACCTGCTGGTCAGGGATGACCTGGGCGGCGGACACCCCCTCCGCCTCGGCGAGGAGACGGAGCGGCAGCCCCAGCTCGATCGCGGGTGTCGCCATCATGCGGGCCAGCTGGCCACCACCGATGACGGCCAGCTTCGGCGCGAACTCAACCACGCACCGAAGCGTAGCGGGACGCTCAGGCGGCCAGACCGCCGGTTTCGAAGCGCAGGCCCTGGCCGCGGATCGTGGTGATCAGGCTCGGGCGCCGGGTGTCGTCGCCGAGCTTGCGGCGGACCCACCCGAGATGGACGTCGATGGTCTTGGAGGAGGTGAAGAACTCGGTGCCCCAGACGTCCCGCATCAACTCCGCGCGGCTGACCACGCTGCCGGCGTTGGTGATCAGCTTGTAGACGAGGTCGAACTCCTTGCGGGACAGCGTGACCTCCTGCCCGTGCCGCCACGCGCGGCGGCGCTCCGGGTCGAGCTGGACGTCCTGCACTTCGATCACTCCCACCCGGCAAACGTTAAGAGCCGGAACCGAGGTCCCTCGGCCGTTTGCACACTAGTGACAGTGGCCGCTTCCTGCCATCGACCGAGGGTGACGGCGGTTCAGTGGCGCATCACGGCGACGGGCTCGAGGACACCGAACCCGTGCACCGGGCGTGCGGGCAGTCGGCGGGTCTCGAACTGGTCGGGCGGCAGCAGCGAGGCGGTGGTCTCGTCGATGATGATCCGGTTGCGCCGAGCCACGGCGGTCAGCCGGGCCGCCATGTTGACGGGCGGTCCGAAGACGTCGCCCATCCGCAGGACGACCGACCCGGTGGCGAGCCCGATCCGGACGTCCGGCATCCGAGCGTCGCGCCCGATCACGTTGATGATCCCCTCGGCGGTGTCGAGGGAGCGCAAGGGGTCCTCGTTCACGAACAGCACCGAGTCGCCGAGCGACTTGATGATCCGGCCGCCCTGGAGCGCGACCACGTCGGCGCACCGCGACTCGAACAGCTCGACGAGGTCGCCGATCTTCTCCTCGGTCAACGTGTTCGAGAGCGCGGTGAAGGAGACGATGTCGGCGAACCCGACCGTGACCTGGATCGTGTTCGCCTCGTCGGCGGCGTCGAGCCGGCCCATCGCGTTGTTCATGTGCCGGCGCCAGGCATAGACCATCAGCTTCTCGAAGGACGGGTTGAACTGCTCGGCGAAGCGGTCGGCGATCTCGCGCGGCGGGGCACCCGCCACGTCGAGCCCGTCCAGACCCGCCAAGCGGTGCACGAGGGCGGAGACCTCCCACTCGGCCAACCGGGCCATCGACAGCCCGAGGCCACGGGTCAGGTTGACCGCCATGTCGAAGTCGACGATGCCGAGGTCCAGCACCTCGGCGACCGTTGCGAGCGCGGCCACGTCCTCGTCGGTGTAGACCGCCTCGTCGCCCGCGTCGGCGAACCCGAGCGCGCGCCAGAGCCGCTTGGCTCGCTCGGTCGAGACGCCGGTGAGTTCGGCGACCTGGTCCGAGGTGTAGCGCCGCGGCGTTCCGTCGGGCAGTGGTGATTCCGGCACGGCCGCATCATCCCACTCTCAGGTCGCGCGCAGGTGGACGACGTCGCCCGCCGCGACCACGACCGGTCCGGCGCTGGTGCGGATCGTCAGGCAACCGGTCGGGTCGACCCCGACCGCGGTCCCGTGCAGGGAGGAGCCGTCGGGCAGGTCGGCGCGCACCTCACGCCCGAGGGTCGCGCTGACCTCGCGGTAGCGCGCGGCGACCTCGTCGGGGTCGGCCCGCCAGTCCGCGTAGTGCGCGACCAGCGAGCGCAGCACGGTGATCAGCACCTCCGTGCGGTCCACCGGCGCACCGCTGACCAACGCCAGCGACGTGGCGGTCTCGACCGGGAGCTGCTCGGCGGTCAGCGAGGTGTTGAGTCCGATCCCGACCACGGCGGCCGGCCCGTCCGGCGTCTCGATCCGCTCGACCAGGATCCCGCAGACCTTCCGCTCCGCCGCAGCACCGTCGACCTGGGTACGGACCAGGACGTCGTTCGGCCACTTCACCCCGGCGTCGTACCCGAGCTCACGCAGGGCCGAGGTGACCGCCAGTCCGGTCAGCAGCGGCAGCCACGTCCAGCGCGTCGGCGCGAGGTCGTCGGGGCGCAGCAGGACCGAGAAGGTGAGGGCGCTGTAGGCGGGCGTCGACCAGGAACGGTCCAGCCGACCACGCCCCGCGGTCTGGTGCTCGGTGGCCACGACGAGCCACTCCGGCGCGCCCTCACGGGCCCTCTCGGAGAGCACCTGATTGGTCGACGGAGCCTCGTCGAGAATTTGCACGATCCAGTCGTCGTCGCCTGTGGCGAGCCTCACATGGTCGAGGGCATTTGCTTCGGTCACACGCAGTAGGGTGCCACCTTGTGAGTGCCGAGAACCTGACCACGCCGGACCAGCCCGCGATCGATCTTCACACCACCGCGGGCAAGCTGGCTGACTTCGAGCGTCGCATCGACGAGGCCGTCCACCAGCCGGCCGCCAAGGCGCAGGAGAAGCAGCACGCGAAGGGCCGCAAGACCGCTCGCGAGCGGATCGAGCTGCTCTTCGACGAGGGTTCCTTCGTCGAGGTCGACGAGTTCGCCCGGCACCGCTCGGTCGCGTTCGGCATGGAGAAGAACCGCCCGTACGGCGACGGCGTGATCACCGGCTACGGCACCGTCGACGGCCGCCAGGTGTGCGTGTTCTCCCAGGACTTCACCGTCTTCGGTGGCTCCCTCGGTGAGGTCTACGGCGAGAAGATCGTCAAGATCATGGACCTCGCGCTCAAGACCGGTTCCCCGATCGTCGGGATCAACGAGGGCGCCGGCGCGCGCATCCAGGAGGGCGTCGTCTCCCTGGGTCTGTACGGCGAGATCTTCCGCCGCAACGTCCGCGCCTCGGGCGTCATCCCGCAGATCAGCCTGATCATGGGCAACTGCGCCGGCGGTCACGTCTACTCCCCCGCGGTCACCGACTTCACGATCATGGTCGACGGCACCTCGGGCATGTTCATCACCGGCCCCGACGTGATCAAGACCGTCACCGGTGAGGACGTCACCATGGAAGAGCTCGGTGGTGCGCGCACGCACAACACCAAGTCGGGCAACTCGCACTACATGGCCCACGACGAAGAGGACGCCATCGAGTACGCCAAGGCGCTGCTCGCGCACCTGCCGTCGAACAACCTCGACGAGCTGCCGATCTACGACGAGGTCGCCGACCTCGAGCCCAACGACGACGACATCGCGCTCGACACGATCATCCCGGACTCGCCGAACCAGCCGTACGACATGCACGACATCATCACCACCGTGCTCGACGACGCCGAGTTCACCGAGGTTCACGCGATGTTCGCGCCGAACATCATCGTCGGCTTCGGCCGGGTCGAGGGTCGCCCCGTCGGCATCGTCGCCAACCAGCCGATGCAGTTCGCCGGCTGCCTCGACATCGACGCCTCCGAGAAGGCCGCCCGCTTCGTCCGGACCTGCGACGCGTTCAACGTCCCCGTGATCACCCTGGTCGACGTGCCCGGCTTCCTGCCCGGCACCGACCAGGAGTGGACCGGCATCATCCGTCGCGGCGCCAAGCTGATCTACGCCTACGCCGAGGCCACCGTCCCGATGGTCACCGTCGTCACCCGCAAGGCCTACGGCGGCGCGTACGACGTGATGGGCTCCAAGCACCTCGGCGCCGACATCAACCTGTCCTGGCCGACCGGCCAGTACGCGGTGATGGGCGCCCAGGGTGCGGCCAACATCGTCCACCGCCGGACGCTGCAGGCCGTCGAGGCCGCGGGCGGCGACGTCGAGGCGAAGCGTGCCGAGCTGATCGAGGAGTACGAGACCACCCTGGTCAACCCGTACATCGCTGCCGAGCGCGGCTACGTCGACGCGATCATCCACCCGCGCGAGACCCGCGCGGAGATCGTCAAGGCGCTGCGCCTGCTGAAGAACAAGCGCGACAGCCTGCCGCCGAAGAAGCACGGGAACATCCCGCTCTGATGGCTGAGCAGGAGAAGACCGAAGCGCCCGCGGCTCCGCTGCTGCGGGTGATCAACGCCGACGCCACCCCGGAGGAGGTCGCCGCGATCGTCGCGGTGTTCGCCTCCCTCGGCGGCGCCGCCCCGGCTCCGAAGCCGAAGCGCTCGGAGTGGGGCAACCCGGCACGGGCGATGCGGGGCGGCTTCCACGCCTCCTGGCGCGGCTCCGCCCTGCCCCGCTGACGACTCAGCCGAAGAAGACCCGCAGGTCGGCCACCAGGTCGGCAGGGGCCTCCATCGAGGCGAAGTGCCCGCCGGCCGGGAACTCCGACCAGTGCACGATGCCGGAGTTGTCACGCTCGGCGAACGGTCGGATCGTCTGGAAGTCGTCAGCGAAGACGGCCACCCCGATCCGACCCTGGCTGACCACCGGCGCGGCCTGTGCGTGCTGCTCCTCGTAGTGGTACCGCATCGCGGTGGCCATCGTGTTGGTCAGCCAGTAGAGCGTGACCTGCTCGAGCACCTGCTCGGCCGTGACGAGACTGGAGCCGTTGCCGAAGTTCTCGAACAGCTCGCTGTAGGCCAGCCACCCGACGGGTGAGTCCGACATCGCTGCAGCGATCGTCTGCGGCCGGGTCGAGTTCATCGCGTTGTACCCGCCGACTGACTGGAACCAGCCCAGATGTGCGAGGGCGGCGTACTCCTTCTCCCCGAAGCCGTCCATCTCACCTGGCTCCCCGGACGGGAAGGAGAAGACCTGCAGCACATGCGCACCCAGGAACCCCGCTGGATTGAGGAGCGCCAGCTCCCGGCCGATCATCGCGCCGCCGTCGCTGCCGTGGACGCCGTACGACTCGTAGCCGAGGCCACGCATCAGGGTGTCGTAGGTGCGGGCGACCCGGGCCATCGTCCAGCCTGTGCCGACCAGTGGGGTGGAGAAGCCGAAGCCTGGCATCGAGGGCACCACCACGTCGAAGGCGTCCTCGGCGCGACCACCGTGGGCGACAGGGTCGACGAGGGGCCCGATCATCGCCTCGAACTCGAGGAACGATCCCGGGTAGGTGTGGGCCAGCAGCAGTGGCGTCGCACCCTTGGCGGCGGACCGGACGTGGAGGAAGTGGACCGTCTGGCCGTCGATCTCGGTGAGGAACTGCGGGTAGGCGTTGACCCGCGCCTCGACGGCGCGCCAGTCGAAGCGCTGCCAGCGCGCGACCATCTCGCGGAGGTACGACGACGGGGTGCCGTACTCCCAGGAGTCACCAGGCACAGCGGGAGCGAAGCGGGTGCGTTCGAGGCGGCCGCGGAGGTCGTCGAGGTCGGACTGGGGAACGTTGATCGTGAAAGGTGTCATAGGAGGACGTTAGGAGCCATTCAGGAAAGATACGTTCCGCTATTCTGTCGATCGTGCGAGAAACCGCGGCACGACTCCTGGAGCTCCTGGGGCTGCTCCAGTCCCGGGCGGACTGGGGTGGCAGCGAGCTGGCCGAGCGTCTGCAGGTGAGCGCCCGCACGGTGCGCAACGACATCGCACGGCTGCGCGAGCTCGGTTACCCGGTCGACGCCGTGCGTGGTCCCGGCGGCCGGTACCGCCTCGGTGTGGGCGCGAAGATGCCGCCCCTCCTGCTCGACGACGAGGAGGCGGTCGCCGTCGCCGTGGGCCTCCAGTCGGCGACCGGGGTCGCAGGGTTCGAGGAGAGCAGCGTCCGCGCGCTCGCGAAGCTGCAGCAGGTGCTGCCCGACCGGTTGCGCCGACGCCTCGACGCGCTCCGTGCGGCCACGTCCACCGGCCCCAACACGGACGGCCGCTTTCCCGACCGTCCGGTGGATCCGGGCGTCCTCGCCGACCTCGCCGACGCGATCCGCGACCATCAGGGACTCCGTGCGTTCTACCGCGAGGAGCCGATCGAGCTCCAGCCGTACCGCCTGGTCTCCTGGCAGCGTCGTTGGTACCTCGTCGGACGTGACCCCGACGGCGACTGGGCGCCCTACCGCGTCGACTGGATGCAGCTGCGCAGCCCCGGGGGTCGTCGATTCGTGCCGCAGCCGCACCCCACCGAGGACCTGACCACCTTCGTCGTGCGCGAGGTCGCCCGCACCGGCTGGACGGTACACGCGCGGCTCGCCGTCGACGCCTCCGCCGAAGAGGTGCTCGACCGGATCAACCCCGCGGTCGGCACGGTGGAGCCGATCGATGCCGAACGGTGCCTCCTCGTCACCGGCGGGGACGACCTCGAGACCGTCGCGATCTGGATCAGCATGCTCGGGCTCGACTTCCAGGTCGAGTCGCCCGTCGAGCTGGTCGCCCACCTCGACGTCCTGGCCGCGCGCTACCGCCGTGCGGTGGAGTCCTCGCGGTGATCCGCCAGCACCTGCTCAGGCCCGTTCGTCGTCCGCGTCGCGGGTGTGCAGCAGGTCGCTGAGCGTCCGGTGCACGTCCTCGACGTGCGGCACGTCGTGCAGCTTGAACGACCCGTTGTTCGAGGCGTCGCTGATGATGATCGTGCCGCAGCCGAAGATCCGGTCGATCAGGCTGACCTCGGACTCGACGTCGCTGACCCGGCCGAACCGGATGTCGTGCCGACGCCGCACCAGGATCCCGCTGCGGGTGATCAGGCGGCGGTCGGTGACGGTGTAGCTCGACGCCACCCACTCCACGATGGGGCGGAGAACCCACCACACCGCCACCAGGCCCACGACGATCCACACCACCAGCGCGGCGGTGCCGCCGAGGTTGACCTGGGCCACGACACCGACGGCGAGTGCGAGGATGCCGATCAGGACGGCCACGGCCAGCACCTTCGGGTGGGGGCGGGTCTGCAGGACGACGGTCTCCCCGTCGCTGAGGGCGCTGCTCGAGTTCGTCACAGCCGCATCCTAGGCTCGGAGCATGCGCCCGATCGATGACCGCACCGACCAGTACGTGACCGACGTGGTCGCACTCGACCCGCTCGAGGCGACGTCGATCGGGATCCCGGGCCACGACCACGAGCTGCCCGACCTCTCCCCCGACGGCTTCGCCGCTCGCGAGGAGGTGCACCGGTCCGCGTTGCGCGACGTCACGGCGCTGACCCCGACCGACGAGCGGGAGGCGTTGGCACAGGCCGCCTTCCTGGAGCGGATCGGCTTGGCCGTCGAGCTCGCCGACGCCCAGCTGGAGCGCTCGGAGCTGTCGGTGATCAACGGAGCCCCGCACTGGATCCGCGGCACTCTCGACCTGATGGAGCCCAGCTCGGAGGAGGCGGCCTCCGACCTGGCGCAGCGGCTCGCCGCCGTACCCCAGGCGTTGGCGGAGTACCGGACCACCCTGCTCGAGGAGGCGGCAGCGGGGCGGGTCGGCGCACGCCGGCAGTACGTCGAGACCGCAGCGCTCCTGGACGGCTGGACCCGGCCGGGACACAACTACTTCGCCGACCTGGTCGACTCCCCCGACGTCTCGGTGCCGCCCACCCTGGTGGCCGAGCTGGTCGACGGGGCGGCACAGGCCTCGGCCGCGTTCGCCGACCTCGCCTCCTTCCTCCGCGGCGAGATGGCGCCGCGCGGGCGGGACCGGGACGGGGTCGGCCGGGAGCACTACGCCCTCGCCTCGCGCAACTTCCTCGGCTCCGCCGTCGACCTGGACGCCACCTACGCCTGGGGGTGGGAGGAGCTGGCCCGGATCGAGTCCGAGATGACGACCACCGCGGGCCTGATCGTGCCGAGCGGCTCGATCGACGAGGCGGTCGCCGCCCTCGACGCCGACCCGGCGCGGACCCTGACCAGCCGGGACGACTTCCAGCGCTGGATGCAGGCCCGGTCCGACGAGGTCCTGGCCTCGTTCCACGGCGTGCACTTCGACATCCCGGAGCCGATCCGGACGCTGGCGTGCAAGGTCGCGCCGACGAACGACGGCGGCGCCTGGTACACCGTGCCGACCGAGGACTTCTCCCGGCCGGGCACGATGTGGTTCTCGTTCACCGACTCCCAGACCACGTTCGCCACCTGGCGCGAGCTCACCACCGTCTACCACGAGGGCGTCCCCGGCCATCACCTCCAGTGCGCCCAGGCGGTCTACAACGCCGCCGACCTCAACCGCTGGCAGCGACTGATGTGCTGGGTCAGCGGGCACGGCGAGGGCTGGGCGTTGTACGCCGAGCGTCTGATGGACGAGCTCGGCTACTTCGCCGACCCGGGCGAGCGACTGGGCTTCCTGGACTCGCAGTCGTTCCGTGCCGCGCGGGTCGTGGTCGACATCGGGGTGCACCTCGGGCTGACGATCCCGGCCAACCCCTGGAACTGGCGGGTCGGTGAGACCTGGGACGCCGACCGGGCGCTGGAGTTCATGATCGCGCACTCCCGGATGGACGAGAGCCAGCTGCGGTTCGAGGTGAACCGGTACCTCGGCTGGCCCGGTCAGGCGCCGTCGTACAAGGTCGGTGAACGGATCTGGCTGGAGATGCGCGAGGCTTCGCGGCAGCGCGCCGGTGCGGACTTCGACCTCAAGGCGTGGCACACCGCCGCCCTCAACCTCGGCTCGCTCGGGCTCGACCCGCTGCAGCAGGCGATGGCGGCGCTCTAGTGTCGCTCGAGCTCTTCTCCCTCCTGGTGGACGACTACGACCCTGCGATCGAGTTCTTCACCGGCGCGCTGGGGTTCACCCTGATCGAGGACTCCCCGTCCCTCACGACCGACGGCCGTCCCAAGCGGTGGGTCGTGGTCCGACCGGCCGACGGCGGTGCGGGCCTGGTGATCGCTCGCGCCGACGGACCGGACCAGGAGGCTGCCGTGGGTCGACAGTTCGCCGGCCGGGTCGGGCTGTTCCTCCGGGTCCAGGACGTCGACGCCACCCTCGCGGCCGTCGTGAGCGTCGGTGGTGCCGAGGTGCGACCACCCCACGACGAGGCGTACGGCAGGGTCTGCGTCATCGAAGACCCCTGGGGAAATCGGTGGGACCTCCTCGGCCCAGCGTGAGACGCGAACGCTAGGATCCGACGCCGCCACCACCCGGTGTGGCGAGCAGCTCGGACCCAACGCGTAGGAGTCAGCCATGAAGTTCTCCAAGGGCAAGGCGGTGGCGATCGCCCTGGTCGTGAGCCTGGGCGTGGCCCTGCTCGTCGTGATCCAGTTCGGCACCGGCTACAACACCCCGTCGGACATGGTCGCCGTCCGCGTCGGTGCCGGGCCGGCGGAGGCGAAGAAGGTCAAGGGCTGCATCCCGTCCAACGACCGGCAGTGGTTCTGGCAGACGAACGACGCCTACCACTACTTCCCGACCTCGGAACGGGAGTGGGACGCGACCGGCCAGAAGGGCTCCGACACCGGGCGGATGAAGTCGATCACGCTCGACAACGTCGAGATGCTGATCCCGGTCACGGTCCGCTTCACGCTGAAGACGGACTGCGACGACCTGACCGAGTTCTACACGCGCTACGCGCGCCGCTACGGCGTCGTCTTCGAGAGCGACGGCAGCTACAACGGCGAGTGGATCACGCTGCTGCGCAAGCTGGTCGGCGACCCGACCGACCAGACCCTGGACCGGATCGTGCAGGCCTACAACTGGCGCGACGTCTGGAAGAACCCCTCGACCAAGGTCGAGATCGAGAAGAAGCTCAACGAGTCGCTGCAGTCGTCGAGCTCGCTGCTCACCCAGACCGCCAAGGGCTCGTTCTTCGACGGACTCTCCGTCCTGGTCGGCACCCCCGACCCGAAGAACCAGGAGCTCAAGGACGCGGTCGCCCGGGAGCAGGCGGCCGTCTCGGACGCCCAGTCGAAGGAGGCCGAGGCCCGCGCCCGCGCCGCCCAGGCCAACGCCGAGCTCGCCGTCAGCCGGGCCGAGGCCGCCAAGCAGCGCGCTGCCATCGACGGCTACCCGTCGGTCGACGCCTACCTCAAGGCCCAGTGCATCGCGAAGGGCTGCAACCCCTTCCAGCCGACCTACCTGTACGGCGGCACGCCCGCGCAGTGAGCACGAGTGGCAACGCGATGTGAAACACAGTGCCACAAGTCGTCGAAACCTCGCTCGGTGCGAGAGATTGGTCTGCTGTGCACGACTTCGCCTCCCCTGACCACCAGGTTCTCGCTGCGGTCTCGGAGTGGATCGCCGGCCGGTTGTCGGGAACTCCCGTGGTGCCGGCCCAGCGCCGCGCCCCGGACACCGAGCTTCCGGGCCTGACCGAGGAAGGTCTCGGCCAGGACGCAGCCTGGCGGTGGCTGCGCGACGTCGTCCTGCCTTCCGCCTTCCCGACCGACCACCCGCGGTACCTCGCCTTCGTCGGCGGGGCCCCCACCACGGCCTCGGTGATCGCCGACGCCGCCCTGTCGGCGGCCTCCGTGTACGGCGGCAGCGAGCTCGAGGCCGGCGCGGTCGTGCACGCCGAACGGGCGGCCCTCGAGTGGCTCTGCCGCGTCGTGTCCTACCCGAGCGAGGCGTACGGCACCTTCGTCAGCGGCGGCTCGATCGCGAACCTGAGCGCGCTCGTCACCGCGAGGCACGGCCGGGTCTCGGCGGCCGGTCGGCCACCGAGCGTCGTCGTGGCGGCCGCCTCGTCGCACTCCTCGGTGCGCAGCGCGGCGGCGATCATGGGATGCGAGGTCGTCGGCGCGGGCGACGCCGACCTCCCCCTGCGGGCCGCCGACCTCGAGCCGGTCCTCGATGCGCTCGACCCGTCCGAGATCGTCGCGGTGGTGGTCAGCGCCGGCGCGACCAACACCGGTGCGGTCGATGCCCTGGACGAGATCGCCGACCTCTGTGCCGAGCGGGGTCTCTGGCTCCACGTCGACGCGGCGTACGGCGGCGCCGCGATGCTCGCGCCGGCGTACCGCCCGTTCTTCGGCGGGATCGAGCGGGCGGACTCGGTGACGATCGACCCGCACAAGTGGCTCTTCACGCCGCTCGACTGCGCCGCGGTGCTCTACCGCCGTCCCGAGCTGGCCCGGGCCGCCCACCGCCAGCACGCCGACTACCTCGACGCGGTCAACGGCGAGGGTGACGACAACCCCGCCGACTACGCCGTCCACCTGACGCGGCGGGCTCGCGGGCTGCCGCTGTGGTCCTCCCTGCTGGCCAACGGCACCGGTGCGTACGTCGACGCGGTCGAGCACTGCCTGGAGCTCACCACCTACGCCGCGAAGCAGATCGAGACCCACGAGACGCTGCGCCTGGCTGCGGCACCGCAGCTGTCCGTGGTGCTGTTCGAGCGCCCCGGTTGGAGTCCGGAGGAGTACGCCGCCTGGTCCCACCGCTCCCGGGTCACCGGGCTCGGCCTGGTCACGCCGACGACCTTCGAGGGCCGGACCGTGCTCCGGCTCTGCTTCGTCAACCCGCGAACGTCCGAGGCCGATATCGACCTCATCCTGGGCAGCTTCGAACGGGCTGTGGTCCAGACCACCGCACCCAACATCGTCTCCTGACCGGAAACACTCAACAACAGTCGGGGTCTGCCGAAAGGACGAAGGTCCCGGGAAGGCGGATCGATGAGACGCAACGCCACCAGCACCAGCCAGACTCACCCCTCGGCTGGCGCACCGGTGACCCATCGGGCCACGTGGCGCGCCGCCTACCGGTTCGTCAGCCACGCGTCCTGGATCGTCCCCGCAGCGGGGGTCGTGATCAGCCTGACGGTGCAGGCGAGCTCGGACGAGCGCACGGCCATCCTGCTCCCGACGATGGCGATCTTCTTCCCGCTGCTCGTCCTGCGGCTCCTGCTCGCCGCCCGGCTCTACCGGCGGCGACGTGCGCCGCTGCTGCTGCTCGCGGCCACCATCGTGGTCTGGTCGCTGGGGTCGATGGCCGTCAACGCGGCCACCATGGAGGAGCAGACCCATTTCCCTGCCCCGGGTGAGTGGCTGTTCCTGATCTCCTACCTCGGGCTGGCCTGCTACCTGGTCACCGACGTGGATCGACGCCACCTGCGCCCCACCCGCCGCTGGCTCGACGCCGTGGTGATCTGTGGCGCCTCGGCCAGTCTCGCCTCCCTCCTCCTCGTGACGCCGATCCAGGTGGCGTCCGGGGCCGAGGGACTTCCCCTCCTGCTCGCACTCGCCTACCCGCTGGCCGACACGGCCCTGGCGCTCGTCGTGCTGAGCCAGGCGCTGCTGCTGGCCCGCACCGACCCGTACAAGACGGCGATGCTCGGAGCCGCGTTCGTCCTGCTCGCGTGGGCCGACTCCGGCTTCGCGCTCCAGGCCTCCCAGCCGAACTACGAGTTCGGCAACCTCAGCTACGCCCTGTGGGGCGGTGCCTGGACCCTCCTGGTGGCGGCAGCCTGCCGCCGACCGCGTCACGCGACCCAGGCCGTGGAGTCCGTGCCCCGTCCGGCGGGCACCGGGATGGTGGTGGTGGCCGGCTCCGTCGCCTTGGCCGTCCTGACCCTCCGCCCCGACGACACCCTTGCCTTCTACACCCTGCCGCCCGCGGTGGTCACGATGATCGCCGTCGCGGTGCGGATGGCGCTGGCACTGCGCGACGCGAACCGCGTCACCGAGGCCCTGGTGCTCTCGCAGACCGACGACCTCACCATGCTGCCCAACCGCCGAGCGGTGCGGGCGCGCCTGACCAGCTCGTTGACCGACGGTCGCCCCCAGGCGCTGATGCTGCTCGATCTCGACGGCTTCAAGGAGATCAACGACGCCCTCGGCCACCACGCCGGCGACCTCGTGCTGCGCGCCCTGGCCACCCGGATGCAGGACGCCGTCGAGAGTGGCGTGATGGTCGCCCGGCTCGGGGGCGACGAGTTCGCGATCCTGCTCGAGACCACCGACGAGATCGAGCTGATGGAGACCGCCCAGCACCTGCTGGCCACGTTGGCCCAGCCGGTGGTGGTCGAGGGGATCGAGATCTGCCCCCGGGGCTCCCTGGGCATCACGGTCGTCGAGGCCGACGACGCCGACAGCGGCGAGGTCCTCCGCCGGGCCGACGTGGCGATGTACCGGGCCAAGAGCACCCGGTCCGGCGCCGTCGTCTACGACGCCCACCTCGACGAGTACTCACGTGCGCGACTGGAGCTCGGCGAGGACCTGCGCAAGGGCATCACCGACGGGCAGATCGAGGTCTGGTACCAACCGCAGGTCGATGCGGCCACGATGCAGGTGCGTGGCCTCGAGGCGCTGGTCCGCTGGCGTCACCCGGTCCAGGGACTGCTCGGTCCGGTCGCCTTCCTGGCAGCCGCCCGCCGCGGCGGGCTGATGGGCCTGCTGTCGGACAACATCGCCTGGCAGGCCGCACGCGACCTCCAAGGCTTCCTCGCGGCCGGCCTGGACGTCCGGGTGGCGATCAACTGCGCCCCGCCCGAGCTGCTCAGCCAGACGTTCGTCCCGCGCCTGCACGCCTCGCTCCAGGAGTGGGTCGTGCCGGCCGAGCGGCTGGTCCTGGAGATCACCGAGGACTCCTTCCTCGCCGACCCGCAGCGGGCGCGAGCCATCGTGCTGGAGCTGCACGGCCACGGGATCCAGGTCTCGATCGACGACTACGGCACCGGCTTCTCCTCCCTGACCCACCTGCGTGACCTCCCGGTCCACGAGCTGAAGATCGATCGGTCCCTCGTCCGCGACGTCGCCACCGAGGACCGGAGCCGGATGATCGTGGCGTCGACCATCCAGCTGGCGCACGCCCTCGACATGCGCGCCGTCGCCGAAGGGGTCGAGTCCGCCAGCGACATGGCGATGCTGGTCTCGATGGGCATCGACAGCGTGCAGGGCTACCACCTGGCACGACCGATGCCGGGGTCGGAGGTGGAACGTTGGGTCTCGGACTGGACCACCACCGCGGCCCTCTTCGGCAGCGGAAGCACGGCCCCGACCATCACCTCGGCACTCGAACTCCCCGGACCGAACGACTGACCGACACAACGATCCACTACGGTGTCCGTCGCATCGGTCCGTGACTCTCGGAGGTTTCGTTGAACGGCACACCCCTACGCTTCGTCCTCGACCCCGTCGGCGCCGAGCTCGACGCTGCCTTGGAGTGCGAGGCGGAGGTCTTCCTCAGCACCTACGGGAACACCCCGGAGGAGTGGGATCGCGAGTACAGCGCCTACGCCGACTCGACCGGGTTCATGACGATCCTGGACGAGTCCGGCACCGCGGTGGCGACGACCCGGTTCATCGCCCCTGGCCCTGCCGGGCTCAAGACCCTCAACGACGTCGGTCGTGAGCCGTGGGGCGTCGACGGGCTCCGGTCGGCGCGTGCCGCCGGCCTCGACCCGGAGCGCACCTGGGACATCGCCACCATCTCGGTCCGCCGGGTGCCGAACCGCAACGTGCTCTGCGCGGCCGCGCTCTACCACGGCATCGTCACCGCCGCGCAGGCCAACGGCATGGACTCCATCGTGATGATCCTCGACGGCGGCGCCCGACGTCTGATGACCGCCGCGGGCATCCAGCCGACCGTGCTCCCGGGCACCCGGACGGCGGAGTACCTCGGCTCCGCCCAGAGCACCCCGTTGGGATCCCGGATCGACGCGCTGGCCGAGCACCAGCGCCTGACCGACCCCGACGCCTACCGCCTGATCTACCTCGGCATCGGTCTGGACGGGATCACGCTGCCGACCGACTGGACCTGGCACCGACGGTCCGTCCTGCGCCAGCCCCAGATCCCGGCACCCCGGACGACCGACTTCGTGCCGGCCTGACCTGTGATTCGGGACAACATTCTTTACTGACTCACTCTCCTTTCCTTAGTCTGGAGAGATGCAGGGTCCTTCGCCCGACTTCATGATCATCGGCGCCCCGAAAGCCGGAACGACGGCGCTGCACGCCGCCCTGGCCCGCCACCCCGAGGTCGCGATGAGCGATCCGAAGGAACCGAAGTACTGGCTCTGCGACGACGCTCCCCCGCCGGCGTACCACGGGCCGGGCGACGCCCACTCGCAGCAGGAGTGGATCTGGCGCCGCGCCGACTACCAGGCACTGTTCACCACCGTCGAGGGTCACGGGAAGCACGACCGCCGACTGCGTGGCGAGTCGACCCCGTTCTACCTCTGGAGCCGTGGCGCCCGGCAGCGGATCACCGAGGAGCTCCCCGAGGTGCGGTTGATCGCCGTCGTCCGGGACCCGATCGACCGGGCGTACTCGAACTGGATGCACCTGTGGTGCGACGGACTCGAGCCGGCGAGCGACTTCCTGACCGCCTTCGAGCGCAGCGACGAGCGAGCCGACCGTGGCTGGGCGCCGTTCTGGCGCTACCGGGAGCTGGGCCTGTACGGCGAGCAGCTCGCCGACCTGCACCGGCGACACGATCCGGAGAAGGTCCTGGTGCTGCGCTACCGCGACCTGGTCGATTCTCCGGCGACGACCCTGGACCGAGCCGCACGGTTCCTCGGCATCGGAGCCGACCACGTCGAGCAGATCCCGGCCGACAACACCCGCAGCTACGTCGAGCCGGGCTGGCGCCCGCAGGTCTTCGGACCGGTCATCCGCACCGGCGCCTGGCTGGGCCAGTTCGCCCGTCCTGACCTCTGGCGGGCAGCCGAACCGCACCTGCGACCCCTGCTGCGTCGGGGCGGCGAAGCCCATCGACCGCGACTCAGCGCGGAGGACCGGGCCGCACTGGTCCCGCGCTTCGCCGAGGACATCGCGCTGTTGAGCTCGGTCACCGGCGACGACTACTCGGCCTGGACCGGCACCGAGAGCCGCGGCTCGTTCCGCGAGCGCGCCGCCGACGCGGGTTCCGACCGGGTCAGCGAATCAGCGTGACGAGGTCGTGCGCGCCGTCGGCGCGGGCGGCCTCGACGTAGTAGCGGATCCGGCCGTCCGGCAGCGCGACGGCGCTGGCGTAGCGGAAGGCGCCGTCGGAGTACGGGCTGGCGATCGGGGCCGCGCCGTCCGGGACGAGCCGTGCGCCGTCCCAGACCGCGACCCCCGTGGTCTCGAACCAGTTCGAGGCCGCATCGGGGCGGCCGTCGTACAGCACGGTGAGGGGCTCGTGACCGAGCACCGTGGTGACGCGGGCACCTCGCTCGTCCCAGGCCCCCGGGCGCCCGGCGAGCACCTCGCCGCGATCCTCCCAGCGGATCCCGTCGGTGCTGGTGAGGTGGCGCGACGTCATCCGGTCCTCGTGGCCGGACTCGGTCAGCGGGTGACAGCAGAGCCACATCTCCCACCCGCGGTCGGTCACGGTGATCACCGGATCCTTGACCGCGACCCGGTCGTCACCGGCGAGGACGACACGGCGTTCGCCGGACGGCAGCTCCTCGGGCGTGGCCGCCGTCAGGCTGTCGACCCACCAGTGCTTGGAGCCCCAGGTCGCGCAGGAGAGGTAGAGCCGCCAGCCGCCCTCGGGCAGCGGGATCAGCACCGGGCGCTCCAACGACTCGCAGCCGAAGAGCTCGCGGCTGACCTCTGCCACCACCTCGAAGTGCACCCCGTCTGCGGAGCGGGCGACGTCGACGGTGACGCCGCGCCCCTCGCTCAGCGGCCGCCGGTTGCGCCAGGTGAGCCAGAAGACGCCCTCGTGCAGCACCGCCGAGGCAGCGCCGGCCCAGTTCCCCGGACCGTCGCCGGGAGCGGGTACGACGACCTCGGCGCCCTCCATCGACGGGAGCGTGAGCGTGGTGACCGACATGGCCCCAGCATAGTCGAGTCCGCGACTCGACTATGGGATCCCGATCCGACGGTCAGTGGCCGGAGAGCCAGTTCTTGAGCGCGACCACCACGGCGCCGACGAGCAGGACCAGTCCGGCGTAGGCGATCGCCCGGGTCCGACTGCCGCCGGCGGACCTCACCGCGCTGTAGCCGGCGGCGGCCACGAGCCCGGCGAGCACGACGGCGACACCCTCGCCCTCGTGCTCCTCCGACAGCAGCAGCGCGGGGACGGTCGCGAGCACGGCCACGCCGAGGGCGCCGACGAGCTGGGCTCCGGCCAGCTCCACATCGGCCCGACGGACGACGCCACCGAGGGCCATCCGCGTCGCGACGCGATAGGCGAACCAGTGCGCGAGGGCGAGCCCGAGCGTGATCCCCCAGATGCTCCGGAGCAGGTTGCTCTCGTCGTGGGAGGCCCCGAGCGTGGCGAGATACCCCAGCAGGCAGACGGCGACGTAGAGCGCCATCGTGGTTCCTTCGCGGCGGAGCTCCACCAGGTGGTGCTCGGGAGCGCGGTGCAGGGCGTCACTCGAGGCGGCCATGCCCCGATCCTCACACGTGGAACGGCACGGCTCACTGACCCAGTCGGGCCAGCTCCTCCTCGACGATCGAGGGATCGAGCTTCACGAAGACGGGCGACGGCTTCCCGACGGGGACGCCCGCGATCACCGGGGTGCTCCCCCACGACGGCACGGCGGAGTAGTCGCCGGTGATGATGGGGTAGGTCCGGTCGGTGTCGTCGAGGTCATGCACCTCGTCGATCCGGGGCAGCGGCGCGACGTCGCCGGTGCCACCGAAGGTCCGGTCGATCTCGTTGGCGCTGAACGGCAGGAACGGGCTGAGCAGCAGGTTGAGGTCGCGGACCGCCTGCGCCATCACGTGCAGGATGGTGGCGAGGCGCTCGCGGTCGGCGCTGCCCGGTGTCGCCGTCTTGGCGAGCTTCCACGGCTCGGTGTCACTGACGTACTTGTTGGCCTCACCGACCAGACGCATCGCCTCGCCGATGGCCGCCTTCTGCCGGTGGGTGCCGATCAGCTCTCCGACGGTGTCGAACCCGCCGGCCAGCGTCGCGAGCAGCGCCGTCTCGGCCTCGCCGAGCTCACCGGCAGCGGGGATCTCGCCGAAGTTCTTGTGGATCAGGGTCGCGGTCCGGTTGACCAGGTTGCCCCAGCCGGCGACGAGCTCGTCGTTGGTCCGGCGGACGAACTCGGCCCAGGAGAAGTCGCTGTCCTGGCTCTCCGGGCCGGCGACCGCGACGAAGTAGCGGAACGCGTCCGGCTGGTAGCGCTCGAGCAGGTCGCGCACGTAGATCACGATCTTGCGCGAGCTGGAGAACTTCTTCCCCTCCATGGTCAGGAACTCGCTCGAGACGACCTCGGTCGGCAGGTTGAGCACACCGAGCTCGCCGGCCTGCCCGCCGCGGGCACCCTGGCCGTTGTAGGCCAGCAGCTCCGCGGGCCAGATCTGGCTGTGGAAGGTGATGTTGTCCTTGCCCATGAAGTAGTAGGACAGGGCGTCAGGCTGGTTCCACCAATCGCGCCAGGCGTCGGGGTTCCCCGACCGGCGAGCCCACTCGACCGAGGCCGACAGGTAGCCGATCACCGCGTCGAACCAGACGTAGAGCTTCTTCGTCGGGTTCTCCCGCCAGCCGTCGAGCGGGACGGCGATGCCCCAGTCGATGTCGCGGGTCATCGCCCGCGGACGGATCTCCTTGAGGATGTTCTGGCTGAACTTGATCACGTTCGGACGCCACAGACCGGTCGCCTCGCGCTCGTCGAGCCACCGGGTGAGCTCCTCGGCGAGGGCCGGGAGGTCGAGGAAGAAGTGCTGGGTCTCGATGAACTCGGGCGTCTCGCCGTTGATCTTCGAGCGCGGGTCGATCAGGTCGGCCGGGTCGAGCTGGTTGCCGCAGTTGTCGCACTGGTCGCCGCGGGCGCCGTCGTACTTGCAGATCGGGCAGGTGCCCTCGATGTACCGGTCAGGCAGGGTGCGGCCGGTCGAGGGCGAGATCGCGCCCTTGGTGGTCTCCTCGACGAAGTACCCGTTGTTGAAGACGCCGGTGAACATCTCCTGCACGACCGCGTGGTGGTTGACCGTGGTGGTGCGGGTGTAGAGGTCGTAGGTCAGCCCCAGGCCGACCAGGTCGTTGACGATCAACCGGTGGTTCTCGTCCACGAGCTGCTGCGGGGTCAGGCCGGCCTCGTCAGCGGCGATCAGGATGGGGGTGCCGTGCTCGTCCGAGCCCGAGACCATGAGCACGTCGTGGCCCGCCATCCGCATGTATCGGCTGAAGACGTCGGACGGGACACCGAAGCCCGCGACGTGGCCGATGTGACGGGGGCCGTTGGCGTAGGGCCAGGCGACGGCTGACAGAACCTTGGTGCTCACACCGAGAGTTTAGGGAGCGGTGAACGGAACGTCCCTACCGGCGTACGCCGCCAGGTGCTCGTAGGCGTTGGACCCGGCCGGTGCGGCCTTCGCGTTCTGCCACGCCCGGCCCTTGCGGGCGGGCCCCAGGGTGCGGTCGAGGGTGATCAGCGCGCGCTGGGCGACGGCCTCGTCGAGAGCGTCGGTCGTGCGCCCGAGGGCGACGGCCAGATCCCAGCTGTGGATGGCGATCTCAGCGCTCTGCCAGTCGGGGTCGCCGACCATCAGCGCCTCGGCGGCGGAGACCTCGCGCCACAGGTTGATCAGGGTGTTGCCCCGGGTGCGCAGCTCCTCACCGAGGTGGCGGGTGTAGTCCTCGCGCCCGTTCCAGCCGGGCGGCGCACCCTGCAGCATCGTGACGTAGATCCGGGGCTGGGCGATCAGGTGGTTCGCCAGCTGGCGCACCGTCCAGTCCGTGCACGGCGTGGGGCGCTCGAGGTCGTCCTCGGTGACCGAGTCCAGCAGGGTCGCGGCCTGCTCGAGGGACCGGATCAGGGAGAGGATCCCCATCTGGCCGTCGGCGTTGACCACCAGCTCGGGCACCTCGGCGCCGTCGGGCGTCTCGCTCATCAGCTGAAGTCGAGCTCGTGGTTGCGGGCGCGCTTGAGCTCGTAGACGTAGGGGTACTTCGCGACCAGCACGAAGCCGTCCCAGAGCTCGCCGGCCTCCTCACCCTTCGGGGCCTTGGAGATCACCGGGCCGAAGAAGGCGGTCCCGTTGAACGCGATCGTGGGCGTGCCGACCTCGTGGCCGACCTGGTCCATGCCGAGGTGGTGGGAGGTCTTGATCCACTCGTCGAGCGAGGTGTCGTCCATCGCGTCGACCAGCTCAGGCTCGAGCCCTGCAGTGGTCAACGCCTCGGCGATCACCTCGCGGCTGAAGCTCTGGCCCTCGAGGTGGCGGGCCGTGCCGAGCGCGGTGTAGAGCGGCAGCAGGGCCGCCTTGCCGTGCTTCTGCTCGACCGCGGCCAGGACGCGGACCGGCCCCCAGGCGTCGGCCAGGAAGTCGCGGTACTCCTGCGGGATGTCCTTGTCCTCGTTGAGGTAGGCCAGGCTCATGATGTGCCAGGTGACCTGGATGTCGCGGACCTTCTCGACCTCGAGGATCCACCGGGAGGTGATCCACGCGAACGGGCAGGCCGGGTCGAACCAGAAGTCAGCGTTGGTCATGCGGCCAGGGTACGGGCCGGTTCCTCACTTGCCCTTGCCGGCGGCGCGCTTGGCCGGGATCACGACCGCGCCGCTCGCCTTGGTCTTGAGGAACCGGGCGTTTCCGCCGTAGTAGACCTTGATCGGGCGGTTGCCGACGCCCGGGCGGGTGAAGTGCAGGCGCACGGTGCCGTCCTTGCGCATCACGCCGTGCAGCAGCTGGCGCCCGACCTTGACGTCGACCCGACCGGTCGGCCTCTGTCCCGCCGGCGGGGTGAGGAGCACCTTGACCCAGACCGTGCGGTCCTTGCGGACGTCGGTGCGGATGGCCGCCTTGAGCGGGGTGCGGATCCCCGCGACCGGGGTGAGGTCGATCTTGCGGCTGAGGTAGCCGTGCGCGTCGAGGGCGACCCGCAGGCCGATCCGGTGCCCGACGTCGGCGGGCTTGAGCACGTACGTCGCCGCGCGGGCGCCGTCGATCGGCTGACCGTCACGCATCCAGCTGTACTTGCGCACCACGTCGACCGGATCGGTGGTCTTCACCTGGGCGCTGAGCGTCTGCCCGACCAGGCGGGTCCCCTGGATCGAGGCGGCGGCGACGCGGATGTTCGGGGCGACGATCGGGGCGGTCGGGGCCGACGTACGGACGAGGGGCGTGTAACCGGCCTTGACGGCGGTCACCTTGACCGCGATCCGGGCGTCGGCCTGCTCCTTGTTCGGGACGAACGTGTTGCCGGTGGCACCGGCGATCGGCACGCTGTCGGCGAGCCACTGCACGGTGACCTGGTCGGCACCTGGCGCGTAAACCCCCGGGTCGGCGGTCAGGGTCTCGTCGACCTGCGGGGTTCCGCTGATCACGGGGTCCTCGGTGACCGTCTGCGTGCCCGGCGCCACGGCGGCCGAGGCTCCCGAGGCGCGGGCGCCGGCGACGTAGCCGGCGCGGGCCGCCACGACGCGGACCTGCAGAGCGTTGGCGAGCTGGGCCGAGGTCGGTGTGAAGGTCGCGCCCGTGGCACCGGGGACCGCGACGCCACCGGCGTACCACTGGTAGGCGTATGAGGTCGGGGCCGGCGACCAGGTGCCGACGTTGGCCTTGACCGGCACACCGACCTTGGGCGCCCCGGCGACGCTGGGCGCCGTGGTGGCGGTGAGGACGGAGTCCTTGAGGTGGATGAACCCGGTCGGGAAGCGGCTGCCACCCTTGGCGAGCTGGCGCCAGGTGAACTCGCTGCCGTAGTTCGACTCCGAGATCACGACGTCACCGTTGGCGAGCACCTGCTCGACCCGGGCGACGTGGCCGGCCGAACCGACCCCGTTGGTGTTCGCCTTCCACCACGCGACCGCACCGACCATCGGCGTCGAGTTCGTCAGCGTTCCGAAGGAGCCGCCCCAGTAGGTGGCGTTGCCCTTGCCGGACTTGAGCTGGGCCGGCCGGGCCGACGGCATCCCGGCGCGGATCATCCGGTAGGCGACGTAGTTGGTGCAGTTCACGCCGGAGTACATGTTCCAGTACATCTGCGACTTGGCGCTCTTGTACCCGTCGTGGGCCATCCCCTTGGCCGCGCAGGAGTCGAAACCGGAGCAGAGCGTGATCGACGGCGCGGTGTCGGCTGCGGCCCGGGAGAAGCCACCGGTTCCGCCCCAGAGCACAGGGACGAGCGCCAGGACGAGGCCCACAAGGAGCGCTCGTCGTGACCTCTGGGACACCTGTGACTGGAGTGGCACGAGTGGAACCCTAGGGGGAATTCGTCAAGAGCAACACGCCGGGGGGTGAACTACATTTTTGTAATTCTCAATTCAGGTCTGAAGTCCCGCCTGTGGCCGATCCGTGACCTCCACCGGCGCTGCTGACGGCCACAGGATGTCAGACTTGTCGGCATGCCTGGAACCAACCTGACCCGTGCCGAGGCAGCTGAGCGCGCAGCGCTCCTGGACGTCACGGGCTACACCGTCGAACTCGACCTCACCACGGGCGAGGAGACGTTCGCCTCCACCACCACGCTGACGTTCACCGCCACCACCCCCGGCGCCTCGACGTTCGCCGACCTCGTCGGAGCCACCGTGCACACGGTCACGCTCAACGGGGTCTCCCTCGACCCGGCCACGGTCTACAGCGACTCCCGCCTGCAGCTCGACGGCCTCGCCGCGGAGAACACGCTGGTCGTGACCGCGGACTGCACCTACAGCCACACCGGCGAGGGCCTGCACCGCTTCGTCGACCCCGTCGACGACAAGGTCTACACCTACACCCAGTTCGAGGTCCCCGACGCCCGTCGGGTGTTCACCACCTTCGAGCAGCCCGACCTGAAGTCGACGTACACCTTCATCGTGACCGCGCCGGAGCACTGGACCGTTGTGTCCAACTCCCCCACGCCCGAGCCGTCGCCGGCCGGCGACGGGAAGGCCGTGTGGGCCTTCGAGCCGACCAAGCGGATGTCGACCTACATCACCGCGCTCATCGCCGGCGAGTACGTCGGCGTGCACGACACCTACGAGGGCAAGTACGGCTCCATCGAGCTCGGCCACTACTGCCGCGAGTCCCTCCTGCCCTACCTCGACCGCGACGAGGTCGTGAAGATCACCAAGCAGGGCTTCGAGTTCTTCGAGGAGAAGTTCGACTACCCGTACCCCTTCGGCAAGTACGACCAGCTCTACGTGCCGGAGTACAACATGGGCGCGATGGAGAACGCCGGCGCCGTCACGCTGCGTGACGAGTACCTGCCGCGTTCGCGCCAGGCCCGCTCGTTCTACGAGTTCCGCACCTCGGTGATCCTGCACGAGATGGCGCACATGTGGTTCGGCGACCTGGTCACGATGAAGTGGTGGGACGACCTCTGGCTCAACGAGTCCTTCGCCGAGTGGGCCTGCTACTGGGCCGAGGCCGAGGCCACCGAGTTCACCGACGCCTGGACCGGCTTCGCCAACGCCCGCAAGGTCACCGGCTACACCCAGGACCAGCTGCCGACCACGCACCCGATCGCGGCCGACAACTACGACCTCGCCGCCGTCGAGGTGAACTTCGACATGATCACCTACGCCAAGGGCGCCTCCGTGCTCAAGCAGCTGGTCGCCTGGGTCGGGCTCGACCCGTTCCTGGCCGGCCTGCAGGCCTACTTCAAGGAGTTCGAGTTCGGGAACCCCGAGTTCAAGGACCTCCTCGCCGCGCTGGAGAAGTCCAGCGGCCGCGAGCTGACCTCCTGGGCCGCCGAGTGGCTGCAGACCTCCGGGGTGAACACCTTCGCCCCCGAGTTCACTCTCGCCGAGGACGGCACCTACGCCTCGTTGGCGATCCGGCAGACCGCGAACGCCGAGTACCCGACCCTGCGTCGCCACCGGGTCGGCGTCGGCTTCTACACCACCAACGAGGCCGGCGCCCTGGTCCGCACGCAGTACCTCGAGGTCGACGTCGAGGGCGAGCTGACCGAGCTGCCCGAGGCGGTCGGCCTGGCCCAGCCCGACCTGCTGCTGCTCAACGACAACGACCTGGCCTACGCCAAGATCCGGCTCGACGAGCGCTCCCTGGCCACCGCCCTGTCCGGGCTGGCCACGATCGAGGACTCCCTGGCCCGGGCCCTGGTCTGGGGTGCGGCCTGGGACATGACCCGCGACGCCGAGCTGAGCGCGACCGACTACGTCGAGCTCGTCCTGGCCAACCTGGCCACCGAGACCGACTCGTGGGCGATCACCCGGATCCCCGCCAACGCCGCCCTCGCCGCGACGCTCTACACCGCGCCGGAGAACCGGTCGGCCGTGACCGCTCGGTGGGAGTCGGGGCTGCGTGAGCTCCTCGGCGCGGCCGAGCCGGGCAGCGACCACCAGCTCACCTTCGCCCGCGCGTACGCCGCCGCGACCCGCTCCACGGACGCGATCGCGGACCTGGGCGGGCTGCTCGACGGCAGCCTGACCTTCGAGGGCCTTGAGGTCGACCAGGACCTGCGCTGGACGCTGCTGACCGGCCTGGCCGCAGCAGGGGCCGTGGCCGACGAGGCGATCGAGGCCGAGCTGGTCGCCGACGGCACCATCGCGGGCCAGGAGAAGGCCGCTGCCGCACGAGCCGCGCGCCCGACGGCCGAGGCCAAGGAGGCCGCCTGGCAGCTGATCATGGTCGAGACGTCGACGCCGAACGAGACCATGCGCTCGGCCGCGACCGCCTTCCACCAGGCCGGCCAGGAGGAGCTGCTCGCCGGGTACGTCGAGCGCTACCTCGAGGCCGCCGACACCGTCTGGGAGCACCTCGGCTCGCACAAGGCCGCGGTCGCGATGCAGGCCACCTTCCCGCGCCTGGCGGCGTCGGAGGACCTGCTGGCCCGGTGCGACGCCTGGCTGGCCGAGTCCTCGGCCGAGCCGGGCGCCAAGCGGTACGTCCGCGAGGGCCGCGACTCCGCCGCGCGCGCACTGGCCGCCCAGGCCCGCGACGCCGGCTGAGTCCGCTCGCACGAGAAAGCGCCCACCCGGTTCAGCCGGGTGGGCGCTTTCGTTGCTTCAGAAGATCAGTGCCGCATCGATCCGGAGGATCAGTGCGCGTCGTGCGTCTCGCTCGACATGCCCGGGGCCGGCTCCGGCTGGCCGCCCGTGAGGCCCTTGCCCTTGAGCAGGCCGGGGCCCGCCACGACCAGGGTGATGAGGATCGCCAGGCCGACCGGGACGATGAGGAGGACGAGGAGCCACGCCCACGTCGAGACGTCCTTCGGGTCGCTCCAGCCCTGCGGCACGTCGGCCATCGCAGGAGCAGCCATCAGGAGAGTGAGCCCAGCAGCGGTCACCGCAGCGGTGGCGGCCCGGCGGGCGAAGCGGGAGGTCATCACGTCGCTGAGCATACTGCTCCCATGACGTGGAGCCCCCAGTGGATGGACGACCTGACCGGCGGAGCGACCGACGGATGGCTCGGCACGCTCAGCATGGTGGCGTTCCTGGTCGCCCTGGCGGCCGTTCTCAACGCCGTCGCCCGGCTGCTGATCGACCGGGTGGTGCGGCGGGCCGAGACCGGCGTCCTGCCCGAGAGGCTGCAGTCCCCCGCGGCAGCCAGCCGCCGGCTGCAGCGAGCCCGCACCGCCGGGAGCCTGGTGAAGAGCTCGGTCACCGGCCTGATCGGCCTGGTCTTCGGCACCATCATCCTGGCCCAGGTCGGGGTGAACATCGCCCCGATCATCGCCAGCGCCGGCGTGGCCGGGATCGCGCTCGGGTTCGGCGCGCAGTCCCTGGTGAAGGACTACCTGTCGGGCATCTTCATGATCTTCGAGGACCAGTACGGCGTCGGCGACCGCGTCCAGATCGGCGCCGCCTCGGCCGACATCGCCCGCGGCACCGTCGAGTCGGTGTCGCTGCGGATCACCACCCTGCGCGACGACAACGGTCTGATCTGGCACGTCCGCAACGGCGAGATCCTGCGGGTGGGTAACGAGAGCCAGGGGGCACGAGACCCCCTGGCTCCCTCGGATTCCTAGTAGGCCTCAGGCGAGGGCGGCGTCCAGCGTGATCGGCACCGCGGCCAGGGCCACCGACACCGGGCAACCCTCCTTGGCCGCCGTGGCCAGCTCGACGAACTTCTCGTTGATCAGCCCGTCGACCTCACCGCGGACGGTGAGGGCGATCCCGGTGATGCCGGTGCCGGGGGTGAACTCGACCTCCGCGCTGACGGTCAGCTTGGTGGGCGGCGTGCCGTTCTGCACCAGACCGTTGGAGAACGCCATCGAGAAGCACGAGGAGTGCGCGGCGGCGATCAGCTCCTCCGGACTGGTCTTGCCGTTGGCAGCCTCGGCCCGCGAGGGCCAGGAGACGTCGTAGGTACCGATTCCCGAGGAGTTGAAGGTGACCTGACCGGCACCCTCGAACAGGGTGCCCTCCCAGACAGTGGTCGCGCTGCGTGTAGTGGCCATGCGTCGATCCTGCCATAGGGACCGAAGCCCTACAGCGCCCCTTGAACGTGATCCGGCACAATAGGACCGTGGATGGGGATCGGACGTTCTTCGACGCCATCGGCGGTATGCCCACGATCGAGAAGATCGTCGCGAGCTTCTACGCCGAGGTGGCGCTCGACGCCGTCCTCGCACCGATGTATCCGGCCGATGACATGGCCGGCGCTGAGGAGCGGCTGACCTTCTTCCTCGCCCAGTACTGGGGTGGACCGACGACGTACTCCGAGCAGCGCGGCCATCCGCGGCTGCGGATGCGTCACGCTCCCTACGTCGTCGACAGCGCGGCCCGCGACCGGTGGCTGCACTGCTTCCGGGTCGGGCTCGATGCGGTCGACCTCACCCCCGAGCAGGATGCCGAGTTCTGGGCCTACGTGACTCATGCCGCGAACTTCATGATCAATTCGCCCGGCTAGCCGATGGAGAACCCGATGTTGCCTCCACCGTCCAAGACCGCCGCCCTCCACACCCCGGAGGGCGGCCAGTACAGCGTCGTCGTCCTGCGCCACGAGGAGGGCCTCGCCGTCGTCGGCCGTCCGGGCGGCTTCTCCGCCGTCTCGGGGCTCGACGTCGGCATCCAGGCCGACCTCACCTGGTCGGGCCCGTCGGGCCAGCAGATGATCGCCACCAAGATCGTCGCCGCCGACCCCGGCGCCGAGATGCAGACCTGGACACTGGAGGCGGTCGGTCCGTCGGTCGAGCTCGACCGGCGTGCCCACCCCCGGATCGACCTGAACGTGCCGATGACGATCGGGCTGGTCGGCCAGTGGCAACCCGTGGCGCAGTGCCTGCTCGTCGACCTCAGCGAGGTCGGCCTGCGGGCTCGGCTCGAGCGCGCCGACGGCGAACGGCTGAGCCCCGACGTCGAGCTGACGCTCCGCTTCACCGCCGACGGCGTGACCTTCAGCCTGCTCGGCCGCGCCCTGCGGATCAAGGGCGTCGGCGCCGAGGTCGACCTGGTCGACATCGTGGTGATGTTCGACCTCACCCCGGAGAACCGAGGCCTGCTGCGCTCGGTCCTCGCCGCGGCCGAGGAGCTGTGACTCCGGCTCAGCCCGCGGGCTGATCGACCGGCTCGAACGCCGCCCGGAAGGCGTCGTCGAACGGGGCCGCAGCACCGGTGTGCGGGTCCACCGAGACCAGCACGAAGTACCCGCGCGCGACGAGCGTGCCGTCGAGGTCGCGGATCTCGGACTGCAGGGCCATCGACGTCGTCCCGATCCGCTGCACCCAGACCCAGGAGTCGTACGGCTCGGCGCGCAGCACCATCGGTCGCTTGTACTCCAGGTGCTGGGCGGCGACCACGAACGACGGCAGCTCCGCCAGCCCGCCGGCGGCGGCCGAGCGTTCGATCAGACCCGCCATCTGGTTGATCCGCGCCTCCTGGAAGTACTCCAGGTAGATCACGTTGTTGGCGTGGCCGTAGACGTCGAGGTCGGAGAAGCGCACCCGCACGGGGTAGTGGCCGACCTCCTCGTGCCGAGCCTCGGTCCACTCCGGGACCGGAAGCTCGGTCGGCTCGAGGAAGTGGGTGAGCTGCTCCTTCTCCACCGGGTTGATCCGGCGCGGCCGCTCGGTGGCGAACGTGAACTGGGTCAGCAGCGTCGAGGCCGTGAGGTAGGTCGTCCGACCCTCGGGACCGTCGCGGTACACCTCGTAGGCGAGCGTGAACGAGGCCGCGCGGATCTGCGCCACCCAGACGTCGATGTTCACGGGGCGGGCATCGAAGACCAGCGGCTGGTGGTAGGTGAGCTGTTGAGCGACGACCAGGGGCCCCTCGGCGAGGTCGTCCGTCGGCGCCCCGGCACCGTGGACGCGCAACAGGTCGACCCGGGCCTCTTGGAGGTAGTCGGCGAAGCGGACGTTGTTGACGTGCCCCAACGTGTCCATGTCGCCCCAACGAACGGTGCATGAGTAGGTGTGCCGCACGGTGTGATCTTTCCATCACTGTCGATCCGCGCGCGCCGGGCCCCTGTAGTCTGGACAGGCTCTACTGGAACAGGTTCCAGTTTTCACCGTATATCGATGCTTCAACGCCGACGCAGGAGATCCACATGCCCGAAGCCGTGATCGTTTCAGCCGCCCGCACCCCGATCGGGCGCGCCAACAAGGGCTCGCTCGTCGACTTCCGGGCCGACGACCTCTCCGCCTTCATCGTGCAGACCGCACTGGACAAGATCCCGGCGCTCGACCCGAACACGATCGACGACCTGATTCTGGGCGTCGGCCTCCCCGGCGGGGAGATGGGCAACAACATGGGCCGCAACGTCTCGGTCCTGATGGGCTACGACGCCATCCCCGGCACCACGATCACCCGGTACTGCTCCTCGTCGGTGCAGACCTCCCGGATGGCCTTCCACGCGATCAAGGCCGGCGAGGGCGACGTCTACATCTCCGCCGGCGTCGAGACCGTGTCCCGCTTCCAGTTCGGCACCTCCGACCACATCCCGAACACCAAGAACCCGCTCTTCAAGGACGCTCAGGGCCGCACCGCCGCAGCGGCCGAGGGTGGCGTCACCTGGCACGACCCGCGCGAGGACGGCCTGCTCCCCGACGTCTACATCGCGATGGGCCAGACCGCCGAGAACGTGGCGCAGCTCAAGGGCGTCACCCGCGCCGACCAGGACGAGTTCGCCGTCCGGTCGCAGAACCTCGCCGAGCAGCGCATCGCCGAGGGCTTCTGGGCCCGCGAGATCACGCCGGTCACCCGCCCCGACGGCACCGTCGTGACCGCCGACGACGGCCCGCGCGCCGGGACCACCCTCGAGGGCATCTCCGGCATGGCCCCGGTGTTCCGCCCCGACGGCACCATCACGGCCGGCAACTGCTGCGCCCTCAACGACGGCGCCGCCGCCGTGATCGTGATGAGCGACGCCAAGGCCGCCGAGCTCGGTCTCACGCCGCTGGCCCGGATCGTCTCCACGGGCGTCTCCGGCCTCTCCCCCGAGATCATGGGCCTGGGTCCGGTCGAGGCCTCGAAGAAGGCGCTCGCCTCGGCCGGCATGACGATCGACGACATCGACCTGGTCGAGATCAACGAGGCGTTCGCCGCCCAGGTGATCCCCTCGGCCCGCGACCTCGGTGTCGACTACGACAAGCTGAACATCAACGGTGGCGCGATCGCCGTCGGCCACCCGTTCGGCATGACCGGTGCCCGCCTGCAGAACACGATGATCAACAGCCTCGACTGGCACGACAAGTCGACCGGCCTGATCACGATGTGCGTCGGCGGCGGCATGGGGATGGCGATGATCCTCGAGCGCGTCTGAGCCTCGCGCGACCCTTCGTTCAACGCAGAACGCCCCGGCCGATGGCCGGGGCGTTCTGCGTTTTCGCGAGGTCTGGATCAATCCCTCGTGAGCTTGCGGTGTGTCACCCGGTGCGGGCGGGCGGCCTCGATGCCGAGGCGCTCGATCTTGTTCTCCTCGTAGGAGGCGAAGTTGCCCTCGAACCAGAACCAGTGGCCCTCCTCCTCCTCGGTGCCCTCCCAGGCGAGGATGTGGGTGGCGATGCGGTCGAGGAACCACCGGTCGTGGGAGGTGACCACGGCACAGCCCGGGAAGTCCAGCAGGGCGTCCTCGAGGGCGGACAGCGTCTCCACGTCCAGGTCGTTGGTGGGCTCGTCGAGGAGCAGCATGTTGCCGCCCTGCTTGAGCGTCAGCGCGAGGTTGAGCCGGTTGCGCTCTCCACCGGACAGGACGCCGGCCAGCTTCTGCTGGTCGGGACCCTTGAAGCCGAACGAGGCGACGTAGGCGCGACTGTTCATCTCGAAGTTGGCGACCTTGATGAAATCGAGCCCGTCCGAGACGACCTCCCAGACGTTCTTCTTCGGGTCGATGTTGGCCCGGGTCTGGTCGGCGTAGGAGATCTTCACCGTCTGGCCGACGACCAGCTCGCCGGAGTCGGGGACCTCACCGCCGGTGATCATCCGGAACAGGGTGGTCTTGCCGACACCGTTGGGGCCGACCACGCCGACGATTCCGGCGCGGGGCAGGGTGAAGGAGATGTCGTTCCAGAGCAGCTTGTCGCCGAAGCTCTTCGACATGTGCTTGGACTCGAGGACGATGTCACCCAGGCGCGGACCGGCGGGGATGTTGATGTCAGCCGCGTCGATCTTGCGGGCCTTCTCCGCCTCGGCGGCGAGCTCCTCGTAGCGGGCGAGACGCGACTTCGACTTCGTCTGGCGGCCCTTGGCGTTGGAGCGGACCCACTCCAGCTCCTTCTCGAGCATCTTGGCGCGCTTGGCGTCCTTCTGGCCCTCGACCTTGAGACGCTCCTTCTTGGTCTCCAGGTAGGTGGAGTAGTTGCCCTCGTAGCCGTGGATCGAGCCGCGGTCGACCTCGGCGATCCACTCGGCCACGTTGTCGAGGAAGTACCGGTCGTGGGTGACGGCCAGGACAGCGCCCTTGTAGGACTTCAGGTGACCCTCGAGCCACTGCACCGACTCGGCGTCGAGGTGGTTGGTGGGCTCGTCGAGGAGCAGCAGGTCGGGCTCGGCCAGCAGCAGCTTGCACAGCGCGACCCGGCGACGCTCACCACCGGAGAGGTTGTCGACGAGCAGGTCCGCCGGGGGGCAGCGCAGCGCGTCCATCGCCTGCTCGAGCTTCGAGTCGATGTCCCAGGCATTGACGTTGTCGAGGTAGGTCTGGAGCTCACCGGTCTCGGCCATCAGGGCGTCCATGTCGGCGTCGGGGTCGCCCATCTCGGCGTAGGCCTCGTCGAGACGCTTCATCTTGCTCTTGACGTCGTGGACGGCCTCCTCGACGTTCTCCAGGACGGTCTTGCCCTCGGTCAACGGCGGCTCCTGCTGGAGCATGCCGACCGTCGCGTTGGGGTCGCGGACGATGTCACCGTTGTTCGGGTGGTCCAGGCCCGCCATCAGCTTCAGCAGCGAGGACTTCCCCATCCCGTTCGGGCCGACGACGCCGATCTTCGCTCCGTGCAGGAACGAGAGGGTGACGTTGTCCAGGACGACCTTGTCGCCGTGAGCCTTGCGGACGTTGCGCAGGGAGAGGATGTACTCGGCCATGGAGCGAAGCCTAGTGGCGGGCCGGGACTCGGCCCACTCGGCGGTGCCTCAGGCGGCCGTGCCGCTGACCGCCCACTCGGGTGCCGGCTCGGCAGCGGCCTCCTCTGCCGCGTTCTCCTCGCGATCGGCTCCCGTCTGGGCCGGCAGCTCGGGGCGGACGAACATCGAGCTGCCGCGCAGCAGGTCGTGCCCGACGAAGTCAGCCTCGACCTCCATCGTGGTGCGCAGCACGCCGTCCTTGTCGGCCCACTCCCGCACCGTCAGACGGCCGGTGACGACGACCGGCTCCCCCTTGTTGAGCGACTTCTTGACGTTGATCGCCCGCTGACGCCAAGCGTTGACGGTGTACCACTGGGTGATGCCGTCGGCCCAGGTGCCGGTGGCGCGGTAGTAGACCCGGGGCGTCACTCCGAGGCGGAACTCGGCGACCTGGGTGTCGCCGGCGTCGCGCAGGACGACGTCGCCGCCGACGTACCCGCGCAGGTTGATCGTGGTGTCGTTCATGGTGCTCCTCCGTGTCGGTGGGGCCACCGTGGCCCGCTCGACCTCGAGACTCCTCGGCAACACCGTGGTCCCTCATGTGACGCCGTCGAGGGTGGGGAGAACGACGACGCGGGCCGCCGGTGTGGAAACCGAGCGGCCCGCGTCGCAGGTGAGGCAGTGATCAGGCGAAACCGTTGGCCTTCAGCCAGTCGGCCGCCACATCAGCCGCCGAGGGCTTGCTGTCACCGGCGAAGGCCGTGTTCAGCTTGAGCAGCTCCTCGGTGGTGATCTTGGCCGAGACCGCGTCGAGAGTCTCCTCGACCTTGTCCGACTCGGCGTCCTCGCGGATCAGGGGGACCACGTTCTGGGCCGCGATCAGGTTCTTCGGGTCGGTCAGGGTGACCAGGTTGTTGGCGGTGATCGACGGCGTGGTGGAGTAGATGTCGGCGACGTCGACGGTGCCGTCGGTCAACGCCTTCAGCGTGGCCGGGCCACCGAAGTCGTTGATCGCCTTGAACTCGATCCCGGTGATGCCGTAGACCGACTCCAGGCCGGGGATGCCGTAGGAGCGGGTCTTGAACTCCGGGTTGGCGGCCAGCTTGAGGCCCTTGATCTTGGCCAGGTCGGCGATCGACGTGACGCCGTTGTCCTGGGAGAACTTCGCGGTGACGTTGAGCGAGTCCTTGTCCTCGCCGGGAGCGGGGTCGAGCACGTCGATCCCGTCAGGGAGGGCTTCGTCGAGCGCCTCCTCGACGTCGGCGGCCGCGGTGGCGGTCGCCTTCGGGTCCAAGTAGGTCAGCAGGTTGCCGGTGTACTCGGGAACGAGGTCGATCTCGCCCGCCTGGAGCGCCTTGACGTAGACCTCGCGCGCGCCGATGTCGAGCTTGGTGGTGGCGTCAACGCCCTTCGCCTTGAGCGCGCCGGCGTAGATCTCGGCCAGGATCTCGCTCTCACCGAAGGCGGCGGAGCCGACCACGATCGGCTTGGACGAGTCGCCGTCGGAGCCCGATGAGGTGTCCGTGGGGTCGCTGCCGCAGGCAGCCATGGTGAGGGCGAGCGCCGCGGCGCTGATCCCGCCGAGGGTGCGTGTGAGCTTCATGGTCGATCTCTCTTCTCGTTGGTCATCTGAACAGGTGAACTGGGGATCGGATCTCGGGTCACGCCGAGACCCACTTTTGCAGCAGGGCGAACAGTCCGTCGAGGGCGAGCGCGAGCACGACGAGGACGACGGCGCCGGAGAGCATCTGCGGATAGTCCTGCACCGCGTAACCGTCGATGAGGTAGCGACCCAGGCCGCCCAGGGCCACGTAGGCGGCGATGGTGGCGGTCGCGACGACCTGGAGCGTGGCCGCACGGATCCCGCCGACGATGAGCGGCACGCCCAGGGGGATCTCGACCTTGGTCAGCACCTGCCACTCCGTCATCCCGATCCCTCGGGCTGCATCGACGGTCCGCCGATCCACCGCTTCGACGCCCGCATAGGCGCCGGCCAGGAGCGGAGGGATCGCCAGCACCACCAGCGCTGCGATCGGCGGAGCCAGCCCGATCCCGCGCCAGAGCACGATCAGGGTCAGCAGGCCCAGGGTGGGCAGTGCACGCATCGAGCCCGTCACGGCGATCGCCAGGCCACGGAAGCGCCCGGTGTGCCCGATCCACAGCCCGATCGGCAGGGCGATCAAGGCGGCGATCAGCAGGGTGAGCGAGGTGTAGCCCAGGTGCTGGAGCAGGCGGTGCGGGATGCCGTCCTCGCCCTGCCAGTGCTCGGGGTCGGTCAGCCAGGTCCAGGACTCGCCGAAGACGCCCATCAGCGCGCACCCCCACGAGTCCAGGGCAGCAGCAGCCGGCCCACCAGCACCCAGGCCGCATCGAGGACCAGCGCCAGGGCGACGACGAGCACGATGCCCACGACGATCTCGGTGATGAAGTACCGGTTGAAGCCCTCGGTGAAGAGCGAGCCCAGGTTGCTCACTCCGATCAGCGCCCCGATCGTGACCAGGCTGACCGTGGAGACCGAGGCGACCCGGATACCCGCGAGCATGACGGGTCCTGCGAGAGGCAGCTCCACGCTGATCGCCCGCTGCCAGGACGAGTACCCGCTGGCCGAGGCGGCGTCGAGCACCCCTGGGGAGACCTGGGCGAACGCATCGGTCGCCGTCCGGACCAGGAGGGCGACGGCGTACAGCGTCAGGGCGATGACGAGGTTGATCGGCGACAGGATCTTGGTGCCGATCACGCTGGGGATGATCACGATCAACGACAGCGACGGGATCGTGTAGAGCAGCCCGGCGGTGCCGACGACCGTCCCCCGCCAGCGCCCGTGCCGGCTGGCCCACCAGCCGATCGGCAGTGCGACCACGAAGCCGATCACCACCGGCACCACGCTCAGCCAGAGGTGGGTCAGGGTGAGTTCGAGGAGACGGTCGAGATTGGCTCTGATCCAGGTCATGGAGCGAGCACGCCCGTGGCGCGACCTCGGTCGTCGACCACGACCTGACGACCCTCGATCTCCTGGATCCGGAGGGTGCGGTGCCCCTTGTCCAGGCCGACGAAGTCGCGGACGAAGTCGTCGGCCGGGTGGGCGAGGATCTCGGCCGGCGTCCCCACCTGGGCCACCTCCCCGCCCTGGCGCAGGATGACGACCTGGTCGCCGAGGAGAAAAGCCTCCTCGATGTCGTGGGTGACGAAGACGATCGTCTTGCCCAGCTCCTGCTGAAGCGCGACCAGCTGACGCTGCAGCTCGGCGCGCACGATCGGGTCCACGGCACCGAACGGCTCGTCCATCAGCAGGATGTTCGGGTCGCCCACGAGCCCACGGGCGACGCCGACGCGCTGCTGCTGTCCCCCCGAGAGCTGAGCCGGGTACTTCCGGTCGAACTCGTCGCCGAGCCCCATCTTCGCGAGCGCCTCGCGCGCACGGACGCGGGACTCGGACTTGGACACGCCGGCCAGACGCAAGGGCGTCGCGACGTTGTCGATCACCCAGCGGTGCGGCAGCAGGCCCGCCTGCTGCATCACGTAGCCGATGCTGCGACGCAGCTCGACCGGCTTGCGGGTGGCGACGTCGACGTCGTCGATCAGGATCTGGCCCGAGGTGAGCTCGACCATTCGATTGATGCTGCGCAGCAGGGTGGTCTTCCCCGATCCCGAAGAGCCGACGAACACCGTCGTGGTGCGGCTCGGGATGACCAGGGAGAAGTCGCGCACGGCGACCGATCCGTCGGCGAACGTCTTGCCGACGGATCGAAATTCGATGACCACTATTCCTCCGGGACGAACTCTTCGATGGGGGTGACGCTGCGACGGACCGCCAGACCTGCCTCGGCCCACGCAACGATGCCCCCGACGAGGTCCCCCGCGTCAAGGCCGAGTTCGACCAGCGAGCGGGCTGCCAACGACGACGTGTACCCCTCGGTGCAGTGGATGATCCACCGCTGCCCCAGTCTGGCGGAGGCGAGCCGGGCGTCCGAGGCGGGGTGCAACCGCCACTCGAGGTGGTTCCGTTCCACCACGAGCGCACCCGGGATCTCACCGTCGGCCTCGCGCTGCCACGACGGCCGGATGTCGACCAGGATCGCGCCCGCCGTGACGGCGTCGGCGGTCTCGCGCGGGTCGAGCCGGGTCAGCCCGACCCGGGCCGCCTCGAGCATCGCGTCGACACTGGCGAACCGCGGCGTGCCGCTCACGAGGCCCGCCGATCGGGCGCCGGAGCCTCCGGGTCGTCGGTCCACTGCGAGATCCGGCGGGTCAGGGTGCCGTGGTTCACGTCGTAGTAGTGCATCAACGACAGCGGCGGCGAGTAGGCGTGCACGCTGACGGCCGTGGCCTCGGCGGTGTTGCGGACGTCGTGGATGTAGGCCTCCGCGAACGCGACGGTCTCACCGGCCGATCGGACGCGGTCGAGCAACGCGGCGGACTCCCCCGCGCCGGGCCGGGTCCAGACCGATTCGGTCAGGTCCCCGGAGACCACGGTGAAGGCGCCGGCGGAGTCGCCGTGGTCGTGCAGCTCGGTGCCCTGGTCGGTGGTCCAGCTGATCAGCCAGACGTCGACCTGGTCGTCGGCGTGGATGCGGACGTGCCAGCGCTCGTCCGGATGCGCCTCGACGGCGAACTCCCCCGCGACCACCCGGTCGGCGAACGCGCGGGTCACGCCGGCGAGCTCGGCGCGGGAGAGAGTGGTCGGGACGGCCTTCATGCCGACGACTATATCTCTAGTTAGTTGCTACACATTCACTGCATTGAAGAATGAGACGGCGCTTTCGGCGCCGGAGTTCACGCCAGGGCGCGGGTGAGCCCCGCTCGGACCTCGGCATAGGCGGCGAGCTCGGCCTCGATCGGTGCGACGACCGACGTGGCGGCCACCTCCGACACAGCGACCTGGAGCCGTTCCTCAGCGCCGGCAGCGCGCGTCCGAGCCGCGGCGGAGACCAGCGGGAGCGAGATCAGCGCGACCAGGATCCCCAGCCCCGCACCGGCGGCCGCGAGGACCCACGGCAGCGCCACCCCGCCGACGCTCGGCACCTCGTCGAGCGCACCGGTCAGCCCGGCGGCGACGCCCCAGCCCAGTCCGCCGATCACGGCCAGGACCAGCAGCCACTGCAACACCCGCACCAGGGTCACCCAGACGGGCAGCCGGGAGACGCCGAGGTCGGTGTCGGCGACGGCGCCGTTCAGGTTCGTGTTGAGCTCGTCGATCCGGGAGACGGACGCCTGTCGGATCGATGCCTGCCAGGGCTCGCCCAGGCCGGCCGCAGCGTCGTCGGCCAGCGCCCGGACCTCGGTGTCGACCCGTGAGCGCTGCGCCGTCACCGGCCCCGCGTCGGCACCGACACCGGCGACGATCGGTGCCGCAGCGCCCAGGTCCAGGTCGAGTCGGGCGAGCGGGTCGGGGCGCAGGGCGGAGACCCAGGAGACCACGGGCCAGCCGGTCGCCCGGCGACCCCGGATCCGCGCCGAGCGCTCAGCGGCACCGACCCGGGTCGGCACCCCGGCGGCGTCGGCGAGAGCGTCCTCGAGCGCCTCGATCCGGGTGCTGGCGAGCTGGCGCGCCTTGGCGTCGCCGGAGGCCTCCTCGAGCCGGGTGGCGACGCTGCGGACGTCGGCCTCGATCCGGCTCCGGGTGGTGCGCTTGTCGGCGACCCGGCGCGCGATCTCGTCACGCAGCTCGTCGACGCCCCAGCCCAGCTTGGCCGACATCCCGATCACCCGGACGTCGGGCAGGCCGTCGGCCTCGAGCAGGCGACGTACGTCGGCGAGCATCGCCTCACGTCGGTCCTCGGGCACCTCGTCGATGTGGTTGAGCACCACCACGGTCACCTCGGCGTGGGTGCGCAGCGGCTGCAGGTAGCGGTCGTGGATCGCGGCGTCGGCGTACTTCTGCGGGTCGAGGACCCAGACCAGGAGGTCGGCCAGCACCACCAGACGGTCGACCTCGAGGTGGTGGGCCACCTCGGTGGAGTCGTGGTCGGGCAGGTCCAGCAGCACCATGCCGTCGAAGTCGTTGGACTCGCGGCGGGTGTCGAGCATCGAGTCGCGGGTGGTCTGGTGGCGTTCCGGGATGCCGAGCCACTCCAGGAGCTCGCGGGCTCCCTGCGCGCCCCACACGCAGGCGGTCGCCCACGAGGTGGTCGGACGGCGCACGCCCACCGCGGCCAGCTCGAGGCCGGTCAGCGCGTTGAACGTGGAGGACTTGCCGGACCCGGTCGCTCCCGCGATCGCGACGACCGTGTGGTCGGCGGACAGCTTGAGCCGGCCGGCGGCGCGGTCGACGATGTCGCGCGCCTCCACGGTCAGATCGGCAGGCAGCCGATCACCGGCAGCACCGAGGGCGGCGGCCAGTCCATCGATCCGAACGCCGATGTCGGTTCCACCCTGAGCGATCACGGCGGTCAGCCTAACGGTCACTCAGCCCTGACGAGAGCCGCCGCTCCCCCGCTGGGCCGCGAACCGTGCGTCGTCGACCCGTCGAGCGGCCACCCGGACGTGGTCGGGCGCCTCCGGATCGAGGCCGAGTCCGTCGACCAGCACCACGTAGCGGTGCTGCTCGGCGCCGAGCACCCGGCGGACCGTGGAGGTCAGGGCCTCGGCTGCGCGGGTGGTCATCACGGCGACGGCCTCGACACCGAAGACGGCCTCCAGCAGCAGCCGTCCGGCGTCCTCCGTGCTCGACGAACCGGCGCCCGGTGCGGAGGTGATCACGGTGACGATCAGCGCGAGGGTCAGACCGGTGACGTCGTAGGCCCGGTCGTCGGACGCGGCCTGCGCCCGCGCGCTCTCCTCGTCCTCGACCAAGGTGCTCACCGACGCGACCCAGGCCCGGACCTCACGCTCGGCGCTGCGCCGGACGTCGCGGGAGGCGCGCGACAGGTCCGTCTCGCTGGACGCCAGCAGCGCCGGGCCCGAGGCGAGCCCGGACCAGCCGGCCTGAGCGGTCTCGGCCGCACGCTCGGCGTGCTCGAGGATCAGGAGCTCCAGTCCGGACTCGATCGCCTCCAGCACGAACTCGGCGTCGCGGGGCTGTCCCCGGAACGCCGAGGCCACCCGGTCGCGGAACGACCCGGCCCGCACGTCGACGGAACGGACCAGGTCGCCGGACCCGACGAACTCCTGCCACCGGGCCGCGACCTCACCGCGCGTCACGGTGCCGTCGAGCACCGCTGCGACGGCCTGGTCGACCACGGTCGCGTAGGCCTCGAGAGCAGCGGACCGCAGGCCGATCCCCGCCTCGACCTGCTCACGGGCTGCGTCCGCCAGCGGATGGGCCTTGCGTGCCACACTGCGGACGGCTCCGTCCAAGGTCTGCTGGACGACCGACTCGCGGGCCTGCACGTCGGCGGCCAGCATCTCCAGCCAGCCGCGGATCTCGGCGACGTACGACGCCTCGAGCAGGCCCTCGGACGAGACCGTGCCCTCGTTGACGATGAAGAGCGGGCTGTCCTTCAGACCGCGCGACGCGAGCATCCGGGCGAGGTGGGTCGCCACCGTCTGGACGGCGTCGGCCGGAGTGCGGTCGAGCACGACCGCGACCGCGGTGGAGCGCTCGGCGGCAGCACGCAGGTACTCCCAGGGGACCTGGTCGGCGTACCGGGCCGCGGAGGTGACGAAGAGCCACAGGTCGGCGGCTGACAGCAGCTGCCCGGCGAGGATCCGGTTCTGCTCCTCGACCGAGTCGACGTCCGGCGCGTCCAGGATCGCCAGACCGGGAGGCATCCGGTCGGAAGCGACCAGCTGCAGCGCGTTCGGGTCGTTGGTCGACTCGGTGACCCGGACCAGGTCGGGCAGCAGGCGGTCCTGGCCGAACCAGGTCGCGTCGTCGGGGTGGTGCACCAGGACGGGCGAGCGCGTCGTGGGACGCAGCAGGCCGGAGGTGGTGACGTGGTCGCCGACCAGGCTGTTGACCAGGGTGGACTTGCCGGCCCCGGTCGAGCCGCCGACGACGGCGAGGAGTGGGGCGTCGAGCGTCATCATCCGTGGGATGACGTAGTCCTCGAGCTGGGAGACGAGGTCCTCGCGCAGCTGCCGAGGCTCCTCGGAGCTAGGCAGGTCGAGGGGAAGCACGGCCTCGGCGAGGGCCTGGCGCAGTCGCACCAGGGCCGTCACCAAACGCGTGCTGTCGGCGGCGTCATGTGCCGTCATCGGGTGGGTACCACCTGTCCGGGAAATGCGATGGTCGGCCTGACCTTACCGATCAGGTCGACGTAAGCCTGTGAGCGGCGCTCGAACTGGGGCGGCGGAGCACCGCGGCGCATCCGGTGATGCAGGAACCCGAGCTCGATCGCCGCCTGCTGATACTCGGCCATCGCCTCGCGCGCCGCGGCACCGCCCCGGCGCAGCGCGAACGCCCGAGCCTCGCGGCGGGCGCCCAGGTCGACGATCCAGCCGATGTCGCTCGACGGGAGCAGTCCCTGCCGGGCACACGCGGCCAAGGAACGTTCCAGCATCCGTGCCTCCGATCCCCGAGCCCAGAGCGCGAGCGCGCCCATGCCGACGAACACCGGCACGATCAGGACGGCGTAGACCGAGACCAGTCCGGTGAACCCGAACACCGTCGCAGCGTTCCAGAACCCGTGGGCCAGCACGGCGACGGCGTACCCGACCATGGGGAGCAGGACGCGCATCGGCCAGGAGCGAGCGGCGACCGCCAACCCCACCCCGACCCCGGTGAAGGCGGTGAACAGCGGGTGCGCGAACGGGCTCGCCACGCAGCGCACCAGGAAGGTGCGGGTCAGGGCGTCGGTGCCGCCCGGCCCGAGCCCGTCGGTCCCGTTGTACGCCGCCGCGAGGTAGAGGATGTTCTCGGTGAACGCGAAGCCGATGCCGACCATGCCGGCGTAGACGATGCCGTCGAGGACCCCGTCGAGCTCGTCACGGCGCCACCACAGCAGGGCGACGAGGAAGGCGCCCTTGACCGCCTCCTCCACCACCGGGGAGACCACGACGGTGCCGGCGGTGCTCTCGATCCCGGCCAGGATCCCGCCGAGACCCTTGAGCGCGATCGCGGCGAAGCAGGCCACGAAGGCTCCCCAGCACAGGCCCAGCGCGAGCAGCCCCCGGGGCTCCGGCTCGTAGCGGTCCAGCCACAGGTACGCCCCGACCAGGGGAACCACCGGGAGCGCGGCGAGGACGGTCGCCACCGCCATCGTGGTCGGCGCTCCGGACAGCGCGAGCAGCACCACGGTCGGCACCGCGGCCAGCAGGACGACGATCGAGACCACGATCGTGAACGTTCCTCCGGTACGGCTGCGCGGGTCGTTCACGGAAGAAGCCTCCCACGCCACCGCTGCCTAGACTGATCCCATGGAGGAGCAGAACGCAGCAACCCAGTCCGGCACCGGCACCCAGGCCCACGACGGCGGCGTCCCGGAGGCGTGGTCGTCGTTCATGCGCACGGGCTGGGGAGACCGTGAGCTCGACCTGCCCGCGCACCCGGTCGCGTCCTGGGCGGCGGCCCGTCGGGCCCGGCTCGCGGCGGCCTTCCCGGGCGAGCGTCTGGTCCTTCCGGCCGGCACCTACAAGGTGCGCTCCAACGACACCGACTACCGGTTCCGGCCCGACACGGCGCACACCTACTTCAGCGGGAACCAGACCTCCGACGCGGTGCTGGTGATCGAGCCCGACGGTTCGGCGGTGCTGTACGCCCGGCCGCGCTCCTCGCGCGAGTCCGACGAGTTCTTCCGCGACCGGATCTACGGCGAGCTCTGGGCGGGTCGGCGTCCGTCGGCCCGTGAGCTGAGCGACTCCCTCGGCCTCGAGGTGCGTCACATCGACGACCTGGTGCTGGACGAGGGAACCAAGACCCGGGTGCACGGTGAGGACGGTGACCTGACCCGGGTCGCCTCCGAGCTGCGCCTGATCAAGGACGCGTGGGAGATCGGCGAGCTCGCCGAGGCCTGCGACATCACCACGCTCGGTTTCTCCGACACCGTCAAGGAGTGGGACAACGTCCGCACCTACGGTGAGCGCTGGATCGAGGGCACGTTCTTCCGCCGCGCCCGCGCGATGGGCAACGACATCGGCTACGACTCGATCGTGGGGTCGGGCTCGCACGCGACGACGCTGCACTGGATCGACAACTCGGGCCCGGTGACCCCGGGTGAGCTGATCCTGCTCGACATGGGCGTGGAGGGCCGCAACCTCTACACCGCCGACGTCACCCGCACCCTGCCGGTCTCCGGCACCTTCACGCCGCTGCAGCGTGACCTGTACACGCTGGTGCTCAACGCCCAGCAGGCCGGCATCGACGCCGTCCGGCCCGGTGCTGCCTTCCGGGCCGCGCACCACGCCGCGATCGACGTCCTGGCGCACGGCCTCGGCGACCTCGGCCTGCTCCCGGTCTCCGTCGAGGAAGCGCTCGACGAGAACTCGAAGGTCTACTCGCGCTGGACGCTGCACTCGGTCAGCCACATGCTCGGCATGGACGTGCACGACTGCGCCGCGGCTGCGCCGGGGAACTACGTCGAGGGCACCCTGGCCGAGGGGATGGTGCTCACCGTGGAGCCCGGCCTCTACTTCCAGTCCGACGACCTGCTGGTCCCCGAGGAGCTCCGCGGCATCGGTATCCGGATCGAGGACGACATCGTCGTGACGGCCGACGGGCCGCGGAACCTGTCCGCGTCGCTGCCGCGCGGCGCCGAGGCGATCGAGCAGTGGATGGGCGAGTTGATGCCCTGATCCGGGCCACTGCCACAATGTGGCGGTCCAGCCTCCGTGGCGCAACTGGATAGCGCGGCCGGTTTCTACCCGGTAAAACAGGGGTGTTGAACAGGTCGATTTACGCTCAATCGGCCCTCATCGGTCCCCATTGGTGAAGGACGTTCGGCTAACGTTTGGATAACGTATACTTGTCGGCATGCCCCCAAAGGACGCCCGACGAGGCCGCGGAACCGGATCCCTGTTCCAGCGCTGCGAAGCGCGTTGCGGCTGCCCACCACTGACCGCCGGACCACCCCACCCCCGAACCGGCAAGCCCACCAAGGTCCGGCCCGCCCACACCTGCCACGGCATGTGGGTCGCCGTCGTCGAACTCCCCGACCTCGGCGGCGAACGACGACGCAAGACCATCGTCCGCGCCAAGAAGGCCGACGCACTCCGCGAACTCCGGGCCTTGCACGTCACCGTCGCCAAGACCGGCGACCTCGGCGACCCCGCCCCCACCCTCGAGGCCTGGGTGACCGAATGGTGGGAGGGGTACGCGCCCCAAAAGATCAAGGTCACCCAGTGGGGCAACTACCAGACGGCGTTCCGGAACTACATCCTCCCGTTCCTCGGCAAGAAGAAGCTCGACAAGATCGACGTCGGCACGATCGAACGCTGGCACCGGTGGTTGGTCGCCCCGAAGCCAGACGGCGCCGGGATCTCAGCACGCACCGCCCTCGGAGCACACCAGCAGCTCTCCACCGTCCTCACCTACGGGATGCGGCGAGAGAAGATCAGCCGGAACGTCGCCATGATCGCCGGGCCGCCGAAGGTGCTCGCCAAGGAGAAGAGTTACCTCGACAGCACCGAAGCCCGAGCCGTCCTCGCCACCCACGATCCCGGCGGCGGCAAGATCCCGATGCCCCTGGCGATGTACTCGACCGCGTTCTTCATCGGCCTTCGCCCGAGCGAACTCCTCGGCCTGACCCGGGACATGATCGACCTCGACGCCGCCGAAGTCACGATCTCCTGGCAGGTACAGCGCATCAAGCCCGAACACGGCTGCGGAAGCCAGGAAGGCAACGCCTGGCCGTGCGGGAAGAAAGCGGCCGGGTACTGCCCCAAGCGGGTCACGACGATCCCCGATCACACCGAAGCGCGGCACGTCGAAGGCACGACCTACCTCGTGCGACCCAAGACCTCGACGTCCTGGCGGAAACTACCGGTCCCTGCGCCACTGGTCGCGATCTGGCGAGAGTACCTGGACCAGTCGAAGCCCGGCATCGAAGGCCTGATCTTCCACCGCCCCCGCGGCGGCAAGGGCAAGGGCGCAGTGAATGGCCGACCGATCTCGCTCGAAGACTGGGGCGACCGGTGGCTGGACGGCCTGATCGCTGCCGGGATCACGCGACCCGAGGGTGTCGCGATGCCGACGCCTCACAGTGCACGGAAGACGTGCAACACGGTCCTCACCGAGCTCGGCTACCACGTCGACGTGCGAATCAAGATCCTTGGTCACGCCGGCGCCGAGGTGAACAAGGTCTACACCCACACGTCGGACATCCGTGTGCGCGAGGCGCTGGAAGGGATCGGCAACGCGCTCGACTGGCGGCGGCAGGACTGAGGCCCGCTAGTCCTCTACGCGGATGCCTTCGCGGTGGAGGTGTTCCTCGATGGCGCGCACAACGACAGCCGACTTGGTCTCCGAGTTGATCGCTGCCAGCCGTTCGACGCCCTCCCAGAGGGGGTCAGGGACGCGAACACTATGGTTCGGCGTCCGAGGCTGGTTCGGCACTCAGAAACCGTATGCCCGGTGTAATACACCTATTGGCGGTTCCTTATGGGACTTAGTGCCCAATTACATGCAGGACCAATAGCGGACAACCTCGCCCAAGGGAAGGATGACACGCGACAGGTTTGCAACGGTATGGCCACAAGAGCATCGGTCGTGTCGGAGGTACGCCCTATAGTCGAACATGTGTTCGAGGTGGCGGCTGGCGTCCCTCGTCAATAGAGGCCAGGTCTGCGTCGACCAGGCACCGAGAAGGAACCGATAGAAACATGCCCCACCAGCAGCAGAGCACGGCCGCAGCAGGCGCGACGATCGACGCCGATTCCACGGATCACCGCGACCCCAAGCACTACGCCATGATCAACCGGCCAGCGAACAGTCAGCTAGAACCGGATGCGACAGACAGTCGACCAGAGAGCCACCCGGACATGGTTCGCCTTCGCGAGGCGTGGAACCTGACTATCCGGGTGCGATCAGACATCGACGGGCCGCGGTACGACACCGCCCTACGCGTGCTCTATGTGCCCGTCAGCCTTTGCGGCGACTCCGAACTCGAGCTGGTCGCGAGTCGGACCCACCGAGCACTCCTTCGCCTAGGTCAATAGCGACCGTGTCGGGACCCATTGGGTCTAGGCCGGCGGCAGTTTCAAGCGCCCGAAGCTGCTCGATCGACTGCTGCGCCATCCGCTTCTGGTCCTCGAGGATGTAGTGGGCGATCTGGATCAAGGCCATGTCGTCCAACTTGGTGCGCAAGGCCGCAAGTAGGTAGTCGGGGTCATGCTTCACGCTCGCAAGTACGGACATCGCCACCTCCGTTAGGCCGGAGGCGGGGGAATCCTGATTCGGACCGTCCTCTTCGCCCAGGTCCCCCTCGTCGTACTCGGCGATCCTGCGCCGAGCAACATCGATGTCACTCGACAGTCCGAGAGCCTTTTGCAACCGCCAAAGAGTGTTGTGTTGCGGCACCTTGCCGCCTGTCTCCATGTTGGTGACGGTCTTCTCAGCTACGTCAGCGGCGATGGCAAGTTCCTTCTGCGACATCTTCAACTGAGCTCTACGCTCAGCGAGAAGCGGGATCCAAGCACTTCTTTCAGGTGCGGCCATAGGTAAAGAATCGCATGTCTTACTGATTTTCCGCTAGTCCACAGTAAGAAGCGCGTGTTGCGCTTGCATGACACCGTAAGACTTCATACCTTCTTACCCGTGACCGTAAGAAGCAGTAACAACCACGTCGGAGTTGCCCTCCGACTCCTCCGCAAGAGCGCTGGCCTCACCCTCGACGACGTGTCGCGTGTGGCAGGGATCTCCGCCCCGTACCTCTCCAACGTAGAGAACGGAAACGCCGAGCCGAGCGCCAAGTGGGTGCACATGCTCATCGACGCCATCGGGAGCGACGTATCCCGAAAGGCCGCGGCATGAGCATCGCCTTCTCCTTCATCTCCGGATCCCCCGAGGTCGCCGCCGCTGCGACCGGGATCGGCCGAAACCGGATCATCGCCGCCTGCGACACCGGCGACCTCCTCTGCCACTGGAACGGCCCCAAGCGCGTCATCCGCGCCGCCGACCTGGACGAGTGGATCCAGACCCTCCCCACGGAGCGCCCCGCATGACCAGTCCCCCGGGCCTCGTTGCCTCCTCTAAGCCTTTCGGTGAGCTGATCACTGGGACAGGGTTCGACTTGTCCACTCGTAACGGCCAACTGCGTTACATCGTCCATGAGCTTCGTGTGGATCGGCGTCAGGCTCAGGCGTTGATTCGTGCGTTTGAGGCTGATCAGCGTGACGCGGCCCGGAAGGACGCGGCTGACAAGAGGGCTCATGCTGAGGCGCTCGCTGCGGGTGCCTTCGATGATGTCGCCGACCATGTGCGGCAGACGTTCCGGGCGTGGTTGAAGCGTGGGGATCACATGTCGATGCGGTCGAAGCCTCGTGTTTCGGATCCGCGGCGTGATGGGTTCCGGCAGCGATGAGCGGCGAGCAGATCAACTCATCGCCTCGGCGCACCGGGAAGAACGTGCGAGCCGTCGATGCGTTCAACGAGCGCATGCCGATCGGGACCCCGGTGCTCTACTGGCCGGGCGACCGGACGGGAGAGGGGCGCAAGAGCCGCACCCGCTCCAAGGCGTGGAACCTCGGCAGCCACACGCCCGTCGTGCTGGTCGAGGGCTACCCCGGCGGCATCGCGATCTCCCACGTCGTGGGCATCGAGCCCGAGGCAGGTGACCAGCGATGACGGGCGAGCAAGCCTGTGGATGCTACGCCTGCATCGGCAACCAGCCCGCCGCCGAGGGGACCTGGCTGACCATCGGGATGACCCGGATGATCCTCTGCTCGGAGTGCGGCAACAAGCGATGCCCCCACGCGACCAACCACGAGTACGCCTGCACGGGAAGCAATGAGCCGGGTCAGGTGGGTAGCCGCTACGGGACTGCCATGCACGACCCGCGCTTGCGTTCTGGGGGTTCTGATGGCGTCGTCTGAGCGGATCACTGATGACTGGTTGCGCCATGACGTGCCGCACAAGTCACGCCGTAAGCATCAGGCCCCGCGGTCGCGCACGAGTGACCGCCAGTCCCCCTGTCGAGAGTGCGGGTTGCCTTGGGCTCTCGGGTTCGACCACACCGAATGCAAGGAGAAGTCGTGACTGACGAGACCACGGCCGTTGGCGAGCGCTGCGGACTCCCTGGGTGCACCGATCCGACCTGCGGAGCAGACCCGGTCGTTGCCCGGCCTGAGTTCGGAACGGAGGACTACTGGCGGTACGCGGTCCTGTTCAACGACGTCACCCGCGCCCCGTCCAGCCGCCACATGCTCTTCAGTGACCGCAACAGGATGGCCGACTACTTGTGGTCGCAGGGGTGGCGACGCGATGTTCGCCCTGAGGACCGGACGCCATGACCACAGATCCGGATGAGCGTGCCTTGTGCCTGGTGTGTGAGTTCCCGATGACGCGTCGGGATACGGCGATGGGTTTGTACGTCTGTTCTGACTGTGAGGCAAGGCAGGCCGTCTTGTGAGGCGCCGATGTCTCCGCTGCCACTGGCTTCTGACTTTGCCCGATCGCTTCTGCGGTCGGGTTCTTTGTTCCCCCTGCTTGGAGGTGAAGTGATGACCACGCTCGCTACTCGTCCGGTTGATCCGGACCAGTTGGACATGTTGTCCCTGATCGCTGACGAGGTGTCGCCGCTTGGGAAGGTGCATGCGGCTGACTTCAAGGCTGCGTGTCTCGAGGACGCCGAAGCCCACTCGGGTTGGGTTCATCCGTCGCGTGTCTCGGCCCTGCTCCACGACCGCTTCACCGAGATCGACCCGCGTTGGTTGTCTGCGATGTGGGCGCCGGCGTGTGGCCCGAACGGCTACCTGGACAAGACCGACGAGCTCGCGCCGATCGACCCGACCCACTCCAAGGGAAACGGGGCGAAGGACGTCCGCTTGCGTCGGGTCCGCGGATGGGAGGTGACGGCATGAAGGGCCTGCTCTCAACCCTGTGGGTCGTGGCTGTGTTCGTGCTGGTTTTCGCGGCTGTGATCTTCACCTGCGAGTGGATGAAGGGAACGATCTGATGAGCACGCAACCGGGTGAGATTGCGGGGCTGGCTGAGGCGCTGTCACCTTGGGATAACGGCACCTACTCGTGCGCTTGCCAGGGTGACTTCTGCGAGTCGGTCCCATGCCAGAACGACCGGGACGACCTCGTGACCACGGTCAGGCGACTCATTGCCGAGGCATGGGACCAGGGGCATAGTCACTGCGCTGTGAAGTCGGTTCCGGTCGGCCCGCTCCACTCTGGCAACCCATACCGTGACGCCTTCTCGTGGAGCACCTTCACGGGGATGACCGTCTGCTCGCGGTGCGGAAACAAGCGATGCCCTGCGGCGTGGCAACCCCAGAAGTATGAGTGCTCAGGCAGCAACGACCCGAACCAGACTCCGCGTTTACGTTCCGGAGGTCCCGGTGAGTGACGTCGAAGCGACAGTCACTCGATACCGGATCTACCGAGACGACACCCCCTACGACGACGGCGAACCCCCGGAGTTCCCCTGGAACCTCGACATCATCCGAGACGGCAAGTTCGCCTGGGGATACCTCTACCGCACCTTCCGAGAGGCCCTCGACGCCTACACAGCTGGTTCTCCGACCGGCAGCCCGCCAACCCCCTGACCAACCCCGACCAACTGAAACGCCCCGGTCCTCCGCGCATGGAGGGCCGGGGCTTCGCTGTCTCTGAGAACGGAACCTACATGAACCACATCCACAACACCCCGATCGTCATCGCCTGCCTGGTCGCACTCGTCGGCGGCTACTTCTGGCACCGACACATCCTCGCCAACGAGAAGAAGACGTCAGGGAACACGATCGACGGACTCGAATGGGCACTCACCGAGGCCCACGTCCGCGCCGAGACTGCCAACGCTGCACTCCACGCCGACGCCGAGACCCACCAGGAGCACATCGACGCAGTCTTCGCCGAGCTCAACATCGTGGTCGACGAACGCGAGGCTGCCTGGACCAACCTGCAGATGGTCCTCGAGGACGGACTCCGCCGGGAAGCCGCAGCCAACCCCGAGCTGACCGCACTCCTCGACGCCGTCAACGGGAACGCGTTCGTCTACGACCTCACCAGCCACACGGTCAAGGCCATCTGATGGGCCGTCCGTACCTGGCTGACGACCCCGAAGCCGAGGCCCTGGCCGAGAAGTTCGGCGAGGCGATCCGGGACGAGCAGCGTGAAGCGTCCTGGCAAGAAGAGATGGACGCGGCAGACAAGGAGGCCCGCTGGTGACCGGCCTCAAGATCTACGAGCAGCTCGAGCAGGGATCCCAGGAGTGGCTGAACGCTCGCTGTGGTCTCGTCACCGCATCCACCGTGGGCAGCCTCATCACCTCCGGGCCACCCGACCCGCGGGAGGTCGACTGCCCCACCTGCGGCGCACAGTCCTTCAACCCCTGCCTCAGCGCAACCCGCAAGGAACCGACGCCGATCAAGACGATCCACGAGCAGCGGACCAACAAGGCCAACGCCCTCCCCCACGTCCTGACCCCGGCGAACAACGACACCAGTCGCGGACTCACGGCGACCCTCGTCGCTGAGCGGGTGTCTCAGCACGTCGAGGAGACCTGGCCCACCCGGGACATGCAACGGGGCCATGACCACGAACCCGTCGCTCGAGCGAAGTACGCCGAAGTCAACGACGTCGAAGTGACCGAGGTCGGATTCATGACCCTCGAACGCGACGGCTGGACCCTCGGGTACTCCCCCGATGGCCTCGTCGGCGACCTCGGCCTGATCGAGATCAAATCGCCTCGGCAGAAGACCCACGTCCAGACGATCCTCGCCGACGAGGTCCCGACCCACTACATGCCCCAGATACAGGCCGGCTTGTTCGTGTCCGGCCGGCGTTGGTGCGACTTCGTGTCCTTCTCCCACGGCCTCCCCCTCTGGACCAAGCGGGTCTACCCCGAAGCGAAATGGCAGACCGCGATCGCCGAAGCCGTCACCCGGTTCGAACACGAAGCCGAACGACAGACCACGACCTACCTGACCCGCATCGACGGGCTACCCACCACCGAACGCATCCCCGACCTACTGGAGTTGACCTTCTGATGAACGTCCTCAGCCTCATCGCCAACCTTCGCCTATTCAAGGTGACCACCTGGGATGAAGACTCCAGCGTCACCTACTCGCAGGAGGAACGAGAGCCAGCAGCGAGCATCGCTGACGCCAACATCAGCACCTCGATCCGAGAGGACGGGGCCGAGTCCCACGCCCTCCTGATCGACCTCGACGTCCCGGCATGGCTCGTCCCTTCATCAACGCCCGGCCACTCGCACCTGTACGTCGACGTCAAGATCCCGACGCCGACCTACTACGCCCTCCTGGACGCGCTCGCCGATGCAGGAGTGATCCAGCGCGGCTACGCGAACTCCTCGAAGCACCGCGGAGGCACCGCCCTCCGACTGCCGTGGGTCAAGAAGCCGACCACGGCATCCGCCAACGAAAAGGACGCCTTCTGATGGACCTCACCAAAGCCCTCGCCCCCAAGAGCGACCAACTCGACTACGCCGACCTCGAAGGACTGCCCCCGCAGATCTACACCATCACCGAAGTCAGCGAGAACGGCACCGAGCTCGCCGACCAGCAGCCCGTCAACATCCGCCTCGCCGAGTTCCCCAGGTGGTGGCGACCCAGCAAGGGCATGCTCCGCGTCCTGGCCGACAACTGGGGCAAGGACACCAGCCAGTGGGTCGGACGGCAGGTCGAGCTGTACGGCGACCCGAACGTCTACTTCGGCAAGGAGAAGCGAGGCGGTACCCGGATCAGCCGGCTCTCCCACATCACCGGCAGCAAGACGACGCTCGTCAACCCCCGCGGCGGGAAGGGCGCGTACTGGGTCGTGAAGCCGCTGCCCGCTCCCGTAGTCGACCCCAACGAGGCCCGGATCGCCGCCCTCCGCACCGAGTACACGACCGCCACCCCCGACCGCCAGGCCGAGATCGTCGCCGAGGTCAACAAGCTGAACGGAACCGACTCATGAGCGCCGAAGACATCGCCGCCGCGCTGCGGTTCGACCCGCTGGGCGAGGCCGAGCGCCTCACGGGCGAGTCGTACAAGGAGGACCAGTTCACCTCGGACCTCGGTCTCTTGCTCGCGCTTGAGCACAACGCCAGGAAGGCCCGGCTCCTCACCGACACGAACGACTCCTACTTCTCGATGGACTTCATCCCCACCCTCGACCTCTACGCAAACCTCGGGTTCACCGAGGTCTACCGGGAGGAGTTCGCCGGCAACAACGAGAACACCGAGACCTACGTCATCCTCTGGCACCCGGACGGCATCCTCGCGACCTGCGAGTCCTACGCCAGCACCAGCCGCAACTCGACGAAGGTCTACTACAACTACCGCCACAACGGCGTTGGCTACCCGGGATACGGCCTCACCAGCAGCGGCTCGATGCACGGTGACGTCTGGGTTGGTGACCACGACGCCCGCGAGGGGATCCGGCACAACCTGGACGCCCTCCGGGCCGAGGGCAACTTCCTGCCGACGTGGGTGGAGCGTCCGTTCCTATGGCTCCTGAACTACTCGGAGACCAAGGGCGACTACGACTACGAGGCCGTCAACGCTGCCAAGATTCAGGCCCTCCCCGTCGCGGTGCAGAAGGCGATCCAGGGAGGCAGCGATGTCTGACACCGCGTTTACGGGTGAGAAAGACGACCCCATGCTGATCGGCAAAGAGCACGCCGCCGACCGCCTGCTGAGGAGTCAGAAACTGAACCTCGGCAGCCCGTACCTGCACGGGGAGGAGCCGCCGAGCCCGAATCAGGTGTCTGCCGTCCTTCACGCACTGGCCGATCACACGCTCAATGAGCGCATGGTCGGACCGCTGGTCGAGGAGATGGGCCAGGACCGTGGGCACCTCGGCCCGTACTGGGCGCAGACGTCTGGGCTCGGTCGATTCCTGCAACGCATGGGTGACTGGATCGAGTACCGGGAGCCGCGCAAACGTTCCGCTAAGCCCAAGGGCGAAGGGTGACCGTCGAGCTGGTGATGTCGATCCCCAAGGCGCTCTGGCTCACCTCCAACCGGCACATCGCCAACCGGGCCTACAAGCAACGAATCGTCCGGGACCTCCAGCAGCTCGCCGCCGTGCGGGCCGCTGAACTTCCCCCGATCACCGGCCAAGTCGAAGCGCTCTGGACCGTCCACTACCCCAAGGGCGTCCGCCTCGACGTTGGGGAAGCATCCAACGCCCAACCGACCACCAAGGCCCTACTCGACGGCCTCGTCAACGCCGGACTCATCGAAGACGACGGACCCCGATGGATCCTCTCCGAGAAGTTCCAGCGCGGCCCAAACCTCGACCGGGCCAGCGACCACGAGATCCACCTCACCCTCGTCAGCCCAACCTGACCAACATCCGCACACCGAAGCCGCCCCAACCGGGCGGCTTCTTCCGTTCCAGGAGCACCCATGAAGTTCACTGCAGACAGGAAAGCGCTGACCGAGGTAGTCACCTGGGTCGCGCAGGCCGTCCCGGCCCGGGTCAAGCATCCGACCCTCGCCGGGATCCGCATCACCGCCAGCCCCGACCAGCCCCTCGCCCTCTCCGCGTTCGACTACGACACGTCGCACGCAGCGGTCGTCGATGCATCCGTCTCCGATGGCGGCGACACCTTGATCCCGGCCGTCTTCCTCAAGTCGATCCTCGGAAGCCTCGCCGGCAGCGAAGTCACCATCACCGCCGAGGGCCAGCGATGCACCGTCGAGTCTGGGCGCTCGAGGTACGCGACACCGACCCTCGACCTCCGCGGCTACCCCGCACTCCCCGACGTGCCGGCAGAGGTCGGGACACTCGACGCCGGCGAGCTCCTCGAACTGCTGGGGGGCGCCGCCTGGGCTGCCGGGTCCGACGAGATGCTCGCCGCACTCACCGGGATCAAGCTCGCCACAGACGGCGACCTGTACGCCTACGCCACCGACCGGTTCGTCCTCGCGAGCTCATCCACCCCCTGGGCTGGCGAGCCGATCGACGCCCTCGTCCCAGCGGGTGCGATCAACGCGGCAGCCAAGGGGCTCACCGGGCTCGTCACCCTGCACGCCGACGACCGGGCCTTCGCGCTCACCGCCGACGGACGAACAGTGACCACCCGCCTCCTCGACGCGGAGTTCCCGAAGATCGCGCGCCTGTTCCGAGACACCACCACAGACGACGTCACCATCACCGTCGAAGCGAGCGACCTGGCCGACGCCTGCAAGCGCGCCCGACTCGTAGCCGAGGGCAAGGGAGACGTCCGCCTCGCCCCCGTCGAAGGCGGCATCTCGATCTCGACAGCCGCCACAGAGAGCGGAGAAGGGCTCGAGCACGTCGCCGCCAACGTCGAAGCCACCAGCGACTGGCGGTTCGCGATCGACCCAGTGAAGGTGCTCGCCGCCCTCACCTCGATGACCAGCGACATCACCCTCTCAGCCCGACGCCTGCCATCAGGCCACTGGGACTCCGTCGTCATCCAGCAAGTCACCAACCCCCGAACCACTGCCCTCGTGCAGCCCCGACGCATCCAAGGAGCCTGACCATGACCACAGCAACCAAGACCGGCCCCTGCCAGTGCGCCGTCCACCAGGCTCACCGCGCCAAGTTCGGGGCCAGCGAGCCCCGCATCGGCTGGCTCTCGGCCCACCTCAACGACGGCAAGCGAACCGGATTCAAGCCGGGCGACAAGGTCCAGTTCAGCGACGGCTACCACCACGCCCCCCTCATCGGGGAAGTCCTCGGCGCCGGCCCCGCGAGGTCCGAGCTGCTCGTGACCTGCGACGGCAGCGAGTGGATCATCCGCCGTCAGATCCCCCTCACCATCGGCAAGGTCACCGCCCGCGTCATGAAGCGCGACAGCCTTGGCCGGTTCACCCGATGACCCAGCCAGCCTGCACCAACCGCTGGGCCATGTTCGAGGACATCACCGACCCAGAGGAGATCCAGAGGGCACTCAACATCTGCTCGACCTGCCCGATCCTCAGCGCATGCAAGACCAGTGACCCCGGCCCCGGATTCGACGGCGTCTGGGCAGGCACCTACTACACGGGCGGCATGGCAGGCCGATCCCACCCCGCAGAACCAATGGCATGCGGATCGTGTGGAGAGGCGTTCTACACCCCCAACCGAAACCGCCGGTACTGCTCCTCCGCCTGCATCACGGCCGCCGACCTCGCAGCACAGAGGGCCAAGCGCGCCAAGGAACGGAAGGTGCGCGAGGAACGGCCCAAGCCGCACAAGGCGCCAACCGTCCAAGAAGCCCGCCAGCAGGAAGCCGTCACCGACTATCGGACCGGGCTCGCGGTCTGCGTCACCTGCAAGAAGCAGCCACGCGCCTACGGACGCGGGCGGCACTGCCTCGAATGCCACCTCGAGCACCAGAAGCTGAGAGCCAGGATCCACCGTCGACACAAGGGGTCCTGCGAGGACTGCGGAACCCCGGTCGACCTCACCTCGAGGCGGTGCCGGTCATGCCACGCCACGCAACGCAACCGTGCCCGCGCCAAGCCCACCTGCGCCGACTGCAACACGTTCATCACCGCTGGCAACACCCACTGCGAACGACATCAAGAGGAGGCCGCCTGATGGCACTAGCAAAAGTCAGGGCACTCCACCCGGACTTCTTCTCCGACGACGACCTAGCCGAAGTCAGCATCGCCGCACGTCTGCTGTTCGCCGGCATGTGGTGCTTCGCCTGCGACAACGGGCACCTGCGCGACAGGTCCAAGCAGATCAAGCGCTGGGTGTTCGCCACCGACGACGTGAACGTCGCGGACCTGCTCCGCGAGCTGGCGGATGCGGAGGGCGACCTGATCGTCCGCTCCGATGGCTGGATCGTCATCCCAGGGTTGGCGAAGCGGCAGCGGATCGACTGGAGGTACTTCAAGACCTGCGAGCGGACGGGCTGCGAGAAGCCAGCCAAGAAGGCCAAGGAACCGGATTCTGAGCCTGAAACCCTGCGGGGCCACGCGAGCACACTGCGGGAAAGTGAGCCCCGGGCACCAAAACCCGCCACTGATGGTGATGGTGATGGTGATGGTGATGGTGATAGTAGAAGTACAGTCCGTCGACCAGGCGCCACACCGGCACTCATCCCGGTGGCAGCCGCTACCGCGGCAGCCGTGACCCAAGCAGCCGAAGACTTCGACGCCTTCTGGGACACCTACCCCCGCAAAGTCGGCAAACCCAAAGCCCGAAGCGCCTGGATCAAAGCCGCCAAGACCACCAGACCCGCCGACATCCTCAGCGGCGCCATCAGGTACCGCGACGACCCCAACCGCACCGACGCCTTCACCGCACACCCCACCACCTGGCTCAACCGCGCCGGCTGGAACGACGAACCACTCCCCACCCGCATGCCATCAGGGCGGAACAACGAACGCACCGCCCTCTTCGAACGGCAGATGGAACGCGCCATCGAACGCGAACGACAGATGGGAATCCAATGACCCCAACCGAAGCAGCCACCCTCGCCCGCTACATCGGCGCCCACTTCCCCCAACAGCCCATCGACGAGTTCACCGGCGACGCCCTCGGAGAACTCCTCGCGGCCTACCCGTTCACCGACGCACGCCAAGCCGTCCTGAACATCGCTCTACGCGGCGAACGGTGGTGTGCCCCATCGGACGTCCTCGCCGAGGTGAAACGGATCCGAGGCCGACGCATCGCCGAGCATCCACCCGTCGAGCCGCCACCCAACCTTGACACGAGCCAGTACAGCGCCTGGCTCGCCGCGACCCGGAAGCGCATCGGAGACGGCGACCAGATCGAGCCCAACGCGTTCGCCGGCGAGCTCGTCTCCAAGCCGAAGGCGATCGAGGCCGTCATCGCCAAGCTCCGTGCCGACCTCACCGCCTGACCCACCCGAACAGGACATCAGCCCCCGGCCAACACCGGGGGTTTCTTCATCCCAGGAGCAGCCATGACCACCACACCGATGACCACCATCGCCCCCGACGCCAACAACGAACCCACCCTCTGGACCGTCAACCTCGACCCCACCGACGGCATCACCCTCACCGCACCCCCGATCGCCATCCTCCGACTCGCAGACCTCCCCGACCACGTCACCCACGCACTCGAGACCGGCTACAGGTTCCGAGGCGCCTACATCCCCGCACACGAGATCGAAGGCCTCTGATGACCAACACCAACACCACGCCCGCGGGTGAGTATCCAGCCCGGACGCGCACCGACTACGGCCTCCGGTTCGACTGCGAGAAGAACGGTTGCGCCGAGCCCTGCTTGCCCGTCGCAGACGTGATGCCTCGTGGTAACCAGCAGCCCGTGGTCGAGCGCGTCAACGGCCACGCCGTGACTGCCGTGGAGCGCACAGTGACCTATTCGGAGTGGTCCGCCGTTGAGCAAACGCCTCTGACGCATGGCGAGCGCAGGACGTACCAGGCCCTCAGGTCCCGAGGGTTCTCGCATGAGGATGCGCTCAGCGATGCCCTCGACGGGGTTGACGTTCACGACGTGCGAGCGGCACGCAAACGTTCCGTCGGGGGTGAGTCCTGATGCGGCTCGTCTGGTGTGTCCTCTGCCGCCGCAACCTCTGCACCATCGGCTCGTTCCGATGCCTCTGGTGCATCGACCAAGGAGCAACACGATGACCGAGAACACCACCCCGACGGGTGAGGAAGCAGCCGTTTTCGCCGACGAGATCATGGACGCCGAGTGGCCTCGGGTCATCCTCGGAGAGGTGCTGTTGGCTGAGGTCTGTGTCGCCTGCGGCGCGCTGGTGTTCCAGGGCTCGGGGTCTGAGCGGACCTGGCGGGAGCAGCACGTCATCAGCCTGCACAGCGATCCCGGCTGGGTGTGGGCGGGACCGCGCTTGCGTTCCGGGGCGGAGGAGTGATGGTCGCATGGCTCCAGACCGTCCCGTGCCCGAAGTGCGGGGCCAAAGAAGGTGACCGCTGCCGGTCACTCACCACCAACCGGACCACCGACACCCACCTCGCACGCATCGACGCGTACTACACCCCGAAGCCCCCACCCTCCGGCCAGGACCCCACCACCTAACCCACAACCACACACCACACAGCCCCCGCGCCCACCAGCCGGGGGTCTTCCGTCTGCCCAGGAGAACCAGTGACCACCAACACCCCGACCTGCAGCTACGACACCGACCACGGATGGCTCACCCCCGGCGACAACCCCCGCCCCTGCGCCGAAGACCACTGCGGCCTCCAGCGCACCCCCTGCGGACACCACGTCAAGCACACCGCCGGCACCTACACCTGCCCCACCTGCATCGGCCGCACCCGCACCGACCTCACCACCATCAAAACCCTCTACAACATCGACCTCGTCATCGAAGCCCTCAACGCCGGCGTCAACAGCGAAGCCGCCAACCTCATCGGACCCGGCAGCATCGGCTGGGCCGGCCGAACCGAAACCGAATTCGAACAGCGCGAATCCGTCGACTGGCGGCGCGGCCTCTGCTCCTGGCCCCGAGACCACGAAGCACCCGCACTCCACCCCTACGTCGTCCTCGGAGACCTCGACCTCTCACTCCGCGACACCTACGGCCCTGTCACCGAACTCGAGATCACCGTCCCCCGCGCAGCCGACTACCTCACCGGACTCCTCAACGGCACCTTCCCCCACGAAGACCAGTTCGAAGACGCAGCCCTCCGCATCCGCCGACTCCGAAGCCACATGGAAGCCGTCGCCCACACCGCACGCCGAGCCGAACGCGGACACCACTGCCCCACCTGCACCCACGAACTCGCAGGCACCAACACCACACCCGTCCGCCTCCTCAAGAACTACGCCCGAGGCTCAGGCCTCGACGTCATCGCAGGGAAGCTCGACACCTGGCACTGCGCCACCAACCCCGCTCACTGGTGGACCGACAGTGACTACCGCGCCACCATCGACGCACTCACCCGCGAACACGTCCGAGAGGGGCACTGGATCACCGCCAACGAAGCCGCCGAACGGTTCAACATCAAGACCTCACGCCTCCGCAAGTGGGCCTCCCGAAACCAGGTCAAGAGCCGATGGATCGCCGAGCAACTCCGCTACAACGCGGAGCAGATCGACAAGTTGCTTGCCAATGAACCCGCAGTCGGCTAATCTCGTCACTGAAGGTGCCCGAGACATGTGTCCGGGTGCCTTCGGTGATTTCGGGAGGCGTGCATGAGTAAGCACCCACGGAACACAGCCAAACGAGACCGAGACCGAGCCGCCATCAAACGGACCGGCGCAGGCTGCCACATCTGCGGCAAGCCCATCGACTACACCCTCGACTGGCTCAACCCACTCAGCTTCGTCGTCGACCACGTCATCCCCCTCGACAAGGGCGGACCCGACACCCTGGCGAACAAGAAGGCCGCACACCGCGAGTGCAACTCCAAGAAACGCGCCCGCCTCGTCGCCCCCATCGTCAGACGCTCCGGATCACTCGACTAACCCCCAGGGGGAGGACCCCTCCCCCACCCAAGCCGAGGTACCTCCGGGGCTAGGCGTGATCTCTCCCCACCATTTTTCCACGCAGGGCAGGTGAGCTGCATGACCCGCAAGGCTCCGCTCCGTGCCGTCACTGAGGCCGACATTCCTGGTCCTCCGCCGACTCCGAAGACGGTCACGTCTGCTGCCTCGGGCGGTACGACTCGGGAGCTGCTTGTTGCGATGCGTGACCGGGTTGCGAAGACGGTTGAGAACGAGAACACGCCGGCTCGTGATCTTGCTGCGTTGTCGAAGCGCCTGATGGAGATCGTTCGGGACATCGAGGCGATCGATGCCCGCGAGTCTCAGGAAGCGAGCGACGATGGCAGCGAGGTCGAAGACGGCGACTTCGACGCCTCGGCTGTCTGAGTACGCCCGCAAGTTCACGTTCCCGGAGGGGATCAAGAAGACCGTTTGGCCTCGGATCGAGGCGAAGGGCAAGGAACTCGATCTCGGGTTCGACTGGTGGCAGGCGCAGCTCGGGACGGTCTGTCTCGGGTACGGCGCCGATGGGAAGTACGTCGCCACGGTCGGCGGGATCGGGCTATCGATCCCCCGCCAGGTCGGCAAGACCTACTTCGTGCTCGCGGTCCTGGTGATCATGTGCATTCTGTTCCCTGGGCTGCAGGTCGTCTGGACGGCGCATCACCTTCGGACGTCGACCAAGACGTTCACCTCGCTGCGTGGGATCTGCCGGCGCAAGAAGGTTGCTCCGCATGTGCGGGCGATGCGGGCTGCGAACGGTGAGCAGCAGGTCGAGTTCATGAATGGCTCGATGATCATGTTCGGCGCTCGGTCGCAGGGCTTCGGTCGTGGGTTCGATGAGATCGACGTCGAGGTGTTCGATGAGGCTCAGATCCTCGACACCAAGGCGCTCGAGGACATGATCGCGGCGACTAACCAGGCTCGTCATGAGCATGGGGCGCTGCTGTTCTTCATGGGTACTCCTCCGCGTGAGTCGGATCCGTCTGAGGCGTTCTCGCAGCGTCGGTCTGAGGCTCATGCGGGTGAGGCCGAGGATGCGATCTGGCTTGAGATCGGGGCTGACCCGGCTTCTGCTCCGGATGATCGTTCGCAGTGGCCGCTGATGAATCCGTCGTTCCCGGATCGGACGCCGCTGGAGTCGATGCTCCGGCTGTGGAAGAACCTCAAGGACGAGGACTCGTGGAACCGTGAGGGCCGCGGGATCTGGGATTCGCAGGGCGGTTCTGCGGTCATCGATGAGCAGACATGGGCTGCTGTTGCTGATCCGTCGTCGATGGCGATCGAGAGCAAGTCTCTGGCGATCGATGTCGCCCCGAATCGGTCTGTCGCTGCTGTCGCCTTGGGTGGCATGCGAGCGGACGGGCTGTGGCATGTCGAGATCGACGAGCACCGCAACGGCACCGACTGGGTTCTCCCGTGGGTGAAGCAGCGGTGTGAGCGCAACGAGATCAGGGCTGTCGTGATCGACGCGATGTCGCCGGCCGCTTCGATGATCGATGAGCTCCAGCGTGCCGGGATCAAGGTCACGACCACGTCGGCGAAGGACATGTCCGCTGCGTGCGGTCAGATCTTCGACTCAGTGATCCAGTCCACGGTCAGGCACACCGACCAGCCGCAGCTCAACGTGTCGCTCTCGAGCGCCTCGAAGCGTGACATGGCCGGTGGCGGTTGGGCGTGGAACCGCCGGGGAGATGCCTCGGACATCACTCCGATCGTCGCCTCCACTCTCGCCCTGTGGGGCGCACGAACCACCAGTCCAGTGAAGCGACCAGTACGTAAGCCGACAGGCGGAAGAAGGGTGGTGACTGGCTGATGGAGTCGATCACCATCCTTGACCTGGAGCACTTCGAGCAGAACGTCTTGGACGAGCTTGTCGTCCAGTGGCGGTCCAAGCGGAACCGGAACGCGATGCGTGCCGGCATGTACGACATGAAGAACTCGACCAAGAGCCTCATGTCGTCGACTGCTCCGCCTTCGGTGAAGAAGCGCGCCTACGTTCTCGGCTGGTCCGCGATGGCCGTCGACAAGCTGTCGCGGCGTTGCAACCTCGAGACCTTCGATGACGCTGCCGGGAACGATCTCGACGAGCTTGGTCTGTCGCAGTACATGCGCGACAACCGTCTGGTCAGCGAGATCAGCCAGACCGGAACGTCTGGGCTGATCCACTCGGTTGCTTGGCTCGTCACGACTCAGGGTGACGTTCAGGCGGGTGAGCCGGAGGTCTTGACGACTGGCCGTGATGCTCTGTCTGGCACGGGCTTGTGGGATCCGCGGCGCCGTCAGCTTCGGGCGTTCCTGTCGATCTCCGACTTCGACGACCTGGGCGAACCGATCGCGATGGTCATGTACATCAACAACCTGAACGTCATCATGACGAAGGTTGGCGGGAGTTGGACGGTCACCCGACGCTCGCACTCCTACGGCGTCCCCGTCGACCGAATGGCGTTCAAGCCACGCCTCGGCCGCCCGTTCGGGTCCTCCAGGATCACCCGGGCAACGATCTCTATCCACAAGCAGGCGTTGGCCGCGATGATCCGCGCCGACGTCAACGGTGAGGCCTACTCTCTTCCCCGCTACGCCCTACTGGGGGCCGGCGAGGAGGCGTTCAAGAACGCTGACGGCAGCCAGAAGCCGACGTGGCAGGCTGCCTGGGATGCGATCTGGGCGATCGGTGACGATCTCAGCCTCGCGGACACTCCACAGTTGGCGCGGGCTGACATCAAGCAGTTCCACGGGCAGTCCCCGGAGCCCCAGAACGCCCACCTCCGCATGCTCGCTCAGGTGTTCTCTGGCGAGACGAGCATCCCTCTCGGCGAGCTCGGCATCCTCGGGGACTCGAACCCGACCAGCGCCGAGGCACTCATGGCGTCGCGGGATGACATCATCGCGACCGCTGAGACCACCACTGACGACTGGTCCCCCGACGTCGCATCTGCCGCCACTCGTGCGCTGAGCATGATGAACGGCGGGAACCTCCCCTCAACTCTGGACATTCGACCGCGCTGGCGCCCTCCGCAGTACGTCTCCCGGGCTGCTGCTGCTGACGCTGGCTCGAAGATCATCGACAAGTACCCCGCCTTGGCCGACACCGAGGTTGGGATGGAACTTCTAGGCCTCACCGCGGACCAGATCCGCCGTGCGAAGCTCGACCTCAAGGCCAACGCCGGCCGGGCACTCTTGAACCGGATCCTGCCGAGTGGCAACGCCTGAGCAACAGTCTCGCGCTGGTCTCGAGCTCGTAACCAGCGCCGCAGTCTCCGCAGTCCAGGATCAACTCACCGACGACGTGAGTCAGACGGCCCAGGTCTTCTCGATCCTTGGCCCAGCCGTGGTTCAGGAGTACGGGAACGCTGCCGCCACCTTGGCACTGGATTTCTACGACCAGGCCCGGGAGGCGGCGAACGTCGTCGAGTTGTTCACGCCCACGCCGATCGTTCGGGTGCGCGAGGACTACATCGTCGGGAACCTGGCCGGCTGGGCGTTGGAGCCAGTTCGGCTTCCTGAGCCCGACGTCGAGCTGACGTACTCCCGGATCGCCGAGGTGATCCAGTTGGAGACCGCACGGGCGTACAGAGAGACGACGACCGAGAACGCGAAGCGCGACCCCGCCGCAGTCGGATGGAAACGGATCGCACGCACTGACGGTTGCCCGATGTGCCAGATGCTCGCCGACAAGGGAGCCGTCTTCACCAAGGCAACGGCACGGTTCGCGGCCCATCCTGACTGCAACTGCACCGCGGCGGTTCAGTTCAAGAACGGCGAGGTTGGACCGCCCGCGAGTGTCATGCAGTACGTGGCATCGCAGCGGAAGCGGACGCCGGAGCAGCAGTACGTCTTGAAGAAGTACCTCCACGAGAACTTCGGAGCCCCGGAACCTACGATTCCGGACTCGATGACGTCCGCGGCGAAGCGCGCAAGTGGGGCCGGCGGATTCGCGAGTCTCACCAAGGCGCAGGTCGAGTTGCAGATCGGGATCACCGAAATGTTGAAGCCGACCGAATGGCGAAGCAACCAGCTCGCACGTCTCCGCAAACGCCTCGCGGAACTCACCTGATCTACCCCGCCCTCGCGGGGGTAAGCGCCACGGCGGCGCTCAACGCCGGAGCAAGAAACTGACGAGTTACGGAGATTCATCCATGCCCGAAGGCACCGAGTCCTCGACCACCGAGGGCACCGAGAACAAGGAAGCGACCTTCACCCAGGCCGACCTCGATCGTGTTGTGGCTGACCGCCTCAAGCGTGAACGGGAAGCCATCAAGGTGAAGTACGCGGACTACGACGATCTCAAGCAGAAGGCCGAAGGCGCCAAGACGCTCGAGGACCGACTCGCTGAGGTCGAGAAGACCGCAGCCCAGTCATCGGCACGCGCCCTGCGCGCCGAGATCGCCAACACCCACGGCATCTCCGCCGAGGACCGCGACCTGTTCCTCACTGGCACGGACGCCGAGACCTTGACCGCCCAGGCCAAGCGTCTCGCCGACCGCACAGCGGAAGCCAACAAGGCAGGAAACCACGTGCCCCGCGAGGGCGAAACCAAGAAGCCCCCGGTGACCGACGAGCGTGCCTTCGCCAAGGCGCTCTTCGGGACTGGGGACTAACCCCGAAAGGAGGGCGACATGACGTCGCTCGCAACCGGATCGCTTTCGATCCCAAAGCAGAAGCTCGAGCCCTGGCTCGGCAAGATCAAGAACGGCTCTGCCGTCGCGTCCCTGTCGACCCCGACCCCGATGACGTTCGGTGAGGGTGAGTCGTGGACCTTCGACATCGGTGAGGCCGAGTACGTCGCTGAGGGTGCCCAGAAGGGTGCCTCCACCGTCACCCCGACGACCAAGAGCGTCAAGCCGTTCAAGTTCCACAAGACCCTCCGCTTCAACGAAGAGGTTCTGTGGGCTGACGAGGACCGTCAGCTCGAGGTCGTGGGCGAGATCCTGGATCTGATCCAGCCGTCCCTGTCTCGTGCGCTGGACTTCGGCGTGTTCCACGAGATCAACCCCACTGGCGGTGCCGTCGTGGCCGCGATGAACGGTGGCCTCACGGACACGACCAACCTGGTCGAGTACGCCGCGGCCGACAAGCCCTACGTCAGCCTCGACGCTGCGGATGCGCTCGTCCTCGCGGACGGGTTCATCCCGAGCGACATCGCCCTGGACCCGACCTACGCCGCGAAGTTCTCCGCCCTGCGCGGCACGAACTCGGAGCAGAAGCTCTACCCGAACTTCAAGCTCCAGACCGAGGTCAGCGAGCTCGACGGCCACCGTGCCTCGGTCTCCAACACCGTCCGCGGAACCGGGATCCTCGCGGTCGACACCAAGGTGCTCGGCTACGTCGGTGACTTCTCTGCCATCCGGTGGGGTGTCCAGAAGTCGATCGGCCTCGAGCTGATCAAGTACGGCGACCCGGACGGCGGCGGCGACCTCAAGCGCAACAACCAGGTCGCCTTCCGTGCTGAGGTCGTCTACGGCTGGGGCATCGCCGACCTCAACGCCTTCGCGAAGATCCACGACCTCGTCTGATGGCTCGTCTTCGCAACATCAACTCCGGTGCCGTCGTCTCGTGCTCTGACGAGACGGCGGCCCGGATGGGCAGCGAGTGGGTGCCGTTCGACGGCGCCACCAAGACCGACTCGGGCAACGAGTACGCCGGCCAGAAGGTCGCCGAACTCAAGGCCGAGATCGAGTCCCGCAACGAAGGTCGCGAGGAGGACGCCCTGATCTCCCTGGAGGGGAACAAGGCAGCCCTGATCGCGGCCCTCGAAGCCGACGACGCCAGCAGCGTCGAAGAGTCCTGAGCGAAGGGTGGTGCGGTCATGGGAGTGACCCCCGACATGATCGCGGTCGCGCTCGGCCGCACCACCCCGGACTCGGGATCGGCTGAGTACAACCAGTGGAGCATGTGGATCGCTGACGCGTTCATGCTCATCGAGGCCCGTCTCGGCGATGTGACCCTCCTGGACCAGGCGAAGGTCGACTACGTCGTCCGTGAAGCCGTGGTGGAGCAGGTCAAGCACCCCGACGACGCCACCCAGGTTGCCGTCAGTGTCGATGACGGGTCGGTCTCGAAGACCTACCGGACCAGTACTGGTCGGGTCACGATCCTCGACGAGTGGTGGGACCTCCTCAACCCGAAGACGGGTGGGCGGGCGTTCTCGATCACCCCCTCGGGTTCTGGGATCTGTCACGCGGAGATCTGCAGCGCCAACACCTACGTGGATGGTGCCGGCAACACGGTCTTCGGGGGCGCCTACTGCTCCTGTGGCGCCGACATCGCCGGGTTTCCCCTGTGGGAGGACGAGCCGTGACGGTTCAGGCCGCGATCGACGCGAACCTGCCAGCCCTGAGGGCTGAGGCAGAGGGCCGGATGAAGTCCCTGGCGACAGTCCGACGCAAGGGCGGCGAGACCGTCCAGGACGAGGACAGCGGCCTCGACGTCCCCGTCTGGGACGTCGTTCACAGCGACCTGAGCATGCGTCTCTCCGGTGCCGCCGCCAGCACTTCGCCTTACCGAGCGGTCGATCTCGACGGAGTCACAGTCACCGTTCCAGCTCGGATCCTGCACTTCCCCGCTGACACCACCGACCTAGCCGATGGCGACATGGTCGAGATCACGAGCGGCGAGAACGCCGGCGCGGTCTTCCGGATCATCGAAGCGAGCTGGCAGGACCAAGCCACCGCACGCCGTGTCCCCGCGATCGGGGACCAACGACCCCTGGAGTGGTGATGGCCCGCGCACACGTTTCCCACAACCTCGGCGACCTGCAGTACGACCTCGAGCGCGGTCCAGTCGACCTGTACCAGGGCGGCGGCAAGATCGTTGGCTCAGCGGCGCGTGAAGGAGGTCAGACTGCTCGCCGGATCGCGCAGTGGACCTCCGGACAGCACGCGAAGAAGTACCCCAACTCCATAACCTGGGACCGGGCACCACAGACCTACCTCGGGTTCGGCGGCGGTCAGATCAAGGCCAACTACGGCCCGGAGTACCGCGGCCAGGGCAAGCTCGGAGCGATCCTGGAAGACGGATCGATCAACAACCCCGGACATCACAACCTGGACCAGTCCCTCGACGTCGTCCGGCCGAAGTTCCACCGTGACATCTCCGAGCTGATCGGGAACCTCTTCTGGCCCGGGAACGCCTCATGACCGGGGCGCTTGACGAACGTGAGCACATCGCCGTCCTGGCCGGCCTGCTGAACGCAGCACTCGGCCCTGACCCGGCCAACGAGAACGGTCCCCGCTGCTTCGACTACGGCAAGGTCCCCGGCGCAGACGGCAACAAGGGCACCCTCCCCCCGATCTACACACTCGTGTCGCTCGAGCGCCGATACGCGGAACCCACCCGCGGTGGCCGGCAGCCTGTCACCGGATGGCGCCTCAGCGTCCGTTACGTCGGCCGCACGGTCGACGAAGCCCGCTGGGCGGCCGTGAAGGTCACCGACGCCATCAACGAGGCCCGCATCGAGGTCGAGGACATCAAGTCCACCCCGATCACCCACGAAGCAACCCAGTCCATCCGGCCCGAAGACGGCCGACAGACCGGCATGTCCCAGTGGACCTACGCCCTCTAGAAGGAGGCACCGATGAACGCGCATCTCGCTCGCATCCTCAAGGACCGCGCCGCGGTTTCCCCCAAGACTCCCGCTCCGGTTTCGGAGCCCAAGGAGAAGAAGGCGACGGTCACGCCGGCCTCGCCCGCCGACACCATCCCGTCCCCTGAGAAGGAGAACTGATATGCCTCTCGTCGCCCCTCCGGTGAGCAAGAGTTTCGCTCGCCAGTCTGTTGTCATCTTGACCACTCCCCCGGCTGCTGGTTCGGGTATCCCGACCGTCACTGAGGTGAACGCGGGCCTGTTCGCGAGCCTGCACCTCTACAACCCGTTCCGGTTCACGCCGACTCAGAACACGGGTGAGGGTCCCCGGAAGCTGGGTTCGAAGTTCACCCAGACCGAGCTCGGTCAGGCGAATTACCCGGCTGTCGAGGCTCAGTACTCGTTCCTGCCGCAGGAGCTCGGCGATGCCGGCGCTGACGGCAACGAGGTCTACGAGGCCTTGGAGCCGGACTCGGTCGTCACGGTCGTCGTTCTCGAGGGTGTCGACGGTGAGATCAGCGCGGTGTCCGCGTCGCAGATCGCCGATGTCCTCCTGGTGCAGTGCGGTATCCGCCGCAAGGGTGCCACGGGTGACGGCGAGTTTGACCACAACAGTGTCACGCAGGCGCTGGTGGTTCAGGGTGGGGAGCCGATCGCTTCCGATCACGAGCTCGCTGCCTGATCCCTGTAGACGCCCCCGCCCGTCTCCTGCCGAGTGTGGCGGGCGGGGGTCTCCATACTCGGCTACTCGGTTTGGAGTGATCGTGACGAAGACCTTGGCTGAGTTGCGTGCTGAGAGTGCTGCGACGCCGTGGCGTCAGCAGATGAAGCATCCGGTGATGTTGCCGGCGGGCAAGCGGTACGTGGAGGAGATCACGGCCCTTGCTGTGCAGCTCGAGGAGATCAACGTCTCGGAGGCGCAGGCTGGCCCCCGCAAGATGGGTCAGGCCGAGTCGACTGAGGCGCTTGAGGTCGCGGCTCGGATCGAGGAGCTGATTGAGACTTCCCGTGAGTACGAGGCTGAGGTCACTGTCGCGAAGACGAGGACCACGGCCGAGTGGATGACATGGCGCAGTGAGCATCCGGCCCGACTCGGTGAGGACGCCGCGGCTCTCGTGGATCAGAAGATCACGGGCGGCTGGTGCAACGCTGACGACCTGATCGCCGACCTCGGCGCCTATGTCGTCGAGTGGAACGGTGAGCCCCTCGCGCCAGGTGACTACGCGACCCTGGACATCTCGTTGCCGGACTTGAAGAAGTTGGCGCGGATCGTGGTCGCGTTCTACGAGCTGGGTGATGACGTCCCAAAAGCGCTCTCGGCCTTGTCGGAGGCGCTCCTTACGAGAGAGCCGTCCTCAGGCTTGCCCGAGACCTCGGAGTAAGCGAGCGGCGCCTGTACGGGTGGGCGCCTGAGGAGTACCACAAGCATTACGACGCTTCGGGGACTCTGACCGGGTACACGGTTGTGACGCGTGAACCGGAGTGGACGAAGGTTGAGCGTGACCGCCTGTTGGCGATCGCCCAGCATGACGCCGCGGTGCATGACATCTGCGGTCTGCATGATTCGGTTGCGATGGAGGATCCGCGGTTCAAGATCGAGGACCGTGACTGCCCTGTTTGTGCGGGCTATCAGCGTGGGGTCCGGATGCGGGACGAGCAGGAGTCCGACCTTGAGAAGGATCTCCCGGCTTCGGCCCGCCGTGCGTCGGATGGCCGGACGAGTTACGTCCAACTCGAAGGTCCGACGCTACCCGTTGTAGCTGATGACCATCGCCCACACGATCAGGGCGAGCAGGGTGATCCCGAACAGTTGGGCGCCTAGCCGGGGGTTCTTCCCGAGCTTGATGATCCCGAACACGATTCCGAGGATCGGGAAGATGAAGACCATCAGCCAGTGACCCCAGTTGAGGGTTTCGACGTCGTTGGTCTCGACCGCCTTGCCTTCGTTGGCCGGCGCCACCTTCTCGGTCCATGACTTCCCGTCCCAGTAGCGGACTGTGCCCGCCATCTCGGTGTCCGGGTACCAACCTGCCGCAGCGTCTGGCGCGTGCCGTTCAGTCATGCGGCTCAGCGTAAGGCCGGATCTAGCCGCCGTAGAGGCGAACAACTCAAGAGAGCGGTGGTGATCGAGCGTGGGCGTGCGTCGCGAGTCAGTCGAACTTTCCCTGCACGATGTCGACTTCTCGGTCGGGATGGCGACGGCTGCCGCGAAGACGGCCCTCCTCAACCACGAGTTGGGGCGCCTGGACGGGACGGCTGTTCAGGCGAACAAGGCGATTTCTCCGTTCGGGAACCCGAATGGTCCGCTCGAGAGCACGTCTCGGTCGTCGCGTAAGGCGTCAGCTGACCTCAACCAGTTCACCGGCCGTTTGTCGGCGCTGGTTTCGACGGCGTCCCTAATCGGACCGGCGTTCGTGCCGATCTCTGCGGCCGCGATCCCGGCGATCTCTGGTCTCACCGCGGGCCTGGGGGCGGTTGCTGGGGCGGTGTCGGTTGCGGTGCTGGCGTTCAACGGTCTCGGCGATGCGTTGAAGGCGCTCGATGCGTACCAGCTCGACCCGACCGAGGCGAACCTCAAGAAGCTCAACGCCACCCTGGAGGCCGCTGGCCCCGCCGGCGCGCACTTCGTGCGGTTCCTCGACGACCTCGAGCCCGAACTTCGCTCCCTGCAGAACCTGACGCGTGAGGGTCTTCTGCCGGGCGTCGAGGAGGGCATCTCGTCGCTGTTGACGATGCTTCCTGAGGTCCGCGAGTTCGTCACGAGCATGTCGACCGAGCTCGGCTCCCTGACGGCTCGCGCCGGCAACTCGCTGGCGAACGATGCCGACTGGCAGAAGTTCTTCAACTACCTGCAGACCGATGGCGCCTCGACGATGGAGGCCTTCGCTGTGGCGACCGGCAACGTCGCCGCGGGGTTCGCGTCGCTGCTGCGGGACATGGCTCCGCTGACGACGTTCTTCACCGATGGCCTCGTCGGCGCCTCCCGGGCGTTCCGCGAGTGGTCGGACGGGCTGAGCCAGACGGACGGCTTCGCGGAGTTCATCGCCTACGTGCGCGAGTCCGGCCCGAAGGTCGTGGACCTGCTCCAGGGCATCGGTGAGGCGTTCCTCGGTCTGGTCCATGCGATGCAGCCGTTCGGTGACGCAGTCCTTCCCTGGCTGACCGCTCTCGCGAACCTCATCGGCGTGATCGGGCAGTCTGACATCGGTCCGGCGCTGTACACGACCGCTGCGGCGATGCTGGCGTTCAACCTCGCCACCTCACTGTCCACGAAGGCCCTGCTGGGCTTCACGGCGGCTGAGACTGCCGCTGCTGCTGCCGGGACCCGCCTGTCGATGGTTCTCCGGGCTCTCCCGATGGTTGCTGCTCTCGCGGCGGTCGGTCCGATCTCGGACGGGATGAACAAGCTCTGGGGCAACATCGCGGCCGGGGACCTCGGGTCTTCGAAGGACATCAAGCAGATCGCCGGCAACACGAAGTCGACGGGTTGGGCGGGGAACAACTGGCTCGGCCAGTCCGCTCACCAACTCACGGGCTGGCTGCCGGGGAACGACGACTACGACCAGCAGCAGGCGAACCTGGGCAAGGCTGACCAGACCCTCGCGTCGATGGTCACGAACGGCCAGGGCAAGGCGGCTGCGGCGAAGTTCAAGGAACTGTCTGCGTCTGCGCGCGAGCAGGGTGCGACGATCGATCAGGTCACTGACTCGTTCCCGTCCTACCTCGCGGCAGTGAAGTCGGCTGGCGAGGCGAACGAGGCCTCGGCTGACGCCGCGGATACCCAGACTCAGTCGCTGGTTGAGCTCACGGCTGCGATGCAGGCTCAGAAGTCTGAGGCGCTGTCGGCGTTTGACGCTGAGACTCAGTACCGGCAGGCGTTGAACGCTGCGACTGAGCAGGCGGAGAAGTCGAACGCGGGCATCCGGGGCAACACTGAGGATGCCCTCAAGAACCGCGAGGCCCTGTCTGGGCTGGCCGCTGCGTGGAACAACCAGGACGACGCGGTCAAGAACAACGTCGGCCGCTTCAAGGCTGCACGCAAGGCGTTCGTCGAGGCAGCCGAGGGCATGGGCGTCTCGAAGCGTGCCGCGCACGCGCTCGCCAAGCAGGTGTTGGAGATCCCGACCAACCTGCGGTTGAAGGTGAACGCGGAGACGTCTGCCGCGCAGGCGGAGGTGCGGGCGTTCGCTGCGCAGTGGCACGCCCTACACGACAAGACCCTGCGGCTGAACATCGCGTCCCAGGCTGGTCGTTGGCAGGAAGAGATCGGCGGCAAGGCTGACGGCGGGCACATCCCCGGCGACGGCAACCCGACCTACGGGGACCGGGTCCTGACCTGGGTGGCGCCGACTGAGTACATCGTGTCGAACCGCTTCGGGCAGGTCGACCGGAACCTCGGGACACTGGAGGCGATCAACGCCGGCCGGTTCGCTGACGGTGGTCACCGCAGTGGCCGGACTGTGGGTGGCGTCGACATCAGCGGCCTCGGGTTGAACCGGGCGCTGGCGAAGTTGGAGAGGGCGGCCGAGAAGGCTTCGTCCGCTCTCGACAAGACGACGGCATCCGCCGCCGACCTGTCGTCGGGGATCGTCTCGGGCCTGACCTCGGACCCGTGGGCTGAATCGTCTGGTGGCGTGTTCTCCAAGGGGAACGCCGGCGGGAGTCTCGGCGCCGCGATCGCTTCCCTCAAGGCCGGCGTTGCCGATGCCTCCGAGTTCAAGAGCCTCGAGACGTCCCTCAAGGGCCGCGGCCTGTCCGGTGCTGCTCTCAACGACCTGATCAGCCGCGGCGACATCGACACTCTCCGGGCAGCCTCGAGCGGGACGAACGCCGAACTCAAGCAGTACTCGGCCCTGTTCCAGCAACGTCAGGCGCTCGCGATGTCGGCTGGTAGCCGAGGCGTCGAAGTCGCCGGCTTTGCGCATGAGGCGAAGACCCAGACCAGCGAGCTCAAGCAAATCAACAAGGGCATCCGGTTGCTTCGCCATGAGCAGACCGGCCGGGCGAAGAAGGCCGTAGCCGCGACCAAGAAGGCCAAGCAGGTCAAGCCTGCGACCTCGAGGGGGAACAAGCCGTGACCGCGATCCTGTTCAACGGGCTTGACCTCATGATGGAGGGGTTCAACGAGGACGGGTGGAGGCTTCACGCGCTCGCCCAGAGCGACGAAGGTCAGTTCAGCCTCGGTGACGCCGAGGTCGTGATCGCGCAGATCGCTTCCCAGTTGGCCGATGGCGACGTGTCGGAGATCTCGCGCCGCGGGAACCGGACCATCACGATCCCTGTGGTCGCCGAGGCGGATCCCCAGATGGAGTTGCCCGGTCAGGCGCTCGACGCGGCCGGCGACGCCGTCGAGCACGCCTGCTCATGGAGCGGTTACGCGGACCTGACCTACCTTGGCCCCCTGGACGGGACGGCGACCCGCGTCTACGAGATGTGGCATGCCTCCCCGAACTGGGCGTGGGCCGACATCAAGGAGCTCAACGGGAAGCAGCGGGTTTACCTGCTCACGGTCGAGGCCCGGCCGTTCTCCCGTGCTGTCGAGATCACGGAGTTCGCTGCTCCGCCGGTCCCGCCGCAGGATTCCCCGCCGTCCGATGTGGTTGTCGATGACGGCACCTCCACCACCGGGTGGGCGGCTTCGGGCACGATCGCGGCGAATGGCACCGACTCGACGTCGATGGGCGTCAACGTCGCCCCGTTCACCGGCATGGTCTACGCCTCGGCGACCCACCGCGATGCCCCTCACCCGGACGGGATCGCCGGGCACTACGCCTGCACCGCGTTGGGGATCTCCGTAACCGCCACCCGCGCCGCCACGATCGCCGCGGACCCCTCGCGCCCGTACATGGTTGTCACCGGCCGCGCTCGCTACCGCACCGGCACCTACTCTGGGCCTTTCGGCGCCGGCTACTACACCTCCCGCGTGGTCGGGGCGTGGAAGTACGACGGCACCGTCTCGTTCACCGACGCGGCGGGTACGACAGTCACTCCTTCGTCGTTCCGCGTCACTGACGCCACGGGCGGATGGGAGGCGACGTTCGCGCCGGGCTACGACCTCGATGGCCTCGCGGTGAAGTACGCCAAGCCGTTCACCCTCACGATGTACTACGACGCTCAGGTCGGCATCGACGCAATCACCCAGTCCGCGGGGGCTGTCGACGGTGTCTTCACGGGCTACGTCCAGTCCCGGCAGATCGAGGTCCCGGGTCCGCAGCGCACTGACCTGACGCTCCGGCTCGAGGGCCGCGGCGTCGGGACCGGTGTCGAGCAGCTTGCCGATGGTGGGTTCGAGGCTGGGATCAGTGATTGGAGCACGGTCGGGTCCCCGGCCAACTTCGCGTGGTCGACGACGCAGCACTACGCCGGCACCCACTCACTTGAGGCTTCCTCCGCCACCGGGCTGAACCCGGCCGACTACGTGCAGTCGGATGCCTTCGCCGTGATCCCCGGCCAGGTGGTCACCGTCGAGGGGCAGCACTACTCCGCCGCCACTGGTCGACGGATGGACATCGCGTTCTACTCCGACGTCGCCGGCACCAACATGATCGGCTCCCTGTTCATGGTCGCCACGGCCACGCTGACGAACGCCTGGCGGTCCTTCACAGCGACCGCGACCGCACCGGACGGCGCCGCGTCTGCCCGGGCGATCGTCCGGATCGGCGGCTACTACGACGCGATGTCGTTCAAGGTCGCGCCGATCGTGGGTTCACCCCTGGGAAACCAGGCCATGCTGTTCTCCGGGCCGGGGTTCGTGGCAGGTCGTGCAGCTTCCGGTCTGACCGGAACCAGCGAATCGGCCTGCCTGTCTGCGACGAAGAACTCGCTGACCGCTGCCCCGACAACGATGACCTTCGACGCCTCGACGTTCACCCCTGGCGACCGGCTCGTGCTTGCCCGGGTGATGGCCTCGACCGCGACCACCCAGACCCTGACGATCGCATCGGAGACCGAGACCATCTCAGCGACCGTGATCTCGAACGGGTCCCCCACGTGGCCGGACCTCCTCACCAACACCTACTCCGTGATCCCGGTCGGCGTGATGACCCTCCCGCCCCGCGACGCCACATCAGGCACCTTTGACCTGGACATCACCGCGACCGCGCTGACCCTGGACGACCTCTACTTCGCGCCACTGGACGGTGAACTCACCCTCCTCGACGTGTCCGGCACCTACGACGGCCACGACGTCGAAGTTGTCGAGCTCAGCAGCGCCAGCACAGGAAGCCCGGTCCCGACAATCCGTGTCGGACTCGCAGATGGCACTTACATGACCGACCTTGAACCGGGTCGGGTGCTCGCGTGGGGCCAGCACCAGGGCAACCCGGGTACGCAGTCGATCGCGTCCATCGCTGACGGCTGCCAGACCGCTGACCTTTCGGGTCGCGCCTACGCTCGGCGGCTCCTGTGACCCCGGAGGTCTACATCGACGGGCGCCCCCTAGGTCTGGTGACGACGGTCAGCGACCTCGTCCTCGAGACCGGGTTCGGGATCGACCAGGTCTGCGGCCCGTCGTCGGCGACGTTCACCCACAACTTCTCGCCTGTGCAGCGTCCTGGCTGGCTTACCGAGGGAGCGTCCGCGCTCGTCTCGATCGGCGGCCTGGCGCTTCTGACGGGGACCGTGACCGCGGTCGGCTGGAACTCTCGGTCGGTCGCGATCGCGGGTGCAGCCACGCAGGCAGACACGGTCCCGTGTCTCGATGCCACGACGGGGCAGACCACCACGGTCGCAGACAAGGCGATCGACAACGCGATCGCCGAGGACTGGGTCGACTGGCGGCGCCTCGACTCGATCAGCTCGACGCCCTACGGCGACTCCGAAGTCGGCGAGGAGTTGAAGGGGATCCCGGACCTCCTCGGCGCCCTCTCAGATGCTTCGAAGCGCCCGCTTGTCGACGGACGAGCGATCCTCCGGACTGTCGCCGACCCGACAGCCCCGACACTGTTCGCCTACCCCGGCGTAGACGAGCTCTCTTGGGCGGACGGAAGCCAGGCACGCACCCTCGTCGGTCGCTGGCGGGACAGCGCCGGCAGCCTGGATAACGCCACAGCCGGATCCGGTCGGCCCGTTCAGCTCATCGACCTGACTGGCGTCAAGGCGCTGACCTCAACCACTGCCGCCAACCTGCTTGAGTCGATCCTGGCCGATCTCTCGGCGGGTGGATGGTCGAACGGTCTCACCTTGGCACGCAACCAGTTCGTCGGCCGTCCGCACCTCGCGAAGGTGTGGCTGCAGTGTGCACGCGGCGCGATGATCCGCCTTCCGCAGCGCGACACGCGCCCCGACCACAGCCGTCCGATGCTCGACGTGATCATCGAATCAGCCTCCTGGGATGTCAGTGCTGACGAGATCAGCATCGGTCCCCGCGGGCTCGTGGTTGATGGCTCTGCAGTTCTGGCTGACCACGGGGCGGAGGTGGCCTGATGGCTTGGAGTGGACGGGGCGCGTCTGACCCGACGAACCATGTTGTCGACGGGGTCCGCACGATCACGGGGACCACTGTCATCACGGTGACCGGGACAGCCTCAAACACGCAGGTCGCGTTCCCGACCGAGTTCAGTGCCGCGCCGCGAGTGTTCTGCACGCTGATTGACACCGCTGTCCCGTCGCTGCCCGCGGTCATCCGTTGGGGCCCGTCCTCGGGAGCGAACAACGGGGTCGGTGCCGTCGACAGCTTCTGGATCCAGGCGCTCCGTGAGAGCGGGTCGGCGAACATCCGCATCATGTGGATCGCGATTGGCCCGGCATGACCATCTCTCGGACGAACCGGCAAGGAGTCCTGTTGTGACGACTGACGAAGTGAACCGGCTGATGCAGAAGCTGCAGCAGTTGGAGATCACCCAAGCGACGACGTTGGCTGAGGTGGTGCAGCTTCGGGCGGAGAACGCTGAGGGCAAGACGATCCACGCTGAGCACAACCTCCGCCTGACAAAGCTCGAGCAGTTCAAGTACGTCCTGATGGGTGCGGCGCTCGCCGGCACCGCGCTGGGTGCGTCAGGAGTCGCTGCGGTGTTCAAGGTCGCGGGGGGTGCGTGATGGCTCTGTCTGGACGCAAGATCGAGACGCTACCCAACTGTGTTGTGTGCCGGGCGTTGAGGTTTGACCTGGATCCAGAGTCGGCGGAGACGCTGCGGGGTTGGTTCGCGGACCCTGCACTGAGCTGGGCTCGGATCGCTCAGGAGTGTCGGGAGGACGCCGACACGCCTACGTTCTCCGAGACGACGATCAGCCGTCACGGCCGCGGTGAATGCGGCCACAGTGACCCCCGCCGCCCGGGACAGGGCGGCTGAGTCATGGCGCTCGCCGGGAAGACCATCCAGATCAACCCTGCAGTACGCAACCGGATCCTGATCCTCGACGTCGAACGGATCGACGGCCTCTCGTTGCAGCGGTTCTGGGACCGCGGCGACCTCAAGAACCGGTACGTCCACCACGAGACCGTGACCCGGGAAATGAGGACCGTGCTCGTTTGCGCCAAGTGGTACGACTCGCCTGACGTCATCCGCCTGGCCGAGTGGGACAAAGGCGGCCGGAAGAAGTTCCTCAAGCGTGTCCACGCGCTTATGGCCGAAGCTGACCTGATCGTCGGACACAACGTTGACGGCGCCGACATCCCCTGGCTCCTCGGAGACTTCTACATTCCCCGGATCGGCCACCCCCATCAGCCGGACCTGCCTCCGTTGCCGCCGTTCAAGACGGTCGACACGTTGAAGATCCTCCGCCAGCAGTTCAAGTCCGGTGCCCCGTTCAAGGGCCTGGACGCGTTCTGCCAGATCGTCGGGATCCCATCCAAGACCGACCGGTACGACCGCGACGCCATGGAACGAGCACTCGCAGGATCGGTCGAGGACCGCGACCGGTTGACGGACTACTGCGAGGGCGACGTCATCGCCACCCAGGGCCTCTACGACTGGCTCCGACCCCACATCAAGAACCACCCCGCCCTCTTCGTCGATGGCGAGGACCGGATGCGGACCTGCAACCGGTGCGGGTCCACCGAGGTGGAGGCGATCGCCAAGCGCTATGTCGCCTCGGTGCTGACGTACTCGATGCAGAAGTGCAGCGCGTGTGGCGGACATCAGCGGCTCTCGATCGAGCCCGAGCGCATGTCCATCGTCCGCGGCGTCTAACCGCCACACCACCCCCCAACAACTCAACAGCTCCGGAGGTACTGCGATGCGTCCTGTCCCCCAGCCTGTCGGCACGAAGTACGGCGTCCCCGGGAAGATGTGGGCCTGCGGGCACCACACCGGGGTCGACTTCCTCGCACCCATCGGTACGCCGGTCCACTCGGCCACCGCGGGGACGGTCATCGAGGCATCGAACGGCGGCGGATGGGGTGACGCCTACGGCCTCCACGTCGTCGTGTCCTCCCAGATCGGCGACGTCGAGTACCGGATCCTCTACGCCCACCTCGACACCCGCCTCGTGAGGGTCGGTGACGTCGTCACGGCTGGCGACCTCCTGGGGAGGACCGGACGGACGGGCAACGTGTCCGGGCCGCACCTCCACCTCGAGGTCCGCAAGTCCCCATTCCGATACGGATCCGACGTCAACCCTGACATCGCCGTCCTCATCGGCCAGCCGAAGGAGGGCATCGTGACCCGCAAGGCACCCCGCCGCAAGGTCGCCCACTTCAACGCCCGGATCAAGTTCGCCGGCGGAACCCTCGGCGACTCCCGCCAGGGCAGCGTCAAGGCCGCCCGCGAGGACTACCCCTGGATCGACGAGAACGGCCACTCCTCGTGCGACTCGTGGCCGTTTAACATGCACGGCGCCCCGTTCAACCCCGTCTGGCTCAAGGGCCGCAAGCTCGAGTCACTCACCTCCCGGGCCATCCGGACGAAGCACCCGAAGCTGCGGACCGCGGCGGCGACGTTCGAGCAGAACGCCGACCTCGGCTTGTCGACGGAGTGGGAGGTCAAGGACCTCAACCCCGTCGCATCGGGTGCCGCGCTCACGGTCTACTTCAACCGTCTCGCGCTCGCTGCGATGGCGGCCTACGGCAACGACTGGCAGAAGCACGTCGAGGTCAAGGTTCTGACCAACCTTGGCGGCGGCCTCGACTACGCCAAGAAGGTGCTCAAGTACGCCCACAAGGCCGGGTTCACGACCATGATCCTCCCCCGCGGGAAGCATCGGCTCCAGCGGATCAACGAGCCCTACATCGACTTCAACCGCGGCGGTCGAGTCTGATGCCTGGCCTTGGACGCTGCCTCGCGCACAGCGCCGAGATGTGGCCGGACCCCCTCGTCCCGGAAGGCACCTGGGCGTGGGTTCCCTGCACCGAGCATTGTGGCGGCCTCAAGGACGAGGACGAGCGTCTGTCCCAGGCCCTCCGCAACTGGGGCCTCGATGGCTGAGGTCGTCGGCGGGCTGATCGTCACCGACGACACCACCGTCCCCGAGATCGAAGCCGCGATCATCTTCCTTCGCGAGTCGATGCGCCGGGCACCGAAGGCGTTCGCGCCTCGCTACCACGCTCGGATCGATGCGCTGCTCGACGAGTGGGTGAAGCGGGCATGACTCCGCGCCTCGGTTGGCCGGTGATCGGTGCCGCATGGCTGGCCCTCGAACTGGTCACCCTTCGCCGTCAGCAGACCCACGGCATCAACGACACCGCGTCCGAATGCACCCGCGACCTCTGGCACACCCGCACATGTGCGGGTCGCCTCATCTTCCGCGCCGTCCTCTACGCCGGCGCGGTGATCTTCGACAAGCACATTACGAAGGGGACCTCATGAACTTCCTGACCGACCTTGTCCCGGCCAAGCACCGGAAGAAGGTGCACCGAACCCTCGCAGCTCTCGCAGCACTGTTCACCTTGGCCGCGTCGGTCTACGTCGTCGTCGACCAGAACTGGGGCGACTGGCCCGCGATCCTCCTCGGCCTCGCAGGACTCCTCTACACCGCGAGCAACGACGCCAACACGGACGGAGACGCCTGATGCCCGTTTTCGATCCTGCACTCCCGGACGGGATGCTCTACGCGACCGTCACCCTCGGCCCCGCCCGTGTCTTCGAGCAGGCTGGTGCTGGGATGTCGATCCGTGCTGACATGCTCGGCACGGTCCCGACCGACCCGTTGACCCGGAAGGCCCCGCGCCTGTCGTGGGGGCCGGACTTGTCGGGCTGGTACAACGTCTCCTCCGGTGGCGACGTGACTGCCGGGGAAGAGATCTCGTTCATCGTCCCCTGCACCAACCAGACGGGTTGGAAGTGGAACGGCAACGCTGTCACGGACGGTCACGCGTTGACGGTCACGATCAGCCTGACCGCGACGATCGCAGGCCGGAAGGTCACGCAGCCGTTCGGCCCGTTCGTGATCACTGTCGAGCAGGCTGGGACCACGGTCGACCTCGACGACCTGATCGACATGACCACCGACATGGGTCAGACGATCAAGGTCACCGACCAGTGGTCGGCCATGATCGAAGCCGCAGCAGCTTCGGCCGCCGCCGCTGAGGCAGCCCTGGTCGACTCTGACGCCTTCATCGCCTCGCAGATCGAAGACACCGACTCAGCAACCAGCGGCGCGCTTACGGCCGCGATTGGTGAGTTCCTCACCACAGAGGGCACCGATGGCGGCACCCCGTGAGGGAATCGCCTGCGGGACGATCCCGAGTCGGTGAGGATGCTCACCGTGAAGGCACGCACCGGGGTAATCGCCGCGATCGTCGCGCTCCTGCTGGTCGGCGGCGCGACATTGGTCTACGCCGCGACCAGCACCAAGACCGTGAACGTCTGCGTCGGCAAGAACAACACTGTGGTGAGTGCCACGAAGGCGGGCAAATGCCCCAAGGGATCCAAGCTCACGCCGATCAATCAGACCGGTCCGGCTGGACCGGCGGGCAAACAGGGCGTACCTGGGTCAACGGGCCCCAGCGGCCCAGCAGGGTCGCCTGGGCCCTCCGGCATCCCCGGATCCGTCACGACCGTCATCGTGACACCGGAGCCGAGTGATGCCCCCAACATCGACGGCGGTACCCCGTGAGCGACGAGCCGCGCTCTGGCCGCCGCGGTCTCCTCGCGCTGCTGCTCGGCGGTGCGACCGCCGCGCTCACCCTCGACCCCACCCCAGTTCACGCCGACGAGCCGGAAACGCTCGACGGCGGCACACCCTGACCCACGGAGGTTGCTGATATGCCCCGCGACAAGCTCATCCAGATCCGCCGTGGAACGACCACGCAGTGGAATGCCGCTGATACTGCCTCGACGGCCGACCCGACCAGGCTCCTCGCCGCCGGCGAGCCCGGCCGCGACACCACGACAGGCGTGCTCAAGATCGGCGATGGCGTCACGAAGTTCGCCGACCTCAAGGGGTACCTCGACGAGGACGATCTCCTAGCCGCCTACGGGCCAGGCGGAACGAAGGGACTGGTCAGCCAGGCCCAGGGCGACCTGCGGTGGGCGCAGTTCTCCGACCTGTCCCAGCCGCCCACGTTCCAGATGCCCAAGGCTGACCTGACGTACCTCACGCAGTTCCAGTCGGGCCACGGGTTCACCGTCTCTGGAGCTGGCGCGACCATCGCCGACGACACGGCTGACTACCGACTCGGTAGCCAGTCCGTCAAGGTCACGACCGGCGGGACCGCGGCCAACACCTTCGTCGACCACTTCGGTATGTCTGCCATGAACCTCTCGGGCAAGGAGATGGCGGTCCTGGTCAAGGTCGACGACGTCAAGCGCCTCGACTTCATTCAGCTGTACCTCGGAACCGGGAACCTGGCCGCTTACAAGGCCCTCAAGATCGCGGTTGGGGACACGGCGACCAACGGCGCGAACCGGTCGCTTCGCTCGAGCGAGTGGATGTGGCTCTACTTCTCCTGGGGCGACACCGTTGCGACTGTCGGGACCCCGAACCTCGCAGCGATCACCGACATCCGAGTCCTGGTCAAGGACCGCAATTCGGGCGCCCTTGTGACCAACCTCGGCGGGTTCGCGACGTTCCCCAAGGCCCCTGCTTACCCGAACGGCGTGGTGTCGTTCACCTTCGACGACCTCTACGCCTCGCACTACACAATCGCCCGCCCGATCCTCGACGCCGCTGGCTACGCCGGCACCTTGTTCCCGATCGTTGACCGCGTCGGCACCGCCGGCAACATGACCCTCGCCCAGATCAAGTCCCTGTGCGACGTCAACGGATGGGACATCGGCGGCCATTCCTACACCACCGCGGCGCACGCCGCTGGGTACTCGGCCCTCTCAGCCGCCGACGTTGACGCTGACCTGTACAACATGAAGCAGTGGCTCATGGACAACGGGTTCCGAGGCTCGGACTTCTGGGCTTGGCCTCTCGGCGACGACTCGGCAGCGCTGCAGGCGAAGGTGTCGAAGTACTTCACCTACGCCCGCCACACCTACCAGCGACCGGGCGGCTCCCCGATGCCTCTGGACAACTCCATGCGGGTGCCGGCCTTCCAGCCTGCGTTCGTGTCAGTGGCATCGATCCAGGCGGCAATCCAGAGCGCCTACGACAACGGCACCTGGGTGAACATCCTCAGCCACAACATCGCGGCCAGCCCGGCAGCGGGCGAGGTCTCCACGGCCAACTTCCAGACCCTCGTCACGTTCTGCAAGACCCTTGGTATCCCGGTCCAGCCGGTCGGCCGAGTGTTGCGGGCGATCGCCTGAGCTCTAGCCCAACGGTGCTGGCGGGTAGTTACCGATCATGCCGTCGAGTGTCGAGGCGAGGATCGACGCCAAGTAGGCGTGGCCCTTGTTGCCCGGGTGGTCTCCGCCCGGCTCGATCACGGCGGGAATGTTCGCCGCGGTGATCCACTTCGCGGTGATGGGACTAACCCAGAATGCGCCCTGCGAAGCGGCTGCGGCCAGCATCGCATTGTTGACGGTCTGGAACGTGGACGGCATGGGGTCCTTGCGGTTGAAGGGGCCGATCACCACGATCTCTGCCTTCGGGTAAGCGGCCTTCACGGCCTTGAGGAAGGTCTCAAGGTCGGCCCGGACGCCCCTGATCCGGGGGCTGACCGTGTCGTTGATCCCGCCCTGGACGAACACAATCGCCGGGTCGTACTCCGGCTTGAGGGTGTCGATCCGCTGGGTGAAGCTCGGCTCCGTCGGTCCGCGCTGGAAGGTGATTGCCGAGCCGGGCACCGCCAGCATGGTGGCGTCCCAGCCGGACTTCTTCGCAAGGAGATACGCGAAGCCCTTCTCGGGGTCTGCCACAAAACCGGCCGTCCAGGAGTCGCCGATGAACAGCGCCTTGGATCCCCTTGGCGGGTACTTGAACGGGTCAGTCTTCAGACTCGTCGTCAACGGCTTCGGGAACGTGGCCGGCCCCGCACCGGGCGCAGGCGCGCGGTTCCAGGCGACCGTCACCGCAACCACGACGATGGCCGAAACCACAACGAAGACGATGGTGGCGATCTGGGGCCAGTTTCGACGGAGCACCCGGGGACTCTATCCCGCGATCGCTACACGCGGACCGGCTTCGAACTCCCGCCACCACCGTGTGACCAACCACGCATGCGACCCAGCAAGTCACAGAACCGCCCCGGCTTCGGCCGGGGCGGTTTCGTGCGTTCCGAGGTAGACACCCGCGCCACCTAGGCGCACGATGGGATCACAACCGAATCCCCGCGGACATCCTTCCCGAGGTACCAGCGGGAGACCAGAAGCGCCCCACCAGCCGTCCCCTCGGCTCGGTGGGGCGTTCTACTTCATTCCGGTCGATCAGAAGGCTCCGGCTTCACCGGCCGGATCATCGACGCCGGATGCCAACCCTGCTCCACCGTCGTCACCGGCACACCACCCGCCCCCTGATGCTGAGACGCCACAATCACGTAACCCTCCCACTGCCCCGACACAGTCTTTCTGACCTCCGTGAGCAGCCCAGGACGCTTCTGAGCACCCCAGGCGCCTGTGATGTCCACCCAGACGTGTGCTGCTCGTGCGGTGCCTCCAGCGGCTCGCCACTCGTCTGTCATGTGCCCCCGGAAGGATTCGAACCTTCGACCGGCGGATTAGAAGGCCGCTGCTCTGTCCCCTGAGCTACGGAGGCCAGGTGGCCCAATCTTGGCATCACGGGCGCCTTGGTCGGGCATGGACTCCTGGTCTACTCCTGCCGCATCGGCTAACGTTTGGCTAACGTGGCCCAATGGTTGACGCTCACAGAACCATTAGCGCGGCCGGTTTCTACCCGGCGGGTTGCGGGTTCGAATCCTGCCGGGGGCACCATCGATTATCGTCTTTCACATGAGTCTCAGGGGCATCATCCGTCCGCTGGTGATCGCCGTCGTCGCGACCGCGGCCGTCAGCATCCCGACGAGCGCCCAGGCGGCCGGATCGCTCCCCACACCTCCGGCCGCCGGCGCGGTGGCCGTCACCTTCTTCACCCCCACCGGCGGCGCGATCCCGAAGGGCGTGACCGGCACCTCGGTGCACGTGCTCCTCGGAGCGCCCAGCAGCGTCGACCGCATCGCCGTGTACTACCGGCCGGACACCGCCGACGACAGCTCCTGGGTGCTCACCGGCGCTCCCCTCACCCCGGACAGCCGCGCCGACCCGGCGGCCACCTCCCGGCTCTTCGACGGCACCGTCACCCTCCCAGCCACGGCCGGGGCCTACGACCTCGCGGCCGTCGCCTACGACCCGACGAGCACCGTGGTCGGCGAGACCTTGGCGGACGCCGCCGTGCTCGTGACCGGCTCGGGGACCAGGTTCAAGTTCTCGCTGACGTACGACAACGTCAACGGCAAGGCGAGCAACACCATCGAGGACAACCGGGTCGGCATCCATCGCCGGGCTGACGGTCACAGCTGGGCGACCGTCGGCCTCACCACGAACACGGGCACCGCGACGACCCTCGCCGACCCGATGTGGGGCACCACCACGAAACCCGCCCTCCGCGTCAGCGCGCCGGCGACCACGGTCCGCAACGGCACGACGTACGTCCCCGTCGACCTGGCCCCGACGCCCGCCTCCGCGGGCTTCGCCGTCATCCGGGCGACCTCGACGAACGCCACCGGCAACGTCGTCTCCGACGCCACGGTGATCGCGATCTACGCCCAGACGCCGACGTCGATCCGGGTCCAGAAGACCACCGTGTCGGGCACCACGCGCTCCTTCGTCGCCACGGTCCGGGACCGCTACAACCTGCCGATCACCGGCGCCGCGGTCCGGCTCGCCGGCCAGGCCACCGGCGGCGGCCACGCCCGCGTCTCGCAGACGGTCGTCACCGGCATCGACGGGAACGCCTCCTTCGCCGGCGCGAACCCGACCACCGGTGCCGCCGGCGCCGCGGGCTACGCCGACGGCGGCTACCTCCTGTGGGCCGACACCGACCTCGGCGGCAGCGCGAACGGCAGCGAGCCGACGTTCCAGGTCTCCCCGCTCGCCCGCGCGTCCTACGCCGCGCCCGGCAAGGCCTTCTACCACTCCGACACGCGCATCAAGACCGCCGGCGGCACGCTCGGCGACTCCCTGGCCGGCACCAGGGCGGCAGCCGCCAGGGGCTACAAGTGGATCGACAACAACGGCCAGATCTCCTTCGTCAACCGCGCCAGCAAGAAGGCCGGCGCCAAGCAGGCGACCAGCCCGGGCAAGCTCGTCTGGGTGAACGCCCACGGTGCGCCGTACAACCCGAAGTGGCTCAAGAAGGGACGCTTCGAGACCCAGAACTGGGCCCACATCAAGAAGCGCAAGGGCCTGCGCGACGTGCTGACGACCTTCAAGCAGAACGCGTCCTACGGGATCTCGACCGAGTGGGAGGTGAAGAACCTCCGCCCCTTCAACTCGGCGCCCGTCCTCGACGCGGCGTTCGCGAACCTCCGCAGCGCCGCCCAGACGGCTTACGGCACTGGCTGGCAGAGCCGGGTGCAGGTCAAGGTGCTGTCGAACCTCACCGGCGGCCAGGCCTACGCCCTCAGCATCCTCAAGGCTGCGAAGAAGTACGGGTTCACCACGATCCTCCTGGCACGCGGGGCCAGCACCCGCTCCCAGATTCCGGTCTCGGCGATCTCCTACGTGGACTACGTCCGCGGCGGGGTCTTCAACATCTACCCCTCGACCACGACGTCTCCCACCTCGACCCTCACGCCGCAGGCGGCGCCCGCCCGGGCGTGACCGCCTCGATGTGATTCGGTTCTGTTACAGCAAAATCACACTCCCCGCGGGAACGGAGTGCCAGGATGCGCTCATGGCTCCCTCCTCGCCTGACGGCCCCCGAGGCCGCGGTCGACCCGTCGAGATCGACCGCAACCACCTCGCCTCCGTGGCGCTCGACCTGTTCGAGCAACGCGGCTACCACGACGTCAGCGCCGCCGAGATCGCCACGGCCGCCGGCATCAGTCGGCGCAGTCTGTTCCGCTACTTCCCGACCAAGGCCGACCTGATCTGGGACGGGTTCGGACCGCGCGTCGAGGCGTTGCGGGAGAGCATCGCGCGCCGCTCGGCCGACCCCGCAGCGAATCCGCTGGCGGTGCTGCACGAAGCACTCGTCGACACCACGCTGAACCCACCGCTGTCGGGCGTGACGCGCTCACGGCTGCGGATCATCGGTGAGCACAGCGATCTCTTCGCCTTCGGGACCGAACGGCTCCAGGACCAGTCGGCCCTGATCCGCACCTACCTGGTCGAGAACGGCATCGCCGTGTTCCAGGCCCGGGTGCTCGCCTCGGCGCTGACCATCACCACGTTCAACGGCTACCTCGCGTGGGCCCAGGGGGACGGGGCGGAGGACCCGGCGACGGTGGTCCGGACGGCGCTGGAGACGCTCGGGCTCTTCGGCTCCTGACCCCGGCGCCTCAGGCCGCGATCACCTCGACGCGACCGTCGGCGTCGACGACCAGGCCCGACCGGGCGCGGCTCCGCAGCCAGTGCGCGCCGACGCTGCCGAGCGCGAACGCAGCGGTGGCGTCGACGTCGGCGGTGGTGAGGTCCTCGGCGATCACGGTCACCGAGGCCCACGTCCGCGGCACCGCTCCGGTCCGCGGGTCGATGATGTGGCCGCCCCGGTGGGCGAGTCCCGACGTCGCGACGGCACCGTCGCGGACCGGCACGGTCGCCACGATCCTGCGCGGGTCGCGGGGGTCCTCGATGCCGATCCGCCAGGGGTCCCGGTCCGGCGCCGCGACCGAGGCGATCAGGTCGCCCCCGGCACTGAGGCAGAAGTCGGTCTCCTCCAGGTGGCGCAGCGCCCGGGCGGCTCGATCGACGGCCCAGCCCTTCACCACTCCGCTCGGGTCGAGATGCCCCTGACGACGTACGTCGAAGGCGCCGTGCGACTCCTCGCGGGCGCGCTCCCCCAGGGCGAGGACCTCGGCGACCTCGACCGGCGCCGCCGCCGGCTCGAGCTCCCCGCGATCGATCCGGCTGATCACGGAGTCCGACCGGAACGGGCTGAAGACACGGTCGACGTCACGCAGGCAGGCGAGGGCCTCCGCCCAGGCGTCCTCACCGCGCAGCGTGCCGGCTTCCCGACCGCGCAGCACGAGACTGATCGGCATCCCCATCAGGTGCGCGACCCGGCGGGCGACGGCGGGCTCTCGCGTCACGGTGCTCACAGCCCCGCCTGGTCGATCGCGCTCTGCAGCGACTGCTGGTAGCCGATGCTCGTCACCGTCGCCCCGCTGACCATGTCGATGGCGGCGCTCTGGGCGCTGATCGTCTCGCTGATCAGCGTCGGCAGCGCCGAGGCGTTGATCTCCGCGTCGCGTCCGTTGCCGTTCGGGTAGACCGGCACCGAGACGTCGGTGATCGCGCCGTCGGCCACGGTGATCGCGACCTGGATGTCCCCCCACCGGGTGGAGACGGAGTCGCCGGTGACGGTGCTGGCGCCGGAGTCGCTGCCGTTGCCGTCAGCGGAGTCGTTGCCGTCACCGGAGTCGCTGCCGGTGGTCGCGGTGATCGGGGCTGCTGCGGTGGTCGCGGCACCCTCGGTCGAGGTCCGGTAGCCGAAGAGCAGGACCACCGCGGTCACGGTGCTCATCCCCCACCACACGATGCGTTTCATCTGGTTCTCCTCACCATTCGAAGGTTTCGACGTGGAACTGGTCGGCTGGCAGGCCTGCGGCGAGTGCGGCGCGGCGCAGCGACGCGACCCATGCCGGCGGACCACAGACGACGAGGTCGCGCTCGACGAGGTCGGGCACCAGCCCGACCAGGGCCGCGGTGTCGTCAGGGGCGTGCGGGTCTGCGAGCCACGACCCGGCCGCCCGGCGGGGACCGGTGAGCGTCGCCAGCCGGAGCGGCCGCACCTGGCGGAGGGCCTCGAGCTCGTCGACGAACAGCGGGGTGCGCCGGCACCGCTGGATGAGCACCGCGTCGTCGTACCAGAGCCCCTCGGCCAGGGCGCGCAGCGGCGCGACCCCGGACCCGGCGCCCAGGAAGGCGACCTTCGTCCGGGTGCGGCTGCGCTCGCTCAGCCGCCCGAAGGGACCCTCGAACACGACCCGCGAGCCGGGACGCAGGGTGCGCAACGACGCCGACCCGTCGCCGACCTCGCACACGGTGATCCGCAACCGATCACCCTGCGGCGCGGCCGAGAGCGAGTACGGGTTCGCCCGCGTCCAGCCCTGCTGTCCGAGGAAGCGCCAGGTGAAGAACTGGCCCGCGGCCGGGTCGAGCCGGCTGATCGCCGCGCCCTCCATCCAGACCGAGACGACCCCCTCGGCCTCGGGTACGACGGCCACGACCCGCACCTCGTGGCGCAGGCTGCGCCACACCGGCACCGCGATCCGCCAGACCAGCACCGAGGCCGCGGCGGCCGCCCAGGCCGTCCACCAGAACACGGTGCGTGCCGTGGAGCCGAGGAAGTCGGCGCCGGTCCAGAGCTGGTGCGGCACTGCCAGCCCGACGCCGAGGTAGGCGTAGAGGTGCAGCAGGTGCCAGGACTCGTAGCGCAGCCGTCGTCGCGCCGCCTTGATGCTGGTCAGCACCACCATCACCAGGCAGCCCGTGCCGGCGACGGCGAGCAGCATCCCCGGGTAGTCGACGGTCAGGGTCCAGGTGGTCGCGACCAGCGCACCGGGTCGCGCATCGGCGTACCCGAGCGTGATCAGGCCGATGTGCGCCAGCATCAGCGTGAACGAGGTGAACCCGACCGCACGGTGCAGGTGCGCCAGCCGATCCTGACCGAAGCTGCGCTCCAGCGCGGGCACCCGCGCCATCAGCACCACCTGGGCCAGCAGCAGCACCGAGGCCCACAGCCCGGTCAGCCGACCGACACTGGTGAGACCCGCGGCGGGTCCGTCGACGTCCGCGATCCCCCCGCCGCTGATCCACCACCAGGTCGGCAGCAGCAGCGCGGCCCAGAGCAGCACGAGGGCACCGAGGCGGGTTCCCGCGTCGCGTCGTGCGACGGTCCCGAGCCGGGTGCGTCCGACCGCCGGGGCTCCCGCCGTTCCGGTGAGGGTGGTCATGTCCTCCAGCCTCCGCGGGTGGCCTGAGATCGGGGGCGGAGGATCCTGGGAAGTCGCTATGAGCACGGCCCGGCGACGTACAGTCCTCCGGGTGCGTTCACTTGTTGCTCTTCTCGCCCTCGCGGTGAGTCTCGGACTGAGCACCCCTGCCTGGGGCGCCGACCGGACACCACCCGCGCCCGCTGCCGGCCACATCCTGATGTTGGACACGTGCAACACACCCTCGTGGCCCGACATCGAGAAATGGCAGGCCTCCTCGCCGTACCGGGCGATCGCGGTCTACATCCATGCCGCGGCCGCGTACGACGCGCGGGCCTGCAAGACCCAGGCCAATCTCACCCAGGAGTGGGTGACGAAGGTCCGGGCCGGCGGGTGGCAGGTGCTGCCGATCTACGTGGGCCTGCAGGCCTCGTGCTCGACGTTCACGAAGAAGATGTCGGCGACCGCGGCGACCGCACAGGCCCAGGGTGCCGCGATGGCGGCTGATGCGGCGGCCTCGGTCTACCAGCTGGGCCTCCCGGTCGGCGCCCCGATCGCGTACGACCTCGAGGGCTACCCGACCGGCAAGCCGAAGTGCACCGCCGCGGCCCAGGCGATGCAGGCCGGGTGGACGACCCGGCTGCACCAGCTCGGACGGAACTCCGCGCTCTACGGCTCGGTGAACTCGACCGTCACCGACGTGGTCAACGCCGCAGCCGACCCGACCTACGCGAAGCCCGACGTCATCTGGGTGGCCAAGTGGGACGGCCAGCCGAACACCACGTTCACCACGCCCGCAGCGATCTCCTCGATGTGGGTCGGTCGCCGGATGCACCAGTTCACCGGTGGCGGGAACGAGACGTACGGCGGGGTGAAGCTCAACATCGACGAGAGCGCCGTCCAGCCCAGCGCCTTCCGGCTGCCCCCGCCCGACCGGACGCCCCCGAAGCTGGCCGTGGCGAGCACCCGGGTGACCCGGGCGAGCCACACCACCCTGGTCTGGCGGATGAAGGACTCGGCCGGGGTCGCCCGCTACCAGGTCCAGATCCGCACCGGGAAGCACTGGACCTCCCCCAAGGACCTGCGCCGGACCACCCAGGTGAAGCGGCGGGTCGCGGTCAAGGCCGGCAGCAAGGTGTGCGTCCGGGCCCGCGGGACCGACCGCGCCGGCAACACCTCGGGCTGGCAGACCTCGTGCGTCTACCGCTGGGGCAAGGGCACCGCGTTCCACGGCAAGGGCTGGAGCAGGCACGGCTCGTCGTTGGCCTCCCACGGCCGCAGCATCGCGAAGGGCCCGATCGTGACCGGCCGGACCATCGCCGTCCAGACCCGTGGGAGCGGGAAGGCTGACGTCCTCCTCGGCGGCCGCCTGATCGCGACCTTCCACGGCGGCGGCGTCCACCGCGTGACCCTGCCCGCGACCCGGCACGGCCGCCTGACGGTGCGGCCGCACCAGCGCGGGAAGGTCACGATCGCGGGCTACCTCGTCACGCCGTAGCGACGGAGGATCGCCGCGGTCAGGACACCGCGGCGATCAGGGCCTGGGCCCGGTCGTCGATGGTGGTGCCCTTCGTGAACTCGGCACCGTCGAGCAGGATCGTCGGGGTGCTCTGCACGCCGGCGTTCAGAGCGGCCTGGGTGGCACCGTTCGCCCACGTGGTGGCATCACCCGAGTCGAGTGAGCCGGTGACGGCGGACTCCGTGGCGCCGGCCGTGACCGCGGTCGCGACGATCTCGGACTGCTTCGGGAACGGGCCGGCCTCGGAGGGCTGGTCGGCGAAGAGCGCGTCGTGGAACGCCTTGGCGACCTCGGCGGTGTCGTGGTGGACCACCGCCGCGAAGACCTCGAGGCTCTGCTGCGAGTAGTCGGTGGGCGTCTGGCCGAGCAGGTTGAAGGGGCGGTACTCGACCTGGACCTTGCCGTCGGCGGCGAGCGCGGACAGCTCGGTGCGGGTGGCCTTCTCCAGCTCACCGCAGTACGGGCAGAGGAAGTCCTCGTAGATGACGACCTTGTGCGGGGCGTCGTCCGGGCCGATCGTGACGCTGACCGCGTCGGCCGACGCCTCGGGCGAATCGGTCGGCTTGTCGCTGCTCAGGTTGCTGATCAGGACGCCGCCCCCGACGATCAGCACCATCGCCAGGACGACTCCGAGCCCGACGAGGAGGTTGCGGCGCCGCTCCTTGGCGCGCGCCTCCGCCTTCGCCTGGGCCAGTCGTGCGGTGCGGTCCTGGGGTCGTTCGTTCGCCATGCTTCTCAGTCCTCGTCGTTGATGTCGTTGTCGTCGAGCTCGGGGGTACGTCGGAAGAGGAGTCCGTCCAGCGCCCAGCGTCGGTTCCCGACGAACGCGGCCAGGACCGACATCGCCAGGAGTGCGGCGTCGCGCGCGATCTCCCAGGGGTACTTGTCGGCGGCGTTCGGGTCGAATCCGCCGCCACCGAAGCAGCCGCAGTCGATCAGGATCCCGCGGTGCCACACCGAGGCGATCCCGAGGATGAACGCCAGCAGCAGCAGGGCCCCGACGATCGCAGCGAGTCGGGTCAGGAGCCCGAGGATCAGGGCGACCCCGACGACGATCTCGAGGATCGGCAACGTGTGCCCGACGACCTCGGCGAGACCGCTGGGCAGGATCTCGTAGGCACGCACGGCCAGCACGGCGGCGTACGGGTCGCCGATCTTGTCCAGGCCCGCGGCCACGAAGACCACACCCACCACGACCCGCGCGATCAGGCCCAACCAGCCCAGGATCGCGCTGCCGGTCGTCGGCGCCTCTGCCTGCTTCACCCCTCCAGCCTAGGAGCGCCGTCTGTGGGAAACCTGAAGGCGGAGCGGTCCGCACCCCGGCGGTAGGGTGCGGGCGTGAGTACCCCTGAGCGAACCGATCGACTGGTCTGGATCGACTGCGAGATGACCGGACTGTCCCTGGAGCACGACGCCCTGGTCGAGATCGCAGCGCTGGTCACCGACTCCGAGCTGAACGTGCTGGGCGAGGGGGTCGACGTCCTGATCAAGCCGCCGGCCGCCGCGCTGGAGCAGATGGTCGACTTCGTCCGCGACATGCACACCACCTCGGGCCTGCTCGAGGAGCTCGAGTCCGGAGTCACGCTGGAGGAGGCCGAGCGGATCGTCCTGGACTACATCCAGGAGCACTGCGGCAAGGACGCCCGCCCGCCACTGGCCGGGAACACCGTCGGCACCGACCGCAACTTCATCGCCCGGGACCTGCCCGAGCTCGACGGGTTCCTGCACTACCGGATCATCGACGTCTCCTCGATCAAGGAGCTCTCCCGCCGCTGGTACCCGCGGACGTACTTCGCCGCTCCGACCAAGCGCGGCAACCACCGCGCCCTGGCCGACATCCAGGAGTCGATCGAGGAGCTGCGCTACTACCGCGAGGCGGTCTTCGTGCCCGCGCCGGGGATCGATTCGGAGACGGCCCGCGGCATCGCCGCCCAGCACGGCGGCTCGATTACCGGACTCACTGACTGACCCCCTATGCTTCCTTCTCGGTCCGGTTCCGATTCGTCGGTAGCGGGTCCATGGTGGGTGTAGCTCAGTTGGTAGAGCCCCGGCTTGTGGTGCCGGTTGTCGCGGGTTCAAGTCCCGTCATCCACCCCATCTGAAGGTGGGTCGCTCCCGATTTGGGAGCGGCCCACCGAGGATGTAAAGTTTCACCAGTCGAAGGGCGAAGGCCTGGAGGCGAAGCGAGCGCCATTAGCTCAATTGGCAGAGCAGCTGACTCTTAATCAGCGGGTTCGCGGTTCGAGTCCGTGATGGCGTACAGATGAGGCCGGTGGCCTGGGAGACCAGGTCACCGGCCTCGCTTCATTTCCCCCGACCGCTGCCGATGTGACTCGTGTCACATCTTCGCCGGGTCTACCTAATTGGGGGGACGGACCCGTAACTTCTGGCGCCGCGTGACGTTGGCCCAAGTGATCGCCCCTCGTCTCGGAGTGGGTGGCTCGTCGTCCCGCCTGAAGGGGTTTTACATGTCCCACCGACTGTTCGTTCGCTCCGGCGCCACCGTGGCTGCCGTCGCGATGGCCGCTCTGGCAGCCGGTCCGGCCTTCGCCGCCGCGCCCGTTGCGCAGGGCACTGCCTCCGCCGTGACCCTCAACATCGCCTCGCAGGACCTCGGCACGGGCACCTATGTCGCTCAGAACGACGGCAAGACCGAGACCACCAGTGGCTCGAACCAGCCCTCGCTCAACGCCGTGGCCAACCAGACGCTGCTGACGGCTGGCACCGCCTCGCAGGACGCCAAGACCTCCGTCGAGAAGGGCGTCGGCAAGTCCGCCGCGTGCGCCTCGGTCGCCGGCAGCGGCAGCTCCCTCGTCTCGACCGGTGTCGGAGCCTCGTGCCTGAAGGGCGGCAGCGCCCTCAGCCTCGACGCCGGCCACATCGACCTCTCCAAGGTGACGGTGACCCAGGGACTGCTGCTCGCCGGCGTCGGCGGGTCCAACGGGACGCAGCTCCTCTCGAGCCTCGGCCTGGGCGCCCTCCAGCCGGTCCAGGACCTGCTCAACACCATCGGTTCGGGCCTCACCCCGGCGACCACGACCCTCGACCAGGTCCTCCAGGGCGTGCTCGGACCGCTGTCCAACCAGGTCCTCGCGCCGCTGCTCAACGCCACCGGCCTCTCGGTCGGGCTCGACCTGGGTGCCGTCTACGCGAGCTGCCAGGCTGACCCGAAGGTCGCGACCGGAGGGGGCACGGTCGCCAAGCTCGGCCTCCGCGTCGGCCTGCCCGCCCAGCTCGGTGGCCCGATCACCATCCCGGTCGACCTCAACACCGGTGAGAACGTCCCGATCGTGACCGACCTCGACAAGGTCGTCACCGCCATCACGAACGCGCTGACCGGGGCGTTGACCGGACTCGTCACGGGCAACACGTACACGTCGCAGCTGGCTCCGGTGATCAGCCAGGTCAACGGCGGTCTCACGGCGCTGGTCAAGGCGCTCAACGACAACCTCCTCGCGGTCCTCTCCGACCAGCTGAAGCCGCTCGAGGACGCCGTCCTCAAGGGCGTGCTCAACAAGGTCGAGCGTCGCGACGGCGGACGGACGATCGACGTGACCGCGCTCGACCTCCAGGTCCTGCCGGCGGCCGCCTCGGTGCCTGGATCGGCTGCCTTCCTGGGCGACAACTCCTCCCTGGTCGGCCTGAGCGCGGCTCACGTCGTCTGTGGCCCGAACAGCACCCTGACCACGACCACGACGACCACCACGGACGACAACGACACCCCGACGGTCGACGAGGGCACGCCTACCGAGGTCAAGTCCGGCATCGGTTCCCTCGAGGACGCTCCGTCGGCCCTCGCGATGGCCGGCCTGGTCGGTCTGGTCCTGGCCGGCACCGGTGCGGGTATCGCTGGGTTCCGGCGCAGCCTGCGCCCGTAATGACACACTGCGGCCCATGAACGACGGCACCACCCCGAACGACCCGACGAGCCGGGTGAACCACAGGTTCACCCGGCTCGCCCGGTATTTCGTGGCCTCGCTGGTCGCCCTCCAGCTGCTGGTGGCCGTCCTGGCCGGCGGCTCGGTGATCGGGGCCTTCATGGTCCCCGGCGGTCCGGCCGCCTCCGCGAACGAGGACCCGAGTCTCGATCTGGAGAAGGCACTCAGCGCCGGAGCTCCGATGGAGATCTCGATGCCGACGCTCAAGATCACCGCTCCGGTCGTGCCGATCGCGATGATCGACAAGGCGCTCGATCCCCCGCGGGACTACCTCGAGGTCGGCTGGTGGAACGCCAGCGCCAAGCCCGGTGCGACCCAGGGCCAGACCGTCATCACCGGGCACACCCTGCACACGGGCGGCGCCAGCATGAACAACCTGGGCAAGCTCAAGGCCGGTGACCCGGTCGACGTGGTGACCAAGCGCGGCACGATGCGCTACCGCGTCACCGTCCGGAAGGTCTACACCAAGTCCCAGCTCTCGAAGCGCTCGGAGGCGTTGTTCTCCCAAGCGCGCGGCGACGGCCGCCTGGTGCTGATCACCTGCAGCGACTGGAACGGCTCGTACTACAAGACGAACACGGTCGTCTTCGGTGCTCCGATCGGGGCCCCCGCCGGCGCGACGGCGATCCCCGCGACCTGAGGAACGGTCAGCGGCTGAGGTAGCGGATCGCCGCGATCGCGCCGATCACGCCACCCACGATCGCGACCGTCTTGGCGATCGCGGCGGTGTGCAGCTCGCCCGTGGTCGGGTCGACGTAGGTCGCCTTGACCGAGGCGATCCGACGGCCGGCGATCGTGCGCGGGTTCGCGCGGTAGACCAGTTCGTCGATCGTCCCCGCCAGTCGCTCGCGGATCTGGTCGATCTCGCCCGCCAGGGCGGCGTTGTTGTCCGTGGTCATGGGTCTCAACCTACCAATGGCCGCTACCTTGGGACCATGACTCGCCTGCAGATCGGTGACACAGCACCGGCATTCACGTTGACCTCGGACACGGGCGACTCGGTCTCCCTGTCCGACTTCGCCGGCGGCCGCGTCATCGTCTACTTCTACCCCGCTGCGATGACGCCCGGGTGCACCAAGCAGGCCTGCGACTTCAGCGACTCCCTCGACGCTCTCGTGGCGCAGGGCTACTCCGTGGTCGGGATCTCCCCCGACAAGCCCGAGAAGCTGGCGAAGTTCCGCGAGCGCGACGGCCTCACCATCACCCTGCTCTCCGACCCCGACAAGTCGGTGCTGACCGCGTGGGGCGCGTTCGGGGAGAAGAAGCTCTACGGCAAGGTCGTCGAGGGCGTGATCCGCTCGACCTTCGTGGTCGAGGCCGACGGGACGATCGGGTACGCCGGCTACAACGTCCGCGCCACCGGCCACGTCGCCAAGCTCCGCAAGGATCTGGGTCTCTAGACTGAGCGCCGCGCGCTCGTAGCCCAATTGGCAGAGGCACCAGGTTTAGGTCCTGGCCAGTGAGAGTTCGAGTCTCTCCGAGCGCACATGACACCGCTCGTCCTGGCCTCCCAGTCCCCGGCCCGCCTGGCCACCTTGCGGCGGGCGGGGATCGAACCGACCGTCATCGTCAGCGGCGTCGACGAGGACCAGCTCGGGCCGCTCCCTGCGGACGCGCTGGCGTTGGAGCTCTCCACGCTCAAGGCGACCGCCGTCCTGTCCGGACCACGGGCCGGCGAGATCCCGGACGGTGCCCTCGTCCTCGCCTGCGACTCGGTGCTCGAGCTCGGTGACGACGTACTGGGGAAGCCGCACACGCCCGACGAGGCGGTCCGGCGCTGGCGCCAGATGCGCGGCCGCAGCGGGGTGCTGGTCAGCGGGCACACCCTGATCGACACCCGGAGCGGGGTCCAGGTCCGCGACCTGGCTCGGACGGTGGTGCACTTCGCCGACCTCAGCGACGTCGAGATCGAGGCCTACGTCGCCACCGGCGAACCCCTCGAGGTGGCCGGCGCGTTCACCGTCGACGGGCTCGGCGGAGCCTTCATCACGGGCATCGACGGGGACTTCCACAACGTCGTCGGGGTCAGTCTTCCCCTCGTCAGACGCCTCGCGAGTGACCTGGGTCACGCGTGGACCGATCTTTGGAACGTGCCAGGGACGGATACTGTCCGGTAACGGCACCCTGGGCATCACAGCCGCGCGAATCCCCCTAGAATCGCCGGGTTGTCCGACTGAAGGAGTTACGTTGAGCAAGCCGTTGCAGAAGGTGCTGATCGCCAACCGCGGTGAGATCGCCGTCCGTGTCATCCGTGCCGCCAAGGACGCAGGAATCACGTCCGTCGCGGTCTACGCCGAGGCGGATGCCAACGCACTCTTCGTCCGGCTCGCCGACGAGGCGTACTCGCTGAACGGCTCCACGCCGGCGGACTCCTACCTCAGCATCGAGAAGATCATCGACGTCGCCCAGCGCTCCGGCGCCGACTCGGTGCACCCGGGCTACGGCTTCCTCGCCGAGAACGCCCTCTTCGCCCAGGCCGTGATCGACGCCGGCCTGATCTGGATCGGCCCCTCCCCCGCCGCGATCGACGCGCTCGGCGACAAGGCCAAGGCCAAGCAGATCGCCCTGGCCGCCGGTGCCCCGCTGGCGCCCGGCCTCAAGGACCCGGTCAAGGACGCCGACGAGATCGTCGCGTTCGCCCAGGAGCACGGTCTCCCGGTCGCGATCAAGGCCGTCTTCGGTGGTGGCGGTCGCGGCCTCAAGGTCGCCCGCACCCTGGAGGAGATCCCGGAGCTCTTCGAGTCCGCGACCCGTGAGGCGATCAGCGCCTTCGGTCGTGGCGAGTGCCTGGTCGAGAAGTTCCTCGACAAGCCGCGCCACGTCGAGACCCAGTGCCTGGCCGACTCGGCCGGCAACGTCGTCGTCGTCTCCACCCGCGACTGCTCCCTGCAGCGCCGCCACCAGAAGCTGGTCGAGGAGGCCCCCGCGCCGTTCCTCACCGACGACCAGGTCGAGCGGCTCTACTCCTCCTCCAAGGCCATCCTCAAGGAGGCCGGTTACGTCGGCGCCGGGACCTGTGAGTTCCTGGTCGCCGCCGACGGCACGATCTCCTTCCTCGAGGTCAACACCCGCCTCCAGGTCGAGCACTGCGTCTCCGAGGAGGTCACCGGCATCGACCTCGTCCGCGAGATGTTCCGGATCGCCGCGGGCGAGGAGCTCGGCTACGACGACCCCGCGGTGATCGGGCACTCGATCGAGTACCGGATCAACGCCGAGGACGGCGGCAACAACTTCATGCCCGCCCCCGGAACGCTGACCAAGTGGAACCCGCCGCAGGGCCCGGGCATCCGCGTCGACGGCGGCTACGAGGTCGGCGAGACCATCCCCGGTGCCTTCGACTCCCTGATCGCGAAGCTGATCGTCACCGGTCGCGACCGCACCCAGGCGATCGAGCGCTCGCGTCGCGCCATCGCCGAGTTCGAGATCGACGGCATGCCGACCGCGCTGACGTTCGACGAGGTCATCGTCAACGACCCCGCCTGGGTCGCCTCCTCCAACCCCACGGGTGAGGGCTCCTTCGACGTCTACACGACCTGGATCGAGACCGACTTCAACAACACCATCACGCCGTACGCCGGCGACGCCGGTGAGGCTGACGAGGCCGGCGAGAAGCAGACGGTCGTCGTCGAGGTCGGCGGCAAGCGTCTTGAGGTCGTCATCCCCGCGGGCCTGGGTGGCCTGTCGGCCGGTCCGGCCGCGGGCGCGAAGAAGCCCAAGCGTGCCGCGGGCAAGAAGCACGGCGCCGCGGTCTCCGGTGACGCCGTCGCCGCCCCCATGCAGGGCACCATCGTCAAGGTCGCCGTCGAGGAGGGCCAGGTCGTCGCCGAGGGCGACGTCGTCGTGGTCGTCGAGGCGATGAAGATGGAGCAGCCGCTCAAGGCGCACAAGTCCGGCACCATCACGGGCCTGGCCGCCGAGATCGGCGCGACCGTCACCAACGGTCAGGTCATCGCCGAGATCAAGGACTGACCGATCAGGGACTGACGGCGACGTCGAAGTAGGTCGACTTCAGATTGAGGGCACTGCGGAACGCGGTGCCCTCAACTGTTGTCGAACCCTTCGCACCGGTCAGCTTGAGCCGGGTCACACGCCCACCCCAGTCGCCGTTGCCGTCGCGGCTGAGGATCTGGATCCCGCTCAGGGCGCCGATCGAGGGCCAGGCCCTGGCCACGGCCGCCGGGTCCACCGTCGCGCGCCAGGCGTGCTGCCGGTTGCCGGACCAGTTGTCGTAGGGGTCGGCCTGGGCCTTCTGGTACGCCACGGTGCCGGCGACCGTCCAGCCGCCGCTGGAGGAGCCGAACTGGGTGAACGCTGGCTGGCCGCGGTACAGGATCGTGGTCCGGGCGGTCGCGGCGATCGCCGCGTCGGTCGCGCTCGCCTCGCCGGCGACGCCGCGATAGACCTGGCACGACGTTGAGTCGCAGATGTCGTAGGCACGCTGGGACGGCGCGTGCGCCCTGCTGTAGACCGCGTAGGTCCGGGCCGCCACCGACTGGGCCTGGAGGGCGCTCGGCTTCCAGCTCGACGGCATCTCGCTGGCGACGACGCCCCGCAGGTAGTTCTCCACCGAGACGACGTTGACGGTGTCGTGGTCGCGCCCGCGGTACGGCGCGTTGCGCAGCGCTCCCCGGTAGGCGGCGGTGCCGCCCGGGCGGCGCAACGTGATCGGCTTGCCGGCGGCCCAGAACTCCAGCGTCGAGGCCGAGGTGGCCAGCTGCTTCCACGGGCCGGACCCGACCCGCCACGCGATCGCGGTCCGGCTCGCGTCGACCGGCTTGAGCCGCCATTCGGTCGCCGAGGGCTGCTTGGCGGTGACGTCCCACACCGTCGACCTGGAGCTCGTCCGCGCCACGAGTCCGGATCGTGCCTTGACCACGGTGTCGGCGGTCGTGTCGGCCCCGATCAGGACCCGGAGCTTTCCGGAGACCGGCCCGAGGGTGGTGCCCGGGTAGTAGAACGCCAGGATCTGCGTCGCGCTCAGCCCGCGGCGCGCGGCGCCCTCGGCGCCGTATTGGGACATGCCCCGTCCGTGTCCGTAGCCGTGTCCGTCGAGCGTGAGCACCGCGCCGGCAGGGACCGCCAACTTGGGGCCCGCAGCCTTGGTCGCCGCCTCGGCGGGGGCGAGGACGAGCGCGGTGGAGAGGGTCAGCAGCGCGGCGACGCGGGTGAGCCGTGGCATGTGTGACTCCTGGGGAAGTTGAAAACTCCTGGGAGTCTAGGGCGTGTCGACCGGGGGTTGTCCAGGTCCCGGGGTATAAGTCCCCGAACTACACGGGTGTGGTTCTCGAGGCCCTCAGTCGACCTGGTGCAGCCGACGGGCAGCCTCGGCGACCGATCCACTCAGCGACGGGTAGACGGTGAAGGTGTTGGCGACCTGGTCGACCGTCAGGTTGGCCGCGACGGCCAACGAGATCGGGTGGATCAGCTCGCTGGCGCGCGGCCCGACGACCACCCCGCCGATCACGACGCCGGAGCCCGGACGCGCGATCAGCTTCACGAAGCCGTCCTTGATCCCCTGCATCTTGGCGCGGGGGTTGCCCTGCAGGTCGAGCTTGACAACGTCGGCCTGGACCTCGCCGGAGTCGACCGCTGCCTGGGACCAGCCGACCGTCGAGATCTCGGGGCTGGTGAAGACGTTGGAGGCGATCTGCTTGAGGTCCATCGGCTGGACCCCGTCGCCGAGCAGGTGCCGCATCGCGATCCGGCCGGCCATGGCGGCGGTGGAGGCGAGCATGAACCCTCCGACGCAGTCGCCGGCGGCGTACACGCCGGGCGCGGTGGTCCGGCTGACCTTGTCGGTCAGGATGAAGCCGCCCGCGTCGAGCTTGACGCCGTGCTCCTCGAGCCCGAGACCGGCCGTGTTGGGGATCGAGCCGAGCGCGAGGATGCAGTGCGATCCGGTCACGGTGCGCCCGTCGGAGAGGGTCACCGTGACGGTCTCGCCGTCACGGGTCACCGACTGCATCCGGGACTGGCTGAGGATGTGCATGCCACGGCGCTCGAGCACGTCCTGGAGGACGGCGGCGGCGTCGGCGTCCTCGCCGGGCAGGACCCGTTCCCGGGAGCTCACCAGGGTGACCTCGATCCCGAGCGCGAGGTAGGCGCTGGCGAACTCGACGCCCGTGACGCCGGAGCCGACCACGATCATGTGGCTCGGGGTCTCGGTCAGGTCGTAGACCTGCTCCCAGGTGAGGATCCGTTCACCGTCGGGCTGCGCGGTGGGCAGCACCCGCGGGTGCGCCCCGGTGGCGACCAGCACCGCATCGGTGGAGATGGTCTCCTCAGAGCCGTCGGCCAGGGTGGCGATGACGTCCCCACCTCCGCGACCGGCACCGGCGCCGAGACGGCCGGTGCCCTTGAGGATCCGGATCCCGCGGCGGGTGAGACGGCCCTCGATGTCCGCACTCTGCGCGGCGGCGAGCGCCTTCACCCGGGCGTTGACCTGAGCGAGGTCGGCGACGACGGTCGTGGCACGATCCCCGTCCCCGTCGCGGAAGTGGATGCCGAGCTCCGGCGCAGCGGCCATGTCGGTCATCACTTCGGCGGTGGCGATCAGCGTCTTGCTCGGCACGCAGTCGGTCAGCACGCAGCTGCCACCGAGGCCGTCGCGGTCGATCACCGTGACGTCGGCTCCGAGCTGCTGGGCGACCAGGGCCGCCTCGTACCCACCCGGACCGCCGCCGATGATCACCACAGAAGTCATGCCGACATTCTGTCAGGGAGTCGCCATGGGGCCGCATCGTGCCATTGCAGGGCCAGCCCGCCTCGTGACGAGGGCCACGGACGTCCGTCGAGCACGCCGAACCAGGCTCCCGGCGGGTCGAGCACGAGGCGGCGCCCTTGGATTCCGGGTGAGCACACCTCGGCACCTCCGATGACGAAGCCGCTCACGGTGGCGACCAACGGGAGAAGGCCGAGGGCTTCGAGCCTCAGGAGCAGCTCAAGGCGTCGGATCCGGGCGATCGGAGCGTGGTCGGCAAGGACCTCCAGCCGTCGCTCAGAATCCCAACCCACCTCCCAGCGTTGGGCGGGCGCCAACCGAAGGTGGAGGAGGCCGGCCGGCACCGCACCGCGGAGCGCCTGCACGGTCGGCATGGCTCGTCGCCCCACCGCCTCGACACGATCGGTGTCGTAGAGCAGGGCGTGGACGTCGTTGCTCCAGAAGGACACTCCCGCGATCCCTGTCCGCAAGAGCCGACGAGCCGGGGTGCGGGTGAGACCACAGAGCGCCTCCAGCCGGCGCGCGGATTCGCGTTCTGAGATGCGCATGCCCGAGACGCTAGGGGTGGACGCGGGCACACCAGCCACGCTCGGGAGTCACGGTGGAGAAGGACGCCATCGACACGGTGTGGGGACTCCCAGCGGGCGCTGCCGATCATGCCCGGCAGCACTAGGGGTGTTGGACCAGACCGGTGAGACCACCGACGGTGCGATCCGGCCGGCGTCCAGGCGTGGTCCAACCGCCGTGGTCTAACACCCCTAGTCCTGAGCTGGTCTGGGAGAACCCACGGTGGAAAGAGCAACGGACCGCCCGCACCAAGTGCGGACGGCCCGTCAGAGAGCTCGATCGTCAGAGGTTGATCATGTGTCCAGCGATACCGTGGATCGCTTCCTTGACCGACTCGCCCAAGGTGGGGTGGGCGAAGACGTTGCGACCGACCTCGTCAGCGGTGAGGTCCCACTTCTGCGCCAGCGTGAGCACCGGCAGGAGCTCGGTCACGTCGGGGCCGATCATGGCGGCACCGATGATCTCGTTGTACTTGGCGTCGGCGATGATCTTGACGAAACCGACCGCCTCGCCCAGACCCTGGGCCTTGCCGTTGGCGGAGAACGGGAACGTCGCGGTCTTGACGTCGTACCCCTTGTCCTTCGCCTGCTGCTCGGAGTAGCCGAACGAGCCGATCTGCGGCTGGCAGTAGGTGGCACGCGGGATGAAGTCGATCTCGACCGGCATGGTCTCCTCGCCGGCGATGACCTCGGCGGCGACGATGCCCTGCGCCTCGGCGACGTGGGCCAGCATCATCTTGCCGGTGACGTCACCGATCGCGTAGACGTTCGCGACGTTGGTGCGGCCGTACTCGTCGGTGGCGATCGCGCCGCGGTCGGTGGTCGCGACGCCGGCAGCCTCGAGGCCGTAGCCGTCCAGGCGGGGCGCGAAGCCGAAGGCGGCCAGGAACTTGTCCGCCGTCAGGACCTGCTCCTCGCCACCGGCGGCCGGAGCGACGGTGACGGTGACGGACGAGCCGTTGTCGACGACGCTCTTGACCGCGGTCGAGAGCAGGACCTTGACGCCCAGCTTCTTGTAGTGCTTGAGCAGCTCCTTGGACACGTCGGCGTCCTCGGTCGGAACCATCCGGTCGGCGAACTCGACGATCGTGACGTCGACACCGAAGTTCTTGAGCACGTAGGCGAACTCGACGCCGATCGCGCCCGATCCACCGATGACGATCGAGCTCGGGAGCTGGTCGGTGAGGATCTGCTCCTCGTAGGTGACCACGTTCTGGGAGACGCTGACACCGGGCACGAGGCGGACGCTCGCACCCGTGGCCAGGATGAGGTTGTCGAAGGTGTAGGACGACACCGTGCCGTCGTGACCCTTCACGTCGATCCCGGTCGCGGAGGTGAGCGTGCCCCACCCGTCGATCTCGGTGATCTTGTTCTTCTTCATCAGGTAGTGGACACCCTTGACGATGCCGGCACTGACCTGGCGCGAGCGGGCGTGCGTCGGGCCGAACGACATCGTGGCGTCGCCCTCGATGCCGTACTTGGCCTTCTCGTGGGTGAGCGTGTGGGCCAGCTCAGCGTTCTTCAGCAGCGCCTTGGAGGGGATGCAGCCGACGTTGAGGCAGACACCGCCCCAGTACTTGTCTTCCACGACAGCCACGGTCTTGCCGAGCTGGGATGCGCGGATGGCGGCGACGTAGCCACCAGGGCCAGCACCGAGGACGAGAACATCGAAGTGGGTCACGACCCAAGCCTAATCGCGGCCCTCAACGCGCTGCGCATCGGTCGAGCCGAAGCGAAGGATCTCCCCCACCGGGCGGCGTGCGGAGCGGGCGACCCGGTGGCCCTCGCTGGGGTGGCCGGCCGCGATCAGCATCACCACGTTCTCGTGGTCGGCGATGCCCGTGCGGCGGCGCAGCTCGTTGCTGCCGCGGTTCCGGCGCGACCAGTTCAGCGGCACCGCGCCCAGGCCGAGACCGTGCAGGGCGAGCAGCAACGTCTGCGAGTACAGGCCCGCGTCGATCCAGCCCTGGTGCAGCTCGAGGGTGTGCTCGAAGGCGCGCAGGTCGTAGGTGACGATGAAGAGTCCGGGGACGGCCTCGGCGAAACCTGCCGAGCCGCGGTGCATCGACAGGATCCGAGCGATGTCCTCGGGAGCGTCGAAGTAGTGCACCCGCCAGCTCTGTCGGTTGCACACCGACGGTGCGTAGCCGGCCTGGCGGACCGCCTCCTCCACGAGCGCGCGGTCGACCGGAGTGCTGGCGAAGTCGCGGACGCTGTGCCGCGAGGTCAGGAACGTCGCGGCGTCGGCCGGATCCAGCGGGTTCGTCGGCAGCGAGTCACCGCGCGGCGCCACCTGCTCGTCGAGCAGGCCGGTCTCGTTCCACTTCGTCAGCGCCTCCAGGGCGCGCCGGGACTCCTCGACGAAGATCGCCTCGGTGTTCGCGTTCGGGTTCGCCATCGCACGCTCGAGCGCGGGGATGGAGCGCTGGCCGAAGGGACGCCGCGGATCCGGGAGCGAGAAGCCCTTCTCCACCCGGTGGTAGCTGCGGGTGGTCAGCGCGTCGAGCTGCATCCCCGAGAGCTCGCTCAGCCGGTCGACCCCACCCTCGGGCGGGATCGAGTACCGGAGGAAACGGTCGGCGTCGACCTGCGCCTCGCGGAGCAGGTCGTCCTGGAGGGAGAGTTGCTGATCGTCTCGTCGGCGGCGCCACCACATAACGGTCAAGGGTAGGGCCCGGCCGCGATTTCGTACGCTTCTCCTCGTGAGCCTGTACGCCGCCTATGGGACCAACCTGGACCCGACGCTGATGGGCGCCCGCTGCCCGCACTCCCCGCTGCAGACCACCGGGTGGGTGATGGGCTGGCGGCTCACGTTCGGAGGCGAGGAGCACGGCTGGGACGGCGCCCTGCCCACGATCGTCGAGGCACCCGGCGAACAGGTCTACGTGGCCCTGTACGACGTCACCCCGAGCGACGAGGCGGTGCTCGACCAGTGGGAGGCCACCGACACCGGGCTCTACCGCCGGACCAAGCTCCGGGTCTCGACCATGTCGGGCGACGAGCTGGCGTGGACCTACGTCCTCGACGCCTGGGAGGGTGGTCTCCCCTCGGCGCACCTGCTGAGCGTGATCGCCGACGCGGCCGAGGCGGCCGATGCGCCGGAGGACTACGTGACCGCCCTGCGCCATCGCCCCTGTCGCTCGACCGGGCTGTGAACGGGTACGGTCGGCACGTGACGGATCCGTACCAGCAGGCCACCGACGCCGCTGCGAAGCTCGCCTCCCTGACCGGTGTTCCTCAGCACGACATCGCTCTCGTTCTCGGCTCGGGATGGCTCCCCGCCGCTGCGAAGCTCGCCGAGGCCGGCGAGCTTGTCGCCGAGATCGACCGCTCCGAGCTGCCCGGCTTCACCGACGCGGCGGTCGCCGGCCACTCCGGCAAGATCCAGTCGATCCGGATCGCCGGTCCCGACGGCGACCTGCACGTCCTGGCGTTCCTGGCTCGCACCCACTTCTACGAGGGCAAGGGTGTCGAGGCGGTCGTCCACCCGATCCGTACGGCGGCCGCGGCCGGTGCCACCAAGCTGGTGCTGACCAACGGCTGCGGCGGACTGAACAAGGCGTGGTCCCCCGGTACCCCGGTGCTGATCAGCGACCACATCAACCTGACTGCGAGCTCTCCCCTGGCCGGCGCACGCTTCGTCGACCTCACCGACCTGTACTCCGCGCGCCTGCGTGGCATCGCCCGCGAGCTCGACCCGACCCTGGACGAGGGCGTCTACGTCCAGTTCACCGGGCCGCACTACGAGACCCCGGCCGAGGTCCGGATGGCCGGCATCCTCGGCGGCTCCCTGGTCGGCATGTCGACCGCGCTCGAGGCGATCGCCGCCCGCGAGGCAGGCATGGAGATCCTCGGCATCTCGCTGGTGACGAACCTGGCCGCCGGCATCTCCGATGCGCCGCTCTCCCACCAGGAGGTCATCGAGGCCGGCCGCGACGCCGCCACCCGGATGGGCGACCTGCTCTCCCGCATCGTCCCCCGGCTCTAGGCGTCGTACCGGATGCCACGTATCGATGCCGGCTCCGTGCCGGAGCATCGCAGCCAGGTCCAGGCACGCATCTTCGCCGCCTTCGCGGAGCTGATGGCCGAGAAGAGCTACGACGCGATCACGATGGCCCAGCTCGCCCAACGGGCGGGGCTCGGGCGGACCACGATCTACCACCACTTCCACGACAAGGAAGCGGTCGTGGTCGCGTTCGCCGGGCACGAGACGGCGCAGTACGTCGACCACCTGCAGGAGCACCTCGACGAGACCGACGACCCGCGGGCCCAGCTCCGGATCTACGTCCGCAACCACCTGGACTCGGGCGAGCAGTTCCACATGGGGCTCGGCCCCCAGCTGTACGGCGTCCTGCCGGCGTCCTCGCTGGAGGAGATCCGCGAGCACGTCACCGAGGTGGAACAGGTGCTGGCCCGAATCCTGCGCGCCGGTCAGGAGGCGGGCGTGTTCACCATCGAAGACCTGGACGCGACGATGCGCCTGGTGCACGCGTGCCTGAGCCCGCGGCACCTCCCGCCGGAGACGATCGAAGAGTTCGTCCTCCGGGCGGTCGGTGCCGCGGGCTGAGTGATCAGGCGATCAGACGCAGGTCACTTGACCTTGAGCTTGGTGATCGTCTTGCCGGCCTTCACGGTCGCGTTGCCCGCGTAGGTCGACGTGATCGTCCAGGTTCCCTTGCCGAGCTTCTTGGTCTGGGCCTTGGTGATCGCCAGGGCGCCGCGGCCGTTCTTCAGGGTCAGCGTCGCGTTGAGACCACGCTTGCCCTTCTTGATCACGACCTTGACCTTGCCGGTGGCCGTCGCACCCAGGTTGTAGGTGATCAGCGCCTTCTTGCCCGCCTTGAGCTTCGCGGCCGGCTTCGGGGTGAGGACGGGAGCCTTCTTGACGATCGGTGCGGTCGGCTGGGAGAGGAGCGCGCGGTTGAACACCAAGGGAGTCTCGGTGTCCTGGGCCGTCGTGTTGTGCGTGTGCGCCTGCCAGGTGTAGATCGAGTAGCTCTTCGTCTTGTCGAGCTTGTTCGTCGGAACTGTCAGTGCTTTGGTGAAGGCGTTGGCGGTGATGCTCGCCGACGGCACGAACGCCGACTGGGCGAACTGGCTCTGGCTCTCCTGCGAGGAGACGTCAGGCAGACCGCCGGACTCCGCGATTCCGACGTACACGCCGGCGTCGTTGAGACCCCCCGTACCCGCGACGAACCCAGTGCCCGTGACGGTGACCGCGAGGCCCTTCGCGAACGAGGACTGCGACGCGTCAACCGCGCTGGTGACGGTCCGCGGAAGCTGAGCCGTGAAAGCAGCCGGCGGCTTGTCCGCGTCAGAGCTCGACCCACTGGCGTAGAAGTGCGACCGCAGGCCAGCGTCCAAGTTCCCCAGGAACTCGGGCGCGAAGGACCCTCCATCGACGGGCTTCGGCTTCGGAGTGGCTCCGCTGGTGTTCCCCGTGATTCCCAGGGCGGTCGCCTCCGCGCTTCCGGGCTGGAGGACTCCGAGCCAGTCAGGCGTCGCGGTCAGTGCAGCATTGGTCCAGGCGCCAGCATTGAAGCCTGCGACCTTGACGCGCGTGCCGCCAGAGGTCGCGGTGCCGACACGGCTCGAGACGACTGCGGTCAGCGTCCCTCGGCCGGCCCCATCGGTGACCACGGCGGGATCGGCGATGGTGATCGTGTAATCGCCGAGCGAGAAGACTGCCGCAACGGAACCCTGGTAGGTCACCGAAGCCACGCCCGTCGCCGGGTCATAGCTTCCAGCGCCGTCGTGGAAGGTCACGACGCCGTCCTCGGCCTCCGTGGCCCCGTCAGCGACCTCGTGGGTCTTCAGGGAGAAGCCGGTGTCGAAGTATTTCGACACCTGCCACGTCAAGGTCGAACCCGGCGACGGCGTTGAGGTGGCGGCCTGCGCAGCTGGGGCCGGGGCGACGAATGCCAGTGCGCCAGCTCCGAGCGCGCCGGCCGCGAGGGCGGCGACGCGACGGCGCATCGTGGTGGTGGACATGGGTGTTTCCTCTCTTCGGGCCGGTATAAGCCGGCTTTCTCGGGATGGGGTGATGGTTCGTGCGCCGGGTCAGACCCGGGGGCGCCGCAAGGTCAGGAGCACCAGGGCGGCGGAGGCGATGAGCAGGACGGATCCCACCCACCAGGGCCAGCGCGGGGTCGACGTCGACGTCGTCGTCTCCGCACTGGTCAGGGCGAGCACGGTCGGGGCAGGGTGGACCGCCGGCGCGGCCACCGCGACAGCGGTCGGCGCACTGCTGGGCAGCAGCGCCACGGGCGGCGCGGGCAGCGGTGCAGCGGTGACGGTGACCTGGGTGGTGACCGTCGGTGTCGGTGCGGGGATCGCCGAGTTCGTCACCTTCACCGGTGACGACGGGGTCGGTGTCGGCGCGACGACCTCCTGGCTCTCGTCGTAGCTCACCGAGATCGGGAGGGCGACCTTGCCGGCGTCGATCGAGGACCCGCTCGAGTACCAGAACGAGCTCAGGCCGGTGCCGGCCTGGAAGTCGACGAACGACTGCGGGAACGCGCCCCAGTTCGCACCGGTGCGGACCTGCGCGGCGGCGCCCGAGGGCGTCGTGACGCTCACCCCGCGGTACGCCGGGTCGGCGGTGAACCCGTCGACATCGCTCAGGTCGATCGTGCCGAGGTCGGCCAGGGTGACGGGCGTCGACGGCAGCGGGAGCCACTGGCTGCTGTCGGTGCGCGAGGCCCCGAACCCGCTCAGCGTGGCGGTCAGGACCGCCTGCCGGTCCTCGACGGTGAGCACCGGATCGGTGACGTAGAAGTAGCTCTGACCCGAGTAGAAGACGACGCTGAACGAGCCGGTCCACCGGATCACGCCATCACCCTGGGCGAGGTCGACGGTGCCGCTGCCGCCGGAGAGGACGACCTGCTGGTCGCCCGCCGCGCCGTTGTTGACCCCGGCCCAGGTGGCGGCGGCGTACTTCCTCGTCGCCGTGGAGTACTGCTCGATCCGGACCTGGCCGCTGCGCGCCGACCAGTCGGCCTGGGCGACCTCGTGGGCCGCTCCGCGGTTGGGCAGCTTGCCGGCGGAGAAGAAGTTCCGGCCGAAGTACGCCGGGCTCGACGACTCGACGTTGAGGCCCCATCGCAGCACCGCCGCGTCGACGACCCGGGGGTCGGTCTCCGTGGGGTCGTCGGCCGCGGCGGCTGAGCCGAGCCCGAGGGCGCCGATCAGGAGCACGGCGAGGGCGAGGACGGCGGTGGTCGTGGCGGCTCCCAGGCCGCGGCGCAGGTCAGACCGCATCGGGAGCTCCGGCTCGGCGGCGGCCTCGCAGGCGCCGGACCAGGGTGAACGCGACCGCCCCGAGGACGGCGATGACCGCGAAGGCCAGGAAGACGTACGGCGCCGAGGAGTCGCTGGCCGCCGGCTCGACGTCGGCGGTCACCTCACCGGGCGCGACCGCGAAGTTCGCGCTGGCGCTGGCCGCCGAGGCGGCTCCGGTCATCCGCAGGACGTGGGTGCCGGCGGTGCTCTGCGCGGGCAGCTGGATCACGCCGGCGACCTCGCCGCTGGCGCCGACCGGGAGCGGCCCGACGCCCGCCATCCCGTCGTCGAACGTCACGTTGACCTGCTCGCCGGGCTGGAAGCCCTGGGCGGTGAAGGACAGCACGCGGCCAGCGACGGCGGTGGCCCGGTCGACGGCGAGGGTCGGCGTCGCCGAGGCGCGCGGAGCGCTGGTGGGAATCGCTGCCGCGGTCGGAGCCGTGCTGGCACCGGTCGTGGTCGGCGCTGCCGAGCTGCTCGCCGACGCCGCAGCCGACGGGGACGCACCCAGCGAGGCGAACCGCACCGGGGTGAAGGTCTCGTTGCGCGGGTTGACCACGCCGTGCGCGCCGATGGTGATCACGCCGCAGGTGACCTTGCGGCAGTCGACCGTGCGGGCCTTGCCGGAGCTGTCGACGGTCTGGAAGGTCGCCCCGGGGACCACGATGGTCGTCGACCAGGAGCCGTTGGCGGAGATCGTGCCGCCGTTGGCCGAGCCAGCGGTGTCGGAGCCGTTGAAGGCGACGAACTTCTCGAAGCCCTGGTTGTCCTTGTCCTGGCTGTCCGGGACGAAGAGGTAGTTCGTCCCGGAGACGCCACCCTTGCTCGGCTGCCAGGTGCCGGAGACGGTGCCGAACACCACGTAGACGCCGCCGTACCCGCCCTTGATCGGCTGGAACCCGCTGCCCTTGAGCCGGAGCGTGGTCGCGTAGGTCGGGTCGGCGACGGCGCGGCCGTCCTCGTTGGTCACCGTCACCCGGGACGCGGCGTGGGCCGGCCCTGCAAGTGAGACGGAGCCGAGGAGTGCAGCGGCCACGGCTGCGGCGATGAGCTTCACGCGAGCACCTCGAGTCGTTGGGGCACCACCAGGAGGCGTCCCTGGTGGGTGATCACGTCGACCGGGTGCTCGTAGACGCGCCCGATCAGCTCGGGGTCGAGGACGTCGGCCGGAGCACCGTCGGCGACGACCTTGCCGCCGGAGAGGACGCAGATCCGGTCGGCGTACGCCGCCGCGATGCTGAGGTCGTGCACGACCGCGACCACGGCGTCGCCGGCGACCGCCAGTTGACGCGCCTCGGCCAGGACCTGGTCCTGGTGGCGCAGGTCGAGGGCGGCGGTCGGCTCGTCGAGCAGGACCAGCGGCGTCTCCTGGGCGAGGATCCGGGAGAACGACGCCCGTGCCTTCTCCCCACCCGACAGGGTCGGGAAGATCCGCTCGGCCAACCCGAGCACGCCGGTGCGGTCCATCGAGGCCGCCACCACCCGGTCGTCGTCGTCCTCGCGAGCGGTGCGGGCCCAGGGGGCACGCCCCATCCGGACCACGTCGACGGCACGAAAGCCGAACGCGAGCCGCTGCTCCTGCGGGAGCACCGCCCGTCGGCGCGCGAGCTCGAGCGCCTTCCAGGCGGCCAGGTCGATCCCGTCGAGGGTGACCGCACCGGCGTCCGGGGTCAGGTCGCCGGCCATCACGCCGAGCAGGGTCGACTTGCCCGCGCCGTTGGGACCGACCAGCGCGACCAGCTCGCCGGCCTTGATCTCGAGGTCGACCCCGTCGAGGACGGGGCGTCCCCCCAGGGCGAGGGAGACCTGGTCGATGCGCAACATCAGGCCCACCCGCCAGCCGTCTTGCGGGTCCGGCGCAGCAGCCAGAAGAAGAACGGGGCACCGACGAGCGCGGTCAGCATGCCGATCGGCAGCTCCGCGTAGGGCACCGCGGTGCGGGCGACGGTGTCGGCGCAGAGCAGCAGCAGCGCGCCACCGAGGGCGCTGGCGGGGACCAGCACCCGGTGTCCGGGACCGACGACCATCCGGATCAGGTGCGGGATGACGAGGCCGACGAAGCCGATGATGCCGGCGAAGGAGACCGCGGCCGCGGTGAGCAGCGCGACCATCAGGATCGCGAACATCCGCAGTCGTTCGACGTCGATCCCGACGTGACGGGCGGCCCGGTCGCCGAGGGCGAGGACGTCGAGCTTGCGGGCGATCACCATCGCCCCGCCCACCCCGGCGACGAGGAACGGCGCCACCACCGCGACGTAGTCCCAGCGGGTCCCGTTGAGGCTGCCGAGCTGCCAGAAGATGATCTCCTCGCGGGCCTGGGTGTCGGCCAGGAAGATCATCAGCGCGAGGCCTGCGGCGCACAGCGCGTTGACCGCGATGCCGGTGAGCACCAGCGTGACCACCTCGGTGCGGCCGTCGGCGCGGGAGAGCAGGTAGACCGCGGCGGTGGTGACCAGACCACCGACGAACGCGAACAGCGGCACGGTCCAGGTGCCGACGAAGCTGAGCTGGAAGACGATCACGATCGCGGCCGCGAACGCCGCCCCGGTGGAGACGCCGACGACGCCCGGCTCGGCGAGCGGGTTGCCGAACACGCCCTGCATGACCGCTCCGGCCGTGCCGAGGGCGGCGCCGACGAGGACGGCGAGGACGATCCGCGGGAACCGGACGTTCCAGAGCGTGGCGTCGCCCAGCGGGTGGGTCGGCGCGGTGCCGATGTCGAGGCCGAGACGGTGCAGCACCGACCCGAGGACCTGGTCCGACGGGATGTCGAACTGGCCGCGACCGGCCGAGAAGACGATCAGGACCAGGAGGCCGATGCCGAGCCCGCCGAAGAGCAGCGTGACGCGGGCACGGCGGGCCCGGGGCAGCACACCGGTCGCTGCCGTCGTCCCTCCGAGCTCGAGGCTGGCGCTGCTCACGAAGCGGCCCGGGCCGATGCGGGGGCGTAGATCGCCACGGCGAGGGAGTTGAGCACCGCGGGGGTGCGCGGACCGAAACCGAGGATCGCGGCGTCGGACATGTCGACGATCCGCTGGTGCTGCCCGGCAGGGGTCTGGGCGAGGGCGGGCAGCTTCTCGAGCAGGCCGTCGACGCCGCCGACGGAGCTGAGTCCGTCGGTCATCATCAGGATCAGCTCGGGCGCGGCCGCGATGAGGCCCTCGTCGGTGACCGGCTTCATCCCGTTCCAGCCGATCTCCTTGCTGACGTCGTACCCGCCGAGGGCGTCGATCAGGGAGTCGGCGCCGGAGCCTTCACCGAACATGTAGTAGATGCCGGCCGTGCCACGGACGTAGAGGAACACCGTGCGCAGCTGGGTCTGCACGGTGCTCGGCGCGACCGCGGCGATCTCGGCGGTGGTGGCCTCGACCTGCTTCGTCGTCCGAGCGGCCAGCTGCACGCCGAGGTCGTGCACGCCGAGCGCGTCAGCGACCTGGGTGGTGAGGGAGGCGAGGTTGTCCAGGCTGCGGTGGGAGTCGACCACGACCACCGGGATGCCGGCATCACGCATCTGCAGCAGCACGTCCCACGGCCCGAGCGAGGTGTCGGTGATGATCACCGACGGGTTCAGCTCGAGGAGCTTCTCCGCGACCAGGTCGTGGCTGGTCGGGTTGGTCACCAGCGGCAGATCCTTCGCCTCGGCGAACTGGGTCGAGAGGTCGCGGCCGACGACCCGGTCACCCAGGCCGAGCTCGAAGACGGTCTGCGCGAGGGTGCCGTAGATGTCGAGCGCGAGGATGCGGCTGGCGTCCTTGACGGTCACCGAGGTGCCTTGGGCATCCTTCACGGTCGCCGGGAGCTCAGGCGTGGCGGAGTCGCTGATCGGGTCGATGGCGACGTCGCCGAGCACCGCGTGCGTGGCGCCCTCGTAGGCCTTCGGGTCGGCGATCACCGACGCCTCGGACAGCGGGACGGCAGTCCCCGAGTCGGCCTCGCCACGCGATTCGGGCAATGACCCGCACGCGGTCAGCAACAGAACCATTCCGAGCCCGGCCCACTTCAGACCCTGCTGGCGCACCCGATCCACGGTTCCTCGTCCCTGATGTACTTCACGACTTCACGATGATGACTTAGGTTATCCTAAGCAAAGAAAGGTTAGCCTTTCCAACCAGGCCACCTTGTCAACGATCTGACAGTGTGTCAACATCATCTCGACACCTTGTCAGCAAAATCGAACTCTCCCGGAGGCACCCTCATGACCGCTCCCCAGACCGACGAGCGCCCGGCGACCCAGGCGGCGTCCCTCTCGGCAGCGATGCGCGAGGGCTCGATGGCCGAGCACGAGGCCGCCGAGCACTCCCCGTTCTTCGAGGAGCTGCTGGCCGGTCGGGTCAAGGAAGCCGGCTACGCCGCCTACCTGCAGCGCCTCCTCCCGGTCTACGAGGCCCTCGAGGAGACCGCCCGCGCCCTGGCCGACGACCCGGCCGTGGCCGCCGTCAGTGACCAGGCCCTGGAGCGGCTCGACAAGCTCCGTGACGACCTGGCGTTCTGGGCGCCCGACGGCGTGAGCGTCGACTCACCGGCCGCGACGGCGTACGCCGCCCGGATCCGCGAGGCCGCCGCGACCTGGGCCCCGCTCTTCGTGGCGCACCACTACACCCGCTACCTCGGCGACCTCTCCGGCGGCCAGGCGATCGGTCGCCTGATGACGCGTCACTTCGAGCTCGAGCCCGGCGTCGGCGTGGCGTTCTACGACTTCGACCAGATCGAGAAGCCGAAGATCTACAAGGACGGCTACCGTGCCCGTCTCGACGGCCTCGGCCTGGACGAGTCCGAGACCGCCCGCGTCGTGGACGAGGTCCGACTGGCGTTCAACCTCAACCAGGCGATCTTCGTCGAGCTCGGCGCGCAGCTGGGCGACTTCGCCCGCTGAGGCTGCGCGTCGCCTAGGTTGGCGGACGTGTTTCCGCGTCCCCTGCTGCTGCTCCCGTTCGCAGCACTGACCGTTGCCCACTTGACCGCTGAGGCGCTCGACCAACCGACCGCGGCCCGGCTGACGCAGATCCTGCTGATGCCGGCGCTCGCGTGCTGGTTCGCCGCGGTCACCTCGACGTCGGCGCGGTCCCGGCTGCGGACGTTGACGCTGTGGGCGCTGGCGTTCTCGTGCGCCGGTGACACCCTCCCGGCCCTGGTCCCCGACGACGCCCACCTGGGCGCGCTGATCGGCTGCTTCATGGTCGCGCAGGGGTTCTACATCGCCGCGTTCTGGCCGCTGCGGGCCGAGGCCGCGCGACGGTGGCTGCCGGCGTACGTCGTCGCCTGGCTCGGGCTGGAGGCCCTCCTGCTCCCCGGCGCGGGCGTGCTGATCCCCGCGGTGCTGCTCTACGGCGGGCTGCTCGCCTCGATGGCGTTCCTGGCCACCGGGGTGCATCCGGCCAGCACTGTCGGCGGTGCAATCTTCATGGCCAGTGATCTCCTGATCGCGCTCGACGCCTTCGACGTCTGGACCCAGCCGGGGCATGACCTCTGGGTGATGGCCACGTACTGTCTTGCTCAGTTGCTTCTCATCGTCGGCGTCGCTCGGAGGTTGTCCCGTGTCGGATCTGATCACCCAAGCCCGAGCCTGGCTCGCTGAGGACCCCGACCCGGCCACCCGGGCCGAGCTCGAGGCCGTCGTCGAGCGGGTCGAGGCCGGCGATGCCGCGGCGTCGGCCGACCTGGCGGACCGGTTCGCCGGCACCCTGGAGTTCGGCACCGCCGGGCTGCGTGGCGCCCTCGGCGCCGGCCCCAACCGGATGAACCGCGTCGTCGTGCTGCGCGCCGCCGCCGGGCTGGCCGCCTACCTCACCGCGAGCGGCGCGACGGGTCCGGTCGTGATCGGGTACGACGCCCGCTACAACTCCGACGTCTTCGCCCGCGACACCGCCGAGGTGATGACCGGCGCCGGCCTGCCCGCGCTGCTGATGCCGCGCACCATGCCGACCCCCGTGCTGGCCGGGTCGATCCTGCCGCTCGGTGCGTCGGCCGGCGTGATGGTGACGGCCAGCCACAACCCTCCCCAGGACAACGGCTACAAGGTCTACCTCGGCGACGGATCCCAGATCGTGCCGCCCGCCGACACCGACATCGCGGCCCACATCGCCGCCGTCGGAGCACTCGCCGACATTCCGCGCGGCGACGGTGGCGAGGTGGTCGACGAGCAGGTCTGGCTCGACTACATCGCGACCGCGGCCGACGTCGTCCCCGACGGCTCGCCCCGCGACCTCAAGATCGTCTACACCGCCATGCACGGCGTGGGCCTGGAGACGATGCAGGCCGTCTTCACCCGCGCCGGTTTCACCGAGGTCGAGGTCGTGGTCGAGCAGGCCCACCCGGACCCCGACTTCCCCACCGTGGCGTTCCCGAACCCGGAGGAACCGGGGGCGATGGACCTGGCGCTCGCACTCGCTGCCCGCTCCGGCGTCGACCTGGTGGTGGCCAACGACCCCGACGCCGACCGGTGTGCCGCCGCGATCCCCGATCCGACGACCGGTGAGTGGCGGATGCTGCGCGGCGACGAGGTCGGGGCACTGCTCGGTCACGACCTGCTCAGCCGCGGTGTGGAGGGAATCTACGCCAACTCGATCGTCTCCTCGTCCCTGCTCGGCGTGATGGCCCGCGCTACCGGGAAGCCGTTCGTCGAGACCCTGACCGGGTTCAAGTGGATCGGGCGCCTCGACGGGCTCGCCTTCGGCTACGAGGAGGCGCTCGGCTACTGCGTCGACCCGGCCCACGTCCGGGACAAGGACGGGGTCAGCGCGGTGCTGCTGCTCTGCGACCTCGCCGCCCGGCTCAAGGCCGCCGGCTCCTCGCTGGCCCAGCGGCTGGAGGAGATCGCCGGACAGTACGGCGTCTTCGCCACCGACCAGCTCTCGGTCCGGGTCAGCGACCTGTCCCTGATCAGCGACGCGATGGCCCGGCTGCGGGCGAATCCGCCGGTCACGCTCGCCGGACGGGCGATCACCCTGAACGAGGACCTCAGTGCCGGCACGGTCGACCTGCCCCCGACCGACGGGCTGCGCTACCGCCTCGACGGCGCCCGCGTGATCGTGCGTCCGAGCGGCACCGAGCCGAAGCTGAAGTGCTACCTCGAAGTGGTCGTCCCCGTCACCGGCACGGTCGCCGAGGCCCGCGCGGTGGCGGCCGACGACCTGGCCGCCCTCAAGCTGGCGATGAAGGAAGCTCTCGGCCTCTAGATCAGCCGGGTCGCCTAGATCAGCGCAAGCGTCAGGATCGACACCGCGAGGACCGCGAGGCAGGCGAACTCCGGCCACGCCGGGGTGACCACGACCTCGGTCGGACCGACCGGTTCGGCGCCGCGCTCGGCTCGCAGCGCGGCGGTGCGCCGGGCATCGGCGACCCGCGACCGGATCAGCTCCTCCTGGTGGTCGACGCCCGGATTGGGTCGCGCCACCTCGCCCGGACGGACCCGGACCTCACGCAGGGGACGACCGATCGCCGGGTTGGTGAACCGTCGCTCCCCCACCTGGACGACCACCAGCTGTCGGATCACGACCGAGGTGATCTGTGCCAGCGGGATCACGGCCGTGCCGCCCATGCCGCGCAGCACGAGCACCTCGGCCCCCATCCCGGCGCGGGGACGCAGCAGCACCATCCAGGAGACCAGCGCGATCAGCAGACCGAGAGGGATCCAGATCGGTGCGCCGGCGATCACGGCCAGCACCGCCGCGGCCAGGCCGGTGCCGACCCCGAGCCAGCCGGTGATCGTCCCGCTGGTAGCGGCGAGCCACTCGATCCCCGGCCCCGCGGTCGGCGTGAGCCGGTTCGCGCCTTCGTCTCCCATGCCACGGAACCTTAGAGTGTGGGGGTGACTGAGTCTGCTTCCCCGACCGCCGACCTGACCGCCGCCCAGGTGGCCCGGATGATCGACCACACCCTGCTCAAGCCCGAGGCCACCAGCGCCGACGTCGAGGCCCTCATCGCCGAGGCCGCCGACCTGGGCACCTTCAGCGTCTGCGTCTCCCCGTCGATGCTGCCGATCACCGTTCCCGAGGGGCTCAAGGTCGCCGTGGTCTGCGGTTTCCCGAGCGGGAAGCACACCAGCGCGGTCAAGGCCGCCGAGGCGGCCGAGTCGGTCCGGCTCGGTGCCGACGAGATCGACATGGTGATCGACGTCGGTGCCGCCAAGGAGGGTGACTTCGCCGGTGTCCAGGCCGACATCGCCGCCGTCCGGGCAGCGGCCCCCGCCCCCACCGTGCTCAAGGTGATCATCGAGTCCTCCGCGCTGACCGACGACGAGATCGTGGGCGTCTGCCTGGCCGCCGAGGCTGCGGGCGCCGACTTCGTGAAGACCTCCACCGGCTTCCACCCGACCGGCGGCGCGACCGTGCACGCCGTCGCGTTGATGCACGCCACCGTCCCCCACCTGCAGGTGAAGGCCTCGGGCGGTGTCCGCACCCTCGAGCAGGCCCGCGAGATGGCGGCCGCCGGTGCGACCCGTCTCGGTGTCTCCGGTTCGCGGGCCCTGCTGGCGGGCGATTCCGCCACCGGCTACTGACCTGACCCATGCCTCGCGTCATCATCCTGGCCGGGCCGTCCGGGGCCGGGAAGTCCCGTCTGGCCGAACGGCTGGGCCTGCCGATCCTGCGGTTGGACGACTTCTACAAGGACGGCTCCGACCCCACCGTGCCGCACATCGCCGACGGCCCGAACCAGGGCATCATCGACTGGGACCACATCGACTCCTGGCACCACCGCGATGCGCTGCGGACGCTGGTCGAGCTGTGCGAGACCGGCCGGGCCGACGTACCGATCTATGAGCTGGCCAAGGACGGGCGGACCGGTCACCGGCTGCTCGACCTCGGCGACTCGGACCTGTTCGTCGCCGAGGGGATCTTCGCCCAGAACATCGTCGCCGACTGCGAGGCGACCGGGATCCTGGCCGCCGCGTACTGCGTCACCCAGCGCCCGATCGTGACGTTCTGGCGGCGGCTCGTGCGCGATCTCCGGGAGCGGCGCAAGGCCCCGAGCGTGCTGGTCCGGCGGGGGTACGCGCTGATGCGGGTCCAGGGTGACGTGGTCGCGCGCGCCGAGGCGATGGGGTGCACGGTGGTCAGCCCGAAGCAGGGCTACGCCGAGATCCAGCACCTGCTGCACGCCCCGGCGTGACCGAGCCCGTGACTGTGCCCGTGACCGAGCCCGCCGCGCGACGTTAGATCGACGTGCCCACCATCCACGTGACCACGGAGTGCGCGGCCCCGGTCGAGCAGGTCTTCGCCTACATCTCGGACTACCGCACCACCCCGGACTGGTTCTACGGCGTGAAGTCGTGGGAGCCGCTGACCGAGGAGACCCGCGGCGTCGGCGCGCAGTTCGAGGCGGCGGTCCACCTCGGCCTGACGATCAGGTCGACGGTCGAGCTCCAGGAGTACGTCGAGAACGAGCTGATGGTGATCACCTCGATCGCCGGCTTCCCCAACCGCTCCCGCTGGCAGTTCCGCAGCGCTGACGCTGCCGACGCCACCACGGTGGACTGCGAGTTCAGCTACGACTTCCCCGGCGGCCTCGCTGGCAAGGCGATGGCCAAGGTCGTCGAACCGGTCGTGAAGATCGCCGTCGCGCACACCACCAAGGAGTTCGCCCGCCGCGCGGTCGGCTGATCCCTTTCGCCGCGTTAGCTCCGGGCCTGGTCGTACCCCGGCAGGATGACCTCTTGGATCAGCGAGATCTTGTCCGGGAGCGGCAGGAACGCGGCCTGCATCGCGTTGAGCGTGAACATCTCGAGGTCGTCGAGGTCGTAGCCGAACGCCTCGACCAGCTTGAACGTCTCCTCCGAGGCGCTGGTGTTGCTCATCAGCCGGTTGTCGGAGTTGATCGTCACGGTGAAGCCCTCGTCGGCCAGCAGCCCGAACGGGTGATCGGCGATCGTCGCCGCGATGCCGGTCTGCAGGTTGGAGGTCGGGGCGACCTCGAGCGGGATCTGCCGATCCCGGACGTACGTCGCCAGCGGACCGAGCACCACCTCGGTGTTGCCCTCGCCGTCGTCCTCGAACGTGATGTCGTCGACGATCCGCACGCCGTGGCCCAGTCGCTCCGCTCCCATCAGCAGCGCGTCCGCGATGGAGTCGAGTCCGTCGCCCTCACCGGCGTGGATGGTCAGCCGCGCGCAGCCGCGTCGGACTACGTCGATGGCGTCGGCATGGGCCGACGCCGGGAACCCGGCCTCGGGCCCGGCGAAGTCGAAGCCCACGACGCCGTACCCGGCGAAGTCGACGACCGCCTCGGCGGCCTCCATCGCGTGCTCGGTGTGCCGCAACGAGCAGAGCAGCTGGCGCACCACGATCGGCAGCCGGGAGCAGGCCTCGTCGATGCCGGCCTGGACCGCGGCGACGACCTGGTCGATCTCCAGTCCCCCGGCGGTGTTGAGCTCCGGGGCGTAGCGCAGCTCGGCGTAGACGACGCCGTCCTCGGCCAGGTCCTCCACGGCCTCCCGCGCCACCCGGGCCAGGTGCTCCGGGGTCTGCATCACGGCGACGGTGTGGACGAACGTCTCGAGGTAGAGCTCCAGGGAGCCCGAGTCGGCGCTCTCGTGGAACCAGCGCGCGAGGTCCTCGACGGTGTCCGCCGGCAGCTCGTGCCCGATCTCGGCGGAGAGCTCCAGCACGGTCTCCGGACGCAGCCCGCCGTCGAGGTGCTCGTGCAGCACCACCTTGGGCAGGGTGCGGATCGTGTCGAGCGAAAGGTCGGTCATGCGTGGATTCTGTCGATCACCAGCGGGTCCGGCGAAAACGCCGTGCCTGCGGGAGCGATGTCGAAGCCGCCCTCCAGCGAGGCCAGGGCGCGTTCGAAGCGCTCCGGCTCGTCGGCGTGCAGCGTCAGCAGCGGCGCACCGGCCACGACCGAGTCGCCGGGGCGGGCGTGCCAGACCACACCGGCACCGGCGGAGACCGGGTCCTCCTTGCGGGCGCGACCGGCGCCGAGACGCCAGGCGGCCAGGCCGACCGCCATCGCGTCGAGCCGAGTCAGCACCCCACTGGCCGGGGCGGTCACGACGTGCTGCTCCCGCGCGACCGGCAGCACGGCAGCGGGGTCGCCGCCCTGAGCGCTGATCATCGCCCGCCACGCATCCATCGCCGACCCGTCGGCGAGCTTGTCGGCGGGGTCGACGTCGGTGACGCCGGCGCCCAGCAGCATCTCGCGGGCCAGGGCGAGGGTCAGCTCGACCACGTCGGCGGGACCGCCACCGGCGAGCACCTCGACCGACTCGGTCACCTCCAGCCCGTTGCCGGCGGTCAGCCCCAACGGCGTGTTCATGTCGGTGAGCAGCGCGACGGTGTGCACCCCGGCGTCGGTGCCGAGGTCGACCATCGTGCGGGCGAGCTCACGGGCGTCGTCGACGTTCTTCATGAAAGCGCCGGAGCCAACCTTGACGTCGAGCACCAGCGCACCGGTGCCCTCGGCGATCTTCTTGCTCATGATCGAGCTCGCGATCAGCGGGATCGCCTCCACGGTGCCGGTGACGTCACGCAGCGCGTAGAGCTTCTTGTCGGCCGGAGCCAGGCCGGTGCCGGCGGCGCAGATCACGGCGCCGACGTCCTCCAGCTGTCGCATCATCTCCTCGTTGGAGAGTGCCGCCCGCCAGCCGGGGATGGACTCCAGCTTGTCCAGCGTCCCACCGGTGTGACCGAGTCCACGGCCCGAGAGCTGCGGCACGGCGACACCGCAGGCGGCCACCAAGGGAGCCAGCGGCAAGGTGATCTTGTCCCCCACCCCGCCGGTGGAGTGCTTGTCGGCCGTGGGACGCGACAGGGCGGAGAAGTCCATCCGCACGCCGGTGCCGATCATCGCCGCGGTCCACCGGGCGATCTCGCGGCGGTTCATCCCGTTGAGCAGGATCGCCATCGCCAGGGCGGACATCTGCTCCTCGGCGACCACGCCGTCGGTGTAGTTCCGGATCACCCAGTCGATCTGGCTGTCGCTCAGCTCGCCGCGATCCCGCTTGGCGAGGATGACCTCGACCGCATCATGGTTGCTCATTCGTCGTTCTCCCCGTTCGCCGTTTCTCAGATATCCAGGTCCTCGGGACCGAACGCATCGGGCAGGACCTCACTCATCGGCCGCACCCCGGAGACGGTCCACAGCAGCAACGAGGGACCGCCGTTCTCCCACAGCAGCTGGCGGCAGCGACCGCACGGCATGATCACCTCGCCGAGACCGTTGACGCACACGACGTGGGTCAGCTTCCCGCCCCCAGTGATGTGCAGCTGGCTGACCAGGCCGCACTCGGCGCACAGCGTGACGCCGTACCCGGCGTTCTCGACGTTGCAGCCCTGCAGCACCCGGCCGTCGGCGGTCACCCCCGCCACGCCGACCGCATAGTTCGAGTACGGCGCGTAGGCGTGCGTCGCCGCCTCGACCGCCTTGGCCTTGAGTCCGTCCCAATCGAAGTCCGCGCCGGCGTCCACCATGTGATCCACAGTGACAGCGTTGTTACGGCGTGGACAAGTACACGGCCCTGAATGTCGCAGTTCGGTAACGCCTGAGCGGATCCTGAGAGTTCGGCTTTTCCGGGGCCCTCTGTCCCGGTTACGTTGACCCGTGGCCCACGGCGCGCGTCGAGGGGGAACCGACACTGGAGGCAACGTGAACAAGATTCAGAAGGCAACGGCGGGCAGCCTTGCGGCCCTGCTGGCGAGCGCCACGCTCGCTGCCTGTGGCAGCGACAGCTCTGACGGCGACACCGCCGCGAAGTCCGACTTCCTGCCGTGCATGGTCTCGGACGCGGGCGGCTTCGACGACCACTCCTTCAACGAGCTCGGCTACAACGGCATGAAGAAGGCCGCTGACGAGCTCGGCGCCGACTTCAAGTCGGTCGAGTCCCAGTCCGACACCGACTACGCCCCCAACATCGACAACCTGGTCTCCCAGGGCTGCGACGTCATCATCACGGTCGGCTTCGCGCTCGCTTCGGCCACCAAGACCGCGGCTGCTGCCAACCCCGACGTGAAGTTCGTCCTCATCGACGACTCCGCCGACGGTGGCGCCGACGGCAACACCTTCGACGGCAAGGCCGACGAGGCCAACATCAAGCCGCTCCTCTACGACACCGCCCAGGCTGCGTTCCTGGCCGGCTACGCCGCTGCCAGCTACTCCAAGGCCGGCGCGGTGGGCACCTACGGCGGCATGAACTTCCCGACCGTGTCGATCTTCATGGACGGCTACGCCCAGGGCGTCGACTACTTCAACGCTCAGAAGAAGAAGTCGGTCAAGGTCATCGGTTGGGACCAGGCCAAGCAGGACGGCGCCTTCACCGGTGGCTTCGAGGCCAACAACAAGGCCACCCAGACCGCCCAGCAGATCTTCGACCAGGGCGCTGACGTGATCCTGCCCGTCGGTGGCCCGATCTACCAGGGCGCGCTGACCGTGATCAAGAACAACGCCGCCAAGGGTTGGGTCATGCTCGGTGTGGACGCTGACGTCTTCGAGACCGACCCGTCGACGGCCGACTACATCCTCACCTCGGTGGAGAAGAAGATCGACACCGGCGTCTACACGACGCTGATGGACGCCGCGAACAACCCCGACTCGTTCGACTTCGCGCCGTACGTCGGCACGCTGGAGAACGACGGCGTGGACCTGGCTCCGTTCCACAACTACGAGAGCAAGGTCGACCCGGCGCTGCAGGGCGAGCTCGACGCGATCAAGGCCGGCATCAAGGACGGCTCGATCCCGGTGAAGTCCTACCTCAACCAGTGACGCACTGACGTCGACGAGGGAGGCCGGAAATCTCCGGCCTCCCTCGTCCCGTTCTCACCCCTAAGATCAGGTGCCATGAAGCTTGTCCTGAAGGACATCACGAAGCGGTTCGGGACGCTCGTCGCGAACGATCACATCAACCTCACCGTGGAGCCGGGCGAGATCCATTGCCTGTTGGGCGAGAACGGTGCCGGCAAGTCGACGTTGATGAACGTCCTCTACGGCCTCTACCAGGCCGACAAGGGGCAGATCATCCTCGACGACGAGGTGCAGAACTTCGCCGGTCCGGGCGACGCGATCGCCGCCGGCATCGGCATGGTGCACCAGCACTTCATGCTGATCCCGGTCTTCACCGTGGCCGAGAACGTGATGCTCGGTCACGAGACGACCCGCTTCGCGGGCACCCTCGACCTCGACGCCGCCCGTGAGAAGGTCCGCGAGATCTCGGCGCGGTTCGGCTTCGACGTCGATCCCGATGCCCTGATCGAGGACCTTCCGGTCGGCGTGCAGCAGCGCGTGGAGATCATCAAGGCGCTCACCCACGACGCCAAGGTCCTGGTCTTCGACGAGCCGACCGCCGTGCTCACGCCCCAGGAGACCGACGAGCTGATGAACATGATGCGTCAGCTCCGCGAGTCCGGGACGGCCATCGTCTTCATCACCCACAAGCTGCGCGAGGTGCGCGCCGTCGCCGACCGGATCACGGTGGTCCGACTGGGCAAGGTCGTCGGTGAGGCGGAGCCCACCGCGACCAACGCCGAGCTGGCCTCCCTGATGGTCGGCCGCCCGGTCGAGCTCACCGTGCACAAGGAGCCCGCCAAGGCCGGCCCGGACGCGCTGACGGTGGAGAACCTGACGGTGGTCGACGCCAACGGTCACACCCACGTCGACGGCATCTCGTTCGCCATCCGTGAGGGCGAGGTGCTCGCCGTCGCCGGTGTCCAGGGCAACGGCCAGACCGAGCTGACCGAGGCGCTGATGGGTCTTCAGGACCACGTCACCGGGTCGATCCGCCTGCACGGCGAGGAGCTCGTCGGCAGGACGGTGCGCCAGATCATCGACTCCTCCGGAGTCGGCTTCATCCCGGAGGACCGCAACGAGGAGGGGCTCGTCGGCGAGTTCACCATCGCCGAGAACCTGATCCTCAATCGCACCTCGGGTGCGCCGTTCGTCAAGCGCGGTGCGCTCCAGCTCAAGGTGCGCGACGAGTTCGCCCGCGCCAAGCTCAAGGAGTACGACATCCGGGCGCCCGGGATCACCACGCTGGCGTCCCAGCTCTCCGGCGGCAACCAGCAGAAGGTGGTCGTGGCGCGCGAGCTCTCCCGCGACCTGCGCCTGCTCGTGGCCGCCCAGCCGACGCGTGGTGTCGACGTCGGGTCGATCGAGTTCATCCACAAGCAGATCGTGGCCACCCGCGACTCCGGCGTGCCCGTGCTGGTGGTCTCGACCGAGCTCGACGAGGTCGTCGCCCTCGCCGACCGGATCATGGTTCTCTACCGCGGGCGGATCGTCGGGATCGTCCCGGCCGACACCCCACGCGACGTGCTCGGTCTGATGATGACCGGCGAACGACCGGAGGAGGCAGCGTGAGCGCCCCTGTGAACGCACCCGAGACTGCTCCCGAGAGCGACCGCGGGAGTCGGTGGCGCGAGGTCAGCCGCGAGATCCTGAGCGGGAGCGCCATCGTCTCCCTCCTCGCCGTGCTGCTGGCACTGGCGGTCGGCTCGCTGCTGATCGGATTCGCCAACGCGGACGTGCGCGCCTCGATCGGGTCGGGGAACTTCTTCTCCGTCTTCTGGACCACGATCACCGACGCCTACTCGGCGTTCTTCAAGGGCGCCATCTGGAACTCCGACGGCAAGAACCTCGAGTTCAAGATCCGCCCCCTCACCGAGACGCTGAAGTTCTCCGGACCGTTGATCGTCGCCGGTCTCGGCGTCGGCATCGCGTTCCGTGCCGGCATGTTCAACATCGGTGGTCGCGGTCAGATGCTGATGGCCGGAGCCGCTGCGGGTTGGGTCGGCTTCAAGCTCGACCTGCCGACGGTCATCCACCTGCCGCTGGCCATCATCGTCGGCATGCTCGCCGGTGCGGCCTGGGGCGGTCTGGCCGGTCTGATCAAGGCCCGCACCGGTGCGCACGAGGTGATCCTCACGATCATGCTCAACTACGTCGCCTTCTACCTCGTCTCCTACGCGTTGACGAAGAAGAACCTGCTCCAGTCCCCCGGGTCCGACAACCCCAAGTCGCTGCCCATGCGCGACACCGCGATCCTGCCCAAGATCGCCGGGGACAGCTTCAACCTCCACCTCGGCTTCCTGCTCGCGCTGATCGCGGTGGGGGTCGTGTGGTGGATCCTGGAGCGCTCGTCGTTGGGCTTCAAGATGCGCGCGGTCGGGATCAACCCGACCGCGGCCAGGGCCTCGGGCACGAACGTCGGCCGGATCTACATCGTCGTGATGTCGATCAGTGGAGCCCTGATCGGTCTGGCCGGGGTCAACCAGGTGCTGGGCACCGTGCCGAGCGGCGTCACCGCCGGCGTCGACGCCGGGATCGGGTTCGACGCCATCACCGTGGCCCTGCTGGGTCGCTCCCGTCCGCTCGGCATCCTGGGTGCCGGGTTGCTCTTCGGCGCCTTCAAGGCCGGCGGATTCGCAATGCAAGCGGCTGAAGGGGTCCCGGTCGACATCGTCCTCGTCGTCCAGTCGCTGATCGTCCTCTTCATCGCCGCGCCACCGCTCGTCCGAGCCATCTTCCGCCTGCCGAAGGAGTCGAAGTGATGACCGACAAGCGGACCCCGTTCGTCTACCTGGCCTTCATCATCGTCCTGGCCGCGGCGCTCCTGTTCGGCGACCAGACCGGCTCGACGACGTACCGCCTGGCGACCGACGGCGACTTCTTCGACCTGAAGGCGATCACGCTCTCGGTGACAGGCACCTGCTGGACCGTCCTGGTCGTCCTGGTCGTCTGCCTGGGCTTCTCCGTCTGGCGCTCGACGCGGGGCGAGAAGACCCCGGGGTGGGTGAGCATCGTGTTCGGGGTGCTCTGGCTGCTGGCCATGCTGACCTGGGCCGCCGCGGGCGGGACCATTCCGGTCACGGGCCTCTTCGGCGGCGCGATCGCGCTCGCGGTGCCGCTGGTCTTCGGCGCCATGGCGGGCGTGCTCGGCGAGCGGGCCGGCGTGGTCAACATCGCGATCGACAGCCAGCTGCTGCTCGGCGCGTTCAGCGCCGCTCTGGTCGGCTCCCTCACGGGTTCGGCCACGGCCGGACTGTTCTCCGCGATGGCGGCGGGCGCCCTGATCGCCCTGATCCTCGGTGTCTTCGCGATCACGTACTTCGTCGACCAGGTGATCGTCGGTGTCGTGCTGAACGTCCTCGTGATCGGGTTGACGAACTTCCTCTACTCCGAGGTCCTCACCGAGAACCCGGAGAAGCTGAACTCTCCCCCGTCGCTGCACGTGCACGCGCTGCCGATCCTGGGCGACATCCCCGTGATCGGGCCGATCTTCTTCCGCCAGACGGTGATCGTCTACCTGATGTACGTCGTCGTGGTGGCTGTGGCCTGGGCGCTGTTCCGCACCAAGTGGGGCCTGCGCGTCCGCTCGGTCGGCGAGCACCCGCGCGCTGCGGACACGGTCGGCATCAAGGTCAACCGCACCCGCTACACGACGATCATCCTGGGTGGAGCGATCGCCGGTATCGGTGGCGCCTTCTACACGCTGGTCTCGGTCTCGCAGTTCAACCGTGAGCTGACCGGCGGCGCGGGCTACATCGCGCTGGCCGCGGTGATCTTCGGCAACTGGGATCCGATCCGGGCCGCGTTCGCGGCGCTGCTCTTCGGCTTCGCCTCGAACCTGGAGGGCGTGCTGTCGGTGATCGGGTCGCCGCTGCCGAGCGAGCTGCTCCTGATGCTGCCCTACGTGATCACGATCTTCGCCGTGGCCGGTCTGGTCGGGAAGTCACGAGCACCGGCCGCGGACGGCATCCCGTACAGGACGGGCTGAGCCCGGTCCCTCCGTCAGTGGCGGTCGAACGCTTCGAGCAAGCGATCGGCCGCCGCTGGTGCGTTCAGGGCACCGGCGAGCAGCTCGGCGCTGATCTGCTCCCGGATCTCGCGCACGTGCGGGCTGTGCCGCAGCCGCTGCTCGAGCTCGTCGCGGACCAACGCCCAGGTGAAGTCGAGCTGCTGGCGGGCCCGCTTGTCGCGCACACCGGTCTCGCCCAGGTGGGAGCGGTGGGCGATGACCTGCTCCCAGACACCGTCGACGCCGTCGTCGGCCAGACCGCTGGCGGTGACGACGGGCGGGGTCCAGTCCTCCATGCCGCGGACCAGGCGCATCGCGCCGGCGAGCTCGCGGGCGGCGGCGCGGGCCTCGGTCTGGCGGCCGGTGTCGTCGGGGTCGGCCTTGTTGACCGCGACCACGTCGGAGATCTCGAGGATGCCCTTCTTGATCCCCTGGAGCTGGTCGCCGGTGCGGGCGATCGTCAGGAAGAGGAACGTGTCGACCATCCCGGCGACGGTGACCTCGGACTGACCGACGCCGACGGTCTCGACCAGGATCACGTCGTACCCACCGGCCTCGAGCACCGCCATCGCCTGAACGGTGGCGCGGGCGACACCGCCGAGGGTGCCGGCGCTCGGACTCGGCCGGATGAAGGCGTTCGGGTCGACGGAGAGCCGGCTCATCCGGGTCTTGTCGCCGAGCACGGATCCCCCGGTGCGGACCGAGGACGGGTCCACGGCCAGCACTCCGACCCGGTGGCCCTGGGCGGTCAGACGGGTGCCGAGGGCCTCGATGAAGGTGGACTTGCCGACCCCGGGGACGCCGGAGATCCCGACCCGGACGGCGTCACGACGCGGCAGGGCGGCCAGCAGCCGGCGAGCGTTCTCCCGGTGCTTCGGCGCGGTGGACTCGACCAGGGTGATGGCTCGCGACACCGCTGCACGCTGACCGGCGGCAATGCCGGCGAGGAGATCGGTCACGGGGTCGACGGGCTGAGTGGTCGGCACGGCAGAAGTCTGCCATGTCAATCAATGGTTGACGCTTGGAACGCGTCAACCTAGTCTTGACTGATGACGTCCGCATCCACTCCCACTCCCGCTCGCGGCGCGGCCAGCGTCCTGCCCGGTATCGCCCTCATCCTGCTCAGCCGGCTGCTCGACGGGTGGCTCGGTGGGCTGCTCCTCGGTGCGGGCATCGCGCTCACCCTGATCGGGGTCTTCCTGATCTCCTCGGACCTGCGCTCGCGTGGCACCGCGGGCACCCAGGACGGCCGAGGCTCGTCGGACTGGCTGCCGAGCCGGGACGGCGACGGCGAATGACCGCGCGCGGAGATCTCGCCGACGCGCTCGGCGAGGTCATCCTCGCGTCGCGGCTCGACGATGCGGACGCCGACTCGGAGCTCGCGCTCGTCCGGCGAACGGCGGCCGCCGACTCGATCGTGGCCGACCTGCTTCGCCAGTCGGTCGTCGCAGCCCGCTCGGCCGGGCAGAGCTGGGCCGCCATCGGCTCCGAGCTCGGCATGAGCCGCCAGGCCGTCCAGCAACGCTTCGGTGCTCGCGAGGACCGAGACGACCCGCTCGGCGACGAGGAGCGCTGGCTCGGGCCGGTCACCGTCTTCGACGAGCTGAGCGAGCTCGAGCTCGCCGGGCAGCTCGGCTGGCACACCGTCGGCGCCGGCATCCTGCGACACCGCATGGTCCGTACCCACACTCAGTGGGAGCACCGCCGGGTCGCCTGGGTGAGGTGGCCGCGGCACTACGAAGCCGACGGCTGGCAGATCGGCTGCAAGGCCTTCCCCTGGATCTACCTGATCCGCGACACCGGACTGCCCGTCACCTGACCTCCTCCAAGCGGCTCGCCTCCTCGTCGGTGAACAGCCGCGACCGGATCAGGAACCGCACCCCCAGCGGGGCCTCCAGCGAGAACCCCGCTCCCCGGCCCGGGACGACGTCGATCGTCAGGTGGGTGTGGGACCAGTAGCCGAACTGCTCCTTCGACATCCAGACCTCCACCGGTTCGGGGGCGTCGACATCGAGCTCCCCGAGGAGTACGTCGGCCTCGCTGGTGATGAACTCCCCGTGAGGGAAGCACATCGGCGACGAGCCGTCGCAGCACCCGCCGGACTGGTGGAACATCACCCGGCCGTGCTCAGCCTGAAGCCGCCGTACGAGGTCGACGGCTTCAGGCGTGAACGCGACCCTGGCGGGTTGAGGCATCAGAAGAAGCCCTGGGCGTTCGGGGAGTACGAGACCAGGAGGTTCTTGGTCTGCTGGTAGTGGTCGAGCATCTGCTGGTGGTTCTCCCGGCCGATGCCCGAGGACTTGTAGCCGCCGAACGCCGCGTGCGCCGGATAGGCGTGGTAGCAGTTCGTCCACACCCGGCCGGCCTGGATCTCGCGCCCGGCCCGGTAGGCGGTGTTGGTGTCGCGCGACCAGACCCCGGCCCCGAGCCCGTACAGCGTGTCGTTGGCGATGCTCATCGCGTCGTCGAAGTCGGTGAAGCTCGTCACCGACACCACCGGCCCGAAGATCTCCTCCTGGAAGATCCGCATCTTGTTCGTGCCCTCGAAGATCGTCGGCGCGACGTAGAACCCGTCCGTGAAGTCCCCGCCGAGGTCGACCCGTTCGCCACCGATCAGGACCTTGGCGCCCTCCTCGGTCCCGATCTTGATGTAGGACAGGATCTTCTCGAGCTGGTCGTTGCTCGCCTGGGCGCCGATCATGGTGGCGTCGTCGAGCGGGTTGCCCTGCACGATCTTCTTCACCCGGTCGGTGGCCGCCGACAGGAACAGGTCGTAGATCGACTGCTGGATCAGGCCACGGCTCGGGCAGGTGCAGACCTCGCCCTGGTTGAGCGCGAACATCGCGAAGCCTTCGAGCGCCTTGTCGCTGAACGCGTCGTCGGAGGCCATCACGTCCTCGAAGAAGATGTTCGGGCTCTTCCCACCGAGCTCGAGGGTGACCGGGATGAGGTTCTGGCTGGCGTACTGCATGATCAGCCGCCCGGTGGTGGTCTCCCCGGTGAAGGCGATCTTGCGGATCCGGCTCGACGACGCCAGCGGCTTGCCGGCCTCGACCCCGAAGCCGTTGACCACGTTGACCACGCCGGGAGGGAGCAGGTCAGCGATCAGTTCCATCAGCACCAGGATCGAGGCCGGGGTCTGCTCCGCCGGCTTGAGTACGACGGCATTGCCGGCGGCCAGCGCGGGGGCGAGCTTCCACGTCGCCATCAGGATGGGGAAGTTCCAAGGGATGATCTGACCGACCACGCCGAGCGGCTCGTGGAAGTGGTAGGCGACGGTGTCCTCGTCGAGCTGGGACAGGTGCCCCTCCTGGGCGCGGATCGCGCCGGCGAAGTAGCGGAAGTGGTCGACCGCCAGCGGCAGGTCGGCGGCCTTGGTCTCGCGGACCGGCTTGCCGTTGTCCCAGGTCTCGGCGACCGCGAGCATCTCGAGGTTGGCCTCGATCCGGTCGGCGATCTGGTTGAGGACGACGGCCCGTTCGGCGACCGAGGTCTTGCCCCAGGCGGGTGCGGCCCGGTGGGCGGCGTCGAGGGCGAGGTCGATGTCCTCGGCCGTCCCGCGGGCCACCTCGCAGAAGACCTTGCCGTTGACCGGCGAGACGTTCTCGAAGTAGCCACCCTTGACCGGGGCGACCCACTCGCCGCCGATCCAGTTCTCGTAACGGGGCTTGAAGCTGACGACGCTTCCCTCGGTCCCCGGCTGCGCGTAGACGCCCATCTGGCACTCCCTTGTGCTCGAGTCGCGGGCACCGTTGCCCGACCCTGACGACGCTAGGCAGGCGGGAGTTGCAGCAACGTTGCAGCCTCAGCGCAGCTCGCGGTCCAGGAACGCGAGGTGCTCGCGCACCCGGGCCAGCCGGGGTGAGGCCGGATTGAGGGAGTCGTAGGCCGCCTGCCAGATCTCCCAGTCCTCACGGGCGTGCTCGGTGTCGGCGAAGCGGAGCAGCGCGTCGGGGTCGCCGGCGGCGATCAGCTGCTCCCGGATCAGGTCACGCAGCCGGTGCCGCAGCCGCCGGATCTCGGGAGCGTCCGAGGTCGGCAGCAGGTCGCCGCGGTAGAGGTCGACCGCTCCCCCGACGTCGCGCCCGGCGAGCCGGGTCCGGACGGCGTCCACGTCGGTGACGAGGCGGGGGTCGAGCCGGTACGGCCGGGCCTCCAACGTGAGCCCCAGCGCTCCGAGGGCGCCCCGCAGCCGGGAGATCTCGGCGCGCAGGGTGACCGGAGCCAGGTCGCCGTCGCTGAGCGCGACCGCGAGCTCGTCGCCGCTGATCCCGTCGCGGTGGGCGGCCAGCAGGGTGAGCAGCTCGGTATGGCGCAGGCTGAGCCGGGTGAGCCCGTGATCGCTCTCGATCACGCCGGCCGGCAGTCCGAGGAGGCGCAGCCGGTACGTCGCCGTACCGGGTGCCGGACGGCCCGCGAGGGCCGTCAGCCGGTGCAGCTGGAGCTCGCGCTCGACAGCGGCGACGGTCGCCCGGACGACGGAGAGGGCGTGCGGACCGGCGATGTCGTCCCCGCCGGTGAGGTCGAGCGCACCGAGGATCGCCCCGGTGTCGGGGTCGTGGATCGGTGCCGCGGCACAGCTCCACGGGGTGACGGGACGGAGCAGGTGCTCGGCGGCGTGGATCTGCACCGGACGGTCCAGGGCGAGTGCGGTGCCCGGCGCGTTGGTGCCGGCCCGGTCCTCGCTCCAGGTCGCGCCGGCGGTGAAGTGGATCCCGGCCATCTGCTCGCGCAACCGGCTCGGGCCCTCGACCCAGAGCAGCCGGCCCGCGGCGTCGGAGAGCGCGACCATCAGGCCGGCGTCGGCCGCGTCCTCGACGAGCAGGCGCCGGATGACCGGCATCGCCACGGCGAGCGGGTGGTCGGCCCGGGCCGCCTCGAGAGCCTCGTCCCGCAGCTCGAGCGGGGCCAGACCACGCTCGGGGTCGAGTCCGCCCTGCATGCTGCGCCGCCAGGACTCGACCACCAGCGGCCGCACCCGTTCGTCGGCCTCACCGGTGCTCACGAACGCGTCGTGCGCCTGCTCCAGCACGGACCGGGGATCGGCCGTCGACGATCGATGCACCATCCACCCTCCTGTGACGTGGGTCTCATCTCGAGACTACGTCACCCCCTGGAGGGCACCGTCCGGCGCTCGAGTCAGACGACCTCGGCGACCTCGGCGACCTCGACGGCCGGAGCGGTCGCGACGACGGGCGCGTCGGTCGCGGGCTTGCGGGCCAGCAGAGCCAACCCCGCCGCGACGGCGAAGGCGACCGCGGCGAGGGCGAACGTGGTCACGTAGGCACTCTCGGCGGGCAGCTCGATCGGGCCGACGGGCGTGGCATGGGTGACGACGTCGCTGGTCAGGATGGTGATCACCAGCGCGGAGCCGATCGCCGCACCGATGGTGCGCATGATCGAGTTGATCGAGTTCGCGATCCCGGTCTCGTGCGGGTCGACGTTGCTGACCAGCAGCGCCGGCATCGAGGCGTAGGCGATGGCGATCGCGGCGTTGGCGACCACCAGGGCACCGATGAACTCGAGCTCGGTGCTGTGCAGCGTGGTGAGCAGGACCATTCCGACCACGCCGACGACGCTGGCCAGCACCAGCACGGCGCGCGGCCCGTAGGCCTGCACCAGGCGACCGGCGACCGGGCCCATCGCCATCGAGACGAGAGCGCCGGGCAGCATGAAGACGATGCTGGTGCGCAGCACGCTGGCACCGAAGCCGAAGCCGGTCAGCTCCGGCGGCGTCTGGACGAAGTAGGTCGCGCCGAGGAAGACGGCGAACATCGCGAAGCCGACGCACATGCTGGCCAGGTTGGTCGCCAGCACCGGCCGGTGAGCCAGCAGGCGGGTGGCGACCAGCGGCTCGGCGGAGCGGTCCTGGAGCACGACGAAGCCGACCAGCAGCACCACGGCGACGACGAACAGGCCGATCACGCGAGCCGAGTCCCAGCCCCACTCGTGGCCCTGCGAAATTGGGAGGAGCAGGGCCACGAGGCCGGCGGCGAGCACGAGCGCGCCGACGTAATCGACCCGACCGCCACGGCCGGCACGACGAGGGAGCGTCGTGATGGCGGCGATCAGGACGACGAGGGTGAGGCCGACGCAGAGCCAGAAGATCCGGCGGTAGTCGGCGTCGTCGCGGGTGAGCAGCCCGGTCGCGACCAGGGCGAAGCCGGAGCCGACGCCGAGCGCCGAGGCGGTGATCGACATCCCCGGGATCAACTTGGCCGGCGGCAGCTCGTGGCGCAGCACGCTGATCGCCAGCGGGAAGAGGCCGAAGCTCGCTCCCTGCAGCACGCGAGCCACGATCAGCCACTCGATCGAGTGGGTCGTGGCGGCGATCAGGCTGCCCGCCAGCGTGATCGCGAGCGCGGCGATGATCACCGGCTTCTGCCCGTAGACGTCACCGAGCCGGCCCAGGAGCGGCGTGACCGCAGACGCGGTCAGCATCGTCGCGGTGGTGACCCAGCCGACGGTGGTCGCGTCCACGCCGAGCTGCTTCTCGATCAGGGGCAGCGCCGGGACGACGAGGGTCTGGATCATCGAGAGCAGGAAGACGGCCGCAGCCATCGTCGGCAGCACCAGACGGGCCCGGTTCGGGGCGGACGCAGAAGACATGGGGGCAACGCTACGCACCGAATCGACACTGTGTCGATTTCTGTCGACGATACGTCGATCACATTTGTCACGGCTAGGATCGGGCGCCATGCAGACCGAAGTCGTACGGCGCCGTGGGGGGCGTTCCAAGGGCGACGAGCGCGAGGGGCAGATCCTCGAGGCGGTCCGCGAGCTGCTCGCCCACAAGTCGATGGCCTCGGTGACGATCGACGACATCGCCGGCGCCGCCGGGATCTCGCGGACGAGCTTCTACTTCTACTTCCCCTCCAAGCAGGCCGTCCTGGCCCGACTGATGGAGGAGATCGGCGACCTCTTCAGCCAGACCCACGGCTGGATGGCCTCGACCGGGCCGAGCCCGGAGGCGCTGCAGGAGTCGCTGCTGGGCGCCGCGGCGATCTGGCGCGACAACCGCCCGATCCTGGCCTGCTCCATGCAGGGGTACGGCGACGACTACCCGCCCCTCGTCGAGTTCATCGACGGCGCCAAGTCCCGGTTCCTGAACGCCCTCGGCGCCAAGATCGAGCGAGACCGAGCCGCCGGGCTCGCTCCGGACGGGATCGCCGCCGAGACCCTGGCGATCATGGTCGACGCGATGCGGGAGCACCGGCTCAACCAGCTCGCCGACGGTCCCGCCGACGAGATGCAGCAGGGCCTCGACGAGCTCGCCGAGGCGATCCTCCGGCTGGTCTACGGCCGCTGGAGCGAGGCGTGATCCTCACTGAGGCCGAGTGGCCTACCTGACCACGCACCCCCTCGGGCGCCTGGCGACGATCGGCCCGGACGGCAGTCCTCAGGTTCATCCCGTCGCGTTCTGGGTGGATCCCGACGGCGATCTCCTCGAGATCGGCGGCCCCGACCTCGCCCGCAGCCAGAAGTTCCGCAACGTCACCGCCGATCCCCGGGTGTCGCTGGTCGTTGATGACCAGTCCGCCACTCCCAATCCCCTCGGACAGACCGGACGGGGAGTCGAGCTCCGCGGCGGGATCGAGATCGTGCGACGGGACCCACCCCTCGCCTTCGGGTTCAGTCCCGAAACGCTCCTCCTGCGTCCGCACCGGATCATCTCCTGGAACATCGAGGCGTTCGACGGCTCCGACCGTGACGGAGGATCGGCCCACCTGCAGGGCTACCGCTCGCGAGACGTCGCCCGCCCCTGATCCACCGGCTCCACCGGCTCACGCGGCTCGCGCTCCAGCCACCACCGCACCACCAGCCCGGCGACGATCGCCCAGAACGCACCCCCGACACCGGCCACCTGGAGCCCCGACCCGGCGACCAGGAACGCGACCACGGAGCTGAGCCGGTGCCGTTCGTCCGAGATCGCGCCGAGAATGGCTGCCGAGAACGAGCCGAGCAGTGCCAGGCCGGCCACGGCCTCGACGATCCCCGACGGCGCGAGCGAGGTCAGCGCGACCAGGGCACCCGAGCCGGCGGCGAGGAGCAGGTAGGTCGCTCCCGCGCTCAGCGGCGCGATCCAGCGGCGCTCCCGTGGTCCCGCCCCCTCCCCCGCTGCCAGCGCGGCCGACAGTGCGGCGAGGTTGATCGCGTGCGTGCCGAAGGGTGCCGCCACCGCCGTGCCGAGGCCGGTCGAGATCATGCTCGTCCGCCACGGCACGGAGAAGCCGAAGCTGCGCATCACCGCGACGCCGGGCACGTTCTGCGAGGCCATCGTCACCACCGTGAGCGGTAGCGCGATCGCGGTCACCGCCTCCAGCGACAGGCTCGGGGTGGTCAGCTCGAGCCGCGGCCACCAGGCGACACCGGCCAGCGGGGTGTCGGCGTGCAGGATCGAGATCGCGATCACCGCGAGCGCCACCAGCAGGGCCAGCGGCACCGCCCAGCGCGGCAGCCAGCGGGTGGCGACCAGCCAGGTCAGGATCACCGGGGCGACGGCGACGGGATGGGCGGCCAGCGCGGTGAACGGAGCCAGGCAGAGCTCGAGCAGGACCCCGGCGAGCATCGCCTGGGCGAGCGGGACCGGGATCGCCGCCGCGGCCCGCCCCAGCGGCGCGATCACCCCGGTCAGGGCGATCAGCACCCCGGTGAGGACGAACGCGCCGACCGCGGCCGGCCACCCGCCGTGCACCGTCCCGGTGGTGGCCAGCAGTGCCGCCCCGGGCGTGGACCAGGCCAGCGTCAGCGGGGTCCGGGTCCACACGGCGAGCCCGACCATGATGACGGCGAAGACGCACGTCATCGAGAGCAGGCCGCTGACCGCCTGGGCGTCATCGGCGCCGACGCCGTGCAGGCCGGCCAGGACGACCGCGAACGAGGAGGTGAACCCCACCAGAGCCGTGACGACTCCGGCCACCACCGGTTGGTGGAGGCCGGAGTCGCGCCCGGTCGGGGGCGCCGTCTCAGGCGTCGAGCTGTGCTCGCAGCCGTGCGAGGAGGTCGAGCGCCGCGTCGGCGATCACGGTGCCCGGCACGAAGACCTCGGCGGCACCCATCTCCTTGAGGGTCGGTACGTCGTCGGGCGGGATGACGCCGCCGATGACGATCATGATGTCCGGCCGGCCAGCCTCCGCCAGCGCCGCCTTGAGGGCGGGCAGCAGGGTGAGGTGTCCGGCCGCGAGGGAGGAGACACCCACGATGTGCACGTCGGCGTCGACGGCCTGCTGGGCGACCTCCTCCGGGGTGGAGAACAGCGGGCCGACGTCGACGTCGAAGCCGAGGTCGGCGAAGGCGGACACGACCACCTTCTGGCCGCGGTCGTGGCCGTCCTGGCCCATCTTCGCGACCAGGATGCGCGGACGACGGCCCTCGGCCTCCTCGAACGCGTCGGTGGCGGCGAGGACCTCGTCGACGGAGGCGTCACCGGCGGTGGTGGCTTCGTCGCGGTACACACCGGAGATCGTACGGATCACGGCCTGGTGGCGGCCGTAGGCCTTCTCGACGGCGTCGGAGATCTCTCCGACGGTCGCCTTCGCCCGGGCGGCGGCGACGGCGAGCTCGAGCAGGTTGCCCTTCTTCGAGTCCCCGGCCGCGTTGGTCAGCGCGTCGAGGGCGGCGGTGACGTCGTCGCTGTTGCGCTCGGCGCGCAGCCGCTCCAGCTTGGCGATCTGGGACCGGTAGACCTCGTCGTTGTCGACCTTGAGCACGTCGAGCGGGTCCTCGGCCGGGAGCCGGTAGGTGTTGACGCCGATCACCTTCTGGCTACCGGAGTCGATCCGGGCCTGGGTGCGGGCGGCAGCCTCTTCGATCCGCATCTTCGGGATGCCCTGCTCGATCGCCTTCGCCATCCCGCCGGCGGCCTCGGCCTCCTGGATGTGCGCCCAGGCGCGGGTGGCCAGGTCGTGGGTCAGCTTCTCGACGTAGTACGAGCCCGCCCACGGGTCGATGATGCCGGTGGTGCCGGACTCCTGCTGCAGCAGCAGCTGGGTGTTGCGCGCGATCCGGGCGGAGAAGTCGGTCGGCAGCGCGATCGCCTCGTCCAGCGCGTTGGTGTGCAGCGACTGCGTGTGCCCCTGGGTCGCAGCCATCGCCTCGATCGCGGTGCGGCCGACGTTGTTGAACACGTCCTGCGCGGTCAGCGACCAGCCCGAGGTCTGCGAGTGGGTGCGCAGGGAGAGCGACTTGGCCGACTTCGGCTCGAAGTCGGCGACCAGGCGCGACCACAGCGCCCGGGCCGCACGCATCTTGGCGACCTCCATGAAGAAGTTCATCCCGATCGCCCAGAAGAACGACAGCCGCGGCGCGAACGCGTCGATGTCGAGGCCCGCGTCCAGACCGGTGCGGATGTACTCCACCCCGTCGGCGAGCGTGTAGGCGAGCTCCAGGTCGGCCGTGGCTCCGGCCTCCTGCATGTGGTAGCCGGAGATCGAGATCGAGTTGAACCGCGGCATGTTGGAGGCCGTGTAGGCGAAGATGTCGCCGATGATCCGCATCGACCCGGCCGGCGGGTAGATGTAGGTGTTGCGGACCATGAACTCCTTGAGGATGTCGTTCTGGATGGTCCCGGCCAGCTGGGCGGGCTTCACGCCCTGCTCCTCCGCGGCGGCGATGTAGAGCGCCATCACCGGCAGCACCGCGCCGTTCATCGTCATCGACACCGACATCTCGTCGAGCGGGATGCCGTCGAAGAGCGTGCGGGTGTCGTAGATCGAGTCGATCGCGACGCCGGCCATGCCGACGTCGCCGCGCACCCGCGGGTGGTCGGAGTCGTAGCCGCGGTGGGTGGCCAGGTCGAAGGCGACCGAGAGCCCCTTCTGCCCGGCGGCGAGGTTGCGCCGGTAGAACGCGTTGGACTCCTCGGCGGTGGAGAAGCCGGCGTACTGCCGGACCGTCCACGGCTGCGAGGTGTACATCGTCGGGTACGGGCCACGCAGGAACGGGCTCAGGCCGGGGAACGTGCCGAGCGCGTCGAGACCGAGCAGGTCGGACTCGGTGTACGCCGGCGCGATCTCGATCCCCTCGGGGCTGGTCCAGCCCGCGCCGACCGGCAGGGTCGGCTCGACGAGCTCGTCGAGGCTGAGCGGGATCTGGCTGAAGTTCGCGGGGATGCTCATGAACCCAGCTCCTTCCGGGTCTGGGTCACGAAGGCGAGCGCGTCGACGCCCATGGCTGCGGCGTCGTCGGCGAAGTCGGCGGGCTTGCCCGCGACGATCACGTGGGTCGCACCGGCCTCGCGCAGGACGGCGGCGGCGGCCGCGCCCCAGGTCGCGTAGGCGTCGTCGGTGCCGGCGAGCATGACGACCCGCTGGCCGCCGTACGCGGCGAGGAGGTCCTCGGTGCCGGACGTCGCTCCCGCGCTGACCACGCCGATGCCGCCGGTCGCCAGCAGGTTGGTGGCGAAGGTCGCGCGAGCGGTGTGCTGGGCGACCGTGCCGAGCGTGGCGAGGAAGACGTCGCTCTCGGCCGGTTCGTCGCGCAGGGCCTCGAAGCTCGCGCCGTAGCGGCGGACCCGGTCGTTGAGCGGGTCGGCCTCGCGGACCGGGAGGGTCTCGGCGAGGTTGGGGAACTCGGTCAGACCGGTCAGCGGCAGCTTCCGCTTCGCGATGCCCGTCTCGCGCTGGGCGACCACGGAGGCGATCCGCTCACGGAACGGAGCGAAGTCGGCTCCGACGGACGCCCCGCTGGTCCACTCCGCCTCGAGCTGCTGGAACTGGGTCCAACCGGCCAGGGAGAGGTCGTTGGTCAGCTGCTCGACGGCGTACGAGCCGCCGGCCGGGTCGGCGACCGCGGCGACGTGGGACTCGTCGATCAGCAGGTGGGAGACGTTGCGCGCGATCCGGCGACCGAAGCCGTCCGGACGACCGTTGGCGGAGTCGAAGGGCAGCACCGTCACGGCGTCGGCGCCACCGACGCCGGCAGCGAAGGCCGCCACCGTCCCGCGCAGCATGTTCACGTACGGGTCGTACTTGCTGAACATCGGCCGACTCGTGGTCGCGTGGATCCGCATCTCGGTCGAGGTGGCACCGGAGTGGGTGAGCACGCTCGCCCAGAGCGTGCGGGCGGCGCGCAGCTTGGCGATGGTCGGGAACTGCTCGTCGGTCGCTGCGAGGCGGAAGTCGATCAGCGCCGCCGCCTGGTCGACGGTGAAGTCGTTGGCCACCAGCGCCCGCAGGTAGGCGGTGCCGACCGCGATCGCCCAGCCCAGCTCCTGGGCGTCGCTGGCACCGAGGTCGTGGGCAGCGGTGCCGTCGACCACGATGGCGCGGACGTCGGCCTGGTAGGCCTTGCGGGCGAGCGTGGTGAGCTCGGCGATCGCCTCGTCCACCGCGAGCGGCAGGTCGCGCAGCATCGCGCCGAGCGGGTCGAGGCCGAGGTTGGAGTCAGCGTGCTTGACGCCGGGGAGCGCCAGGAAGGCCTCGGCCACGGCCGTGGGTGCCGTCGGGGCGTCGAGGACGACCGGGGCCAGGTCGAGCAGGACGCCCGCGAGGACCCCGGCGACGTCGGTGCCGGCGTCGGCGGCGAGCCAGACGCTGGTGACCCCACCGTCGAGGTCGACCAGCGCGGCCTCGTTGGCGAGCTTGGTGCCGTCGGCGCCCGGTGCGGCACTGATCAGGGTCCGGATGTCCCACGCGCCGCCCCGGGTCGGGCGCACGGCCACGACCTCTCCCCCGGGAAGCCCCAGCGGCGTGACGGCGATGCCGTCCAGCGTGGTGCGCCCGAGCTTCTCCCACACCAGGGAGTCAGCGTCTTCGTCGGTGAGCTTGCGTGCCTTGCGGAGCACGGCGGCAGCTGCAGCCTCCCAGTCAGCCTGGCTGTGATCGTCCTGGGGACGAGCCAGAGGCACGGGCTGCAGCGTGGCAGGGACCTCGGTCATGAAGGGCAACCTTAAGAGTCACGGTGTGGCGGACGCCACCGAGTGTGAAGTAGATGACGGCCAGAACGGCCTTGATCGTTCCAGAAGGTTAGCGATCGCTAAGTTGTCATCCAGGGTAGCCCACCTGAGCCATACCCCCGGCAGGACGACGCCCCTAGCGTCATGAGGCATGAAGCCGTTCCGCATCCTTGCTGTCGTCGCGAGCCTCACGCTGCTCCCCATGGTGATCGCTGCGCCCGCCCACGCGGCCGCAATTGCCCGGACCTGGGTGTCAGGTGTCGGCGACGACGCCAACGACTGCACCCGCACCGCGCCGTGCAAGACGTTCGCGGGGGCGATCTCCAAGACAACGGCCGGCGGCACCATCACCGTCCTCGACCCCGGCGGCTACGGCACCGTCACGATCACCAAGGCGATCACCATCGACGGCGGTCCCGCGATGGCCAGCATCCTGGCAGCGAGCACCACCGGCATCATCGTGGCCGCGGGTCCCGGCGACGACGTCATCCTGCGCAACATCGATCTCATCGGCGAGGCGTGCAACTCGATCGCCGGCGTGCGCGTCACCAGCGCCCGCTCCGTCACCCTGGACCACCTCCGAATCACCGGGTTCCCGCTGGGGATCAACGCGCTGACCACCACGCCGTCCTCCACGCTGTCGATCACGAACAGCACCATCGCCGACAGCTGCACGACCGGGATGAACCTCGCTCCGACCGGCGCCGGCTCGGTGACGACCGTGCTCGCCCAGTCGCGGGTCAGCAGCGGTGGCACCGGGATCAAGACTGCCCCGAACGCCACCTTCTGGGCAGCGACGAGCTCGATCGACTCCAACCGGGTCGCGGTCGACACCTCCGCCGGCGGAACGGCACGCGTCTCGTGCGGCGTGACCCTGTCGGGGAACGCGACCAACGGCACCGTCACCAGCACCCAGTGCAGCACCGGAACTGTGGCCAGCTCGGCGGCCGGACAGGCACCGCCGGCCCCCGTCGTCCGGCCCCCCGCAGGGTCCGGGGCTACCCGCACCTGGATCTCTGGAGTCGGCGACGACATGAATCCGTGTTCGCGGACCGCGCCGTGCCGCACGTTCGCCGGCGCCATCACCAAGACCGTGAGCTCCGGGAGCATCTCCGTGGTCGACCCGGTCGACGGCGGAGCCGTCACCGTCTCCAAGGCGTTCACACTCGACGGCAGCGGTACCTACGCAGGGGTCCAGACGGTGAGCGGCTCCGGGATCGTCGTCAATGCGGGGCCGACGGATGACGTGGTGCTCCGGAACCTCAGCCTCGATGGCAACGGCTGTGACGGATCCACGGGCATCCTGATCACCGGCGGACGCTCCCTCACCCTCGAGAACGTGCGGATCGACGGGTTCCAGACGGGCATCTCGTACACCGGCTCGGCGACGGGCTCGGCGCCCTTCTCGCTCTCGGCGCACGACCTCTCGATCACTGGCGCCTGTGCCGCCGGCATCAACCTGACGCCGGCGACCGGCCATCCGGTCAACGCGACGTTCGACCGGACGACGATCCTTGCCTCCGGGACCGCGCTGCGTGCTGCCTCGGGCTCCGTCACCTGGGTCGCCCACTCGCTCCTCGCCGGCAACGGCACCGGGGTCGTGCCCGCGACCGGCACGATCCACCAGAGCTGCGGGACCGACACCATCGCGAACGGGACCAACGGCTCCTTCAGCGACAACGTCTGCCCTCGTCCAGAACCGATCACGTACTGCGCGGTTCCGAAGCTGACCGGCAAGACCCTCGCCCAGGCGATCCAGTCGTTGAAGGCGGCGCACTGTGCGGTCGGTCCGACCAAGAAGAAGAAGGGTCCGAAGAAGAAGCGCGGCAAGGTCCTGAGCCAGAACATCCCGGCCGGGACCCAGGCGAAGAAGGGCACCAAGATCGCACTCGTGCTCGGGAAGTAGCCGGACGATCTCAGAATCGCCTTGATCGTTCCAGAAACTGAACGCACGCTAAGTGTCGGTTGGTGACCCGCCAGTAACCGGGCGTATGTCACACCGCCCCCGATGACGTGCTGCAGGTCACGGCGAGTAACGTGCCCCAACGTGGCAACGACCGAACTCGTCAAAGGTGTGCGCTCGACGCACTCGACGATCGCGCTGAAGCTGGCCATGGCCATCAGCGGCATCGTCTTCATCCTGTTCGTGCTTCTGCATATGTACGGCAATCTGAAGGCCTTCGGGGGCCACGATGCCTACAACGAGTATGCGGAGCACCTGCGCACGCTGGGGACGCCGATGCTTCCCTACGCCGGCGCCCTGTGGATCATCCGGGTGGTGCTGCTGGGTGCCCTGATCGTGCACGTGGGCAGCGCGATCTCGCTGACCCGCCGTGCCGCCAAGGCTCGCCCGGTCAAGTACCAGGTGAAGAAGAACAAGGCGTCGTCCCTCTCCTCGCGCACGATGCGCTGGGGCGGTCTGACGATCCTGCTCTTCCTGATCTGGCACCTGCTCCAGTTCACGATCGTCAAGGTCGACATCTCCACCGGCGACAAGGGTGTCGACGACCCGTACGCCCTGCTGGTGAACGCCTTCTCCGACAGCGAGTGGTGGATGACGGTCATCTACCTGCTCGCCATGCTCGCGCTGGGCTTCCACCTGCACCACGGCACCTTCAGTGCCTGCCAGACCCTCGGCCTGACCAACACCGCCGCGTCGCGCGCTCGCGCTCGCTCGTTCGGCTGGATCGTCGCGATCGTCATCGCGGGCGGTTTCTCGTTGGTCCCTCTCTTCACGCTCTTCGGCGTGATCTCGAACTGAAGGCGGCAGCACAGTGGCATCTCTTGACCTCCTGAACCCCCAGCCGACCAACGAGGCTCCGGTCCAGAAGTCCGACGACGCAGCCGGCTTCTACACGCTCGGCGACAAGCTCGTCGACGCCAAGGCGCCGACCGGGCCGATCGCGACCCGCTGGACGAACCGCAAGTTCGACAACCGCCTGGTGAACCCGGCCAACCGTCGCAAGCTCTCGGTGATCATCGTGGGCACCGGCCTCGCCGGTGGCGCGGCCGCCGCGACGCTCGGTGAAGCCGGCTACCACGTGAAGTCGTTCTTCTACCAGGACTCCCCGCGCCGGGCGCACTCGATCGCCGCCCAGGGCGGCATCAACGCGGCGAAGAACTACAAGGAGGACGGCGACTCGACGTACCGCCTCTTCTACGACACGGTGAAGGGCGGCGACTACCGCGCCCGCGAGTCGAACGTGTACCGCCTGGCCGAGGTCAGCGCGAACATCATCGACCAGTGCGTCGCGCAGGGTGTCCCCTTCGCGCGCGAGTACGGCGGCCTGCTCGACAACCGCTCCTTCGGTGGCGTCCAGGTCTCCCGGACGTTCTACGCCCGTGGCCAGACCGGTCAGCAGCTCCTGCTCGGTGCCTACCAGGCCCTCGAGCGCCAGGTCGCTGCCGGCACCGTCGAGCCCTACAACCGGCACGAGATGCTCGACGTGATCATCGTCGACGGTCGCGCCCGCGGGATCATCGCCCGTGACATGGTCACCGGCGCGATCGAGACCCACCTGGCCGACGTCGTCGTGCTCGCCTCCGGTGGTTACGGCAACGTCTACTACCTGTCGACCAACGCGATGGGCTCCAACGTCACCGCCGCGTGGCGTGCGCACCGCAAGGGCGCCTACATGGCCAACCCCTGCTACACGCAGATCCACCCGACCTGCATCCCGGTCACCGGCGCGCACCAGTCGAAGCTCACCCTGATGAGTGAGTCGCTGCGCAACGACGGTCGGATGTGGGTGCCCAAGAACGCTGCGGACGCCGGCAAGGACCCGCGCGAGATCGCCGAGGACGACCGCGACTACTTCCTGGAGCGGATCTACCCGTCGTTCGGCAACCTGGTCCCCCGCGACATCGCCTCGCGTGCTGCGAAGTACATGTGCGACGAGGGTCGCGGTGTCGGTCCCGAGGTCGACGAGGTCGACGCGGACGGCAACCCGGTCAAGCGTCGTCGTGGTGTCTACCTCGACCTCACCGCCGCGATCGCCCGCCTGGGCAAGGAGGCGATCGAGGAGAAGTACGACAACCTGCTCGACATGTACGCCCGGATCACCGGCGAGGACCCGTACCAGCTGCCGATGCGGATCTACCCCGCGGTGCACTACGTCATGGGTGGCCTCTGGGTCGACTACGAGCTGTCCACCAACATCCCGGGCCTGTACTGCGCCGGTGAGGCCAACTTCTCCGACCACGGTGCCAACCGGCTCGGTGCCTCGGCGCTGATGCAGGGTCTGTCCGACGGCTACTTCGTGCTGCCGAACACGATCCGCGAGTACCTCGCCGACGGCCCGTTCGAGCCCGTCGCCGCGGACCACCCGGCCGTGCTCGAGGCCCAGGCCGGCGTCCAGGCGCAGATCGACAAGTTCATGTCGATCAACGGCGAGCGCTCGGTGGAGTCCTTCCACAAGGAGCTCGGCACCATCATGTGGGAGTACTGCGGGATGGAGCGCACCAAGGAGGGTCTGACCGAGGCGATCGGCAAGATCCGGGCGCTGAAGCAGGAGTTCTGGACCAACGTGAAGGTGCTCGGTTCGGCCGACGACCTCAACCAGGACCTGGAGAAGGCCGGCCGCGTGGCCGACTTCATCGAGCTCGGTGAACTGATGTGCATCGACGCTCTGAACCGCCGCGAGTCCTGCGGTGGTCACTTCCGTGCCGAGTCCCAGACCGAGGACGGCGAGGCCATGCGTCACGACGACGAGTTCGCCTACGTCGCCGCGTGGGAGTGGGGCGGTGACTCGCTTGAGGGCGGGAACCCGATCCTGCACAAGGAAGACCTGATCTACACCGCAATCGAGATGAAGCAGAGGTCCTACAAGTGAAGCTCACGCTCAAGATCTGGCGTCAGGCCTCATCGGAGGCCGCGGGTGCTCTGCACACCTACTCCCTCGACGGTGTCTCCTCCGACATGTCGTTCCTCGAGATGCTGGACCTGCTCAACGAGCAGCTCCTGCACGGTGGCGAGGAGCCGATCGCGTTCGACTCCGACTGCCGCGAGGGCATCTGCGGCATGTGCTCGCTGATGATCAACGGCGAGGCGCACGGCCCGGAGGTCACCACGACCTGCCAGCTGCACATGCGTTCGTTCAACGACGGCGAGACGATCACCATCGAGCCGTGGCGCTCGGGCTCGTTCCCGATCATCAAGGACCTGATCGTCGACCGCGGTGCGTTCGACCGGATCATCTCCAACGGTGGCTACATCTCGGCCAACACCGGTTCGGCTCCCGAGGCCAACTCGGTGCCGGCGCCCCGCGACAAGGCGCTGCGCGCCTTCAACGTGGCGACCTGCATCGGCTGCGGCGCCTGCGTCGCGGCCTGCCCGAACGGCTCGGCCTCACTGTTCCTCGGCGCCAAGATCACCCACCTGGGTGAGCTGCCGCAGGGCCAGCCGGAGCGCTACTCGCGTGTCGCGACCATGGTCGCCCAGCACGACCACGAGGGCTTCGGTGGCTGCACCAACATCGGTGAGTGCGCCTCGGCGTGCCCCAAGGAGATCCCGCTCGACGTGATCTCCCAGCTCAACAAGGACCTGCGCGAGGCGATCAAGCAGGGCTACTGAGCCACCAGTTCCACCAGCGAAGGCCGCTCCCCGCTCGGGGAGCGGCCTTCGCCGCATCTCCGGGGATGTTCATCAAGGTATGTTGCCCAATCTGCGCTTCCCCAGTGGAGTTCCACAAGGGAGGCGTCGAGATCACAACATCCCGTGATGAACCAACGAGGGGACTGTGGGCCACCAGGTCTCCCCTGCAGCCTTCACGGTCGGTCAATCCCCAGCCCGAGTTCAGCTCAGGACGTACGACGACGCCGACATGGCTCGCTGGCGGCATGAACCCCTTGGCGATGCCCGTCGAGCAACGACAGTTCGTCACCCGCCAGGAACTTTTGGCCGCCGGTCACGCGGACCGCGACATCACCCGCCTCGTGCGCAGCGGCGCGATGGTCAGGATCCGCCGCAACGCCTATGTCGACGGCTCGATCTGGTCGGCTGCCGATGGGCTGTCACGACATCGCATCCGATGCCTCGCCGTCCTCGCATCGATCGGCCCGGATGTTGTGCTGAGCCACGTCTCGGCAACGTTGTTCCATGGAATCGATCTCTGGGGTGTCGATCTGTCCCGGGTCCACGTCACCCGACTCGACGGCGACGCCGGGCGAATCGAGCGCGACCTGGTCCACCACGAGGGTTTCTGCCTCGATGACGATCTCGTCGAGGTGGGCGGCATCTGGATGGTTCGACCGGCTCGTGCTGTCCTCGAGGCAGCCTCACGCGCGACCCCTGAGGCCGCACTGGCGCTCTTCGACTCCGGCCTGCGAGCCGGTTCGCTGACGAGGGACGAGCTCGAAGCGGCGTACGAACTGCAACGCCACTGGCCCTTCACCCACCACCTCGAGAAGCCGCTGCGGATGGCCGACGGACGGTCAGGATCTGTCGGTGAGTCCCGGGCGCGGTGGCTGTTCGATCAGTGGCACCTGCCGGTTCCGGTGCTCCAGTTCGAGGTGCGTCGCGCTGACGGTTCCCTCGCCGGAGTCACTGACTTCGCGTGGCCCGAGCGGGGCGACCGCGGCGTGCTCAGCGAGTTCGACGGGCGCGTGAAGTACGGGAGGCTGCTCAAGCCGGGCCAGAGCGCCGGCGACGTCGTCTTCGCCGAGAAGCAGCGCGAGGACGAGATCCGCGATCTCACGGGAATGCGTTTCGTGCGCTCGATCTGGTCTGAACTCGCGCCCGTCTCCCCGTTCCGTCAGCGCCTGGAACGGGCGCTGGCCCGGACCGCCTGACCGGCCATCGCGCCGAACCGCGAGCATCCCTGGGCTGCCTGTTCATCAAGGTATGTGGCCGAATCCACGCTCCCCCAGTGGAACTCCACCCAGGATGTGCGGACGCAGCAACATACCTTGATGAACAGACGCGCTCGCCCTCAGGCGTCGGCCGACTCCCGCTCGGCACGTCGGGCGGCGCGGAGCGCCGTGATCCCGAGCCAGAGCAGGGCGGCGCCGATCAGCAGGTCGACGACGATCAGCACCGTGTGCGCGATGTAGTAGCCGTCGGGGTGCTGCTCGCCGTTGGCGTGCGCGGCGGCGAGGTTCTTGATGAAGGTGCCCCAGACCCAGAAGTTCCAGATCCCCACGCCGATCAACAGCCAGGCGTGCTTCTTCTCGAACTTCATGCGGGACTCCTCGGATGGTGGGCGGGCGCCGCGGCGGCCGCCATCGTGGTGGACGGGCCGTTCGGCCGGATCTCGCAGGCGAAGCAGCCGGCGTAGAAGATGACGCGGGAGAAGTAGTTCAGCCAGATCAGCACCACGATCGAGGTGCCGAACGCCTGGAACGCCGGCGAACCCTGGATCGAACCGAGGATGAGGAAGGAGAGCGCCTTCATCGCCTCGAAGACCAACGCCCCCAGCGCCGCGCCCTCCCAGAGCGAACGCTGCGGGACGTGCGGGTGGACGACCATCCGGAAGATCGCGTAGAACAGCGCGACGCTCACCAGCCACGACAGGATCCGGGTGAGCACGTTGAGCACGGTCGCTCCGCCGAGCCCGAGCCAATCGAAGATCTCGCTCGAGAACGTCGTCACCAGACTGGCCCCGACGACGGTGAGCAGCAGCATCCCGCCGATCACGGCGAGCGCGAGCACGTCGCGGAGCTTGGCCCAGACGTAGCTCGGCCGCTCAGCCTGTGGCACGTCGAAGAGCAGGTACAGCGCGGTGCGCAGCGAGGTCACCCAGTAGGTCCCCGCCCAGACCACGCCGACCAGACCGACGAGACCGATCCAACCGCTGTAGTGCTGCGTCTGGTCGAAGCTGATCTGCCCGGGGCCGTCGCCGACCAGTCCGGGGATGATCTGGTCGATGGCCTCGGTCAGGGCGCGCTCGGCTCGGGGCCAGAACCGGTCGACCACCCCGACGGCGGCGAACGCGAGGGCGAGGATCGGGAAGAACGAGAGGAAGCCGTAGTAGGTGATCGCGCCGGCCTGCTGGCGTCCGCCCATCGCGGTATACCGCTCCTGGATGCGGAGCACCAGGTCGAGCAGCGGGGTGTCACGGCGCACCCGCAGGTAGCGTCGCTTGGCCAGGCCAGAGGCCTCCTTGGCCTTCGCCTGGGCCTCGCGGGCCCTCCTCACGACGTCGGGCACGACTCACCCTCCGAGAGGGAACTCCAGGGCCAGCTGCCAGCCGTGGTCGACGTCGTGGATGAACATGCTGAGCGCATCCACCGTGTAGGCGGCCCCGAAGTCGGCGAAGTGCTGCTCGGCCGCGTCGAGCACCGACTCCTCGAGGTCGTGCGCGATCGTGACGTGCGGGTGGTAGGGCCAGTTCGGGTCGATCCCCAACGGTCCGGTCCGGACGGCCCGCTCCAGCGCCCGGCAGCCGTCCATCCCGTCAGCGAGGTCGACGAAGACCACCGGGGAGACGGGCCGGAACGAGTCGGTGCCCTGCAGCCGGATCGCGATCGGCGCCACCGAGGCGGCCGCCGCGCGCAGGTGTCCCTCGACCGTCGGCATCAGGGAGGAGGCGATGTCGAGGGGCGGCATCACCGTGATGTGCGGCGGGATGTGGTCGCCCATGGGGTCGCCGATCCCGTCCCGGTAGGCCTGGATGGTGCTCCCCCACGGTTCGGGAACCATGAGGGCGACGCCGATGGTCGTCACGGTCGATCAGGCGTACGGCGGCAGGAAGCCGACCCGGTCGTAGACATCGGCCAACGTCTTGGCGGCGACCTCCCGAGCCTGGGCTGCACCCCGAGCGAGCACGGCGCTGATCTCGGTCTGGTCCTCCAGCAGCTCCGACGTGCGGGTGCGGAAGGGGGTGACGAACTCGACGACGACCTCGGCGAGGTCGGACTTGAAGTCGCCGTACCCCTTGCCCTCGTACTCCGCCTCGAGCTTGTCGATCCCGGTGCCGGTCAGCGCGGAGTAGATCCGCAGCAGGTTCGAGACCCCCGGCTTCTCCTTCTCGTCGAAGCGCACCTCGGCCTCGGAGTCGGTGACCGCGCTGCGGATCCGCTTGGCCGACACCTTGGGGTCGTCGAGCATGTCGATCAGACCGTTGGCCGAAGAGGCCGACTTCGACATCTTCGAGGTCGGGTCCTGAAGGTCGTAGATCTTCGCGGTCTCGGCCTGGATGTAGGGCTCGGGCACCCGGAAGGTCTTCTTGTACCGGCTGTTGAACCGCTGCGCGAGGTCGCGGGTCAGCTCGAGGTGCTGACGCTGGTCCTCACCCACGGGCACGAACGCCGGCCGGTAGAGCAGGATGTCGGCGGCCATCAGCACCGGGTAGGTGAACAGCCCCACGCTGGCCGCGCCCTCCCCCTGCTTGGCCGACTTGTCCTTGAACTGCGTCATCCGGCGCGCCTCACCGAAGCCGGTGATGCACTCCAGCACCCAGCTCAGCTGGGCGTGCTCGGGGACGTGGGACTGGACGAAGATCGCGCTGCGCTCCGGGTCGACGCCGGCGGCGAGCAGCTGGGCGGCGGCCACCAACGTGCGCTTGCGCAGCACCTTGGGGTCCTGCTCGACGGTGATCGCGTGCTGGTCGGCGATGAAGAAGAACGGCTCGAACTCGTCGGTCTGCAGGGTCTCCCACTGACGCACGGCACCGAGGTAGTTGCCCAGGTGGTACGAGTCGGAGGTCGGCTGGATGCCGGACAGGACGCGCTGGCGCGCTGCCCTCGTTCCCTCAGCTGTCGCCTCCGTGGCGTTCTGCGTCATGAGGTCATTGTCACCGACCCACCCGGGCCAGCGCCAAACGGGTTACCTCGCGCGACGCTGCAGCAGACCGCTCCACAGCAGGATCGCCACACCGAGGAAGGAGAGCACCACCCCGACGAGCGCGGGCGAGCGGTAACCGAAGCCGGCCAGGATGACGGCGCCACCGAGGAACGCGCCCAGGGCGTTGGCGACGTTGAGCGCGGCGTGGTTCATCGCGGCACCCAGGGTGACCGCGTCACCGGCGACGTCCATCAGCCGCAGCTGCATGTTGATCGCCAGCAGCGAACCGATCGCGGTGACCACGAAGGTGAACGGCAGCAGCCACCAGCCGTGCGGCGCCGCGAGCCAGAACAGGATCAGCGCGATGCCCGATCCGGTGCCACCGAGGAGCAGCGACTTGAACACCGACCAGCTCGCCAGCTCACCGGCGATCCAGGTGCCGACCACCATGCCCAGCCCGAAGGCGAGGGTGAAGAACGGCACCGCGCCCTTCTCCAGCCCGCCGACCGAGGTGACGATCTTGGCGATGTAGGAGTAGACGCAGAACAGTCCGCCGAAGCCGACCGCGCCGGCGGCCATGGTCAGCCAGACCTGGGTGTTGCGGAAGAAGCTCTTCGCCTCGGCCCGCCCGCTCGCCGCCGGGTCACCGGCCTGGTAGGGCACGAGGGCGAGGACCATCACGACTGTGACGAGTGCGAGCACGCCACAGGCGACGTACGCCGCCCGCCAACCGACCCCCTGGCCGAGCCAGGTCACGGCCGGGACGCCGAACACGTTGGCCACGGAGAGCCCCATCATCACGCCGGCGACGGCGCGCCCGCGGCTGGCCTCGGAGACCAGGTTGGCCGCCACCAGCGACGCGACGCCGAAGTACGCGCCGTGCGGCAGGCCGTCGGCGAAGCGAGCCACCAGCAGCAGCCCGAAGGAGGTCGCCAGCGCGCTGACCACGTTGAAGAACGCGTAGATGCTCATGAACGCGACCAGCAGCGTGCGTCGCGGCAGACCAGCGACGAAGAACGACAGGATCGGGACACCGACCACGACACCGAGGGCGTAGGCGGAGATCAGGTGACCTGCGGTCGGGACCGAGACGTCCATGCCGTCGGCGATCTCGGGCAGGACCCCCATCGTGGCGAACTCGGTGGTCCCGATCGCGAACCCACCCATCGCCAACGCGACGATCGCCCAGGTCGGGCTGATCGTGCGCGCGGGACGTGGAGCGGCCGGGGCCGTTTGGAGGGAGGTCACGAGGTTCGAACCAGGATGGGGTCGTGGCTATTCCGCATCAGCCGGCGAGATGTCCCCAGGCGGGGACGAGCTCGGACCAGGTCCCGGTCGCCGCCACCCGACCTCGGTCGAGGACGACGACCTGGTCGGCCTGGGCGAGCGCGGCCGCCTTGGAGGTGGCACCGACCACGGTCACCCCGCGCTCACGCAGCGAGGCCCAGAGCTCCAGCTCGGTCGCCGCGTCCAGGGCGGAGGAGACGTCGTCGGCCAGCACCAGCTCGGAGCCGGTCGCCAGGGCGCGCGCCAGCGCGAGCCGCTGGACCTGACCGCCCGAGAGCCGCACCCCGCGGTGGCCCACCACCGCGTCGGGGCCACCGGCCCCGTCGACGTCCTGGTCGAGCCGGGCGGCGGCGACCGGGTCGTCGAAGGCACGGTCGAAGCCGAGGGCGACGTTGTCGCGGAACGTGCCCGACAGCACGCGCGGCACCTGGGCGACGTACGCCACCTGCGCCGGGCGCAGGAAGGTCTCGGCGTCCTCGACCGCGTCGTCGTTCCAGCACAGCTCGCCGGAGTGGTCGAGCAGTCCCGCCAGAGCGGAGAGCAGGCTGGACTTCCCCGAGCCGACCTGGCCCAGGAGCAGCACCAGCTCGCCGCGGTTCACGGTGAGGTCGACACCGCTGACCCCGATGGTGCCGTCGTCGTGCACGACGCTGACGTCACGCAGCTCGAGGGTGTCGAGCCGGCGCCGTGGCGGGGCGACCGGGTCGGGAGCGTCGCCGGTGACGAGGTCGACGCCGACGGGCAGCTCCATCATGTCGCCGCCGCCGGCGAGCCGGCTGGTGGCCCGCTGCCAGGCGGCGACACCCGGCGCCTCGGTGACGACCGCACCGGCGACCCGGCCGAACCAGTCGAACCCGTTGACCGCGTTGGCCACCAGCAGCGCCGTGCCCAGCCCCCAGACGCCGCCGAGGAAGCAGGCCCAGGCGACGACCACGCCGACCTGGACCAGCACGATCGGGATGCCGTCGAGAACGGTCTGGACGCGGTGCTCGAAGACGGCGGCCTCGACCCGACCGGAGTCGACCCGACGCAGGTGCTCCTGCACGGCCGGGGTGCGTCCGGCGAGCTTCACGGTGCGCGCCGACTCCACGGCCGAGACCACGGCGCGACCGAAGTTGGCGCGCGCCGTGGAGGATCGGGCGGCGGAGCGGCCGGCGATCGGTCGACCGACCGAGGAGGCCAGGGCGCTGCCGACCATCACCGCCAGAAGGATCCCTCCGGCCAGCAGCGACCCGCCGACGATCGTGGTCAGCACGGCGATCAGCAGACCGTTGACGAAGTCGACCCACCGGTCGGAGTAGCGGGCCATCCGGTCGGCGTCCATCGAGCGGGCGACGACCTCACCGGGCGGGGTCCGGGGCAGGCGGCGCTGCCGGATCTGGCCGACCAGGACGGCCATCCGGACGCGCAGCATCACCTCGATCCACCAGCGCGGGTAGCGGCGGAACGCGTCGGCCAGCACGACCGGCGCGATCAGCAGCAGCAGCACCAGCGCGACGGTCAGCCCGGTCGGGGTCCGGCCGTCGGCGAGCTCGACGATGATCCGCCCCCAGATGAACCCGGTGATGACGCCGAGCGGGGCGAAGATCGATCCGACCAGGAACTCCAGGACGGAGAACAGGCCCCACCAGGGCTTGAGGATCATCGCCCGCCAGGTGCCCTTCGCCAGCGAGAGGCCGGGCGCGATCGCGGGACGTTCGGGCGGGGTTCCGGTCCGGCGCAGCCCGCCGACCCCGGCCAGCTCGGTCGCCTCGTTCGCGGACTCCGGATCCGGGGCGAAGTCGGCGGTGGCGCCCGCGCGGAGCAGGTCACGGAAGGGTCCGTCGACCTCCGCGAGCTCGTCACGCATGCCCTGCTGCACGATCCGGCCGTGGTCCATCACGACCACCATCTCGGCCCGCTCGATCGTGGAGAGCCGGTGGGCCACCAGCACCCCGGTGCGATGGGCGAGCAGCCGGTCGGCCGCCGCGACGACGCGGCTCTCGGTGAGCGGGTCCATCCGTGCCGTCGCCTCGTCGAGGACGACGACCTGGACGTCGCGCACCAGCAGGCGGGCGAACGCGACGAGCTGCTCCTCCCCCGCGGACAGGCTGGTGCCGCCCGGACCGAGCAGGGTGTCGAGGCCCTGGGGCAGGCCGGAGACCCAGTCGGTGAGCCCGAGCTCGGCGATCGCCGTGGCGACCTGGTCGCGGGGCGCGTCCTCGAAGAGCGTGATGTTCTCGGCCAGGGTGCCGGCCAGGATCTCGGTGCGCTGGGTGACCACGCCGACCCGGGCCCGCAGCTCGTGCAGGTCGACCGTGGTGATGTCGGTCCCGCCGAGGAGGACGGTGCCGGGAGCCGGCTCGACGGCGCGCGAGAGCAGCGAGGCGAGGGTCGACTTCCCCGAGCCGGTCCGCCCGACCAGGGCGACGGTGTGTCCCGCCTCGACCCGCAGGTCGATGCCGCGCAGCCCGAACCCGCCCTCGGGGTAGGAGAAGTCCAGGTGGCGGATCCGCAGGTCGAGCGGCCCGCTCGGCATCGGCTCACCACCCTCGGGCTCCGCCTCGACGGCCAGCATCTGGCGCAACCGGATGACCGCGCCGAGACCGGCCTGGATGTCAGGGAGCTGGTGGGCCAGCTGGTTGATCTGGCCGACGAAGCTGGTCGTCACCAGGAAGAGGGTGACCAGCGTCCCGACGGCGAGGCTGTCGGCCCCGACCAGAACCACGCCGCTGACCGCGACCATGATCACCAGGCTGTTGAGCAGCAGGCCGGCGCGGGTGGCCAGTCGCGCCTCGACCGAGATGACGTCGAGGAATCGGGCGTGCACGGCGGCGGAGAGCTGCGCGAGGCGTCGTACGGCGAAGGCCTGGCCGAGGCTGGTGCGCAGGTCGTCACGGCCGGCGATGCCTTCCTCCAGGACCGCCGCATGGTCGGTCCAGGCGGCCTCCTCGATCACCTTGCGCCGCGAGATCTCGAGGAGGAAGGGGCGCATCACGACGAGCGTGACGGCTCCGACCAGCGGGAACAGGAACCAGGCGGGCCACCAGCTGACACCGGCGACGATCCACATCGGGAGCACCCCGAACGCGGTCCGCATCGCCATCCAGAGCTGCATCCGCAGCAGCGTCCCGACCTCGTGGGTGTCGTCGTCGACCCGGTCGAGGATCTCCCCGACGGCCTGCTCGGTGAGAGTGCCGAGCGGCTGGTGCAGGGCGGCGTCGAGCAGGTCGCCGCGCAGCTTGCCCTCCGCCCGGTCCACGACGGCGGACCAGGCCACCCGGCCGGCGGTGTCCAACAGGGCGCCACCGACCACGAAGACGGCGAGCAGCGCGACCAGAGCGCGGGTCGGGTCCTCGGCGAGCTTGCCGGCCACCACGGTGCCGAGCGCCTGGGCCAGCGCGGCGATCGCGAGCGCGACCAGCGCGACGGCGACGACGGGATGACGCATGCGCCGCCAGTCGACCTGGCGGGAGGGGTCGACGGACGGCGAGACCGACCCGGTCGAGCGGGTCGTGGGAGCGGTGAGCGTGTTCGGCATTGCGGTTCGACCCTAGGGCGAACCACCGACGGATTTCCTCTCGATATTCGACCCCCACGCTCGGCCGTGACCAGACCGTGACCCGGACGCCCACCGCACCTACTTATCGGCATCCCTGCAGGTATTGACGGAGCCCGAGCCGCACAGCAGGGTGGCGACCATGACTGCTGCACCGCTCCTGTCCGGCGTCCCCCTGTCCGAGGTGGTCGACCTGCTCGACCTGACCACCACCGGGCCGGAGGCCTTCGTCGGCGGGCACACCGCGATGTCGGCGGCGCTCGACCACGTCTTCGGTGGCCTGGTGGCCGCCCAGGCGCTCGTCGCCGCCGGCCGCACGGTCGGGGCCGATCGGTCCGTGCACTCGTTGCACGCCTACTTCCTGCGCCGCGGCGACCACCGGATCCCGCTCGAGTTCGGCGTCACCCGGACGCGGGACGGCCGGTCGATCAGCCATCGCCGGGTCGAGGTGTCGCAGGCCGGTCGGGTGATCGCCGAGCTCTCCTGCTCCTTCGCCGTCCCCCTGGACGGGCCGGCGCACGCCGAGGGCGCCCCGGTCACCCCAGGACCCGAGACGTTGCGCCCCGACCACGAGGTCTTCGACGAGATCGGCGCACCGCACCCGGCGGCCCGCGTCATCGACGGCTTCGACCTGCGCACCGTCGGGCTGCTCGAGGAGGAGGGCCGCGACGAGCTCCGACTCTGGTTCCGCGCCGCCGACACCGGCGGCACCATCGGTGACGACCCGCTGCTGCACGCCGCCCTGCTGACCTACGCCACCGATCTGCGCATCCTGCATCCACTGATGCGCCGCCACGGCGGCTCACCGCTGCATGCCGGCGGAGCCCGGTGGGCGCCCGCGACCCTGGACCACACGATCTGGTTCCACGCACCCCTGCGGGCCGACGAGTGGCTCCTCCACCACGGCGACTCCCCCTGGGCCGACCACGGCCGGGGTCTGGCTCGCGGCGCGATCTTCACCGCCGACGGCGTCCGCGTCGCCGACGTCGCCCAGGAGGCGCTGCTGCGCCAGCGCTGAGGAACAACGCACCCGGGGGAAGTCCAACGAGCCGTCGTGCGGCGGTCGGTGGACTTCCCCCGGTTCGGTGAGTTTCCTCGGGTCACCCCCAGGTTCACCCGGGGAGGACTCTTTCTCCTCTGTTTAAGTGAGGAGCTCGCGCACCGCCTTGCGGTTGATCTTGCCGACGCTGGTGAGCGGGACGGCGTCCACGACGATGACCTCGCGGGGGTACTTGTACTTCGCCATCCGCTCGCGGGCGAAGGCGACCAGCTCCTCGCCGGTCGCGGCCATCCCCGGGTGCAGCTGCACCACGGCGACGACCTCCTCGCCGCGTTCGGCGTCGGGACGACCCACGCACGCCGCCGAGGCGACCGCCGGGTGGTCGATCAGGACGTCCTCGACGTCGCGCGGGTAGACGTTGAAGCCGCCGCGGATGATCAGATCCTTGACCCGGTCGACGACGTAGAGGAAGCCGTCCTCGTCGACCCGGCCGATGTCCCCGGTGTGCAACCACCCGTCCTGGATCGTCTCGGCGGTCAGCTCCGGCTCGTGCCAGTAGCCGAGCATCACCCCGAGCCCGCGTACGCAGATCTCGCCCTCCTCGCCGGCCGCGAGCACGTCACCGGTCGGCGACTGGATCGAGATCTCCACGTGCGGCGCCGGCCTGCCGACACTGCCGGTCCGGACGTCGCCCAGGATGGCGGCGGTCACGATCGCACTCGACTCGGTGCAGCCGTACCCCTCGAGCACCGTGACACCGAAGGCCTTCTCCACCTTCTCGCGCAGGTGCGGCAGCAAGGGAGCGCCGCCGGAGCCGAACGTCTGCAGGGACGACAGGTCGTAGTCGCCGTACGGCTGGTCGAGCAGCATCCCCATCATCGACGGGACGACGGGCGAGGACTCGAGCCGGTGCTCGGCGACGAGCTCGAGCCACCCGGCCGGGTCGAACCAGCGCTGCATCACCGAGACGGTCTGCTTGGTCGAGTGCAGGCCCGCGACGAAGACGTTGAGGCCGAACGCGTGCGAGAGCGGCAACGGCAGCAACGCGCGCGAGGTCCCCATCGCCTGCGCCACCTTGTCCATGCCCGCGCCGGCCTCCCACAGGTTGCGGTGGCTGAGCATGACGCCCTTGGCCCGACCGGTGGTGCCGCCGGTGTAGAGCAGCGCCGACATGTCATCATCGGCCCGCGGCACGATCGGCCCGGGCTCGCTGGCCTCGAGGACGTCGTACGGCGTCGTGCCGTCCGCCCCGTCGCCACCGACCACGATCGTGGTCAGCCCGAGGTCAGCCCCGGCCGCCTGGATCATCGGCAGCAGCTCCGGGGTGACGATCGCCGCCTTGGCGCCGGAGTCGGACAGGATGTGGCGCAGCTCCGGCTCGGTCTGCAGGAAGATCACCGGGGTCACCACGGCGCCCGCGCGCCAGATCGCCTGGTAGGAGACGAACACCTCCGGGGTGTTCATCATCATCACCACGACCCGGTCGCCCGGTTCGATCCCGAGTGCCCGCAGGCCCTCGGCGACCCGGTCGGCCCGCTCGTGGATCGAGCCCGAGGTGTACCACTGCCCCTCGAAGAAGAGCTGCTCGTAGTCGCCCAGCCGTTCGTAGGACTGCTCGGCGAGCAGGGCGAGGTTGTGCTCGCCGACACCTGCCTCCACCGGGGCGCTCATCGGGCCAGCTCCATCCCGAGACGGGCCACCTGGTCGAACGCATCAGCTGCGTCCCCGAGCAGGAACCGGTCCACCTTGGCCCGCCGCCAGAACAGGTGAGCGTCGTGCTCCCAGGTGAAACCGATCCCGCCGTGCACCTGGATCAGGGTCTCGGCCGCCTTCTCCAGCGCGGTCGCCGCCGCACCCTTGACCGCGGCCGAGGCCAGCGGCAGCTCGTCGGCGGAGTGGTCGGCCGCCCAGGCCGCCCACCACACCAGGGAGCGCAGCTGCTCGACCTCGCAGTAGACGTCGACCAGCGCGTGCTTGACCGCCTGGTAGGAGCCGATCGCCCGACCGAAGGCGTGCCGCTGGCCGGCGTACTCGACACCGAGCTGCAGGGCGCGATCGGCGGCGCCGAGGTCCTCGGCGGCGAGGATGATCCGGCCGACCATCTCGGCACGGGCCCACCGCTCCGCTCCCCCCGGTACGACGACGAGGGACTCCTCCACCAGGGCGACATCGGCCAGCGCGCGGGTCGGGTCGATCGCGGGACGCTCGGTGAGCACCCCGGACCCGATCACGATGTCCTCGCCCCGCAGGGCGAGGAACGTGTCCGCGCCGACGGCGTCGAGCGCGGAGGGTCCGTCGACGACGGCCACGGCGAGGTTGCCCGCGGCGAGCTCGGCCAGCCGTTCGGGGTCCTCCTCCAGCAGCACGGCCGCTCGGGCGTAGGTGACCAGCGACGGACCGGCCAGGACCCGCCCGGCCTGCTCGGCGACGACCGCGAGGTCGAGCACCGACCCGCCACCACCGCCGGACTCCTCGGAGATGGTGATGGTCGCGAAGCCGCTCTTGACCAGCTCCTCGCGGCCCGGCGCGACGCCGACCCGTCCGGCGTCGAGGGCGTCGCGCGCGTTGGTCGGGGAGGCCGAGGCCGTCAGGAAGTCCCGGGCCGCCGCGGCCAGGTCGCGCTGCTCGGTGTCCAGATCGAAGTTCATCAGGCGGTCCTCTCGCTCAACTCACGGAACGTCACGCCCTTGTCGGCGCGGGGTTCGGCGGGCAGGCCGAGGACCCGCTCACCGATGATGTTGCGCAGCACCTCGTTGGTGCCGCCGGCGATCGCCATCCCCGGGAGGACGGCGTCGAGGGTCTGCCACAGGCTGTCGCCGTCGGCGTCGGCCGCGTAGATCGCGTCGGGGCCGAGCACCCGCACGGCGAGGTCGGCCAGCTTCCGCCCGGTCGCGGTGCCGGAGAGCTTGCCCGCGGAGGCCTCCGGCCCCGGGAAGTCGCCCTTGCTGATCTTGGAGAGCTGGCGGTAGCCGGTGTAGCGCGCTCCCAGCGCGGAGACGTAGGCCTGACCGAGCTCGGCGCGCACCAACGCCTGCCGGTCGGCTGACAGCGAGGGCAGGTGGGCGCCGATGTGCCGGGTGACGGCCTCGAAGCCGGGACCGATCTCGGTGCCGCCGCCTCCGAGGGTGAGACGCTCGCTCATCAGGGTGGTCAGGGCGACGGTCCAGCCGTCCCCGACCGCGCCGAGACGCTCGGAGTCCGCGATCACGACGTCGTCGAAGAAGACCTCGTTGAAGTCGGCGCCGCCGCTCATCTGCTTGAGCGGACGGGCGGTGACGCCCGGCGCCTTCATGTCGACCACGAACATGGTCAGACCGCGGTGCTTGGCCACGTCGGGATCGGTCCGCGTCAGCAGGATGCCGTAGCGGGACAGGTGGGCCATCGTGGTCCAGACCTTCTGCCCGGAGACCCGCCAGTTGCCGTCGGCGTCCTGGACCGCCTTGGTCCGCAGCGCCGCGAGGTCGCTGCCCGACGCCGGCTCGCTGAAGAGCTGGCACCAGATGTCGTCGCCACGCAGCAGTCGCTTGAGGTAGCGCGACTTCTGGTCCTCCGACCCGTGCACGATGACGGTCGGTCCGCACATGCCGATGCCGATCAGGTTGATCAGCCCGGGGATCTCCAGCCGTGCCATCTCCTGGTCGATGATCGCCTGCTGCATCGGGGTCCCCCCACGACCGCCGGCCTCCTCGGGCCAGGTCACGCCGACGTACCCCGCGTCGTACAGCAGGGCCTGTCGGGCCTTGGCGAGGTCCTCGTCGAGGACGCCCCGTTCGCGCGCGTTGGAGCCGAGCTCCTCGCGGTGCGCCTCGAGGAAGGACCGGACCTCCGCGCGCCAGGCGGCCTCGTCGGGGGTGTCGTCGAAGTCCATGAAGTTCTCTCTTCCGCGAAATCGGGGAGTGACCCGCCGAGCGACGAGTCGTTGTGACCTACACCACGCCAGGGTGCTAAGAAACTTATCGGCAGTCAAGCATGGAAATGCTTGCGTCGGCCCGACGGAGGCGTGATAGTCGTTCCGGACACGTGACGCAGGTCACGAAGAGGTGGTGATCATGGGGACACCGCAGCAGGACGAGTGGGGCGTGCAAGCCCCCACCGTGCCGCCGCGTCACGAGCCGCGCCCGCTCGCCCTCGGCGGCGTGGTCGACGGCCTCGGCGGCATGCTCACCTTCGCCGGCCGCACCCTGCGCTCCCTGCTCACCCCGCCCTTCCAGACCCGTGAGTTCGTCGAGCAGGCCTGGTTCATCGCGACCGTCTCGGTGCTCCCGACGATGCTGGTCGCGGTGCCGTTCGGTGCGGTGATCACGTTGCAGCTGGGCAACCTGACCAAGCAGCTCGGGGCCGAGAGCTTCACCGGCGCCGCGTCCGCGCTGGCGACCATCCGGGAGGCCTCCCCGATCGTGACGGCACTGCTGCTGGCCGGCGCCGCCGGCACCGCGATCTGCGCCGACCTGGGGGCTCGGACGATCCGCGAGGAGATCGACGCCCTCGAGGTGCTCGGCATCTCCACGATCCAGCGCCTCGTCGTGCCCCGCGTGGTCGCCTGCTGCCTGGTCGCGATGCTGCTCAACGGTCTGGTCAGCGTGGTCGGCGTCGCCGGCGGCTACTGCTTCAACGTGCTCGTCCAGGGCGGCTCCCCCGGCGCGTTCGTCGCCTCGTTCCAGGGGATGGCGACGCTGCAGGACCTCGCGCTGGCGGAGTTCAAGGCCGCGATCTTCGGGATCGTCACCGCGATCGTCGCCTGTTACCGCGGCCTCACCGTCAAGGGCGGTCCGCGCGCCGTCGGCGACGCGGTGAACCAGTCGGTCGTGATCACCTTCGCCGCGCTCTTCGTGATCAACTTCATGATCACCTCGATCAGCCTGCAGCTGACGGGTGCCGCATGAGACGGCGCGGCACGAACGGTCCGGTGCGCCTGGTCGGCGACGGCCTGATCGGCCCCGGCCACCAGTTCCTCTTCTACCTGCGCGCCATCACCGCGCTGCCGACCACGCTGCGCCACCACCGCAAGGAGGTCTGGCGCCTGCTCGGTGAGGCCTCCTTCGGCTCGGGTGCGCTGGCCGTGATCGGCGGGACCTTCGGCATCATCCTGCTGCTGGCCTTCTTCACCGGGACCGAGGTCGGGCTGCAGGGCTTCACCGGCCTGGACAACATCGGCGCCTCGCTCTTCACCGGTTTCATCTCGGCGTACTTCAACACCCGCGAGATCGCCCCGATCGTGGCTGGCATCGCCCTGTCGGCCACCCTCGGGGCCGGCTTCACCGGTCAGCTCGGCGCGATGCGGATCGCCGAGGAGATCGACGCCCTCGAGGTGATGGGGATCGCCTCGATCCCCTACCTGGTCACCACCCGGATCGTGGCCGGCATGATCGCCGTCGTCCCGCTCTACCTGGCCGGTCTGTTCGCCTCCTACTTCGCGACCAGGTTCGTGGTGACCGGGAGCTTCGGACAGTCACCCGGCGCCTACGACCACTACTTCCACCTGTTCCTGCCACCGGGTGACGTGGTGCTCTCCCTGATCAAGGCGCTGCTCTTCGCCGTCATGGTGATCGCGGTGCACTGCTACTACGGCTTCACCGCCTCGGGTGGCCCCGGCGGTGTCGGCGTGGCTGTCGGACGGGCCGTCCGGGCCGCCATCGTGCTGGTCACGGTCAGCGACTTCTTCATCTCGCTGGCCTTCTGGGGCGCCTCGAGCACCGTCCGGATCGCCGGATGAGGCCCGACCACCGCTTCAGCGAGGAGGCACCCGGCGGCGGGCTCCTCGCCCGGATGTACAGCCGCACCTCGCTGGTCCTGCTCGGCCTGCTCGCGATCGCCCTGGCCGTCGGCTCCCTCGCGCTGTCGGTCGGGGTGTTCACCCACGCGTTCTCCGACCCGGCGACGGTGACGCTGCGGTTGGACCGGGCCGGCAGCCAGCTGACCAGCGGTGCCGACGTGAAGCTGCACGGCATCATCGTCGGCCGGGTCGACACGATCAGCGCCGCCGCGGACGGCACCGGGGCCACCCTGACCCTCGCCCTCGACCGCGACCAGCTCCACCTGATCCCGGCCGACGTCACGGCGGTGGTCACCCCCAAGACACTCTTCGGCGAGAAGTACGTCGACCTCCAGCTGCCCGCGGCCCAGAGTGCCGCCCGTCTCACCGACGGGGCGACGATCGACCCCGACCGCTCCAGCGTCGCGATCGAGACCAGCACCGTGCTCAACAACCTGGCCCCGCTGCTCGACGCCGTCGACCCCGCCGACCTCAACACCACGTTGAGCGCCGTGGCCGGGGCGATCGAGGGCCGCGGCGCTGAGCTGGGTGAGTCGCTGAGCGCGTCGCGGAAGCTCACCACCGCGGTGCGTCCCTCGATCCCGGACCTGCTCGCCGACGCCCGTCTGCTGAGCAGCGTCGCCGGCTCCTACACCCGAGCCTCGGGCCCGATCCTGGACACGCTCGACCAGGTCAGCACGACGGCTCGCACCCTGACCGCCAAGGAGCGCCAGCTGGTCCAGCTGCTCGCGGCGTCGAACCAGTTCGCCAGCGTGACCGGTGACCTGGTCGCGTCCGTCGGTCCGACGGCGTTGAAGGTGGTCACCGTCAGCGAACCGCTGCTGGCGCTGCTCAAGAAGTACGCGCCCGAGCTGGATTGCACCCTGCGCGGCGTCTCCCGGGCCAAGGAGCGCCTCGAGGCGGTCTTCGCCGACGGCCCGTACCTCAAGGCGCGGCTCTACGTCTCGGTCAGTCGCGGGATGTACAAGTACCCGCAGGACTCTCCGCAGAGCCTGGACCTGAGCGCCTACGGACCGCAGTGCCCGATCGTGCCCAAGGACGGCAAGGGCACCGTGCCGTGGCCGAACATCCCGAAGGAGCTCGACGGGATCCGCGGCCAACCCCAGCCGCTGGAGACGGTCAACGGTCTGCCGGACCTGTCCGGCCTTCCCGGCGGCATCACGACCGGCCTCGGCCTCGGGGGGAGCGAGACCGGAACGGCGACGACACCGAAGCCACCGAAGACCGCCGGTGACCTGCTCGGGCTGTTGCTGGGAGGGGTGCTGGGATGAGGCAGTACCGCCGCACCCTGGCCCTCCTGCTCGGGTTCGTCTTCATCACCGTCGCCGTCACCGGGTTCCTGGTCCGGACCGTGCAGGGACACCAGGAGCCCGACGCCACGACGTACTCGGCGCTGTTCACCGACGCGACGAAGCTCGAGGCGGGCGACGACGTCCGGATCGCCGGTGTCACGGTCGGCCGGGTCTCCTCGGTCGGACTCGGCGCTGGGCAGCAGGCCGAGGTCACCTTCACCGTCGACCGCAGCGTCGGTCTCACCACCGACTCCGCGGCACGGATCCGCTACCGCAACCTCGTCGGGGAGCGTTACGTCGCCCTCGACGTCCCCGCCGGCGGCGTCACCCTCCCGGCGGGCAGCACCCTCCCGGCCACCCAGACCACCCCCGCGCTCGACCTGACCGCGGTCTTCAACGGCTTCCGCCCCCTCTTCCAGGGCCTGGACGCCAGCTCGATCAACGCGCTCTCGCTCTCCCTGGTCCAGGCCCTCCAGGGCGAGGGCGGGACGTTGGCGTCCCTGCTCAGCAGCACCGGCACGCTCGGCACCGCGATCGGGGCCCGCGACGCGGCGATCGGGTCGCTGGTCACCGACCTCACCGAGGTGCTCGGCACGCTGAACGAGAACTCCGCTCCGTTCAACCGATTGATCACCCAGCTGCGGAGCTTCACCACCGGCCTGGACCAGGACACCGACGTCACCCTCGACGCCCTGGCGAGCATCGACCAGCTCGCCGACGCGACCGACACGCTCCTCACCCAGGCCCGCCCCTCGCTGAAGACGGTCATCACCGGGACCCGGCAGGCGGCGCAACGGCTCGACACCCACAAGCAGAAGCTCGACGACAAGCTCAAGCTGCTGCCGGTCAAGCTCAACGCCTTGATGCGTGCCGCCCAGTACGGCTCCTGGTTCCAGTTCTACAACTGCGGCATCGGGGCCCAGGTCGACCTCGACGGCCTGGCTCCCCCGCTGGCGATCCCGCCGACCGGCCCGACGACAGGGATCTGCAACTGATGATTCCCGCTCTGGAGAAGACCAAGCACACCCGCACCGTCGGGGTGATCGCGATCGCCGTGATCGCCGTCGTCCTGGTGGCCTCGTTCCGGCTCTCGACGCTGTCCGGACTGCTGAACGGCGGCGGCCAGGAGCTGCACGCCCAGTTCGTCGACGCCTCCGGGATCGCCCCGGGCGACACCGTGCGGATCTCCGGGATCGCGGTCGGCCGGGTGAACGCCGTCCGGGTCGAACGCGACCACGCGGTGGTCGACCTGACCGTGGACGGGGACGTCGACCTGAAGAACCGCACCACCGCGTCCCTGCAGCTCGACACCCTGCTCGGCCAGCACAGCCTGGCCCTCACCTCGGCCGGCACCGAGACGCTCGACTCCGGTGCCACGATCCCGCTGGCCCGGACCACCACCCCGTTCGGCGTCACCGACGCCCTCCTGGGCACCGCCGGTGAGCTGGCGCCGCTCGACACGGCCGCCCTGTCCCAGGCCCTCGCCACCGTCTCGGCGACCCTGGACCCGGCAGCGCCGCAGGTGCGGGTGGCCGCCACCGGACTCTCCGACCTGGCACGGACCGTCGCCGACCGCGAGGGCGAGGTGCGCGAGCTGTTCGCCCAGACCGCGGCGATCTCGCACACCCTCGCCGGCCGGAGCAAGGACCTGGCCACGCTGCTGGGCAACAGCGGCCGGATCTTCACCCTGCTCGCCCAGCGTCAGGAGGTGATCCGCTCCCTGCTGCGCACCACCGGCAGCCTGGCCGCGACGATCTCCGGCGTGATCGAGGACAACCAGGCCGAGATCACCCCCGCGATGACCCACCTGAGCCACGTCCTCGACGTGCTCAAGCAGAACCAGGCGAACCTGGATGAGTCCCTGCGACTGCTGGCGCCGTACCTGCGCTACTTCTCCAACGTGATCGGCAACGGCCGCTGGTTCGACGGCACGTTCGCCGGGCTGGTTCCCGTCGACCTGCGCGACTCGGGGGAACCGAAATGACCCGACGCATCCTCGCCGCCACCCTCGTCGTCCTGCTCCTGGGCGGGCTCCTGGCGCTCGGCCGGGACCGGAGCTCGCACTACACGGTGAGCGCCTCGTTCCCCCGCGCCGTGGGACTGTACGTCGGCGACGACGTGCGCGTGGTCGGCGTACCGATCGGCAGGATCGAGCAGATCGAGTCCGCCGGCGACCACGTCGTCGTCACGATGGAGCTCGACGAGGCCACCCCGATCGCCGCCGACACCGGCGCCGTGATCGTCCCGCCGGGCGTGCTCAGCGCCCGCTACGTCCAGCTCACCGAGCCGTGGCTGTCGGGGGCGAAGCTCGCCGACGGCGCCTCCATCAGCGCGGCCCGCACCAGCGCCCCGCTCGAGATCGACGACGTCACCCGCCAGCTCGGCCGGTTCCTCGACGCGCTCGGACCGCAGGGCGCCAACCGGAGCGGCGGCGTCTCCCAGCTGGTCTCGACCGCCGACGAGGCCCTCGCCGGCAACGGGACGACGCTGCGCACGTCGCTCGCCGACCTGGCCGACGCCCTCGACACCGTCGGGGAGAGCCGCGGCGACATCGTCACCACCATCGAGCAGCTGGAGCGGTTCGTGACCACGCTGGCCCGCAGTGATGCCGCGATCCGGCAGTTCGAGACCGGGCTGGGCAGTGTGTCGGGGCAGCTCGCCAGCCAGCGCGGCCAGCTGCGCGCCACGATCCGCAACATCAGTCGCGCCGTGCGCGACGTCAACGCGTTCGTGACGACCAACGGGGACGGGATCACCAGCAACGTCGCCGACCTCGCCCGGATCACCACCACGCTCCAGGACCGCGAACGGGAGCTGATGGAGATCGCCGACCTGGCCCCGATCGGTGTCGAGGGCATCTTCGGTGCCGCGAACCTGACCACGGGCGTGCTGGACGCCCGGGTCGACCTGACAGCGCTGCTGGCCTCCCCCATCACCCAGGTCTGCCAGGTGCTCTCCGGACTGCGGGTGCCGCAGCTGTGCCCGAGCGCCGTCCTGCCGGGCACGGGAGGCCAGTGATGTCCCAGCGTCTCCGTGGAGTCCTCGCCACCATCCTCGGCGTGGCCCTCACCGTCGTGCTCCTGGCCTGGGTGATCGGGCGGCTTCCCGACGTCACCACCTCGCGCCTGCCCGGTGCTGCCGGGGGCAGCGACACGTACGCGGTCACCGCCACCTTCGACGACGTCCTCGACCTGGTGCCGAACTCGACGGTCCGGCTGGTCGACGTCCCGGTCGGCCGGGTCACCGGGATCAGCGTCGTCCCCGACGAGGAGCGGGGCCACGTCGCCCGGGTGACGATGGCGATCGACACCCGATACGAGCTCCCCGCCGCCACCGCCGCCACGATCCGCTCCACCAGCCTGCTCGGCGAGAAGTACGTCGGCCTGACCGCTCCCGAGGGCGCGACCGGGGAGAGCCTGCGCAGCGTCGGCACGATCCCGTTGTCCCGCACCACCGACGACGTCGAGGTCGAGCAGCTGCTCGGCTCCCTGGGGGCGTTGCTCAACGGCGGCGGGCTGCAGCAGATCTCCACGATCACCCGGGAGATGTCGACCGCGCTGACCGGCCACGAGGAGGACACCCGGGTCCTGCTCGGCAACCTCGACTCGATCGTCGGGCAGCTGGCCGACAGCCGTGCCGTGCTGGTGGACACGATCGACGCCACCGCCCGGTTGAGCGCCGCCTACGCCGCCCAGGACGAGGTCCTCGGCGAAGCGGTCCGGGCCCTCGACCCGGCCAGTGGCGTGCTCGCCCGGCAGCAGCGTGAGCTGACCAGGGCGCTGCGCAACCTGGAGACCCTGCACGACCGGGCGACCGGGCTGATCCGGCAGAGCACGCGGGCCACGGTCGCGGACCTGCGGGCGCTGGCGCCGGTGGCGACCGAGCTCGGCAAGTCCGCCGACCTGATCCCCGAGAGCATCACGCTCCTGGTCACCTATCCCTTCGCCGACAACGCGATCGGCGCCTTCTCGGGGGTCTACGGCGCGTTCAAGGGCAGCGTCGTGGTGAACCTCCCCCAGCTGCTCAAGGCGGTCGCCCCCGTCCCGCAGAGCACCGCCGACGGCACCGTGCCGGACTACGGCACCCCGGCCACCGAGATGCTCGGCGTCCCGACCCCGTCGGTGCCCGCCTCCACGACGCCGTCCAAGACGCCGTTGCCCCCGTCAGCCTCACCGTCGGCATCGGGGGCCCGCAGCTCCGGCGGTCTGGTCTCCGGCCTGGGTGGCCTGCTCCTGCCGAGGGGGAACCAGTGAACAGCCATCGCCTGCGCCTCGTCCTGTTCGCCGCGGTCAGCGTCGTCGCCGTCGTGATCGCCGGGGTCCGGTACGTCGGCATCCCGGAGCGCTACCTGGGCGACTCCTACGCGGTCTCGGTCAACCTGCCCGACTCGGGCGGGATCTTCCCCAACGCCGAGGTCACCCTGCGCGGCATCTCGGTCGGCCGGGTCACCTCGCTGCACCTGACCCCGGACGGCATCCGCGTCGACCTGCGGATCAAGCGCGGCGTCGACATCCCCGAGGCGACCACGGTGCAGGTCGCCAACCTCTCGGCCGTCGGCGAGCAGTACGTCGACATGCAGCCGACCACCGACGCGGCGCCGTACCTCGAGGACGGCGCGGTGCTGCCGATCAGTGCGGCCACGCTGCCCCCCGACGTACCGGCTCTGATGGTCAAGCTCAACCGGCTCGCCACCAGCGTGGGCACCGAGCAGCTGGCCCGGGTGGTGCACGAGCTCGGCGACGCGTTCGCCGACAGTGGCGAGGACCTGGCCACGGTGCTGACCCGTTCGCGCGAGCTGAGCGAGGACTTCACGAAGGTGCAACCGACCAGCGACCGGCTGCTCCGGTCGGCCCACCAGGTGCTCGGCACCCAACGTGATCTCGACCCGACCCTGCAGCGGCTGAGCCGGAGCCTGGACACCGTGACCGCCGCCCTGGCGAAGGAGGATCCCGCGTTGCGGTCGATCCTCGACGAGGCGCCGGCCACGCTGACCCAGGTCCGGACGCTGCTGGCCACGAACCAGGCGGCGATCGGGGTGCTGCTGGGGAACCTGCTGACGGTGAGTGAGGTGCTCGCCAACCCGGTCCGGCTGCGCGGGCTGAACACCGAGCTGGTGCTGCTGCCCAAGATCGTCCAGGGCACGTTCAACATCCAGCCCGGCGACGGCTACGCCCGGCTCGGCGCCGTGGTCGACACCAGCCAGCGGATCTGCACCCAGGGGTACGAGTCCTCGGGGGCACCGCTGATCCAGGAGCCGAACGTGTCCGCGGTGCCGGGCAACCCGTCGCTGCGCGCGAACGTGAACGCGTCCTGCACCGAGCCGGCCAGCGCCGGGGTCGCCGTCCGGGGTGCCGCGAACGTTCCGCGGCCGGCCGGCGACGACACCGCCCGGGTGCGCCCGACCACGAATCCGCGCGGATTCGGCGCCCGGTCCAGCTTCCGCAACGAGCAGACCGCTGGGCAGACCACTGGGACCGTGACCCCGACCGCCGATAGCAAGGTGCGGATGGTGGGTCCGACCGACCTGCGAGGACTGTTGTTGAAGGGGGTTCGATGAGGAACCGGATCGTGCTCGGCGGACTCGCTGTGGCGACGGTGATCGCCCTGGCGGCCGCGGTCTGGACGGGACTGCAGGTGCGGGACCAGCGCGAGGAGACGGCAGCCGCCGCCGGCGCCCTGGCCGCCGGCCGTGCGGCGGCGACCGCGTTCACCTCCTACGACTACCGCCATCTCGACCAGGACCTGGCCCGCGTCGCGGACGCGTCGACCGGAACGTTCCGCACCCAGTTCACCGCCGCGATGGGCGAGCTCACCGATGCCATCACGAAGGCGGAGGGCGTCTCGACCGGCAAGGTCACCTATGCCGGCCTCGTCTCGCAGTCGGGCTCGAAGGCGACCGTGCTGGCCGCGGTCGACGCCTCGATCACCAACACCGCGACCGAGAAGCCCAGCACCCGGCGCTACCGGTTGACGATCACGCTGGACCACTCCTCCGGCGAGTGGCTGATCTCGCAGATCGCGCCGGTGTCGTGATGGCTCGCTCGAAGATCGTCGCCGGGGTCCTGGCCGTCGTCCTCGTCGTGGCGGTGGGGTTGACCGCGTGGGGCCAGTGGTGGCTGCACGACCAGGACTCCCGGGCCGCGACCTCGGCCGCGGCCCGGTCCGCGGCGGAGGACGCGGTGACCTCGGTGCTCTCCTACGACTACCGCAGCCTCAAGGCTCAGATGGCCTCGACCGCCTCCCTGCTCACCGGAGACGCGCGCACCCAGTACGACGACCTCGCCACTCCCCTGCTGGAGTCAGCGCCGAAGCTCAAGGCCGTCATGCAGGCGAGCGTGAAGTCCTCGGCCGTCCTCGACGACGACGGCGATGAGGTGGACGTGCTGCTGGTGGTGGACCAGACCTCGTCGTCGACCCAGCTCGACGCGCCCCAGGTCGACCAGAGCCGGATCGTGGTGACCATGGTCCGCCAGGACGGCGACTGGCTCGTCTCTACCCTCAACGCGGTCTGACGTCCCCCTCCGCCGAGTTAAGTGCTGGTGAAGGGTGCCCGGGAGGCGCCCCCGGCGAGCATTCGCCAGCAGTTAAGTGCCTGGCGCTGCCAGACTGCGTGCCCATGACGCGTTGGCCGGTCGCCGTACCACTGCTCCAGATCGGGGTGATCCTCGTGCTCGGGTGGATCTGGGGCACTGGCGAGTCTGATGGGACGTCGCTCGAGACGGATTGGGGTCTCCTCGCCCTGACCGTGGCAACACCTCTCGTCGTAGGTGCCGCCGCGCTCTTCGGACGGCGCGTCCGCGGAGTCCTCCCAGCCTCCGATGGCCGAACGCTCTCGACGGTCGTCCAACGGGTGACCGAGGTCCTCTTCGTCGTCAGCGCGACCGTCGCCCCGCTGGCCGTGCTCGGCGCGCTCTTTGAGGTCGGCTGACGGAAGCGGCTGACGCTACGCCGGAAGCCCCGCCAGCAGCTGCTCGCGGGCGGGGATCCAGGCCCGTTGCACGGCGCGCTCGCTCGCGATGGCCCGCAGCATCCGCAGGCCCCGGATGGTCGCGATGGCGGTCAGCATCACCGCGCTGAACTCGGGTCGATCGACCAGCCCCGGCGCGACCTGACGGGACGCCTCACCCAGCGTCACCATCACCGCGTCGTCGAACTGCACCAGGTGCTCGCGCAGCTCCTCGTCGGTCCGTGCGGCGATGAACAGCTCCTGCTGCGCCGCGGAGACCGGGCCGGAGAAGATCTCCCACAGCCGGTCCAGCAGCACCGCGTACTGGCCCTCGGGATCGTCGGCCACGTCGAGCGGGGTCGAGACGAGGTCGTTGACCAGCCGATCGGTGAGATGGCTGAGCGCCTGCACGACCAGATCCGCCTTGGTGGCGAAGTAGTGAGCCTGCGCACCCCGCGTCACGCCGGCCCGCTCGCACACCAGGATCGTGGTCAGGCCGGAGTAGCCGCGGTCGACGAGCACGTCGATGGTCGCGTCCAGCAGCGCCCCTCGAGTGGCGGCACGCCGTTCTGCCTGGGTGCGTCGCACCCGCGGCGCGGCGCCGCTTCCATTCGAGGGAGCACTCGATGTCATTCCCTCAACCTAGTGGTTCGCGGCCGCTAAGCCGCGCACCCGAGCCGCAGAGACCTCAGCGCACGCGCAGCTTGCGCATCACTTTCAGCTGACCGTTGACCAGGCCGACGAACTTCTCCACGGGCGTCCCGGGCGGCGGGCCGACCGGTCCGATCCGGGAGGCGGCCACGGTCTGGGAGTTGGTGAACCGGCGGATCCCTTCGGCACCGTGGCGCTTGCCCAGGCCGCTCTCCCCCATCCCGCCCATGCCGGCCTCGACCGATCCGGCGGCGAGAGACGCACCGTCGTTGATGTTGACCGAGCCGGCACGGATCCGCGGGGCGAGCGCCTGAGCGGCCGAGATGTCACGGGAGAAGATCGAGGCCGAGAGCCCCTGCCGTCCCAGGTTGGCCATCGCGACCGCCTCGTCGACGGTGTTCACCCGGTACAGCGCGATCACCGGCCCGAACGTCTCACCCAGGCAGAGGTCCATCTCGTCGGTGACGTCGGCGAGCACGGTCGGCTCGAACACGTAGGGCCCGAGGTCCGGTCGTGCGTTGCCGCCGGCCAGCACCGTCGCCCCCTTGGCGACGGCGTCCGCGACGTGGGCGGAGACCTTCGTCAGCTGGGCCTCGGACGCGAGCGACCCGATGTCGAAGCGCAGGTCCAGCGCCTGGCCGACCCGCTGCGCCCGGGTGGCGGTCAGCAGCGCGTCGACGAACCGTTCGTAGACGGCGGTGTGGACGATGATCCGCTCGAGGTGGATGCACATCTGCCCGGTGTTGGCGAAGGCCGCGTCGACGACGCCGCGGGCCGCCGCCTCGATGTCGGCGTCGGCCAGGACCAGGCACGGGTTCTTGCCGCCCAGCTCGAGCGAGGCACCGATCAGCCGCTCGGCAGCCTGCACGGCCACCTTGCGCCCGGTCGCCGTCGAGCCGGTGAAGCAGATGTAGTCGACCTCGTCGATCAACGCGACCCCGACGGCCGGACCGTCACCGGCCACGACCCGCCAGACGTTCTCGGGCAGACCGGCCTCCGCCATCAGGGCGCGCGCCCAGAGCAGGGTCAGCGGAGTCTGCGGGTCGGCCTTCCCGACGACGGTGTTGCCCGCCAGGATCGCCGGCAGCAGGTCCCCCACCCCGAGGTAGAACGGGTAGTTCCACGGCGAGACGATCCCGATCACGCCCTTGGGCACCCGGACCTCGCGCACGCTGGTCGCGATCGGGACCGCACCGCGGACCTTGTGGTCGGCCAGGTACGACGACCCCTGCCGGGCGTAGTGCCGCGCCAGGTTCGCGACCTGGAGCACCTCGTTGAAGGCGTGGAAGCGAGCCTTGCCCATCTCCCACTGGATCAGGTCCATCACCTCGTCCTGGCGCTCGAGCATCAGGTCGTGGAAGCGCAGCACCACCGCGGCCCGGTCCTCGAAGCTCAACGCCGCCCACGACGGCTGGGCCGCACGGGCCTCGGCGACCGCCGCGGCGACGTCCTCGGTGCTGGAGGCGGGGACCGCGACCGTCGGCCGGGCGTCGTACGGCGCGATCGCGGTCTGCGTGCGACCGCCGCCGGACACGGGGGTCGCCACCCAGTGCACCAGCGAGGCGATCCGTCCCTGGTTCACCCATGCGGGTCGGAAGTTGGTGCCGGTCTCTTCGATCAGGGTCATGGGTCTTCCTCAGTTCCGGACGAGCGTGATCGGCTGGCCGTCCTTGGGGAACGGCAGCGAGTGGTTGTCCATCGGTGAGCGGTAGGCCGGCGGGACGGACCAGTGGTAGTCGCGCAGCAGCCGGTGCATGATCGACTTCACCTCGAGGGCGGCGAAGTTGAGCCCGATGCACTTGTGCACCCCGCCGCCGAACGGCTCCCACGCGAACCGGTGCGACCGCTCCTCGCGACGCTCGTCGCTGAACCGGTCGGGGTCGAAGACCGTCGGGTTCGTCCAGTACTCCTCCATCAGGTGCGAGAACTGCACCCCGACGAGGACGTCGTGCCCGGCCGGGATCCGCACGCCCTGGACGACCGCGTCCTTGACCGCGTGCCGCAGCAGCACCGGCACCGGCGGGCGCAGCCGCAGCGTCTCGCGCATCACCAGGTCGAGGGTCTCGAGCTGGCCGATGTCGTCGATCGTCGGCGTCTCGCCGATCGCCATCGACTCGGCCCGGCAGCGCTCCTGCCAGACCGGGTTCTGCCCGAGCAGCTGCAGCATGTTGGAGGTGGTGTTGGTGGAGGTGTCGTGCGCCGCCATCATCAGGAAGATCATGTGGTTGATCACGTCGGCGTCGCTGAACCGCTCGCCGTCCTCGGTCTCGATGTGGCACAGCACCGAGAAGATGTCGTCGGTCGGCGTCGCCCGCTTCGACGCCATGTAGTGGCGCAGGAAGTCCTCGAGCACCTTGCGACTCTTGAAGGCCCGACCCCACCGGGTCAAGGGGACGTCGGCGCGGACGATGCCGGCGGCGGCCTGGACGCAGTCGATGAACGCCTTGTTGATCTTGTCCATCTCGGCGGCCGAGGTGTCGGCGGCACCACCCATGAAGAGCTGGGCGGCGATGTCGAGGGTGAGCTGCTTGGTCCGCCAGTACGACTTGAACTCTTTGCCGTCGTTCCAGGTGGCCAGACCGTTCGCGATCGCCGGCTGCATCAGCGCCATGTAGTTCTCCAGGCGCGGCCGGGTGAAGGCCTCCTGCATGATCCGGCGGTGCTGGTGGTGGTCCTCGAAGTCGAGCAGCATCAGGCCGCGGTCGAAGAACGGGCCGACGATCTTGCCCCAGCCGGGTCCGTTGGCGAATGCCTTGTCCTTGTTCTGCAGCACCTCGGCGCAGGCATCGGGGCCGAGCACCATCACGCCGATCTCGCCGAGCGCGTTGAGCGGCGTGACTGCGCCGTAGGTCTCCCACTGGTGGTGCATCAGCGCGACCGGGTCCTTGGCGTAGACCAACGCCCGCCCGAGGACGGGCAGCCCCTTGTCGCTGGGCAGCAGCTCCGGCAGCTCCCGTACGTCGTTCTCGATCCGTGTCGCCTCGATCGTCATCCATGCCCCCGTGCTCAGTGATGTGACCCGCGTCATGTCGCGCCAGGACCAGACTGATTCAGGAAGGACATCCTGTCAACCTTGTCGAGACTCCGATCTGCTGACAGGGTGGACTCATGGCCGTGCAGTCGGGGATCTACCGGGGACAGAGTGCCGACGAGCGCGCAGCCGAGCGTCGCGAACGGCTCCTGGAGGCCACCCTCGCCGTGTGGGCCGACCCCGAGCAACGCACCACGATGACCGCCATCTGTGCCGCCGCCGGCCTGACGGAGCGCTACTTCTACGAGAGCTTCGCCCGTCTCGACGAGGCACTCGCGGCCGTCCTGGACGCGGTCGCCGCCGAGATCGAGGCGGTGACCGTCGCCGCGGCAGATGCGGCCGGCCCCGACGCCACGGCCCGGGTCTACGCCTCGATCCGGGCGTTCCTGCAGCTGCTCGTCGACGACCCCCGCAAGGGCCGGGTGGCGATCATCGAGTCCGCGTCGATCCCCGAGCTGCGGAGCCGACGCACCGCGTTGCTGCGCTACCTCGCCCACCGCTCGGCCGAGGAGGCGCGCAGCTACGGATTCGTCGGCTCCCACGACGACGGCCGGGAGAACGACGTCGCCGGGCTCTTCTTCATCGGCGGCATGGCCGAGCTCGTCACCGCCTGGCTGGACGGCGCCCTGGTCGCCACCCCCGACGAGCTGATCGACGCCGCCGCTCACGGCTACCTCGGCCTCTATGGCTGACACGACCGACGCGATCGCCCGCCAGCCGCGGCGGCCCGGGCGACCCGCCGACGCCGCGATCGACGACCGCATCATCACCGCCGCGATCGAGCTCTTCGCCGCCTCGGGCTGGTCGGGCTTCAACCTCGACGCCGTCGCCCGGCGTGCGCAGGTCGGCAAGGCCGCGCTCTACCGACGCTGGCCCTCGCGGGAGGCCCTGATCGGGGACGCCCTGGAGCGGATCGTCCTCCCCGACACCGACTTCGACACCGGCTCGCTGCGGGGCGACCTGCTCGCCCTGGCGGGCCACATCTGGGACCTGAGCCTCTCCCCCGCCGGCGCGATGGTGATGCGGGTCGCCGTCGAGGCCCGTCGCGAGCCAGGAGTCTTCGGCCCCCGGCTGGCCGAGATCGTCACCCGACAGAGCGCGATCGGCCAGGCGATGATCGGCCGGGCCGTGGCCCGCAGGGAGGCCGACGAGGCGGTCTCGACCCGGATCGTCTTCCACGCCCTGTCCGGGGCGATCGAGAACCGGATCCTCTTCACCCCTCCCGACCGGCTCCCGGAGCTCGTCGCCCAGCGCGACGCTGTCCTGGGCGCGATCGTCGACTTCACCCTGGCCGGCGTACGCCCCGCCCCTTGACCTCGGCGCGGGCACCTCCTAGTTTCAGACGGAATCTGTCCGTTACAACAGTGAGGTCCTCCGATGAGCGACGAGCGTCCCTTCGAGATCAACGGGTTCTGCCACCTTGCCCTGGTCTGCTCCGACATGCAGCGCACCGTCGACTTCTACTCCGGCGTGCTCGGCCTGCCGTTGGTGAAGACCGTCGAGCTGCCCGAGAACGGCGGCCAGCACTTCTTCTTCGAGGTCGCGCCCGGGAGCTACCTGGCCTTCTTCTGGTTCCCTGACGCTCCCCCGCCGGCACCCGGGATCGCCTCGGCGGCCGACATGCCGGGCTTCGGCGAGATCCAGAGCGCGATCGCCTCGATGAACCACGTCGCCTTCACCATCCCGCTGGACCGGTTCGACGAGTACAAGGCGAAGCTGGACGACGCCGGGGTCCGCACCGGCCTGATCCTCAACCACGACGACTCGCCCTGGACGGTCGCCGCCGAGATGCACCCGGGCGTCTACATCCGCTCGCTCTACTTCGTCGACCCCGACGGCGTCCTGCTCGAGTTCGCCGCCTGGACCCGTGAGATCGGACCGGACGAGGCCCACCTGGTCCCGCGCACCGCCGCCGACGCGCACACCGCAGCGGGCGCCTGATGCCGCGGCTGCGCCAGGTCCCCCGCTCGGAGGCGACCGCTCCGATCGTGACGATGATGTACGACTTCCTCTTCGGCCCCGACCGGGACCCGGTCGCGGAGCCGGGCACCGAGTCCGGCACTCCCGGTGACTGGTGGACCGTGTTCGCCCTCGTCCCCGACGTCCTCGAGCACGCGGTCCAGGGGTTCGGCGTCTACCGCTCGGAGAAGCGGCTGCTCCCGCCGGTCCTGCGCGAGCTCGGCCAGACCCGCGCCGGCTGGGCTCGCGGCAGCCAGTTCGTCTTCTCCCAGCACTGCAAGTCGCTGCGTGCCCTCGGGGTCAGCGAGGAGAAGATCGCGGCCGTCTCCGGCTGGCAGGTCTCGGCCGCGTTCGACGACGTCGAACGCGCCGTCCTCGCCTACACCGACGCCCTCGTGTACGACGGCGGGCGGGTCGCTGACGAGGTCTTCGACGCCCTGCGCCGCCACCTCGGCGACGAGCAGATCCTGGAGCTCACCTACATCACCGCGCTCTACGAGATGCACGCCGTGATGAGCCGCGCCCTGCGCACCGAGTTCGACGACCGCCCCGAGCCGGTGATCGAGGTCGCCGCCCCCGAAGGCGCCGAGGCCTACGACGTGGGAGCCGCCACCTCACGCCGCTGAGCAGGAACGCCGATCGGGCGGTGACCTCTCGCGAGGTCACCGCCCGATCGGCGTAAGTTTCTGACTGCTCAGCAGGCTTCAGCTGAAAACTTCTGCCTGCTCACCGAGCTCAGAAGTTGTCGATGGCCGCGTTCAGGGTGGCCGACGGACGCATCACGACCGCGGTCTTGGCGGCGTCCGGGTAGTAGTAGCCACCGATGTCGGCGGGCTGACCCTGGACCGCGTTGAGCTCGTCGACGATCGTCTGGACCTTCTCGCGCAGCTCCTGCGCCAGCGGGGCGAACGCGGCGGCCAGCACCGGGTCGGCGTCCTGGCGAGCGACCTCCTCGGCCCAGTAGAGCGCGAGGTAGAAGTGCGAGCCACGGTTGTCGATCGTGCCGAGCTTGCGGCCCGGGCTGCGGTCCTCGTCGAGGAACGTGCCGGTCGCCTTGTCGAGCGCGTCGGCGAGCACCTTGGCGGCCGGGTCGCCGGCCTGGTCGGCGTACGCCTCGAGCGACGGGACGAGGGCGAAGAACTCACCGAGGGAGTCCCACCGGAGGTAGTTCTCCTCGACCAGCTGCTGCACGTGCTTCGGGGCGGAGCCGCCGGCACCGGTCTCGAACAGGCCACCACCGGCGATCAGCGGGACGATCGAGAGCATCTTCGCCGACGTGCCGACCTCGAGGATCGGGAACAGGTCGGTGTTGTAGTCGCGCAGCACGTTGCCGGTCACCGAGATGGTGTCCTGGCCCTTGCGCATCCGCTCCAGCGAGTACGCCGTCGCCAGCGCAGGGGCGAGGATCTGGATGTCCAGGCCCTCCGTGTCGTGCTGCGGCAGGTAGGTGTTGATCTTCTTGATCAGCTCGGCGTCGTGCGCACGGGTCTCGTCCAGCCAGAAGATCGCCGGGGTGGCCGAGGCGCGGGCGCGGGTGACGGCCAGCTTGATCCAGTCCTGGACCGGGATGTCCTTGGTCTGGCAGGCGCGCCAGATGTCGCCGGCCTCGACGTCGTGCTCGAGCACGACGTCACCGTTGGAGGCGAGGATCCGGACGGTGCCGGCCTCCGCGAGCTCGAAGGTCTTGTTGTGCGAGCCGTACTCCTCGGCCGCCTGCGCCATCAGACCGACGTTCGGCACGGTGCCGATCGCGGCCGGGTCGAGCGGGCCGTTCTTGATCACGTCGTCGATGGTGGCCTGGTAGACGCCGGCGTAGGACGAGTCCGGGATCACCGCGAGGGTGTCGGCCTCCTCGCCCTGGACCCCCCAGAGCTTGCCGCCGTTGCGGATCAGGGCCGGCATCGAGGCGTCGACGATGACGTCGGACGGCACGTGCAGGTTGGTGATGCCCTTGTCGGAGTTGACGTAGGACAGCCGCGGGCCGTTGGCCAGACCGGCGTCGAAGGCCGCCTTGATCTCCGCACCGTTGGGCAGCGCGTCCAGGCCGGCGAGGATCGCGCCGAGACCGTCGTTGGCCGACAGGCCGGCCGCAGCCAGGTCGTCGCCGTACGTCGCGAAGACGTCCTTGAAGAAGGCGCGCACCACGTGGCCGAAGATGATCGGGTCGGAGACCTTCATCATCGTGGCCTTGAGGTGGACGGAGAACAGCACGTCCTCGGCCTTGGCGGTCGCGATCGCGTTGGCCAGGAAGGCGTCGAGGTGCGCGGCCGACATCTTGGTCGAGTCGACGACCTCGCCCGCCTGCACCGGCAGCTTCTCCATCAGCACGGTGGTCTCACCGTTGGCGGCCTCGAAGACGATCGAGAGCGTGTCGGCGACCTCCACGGTGACGGACTTCTCGTTGGAGCGGAAGTCGTGCGCACCCATGGTGGCGACGGTGGTCTTGGAGCCCTCGCCGAAAGCCTTGTTCCGGTGCGGGTGCTTCTTGGCGTAGGCCTTCACCGACAGCGGCGCGCGCCGGTCGGAGTTGCCCTCGCGCAGGACCGGGTTCACCGCGGAGCCCTTGACCTTGTCGTACTTCGCCCGGATCTCGAGCTCCTCCGGGGTGGAGGGCGCCTCGGGGTAGTCGGGGACGTCGTAGCCCTTCTCCTGCAGCTCCTTGACCGCGGCCTTGAGCTGCGGGATGGAGGCGGAGATGTTGGGCAGCTTGACGATGTTCGCGGCCGGCGTCTTGGCCAGCTCACCGAGCTCGGTCAGCGCGTCGTCGGCCAGCCCGAACTGGGCGAGGATCCGCGCCGCGACCGAGATGTCACGGGTCTCGACGCTCACGCCCGCCTTGGCGGCGTACGCGGAGACGATCGGGAGGAACGAGTACGTCGCCAGCAGCGGCGCCTCATCCGTGTGCGTGTAGATGATCCGGGAAGTACCAGCCATGCCCGCGACACTATCGCGTGCCTGCCTGCGCACAGCCGCTGGGGTTACGCTCACAAGCATCAGCGCAACGACGCGTGAATTGGAGAGTGGAATGGAGAGCCCCATGGACGACACAGCACCGACTCCCGACAACACCGCCACCGACGACAGCACCGATCCGAGGAGGATCTTCACCGCCGAGGTTCTGGGGACGTTCTTCCTCGTCCTGCTCGGCTGTGGTGCCGCCATCTCGACCGGCGCCGACGTGGTCGCGACCGGCCTCACCTTCGGCCTGGTCGTGATGCTCTCGGCCGCAGCGCTCGGCCGCATCTCCGGCGGACACTTCAACCCGGCCGTCACCGTGGGTGCCGCCACCAGCGGTCGCCTCGCCTGGCGGGCGACCCCGCTCTACTTCGGGGCCCAGCTGATCGGGGCGATCCTCGCCGCGCTCGTGCTCTTCACCGTCTTCAACGCCGTCCCGGGCTACGAGTCGAAGAACAACATGGGCCAGAACGGCTTCGGCGACAACTCGGGCTCCGGCATCGAGTGGTGGGGCGCGTTCCTGATCGAGGCCGTCCTGACCGCGGTCTTCGTCCTCGTCATCCTCGCGGTCACCGACAACCGTGCTCCCTCACCGGTGCTGGCCCCCGTCGTGATCGGCCTGACGCTGTCGGCGATCCACTTCGTCGCGATCCCGCTCACCGGCACCTCGGTCAACCCGGCCCGCTCGATCGGGCCGGCGCTCTTCGCCGGCAGCACCGCGATCGAACAGCTCTGGCTGTTCATCCTCGCTCCACTGCTCGGCGCCCTCGTCGCCGGCCTGGCCTACGGCGGCCTCTTCGGCGCCGACCGGGAACCGGTCGCCGGGTCGGGCCTGCACCTGCCGACGCCGCAGCCGGCGGCTCAGACCTCGCCGTGGGGCCCGGGTGAGGGCACCAGCGAGGTCCCGACCGGGATGCCGCAGCGGATCATCCAGGACGGCTGGGAGTGGGACTACGAGTCCCAGCAGTGGAAGCCGCATCTTCCGCCGACCCCGCCGACCCCGCCGGCTGACGTCTGATCGATCAGTCGTTCGGCAGGGAATCGGCCAGGAACCACAGGGCCAGGCCGATCCCTGCCGTCAGGCTGGCGTCGAAGACGCGGCCGCGCACGGCCAGCATCCCGGCGTCCTTCTCCGGCAGCAGTGCGCGGAGGACCGAGGCGCCCAGCACCGCGGCGGCGAGGCAGCGCACCCCCAGCAACCAGCGGCCGCTCGCGGCCACCCCGATGCCGGCGATGGCCACCGCCAGCACGACGAGGAAGCACATCCCGCCGATGGTCCGCGGGTAGGTCCGGGCCTCCGGCTCGACGTCACTCACGAACGCGGCCCGCTGCTCATGCCAGCGACTTCTCCGCGGCGAGCACCACGTTCTGCAGCAGCATCGCGCGGGTCATCGGGCCGACCCCACCGGGGTTCGGCGAGACCCATCCGGCGACGTCCCAGACGTCGGGAGCGAGGTCACCGGTGACCTTGCCGTCGACCCGGCTGACACCGACGTCGAGCAGGGCGGCGCCCGGCTTGATCATGTCGGCGGTGATCATGTGCGGCACGCCGGCGGCGGCCACCACGATGTCGGCGGTCCGGGTGTGCGCGGCCAGGTCACGGGTGCCGGTGTGGCACAGCGTCACGGTGGCGTTCTCGCTGCGCCGGGTGAGCAGCAGACCGAGCGGACGGCCGACCGTCACGCCACGACCGACCACGACCACCTCGGCGCCGGCGAGCTCGACGCCGTGCCGGCGGAGGATCTCGACGATGCCGTACGGCGTGCACGGCAGCGGGGCCTCCTCGCCGAGGACGAGCCAGCCCAGGTTCGTCGGGTGCAGTCCGTCGGCGTCCTTGGACGGATCGATCAGACCCAGCACCCGGTTCTCGTCGATCCCCTTCGGCAGCGGCAGCTGGACGATGTAGCCGGTGCAGGCCGGGTCCGCGTTGAGCGAGCGCACCGCGTCCTCGATCTCGTCCTGCGTCGCGGTGGCGGGCAGGTCGATCCGGATCGACTCGATCCCGACCTCGGCGCAGTCCTTGTGCTTGCCGTTGACGTACCAGCGCGAGCCCGGGTCGTCGCCGACCAGGATCGTGCCGAGACCCGGGGTGACACCGCGCTCGCGCAGCGCCCCGACCCGCTCGGTGAGTTCGGCCTTGATCGCGGCGGCCGTGGCCGTGCCGTCGAGCTTCTGGGCAGTCATCGCAGTGTCCGTCCTGATCAGTGGAAGAAGTGCCGGGTGCCGGTGAAGTACATCGTCACGCCGGCGGCCTTGCAGGCCTCGATGGTGAGCTCGTCGCGCACCGATCCGCCGGGCTGCACGATCGCCTTGACGCCGGCCTCGATCAGGATCTGCGGGCCGTCCTCGAACGGGAAGAACGCGTCGGAGGCGGCCACCGCGCCGCGGGAGCGCTGCTCCCCCTCGGCGAGCGTGTTGGCCCGCTCGACCGCGAGCTTGCAGGAGTCGACCCGGTTCACCTGGCCCATGCCGATGCCGACGGAGGCGCCGCCCGCGGCGAGCAGGATCGCGTTGGACTTCGCGGCCCGGCAGGCCTTCCAGGCGAACTCGAGGTCGGCCAGCGTGGCCGCGTCGGCGGCCTCGCCGGTGGCCAGCGTCCAGGTGGCGGAGTCGTCACCCTCGGCGTCGACGTGGTCGACGGTCTGCATCAGCAGGCCGCCGGAGATCGGCCGGGTCTCCACGGGACTGCCCGCGGTGTCCGCGGAGGCGATCAGGATCCGGATGTTCTTCTTCGCCTGCAGGATCTCGACGGCACCGTCCTCGTAGCCGGGCGCGACGATCACCTCGGTGAAGACCTCGGCCACCTGGCGGGCCATCTCGACGCTGACCGGACGGTTGGAGGCGATCACGCCACCGAAGGCGCTGACCGGGTCGCACAGGTGCGCACGACGGTGGGCCTCGGCGATGTCGGAACCGACGGCGATGCCGCACGGGTTGGCGTGCTTGATGATCGCCACGGCCGGCTCGGCGAAGTCGTTGGCGGCGCGCCGGGCGGCGTCGGTGTCGACGTAGTTGTTGTACGACATCTCCTTGCCGTGCAGCTGCTCCGCGCGGGCCAGACCGGCCGGCCCGAAGCCGTTGAGGTAGAGCGCGGCGGACTGGTGCGGGTTCTCGCCGTAGCGCAGCACCGCCGCCTTGTCGTAGGTGCCACCGATCCATGCCGGGAAGCCGGAGCCGTCGGAGGTGTCGGTCAGCACCGACCCCATCCAGGAGGCCACCTGGACGTCGTACGTCGCCGTGTGCACGAACGCCTTGGCGGCCAGCGCCTTGCGCTCGGCGTAGCTGAAGCCGTCGCCCTGGGCGGCCTCGAGCGCGCGGGCGTAGTCGGCGCCGTCGGTGATGATCGCGACGGAGGGGTGGTTCTTGGCGGCGGCGCGGACCATGGAGGGGCCGCCGATGTCGATCTTCTCGATGCAGTCGTCGATGCTGGCGCCGGAGGCGACGGTGGCGGCGAACGGGTAGAGGTTCACCACGACCAGGTCGAACGGGGCGACCTCGAGCTCGGCCAGCTGGGCGACGTGGTCGTCGAGGCGGCGGTCGGCCAGGATGCCGGCGTGCACGCGGGGGTGCAGGGTCTTGACCCGGCCGTCGAGGCACTCGGGGAACCCGGTCAGGTCCTCGACCTTGGTGACGGGCAGTCCGAGCTCGGCGATCAGAGCGGCGGAGCCGCCGGTGGAGACCAGCTCGACACCCGCCTCCGCCAGGCCGGTGACGAGCTCGGCGAGCCCGGTCTTGTCGAACACGCTGATCAGCGCGCGCTTGATCTCGATCTGGTCCTGCTGGCCGGCCATGGTCATGACTCCTCAACGGTGGGCGTAACACTGGTGGTGAGGGGCACCCAGGCGGGCGATGCCTCTCGAACTCACACTCCCCGGTGGTCACCCACCCGCGCCAGTCGTGTGGGGTCAGTCTAGTGTGCGGCGCCGATCCGTCCGTGCCGACCCTCGACGCTGAAACCCTCCCGCGCGACACGGCCGACGACGTCGACCAGCATGGCCCGCTCGGCGGTCTTGATCCGCTCGTGCAGGGCGTCCTCGTCGTCGCTGTCCTCCACCGGCACGGCGACCTGGGCGAGGATGACTCCGGTGTCGACGCCGGCGTCGACCACGAAGACGGTGGCGCCGGTGATCTTGACCCCGTAGGCCAGCGCGTCGGCGGGCCCGTGGGCACCCGGGAAGCTCGGCGAGAGCGCCGGGTGGGTGTTGAGCGTCCGCCCGCCGAAGGCGCCCAGGAAGGACTCCCCCACCAGCTTCATGAAACCGGCCAGGACCACCAGGTCGGGCTGGTGGGCGGCGACCGCGTCACGCAGGCCCCGGTCCCAGGCGTCCCGGTCATCGAAGTCACCCAGCCGGGTGACGAAGGTCGGGATCTGCGCCGCTGCGGCGCGGTCGAGACCCGCGACGCCGGGGCGGTCGGAGCCGACGGCGACGATCTCGAGGCCGTAGGCCGGGTCGGCGGCGGCATCGATCAGCGCCTGAAGGTTGGAACCGGTACCGGAGATCAGGACGACGACGCGCACAGGCGTGGATCCTATCCGGCCGTGCGGGCGGCGCTCCGCCGCTGCCAGGCGGTCATCCCGGCGGCGCCGGCCAGACCCCCCAGGCCGAAGGCGACCACCGCACGGACGGTCACCTCCAGACCGCTCGGGCCGACGTCGGCCATCCGACCGGGGCCGATCGCTCCTCCGGACCAGTGCGCGAGCAGACCGAAGACGATGCCGGCACCGACGCCGCCGACGAGACCCCGGACCAGGCCCTCGTCCCACCGCGTGGTCGGGTGGCGACGCTGCAGCTGGACGACCCCGAAGGCGGCCGAGGCGACCGCGAGCAGGATGAGCCAGGCCGCCCAGCCCGGTTGGGTGCCGCTGGCGGGCAGTGCGGCGAGCACCGGGTGCATCGGCAGCGGGCCGAGCAGGACTCCGCTCGGGGCGACGCTGGTCCCGGCACCGAAGACGAACCCGGGACCGAGCAGGTAGGCGCCGGAGAACGCCATCGCGTTCGGCACGATCACCAGTGTCGAGCCGGCCAGCAGGGCGCTCTCGGTGGTGTCGGTGCCGAGCTGGGAGACGATGTTCGCCGCCGTGGCGGCGTCGAGCACGAGCGCGAGGACGAACGCGGCGAGCACCACGACGAACCAGGCGCGCAGGATCCGCCAGCCGGTCGCGGCCCCCAGCCGGACGGTCGGCGGCACGGCGACCAGCCAGACCGCGGCCCGACCCGAGCCGGTGGCGATGCCGGCTCCCCCGACCGCGAGGGCGAGCAGGAAGCCGAGCACACAGGCCCGGGCGACGTCGAGACCGAGCGCGGGGGTCGAGCTGAGCGAGCCGACCACCGCCACCACGACGCCGTACGCGAGCGCGAGGAGTCCGGTCGCGATCGGCACCGTCCAGTCGCGCTCTCCGTCGGCGATCCGGTCGGCGTCGGGGCCGTGTCCCGAGATCGATTCCCCCACGCGGACACCGGAACGCCACAGCGCCCAGCCGAGGAGCAGCGTGAGTCCGAGCGGCAGGAGGCCGATCGCGGCACCCGCGACGTGCACCCCCGAACCGTGTGCGACCAGCCAGAGCACGGCACCGGTCTGGACCGCTCCACCCGGCTGACCGAAGTCACCCGACCCGGTCAGGAACCAGCCGACCATCGTGATCGCGCACACCACCGCGAGCACCCCACCGGCCGCCCAGACCCCGCCGAGCAGCGCGGTGGCGACGAGCGGTCGCCGGTGCGCAAGATCGGTCGCGACATCGTCGGACGAGCGGCGGACCGCGTCCTGGGGCGGGCGGAGCGGGGGAAGCAAAGAGGTCATCCCGACCATCATGACTGTGGCGCAGACGTGGGCTGCGACGGCTCGCCGGGTAACGTGTCCTTGCTCATGTGGACACCAGCTGACATCGCCCGGTTCGAGACGTTCTACAAGGACGTCCGTGGACGTCTGCTTCTCCAGACCTGGGCACTGACCGGCGACCTGACCGCCGCGCAGCGCGGTGTCCGGGACGCCTTCGTGATCGCCTGGCACCACTGGAAGAAGGTCAGCCTCCTCGACGACCCGGAGTCCTATGTCCGACCGCTGGCCTGGTCGCGGGCCGGCCGCCGGGCCACGACCCGCCCGTTCCACCGCGAGCGCGGGCTCGACGAGGAGACCCGCGCGACCCTGTCGGCGCTGCACCACCTCCCGGCCGCCCAGCGCCGCGTGCTGCTGCTGGCTCACCTGACCACACTTCCGATCGACGAGCTGGCCCGCGAGGTCGGCGTTCCGCTCACCCGGGTCGAGCGCGAGCTGCAGAGCGCGACGACGGCGTTCGCGCTCTCCCGCGGGGTTCCGGCGACCGGGATCCTCAAGGTCTTCGAACCGATGGCCGAGCAGCTGCGCGACATCCGCTGGCCGCGGCCCACGATCGTGGCCCGTGACGGCGCCAACCGTCGGCGCCTGCACACCGGCCTCGGCGCCGTGATCGCCGTCTCGGTCTTCGTCTTCGGGGGGATCCTCGCCACCGACGTGGACGGTGCGGAACCCAGCCTGAACACCCTGACCTGGAAGACCCCGGCCGAGCCGACCGCTCAGTCCCGCTATCCGCTGAGCACGGACGACCTGCTCAGCGAGGGCATCGTGACCAACGAGATGCCCAGCACCTGGACGATCGACCTGACCTCGGACAGCACCACCGGCAACGGGCTGGTGCTGCCCTGCCAGCGGCAGCGGTTCGCCGCCGCCGACCCCGAGGCGGCGCTGACCCGCAAGCTCACCTCCACCGACGACCGGACCGTCAGCCAGGCCATCGAGGTCGCCGCCGCCGACGACGCCGCGCACCGCACCTGGCAGGCCTCCCGGCACTGGTACGCCGCCTGCGACGAGCCCAACGTGCAGCTGATGAGCACGCGGACCCTGACCGGCGTCGGCGACGAGGCGACCCAGCTGGTGCTGAAGGAGTGGACCTCCCCGAGCCGCACGATCGTGGCCAGCGTGGCCCGCACCGGCGTGCTGACCACCACGGTGGTCAGCGAAGCCCCGAGCTCGGCTCCCCGGACGGTGTCGGACAACGTCGACCTGATCAGCCTGGCGATCACCAAGCTGTGCGACCTGCCCGACGCCGGTGCCTGCGCCAGCGGCGTCACCTCGACGGTGATCCCTCCGCTGCCGGCCGGCCGGAACCCGGCGATGCTCGGCACCTGGGACCTGCCGCCGGTGATCGGCGTCAGCCAACCCTGGGACGCGACCGACCCGGTCGCCGCGACGACCAACCCGGCAGCGACCGGATGCGACTCCTCCTCGTTCAACGGCAAGGGCGTCACCGGCGACCTGACCCGGACCTTCGTCATCCCGACCGCGAAGGGGCTCCCGGCCGAGTTCGGCCTGACCGAGACCATCGGCACCTGGGCCAGCGACAAGGCGGCCAAGACCTTCGTCAACGGCGTCCGCTCCAAGATGGCGTCCTGCCCCCAGAAGGACCTCGGCAGCGACGTGGACCGGATCGAGACGATCACCGCCGACGGCGCCGACATCACCGTGTGGCGGGTCACGACCGACATCTCCGACAACGCCTCGGTGGAGTTCCTGATGGCGATCGCTCGCACCGGCCGGCACGTCGCCCAGGTCGGCTTCGTGCCCGACGGCTCGCACACGATCGCCGAGGGCGACTTCGTCGAGCTGGCGCACCGGGCAGCGGCCCGGCTCGCGGTCCTGAACTGACGGATCCTCAAATGCCTGATGCCCCGGCCGGAGCCGGGGCATCAGGGTGAATCTGTTCGATCAGCAGGTCAGAGCGACTGCATGATCTCCCGCATCAGGGCAGCGGTCTCGGACGGCGTCTTGCCGACCTTCACGCCGACGGCCTCGAGGGCCTCCTTCTTGGCCTGAGCGGTACCGGCCGAGCCCGACACGATGGCGCCGGCGTGGCCCATGGTCTTGCCCTCCGGCGCCGTGAAGCCCGCCACGTAGCCGACGACCGGCTTGGTGATGTGCTCGGCGATGTAGGCGGCGGCACGCTCCTCGGCGTCACCACCGATCTCGCCGATCATCACGATCGCCTTGGTCTCCGGGTCGTCCTGGAACGCCTGGAGAGCGTCGATGTGGGTGGTGCCCACGATCGGGTCGCCGCCGATACCGATGGCGGTGGAGAAGCCGAACTCCTTGAGCTCGTACATCATCTGGTAGGTCAGGGTGCCGGACTTGGAGACCAGTCCGATCGGACCCTTGCCCGCGATGGTGTGCGGCGTGATGCCGGCCAGGGACTCACCGGGGGTGATGATGCCGGGGCAGTTCGGGCCGATCATCCGGGTGGACTTGCCCTGCAGGTAGGACCAGACCTCGGCGGTGTCCTGGACCGGAACGCCTTCGGTGATGACGACGATCAGCGGCATCTCGGCGTCGATCGCCTCGATCGCGGCGTCCTTGGTGAAGGCCGGCGGAACGAAGAGGACCGAGACGTTGGCGCCGGTCGCGGCGATGGCCTCGGCCACGGTGCCGAACACGGGGAGCTCGACGTCAGCGCCGTTGGCGTCCTTGTGGGTGACGGTGGTGCCGGCCTTGCGGGCGTTGACGCCACCGACGATCGTCGCGCCGGAGTCGACCATCAGCGCGGTGTGCTTGGCACCCATGCCTCCGGTGATGCCCTGAACGATGATCTTGGAGTCGCTGTTGAGGTAAATGCTCATCTAATTAACTCAGTTCTCTCTCGCCGCGTACTCAGGCGTTCGCCAGTTCGGCGGCCTTGTCGGCACCGCCGTCCATGGTGTCGACAACCGTGACGAGCGGGTGGTTGGCGTCGGTGAGGATCTGGCGGCCGAGCTCGACGTTGTTGCCGTCGAGGCGGACGACGAGCGGCTTGGTCGCCGCGTCACCCAGAAGCTCCAGCGCGCCGACGATGCCCTTGGCGACCTCGTCACACGCGGTGATGCCACCGAAGACGTTGACGAAGACGCTCTTGACCTGCGGGTCGTTGAGAATCACGTCGAGACCGTTGGCCATCACCTGGGCGTTGGCGCCACCGCCGATGTCGAGGAAGTTGGCGGGCTTGACCCCACCGTGGTTCTCGCCGGCGTACGCGACGACGTCGAGGGTGCTCATGACGAGGCCCGCGCCGTTGCCGATGATGCCGACGGCACCGTCGAGCTTGACGTAGTTGAGACCGAGGTCCTTGGCCTTCGACTCGAGAGCGTCGGCCTCCTCGCGGATCTCGAACGCCTCGTGCTCCGGGTGACGGACCTCGGAGGCGTTCTCGTCGAGCGAGACCTTGCCGTCGAGCGCCTCGAGCTTGTCGCCGGCGAGGCGGGCGAGCGGGTTGACCTCGACCAGCGTCGCGTCCTCCTCGACGAAGACCTTGTACAGGGCCTCGATCATCTCGACGGCCTGCTCGAAGACGGCCTCGGGGAACTTGGCCTCGGTCGCGATCTCGCGTGCCTTCGCAGCGTCGACACCCTTGCCGGGGTCGATACCGATCTGCTTGACCGCGTCGGGGTTGGTCTTCGCGACCTCTTCGATCTCGACACCACCCTCGACGGACGCGATGCAGAGGTACTGGCGGTTCGAGCGGTCGAGCAGGAACGAGAAGTAGTACTCCTCCTCCGGCGGGGTCGCGGGGGTGACCAGGACGCGGTTGACCGTCAGTCCCTTGATCTCCATCCCGAGGATGTTGCTCGCGTGCTCGAAGGCCTCGTCGGCGGTCTTGGCGAGCTTGACGCCGCCAGCCTTGCCGCGGCCGCCGGCCTTGACCTGAGCCTTGATGACGGTCACGCCACCGAGCTGCTCGGCTGCTTCCTTGGCTGCCTCAGCGGTCTCCACGACCACGCCGAGGGTGGTAGCCACACCATGCTTGGCGAAGAGCTCCTTCGCCTGGTACTCCATCAGATCCACGGATCCACCACTTCTGTTGTGTACGTACGGGGGCGCGCGAGGACCTCGTGCGACCCTTGGCGACTCTAGACCTGCATTGCGGGGATGTAACCACTTGGGGCGAGAGCGTGATGCACACCACTCCCCCAGGGCCTCGAGGCGGGGGTACTTCGGCACTATTCTTTGCCCCCTTACGCCTGAAATAGGCACAATCGGTGACCTGGAGGCACACGGCAGGTAGCGAGAAGTTTTCCCCAGAGTCTTGCCGAACGATTCACGAACCCCCTGCCTCGTCGGCTATCGTCGCGTTCGCCGTCTGAACCCGAGCCAGCGGAGTAGTGAAAACTGTGGGATCCCATCGCGCCGACACGGACATCCGTGTGTCAGCCACCGAACAGGCGACCCCGTACGTCGGCAAGCGTGCCCGTCGTGAGCCCGTCGAGGTCGTTGTCGAACCCGTCACGAACGAGTGGCAGCTCTTCGCCGCCGAGTCCCCCGAGGACACCGGCGCCCTGCCCTACGCGCTGACCGAGGACTTCACCGGGTCCCTCCCGAAGCTCACCGACGAGATGCTGTACGGCGCCCCCGGCACCGACCTCTCCGCCGACACGACCACGAACCTTCCGGCGGTCCGCACGGGCAAGCGCCGTGCCGCCAAGCCCGCACGGCGCACGCTGGTGCAGCGAGTGCCCTCCCTGCCGGCCCTGGTCGGCGTGGGCGCCCTGGCGATCGCCGGGTTCGGCGCCGTCACCTCCGGCACGACCGATCTGGTCCGCGTCGACACGGGGAGCCTGCGCGTGGCCAGCGCCCTCAGCGGCACCTCCGGGGTCGCGGTGGTCGGCAGCGCCCGTGAGGCGAGCCTGAGCCGCAGCACGAGCCGCACCGCCGACGCCCAGGCCGTCGCCGCCCAGCGCGACGAGAAGCTCAAGAAGATCCAGGCCGCGGCCCAGACCCAGTCCGACGTGCTGCGCAAGAACCAGTGGCAGCTCCCCATCCCGGCCGGCGTCTACCACCTGACGGCGCGCTTCGGTGACTCCGGCCTGTGGGCCAACCGTCACACCGGCCTGGACTTCGCCGCCTCGACCGGCACCCCGATCCGCGCGGTCGCCAACGGCGTGATCAGCTCGGCCTCCTTCGACGGCGCCTACGGCAACAAGACCGTGCAGACGCTCGAGGACGGCACCGAGCTCTGGTACTGCCACCAGACCGCGTTCAACGTCTCGGCGGGCCAGACGGTCCACGCCGGCGAGATCATCGGCTACGTCGGTTCGACCGGCCACGTCACGGGCCCGCACCTCCACCTCGAGGTCCGCCCCGGTGGCGGTGACCCGGTGGACCCCTACGCGGCGCTGGTCTCCCAGGGCATCAACCCCTGACGCTGCACCGCTCCTAGAGCTTCTCCACCGGCGCGTAGCGCAGCAGCAGCCGCTTGACGCCCTCGGAGCCGAAGTCGATCGACGCGGTCGCCTTGTCCCCGATCCCTTCCACGCTGACCACGGTGCCCAGCCCGAAGGTCTGGTGGGTCACCCGGTCACCCGGGTCGAGCGAGGGGATCTCCCGCGACTTCTGCGCCCGCTGGGCGGTGTCGGCGCGCAGGGCGGCGCTGCTGAAGTTGCGGCGACCTGCGGCCGTCGGGGCACCGAAGCCGGCGAAGCCCTTGCCCGAGTCGTCCTGACGCCCCCACGAGGTCTGCTCGGCGGCGGTGCGCTTCCAGTCCACGAGGTCGACCGGGAGCTCGTCGAGGAACCGGCTGGCCGGGTTGTGCATCGGGGCACCCCAGGCGCTGCGCATCACGGCCCGGGAGACGTAGAGCCGCTCACGGGCACGGGTGATGCCGACGTACGCCAGGCGGCGCTCCTCCTCGAGCTCGGTGCTGTCCCCCAGGGTGCGTGAGTGCGGGAAGACCCCGTCCTCCATCCCGGTGAGGAAGACCACGGGGAACTCCAGCCCCTTGGCGGTGTGCAGGGTCATCAGCGTGACGACACCCTCGCCGTCCTCGGGGATCTGGTCGGAGTCGGCCACCAGCGCCACCCGCTCCAGGAAGTCGACGAGCCCGGGCACGGGAGCGACGAAGTCGGGGTCCTCGAAGTCGGCGGGATCGGCGCTCGGACCCGCGACGGGGTCGTCGGCGAACTCCCGGGCGACCGCGACGAGCTCGGCGAGGTTGTCGACCCGGCTCGCGTCCTGCGGATCCTCGGAGGCCTCCAGCTCGGCCAGGTAGCCCGAGCGGTCCAGCACGGTCTCGAGGATGACGTCGGCGCGCTCGCCGGCGTCGACCATCGAGCCCAGCTCCTGCATCATCTCGACGAAACCACGGATCGCGGTGACCGACCGGGTCGCCAGGCCGGGCGCCTCCAGCACCCGGGTCAGGGCCTGCCAGAACGTGATCGACTCGCGCTCGGCGAGCAGGTTGATCCCGGCGAGGGCCCGGTCACCGATCCCCCGCTTGGGCGTGTTGACGATCCGACGCAGGCTGACCTGGTCGTCCGGGTTGGCCAGCGCCCGCAGGTAGGCCAGGGCGTCGCGCACCTCACGGCGCTCGTAGAACCGCACCCCACCGACGACCTTGTACGGCTGGCCGGTGCGGATGAAGATCTCCTCGAAGACACGGCTCTGCGCGTTGGTCCGGTAGAAGACGGCGACGTCGTTGGCCACGACGCCCGAGTCGACCAACCGGTCGATCTCGTCGCTGACGAACCGGGCCTCACCGTGCTCGTCGTCGGCGACGTACCCGACGATCTTCTCGCCGTCGCCGGCGTCGGACCAGAGCCGCTTCGGCAGCCGACCCTTGTTGAAGTCGATCACGGCGTTGGCCGCGTTGAGGATGGTCTGGGTCGAGCGGTAGTTCTGCTCCAGCAGGATCGAGCCCGCGTCGGGGAAGTCCTGCTCGAAGTCGAGGATGTTGCGGATGTTGGCGCCGCGGAAGGCGTAGATGGACTGGTCGGCGTCGCCGACCACCATCAGCTCCGCCGGCGGAACCCGCTCGCCGTCCAGCTCCTCGGGGTTGTGCGCACACAGCTCGTGCACCAGCGCGTACTGCGCGTGGTTGGTGTCCTGGTACTCGTCGACCAGCACGTGCCGGAAGCGGCGCCGCCAGGTCTCTCGGACCTCGGGGAAGGCACGCATCAGGTGGACGGTGGTCATGATCAGGTCGTCGAAGTCGAAGGCGTTCGCCTCCCGCAACCGGCGCTGGTAGAGCGCGTACGCCTTGGCGTAGACCTCCTCGACACCGTTGGCCGCGTCCTTGGCCGCGTCGTCGGCGTCACGCAGCTCGTTCTTCTGGTCGCTCACCCAGTTGAGCACCTGCTGCGGCTGGTAGCGCTTCGGGTCGAGGTCGAGGTCGTGGCAGACCAGCGTCATCAGCCGCTTCTGGTCCTGGGCGTCGTAGATCGTGAAGGTCGACTTGTAGCCGACCTTGTCGACCTCCTTGCGCAGGATCCGGACGCACGCCGAGTGGAACGTGGAGACCCACATGATCTTGGCCCGCGGGCCGACCAGCTCGGCGACCCGCTCCTTCATCTCGGCGGCCGCCTTGTTGGTGAACGTGATCGCCAGGATCGAGCCCGGGTGGGCGTGCCGCTGGCTGATCAGCCAGGCGATCCGGCGGGTCAGCACCCGGGTCTTGCCCGACCCGGCACCGGCGACGACCAGCAGCGGTGCGCCCTCGTGGACGACCGCGGCCCGCTGGGGCTCGTTCAGCCCGTCGAGGAGCTCCTCCGCACTGGGTCCTCGACGGACGGCGGGAGCGGGACTGGGGGCGGCGAAGGACTCAAAACCAGGGATGACAGACATGCTGGGACCAGCCTAGGCGGCAGCACCGACGCTTCTGCCACTCACCGGGCCGAGGTACGAGGAATGGACGGCGAGACATGAACGTTCCAGTCAACATGGGTGATCGTAAGAACATCGGGTTCCTCTCCTTCGGGCACTGGAACCCCTCCCCGCAGTCGGCCACGCGGTCGGCCGCCGACGTCCTGACGCAGTCGATCGAGCTCGCCGAGGGTGCCGAGGAGGTGGGCATCGACGGGGCGTACTTCCGGGTGCACCACTTCGCCCGGCAGCTCAGCTCACCGTTCCCGCTGCTGGCGGCGATCGGGGCGCGCACCAGCCGGATCGAGATCGGGACCGGCGTGATCGACATGCGCTACGAGAACCCGCTCTACATGGCCGAGGACGCCGGCTCCGCGGACCTGATCGCTGGCCACCGACTCCAGCTCGGCATCTCCCGGGGCAGCCCGGAGCAGGTCGTCGACGGGTTCCGCTACTTCGGCTTCGCCCCGGAGGAGTCCGACCCGAGCGGCGCCGAGATGGCGCGTCGGCACACCCAGGTGCTGCTCGAGGTGCTGCGCGGAGAGGGCTTCGCCCAGCCGAACCCGCGCCCGATGTTCGCCAACCCGCCCGGCCTGCTCCGGCTCGAGCCGCACAGCGCCGGGCTGCGCGAGCGGATCTGGTGGGGTGCCGGCTCCGACTCCACCGCCCGGTGGGCCGCCGAGCTCGGGATGAACCTGCAGAGCTCCACGCTCAAGGAGGACGAGACCGGCGAGCCGTTCCACGTCCAGCAGCGCAAGCAGATCGAGGGCTACCACGCGGCCTGGCGCGAAGCCGGCCACGAGCGCACCCCTCGCGTCTCGGTCAGCCGGTCGATCATGCCGATCGTCGACGAGATCGACGCCGCGTACTTCGGCGGGCAGGGCGAGAGCAGCGACCAGGTCGGTCAGATCGACAACTTCCGTGCCGTCTTCGGTCGCACCTACGCCGCCGAGCCCGACCAGCTGATCAAGCAGCTGGCCGAGGACGAGGCGCTCGCGATCGCCGACACGGTGCTCCTGACGGTGCCCAACCAGCTCGGGGTCGACTACAACGTCAAGCTCCTCGACAACCTGCTCACTCACGTCGCGCCGGCGCTGGGCTGGCGCTAGCGCTGTCGTCGTCCTCGACCCAGGACCGGACCCGCGAGGTCGGGTAGCCCAGGATGCGGGCGACGCGGGCCGGCGGGTGCCCGAAGTCCCGGACCGCGGTGACCGCGAAGCGAGCGGCGGCGACGTCGTCGAGCGGTTCGGCCGCCGCCGAGAACGAGGTGGGGGCCGTGATCAGCCCGCGCTCGCCCGGGGCGCGGTAGTCGAGCAGGAGCTCCTTGCCGCGCTCGGTGAACGCCTCGGCCATCATGGCGCGCAGCCGGGCCTGCGAACGGTGGCGCCGCCAGACCAGGAGGCTGCCGATCACCACGACGGGGACCAGCGGCAGGTAGGGCAGCAGCGCGGAGTGGCGTTCGAGCCAGAGCAGGACGTCCGGCCGGTACTTCCAGTCACCGCCCAGGTCGACGATCTCGACCGAGGCATCACGCTGGGTGATCGCGGCCGAACCGATGCCGTTGACCTCCGCGCCCGTGATCGTCGCCGAGCCGCCGTCGAACACCAGACCGTGCCCCTTGTCGACGGTGAACGATCCGTCCTCCACCTCGACGGCGGAGTCCGTGCTCTCGACGCCGACCTCCGGCGCCGTGACGGTGACGTCGTGCAGTCCGACCCGATCGGCCTCGTCGACGACGACCAGGGCAGCGTGGGAGCCCGACGCGAGGCTGCTGCGGGTGAGGTCGACGCCGGTGGAGCCGCGGACCTCCAACGCGGTCCGTTGCTCGTCCACGGCCAGTCCGGCGAGCGTGACGTCGTCCATGTGGTCCAGCAGCAGACCCCCTGACCTGTTGTCAGCGATTCGTCCACCGGTGGCGGTGAGGTCGGCGAAGTGCGCCGGCCCGTAACCGGCGGCGTTCACTCCCTCCGCCCGGGGATTGCCGTCGACCCGGACGCCGTAGCCACCCGAACCGGTCGCCGTGACCCGGGTCAGCGCGACCCCGCTGCTGCCCTGCCGGACATCGATCCCGTTCCCCCCGCTGAGGGCGACCTCGGTGTCGACCACGTCGACGTGCTGCGCCCCGTTCAGGTAGATCCCGGCCCACGACGAGCGGCGGACCACCGAGGACTCGATCCGGACCCGGTCGGTCCCGTCGGCGAAGAAGCCGGCATGCATCCCGCTCATCGACGCGTGGCTGACCCGCCCCGTCGTCGTACCCTGCTCGCCGCCGGTGAGCGCGAGTCCACTGGTCCGACCGCTCCAGAACCCGAGGTTGCGCAGGTCGACGTGGTCGGCCTCCAACACGCCCTCCTTGACCCGCAGGTACGCCCGGCCGTCGTCGACGAGACCGTCTGCGGAGGCTGCCCCGTCGTTCCACGAGGTGACCACCATCGACCGGCCGTCGGCACCGCCCAGGACGAGGGATCCGCCCCAGGCCACGATGCTGGTGAAGCCCGACGGACCACTGCGGAGCCGGAGCGTCTGGCCCGGCGCCCGCAGGACCAGGCGGGCCCCGCGACGGACCACGATCGGGCGGACGACCTCGACGACCGTCGCCGAGCGGCGGACGATCGCACCGGCCCGGACCAGGTCGGCCAGGGTGTACGGCTGCTTGCGGGGGCCGACCAGGGTGGTCCCGTGGGACACGGTGATCCCGTCGGCGTCGGCACTGACGGCGGCGCGGAGTCGACGGTCCTCGGCGACGACCAGATCGGCCTGGCGCTGCATCACGGCGTCATCAGGCGTGGTGTCCTCGTGCTTCGGCGTCGCTGCGGCCGTCGGGACGTCGGTCTTCTCGGAGGTCGCGCCGCGCCTCTCCAGCGCGATCACCGTGACCGTGGCGACGACGAGCAGCAGGATCAGCAGGCGCAGGGGCCAGCGCACCCGCGCCCCCACGGTGTCCCCGCGCTCGGCCGCGGTGGCAGCAGCGTCGTGGCTCATCGGGCGGCTCCCACGTTGAGGCTGGCCTCGGTCTGGCCCTCGCCACCGATCTGTCCCTCGGTCCGGGTCAGCCAGCCCTGCTTGTTCATGGTGAAGAAGGCGTAGAGCTTGATCGGGCCGCCGATGAACAGGATCATCACGGCGACCAGCGGCAGGATCCAGATGTCCTCGGGACGTCGCCACAGGTGGCTGATCCCCCGGATCCCTCGGCCGACGATCAGCCAGGCCAGCGCCAGCCCGAGCGCCAGCTCCGGGTGCGGCGAACGCACCGCGAGGCCGACGTACGCGACGCTGAAGGCCGCGGTCAACGGGGTGAGCAGGATCTGGAGCACCGTCAGCTGGGAGATCAGCGGGGTCCGGAAGATCCAGCCGTGCCGGATCGCGGTCAGGTAGCAGCGGTAGGAGTTCCGACTCCACCGCACCCGCTGCTTCACGAAGGCCCTGAAGGTCGACGGGAACATCGACAGCGCCCGGGCACTGTCCTGGTGCGCGACCCGGAGGCCTTGGGACAGCACCAACCAGGTGAGCCGGCCGTCGTCACCGGCGATGCACTTGCGGCCGAGGAAGTACTCGTTCTCGAGCTCCCCGATCCGATCCCGGACGGCGCTGTAGCGGAACGCGCTGGTCCGGCCGGAGGCACAGATGACGCCACCGAACCGTCCCATCGCGGGGGCGTAGTCGAAGTAGCGCAGGTCGATGATCCAGTCGGCGACCCGACGCCAGATGCTGCTCTTGGGGAGGTAGACGTTCTGCCGTGTGCTGACGGCTCCGACCGCCGGGTCGACGAACGGCATCTGGATGGCGGCGTACATGCCGTTCTCCCACACCGTGTCGGAATCGATCAGGATGACCAGCTCGGTGTCGACCATGCGGAGTCCGACGCCGAGAGCACTGCGCTTGCCCTGGTGCCGGAACATGACGGCCTCGACGCGTCCGTCGCCCAGGGCCAGGATCCGCGACTCCGCCTCGACGTCCTCGACGTCGAGCACGACGATGATCCGGGTCGGTCCTTGCGCGATCCAGGTGTGCAGGCAGCGCATCAGGACGTCGGGGTCCTCGTGGAACGAGGGCACCACCAGCGTCGTCGTGGTGCGGAAGTCGTTGAGCGTCGGGCGCGCGGTCGCGGAGAGGATCTTGCGGACCAGCCAGAAGCCCCAGGAGAACATCCCGATCGCGCCGAAGGGCAGCACCCAGCGCATGGTGTCCTGCACCTGTTGCAGCCAAGCCACGCTCGGCCCTCCCCTGTGTGTCGCCCGAGCCGGCGTTGAGCTCCCCTAGCAGATCCTAGGGGGACAGCAGGACTTCATTCAGCAATTTGAGGGACACGGCACCGCGCTCTGCGAAACTGTGCCGGTGCCGCGTCCCTCCACTCCTGCCCGGGTGCTGCGAGGGACGGTGCCGCTGGCGCTGCTCCTGAGCGCGTGCTCGGCCGACGGACCCGACACGTCCGGGGTGCCGGCGAGCTGCTCGGCCGACATCGTCGTCCGTGACAGCGACGCCCTGACCCGCGCCGTCACCCGGGCCCGCCCGGGTGATCGGATCGCGCTCGCCCCCGGCACCTACCGGACCCGGCTCACGATCATGGCGTCCGGCACCCAGGAACGCCCGATCGAGCTGTGCGGCCCCGCCTCGGCGGTGGTCGACGCCGGCGACGTCGGCCAGGGGTACGCCGTCCACCTCGACGGTGCCGCGTGGTGGACGGTGGAGGGGTTCAGCGTCACCGGAGGGAAGAAGGGCGTCGTGCTCGACGCCACCCAGCACACCACGCTCCGCGACCTGAGGATCCACGACGTCGGCGACGAGGCCCTCCACCTCCGGGCCGGGAGCAGCGACAACCTGGTCGAGGGGGTCGAGATCAGCTCGACCGGACTGCGTGACCCCGAGTTCGGCGAGGGGATCTACGTCGGAAGCGCGCAGTCGAACTGGTGCGAGTTCTCCGACTGCGGCCCCGATCGGAGCGATCGCAACCGGATCATCGACGCGACCGTCACCGCCACCACGGCCGAAGCCGTCGACATCAAGGAGGGCACCCGCGACGGCGTGATCTCCGGGAGCGAGCTGAGCGGAGCTCAGCCGCCGACGTCGACGGCGGACTCCGTCGTGGACCTCAAGGGGAACGGGTGGACGATCACCGGCAACCACCTGACGGTCCCGAACGGCAGTGCCGGAATCGCGATCCTGCACCTGATCCCGGGCGGGGGCAGGGACAATACGGTTCGTCCGAACACCTTCACGCTGGGCCCAGACGCAGACGAGGTTCGCCGATGACGAGGTCCCCCACCCCACCGGGTGATTCCCGGCGCGCGCTGGCGTTGCTGGTGACGGCTCACGTCGACCGGATGGCTCAGGCGCACGCCGAGCTCGAGGCAGAGGGCTTCGAGGTGATCGTCGCCAGCGACGCGGCCACGGCCGACCAGGTCGCCCGGTTCCACCACCCGGGGGTCGCGGTCGTGGACCCCGAGCTCGGTGACCGACTCAGCGCCGGGCTCCGGGCGGCCGGGATCGAGGTCGTCCGTTCGCTCTCCGGGGTGCCGACGACCGCCGACGTGAGCGGCGTGACCTACCAGGGCGACTGGATCGGGCTCGGCGACCTGCGGCTGAACCCGGAGGAGGGCGTCGTCCTGCTCGACTCGCGGCGACTGGACGTCTCCGACGTCGCCTTCGACGTCCTCGAGCTGCTGATGTACGCCGAGGGCGCACCGATCCCGACCCACGAGCTGGCCCACCGTCTCGGCGACGTCGAGCAGGTGGAGGTCGACACCATCCTGATCGACCTGATCGGGACCTTGGCCACCGAGGGCTCCGGCGTCCTGGTCGCGATCACGGCCGAAGGTGTCTCCCTGTCCCGCTGACTGTCGCGCTGACTGTCCCGCTGGTGTCGATTTCGCGAGATGCTGGCCGTCGGAAGTGAGGACGGCCCGAACGGCGGACCGCCACGACCGAAAGGACGACTGCGATGTCCCAGTTCCTGATCCTGATCTACGACGACGAGACCTGGCTGACCGACGAGGCCGTCAGCGCCCGGCTGATGGAGGGCCACAACGCCTTCAACGAGAACGCCGGCGCGAAGATCGCGGGCGGCAACGCCCTCGCCTCGGTGGCGACCGCGACCACCGTCCGCCCGGACGGAGCCGGCAGCTTCACGGTCACCGACGGACCGTTCATCGAGTCCAAGGAGGCGCTCGGCGGCTACTACCTCGTCGAGGCCGCCGACCTGGACGAGGCGATCGCCCTGGCCAAGCAGGTGCCCGTGACGACCGGCGGCCTGGAGGTTCGGCCGGTCCTGAGCATGGGGTGAGTCCCGCGTGAGCGCCGCAGCCGCTGCGGCGGCTGTCGCCGACGCGCACCGTCGGGAGTGGGCCCACGTGCTCGCCTCGACGGTGCGCGTCACGCGCGACCTCGACCTGGCTGAGGAATGCGTCCAGGACGCCTACGCCCGGGCGCTGGTCGCCTGGGTCGACGGCATCCCGCGCCATCCGGGTGGCTGGTTGACCGTGACCGCGCGGAACCGGGCGATCGACCAGCTGCGCCGCGACGCCCTGTTCCGCCGGGCGATGCCCGAGCTGGTGATGGACGAGGTCGAGCCGGTCGGCGACGCCGAAGACCCGGGGAGCGAGTACCCCGACGACCGGCTCCGACTCATCTCCACCTGCTGCCACCCGGCGCTCCACCCGGACGCCCAGGTCGCGCTGACGCTGCGCCTGGTGTGTGGCCTGACCACCGCCGAGGTCGCCCGCGCGTTCCTCGTCTCCGAGTCCACGATGGCGGCCCGGATCACCCGGGCGAAGAAGAAGATCGCCGGCGCCCGGATCCCCTACCGGGTGCCGCCGGTCGAGGAGCTGCCGGACCGGGTCCGGTCGATCCTCGCGACCGTGCACCTCATCTTCACGACGGGACACACCGCACCCGCCGGTGCCGACCTGGTCCGGGTCGACCTGGTGGAGCGTGCCCTGGACCTGGCCGGCATGGTGCACCAGCTCCTGCCGGACGACGCCGACGTGACCGGCCTGCTGGCGCTGGTGGTGCTCACCGACGCCCGCCGCAGCACCCGGCTCGACCCGGAGACGGGCGAGCTGTTGCTGCTGGCCGACCAGGACCGCTCGCAGTGGGACCGGGCCGCCATCACCGAGGGGGTGCGACTGGTGCAGGAGGCGCTGCGCTCGCGGCCACCCGGCCGCTACGCGCTGCAGGCGGCGATCGCCGCCGTGCACGCCGAGGCGCCGACGTGGGCCGAGACCGACTGGCCCGAGATCGTCGGTCTCTACGACCTGCTCGCCGCGGCCTGGCCCTCACCCGTGGTCGAGCTGAACCGGGCGATCGCCGTGGGGTTCGCTGCGGGACCGACCTCGGGTCTCGCCGCGCTGGACCGGCTCAGTGCCGAGCCGCAGCTGGCGACGTACGGCTATCTGCCGGCCGCCCGCGCCCACCTGCTGGCCCAGCTGGGCCGCACGGAGGAGGCCCGGAGCGCTTACGAGGAAGCGCTCCTGCTCACCGAGAACGCCGCCGAGCGCAGGTTCCTCGAACGCAGGCTGAACGCGACTCAGTAGGCGCCGTGCGCCGGGTGGAAGAAGAGCGCGACCAGCAGGTTCGCCACGGTGAGGCCGAGGATGGCGTAGTAGAGGCCGTCGCTGATCTTCGGCTTCTTGCCGTTCGGCTCGACCAGGCCCAGGATCACGAACGCGATCACGAACTTGATCGCGATCTTCGCGGCGTTCGGGTGGATGTCGTCGGCCTCGAGGACGCCCACCAGGCCGAGGCCGGCGAGCAGGGCGATCCGGGCGCCCCAGCGGATCACCGGGGTGATCTTCTTCTCCGCCTGACCCCACTGAGCGAGCAGCCCACCGGCGAGCGCCGCGAAGGCGAGCAGGTGGATGGCGAGCAGGACGAGGCGCAGGATCTCCATGGCGCGCAGCCTAGAGCAGCCGCCGATCGCTGGCCCATCGGGTCAGCTCGTGTCGGGAGCTGAGCTGGAGCTTGCGCAGCACCGAGGACATGTGGGTCTCCACGGTCTTGATCGAGATGAAGAGCTCGCGGGCCACCTCCTTGTAGGCGTAGCCGCGCGCGATCAGCCGCATCACCTCGCGTTCGCGCTCCGAGAGCCGGTCGAGGTCCTCGTCAACGCTGGCGACGTCGATCTGCCCGGCGAAGGCGTCGAGCACGAACCCGGCCAGCCGCGGGCTGAAGACCGCGTCCCCGGTGGCGACGCGCTGGATGGCGTTGACCAGCTCGGGGCCGGTGATGGTCTTGGTGACGTAGCCGCGGGCTCCCCCGCGGATCGTCCCGATCACGTCCTCGGCGGCGTCGGAGACCGACAGCGCCAGGTAGAGCGGCTTCCCGTCGACCGTCGGCGAGCGGCGCATCACCTCGGCGCCGCCTCCCCCGGGCAGGTGCACGTCGAGGAGTACGACGGCGGGGGCCGTGTCGGCGATGACCCGGATCGCCTCGTCGACGTCGGCGGCCTCGCCCAGCACGGTGACCCGGTCCGGGTCGGCATCCAGCTCCGCGTGAACGCCGCGGCGGAACATCGCGTGGTCGTCGACGATCACGACGCCGACCGGTTCGGTGGTGGCTGCCTCACTCATGGGGCTGCTCCTTCTCTCGGTTCTCCCGGGGCATGGTCAGGTGCACGTTGGTTCCTTCGCCGGGTTCGGAGTCGATCCGGGCCAGTCCACCGTGCCGGGCCATCCGGCCGATGATCGAGTTGGCCACGCCGTGCCGGTCCTCGGCCACCTGGGAGGGGTCGAAGCCGACTCCCCGGTCGCGGACGAAGACCTCGACCCGTTCGGCGGTGACCTCGGCGTAGAGCGAGACCTGGTCCACCTGCGCGTGCTTGGCCGCGTTCACCAGGGCCTCCCGGGCTGCCGCGACCAGGGGCCGGAGTCCCTCGTCCAACGGGGCGTCACCGACGAAGACCACCTCGATCGCGACTCCGTGGCTGTCCTCGACCTCGGCGGCGGCCGCGCCGAGGGCGCCGACGACGGTGTCCTCCCCTGCCGGCGCCTCGGTGTAGAGCCAGTTCCGCAGGTCGCGCTCCTGGGCTCGCGCGAGCTTCGTGACGGCGTTGGGGTCGGCGGCGTTCTTCTGGATCAGCGCCAGCGTCTGGAGCACCGAGTCGTGCAGGTGCGCCGCGACGTCGGCGCGTTCCTGGGTCCGGATCCGTTCGTCCCGTTCGGCCGAGAGGTCGCTGGTCAGCCGGTTGAAGACCGGGCCGATCACGATCACCAGGGCGCCCACCAGCAGCACGATCGCGAACACCAGTCCGTGCGCGGTGCGGTTGAAGATCGCGACGTACCCGACGGCGGCGGTCAGCAGGAGGACGAGCCCGAGCACGATCCGCACCCAGGACTGCCACCCCTGGCCGAAGAAGAGTCGACCGGGGCTGATCCGGCCGGCCGAGTCCAGCCACCGCTCGCGCTGGGCCTCGTCGGCCTGGCGCCAGAGCAGCGCGATCCCGCCCCCGGCGAGCAGCAGGGGCCAGAAGAGACTGCTCAGGCCGAACATCACCTCGACGGCGAAGATCAGCCCGAGGCCCAGGGCGGAGAGCGCGACCGTCGGCCCGATGTCGGAGAACCGGCCGGTGCGGCCCGGTCGTCGACCGCCGCGGGTCGCGCTCTCGGCGCCGGGGGTGGAGGCGAGGAACCGGTCGCGCGAGGGCAGGGCCGCCCAGAGCGCGGCGTAGAAGATGGCACCGAGTCCACCCAGGGCGGTGAGCACCACGAAGCCTGCCCGGACCCAGAGCACCGGCCAGGCCAGGTGCTCGGCGAGACCGGCGGCGACTCCGCCGACAACGGCGTCGTCCATGTCGCGGGTCGCGCGCCGGATGGGTCGCTCGAACGCAGGGGGGTCGAGATGTGGTGCCTCGGAACTCATGATGGCTCCATCGTGGCAGGGGACGGGGTCCGGCGGTATCGGGGTCGACCCGGGGTCGTCCCCGATACCCCCGAGGGTGGTTCGCGACGGAGAGTGGTCACCATGAGCACCACCGACACTCCTCCCGAAGCTCCGGAGGGCCCCCGGGTCACCCGCGACGAGGCCCGCGACCTGGGCCGCCTCGTGCGCACCTCCTCGGCCAGTCCGGAGAACCGTTACGTCGCCGGGGTCGCCGGCGGCATCGCACGCCACCTCGACATCGACCCGGTCGTCGTCCGGATCGCGTTCGTCGTCACCGTCTTCTTCGGCGGTGCCGGCGTCCTGATCTACGGCGCCGGGTGGCTCTTCATGCCCGACGAGCGCGACGGTCGTGCCGTGGTCACCCTCGACGCCCGCTCCCGGGCGCTGGCGATGTGGATCGCCCTCGGGATCGCCGCCCTCGCCCTGATCGGCGACGTCGCCGGCGGGTTCGACTTCCCCTGGTGGATCATCCCGACGCTGATCATCATCCTGGTCTTCACCCGGATCTGGGGTCGCCGGGACCTTGCGGCCGAGGACCGCGGCGAGACCGAGGTCGCGGTGGTCGAGGCGCTGGAGAAGGCGCACCAGCAGACCCAGGCCTCGATCGACCAGGCGCTCGCCAGCGCCGACCAGCGCACCGCCGCCGCGCTGGCCAAGTCGCAGGCCCGCACCGACGCAGCGCTGGCCAAGGCCCGTCTCCGGGCCGAGCGCGCCCAGCTGCGCAGGACCACCCGCCGCGGGCCCCTGCTGTTCTGGTTCACGCTCGCGCTGATCGCGCTCGCCGAGGGTGTGCTGGGCGTGATCGACGGGGCCGGTGCCGACGTGGTCGCCTCGGCCTACCCGGCGCTCGCCCTCGGCATCGTCGGTCTGATGCTGGCCCTCGGTGCCTTCTGGGGCCGCGCGGGCGGCCTGATCCTGGTCGGTCTGCTGATCGCTCCCGTGCTGGCGGCCACGACGGTCGCCACGGCCTGGGACGACCAGGACCGACGCGTCACCTACACCCCGCTGTCGGCCTCAGCCGTGCTGGACACCTACGAGATGAAGGTCGGCGAGACGGTGCTCGACCTGCGCCAGGTCACCGACCTCGACGGACTCGACGGCCGACGGATCGGCCTCGAGGGCGACGTCGGCCGGATCGAGGTCATCGTTCCCGCCGGGGTCGCGGTGCGAGCCAACGCCCACATCGACGGGTTCGGCCACACCGAGGTCCTCGGCCACGACGGCGGCGGCGTGGACATCACCTCGACCGCCGGCCAGCACCTCGGCAGCGACCTGCCCAGCATCATCATCGACGCCGAGCTGAACGTCGGCGAGATCACCATCGAGAGCGAGCAGTGAGATGAGCGAGTTCACCACGATCCCGACCGACGCCGTCCCGGAGCCCGAGGAGAGGCGCAGCGGCTGGCACCCGGTCAGCGTCGGCCACCTGGTGATGGGCCTGGCGTTCCTGTGCATGGTCGGCGCCTGGGCGCTGGTCGAGGGCGACGTCGTCAGCGGCGAGGACATCCGCTGGCTGCTGCCCGTCCCGTGGCTGGTGGCCGGTGCCGTCGGCCTGGCCGCGGTCGCCTTCTCGGGCGCCCGACGTCACGGCGTCCGCCGGTGACCGTCAGGCGCTGAGCGCCGGCGGGCGGGCGCCGACCGCGACGAGCGGGTCGTCGGTGAAGATGCCGTCGACGCCGGCGTCGAGGAAGGCCCGAGCCTGGTCGGCGCCGCCGCGCAGGGTCCAGGCGAAGACGTAGAGCCCGGCACGGTGGGCCTCGGCCACCAGCCCGGTCTCGACCAGGCCACCGGCCAGGACGAGGCTGCGGTGCGGCCCGAGCGCGTCGGCGTAGCCGGCCACCTCCCCGCAGGTGAACGGCTGACCGACATCGACCAGCTGGACCAGCGGGACGTCGGTCGCCGGTGAGAGCGCCCGCAGGAACTGCTCGTCGAAGGACTGGATCCAGACCCGCTTCCCCCGCCGTCCGACGCCGTGGTCGCGCAGGGTGGACAGCAGCGGCCCGGCCATCGGGAGACCCGCAGCGGCGAAGTACGCCGGGTGCTTGACCTCCGCGTGCAGGCCGATCCGGCGCCCCGCCCGTCGCGACTCGGCGGCGAGCAGGAACAGCAGCTCGTCGAGGGTCGGGATCCGGGTGCTCGGGTTGTTCAGCGTGCGGAGCTCGCTGAGCGTGAAGTCGTCGACGAACCAGCCCTCGAGCAGCTCCCGTCCGATCACCTTCCGGGTCCGACGCCCGGCGTACTCCGGGTGGTCGGCCACGTCCGTGGTCCGGGACAGCTCGGCGTCGTGCACGAGGACCAGGACCCCGTCGCGCGACATCTGGATGTCGGTCTCGATCGCGTCGACCCCCATCCGGCAGGCGAGCCGGAAGGAGGCGAGCGTGTTCTCGGGGCTGTGCGAGGGTGCGCCACGGTGTCCGATGACGAGACCCAAGCCGTGCGAGGTCATGTCCTCAGGCTGGACAGTCGATGTGTCCTGGGCGCTGCCGCAACGTGAACGGCGCCCGGCTAGGGCACGTCGTTCGGGTCCCAGGTGACCCCTTCGCGGATGACTCGGGCCGGGACACCGGCGACGAGCACCTGCTCCGGCACCTTCTGGTTCCGCACGACGGAGCGGGCGCCGACCACCGAGCCGGCGCCGATCTCGACGTTCCCGGAGACGATCACGTCCTTGCACAACCACAGGTGCGAGCCGAGCCGGATGTGGGCACCGAACGGGTTGAGCCTCATCCCGGTGGCCACGTCGGTCAGCCGGTGCATGTCGTCGGTGGCGACGTAGACGTCGGAGGCCCAGAGCTGCCCGGGTTCGGCGAAGATCGAGCCACCGTTGCGGGCGTCGATGATCGCGCACCGCGTCGCCGTCACTCCCCCGACCAGCACGATCGAGGAACCGGAGCCGCAGTAGATCGACGAGCAGGTGAAGGCGCTGTCAGGACCGAGGAAGACCAGGGCGTCGTCGCCGCCGATCAGCAGCGAGTCGAGGTTCGGGCTGTCGCAGGCGATCACGATCAGGACGTCGTCGAACGGGTAGAGCACCATCGTGTTGAGCACCTTGGCCGGGACGTCGACCCCGGGGGCGAGGTAGATCGCGCTGGTGCTCTCGGCGAACCAGTCCGGAAGATCGGCGTGATCGATGGCCCGCAGCTCGAGGTCGTCGAGCACCTCGGCGGGCACGCCGGCACCGGTCAGCCGACGACGATGGGCATCGGTGAGCGGATCGGCCAGGGTCCACGGCATGGCGGTCATCCTGTCACCTGGTTAAGTTCGTCGGGTGAAGATCTCGACACCTCTCCAGTACGCCGGCAACCCCCGTGAGGCCGCCGACGGCGTCGCCCAGCTCGAGAAGGCCGGACTCGACCGGGTCTGGGTCGCCGAGGCGTACGGCTTCGACGCCCCGACCCTGATGGGCTACCTCGCCGCGAAGACCGAGACGATCGAGATCGCCTCGGGCATCCTCAACGTCTACTCCCGCACCCCCGCAGCGATGCTCCAGACCGCGGCCGGACTGGACAACGTCAGCGGCGGCCGCGGCATCCTCGGGCTGGGCGCCTCGGGCCCGCAGGTGATCGAGGGCTTCCACGGGGTGCCCTACGAGAAGCCGTTGCAGCGCACCCGCGAGCTGATCGAGATCCTCCGGATGGGCTTGCGTCGCGAACGGCTCGTCTACGACGGCAAGCAGTTCCAGCTGCCGCTGCCCGCCGACCAGGGCACCGGGCTGGGCAAGCCGCTGAAGATCATCACCCATCCCGAGCGCTCCGAGATGCCGATCTGGATCGCCGCGCTCGGTGACGCCAACGTCGCCCTGACCGCCGAGATCGCCAACGGCTGGCTGCCGATCCTGTTCGCTCCCGAGCACGCCGGCTCGATCTGGGGCGACGCGCTCGCCAAGGGCACCGCCAAGCGCTCGGCCGACCTCGGCCCGCTGGAGATCAGCGCCGGTGGCCTGGTCGCGATCGGCGAGGACGTCAAACCGATGCTCGACTTCATGCGCCCGTTCGTCGCGCTCTACGTCGGCGGCATGGGCGCGAAGGGGAAGAACTTCTACAACACCCTGGTGAGCAGCTACGGCTTCGAGGCCGAGGCCGCCGAGATCCAGGAGCTCTACCTGGCCGGTAAGAAGAAGGAGGCCGAGGAGCGTGTGCCCCTCGACCTCCTCGAGATGCTCAATCTGGTCGGACCGGAGTCCTACGTGAAGGAGCGGATCGCCGCCTTCCGTGAAGCGGGAGTGACCGACCTCCAGGTGATCCCGGTTGACCAGGACCCGGCGTCGGTCATCTCCCGCCTCAAGGAATGGACGGCGTGACCTTCGTGATTCGCTAGCGTCCGCTGCTGGTGCGTGCGCGACGGCTCACCGAGTCGATCGCCACGGCCAGCAGCAGGACGAGGCCGGTGACCATGAAGCGCACCGAGCTGTCCACGCTGAGCAGGTTGAGACCGTTCGCGATCGCCTGCAGCACCAGGATGCCGAGCAGCGCCGACCAGGCCGATCCACGACCACCGAAGAGCGACGTGCCACCGATGACGGCGGCCGCGATCGCGGTCAGGTTGGTGTCGGTCGTACCGCTCGCCTGCGAGACGCTGGTCTGGAGACCGGCGGCCATCAGACCACCGAGCGCAGCGAAGAACGACGTCAGGGCGAAGACGGAGAAGTAGACCCCGTTGACCTTGATGCCCGAGCGACGTGCTGCCTCGACCTGGCCACCGACGGCGAAGACGTGCCGGCCCCAGGTGGTCCGACGCAGCGCGAAGTCGACGATGATCACCAGGAACACGAAGAAGACCCACAGGTAGCTCCACCCGCGGTCGTCGTTGACGTACCAGGTGATCAGCCCCAGGCCGACGGCCAGGGCGATCGCCTTGATGGCGACCATCGGCAGCCACGGCGTGCTCAGACCGGCGGCCTTGCGGCTCCGGATCGTCAGCAGCTGGCCGGCGACGAAGAGCAGCACGGCAGCAGCGACCAGGATGTAGGACCACGTGGGGCTGACCCACTGGGTCCGAGCGAAGTCGCGCAGGTGCGACTCGTTGGGCAGGTTGATCGTGCCGTTCTTGCCCAGGACGTAGAGCAGCAGCCCCTGGAACCCGAGCAGGCCCGCGAGGGAGAAGACGAACGACGGCACGCCGACCCAGACGAACAGGGCGCCGTAGACCAGACCGATCGCCAGACCGACGCAGACCGCGACCAGGATGGCCAGCCACTCGGACATGCCGTGGTTGACGATCAGCACCGCCATCACCGCTGCGGCCAGACCGGAGACGGAACCGACCGACAGGTCGATCTCCCCCAGCAGCAGCACCAGCACGATGCCGAGCGAGATGATTCCGATCGGGGCCGCGAACTGGGTGATCGAGACGATGTTGCGCGAGGAGAGGAACACGTCCTCCTGCGCCTGGAACACGATGCAGATGACGACCAGCCCGATCACGACGGGCAGGGCACCGAGCTCGCCGGAACGCAGTCGCGTCCACTGCGCGGAGAGGAACGCGCCGAATCCCTTGTGCTGGATGAGGCGCTCATCCATCAGGTCAGCAGCGACCTCCTGCTGCTTCTCACTCATGGGTGCCTCCCTGGGCGTGGCGCTCGGCACGAGCCGCCACGACGTTGTCCGAGGCACCGGTGATCGCAGCGACCAACTGCTGGGTGCTCGTCTCTGCGGTCTTGAACTCGGCGGCGTTCCGGCCCAGGCGCATGACCACGATCCGGTCGGAGACCGCCTGGACGTCGGCCATGTTGTGGCTGATCAGGATGACGCCGAGGCCCTGGTCGCGCAGCCGCTCGACCAGGTTGAGCACCTCGGCGGTCTGGGCCACACCGAGGGCGGCGGTCGGCTCGTCGAGGAGGACGACCTTCGGGTTGCCGACCAGGGAGCGCGCGATCGCGACCGTCTGGCGCTGACCGCCCGAGAGGGCGGCGATCGGGATCCGGACCGACGGGATCTTGGCCGAGAGGCTGCGCAGCAGACGCCAGGCCTCGGACTCCATCGTGACCTCGTCGATCACGCTGAGGCGGTTCTTCTCCTGGCCGAGGAAGAGGTTGGCGACCACGTCGAGGTTGTCGCACAGGGCGAGGTCCTGGAAGACCGTGGCGATACCGAGGCCCTGGGCCGCGGACGGGCCGGGGACCTTGACCGCCTTGCCCTCGAGCTCGATGGTGCCCTCGTCGGGCTGGTAGACGCCCGAGATGATCTTGATCAGCGTGGACTTGCCGGCACCGTTGTCGCCCACCAGGGCCACGACCTCGCCGGCCTTGACGTCGAGACTGACGTCAGTGAGCGCCTGAACGGCACCGAAGCGCTTCGTGATTCCGGACAACGACAGAACGGTGGCCCCCGAGTTGGGGGTCACCGTCCCGTCGTGTCCACCGTTAACGGGGACTTCTGACATCAGGAAAGACCTGCCGCCTTGCACGCCTCGGCGTAGTCGGGGGTGCAGATGTCGGCAACCGTGTAGAAACCGTCAGCGATGATGGTGTCCTTCACGTTGTCCTTGGTCACGGCGACCGGGGTGAAGATGTAGGACGTGACGTCCTTGTAGGTGCTCTGCGCGATCCCGGTGTCGGTGGTCGCGGCCGGCTCGTCACCGTTCGCCAGGGCGACCGCGACCTCAGCGGCCGTGTTGGCCTCGATCGGGATCGGCTTGTAGATGGTCATCGCCTGCTCGCCGGCGAGGATCCGCTGGACAGCGGCGACCTCGGCGTCCTGACCCGTGATCGGGGGCAGAGCGTCGGCCTTGAAGCCGCCACCGGTCAGAGCGGCGACAACGCCACCGGCCTGGCCGTCGTTAGCCGCGTAGACGCCCTGGATGTCGGACGGCTTGTACTTGCTGAGCGAGTCCGTGACGAACTGCTGCGCGTTCTCCGGGCTCCAGTCCGGGTTGTCGTACTCGGAGAGGATCTTGATCCCGCTGGCGTCGATCACGCTGTGCGCGCCGGCCTTGAACTGAGCAGCGTTCGGGTCGCTCGGAGCACCGTTGAGCATCAGGATGTTGCCCTTGCCGCCCATCGCGCTGACCAGGGCCTCGCCCTGCATCTTGCCGACCGTCTCGTTGTCGAACGAGAGGTAGTAGTCAGCACCCTCGATGAAGCGGTCGTAAGCGACGACCTTGATGTCGGCGTCGTGCGCGGCCTGGACCATGCCACCGGCGCCAGCGCCGTTGACCGGGTCGAGGACGATGACCTTGGCGCCCGCGTTGATCGCGGAGTCGACCTGCGAGTTCTGCTTGGCCTCGTCCTGGTCGGCGTTGTAGTACTTCACGTCGCAGTCGGAGCAGAGCTTCGCGACAGCGTCCTCGAAGAGGGGCTTGTCGAAGGTCTCGTAACGGGTGGTCTTCGACTCGGGCAGCAGCAGCGCGATGGTCGCGCCCTTGCTGCTGTCACCGGAGGACGAGTCGTCGTCCGAACCGCAAGCGGTCAGAGCGCCGGCACCCGCCAGGAGCGCCAGGCCGGCGACCGCAGTGCGCCGAAGGTTTGTGATCACGGTGTTCTCCTCGCTTCAGGGGCGGCGGTGTGCCGCCCTCAGGAACAGTCTGAGTGTGCTGGGTCACATCCTTGTCGTCAAGCCATGGACGCAAGTTGTCACCGATTTGGGATGTGCACCGATTTTATCGTTATTACTTGACGACAAAGTCTGGGGGCCGCACAGTGATCCCGTGACGGATGTGACACCGCCCACCTATCGCTCCCCGTCGCCGGGTTCCCATGCCTCCCTCCGGAGCGCGAACCAGCGACGGGTTCTCGACGTGCTCCGATCCGGGGAGACCGAGTACACGCAGGCGGAGCTGGCGCGAGTCACCGGTCTGGCCCCGGCCACCGTCTCCAACATCGTGCGCGACCTGGCGGCGGCACGGCTCGTCGACACCGAGGCCGGCAGCGGCCGCCGCGGCTCCTCGGTCCGGCTCTCCCGCGACGCCGGCCTGGTCGCCGGCGTCGACTTCGGTCACTCCCACGTCGCCGTCGCGATCGGCACGCTCACCGGCGAGATCCTCGGCGAGGAGCGGATCTCGCTCGAGGCGACCCACCAGCACGAGGACTCCCTGGCGCTGGCGACCAAGCTGATCGCCGAGCTCACCCCGGCGGGTGGCCGCGTGCTCCGCGCCGCGATGGGCATCCCCGCCCCGATCACCGAGGACGTGGTCCAGGGACCGGGGATCCTCCCCGGCTGGAACGGCGTCGACAGCCGGACCCGCGCCGAGGCCGTCTTCGGCATCCCCGTCGACGTGGAGAACGACGCCAACCTGGGCGCCCTGGCCGAGCACCGCCGCGGCGTCGCGCACGGCGTCCGGAGCTCGGTCTTCGTCAAGATCTCCTCCGGCGTCGGCGCCGGCATCATCCTCGACGACAAGATCTTCCACGGCGCCGCGGGCACCGCCGGCGAGCTCGGCCACCTCACCCTGGACGAGGCCGGACCGATCTGCCGCTGCGGTGGTCGGGGCTGCCTCGAGGCCTACACCTCGATCAACACCGTGCTCGCCCGGACGGCGGGGCAGCTGCCGGCCGCGACCCTGGACGACGTGCTCGATGCGGCCCGGGCCGGGGAGGCGGCGGCGCTGCGAGCGCTCGAGGACGCCGGGATGCACCTCGGGTGGGGGCTGGCCAGCGTCGCGAACCTGCTCAACCCCGAGATGATGGTGATCGGCGGCGACATGGCGCGCGCCGGGGAGCTGCTGCTCGAGTCAGCGCGGATCGGCCTGCGTCGGCACGCGCTCGACATGGTCGCGCAGACGCCGGTCCGGACCAGCGACCTGGGTCACCGGGCCAGCTTGGTCGGCGCGGTCCTCCTGGCCGCCGAGCGCACCGAGCTGCCCATCGCCTGATCGATGAAGGTCGCGACCTCCTCGACGGCGGCACGCGCCTCGGGCAGCCAGGAGGCGGCGGCGTGGAAGACGTGCACCTGACGCGACCACACCTGGAGGTCGACGGGCACGCCGGCAGCCGCCAGCCGACTGGCCATCAGCTCGGCGTCGGCCATCAGCATCTCGCGTGAACCCACCTGGATCAGGGTCGGCGGGAGGTCGGAGACGTCCATGTCGACCGGGTCGACGAGCGGCTCGAGCACGCCGTGCTTCGCGTCAACCTTGCGGATCATGGCGGAGAAGCGGTCCAGCGCCGCGGCCGGGAAGAGCTGGCAGCGGTCGACGTTGCGGTGCTGACGTCGTGGGCCCGGATCGATCTGCAGCACCGGGGACAGCGCCGCGACACCTGCGGGTCGTCCCCAGCCGGCGTCCAGGACCGCGCGGGCCAGGGCGAAGGCGAGGTATCCCCCGGCCGAGTCCCCGGCGAGCGTGATGTCCGCAGGCTGGTAGCCCTGGTCGAGCAACCAGGCGAAGCCGTCCATCGCGTCGGCCAAGGACCAGGTGATCGGCGCCTCGGGCATCTGCCGGTAGCCGACGTTGAGCACCGGGACCCCGGCCGCAGCCGAGATCCGGGAGACCAGTCCACGGTGGGTGTTGAGGCCGCAGCAGAGGAAGGCCCCGCCGTGCAGGTAGAGGATCGCGCCGGCCTCGCGGTCGAGCCGGTCCCCCACCCCGTTGCCACGGATGAGCTCGGCCGGGCAGGAGCGCAACGCGATCTCGTCGACCCGGGTGCCCGCAGGCGCCGGTCGACCCGCGGCCAGCTTGTCCACGAGGTTGGGCGGGAAGAAGTCGAACGGGAGGTGGGCCCACAGGCCCAGCACGGGGCGAACGGTCAGCCGGGCTCCGGTGCCGAGCGCCCAGGAGCGCCAGCTCGTCGCTTCGAAGTACGTCGGCGTGACTGCTGCCGCGACCGTGCGACCGCTGTGCCGACCCGTGCGTGTTGCCACGCCGCCCCCACTCATCAGGAACTTCATGCCTCCCCATTCGGCACGAAGAACAGTGACCTATGCCACAACAATGGCTAGCGTACTCGTCACCTGCCCGATGTCCGGTCATTCCTGGAGGTTCACTCGATGGGTTTCATGCCTCCCACTGACTCGATGTTCCTGATGGTCGAATCACGCGAACACCCCATGCACGTCGGGGGTCTGCTGCTCCTCGAGCCCCCGGAGGGCGCCGGGCCGGAGTTCGTCCAGGACCTCGTCACCGGCTTCCGGGACACCTCCCAGCTGTCGGCCCTGTTCCGCAAGCGCCCGGCCGATCCGGTCGCGTCGCTGGGCTCGACCTGGTGGACGACCGACGACACGGTCGACGCCGACTACCACGTCCGGCACACCGCTCTGCCCGCGCCCGGTCGGATCCGGGAGCTGCTGCAGAACGTCTCGCACTGGCACGGCACCCTGCTCGACCGGCACCGCCCCCTCTGGGAGGCGTACGTCGTCGAGGGGCTGGCCGACGGCCGGATCGGTCTCTACACCAAGATCCACCACTCCCTCGTCGACGGCGTCTCGGCGCTGACCCTGCTGCGCCGCGCGTTCGACGAGGACCCGAACCGGACCGACTGCGTGCCACCGTGGGCGCTGCCGCCGCGGGTCAAGGCGTCCGCCCCGACGGTGCGCGGGCCTCGGAGCCTGGCGCTCGGCGGCGCTCGGGCCACGGCGGAGATCGCCAGCCTGGTGCCGGGCGCGCTCAAGGTCGCCCAGCACGTGTGGCGCGAGAGCGACGTGACCCTGCCCCGCGCACCCAAGACGATCCTCAACGGCCCGGTCGGCGGCGCCCGACGCTTCGCCGCGCAGTCGTGGGAGATCGAGCGGATCCAGCGGGTGGCGAAGGCCTCGGGCACGACCCTGAACGACGTCGTGATGGCGATGGTCGGCGGCGCCCTGCGGACCTACCTGCTGGAGCAGCACGCCCTCCCAGACGAACCGCTGACCGCGATGGTGCCGGTCTCCCTCGACCTCCGCGATGCTGGCCGGAACCCCGGCACGGAGCGCGACGGCGGCAACGCCATCGGGATGATCATCGTCAACCTCGCCACCGACGAGCCGCTCGGGGGGCGCCGGCTCGAGCGGATCTCGCACAGCGCCGGTCAGGCCAAGCGCCTGCTCGGTGACCTCAGCCGGACACAGATCCTCGCCCTGTCCGGGCTGCAGATGCTGCCGCTGGGTCTGACCCCCCTGCCCGGGGTGGTCAAGTACACCCGGCCGCCGTTCAACGTGATCATCTCCAACGTGCCCGGCCCGCGCTCACCGATGTACTTCAACGGGGCCCGGCTCGACGGGATGTACCCGGCCTCGATCGTGCTCGACGGCCAGGCGGTCAACGTGACCCTGTGCAGCCGGGACAAGCACCTCGACGTCGGCATCGTCGGCTGCCGCTCCAGCGTGCCGAGCCTGCAACGGCTGCTCGGGCACCTGGAGGACGCACTCACCGAGCTCGAGCAGGCCTGGCCCTGAGCCGAGCTGCTTACCAGTGCACGCCCTTGAACAGCTGGGCGAGCATCTGCTGCTGCGACTCCGTTGCCGGGGCGGCGTCCCCGCGCGCGGCCGCCGAGTCGGGGAACACGTGGTAGGCCAGGTTGAGCACCCGGAACGCCGCCTTGGGCGCGATCGTGTGGGCCAGGGAACCGACGGTGCCGGACAGCGTGTTGATCTCGTGCGGCCGCTCGACGAGGGCCCGGATCACGATGTCGGCCGCCTGCGCCGGTGAGATCGTCGGGAACCGGTCGTACATCTTGGTGGGCGCGATCATCGGCGTGCGCACCAGCGGCATGTGCACCGAGGTGAAGCTGATCCCGTCGCTGAAGAGCTCGCTCGAGACCACGTTGCTCCAGGCGTCCAGCGCCGCCTTCGAGGCGACGTAGGCCGAGAACCGCGGCGGGTTGGTCAGCACCCCGATGGAGGAGATGTTGACCACGTGGCCGTGCTTCTGGGCCTGCATCCCGGGGATCAGCCCCATGATCAGCCGGATCGCACCGAAGTAGTTGAGCTGCATGGTGCGCTCGAAGTCGTGGAACCGGTCGTGGCTGAGCTTGATCGAGCGCCGGATCGACCGGCCCGCGTTGTTGACCAGGAAGTCCACCGAGGGCAGCTCCTCGGAGAGCCGGGTGGCGAGCGCGTCGATCGCCTCGAGGTCGGAGAGATCGCACGGGAAGACGTGCGCCTGGCCGCCGCGCAGCTCGATGGTGAGCTGGAGCGCCTCGAGCTTCTCCCGGCCCCGGGCGACCAGCACCGGGATCCCGCCGGCCTGGGCGACCTTGAGCGCGGTGACCTGGCCGATCCCGGAGGACGCACCGGTGATGACGACGTACTTGCCCTTCAACGCCTTGCGGACGGCAGCCGAGCCGGTGGTGTGGGTGTCGAGGTTGTCCTCCCAGTAGGTCCACAGCGTCGCCATGTAGTCGTCCAACGACGGCACCTCGAGGGCGCCGGCGAGCGCTGCCTGGGTGCGGCGTGAGTCGAACGTCGGGCGGAAGTTCACGTGGGCGAGGACCTCGGCGGGGATCCCGAGACGACCGACGGTCTGGTTGAGCGCGGCCTGGAGCGGCAGCGAACGGATCGCGCCGGTGACCAGCCGGCCGGGCCGCAGCGCGCGCGGGACCAGGCCGAGCGCGTGGGTGGTGAGGTTGCGGTCCAGCGGGGTGGCGAAGCGGGGTGCGCCGGCCGCGGCGCAGAAGCCGTTCAGCATCTCCACCACGGGCTGCGGGGTCGGGTTGACCAGGTGGAAGGCCTCACCGTCACGGCCCGGCAGGTGCGCGAGCACGTTCATCGCCTGCGCGACGTAGTCGACCGGCACCACGTTGGTGTCCCCCAGGTCGACCCCGACGAGGGGCAACCAGCCCGGCAGCACGTCCCGCAGCCGCTTGATCAGCGAGAACAGGTAGTAGGGGCCGTCGATCTTGTCCATCTCGCCGGTGGTGGAGTCGCCGACCACGATCGCCGGGCGGTAGACCCGCCACGGCACCGTGGCCTCCTCCCGCACGATCCGCTCGGACTCGAACTTCGTGCGGTGGTAGGGCGACGGCAGCGGCTGGCCCTCGTCGAACATCTCCTCGGTGAAGACGCCCTCGTAGTCGCCGGCCGCGGCGACCGAGGAGACCTGGTGGAAGCAGCCCACCTGGAGCTCCTCGGCCAGGGCGAGGGCGTGCCGGGTGCCCTCGATGTTCATCAGGTCGTTGGTGGCCGCGTCGGCGGTGATGTCGTAGATCGCGGCGAGGTGGAAGAAGTGCTCGATCCCGCCGATCTGGTCCGCGGTCCAGTCGGGGTGCACGCCGAGCCCCGGCTCGCTCAGGTCGCCGACGATCGGGAGCACCCGATCGACGCCGCCCCACTGCCGGATCAGACGCTCCATCCGGTCCATCGACCCGGCGCGGGTGATCACGAAGATGGTCCCCTCGCGGGTGGCGAGGAGCTCCTGGACGAGTCGACGGCCGATGAATCCCGTGGCGCCGGTCACAACGTAGGACATGGGCCGAGGTTAGGTCCTACGTCCTGATGCCGCCATAGATTCCTCGCCGCACGATCCACGGATACAGGACGTGCCGCACCGACCAGGCCGGGAAACGGAAGTCGCGGCCGGACGGGGCGAAGACCCGCAGGCCGTCCGGCTCGGCACCGAGCACCGAGCCCCAACGCCGGCGCGGCGGGCTGAAGCTGCCCAGCTCGCCACCGTCGACGAAGGCCCGGATGTTGCGGGCCAGCAGTTTGTCGGCGCGGTTGCGCGCCGAGGAACGCAACGGGTCGGTCGCCGCGACGTCGCCGATCGCGAAGAGCTCGGGGTGGCCGACGACCTGGAGGGTCGGCTCGACGGCGACGAAGCCGTCGGCGTCGAGCAGCGCCGGGTCCAGCCAGTCGGTGTGGGGTCGCACCCGGCCGGTCGCCCAGATGACGGCGTCCGCGGTGGTCGCGGGCTGGCCGGTGCTCCACGCGACGGGACCGGCGCCGATCCGACCCAGGTCGACGCCGGTGAGGTCGGCCCGGTGGCCGGGGATCAGGTCGACGCCCGCCTCCCGCAGTCGGCGCTCGACGGTCCCCCACGTGCGCGGATGGTGCTGGACCAGCGCCCGCTCACCGGGGAAGGCGAGCATCACGACGGTGTCGGGCCAGCGCAGGGCGACCTGGTAGGCCGTCGCCACCGCCGCCGCGCCACCGCCGACCACCAGCACCGAGTCGGCCTCGGCGAGCCGGGCGTGGTCGGCCGCGAGGTCGGCGTCGATCTGGTCGGTCGTGCGCACCTCGGGGGTGCGCCAGAAGCCGTTGCTGACGCCGGTCGCGATCACCAGGACGTCGTACGACTCGGTGAAGGGACGGCCGGCGGGATCGGTGGCCGCGACGGAGCGGCCGTCGAGGTCGAGGCCCCTCACTCGCGCGTGCCGCACCCGTGCCGCGTCCAGGCCGCGGAAGCGGTCCAGGCCGATCCGGTACTCGGCCGCCCAGGTCTCGGGCCGGGCCAGTCGCAGGCCGAGCTCCTGCCCGCTGACGAGCGCCGGCCGGGTCGAGATCCCGACGACCTCGAGGTCGCGGTGCCGGGCCAGGTGGACGGCGGTGAGCAGGCCTGTGTCGCCGAGCCCGGCGACCACGACCTTCGTCATCGCACAGTCATCGCTGGCTCACACCCGCTGGGACGCGCGGCTGGGCGGGCGCGGGAACAGGCGCGGCACGGTGTCGATGATCTGCTGGTAGGACGGGCGCCGCTCCAGGCTGCGCTTCTCCATCATCGGGATGCTGGCGAACTCGAACATCGCGAGCATCGCGAGCGCACCGAGGATCAGCCACCACCAGTCCTCGGGAGCACCGCTGATGCCGAAGAACGCGAGCGAGAACCAGAAGCTGACCTCGCCGAAGTAGTTGGGGTGACGCGACCACGCCCACAGACCCTGGTCCATCGCCTGGCCGGGCTGGCGAGTCCGGATGAAGCGCCGCATCTGGGCGTCGGAGATGAACTGCAGGGTGGGCGCGCCGAGGCCGATCACGAGGGCGACGATGTCGAGCCAGCCGATCTCGCGTCCGGGGCGGGTGAGGACGGCGTACGCCGGCACCAGGGCGCCGAAGACGATCACGGTCGGCACGACGTGGATGCCCATCAGGTCGTTGAACGCCTCGAACCGGCCGGTGCCACGCACGCCGGGGTAGCGCCAGTCCTCGTGGTGCAGGCCGGGCCAGTCCTGGAGCCAGTTGGCGGTGAGCCGGATCGCCCAGACCGCGATCACGATCAGCACCAGGAGCGTGCGGGTGTCGGAGACGGCCGGGTCGGTCGCCGCGATCGTCCAGAAGGCGGCGAGGAAGGGCGGCAGCACGCTCCAGTACGGGTCGTAGCAGCTGGAGTTGTGCAGCACCCGGCTGCCGATGAAGACCACGACGGTGGCGATCAGGTCGGCGATGAACCCGTCGAGCCAGAGCTGGTCGGTCGCCGGACCCCAGAGGAGCCAGCCGGTCGCGAGACCGAAGGCGATGACGTAGACGATCCCGACCCGGGTTAGCGAGGCACCTTTGCTCAGCACAGCACGGACGGTACAGGAACGTGTTCTACTTCACACGGGATCCCGTTCACCACCGCGGTGCCGGTCGGCGCGTCGAGCAGGCGGGCGTCGCCCAGAACGTTGGAGTTCACTCCCTCACCCAGCCCCCACCCGTGCGGCAGGCTGACCACGCCCGGCCGGAGCGCCTCACTCAGCTCGACCTCCACCTCCAGCTCCCCGGCGGCGGTCCTGACCCGGACGAGACCCCCGTCGATCAGGTGGCGGCCACGGGCGTCGTCGGGGTGGATCTGGAGGGTGCAGGTGTTCGTGCCGCCCTGAAGCGCCTCGACGTGGTGCATCCAGGAGTTGTTGGAGCGCAGGTGCCGGCGGCCGATCAGGACGAGCCCGCCGTCGGTCGGCTCGGGTGCCTCCCGGAGCCGTACGACGTCGGCCACGATCGCCTCCGGCACCAGGTCGATCCGGCCGTCGGCGGTGGAGAGCACGCCGGGCAACCGCGGCAGCAACGGGCCGAGGTCGATCCCGTGCGGGGCGTCCTGGACCGCGGCGAGGTCGAGGTCGTACGGCCCCGACCGGAGCAGCAGGTCGAGGAGTCGCTCCGGACCTGCCAGCGCCGGGTCGGGGTCGACCCCGTTGAGCGCCCCCATCTGGGCGGCGAGGGCGTCGTCGAGGGTCTCGACCGGGACGTCGGCGCCGAGGCCGCTGGCGATGGCCGCGATCCGCAGCATCGAATGCCACTCGGGCAGCACCGCCGAGTCCAGCAGGGGCGGTGACCAGCGGGCGATGTTGCGCACCGCGTACTGGTAGAGCAGCAGGTCGTAGTGACCGCGCTCGAGCGGCGACGGTCCGGGCAGCACGACGTCGGCGTGCCGGGTGGTCTCGTTGAGGTACGGGTCCAGGCTGACCATGAACTCGAGGCCGTCGAGGGCCTCGCCCAGGTCGGAGCCCGGGACGCTGACGCACGGGTTGCCGCCGACGGTGACCAGGGCCCGGATCCGGCCCTCCCCCGGCGTCGTCATCTCCTCGGCCATCAGCACGGCCGGCAGCTCCCCCATCACCTCGGGCAGCTGGGAGACCCGGCTGCGCCAGCGGCCGTGCCGGAACGCCTTCCGACTGCCGGCTCGTGCGTTGGGTTGGCCGGCGGCGGCGAGCGGGAACATCACCCCGCCGGGACGGTCGAGGTTGCCGGTGAGGATGTTGAGCACGTCGATCAGCCAGCTCGCCAACGTGCCGAAGGACTGGGTCGTCGTCCCCATCCGGCCGTAGACCGCGGCCCGTTCGGCCTGCGCGAGCTCTCGGGCGAGACGACGGATCGTCTCCGCATCGATCCCGGTGCGCACGACCACCGACTCGGGCGGGAACTCGCGGGCGATCGCGCCGACCTGCTCGACCCCGTCGACCAGGGCGGCCAGCTCGGGGGCCCGGTCGATCCGGATCAGGTCCTCCTCGGCCAGGGTCGCGATCATCGCGAGCAGCAGCCAGGCGTCGGCACCCGGCCGGATCGGCACGTGCTCACTGGCGACCTCGGCGGTGCGAGTGCGGCGCGGGTCGACGACGACCACCGTCCCCCGGTCGGCGATCGCCTTGATCCGTCCCCGCATGTCGGGCGCCGTCATCAGGCTGCCGTTGGAGACCAGCGGGTTGGCGCCGAGGATCAGCAGGTGGTCGGTGCGGTCGAGGTCCGGGATCGGGACGGTCGCCGGGTCGCCGTACAGGTAGCCGGAGACGAAGACCTTGGGGATCTGGTCGACGCTGCCGGCGCTGAAAACGTTCGTCGTCCCCAGGGCCTTGACCAGCGGTCGGAGGTAGAGCGCTCCCGCGAGCTGGTGGGCGGTCGGGTTGCCGAAGTACAGTGCCGCCGCCTGGCGTCCGTGGGCCTCGAGGATCGGGGGCAGTCGGCGCTCGATCTCGGCGAACGCCTCCTCCCAGGTCGCCTCGACGAACTCCCCGTCCCGCTTGATCATCGGCGCCCGGAGACGTCCGGGCGCGGAGTGGAGCTCGCCGATCGCCGCTCCCTTGGGGCAGAGATAGCCGCGGCTGAACACGTCGTCCTTGTCGCCGCGGGCACGCAGGGTGTCCGGATCGATCAGCAGGCCGCAGGTGGCTTCGCACAGCGGGCACGTGATCGGCGTCATAGTTCGGGACTATAGGACGCCCCATGTTTGATCCGCGCCCGTTCGGGTACCACTCCTCCTGCAGTACACAACTCAAGGAGGAATCAGATGGGTCTCTTGCTGTGGATCATCGCCGTGGTCCTGGTGGTCGCGGGCATCTTCGCTCTGATCAGGGGTCAGCTCTTGTGGGGGATCGTTCTGATCGTGGTCGGCTTGGCAGTCGGTCCTGGCGGAGCCAGCATCTTCAACTAGGTCATCCGGCGGGCGGCGCATGGGACGCCCGCCGGAGTGCCAGCCACTGCAACAGCATGATCGTCTTGCCGTCGGCGATCCGTCCGTCCGCGACCATCGCGAGCGCCGCCTGCAGCGTGAGCTCGAGGACCTCGATGTCCTCGCCCTCCTCCTCGACGCCACCACCCAGGTCCAGGGCGTGCGCGCGGGTGTACGGCGCGACGTAGAAGTGCAACCGCTCCGTCACGGAGCCGGGGCTCATGTAGGCGTCGAAGACGTGCTGGACCTCGCCGACCTCGACACCGAGCTCCTCGGCGGCCTCGCGACGGATCGCGGTCTCCGGGTCGTCGCCGTCGAGCAGGCCGGCGGCGGCCTCGATCAGCATCCCGTCCGGGTGGTCGTTGACGTAGGCCGGGTAGCGGAACTGCCGGGTCAGCAGCACGGTGTCCCGCTCGGCGTCGTGCAGCAGGATCGTGGCCCCGTTGCCCCGGTCGTAGGTCTCGCGCTGCTGGGTGGTCCACTGTCCGTCGCGCCGGCGGTAGTCCAGCGTCGTACGGCGCAGGACGTGCCATCCTGCGGAGGTGAGCTCGACGTCACGGACCACCACGTCGGGGTTCCGTGTGAGGTCACGTCCGACCTGGTCGAGGCCGGTCCGTCCGCGGTGGTCAGGGATGTCGATGCCGGGCTGTGCCATCTCGACAGCCTAGGCAGCGCCGCGAAACCTACCGACGGCTCTCGTCCGTCCACACCATCGTCTGCTGGTGCATCCTCCGCCCATGGTGCCGCGAGCCCGGGATGACCGGGTTCTGCCCGTGCCGGACGAAGCCCATCCGTTCGAAGAACCGCACCGCTCGGGTGTTCTCGGCCGTGGTCTGCAGGTAGCACCCAGGAACGCCGAGCTCGCGCAGCCTCCCGAACCAGAGCTCCATCACCCCGTCGGCAGCCCCGTTGCCCCGACCTGCTGGCAGCAGGTCGATGTGCAGGTGCGCGGGCCAGCGAGGATCGGCGAGCTCGCCCGCCATCGGTTCGCGCCGGAGCCGGCACCACGCCGAGTCGAGGGCCGCTCGGAGGAAGAACCGGCGAGACTCACGACGACGGAGGAGCCGGTACTTCCGGATCACGTCGTGGACCCGGTCCTCCTCGCTCGGGAAGCGGCGCTCGTCCACACAGCCGACCAGGTACCCGGCGAGCGTCCCGTCGACGACGGCGACGAACGCCGACGTCGGCTCGAGGTCGAGGTACGGGGTCAGGTAGACCTCGGCCAGCGAGGCCTCGTGACCCCAGACCTCCGAGCCCGGCGCTCCCGCGCCCGCCGCCGAGAACAGTGCGACCAGGCCCTCCCGGTCGGAGGCCTGGTACGGCCGGGTCTCGACGTGGGCCATGCCCCGAACCTAGCCCGCGTAGGCGCTGCGCAGCTTGCCCTTGACCATCTTGCCGGTGGGCGTGCGGGGCAGCTCGTCGGCGAAGTGGAACTCCTTGGGCACCTTGAACCGCGCCAACCGCTCGGCGGCGAACGCGCGCAGCTCGTCCTCGAGCGCCGGACCCGCCACCGCGTCGGGGGCCGGCTGGACGAAGGCGACCACCCGCTCCCCCATCACCTCGTCGGGGACGCCGATCACCGCGATGTCGGCGACCGCCGGGTGCAGTGTGAAGAGGTCCTCGATCTCCTGCGGGTAGATGTTCACCCCGCCGCTGATGATCATGAAGGCCTTGCGGTCGGTGAGGTACAGGTAGCCGTCCTCGTCGAGGTAACCGAGGTCGCCGACGGTGGTCCAGTTGTCGTGCTCGGGGTGCTCGGCGGCCGCGGTCTTGCCCGGGTCGTTGTGGTAGCTGAAGTTCCGGACCTCGCGCTCGAAGTAGATCGTCCCGATCTCGCCGGGCCCCAGCTCGGCCCCGGCGTCGTCGACGATGTGCGGGATCCCCAGCAGCGCCTTGCCGACCGACCCCGGGTGCTCGAGCCAGTCCGCGGAGCTGATCATCGTCGAGCCGTTCGCCTCGGTCGAGGAGTAGTACTCCTCGATCACCGGCCCGAACCAGTCGATCATCTGCTGCTTCACGTCGACCGGGCAGGGGGCGGCGGCATGGATCACGCAGCGCAGCGAGGAGACGTCGTACGACGTCCGGACGTCCTCGGGCAGCTTGAGCATCCGGACGAACATGGTCGGCACCATCTGGGTGTGCGTGACCCGGTGGGTCTGGATCGCGGCGAGGGCGGCCTCGGCGTCGAAGCGTTCCATCATCACGACGGTGCCGCCGAAGGTGTGGATCGCGCCGACGAAGCGCAGCGGTGCTGCGTGGTAGACCGGCGCCGGCGAGAGGTAGACCATCGAGTCGTCGAAGTCGTAGACCGCGCCGAAGACCGACGGGTAGAGGTAGCCGGGCTCGTCGACGGCGATCGGAGGCAGCGGCGGCTTGATCCCCTTGGGACGACCGGTCGTGCCGCTGGAGTAGAGCAGGTCGTCGCCGTGCGGCTGGGCCGCGAGCGGTGCCGTGCTCGCCGCGGCGAGGGCAGCCTCGTAGTCGTCGTACCCGGCGACCTCACCGCCGAACGCCAGCCGCACCCGGACGGACTCGGGCACCTCGAGGTCGTCGACGACGTCGGCCAGAGCGGCCGAGACGATCAGCGCCTTCGCCCCGCAGTCCTCGGCGATGTACGACACCTCGGCCGCGGTGAGGTGGCTGTTGATCGCGGTGATGTAGAGCCCCGAGCGCAGCGCCGCCCAGTAGACCTCGTAGGTCTCGAGCCGGTTGTCGCTGACCATTGCGACGACGTCACCGACCGCGAGACCTGCCGCCTGCAGGTGGTGCGCCAGACGGAGGCTGCGCTCGTCGAGCTCGGCATAGGTCAGGGTCAGGCCGCTGCCGGCCATGATCAGTGCTGGCTTGTCGGGCTGCGTCGCTGCCCACGTCCCCGGGTACATACCCGATCTGTATCACACTCCCTGAGCGATCGCTAAGGAAGTACGACGACGCGCCCGACCGTGACTCCGTCCGCGAGCCGTTGGACGCCGGCGGCGGCGTCGGGCAGTGGGATCCGCTCCCCGACCAGCGGCTTGATCAGCCCACGGTCAGCCAGGTCGTCGAGCGCGGCCTGGCACTCGTCCAGCGCGTCGGGGTCGTACTTCGCGTACAGCCCCCAGTGCAGTCCCACGATCGAGTAGTTCTTGATCAGCGCGTGGTTGAGCGCGGCGGACTGGATCTCCCCGCCCGCGAAACCGATCACCAGGATCCGGCCCTCGAAGGCGATGCACTTGGTCGAGCGCTGGTAGGTGTCCCCGCCGACCGGGTCGTAGATGACGTCGGCGCCGCGACCACCGGTCTCGGCCTTGACGATCGAGACCCAGTCGCCGGCCTCGCCCTCGGCGTGGCGGTCGATCACCACGTCGGCGCCGAGCGCTCGAGCGACCTCGGCCTTCTCCGGGCCGCCCACGACGCCGATGACGCGAGCACCGGCGGCCTTGCCGAGCTGGACCGCGGCACTGCCGACTCCGCCGGCGGCGGCGTGCACGAGCAAGGTCTCGCCGGCCTGCAGGCGGGCTCGACGGTGCAGTCCGAACCAGCCGGTCTGGTAGCCGACGTAGAGCGAGGCCGCCTCGGCGTCGTCGAGGGCTGCCGGGGCGGGGAACGAGGTCGCGACGTCCATCACGGCCATCTCTGCGAGGCCGCCGGCCGGCAGCGCAGCGGCGCCGATGACCCGGTCGCCGACGGCGAAACCGGTGACACCCTCGCCGAGTGCGACGACCTCGCCGCACAGCTCGGCGCCCGGGGTGAACGGGAGCGGCGGTCGGTACTGGTAGAGGCCCCGGCACATCAGGGCGTCGGGGAAGTTGATCGACGCGGCACGGACGCGGACCAGGATCTGGTTCCTACCCGCGGTCGGCTCGTCGAGCTCCTCGAACCGCATCACCGCTGCCGGCTCACCCAGCTCGTGCACCTGCCATGCCCGCATCGACTACCCCTGTCGCTCGTCGAGGTGCTGCTGCACCCGGTTCATCCCGGTCAGCCAGCGATCGGTGTCGCCGGCTCGGGCAGCGTAGTAGTCGCGGACCTGCGGGTGCGGCAGGACGAGGAAGCGATCGGTCTCCAACGCCTGCCAGGCGTGCTCGGCGACCTCGTCGGGCGTCAGCAGCGCGTCGCGACTGAGCACCTCCTTGAGCGCTCCCGCCTCGGCGTACATCCGGGTGTCCACCCCCTGCGGACAGATCGCCTGGACCACGATGCCGCGGTGCCGGTAGGTGGCCGAGAGCCACTCGGCGAACCCCACGGCACCGTGCTTGGTGACCGAGTACGCCGGCGACTCGAGCATCGTGAGCAGCCCTGCGGCCGAGGCGGTCATCACGTAGCGGCCGGCCCCGCGCTCGATCCAGGTCGGCACGAGCAGACGGGCGGCGCGGACGTGGGCCATCACGTTCACGTCCCAGGAGCTCGCCCACGCGGCTTCGTCGGCGTCGAGACCCAGACCCCGGTCGATGCCGGCGTTGCCGAACCAGACGTCGATCTCGCCGAGCTCGGCCGTGGCCCGCTCCACCAGCGCGGCGACGCCGGTCTCCGAGGCTGCGTCACCCCCGACGGCGACGCCGCCGATCTCCGCAGCGACGGCCGCGGCCGCCTCGACGTCGAGGTCGTTGACGACCACCCGGGCACCCCCGCGCGCCAGCCGCCGGGCGAGCGCACGCCCGATGCCGTGACCGGCACCGGTGACGACCATGCCCCGGGGACGGCTCACGCGAAACCGCCGGTGGACTCTTCCTTCAGCCGCGGTTCGGTGAAGCCCTCCGGACGGATGCCGGTGACCCCGCTGTAGAACTCACGGATCACGTCCATGTCGGCGACGATGTCGCCGGTGGGGTGGAAGGTCGGACCCCAGCCGACGGTCTTGGAGGGGCCGTCGAGGTAGGCGAGGGTGATCGGCAGCCCGGTGTTCTGCGAGATCCGGTAGAAGCCTGACTTCCAGTACTCCCCCTTCGACCGGGTGCCCTCGGCGGCGATGCCGAGCAGGAAGGTGTCGGACTGCTCCGCCTTGGCCAGCAGCGCGTCGATGGTGGCCTTCGGGTTCGCCCGGTCCAGCGACACCGCGCCGGTGGCGCGCAGGATCGGCGCGAGCGGCCCCTTGAAGAGCGAGTCCTTCACCAGCAGGTGGATCGAGACCCGGCTGTCCCAGGCCAGCAGCATGGTCAGCACCCAGTCCCAGTTGGACGTGTGCGGTGCGCCGACGAGGATCGCGGAGTCCGGCACCTCACCGCTGGTCTTCCACCCCGAGATGCGGAGCAGGAACTGGGCGAGGGCGTGACGCACGGGCATGACCCGCACTATGCCCTACGCGGTTTCGAGCACCCGGTCGAGGAACCGGTTGGCGAAGACCCGCTGCGGATCCAGCTCGTCGCGCAGGGATGCGAAGCGCCCCCACTGCGGGTAGAGCGGTGCCAGGTCGGCGGCGGTGTGGTCCATCGCCTTGCCCCAGTGCGGCCGCGCACCGAGGGAGCTCATCTCGGACCAGAAGCCCTGGAAGTACGTGTCCCGATCGCGCGCGAACGCGGTGTAGGCGCCGAGCTGCACCACGTCGCCGCCGTACGCCGGCGAGAGCCAGCCGTCGTCACCCTGCACGAACCTCAGCTCGGCGATGAAGTTGACCTTCACCCGCTGCGCGGTGCGCACCAGGGCCTCCCAGGCAGCACGGCCGGAGGCCAACGGGATCGCCGCCTCGGTCTCGTCGTGGCGCACGGGGTCGGGGGTGCTGAACAGGAGGGTGCTGGCTCCGACGCGCCGCTTCTTCACCAGCGTCGCCGCCATCAGGGTGTTGATCGGCGCGACGGTGGCGGGAGCCACCCTGTTGAGCGCGTAGAACGCCGGCAGCAGTGCCGGGTGGATGAACCGCTGGTCGATCGACCGCTCTACCTGGGTCACCCGGTCGGCCGGGTCGTCGCTGCGGTCGTAGCGGAACACCAACGCCTCGCGGGTGTGCGGGACCCACCAGACCTTGACGAACTCGGCGCTGCGGCCGATCTGCTCCAGTCGCTCACCGACGTCGGCGACGGGGACCTTCTCCACCGTCTGCGCGAGCCGGAACGCCGGCACGACCCGGAGCCGGACGTCGGTCACCACGCCCAGCGCGCCGAGGTGGACCCGCGCACCGGGGAGCTGGTGCTCGCTGACCTCGACGACCTCGCCGCGACCGTCGACCAGGGTCATCCCCGTGACCAGGCCGGCGAGATTGCCGTGCACGAGGCTGGAGCCGTGGGTGCCGGTCGCGATCGCTCCCGCGACCGACTGCTGCGCGATCGAGCCCAGGACCGGCAGGGCCAGGCCGTGCTCGGCGAGGGCGGCGTTGAGGTCGCGCAGGCGCATGCCGGCCCGCACGGTCACCGTGTCGCCGTCGTACGACGTCACGCCGGTGAGCCCGTCCAGGGAGAGCGCCACCCCGTCGGGGGCGGCGATGGCGCTGAAGGAGTGCCCCGCCCCGACCACCTTGACCCGGTTGCCAGTGTTGGCGGCTGCGCTCACGAGCTCGGCGACCTGATCGACCGAGGTGGGCCGCTCCCAGCGCGTGGGCGTGCTGCTGACGGTGCGGGACCAGTTCCTGAAGCCCGGGATTGGCATGCGCGCACGCTACAAGAACGTGGCATGCTCGTTGAGAGGGCACGGAACCGGAGGCCGGACCATGGACTACCGAGCATCGCAACGCGAGTTCCAGGATCACTTCGACACGCGCCGCCTGGCCGATCGTCTCGGCAGCGTCGCAGGTGACGACCTGTCCGGTTTCCGCGACTGGATCGAAGCGCGGGACATGTTCTTCCTCGCCACGGCCGATGCGACCGGGCAGCCCCAGTGCTCCTACAAGGGCGGTGCTCCCGGGTTCGTCCGCGTCGTGGACACGTCGACCCTGGCATTCCCGAGCTACGACGGCAACGGGATGTTCCTCAGCCTCGGTAACATCAGCGAGCACCCGCCGGTCGGGCTGCTGTTCATCGACTTCACCGACGGTTCCCGGCTGCGCCTGACCGGAGCGGCCACCATCGACCCGGCCGATCCGCTGCTCGCGGAGTACCCCGGCGCCCTGGCGGTCGTGCGGGTGCGGGCGTCAGCCGTCTTTCCGAACTGCCGCCGCTACGTCCACACCCACGGCCCGAACCAGGCGTCGGTCTTCGTCCCCGTCGCGGGCGAGGATCCGCCGGTGCCGGACTGGAAGCGGAACGAGTGGTTCGACGGCACGCTGGCGTGCGACGACCCCGCGCTCGACGAGAGTCGGCCGAGCGCGCCCGCGACGCCGAGCTTCTAGCTCACTCCCAGACGCCCCTGCGGGGCGTTGGTCGCTCGCTCGGCACAAGCCACACGAGCAAGCTCGGTGGCTCGGCCTCGCTCACTCCCATTCAATCGTGCCCGGGGGCTTCGAGGTGATGTCGACGGTGACGCGGTTGATCTCCCGGACCTCGTTGGTGATCCGGGTCGAGATCCGCTCCAGCAGCTCGTAGGGCAGTCGTGCCCAGTCGGCGGTCATGGCGTCCTCGCTGGTGACGGGACGCAGCACGACCGGGTGACCGTACGTGCGACCGTCGCCCTGGACACCGACCGAGCGGACGTCGGCCAGGAGCACGACCGGCATCTGCCAGATGCTGTTGTCCAGGCCGGCGGCGGTCAGCTCCTCGCGGGCGATCGCGTCGGCCTCGCGCAGGATGTCGAGCCGCTCGCGGGTGACCTCACCGATGATCCGGATGCCCAGGCCGGGTCCGGGGAACGGCTGGCGCTGGACGATCACGTCGGGCAGGCCGAGCTGGGCACCGACCGAGCGGACCTCGTCCTTGAACAGGGTCCGCAGCGGCTCGACGAGCTCGAACTCGATGTCCTCCGGCAGGCCGCCGACGTTGTGGTGGCTCTTGATCACCGAGGTGCCGGCGCCGTGGCCGGACTCGACCACGTCGGGGTACAGGGTGCCCTGCACCAGGAAGCCGACCGTGGTGCCCTCCGGCGCCGCGTCGATGATGTCCGACTGGGCGGCCTCGAAGGAGCGGATGAACTCGCGGCCGATGATCTTCCGCTTCGCCTCGGGCTCGGTCACGCCCGCGAGGGCGTCGAGGAACTGCTTCTCGGCGTCGACCACGACGAGGTTGGCGCCGGTGGCGGCGACGAAGTCGCGCTCGACCTGCTCCGACTCGCCCTTGCGCATCAGTCCGTGGTCGACGTACACGCAGGTGAGGCGGTCCCCGATCGCCTTGGCCACGATCGCAGCCGCGACGGCGGAGTCCACACCGCCGGAGAGGCCGCAGACAGCGCGACCGGTCTCGCCGATCTGCTCCTTGACCCGCTCGATCTGCTCCTCGGCGATGTTGCCGATGGTCCAGGTGGTGCGGCAGCGCGCGATGTTCCAGAGGAAGTGCTCGAGCACCCGCTGGCCGTGCTCGGAGTGCAGCACCTCGGGGTGCCACTGCACGCCCGCGAAGCCGGCCTCGACGTTCTCGAACGCGGCGACCGGGGTGCCGGAGGTGGAGGCCAGGACGGTGAAGCCCTCGGGTGCCTGGGAGACGGAGTCGCCGTGCGACATCCAGACGTTGTGCTCGGCCGGCAGACCGGCGAGGAGGACGCCGCCGTCGGCCACGGTGACCGGGGTGCGGCCGTACTCGCGGGCGCCGTTGTTGTCGACGGTCCCGCCGAGGCCCTGGGCCATCAGCTGGAAGCCGTAACACATCCCGAAGACGGGGGTCCCTGCCGCGAAGATCGACGGGTCGATCGCCGGGGCGCCCTCGGCGTAGACCGACGACGGACCGCCGGACAGGATGATCGCCTTCGGGTTGCGAGCCAGCATCTCGGCCACCGGCATCGTGTGCGGCACGATCTCGGAGTAGACCTGCGCCTCACGGACGCGGCGGGCGATCAGCTGCGCGTACTGCGCCCCGAAGTCGACGACGAGGACCAGATCGTGTTCGGAGGCGTCCGTCATGGGTGAATCCTATCGACGCCGGACCCTGCTCAGAAATGCGGCTGAGTCAGAGGACTGCTCAGTCGAGGAACGTGAAGCCTCCGACGAAGTACACGACGACGAGCAGAACCACTGTCGCAATGACCGCGACCTGTGTTCTCGCGATCCGGGCCGCGTCTCGGTTCTCATCCGACGCCTCGTCGGTATCGCCCTGAAGGTCGAACATGAGCGCCGGACGGCCGAGCGTCACGACGAGAATCACCGCGAAGACGATGACGAACAATCGGAGCGTTCCTACGGCCGACGTGTCGTCGAAATGACGATGCCCGTACGCCGCCAGGCCAGCGAGCGCGACCAGGGTTCCAGGCACGCTGGCCAGTTTCTCAGGCCACGTAGGTCAACCACAGAACGAGACCGACGATCAGGGTCACCACCGCCCAGAACTGCACTCTCCCGAGGAAGACCAGTCCACGCCAGGTCCGCTGAGACTTCCGCCCCACGGCCGGTCCGTTTTCCTTGCCGAGCCAGTGCGCCCACTGGGCGAGCGAGGAGACGGTGTTGGCTACCCAGTCGAACATGCACCCCTGCCCTACTTCATCGTCAGAACCGCGCGCGGACGACGGCCTAAGCAGTCCCGGCTTTCCAGAAACGCCACGCGGCGTAGATCAACTGCCCGACCGCAACGACCAGCCACACGGCGCCGAAGATCGCTGTCCCGCCACCTTGGGAGAGGAGGCGGGGAGCCACGAACCCGCCGAAGATCAGTACGACGATGGCGCTCACCAGGACGAAGCCCGGCGAAGATCGATCCCAGGACCAGCGTGCCGACATGAGGCTGAGCATCTCAGGTCACGGGCGCGTTCGGGGCGGATATGAGGCAGGGTCAGTGGGCGAAGCTGATCGGTGTGGTGCCGTCCCGGGTGCGGAGGTAGAGCTGTCCCGCGGGGTTGCGCCACAGGTACATCCCCGCCGCGAGGCGGGCATACGTCCAGTCGGCGAAGGTCTTCAACCGATGGTGATAGCGACACAAAGGCGCCAAATTGGATGAACGAGTCTGACCCGGCGGGCCGTCCTTGTCGAAGGCGTTGATGTGATCCAGATCCGCCTTCCGCGCCCGCTTGTTGCAGTACGGATGCGCACACGTCGTCTGTGTGAGGAACAGCTGCTCACGTTGCTTGGTCGAGGGGGCGTACGGGTTGCGGACCAGGTCCTCGTTCAGGTCGATCACCGGCCGCACGATCACCTTGGCCGCACCGGAGAGCCATTCCTTCACCCGAGCCACCGGGGCCAGGGTGTCGGGCTGCTCGAGGCGTGCCCAGGCAGCCATGGCCTGGTCGGCATCGAGGTGGATGTAGAGGTTCGCATCCCGCGCTGTCGAAGGCGCCACCGTCAGATCACCGGCGAGGATGCGGCGGGCGATGATCCCCACCGCCCTCGCCCGACGCACATCCAACGACTCCTCCGACCCGGCAGCACGTTGTTCTTCCGCGACCATCGCGACCGCGGCATCGAAGTCGATTGCATCGGGGAGATCGAGGCAGGCGTAGGTGTCGACCACACCGTTCTGGTTCAACGCGGCCGACTCGGTGTGGACCTCGACCTTGCGTGACTCAGCTGCTGCTTCGGCACGACGGGCTGCCTCCTCGGGGTCGAACCGCGTCAACGCCTCCGTGATCAACCGGGTCAGGGTGGTGTGGCCGACCTTCTCGAACCGGTACGCCAGCTGGGCATCCATCCAGGCTGCGCCCTCCATCGAGAGGGGTCGGGTGGCGGCAGCGACCAGGCGGGCCTTCCAGACCGGGAGGTGTTCCTCCCACAACCGGTCGAAGATCTTCGGCAGCCGGTAGGCGAGCTCGAGAGCGTCCCCGATCCACAGGCGCGCCTGCGCATCACTCATCCCCAACGCGACAGCGAACTCGGCGATCGCATCCTCCCTCACCAGTGGAGTGCCTTCACCGGCGAGCGGGATGTCGTGGAGCAGATCCAACAGTGCCGGCCCGCGCCCGAACGAGACGCCAGGGCCGGACTCGGGGCCGTTCTCGGTGGCCCACTCCACCGTGTAGTGCAGTTTCGAGACCTCAGCGATGGCTGCCATCTGCGCACTGTGGGCAGCCATCGCGAGCATGTCGTTGACGGGGAACCCGGCGGTCGGACCCAGGCCGCGACCAGCCTCCGACCCATCGTCGAACACCGGCTCCTCCATACCCCGAACCTAGACGGCACCACCGACAAAACCGGGGCGAGATCTCAGCTCAAGCAGTCCACGGAGGTCACCCCATGGCTCGTGCCACCGTCGTGACGAACGTCGACCCAGGAGACCTCCACCAAAATCGTCCCGATCCCGACGGGCGGTAGGCAGCTGGGTCGCCCGCCGAGGTGGCTCTTTCCGCCAGCATCGGTCCACGCGACGTCGCGCGGCACGCTGAGCACTGGGGAGTTCGGGCTGTCCTCGTATCCGCAGGAGATGTCTCCTTCGGCGGAGAGGCAGGCGAGCACCTCCGCCTTCACGGGCGGATGCCGTTGGCCGAACTCATAGGCCACGACCAGCGCGAGAACCGCTGCCACCAGCACGCCGATCACGACGACCGAGCGCGACCGACTCCGATCGCTGTCGACTTCCTGCACCGTGTCCGTCATCGCACCGCATCCTCGCAGGCATCACGCCCAACCGAACAGCCCCAGAAATGCACCGATGCCCGGCCGGGGAGGGAGGGAGTGGCCGGGCATCAGTCGCAGTCTGTCGACCGCCGCGGACCCGGAAATCTAAGGGAGGGAGCAAGTCCCGGGTCTGATCACTTCAACGAGGGCGCCACAGGGCGGTTACGCCGGGTTACGAAGAAATCTCAGAACTTTTTTCCGCCGCGATCCGCTCGCCGGAGGTGACCGCGACGATCGGGAGCCGCAACGCTCCGGGGGCAGCGTCAGGGACGGCCGGGGACAGCGGCGGGACGGCGGCGATCGGGGCGTACGTCGACCCGAGCTCGGGCCGCGGGTCGGCCTGCCCCTTGTTGGGCCAGAAGCTCATCGCACGCTCGGCCTGGGCGGTGATGGTGAGGGACGGGTTGACCCCGAGGTTGGCCGAGATCGCGGAGCCGTCGACGACGTGCAGGCCGTCGTACCCGTAGAGGCGCTGGAAGGGATCGATCACGCCGGTGGCGGCGGAGTCCCCGATCGCGCACCCGCCGATGAAGTGGGCGGTCATCGGCACGTCGAACGGCTCACCGATCGTGCCGCCGGCGTACCCCTCGTTGCCGTTGACCGTCATCGCCTTCGCCATCTGGCGTGCGCCCTCGTTGGCCTGCGGGATCCAGGTCGGGTTCGGGGCGCCGTGGCCCTGCTTGGAGGTCAGCCGCCAGCCGAAGGGCGTCCTCTTCGGGTAGACGGTGATCGAGTTGTCCAGTGCCTGCATGACCAGCAGCACGACCATCCGCTCGGACCAGTGCTTCAGGTCGTAGAGCCTGGAGATGTTGGACCGCTGCGTCCACAGCTCCTTCAGCCAGCGGCGCTTGCGGCCCGGACCACCGTCGGTGAGGACGGTCTGGAGCAGCGACATCGCGTTGGAGCCCTTGCCGTAACGGACCGGCTCGAAGTGGGTGGTGGCGTCGGGGTGGATCGAGGAAGTGATCGCCACGCCGCGGGTGTAGTCGACCGACAGGTCAGGGGCGATCGCGCCGAGGATGGCCTCGGAGTTGGTGCGGGTGAGCAGGCCCAGCCGGTCCGAGATGGCGGGCAGGTCACCGGACGCCTTGAGCTTGTGCAGCAGCTTCTGGGTGCCGATCGCGGCGGCGGAGAAGATCACCTGGTCGGCGGTGAACGTCTTCGTCGCCTCTCCCCCGCGACGCAGCTTCGCCTTCGTCCAGCGGGCGTGCACGGTGTAGCCGCCCTCGGCGCGCGGGACCACCCGGGTGACGGTGGTGAGCGGGTGCACGACGGCACCGTTCTTCTCGGCGAGGTGGAGGTAGTTCTTCACCAGCGTGTTCTTGGCGTTGTGCCGGCACCCGACCATGCACTCCCCGCACTGGGTGCAGGTGGTGCGCGCGGGGCCCTCGCCGCCGAAGTAAGGGTCGGTGACCGTCGTCCCCGGCGCCTCGCCGGTGCCGAAGAAGACCCCGACCGGTGCTGCGTGGAACGAGTCCGGCACCCCCATCTCGGCGGCGACCTTCTGCATCACTTCGTCGGCCGGGGTGATGTGCGGGTTGGGCACCACGCCGAGCATCCGCTTGGCCTGGTCGTAATACGGCGCCAGCTCGGCCTTCCAGTCGGTGATGTGGCTCCAGCTGGGGTCGCGGTAGAACGGGTCGAGCGGCTCGTAGAGCGTGTTCGCGTAGACCAGCGAGCCGCCGCCGACACCGGCGCCGGCGAGGATGAGGGCGTCCTTGACCATCTCGATCCGCTGGATGCCGTAGCACCCGGCCGCCGGGGCGTAGAGGAACTTCTGCAGGTCCCAGGAGTTGTCGGCGAAGTCCTCGTCGGCGAACCGGGCGCCGGCTTCCAGTACGGCGACCTTGTAGCCCTTCTCGGTCAGGCGGAGTGCCGAGACGGAACCGCCGAAGCCCGACCCGATGATGAGCACGTCGTAGTGCTGGGAGCCACTCATATACCCACAGTATGTGAACCCGTACGTGCTGGCTACCGATCAGTAGCTTTTGCGCACGATCACGTGCGCCCGGTGCTCCCCGATCCGGTAGGCGAGGACGTGTCGGCCGCGCTTGAGTCGGTGCGGGAGCTTGATCACGACCGGCTTCCCCGCCGTCACCGACCGCGGCTTGAGCCGGTGACCGTCGAGGCTGAGTCGTGCCCGACCGGTGTAAGGCAGCACCGCGATCAGGCGCTTGCGGTTGGGCGTGGTCCAGGTGCGCGCCCGGATCGGTGCGGCGGGGGCCGCGCTCGGGGTCACCGAGGGGGTGGCGGTCGGCGTGCTGGTCGGGGGAACGACTGCGGGCGCCCGGGTGAGGAACTTCGCCTCGAGCTGACCGATCTCGGTGTCGGTCAGCTTCAGCCCCTCGGACACGTAGGTGTCGAAGTCCCCGTAGATCGCGTCGACCTGGTCGAACCAGGCCTGCAGCCAAGCGGCCTTGACCGCGTCACCACCGAGCGAGGTCGTGTAGTGCCCGTTGGAGAGCAGGTAGTCAGCGACCACCGTTGCGCGCGGGACGCCGAGGATCGTGAGCAGGATGGCCGAGGTGATCCCGGTCCGGTCCTTGCCTGCGGTGCAGTGGAGAGCACGGTCTCCCCCGGCGTCGCCAACGCGTGGAGTGCACGGGAGAGCGACTCGGTGGCACCACGGGAGCACGCCATCACCGGGTACGTCGCCGCGGTGACCGCTGACTCAGGATCCGGGTCGCTGCCACCGATCGCCGTGGCCAGGGTCTGCAGGACGGCGAGCTTCGCCCCGCACTGGCCGTAGCCGGTGAGGTCGGCCGGGTCGACGGTGGTGCTCGGGTCGAGCACCGAGTCGGCCTCCCACGCGATGTCGGCCGGCGGGTTGTCCGGCTTCTGCGACCGTTCGGCCGAGGTGCGCAGGTCGATGATCCGGGTGACACCGAGGTCGCGGACCTTCTGCCACTCGGCCGCAGTGAGGTCGCCGAGCGCGTTGGACCGGAACGCGGCGCCGGTGCGGACCCAGAGTCCGTCGGCGGTCTGGTAGCCGCCGGCATCGCGGGCGTTGCTCGCGTGCTCGAGGCCGAGCATCCGGTCCCAGTCACCGGCGGGTGGCGCCACCTCGGGGATCACCGGCGCCGCGGCGTTGGCCAGGAAGCGCTTCTTCAACGCGGCGATGTCGCCGTACGAGAGTCCGAGGCCGTTGCGGGCGAAGTTGTCGAAGCTGCCCCAGTCCAGGTCGACGGCGGTGAACCACTGCTCGAGCCAGTCACGCTGGACGGAGCCGGCGCCGCGGAAGTGGTTGGAGTTCTCGAAGTCGTCGAGGACGGTGGTGCGGTCGACGCCGAGCAGGGTGAGCAGGATCGCGGTGGCCACGCCCGTGCGGTCCTTGCCGGCGCTGCAGTGGAAGACCACGGTCTTCGCCGGGTCCTGCAGGGAGTGCAGCAGGTCGCGGAAGGCGATCATCGAGCCGCCGTAGCAGGCCTCGAGGAGGTAGCCCTCGGCCGTGCCGACGTCGGAGAAGTCCTTCAGGGCGGCGAGGATCGAGACCGCACCGACCGGCGTGCCCGGGGCCAGACAGTGCAGGGTCGCGGTGAGGTCGGAGAGCTGCGGGGTACCGGTCGGCGGGATGCCGACGACGTCGGCCTCCTGGTAGCCGACCCCGGCCGGTACGTCGTCGGGCGCCTCCGACTTCTCGCTCGCGTTGCGCAGGTCGACGACATGGTTGACGCCGAGGCCGCGCAACGTCGCCCACTCGCCGTCGTCGAGATCACCCAGCTTGTTCGACCGGAAGGCGATCCCGGTCTTCACCACGTGACCGTCCGTGGTGCGGAAGCCGCCGATGTCGCGGGCGTTGGTGGCGTGCGGGAGCTGGAGACTGCGAGCACTGCCGAGGAGGTCGTTGCCGGTCGAGGAGACGTAGGGCACCGGATCGGCGGCTCGGGCGGGCGTGCCCGGGAGTGCCAGGCCAGCCCCGATCAGGGCGAGGAGGACGGCCGCGAGGGTCAAGGCGCGAGATCGCATGACCCTCTAACGAGGCAACCGGGCAGAAGTCAGTGAACGTCGAGTGAATCCGGGGCGCGCAGCAGGCAGAACTCGTTGCCCGAGGGGTCGCGCATCGTGCGCCACGGCAGGTCTCCGACGCCGAGGTCGTACTCGTGTCCGCCGCGCTGGAGGACCTCGGTGACGATCGCCTCGACGTCGTCGCCACCTTCGAGCCGGATATCCAGGTGCCAGCGGTTCTTCCCTGACACCTTGGGGCCGCGTTCGGGGCAGAACTCCAGCAGCGGACCGCGCATCGACGGGTGCCGCAGCGTGCGCGGGGCGACGCCGGGCGCGTCCACCCATCCGCTCAACCAGGCCCAGAACTCCACGTCCCGGTCCGGATCGGCACCCTCGAACGGGATCGCGGCGATCGGTCCGGTCTCCGTGTACGCCGCCCGCTCCTCCATCACGCAGAACGGGTTGCCCTCCGGGTCGGCGAGCACGATCCACGGCACGTCCCGTTGACCGATGTCGAGGTGGCGGGCGCCGAGGCCGATCAGGCGCTCGACGACGTCCGACTGGTCGCCGCCGCCGAGCAGGTCGAGGTGCAGCCGGAGCTCCTGGTCCGGGAGCGTGCCGACCGGCTGGAAGCAGAGGTCGAGGACCGGACCGTCCTCGATCGCCAGCCGGGTCTCGTAACCACCGTCCGAGTCGGTCAGCGGCTCGCAGCCGAGCGCCGCCTCCCAGAAGCGGCCGACCCGACGAGGATCGACGGTGTCGATGACGACGTTCTCGAGAAACACGGCTTCACGCTAGCAACGCAGTCGGGAACCCGGCGCGCTACTTGATGCGTCCCTTGGCGGCGAGCGTCTTGGTCAGGGTCAGGTGGCCGGGCTGGGTGATCCTGATGGTGACCCGCAACGTCCCGCCCTTCCACGCCCGCTTGGGTTTGATCGTGGCTGCGTGCCCGACGACCCGGGGCTTCGGCTTCTTCTTGCCTGACTTCCTGGGCGTCAGCACCCACGTGTACGTCGCCGTCGCCCCGCGCGGCAGCCCCACCGTGACCCTGACCGGCTTGCCCTTCTTGAGCGCGCTGACCTTGGCCGGAGCGACCAGCGAGATCGGCTTCGGCACCGGGGTCGTCGTCGGCGGAGCCACGACGTACGAGGCGACCTTGACCGTGCCGGCGCTGGTCCCGTCGCTGCGCCACCACTCGTCGCCACGGAGTCCGTCGTTGTCGGTGAAGAGCAGGGTGGTGCCGAAGGCCATCAACGACTGCGGGCGGTACGCCGCGTCCGACCCCGCGGGAGCGATGTCCTTGACCATCGTGGTGCCTTCGGGCGTGCCGTCGGACTTCCACACCTCGGCCCCGTGAACGCCGTCGTTCGCGACGAGGTAGAGGGAGCTGCCGACCGCGGTCAACGAGTCGATCCCGCTTCCGTCCGGGCCCGGATCGATGTCGCTGACGATCAGCGTTCCCGCCGCGGTGCCGTCGGTCTTCCAGAGCTCGGCACCGTGCTCACCGTCGTCCGCGACGAAGTAGAGGGTGCTGCCCACCGCCGTGAGCAGGCGCGGGGTCGCGCCGGTCGCTCCGGCGAGGATGTCCTTGACCATGAGGGTCCCGGCCGCTGTCCCGTCCGACGTCCAGAGCTCGGAGCCGTGCTCGCTCTCGCCCGAGACGAAGTAGAGCCGGCTTCCGGCCGCGGTCAACGCCGTCGGGCTGTCGTGGTTGCTGCTCAGCTCCTCGACCAGGGTCGAGCCCGCTGCGGTGCCGTCCGACCTCCAGAGTCGGGTGGGCGGCGCAACACTGTCGACTGTGAAGAAGAGGGTGTCACCGACGGCGGTCATCTGCTGGAGGTACGAGCCGCTCGGCCCCTTCGTGTCGTTCTCCACGATGGTCGTGCCGGCTGCGGTGCCGTCGGACTTCCACAGCTCCTGGCCCCTGGCCCCGAACGCGTGGAAGTAGAGGGTGTTGCCCACCGCCGTCAGGCCTTCGGGGTCGGAGCCATCCTCACCGCTCGTGATGTCCTTCACCATCACGGTGCCGGTCGCTGTCCCGTCGGACCTCCAGAGCTCGTCGCCATGGATGCCGTCGTCAGCACTGAAGTAGAGCCGGTTCCCGACCGATTCCAGGTGGGAAGGGTAGGCACCTCCAGGAGTGTCGAACAGCTTCACGATGCCCGTGCCGGCCGCGGTGCCGTCGGACTTCCACAGCTGCCGGCCGTGGACGCCGTCATCGTTGACGAAGAAGAGGGTCTTGCCCACGGCCGTCAGATCGCGGGCATCGCTGCCGGGATTGCCAGGGACCATGTCCTTGACCAGGACGGTGCCCGCGGCGGTGCCGTTGCTCTTCCACAGCTCGCAGCCGTTCTCGCCGGTGTAGGCGATGAAGAAGCGCGCGCTCGTGGTGACCGCGTCTCCGCGGTCACAGCGAAGCATGGGCGGAATTGCTGCCTCAGCCGATGAGGGCGTGCCGATGCTGGCCAGGACGGCCCCTACCAAGGCGAGCGTGGTCGCAACGACGGTCGATCGTCGGCTTCGCGATGCGGTCAACGACTCTTCTCCCTCACCCGAGACGTGGAGTGGCGATCGTAAACCGAAGGGGACGAATCCGGGAGTCCCAGGTTCGACCCTCTGGCGCTCTGCTCAGACCAGGTCGGTGACCTCACGCCGGGCCTGGTCGGCCTCGGCGTCGGTGGGCATCGTCTGGCTGAGCCGCTCGGCCTGCACCCGGGCGAAGTACCAGGCGACCTGCCGTTCGGTCTCGGCGTCGTCCCAGCCGAGCTCGGCCGCCATCAGCTTGGCCACCCCGGTCGCGGCCGAGACGCCGCGGTCGAAGGTCTCGATCGAGATCCGGGTCCTTCGGGTGAGGACGTCGTCGAGGTGGCGCGCGCCCTCGTGGGTGACGGCGTAGACGATCTCGGCGGCGAGGTAGTCGTCGGCCCCGTCGAGCGGGAGCGCCAGCGTGCGCCGGGACGCGATCAGGGCCAGCACCTCGTCGATCATGCCGCCGTAGCGTCCGAGCAGGTGGTCGATCCGGGCCACGTGCAGGCCGCTGCGGCAGGCGAGCAGCACCCGCTGGTTGGAGCGGGTCTCGAAGCCGTCGGCACCCAGCAGCCGAACCTTCTCGGTGATCGACGCGCGCGGCTCAGGGCCGAGCGTGCGCAGCGTGTGCGCGGCGGCATCGACCGCATCGCGCGCCATCACGCGGTACGTCGTCAGCTTCCCGCCCGCGATCATCACCAGCCCGGGCACGGGGGTGACGACGGTGTGCTCACGGGAGAGCTTGGCGGTCTGGTCGCTCTCCCCCACGAGCAACGGTCGCAGGCCGGCGTACACGCCCTCGACGTCCTCGTGGTCGAGCGGCTCCTTGAGGAAGGAGTTCACGTGCGCCAGCACGTAGTCGATGTCGGCGCGGGTCGCGGCCGGGTGGGCGAGGTCGAGGTTCCAGTCGGTGTCGGTGGTGCCGATGATCCAGTGCCGGCCCCACGGGATGACGAAGAGCACCGACTTCTCGGTGCGGATGATGAACCCGGCGTCGGAGCGGATCCGGTCGCGCGGCACCACGATGTGCACGCCCTTGGAGGCCTGCACGTGCAGGGCCCCGCGGCCGCCGACCATCTCCTGGATCTCGTCGGTCCAGACACCGGCGGCGTTGACCACGACCCGAGCCTTGATCTCCAGGTCCCGGCCGGTCTCGAGGTCACGGGCGGTGACACCCACGACCCGGTCGCCCTCCCGGACGAAGCCGGTGACCCGGACCCGGGTGGCGATGTGGGCGCCGTGGCGGGCGGCGGTGCGGGCGATCGTCATCACCAGGCGGGCGTCGTCGACCTGGGCGTCGTAGTACTTGATCGCGCCCGCGACCTGGTCGGAGCGGAAGTCCGGCGCGATCCGGGACAGGCTCTTGCGGGACAGGTGACGGTGCCGCGGCACCCCCATCTCGTACTTCCCCAGGGCGGCCATGCCGTCGTACAGCGCCAGACCGGAGCCGACGTAGGGGCGCTCCCAGAACCGGTGCTCGATCGGGTAGATGAACGGGACCGGGCGGACCAGGTGCGGCGCGAGCCGGGTGAGCAGCAGCCCGCGCTCCTCGAGGGCCTCCTTCACCAGCGCGAAGTCGAGCATCTCCAGGTAGCGCAGGCCGCCGTGGACCAGCTTGCTCGAGCGCGACGAGGTGCCGGAGGCGAAGTCGCGCTGCTCGATCAGGCCGGTCGACAGCCCGCGGGTGACCGCGTCGAGCGCGACCCCGGCGCCGACGACACCGCCGCCGACCACGAGGACGTCGAGCTCGTCACCGCCGACGCCCACCATCGCTGAGATGGCCGCGTCGCGGGCGTACGGATTCAGCACTCCTGCCTGCACAGACTGCGAGCTCATGTCTCGATCCTTGCAGGTCGGTCCTCACCTCGCTGTCTACATGGGCGGCGACGAGAGGTAGACCGACTTCAGCTCGGTGTACTGCGCCAGACCCTCGGGCCCGAACTCGCGGCCGAGGCCGGAGTTCTTGTAGCCGCCGAACGGACCGGCGAAGTCCATCGTGTACGTGTTGATCCCGATCGTGCCGGTGCGGATCCGACGCGCGACGTCGAGGCCGTGCTCCTCGTCGGCGGTCCAGACGGTGCCCGCCAGTCCGTACTCGGAGTCGTTGGCCAGGTGGACGGCGTCGTCGACGTCGACGTACGGGATCACCGACAGCACCGGCCCGAAGATCTCCTCCTGGGCGATCCGGCTGCGGTTGTTGACGTTGGCGAAGACGGTCGGACGGACGTACCAGCCACGGTCGAGCCCTTCGGGACGGCCGACGCCGCCGAGCAGCAGCTGGGCGCCCTCCTCCTGGCCGAGCGCGATGTACTTCTCCACCCGCTCCTGCTGGCGCTGGGCGACCATCGGGCCGATCTCGGTGGCCGGGTCCATCGGGTCGCCGACCTTCATCGACCCGATCCCCTCGGCGATCGCAGCGGCGAGCTCGTCGTGCCGCTCCCGCGGGACCAGCACGCGGGTCTGGGCGACACAGGCCTGGCCGGAGTTCATCACGCCGAGGAACTTGAGTCCCTCGACCAGGGAGGCGGCGTCGACGTCGGGCAGCGCGATCGCGGCCGACTTGCCGCCGAGCTCGAGGGAGACCCGCTTGAGCTGCTCACCGGCGATGGAGCCGATCCGGCGTCCGGCGGCGGTGGAGCCGGTGAAGGCGATCTTGTCGATGCCGGGATGGCGGACCAGGTGCTCACCGGTCTCGCGGCCGCCGGCGACGATGTTGACCACCCCGTCGGGCACGCCGGCCTCGCTGAGCAGCTCGGCCAGCAGGTAGGCGTCGAGCGGGCTCTCCGGGGCCGGCTTGGCGACCACGGTGCAGCCGGTCAGCAGCGCCGGGACGATCTTGGAGATCAGCGTGAACTGGGGGACGTTCCACGGCGGGATCGCGGCGACGACGCCGACCGGCTCGTGCCGGACCAGGATGTCGGCGCCCAGGGCGCCGGGGCGCCGCTCCTCCCACGGGAAGGCCCGCGCGATCGTGAGGAACGACTCGATCTGCATCCACGGCGCCGGGGACTGGGCCAGGTTGGAGAACGAGATCGGCGACCCCATCTCGCGAGAGATCACCTCGGCCATCTCCTCCAGCCGGCCGGCGTAGAGCATGGAGAGGGTGGCGACGATCTCGATCCGCTCCTCCGGCGACATCCGCGGCCAGGGGCCCTCGTCGAACGCGCGCCGGGCCGCGGTCACCGCGGCGTCGATGTCGGCCGGGGTGCCTTCGGGCACCCGGGCGATCACCTCCTCGCTGTGCGGGGAGACCACTTCGATCAGCTGGTTCGAGGCGGGTGCGGTCCAGCCGTCGATGTAGAACGCGTCTCTGTCGAGGTTGCCGAGAGTGCTCATGCGAGATCGAACCAATCTGTGAATCCGGTGGGAGTGTGACGGCCGAGGGCGGCGTGCTCGAAGAGCCCCCACCCCTCGACGCCGCTGGAGCTGTCGATGCCGGAGCCGTGGGCGACCGCCCGTCCGACGTGGTCCTGGACGCCGAACATCACCTTGCCGACGTTCTCGGGGGCGGTGACGTCGTAGGTGCGACGCTCGGTGAACCCGGCTCCGTGCCACTGGCCGTGCGACCAGTCCGAGTCGCCGCCGTACCCGCCGCCGAGGTGGAGCGGGACGGCGAGCAGGGAGTCGACCTCGATGACGAAGGGCTTCCCGTCAGGAGTCGTGCACGTGTACGTCGCCCCGGAGGGTGTCCGCGTGCCCGGCTCGTAACGGATCTCGACGCGCGGCCAGCCGAGCTGCTCGACCCGACCGTCGTTGAAGACGCGGGTGCAGTCGTTGAGCGTGCGGTAGCCGTCGGGGGTCTCCTGGATGATCAGGACGACGGCGAAGTCGTCGAAGCGCAGCGGGACGTAGTGCCACCACATCCCGCCGAACTCCGGGTCGTACGGCTTGCCCGGCGGCAGTGCCTCGCCGACCGGACGGACCCCCCACGAGCGGTCGCGGGTGCCGACCCAGGTCCGGGGGTCGACGGCGATCTCCTCGCCGTCGACGGTGATCACGCCCTCCCAGGTGCCGACCTGGGCGAAGCGCTGGGCGTCGAGCGTGGTGGTGCTGCCCTGCCGCATCACGTGCGGCAGCTCCTGGACGACGTCGAAGGAGCCGCGCCAGTGCAGGTCGGCGCTGATCCCCTCGGTCTCCTGGAGCCGGAGACGCAGCTCGCGCAGCGGCTCCACGACGTCGATGCTGAAGTTCCCGACCGTCTGCGCCATCCGGTCGGCGCCGCGCGGATCGGCGGCGTCGCCGAGGTGCACGGCGGTCTGGACGTCCCCGCGCCGGACCAGGAAGAACGCGTCCTTGGTGCCGAGGTTCGGGTAGAAGCCCAGACCCATGATCGCGAAGATGTCGCCCGTGCGGTCGTGGGCGTTGAGGTAGCAGCGGTCGTAGAAGTGCCGGTCACTGCTACCGGCCCACGCCACCGGCTTGGCGACCTGGTGGATCGGATACTCGTCGAGCGGTCCGAGGCCGACGTACTCGCCGTGCTCGCTCACGCGCCGACCTCGTCGAGCAGGCGCTCCAACAGCGGACGGTGGTGGAAGACCGACTCGGGGTGCTCGGGCGCCTCGATCTCACCGAAGTGGATCTGTCGCGCGCTGGTGCGCAGGAAGACACAGCCCCACAGCACCGCGCAGTGCAGGAGGTGCCACTGCAGGTCGCCGAGCTTGACGCCGCTGAGCTCCTCGTACGTCGCCACGACATCGTCCTGGGCGAGGAACTCGGGCATGCCGTCGAGCCCGAGCATGGTGGCGATCTCCTGGAAGACGCTGTGCGCGAAGAGCATCCAGGCCACGTCCATCTCGCGCGGACCGAGGGTGGCCATCTCCCAGTCGAGCACGGCCACGGGCGCGAAGTCGTCGTACATCATGTTGCCGATCCGGGCGTCGCCCCAGATCAGCACGCCCTCGTCGGTGGCGGGCAGGTTGGCCTCGAGCCAGGCCAGTCCCCGCTCGATCAGCGGGGAGCGCGGGCTGCCCTCGGGAGCGTTGAGCGCGAAGTCGTACCAGCCGCGGGTCTTGGCCAGGTTGCGGGCCAGCGGGGTCGCGCCGTCGTGACCGGTGACCGCGGGGTCGAGGAACGCGAAGTTCGTCAGGGGGTCGGCGATCGCGTGCAGCCGGGCGAGGACGTCGACGCTGGAGCGCTGCAGGGCCGCCTGCTGCTCGGGGGCGGCGTCGAAGAGCCAGTTGCCGCCGAACGGGTAGGGCAGCACGTCCGGCGGTACGACGCCGTCGACGCGCTCCATCAGGAAGAACGGGGTCCCGAGGATCCGTCCGGTCGGCTCGAGGAACCGCACCGCGGGCACCGGAACGCCGGCGAGCTCGCCGGCCAGGCGCATCGCCTCGAACTGGTCCTTGAGCCGGTAGGTCGGGAAGACCGGCAGGTCGGCCTCGGCGGGCGCCACCCGGGCGACGTACCCGCGGGTGACCCGCTGTCCCTCCTCGGTGGTGACCAGGTCGAGGAGGACGGTCTCGCTCGACATGCCGTTGGCGTTGACGTCGGCGTGGAGGACGACCTCCGGATGCTGACCCCGAGGAAGGACCTCGGTGAACCAGGTGGTGAGCGCTCGGCCCATCTCCTCGTGGCTGCGGGACGTGCGCTGCAGGGTCATCTCGGCCAGCTCGGCCGGGACCTCGGCTGAAGACGGGGTCTGTGTCACGCGTCACACATTTCTAGAACGTGTTCCACATGTCAATGACCAGTCCCGACTTGGGACCCCAGTAGTCCTCAGTCGGTCGAGACGACGACCTCGATGCGCTGGAACTCCTTGAGCTCCGTGTACCCGGTGGTGGCCATCGCGCGCTTGAGGGCACCGATCAGGTTCATCGTGCCGTCGGCCATGAAGCTCGGACCGAACAGGATCTGCTCGAGCGAACCGACGGTCTCGAACTCGACCCGCTGGCCCCGCGGGAGCACCGCGTGGTGCGCCTCCGAGCCCCAGTGGAAGCCGTGGCCGGGGGCCTCGGCGGCGCGGGCGAACGGCGAGCCGACCATGACGGCGTCCGCACCGCAGGCGATCGCCTTGGCGAGGTCGCCGGAGGTGCCGATCGAGCCGTCGGCGATGACGTGCACGTAGCGACCGCCGGACTCGTCGAGGTAGTCCCGTCGCGCCGCGGCCACGTCGGCGACCGCGCTGGCCATCGGCACCGCGACACCGAGGACGGTGCGGGTGGTGTGCGCAGCACCGCCACCGAAACCGACCAGGACGCCGGCGGCGCCGGTGCGCATCAGGTGCAGCGCGGCCTGGTGGGTGGCGCAGCCGCCCACGATCACCGGGACGTCGAGCTCGTAGATGAACTCCTTGAGGTTCAGCGGCTCGGCCTGGCTGCTGACGTGCTCGGCCGAGACGGTGGTGCCGCGGATGACGAACAGGTCGACGCCGGCGTCGGTGACGGTCTTGGCGAACTCCTTGGTCCGCTGCGGGCTGAGCGCACCGGCGACGGTGACGCCGGCGTCGCGGATCTCGCGCAGACGCTGGGTGATCAGCTCGGCCTTGATCGGCTCGGCGTAGATCTCCTGCATCCGGCGGGTGGCATCGGCCCCGGTGAGGCCGGCCAGCTCCTCGAGCACCGACTCGGGTGACTCGTAGCGGGTCCAGATGCCTTCGAGGTTGAGCACACCGAGACCGCCGAACTTGCCGAGCGCGATCGCGGTGGCCGGGGACATCACCGAGTCCATGGGGGCGGCGAGGATCGGCAGCTCGAAGCGGTAGGCGTCGATCTGCCAGTCGACGCTGACCTCCTCGGGGTCACGGGTACGACGACTCGGCACGATGGCCACGTCGTCGAAACCGTAGGCGCGACGCGCCCGCTTGGCCCGGCCGATCTCGATCTCAGTCACCCGCTGAGTCTAGGGCGTGTCGTCCCGGTCGGCCGAAGCGCATCCCGCGGTGGCCGCGCCCGATCCGGCAAGGCGGAGGTGCGAGAGCGCAGCGGGCTGCGCCGAGTGCCGACAACGCAGCCGGTCGGGATGCGGCGCCGTGGGGGCGCCGGTCGACTGGGACGACGCGCCCTAGGGGGTCACGGCCATGCTGCTGAGCACGCGCTCCCCCAGCTCGAGATCGCCCTCGGTCACGGCGTCCACCGCGTCGCGCTGGATCCGGCCGCCGGCCAAGGCGATCCAGTCGGCGAAGTCGAGCACGAGCCGCACCGTGGGCTCGGCCGGGACCTCGGAGATCGCGACCCCGCGGCCGTTCTCCCCGATCCGCACGGCGTGGGTCTGCGGCGAGGCTCCGGTGATCTCGAGGACGAGGGTGGACCCGATCGGCGCACCGGCCCGCTTGCCGAAGACGAACGGCAGCGACCGGGCGATGACGTCCGCCGCGTGCGCGGCCCCGACGGTGGTCAGCCCACCCGGACGTCCGGTCGCGCGGCGGATGTCCTGCTCGTGCATCCAGATGTCGAACGGCCGGTTGGAGAGCAGGGTCGCCCAGCTCCAGCCGATCAGCCCGGCGAAGCCCGGCGCGAGCGCCGAGCCGTCCTCGGGCGGATCCCCGGCGAGCTTCTCGTAGCGGGCGGCGACCGACTGCCCGAACTCGTCGATGATCGCGTCGGTCTCCCACTCCCGGCGGGCGATCGGGCCGCGTTCGGTGAACTGGCCCATCAGGCCGACGATGTGCTCGGCCTCGGGGACCTCGACCTCGTCCTGCTTGTTGCCCGCCAGCTCGGACTCGAGGTGGGCCAGGTGGGCGGCGACGGCACGGACGTCCCATCCCGGCAGCTCGGTCGGGAGGTCCCACTCGGCGGCGTCGAGCTCGCGGAGGAGCCCCTTGACGTCGTCGGCGCTCGCCTTCCAGACCTCGATGTGGTTCCACAGGACGTCGACGTCATCACCCATGCGCCGCACCCTAGTCGGGCCTCAGTCCGGCCGGGGTGGCTCCTCGTCGAACTCGCCGGAGCGCAGCCGGTCGAGGAGCCGCCGGTCCCGCTTCGTCGGGCGTCCGGTCCCCCGTTCGCGCTCGAACGGCGTGGCCACCCGCTCGGGCTTGGGCGGCAGGGCGGGCGTCATGTCGTCGTACGCCGTCGCGGCGACCGTGGCCGAGACCCGCTTGACCAGCAGCTGGCGCACCACCACGACGTGCTCGCGCTTGTCGTGGGTGTTGTAGACCCGGACCTCGTCACCGATCTTGACCGTCGAGGCCGGCTTGGCCCGGTCCCCGTTGATCCGGATGTGGCCGGCCTTGGCCCCCGCGGTGGCCTGGGACCGGGACGGCGCGAGCCGCACCGCCCAGACCCAGGCGTCGACGCGGGTCATGCGCTGATCAGCCCGGTGTCAGCTGTGGTAGTTCGGGGCCTCGACGGTGACCTGGACATCGTGCGGGTGCGATTCCTTGAGGGAGGCCGAGGTGATCCGCATGAAGCGGCCGTTCTCCTGCAGCTCCCCGATCGTGCGGGCTCCGACGTAGAACATCGTCTGGTGCAGACCGCCGACGAGCTGGTGCGCGACGGTGCCGACCGAGCCCTTGTAGGCGACCTGGCCCTCGACACCCTCGGGCACGATCATGTCGTCGCTGGTGACCTCGGCCTGGAAGTAGCGGTCCTTGGAGTAGGACTTCTTGCCGCGGCTCGACATGGCACCCATCGAGCCCATCCCGCGGTAGGCCTTGAACTGCTTGCCGTTGACCAGGATCAGGTCGCCGGGGGTCTCCTCGGTGCCGGCGAGCATCGAGCCGAGCATCACCGTGTCGGCGCCGGCGACGATGGCCTTGCCGATCTCGCCGGAGTAGCGCAGACCGCCGTCGGCGATGACCGGGATCCCGGCCGGCTTGGCGGCCAGGCTGGCCTCGTAGACGGCGCTGATCTGCGGGACGCCGACACCGGTCACGATGCGGGTGGTGCAGATCGAGCCCGGGCCGACGCCGACCTTGATCCCGTCGACGCCCGCGTCGACGAAGCTCTGCGCGCCGGCACGAGTGGCGACGTTGCCGCCGATCACCTGGACGTGCTGGGTGGCCGGGTCGGTCTTGAGCCGCTTGACCATGTCGATCAGCATCCGGACGTTGCCGTGCGCGGTGTCGGCGACGAGGACGTCGACACCGGCGTCGATCAGGGTGGTGGCGCGCTCCCAGGCGTCGCCGAAGTAGCCGATCGCCGCACCGACCATGAGGCGGCCGTCGGCATCCTTGGAGGCCAGCGGGAACTGCTCGGACTTCACGAAGTCCTTGACCGTGATCAGGCCGGCGAGCTTGCCGTCGGCGTCGAGCAGCGGGAGCCGCTCGAGCTTGTGCTGGCGGAGCAGAGCGGTGGCCTCGTCGCGGTCGATCCCGACGGGGCCGGTGATCAGCGGCATGTGCGTCATGACTTCGTCGACCTTGGTGGTGGCCCACTCGGCGACGGGGGTGAAGCGCAGGTCGCGGTTGGTGACGATGCCGATCAGGCGGTGCTCGGCGTCGACGACGGGGAAGCCGGAGATGCGGTACTCCCCGGCGAGCTGGTCGAGCTGCTCCAGCGTCGCGTCGGCGGTGATCGTGACCGGGTTGGAGATGATCCCGGTCTGGGTGCGCTTGACCAGGTCGACCTGGTACGCCTGGTCCTCGATCGAGAGGTTGCGGTGGAGCACGCCGATGCCGCCCTGCCGGGCCATCGCGATGGCCATCCGGGACTCGGTGACGGTGTCCATCGCGGCACTGATCAGCGGGACGCGCAGCGAGATCTCGCGGGTCAGCCGGCTGGTGGTGTCGATCTCGTCCGGGGCGAGGTCGGAATACCCCGGCAGCAGAAGTACGTCGTCGTACGTCAGGCCAAGAGTGGCGAACTTACCGGGCACCTCGGGGGACTCCATGACGAAATCCTACGGGAGCCTCCCGGGAGTCGCGAACCGGCTCAGCCCACCGTCACCCGCTGCCGCACGGCGTGGCTGCCGACGACCACCGACCAGGTCTTCGTCCTGCCCTTCCAGGACTTCCGCATCGGCACCCTGACGGTGACCGATCGGGTCTTTCCGGGCGCGATCGGCGCGAGGGTCTTCTCGGCGACGGTGCGGCCCGCGACCCGGACGACGAGTGTGACCCGCTTCGACGAGGCATCGCCCCGGTTGGTGACCGGGACGCGCACGGTGAGCCGCTTGCCGTGCCGGGCGACGCTGAAGCGCCCGGCGGCGAGCGCTGCCGTGGCCCGCGGCGGAGTCCGGGTGCAGGCCGCCCCGGCGGCGGTGACGGCGCGGTTCGCGTCGACCAGTCCGTGGCCGTAGGCGGACTGCTCCAGCGGGCCGGCGTCGCCGGGCACCTGGGCGGTGTCCTCGATGGCGGCCACGGTCTGCGTCGCGGTCCGGCACTGGGCGAGCAGGAGGGCGGCGATCCCCGCGACGTGCGGCGCGGCCATCGAGGTGCCGTCCATCACGTAGTAGTGGTCACCGCCGCAGCCGCCACCGACCGCGGAGTCCGACGGGAAGGTCGAGACGACACCGGTCGCGCAGGTGCCATCCGTGCCCGCCCCGCCCGGAGCGGCCACCGTGTCGGCCGAGAACATCCCGCCCTGGCTGTAGGAGGCGATGTGGCCGTCGGGGCCGACCGCGCTGACGCAGAGCACGCCGGCGATGTTGGCCGGGGTGGAGCAGAACGGGACGGGACCGCTGTTGCCCGCGGCTGCGACCACCACGACGCCCTGTCCGAGGGCGTACTCGACGGCCGGCGTCATGGTCTGCGTCAGGGGCTCCAGCTGGTCCTGGATCCCGTCCCCGCCCAGGCTCATGTTGATCACGTCAGCCCCGTGGTCGACGGCCCAGCGGATCCCGCGGGAGATGTCGTCGGTGAGGCCCTCGCCGTCCTTCAACACCTTGATCGGCATGATCCTCGCGTTCGGCGCGACTCCGCGGATCCCGACCCCGTTGTGGCCCGCCGCGGCGATGATGCCGGCGACGTGGGTGCCGTGACCGTTGGTGACGTCGAGCTTCTTCTGCGCGCTGCTGGTGCCGGCGCTGCCGCCCCAGTCCCCGTTGCCGCAGGACGTGGTCGACGGGCAGCCGACGAAGGTCGCTCCCGGCACCAGACGGCCGCGCAGGTCGGGGTGCTGCAGGTCGACGCCGGTGTCGATGACGGCGACGACCACACCGACCCCCGTGCTCCGGGTCTGGGCCTGGTCCGCACTGATCCGGGTCAGCCCCCACTGCTGGGGACGGAGCGGGTCACTCGCCGCGGCCTGCGCGGGAGCGGCGAGGGCCGCCACCGGGAGCGTCAGGGCGAGGGCAGCGGCGGCGGTGCGGAGCAGGCGCATGCCTGCCTAACTCAGGACAGGGGTCGAAGGTCACGGATCGGAACGCGCACGGTGAGGTCCTCCCCCGCCATCCGGATCCGTCCGCGCAGCCCCGCGGCCAGCACCATCGGCAGCACGGCCTGGTTGTCGGCCCGGGTGGTCAGCAGGATCTCGTCGGCGCCGAGCCCGCTCGCCAGCCGTGCAGCGTCGGTGAGCAGCCGGGTGCCGATCCCGCGCCGCTGCCAGGCGGCATCGACCTTGAGGTCGATCGACCGCACGATGTCGCCGTCCTCGTTCGCGAGCGCGTCCTGGACGACGGCGGTGCCGACCACCTCGCCGTCGATGGAGGCCGACACGCTGGCCCCGTCGGCGCTGAACTCCGGGGTCGCGCCCGCCCCGAGACGTCGACCGCCGGCGTTGGAGGCGAGCACCGCCGTCTCGTGCTCGCGTGCCAGGACGTCGCTGACCAGGCCGGCGATCGCCTCGCCGCGGGCCTGCTCGGTCGAGGTGAAGGGCGCCGTCCGGTGCACGGCGACGCGCACGTCACCGACCGTGAACTCGGCCATCTCGCCGGGCTGGCCGTCGACCGGGTCGGGCTCGGCGTCGAAGAGGCGGGCCACCACCTCCGGGAAGGAGGATGGTCGTTCGAGGACGGCGCGGGCGGCGCGCACGTAGAGCGTGGGCTGGTCCGAGAGCGCGGACTCGGTGCACGGCTGCACCACGACGTGGCTGGCGCCGGCACCGCGCAGGATCCCGGCGAGGTCGGCACCCTCGGGCGCACGGACCACGATCTCGTCGGTCACGTCCTCGATCCCCGGGAACACCTGCAGGGCGAGGATGTTGACCCCCGCTTCGCCGAACGCGAGCGCGAGGGTGGCCAGAGCGCCGGGCTGGTCGGACATCGTGGCGCGGATTCTCCACAGCATGCCCACAGTCTGCCGGACGGAGATTGCCTCAATATTTCATGAAATGGCGAACGGCGCCGGACCGAGGTCCGACGCCGTTCGAGTGGTACTTCTCAGTGACCGTGGCCGTGGCCGTGGCCACCCGCAGCAGCGGGCTCTTCCTCTTCCGGCTTGTCCACGACCAGGGTCTCGGTCGTGAGCAGCAGGCCGGCGATCGAGACGGCGTTGATCAGCGCGGAGCGCGTGACCTTGACCGGGTCGATGACGCCCTGGGCGACGAGGTCGGTGTACTCACCAGTGGCAGCGTTGTACCCCTGGCCGGCACCGAGCTCGCGGACCTTGGTGGTCACGACGTAGCCGTTGACGCCACCGTTCTCGGCGATCCAGCGGAGCGGCTCCTCGGCGGCCTTGCGCACGATGCGCACGCCGATCGCCTCCTCGCCGCTCAGGCCGAGGTCACCCTCGAGCACGGAGACGGCGTGGATGAGCGCGGAGCCACCGCCGGCGACGATGCCCTCCTCGATCGCGGCGCGCGTCGCGGAGACGGCGTCCTCGATCCGGTGCTTCTTCTCCTTGAGCTCCACCTCGGTGTGAGCCCCGACCTTGATCACGCAGACGCCACCGGCGAGCTTCGCGAGACGCTCCTGGAGCTTCTCCCGGTCCCAGTCGGAGTCGCTGTTGGCGATCTCGCCCTGGATCTGGCCGACGCGAGCGTTGACGGCGTTGGCGTCGCCGCCACCGTCGACGATCGTGGTGTTGTCCTTGGAGACGACGATCCGGCGGGCCGTGCCGAGCACCTCGAGGCCGACCTGGTCGAGCTTGAGCCCGACCTCGGGAGCCACGACCTGGGCGCCGGTGAGGATCGCGATGTCCTCGAGGATCGCCTTGCGGCGGTCACCGAACGCGGGAGCCTTGACGGCGACCGCGTTGAAGGTGCCCTTGATCTTGTTCACGACCAGGGTCGAGAGGGCTTCGCCCTCGACGTCCTCGGCGATGATGAAGAGCGACTTGCCGGCGGCGATGACCTTCTCCAGCAGCGGCAGGAGCTCCTGGATCGAGGAGACCTTGCCCTGGACGAGGAGGATGTACGGGTCGTCGAGGACGGCCTCCATCCGCTCCGGGTCGGAGACGAAGTACGCCGAGATGTAGCCCTTGTCGAACTGCATGCCCTCGGTGAACTCGAGGTCGGTCGTCGGGGTCGAGGACTCCTCGACCGTGATGACGCCGTCCTTGCCGACCTTGTCGAACGCCTCGGCGAGCAGCTCGCCGATGTGCTCGTCACGGCTGGAGATCGTGGCGACGGACGCCATCTCCGACTTCTCGGCGACCGGCTTGGCGGTCTCGAGCAGCTTGGCCGAGACGGCCTGCGCCGCCAGGTCCATGCCGCGCTTGAGGCCCATCGGGTTGGTGCCGGCCGCGACGGCACGGAGGCCCTCGTGGACCAGCGCCTGCGCCAGGACCGTCGCCGTCGTGGTGCCGTCACCAGCGACGTCGTTGGTCTTGGTGGCGACCTCCTTGGTCAGCTGGGCACCCAGGTTCTCGAACGGGTCGTCGAGCTCGATCTCACGCGCGACGGTGACACCGTCGTTGGTGATGGTCGGAGCGCCCCACTTCTTGTCCAGGACGACGTAGCGACCCTTCGGACCGAGCGTCACCTTGACCGCGTTGGCCAGGGCGTCGACGCCACGCTCGAGCGAGCGGCGAGCCTGCTCGTCGAACTCAAGAATCTTCGGCATCAGAGACCTCAGCCGACGATGGCGAGGACGTCACGGGCGGAGAGGATCAGGTAGTCCTCGCCGCCGTACTTGATCTCGGTGCCGCCGTACTTGCTGTAGATGACCTTGTCGCCGACCTTGACGTCGAGCGGGATGCGCTCGTCGCCGTCCTCGTTGAACCGACCGGGGCCGACAGCGAGGACCTCGCCCTCCTGCGGCTTCTCCTTGGCGGTGTCGGGAATGACGAGGCCCGACGCGGTGGTCTGCTCAGCCTCGACCTGCTTGATGATGATGCGGTCCTCGAGAGGCTTGATGTTGATCGACACGATGCCGACTCCTTCGCGCGTTTCGTTCACGTCTGAATTGGCACACTCACCACGAGAGTGCCAATAGCGACGTTAGCACTCGATGCAATGGAGTGCTAGGCGAGTCCCGATAGCTTCACCGATAGGTTCCTCCTGTGGACCTCGACGCCTTCACCTGGCTGCTCACGGCCGAGGGCCAGCGTCTCCTCACCGCGGCCACCGAGCTGGCCGACCTCGACCCGCTCGCGGCCCAGACCCGGCTGCGCGCCGAGGCCTCCGCCGAACGCGTCGCCGTGGCCTGCACCCAGGTCGACCTGCGTCGCCGTGCGGTGGCGAAGTTCGGCGATCTCGCCGAGCGGATGTACTTCACCCCCGACGGCCTGGAGCAGGCCACCCGGCTGAGCGTCGCCGAGCACCGGGCCTCGCGGCTGGTGGCGTTCGAGGCGGCGTCCCTGATCGATCTCGGCTGCGGGATCGGCGGGGACCTGATCGCCGTCTCGCGGGCCGGCATCACCGCGGCGGGGATCGACCTGGACCCGGAGCGGGTCGCCGTCGCACGCGCCAACCTCGACGCCCTCGGACTGCCCGGAGCGGTCTCCGAGGCCGACGCCACCCGGGTCGACCACTCCGGTTTCACCGTCGCGTTCGCCGACCCGGCCCGGCGCCGCAACAACGCGGCGAAGGGGCGCGAGCTGGCGACCGACGGCTGGACGCCGCCGTGGGACTGGGTCTCCACCCTCTTCGACCGGGACGCCTGCGTGAAGGTCGCGCCCGGGATCGACCACGCGCTCATCCCCGACGGCGTCGAGGGCGAGTGGGTCAGCGACCGAGGCGAGGTCAAGGAGGCGGCGCTGTGGTCGGGCCGTCTCGCCACCGTACGGCGCCGGGCGACCGTGATCGGTTCCGGCGGCCTGGCCACCCTGACCGACGAGGACGACCCGGGCGAGCAGGGTGTGCGTGACATGGGGTCGTTCCTCTACGAGCCCGACGGCGCCGTCATCCGGGCCGGCCTGGTCACCGCGGTGGCCGCCGGGGTCGACGGCGGCCTGGTCGACGAACACATCGCCTACGTCACCTCCGACTCCGCGTTCCGGACCCCGTTCGCCTCGTCCTACCGGGTGCTCGAGGAGCTGCCGTACCGGGAGAAGCAGCTGCGCGCGGCACTGCGTGAGCGAGGTGTGGGGCGGCTGACGATCAAGAAGCGTGCCGTGGCCGTCGTACCGGAGAAGCTGCGCAAGGCCCTCTCCCTGCAGGGGTCCAATGAGGCCACGATCGTGCTGACCCGGGTGGCCGGCGAGGGACGCTGCTTCTCGGTGGAACCCCTGTAGCTCTCAGGGTTCTCCCTGATTGCGTCCTGAATCACGTGGATTCGGCGACCGGTGGTGCTGAGCATTCTCAGATTCCCGGTAGATTTTTGCCTATGTTCGCTGCCCTCGGCCGTCTTGCGGCCCGTCGCCCGTGGTTCATCATCGCCGGGTGGATCGTGCTGACCGCCGTCGTGGTCGCCTTCCATCCCAAGACGGAGAGCGTCACCGACCAGGCCGACTTCCTGCCGAAGCACTACGAGTCGATCAAGGCCACGAACCTGATGGCGGACGCGTTCCCGTCCAAGCAGGACGTGGGCGCGACGATCGTCTTCGACCGGCCCGACGACCAGCCGCTCACGGACGAGGACCTCGCCAAGATCGCCGCGATCAGCGACAACCTCGAGCTCGGTGACGCTTTCAGCGCCATCGAGGAGCCGATCACCGCGCCCGAGAAGCTGGCCGTGATCGTCAACCTCGACCTCGCCGAGGGTGTCACCGGCCAGGACCAGGACGACCTCGACCAGATCAAGACGCTGCGCGACGACCTCAAGCAGGCGATCGAGGGGACGGACCTGCGCACCGGTGTGACCGGCAACCTGGCCCAGTCCTACGACCAGTCGCAGTCGGGCTCCCAGGCTGAGGCGATCGTCGGTATCGCCACGATCGTGCTGATCATCCTGCTGCTGTCGCTGATCTTCCGCAGCGGTCCGGTCACCGCCCTGCCGATCTACCTGATCGCTGTGTTCCTGTCCCAGGTCGCCACCGGCCTGGTCGCCTTCGCCACCGACTGGTTCGGTCTGCAGGCCGACGACTCCACCAGCGTGATGATGATCGTGGTGCTCTTCGGTGTCGGCACCGACTACGTGCTCTTCTACCTGTTCCGCTACCGCGAGCGGATCCGTGAAGGCTACGACCACCAGCACTCGGTCGAGTACGCCGTCGAGCGTGCCGGTGAGGCGATCTTCTCCGCCGGTGGCGCCGTGTTCGTCGCCTTCATGACGCTGATCCTGTCCTCGCTCGGCATGTTCCGCTCGATCGGCCCGACCCTGGCCATCGGCGTCGGCGTCACCCTGGTCGGCGCGATCACCCTCGTCCCGGCCGTCGTCTCGGTCGTCGGTCCGGCCATCCTGTGGCCCGCCAAGGAGTGGAAGTCCATCGGCGTCGCGCCGACCACCACCTCCCGCGGCGCGCGGATCGTCTCCAAGGTCGCCTTCTGCATCCTGTTCCTGCCCTACGTGATCCTCTCCGCGATCATCGGCGCCCTGATCTGGCTGATCGGCTGGCCGATCTCCAAGATCCGTGGCGAGCGCGCTCCGAAGGACGAGGACAAGACGGCGTACGCCCGTCTGGGCAACTCGGTCGGCAAGCGTCCGGTCCCGTGGGCGATCGCCTCGGGCGCCGTGCTCGTGCTGTTCTCGATCTTCGCGATCAACTTCACGCCGCTGTTCAACATCGACGAGTCCTCCTCCTCGCAGGCGGTCGAGTCCGTGGTCACGCAGCAGCGGATGGAGGACAAGGGCTTCAGCGCCGGCGCGACCCAGCCCACGATCGTGGTGCTGCACTCGACCGACGGCACCCCGCTGACCCAGGAGGAGCTGGCCGAGTTCGGCACCGCCCTGGAGACCATCCCCGGCACGACCCTGGTCAAGGGCGAGAACGGCCTGCCGACGGTGATCCCGTCGCCGGACGAGCCGACGATCGCCATCGCCTCGCTGCTGCTCGACAGCGACCCGTCGTCGGACGCCGCGATCGACGAGGTCAAGAACGTCGTCCGCCCGGCGATCCACGCCGCCGCCCCGGAGGGGACGGAGGCCTACGTCGGTGGTCTCACGTCGGTGTTCGTCGACTTCAAGGCTGCGATGTCGCGCGACTACAAGGTGGTCTTCCCGGTCGCCGCCGGGATCACGCTGCTGATCCTGATGCTCGTGCTCCGTTCGCTGGTCGCCCCGTGGTACCTGATGATCTCGGTCGGCCTCGGCTTCACCGCGACGCTGGGCGCCACCACCCTGCTGTTCCAGAACATCAAGGGCGACGACGGCCTGCTGTTCATGCTGCCGATCCTGATCTACCTGTTCGTGGTGGCACTGGGCACGGACTACAACATCCTGATGATCACCCGTCTGCGTGAAGAGGCTCGTGAGGGCCGCGACCCGCGCGAGGCAGCTGCCCAGGCGATCCGGCACGCCGGTCCGACGGTCGGTGCCGCGGGCCTGATCCTGGCCGGCACGTTCGCCTCGCTGATGCTGGCGGGCAACGCGTTCATGACGACGATGGGCTTCGCCGTGTCGTTCGGCATCGTGATCGCCGCGTTCGTGATGGCGCTGGTCTTCACCCCGGCACTGACCGCGATCATCGGGCACGCCGCCTGGTGGCCCGGCCACGGTGACGAGCCGCGCGAGGGCGACGACCTCAAGGAGCGGGAGCTCGTCGAGGTCTGATCCTCGACCAGCCCCGGTCTGCCACGAATCGGCGCATCCCTCACGGGGTGCGCCGATTCGGCATTTCAGACCAGGTCGGACCCTGTCAGACGAGGACGGTCTCGATCGGCTGGCTCGAGTCGGCGGGCAGACCGAGGTCGCTGGGGGTGCGACCGCGTGCGACCATCTCGGCGCCCAGCGCGGCGACCATGGCACCGTTGTCGGTGCACAGGCCCGGTCGCGGGACGCGGACGCGGACCCCGATCTTGGCGGCGCGCTCCTCGGCCAGGGCACGCAGCCGGGAGTTGGCCGCGACGCCGCCACCGATCACCAGGTCCTCCACGCCCTCGCTGGCACACGCGTCGAGCGCCTTGCGCACGAGGATGTCGCAGACGGCCTCCTGGAACGAGGCGGCCACGTCGGCGACCGGGATCTGCTCACCGAGCCGCTGCTGGGTCTCGACCCACCGAGCGACGGCGGTCTTGAGGCCGCTGAAGGAGAAGTCGAACCGGTGCCGCTCCAGGTCCTTCCGGCTCGAGAGTCCGCGCGGGAAGTCGATCGCGATGCTGGAGCCGCTGCGCGCCTCGCGGTCGATGATCGGGCCACCGGGGAAGCCGAGGCCGAGCAGGCGAGCGACCTTGTCGAAGGCCTCCCCCGCGGCGTCGTCGATGGTGGCACCCATCGGCGTGACGCCGAGGGTCAGGTCGGTGACCTTGAGCAGGCTCGAGTGGCCGCCGCTCACCAGCATGGCGATGGACGGCTCCGGCAGCGGGCCGTGCTCGAGCTGGTCGACGGCGACGTGGGCGGCGAGGTGGTTGACCCCGTAGATCGGCTTGTCCAGCGCCAGCGCGAGCGACTTGGCCGCCGCCACTCCCACGAGCAGCGCTCCGGCGAGGCCCGGACCGGCCGTCACCGCGATCCCGTCGACGTCGCGCAGCGAGATGCCGGCGGTCTCGCAGGCCCGCTGGATGGTCGGCACCATCGCCTCGAGGTGGGCACGGCTGGCGACCTCGGGGACGACGCCGCCGAAGCGGGCGTGCTCCTCGACCGAGCTGGCCACGGCGTCGGCGAGCAGCGTGTGCCCCCGGACGATGCCGATCCCCGTCTCGTCGCACGAGGTCTCGATACCGAGCACGAGCGGTTCATTCATCGCTGACCTCCAGGTTCACTGCGCCGGTCGGGGCGTCCAGCCTCTTCTCCAGCACGATGCCATTCGTCCCATCACGGTAGTAGCCAACGCGTCGATCGATCTCGGCGAAGCCGGTCGAACGGTAGAGCGCCAGTGCCCCGGCGTTCGTCTCGCGGACCTCGAGCAGCATCCGCTCGGCACCCTCCGACTGACTGAGCGTCTCCGCAGACCGAAGGAGGACACGAGCGAGACCACGACGACGGTCCGACGGCAGCACGGCGATCCGCTGCAGCTCGGCGTCCTCGAAGAGGATCGAGACGATGGCGTGGCCGACGACCCGACCGGAGTCCGCGACCACGAGCAGCCGGATCGTGGGCAGCTGGCCCGCGACCACCGCGGCGAGGTACTCCAGGGTCCAGGCGTCGTCGGGGAAAGACTCCACCTCGGAGTCGGCGACCGCCTCGAGGTCCGCAGCAACGGCCGACCGGATCTCCAGCCAGCTCTCGCTCTCCGGGAGCTCAGGCACCGAAAGCATCCGGACGCCGCAGGTAGAGCGGCTCGGGCGGCAGGAGCTCGAACCGGTCCCCGACCACCCCGCGGGCCAGCCAGGCCGCGCTGGGTCGGGTCGGCCCGGCCGAGGTGGGGAACGCGTCGGGATACAGCGCGGTGCCCTCGCCGACGGTCAGGAGGTGGTTGTGCAGCGTCGCCGGCTTGTCCACGACCGGCCCGGTGATCCGGGCGGCATCGGGGCCGTAGGTCGCGAAGTAGACCTCCTTGCGGCGGGCGTCGGTCGCGACCTGGAACGGTCCGCTCGCTGCCCCGTCCAGCAGGCCGGTCTCGACCGCTTCGAGGGCGAGCACGTCGAGGCTGCACACGCCGGCGACCTCGAGGTCGAGCGCGAACGCCATCGTCCTCGCGGTCACGAGGCCGACCCGCAGGCCGGTGAACGGCCCCGGTCCGACGCCGACCGCGATCCTGGTCAGATCAGCGGGAGTCGCGCCGACGGCCGTCAACGCCTGCTCGATCAGCGGTGCCAGCTGCTCGGCGTGCTTCATCGGAGCGTCGGAGACGAGGTCGGCGACCACGTCGGTGCCGTCGTGCAGCGCGACCGCGACCTGTGGGGTGGCGGTGTCGAACGCGAGCAGGAGCGTCATTCGGTCACCGCCGTGATCAGGGCCCAGTCAACGTCGTGCCAGCGAGCACCGACGGGGGTGATCTCGACCCGCCGGGGGTCGTCGTCGCCGTCGAGCTCCTCGGCGGTCAGGGCGCGGGTCACCGACACCTCGAGCCGGGACTCGCTGAGCCCCTCCGCCAGGCCGGTGCCCCACTCGACCACCGTGACGGCCTGGTCGATCTCGGTGTCGAGGTCGAGGTCGTCGAGCTCGGCGATGCCGCCGAGCCGGTAGGCGTCGGCGTGGATCAGCTCGGGCCCGCCCACCAGGGACGGGTGCACCCGCGCGATCACGAACGTCGGCGAGGTGATCGGGCCGCGCACGCCGAGCCCTTCGGCCAGGCCCTGGGTGAAGGTGGTCTTGCCCGCACCGAGCTCGCCGCTGAGGACGAGCAGGTCACCGGCCGCCAGGACATGGGCGAGCCGGGCGCCCAGGTGCTGCATCTGGTCGCTCGTCGCGACCGTGCAGACGTGGGTCTGGAGCGGACGGCGCATCTCGACGTACGGCGAGCGCCGACTGACCTCGCGGAAGCCCTCCCGATCCCAGAACCGCAGGTTGCGGGGCAGCTCCTCGCGGGCGATCACGGCCAGGTCGGTGAACTCGTCGCTGACGGCCGCCGCGACCCGGTCGACCATGACGCGGGCGATCCCGTGTCCCTGCTCGCTGGGCATGACCGAGAAGCGGCGGATGAAGAGGGTCCGTCCCACCGGGTCGAGGATCAGGGTGCCGACGCCGCGGCCGTCGCGGCGTGCGATCAGCCCCCCGAAGGCGGCCAGCTTCGCGGCGATCGACGCCTCGTCCTCCGCATCGGCGTCGGCCGGCGGGTCGAGCACGGGCCGCGCGCCGAAGGCGGCGTGGATGATCGCGAGGACCTCGGCCGCAGCCTCGGGACCGACGCGTTCGGTGGTGAGCTCAGCGAGCTCGTCGATCTGCGCCTGCTGGGTCTGCTGGGTCACGGACGCGCCATCCGGGCGGCCGAGAGCAGCTGGTCCAGGGCGGCGTTGACCTGCCCGTGCCGTTCGAGGATGACCATGTGGCCGGCGCCGTGGCACTCGACCAGGGACGACCCGGGGATGTGCGCGTGCAGCTTGCGGCTGTGGCCGATCGACGTCAGCTTGTCCGACGTACCGCCGATGACGGTGCAGGCGGCGGCGCCGAGGTTGCCGGCGTGGTCGAACTTGTCGAAGTCCCCGAACCCCGGGAAGAACTCGGCCACGACCTGGAACGGGGTCGCGGAGAGCATGTCGTCGACGAACTCGACGTACGACGGCGGGACCTCGTCCCCGAAGGCGAACGAGTCGGTGGCGACCATCGCGATGCCGCGCCCGATCCGGCGCACCCCGTCGACGGCGCGGTGGCCGCGGGCCAGGGTGCGGACGGTGCCACCGGTGATCGGGGAGCTCAGCCGCGACGGCACGACCGGGAAGAAGATCCGCGCCGGGTTGAGGCCGCCGGCGGTGGTGGAGATGAGCGCGGTACCGACCACGCGGGTGCCGATCAGCTCAGGGAACTGCTCGGCGAACGCGACCAGCGTCATGCCGCCCATCGAGTGCCCGACCAGGACGACGGGCCCTTCGGGCACGACGGCATCGAGGACCGACTTGAGGTCGCGGCCGAGCTGGTCGATCGTGCCGCCCTTGATGTCACCGCGGCCGCTGCGTCCGTGCGAGCGCTGGTCGTAGAAGACGGTGCGGACCAGGCCGCGGTAGGCGGCGCGCTGGAAGTGCCAGCAGTTCAGGTTGAGCGCGTAGCCGTGCACGAAGACGACGGTCAGCGCCGGTGCCTGTCCCGGTACGGCGTCGGGGAGCTCGTCGACCTCGACGTGCAGCGGGACCCCGTCGTCGGTGATCACGGTGTGCGGCGGGGCGTGCAGGGATCCGAACGGGGCCGCGTCTCCGGCCCGCCGCGAGATGCCCCGCCGGCGCTGGGCCACCCGGACGGCGCCGCCGGCGGCCAGGACGCCGACGGCTCCCGCCGCCGCGCCAGCGATCCGTCCGCTCAGGCCCATCAGATCTCCTCGGTGGTGTCGTCGGTCGTGTCGACGTAACGCCGGACCAGTCTGCCACCCAGACGGGTGACGACCTCGTAGTGGATCGTGCCGGTGTAGTCGGCCCAGTCGGCGGCGGTGGGCTCGCCGTCGTCGCCCGCTCCGAGCACGATGACCGGCTCCCCCGGCGCCAGCTCGGCGCCGTCGGGACCGAGGTCGACGACGAACTGGTCCATGCAGATCGAGCCGCGGATCGGGCGGCGCTTCCCGGCGATCCAGACCTCACCGACGTTGGCCGCCGACCGCGAGATGCCTTCCGCGTAGCCGACCGGCACGAGACCGACCCAGGTCGCCTCGGGAGCACGCCAGTGGCCGCCGTACGAGACCGCCGCACCGGCGGGGATCTGCTTCACCAGCGCGAGCTGGGTGCACACGCTCATCACGGGACGCAGGACGAGGTCGGCCATCAGGCCGGCGCTCGGGTCGAGGCCGTAGGCGGCGATCCCGATGCGGACCAGGTCGAACCGGGCGCTGGGGCGCAGCACCGCGCCGGCGGAGTTGGCCAGGTGCCGCACCTCGGGGACGAGCCCGACCTCGTCGAGGACCGCGAGCGCCTCGCGGAAGATGGCCTCCTGCGCGGCGTTGCTCGGGTTGTCGGGTTCCTCGCTGGTGGCGAAGTGGCTGAAGATTCCGGTGAACGCCCACCGGCCCTCCTCGTGCCCGGCTCGGGTGTGCTGGAACAGCTCGCGCCACTGGGCGGGCATCGAGCCACCGCGGGAGAGACCGGTGTCGACCTTGAGGTGGACGCGCGGCACGGTGCCGGTGGCGGCGCCGGCGGCGGCGATCCGCTCCAGGGTGGCGATGTCGTAGGCGCTGACGTCGACGTCACGCGCCACCGCGGGGGCGAAGTCGTCGGCGAGGGTGGAGAGCCAGCACAGCAGCCGGCCGGTGTCGCCGGCCTCGCGCAGGGCCACGGCCTCGTCGAGGGTGGCCACGCCGAGCCAGGTCGACCCGGCCTCGCGGGCCGCGCGGGCGACCTCGACCATCCCGTGGCCGTAGCCGTCGGCCTTGACCACGGTCATCACCGGCACGCCGACGACGGCGGTGAGGGTGCGGAGGTTGTGTTTCAGGGCAGCCAGGTCGATGACGATCTCGGCGCTCATGGGCTCGATTCTCGCATCACGCCCGCGATCACCGCTGGCAGCACCTGCGCCACCCGCGAGGCGGTGAGAGGTCCGCCACTCCCGGCGCGAGTCCCGGCCTCACCGTGCAGCCACGCCCCGACGCTGGCCGCGTCGAACGGGCTCAGTCCCGCAGCGAGCAGGCTGCCGATCAGCCCGGCCAGCACGTCACCGGCCCCCGCGGTGCCGAGCCACGGCGTGCCGGTGAGGTTCACCCGGGTCGCCCCGCCCGGCTGCGCGACCAGCGTCCGCCGCCCCTTGAGCAGCACCACGGCATGGAACGTGTCCGCTGCCGTGGTGACGAAGTGCAGCGGCCGCGCCTCGACCTCGGCCCGCTCCACCCCGAGCAGTGCCGCCAGCTCCCCCGCATGCGGAGTGAGGACGGTGGTCGGTGGTTCGTCGCCGAGATGGCCCGTCTGGTCCGCCGAGATGGCCCGTGTGGTCGGCCGAGATGGCCGGTCTGGTCGCTCCTTCCACGCCTTCAGAGCGTCAGCGTCCACCACCAGCGGTACGTCGTCCGCGACCGCGGCCTCCACCTGGGCTGCGGCCTCGTCTCCGCCACCGGGCCCCACCACCCAGGCCTGCACGCGACCGTCCCCGACCACCTCGGGGTGCGCGACCTTGATCTCGGCCGCTGCCGATCCGACGTAGCGGACCATGCCCGCGAGGCCGGTGTTGGCTCCCGCGACCGCCAGCAGCGCCGCCCCGGGATAGGTCGATGATCCGGCCCGGACGCCGACGACGCCGCGGGTGTACTTGTGTCCGTCGGGCTGAGGACGCGGCAGGAGGCGTGCCACGTCGGCGGCTTCGAGCGCCTCCACGGGGGCCTTCGGGAGCGCGAGCCCGAGGTCGACCAGCTCGACCCGACCGACGTTGGCCGCGGCCGGGTCGACCAGGTGGGCGATCCGGTGCGTGCCGAAGGTGACAGTCAGGTCCGCGCAGACCGCCATCACCCCGCGCCCGAGCTCACCGGTGTCGACGTCGACACCGCTGGGGACGTCGACCGCCACGATCGGGATCGACGGATGGATCGGGATGACCGCCTCAGCCGCGGCCGGCGTCAGCCCAGGCCGACCGCCGATCCCGACGATCCCGTCGATCACGACGTCGACCTCACCGGCCCGCAGCGGACGCGGCACCGAGACCAGTCCGCCGGCGGCGCGCAGCGCCGCGAGGCCACGGTCGTGTGCCGTGGAGCCCAGCAGCCATGCCTCGACCCGTGCTCCGCGGCGAGCCAGTCGCGCGCCGGCGTACAAGGCGTCGCCGCCGTTGTCGCCGGAGCCGACCAGGAGCACGACCCGACGGCCGTAGATCCCGCCGAGGAACCGGATCACGGACGTCGCGAGACCGGCCGCCGCCCGTTGCATGAGCGCGCCCGACGCCAGATCAGGGTGTGCGTGTTCGGCAGCCCGGATCTGCTCGACCGTGTGCGCGAACTTCACGACGCCAACTTAGGCCACCTCGACGGACCAGACCGGCCACCTCGGCGAACCAACAAACCTCAGTGGTTCGGCGTCGCTGCGCGACGCAAACACGCTTGCCTCGTCAAGCACGCGCAAGCGCGGCTTTCCTCGGCTTCACGAGTTCTGCGGGAACCCGAGGTTGATGCCGCCGTGGGACGGGTCGAGCCAGCGGGAGGTGACGGCCTTCTCGCGGGTGAAGAAGTCGACGCCGTGGGTGCCGTAGGCCTTGGTGTCACCGAAGAGGGACGCCTTCCAGCCGCCGAAGGAGTGGTAGGCGACGGGGACGGGGATCGGGACGTTGATGCCGACCATGCCGACCTCGACCTCGCGCTGGAAGCGGCGGGCGGCGCCACCGTCGTTGGTGAAGATCGCGGTGCCGTTGCCGAAGGCGCCGGAGTTGATCAGCGCCAGCCCTTCCTCGTAGCCCGGCACGCGGACGATCGAGAGCACCGGGCCGAAGATCTCCTCGGTGTACACCTTCGAGGTCGTCGGCACGTGGTCGATCAGGGTCGGGTTGAGCCAGAAGCCGGCGGGGTCTCCGTCGATCTCGCCGCCGCGGCCGTCCACGACGACGGTCGCTCCGTCGGCGATGGCGACGTCGATGTAGGACTCCACCTTGTCCCGGTGGACGCCGGTGATGAGCGGGCCCATGTCGCAGCCACGGCGACCGTCACCGGTGCGGAGCTCCGCCATCCGCGACGTCACCTTGGAGACCAGCTCGTCGGCGATCGAGTCGACGGCCACGACGACGGAGATCGCCATGCAGCGCTCCCCCGCCGAGCCGAAGCCGGCGTTGATCGCGGAGTCGGCGACCAGGTCGAGGTCGGCGTCGGGCAGCACCAGCATGTGGTTCTTGGCGCCACCGAGGGCCTGGACGCGCTTGCCGTTCTTCGTGCCGGTCTCGTAGACGTACTGCGCGATGGGGGTCGAGCCGACGAACGAGATCGAGGCGACGTCGGGGTGCTCCAGCAGCGCGTCGACGGCCTCCTTGTCACCGTGCACGACGTTGAAGACGCCGGCGGGCAGGCCGGCTTCCTCCCACAGCGAGGCGACCCAGTTCAGCGCCGACGGGTCCTTCTCCGAGGGCTTGACCACGACGGTGTTGCCGGTCGCGATCGCGATCGGGAAGAACCACATCGGGACCATCGCCGGGAAGTTGAACGGGCTGATCACGCCGACCACACCGATCGGCTGGCGCAGCGAGTACACGTCGACGCCGGTCGAGGCCTGCTCGGAGAACGCACCCTTCTGCAGGTGCGCGATGCCGCAGGCGAACTCGACGACCTCGAGGCCGCGGGCGATCTCACCGCCGGCGTCGGAGAGCACCTTGCCGTGCTCGGCGGTGATGATCTCGGCGAGCTCTCCCTTGCGGGCGTTGAGCAGCTCGCGGAACGCGAACAGCACCTGGGTCCGGCGGGCGATGGAGGCCTGCGACCAGTCCTCGAACGCCTTGCTGGCGGCCTCGACGGCCGCGTTGACATCAGCAGTGGAGCCGAGCCGGACCTGCTTGGTCACGACGCCCAGGGCGGGGTCGTAGACGTCACCCAGACGGGTGCCGGAGCCAGGGGTGAAAGCCCCTCCGATGAAGTGATCGACGGTGGGCAGGGACATGGGTATCAGGCTTTCGAGGTGGGGTGCGGTGGGTGAGACAGGGTCAGACAGGGTCAGAGCGAGCCGAGCACGTCGTCGATGATCGCGAGGCCCTGGTGGGCCTCGGCGTCGGTGACGATGCACGGCGGGACGACGTGGATGCGGTTCTCCTGGATGAACGGGAGCAGGTTGTGCCCGAGGAGCTTGGCCTTGATCGCGGCCATGTCGGCCGCCGCGAGCGGGGTGCGCTTGTCGCGGTCCGAGACCAGCTCGATCGCGTGGAACACACCGGCTCCGCGGACCTCCCCGACGACGTCGTACGACGCCTTGAACTTCTCCAGCGCGGGAGTGATGACCTCGAGGCCGATCCGCTTGGCGTTCGCCACGATCCCCTCGGTCTCCATGGCGTCCAGGGCCGCGATGATCGAGGCCATCGCGAGCGGGTGCCCCGAGTAGGTCAGACCACCGGGGAACACCTTCGCGTCGAAGGCCGCGGAGATCTCCTCGGAGATGATCACGCCGCCGACCGGGACGTACCCGGAGTTCACGCCCTTGGCGAAGGTGATCAGGTCGGGGGTGTAGTCGAAGGCGTCGAGCGCCAGCCACTCACCGGTCCGACCGAAGCCGGCCATCACCTCGTCGGTGATCAGGACGATGCCGAACTCGTCGGCCAGGGCGCGGACTCCGGCGAGGTAGCCCGGCGGCGGCATCAGGATGCCGGCCGTGCCGGGGACGGACTCGATCAGCAGCGCGGCGATGGTGGCCGGGCCCTCGGACTCGATCACGCGACGCAGGTGCTGCAGCGCCCGCGCGGACTCCTCCTCCGGTGTGGTCGCCCAGAACTCGGAGCGGTAGAGGTACGGGCCGAAGAAGTGCACGTGGTCGCGGGCGAACTCGTTGCCCGCGGGACGGCGCCAGTCACCGGTGGCGACGATCGCCGAGCCGGTGTTGCCGTGGTAGCTGCGGTAGGTGGAGAGCACCTTGGCGCGGCCGGTGACCTGGCGCGCCATCCGGATCGCGTTCTCGTTGGCGTCGGCACCACCGTTGGTGAAGAAGACCTTGGCGAAACCGGCGGGGGCGCGGTCGAGGATCATCCGTGCGGCCCGACCACGCTCGTAGTTCGCCGCGGCGGGGGCGACGGTGGCCAGCCGGGCGGCCTGCTCCTGGATCGCCGCCACCACCGTCGGGTGGCCGAACCCGATGTTGACGTTGACCAGCTGCGAGGAGAAGTCCAGGTAGGTGCGGCCGTCGTGGTCCCAGACCTGGCAGCCGGATCCGCCGGCGATGGGCAGAGGCGCGAGCGAGCCCTGGGCGGACCAGGAGTGGAAGACGAAGGCCGGGTCGAGCGCGAGCGCCTCGTCGTTGGATACCTCGTGTGACATCGATCTAGCCCTCACCGTTCGAATTCGATAGTCGATGAGCGTATTCGCTTCGGATTTCGTCGCCAATCCCGCCCTTCAGCGATCATAACCTCGCTACTCCCCCCGAGCGCACCCGGGGAATGACCTGGGTGCCGTAGGCACTGAGCGTGGCGTCCTGGTCGTCGTGCTGGAGGTAGACCGCGAACTGGTCGACCCCGAGCTCGCGGAGCGCCTCGAGCTTGGCGACCTGCTCCTCGACCGGGCCGATCAGGCAGAACCGCTCGACGATCTCGTCGGGCACGAACGCGGCGTGGGTGTTCCCGGCGCGGCCGTGCTGGTTGTAGTCGTAGCCCTCCCGGCCCGCGATGTAGTCGGTCAGCGCCTGCGGGACACCGGACCCGGTGCCGTACTTCGCGACGATGTCGGCGACGTGGTTGCCGACCATCCCGCCGAACCAGCGGCACTGCTCGATCGCGTGGGCACGTGCCCCGGGTGACCCGTCGGTGACGTACGCCGGCGCGGCGACGCAGAACGTGATCGCGTCAGGATCACGCCCGGCCGCGGACGCGGCAGCACGGACCGCCCCGATCATCCAGCGCGCGATGTCGAGGTCGGCCAGCTGCAGGATGAAGCCGTCGCCCACCTCGCCGGCGGCCTTGAGCGCCAACGGACCGTAGGCCGCGATCCAGACCTCGAGCTCGGAGCGGGTCGCCCACGGGAACTGCAGCGTCGACCCGTTGACCTCGACCGAGCGGCAGTTGGCGAGCTCCCGGATGACGTGGGTGGCCTCGCGCATCTCCGTGATCGTCGAGGGGCGTCCGTTGAGCACCCGCACCGCCGAGTCGCCGCGGCCGATCCCGCAGACCGTCCGGTTGCCGTACATCTCGTTCAACGTCGCGAACACCGACGCCGTCACGGTCCAGTCCCGGGTCGCCGGGTTGGTCACGAACGGGCCGACCTTGATCGTGTGGGTCTCGGCCAGGATCGCGCTGTGGATGACGTAGGGCTCCATCCACAGCAGGTGCGAGTCGAAGGTCCACACCATGTCGAAGCCGAGCTCCTCGGCCTGCTTGGACAGCGAGACGGTGCGCCACACGGGCGGATTGGTCTGCAGCACGACACCGAAGTCCATCGCTCCCCCTCAGGTCAGGTACTGCGTCAGGTCGCGCTTCAGGAACCGGCCGTGTCCCTTGGTGCCGCGGTAGGTGCCGTCGGCCAGGAGCACGCTCCCGCGGGAGATCGTGACGTCGACGTGCCCGTCGATCTCGAACCCCTCCCAGGCGGAGTGGTCCATGTTCATGTGGTGCTTGCGACCCTCCCCGATCCCGATCGAGGTGTGCCCGTTCGGGTCGTAGACGACGATGTCGGCGTCCGCGCCGGGCTGGATCACCCCCTTGCGACCGTAGAGCCCGAACATCCGCGCCGGCGTGGTCGCGATGATCTCGACCCACCGCGGCAGGGAGATCCGGCCGGTGACGACGCCCTGGTACATCAGGTCGACCCGGTGCTCGATCGTGCCGATCCCGTTGGGGATCGCCCTGAAGTCGTCGCGCCCCAGCGTCTTCTGGTCCTTCATGCAGAACGGGCAGTGGTCGGTCGAGACCATCTGCAGGTCGTTGGTCCGCAGGCCGCGCCACATCGCCTCGAGGTGCCCCTCGGTCTCGCTGCGCAGCGGGGTCGAGCAGACCCACTTGGCACCCTCGAAGTCGCCCCACTCCTCGCTCGTCGCGCCGAGCTGCTGCTCCAGGGAGAGGTAGAGGTACTGCGGACAGGTCTCGGCGAAGACGTTCTTGCCCCGGTCACGCGCCGCCGCGAGTTGGGCGACGGCCTGCTTGGCCGAGACGTGCACGACGTAGAGCGGCGCGTCGGTGACGTCGGCCAGCATGATCGCGCGGTGAGTGGCCTCCTCCTCCATCTGCCAGGCCCGGGCGATCCCGTGGAAGTACGGCGACGTCTCGCCCGACTCCACCAGCTGGGCGGCGAGCACGTCGATCGCGGGCCCGTTCTCGGCGTGCATCATCGTCAGCAGCCCGGACTCCCGGGCGACCTGCATGGCGCGCAGGATCTGGGCGTCGTCGGAGTAAAAGACACCCGGGTAGGCCATGAAGAGCTTGTACGAGGTGATGCCCTCGTCGACCAGGCGGTGCATCGCCTTGAGCGACTCCTCGTCGACGCCGCCGACGATCTGGTGGAAGCCGTAGTCGATGTGGGCCTCGCCGAGCGCCATCGCGTGCCAGGTCGCCAGGCCGTCCTCGACCCGCTCGCCGTAGCGCTGGACGGCGAAGTCAATCACCGTGGTGGTGCCGCCCCAGGCCGCGGCCCGGGTGCCGGTGTCGAAGTTGTCGGCCGCCTCAGTGCCACCGAAGGGCAGCGAGAAGTGCGTGTGCGCGTCGATGCCGCCGGGGATGACGTACTTCCCGGTCGCGTCGATCACGGTGTCGGCGTCGATCGTCCCGAGTGCGTTCGAGTCGGGTGCGAGGACGGCGACGATCTGCTCCCCGTCGACGAGTACGTCGGCGAGGACCGTGCCGGTGGCGTTGACCACCGTCCCGCCCCGGATCAGCAGCGTGCTCATGACGTCGCTCCGGGCGTCGCGATGTGGGTGTAGGTCTCGGGTCGGCGGTCGCGGTAGAACTGCCAGTCGTCGCGCATCTCCTGCACCATGGCGAGATCGAGGTCACGGACCAGCAGCTCCTCGGTCGTCCCCGAGCCACGCTCCCCGACGAAGTTGCCTCGGGGGTCGATCACGTTGGAGGTGCCGTAGAAGTTGACCGCCTCGTCGCCGTACTCGTTGTCCTCGAGGCCGACCCGGTTGGGCTGGAGCACGAAGTAGCCGTTGGCCACCGCTGCGGCCGGCCCCTCGACCTCCCAGAGCCGGTTCGACAGTCCGGGCTTGGTGGCGTTGGGGTTGAACACGATGTGGGCCCCGTTGAGGCCGAGCTCGCGCCAGCCCTCGGGGAAATGCCGGTCGTAGCAGATGTACATCCCGATCTTGCCGACCGCGGTCTCGAAGACGGGGAAGCCGAGGTTGCCGGGCTTGAAGTAGAACTTCTCCCAGAACTTCTCCACGTGCGGGATGTGCACCTTGCGGTACTTGCCGAGGATCGTGCCGTCGGCGTCCACGAGCACGGAGGTGTTGAAGTAGATCCCGGTCTCGGCCTCCTCGTAGATCGGGAGCACCATCACCTGGCCGAGCTCCTTCGCCAGGGCGGCGAAGCGCTGCACGATCGGACCGTCGGCCGGCTCGGCGTAGCAGTAGTACTTCTTGTCCTGCGTGATGCCGAAGTACGGCCCGTAGAAGAGCTCCTGGAAGCACATCACCTGGGCCCCGTCCGCCGCGGCGTCGCGAGCGAACCGCTCGTGGCGATCGAGCATCGACTCCTTGTCACCGGTCCACGTGGTCTGCGAGATAGCCGCCCGAACGATCGTCATGAACTGATTCTTCGAGCCTGGTGTTTCGAATGTCCAGGGTCTGCGTGACATGAACGTCAAAGGTCGCGTCGGCTCACCTTCCCGGTGGCGTTGCGCGGCAGCGCCGATTCGGTCAGCGTCCAAGCCGTCGGGATCTTGTAGCGCGCCAGCCGGGGACGCAGGTGCTCGACCAGGTCGTGCTCTCCGATCGTGCGTCCGGGGCGCAGCACCACGATCGCGGCCACCGCCTGCCCGAGGTCGGCGTCGTCGACCCCGATCACGGCGCACTCGCGCACGTCCGGGTGGCTGGCGAGCTGGGCCTCGACCTCGGCGGGGTAGACGTTCTCGCCGCCGCGCAGGATGAGGTCGGAGCGCCGGGTGTCGATGTGCAGGTGACCGCCGTCGACCAATGATCCGAGGTCGCCGGTCGCGAACCATCCGCCGGCGTCGAAGGCCTCGACGGTCGCGACCGGGTCGCCCCAGTAGCCCAGCATCATCTGCGCGCCGCGCAGCCAGATCTCCCCGTCGCGGACCTCGACCTGCATCGTCGGGACCGCCCGACCGACGGTGGCCGGGTCGGCTTCAAGGTCGGCGGCGGAGGCGAGCGTGGCCGCGGTCGAGGACTCCGTCAGTCCGTACGACGTCCCGAGACTGCGCGCGGCGGCCGGGATCGCGTCCCGGAGCCGGCGGGCGAGGTCGACCGAGGACGGGGCGCTGTTGACCGAGACGGTGCGCAACGAGCTCAGGTCGACGTCGTCCAGGCCATGCTCCTCGGCGTGGTCAACAAGTCGGTTGAGCATGGTAGGAACGGCCCCCCAGTTAGTCACCCGTTCGGCTTCGATCAGGCGCAGGACGTCGGCGATCTCGAAGCGGCCCAGGTGCACGACGGCGGTGTCACCGACCGCCAGCCGGACCACGGCGAGGTTGTGCAGCGCGGCGATGTGGAACAGCGGGGTGGCGAGCAGGAACCGCCGATCCGCCTGCGGGAATCCCATCGCCGCGGCGACGGCGTCGTTGAGCAGGTGGAACCAGAGCGCCGCGATCACGTTGCGGTGCGAGTGGGTCGCCCCCTTGGCCCGTCCCGAGGTGCCGCTGGTGAAGAGCACCACCGCGGGGTCGTCCTCGCCCACCTCGGCCAGGCGCAGCGGGGCGCCGGCATGCCGGGCGACCAGGTCCGGCAGGTCGGCGTCGAGGTCGATCACCGGCACCCGGAGCGGCCCGTCGGCCTCCAGCAGGGCACGCCGCGGGGCGTCGGTCAGGACCACGGTGGGCTCGGTGAGCGCGAGTCCGTGGGCCATCTCGCCGGCCGCCCACTGCGAGTTCATCCCGACCGCGACGGCACCGAGCGAGACGGCCGCCCAGAACGCGACCACCCAGCGCGGACAGTTCGCCGCGCAGATCGCGACCCGGTCGCCGGGCCCGACGCCGTGCTCCGAGCGGAGTGCCTCGGCCAGGGCGGCGACCATCGCCTGGTGCTCGGCGAAGGTGATCCGCTCGGTCGCGCTGACCAGGTACTCCCCGTCGCCGAAGGCGAGCGACGCCTCGAGCAGCTCACCCAGGCTGCGATGGCGGCCGGCGAACACGTCGAGCTGCTGGCCGCGGACCGTCTCCCGGGTGATCTCGAAGGGTTCGCCGGGGGCGGTCAGGCGGGCGATGATCTCGTCTCGACTCACGGTCACCGGGTCAGACTAGTTGCCAAGACTAGAACGTGTTCCTATTCTCGGGCCCGTGACCGCAGCAGCCGTCGACGGCTTCGTCCATCCCGACTTCGCACCGCTGCGGGAGCTCCTCGCGGCCCGGATCTCCGACGGATCGGAGGCCGGAGCCTCGCTCGCGGTCGTCCACGACGGCGAGCTGGTGGTCGACCTGTGGGGCGGGGAGGCACGGCCGGGGCAGCCCTGGACCGCCGACACCGTGACCCAGGTCTGGTCGATCACCAAGACGATGGCGGCGTTGACCGTGCTGGTCCTCGTCGACCGCGGCGTGCTCGACCTGGACGAGTCGGTGGCGACGTACTGGCCCGAGTTCGACCACCCCGACGTGCTGGTCCGGCACCTGCTCAGCCACACCTCGGGGTTCGCCGGCTGGTCCGAGCCGTGCGACGCCGAGACCCTGCTCGACCTGAAGCGCTCGGAGGCGATGCTCGCCGACCAGGAGCCGTGGTGGACCCCGGGCACGGCGTCGGGCTACCACATGGTCAGCTACGGGCACCTGCTCGACGGGCTGGTCCGCGCCGCCGTGGGCCGCCCGTTGGCGGACGTCTTCGCGACCGAGATCGCCGAACCGCTGGGGGCCGACGTCCACCTCGGCGTGCCCGAGGCCGTGCTGGCGCGCTGTGCGGACCTGATCGGCCCGACCGAACGGCTCGACCTGAGCGCGCTGCCCGAGGGCAGTCAGCTGATCCGCACCCTGACCAACCCGATCCTCGACATCGACCTGTGCAACAGCGACGACTGGCGCCGGGTCTCGGTGGCCGGCGCCAACGGTCACGCCAACGCCCGCGGGATCGCGCTCGCCCAGGCCGCGATCTCCCACGGCGGGGTCTGGAACGGGCAGCGGCTGCTGTCGCCCGAGACCCTCGACCGCCTCGTCGAGGTCCAGGCCGACGGGCCCGACCTGGTGCTCCCGGTGTCGCTCACGTGGGGTCTCGGCTTCGCCCTCTCCCCGCCGGTGACCGACCTGCCCGCCGCCGACCGGCGCGTCTGGTGGACGGGGTACGGCGGCGCGATCGTGGTCCACGACCTCGACCGCCGACTCACTCTCGCCTACGCGATGAACCGGCTGGTCCCCCACCTGGTCTCGTCGCCCCGCACCGACGACTACGTCCGCACCACCTACCGCTGCCTGGAGGCGTCATGACGAAGGTCTGCATCATCGGGGCCGGCTGCTCCGGCTTCACCACCGCCAAGCGGCTGGCCGACCACGGCATCGCCTACGACCAGTTCGAGCTCTCCGACGACGTCGGCGGCAACTGGTACTTCGACAACCCCAACGGCCGCTCCTCGGTCTACGAGTCGCTGCACATCGACACCTCCACCACCCGGCTGGAGTTCGAGGAGTTCCCGGCGCCGGCCGACTTCCCGCACTTCCCGCACCACACCCTGATCCACTCCTACTTCCGCGACTACGTCGACCACTTCGGCCTGCGCGAGGCGATCACGTTCAACACCGGCGTCACCCGGGCGACCCGGCAGGCCGACGGCAGCTGGGAGGTCACCCTGACCACCGGCGAGACCCGGAGCTACACCGACCTGGTGGTGGCCAACGGGCACCACTGGAAGCCGCGGCTCCCGAACTGGGCGACCGACCCGGACAGCCGCTTCGACGGCACGATCCTGCACAGCCACGCCTACCGCTCCCCCTTCGATCCGGTCGAGATGCGCGGCCAGCGCGTGATCGTGGTCGGCCTGGGCAACTCCGCCGTCGACATCGCCAGCGAGCTGGCCTTCCCGTGGATGGCCGACCGACTCTCCGTCTCGGCCCGGCGCGGCGTCTGGGTGCTCCCGAAGTACCGCAACGGCCAGCCGGCCGACAAGGTGATGGCCCCACCGGACATCCCCAAGGCGCAGGCGTTGGCCGCCTCCCGGACCCTGATCCGTGAGCTGGTCGGCTCGATGAGCAGCTACGGGCTGCCCGAGCCCGACCACGAGCCGCTCTCGGCCCACCCCACGGTCAGCGCGGACTTCCTGACCAAGGCCGGGTCGGGCGACATCCACATGCTGCCCGAGATCGCTCGCCTCGACGGCTCCACGGTCCACCTGGTCGACGGCACCAGCGTGGAGGCCGACGTGATCGTGTGCGCGACCGGCTACGAGATCTCGTTCCCGTTCTTCGACGCCGACGACACCGAGCTGCACCCCGACGCCGAGCACCGCTTCCCGCTGTTCAAGCGGATCGTGAAGCCGGGCCTGGACCACCTGTTCTTCGCCGGTCTGGCCCAGTCCTCACCGACGATCGTCAACCTCGCCGAGCAGCAGTCGAAGCTGATCGCCGGGGTGATCGAGGGCAGCTACGCCCTGCCGGAGCCGGGCGAGCAGGAGCGGATCATGCGCGCCGACGAGGCGGCCCACCTGGAGCAGTACTACGACGCACCACGGCACACGATCCAGATCGACTTCGGTCGCTACTGCCTGGACCTCAACGCCGAGCTCACCGAGGGTCGCGAGCGCGCCAGGTCGCTGGCCGAACGCGCCGGTTGACGCTTATTCGACCGTGACCGACTTCGCCAGGTTCCGCGGCTGATCCACGTCGTGGCCCATCGCCGTCGCGAGCTCGCAGGCGAACAGCTGCAGCGGCACGACCGCCACCAGCGGCTGCAGCAGGACGGGGACGCGGGGCAACCGGATCAGGGTGTCGGCGTACGGCGCGACGCGGTCGTCGCCCTCCTCGGCCAGCACGATGGTGCGGGCGCCGCGGGCGCGCACCTCCTGGATGCCGGAGAGCATCTTGTCGTGCAGCTGGTCGCGCCCCTGCGGCGGGACGATGCACAGCACCGGAAGCCCGTCCTCGACCAGCGCGATCGGGCCGTGCTTGAGCTCGCCGGCGGCGAAGCCCTCGGCGTGCCGGTAGGCCAGCTCCTTGAGCTTCAGCGCGCCCTCGAGCGCGACCGGGTAGCCGGCGTGACGGCCGAGGAAGAGGAAGGTGCGCGAGTCCACGTGCTCGCGGGCCAGGGTGTAGATCTCCTCGGCCCCCGCCAGGACCGTCTCGATCGCCTCGGGGATGGCGTCCAGCTCGGCGAGGGTGCGGTTGATCTCGTCACCGAAGCGGGTGCCCTTGACCTGGGCGAGGTAGAGCGCGAGCAGGTAGCAGGCGACCAGCTGGGTGACGTAACCCTTGGTCGAGGCGACCCCGATCTCGGGACCCGCATGGGTGTAGATCACTGCGTCGGACTCGCGCGGGATGGTGGATCCGTTGGTGTTGCAGATCGCCAGCACCCTGGCCCGCTGCACCCGAGCGTGCCGGATCGCCTGCAGGGTGTCGGCGGTCTCGCCGGACTGGCTGATCGCCACCACCAGGGTTCCGTGGTCGACGATCGGGTCGCGGTAGCGGAACTCGCTGGAGAGCTCGACCTCGACCGGGATCCGGCACCAGTGCTCGATCGCGTACTTCGCCACCATGCCGGCGTAGAACGAGGTCCCGGCGGCGATGATGATGATCTTGTCGATCTGGCGCAGCTCGTCGTCGGAGAGCCGCATCTCGTCGAGCTGCAGCTTCGCGTCCAGGCCGCGGCGGCCCAGCAGGGCGTCGGCGACGGCGCGCGGCTGCTCGAAGATCTCCTTGCGCATGAACCAGTCGTAGCCGTCCTTCTGCGCCGCGGAGAGGTCCCAGTCGACGTGGAACGGGCGGCCCTCGGCCGGCGTCCCGTCGAAGTTGGAGACCTGCACGCCGTCGGCGGTGATCGTGACGACCTTGTCCTGGTCGATCTCGAGGGCGGAGCGGGTGTGCTCGATGAACGCGGCCACGTCGGAGCCGAGGAAGTTCTCCCCCTCGCCCAACCCGACCACGAGCGGGGAGTTGCGCCGCGCACCGACGATCCGGTCCGGGTCGGCGGCGTCGACCGCGACGAAGGTGAAGGCGCCCTCGAGCCGGCTGCAGACCCGCTCCATCGCGACGGTCAGGCTGGCCCCCGCCACCACCTCGCACTCGAGCAGGTGGGCGGCGATCTCGGTGTCGGTCTCCGAGAGCAGGTGGTGTCCCGCCGCCTCGAGCTCGGCGCGCAGCTCGGCGAAGTTCTCGATGATGCCGTTGTGCACGACCGCGACCCGGCCGGTCCGGCCGAGGTGGGGGTGAGCGTTCGCGTCGGTCGGGCCACCGTGGGTGGCCCAGCGGGTGTGGCCGACGCCGGTGAAGGACTCGGGCAGCGGATCGGCTTCGAGCAGCGCGTCCAGGTTGGCCAGCTTGCCCGCCTTCTTGCGGACCTCGAGGGTCTCGTCGGGTCGGACCACCGCGATCCCCGCGGAGTCGTATCCGCGGTACTCCATCCGCCGCAGACCTTCGATGATCGCCCCCTGAGCGGGCTTCGTTCCGACGTACCCAACGATGCCGCACATGGGCCCGAGTCTATCGGGCCGTCGCCGAAACCCAGGTCATCGTCACCCCCGCGGAGGCGGTAGGGAAGAATCCGTGCCATGGGCAGCGAGACCGCGGGCGGCATCATCGACCCGGGTGAGTCCTCCCCCTGGGTCGAGCTGAGCCGGGAAGCGTGGGCCGAGCTGGCCCCCGAGACCCCGATCCCGCTGTCGGCCGAGGAGATCGAGCGGCTGCGCGGCGTCTCGGACAAGATCGACATCGACGAGGTCGCCCAGGTCTACCTGCCGCTCTCGCGGCTGCTCTCCCTGTACGTCTCGGCCAACGCGAAGCTGCACCGCGACCAGGAGGAGTTCCTGCACGGCAAGATCCCGCCGCGCACCCCGTTCGTGATCGGGGTGGCCGGGTCGGTGGCCGTCGGGAAGTCGACCGTGGCCCGCGTGCTGCAGCAGATGCTGGCGCACTGGCCCGAGCACCCCAACGTCGCACTGGTGACGACCGACGGGTTCCTCTACCCCAACGCGGAGCTCGAGCGCCGCGGCCTGATGCAGCGCAAGGGGTTCCCCGAGTCCTACGACCGGCGCGCGCTGCTCCGCTTCGTGGTCGACATCAAGTCGGGACGCGACGAGGTGCTGGCGCCGACGTACTCCCACCTCGTCTACGACGTGCTGCCCGAGGAGCCGGTCGTGGTCAAGCGTCCCGACATCGTGATCGTCGAGGGGCTCAACGTCCTCCAGCCCGGCCGGGTCCGCGAGGACGGTCGGATCGGGCTGGCGATCTCGGACTTCTTCGACTTCTCGATCTACGTCGACGCCGCCACCAAGGACATCAAGGAGTGGTACGTCGACCGCTTCCTGCGGTTGCGCGAGACCGCGTTCCGCAACCCCGACTCCTACTTCCGCAAGTACGCCTCGCTCACCCTCGACGAGGCCGTCGCCGAGGCCGGCCGGATCTGGGACAGCATCAACGGCCCGAACCTGGAGCAGAACGTGCTGCTCACCCGCTCCCGGGCGAACCTGGTGCTGCGCAAGGCCAGCGACCACTCCGTCGCCTACGTGCGGGTGAAGAAGCTCTAGAGAGCCAGGTGCTGGGCCACGACCGCGGCGAGCCGGTCCGCGACCTCGCGGGCGTCGTCCTCGGTGGGGGCCTCGACCATCACCCGGACCAGCGGTTCGGTGCCGCTCGGGCGCAGCAGCACCCGTCCGGCCTCGCCCAGCTCCGCCTCGGCCGTCCGTACGGCGTCGGCGACCGCGGCATCGGTGGCGCAGCGTGAGCGGTCGACGCCGCCGACGTTGACCAGCACCTGGGGCGAGCGGGTCACGCAGGCTGCGAGCGTCGCCATCGTCGATCCGGTCGCGGCCATCCGGGCGGCCAGGTGCAGCGCGGTCAGGGTGCCGTCGCCGGTGGTGGCGTACTCGCTCATGATGATGTGGCCGGACTGCTCTCCGCCGAGGGAGTAGCCGCCGGCGTTCATGTCCTCGAGTACGTAGCGGTCACCGACGCCGGTGCTGCGCACGGTGATCCCGGCGGCCTTCATCGCCTGGTGCAGGCCGATGTTGCTCATCACGGTGGTGACCAGGGTGCGCTCGTGCAGGTGGCCGGAGGCGTCCATCGCCAGGGCGAGGACACCCATGATCTGGTCGCCGTCGACGAGCTCGCCGGCGGCGTCCACGGCCAGGCAGCGGTCGGCGTCGCCGTCGAAGGCGAAGCCGACGTCGGCACCGTGCTCGAGCACCGCCTTGCGCAGGCTGTCCATGTGGGTCGAGCCGACGCCGTCGTTGATGTTGAGCCCGTTGGGCTGGTGGTGCAGCGGGATCACCCGGGCACCGGCGCGCTCGAAGGCGATCGGCGCCGACTCGTGGGCCGCGCCGTTGGCGCAGTCGAGCACGACGGTCAGGCCGTCCAAGCGGTGCGGCAGGGAGGCGAGCAGGTGGTCGACGTAGTCGTCGATCGCGCCGTGGTAGTAGCCGATCCGGCCCACACCGGCACCGGTCGGGTGGGTCCAGGGCTGACCCAGACGCTCCTCGATCGCCTCTTCGAGGGCGTCGTCGAGCTTGACCCCACCGCGGGCGAGGAACTTGATGCCGTTGTCCGGCATGGGGTTGTGCGAGGCGGTGATGACGACACCGAGGTCGGCCGAGAGGGAGCCGGTCAGGTAGGCGATCCCGGGCGTCGGGACGACTCCGAGCTCGAAGACGTCGACGCCGGCCGAGGCCAGGCCCGCACAGACGGCGGCCTCGAGGAACTGGCCCGAGACCCGCGGGTCCCGGCCGACGACCGCGACGGGGCGGTGGCCCTCGAACTGGCCGGCGTCGGCCAGGACCTGGGCGGCAGAAACAGCGAGGTCCAGGGCCAGCGAAGCGGTGAGCGTGTCACCGTTCGCCAGGCCCCGGACCCCGTCCGTGCCAAAAAGGCGCATGCTGCGGTTGGGCCGCGATCAGCGCTTCGAGAACTGCGAAGCCTTGCGGGCCTTCTTGAGACCGGCCTTCTTGCGCTCGACGGCGCGGGCGTCACGCGTGAGCAGACCGGCCTTCTTCAGCGTCGCCCGGTACAGGTCCAGGTCGATCGCGTTGAGCGAGCGAGCCACGCCGAGACGCAGAGCGCCGGCCTGGCCAGCCATGCCACCACCGTGGATACGGGCGATGACGTCGAAGCGACCCTCGAGACCGAGAGCCGTGAAGGGCTCGTTCACGATCTGCTGGTGCAGCTTGTTCGGGAAGTAGTCGTCGATGGTGCGACCGTTGAGGGTCCAGACGCCGGTGCCCGGAACGAGGCGAACGCGAGCGACGGCCTCCTTGCGACGGCCAGTGGCCGCGCCGGGGGCGATGGTGGCCGGACGGGCCGGGGTGTCGACCGACGCAGCGGACTCGCTGGTGTAGGCCACGCCGTCAGCGTCGACCTCGAAGGTCTCGTCGGCCTCGACGGCCGTGTCAATGTTCTCAGTCACGTCAAAGTCCTCAGTCACTGGGCGATCTGGGTGATCTCGAAGGGCTGAGCCTTCTGAGCGGTGTGCGGGTGCGTCGGGCCCGAGTAGACCTTCAGCTTGGTGATCATCTGGCGGCCGAGCTTGTTCTTCGGCAGCATGCCCCACACGGCGTGCTCGACGGCCTTGCGGGCGTCCTTGTCGACGATCTCACCGATCGGGGTGGCCGTCAGACCGCCCGGGAAGCCCGAGTGACGGTAGATCAGCTTGTCGGTGCGCTTCTTGCCGGAGAGGGAGACCTTCTCGGCGTTGATGACGATGACGAAGTCGCCGGTGTCAGCGTTGGGGGCGAAGATCGCCTTGTGCTTGCCACGGAGCAGGTTCGCAACCTGCACGGACAGGCGGCCCAGACGGACGTCGGTCGCGTCGATCACGTGCCAGGCGCGCTCAATGTCGCCGGGCTTCGGAGCGTAGGTGCCCACGATGTGCCTCACTTGTTCGTAGTAATAAGACTCGTGACCTCTGACGAACACAGTCCGGGGCGTCCCACTCCTCCAGCACGCTGGCGAGTCGAATCCTCCCCGGAGCTACCTGGCGAACCAGGCGGCAGGGGTCACGACTGAAATAGGCTACGGGGCCGCCGTACACCGGTCAAAACGGCGTACGACGGCCCCGATCGAACCTCAGGCCCAGCGCTCCTCGCGGGGGGTGAACTCCAGCCCCCGAGCACCGGTGTAGATCTGCTTCGGACGAGCGATCTTCTGCTCCTTGTCCGTGGTCAGCTCGAGCCACTGCGCGAGCCAGCCGGGGGTCCGGCCGATCGCGAACAGCACCGTGAAGAACTCCGGCGGGAACTGCAGCGCCTCGTAGATCAGACCCGAGTAGAAGTCGACGTTCGGGTACAGCTTGCGCTTGACGAAGTACTCGTCGTTGAGCGCGATCTTCTCCAGCTCGACGGCGACGTCGAGGAGCGGGTTGGTGCCCGTGACCTCGAAGACGTCCTCGGCGGCCTTCTTGATCAGCTTCGCGCGCGGGTCGTAGTTCTTGTAGACCCGGTGACCGAAGCCCATCAGGCGCTCGTTGCCGGCCTTGACGCCCTCGATGAACGCGGGGATCTCGGAGACGTTGCCGATCCGCTTGAGCATCCGGAGCACGGCCTCGTTGGCGCCGCCGTGCAGCGGACCGAAGAGCGCACCGACACCGGCGGCGACCGCGGAGTACGGGTCGACCTGGGTCGAGCCGACGCTGCGAACCGCGTTGGTGGACGCGTTCTGCTCGTGGTCGGCGTGCAGGATGAGCAGGGTGTCGAGGGCCTTGACCAGGCGCTCGTCGGGCTCGTACTTCGTCTCGCTCATCTTGAAGAGCATCGAGAGGAAGTTGGCGGTGTAGGAGAGGTCGTTGTCCGGGTAGACGTAGGGCTTGCCCTGCGCGTGCCGGAACGACCAGGCACCGAGCGTCGGCATCTTCGCGATCATCCGGATGATCTGGATGTCGCGGTTGTCGGCGTCGGAGATGTTGCGCGACTCCGGGTAGAAGGTCGACAGCGCGCCGACGGAGGCCATCAGCATCCCCATCGGGTGGGCGTCGTACCGGAAGCCCTGCATGAAGTCCTTGACGTTCTCGTGCACGAACGTGTGGTAGGTGATGTTGTGCACCCACTCGTCGTACTGCTCCCGCGTCGGCAGCTCGCCGTGCACGAGGAGGTACGAGACCTCGAGGAAGTTGGACTTGGCGGCCAGCTCTTCGATCGGGTAGCCGCGGTACTCGAGGATGCCTTGGTCACCATCGATGTACGTGATGGACGAACGGCAGGACGCCGTGTTGACGAAGCCGGGGTCGTAGACCGCCAAGCCGGGCTGATCCTCGCCGGCCTTGATCTGACCGATGTCGGCGGCGCGGATGGTGCCGTCGACGATCGGGACCTCGTACTCGTGTCCGGTGCGGTTGTCGCGGACGGTAAGAGATTCAGTCACGACGCTCAGGGTAGCCCGGCCTATATTTTCGGGAGCGAGCGACCCCTCAACCAGGCATCGAAGAGGCTTCCCAGGGCGGCGCCGGAGATTTCCTCCGCGAGGGCGATGAAATCCTTCGTCGTGGCCGACGCACCGCGGTAGCGGTCGACCCAGCTGCGCAGCAGCACGAAGAAGGAGTCGTCCCCGATCCGGGTCCGCAGGGCGTGCAGGGTCAGCGCTCCGCGCTTGTAGACCCGGTCGTCGAACATGTCCTCGGGCCCCGGGTCGACCAGCACCAGGTCGGCCGGCAGCTCGGAGAGCTTGCGGTGGTACTCCCGTGCCCAGGTGTCGGCCGTCTCCCGGCCGGAGGCCTCCGACCAGAGCCACTCGGCGTAGCAGGCGAAACCCTCGTGCAACCAGATGTCCGACATCGTCGTGGCCGTCACGGTGTTACCGAACCACTGATGAGCCATTTCGTGTGCGACCAAACGGTTGTGTCGCCACTCCGGATCGAGAAATGCCCGGCCGAACGTGGACAGCGTCTGCGACTCCAGCGGGATCTCGAGCTCGTCGTCGGTGATCACGCTGGTGTAGGTCGGGAACGGGTAGGGGCCGAACATCTCGACGAACGCGGCCATCATCTGCGGCTGGTGCGCGAACGCCGGACGCCAGTCCGAGCGCGGCGGAGCCGCGACCAGGATCGGCACGCCCGCCGCTCCCGGGTCGAGCTCGGTCAGCTCGTAGCGGCCGATCTGCATCGTCGCCAGGTAGGTCGACATCGGTTGGTCGGCCCGGTAGACCCAGGTCTCTCCGCTCCCCCGACGGATCCGCTGCTCCACGACCCCGTTGCTGATCGCGACGTACCCGGTCGGGACGGTGATCGCGATCCGGTACGACGCCTTGTCGTCCTGCCGGTCGTTGCACGGGAACCAGGTGGGGGCGCCGTGCGGCTGGCCGGCCACGATCACGCCGTCGGTCAGCTCCTCCCAGCCCGCGTCTCCGTGCGGCTCGAGCACCGTGGGGCGGGGCACGCCGGCGTACTTGAGCACCAGGGTGAACTCCTCGCCCGGCGCGAGCGCCGCGCGGGGTGCGACCACGATCCGCTCGCCGCGGACCGCGTACTTGGCGGCCTTGCCGTCGAGGGTCAGCTTGCGGACCTCGAGCCCGGCGAGGTCGAGCACGATCCGGCTCAGCCGCTCCCGTGCCACGCCCGTGATCCGGGCCTCGCCGCGCAGCCGGTTCTCGACCAGGGAGTACTCCAGGTCGAGGTCGTAGTGCTGGGCCCCCCAGCCCGGGTCACCGTGTCCGGGCAGGTAGGGGTCGGCCGTCGGCAGGCCGTGCGCTGCGCTGGTCATGCGGCGGTCATCAGTCCTGCAGGTTCCAGGGGCCGATCGGGTTGCCGATCCAGGCGGTCTTGTCCGGCACGCTCTCCCCTCTCATCACCAGTGACACCGGTCCGACGGTGGCATGTCTGCCCACGGTCGCGGCCGGGAGGATCACACTATTCGGCCCCAGGGTGGCGCCGCGCTTGAGGGTGACCGTGTCCAGGGCGAGCAGCCGGTCGTGGAAGAGGTGGGTCTGCACCACGCTGCCCGCGTTGACCGTGGCCCCGTCCCCGAGGGTGACCAGGTCGGTCTCGGGCAACCAGTAGGTCTCGATCCACACGCCTCGGCCGATGTCGGCACCGAGCAGCTTGAACCAGGTCGTCAGGAGCGGGGAGCCGGTGACGTGGTTGGCGAACCACGGCGCGGCGATCACCTCGACGAAGGTGTCGGCCAGCTCGTTGCGCCAGACGAACGAGCTCCACAGCGGATGCCCGCCCGGGACCAACCGACCGACCAGGGTCCACTTGGCGGCGACGGTGATCACGGCAGCGACCAGGCCGGCGACCCAGAGCAGGGGGCCGCAGAGCACGACCACGGCGACCGGTCCGAGCCTGACCCACAGCTCCAGCAGGGTGAGCACGACGACGCCGAACAGGCCGATCGCGATCGCCGCCGGGACGAGCCGGCACAGCTCGATCAGGCTGCGGGCGAACCGCAGGCCGAACGGCGGCGCGTAGGTGCGGCCCGCGTCCTGCTCCTCGGTGGTGCGCCGCAGCTGCACCGGCGGAGAGCCGAGGTAGCTGCCGCCCTTGGCGACCCGCTTGCGGTTCGGGGCGGCCGAGAGGACGGCCACCAAGGAGGCCTTCGGCACCTTGCGCCCCGGTGCCGCCATCCCCGAGTTGCCGACGAAGGCGCGCTTCCCGATCTTGACCCGCTCGACCCGGACCCAGCCACCGCCGAGCTCGTAGCCGCCGAGCAGGGTGTCGTCGGCGAGGAACGCCTGGTCGTTGACCTGGGTGAGGCTCGGGATCATCACCACGGTGGAGGCCTCGACGTCCTTGCCCACCTTGGCGCCCAGCAGGCGCAGCCAGGTCGGGGTGAGGCTCGAGGCGTAGAGCACGAAGAGCCAGGTCCGGGCGTCGTCGAGCACCCGCATCGTCGCCCAGACCGCGAGGCCGGACAGGGACCGGACCGGATGGACCCCGGTGGCGATGACGAGGCCGAGCAGACGCACCACCACGAGGATGGACAGGGCGAGGACGACGTACCCGAGGAGGACGCCGGGCAGCGACCAGAGCAGCAGGCCCCAGGCCTCTCCCAGGTCCTGCGGCGTCCCGGCCAGGGCGAGCACCCCGCTGGCGGCGGCGACGACGGCGAGGACGGGCAGCCCGGCGAGGAGGATCGCCGTGCCGGCGTACGCCGCCAGCCAGAGCCGGCTGCGTGGGACCCGCTCGCGCCACGGACCGCGGGCCTGGCCGCCGAGCCGGGTGGCGGGCGAGCCGCCCCAGTACTCCTCGTCCGGGACGTCACCGAAGACGGCCGAGCCTGACTGGATCTCGGCACCGGCGCCGACCCGGGCGCCGGGCACGAGCATCGACCGGGCCCCCACCCGTGCCCCTGACCCGACCCGGATCCGCCCGATGTGCAGGGTGTCGCCGTCGATCCAGGAGCCCGAGAGGTCCACCTCGGGTTCGATCGAGGCACCGCGGGAGACGGTGAGCAGGCCGGTCACCGGGGGCATCGAGTGCAGGTCGACGTCGGAGCCGATCCGGCAGCCGAGCATCCGGGCGTACCAGGTGACGAACGGAGCACCGGCGAGACCGGTGGCGCCGAGCTCGTCGACGGCGTGCTGGACGAACCAGAGCCGCAGGTGCACCTTGCCGCCGCGGGGGTAGGTGCCCGGCTCGATCCCGGCGAGCACGGTCCGGGCCAACGCGGCGGCCAGCAGCATCCGTCCGGGCGGCGTGAGGAAGAGCAGGGTGGCCTCGACCAGCAGCCAGGCCGGCACCGCCGGGAAGGTGGGCGACCAGGCGTGGTGGGCGACCGTGGAGGCGAGCGCCACCCAGGTCAGCCACCGCGGCGCCGCGAGCGCGCGGAGGGCGACGGTGGCGAGGACCTGGCCGGCCTGGGTCTTGGTCGGGACCGCAGGCACCTCCCGGTCGAGGGTGGTGCCGGAAGCCTCCAGGCCCCCGAGGTGGTCGAGGAACTCGGCGAGACCCCCCACCGTGGTCCGTTCGTAGATGTCGCCCATCGCGACCTCGGGGAACCGCTCCCGCAACCGGCCGACGACCTGCGCTGCGGTCAACGAGCCACCACCCAGGTCGAAGAAGTCGTCGGTGAGGCTGCCCGGATCGGCGCCGAGGATCTCCGACCACAACGCCGCGATCCAGGCGGCGGTGCCTTCCAGGCCCGCCTCGCCGTCGTCGCGCTGCCGCGGCAGCGGCCAGGGCAGGGCGTCACGATCGACCTTGCCGGAGGTGCGGGTGGGCAGCTCGGCCACGACGGCCAGACGTGGCACCAGGGCAGCGGGCATCTCCTGGCGCAGCCGCGCCATCGACGCGGCCCGGTCGAAGTCGTCGTCGACGGTGAGGTAGCCGACCAGCACCTTGTTGCCGGCGGCGGTGGTGCGGACGGCAGCGGCGGCACTGACCACTCCGCCCAGGTTGAGCAGGGCGTTGTCGATCTCGCCCAGCTCGATCCGGCGGCCGCCGAGCTTGATCTGGTCGTCGGCGCGTCCCCCGAAGAGCAGCCCCGCGGGGTCGTTGACCACGATGTCGCCCGAGCGGTAGGCGCGGTCCCAGCCGAGGGTCGGCATCGGTGCGTACTTCTCCGCGTCCTTGACCGGGTCGAGGTAGCGGGCCAGACCGACGCCTCCGATGATCAGCTCGCCCTGCTCACCCTCGGCCACCGGAACCCCCGTGGTCGGGTCGACGACCGCGAGGTCCCACCCGTCGAGCGGCAGCCCGATCCGGATCGGCGCCTCTCCGTCCACGATCGCGCCGCAGGCGACCACGGTGGCCTCGGTCGGTCCGTACGTGTTCCACACCTCCCGACCCGGCGCCTGCAGCCGCGCGGCGAGCTCGAGCGGCATCGCCTCGCCGCCGGTGATCAGCAGTCGGACCTTCGCCAGCGCCTCCGCCGGCCACAGGGCCACCAGGGTGGGCACCGTCGAGACGATCGTGATCCGGTTGGCCACCAGCCACGGCCCCACGTCGACCCCGGAGCGGACCAGGGCGCGCGGCGCCGGCACCAGGCAGGCGCCGTACCGCCAGGCGAGCCAGATCTCCTCGCAGCTGGCGTCGAAGGCGACCGACAGTCCGGCCATCACCCGGTCGCCGACCCCGATGGGGGCGTCGGTGAGGAACATCCGGGCCTCGGCGTCGACGAACGCCGCGCCGCTGCGGTGGGTGACGGCCACGCCCTTCGGCTTGCCGGTCGAGCCGGAGGTGAAGATCACCCAGCAGTCGTCCTCCGGGGCCGGGTCGGTGGCCTCGAGCGGATCGCCCGGGCGACGTACGTCGATCGCCAGGTCGTTCTCGATCACGGCCGCCACCCCAGCCTCACCGAAGACCAGCCGGGCCCGCTCCTCCGGGTCGTCGGCGTCGACGGGGACGTAGGCGGCGCCGGCCATCAGGACGCCGAGGATGGCGACGTACAGGTCGAGCGTGCCCGAGTTGATCCGGATGCCGACCTTGTCCCCGGCCCCGATGCCGGCCGCGCCGAGCTCGGCGGCGAGGTCGTCGGCGGCCTCCTCCAGCTCCGCGTAGGTCAGGACGGCGTTGCCCGCCTCGAGTGCCGGGTCGTCGGGGGCGAGGGCGGCGGTGGTGCGGAAGATGTCGACCAGGGTCCGGGGCGCCGGGGCTGCATCGCTGCGGCGGAGCGGATCGCGTGGGGGCACGGGTGCAGCATGGCCGACCCAGGTAAACAGCAGATGCTTTCAGCCGGATCACAGCATTTCAGTGCATTGTTGTGCCCATGAGTGACCACGAGTCCATGGGCGGCTCCCCCGCGGAACCGGCTCCAGAGTCCACCCACGAGCACACCCTGCCGCTCAGCGCACCGCCGAGCGCTCCCCCGACGCAGCCGCTCGCTCCGCCTCCCCCGCCGCCGCACCTGTCTGCTCCGACACCGGCGCACGAGAAGAAGCGTTCCCGCAAGGGTCTCGGCGCGACCGGTCTCCTGGTCGGTGCGCTGGTGGTCGGCGGCGCGGCGGGGTACGCCGGATCCGCGGTGTACGAGAACCGCAACGACGGCAACCCGACGACCGGACTCTTCTCCGGCCCGTCGGCCTCGCCCTCCAAGACGCCCGCGCCGGCGGGCAGCGTCCAGGCCGTGGCCGAGGAGGTGCTGCCGAGCGTGGTCAAGATCGAGGTCGCCGGCTCGGACTCCTCCGGTTCGGGCTCGGGCATCATCCTCTCGGCCAACGGCGAGATCGTGACCAACAACCACGTGGTCGAGATCGTCGGCGACAACGGTCAGATCCGGGTCGACTTCAACGACGGCTCCTCGGCGCCGGCCAAGGTGCTCGGCACCGACCCGCTCACCGACACCGCGGTGATCAAGGTCGACAAGGCCGGCCTCAAGCCCGCCGCGATCGGCTCCTCCGACGCACTCTCGGTCGGTCAGGGCGTGGTGGCGATCGGTTCGCCGTTCGGGCTGGACTCCACCGTCACCTCGGGCATCGTCAGCGCGCTGGACCGACCGGTCAACGTCGGCTCGGACAAGGAGGGCAACTCCACCGTCTACCCGGCCATCCAGACCGACGCCGCGATCAACCCGGGCAACTCGGGCGGCGCGCTGGTCAACCTGGCCGGCCAGGTCGTCGGGATCAACGCCTCGATCCGCACCGACGGGGTCGGCGAGTCGGGCTCGATCGGTCTGGGCTTCGCGATCCCGGTCGACGAGATCAAGCCGATCATCGACCAGATGGTCAAGGGCGAGACGCCCACCCACGCCCGGCTCGGGATCACGGTCTCCGACGTCGGCGGTTCCGCCTCCGGCAGTGGGGGCGAGGGCAGCACGCCCAGCCCGGACGGCCAGGAGGTCTCTCCGTTCAGCAGCCCCGGCGCGCTCATCACGGGCGTGAACAAGGGCTCGACCGCGGAGAAGGCCGGCCTGAAGAAGGGCGACGTCATCCTGAAGGTCGACGACACCCTGATCTTCGGCGCCGACTCGCTGGTCGCCACGATCCGGGCCTACCGCCCCGGCGACGAGGTCACGATCACCTACACGCGCAACGGCAAGGAGGACTCGGTGAAGCTGGTCCTCGACTCCGACGCCGAGGTCACCACGAGCTGACCTCGCCCCACGGTTCCATCTCCTTGGAGGACGAGACCCGGCCACCGACTCGCTCGGTGACCGGGTCTCGTTCTTTGTGAGCGCGATCACGCCGGACCGGTCATGACATTTGTCCATTTTGTTAGTTGACATCGTTTGTGATCAAGCTCGCCGCCGCACTGCTCACCGTCGCCCTCGCCTCCTCCCCCGGCGCGGGCCCGGACGGCACGTCGTCGATGCACGGCGACGCCGGCGCCTCCGACACGACGCCGTACGCCGGACCGGGGGCGGACCCGCAGCCGGCCCAGCAGATCCCGCTGCCCGCGGTGTGCCCGACGATCCTGGCCGGCGCCGACGGCGTGGTGCAGGCGCTCTGCACGGAGTACGTCGACCGGGCGCCGAGCCTCTACCTGCTCGACCCGACCACGTTGCTTCCGGTGGCACGGCGGCACCTGAGCGCCGGGGCCCTGCTCGGCGGCGTCTACGCCTACGTCGACGACCACGACCGTCTGGTGACCGTGGACGGGAGTGGCTCGGTGCTGTGGCTGGGGCACCGTCGGACCGCGATCGGGTGGGAGATCACCCAGGACCGCGCCGTCCCGGTCCGGCTCCCCGGCGGAGACGCGATCACCACGGTGGCCCCCGGGTTCGACCGCGCCGTCTGGTTCGCCACCGCCCAGGGCCGGGCGGGCTACATCACCCCGGCCGGCGCCGTCCGGTTCCGGACCCTCGGCGGCGGCAACGAGGTGGTCGCCAACTCGATCGCGACCTCGGCGGCCGGCGTGGCGATCACCACCGACCACGCGACGTACCTGGTCCGTGGGAGCCGGACCGGGGTCCAGGTGGTGTGGCGACGACCTTATGACCGAGGGCCGGCGCGCAAGCCCGGACAGCTCAGCCACGGCAGCGGGTCGACGCCGACCTTCTTCGGGCCGCGCACGAACCACGACTACGTCGTCATCACCGACAACGCCCGCCCCCGCGAGCGCCTGCTGGTCTACCGGACCAGCACCGGGGAGCAGGTCTGCGCGACACCGACGTTCGACCTCGACAACAGCGGCACCGAGAACTCGCCGTTGGCCTGGGGCAGCGCGATCTACCTCGGCAGCACCTACGGCTACCCGTACCCGGCGCAGGCGACGGCCTCGGCTCCGGCGGCCGAGCCGACCTCGGCCGAGTTCGCGGGCGGGATGCAGCGCTTCGACCTGAGCGAGCGGACGGTACGCCGGACCACGTTCAGTCGCGGCAGCCAGCGGCTGCGCCAGCGGTACCTGCACGCGTCCCGGCGTCTGGCCGCCGCGCGGGCGGCGCACCGGCCGAGGGCCCGGATCCGCGCGCTCAAGCGGGACGTGGCCGAGCTGCGGCGCCGCACCGGCGCCCGGGTGGTCACCAGCATCGACGCCAGCTGCCGGCCCACCTGGAAGAACCGGATCCCCTCGGCCGCGGTGCCGCGACTGTCGCGCACAGAAGGGGTGGTCTACACGACCGAGCGAGGCGCCAGCGGACTCACCTGGTACCTCGACCGGATCTCACCGGCGACCGGCGAGGTGCTGTCGAAGACGCTGATCGGACTCGGGCCGACCTCCGACACGCTGCAGATGGTGGGCACGATCCTTCCCGACCGGACGCTGCTCCAGGGCACCATCACCGGCCTGGTCGCCGTACGGCCGGCGACGGCAGGGTGAATCTCGGGGGCGACTCAGGTTCTGCCCTGATGCACATCGGGCAGCACCGTCAGTCACAATGAGGACATGGGTCTGATCACGGCTGCCCGCCAGTTCGCGCTGCGCTGGGCGATGCGAAAGAACTCCTCGGGGTTCCCCGACATCACCACGCTGAAGCGGGTGCCGGAGCACCTGACGTACCCCTTGCGTCGCGACGCCGTCGACCCGGTGCCCGAGCTCGCCGCCCAGCGGGCCGTCGCCCCGATCCACGCGCTCGGCGACATCCTCGGGATCAAGATCTGGCTGGTCTCCGGGCACGAGGAGTCCAAGGTCGTCCTGGCCGACATGACGTCGTACTCCAACGACATCCGGCACCTGCTCGGCAACCGCAAGCAGGACAGCGCCGAGGGCGTGGGCGGGCTCGGGTTCACCGACGCCCCCGACCACACCCGGCTGCGCGGCGTGCTGACGCCCGAGTTCACCATGCGCCGGCTGCGCCGGCTCGAGGAGGGCATCGACGAGATCGTGAGCTCCACCCTCGACCGGATGGAGGCCACCGCGGCGGCCGCCGACGGCGTGGTCGACCTGGTCGACGCCTTCGGGTTCGAGATCCCGTTCCGGGTGATCTGCGACCTGCTCGGCATGCCGGAGGACGTCCGCGACGAGTTCCACACCCTCGGCATCGCCCGGTTCGACATCAGCGACGAGGCCGGCGCCGGTGCCGGCGCGTTCGGTGCCGCGACCGAGACCCGCACCTTCCTGATCAACACCGTCAAGGCGCAGCGGGAGAACCCGGGCGAGGGCCTGATCGGTGAGATCATCCGGACCCGCGGCGACGAGTTCGACGACATCGAGCTCGGCGGCCTGGCCGACGGACTCTTCCTCGGCGGCTACGAGACGTCGGCCGCGATGCTGTCGATGGGCGCCTACGTGCTGACCCAGAACCCCGAGGCCTACCGGCTCCTGCGCGAGGGCACGCCCGAGGAGGTCAACACGATCGTCGACGAGCTGTTGCGCTACCTCTGCCCGGTGCAGATCGCGTTCCCCCGGTTCGCCCGCGAGGACCTCGACCTGTTCGGCCACCAGGTGCGCAAGGGCGACGTCGTCATCGTCTCCCTCTCCGGAGCCAACCGCGACCCCCGCGTGATGCCCAACCCGGAGCAGTTCGACCTGCGCAACGCCGAGACGATGAACTTCGCCTTCGGCCACGGCATGCACCGCTGCGTCGGTGCCGAGCTCGCCCGGATGGAGCTGCGCGCCGCCCTCACCGGCCTGTCCAAGCGCTTCCCCAACCTCGCGATGGCGACCGACGACATCGCCAGCCTCGGCTTCCGCGACCTCTCGATCGTCTACGGCCTCGACCGCCTCCCCGTCCACCCCCACGGAGCCTCGGTCCCCGCCTGAGCCCTTCGCCGACTTGAGGGTTCCGGCCGCCGAGTTGAGGGTTGTGACCGCCGACTTGAGGGTTGTGACCGCCGACTTGAGGTTTCAGGCAGGAAGCTGGGGCGGGAACCAGCGCTGGTCCACGCCCGGAGTCTGGAGCCCGGCCGCGTAGCGGTAAATGTTCGCCTGGAGGTACGCCGACAGCGCCGATGAGATCGCGTAGCAGAAGCAGACCCCGATCAGGCCGGCAACCAGCACGAGTGCGCCGATCACAGCGCTCACGCCGGACGTGCTGATCAGCACGATGCCGCCGACAACGGCGACACCGATCGAGCTGAACGACAACACAGCCCAGGGCAGGGCGAGCGTGACGTTGCCGATCACGGTCACTCCGAAGTGGCGTCGAAGCACCCCGGCCGAACGCTTCAGGGTCTCGAGCGGCATGGTGCCCTCGACCATGATCACCGGCGTGGCGAAGACCGTGGCCACCGCCCACCCGAGGTTGAGGGTGAGGGCAGCGACGAGACCACCCATCCCCGTCCTTTCGAGCATTCGGACCCCAGCGCCCACGAACGTCGAGACCAGCGCCCAGGCGAGCAGCTGGCGGCGGCGTCCCCACGCGATCCGGCAGGCTTCCCGCACTGTCACGGGCTGACCCTCGGCGCGCTGCATCGCCGCGCCGATCACCGCTCCCATCACGAACTGCATGATGAAGGTCGAGGCGCCGAACGCCGCCGCCGCGACGAGCACGCCGCGCAGCCCGTCACCCTGCCAGGCAGGCAAGGTGTGTCCGATGGTGGCGGCAGGGATCAGAATCGCTGCACTCGCGAGCGCCGAGACGACCCCGCCGAGGAAGAGGAACACGATCATCCAGCGGTCGGCGAAGACCATCCGGTAGGTGGCCTCAGCCAGCTGGGCCGACGGCTTGAAGGTCGTCCGCTTCATCTTCCGAAAACGCCAGCGCTTGTCCGGACCGTCAGGAGCGTGCACGTACTGGGTCCATTCGTCCCCGTCCCAGTACCGGAGCTGCGAACGGTCCTGGTAGTCGGGATACCAACCGGGTGCGTGGACGGGCATCACAGCTCCTTCGAGATCGGTCGCCTGATGCTAGCGACGAACCCTCAACTCGGCGACCACAACCCTCAAGTCGGCTGCAGGAACCCTCAAGTCGGCGAAGGGCGGAGGGCGAAGGGGGCTAAGGGCGGGTGGTCTCCAGGACCCGGAAGCCCTTGGCGCTGCCGGTGCGGGAGGTCGGGAAGCCCTGGTTCGTGATCCAGGTCTGGAGGGAGTCGGCGCCGAGGTTCTTGCCGACCACCATCACCGCGCGGCCGTCCGGGGTGAGGTGCGGGAGCCAGGTCAGGAGCAGCTCGTGCAGGGCGTCCTTGCCGATCCGTATCGGCGGGTTCGACCAGATCTCGTCCCACTCCCCCGTGGCCTGATCGGGCACGACGGCGCGGTAGTTCTTGAGGCCCAGCCGAGAAGCGTTCTCGTTGGCCAGCAGGAGAGCCCGCTCGTTGACGTCGACCCCGACGACCTCGACCTCGGGCAGCAGGGTGGCGAGGACGAGCCCGATGACGCCGTACCCGCAGCCGAGGTCCAGGATCCGCGCCCCGGCGGGCAGCACGGGCGGCTCGGTCTCCTTGAAGAGCACCGAGGTGCCGATGTCGAGCCGGCCGCGGGCGAACACGCCTGAGCCCGAGACCAGGTCGTAGGAGCGGTCCCAGACCTCGGCGGTCAGCGGGATCCGCTCGAACGGCACCGACGGGTCGGCGGTGAAGTAGTGCTCCTCGCTCACTGCGCGACCTCCTCCACGGTGCGGCGGTTCTTGGTGATCAGCAGCCGCCCCTCGAGCTCGGTGTCGAGCGGGTAGCCGACCTCCTCGAGCGTGAGGCCGCGCGGGGAGGCGATGTGGATGGAGCTGGAGCGGGTCTGCGCCTCGAGCTGCTCGCGCGCCCAGGCGACGTCCTTGCGACCCTCCCCGATCGCGAGCAGGCAGCCCACCAGCGAGCGCACCATCGAGTGGCAGAAGGCGTCGGCGAGCACGGTGGCGCACGCCGTCCCGTCGGGCTCCCGTTCCCAGCGCAGCTCGCGCAGCTCACGGATCGCGGTGGAGCCCTCGCGCGCCTTGCAGAACGTGGTGAAGTCGCGCAGCCCGACCAGGTCGGCGGCGGCGCGGTTCATCGCGTCGAGGTCCAGCGGCCGCGGCCAGTGCAGCACGTGGCTGCGCCGCAGCGGGTCGTACGACGTCGTGGCGTCCGCGACCCGGTAGGCGTAGCGCCTCCACGTGGCTGAGAACCGGGCGTCGAAGTGGGGCGGCGCGACGACGGCACCGTGGATCCGGATGTCGGGCGGGAGGATCCCGTTGAGCCGCCGCACCAGGGCGTCCACGGGGGCCTGCGGCGACCGTCCCGCGGACTCCACGAGCACCGACTCATCGACGTCGACGTGGCAGACCTGACCGCGCGCGTGGACACCGGTGTCGGTGCGGCCGGCGACGGTCACCCAGACGTCGGGGAGACGGAACGCGCGGGCGAGGGCGGCCTGGAGCTCGCCCTGCACGGTGCGCAGGTCCGGCTGGAGCGCCCAGCCGTGGAAGTCAGTGCCGTCGTAGGCGAAGTCGATCCGGATCCGCACCGCGCGATTCTCCCAGAGATCGCTCATCGTCCGGTCATCGTGACCAGGCCTCGGCGACGAGGAGCTGCGCCTCGGCCAGGGTCAGACCGGCAGCACGCGCTTGGGCGACGTACGCCTGCGCGCCGCGGGTCACGTCGGAGTCGCCGGCCGCGGCGGTGCGGGCGATGAAGGTGCCGCGGCGACCCTCGGTCGCGATCACCCCGTCGGACTCGAGCGCTCGGTACGCCTTGGCCACCGTGTTGGTCGCCAGGCCGAGCTGCTCGGCCAGGGCCCGCACCGTGGGGAGCCGGGTGCCGGCCGGCAGGTCACCGGAGGTCGCACGCGTCGCGATCTGGGTGCGCAGCTGCTCGAACGGGGGGACCGAGGAGAAGGGATCGAGCGGTTCGACCGGGCTGGCGTCCATGGACGGCATCGTAGAAGCACGAACGCCCGCCATCCACGAGGGATGGCGGGCGTTCGGTGACGAGACGTCAGAGGCTCAGGCCTCCGTGGTCTCCTCGGTGGCTTCCTCGACTGCAACAGTCTCGGTGGTCTCCTCGGCAGCAGCCTCGACGACCTCGGTCTCCTCGACCGGGGTCTCCTCGACCGGAGCGGCCGCGGGGGCCTCGGCCTTGGCGGCCTTGGCCTTGGCCGGCTTCGGGGCGTACGCCTCGGTCACCAGCTCGATGACCGCCATGGGGGCGTTGTCGCCCTTGCGCGGACCGACCTTGGTGATGCGGGTGTAGCCACCGGGACGCTCGGCGAACGTCGGAGCGATCTCGGTGAAGAGAACGTGCACGACCGACTTGTCGCGGATGGTCTTGAGGACCTCGCGGCGGTTGTGCAGGTCGCCCTTCTTGGCCTTGGTGATCAGCTTCTCCGCGACCGGACGCAGGGTGCGCGCCTTGGCCTCGGTGGTGGTGATCCGGCCGTGCTCGAACAGCGCCGTGGCGAGGTTCGAGAGGATGAGCCGCTGGTGCGCGGGCGAACCGCCGAGGCGGGCACCCTTCTTGGGAGTAGGCATGGCCTGTTCCTTTCAAATCCGGCCGTGTGAGGTACCGGGTCGACCCCGCTCAGGTGTGAGTGGGGATTTGATGAGCCGGGGCGACGGTCGCCGCCCCGGCGGGGTTCATCAGTACTGCTCGTCCTCGACGAACGCGTCGTCGTCGTCGTCGCCGTAGGCGGCGAGGGCAGCGGTCGGGTCGAAGCCCGGGGCGCTGTCCTTGAGCGAGAGGCCCATCTCGTGCAGCTTCAGCTTGACCTCGTCGATCGACTTGGCACCGAAGTTGCGGATGTCGAGCAGGTCCTGCTCCGAGCGACCGATGAGCTCACCCACGGTGTGGATGCCCTCGCGCTTGAGGCAGTTGTAGGAGCGGACGGTGAGGTTGAGGTCCTCGACCGGCAGGGCCAGGTCGGCAGCGAGCTGCTCGTCGACCGGGCTCGGACCGATGTCGATGCCCTCGGCCTCGACGTTGAGCTCCCGGGCGAGCCCGAAGAGCTCGACCAGGGTCTTGCCGGCCGACGCGAGCGCGTCACGCGGCGCGATGGACGGCTTCGACTCGACGTCGATGATCAGCTTGTCGAAGTCGGTGCGCTGCTCGACACGAGTCGCCTCGACCTTGTAGCTGACCTTGAGCACCGGCGAGTAGATCGAGTCGACCGGGATGCGGCCGATCTCGTTGTCCGCGCCCTTGTTCTGGACGGCGGAGACGTAGCCACGGCCACGCTCGACGACGAGCTCGAGCTCGAGCTTGCCCTTGTCCGAGAGGGTCGCGATCTTCAGGTCGGTGTTGTGCACCTCGACACCGGCCGGGGGCGCGATGTCAGCGGCGGTGACGTCACCAGCACCCGACTTGCGCAGGTACATGGTGACCGGCTCGTCGTGCTCGGAGGAGACGACGAGGCCCTTGAGGTTCAGGATGATCTCGGTGACATCCTCCTTGACGCCCTCGATGGTCGAGAACTCGTGGAGAACGCCGTCGATCTTGATGCTCGTGACCGAGGCACCCGGGATCGAGGAGAGCAGCGTGCGACGAAGGCTGTTGCCCAGGGTGTAACCGAAGCCCGGCTCGAGGGGCTCGATGATGAACCGCGAGCGGAACTCGTCGACGGTCTCTTCCGACAGGGTGGGACGCTGTGCGATCAGCACTGTGGGTTTCCTTCCCGGACCTACCCTCTATATGACAGGCCCGAACTAACTGATTGGCGACAGAACCGACTCTTCCACGCTTCCGCGAGGAAGTGGTGCCAACGGCGCCCCACGCGGAGTGGGGCGCCGATGACGGGTGAAGATCAGAGCTTCGAGTAGTACTCGACGATGAGCTGCTCGGTGACCTGGGTGTCGATCTGAGCCCGGGTCGGGAGCTGGTGGACCAGAACGCGCATGCGGTTCGGGAACGCCTCGAGCCACGCCGGAACGACGCGCTCGCCGTGGGTCTCGCGAGCCACGATGAACGGGGTCATCCCCCAGCTCTTCTCACGGACGTCGATGACGTCGTGAGCGGAGACCTGGTACGACGGGATGTTGACCTTCTTGCCGTTGACCAGGAAGTGGCCGTGGACCACGAGCTGGCGAGCGTGACGGCGGGTGCGGGCGAAGCCCGCGCGGTACACCACGTTGTCGAGACGGGTCTCGAGGAGCTGGAGCAGGTTCTCGCCGGTCTTGCCGGAGCGACGGTGCGCCTCGGCGTAGTAGTTGGCGAACTGCTTCTCAAGGACGCCGTAGGCGAAGCGAGCCTTCTGCTTCTCCTGCAGCTGCGAGCGGTACTCGCTCTCCTTGATCCGCGCGCGACCGTGCTGGCCGGGCGGGTAGGGACGGCGCTCGAACGACGAGTCGCCACCGACGAGGTCCACGCCGAGACGGCGGGACTTGCGGGTCATGGGGCCGGTGTAACGGGCCATTTCAAGTCTCTCTTTCTACGTCTCAGAAGGGATCAAACGCGACGGCGCTTGGGCGGGCGGCAGCCGTTGTGCGGGGTCGGCGTGACGTCCTGGATGGTGCCGACCTCAAGGCCGATGGCACCGAGCGAACGGATCGCGGTCTCGCGGCCCGAACCCGGACCCTTGACGAAGACGTCGATCTTCTTCATGCCGTGGTCCATGGCACGACGACCAGCGGCCTCGGCGGCCATCTGAGCGGCGAACGGGGTGGACTTGCGCGAGCCCTTGAAGCCGACGGTGCCGGCGCTGGCCCACGAGATCACAGCCCCGGTGGGGTCGGTGATCGTGACGATCGTGTTGTTGAACGTGCTCTTGATGTGGGCTTCGCCCTGAGCGATGTTCTTCTTCTCCTTGCGGCGGACCTTGGTCTTCGCCGCAGCCTGACGGCTCTTGGGAGGCATGCAGTTCTCCTGTGAGTGGCTGGTGTATGTATCGAGTGAAAGCCGGGATCAAACGCGCGAGCGCGTCAGATCACTTGGCCTTCTTCTTGCCGGCAACGGTGCGCTTCGGGCCCTTGCGGGTACGAGCGTTCGTCTTGGTGCGCTGTCCGCGGACCGGAAGGCCCATGCGGTGACGGCGACCCTGGTAGCTGCCGATCTCGATCTTGCGACGGATGTCGGCCTGAACTTCACGACGGAGGTCACCCTCGATCGTCAGGTTCCGGGCTTCGATCTCCTTCGCCAGGGCGACCAGCTCGTCCTCGGAGAGAGCGTGGACGCGGGTGTTGGGGTCAACACCGGTGGCGGCCAGCAGCTGCTGCGAGGTGGTACGGCCAATGCCGTAGATGTAGGTGAGAGCGATCTCGACGCGCTTGTCGCGCGGGAGGTCAACACCAACGAGGCGTGCCATGTTGATTCCTTCGTGTTTCAGCAGGGGTGTCTGTCGATGTGCGTCCCAGGTGGCGCCTGAGCCCCGGCCTCTGCTCCGGGGGTGCTTCGGTCGTGAGACCTAGCAACATCGATATGTGTATTCAGTTGTAGCCACCGGCGAACCGGTGTGCGATCAGCCCTGGCGCTGCTTGTGGCGCGGGTTCTCGCAGATCACCATGACGCGGCCGTGGCGACGGATCACCTTGCACTTGTCACAGATCGGCTTGACGCTGGGGTTGACCTTCATGGCCGGCCCCTTTCTATGTCGTAGCGGCTACTTGTACCGGTAGACGATGCGACCACGAGTCAGGTCGTACGGCGACAGCTCCACCACCACGCGGTCCTCAGGGAGGATGCGGATGTAGTGCTGGCGCATCTTGCCGCTGATGTGGGCGAGCACCTTGTGACCGTTGCTCAGCTCCACGCGGAACATCGCATTGGGCAGGGCTTCAGTGATCGTGCCCTCGAGCTCGATCACGCCTTCTTTCTTCGGCATGTCCTCACTAACTGTTCGTCGGTCATCTACCGTTCGACCCGGGAACCTCCTCCTCGGTTGAGGAGGTGGACCTCGTGAAGCCGTCCGACCCGCCGGATCCCCGCGCTTCGCACGGATCGCCGCTAGGCATGCCAGACAGACCCCACGTTGGGCCGACGCACCAGTCTAGGACCGGCGTCGAACGATTCGCTAATTCACGAGCAGCCGGAGCGTCTGCTCACGGCCGGGCGCCGTCCGCGGGTCGGTCCCCCGCAGGGCCCCACCGATCGGGTTCACCATCACCTCGTCGACCCCGAACTCGGCCGCGGTCTCGGCCAGCCGACGTCGAGCGCCGGCGGCGTCGTCAATGATCCACGATCGACGCATCGTGTCCAGCATCCCCGCCTGCCCCTCCGCGATCGGGGTGTCCTCGGCGTCCTCGATCACCTGCTGGGGACCCAGCGGCGCCCCGGTGCGCAGCCGCAGCATGGCGAGCAGCTGGGGCAGGGCCATCCGCTCGGCCTCGGCGGCCGTCTCGGCGGCCACCACGTTCACGGTGAGGAACGTCCGCGGCTCCGGGTGTGCCTCGCTCGGCACGTACGTGCGGCGGTAGAGATGGAGGGCCTCGGCGGTGCCGGTGCCGGCGAAGTGGTGCGCGAAGACGTAGGGCAGTCCCTTCTGGGCGGCCAGGGCGGCGGCGTACTGGCTCGAGCCGAGCAGCCACAGCTCCGGGGCGCTGGCCGCGGCCGGGGTCGCGCGCAGCGGGTGGGTCCGGCCCGCGACCGAGACCGAGACGCCGGCCGGGTCCATCATCGCGGCCAGGTCGTCGAGGATCTCGGGGAACCGGCTGACCGTGTCGTCGGCGTCGGCCGGCCCGGCGTGGCGCAGCGCCCAGGCGGTGACCGGGTCGGTGCCGGGTGCCCGACCGACCCCCAGGTCGATCCGACCGGGGAAGGCGGCCTCGAGCAGGGCGAACTGCTCGGCGACGACGAGTGGCGCGTGGTTGGGCAGCATCACCCCGCCCGAGCCGACCCGGAGCCGCTCGGTCGCGCCGGCGACGAGGGCGATCAGGACGGCGGGGTTGGTCGCGGCCACCGCCGCCATGTTGTGGTGCTCCGCCACCCAGTAGCGGTGGTAGCCGAGCTCGTCGGCGAGGCGGGCCAGGCCCAGGGTCGCGGCGATCGCGTCGGCGCTGGACTGGTCGGATCGGACCGGGACGAGATCAAGGACGGAGAGTCGCACCTCGGCACAACGCGCTCGACGTACCTGTCGATTCCCGCTCTCCGTTCAGGTCGACACGACCCAGGCGCCGACCACGGTGGGGGCTGAGGACTTCCAGTCCTCCATCCCCGGCAACAGTTCCCCGACCTCCAGCTGGCCGAGGTCGTCGAGGGTGGCCGCCCCGGCTTTGATCCACGCCTCCTTGCGTGCCCACAACTGACTGCGCAAGTGGTCGCTGCCGCCCACCGCCTCGCGTTCGCGCGCCGTCAGAGCCCGGTCGGGCACTCGGCCGACCACCTGGACGTCGATCCCGCACGGCGCCTCGGCGGCGACCGCCGCGACCCAGGCCTCGCCTCCGCGGTGGCTATGACTCAGGCTCACGAAGAGCTCGGGATGACCGACGACGTACGGCGCCCCGTGACCGGTCTCACCGCACCCCGTACATCTCTGCCCGATCTCGAGCCCGGGCCCGGCCGCTGCGTGCAGCACGTCACGCACCAGCAGATGCGCAGCGACGTAGGCCCGACGGGCCGACGGGACGCGGATACGGTCGTGTCGCGCCAGCTCCCACTCGGTGAGGCGGCTGAGGTCAGGCTCGTGTCCGACACGCTCGAATCGGACGACCGGGAGGGGCACGGATCCATCGTGCCAGTCCTCCCCATCCGTCCCAGCAGCCAGGGGCCTGCCATGCTGGCTGAGTTCCCTCTCCCCCAGCGCCCGAGGAGACCCGTGGCACGTCCTGATCGCCCCGCCCCCACCCAGCACGTCCTCACCGTCGAGGAGACCGCCCGGATCTCCCCGCACCTGGTCCGGATCACCTTCAGCGGTCCGAGCGTGGCCGCCTTCCCCGAGACCGGGCACACCGACGCCTACCTGAAGTTCGTCTTCGTCGATCCGGCCCTCGGTCTCACGCCGCCGTACGACGTCCGCGACCTGCGCGCGAACCTGCCGGTGGAGCAGCAACCGGTGGTGCGGACCTACACCATCCGCTGGATCGACCGGGCGAGCTCACGGCTGGCGGTCGACTTCGTCACCCACGGGGACGTCGGCGTGGCCGGTCCGTGGGCGCAGCGGGCCACCGTGGGCGACGTGGCGGTGGCCCAGGGACCGGGCGGCGCCTACGTCCCTGACCCGGCGGCGGCGTTCCACCTGCTGGTCGGTGACCTGTCGGCACTGCCCGCGATCGCCGCAGCCGTCGACGCACTCCCCCAGGACGCCACCGGCCTCGTGCTGCTGGAGGTCGAGGCGGAGGGCGACATCGTCGCCCTGGACGCGCCGGCAGCGGTCGAGGTGCGCTGGCTGCTCAACACCGACCCGAGCGAGGAGTTCCTCGCCTCCGAGCTCGCGGACGCGGCCTGGCCGAGCACGGCCCAGGTGTTCGCGCACGGCGAGCGGGGCGCGATGAAGGCGCTGCGGCGGGTGCTGCGCGAACGCGAGGTCCCGCGGGAGAACCTGTCGATCTCCGCCTACTGGGCCCGCGGACGCACCGAGGACGCCTTCCAGGCGGAGAAGCGCGAGCCGATCGGGCAGATCGACTGAGCCGACAGGCTCAGTCGAGACCGCCATAGAGGTCGCCGAGCCGCTCACGACCGCCATCGAGCGCCGTGAGCACCCAGATGCCACGGTCGGTCAAGGCGAAGGTGTTCTCCCAGTGCGCCGCCCAGGAGCCGTCGTCGGTCTTGACCGTCCAGTCGTCGTCGAGCTCGTGGTTGTGCCGGGAGCCGAGCGTCACCATCGGCTCGCAGCACAGCGCGATCCCGCGCTGCAGCTTCGCGCCGCGGCCGGCCCGCCCGTAGTTCGGCACGTCCGGGTCCATGTGCATCTCGGTGCCGATGCCGTGGCCGAAGTACTCCTCGAGGATGCCGTAGCGCTCCCCGCCGGGCTGGGCGCGGATGAAGCTCTCCACCGCGTGCCCGATGTCGCTCACCCGACCGCCGATCCGCGCCGCCGAGATGCCGGCCCACATGGACTCCTCGGTCACCCGGTTGAGCTCGGCGACCTCGTCGCTCACCGTGCCGACGGCCACGGAGATGGCCGCGTCGCCGTGCCAGCCCTTGCCGGCCGCGTCGGCGATGATCGCGCCGCAGTCGATCGAGATCAGGTCGCCCTCGGCCAGCGGCACGTCGTTCGGGATGCCGTGCACCACCGCGTCGTTGACCGAGGCACAGATCGTGGCCGGAAAGCCGTGGTAGCCCAGGAACGACGGAGTGGCACCCGCCGTCCGGATGGAGTCCTCGGCGATGGCGTCGAGCTCGCGCGGAGTCACACCGGGTGCGACCGCGGCACGCAGCGTCTCCAGCGTCTGCCCCACAACGAGACCAGCTCGCCGCATGACGGCGAGCTGGTCCGGAGTCTTGAGCTGGATCCTGTCCAGGAGGCCCATCAGGCCGAGAACGCCTTCAGAGCGGTGAAGATCCGCTCGGTGACCTCGTTGATCTCGCCGAGCCCGTCGACGTTCGCGACCAGACCGCGCTCGGTGTAGAGCGCGATCAGCGGTGAGGTCTCCAGGGAGTACACCTCCTGGCGGTGACGGATCACGTCCTCGGTGTCGTCGGCACGACCCTCGATCTCGGCCCGCTTGAGCAGTCGAGCCACGACAGCATCGCGATCGGCGGTCAGGACCAGCACCCCGTCGAGGCTCTCGTCCAGGTCGGAAAGGATCCCGTCGAGCGTGTCGACCTGCGCCAGGGTGCGCGGGTAGCCGTCGAGCAGGAAGCCGTCGAGCGCGTCAGCCTGGCTCAGCCGGTCGGCCACCATCTTGTTGGTGACCTCGTCGGGCACGTAGGCGCCACGGTCCATGTAGGACTTGGCCTCGAGACCCAGCGGTGTCCCCTCGGAGACGTTCGCGCGGAATATGTCGCCGGTCGAGATCGCGGGGATCCCGTAGTGCTCGGCGATGAACCGCGCCTGCGTGCCCTTGCCGGCGCCCGGCGGGCCCATGATGATCAGCCTCATCAGCGGAGGAACCCTTCGTAGTTGCGCTGCTGCAGCTGGCTCTCGATCTGCTTCACCGTGTCCAGGGCGACACCGACCATGATCAGGATCGAGGTACCGCCGAACGGGAAGTTGCTGTTGGCGTCGATCAGCGCGAGCGCGATCAACGGGATCAGTGCGATCAGACCGAGGTAGAGCGAGCCCGGCAGCGTGATGCGGGACAGGACGTAGGACAGGTAGTCCTCGGTCGGCTTGCCCGCACGGATACCGGGAATGAAGCCGCCGTACTTCTTCATGTTGTCCGCCACTTCCTTCGGGTTGAAGGTGATGGAGACGTAGAAGTAGGTGAAGAAGACGATGAGCAGGAAGAACGACGCCATGTAGAGCGGGTGGTCACCCTTGACGAAGTAGGTGTTGACCCAGTCGACCCAGGCGGGCGGGTTGGCCTGGTTGGCCTGGAACTGCGCCGCCATCGCCGGCAGGTAGAGCAGCGACGAGGCGAAGATGACCGGGATGACGCCGGCCTGGTTGACCTTGAGCGGGATGTACGTCGACGAGCCGCCGAACATCTTCCGGCCGACCATGCGGCGGGCGTACTGGACCGGGATCCGACGCTGGGCCTGCTCGATGAAGATGACCGCCGCCATCAGCGCGAGGCCGATCACGAGGACCATGCCGAAGACCCACCAGCCCTGCTGCTGCTTCACGGCCCACATGGTGGCCGGGAAGGTCGCGATCACCTGGGTGAAGATGAGGATCGACATGCCGTTGCCGACGCCGCGCTCCGTGATCTGCTCACCGAGCCACATGATCACGGCGGTGCCGGCGGTCAGGGTGATCACCATGACCAGGAACGTGGCGGTGGAGTCGCTGTAGAGCAGGTTCTTGTCACACTGCAGCAGGTTGCCCGACCGAGCCAGCGCCACGATGCCGGTGGCCTGCAGCAGCGCGAGGCCGAGCGTCAGGTACCGGGTGTACTGGGTGATCTTGGTCTGACCGGACTGGCCCTCCTCCTTCAGCCGCTCGAGCCGCGGGATCACCACGACGAGCAGCTGCAGGATGATGCTCGCGGTGATGTAGGGCATGATGCCCAGCGCGAACACGGTCAGCTGGAGCAGGGCTCCACCGGAGAACAGGTTGACCAGGTTGTAGAGCCCGGCACCCGAGCCCTCCTTCGTCAAGTTGATGCAGTCCTCGACATTGGCGACGTTCACGCCAGGAGCCGGCAGCTGGGACCCCGCCCGGAAGATCACGATGACCAACAGGACGAACAGCAACTTGCGACGCAAGTCCGGGGTACGGAACGCGTTCGCGAAAGCGCCAAGCACGGGGTATTCCTCTTCTCGACAATGAGCAGGTCAGGGCCGTGCATCCAGGATGCACTGAGGCCCGGGGAAGCCTAACAGGGGCAGGTACGAAGAAACGCGGCCAGGGTGTCCCTGCGACGACCGGCGTGAGCCGTTCATCGAGGATCCCTGGCCGCGTTCCTACGAAAGCAAACCTCAGGCGACGGTGACCGAGCCGCCAGCGGCCTCGATCTTCTCCTTGGCCGCGGCCGAAGCAGCGTCCACGGTGATGTCGACCTTGACCGAGATCTCGCCTGAACCGAGCACCTTGACGGGCTCGTTCTTCCGGACCAGACCAGCAGCGACCAGGTCCGCGACGGTGACGGTGCCACCGGCCGGGAACGAGTCGTTCAGCTTGTCGAGGTTGACGACCTGGAAGGTCACCTTGAACGGGTTCTTGAAGCCCTTGAGCTTGGGCAGACGCATGTGGATCGGCATCTGGCCACCCTCGAAGGCGACGGGAACCTGGTAGCGAGCCTTCGTACCCTTGGTACCGCGGCCCGCGGTCTTACCCTTGGAACCTTCACCACGACCGACGCGGGTCTTGGCAGTCTTGGCGCCCGGAGCGGGACGCAAGTGGTGCAGCTTGAGAGTCATCTCACTCAACCTCCTCGACCGTCACCAGGTGACGGACGGTGTTGACCATGCCGCGGATCTCCGGGCGGTCTTCCTTGATGACCACGTCGCCGATTCGCTTCAGACCCAGCGAGCGAAGCGTGTCGCGCTGGTTCTGCTTGAGACCGACGAGGCCCCTGTTCTGACGGACCTTGAGCTGAGCCATCACGCACTCACCTCGGCGGTCTCGACCGGAGCGGCGGCAGCCTCAGCGGCAGCCTCCTCGCGGGCCTTCAGCAGGGCGGCCGGAGCCACGTGCTCGAGCGGGAGACCGCGGCGGGCAGCCACAGCTTCCGGCTGCTCGAGCAGGCGAAGCGCCTCGACCGTCGCGTGGACGATGTTGATCTGGTTGGACGAACCGAGCGACTTGCTCAGCACGTCGTGGATGCCGGCGCACTCGAGCACGGCGCGGACCGGACCACCGGCGATCACACCGGTACCGGGGGCAGCCGGACGGAGCAGGACGACGCCGGCAGCCTTCTCACCCTGAACCGGGTGAGGGATGGTGCCGCCGATGCGCGGGACGCGGAAGAAGTTCTTCTTCGCCTCCTCGACGCCCTTGGCGATGGCCGCGGGAACTTCCTTGGCCTTGCCGTAGCCGACGCCGACCAGACCGTCACCGTCACCGACGATCACGAGGGCGGTGAAGCTGAAGCGACGACCACCCTTCACGACCTTGGCGACACGGTTGATCGCGACGACGCGCTCGATGTACGTGCTCTTCTCGGCCTGGCCACCGCGACGATCGTCGCGACCACGGCCGCGACCGTCGCGCTGGCCACGCTGGCCGTCACGCTGGGGAGCGGTTGCGCTCATCAGATGTCCTCTTCTCTCGTTCGCGGTCAGAACTGAAGGCCGCCCTCGCGGGCGCCATCAGCCAGGGCCGCAACGCGACCGGTGTACTTGTTGCCGGCGCGGTCGAAGACGACGCCCTCGATCCCAGCAGCCTTGGCACGCTCAGCGACGAGCTGACCGACGGCCTTGGCCTTGGCGGTCTTGTCGCCGTCACCGGCGCGCAGGTCGGCCTCGAGGGTCGACGCGGACGCGACGGTCTTGCCGACCAGGTCGTCGACCAGCTGGGCCGTGATGTGCTTGGCCGAGCGGGTGACGACGAGGCGCGGACGCTCGGCGGTACCGGAGATCTTCTTGCGACCGCGAACCTGGCGCGCGAGGCGAGCCTTGGTACGGGCAGCGGTGTGCTTGTTGTTGGACAGCGAGATGGCCATGGTCACTTACCAGCCTTTCCGACCTTGCGGCGGACGTTCTCGCCGGCGTAACGAACACCCTTGCCCTTGTACGGCTCGGGCTTGCGGAGCTTGCGGATGTTGGCCGCAACCTCGCCGACCTGCTGCTTGTCGATACCGACGACGCCGAGCTTGGTCGGACCCTCAGTGGTGAAGGTGATGCCCTCGGGGGCGTCGAAGATGATCACGTGGCTGTAACCGAGCTGGAACTCCAGCTGGGTCGGGCTCTTCGGCAGCACGCGGTAACCGACGCCGACGATCTCGAGCTTCTTCTCGTAGCCCTCGGTGACACCGACGACCATGTTGGAGATCAGCGTGCGGGAGAGGCCGTGAAGCGACTTCGACAGGCGCTCGTCGTCGGGGCGCTTGACGTCGAGGACGCCGTCACCCTTCTCGACGGTGATCGGCTCGGCGACGACGTGCGTCAGCGAACCCTTGGGGCCCTTGACCGTGACGGTCTGGCCTTCGATCTGGACATCCACGTTCCCGGGAACCGGGACGGGAAGCTTTCCAATGCGAGACATGCTCTTGGTTTCCTTCCGTTATTCCCGGGTCACCAGACGTAGGCGAGGACTTCGCCGCCCACGCCCTTCTGGTTGGCCTGACGGTCGGTGAGCAGTCCCTGGCTGGTGGAGATGATCGCCACGCCGAGGCCGCCGAGGACACGCGGAAGACCGGTGTGCTTGGCGTAGACGCGGAGGCCGGGCTTGCTGATGCGGCGCACGCCGGCGAGCGAACGCTCACGGTTGCGGCCGTACTTGAGGGTGAGGGTGAGGGTCTTGACGACCTCGCCCTCGGCGGGGTCCTTGACCTCGAAGGAGGCGATGTAGCCCTCCTGGAGGAGGATCTCGGCAACGCCCTGCTTGATCTTGCTGTGCGGCATCGTCACAGCATCGTGGTACGCCTGGTTGGCGTTACGCAGACGGGTCAGCATGTCTGCGATCGGGTCAGTCATCGTCATGATTGCTTACTTTCTCGAAGTGGTTTCGCACAGCCAGCGAGGGCTGGAGCGACCTGCTTTGACTAGAAGTTGGGAGTCACCAGCTGGACTTGGTCACGCCGGGGAGCTCGCCACGGTGGGCCATCTCACGCAGGCAGATACGGCACAGGCCGAACTTCCGGAAGACGGCCTTCGGGCGGCCACACCGCTGGCAGCGGGTGTAGCCACGAACGGCGTACTTCGGCTTGCGCGCAGCCTTGACCTTGAGCGCGGTCTTCGCCATGTCAGTTCTCCTTGAACGGGAAGCCGAGCGCCTTCAGCAGCGCGCGACCCTCGTCGTCGTTGGTGGCAGAGGTAACCAGGGTGATGTCCATACCGCGGGTACGGTCGATCTTGTCCTGGTCGATCTCGACGAACATGACCTGCTCGTTGAGACCGAAGGTGTAGTTGCCCCGGCCGTCGAACTGGTTGGGGTTGAGACCACGGAAGTCCCGGATGCGGGGAAGCGCGAGCGCCAGCAGGCGGTCGAGGAACTCCCACATGCGGTCGCCACGCAGGGTGACGTGCGCGCCGATCGGCATGCCCTCACGCAGCTTGAACTGCGCGATCGACTTCTTGGCCCGGTTGACGAGCGGCTTCTGGCCGGTGATCGCGGTGAGGTCCTTGATGGCCCCCTCGATCAGCTTCGAGTCCTTGGCGGCCTCGCCGACACCCATGTTGACCACGATCTTGGTCAGACCGGGGATCTGCATGACGTTGGCGATCTCGAACTGCTGCTGCAGCGCCGGGGCGATCTCGCTCCGGTAGCGCGCCTTGAGGCGCGGCTGAGTGGCGGTGTCAGTCATCTCAGATCTCCTTGCCGCTCTTGCGCGACACGCGGACGCTGCGCTCGGCCGAGTAGGTCGAACCGTCGGGGCGGCGCTTGGTGACCGCGTCGCGACGGAAGCCGATCCGGACGGGCTTGCCGTCCTCGAGCAGCTGAACGTTCGAGACGTGGATCGGGGCCTCAGCCGCGACGATCCCGCCCTGGGTGGACTGGCCGGCAGCGTTCTGCCCAGCCTTGACGTGGCGCTTGATGATGTTCACGCCCTCGACGATGACGCGGTCCTCGTCGCGGAAGACGCGGATGACCTTGCCGGTCGCACCCTTGTCCTTGCCCGCGAGAACCTTGACCTCGTCACCGGTCTTGATGTTGAACGACTTACCGGGCATCACAGCACCTCCGGGGCGAGCGAGATGATCTTCATGAACTTCTTCTCGCGCAGCTCACGACCGACGGGGCCGAAGATACGGGTGCCACGCGGCTCACCGTCGTTCTTCAGGATGACGGCCGCGTTCTCGTCGAAGCGGATGTAGGAACCGTCGGGCCGACGGCGCTCCTTGACGGTGCGCACGATGACAGCCTTGACGACGTCACCCTTCTTGACGTTGCCGCCCGGGATCGCGTCCTTGACAGTGGCGACAATCGTGTCACCGATGCCGGCGTAGCGACGACCAGAGCCACCGAGAACGCGGATGCAGAGAATTTCCTTGGCACCCGTGTTGTCGGCGACCTTGAGCCGCGACTCCTGCTGAATCATGGATAACTCCTTGTCGAGCCGGTTCTCGCACGCATCCAGGGCGTACGAGCCTTGCCGAACTGATGTGGTTTGTTTACCCGAACGAGCGCCGGGAACACTTAAGTGTCCCCGGCACCCGGTCAGATGGTCAATTTGGCGGCGAGGGAGCCGCCGATGTCACTTGGCGCAGGGCGCCAGGCTCACTTGGCCTTCTCGATGATCTCGATCAGGCGCCACCGCTTGGTGGCCGACAGCGGGCGGGTCTCCATGACCAGCACGCGGTCGCCGATGCCGGCGCTGTTCTGCTCGTCGTGCGCCTTGAGCTTGCTCGTGCGACGCATGACCTTGCCGTACAGCGGGTGCTTCACGCGGTCCTCGACAACGACGACGATGGTCTTCTCCATCTTGTCGCTGACGACGAGGCCCTCACGCACCTTGCGGCTGTTGCGCTCTTCAGTCTGCTCAGTGGTCTCAGCCATGATCAGGCCTCCTCGTTGTTCGCGCCCGGAGCGGTCCGGATACCGAGCTCGCGCTCACGCACCACGGTGTAGATCCGAGCGATGTCCTTCTTGACCGTGCGAAGGCGACCGTGGCTCTCCAGCTGGCCGGTGGCCGCCTGGAAGCGGAGGTTGAACAGCTCCTCCTTGGACTCACGGAGCTTCGCCTCGAGGTCAACGTCGTTGAGCTCGTCGAGCTCGTTCGCGGTGATCTGGTTTGCCATCAGAACTCACCAGCCTCTCGCGTAATGAACCGGCACTTCATGGGGAGCTTGTGGATCGCGCGGCGCATGGCCTCGCGGGCCACGTCCTCCGGCACACCGGAAAGCTCGAACATGACACGGCCGGGCTTGACGTTGGCGACCCACCACTCGGGGGAACCCTTACCGGAACCCATGCGGGTCTCGGCAGGCTTCTTGGTCAGCGGGCGGTCCGGGTAGATGTTGATCCACACCTTGCCGCCACGCTTGATGTGACGCGTCATGGCGATACGAGCCGACTCGATCTGTCGGTTGGTCACGTAGTGACCCTCGAGCGCCTGGATACCGAAGTCACCGAAGGCGAGCGAGGTGCCGCCCTTGGCAGCGCCATCCCGCTTGGGGTGGTGCTGCTTGCGGTGCTTGAGCCGACGGGGCATCAGCATGGGGTCAGCCCTCCTGGGTCTCGGTCGGAGCGGCAGCGGCCTCGACGCTCGCCTCAGCGGCGGGCGCCTCGACAGCAGCCTCGGAACGGGCGCCACGCGAGCCACGGCTCGGGCGGTCGTTGCCACCACGGGCCGGGCGACCGCTGCGACCGGGGACGCCGGCGCGGGCAGCCTGCTGGGCCTGACGCTCGGCGCGGCTGCCGGACACCTCACCCTTGTAGATCCAGACCTTGACGCCGATGCGGCCGAAGGTGGTCCGGGCCTCGTAGAAGCCGTAGTCGATGTCGGCACGCAGCGTGTGCAGCGGGACGCGACCCTCGCGGTAGAACTCGGTCCGCGACATCTCAGCACCGTTCAGACGACCCGAGCACTGGATACGGATGCCCTTGGCGCCCGAACGCATCGTGGTCTGCATCGCCTTGCGCATGGCGCGACGGAACTGGACACGGCCGGAGAGCTGCTCGGCCACACCCTGGGCGACCAGCTGAGCGTCGACCTCGGGGTTCTTGACCTCGAGGATGTTCAGCTGGACCTGCTTGCCGGTGAGCTTCTCGAGCTCGGTCCGGATCCGGTCGGCCTCGGCGCCGCGGCGACCGATGACGATGCCCGGACGGGCCGTGTGGATGTCGACACGCACGCGGTCACGGGTGCGCTCGATCTCGACGCGGGCGATACCAGCGCGCTCCATGCCCTTGGCAAGAAGCTTGCGGATGGCGACGTCCTCGCCGACGTACGACTTGTAGAGCTTGTCGGCGTACCAACGCGACTTGTGGTCCGTCGAGATGCCGAGGCGGAAGCCGTTGGGGTTGATCTTCTGACCCATTAGTTCACTTCACCTTCTTGACGACATCGGCAGGCTGCACGGCCAGGGTGATGTGGCTGGTGCGCTTGTTGATGCGCGTGGCGCGGCCCTGGGCCCGGGGGCGCCAGCGCTTCATGGTCGGACCCTCGTCCACCATGGCCACCGACACGATCAGGTCGCGACGGTTGAGGCCTTCGGTGGTCTCGGCGTTGGCGATCGCGCTCTCGAGGACCTTGTAGACGGTCTCCGAGGCGGCCTGCGGCGCGAACTGCAGCAGGGACAGGGCGTCGTCGACCGGGAGGCCACGAACCATGTCGACCACACGACGGGCCTTCAGCGGGGTGATCCGCACGAAGCGGGCACTCGCGAAGGAACCGACCTGGTCGCCGAGGACGGACTCGCGACGGGCGCTGACGCGACGGCGCTCAGTGGTGCTCATCGACGCTTCCCCTTCCGGTCTTCCTTGACGTGACCCTTGTAGGTCCGCGTCGGTGCGAATTCGCCCAGCTTGTGGCCGACCATCGAGTCGGTGATGAAGACCGGGACGTGCTTGCGACCGTCGTGCACCGCGATCGTGTGTCCGATGAAGGACGGCAGGATCATGGAGCGGCGCGACCAGGTCTTGATGACGTTCTGGGTGCCCTTGTCGTTCTCGGCGTCCACCTTCTTCTCGAGGTGGCCGTCGACGAAGGGACCCTTCTTCAGGCTGCGAGGCATTGGACTACTCCCCTATCAACGCTTGTTCTTGCCGGACTTGCGGCGTCGGATGATGAGGGCGTCAGATGCCTTGCGGCGGCGCGTGCGGCCCTCCGGCTTACCCCACGGGGAGACGGGGTGACGTCCACCGGACGTCTTACCCTCACCACCACCGTGCGGGTGGTCGACCGGGTTCATGACCACACCACGGACGGTCGGGCGAACGCCCTTCCACCGCATGCGGCCGGCCTTACCCCAGTTGATGTTCGACTGCTCGGCGTTGCCGACCTCGCCGATCGTCGCGCGGCAGCGCACGTCGACGTAGCGCATCTCGCCCGAGGGCAGACGCAGCGTCGCGCGGCTACCCTCACGGGCGACCAGCTGGGCCGACATACCGGCCGAACGAGCCATCTTCGCGCCACCACCGGGGCGGAGCTCGATCGCGTGGATCGTGCTACCGACGGGGATGTTGCGCAGCGGCAGGTTGTTGCCCACCTTGATGTCGGCGGTCGGACCGGCCTCGATGACCGTGCCCTGCGACAGGTCCTTCGGCGCGATGATGTAGCGCTTCTCGCCGTCGGCGTAGTGCAGCAGCGCGATCCGGGCGGTGCGGTTGGGGTCGTACTCGATGTGAGCGACCTTGGCCGGCACGCCGTCCTTGTCGTAGCGCTTGAAGTCGATCACGCGGTAGGCACGCTTGTGCCCGCCGCCCTTGTGACGGGTGGTGATGCGACCCTGGTTGTTGCGACCGCCGGTCTTGGAGAGCGGGCGAACCAGCGACTTCTCCGGCGTGGTCCGGGTGATCTCGACGAAGTCGGCCACCGAGGAGCCGCGACGGCCCGGGGTAGTCGGCTTGTACTTGCGAATAGCCATTGTTCGATCAGTCCTTAGTCAAGACCCGGTCAGGCGACCGGACCCCCGAAGATGTCGATGCGGTGGCCCTCAGCGAGTGAAACGATGGCGCGCTTGGTGTCCTTGCGCTTGCCCAGGCCGAACTTGGTGCGACGCACCTTGCCCTTCCGGTTGATCGTGTTCACCGACGTGACCTTGACGTTGAACACCTTCTCGACCGCGATCTTGATCTCGGTCTTGTTGGCGTCGGGGTGCACCAGGAAGGTGTACTTGTTCTGGTCGAGGAGCCCGTAGCTCTTCTCCGAGACGACCGGCGCGAGCAGGATGTCGCGGTGGTCCTTGTGCAGGGTGCTCACTGGGCAATCTCCTTACTTGCGGCCTTCTTCGCCACGAACGCGTCGAACGCGCCCTTGGTGAAGACGAGGTCGTCAGCGGCCAGCACGTCGTACGCGTTGAGCTGGTCGGCAGCGATCAGGTGGACCTCCGGCGCGTTGCGCAGGGAGAGCCAGGTGATCTCGTCGTCGCGCTCAAGAACCACGAGGAACTTGTGACGCTCGGTCAAACCGCGCAGACCCTCGAGGGCCGACTTGGTCGACGGCTTGTCGGCGACGCCGAAGCCCTCGACCACGTGGACGCGGTTGTTCGCGGCGCGGTCCGAGAGAGAGCCGAGCAGAGCCGCGGCGATCATCTTCTTGGGGGTGCGCTGCGAGTAGTCACGCGGCTGCGGGCCGTGCACGATGCCACCGCCGGCGAACTGCGGAGCACGCGTCGAACCCTGACGGGCGCGGCCGGTGCCCTTCTGCTTGTAGGGCTTGCGACCACCACCGCGCACGTCGGCGCGGGTCTTGGTGGCGTGCGTGCCCTGACGCGCAGCAGCCTGCTGGGCGACGACGACCTGGTGGATCAGCGGGATGTTGACCGGAACGCCGAAGATGTCGGCGGGCAGGTCGACCTTGACAGTCTTGAGAGCCATGGTCACTTCTCCGTCTTCTTCGCGGCGGAGCGCAGAACCAGCAGACCGCCGCGGGGGCCGGGAACGGCGCCCTTGAGCAGGATGAGGCCCTTCTCCACGTCGACGGCGTGCACGGTGAGGTTCTGGGTGGTGACAGTGTCAGTACCCATGTGACCCGCCATGCGGACGCCCTTGAACACGCGGCCGGGGGTGGCGCAGGCGCCGATGGAGCCCGGCTTGCGGTGGTTGCGGTGAGCACCGTGGGACGCCGAGACGCCGTGGAATCCGTGGCGCTTCATGACACCGGCGAAACCCTTACCCTTCGAGGTGCCGGTGACGTCGATGACGTCGCCCTCGGCGAAGGTGTCAACGGCGATCTCCTGGCCGACCGTGTAGCCAGCAGCGTCCGCGGTGCGGATCTCGGCGACGTGGCGGCGCGGGGTGGTACCGGCCTTGGCGAACTGGCCGGCGACCGGCTTGGTCACCTTCCGGCTCGCGATCTCGCCGAAGCCGACCTGGATGGCGTTGTAGCCATCGACCTCGGGCTGGCGGATCTTGGTCACGATGTTGGTCGACGCGACAACGACGGTCACCGGGATGACCTTGTTGTTCTCGTCCCAGACCTGGGTCATGCCGAGCTTGGTGCCGAGCAGTCCCTTGACGTTACGTTCGAAAGTCATGTCGTCACCCGCCTCAGAGCTTGATCTCGATGTCGACACCCGCCGGGAGGTCCAGGCGCATGAGGGAGTCGACAGTCTTGGGGGTCGGGTCGATGATGTCGATGAGGCGCTTGTGGGTGCGCATCTCGAAGTGCTCGCGAGAGTCCTTGTACTTGTGGGGCGAGCGAATAACGCAGTAGACGTTCTTCTCGGTCGGCAACGGCACCGGGCCGGCAACCTTCGCACCCGTGCGCGTGACCGTGTCGACGATCTTGCGCGCCGAGGTGTCGATGACCTCGTGGTCGTAGGCCTTGAGCCTGATGCGGATCTTCTGTCCCGCCATCTGTCTCTCTCGTCCTTCTCTTCAGCAGCTCCGACCCCCGCGGTCGGGCGTGTCGCGAGTGTTTCGCGCACCACGCCCTTGTCAGGGACGGTCTGCTCGGTTTGGTCTACGCCTGCCAGGGGACTGTCAGGCTGAATCGGGTCTCCGTCAGCACGGACACAGCCCGACCACTGACACACGACTGAGCGCGAGGCTCAGGAGAAGCGATTCAGTAATCAAGATGTAGCCGCGCTCCGGAAACCTGCCGGAGCAACTCGGAAAGTCTGCCACCGTCTCGCACCGGCGCCAAATCGGCGACGGCAGGCGGAATAACGATGGCATCTGGTCGAGCCAGGCACCAGCATGAGGCCTGTGGCAGCGTCCGATCAAGTTCTGGCACCCGTACGACGGCCGCGACTGCACCGGGCGTGGCCGATCGCCGCGGTCACGCTGCTGACCCTGGTCGCGGCGGCAGGGTTCCGCAGCTCGACCGGTGCCCTCCTGATCCCGCTCGAGGAGGACTTCGGCTGGTCCCGGACGGTCACCTCCGGCGCGGTCTCGCTCAACCTGATCGTCTACGGCCTCACCGCCCCGTTCGCGGCCGCGCTGATGGGTCGGTTCGGGATGCGCCGGGTCGTCCCCCTGGCGCTGCTGCTGACCGCGGCCGGCGCCGGTCTGGCCGTGGTGATGACCGAGCCGTGGCACCTGTGGGTGCTGTGGGGCTTCGTGGTGGGGATCGGCACCGGCGCCCTGGCGCTCGTCTTCGGGGCGATCGTGGCCAACCGCTGGTTCGCCACCCGGCGCGGACTGGTGACCGGTGTCTTCTCGGCGGCCAGCTCGACGGGCCAGCTGGTCTTCCTGCCGCTGATCGCGGTGCTGGCCGACGGTCCGGGCTGGCGGTGGGCGGCGCTCCTGGTCGCCGGGTTCGCGCTGCTGCTGGCACCGGTGGTCTGGCTGGTGATGCGTGACTCCCCCGGCGACGTCGGCACGACGCCGTACGGCTCCCCGCCCGAGGTCGTGCCGGTGGTGGTGCCACGCACGGAGGGCGCCGCCAGGCTCGCGCTGACCACGCTGGCGTTCGCCTCGCGCCGCTGGACGTTCTGGGCGCTGTTCGCGACGTTCTGGGTGTGCGGGTGGTCGACCAACGGCCTGATCGGCACCCACTTCATCCCCGCGGCCCACGACCACGGCATGGCCGAGACCACCTCGGCCGGCCTGCTGGCCCTGATCGGGATCTTCGACATCGTGGGCACGATCGCCTCGGGCTGGCTCACCGACCGGGTCGATCCGCGCCTGCTGCTGTTCCTCTACTACCTGTTGCGCGGGCTCTCGCTGCTCTGGGTGGACCAGCTCCTCGGCGAGACCATCCACCCGAGTCTCTTCCTGTTCGTCCTCTTCTACGGGCTCGACTGGGTCGCGACCGTGCCGCCGACCGTCGCGCTGTGTCGGATCCACTTCGGGCTGGAGAGTTCCGCGGTCGTGTTCGGGTGGGTCTTCGCGGCGCACATGGTCGGCGCCGGGGTCGCTGCGAGCTTCGCCGGATGGACCCGGGACAGCACCGGTTCCTACCTCGCGGCCTGGATCACGGCGGGGGTGCTGTGCCTGGTCGCCGCGGGCGTCTGCCTGACCATTCCTGCGGCTCGGAACGGTGCCGGAGCGCGGATCGACGATTCGGAGGCACCACGAAGCGCGGGTTAGCGTGCCGGAATGTCCGAGAAGATGACCTCACGCCTCCGGCTCGCCGCGCTGGTGTCGATCCTCGCCTGCTTGCTGCCCCTCGTGCCTGCCCCCGCCCAGGCCCTGGCCTGCGGTCGGGTGAGCGGCTGCACCCGCTTCGAGCTCGTCTCCGCCGGTGCCACCTACGGCTGGTACCCGGTCGCGTGGCGCTACGAGTTCAAGGGTGGCCGCACCGAACCGAAGCAGTGGAAGATCCGCGGACGCGCCTCCCAGTACCAGCAGAACGGCATGCTGACCATCGTCGGCAAGCCCGGCGTGCACAGCCGCGAGGTGGCCTCGACCTGGTCGGGTGTCTCCTACAGCCAGGGCCGTTGGGAGTCCCGGATGCGCACCCGGACCTACGGCAAGGGGACGCCGTTCCGGGTTCAGCTGGCGCTCGTGCCGGCCAACCACAAGCAGCGGTACTGCGGTGCTCAGGACGTCACCTTCCTCGACTACACCCCGAAGCGTCGCTCGACGGTCAAGGTCGCCGCCCACACCCGACCCGCGCTGAGCTTCACCTACAAGAAGTCGCTGTCCCGTCCGGTCGGCGGCGACGAGTGGCACGTCTTCGGCGTCGAGGTCACCAAGAAGCACATCGCCTGGTTCATCGACGGCCGGGTCGCCGCGATCGAGAAGCGCCCGGCGGCACTCTCCCGGGCCGCCTTCACCATGCAGGCCCGGTTGATCCCGACCGAGGGCGCCACCATGGAGAAGACCCGGCTCCAGCTCGACTGGGCCCGCTACTGGAGCATGAAGAAGAAGGGCAAGGCGCTCGGCAAGGCGCCCGCTCCTCGCCAAACCGTGAATAAGGCCGCCTGCTGACGGGTACCGTCCCTCCCATGAACCTGCGCCGTGCTCCGCGCCTGTCCGTTCTCGCAGCCACGGTCGCCGCAGCCCTTGCGGCCGGCCTCCTGGTCAGCGCTCCCGCCGAGGCGAAGCCCGGCAGCTGCGGCCGCAAGGCCGGCTGCACGAAGTTCGAGCTGATCCACGCCGGCTCGACCTACGGCTGGTGGCCGGAGGCCAAGCGGTACGAGTTCAAGACCGCCCAGGGCACCACCCCGCCGCCGTCCTGGCGCCGCACCGGAACGACCGACGTCTGGGCAGCAGGGAAGGTCGGCAGCGGCACCCTGGCCGTGAAGATGCTCGCCGACAGCGGAGACTCCCACACCGACTGGACGCAGTCCTGGGTGAACGGTCGCTGGGAGGTGCGCTTCCGGTCGATGTCGCAGCGTGACGCAGGATCGGCGACCGTCCCGGTCCGCAACGCCGACGGGTACTACGACTGGGTCAAGGGCGTCGACGCCGGCATCCGGCTCGAGCTCGTCCCCGCCGGGACCCCGGCCCAGCGCTGCTCCCCCACCAGCATCCTGATGGCCGGCTACAACCCGGCCGCGCGTCGGACCGCGACCATCGGTGTGACCTCCCCGTCGGCCTCCTACGCCGGCACCGTGACCCCGTGGTCGCAGGTCGGCGACCTGTCGTCGAAGCGGCAGTGGACCGGCCCGGTCAACTCCAAGAAGTCGGCCTGGCACGTGTGGGGGGTCGAGCTCAAGCCGACCACGATCACGTGGTTCATGGACGGCAAGGTGACCCGTCGGGCACCACGTCCGGCCTCGACGCAGAACGTCCCCTTCATGTTCCGCGAGTCGATCCTCGGCTCGACCGACCCGAGCCTGCACACCGCCTTCACCGCGACCCAGATGGACTGGGCCCGGTACTGGACGTTGAAGAAGACGACCAAGAACAAGAAGAAGCGGAAGGCCCTGGCGCACGCGCCGGTGCTGGCCCGCACGGCGGCCTCCTCGATCGGGCCCTGCTGACCGGACCCGGCTACCGCCTCAGCTGAGGCGGTAGCTGAAGTCCGCGATCTCGCGGCCCTCGGCGATCCCGCGACGCTCGAACTTCGTCAACGGTCGGTCGACCCACCGCTCCACCCGCCCACCGGTGAGCGTCGGCTCGGAGGCCATCACCTCGTCGATGTGCTCGGCGTAGTCACCCCAGTCCGTGGCCAACCGCCACACCCCGCCGGGGATCAGGCGTGAGGCCGCCGTACCGACGAAGGGCTGGTTGACCAGTCGCCGCTTGTGGTGCCGCTTCTTGTGCCACGGGTCGGGGAACAGCGTCCACAGCTCGGTGATCGAGCCGGGCGCGAAGAGCTCGGTGATGGACCAGGCCGCGTCGACGGTGCACAGCCGGGCGTTCTCGGCGCCGGCCTGCTCGAGCCGGTACAGGGTGTCGGCGACACCGGGCTGCCAGACCTCGAAGGCGAGCACGTTGACCTCAGGATGGGCCGCGGCGTACGACGCCGTCGTCTCCCCCACCCCGGAACCGATCTCGACGTAGAGCGGCGCGTCCCGGTCGAACCAGGCGCGGTTGACGTCGAGCGTCCCGGTGAACCCGGTGACGGCGTCAGCACCGAACACCCACGACGGTCCCAGCCGGTCCCAGGCGTCGGCCTGGCGCGCCGTGAACCGGCTGCCGCGCCGGGCGTAGGACAGCACCTCGCGCAACGGACGGCCGTCCTCGTTGAGCCGCACGGTCGGACGAGCCTCCGGAGAGGCGTTCCTGCTCCGGGCGAGCTTGCCGTGCTTGTCGTGGGATTCGGGGTTCATCGCGGAGTTCATGGCAGGTCCATTGTCCCTGCCGCCTCGCCCCAGGCGGAAATGCAGAACACCCCGGGCCGAAGCCCGGGGCGTTCCGATGAAGCAGGTGCGGCCTAGGCCGCGGGGATCACTTGGTGATCTTGGTGACCCGGCCGGCGCCGACGGTGCGGCCACCCTCACGGATCGCGAAGCGAAGGCCCTCGTCCATGGCGATGGGCTGGATGAGCTCGACCGACATCTCGGTGTTGTCACCCGGCATGACCATCTCGGTGCCCTCGGGAAGGGTCACAACGCCGGTCACGTCAGTCGTACGGAAGTAGAACTGCGGACGGTAGTTGTTGAAGAACGGCGTGTGACGGCCGCCCTCCTCCTTCGAGAGGATGTAGACGTTGGCCTCGAAGTTGGTGTGCGGGGTGGTCGTGCCCGGCTTGATCACGACCATGCCGCGCTCGATGTCCTCGCGCTTCGTGCCACGGAGGAGCAGACCGACGTTCTCGCCAGCCTGGCCCTCGTCGAGGAGCTTGCGGAACATCTCGACACCGGTGACGGTCGACTTCTGGGCGACCTCGCGGATGCCGATGATCTCGACCTCCTCACCGACCTTGACGATGCCGCGCTCGATACGACCGGTGATGACGGTGCCACGACCGGTGATCGTGAAGACGTCCTCGACGGGCATGAGGAACGGCTTGTCGGTCTCACGAGCCGGGGTCGGGATGTAGTCGTCGACGGCCTTCATGAGCTCGAGGACGGACTCGGCCCACTTGGCGTCGCCCTGCAGCGCCGGGAAGGCGGCAACGCGAACGACCGGGATGTCGTCGCCCGGGAACTCGTACTCGGTGAGGAGCTCGCGCACCTCCATCTCGACGAGCTCGATGAGCTCCTCGTCGTCGACCATGTCGCACTTGTTGAGCGCCACGACCAGGGCCGGCACGCCGACCTGGCGAGCGAGCAGCACGTGCTCACGCGTCTGCGGCATCGGACCGTCGGTGGCGGCGACGACGAGGATCGCACCGTCCATCTGGGCCGCACCGGTGATCATGTTCTTGATGTAGTCCGCGTGACCGGGGCAGTCGACGTGCGCGTAGTGACGCGACTCCGTCTGGTACTCGACGTGCGCGATCGAGATCGTGATACCGCGCTGGCGCTCCTCGGGAGCCTTGTCGATCTGGTCAAACGCCGAAGCCTCGTTGAGGTCCGGGTACGCGTCGTGCAGCACCTTGGTAATCGCCGCCGTCAGCGTCGTCTTACCGTGGTCGATGTGACCGATGGTGCCGATGTTGACGTGCGGCTTGGTCCGCTCGAACTTCGCCTTAGCCACTGTGGGCTCCTCCTGTGTGATGTGTTACTTGACTCGTACTTAAGGGTGATGCCGCAGGCTCTCGGGGACAAATCCCCGGACGATTACTCGCCGCGAGCCTTCTTGATGATCTCGTCGGCGACGTTCGTGGGAACCTCGGCGTACGAGTCGAACTCCATCGAGTACGAGGCCTGACCCGAGGTCTTGGACCTCAAGTCGCCAACGTACCCGAACATCTCGGACAGCGGCACAAGGGCGGACACGACGAGATCGCCGTGACGCTCCTCCTGCGCGCGGATCTGGCCACGACGGGAGTTGATGTCACCGATCACGGTACCGAGGTAGTCCTCGGGGGTCGTGACCTCAACGGCGAACATCGGCTCCAGCAGGACCGGCTTGGCCATGCGGGCGGCCTCCTTGAAGGCCTGGTTACCGGCGATCTTGAAGGCGAGCTCGGAGGAGTCCACGTCGTGGTAGCCACCGTCGGTGAGCGTGAACTTCACGTCCACCATCGGGTAGCCGGCGAGGATACCGAACTGCATCGCGTCCTGGGCACCAGCGTCGACCGACGGGATGTACTCGCGCGGGACGCGACCACCCGTGACGGTGTTGACGAACTCGTAGCCAGCGCCGAGGCCGGTCTCCGGGTTGATGTTCGGCTCCAGGTCGATGAGGACCTTGGCGAACTGACCCGTACCACCGGTCTGCTTCTTGTGCGTGTAACCGTGACCGCGGACGGTGCCACGGATGGTCTCGCGGTAGGCGACCTGCGGCTTGCCGACGGTGGCCTCGACCTTGAACTCACGCTTCATCCGGTCGACGAGGATCTCCAGGTGGAGCTCACCCATACCGGCGATGATGGTCTGACCGGTCTCTTCGTCGGTCTTGACGACGAAGGTCGGGTCCTCCTCGGACAGACGCTGGATCGCGACGCCGAGCTTCTCCTGGTCGGACTTCGTCTTCGGCTCGATGGCGACCTCGATCACCGGGGCCGGGAAGGTCATCGACTCGAGCACGACCGGGTTCTGCGGGTCAGCCAGGGTGTGACCGGTCTTGGTGTCCTTGAGACCCATGACGGCGACGATCTGGCCGGCACCGACGGACGCGATCTCCTCACGCTTGTTGGCGTGCATCTGGTAGACCTTGCCGATCCGCTCCTTGCGGCCGTTGGTCGCGTTGACCACGGTGCCGCCGGCCTCGAGCTTGCCCGAGTAGACGCGGACGTAGATCAGCTTGCCGAGGTGCGGGTCGGTCGCGATCTTGAAGGCGAGCGCGGACAGCGGCTCGTCGTCGGACGGCTGCCGGGTGATCTCGACCTCTTCGTTGTTGGGCTTGTGGCCCACGATCGAGTCGACGTCCATCGGCGACGGCAGGTAGTCGACCACGGCGTCGAGCAGGGGCTGGATGCCCTTGTTCTTGAACGCGGTGCCGGTGAGGATCGGGTTGAGCTTGTCGGCGAGGGTCGCGCGGCGGATCGCAGCCTTCAGGGTGGGAACGTCGAAGACGTCGCCCTCCTCGAGGTAGGTCTCCATCGTCGCGTCGTCGGCCTCGGCCAGCGTCTCGACGAGCTTCTCGCGGTACTCGGCGGCCTTGTCGGCCAGGTCGGCGGGGATCTCCTCGACGACGTAGTCCTCGCCGGTCTTGGTCTCGCCGCGCCACACCTTGGCGTTCATCTCGACCAGGTCGACGACGCCGATGAAGTCGGACTCGGCACCGATCGGGAGCTGGAGCACCAGCGGGGTGGCGTTGAGCTTGCTGACGATGGTGTCGACGACGCGGTAGAAGTCAGCACCGGTGCGGTCGAGCTTGTTGATGAAGCACATCCGGGGCACGGCGTACTTGTTCGCCTGGCGCCACACGGTCATGGACTGGGGCTCAACACCGGCCACACCGTCGAAGACGGCGACGGCGCCGTCGAGGACGCGGAGCGAACGCTCCACCTCGACGGTGAAGTCGACGTGCCCGGGGGTGTCGATGATGTTGATCTGGTGCTTCTTCCACCAGCAGGTCGTCGCGGCGGACGTGATCGTGATGCCGCGCTCCTGCTCCTGCTCCATCCAGTCCATCGTGGCGGCACCCTCGTGGACTTCACCGATCTTGTACGAGATACCGGTGTAGAAGAGGATGCGCTCGGTGGTGGTGGTCTTGCCGGCATCGATGTGCGCCATGATGCCGATGTTGCGGACGGTCTTGAGGTCCGTGGTGATGTCGACAGCCACTGTCTTTGTGTTCCTTAGGACTGGATGAAGTGTGGATCGGTGAAGAGTGCGCCGGCCAACGGTTCGCGCCGGCCGGCGCCCTCAGAGAATCACCAGCGGTAGTGCGCGAAGGCCTTGTTGGACTCGGCCATCTTGTGGGTGTCCTCGCGCTTCTTCACAGCGGCGCCCAGGCCGTTGCTCGCGTCGAGGATCTCGTTCATGAGGCGCTCGGCCATCGTCTTCTCGCGGCGGGCCTGCGAGTAGCCGACGAGCCAGCGCAGCGCGAGCGTGGTGCCACGCGTGCCCTTGACCTCGATCGGAACCTGGTAGGTCGCGCCACCGACGCGGCGGGACTTGACCTCGATGGCCGGCTTGACGTTGTCCATGGCGCGCTTGAGCGTCAGGACCGGGTCGGTGCCGGTCTTCTCGCGGCAACCCTCGAGCGCGGTGTAGACGATGCGCTGGGCAACCTGCTTCTTGCCGTCCTTCAGGACCTTGGAAACGAGCTGCGTGACGAGCTGCGACCCGTAGACCGGGTCGACGTCGATCGGACGCTTGGGAGCGGGACCCTTACGAGGCATGTCACTTCTCCTTCTTCGCGCCGTAGCGCGAACGGGCCTGCTTGCGGTTCTTGACACCCTGGGTGTCAAGCGTGCCGCGGATGATCTTGTAACGGACACCGGGGAGGTCCTTCACACGACCACCGCGGACGAGCACGATGGAGTGCTCCTGAAGGTTGTGGCCAACACCGGGGATGTAAGCGGTGACCTCGACGCCGGAGGAGAGGCGCACGCGGGCGACCTTCCGGAGGGCGGAGTTCGGCTTCTTCGGGGTGGTGGTGTAAACGCGGGTGCAGACGCCACGGCGCTGCGGAGATCCCTTCAGGGCAGGCGTCTTGGACTTGGACGCCTTGTCCTGGCGGCCCTTACGGACCAGCTGCTGAATAGTGGGCACCGGGTGGTTCCCTTTCCTGTCTACTGTCTCTCCGCGGCGCCATGCCCCGGAGGTTCGCGCTTCCACGTGTGCATCCACCCGTGAGAAGGGGCGGTTCGTGGAATGCGATGCGGCCTGGTCGTCCCAGACACGATCCCCAAGGCTACCGGCGTGCCGGTGAGGGGGTCAAAACGCCAACCGGGGTGGCTCTGGCCGTGGTACTGAGGCGGCTGTGCACGCCGACGGCGAGCACGGCTCCGAGCACCACGAAACCACCTCCGAGCCACAACGTCCAGCGGGCGCCGTAGGTGGCACCGATCCACCCCACGATCGGTGCCCCGATGGGGGTGCCGCCCTGGACGACGGTCAGGTACAGCGCCATCACCCGCCCGCGCATCGCCGGGTCGGCAGCGACCTGCATCGTCGAGTTGGCCGAGTTCAGCAGGGTGAGCGCACAGAACCCGATCACCGGGGAGAACAGGGCGAAGAGCAGGTACGTCGGCAGCGAGCCGGCGATGATCTCGGCGACGCCGAAGCCGATCGCGGCCAGGGCGAGCAGGCGCAGCCGGATCCGGATGCGCCGAGCGGCCATCAAGGCGCCGGCCAGCGATCCGACTGCCAACGCGGAACCGAGCACCCCGAACTCCCCGGCCCCCTTGCCGTAGACCTCGGTCGCCATCAGCGCGCTGGTGAGCTGGAAGTTCAGTCCGAAGGTGCCGGCGAAGAAGACCAGGATGAGGACGTAGATCATCCGCGGTTGGCCGGCGACGTACCGCACCCCGTCGACGAGTGCTCCCCGCCGGCGCTGTTGCCGGGGCTCGGGCCGCAGCAGGGTCACGTCCATCCGGGCGAGCTGGACGATGACGGCGAGGTAGGACACGGCGTTGAGCGCGAAGACGCCACCGGTCGCTGCCTGACCACTCCCCCACAGCGCGATCAGCAGTCCCGCCGACGCGGGACCGACCAGGCGGGCGGCATTGAAGCTGGCCGAGTTCAGGCCGACCGCGTTGGTCAGGTCCTCAGGGCCGACCATCTCGGAGACGAAGGACTGCCGGGCGGGCGCGTCGAAGGCCGCGCCGATGCCGAGCACGATCGCGCAGAGGTAGACGAACCAGAGCGAGGAGTGCCCGGTCAGCGCCACGACCGCGCTGGCGAGCGATGCCAGGGCCATCACCGCCTGGGTGATCTGCAGCAGCACCCGCTTGGGCACCCGGTCCGCGATCACCCCGGCGTACGGGGTCAGGAGCAGCACGGGGAGGAACTGGAGTCCGGTCACGAGCCCGACCGCCGCACCGCCGCCGTCGAGCGGCTTGAGCACCAACCAGTCCTGGGCGATGCGCATCATCCAGGTGCCGGTGTTCGACACCAGGCTCCCCGCCAGGTAGAGGCGGTAGTTGGGATTGCGCAGGGCGCGGAAGGTCTGGCTCACTGCATAGCCGAACAATGCATCTGCCCAGAGTATTCCGCCGAGTGTCTCGGCGGCTCAGCGGGTCAGACGACGCGGCGCGAGCGCCAGCGGATGAACTCCCAGCCCAGGAGTCCGATCCCGGTGCCGGCGACGCAGCACCAGATCCACCAGGTGCGTCCGGCGTCGGCGAGGACACCGGCGAAGGGCAGCAGGCCGACCAGGGCGATCGCCCACAGGATCGAACCGATCCAGAAGAGTCGGGCCAGGTCGAGAGGAGGACGCTCCACGGCCGGACTCAGAAGGTCTCGAGCAGCTCTGAGGTCAGGTCGTCGATGACGGGTTCCGGCAGCGGGCGCGGCTCGTGCTTGCGGGCCAGCCGCACCTCGGAGTGCGCCCCGCAGCCGTGCCCGAACGCGACCACCCGGCCGTCGTCGTTGGCGTCCCGGTTGGCGCAGACCCCGAACGTCGACGCGAGCGAACCGACCAGGCGGACCATGAACCCGCAGGAGTGGCAGGGGTGCGGCGCGGACTGGGCGAGCGGGGCGGCCGGACCGCCGAGGCCGTCGTACCAGCGCTGTGCCGCCTGGTCGAGGCCCTCCGAGGAGAGCGTGCGGACGCGGCCCAGCCCGAGGTCGGCCGCGACCTGGCGGACCTGCGCCTTCGCGTCGGCGTCCAGGTCGTCGTCGCCGAAGGAGTACGTCGCCACCAGCCGCGGGTCCTCGTCGGAGACCGGCAGCAGGTCACCCGGGGAGAGGTCGCCCGGGCGGATCCGTTCACGGTAGGGCACCCAGGCCGGCGCGATGATGGCGTCGACGCCCGGCAGCAGCACGACCTCGTCGACGGTCGGGACGCCGTCGATCACGACGAGGGTGACGGCCCAGTGCCAGCCGACGTAGCCGGGCTGGTCGGTGAGGAAGTAGTGCGTGCGCACCCCGGCAGCGTCGTCATCCTCGGCGACGAAGCCGAGCCAGCGGCCCACTCCGGACTCGGTGGAGAGAGCGGCGCGAGCGGCGTCGACTTCGCCCGACGGAGCGTCGGTGGCGAGGCTCGAGGCCAAGGGCGAACCAGACATGGCGTCATCATCGCCGATCCGGCGGTGCGCTGTCTCCTCGGGGTGGTCCGGGTTGCCATGATGGGCGGCGTGAGTGAGGGCGAGAAGGGCGGCACGACCGGCCGGGTGGCCGGATCGGTGGGCCGCGGCACGGCCGCGACGGCCCGCGGAGTCGGGCGGGCCTCGCGCTACGCGTACCGCCAGGCCCGCCGGGCCGCGTCGGCCGAGGGCGCCGAGTCCACCGGGCTGTCCCGCCTGATCGAGATGCACGCGTTCAACACCGCCGGCGACGCCGCGGTGGCGATCGCCCTGGCCGGTTCGCTCTTCTTCCAGATGCCGGGTTCCGGCGGTTCCTCCTCGCGGGAGTCGGTGGCGCTCTTCCTGGCCCTGACGATGCTGCCGTTCGCGATCGTGGCGCCCCTGCTGGGGCCGGTGCTGGACCGGGTCGCCCACGGACGCCGGTGGGCGATCGGGATCACGATGTCGCTGCGCGCATTCCTGTGCTGGGTGCTGGCCGGGGCGTTCGCGAACGAGTCGCCGCTCGTCTTCCCCGCCGCCCTCGGCGTGCTGGTCGCCTCCAAGGCGTACGGCGTCAGCAAGGCTGCGACCGTTCCGCGTCTGGTGCCCGAGGGGGTGACCCTGGTCAAGGCCAACGGCCGGGTCGCGATGGCAGGGATCGTGGGCGTCGCCATCTCGGCTCCGGTCGCTGGCCTGGTGTCGCTGATCGGCTCGGAGTGGGTGCTGCGCTGGGCCTTCGTCGTCTTCATCGGCGGCACCGTGATGGCGATCCGGCTGCCGAAGGGCGTCGACTCCAACGTGGGCGAGAGCTCCCTCGCGCTGCGCCGCGACGGCTCCACCGTCGCCGGGCAGGTGCTGATGCCGATGCCGGCGGGTGTCGCCTACGCGCTGCGCGCGAACTGCGCACCGAAGTGGCTCTACGGGTTCCTGTTGATGTTCATGGCGTTCCTGCTGCAGGCCGAACCGATCGGGGACTGGTCCCCCACGGTGCTGCTGGCACTGGTCGCCGGGAGCGCCGGTCTCGGGAACCTGATCGGCGTGGTGACCGCGTCCCTGGTCAAGCAGATCCGGCCGGCCGTGACGGTCTCGGTGGTGATGGTCGCCGACACCGCCGCCGTGCTGGTGGCGGCGCTGTTCTACTCCGTGCCGGTCCTGGTGCTGCTCGGCCTGGTGACCGGGCTGGGCGCGTCACTGGCGAGGTTCTCGCTCGACTCCTCGGTCCAGAGCCACATCCCGCCCTCGGTGCAGACCTCGGCGTTCGCCCGGGCCGACACGACGCTGCAGCTCGCCTGGGTGATCGGCGGATTCGTCGGGATCGCGCTGCCGCTCAACCCGCACCTGGGGATGAGCGTCGCCACCGTGGTGCTCGGAGCCTGGACCTCTTTTGTCCTGAGCGGCGCCCGACGCACGCGCAGCGCGGCCTAGCTCAGAGCTCGAACTCGTCGGCGAGATTTCGCAGGGCGGGGGCGATCTTGCGGCCGAGGTCGCGCGTCGGCGGACGACCGTGGGCGTAGCCCTCACGAATGTCGTCGAGCAGCTTGATCACGTTCTCCACGATCAGCTCCATCTCCTCGGGCTTGCGCCGCTTGGAGGCAGAGACGTTGCGGGAGACCGAGGCCGGGGCGTCGAGGATCCGGACCTGGAGAGCCTGCTCCCCCCGGCGTCCCTGGGCGATGCCGAACTCGACCCGCGTGCCCGCCTTCAGGGTCTTGGCGACCCCGGCCGGCAGCGCGTCGGCGTGCACGTACACGTCGGCACCGTCGTCGGAGGAGAGGAAGCCGAAGCCCTTCTCCGCGTCGAACCACTTCACCTTGCCACTGGGCACCGAGCTGACCTCTTCTTGCGTCGAACATTGCTGACTGTGCTGATCCGACCGCTGGCCGGGCCGACAGAGCCTAGCCCAGATGGCCCTCGAGCCACGCAGGGAAATCGGCGAGGGAGTCCAGCACGACGTGGGTTCCGGCCTCGAGCAGCTCGGCTCGGGTGCACCCGCCGGTGAGCACGCTCACGCTGGTGACCCCGGCGGCGAGCGCCCCCTCGACGTCATGGATGTGGTCGCCCACGTAGATCGAGGCACCCTCGGCACGCAGGACGTCGGCCTTGCCCACGCCCCAGACCCACCCCTCGAGGTGGTCGATGTCGAAGCCGAGGTGCTCGACGTGCAGCCGGGCGTTGGGCTCGAACTTCCCGGTCACGATGATGACCCGGCCCTGACGGGCCCGGACCGCGTCCATCGCCTCGTGCGCACCGGGCAGGGCCGGCACGCTGGTGATCGCGTGCTCGGGGTAGAGCGCCCGGAAGCGGTCGGTGACACCGGCCATCTCCTCGGCGGCGACGTACGGCGCGAGCATCTGGTCGATCGGCGGACCGAGTCGGGTCACCAGCTCCTCGGCCGGAAGGTCGACACCGATCTCGGCGCCGAGCGCACGCAGCACGTCCGCGAAACCGGGCGCGGTGTCGATCAGCGTCATGTCGAGATCGAACCCCACCACCAGCTGACCGGACATGGGCACGAGCCTACCCACCGGTCCATCCACCCGGCCGGTAGTGTCCGGTCGTGGCCGCAGAACAACGCAGTGGGTGGAAGGTCCTTCGGGAGACCGCGTTCCTGGTCGTCGTGGCCGTCGCCTTGGCGGTGGTCGTGAAGTCCTTCTTCGTCCAGGCGTTCTACATCCCGTCGGGGTCGATGGAACCCGGTCTGCAGGTGAACGACCGGATCCTGGTGGAGAAGCCCTCCTACTGGTGGGGCCACCCGCAGCGCGGCGACATCATCGTGTTCAGCGATCCCGGCGACTGGCTCGCCGGAGCGGAGAGCGCGGCGCCTGCCGGCGTGGTCTCCAAGACGCTGGAGCGGATCGGCCTGTACCCCAGCGGCGGCCACCTGGTGAAGCGCGTGATCGGGGTCGGCGGCGACACGATCGTCTGCTGCGACAAGCAGGGCCGGATCTCGGTCAACGGCACCCCGCTGGACGAGGACGACTACATCGACCCCCAGACCGAGTGCAACGGCCCGATGGCGGACTGCAGCCGCGGCTGGAAGGCGGTCGTCCCGGCGGGGAAGCTCTTCGTGATGGGCGACAACCGCGACGAGTCGGCCGACAGCTCGTTCCACCTGTGCCAGCCCGGGACCGAGGCGACCTGCGACCCCGACGACGCCTACGTCGACGAGGACCTGGTGGTCGGCCGCGTGATCGCGCTGGTGTGGCCGCTGAGCCGGTTCAAGATCGAGCACCGGCCGGCGACGTTCGAGAACGTCGCCGCACCGCAGTAGCCGGAGATCCCCGGGTCAGCGCACCCGGATGGTGAGGCCGTCGCCGAGGTCGACGAGGGCACCGCTGTCGAGCACGACGGCGATCCCGGGCCGGAGCTCCTCGGGCCGTTGACCCGGCTGCACGATCAGGGTGCCGTTGGTGGAGCCCAGGTCCGTGACCACGGCCTTGCCGAGATCGGCGCCGGCACCGGGCCGGACCTCGAGGTGGGTCGAGGAGATCTCCGAGTGCGGGCTCGGGACGGCGACCAGTCGCGGCTGGTCCTCCGGCGGGAAGCGGCCGGCGTCGGGACGGCGCCCGATCACCACCAGGCCCTCGACGTCGACCTCCTCCCCGCTGGAGAACACCAGGTGCGCCACCGTGACCGGCGGCGGCACCAGGGCCTCGGTGACGAGGTTGTCCGCGGCGATCGGCCCGGTGAACGTCTCGGTGATCGGCTCCGCCTGACCCGTCGGCTCGTCATCGGCAACGGCCTCGGGCTCGTCGAGGGGGTCGGTCAACGGGTCCGGGACGGCGATCGGCTCCTGGATCACTCCCAGGATGTCGGTCTCGGCGTCGTCGAAGTCCGGCGCGTCGAGGTCGGGTACGTCGACGGGCACCGCGACCACCGGCGCCAACGCGACCGGGGGCAGCGGCGGGGCGGACGGTGCGCCCGGGGTCCAGGTGGGGGGCGGACCGAGCGGAGCCACGCCGTCGGCACCGGTGTCCTCGAGGTCGCTGTCCACCTCGCCGTCCACCTCGTCGTCGATGTCGTCGTCGAGGTCGTGCTCGAGGTCGTCGTCGAGATCCAGGTCGGCCGCCGGGACCGCCACGGGCGCGAGCTGGACCACCGGAGCAAGGTTGGGGGGCGCGACCACCGGGGTCTCGAGCGCACCCAGACGGACCAGCCCGTCGACCACGGCCAGGGCCGCTCCGTCGGCGGTCTCGTCGGGCAGCGCGATCGCGAAGTCGGTGGCGTGCACGGTGCGTTCGGTCCACATCGCACCGGGGTCGGCCGCGACGCGGGTCGTTCCGTCCTCGGTCTCGAGGGTCGCGACCGCGCCTCCACGGACGAGGATCCGCACGGTCTCCGGGGTGATGGTCAGCAGCACGAACCCGGGCAGCGAGGAGAGTCCGCCGGCGACGAGTGCGTCGAGCACGGCGTCGAACTCGGCCCCGTCGTCGACCAAGGGCCACAGCGCAGCGGCGCGGGCCTTCTCCGACCCGGGGAGCAGTACCGTCGCGTTCGCTCCGATGACGCCGAGCCAGCTGCCGGGACGATAGGTGAGGGTCCGTTCGGTCACGGGAGTCATCCCATCACATCAAGGCTCGCTACCGTTGGAGGGATGAGCACGCAATCGGCGACCTCCGGCGGCGCACGCTCCTTGGCCGATCACCTGCGCGGGTGGGACGAGGGCGCCCTGGGCACGCTGCTGCGCACCCGACCCGATCTCGCCACCCCCGCGCCCCAGGACTCCTCCCAGCTGGCGTCCCGGATCTCGACCCGGGCGAGCTCGGCCCGAGCACTCGACGACCTGACCCACTTCGAGCTGGCGATCATCGGTGCGGTGCTGACCGCCCAGCCGGTCCCCCGCGACGACCTGACCGGCCGCGGTGCCGCGGTCGCCGACGCCGTACGGACCCTGGAGGAACGCGCGCTGGTGTGGCCCTCGCCGGAGGGCCTGCGCGTGGTGTCCGGGGTGGCCGAGGCACTGGGCCCGGGCGGCTTCCCCACCAGCACGTCGCCGGCGGCACCGGCGATCCCGACCGCGGCGCGCGACCAGTCGATGATCGACCGTGCTGCGGCGGGTGCTGCCTTCGAGGCCGTCCGCCGGATCGAGCTGGTGCTGGAGACCTGGAGCCACCGACCGGTGACCGCGCTGCGTGCCGGCGGGCTGGGGGTGCGCGACCTGCGGTCGTTGGCCGGAACCCTGCTGGTCACCCCCGCCCAGGCGGCACTGCTGGTCGAGATCGCCGCCGCGGCCGGCCTGGCCACGACCGCGGCCAACGCCGACGGGGATCCCGCGTGGATGCCGACCGATGCCTACGACACCTGGCTGGACCAGGATCCCGCCGAACGCTGGATCCCGTTGGCGCGAACCTGGTTGGCGCTCTCCCGGGCACCGGCCCTGGTCGGCGAACGCGACGGTCAGGACAAGCCGATCAACGCGTTGGCCCCCGAGCTCGGCGCGATCGGGATCGTCGAGTCGCGGACCGCGGCCCTGGCGACGGTCGCCGAACTGGGGCCCGACGTCACCCTGGCCGCCGGCACCGGACTGCCCGGGCTCCTCGCCGCGCTCGGCTGGAAGCGCCCACGGCGCGGCCCGGAGCGCGAACGCCAGGTGGGATGGACCCTCACCGAAGCCGCCGAGCTGGGCCTGTTCGGCCTCGACGGGGCCGCGACCTGGACCCGGCACCTGATCGCCGGCGACGCGGCCGAAGCGGTGGCGGCGCTCGCCACCGTGCTCCCCGCACCGATCGACCACGTCGTGATCCAGGCCGATCTCACCGCGGTGGCGCCCGGCCCGCTGGAGAGCGGCTTGGCCCGGGACCTCGGGCTGCTGGCCGACGTCGAGTCGGGCGGCGGTGCGACGGTCTACCGTTTCAGCGCCGACAGCATGCGTCGCGGCCTGGACGCCGGGTGGAGCGCGGCGGAGATCCACGCCTTCCTCACCACGATCTCGGCCACGCCGGTCCCCCAGCCGTTGACCTACCTGGTCGACGACTGTGCCCGGACCTTCGGCACGGTGCGGGTCGGCCACGCGGAGACGTTCCTGCGCTCCGACGACGAGGAGGCACTGCTCGCCCTGGTCCACCATCCCCAGGCCGAGCGGCTCGGGCTGCGCCTGATCGCGCCGACGGTGCTGATCTCCGCGACCCCGTTGGAGGTGCTGCTCCCGCGGCTGCGTGAGTGGGGCGTCGCGCCGGTGGTCGAGTCGCTCGACGGGTCGGTACACGTCGCCCGCCCCGACCACCACCGGGCCCGCCAGCCCCGCGACCGGCACCGCACGGCGGCGGTGGCACGGGAGGCTGCTCGGATCCCCGGCGTGGTCGCCGCGATCAGGGCCGGGGACGCCGCCGCTGCCGCCCGCCCCCGGGCCGAGGGTCCACTCTCACCGGCCGACGCACTCGGCGCCCTGCGCACCGCGATCGAGCTCAACCAGACCGTGGTGCTGACCTACGTCGACAACCACGGCACCTTGAGCGACCGCCCGGTGCGGCCACGCGCGCTGCTGGACGGGATGCTGCGCGCCCTCGACGAACGCAGCGGAGAGGACCGCGCCTTCGCGGTCCACCGGATCAGGGACGTCCGGGTTCAGCCGCGGTGAGCACCAGCCGGTCGCCGCGGAAGTCGTAGTGGTTCATCGCGTCCAGCCGCGGTGAGTAGGCATGGATCGAGATCGCCGGAGCGTCGCTGAGGTTGCGGACGTGGTGGACGTGGCCGGCCGCGTAGGCCCGCGACTCCCCCGGCACCAGGTCGGCCAGCTGGAGGCCCCCGTCGACGTTGTACTCGACCAGCGCCCCCTGGAGCACCGCGTGCGCCCCGGCCGCCGACCCGTGGTCGTGGTAGCCGGTCTCCGCGCCGGGCGCCCAGGCGATCAGCCACACCTCGAGCTCGGGGGTGCGCTGGAGCAGGAGGAACTCCCGCCCCTCGGCCGGCGCCTCGACGAGGTCCACGAGCTCGGGGTCGGCGGCGAACTCACGGAGCGCTTCGAGCAGCGGCAGCACGGTCAGGGCGGTCATGGTCGAAATACTACAGTGATTCACTAGACTTTAAAGTCGAGATGGTCCGCCCCTTGGGACACCACTCCTAGAATGGCCCGTTATGGATGGGCCCCTGATCGTTCAGTCGGACAAGACGCTGCTGCTGGAGGTCGATCACCCGGCTGCCGGCGAGGCCCGCAAGGCGATCGCGCCGTTCGCCGAGCTGGAGCGCTCCCCCGAGCACATCCACACCTACCGCCTCACCCCGCTCGGCCTGTGGAACGCCCGGGCCGCCGGTCACGACGCCGAGCAGGTCATCGACGCGCTGCTGGCCTACAGCCGGTACGCCGTCCCGCACGCGTTGCTGGTCGACATCGCCGAGACGATGGCGCGCTACGGCCGACTTCGGCTGGAGAAGCACCCCACCCACGGCCTGGTTCTGGCCTCCTCGGACCGTGCCGTGTTCGAGGAGGTGGTCCGCTCCAAGAAGGTCGCGGGCATGCTCGGCGCCCGCGTGGAGGACATCGGCCCGGACCCTGACTATTCGGGCGGCGCCGTCGTCGTGCACGGCTCCGAGCGCGGCAACCTCAAGCAGGCGCTGCTCAAGCTCGGCTGGCCGGCCGAGGACTACGCCGGGTACGTCGACGGCGAGGCGCACCCCATCGACCTGGCCGAGGACGGCTGGACGCTGAGGCCCTACCAGCGCGAGGCGGCCGAGTCGTTCTGGCACGGCGGGTCCGGGGTCGTCGTACTCCCGTGCGGGGCGGGGAAGACGATCGTCGGTGCGGCCGCGATGGCGCACGCCGGTGCGACCACGCTGATCCTGGTGACGAACACGGTCTCGGCGCGGCAGTGGAAGGACGAGCTGATCAAGCGCACGTCCCTGACCGCCGACGAGATCGGCGAGTACTCCGGGACCACCAAGGAGATCCGGCCGGTCACGATCGCGACCTACCAGGTGCTGACGCTGAAGCGGAAGGGTGTCTACCCGCACCTGGAACTCCTCGACGCCCGCGACTGGGGCCTCATCGTCTACGACGAGGTGCACCTGCTTCCTGCGCCGATCTTCCGGATGACCGCCGATCTGCAGGCCCGCCGCCGGATCGGCCTGACCGCCACCCTGGTGCGCGAGGACGGCCGCGAGGGCGACGTCTTCTCCCTGATCGGGCCGAAGCGGTACGACGCCCCCTGGAAGGACATCGAGGCGCAGGGCTACATCGCGCCGGCCGACTGCGTCGAGGTGCGGGTGACGCTGCCGTCGTCGGAGCGGATGGTCTACGCCACCGCCGAACCCGAGGAGCGTTACCGGCTCGCCTCGTGCACGCACCACAAGATCGACGTGGTCCGCTCCCTGCTCGACCGCCATGCCGGCCAGCCCACGCTGGTGATCGGGCAGTACCTCGACCAGCTGCACGAGCTGGCCGACAAGCTCGACGCCCCGGTGATCTCGGGTGAGACCACGGTCAAGGAGCGGCAGCGCCTCTACGACGCCTTCCGTGCCGGCGAGATCAAGCTGCTGGTGGTGAGCAAGGTCGCGAACTTCTCCATCGACCTGCCTTCTGCCGAGGTGGCGATCCAGGTCTCGGGCTCCTACGGCTCGCGGCAGGAGGAGGCTCAGCGGTTGGGTCGCCTGCTCCGGCCCGGGGACCCGCTGCCCGACGGCTCACGCAAGGTGGCGCACTTCTACACCGTGGTCTCGCGGGACACCGTGGACGCCGACTTCGCCGCGAACCGGCAGCGGTTCCTGGCCGAGCAGGGGTACGCGTACCGGATCGTCGATGCCGACGAAGTGAGCCCATGACCGAGCTTGCTCGCGTCATGTGGCGAGCGAGGAGGCAAGCGCCCGCGGGCGCTCTGCCGACGACCTGGATCGGGCGCCCGACGCCTGACTGCACGTGCACCGCCGGAGCGCGACACACCGACTCCTGCGGCGTGTCGTTCCGCACTCGCGCACGAACGGTCAGTCGCCCGCGATCCTCGCGAACAGGTAAGCGTCTCGACGGGTTCCTCGCATCGGCGCGAACGACCGCATCAGGCCCTCCCTGGTGAATCCTGCGGACTCGGCCACCCGGATCGATCCCTGGTTGCCGGGCTCGATGAAAGCCTCAAGGCGAGCGACGCCACCCTCGCTCAGCAGCCACCGCGTCGCCGTCGCCACCGCGTCGGCCGTCCGCCCTCGTCGGCGATTCGCAGCACCGGCCCAGTACCCGATCGATGCTCGACCGGCCGGGCGCGAAATCCACAGGGCACCGACGTAACCCACCGTCTCGCTGTCTGCTTCGACCGCCCACGCCCAACCCTTGCCCGCTGCAATCCGATCGGCCTGCGCCTCGATGAAGGCTTGGGCTCCTGTGAGGTCGCATCGGGCCGGAACCTCACTGATCGCTGGAATGTCCGGATCGATCGCCGCAGACAGGACGAAGTCGAGATCGCCTTCGTCCCAGGGGCGGAGGATGACCTGATCGCCACGGAGGGTCGGCTGCGTCATGTCCGAGACCCTAGGGCCGCTCGTCGGGCGGTCGCCCAACAGGCACGCCGAAAACCCGTCGTACAAGCGGTTTCTGCGTCCGTAGGTTCCTCCGCCGTGCCCACAGAGCGTGGGCAGAACTCTCACGAGAGGACAGACCAGAGGAAACCACGATGGAGAAGATCACTCCGAAGCTCATGAACTGGGCTTCGATCCTCGAGGACAACACCCGCGCGCAGGCGCAGACCACGGCCACGATGCCGTTCGTCTTCCCGCACGTGGCGTTGATGCCGGACGCTCACCTGGGGCTCGGCGCGACGGTGGGATCGGTCATCCCGACCCTCGGCGCGATCATCCCGGCGGCCGTCGGCGTCGACATCGGCTGCGGCATGATCGCGGTGCGGACCCAGTTCCACCGCGACCAGCTGCCCGCCGATCGGCGCCCACTGCGTGAGGCGATCGAGCGCGCGATCCCGCTCTCGGCCGGCGCCGCGAACCGCAAGGTCAGCCGCGACCACACCCAGGCCCGACTCGACCTGCTCACCGCCGAGGCGGAGCAGGCCGGCTTCGAGCCCGGTGCGTACGCCAAGGCGTGGGACCTGCAGCTCGGCACGCTCGGCTCGGGGAACCACTTCATCGAGGTCACGGTCGACGAGCTCGACCAGGTCTGGCTCTTCCTGCACTCGGGCTCCCGTGGGGTCGGGAACCGGATCGCGCAGCGGCACATCAAGGTCGCGGCCGCTCTGTGCGAGAAGTGGTGGATCCGTCTGCCCGACAAGGATCTCGCCTACCTCGCTGAGGGCACCGACGAGTTCTGGGCCTACATCCGCGAGATGCGGTGGGCGCAGCACTACGCGCTGCTCAACCGTGAGGAGATGATGGATCGGGTCGTGCGTCAGTTCGCCGAGTGGGTCGGACTGTCCTCCGCCGACGAGGTGCAGCGGCTCGAGGAGATCAACTGCCACCACAACTACACCGAGGTGGAGACCCACTTCGGTCGTGAGGTGTGGCTCTCCCGCAAGGGCGCGATCAACGCTGAGGCCGGGCGCGCGGGCCTGATCCCGGGTTCGATGGGCACGGCGTCGTACGTCGTCTCCGGGCTCGGCAACAAGGTGGCGCTCAACTCCGCACCGCACGGCGCCGGGCGGAACTTCTCCCGGTCGGCAGCACGTCGGCAGTTCAGTGCCGAGGACCTGCGGTCGGCGATGGTCGGGATCGAGTACCGCGACACCGACGCGTTCATCGACGAGATCCCGGCGGCGTACAAGGACATCGACCAGGTGATGGCGGACGCCGTCGACCTGGTCGAGATCCGGCACACGCTGCGTCAGATCGTGAACGTGAAGGGAGATTGACGCGAGACGGTGGGGCGTCATGGTCACCAGGTGACCGTGGCGCTCCACCGTTCGGCCGCCCGGTCTCGGCGACGTACGCTTGGACACCATGTCCGAGAACGTTGACGAAGAGTTCGCCCGCCGCCTGGAAGAGGTCTCGGCCAGCGTGGCCGGACTGAGTGAGGACGAGGCGCTCGAGGCACTCGACGCCCGGCTCAAGCAGGTCGAGCGCAACGGCATCGCGCTGCACCGGCTCAGCCTGGCTCGCGCCCGGGGCTCCCTGGCCGCCGCGCTCGGCGAGGGTGCCGAGCCCGAGATGATCACCTCGCTGGAGGAGATGGTCGTCACGATCGAGCAGTCCGGCCCCACCGAGAACCTCGAGCTCGGCTCCCCGGCCCGCGTCGCTGACCCGGCCACGCCGGAGTACGACCCCGAGCTGGCGGTGACCCTGCAGAGCCTGCTCGAGCGTCACCGGGAGAACGCGATCGGCATCCTGGGTCTGATCGCCAAGACCACGGTCGCCGGCGACAACCCCGACCTCCTCGCCCGGCTCGAGGGCCTGCTCGCCCACGACCTCGAGGCGATGGCCGACCTGGAGGCGTGACACCAGGGCCACCTCACGGTGGCGCTCATGTCACGGCACGGGTCAGATGAAGGGCGCCCATCCCGTCGTGAGCAAGGCCGCCAGCACGGTTCCGCCGGCAGCGAGCCATGCGTCGCGCCGACGTCCACGGAACGACCACCACCAGGTCAGTGCTCCCGCACCTACCGTGAGCAGGGGGAGCACCACGATCCGGACGATCAGACCAACGATGTCGCCGACCCGTGGTCCGACCTCGGTGACGCCCGGCGGGGCGATCCCTTCGGGCAACGAGAGCAGGATGCTCAGGCCGAGGAGGTGGATCAGCGTCCAGAAGCCTGCGAAGGCGACGGCGCACACGGACACCACGATCGGTCCCCACGGCGTCCTCACCGGAGCCGGCAGGGTCGGGGGTTCAGCCTGCTCGATCTGGTCCTGCATGACGGGAGTCTCCCACTCCCGTGCGTCCGCCACCCTCCGGATGCGGAATCAGCGTGCCTCGTGGATCTCGACGGTGAACCCGTCCCTGAGGACGCCGCCGACGGGATCGAGCGAGACGACGATCCCGGTCTGCCGGTCGAGCGCGACGTCGTACGCCGTCGGGTAGTCCTCGAGCGGCCGCGGGTCCGGGCCACCGCACTGGTGCTCGTCGCGGGCGGCGATCCAGGAGTTCAGCAGCGGACAGCAACCGCACCGGGGCTCGTAGCCCTCCGCCGCTGCGACGCGGGCTCGCCAGACCGTCCGGCCCGCGACCTGGTCGGCCCGCACCTCGGTGATCTCCACGTGGTGAGAGAGCTCGACCGGGTCGAGCATCGCGACCCAGCGATAGGTGTTGTACATCGGGTCGCCGTAGCCGACGTCAGGGTCGTCCGGGCGTACGGCGACGAGCCCGTCGGCCCGCAGCAGCGGAGTGAACTCGGTCGGCGGCCGCAGAGTGACCACCCGGGACGACACCACGCCCGAGTCGCTGATCTCCATCACCGCGCGCGACTCCGGAATCCCCCGCTCGACGGACTCGCTGCCATCGGGGCGTCGCACCCGGAGCATCCCCGGGCGCTCGAGCCACGCCTCGACGTCCTCGTCGAACTCCACGCACCGGTAACGGAAGTGCACGCTCGAGAACCGCCAGGGCGAGGACCGCGCGAGGGCGGCGAAGGAGTCGGCGTCGAGAGGCACCGAAAAAGGGTGACACCCCGATCCCCTGCTCGCTACGTTCTTTTCACCCATCTCCGGCTGTGAAGGCGATCCCGATGAGCGACGACCAGGTCATGTACACGCTCGGCCCCGACGAGGAGGTCACGCACTGGTACAACATCGTCGCCGACCTTCCGACGCCTCCGCCGCCGCCGCTGCACCCGGGCACGCACGAGCCCGTCGGCCCCGACGACCTCGCCCCGCTGTTCCCGATCGAGCTGATCCTGCAGGAGGTCTCGGCCGAGAAGTACGTCGAGATCCCCGACGCCGTGCGCGAGGTCTACCGCCAGTACCGACCCAGCCCGCTCTACCGCGCACGCCGTTGGGAGAAGCTGCTCGGCACCACCGCCCGGATCTACTACAAGTACGAGGGCGTCTCCCCGGCCGGGAGCCACAAGGTCAACACCGCGGTGCCGCAGGTCTACTACAACTCACTGCACGGCATCCGCCGGCTGACCACCGAGACCGGTGCCGGCCAGTGGGGCACCGCCCTGTCGTACGCCTCGGCGCTCTACGGGGTCGAGTGCGAGGTGTGGCAGGTCGGGGCGTCGTACGACACGAAGCCGCAGCGCCGCACCCTGATCGAGGTCTTCGGCGGCACCGTCCACCGCTCCCCCAGCCAGCTGACCGAGTCCGGCAAGGCGTTCCCCGAGGGACATCCGGGCTCGCTCGGCATCGCGATCTCGGAGGCCGTGGAGGTCGCCGCCCAGGCCGAGGACACCAAGTACGCCCTGGGCTCGGTGCTCAACCACGTGCTGCTGCACCAGACCGTCATCGGCCAGGAGGCGCTCAAGCAGCTGGAGAAGGCCGGCGAGACGAAGGTCGACGTGATCTTCGGCTGCGCCGGCGGCGGCTCCAACTTCGCCGGCCTCACCTTCCCGTTCCTCGGCCGGAACCTCACCGCCGGTACGACGACGCGGATCGTCGCCGTCGAGCCGACCAGCTGTCCGACCCTGACCCGGGGCGAGTACCGATACGACTTCGGCGACACCGCCGGCATGACGCCGCTGATGAAGATGTACACGCTGGGTCACGACTTCGTGCCGAGCCCGATCCACGCCGGCGGTCTGCGCTACCACGGGATGGCTCCGCTGGTCTCGCACGCCGTGCACGAGGGCATGATCGAGGCGGTCGCGCTGCACCAGAACGAGTGCTTCGAGGCGGGCGTCGAGTTCGCCCGGACGCAGGGCATCGTGCCGGCCCCGGAGTCGGCGCACGCGCTGGCCGCGGCCCGCGCCGAGGCGCTGGCGGCGAAGGAGTCCGGCGAGGAGAAGGTGATCGTGATCGGCCTGTCCGGCCACGGTCTGCTCGAGCTCGGCGCCTACGCCCAGTTCCTCTCCGGCACCCTCGAGGATGACGCGCTCTCCGAGGACGCGCTCCAGGCGGCACTGGCCACCGTGCCCGCCATCTGAATCCCGGCGCAGCACCTCCTCGGCCGCCACCTAGGATTGGGTCATGGCTGAGAAGGTGCTGCTGCTCGAGAACATCCACCCCGTCGCGGTCGAGAACCTCGAGCGCTCCGGGTTCGAGGTGGACCTGCGCAGCGCCTCGATGTCCGAGGACGAGCTGATCGAGGCCCTGCCGGGCGTCTCTTTGATCGGGATCCGGTCCAACACCCACGTCACGGCGCGGGTGCTGGACGCTGCGCCCGACCTCAAGGCGATCGGTTGCTTCTGCATCGGCACCAACCAGGTCGACCTGGTCGCGGCGGCCGAGCGCGGGGTCGCGGTCTTCAACGCGCCGTACTCGAACACGCGCAGCGTCGTGGAGCTCGTGATCGCCGAGATCATCAGCCTCGCCCGCCGCCTGCCGGAGAAGACCGACAAGATGCACGCCGGCGTCTGGGACAAGTCGGCCAAGGGCAGCCACGAGGTCCGCGGGCGCACCCTGGGCATCGTCGGCTACGGCAACATCGGCACCCAGCTGTCCAACCTCGCCGAGGCGCTCGGCATGTACGTGATCTTCTTCGACATCGCTGACCGTCTCGCGCACGGCAACGCCCGCCGGATGCCGAGCCTGGACGCGCTGCTCGCCGAGGCCGACGTGGTCTCGCTGCACGTCGACGGTCGCCCGGGCAACGCCGGCATCTTCGGCGCCGAGCAGTTCGCCACGATGAAGCCGCGCAGCCTCTTCATCAACGCCGCCCGCGGCATGGTGGTCGACACCGAGTCGCTGCGCGAGAACATCCTGTCGGGCCACATCGCCGGTGCCGCGCTCGACGTCTTCCCGATCGAGCCCAAGGCCCAGGGCGATGTGTTCGAGTCGCCGCTGCGCGGTCTCGACAACGTCATCCTGACCCCGCACGTGGGCGGCTCGACCCAGGAGGCGCAGGAGGACATCGGCTACTTCGTCTCCAGCAAGCTGAAGAACTTCCAGCAGCAGGGCTCCACCGAGCTGTCGGTGAACCTCCCCGCCGTGCAGCCCCCGGCCCTGGTCGAGGGCACCCGGGTCGGCTTCCTGCACGCCAACGTCCCCGGCGTCCTGGCCGACGTGAACAACGTCCTGGCCAGCGAGGGCGCGAACGTCACCGGCCAGTACCTGGCCACCCGAGGTGAGCAAGGTTACGTGGTGACCGACCTCGCCGGGGAGCTCCCCGAGACCGCACTCGCCAAGCTGTCCGCGTCGCCGCACACCCAGTGGTTGAGGCACTTCAGCGCCTGACAACGCCCTCAGAACGCCCCCTCCGACCCGTCGGAGGGGGCGTTTTTAACGATTCGACTGAATCGATTCGGCAACGGACAATGGAACCGTGGGATTCGCGACGTACACCGAGGTGCTGAGGGAGCCGGTCATCCGTCGGACCGTCCTCCTGGGCCTTGTCATCCGCATCCCGCTGTGGGCGGCCAACATCGTGCTGACCCTGCACATCGTGACCTCCCTGGGCCGGTCGTACGCCGAGGCCGGGCTGGTGGCGATGATCGTCTCGGCCGGCATGGCGATCAGCGGTCCGTGGCGCGGCCGGCGGATGGACCGCCTGGGCCTGCGCAAGGCCCTGCTGCCCTCGCTCCTCATCGGTGCCGCCGTCTGGGTGATCGCGCCGTGGGTCGGCTTCTGGGCGCTGGCGGCACTGGCCGGTCTGGCCGCCCTCTTCACCGTGCCGACCTTCACCATCATCCGGCAGGTGCTGATCAGCCACGTGCCCGACGAGCAGCGGGTGACGGCCCTGTCGATCGACTCGATCGCCGTCGAGATGAGCTACCTCTTCGGCCCGGTGCTGGGCGTGCTGGCCGCGACCTACCTGCCGACCGACATCGCCCTGCTGCTCTGCCAGATGGCGGTCATCGCGGGCGCGACGGCGCTGTGGTGGGTCAACCCGCCCCTGCTCAGCGTCCACTCCGACATCTCGGCCGGGCACATCCCGCCGCGGGACTGGTTGACCCCGTCGGCGATCGCGATCCTCGCGATGGCTGCGATCTCGACCGCCATCCTCACCGCCGAGGACCTGTCCACCGTGGCGGCGCTGCGGGAGTGGGGCACCCCGTCCCACATCGGCTGGGTGCTCGCCCTGTGGGGCGCCGGGTCCGGCGTCGGGGCCCTCGTGTACGGCGCGATGAAGCGTCCCCCGGGCGCTGCGGTCCTGCTGATCGGACTCGCGGGCTCGACCGCCCTCATCGCGCTGGCGAACACCACCTGGATGTTCGTCGTGCTGCTCCTGATCTCGGGCGGCTTCTGCGCCCCGACCATCACCGCGACCGTCGACGCGCTCTCCCGCCAGGTGCCGGCCAGCATCCGGGGCGAGGCAATGGGGTGGCACGGGTCGGCGCTCACGCTCGGCTCGGCCCTGGGCGCGCCCTTCATCGGCATCGCCCTGGACCACGGCGGATGGTCGGCGGGCTTCGCGTACGCCGGCCTGGGTGGTCTGGCCGTCGCCGTGATCGCCCTCGTCGTCACGCGCAGCTTCGACCGCCGCGCCGAGGCACTCGCCGAGCTCGAGACGGAACCGGTCGGTCAGTCGGCCTGACCCAGCTGCAACCTCAGCTGGAACACGTCGGAGCGCCACGCGCTCCGACTCACCTCGATGATCGTCTCTCCGGCGAAGGCCCGTCGCTGCCCGCGCACGACCAGGTCGCCGGCCGGCACCTCGAGCAGTCGACTCTCGTCCTCCGTGGCCGGCGAGACCGTCACGATGTCCTCCGCCCACGTCGGCCGGAGCCCGCGCGCGCCGAGGTCGTCGTACAGGCTGGTCGGCATCGGACCGTGCATGAAGCCCGGCAGCATGACCTCGTTGAGCCACGCGTCGACCAGGCAGGCCGGCTGCCCGTCGGCGGTGCGGAGCCGGCGCCAGTGGATCACGGCGTCCCCCGGCGAGAGGCCCATCGCCCGGGCGACCGACTCCGAGGCGCCCTGGCGTTCGGTGGCGAGCGAGCGGGCGTCGGCCCGCTTGCCGCGACGGGACATCTCCTCGGTGAAGGACATCACCGGGGTGGAGCGACGCCGGGGTCGGGCGACGAACGTGCCTCGCCCGGGGATCCGCTCGAGCAGGCCCTCGACCACCAAGGCGTCGAGCGCCTGACGGACCGTCATCCGGGCGACGCCGAAGCGATGGACGAGCTCACGCTCGGACGGGGCGGGCGTTCCGGGGGGTTCGGTCGCGACCAGAGTGCGCACGTACTCGCGGATCGTCTCGTGCTTGAGCGACCGCTGCCCCGGCGCAAGTACAGGCTCGGTCCCCCCACCCATGACGTCACCTTATGCGGCGCAGTGCCGAACCGTCCGTCGTTCCCTCGATCCGACACGCTGCACCGCCATCCATTCGAACATATGATCTAATCTGGAGGCATGGACTTCCAGGGATCGCTGTTCGAGGCGCCCGCCGGCCCCGACACCCGGGCGCTCCACCGCACCCCGCTCAGCGCCGGCGCCTGGGTGGACGTCGCCACGGGTTGGCTCCCCGAGGCCGACGACGTCTTCGCGACGTTGATCGCCGAGGTCCCGTGGCGGGCGGAAAGACGTCAGATGTACGACCGGGTCGTCGACGTGCCGCGCCTGGTGCACACCTACCTGGCCGACGGCGCGTTGCCGCACCCCGCACTGGTCGCTGCCCGCGAGGCGCTCAGCGACCACTACGAGGCCGAGCTCGGCGAGCGGTTCCGGACCGCTGGCTGCTGCTACTACCGCGACGGCCGCGACTCGGTGGCCTGGCACGGTGACACCATCGGCCGCGGTCGGACCCAGGACACGATGGTCGCGATCGTCTCGTTGGGCGACCCGCGGCGGCTGGCGCTGCGACCGCGCGGTGGCGGCGACACGATCTCCTTCGAGATGGGTCACGGCGACGTGTTGGTGATGGGCGGGAGCTGCCAGCGCACCTGGGAGCACGCCGTTCCGAAGGTGGCCCATGCCGGGCCGCGGCTCAGCGTGCAGTTCCGACCGCTGAACGTGTTCTGAGGCTCAGAACTGGACCGTCGGCGCGGTCTGCTGCCCCTCGGGCGCCTTGTAGAAGTCCCGGGCCGACACCTTCGCCAGTCCGGTGAGGAACATCCACGGGATCGTCACGACCAGCTTGTTCAGGGTCGAGACGGCGTCGTTGTAGTAGGTGCGGGCGAACGCGATCTGGTTCTCGGTCTCGGCCAGCTGCTTCTGCAGGTCGAGGAAGTTCTGGTTGGCCTTGAGGTCCGGGTAGGCCTCCGCGGTGGCGTTGAGCCGGACCAGCGACTGCTCCATCGCCGCGTCGGCGGCCGCCTTCGCCGGGACGTCGGTGCCCGCTGCCGCGGTCACGAGCTGGGCCCGTGCCCGCGTCACCTCCTCGAGCACCTCACGCTCGTGGGCGGCGTACCCCTTGACGGTCTCGACCAGGTTGGGGATCAGCTCGGCCCGTCGGGTCAGCTGGACGTCGATCCCGCCGAGTGCCTCCTGGGCGCCCACGTCGGTCGTGCGGAGCCTGTTGAACCCGACGATGACGAAGCCGACGAGGAGAACCACGACGACGAGCACGATGATCGCGATCCACATGGCAGGCATCCTTTCCTATCCGGGCAGTGCTGTCACCCGGCCCCGACGTTCGCAGAGCTCACCAGGAGCCCCCACCACCGCCTCCGCCGCCGCCACCGCCGCTGAATCCCCCGCCACCGCCGCCCGAGGAGCTCGACCGCTGGGTCGCGGCGTACGACGCGATCGCGCCGTTGACCGTCGAGTCGAAGTCCCCGACCACGTCGGCGACCCCGCCGTGCGCGAGCGCCGCGCCGGCGTAGTAGCCACCGAAGTAGCTGGGCATCGGGGGTTCGCTGCCCACCTCGGTGCGGTACTTGGCCGCCCACTCGTCGGCGCAGTCGAAGGCGACCGCCCAGGGGATGTAGGCCGTGTAGAGCTCCTGACGGCCGGAGAAGTCGAACCGGTCCTGGCTCGACGGGGTCGAGAGCACCCGCCGGAACCCGCCGACCTGCGACCACAGCTCGCGGCCCGCCCGAGTGCGCCGGGTGCCGGCGCCGGTCATCGCCATCGAGAAGCCGAAGATCGCGAACGCTCCCGGGACGATCGCGACCAGCGACATGCCGAACGGGTTCCAGAAGACCAGGACGCCCATCGCGATCAGCGCCAGGACGACCACGGTCACGCCCGTGCCGGCGAACCCGGTCCGGGACATGTTCCCCGACTCGATCCCCCAGATCTTGACCCAGCTGGTGAACCGCGCGATCTCGGCCTGCAACGCCTGTCCGGCCGAGACCGACTTCCGCGAGGCGGTGAACGTGCCGCCCTCGCCGGCGAGCGCCCGGACCGCCACCTGGGCGGCATCGCCCTCGACGATGTCGCCGTGGGCGGCGATGCTCCAGCCCTCCTCGGCGCGGTCGAGGGTGATCACGCCGCGATCGGCCCCCTCGAGGAGGGTCGCGATGAAGGCGTGCCGGGGCACGGTCTCACGCAGCAGGTACGCCGCCTGGGCCGGGTTGATCCCGGGCGGTGGTGCGTAGACGAGCGGGAACGGCGGGTCCTTCTCCCGGGAGCGAGCCCCGAGCCGGGCGCCGCCGATGCCGGCACCGACGGCGAGCAGGCCGACCAGGACGACCGCCCACGGGCGGGTGCCGAGCACCCGGTCCCACCGTTGCGGCCACGGCAGGTGTCCGCCTTCGGCCGGGGTCGCCATGTCCAACCGGGTGAGGATGGTGACGGGGGTCAGGTTGGTGAGCGTGTCCAGGTGGAGGCTGACCAGCTCGGTGCCGGCTCCGGTCGGGGCGCACGCGACGGCGTCGACTCCCGTCCCGACCGCGCAGCGCACCGTCGGTCCGGCAGGCACCGGGAAGCGCACCTGGATCGAGACGTTCCTCATCGACTGCAGCCAGCCGCCGGGGACGACGTTCCAGTAGAAGGTGGAGCCGCCCTTCTCGGCCGGGAGCAGCACCCCGGGGATCGTGTAGCGGATGACGTAGGTGTGGGTGCCGACGGTCAGCAACGTGTCGGCGTCTCCGATCCGGACCACGGTGTACCGGCCGCCCTCACGGGCCTCGGTCGTCCACGGCTCCTGGTGGCCGTCCCGGGTCACGGAGATGTCGCGCGGGGTGCGGCGTGCCTGCGGTGCGTTGGCGTCGTACCGGTCGAAGAAGCGGAAGATGCCGTGCCGGTCCGAGGTGGTGACGTCGACGTCGATCGTCTCGGTCGCCTCCAGGTCGCCGTCCGCGTCGACGGTGAAGTCGGCGTCGTACCGGCTGATGCTGGTCGGGTCCGAGACGGCCTGGCCGTCGGTGTCGACGCCCCAGAGCACCGCCGGGAACGCGACCAGCGCTGCCAGGGCCAGGACGGCCACGGCGGTGGCGAGGGCGCGCTTCACGCCCGTGACTCTAGTGGGCAGAAATGCCGAAGGGCCCGATCACACGGATCGGGCCCTTCGGTTTCGACTGGTGATCTGCTCGATCAGAAGTCCATGCCGCCCATGCCACCGGTCGGGTCGCCCATCGGGGCGGCCTTCTCCGGCTTGTCGGCGACGACGGCCTCGGTGGTGAGGAAGAGCGCCGCGATGGAGGCAGCGTTCTGCAGCGCCGAGCGGGTGACCTTGGCCGGGTCGATGATGCCCTCGGCCAGCAGGTCGACGTACTCGCCGGTGGCGGCGTTGAGGCCCTGGCCGGCCGGGAGACCGGCGACCTTCTCCGCCACGACGCCGCCCTCGAGGCCGGCGTTGATGGCGATCTGCTTCAGCGGAGCCGAGACGGCGGCCTTGACGATCGCGGCACCGGTGGCCTCGTCGCCGGACAGGTCGGCCTCGAGCTTCTCGAAGACGGCGGCAGCGGCCTGGACCAGCGCGACACCACCACCGGGCAGGATGCCCTCCTCGACCGCAGCCTTGGCGTTGCGGACGGCGTCCTCGATGCGGTGCTTGCGCTCCTTGAGCTCGACCTCGGTGGCAGCGCCGACCTTGATCACGGCGACACCGCCGGCGAGCTTGGCGAGGCGCTCCTGGAGCTTCTCGCGGTCGTAGTCGGAGTCCGACTTCTCGATCTCGGCGCGGATCTGGTTGACCCGACCCTCGATCTGGGCAGCGTCGCCGGCACCCTCGACGATGGTGGTCTCGTCCTTGGTGATGACGACCTTGCGAGCCTGGCCGAGCAGGGTGAGGTCCGCGGTGTCGAGCTTGAGGCCGACCTCCTCGGAGATGACCTGACCGCCGGTGAGGATCGCGATGTCCTGCAGCATGGCCTTGCGACGGTCACCGAAGCCCGGAGCCTTGACGGCGACGGACTTGAAGGTGCCCTTGATCTTGTTCACGACCAGGGTCGACAGCGCCTCGCCGTCGGTGTCCTCAGCGAGGATGACGAGCGGCTTGCCGGACTGGATGACCTTCTCCAGCAGCGGGAGGACGTCCTTGACCGAGCTGATCTTCTGGTTGGCGATCAGGATGTAGGGGTCCTCGAGGACCGCCTCCATGCGCTCGGGGTCGGTGACGAAGTAGGCCGAGATGTAGCCCTTGTCGAAGCGCATGCCCTCGGTGAGCTCGAGGTCCAGACCGAAGGTGTTGGACTCCTCGACCGTGATCACGCCCTCCTTGCCGACCTTGTCCATGGCCTCGGCGATGAGCTCGCCGACCGTGGTGTCAGCGGCGGAGATGGACGCGGTGGCCGCGATCTCTTCCTTGGTCTCGATCTCCTTGGCGTTCTCGAGGAGCTGCGCGGAGATGGCGTCGACGGCCTTCTCGATGCCCTTCTTCAGGCCCATCGGGTTGGCGCCGGCGGCGACGTTGCGCAGACCCTCGCGGACGAGAGCCTGGGCGAGCACGGTCGCGGTGGTGGTTCCGTCACCGGCGACGTCGTCGGTCTTCTTGGCGACCTCCTTGACGAGTTCGGCACCGATCTTCTCGTACGGGTCCTCGAGCTCGATCTCCTTGGCGATGGAGACACCATCGTTGGTGATCGTGGGGGCGCCCCACTTCTTCTCGAGGACCACGTTGCGGCCCTTGGGCCCCAGGGTGACCTTGACGGCGTCGGCGAGGGTGTTCATGCCACGCTCGAGGCCGCGACGGGCCTCCTCGTTGAAGGCAATCAGCTTAGGCATTGCGCTCGGCATCCTTCGTGGATCGAAGTTCATTGGTTGTCACTCTCCGGTCGAGAGTGCCAGATTCATGTTTAGCACTCGACCCCTGAGAGTGCAAGGAGAGGGGCCGTTCGCGAGGGCCTCTCAGATCGGCAGCCGGTGCCCGAACGGCACCGAGTCCCGCTCCCCCAACGCCGCCAGCAGCGAGGGCAGGAACGCCTCCGCCGTACGGCGGTAGCCCAGCTCGCTCGGGTGGAACTGGTCGATGGCGAACATGTCGTCGGGGTTGGTCTCGAAGAACGGCCCGACCACCTGGGCCAGCGACACGACGTGGGCCCCGGCACTCTGCGCCGCCTCGCCCTGCGCGGCCGCGAGCAGCCGCGAGGCCCGTCCGGCCAGGCTGCGCAACGGATCCGGCAGCGGTCGTAGCGCCCCCAGGTCGGGGCAGGTGCCGACCACGACCGCTGCGCCGCGACCGCGGAGGGCGTCGATGACCTCGGTGAGCGAGGCGACCGACTCGGCCACCGGGATCCGGTGGGTGACGTCGTTGCCGCCCACGATCAGGACGGCCAGCTCGGGGCGGTAGCCGGGCTCGAGGATGGCGAGCTGCTGCTCCTGGATCATCCAGGTCTCGGCGCCGACCTTCGCGACCGTGCGCAGCCGCACCGGTCGGTGGATCCGGTCGGCGAGCTCCTTGGCGAGGCGGGCGCCGAGGGTGCCCTTGGCCCGGTCGGCGCCCAGCCCGGCAGCGATCGAGTCACCCAGCACCAGCAGGTCGAGCGGTTCCACGCCGGCGCCGTGACGGCGGCGGTAGACCTTGTCGGCCGGGATCGCGACCTCGCCCAGCGGTTTCCCGATCGTCTCGCGGGCCTGGGCCGCCTGGCGCTTGAGCAGCGCGACGAACCCGCCCATCGCGAGAGCACTGACTCCGCCGATGACTGCGGCCGAGGCACCGACCCCGATCAGCAGCCGACCGTTGCGATCCACATCCGGTGTCTATCCGCCGGACGTGAACCCTGGGCGAAACCCGGGTTTCGACGGTACGAAACCCGGGTTTCGCGCTCAGATGATGTTCGCGGCCTCGAAGGCGTCGTAGTTGGGCGCGATCGTGGCGGCGGGGCCGACGCGGTCGGCGATCGAGTCCAGGGTCTTGAGACCGTGGCCGGTGTTGATGATCACCGTCTCGAGGGTCGGGTCGAGCTGGCCGGTCTCGACCAGCTTCTTGGTCACCGCGACCGTGGTGCCACCGGCGGTCTCGGTGAAGATGCCCTCGCTGCGCGCCAGCAGCACGATGCCGTCACGGATCTCGTCGTCGGTGACCTCCTCGACCGCGCCGTGCGTGGTGCGGGCGATGTCGAGGACGTAGATGCCGTCGGCGGGGTTGCCGATCGCGAGCGACTTGGCGATGGTGTCGGGCTTGACCGGCCGGATCGCGTCCACGCCGGCCTTGTACGCCGTCGAGACCGGGTTGCAGCCCGTGGCCTGCGCACCGAAGATCCGGTAGTCCTTGGCCTCGACCAGACCGAGCTTGATCAGCTCCTGGAAGGCCTTGTGCACCTTGGTCAGCTGCGAGCCGGACGCGACCGGGATGACGACCTGGTCGGGCAGGCGCCAGCCGAGCTGCTCGGCGATCTCGTAGCCCAGCGTCTTGGAGCCCTCGGCGTAGAAGGGGCGCACGTTGACGTTGACGAACGCCCAGCCCTCCTCCTCGGCGGCGATCTCCTGAGCGAGCTTGTTCACGTCGTCGTAGTTGCCCTCGACGGCGACCAGGCGGTCGGTGAAGATCGCGGAGTTGATCTGCTTGGGCTGCTCGAGGTTGCTCGGGATGAAGACGGCCGTCGGGATCCCGGCGCGGGCCCCGGCGGCAGCGACGGCGTTGGCCAGGTTGCCGGTCGAGGGGCAGGCGAACACCTTGGCGCCCAGCTCGACCGCGGCGCTCAGGGCGCAGGCCACGACCCGGTCCTTGAACGAGTTGGTCGGGTTGGTGGAGTCGTCCTTCACCCAGAGCCGCGAGATGCCCAGCTCGGCGGCCAGGTTCTTCGCCTCGATCAGGCGGGTGAAGCCGGGCTCGGTGTTGGGGCTGGACTCGATGTCGGCCGGGACCGGCAGCAGCGCCTTGTAGCGCCAGATGTTGGCCGGGCCGGCGGCGATCTCCTCACGGGTGATCGTCGGGAAGTCGTAGGCCACCTCGAGGGGGCCGAAACACTCCGGACAGGCGTAGTGGGGACCGAGGTCGATCTGCGTGCCGCATTCACGACAGGCAAGGGCAGTGGCGTTACCGAACGCACCCTGACGGGGACCAGTGCTCATGAGAAACCTCCTCCTCATCTTCCCTGGGCGACGGTCGCACAGGCCGGATTTAGCACCTGCTCCGCGACCCACCCTTGACGGGGAGGAGACTCGCGGTCGGTTGCCGGGACTTCACTGGGCCGTTCCCTCAGTCCCTCTCGATGAGCTGGGGTCACTGTAGCGGTCAGGAGAGATCGCGTGCCAATCGCTTCAGGAAGTCGAGCACGCCGTCGGGCCCGGGCACGACCAGGTCGGCGAGCGCCGCCAGCGCCCCCTCCTCGTCGGAGCCGGAGCAGACCAGCAGGCTGGGCAGCCCCTCGCCCCGCCACGCGGTGATGGTCTCGAAGGCCTCCAGGTCGCCCAGGTCGTCCCCGGCGAAGAGGACCCCGGTGGCGGGCAGCCCGGTGATCAGCCGGTCGACCACGAGCCCCTTGTCCATCGATCCGTCGCGGATCTCGATCACCGCCCGCCCGGGCTCGACCTCGAGGTCGTGGGACTCGGCGGCCCGGGTCAGCGGGGGCAGCAGGCGGGCGAAGGCCGCGTCGGCGTCGGCGAGCCGCCGCGTGTGGACGGCGACGGCGAGCCCCTTCTCCTCGACGTACGCCTCGGAGGCGTTCGCGTCGCGCAGCACCTTGGGCAGCTCGCGCAGGAAGGAGGCCAGTCCCACCGGCGGCCGGGGGCCGACGATGGTGCGGTGCGAGGCGGTCCAGTGCTCGGCGCCGTACTGGCCGAAGACCCGCAGCTCGCAGCCGAGCTCGGCCATCCGGTCGGCGACCTCCTCGAGCCCGCCGAGGTCGAGCACCTGGCGTGCGGGGCGGCCCGTGACCACGGCGATGGCACCGACCAGCGGGGCCAGCGAGATGAGCACCTCGGCCGCCGCGGGGTGGATCCGTGCCCGGGTCGGGTCGTCCACGATCGGGGAGAGCGTGCCGTCGAAGTCGAGCGCGATCAGCGCCCCGTGGCCGACCTCGACCAGGGCCGAGTAACGGCGTTCTCCCTCCGGCGACACCCAACGCATGTCGTGCAGCGTTCCACAGCAGGCGGTGTCCGCGGCAATGGTCGGCGCCCGGAAGCGGCGAACATCACTCGAACAGCGGCCCGATCCGGTCGCCCAGCTCGCCGGCGACGTGTCGCACCCAGGAGGCGGCGAGGTGGTCGTCGTCGAAGTAGGTCCAGGTCCCGTCGACCACGGCCGGGCACTGTCCGTTCGAGCAGACCAGGCCGACGGTGTCGACGAACCGGGCGCCCGCCTTGGTCGCGGCCGCCTCGGTGAACGGGTTGCTGCGGATCCCGTCGCCGGTGGCCGGGGCCACGCACGAGGACTGGGTGTTGCCCGGGGTGGTGGCGCAGACGTCGAGCGGCTCGGTCCGCGCCGGCAGGTCGCCCAGGACGACGACCTGACCCGTGGCGGGCGCGATCTGGGTGATCAGCCGTTCCACCGACCAGTTCCAGGTCTGCTCCATGGTCTGGCCGGCCCGCGGGGAGGTCTCGTAGAACCCACGGCCGGCCACCACCACGGCGTCGGGGCGCAGTGCCTGGATCTTCGCCACCGCCCACAGTCGGAACGCGGCGCAGGTCGGGAAGGGATCCCCGCTCGAGGTCTGCGGGACGAAGTACGGCGCGCACCCGAGCTTGATCAGCGGCACCACCTGGAAGTGCTGCTGCTTGCCCAGCGCGTCCAGGGCGGGCAGCCACATGCCGGCGTGGGAGTCGCCCTGCACCACGACCACGCGATCGGCCTGGGTGTCGCCGTAGGTGCACGTCGGCGCCGTGCTGTCGGCCTGGTCGGCGAAGCAGCCGAAGCCGGTGCGCCAGAAGTCGGACCGGTGCGCGGCGGGGTCGAAGGGCGGCAGCGGGGCGCCGGCGCGGGCCTGGTCCAGGGCGGCGTCGATGGTCTCGCTCAGCCTGGGCGCGGCGGCCGCGGCTGCGGGCGTCGGCTCCGGGTGCGCTTCCTGCCAGGCCGCTGCGGCGGCGTTGCGCTGGTCGAGCCGGTCCTGGGCGTAGGCGGTGGCGCCGAAGCCGGCCCCGACCACCAGCGCGAAGGTCACCGGCCAGAGCACGAGCGCGCCCCGACCCCGCAGGCCGGGGATCCAGCCTCGTTGGAAGGGCACCTCGAGCAGTGCCCACGACAGCAGGGACAGCAGCAGCACGATCCCGACCATCGCCAGGTCCCGCTCGGTCTCGCTCCAGCCGGCCGGCAGTCGGGCCGGCGCCAGCAGCAGCACCGGCCAGTGCCAGAGGTAGACCGAGTAGGAGATCGTGCCGAGCGCCCGCAGCGGTGCCCAGCGCAGCACCTGGGAGACCGGCCCCTGCGGTGCGGCCAGCAGCGCCATGGTGGCCAGCATCGGGATCGCGGCCCGCCAGCCAGGGAACGGGGAGTCGCTGCTGAACGTGACCACCGCGACCGTCAGCAGGGCGGCGCCGGCGAAGCCCAGGAGCCACTGCATCCAGCGCGGGAACCGCGGGGCGAGGACCGCCAGGCAGGCTCCCCCGCCGAACTCGAAGCCCCGAGCCAGCGTGTTGAAGTAGGCCGTCGAAGGGTCCAGCGGCGTGATGTGCAGGGCCCAGGCGAAGGAGGCGAGCGTGACGGTGCCGACGATGGCGAGCATCCGCCACTTGCCCACCCCCCAGCGCACGGCGAGGACCAGCACGATCGGCCAGGCGAGGTAGAACTGCTCCTCGACCGCGAGCGACCAGTAGTGCTGGAACATCGACGGTGCGGCGTTGGCGAAGTAGTCGGTGCCCTGCATCGCGAGGTGGACGTTGGCGAGGAAGCCGGCCGACCAGACCGCGTCCTTCGCCGCCTGCTCCGTCGTGGCGACGGACTCCCAGTAGGCGGTCGCGGCCAGGGTCGCCAGCAGGACGAGCGTGGCGGCGGGCAGCACCCGTCGGGCCCGGCGGGCCCAGAAGCCCGAGAGCGAGATCCGGCCCCGGGAGCGTGCCTCGTGCAGGACCAGCCCGGTGATCAGGAACCCGGAGATGACGAAGAAGACGTCGACCCCGAGGAAGCCGCCGTCCATCCCGGGCAGCCCCATGTGGTCGGCGACGACCAGCGCGACCGCGAGCGCGCGCAGGCCCTGGATGTCGCCCCGCTTGCGTCGGCGGGGCTGGTCCTCGTGACGGCTCGGCGCGACGACCTCGGTCTCGACCGAGGTCGTCGTACTACCCGACTCGGCAGGAGCCTCGAGCGCGGTCATCGACCTAGTCGAGTGGTCCTGTGAGGATGACCGTCACGCGCGACTTCGACATCGGGCTCTGCGCCGGTGCGGTGCGCTTGATCCCCAGGTCCAGGGCCAGCTGCTTGGCGGCCGCCTTGAGCTTGCGCGGGTAGTAGACGGTGGTGGCCGGGACCGAACCGTGCCAGTTGTCGGCACCGACGACGTCCCAGCCGATCTTCTCGGCCCGGTCGCTCACGGTGCCGGCCAGTCCGCTGATCGCGGTGTTGTTGAAGATCACCACGTCGACCTTGCCGCGCTTGACCGGCGCGACGGTCGGGGTCGGGCTGGCCGCCGGGGTCGGGGTGACGCTCGGGCTCGCGGACGCACTGGCCGAGGAGGTCAACGGCGCGGTCGGGATCGCGACGACGGCGTCGCCGCTGTCGCGGGTGACGAAGAAGGCGACGCCGGCCATCACCACGGCCACGATGCTCAGCAGCACCACCGGGGAGGGCAGGACGAAGCCCCGCTGGGAGCTACTCGGTCGACGTACGGACATCACAGACGCACCTGGCGTGGAGCTCAGATCTCGAAGCCGAGACGACGGGCCGAGCGCTGCCGCTGGCGGGCGGCACGCAGGCGGCGCAGACGACGGACCAGCAGCGGGTCCGCGGCGAGCGCCTCCGGGCGGTCGATCAGGGCGTTGAGCACCTGGTAGTAGCGGGTCGCCGACATGTTGAACTTCTCCCGGACCGCGGTCTCCTTGGCGCCGGCGTACTTCCACCACTGGCGCTCGAAGTCGAGGATCTCGCGGTCACGGTCGCTGAGCTCACTCGTGACCACGGGCTCGTGGCGGGCAGGCGTCGCAGACATAGCGCCACTGTAGACGAGCGAATGACAGGTATGTAGTTCAACCCGCCCGCCTGTGACAGATGGGACGACTGAGGCGGGGAGGGCGCTCGGAGCGCCCGGCGACCGGCTAGGGTCGAGACATGGCAGCCGACCTCGTGGTCGTAGCGAACCGACTCCCCGTCGACCGGGTCGAGTCGCCCACAGGCGAGCCGACCTGGCGCACGTCGCCGGGCGGACTGGTCAGCGCGATCGAGCCCGTTCTGAGCCTGCACGACGGCATCTGGGTGGGCTGGCCGGGTGGCACCGAGACCGACCTCGAGCCGTTCGAGTCCGGCGGGCTCAAGCTGGTCCCGATCTCGATGTCGACCGACGAGATCGAGGGCCACTACGAGGGCATGTCCAACGGCACCCTGTGGCCGCTGTACCACGACCTGGTCGCCAAGCCGGAGTTCCACCGCGAGTGGTGGGACATGTACCAGCACGTCAACCGACGCTTCGCCGCCAAGGTCGCCGACCTCGCCGCCGAGGGCGCCACGGTCTGGGTGCACGACTACCAGCTGCAGCTGGTGCCGGCGATGCTGCGCGACCTGCGCCCGGACCTCAAGATCGGCTTCTACCTGCACATCCCGTTCCCCCCGGCCGAGCTCTTCCAGCAGCTCCCCTGGCGCCGCCAGATCCTCGAGGGTCTGCTCGGCGCCGACCTGGTCGGCTTCCAGCTCCCGGAGGCGGCAGCCAACTTCCGCCGCCTGGTGAAGGACCGGGTCGGGCACCCGACCGAGGGCGAGGAGGTGCTCCTCCCCGACGGGCGACGCGTCCGCGCGGCGGCGTACCCGATCTCGATCGATGCCCGCGGGTTCGAGGAGCTGGCCACCACCCCGGCGGTCGAGGAGCGCGCCAAGGAGATCCGGGAGGCGCTCGGCAATCCGCGCAAGGTCTTCCTCGGCGTGGACCGACTCGACTACACCAAGGGCATCCTGGCCCGGCTCAAGGCGTTCGGCGAGGTGATGGAGGACGGCCACTTCGACGTCGAGGACGCGGTCTTCGTCCAGGTCGCGGTGCCCAGCCGTGAGGCGGTCGAGCACTACATCAACCTGCGTGACGAGCTTGAGCAGCTGGTCGGGCGGCTCAACGGCGATCTCGGCCGGATCGGTCAGCCCGCGATCCACTACCTGCACTCGTCGTACCCGCGGGAGGAGATGGCGGCGCTCTACCGGATGGCCGACATCATGGTCGTCACGCCGTACCGCGACGGGATGAACCTGGTCGCCAAGGAGTACGTCGCCACCCGGGTCGACGACGACGGCGCGCTGGTCCTGTCCGAGTTCGCCGGCGCGGCCGAGGAGCTGCGTCAGGCCTGGCTGATCAACCCGTACGACCTGAACGGGATGAAGGCGGCCCTGCTCGAGGCCTACCACGCCGAGCCGGACGAGCTGGCCCGCCGGATGCGCGCCATGCGGGCCACCATCCAGCGGCACGACGTCGCCGCCTGGGCACGCTCGTTCATGACCGAGCTGGAGACCCCGACCGCGCCGCAGTGACACCTGTCGGTTGACGGATGACCTACGTTGTCGGGTGTGCGATTGCTCCCTCGCCTCCCTGCTCGTTCGACGTTGGTCTCCGCCGCCGGCAACGTCGCCCACAAGGCCCTCTACGGCGGCGTGGCCGACCTGCGGCCGATGCCGCGGACGCTGATCGACGAGGGTCATCTGCGTGAGCTCTACCGGTACCGCGCCGACGGCGAGGTCCCCGAGGTCGGCGATCCGATCCTGCTGGTGACCCCGTTGGCGGCGCCGGCGATCTGCTACGACCTGCGCCGCGGGTGCTCCCTGGCCGAGCACCTGGTCGGTCTGGGCCGGCGCACCTACCTGGTGGAGTACGGCGAGGTCTCCTTCCGTGACCGCTCGCTCGGCGTGGAGCACTGGGTCGACGAGGTCGTCCCCGAGGCGATCCGGGCAGCCTCCCGCGACGCCGGCGGGCGCCCCGTGCACGTCGTCGGGTGGTCCCTCGGCGGCATCTTCGCGACGCTGTCGCTGGCCGCCGACCCCGCTCTGCCGGTCGCCTCCCTGACCATCGTCGGCTCCCCCTTCGACGTCTCCCGGGTGCCGTTGATGGCACCCGTCCGACCGCTGGTCGACCTCACCGACGGACGGATCGTCACCGCCACCTACCAGATGCTCGGCGGGGCGCCGAAGCCGTTGGTGCGGTGGGCGTTCCAGCTGACCTCCGTCGACAAGCTGATCACCAAGCCGTGGGCGATCGCGAGCCACCTCGACGACACCGACTTCCTCGCCCAGATCGAAGCCGTGGACCACTTCACCGCCAACATGACGGCCTACCCCGGGCGGACCTTCGGGCAGCTCTTCCACCGCTTCTTCCGAGGCAACTTCCTGATCAACGGCGGCCTCGTGGAGCTGCGCGACCGGACGGTGCGGCTCGGTGACCTGCGGGTCCCGACCCTGCTGTTCGGTGGCGCCGGCGACGGGATCGCGCCGGTGCGGGCGGTCGAGGCGGTGACGGGCCTGCTGACCGGTGCGCCGGAGGTCCGGTTCGAGATCGTCCCCGGAGGACACCTGGGCATGCTCACCGGACGCAAGGCGCGGGGCACGACCTGGCGCCACCTCCTCGACTGGATCGTCCAGCACGACAGCCAGAACCCGTCCCCGGAGACCGCCCCCGGGACCGGCGCGTCGGGCCCCTCGATCGGGTCGAACCCGAAGCGCCGGTACTCCTCGGCCAACTCCCGCGGCCTGGGACGTTCGTCCCGGTCTGCGGCCACCTGAGGGCGGCCCTGTAGAAACAGGGGTGTGACGCACCTCTCAACCCGGGTCCGAGCCGGCTACGGCGCCGGCTCGGTCGCCACCGGGACCTTCGGCACCGTCCCGGGGCTGATGCTGCTGCCCTACCTGACCGACACCCTCGGTGTCGCCCCGGTCCTGGCGGGACTGCTGGTGCTGCTGCCCAAGGCCTGGGACGTGGTGCTGAACCCGATCGCCGGTCGGATCTCGGACCGCACCGTGGATCCCCGCGGCCCCCGTCGGCCCTGGCTGCTGCGCGGCGGGCTCGGCATCGTGGCCGGCTTCGCGCTGCTCTTCGCCGCCCCCGACCTGCCGGTGTTCGCCAGCGTCGGGTGGGTGCTGATCGCGTTCTTCCTGACCGCGACCGCCTACGCCTTCTTCCAGGTCCCGTACGTCGCCATGCCGGCCGAGATCACCGACGACCCGGCTGAGCGCACCTCGTTGCTGGCCTGGCGGGTCGGGCTGCTGGCGTTGGCGATCCTGCTCGCCGGAGGTACGGCGCCGGCGATCCGGGACGCGATCGGCGGCCGCGACGGCTACCGGGTGATGGGGTTCGTGATGGCGGGTGTCCTGCTCATCGGTGTCCTCGGCGCCTACTTCGGGACCCGCAGGACGACCTCGCGCACCATCGAGCCCGCCGCGGGCCGACTGCGCGACCAGCTGACGGTGATCGCCAAGGTCCGCGACTTCCGGGTGCTGCTGATCACCTTCGTGGTCCAGGCGTTGGGCTTCGGCGCCATGCTCGCCGGCGTCGACTACATCGCCCGGCACGTGCTGGCCGATCCGGCCAAGGACAACGCCGGCGGGATGTCGACCATCCTCTTCGTCTGCTTCGTCGCCCCCGGTCTGCTCCTCACCCCGGTGTGGGCCGCGCTCGGGCGCCGCTTCGGCAAGAAGCGCTGCTACGTGGCCGCCTCGGTGATGCTCGTGGTGGCCGCCCTGACCCTGATCGGTGCCCGGCACGAGGCGCACGCGATCGTGTTCGCCGCCGTCGGCCTGGCCGGGATCGGCTACGCCGGCGCCCAGGTGTTCCCGATGGCGATGCTGCCCGACGTGGCCGCCGAGGACGCCCGCACCAGCGGCGCCAGCCGGATCGGCGTCTTCACCGGTATCTGGACCGCCGGGGAGACGCTCGGTCTCGCGGTCGGCCCCGGCCTGTACGCGCTCGTCCTGGCGCTCGGTGGCTACGCCTCCTCCGAGGGGGGCGACATCACCCAGTCCTCCGGCGCCGTCACCGCGATCGTGCTCGGCTTCTCCCTGCTGCCGGCGCTGCTGATCGCGGCGAGCCTGTGGTGGCTGCGTTCCTACGACCTCGACCTCGAACTCACCCCGGAAGGGACCTCCCGATGACCTCCTCCCCGTCCAACGACGTGCTGGCCCGCCTCGCCGCCGCCCAGCAGGCCGACCTGCCGGTGCACGGTGGCCGCACCCTCGCCTACGTGTACGACGCCGGCCTGCCCGAGGTCGACCGGGTCGCCCGGGAGGCGGTCGCCGCCTATGCCGGGTCCAACGGGCTCGACCCGTCGGCGTTCCCGAGCCTGGTCGAGCTGGAGAACGACCTGATCGGCTACGCCCTCTCCCTCGTCGACGGCCCCGACGGCGCCGTCGGGACGGTCACCTCCGGCGGCACCGAATCGGTGCTGCTGGCCGTGCTGGCGGCGCGGGACGCCCATCCGGAGATCACCCGGCCCCGGATGGTGATCCCCACGACCGCCCACGCCGCGTTCCACAAGGCGGCGCACTACTTCGGTGTCGAGGCGGTCGTGGTCGAGGTCGGCGCCGACTTCCGGGCCGACGTGGACGCGACCATCGCCGCGATCGACGAGACCTGCGTCCTGGTGGTGGCCAGCGCGCCGTCGTACGCGCACGGCGTGATCGACCCGGTGACCGAGATCGCCGAGGCTGCCGCGGCCCGCGGGGTGCGCTGCCACGTCGACGCCTGCATCGGCGGCTGGGTGCTCCCCTTCGCGAGCCGGCTGGGACGCGACGTGCGGCCGTGGACCTTCGCGGTGCCGGGTGTCACCTCGATCTCGATGGACATCCACAAGTACGGCTACGCCCCCAAGGGCACCTCGATCCTGCTGCACCGCACCTCCGAGCTGCGCCGGTCGCAGTTCTTCGCCACCGCCACCTGGCCCGGCTACACGGTGATCAACACGACCCTGCAGTCGACCAAGTCCGGCGGCCCGTTGGCCGGCGCCTGGGCGGTCGTGCAGCAGCTCGGCGACGAGGGTTACCTCGAGCTGGGCCGCCAGGTCTTCGCAGCCACCGACCAGATGGCGGCGGGGATCGCGGCCATCGACGGTCTCGACCTGCTCTCCCAGCCCGACTCGACGCTGATCGCGTTCGTCACCGACGACACGATGGACGTCTTCACCCTGATCGACGAGGTCAACGCCCGTGGCTGGCACATCCAGCCGCAGCACGCCTTCGGCTCCTCCCCCGCCAACGCGCACCTCTCGCTCTCGGCCGCGACCCTGCAGCACGTCCCGGAGTTCCTCGGCGCGCTGCGCGAGTCGGTCGATGCGGCCCGGGCCGCCGGCCCCCTCGAGATCGACCCGGGGATGGCCGAGTTCGTGGGGAACCTCGACGTCGCCACCCTGAGCGAGGAGGAGTGGAACGGCATCCTGGCGATGGCCGGGATGGGTGCGGGTGAAGGACTGCCCGAGCGGATGGCGCCGATCAACGCCCTGCTCAACCTCGCCTCGCCGGCCACCCGCGAGGCGGTCGTCCGGTCGTTCCTGGATCAGCTGAGCCGCCCGAACGGACGCTGAGTCGTGAGCACGATCGCCGCCCTGGTCGAGGCCGGACTGATGGCTCCCGACTGGGCCGAGGCGCTCGCCCCGGTCGACGAGCAGATCGGGGCGGTGGGCGACTTCCTGCGCGCCGAGAGCGCCCTCGGGCGGCCCTACCTGCCCGCGAGCGAGCTGGTCTTCCGGGCGTTCCAGCGGCCGCTGGCCGAGGTGCGGGTGCTGATCGTCGGCCAGGACCCGTACCCGACGGTCGGGCACCCGATCGGCCTGTCGTTCGCGGTGGAGTCGCACGTCCGCCCGCTCCCGGTGTCGCTGCGCAACATCTACACCGAGCTCGCCTCCGACCTCGGGGTGACCCCGCCCGAGCACGGCGACCTGTCCGCGTGGGCCGACCGCGGGGTGATGCTGCTCAACCGCTCCCTCACCGTGCGCCCCGGCGCCCCAGCCTCGCACGCCGGGAAGGGCTGGGAGCCGATCACGGCTGCCGCGGTCGAGGTGCTGGCCCGCCGCGGCGGGCCGTTGGTGGCGATCCTGTGGGGCCGGCAGGCGCAGTCGCTGCGGCCGCAGCTGGCGGGGGTGGCCACCATCGAGTCGGTGCACCCCTCACCGCTGTCGGCCCATCGGGGCTTCTTCGGGTCGCGGCCCTTCTCCCGGACGAACGCGCTGCTGGTCGAGCAGGGTGCTCCGGAGATGGACTGGTCGCTACCTCCGGTCTGAGGATGGGTCCATGCAGATCCTCTCGATCCAGTCCCACGTCGCGTTCGGGTACGTCGGCAACTCCGCCGCCGTCTTTCCACTGCAGCGACTGGGCCACGAGGTCTGGCCGGTCCTGACGGTCAACTTCAGCAACCACACCGGGTACGGCGCCTGGCGCGGGCCGGTGGTCGACGCCGAGGACGTGGCCGCGGTGATCGACGGCATCGACGAGCGCGCCGCGCTCGCGACTGTCTCGGCGGTGCTGTCGGGCTACCAGGGCGATCCGGCCGTCGGGGCCGTGGTCCTCGACGCCGTACGTCGGGTCAAGGCCGCCAACCCGCGGGCGATCTACGCCTGCGACCCGGTGATGGGCGACGTCGGTCGCGGCATGTTCGTGCGCCCCGGGATCCCGGAGTTCATGCGCGACGAGGTGGTGCCGGCCGCGGACGTGATCACGCCCAACCACTTCGAGCTGAACTTCCTCGCCGGCGTCGAGGCCACCTCCACGGTGGAGGAGGTCCTGTCCGCGGTCGATGCGGTCCGCGCCGCGGGGCCGCGGAACGTGCTGGTCACCTCGGTGGTGACGTCGGAGCACCGCGAGCTCGACCTGGTCGCGGTCGACGACGACGGCGCCTGGGCCGTCACCACCCCGCTGCTGCCGATCACGCCGAACGGGGGCGGGGACGTGACCGCGGCCGTCTACCTCGCGCACCTGCTGGCGACCGGCTCGACGCCGACCGCGCTCGGGCACACCGCGAACACGCTCTTCGCGATCCTGGAGCGGACCTTGGAGTCGGGACGCCGCGAGCTCGAGCTCGTCGCCTCCCAGGACGACATCGCGATTCCGCCGACCCGGTTCGAGGTCCGTCGGCTCCGCTGAGCGCTGCCTGCGCTGATCAGACCTCGTCGAGGAAGTCGATCAGCGAGCTCGTCACGATGTGGGCGAGCTCCTCGTCGTAGTCGGGGTGGCCGGGCTCCATGAACAGGTGGCCCTGCCCCGGGTAGGTGAACAGCTCGTGCCGCGGGATCCGGGCACGGAAGCCTTCCTCGGCCTCCTCCTCGCGCCACGGGTCGGACTCGGTCAGGTGCGCCTCGGCCGGGACGGCGGCCGGCCACTGCCGGTCCCACCAGGCCGGGTCGACGACTCCGTAGAGGAAGAACGCCGCCAACGCGCCCTTGCGCAGGAGGACCTGTTCGGCGGCGCGGGCGCAGCCCATCGACAGGCCGCCGTAGACCAGCTCGTCGGTGGGCACCGTGTCGACGAACGCCTTGGCGCGGCCGGAGAAGAGCTCCCCGCCTGCCTCCTTGTTGGCCTGCTGCGCCCAGGCGACGCCAGCGTTGACGTCGGCGAACGTGTGGCCCTCGAACAGGTCGGGGGTGTGCACGGTGTGACCCACCACCCGCAACTTGTCGGCCAACTCGAGGACGCCGGGCATCAGCCCGCCTGCGTGGTGGAACAGCACGATCTCAGCCATCGGAGATCTCCCATCGGGCTTCGCGGAGGTTGACACTTCCACGATGGACCGGCGTGCCCTCGACATGCCAGTGCTCCTGGGCATCAATCATCAAATGGGACGGCAAAGTTCCGTTCGCCCGCACCACCCGCCACCACGGCACGCCGTGGCCCTCCAGGGCCATCACGCCTCCGACCCCGCGCGGTCCACCGCGTTCGAGGAACGCCGCGATGTCGCCGTACGTCACGGCGAGGCCGGCCGGGATGCGCTCGACGACGGCGAGCACGTCCTCGATGAAGTCCTCCGGGATGCCGGGCATCTCAGCACCCCGCGGCGGCGTGGACGGCCAGGCGCGGCGAGGCGAGCACGGGCACCTCGAGGTCGTCGAGCAGAGCGACGGCTCCGGCCATGCTGGCCTGGGCGAGGACGACGACGTCCACCGACGGTGCCAGCTCGCGCGCAGCCGTGGCGATCTGGGCGAGGTAGCCGTCGCCGTCTCCCGCCTCGAACGCGGCCCACGCCTCCGGCACGGCACGCTCGACGAGCTGCGGCGACGCCCCCGCACGACGTGCCTCGTCCGCGAGCAGGTCGGCCGTCGGCAGGAGCGTCGACTCCAGGGCGGCGACGACACCGATCCGGGCGCCGGACGCGACGGCGGCCCGCGCCATCGGGCGGTCCACGCGCAGCACCGGTACGGCGGAGTCGACCTGCTCGGCGATCGGGCCGAGGGTCGAACAGGTGCAGACGACGATCTCGGCGCCGTCGGCGACCAGGGTGGCCAGGGCGGCGGCGACGTCGCCCGCGAGCTCCGGGGTCGGGCCGTGGGTCCGGGCGCGGTCGAGCAGCTCGGGCTCGACCAGGTGGAGTGCCACGGCATCCACTCCGACGACGTCGTCCACGAGACCGTCGAACGCCGCGACGTGGACCTGGGCGGTGTGCAGGAATCCGAGGGTCACCACGGCTTCACCCTGCCAGACCGCTCCCGATGAAGCGGCCCTCGCGCAGCACCGGCACGACGATGCTGGCGTCGAGCTCTCCGGCGATGCGTACGTCGCCGGCGAAGCCGCGTGCCACCAGCTCCCGGCCACTGGCACTGCCGCCGAGGCTCGCGTCGAGATCGGCACGCACCGCCCGGAAGGCGTCCGCGGCGACCTGGGCCTCAGGGCTCACCCCGTCCATCCCGCCCTCGATCAGGGCGCTGATCACGGCGCCGGCGCCCCAGAGATCCTCGACGGCCGGCCGGAGCGTGTCATCGGGCCACCGCTCCCCGGCAGCGATCACGGCTACGTTCTCGGCGCCCGAGGCGAGGATCCACCGGGCGACGGCGGTGGCGTTGCGCAGCGAACCGGCGACTACCTCCGCGCCCTCCTCGGCGAGCAGCGCCGACACGGTCGCACCGTTGGGCGAGGGCAGCACGAGTCGGCCGGGTGGGCGATCCGCCATCGCGACCGGCGACAGCCCGTCGGCCCTGGTCCGAGCCAGGTCGGCACCCAGCTCGTGCGCCAGCGTTGCGGCACGCTCGTCGCGCCACCGGGCCGGATAGATCTCGACCTCCCGCTCGACCGCGACGCTGACCGAGGTCGTGAAGGAGAGCACGTCGACCACGACGGCGACCGCCGTCGGCTGGGTGGCGCGAGCGCCGGTCGGGCCCCACTCGAAGCGGACGCGCGCCTCGGACTGTCGATGAGTCTCGTCGAACTCGCTCACGCTGACGATCCTGCCCGATCAGTACGACTTGCCGTCGGCGTAGCGCTGCTTGCGCCATGCCCGGCCCTTGCCGCGGTTGCGGGCCTTGAAGGTCGGCAGCTGACTGTCGCAGTTGGGGCAGACCAGGCGGAGGTTGTCGCGTCGGTTGTTGGAGGCGTCGCCGTCGATGTGGTCGAGGACGAACGAGAGCGGGAGTCCCTGCCACTCGGCCGGTGCCCCGCAGATGGCGCACACGTTGTCCTGGTCCTGTCGGATGAAGTCTCGGATGTAGTGCCCCTGATGGCTGGCGACCGTGGCCTGCCCCGTCTCCAACCAGCGACGGGTCTTCTCGCGCCGCTCCATGGCTCGCTGGCAGGCGTTGCTGCAGAAGCGGAGCTGGTGGCGCTTCGTCAGTTCGACGCCACATCCGAGACAGGTGGCCATGGCGTGACACTAGGACGCGCCACCGACAGGTCTGGAGCCTCGTGCCGGAATCGAACCGACGTCAACGGGTTACAAAGCCGCCGCACGACCACTGTGCTAACGAGGCGTCGCATCATGAGATGCGGGCACATCCTATTGAATGTCCCCATGGACCTCCTCGCCGAGCCCCATCACGACGGATCCCCGCTCTACTGCTCGACGCAGAGCCCCGCCCTCGACGAGACCGTGACGCTCCGGATGCGGGTCACCACCGACGACCCGGCGACCCAGGTCTGGCTCCGCACCACGTACGACGCCGAGCCGATCTACCGCGAGGCGAAGGTCTCGATACAACCGCTGCGCGGTCACTCGACCACCGAGGACGGCGTCTGGTGGGAGGTCACGGTCGAGTGCCACAACCCGATCACCCACTACCGCTGGCTGCTGGCCACCGACACCGGCGAGCAGCGTTGGCTGACCGGCGCCGGCATCACGACGCACGACCCGAGCGACACCTTCGACTTCAAGCTCTCCACCCACGCCCCGGCTCCGCCCTGGACCCGGGCGGCGGTGGTCTACCAGGTCTTCCCGGACCGGTTCGCCCGCAGCGCAGCGGCCGACGAGCGCCCCACCCCCGGCTGGGCGAAGCCCCAGGCGTGGGACGAGAGACCGAGCTTCGAGGGCACCGACGACCGGACCTGGCTCGGCTTCTTCGGCGGCGACCTCGACGGGATCATCGAGCACCTCGACCACCTCCAGGCCCTGGGCGTCACGACGCTCTACACGACGCCGGTCTTCCCGGGTGAGTCCAACCACCGCTACAACGCGAGCACCTTCGACGAGGTCGACCCGCTGCTCGGCGGGAACGAGGCCTACGCCCGGCTGGCCGACGCGCTCGTCGCCCGCGGCATGCACCTGATCGGTGACCTGACCGCCAACCACACCGGCGACACCCACGAGTGGTTCACCAGCGCCCGTGCGGACGACGAGGCCCCCACCCGGGACTGGTACTACTTCCACGACGATGCCACCGGGGACGACGCTCGTTACGAGACCTGGATGGGCTACCCGACGCTGCCCAAGCTCGACCACACCGACCCGGGCATGCGCGCCGCCATGATCGAGGGGCCTGAGTCCACCGTCGGCCGCTGGCTGGGGGCGCCTTACTTCCTCGACGGCTGGCGGATCGACGTGGCCAACATGAGCGGCCGGCTCGGTGCGACCGACGTCAACCACGACGTCGCCCGGACCATCCGGCGCACCATCACCGAGCTCAACCCGAACGGCTGGCTGATCGGGGAGCACAACCACGACGCCTCGACCGACATCGACGGCGACGGCTGGCACGGCACGATGAACTACTCCGGCTTCTCCTGGCCGGTCTGGTCCTGGCTCCGTGCCGAGTCGACCGAGGCCCGTCCCTTCGGGCGCCCCGTCGCCGTCGGGCGCCGTGGCGCCGACTCGATGCTGGACGGCCTGCGCGAGTGGCGCGCCCGGTACGGCTGGCGGGCTGCCCAGCAGAGCTGGAACATCCTCTCCTCGCACGACTCGGCCCGGATCCGCACGCTCGTGCGCGACCCGCAGGTGCACCGGGTCGCGGCCGGGCTGCTCTTCACCCTGCCCGGCGTTCCGATGGTCTTCGCCGGCGACGAGCTCGGACTCGAGGGCGTCAACGGCGAGGACTCGCGTCGCACGATGCCGTGGGACCAGCGCGAGCAGTGGGACACCACGACCTTCGACACCTACGCCGCCCTGGCCCGCCTGCGCCGCCAGCAGGTGGCGTTGCAGGAGGGCAGCCTGCGCTGGGCGTACGTCGACCCCGACCGGGTCGCGTTCCTGCGCGAGCACCCCGAAGGAACGCTGCTGATCGAGGCGACGCGGGTCGCCGGCGAGCTGCCTCCGGCGGGTCTGGCGGGCGAGGTGCTGCTGGCGACCGACGCCGCCGGTCCGCGGCTGCGGATCAGTCTGCTGGGGTGATCGCCGGGTTCAACGGCTGCCACGGGTCGACCAGGAAGGCGCCGTTGGTCTCCAACCGGACGCCCTGCACCCCGATCGGGCGCCCGTCCCGGTAGGTGACCAGCGAGACCCCGGCCTCCCGACGCGGCTTGGATCCCAGCGCGAAGGCGTAGGCGGCTCCGCCCGTCGTCCCGGTGGTGTAGCTCCAGCCGGTCTGGCCGTTGCTGCCGGTGACCGCGTCGGGGCCCTCGAAGAGGTGCACGTGTCCGGCCAGGACCAGGTCGACGCAGCCACGGGCCAGGGACTCGGCACCCATGTTGGCGTCGTGCACCAGCAGGGTCGTGACGCGGCGACCCTCGTCGCCGGACTCGCACGCGATGTCGGCCAGCTTCTCGCCGGTCTCGGTGACGGTGAGCCCGGTCTGGGTCCGCCAGTCCCCCAGGCCCGACGAGCGGGGGTCCGGAGCGCCGAGCAGCACTGAGTCCGCGGGCCCGTCCTCGACCTCACCGGTGAGGACCGTCCAGCCGTCGTCGTCGAGGGTCTGGGCGACGAACCCGCCGTGGTCGTGGTTGCCCGGCACCGCCCAGCGGTCCCAGTCGCTGAACGCCGCGGTCACCGAGTCGAGCGAGAACGCCTCCCAGGCCGATCCGGTCGAGGTGTCGTCCCCCAGGTCGTAGACCGCGGTGGCGCCGCCGGTGTCGCCGATCGCGCGCGCCACCTGGTCCATCCCGATGTTGTCGTGCCGGTCGGTGACGACCAGCACCACCGTGTCGCCCTCGGTCGGCTGCCGCAGCTGGACCGCGAGCTCGTCGGCCCGGTCGGCGGCGGAGGCGTAGAAGGCCCGCGAGGTCGAGTAGGAGGAGATCATCGACTCGATCAGTCGACGGGCCTCGGCCCCCGAGACGTCGCCCCGCACCTCGACCTGGGTGAGCTCGGGCGGCACGCTCACCCCGGCCCCGAGGTAGTCGGTCAACGGGATCCAGTCGTCGGACTCGACGACGTCGGAGCGGTTCACCCAGGGCTGCCAGGCCAGCACGACCAGGGCTGCCCCGAACCCGATCACGAGCCCGGCCGCGATCACTCCCTGCCGGGTCCGGAGCCGCTGGCGGAGCTCACGGCGCCGGGTCGACCCGATCAGGCGCCAGGCCAGCAGCGGCAGCGCACCGATCACCAGGGCCCGCAGGGCGGCGTCGAGGATCATGTCCCGCACGACCGAGGCGAGCTTGTCCCGCTCGCCGTCGGCGGAGCTGGCCAGGAAGGCGTACCGGTCGGCCAGCTCCTCCATCGAGGAGGCCGTGGTCTTGCCCAGGGTCACCTCGACCGCGATCGGAGCCCCCGACGGGATCCGGACGTCGGGCAGGACCGGACCGGTGTGGATCACCACCTGGCCCGGATGGCGCAGCGACAGGGTCGGCGCGATCTGGGCCTGGTGGGACAGGAAGGTGGTCTGCCGGCTGGAGCCCGACAGCACCAGGACGAACGCGATTCCGGACAGCACCAGCCACACGGCCACCCAGGCCGCGGCTCGGAGGATCCGGTGTTTCATGAACTCCTGATCGGCAGGTCCGTGCGGCGTCTCAGCCGCGAGCCTGCGCGACGGCGTAGAGCACGACCGAGGCGGCGACCCCGGCGTTGAGCGACTCGACCGAGTTCACCATCGGGATGGAGACGATCTGGTCGCAGGTCTCGCGCACCAGACGGCCGATCCCGTTGCCCTCGGCGCCGACGACGACCACCAGCGGGCCGGTGGCGTAGTCGCCGATCGCGGGCAGGTCGAAGTCACCGTCCATGTCGAGTCCGACGACCTGGCAGCCGGCGTCCTGGTAGATCTTGAGCTGGCGGGTGACGTTGACCGTCTGCGCGACCTGCATCCGTGCCGCGGCACCGGCCGCGGTCTTCCAGGCGGCGGCCGTCATGCCGGCGGCGCGACGGTCGGGGATGACCACACCGTGGGCGCCGAAGGCGGCGGCGGAGCGGATGATCGCGCCGAGGTTGCGCGGGTCGGTGACGTGGTCGATCACGACGATCAGCGGCACCTCGTTGCGCGACTCGGCGGTGTCGAGCAGGTCGTCGGCGTGGGCGTACTCGTACGCCGGCACCCGAGCCGCGAGGCCCTGGTGCCCGTTGAAGCCGGTGAGTCGGTCGAGCTCGGTCTTCGAGACCTCGAGCAGGGAGATGCCCATCTCGGCAGCCAGCTGGAAGGCCTCACGCAGGCGCCCGTCGCGCTCGGCGCCCTCGGCGACGTAGACCGCGTTGACCGGGACACCCTCGCGCAGCGCCTCGACGACCGGGTTGCGCCCGATGATCCACTCGGCGTCGGAGGTGGACCGCTTGCGCGGGGCCGACCGCTTGGCCGCGGCCTTCTCGGCGCCGGCGGCCTTCTTGTGCGCCTTGTGGTACGGACGGTCGGACGCCTTCGGGGTCGGGCCCTTGCCCTCCAGACCCTTGCGTCGGTTGCCGCCGGAGCCGGTCTGCTGGCCCTTCTTGGTCCCGCCCTTGACGATCGCGCCGCGACGCGAGGAGTTGCCTGCCATGTGGTGTTCCTTAGTTCGGAGATGAAGTCATGAGGACAGACCCCAGCGCGGGCCGTCAGGGGTGTCGGTGATCTCGATGCCGGCAGCCTTGAGCTGGTCGCGGACCGCATCGGCGGCCGCCCAGTCCTTGGCCCCGCGTGCGGCGGCGCGCTGATCGATCAGCGACCGGACCAGCACGTCGACGGCGGTGGTGAGCTTCTCGCCGGTCTCGTCCAGGCCGGTGGTCCCCCACGCCTCGTCTGCCGGGTTGAGGCCGAGGACGTCGAGCATCAGCAGGATCGACCCGGTCAGGCCGTGCACGGCGTCGAGGTTGCCGTCGGCGAGCATCTTGTTGCCCTCGCGGACGGTGTCGTAGAGGACCGCGACCGCTGCCGGCGTACCCAGGTCGTCGTCCATCGCGGCGGTGAAGGCGGCCGGGAGCTCGGCTCCCAGACCGGCGTCCTCGGGGCCGAGCGCGGCCAGCGCCCGGTCGAGGAAGCCCTCGATCCGTCGGAAGCCGGCCGCGGCCTCGTCGAGGGACTCGAAGGAGAACTCGACGTGCGAGCGGTAGTGCGCCGCGACCAGGTAGAAGCGCAGCTCGACGCCGCGGTAGCGCTCGAGCACGGCCGGGATGGTGAGGGAGTTGCCGAGCGACTTGCTCATCTTCTCCCCCGCCGTGGTGATCCAGGCGTTGTGCATCCAGAAGCTCGCGAACGGGCGCCCGGCCGCACGGGACTGGGCGAGCTCGTTCTCGTGGTGCGGGAAGCGCAGGTCCAGCCCGCCGCCGTGGATGTCGAAGGCCGGACCGAGGTACTTGCCGGCCATCGCCGAGCACTCGATGTGCCAGCCGGGACGACCCGGACCCCACGGGGACGGCCAGGACGCGGTCTCGGGCTCGGAGGCCTTGCGGCCCTTCCAGAGCGCGAAGTCGCGCGGGTCGCGCTTGCCACGCGGGTCGGCGTCGGTGGCCGCTTCCATGTCGCCGATCGCCTGGTGGGTCAGCTCGCCGTACGACGACCACGACCGCACGTCGAAGTACACGTCGCCGCTGCCGTCCGGCGCCGGGTAGGCGTGGCCGGCGGCGATGAGCTCCTCGATCAGGACGACCATCTCGGGGATGTGCCCGGTCGCGAGCGGCTCGTACGTCGGCGGCGCGACGTTGAGGTTCGCGTAGGCGCGGTCGAGCTCGCGGTACATGTCGTAGGCGAGGTTGAACCACGGCCGGCCCTGGTCGGCGGACTTGGTCAGGATCTTGTCGTCGATGTCGGTGACGTTACGGATGAACGTGACCTCGTAGCCCCGCCAGCGCAGCCAGCGCTGCAGCACGTCGAAGTTGACCCCGCTGCGGACGTGACCCACGTGCGGCTCGCTCTGCACCGTCAGACCGCAGACGTAGAGCGAAGCCTTGCCGTCGACGAGAGGGACGAAGTCACGAACTTCGCCGGTCTGGGTGTCGTGCAGCCTGAGGGTCACTCCGCAAGTCTAGGGAAGCGCAGGGGCCGGGCGGGATTCCTGCGCGTCGGGGGTGCGGCTCAGGAGACCTCGAAGGTCCGTTTGTGCCAACCGGTCGCGCCGTTGGGTGCGGGAGCCGCGCTGGCCCCGGTCTGCACCTGTCCGGCGGCGTCGACGGCCCGGACCCGGGCGGTGTGGCTGCCCCGGTCGGCCGGCAGGCTGATCCGCCACTGCACCCAGGAGTCGATCGTCGGCTCGACCGCGAGCTCGGCGTCGGTCCACGCGCCGCCGTCGAGACTGACCTGCACCGACTCGATCCCGGTGTGCTGGTGCCAGGCGACCCCAGCGATCGTGACCTGCCCGTCGTCGTCGGCCTCGACGCTGCTGCCGGAGCCCGGGACGTCGATCCGGGAGGCGAGCTTGACCGGCCCCTCGGCGCTCCAGCCCAGGGGCGTCCAGTAGCCCTCGTCCTGGTCGAACGTGGTGACCTTGAGGTCGATCAGCCACTTGGTCGCGCTGACGTAGCCGTAGAGCCCCGGCACCAGCATCCGCACCGGGAAGCCATGCTCGATGGTGAGCGGTTCCCCGTTCATCGCGACCGCGAGCATCGCGTTGCGCTCATCGGTCAGCGCGCTCAGCGGGGTCAGGCAGGTCCAGCCGTCGTGACTGGTCTGGAGGACGCCGTCGGCGTCGGCGTGGACGCCGGCCTCGGCCAGCAGCGGGGCGATCCGCACCCCGCTCCACCAGGCGTTGCCGATCAGGTCGCCGCCGACGGTGTTGGAGACGCAGTTGAGGGTGATCCAGTCCTGGGTGAGCTCGCGGGCCAGCAGGTCGTCGAGGGTCAGCTCGAGGGGGTGGTCGACCATCCCGTGGATGCGCAACGTCCAGGAGGCGGGATCGACGGCGGGCGGCAGCAGGGCGGTGTCGATCCGGTAGAAGCTGCGGGTCGCGGTGTTCCAGGGCGGTTGCCCGGCCAGACCCTGGTCGGCACCCGCCGGCACCGGCGGCCGACCGATCCCGGGGATGGAGAGCGCTCGGCGCGCGTCCTCGACCCGTCGACGTCCGCTGCCGACCAGGGGGCTGAGCACGGTCGCGACGCCGCTGAGCCCGGCGACCAGACCGACCCGGGTGATGAAGGAGCGCCGCGACGCCGCGTCGGGTCGTTCGAGCGGCTCCAGCAGCGGGTTGAGCAGCAGCAGCCAGGTGATCAGGCCGGCCAGCACGGGCAGCAGCCGGATCCCGGCACTGCCCGGCTGCACGATGATCGCCGCGGCTCCGATCCCGGCCATCACCAGCATCCCGAGGAGCGGCCAGATCGGCGCCTTCAGGGTGGCGAGGCCGGCGATGATCGCGGTCACCGCGACCACGATCCCGACGATCAGGATCGGCTTGTCGTTGGTGCCGACCGCCTGGATCCCTGCCTCGACGACCGAGCCCGGGGTGTGCCGGATGATCCAGGTGCCGACGGCCTCGACCGGCCCGTCCTGGGTGCTGACCAGCCGCGCGACCAGGTGGGCGACCGCCAGCCCGGCGAGGGCGTCGACCGCTCCCGCGACGGCGCGAGGGGCCCAGGGAGTGTCCACGCTTCGATTCTGCCCTGCCCACCTGATGACAGGATGGGCAGGTGATCCCCCGCATCGGCCTCGGCACCGACGTCCACCGCCTCGTTCCCGGTGTCCCGATGCACCTGGCGGGCCTGGCCTGGCCCGACTCCGACGTCGGCCTGGAGGGACACTCGGACGGCGACGCGGCCGCGCACGCCTGCTGCGACGCCCTGCTGTCGGCCGCCGGGCTGGGTGACCTCGGCTCCAACTACGGCACCGCGGAGCCGGAGTGGGCCGGCGCGGCCGGAGCGACCCTGCTGGCCGAGACCGCCCGCCGGGTCCGCGCCACCGGTTACGAGATCGGGAACATCGCCGTCCAGGTGATCGGCAACCGCCCCCGGATCGGCTCGCGTCGCGCCGAGGCCGAAGCCGCCCTCTCCCTGGCCGCCGGCGCCCCCGTCACGGTCAGCGCGACCACCACGGACGGCCTGGGCCTCACCGGCCGCGGCGAAGGCGTCGCAGCGCTGGCCACCGCCCTCATCTGGAGCTGAGCCACCGGGTGGGGCTGCCTCAGGTGAGGCGCTGCCCGACGAAGACCGTGCCGTCCTCGATCTTGACCGCATAGGCGGGGACCGAGAAGTGGGAGTCCTCCAGGCAGAGGCCGGTGCGCAGGTCGAAGGCGTGCCGGTGGCTCGGGGAGCCGACGAAGGGGACGTCGCCGCGGTGGCCGACGATGCCGCGGGCCACGCCGGAGGCCTTGGCGAACGGGTCGTGGTTGCCCAGCGCGAAGACCTGCTCGACGTCGTCGTGGACGACGCGGAACAGGGCCATCGCCTGACCGTGGACGAGGGCGGTGGCTCCGCGTTCGAGCTCGAGGTCGGCGACCTTGCAGACGGGTCGCCATTCCTCGGTGCGTGACAGGGCGCGTGGACTCACGGCAGGCGACACCCCCGTGCCGTCCCGAGCGGTAGCGCCATCGCTGCCTCCTTCTGGTGAACCTGAAGGTAGGCAGCCCGTGTTCTAGCCGGGTAACACCCTGTTACAGCCGTGAAAACGATCCCGCTCGATCCATCGGGCCGCCGCGCCCGGATGGCGCGCCGATAGGGTCGTCGCCATGTCTGCCGCCGTCGTCGTCCTCGCCGCCGGCTCCGGGAGCCGGGTCGGCGCAGGGGTCAACAAGGTGCTGCTCCCCCTCACCGACACCACCGTGCTCGGTCACTCCGTGCGGGCCGCCCTGGGAGCCCGCGACGTGCTCCGGGTGGTGCTGGTCCATCGGGCGGGTGAGGCCGAGGCCGTCGCCGAGGCGGTCCGCTCGGTCCTGGGCGACCGTGAGGTGCTGCTGGTCGAGGGCGGGGCGACCCGGCACGACTCGGAGTGGCAGGCCCTCGCCGTGCTGCGGTCCGAGATCGCGGCCGGGGTGATCGACGTGGTCGCGATCCACGACGGCGCCCGACCGTTGGCCAGCCCCGACCTCTTCGACGCGGTGATTACCGGCGCTCGCACGGTCGGCGGCGCGATCCCGGTCGCTGCCGTGCCGGGCCTGATCGACGTCGCCAGGCTGACCCCGCACCCGGGGGTCGTCGGGGTCCAGACCCCGCAGGCGTTCCGCGCCGCGGCCCTGGTGAGTGCCTACGAGGCGGCCCACGCCGACGGGTTCGACGCCACCGACACCGCCGGCACCCTGGCCGCCTACACCCCGACCCGGATCGCCGCGGTGCCGAGCAGCCCGCTCAACCTCAAGGTGACCTTCGCCGAGGACGTCACCACGACGGCGCGTCTGCTCCGCTCGTGAGCGCTTCCAGCAGCCGTACGTCGTCGGGCGATGCGACCCGCCGGGACTCGGCCGGCGCCTCGATCAGCACCACCGGGAACCCGGCCTGAGCCAGGTGTCCGACCAGCACCGCGAAGTCGGTGCTGGGCAACGATCCCCCTGACTCGGCCACGGCGGCGACGGCGGCCGGCGGCAGCACGATCGGCGAGACCACCTGCTGCAGCGCCGAGCGGTCGAGAGTCTCGCCGACCTCGCCGGTCGCGGTGAGCGCCTTGATCGTGTCGGTGACGGGTCGGACCCCGACCACGACCGCACCCGGCTCGGACTCGGCCGCCAGCACCGCGTCGGCGATGAAGGAGGCGGGCGTCATCGGGCACAGCACGTCGTGCAGCACGACCGGCTCCTCGGCGTCGGCCAGCGCAGCCCAGGGGGCGTTGTAGTCGACCAGCGTCACCCCGGCCTCACCGAGCGCCCAGGCGGCGCAGGCGACCAGCGACTCGCCGTGGATCAGCGAGAAAGGGAGCGACCCCCGGTCCGTCTCAACGACGAGACCGAGGGTCGGCTCAAGAACAGGAAGATCCACGTCAGGAAGCGAGGACCTCGTCGAGCATGGCCTCGGCCTTGTCCTCGTTCGTCTTCTCGCACAGCGCGAGCTCGGAGACGAGGATCTGGCGGGCCTTCGCGAGCATCCGCTTCTCGCCCGCCGACAGACCCCGGTCACGCTCGCGACGCCACAGGTCGCGCACGACCTCGGCGACCTTGTTCACGTCACCGGAGTGGAGCTTCTCCAGGTTGGCCTTGTAGCGGCGCGACCAGTTGGTCGGCTCCTCGACGTGCGCAGCACGCAGGATCTCGAACACCTTGTCGAGTCCGTCGCGGTCGACGACGTCACGGACGCCGACCAGGTCGAGGTTTCCAGCCGGAACACGGACCACGAGGTCCTGTTGGGCGATGATCCTCAGGACGAGGTACTGCCGTTCCTCTCCCTTGATGGTGCGCATCTCGATGTCCTCGATGGTGGCCGCGCCATGATTCGGATACACAACGGTCTCGCCGACAGTGAAAGTCATAAGTCGTAGAACCCCTTCCTAGACCGCTCAGTCTACCACGGATCCCCGGTGACGAAATTCGCGTTTTCGCAGGTCAGAGGCCCTATCCAGGACCCGGGCGGGTTGACAGATAGGGGGTTCATGTGGTGGAAACGTCCTCAACATGGCCGCAATGACCCTCCCCACTCCACGTCTTCGGCGGTTCGCACGGACCACCCCGGGACTCCTCGTCCGAGCGGCCCACCCCCGCCAGGCGCTCCTGACCGCGTTCGTGCTGGCCGTTGCCGCAGCCGCCTCCGGCCGCTCGGCCCGTGAGGTGGCGCTCGTGGCGGTCACCGTCCTGATCGGCCAGACCGTGCTCGGCTGGCACAACGACCTGGTCGACGCCGCCACCGACGTCCGGCACCAGCGGGTCAAGGCGGTCCCCGACGGCCTCGAGCCGTCCACGCTGGCCTTCAGCCTCGCCTGCGCCGTGCTGCTGCTGATCCCGCTGGCGGTGACCAACGGCCTGATGGCCGGCGCGTGCTACCTGGTCGGTATCGCGGTCGCCGCGCTCGGCAACCTGCGGCTCCGCCTGGTCCGCTGCGGCCCGCTGAGCTGGCTGCCGTGGGCGATCGCGTTCGGCCTCCTCCCCGCCTTCCTCTCGTACGGCGGCTGGGGCGGTCGGACCGAGGGGAACCCGCCCAACCTCGTGCTCGTCCTGCTGGCGGCGCTGATCGGGATCGGGGTCCACGTGCTGACCGCCCTGTGGGGTCTGGTGGCCGACGACGCCGACGGATGGACCTACCTGCCGCTCTGGTTGGGCCGCCGGATCGGGGCCACCGGCCTGCTCGTCGGGACCATCGTCTACCTCGGGATCCTCGGCACCGTGATCGCTGTCGTGGCCCAACAGTCCGGACTGGCTGCCTAGATGTCATCCGGCACCGCTAACATGTGGGCCGTGAAGAGGAACGTTCGCAGCCCGCGCCCGATCAAGCTGGTGGCCGTCGCCGCCGCCGTGGCGCTCACCCCGGTCCTGAGCTCCTGCTCGCTGAGCGGGTTCGACTACGCGACCGACCGACCCAACGTGATCGTCAACGGCGGCTCGGGCACCTCCGGCGACATCAACGTCCAGGCCGCGCGGATCGTCGCTCCCGCCGACGGCTTCGGCACCTTCGTCTCCACCGTCTCGGTCAACCAGGGCGGCGAGGAGGCCACGCTGCGCGGCCTCTCCGGTGTCACCACCGGCCGGGTCCAGGAGCTCACCCTCGAGTCCGGCCAGCGCGCCAACCTGTTCCTCGACGGCGGCATCAAGGTCACCGGCGACTTCCGCGCCGGCCAGGTCGTCCCCGTCACGGTCACCTTCGAGACCGGTGGCGAGCTCACCGACATCAAGGTCAACGCGATCGTCGTGACCCAGTGCCACGAGTACGAGGCCGTCTCCGGCGGCAAGCTCGTCCTCGCCGCGGCGGAGCTCGCCGGCGCCGAGAAGTACAGCTGCGACTTCGCCGAGGCCGCCCCGGCCGCCGAGTCCGAGCACTGAGCCGGCCCGGAACGACCGTGACCTCGACCCTGATCCTGCTCCGCCACGGCGAGAGCGAGTGGAACGCGCTGAACCTCTCGACCGGCTGGGTCGACGTCGCCCTCTCGGAGAAGGGTCGCGCCGAGGCGACCGCCGGCGGTGAGCTGATCAAGCGGGCGGGCATCCTCCCCGACATCGTGCACACCAGCCTGCTGCGTCGCGCGATCAACACCGCGTCGCTGGCGCTCGACGCCGCCGACCGACACTGGATCCCGGTCACCCGCGACTGGCGTCTCAACGAGCGCCACTACGGCGCCCTGCAGGGCAAGAACAAGTCCGAGACGCTGCAGAAGTTCGGCGAGGAGCAGTTCAACCTCTGGCGCCGCTCGTACGACGTCCCGCCGCCGCCGATCGAGGCCGACTCCGAGTTCTCCCAGGCCGGCGACCCGCGCTACGCCGACATCGAGGTCCCCGAGACCGAGTGCCTCCAGGACGTCGTGGCCCGGATCGTGCCTTACTTCGACGAGGCCATCATCCCGGACCTGCAGGCCGGCCGCACCGTCCTGGTCACCGCGCACGGCAACAGCCTGCGCGCGCTGGTCAAGCACCTCGACGGCATCTCGGACACCGACATCGCCGCGCTGAACATCCCGACCGCCCAGCCGCTGGTCTACCGCCTCGACGACGCCTTCAAGCCGCTGGTCGCGGGCGGGGAGTACCTCGACCCCGAGGCCGCCGCCGCTGCTGCCGCCGCGGTCGCCAACCAGGGCAAGCAGTAACCCGCTAGGCCACCCGCGGGCGGCGGCGGGCGACCGCCACGCCCGCGAGCGCGAGCGCTCCGCCGACGTACGCCAGGGGTGCGGGGACCTCGCCGAGGAAGACCGCGGCCAGCGCGATCGAGATCACCGGGACCGCATAGGTCGAGATCCCGAGCTGCGACGCCGTGAGGTGCTCGAGCGCGTAGCCGTAGGTGGTGAAGGCGATCGCCGTCGGGAAGACCCCCAGGTAGGCGAGCCACAGCACCGACGAGGTCGGCGCCGCCGCCAGGTCGTCGAGGAGCTGCCCGATCCACGGCAGCATCGCCGTCGTCCCGATCGCGCAGGCCATCCAGGTCAGCTGGATCGCGCTGATCCGCCCGGCGAGCGGCTTCTGCAGGATCACCGACACCGAGTACGACGCCACCGAGATCAAGCAGAGGGCGACCCCGAGCACCGGGTGGTCGCCGGTGCCCCCGTCGGAGGCGAACGCGATCAGGACCACACCGAAGAAGGCCATCGCCAACCCGATCGCGAGCCGGCTGGTGAAGCTCTCGCCGAGGAAGATCGCGGCCAGCACGGCGATCACCACCGGGGAGAGCTGCAGCACCAGGGACGCGGTCCCGGCGTCCACGTGCCGCTCGCCCGTGTTGAGCGCGATCATGTAGACCGCGTACCAGAGCACCCCGATGAGGGTGATCCGCAACCACTGGGGGCGGCTCGGGCGGATCAGTCGGATCCCCCGGGCGCGTGACCAGAGCACGACCAGGCTCAGACTGACGGTGCCGACCAGCATCCGACCCAGGGCGAGGGCGCCGGGACGGAAGTCGTCGGCCAGGTACCGGATGGCGACGAACGCCGAGGCCCAGCAGACCAGAGTGACGCTGACAGCGACCAGGGGCCCGACGGCCGGCTTCTCCACCCCTGAACCCTAGGGCCGGGGTGCGGCCGGGTCGAACCGGTTTTGGGCGTCCGCGCTCAGGCGTCGGCGAGGGCGGGGTTCTCCCCCGTCACGACGAAGACGACCCGGTTGGCGACGGAGACGGCGTGGTCGGCGATCCGCTCGTAGTAGCGGCCCAGGAGGGCCACGTCGACGGCGGCCTCGACGCCGTAGGGCCAGTCCTCGGCGAGCATCTGGGCGAACGAACCGCGCCGCAGCTGGTCCATCTCCTCGTCGTCGACGGCCAGTGCGGCCGCCCCGTCGAGGTCGCGCTCGCGGATGATGGCCGAGGTCCGAGTAACCATCTCCTCGGCGATCTCCCCCATCCGGGACAGGGAGGCGCGGGCGGCCTCCGGGACGGCGACCTCGGGAAGCCGCATCCGGGCGATCTTGGCGACGTGGACGCTCAGGTCACCCATCCGCTCCAGGTCGCTGATCATCCGCAGTGCGGCGACCACGATCCGCAGGTCTCCGGCGACCGGCGCCTGGAGGCTGAGCAGCTGGAAGCACTCGGCCTCGATCTCGTCCCGGGCGGTGTCGACCGCCGCGTCGGCGGAGATCACCTCCTCGGCGAGCGGGCCGTCGGCGGTGAGCAGCGCGCGGGTGGACCGGTTGACCGACTGGCCGACGGTGTCGCACACCCTGGCGAGGTCGGAGAAGACGGTTTCGAGGTCGTCGTGGAACGCATTACGCATACGCGCCACGTTACGCATCGGATATGACCAGATGGGGTGGACCAGTGAACGGCCGGTGAACGTTGGGCGTTGGGGACGTGAGTTGGCGAAGTCCAGGTGAACCGGGGCCTTACGCTGAGTATGTGAACCCGACGACGCAGGCGTTTCTCGCCGCGCTCCTCGGGGCCGTCGTCGCTGGGGCCGCCGTGATGGCCTGGCACATCAGCGACCGCCAGCAGCGGCGGTTGCCCGTGACTGAGGCGCCCGTCGTGCCGCCCGAGGTCGCCACCGTGCTGGCCGTGCTGCGCTCGTCCGCCGTTGTGATCGACGATGACGACGTGGTGGTCAAGGCCAGCGCCCCGACGTACGCCCTCGGCCTGGTCCGCGGCACCGCGCTGCTCTCCGACGAGCTGTCCACGCTGGTGCGCCAGGTGCGCCGCGACGGCCAGATCCGCGAGTCCGAGCTGGTGATGGACCGACCCAACGGACCGGCGCGCCACGTGCTGGCACGCGTCGCCCCCCTCGGCTCCCGGCTGGTGCTCGCGCTGCTCGAGGACCGCACCCGGGAGCGCCGCGTCGAGGCGGTCCGGCGCGACTTCGTCGCCAACGTCTCGCACGAGCTCAAGACCCCGGTCGGTGCGATCCGGGTGCTGGCCGACGCGGTCGCCGAGGCCGCGGACGACCCCGTCGCGGTGAAGCGCTTCTCCGACCGGATGCTGATCGAGTCCGACCGGCTGACCGAGCTGGTCCAGCAGATCATCGAGCTCTCCCGCCTCCAGGGCGACGAGCCCTTGGAGCGGCCGGTCGCCGTCGACGTCGACGCGATCATCGCCAACGCCGTCGACGTGGTCCGGGTCGACGCCTCGCGACGCCACATCGGCGTCAACACCGGCGGGGCGAAGAACCTGCTGATCGCCGGCAACGAGGAGCAGGTGATGACCGCGGTGACGAACCTCGTCGCCAACGCCGTGAACTACTCCGAGCCCGGCTCGTCGGTCTCGATCACCACCAAGCTCAGCGGGGACGCCGTCTCGATCGCGGTCGTCGACCAGGGCATCGGGATCCCGTCCGAGGAGCTGGACCGGATCTTCGAACGGTTCTACCGGGTCGACCCGGCCCGCCACCGCTCCACCGGTGGGACCGGGCTCGGCCTGTCGATCGTGAAGCACGTCGCCGCGACCCACGGCGGCGAGGTGAAGGTCTGGTCCGTTGAAGGACAGGGCTCCACCTTCACCCTCACTCTTCCGCACTACACGGTGGCCGATGCCGCCGCCGACCAGGAGGTAATCGCGTGACCCGCGTGCTTGTCGTCGAGGACGAAGAGTCCTACTCCGAGGCTCTGTCCTACATGCTCCGCAAGGAGGGCTTCGAAGTGGCGATCGCCGAGAACGGCGACGACGCGCTCAAGGAGTTCGACCGCAACGGGGCCGACATCGTGCTGCTCGACCTGATGCTGCCCGGGATCCCCGGCACCGAGGTCTGCCGCCAGATCCGCAGCACCTCCGCGGTGCCGGTGATCATGGTCTCGGCCAAGGACGACGAGGTCGACAAGGTGGTCGGCCTCGAGCTCGGCGCCGACGACTACGTCACCAAGCCCTACTCTCCGCGCGAGCTGGTCGCCCGGATCCGGGCCGTGCTGCGTCGCGGCACCGAGCCCGAGCTCTCCCCGCAGACGCTGGAGGCCGGCCCGGTCCGGATGGACGTCGAGCGGCACGTCGTGACCGTCAACGGCGGCGAGCAGCGACTCCCCCTCAAGGAGTTCGAGCTGCTCGAGATGTTCCTGCGCAACCCCGGCCGGGTGCTCACCCGCGGCCAGCTGATCGACCGGGTGTGGGGCTCCGACTACGTCGGCGACACCAAGACCCTCGACGTCCACGTGAAGCGGCTGCGTGCCAAGATCGAGCCCGACCCGGGCGAGCCGAAGTACCTCGTCACCGTACGAGGCCTGGGCTACAAGCTCGACCTGTGAAGGACGGCAGCGGAGCGTCGCCGGCGTTGCCTTCGCTCGACGGCCGCTTCGCTCCAAGGCCGCCTTCGCTCCGGCGCCTTGGCGCCGCACGCGCTGACGTCCTTCAGCCAATCAATCCGCCGGGCGGAGGGACTCGAACGCGGCGAGGTTCGCCGTCGACTCCCCTCGCTCGAGCCGCCACGCCCACTCCTTGCGGATCGAGCTGGCGAATCCCAGCTCGAGCAGGGTGTTGAACGACCCGTCGGAGTAGCTGAGCACGCTGCCCAGCAGCCGGTCGAGCTCGGCGGCATCGACCAGGGCCAGCGGCAACCGGGCATCGAGGTAGACGTCCCCGTCGCGGTCGAGGCCGAACGCGACGCCGTACAACCGCATGTTGCGTTCGAGCAGCCAGCGGTAGACGGCCTCGTGGTTCTCGTCGGGCCGGCGGCAGACGAAGGCGTGCACGCCGAGCGCGTGCCGGCCGAGGTCGAGCCGGATCGGGGTCTGCAGCTTCTGCTCCCCAGGGAGGGCGAAGGAGAAGCTGTGCTCCCCCGTCTCGGCGACCACCTCGTCGAAGTCGATCCCGTTGTCGTCCAGCCAGCCACGTAAGACGTCGGGCGGGCCGGGCAGCTCCGGCTGATCGGTCATCGGGTGCCGTCCCGCATCAGCCCGCTCGCCTTGGCGTAGACGTCGAGGGTGCGACCGGCGGTGGCGTCCCAGGAGAAGTCCTGGGCGTGCCGGTGGGCGCCGGCCTCGAGCTGGTCACGCAGTCGGTCGTCGAGCAGGACCCGCATCAGCGCGTCGGCCCAGCGTTCGGGGTCGTGCGAGTCCACCAGCAGTCCGGACCGCTCGTGGGCGACCGCCGTGGTCAGTCCGCCGACGGCCGCCGCGACCACGGGGGTCCCGCACGCCTGCGCCTCGATCGCCACCAGGCCGAACGACTCGCTGTAGGAGGGCACCGCGACGACGGTGGCCGCGGCGTACCACTGGGCCAGGTCGGTCTGGGTCATCGGCGGGATGAACCGGACCAGGTCGGCGATCCCGAGCTGAGCGGCCAACGCCGAGAGCGCCTCCGGGCGGGCCAGCCCGGTTCCCGAGGGGCCTCCGACGACCGGGACGACGAGACGCGAGCGCAGCTCCGGCTTCCGCTCCACGAGCACCGCGACGGCGCGCAGCAGCACGTCAGGAGCCTTGAGCGGTTGGATCCGACCGGCGAACAGCACGACCAGGGCGTCGTGCGGGAGCCCGACCAGCTCGCGGGCCCGCTGGGTGCCGAGCGGGGTGAAGCAGCTCAGGTCCACGCCGGGATGGACCACCGCGACCCGGGCCGGGTCGGCGTCGTAGAGCTCGATCAGCTGGTCGGCCTCGAGGTCGGTGTTGGCGATCACGACGTCGGCGGCCTCGACGACCTGCTCCTCGCCGATCACCCGCGCGACCGGTTCGGCGGTGTCACCCTCGGCGAGGGAGAGGTTCTTGACCTTCGCCATCGTGTGCATCGTGTGGATCAGCGGCACCTGCCAGCGGTCCCGTGCGAGCGCGCCGACCTGGCCCGACAGCCAGTAGTGCGAGTGCAGCACGTCGTACCACCCGGGCGGGTGCAGCGCCTCGGCACGCAGCACCTCGCGGGCGAAGGTGCACAGCTGTCCCGGGAGCTCGAGCTTGGAGAGTCCCTCGAACGGTCCCGCCGCCACGTGCCGCACCACGATCCCGGCCTCCGCCTCGACCGCGGCCGGCAGCGACGACGAGGTGGCCCGGGTGAAGATGTCGACCTCGACGTCGCGGGCCGCCAGCCGGCGCGCGAGCTCGAGGACGTACACGTTCATGCCCCCGGCGTCGCCCGTCCCGGGCTGGTCCAGGGGCGAGGTGTGGAGGCTGATCATCGCGACCCGCCTGATCTCCGCCTCTGCCATGGGCTCCAGAATAGGACGCATGGTCGCGAACCCGACGTCGAAGTCCCCCGCCCTGACCGCCGTGGTCACCGGAGCATCGAGCGGGATCGGTGCCGAGACGGCCCGCCAGCTCGCCGCCGCCGGGTACCGGGTGGTGCTCGCGGCCCGCCGCACCGACCGGATCGAGGGGCTCGCCGCCGAGCTCGGCGGCGTCGCGGTGACCACCGACGTCACCGACCCCGCCTCGGTGGCCCGGCTCGCCGAGGCGGTCGGTCCGCGGCTCGACCTGCTGGTCAACAACGCCGGTGGCGCGTTCGGGGTCAGCCCGGTCGCAGGGTCCGAGAGCGAGGACTGGCGTCGGATGTACGACGTCAACGTGATCGGCGTCCTCCAGGTGACCCAAGCACTGCTGCCCGCGCTGGTGGCGGCCGGTGAGGCCGGTGGGCCGGCCGCGATCATCAACGTCGGCTCGATCGCCGGGCGCCGGGCCTACGAGGGCGGCGGCGGGTACAACGCGGCCAAGTTCGGGCTGCGGGCCCTGACCGAGGTGCTCCGGCTCGAGATCGTCGAGCAGCCCGTCCGGGTGATGGAGATCGCCCCCGGGATGGTCCGCACCGAGGAGTTCTCCCTGACCCGCTACGACGGTGACCAGGAGCGCGCCGACGCGGTCTACGCCGGTGTTCCGGAGCCGCTGATCGCCTCCGACATCGCCGACGCTATCGTCTGGATGGCCACCCGCCCGGCGCACGTCAACATCGACGAGCTGGTGATCAAGCCCCGGGTGCAGGCGGCGCCGCACAAGGTGCACCGCGTCTGAGCGCCCCCGAACGCGCTCGGCGGGGTGCTCGCGGATTCTTTGCCGCGCACGCTCCGATGGGAGACTTTTGAGCGTGCAGACGATCGGACTCATCGGCGGGATGAGCTGGGAGAGCAGCGCCGCCTACTACGAAGGCCTCAACAAGGGCATCCAGGCGGAGCGGGGTGGACTCCACTCCGCGCAGGTCGTGATGATCTCGCTGGACTTCGCCGAGCTCACCGAGCTCCAGCGTGCCGGGGACTGGGCGAAGGTTGCCGAGATCCTCGTCGATGCGGCGACCCGTGCGGAGCGTGCCGGCGCCGACTTCCTGATCCTCGCGACCACGACCTTCCACCGGGTCTACGACGAGGTCGCGGCCGCGGTCTCCGTCCCGGTCGTCCACCTCGCCGACCTGATGGCTGAGCGGATCAAGGCCGCCGGGGTCGAGACGGTCGGCTTCATGGGCACGGCGTTCACGCTCACCGACCACTTCTTCGCCGAGCGGATCGGGTCCCACGGGATCAACGTGAACATGCCCGACGAGCTGCACACCGACACGCTCGAGTCGATCGTCTACGACGAGCTGATCTTCCGCACGATCAACCCCAGCTCCCGCAAGCGGGTCATCGGCATCATCGACGAGCTCACCGATGCCGGCGCTGAGGCCATCATCTTCGCCGCCAGCGAGCTGTCGCTGCTGGTGCGCCCCCAGGACGTCGAGATCCCCGTGCTCGACGTCATCACGGTCCACGTCGAGGACGCGGTCAGCCGCGCCCTCGCCTGACCCTCCCGTTCCCCCCGGGGCGGCGCGAGACGCCGTCTGAAAGCCCGATCGAAAGAGAGCCATGAAGGCCAACCTCCGCAACGTCGCCATCGTTGCCCACGTCGACCACGGCAAGACCACCCTGGTCGACGCGATGCTGCGCCAGGGAGGCGCCTACAGCGCCCACGAGGCCGAGTCCGTCGGCGACCGCGTCATGGACTCCGGTGACCTGGAGCGCGAGAAGGGCATCACGATCCTCGCGAAGAACACCGCGATCCACTACAACGGTGCCTCCGCCCCCGAGGGCATGACGATCAACATCATCGACACCCCCGGTCACGCCGACTTCGGTGGCGAGGTCGAGCGTGGTCTGTCGATGGTCGACGGCATCGTGCTGCTCGTCGACGCCTCCGAGGGCCCGCTCCCGCAGACCCGCTTCGTGCTGCGCAAGGCGCTCAACGCCGACATGCCCGTCGTCCTGGTGATCAACAAGGTCGACCGTCCCGACGCTCGTATCGACGAGGTCACCGACGAGGTCTACGAGCTCTTCATGGACCTGCTCGACGACTCGCACCCGCACGACGCCCTCGACTTCCCCGTGGTCTACGCCTCGGGCAAGGCCGGCATCGCGTCGTCGGTCAAGCCGGAGAACGGCTCCCTGCCCGAGGGCGACAACCTCGAGCCGCTGTTCAAGACCATCCTGGACACCATTCCCGCGCCGGAGTACGACGAGGGCGCCCCGCTGCAGGCCCACGTCACCAACCTCGACGCCTCGCCGTTCCTCGGCCGTCTGGCGCTCGTCCGGATCTTCCAGGGTTACCTGAAGAAGGGCCAGCAGGTCGCCTGGATGACCCGCACCGGCGAGACCAAGCTGGTCAAGATCACCGAGCTGCTGATCACCAAGGGCCTGCACCGCGAGCCCGGCGAGATCGCCGGCCCCGGTGACATCGTCGCCATCGCCGGTATCCCGGACATCATGATCGGCGAGACGCTGGCCGACCCGGAGAACCCGATCGCGCTGCCGCTGATCCACGTCGACGACCCGGCCATCTCGATGACCATCGGTACCAACACCTCCCCGCTGGTGGGCAAGGTCAAGGGCTCCAAGGTCACCGCGCGCATGGTCAAGGACCGGCTCGACTCCGAGCTGATCGGTAACGTCTCGCTCCGCGTGCTGCCGACCGAGCGTCCGGACGCCTGGGAGGTCCAGGGCCGTGGCGAGCTCGCGCTGGCGATCCTGGTCGAGCAGATGCGTCGCGAGGGCTACGAGCTCACCGTCGGCAAGCCGCAGGTCGTCACCAAGGAGGTCGACGGCAAGCTGCACGAGCCGCTCGAGCGCCTGACGATCGACGCCCCCGAGGAGTACCTCGGCTCGATCACCGAGCTCCTCGCCATCCGCAAGGGCCGGATGGAGAACATGACGAACCACGGCACCGGCTGGGTCCGGATGGAGTTCGTCGTGCCGGCGCGTGGCCTGATCGGCTTCCGCACCGACTTCCTCACCGAGACCCGCGGCACCGGGATGTCGTCCTCGATCTCCGAGGGCTACACCCCGTGGGCCGGCGAGATCCGCGCCCGCAACAACGGCTCGCTCGTCGCCGACCGCTCCGGTGCCGCCACCGCGCACGCGATGACCTCGCTCCAGGAGCGCGGCACGATCTTCGTCAAGCCGGGCACCGAGGTGTACGAGGGCATGATCATCGGTGAGAACTCGCGCCAGGACGACATGGACGTGAACATCACCAAGGAGAAGCAGCAGACGAACATCCGGTCGGCGACGTCGGACAACTTCGAGAAGCTGACCCCGCCGCGCGAGCTCTCGCTCGAGCAGTGCCTCGAGTTCTGCCGCGACGACGAGTGTGTCGAGGTCACCCCCGACATGGTCCGGATCCGCAAGGTCGTGCTCAACGCCAACGACCGCGCCAAGACCGCGTCGCGGGCCCGCAAGGCCAACGCGAAGTAAGCAGTTCTGCGACTAACTGGTCTTGAACCAGCCCGATCCACCAGGTCCGGGCGAGGTTCAAGACCAGTTAGTGCATTTCGGGGCCTCAGCCGCCGTACGTCGCCAGGTAGGCGAGGGCGTCGGCGTCGGCCTTCCCGTGCGCGGCGGCGATCTTCGCCCACGTCATCGACATCGCGTGGAACCGCAGCGGGTTGTAGACGTCCTCCTCGCAGGAGAACAGCCCGTCCCCCGCGTAGGTCATGATCGTCAGGTTCGACTCCTCGAGCAGCGTGCCGTCACCGGGGTCGGGCATCGGGTTGCGCACCTCGCAGATCAGCCGTGAGGTCTCGGGATCGACCACCTGCCAGGCCAGCGGGAAACCGGTCATCACCCGACCGGGGTAGGCGGTCATCGTCCTCACCGCCCAGGCCCGGATCTCGTCCCGGCCACGGAACGTGCCCATCGCGTGCTCGATGTAGAGCGCGTCGGGAGTGAACAGGTCGGCGTACCCGCTCCAGTCACCGGTCTCGACGAAGGTCTCGACCGAGGCGTGGAACGCGGCGTACGCCTCGCGGATCTCCCCCGCTGAGTACGTCGCCACGGGTCAGAGCGCGCGCAGCGCGGGCAGCACCTCGGCGCCGAAGGAGCGCAGGAACGCCTCCTGGTCGTCCCCGGGGGCGTGGAAGACCAGGTGGGTCAGTCCGGCGTCGACGTACGGACCCACCTCGGCGAGCACCTCGTCGACGTTCGTCGCGACGATCCAGCGCTTGGCGACCTGCTCGATCGGCAGCGCGTCGGCGGCGGCGGCCATCGCGGCCGGGTCCTGCAACGAGTGCTTCTCCTCGGCCGAGAGCGACAGCGGCGCCCAGAACCGGCAGTTCTCCAGCGCCTCCTCGCGGGTCGGGGCGTAGGAGAGCTTGATCTCGATCATCCGGTCGGCATCACCGGTCCGGCCCGACAGCTCGCGGCCCTCGGCGAGCGCGGGCAGCAGCTTCTCGGTGTAGAGCTCCATGCCCTTGCCGGAGGTGCAGATGAAGCCGTCACCGGCGCGGCCGGCGTACTTGGCGACCTGCGGGCCGCCCGCGGCGATGTAGATCGGGATCGGGACGTCGGGGCGGTCGTAGATGGTCGCGTCGACGGTCTGGTAGTACTCGCCCTCGAACGTGACCCGCTCCTCGGCCCAGAGCTGCTTGATCAGCCGGACGGCCTCGCGCAGGCGGGCGTAGCGCTCCTTGAACTCGGGCCACTCGAAGTCACCGAGCACGGCGACCTCGTTGAGCGCCTCACCCGAACCGACGCCGAGGGCGATCCGTCCGGGGGCGAGCTGGGCCAGGGTGGCGAAGGACTGGGCGACCATCGCCGGGTTGTGCCGGAAGGTCGGGGTGAGCACGGACGTGCCCAGCAGGACCCGCTCGGTGCGCTCGGCGAGCGCCCCCATCCACGGCAGCGCGGCCGGGGCGTGGCCGCCGATGTGGCGCCAGGGCTGGAAGTGGTCACTGACCCACACGCTGTCGAGCCCGACCTCCTCGGCGAGCACACCGAAGTTGAGCAGGTCACGCGGTCCGAACTGTTCTGCGGAGGCCTTGTAGCCGATCTTGAGACTCACGGCGCCAACCTACCGCCGATCACTAAATGAGAACAGGTTCTAGTTTGGACTAGTGCGAGTCGAGCCCGGTGATCCGGATCCCGGCGTGCACCGACTCCCCCGTGCGCTCCTCGTGCGAGCGGTTGATCGCGATCAGGTTCGCCACCAGGGCCTCGACCTGCTGGCTGTTGCGCAGTCCACCGCCCGCGACGCCGCGCAGGCCGGGCACGACGTCGACCAGGTCCTGCACGAGGCGCGCCGCGGCGGCATCGTCGCTCATCACGAGCACGTCGGAGTCGAGGACCGCGGCGGGGTCGTCGAGCAGGTCGGCGGCGACCGTGTGGAAGGCGCTGGTCACGATGGACTCGCTCAGCAGTGCCGCCGCCTGCTGCGCCGCGCTGCCCTCCCACACGTGCACCGGGTAGGCGCCGTGGTGGTCGAAGGCCAGCGGGTTGACCGCGTCGACGACGACCTTGCCCTTGAGCGCATCGTGCAGCTCGCGCAGCACCTCGGCGTGCGCTGACCACGGCACGGCGATGATCGTGATCTCGGCGGCCTCGGCCGCGTCGGCGTTGAGCATGCCGACCACCGCACCACCCCACCGTGACTCGACCGCACCGGCGGCCGCGGCCGCACGGCCGTGGTCGCGGCTGCCGAGGATCACCCGGACCCCGGCGAGGGCCAGCCGTCCGCCGAGGGAGCGCCCGAGCCGACCGGTGCCACCCAGGATCGCGACGCTGCGCCCCAGCACAGCACCGGACTCAGTCATAGGGCTGGTCCTTGCCGGCGATCGTCAGACCGTCGACGACCACGAACCCGTGCTTCTCGTCCTCCTCCGGGTCGATGCCGACCCGGGCACCGGGCGGGATCACGATGTTCTTGTCGAGGATCGCGTTGTGCACGATCGCACCGCGACCGATCTTGACGTCGTTCATCAGCACCGACCCCACCACGTCGGCCCCCTCGGAGACGAAGACGCCGGGCGAGAGCACCGAACGGACCACCGATCCGCCGGTGACGACGACGCCCGGTGAGAGCAGCACCTCGTCGACGGTCGACTCGACCACCTTCGCCGGCGGGTAGGGCCCGTGCGAGGTGAAGATCGGCCAGTCGTAGTTGTAGAGGTTGAACACCGGCAGCGGGGAGACCACGTCCATCTGGGCGTCGTAGTAGCTGCGCAGCGTCCCGACGTCGCGCCAGTAGCCGCGGTCCCGCTCGGTGGCCCCGGGCACCTCGTTGTCGCGGTAGTCGTAGACCGCCGCCTCTCCGCGGGCCACGAAGGCGGGCACGATGTCGCCGCCCATGTCGTGCGCCGAGGAACGGTCGAAGGCGTCCCGGGTGACGGCGTCGACCAGGGCGTCGGTGTCGAAGCAGTAGTTGCCCATCGAGGCCAGCACCTCGTCCGGGTTGTCGGGCAGGCCGACCGGATCGGTCGGCTTCTCCCGGAACTCCTTGATCCGGCGCGGATCGGTCGGCTCGACCTCGATCACCCCGAACTGCGGGGCCAGCGAGATCGGCTGCCGGATCGCAGCGACGGTGCAGGCCGCCCCGACCTCGAGGTGCTGCTCGACCATCTGGGCGAAGTCCATCCGGTAGACGTGGTCGGCACCGACCACGATCACCAGGTCGGGCATCTCGTCGCCGATCAGGTTGAGGCTCTGGTAGATCGCGTCGGCCGAGCCGAGGTACCAGTTCTTCCCCACGCGCTGCTGCGCCGGTACCGAGGCCACGTAGTTGCCGAGCATCGTCGACATCCGCCAGGTCTGGGTGACGTGCCGGTCCAGGGAGTGCGACTTGTACTGGGTCAGCACCACCACCTGCAGGCAGCCGGAGTTGACCACGTTGCTCAACGCGAAGTCGATCAGGCGGTAGATGCCGGCGTACGGCACCGCGGGTTTGGCTCGGTCGGCGGTCAGGGGCATGAGGCGTTTGCCCTCGCCCCCGGCCAGCACGATGGCGAGCACTTTCTTGCGCAGTGGCGCGACCATGTCCCCACGCTACTGTCTAGGGGTGCGCGCCGACATCCTCACTCGCGAGTACCCCCCGGAGATCTACGGTGGCGCCGGCGTCCACGTGGCCGAGCTGGTCCGCGCCCTGCGCTCGCTGCCCCCGACCGGGGCCGGCCCCGACAGCTACGGCGTGCACGCGTTCGGCGCCCCGCGCACCGAGGCCGACACCACGTCGTACCCGCCGATCCCCGAGCTGGCTGGGACCAACCCGTCCCTGCAGTCCTTCGGGGTCGACCTGCTGATGGCCGAGCGCACCGTCGGCGCCGACCTGGTGCACTCGCACACCTGGTACGCCAACCTCGGTGGCCACCTCGCCGGCCTGCTGCACGGGATCCCGCACGTCATCACCGCGCACTCGCTCGAACCGCTGCGTCCGTGGAAGGCCGAGCAGCTCGGCGGCGGCTACGCGTTGAGCGGCTGGGCCGAGCGGACCGCCTACGAGGGCGCTTCCGCGATCATCGCCGTCAGTGAGGCGATGCGAGCCGACGTGCTCCGGGCCTATCCCGCAGTGGATCCGGCCAAGGTGCACACCATCCTCAACGGGATCGACGCGACGTTGTGGCAGCCCACACCGAACCCCGACCGAGCCCGAGAGCTGGGCCTGGACCCGGACCGACCCAGCGTCATCTTCGTCGGCCGGATCACCCGACAGAAGGGCCTCCCGCTCTTCCTCCGTGCCGCGGCCGCGCTGCCGCCCGAGGTGCAGCTGGTGCTGTGCGCGGGCGCCCCCGACACCCCCGAGATCGCCGCCGAGGTGAGCGAGCTGGTCGCCGACCTCGCCCGCACCCGGGACGGCGTGGTCTGGATCGACGCGATGCTGCCGCGCACCGACGTGGTCACGCTGCTCACCCACGCGACCGTCTTCGCCTGTCCGTCGATCTACGAACCGTTGGGCATCGTCAACCTCGAGGCGATGGCCTGCGGGACCGCCGTGGTCGCGACCCGGACCGGCGGCATCCCCGAGGTCGTGGTCGACGGCGTCACCGGCGCACTGGTGCCGATCGACCAGTCTGACGACGGATCAGGGACGCCGTTGGATCCGGAACGCTACGTCACCGATTTCGCTGAGGCGCTGACCGCGACCCTCGCCGACCCTGACCGCGCCCGGCAGCAGGGCGAGGCCGGTCGCGCGCGTGCCGTGGCCGACTTCAGCTGGGATGCGATCGCCACCACAACGAGGAACCTTTACTCAACTTTGTGGTAGCGGCGCCGAACTGTCCGGGTGTCAGGTGTCAGGGACGACACCCCTCAAGCGGGTCAAGGACAGACCAATGGCGAATTCGATCAGCGCGCGCGCACGGGTGCGCAAGAAGGGCCACAAGAAGAAGGCCCGCAAGAAGAAGAAGGTCAGCTACCTTCCGGGCCACTACGCGGCCAGCCCGGTGCTCACCGGCGTGCACCACACGATCGCCTCTCGCTTCTCCTACGGCATCACCCCTGCCCTGACCCGCGAGGTCGCGGCCGCCGGCGGGGGCCTCGCCTGGTTCGAGGCCCAGGTCCGTTCGGCCTACGACGGCCGCCAGAACGTCGCGCCCACCTGGTGGCCCGAGCTCTCGGCAGCACCGTCGAGCAGCATCGTGGGGAACCTGGACCCCGACGGGTTCTCGATGATCTACCCGAGCTGGCTGATCGTGCGCCGCGTCGTCTCCCCCCGCCAGGTGCTGGAACGGGTCACCGAGTTCTGGGAGAGCCACCTGCACGTCCCGGCCCGGCCCGAGGCCCAGTTCCGGTATCGCGCCGACTACGGCCGGATGATCCGGAGCAAGGCGCTGGGGAAGTTCTCCGACCTGCTGCTGGCCGCGACGGTCCACCCGGCGATGCAGATCTACCTGGGCGGCAGCGGCTCGAACGCCGAGCACCCGAACGAGAACCTCGGCCGTGAGCTGCTGGAGCTGCACACCGTCGGGGTCGGCAACTACACCGAGGACGACGTCAAGAACGCCGCCCGGGTGCTGACCGGTTTCGTCACCAACCCGAACGGCAAGGGACAGACCTACCAGCCCGCCAACCACTGGGTCGGCCCGGTGACGGTGATGTCCACACGTCAGGGCTGGCCGGCTCCCTTCACCCACGCCAACGCCTCGACCGAGGGCGGGGAGCAGGTGCTCGCCGACCTCGCGCACTACCTCGCCCGGCACCCGGCGACCGCCAAGCGGATCGCACAGAAGCTGGCCACCACCTTCGTCAGCGACACCCCGCCGGCGGCGCTGGTGAACCAGCTCGCCGCGGTCTACCTGGCCAACGACACCGCGATCGTGCCGGTGCTGCGGGCCCTGATCCGGTCGCCGTACTTCGCCGCCAGTGCGGGCACGAAGCTGCGCGACCCGGCCGCTGACCTGGTCGCGACCCACCGCGCGATCGGCTCGCAGTTCAAGCACCCGCAGAACTGGGGCGCGGCGGCCAACCAGGTCTTCTGGCAGCTCAACAAGATCGGCGCCGCCCCGTTCTGGTGGCCCACCCCGGACGGGCCACCGCAGACCGCGGCGGCATGGGCGACCCCGGTGCGGGCCCTGGTCTCGGCCGACGTGCACTACTCCGCCGCCGGCCGCTGGTACCCCGCCCAGGACATCGCCTACCGCGACCCGCGCAGCTTCATGCCGGCCAAGAAGCTGACCCTCCGGCTCTGGGTGGACCACCTGTCCCGGACGCTGCTCGGCCGGCCGTCCACCTCGACCCTGCTGAAGGCGTGCTGCGCGACCACCGGCCTCACGCCGAAGACGGTGATCAAGCGCAACGGGGACTGGCCCGGCCCGCGCTTCCCCGACCTGCTCGTCACCCTGCTCGACTCCCCGGCGCACTACTACTGCTGACCGGCTGCTGACCGTGCTCCCTCCGACCACCCAGACCAAGGACGCCCCATGAGCCAGATGGCTGTTCCCGCACCCCGACGCTCCGAGGAGGAGTCGTGCGGCTGTGCCGAGTTCGCGCAGGTCAGCCGCCGAGGCGTGCTCGGCGGCATGGCGGCGATCGGTGGAGCCACCCTGATGTTCGGCGGCACCGCGGTCACGCTCTCTCCCCCGGCCGCAGCGGCGACGTCCTCGCTCGGCACCAACGTCCTGGTCGTGGTCTCCCTGCGAGGAGCCGCCGACGGGCTCTCACTGGTGGTGCCGCACTCGGACCCCACCTACTACCAAGCACGTCCGACGATCGCGATCCCACGCGCCTCGCTGCTCGCCGCCGACGACACCTACGGACTGCACCCGCAGCTCGCTCCGCTGCTCCCGATGTGGAACGCGGGCCAGATCGCGGCGATCCACGGCACCGGGATGGCGATCGCCAACCGCAGCCACTTCGCCGCGATGGAGGTCCTCGAGGACGCCGCCCCCGGCAGTGCGTTGCGGGTCGGGTGGCTCAACCGGCTGCTGGGCACCGACACCCTGACCAGTCCGCTCCAGGGGATCGCGGTCGGCCGGACCCCACCGCCGGCGTTCGCGGGTCCGCAGGCCTACATGGCCGTCAGCGACCTCGACACCGGCATCGCCGGCGAGGACCCGAGCGACCCGGCCCACCCCCGCCTGCGCGCCCTGCAGACCGTGTGGGGTGCCGAGCCGAGGGCGATGGGAGCGGCCTGGCGCACCACCCTGGTCGGCAACGCCGGCCTCGCCGGCGCGCGTCGTGCCGCCGACCACTCCGGCCTGTACCCGAAGAGCTCGCTGGGTGACGCCCTCGCGACGGTCGCCCGCACGATCCGCGGCAACGTCGGCGCCCAGGTGATCAGCGTCGACCACGAGAACTGGGACATGCACATCAACCTCGGCAGCGTCAGCAAGGGACCGATGGTCTCGATGGCCGGCGACCTCGCCAAGTCCCTGGCCGCGTTCTTCAACGACCTCGGCGCCGCCCGCTCGCGGGTCACCATGGTCGTCCTGTCCGAGTTCGGCCGCAGGGTCCAGGAGAACGGATCCGGCGGCACCGATCACGGCTGGGGGAACGTGATGTGGGCGTTGGGCGCGGGGGTGAAGGGCGGCTACTACGGCCAGGTCAGCCCGTTGCTCAACCAGCTCGACGCCGACGTCTCGGTCAACCTGGACTACCGCAGCGTGCTCGCCGAGGTGGTGCGCCGACGGACCTCGGCGTCGGTGGCCAAGGTCTTCCCGCAGTTCGCACCCGAGTCGATCGGCTTCATGGCCTAGGCACCCTGTCCGCGAAACCGTTCCGACACCTACGGACGGTTCTCGCCCTCTAGACTCGCACGGTCCCGACCATGCAGGAGGAGGGTGTCGCGGTGCCTGAGGAGGCCCTCGAATCGTCGGACGCGCCCACGCGCGGGCCCGACACCGCAGCAACCCTGCTCCAGCGCGCCCAACGGGTGGCCGAGGAGCTCATCTCCGCTGCCCAGGCCGAGGCCGCCGAGCTCACCCTGGCGCTGCGGGCCCGCGAGCTCGAGGTCGAGCAGATCCGACGGCTGGCCGACCAGGAGCGGGAGAGCGCCCAACGGATCGTCGAGCGCGCCGAGGAGCAGTTCACCCGAGCCACCGAGGACGCCCGTCAGGTGATCGCCGATGCGGTCGCTCAAGGACAGCAGCTGACCCTGGCGGCCGAGGAGCAGGCCGCTGGGATCGTCGCCGAGGCCGGGACCAAGGCCGCCGACCAGGCCCGCGCCTCCGAGGAGGTCGTCACCGCCGCCCGCGGGCAGGCCGCCGCGATCGCGAAGGCCGCCGAGTACGCCGCCGCCCAGATCATCGACGAGGCCCGGATCCGCGCCATCGCCGAGGAGGACGCCTCCCGGGAGCAGACCCGCGAGACCGCGACCGTGGCCGCCGCGCACGTGCAGGAGCTGATGGCGAAGGCGCAGGCCCACTCGGTCTCCCTCGAGATGGAGGCCGAACGGAACGCCGCCGAGATCCGCGCCGCGGCCGAGGTCGAGCGGCAGGAGGCACGGGCGACCGTCGCCGAGATCATCGCCCAGGCTCACGCCGAGTCCGAGCGGATCCTCGCCGAGGCGCACGCCGAGGCCCGTCGTGACATGGACCAGGCGGCCGAGCAGATGGAGTGGACCCGCTCGGCGGTGTCGAACCTGATGGAGACCGCCGAGGACGAACGCGCCCGACTCACCCGGGAGGGCGAGGCCGCCGCCGAGGCGTTCCTGGCCGAGGCACGGGAGCAGGCCGAGGCAGCCGACCTCGAGGCCCGGACCGCGCTGGCCGCCGACCGGCTCGCCAGCGATGCCGAGAGCCAGGCGCTGCGCGAGGAGGCGGCCCAGGTCCTGCGCACCGCCCACGCCGACAGCGACGGACTGGTCGAGGCGGCCGAGTACCGCGCCTCCCAGATCCGGGAGGAGGCCGAGACGGCCGCCGCCGGCCACGAGGCCCGCGCCCAGCGCCGGATCGAGGAGGCCGAGGCGAGCGCGACGCTGCTGCGCCAGACGGCGGTCGAGGACGGCGCTCGCCGACAGCGTGAGGCGACCGACGCGGCACGACGTACCCGGGCCGAGGCGATGGAGTACCTGACCGCTGCCCGGACCGAGGCGGACGCCATCATCGCCCAGGCTCACGCCTCCGTCGCGGACACCCACGCCGAGCTTCGACGACTTCAGGAACGCCGAGACGCAATTACTGCGGAACTAGGTCAGCTCTCGGGCGTTATCCAGGCGTTAGCGGTTCCGACAACAGCCCACCCCGCGGATTAAACGTCCCTACACTGAACTCCGCACCCCCCGATGAGAGGAACACCGGCGATGACCGACCAGACGTCGCAGTTCACCTTTGTACGTCGTGGTTACGACCCGGCCGAGGTTGACCAGCGATTCGCCGAGTTCGCGCGCGCGATCAAGGAGCTTGCCGCCCAGCGCGACCAGCTCGCCGTCCAGCTGAACTCCCAGCCCAAGGTCGCTCCCTCGGCCCCGATCGTGGCACCGGCCGAGCCGGTCCCGGCGACCTTCGAGCACCTGGGTGACCGGGTCGGCCAGATCCTCGGCCTGGCCCGCGACGAGGCCGACGAGCTGCGCTCGAAGGCCGCGTCCGAGCTCGAGCGTGCCCGGATCGAGTTCGAGGCCCACACCGCCGCGACCCGCAGCGAGGCCGAGGCCTACGCCGCCGGCCTCAAGCAGGACGCCGACACCGAGCACAAGCGCACCGTCGCCGACGCCCGTCGCCAGGCCGACGAGGTCCTCGACGCCGCCCGTCGCGACGCCGACGCCCGGATGAACGAGGCCCAGGCCGTCTACGAGGAGCAGAAGGCGACCGCGGCCAAGGCCGCCGCCGACTTCGAGTCGACCCTCAACGAGCGCCGCCGCCAGCACGAGTCCGACTTCGCGGCCAGCGTCGCCGAGGCCAACGCTCGTCTCGACCACGCCAACAAGCTGGTCGACGACGCTCGCTCCGAGGCCGACACGCTCCGCAAGGAGGCCCAGCAGGAGGCTCGCCGTCTCGTCGACAACGCCGAGATGGAGTCGGGCAGCATCGTCAGCGAGGCCAAGGCCGTCGCTGCTCGGGTGAAGTCGGACTCGGACCGCGAGGTCGCCGCCGCGACCCAGCGCCGCGACTCGATCAACGCCCAGCTGGCCAACGTCCGCCAGATGCTGGCCACCCTGACCGGCCAGCCGGCCGGGGCGCTCGACACCGGTCTGCCGGCCGCTCCGCTCACCACCCCGGTGGCGACCCCGGAGTCGTTCAGCGAGTAACGCGTCGACCTGACCTGATCCGCAGCGCCAGGATGAGCGCGCAGATCGGTGTGATCACGAGATTGGGCACCCCCACGGAATAGTGGTGGGTGCCCAATCCGTAGATCACCCAGGCAGCGCCCTGGACGGTGGCGATCGTCCACGTCCACACGCTGATCCCCCGCATCGCGGTGTCGTTGTTGCGGTGCTCGAGCGTGTGCCGCGCCTGCGGGACGAACTGGACCACGTCGAGCACGGCGACCAGCCAACCGAGGATCAGGCCCATCGACGACCGATCCCGACGATCGCCAGTGCGCAGGCCAGGTTCACGGAGCCGGCCAGGACGACCGGTGCAGCGTCGGTGGTGGCTCCGTAGGTGATCAGGAGCGCGTTGAACACGATCGCGACGCCGTACGCCGAGAAGCTGATCCCGCCGAGGACGTCACTGTCGTGGCGGTGGCGCCAGGCGCGCGCCACCTGAGGCATCCACATCGTCGCCGCCCCGGCGCTGCCGACGTATCCGATCGCTTCGAGCATGGCCTCAACGGTAACGACGGCCGCCTGCGGGATCACAGGCGGCCGTCGTCGGGGTGGAGCTGGGTCAGCCGATCTTGACCTTGACCGGCTTCACCAGGTTGATGACGGCACCACCTGCGCCGCTCGAGACCTGGTAGGCCGAGGCGACACGCAGGCCGTGGATGGAGACGGTTCCTTCGGGAACATCAAAAGCGAGGAAGCAGGTCAGCCGCTCGGTCACCGGTGGGGCCATGTCACCTCCGCGGACTGCGACGCCGTCACCGTTGTCACTCCAACCGATGAAAGCGGCCTGGTGCATGCTATCGACGGCGCCCTCGGCAAGGTCGATCGCCAACAGATCGACCTCCGGCTCCAGCTCCGACGCCACTGCGTCATTGAGGGCGGCCTGGTCGCTGAAGGTCACGGCAGGGGTGCCAGGAACCGTGGCACCGTCAACGGAGACGCCGGAGTCGACCAGGTACGAAGCGGTCGGCCACGTGCTCGCCTTGGTCAGGCAAGGAATCGTCTCGTCCGAGTAGTCCGCCGGGATCGCGAGCTTGGTGGTGCCGTCCGGAGTCTGGGAGACGCCCATGGCCCCTGCGGGGCGAACCTTGGAGGTGCTCACGGACTCCCCCTCACCGGAGACCGTGAGGTAGACGACGTGGCTGAGGCCCGCAGCCTTGGCCATGGCGGCCCGCGATGCGTTGCTCGCCGCGACCGTCTTGCCGTTCTTCATTGCGGTCGTGGCGATCGACTTCTTGGCCGACGCGACGCTCTTGGCCAGCTTCTTCTTCGCTGCGGCCTTCGTCGGGGCGGTCGCGCTGACCGACTTGGCGAAGGTGCCGGCGCCCGTCGCGGAGTAGTTCCAGGTCAGCACGCGCGCGGCGTCGTCACCGGTGCAGAGCGTGTCGGTGACGGTGGCGGACGCGGTCCCGTAGGAGGCCTTGACCACGGCGGAGGCGACGTAGGGAGCCTTCTTCTTCGCGGACTTCCGGCGCACGGACGTCGGCGCCACGCTCACCTGGGGCTTCGCGCTCGCCTTGGTCGAGACGGAGGAGACCTTCAGTCCGGAGGCACAGGCAGCGGAGGCCGGCGCGGCGCCGAGAGCGGTGATGCCGACGGTCATGCCGGAGATCAGGACGGGGGCCGCGACGAGGGCGGCGAGCTGACGCGAATTCACAGGTAGTTCTTAGCGGATCAGGGACCGTCCCACCTATTCATTACGACAATTTGGGACCCTGAGTGTCATTTGGGACCCGGACTCAGCCGATGGCGACCCGCTGGGCGCCGAGCATCGTCCGGACGACCGGATCCTGAGTCCCGTCCTCCGCCAGCCCAGCACCGACACGGAGGCCGGCGATGGCCACTGTCCCCGCGGGCATCTGGGTGGCTCTGAAGCACACCAGCTCACGATTCTGGCTCGCCGGGTTGAAGGACCCTTCTCCGACGGCGACGCCGCCCGCACCCGCGCTCCACCCCCACCGCCACGACGACAGCACCGGGCTCACCTTGCCGCCGTTCAGCGTCCACGAGAACGCCTCCACGTCGGGTTCGCCACCGCCCGCGACCACGCCGTTGAGCGCCCCCTGGTTGCTGAACGTGAGCGTCGGTGTCCCGGGGAACCTGACGCCGTCCGACTTCGAACCGGCGTCGACGAGGAAGGACCGGGGCCAGCGGTGCGCCCGGGTGAGGCAGGTGTGGTCCCCGGTGTAGCCGGAGGGGATCACCAGGCGGGTGAGGCTGCCGGACTGGCTCAGCCGCAAGGCCGTGGCCCGCGGGGTGGTCGAGGCACTCTTCGAGTCGTCGGTGCCGGTCAGGTAGATGACGTGGCTGATTCCGGAGGCACGCGCTTGAGCCGCCCGGGTGGCCGCGGTCCGTGCCCGCGAGACCCCGTGCTTCTTCGCCGCGCGTGCCACCGACCGCTTGGCTGCGGGGATCCGCTTGGCCAGCCGCGACTTCGCCTGGGCCTTGGTGGCGCCCGTGGCGGAGCGCGTGACGGCGGACCGGCCGTTCGCCGTGGCGGAGTAGCGCCAGGTCAGGGCCCGCCCGACCACGTCGTGCGTGCAGAACGTGTCGACCACGGTCGCTGACGCCGTACCGAAGGAGGCGGCGACGGTCGCCGAGGCGCGCCAGCGCGCTGACCGGGACGCGCCCGGGCGCCGGACCGCGGGGGCCCTGACGACCTTGACCCGGACCTTGGCCGTCGGCCGGGAGGTGAGGCTGGTGGTCTTCAGCCCTGCGGTGCAGGTGGCCGCCGAGGAGGGCGTGCCGTTGCCGGTGAGGGCGACGAGGAGACCGGCGAGCAGCACCACCGTCGCGGCGAGTGCGGTCGGGGTTCGCTGGTCCATGCTTCATTGAACCCAGCCGCTGGAGGGGCGTCACGACCGGACGGACCGCCGGTTCACCAATGCTGGGTAACCCCTGGCGGGTGCGGGGTCGGTCCCCGGCGCCCTACGCTGCCGCAGGTGGGGAGGTTCACCCGTTGGCGGATGCGACGCGACCTCGAGCGGCGCTTGCGCGAGCTCGACCGGCTCGACGAGCGCTACGGACTGGGAACGATGCCGCCGACTCGCGCCCCGCGCCGGCCCGGTCGGGCGCGGCAGGTGCTGGTCGTGCTGGTCGGCGGGACCGCGTTGGCCGCGGTCGTGATCGGCCTGCTGGCGATCGCGCCGGGCCCCGGCGGGACGGCGTTCCGGTCGCTGACCGGCATCAACCGGGCATCGCGCGTGCTGCCCGCGGTCACGGCACCGCAGACCGACGAGCCGTACGCCTTCTCCCAGACCCACCCCGACGGCACACCGGTGACCTACGACCCGTGCGAGCCGATCCACTACCTGGTCAACCCCGAGAACGGGCCGGCCGACGCACGCAGCTTCCTCGACCCCGCGGTCGCCGCGATCCAGGAGGCCAGCGGGCTCCGCTTCATCGATGACGGCGCCACCACCGAGCAGTGGGAGTCACGGCAGAGTGGGCTCGGTCAGCGCCCGGTCCTGATCACCTTCGACACCGCCGAGGAGGTGCCCGGGCTCAAGGGTGCCACCGTCGGCCTGGGTGGCAGTCTGTCGGTCGGTTCGGACGGGCAGCCGGCCGACTACGTGACCGGTTCGGTCGCGCTCGACGCCGCCTGGTTCGCCCGGGCGAGTGCCGACGGCCGCACCGCCCAGCAGCAGGCGATCGTGATGCACGAGCTCGGGCACGTGCTCGGCCTCGACCACGTCGACGACCCGCGCGAGCTGATGTACGAGGAGAACGTCGGCGTGACCCGGTTCGCCGCCGGTGACCGGGCCGGACTCGCGCGCCTGGGTGCCGGCGAGTGTCGATGAGGTCCCGACGCGATCAGCGGCCCGGGCGTAGCGTGATGACCGGCGAGACCTGGTGGTCGTAGCCATCCATCGGGGCCACGAACCGCAGCTTTGTGCGGCGGCCGTTGTACTGGATCCCGACATCGGCCCGGCCACTGTTGTCATAGACCCTGACCACCTTCCGGATGCCACGCCACCGCCCGTCGCGCCAGCGCTGCAGGAGGAGGGGCTGGAGGAGCATCGGGTAGACGCCGTGCGGGCCGACCCCACGCGCCCGCATCACGACTGTGAGCAGCTCGCCGCGATGAGGCGTCCGCTCGACGTGGCGCGGATGGGCACGGTCGTAGACCTGCATGTCCAGCATCGCGTGCGCTCGACGCATCATCGCCCGGTCCGAGGCGATCTCCTGCTCGCGCCACCGGGCGCCGTCGTACCAGCTCACCGTGGCTGTCACGGTGTACTCGCCAACCTGGTGGGGCCGAGCAGTCGAGACAAAGAGCGTCCGATCCGTCCCGCTCGAACCGGGCGGCACCTCCGAGGAGACGAACCTCCCGTCGGGTGCGCGGAGGACGACGTTGAGGAGCCAGCCCTCGGGAAGTGGTGCTGAAAGCCCGAAGGAGTACGCCACCTTCGGGCCCGCCTCACACACCTGTCCCGCGCAAGGGTCAGCGATGTAGAGGACGCCATCGCGCGCCGTCAGCCATCCGGTCGGCGCGACGTCAGCCGATGCCGGGGCGGCCGCACCGGGAGTCAGCCCCACGATGAGCAGGACCAGGACCGCGAGCCACCGAGACATGGGCGCATGCTGGCACAGGACGCCGCCGCCCGTGCGGTGTTGGCCGGACTCGTGCGGTCGGATCAGTCGCAGTAGTTGCAGACTCCGGTGGCCGGCAGCTGCATGAAGCACTGCGGGCAGACCGGGGCGACCTTCTCCGGCTTGACCGGCGCCTTCGGTGCCGCCACCTTGCGGGGCGCAGCCGCGCGCGTCCCGGGGACCCGCTTCGTTGCGGTCGGAGCGGCGAGCTCGGCCGCCGTCGTGACGGTGAAGTCCAGCTTCCGCAGGATGCTGGCGGACTTGCTCGCGACGTCCTCGGCCGAGACGACCGCACCGTTGGCCTTGAAGTACGCCGCGGCAACGACGGCGCTGGCGTCGTACTTCTTGCCGCGCTCGACCAGGAGGGTCTCCCCCGGCTCGTCGAGGCCCTGCTCCGCCAGGAAGGCCTCCGCACCCATCTGGTCGTGGGCCTTGACCGCGCTCAACACATGGATTCGGGTGATCAGGTTCAGGCTCGACACCCTCCCACCTTAGGTCCCCATGACCCTGACGAATAAACGAGAGGCAGGCGGACGCCGAAGGCCGGCCACCCGCATGGGTGACCGGCCTTCGGCGTGATGAGATCCGACGTCAGCTGCAGCCGGAGGTGCTGCCGCAGCCTTCGCACACGTAGCACGAGCCGGCGGGGCGCATCTTGGTGCCGCAGGTGAAGCAGAGCGGGCTGTCCACGGCGGTGCCGCTGATCAGCTCGAGCAGCTCAGCCGTGGTCCGAGCCGCCTTGGGTGCCTCGGCAGCCATCGCGGTGACGGCCTCCTCGGCGGGCGTCTCGACGGCGTCGAGCTCCTCGACGGTCAGCACCTCGACCGGAGCCGAGGCGACCACGGGGGCGGCCATCAGCTCGGCGGCCGACCCGGTCTCCTCGGTCGCGTCGTACGACCCGGTCTCGAGGTAACGCTGACGCTCGTCGGCGGTGTAGATGCCGAGCGCCGAGCGCTGCTCGAAGTCCAGGTAGTCCAGCGCCAGGCGACGGAAGACGTAGTCCATCAGGGACTGCGACATCCGCACGTCCGGGTCGTCGGTGAGACCGGCAGGCTCGAAGCGCAGGTTGGTGAACTTCGAGACGTAGGTCTCCAGCGGGACGCCGTACTGCATGCCGATCGAGACCGCGATCGAGAACGCGTCCATCACACCGGCCAGGGTCGAGCCCTGCTTGCCGAGCTTGAGGAAGACCTCACCGAGCGTGCCGTCCTCGTGCGCACCGGAGGTCATGTACCCCTCGGCGCCACCCACGGTGAAGGAGGTGGTGCGCGAGACACGCGACTTCGGCAGACGCTTGCGGGTCGGGGCGTAGATGACCTTCTCCACGACCTTCTCGACGACCTCGGTCGCCGGGGCGGCGGTGGTGTTGGCCGCGTTGTCCTTGACGTCCGACTTGGCGTCCGACAGGGGCTGGCCGACCTTGCAGTTGTCGCGGTAGATCGCGGTGGCCTTGAGGCCGAGCTTCCACGACTCCATGTAGACGTTCTCGATCTCCTCGACGGTGGCCGTCTCGGGGAGGTTGACCGTCTTGGAGATGGCGCCGGAGAGGAACGGCTGCGTGGCGGCCATCATCCGGACGTGGCCCATCGGCTCCAGGGCGCGCTTGCCCATCGCGGTGTCGAAGACCTCGTAGTGCTCCGGCTTGAGGCTCGGAGCGTCCACCACGTGACCGTGCTCGAGGATGTACGCCTCGATCGCCTCGACCTGCTCGGGCTGGTAGCCGAGGCGCTTGAGCGCCCGCGGGATGGTCAGGTTGATGATCTGCAGCGAGCTGCCACCGACCAGCTTCTTGAACTTGACCAGCGAGAAGTCCGGCTCGATGCCGGTCGTGTCGCAGTCCATCATGAAGCCGATGGTGCCGGTCGGCGCGAGCAGCGAGGCCTGCGCGTTGCGGTAGCCGTTGACCGCACCGAGGGCGACGACGTCGGCCCAGGCGCGCTCGGCGGCCTTGATCACCGGGGCGTCGATCGCCGGGTTGATCGACCGGACCGCGTCGTTGGCGGCCTGGTGCTTGCGCATCACGCGCTGGTGGGCCTCGGCGTTGCGGGCGTAGCCGGCGTAGGGGCCGACGACGGCAGCGAGCTCGGCGGAGCGCTTGTAGCCGGCACCGGTCATCAGCGAGGTGATGCCGGCGGCCAGGGCGCGGCCACCCTCGGTGTCGTAACCGAGGCCGAGGGCCATCAGCAGGGCGCCGAGGTTGGCGTACCCGATACCGAGCTGGCGGTAGTCGCGGGTGGTGCGGCCGATCGCCTCGGTCGGGAAGTCGGCGAAGGAGATCGAGATGTCCATCGCGGTGAAGATCAGCTCGCAGGCCTGCTGGAAGCGGACGACGTCGAAGGAGTCGTTGTCGTCGAGGAACTTGAGCAGGTTGAGGCTGGCCAGGTTGCAGGACGAGTTGTCGAGCGACATGTACTCCGAGCACGGGTTGGACGCGGTGATGCGGCCGGTCTCGGGGTTGGTGTGCCAGTCGTTGATCGTGTCGTCGTACTGCAGACCCGGGTCGGCGCACTCCCACGCGGCGACGGAGATCTTGCGGAACAGGTCGCGGGCGTCGACCTCCTCGATCACCTCACCGGTCTTGCGCGAACGCAGACCGAAGGAGGAGCCGGACTCGACCGCACGCATGAACTCGTCGGTGACCCGGACGGAGTTGTTGGCGTTCTGGTACTGCACGGACGTGATGTCGGCACCGCCGAGGTCCATGTCGAAGCCGGCGTCACGCAGGGCGCGGATCTTGTCCTCCTCGCGCGCCTTGGTCTGGACGAACTCCTCGATGTCGGGGTGGTCCACGTCGAGCACGACCATCTTGGCGGCGCGACGGGTGGCACCACCGGACTTGATCGTGCCGGCCGAGGCGTCGGCACCGCGCATGAAGGAGACGGGACCGGACGCCGTGCCGCCGGAGGAGAGCAGCTCCTTGGAGGACCGGATCCGGGAGAGGTTCAGACCGGCACCGGAGCCGCCCTTGAAGATGAAGCCCTCTTCCTTGTACCAGTTGAGGATCGAGTCCATCGAGTCGTCGACCGAGAGGATGAAGCAGGCGCTGACCTGCTGCGGGGACTCGGTGCCGACGTTGAACCAGACGGGGCTGTTGAACGAGAAGTACTGGTTGACCAGCAGCCACTTGAGCTCGCGCTCGAAGAGTTCGGCGTCGGCGTCGCTGGCGAAGTAGCCGTGCTCGACACCGGCGAGGGTGTAGGTGTCGGCGACACGGTCGATGAGCTGCTTGAGGCTCCACTCACGCTTGTCGGTGCCGACCGCGCCACGGAAGTACTTCGTGGTCACGATGGTCGACGCGTTCAGCGACCAGAAGTCGGGGAACTCCACCCCGATCTGCTCGAAGACCGTCTCGCCGGTCTTCCAGTTCTTCTGGACGACGTCGCGACGCTCCCAGTTGATCTCGTCGTAGGGGTGGACACCTTCGGTGCTGAACACCCGGTCGATGGTCAGCCCTGCGGCCGCGTTGCCCGCGTCGCTGGCGGTGTCGATTGAACCCTCGGTCATTCCCGGTTCCCGTCTGTGAATGAGTTGCTGTCGCGTGATGCTGGGGGCGTCGTACGACGTCGTGGTCGTGCTGGTGGTTGGAGCGGTGTTGCTGGTGGTGCTGAAGCTGATGCGCTGGTGAGGCCGGGCAGGTCGCTTCCCCACAACCTGCCCGGCCTGTCCGGGGGCTCAGCCGGGCGGTGCCGGGCTGAGCAGTTCGGCGGCCGGGATGTCGGCGCCGTCGAGCGAGGCGCGCTCGGAGCGAAGCAGCGCGATCTCCTCGGAGAAGTCATCGGCGGACTCGAACTGTCGGTAGACGCTGGCGAAGCGCAGGTAGGCGACCTCGTCGAGCCGCCGCAGCGGCCCCAGGATCGCCATCCCGACCTCGTGCGCCGGAACCTCGGCCGAGCCACTGGTGCGCAGCGCGTCCTCGACCTCCTGGCCGAGGCAGGCCAGCTCGTCCTCGGTGACCGGACGACCCTTGCAGGCCTTCCGGACGCCGGCGATCGCCTTGTCGCGGTTGAACGGCTCCGAGGCGCCGCTGCGCTTGGCGATCGTCAGCTGCATGAGCTCGACGGTCGTGAAGCGCTTCTCGCAGTTCACGCACGTCCGGCGGCGGCGGATCGAGCCGCCGTCGTCGGCGACGCGGGAGTCGAGCACCTTGGTGTCCGTGTGCCGGCAGTAAGGGCAGTGCATCGCGGTCTCGACTCCTTCCTCGGCTCGCTGTTCGTGTGGTCCGACCGCACCCGATCCGGCCCATCCTGTGGAGGAGCCGGTGGATAACTTGTGGACTAGATGTGGAGAACTACATCGTTGTAACTACTAGATGTAGTGGTAACCATAAACCCTCCGTGCCGTCGCACGTCAAGTGAATGCGGCCCTCGGATCGGCGTGTCGCGGGAGCTGACCAGGAATTGGGCAGAATGGCCCATGTGATGGCGGGAGGAAAGCGTGCAGGGGCACGCGAGAAGCGGTCGTTCCCACGTCGCGCACTGGTCCCCGTCGCGGGCAGCATCGTCGCCCTGGGCCTGTGGGGTTACCTGGTCTGGTCGGCGATCGAGGTCGGTTCGCGTGCCCGCGGCGGCGAGTCCGGATCGTGGTGGCTGACCCTCGCCCTGACCCTCGGCGCGATCGCCGCGCTCTTCGTCTGCCTCGCCTTCGCGACCGAGGCGGCCCGAGCGATCGGCTTGATCGCCCCGGCGACGCCCCGGGAGCAGCGGGCACCCCGAGCACCCCGAGCACCCCGGGTGCCGGCGAGCGAGCGCCCCAAGGGCGGCAAGCGCGCAGCGCGCTGACCCCTTCGAAGGCCTCGAGGGGCGTGGCAGCGGTCTTCCCTTCCGCGCCACGCCCCTCGCCTTGCTGATCCCGCCGGGTGGGGTCGAGTCACACGGCGGGACGTCTCTTTTCAGTTGTCGATCAGCGCGACGCCGGCACCCGCAGGGTCTGCCCGACCTGGAGAGATCCACCGGAGAGGTGGTTGAGCTCCTTGATCTGCTGGACCATGTCGCCGGTGTGCCCCTCGACGGCGACCGCCGCTGCGATCTCCCACAGGGTCTCCCCGGGCTCGACCGTGATGGTGGCGAGCGTCTCCGAACGCTCGGTGGCGGTGGAGTTGGCGGCCAGACCGAGACCCAGGCCGAGGGCCGTCACCAGGCCGACACCGAAGACGACGGCTCGCCCACGCCGGGTGAGGCGGACGGTCGAGCGCGGGGCGGTCCGGGTGGCGGGAGCCACGGGACGAAGGTCGATCGGCGACAAGGTGATGGTGGCCATGGGAATCTCCTGGGGAAGTGGAGTGGAACGTGATCTGCGGTGCTGCTGTCTGACTCAGTTCTAGAGATCGCCACCGACAAAACCTGTGCGGCGACCTCCGAGGCGGTTCCGGCGGCCCGATCGATCACACGTTCGATCGAACACGTGTACGAGACTAGATCAGGTGTTCGAACAGATTCAAGCGTGTCATCGAACATTTTTTCGAACAAATGCGGCTACAGTCGCTTCCATGAGCAAGAAGATCGCCGAGCTGCCCGACGGGCCGGCCGACGCCACGGGCCTGACCCCGCGTCAACAGCGCATCCTCGCCACCCTCAAGGACTCCATCGAGCAGCGCGGCTACCCGCCGAGCATGCGTGAGATCGGAGCGGCTGTCGGACTCACCTCCACCAGCTCCGTCGCCCACCAGCTGCGCGTGCTGGAGGAGAAGGGCTACCTCCGCCGCGACCCCCACCGGCCGCGGGCGCTGGAGGTCTTCCTCCCCGAGGTGATGGCGGCCCGCCGGTCCATCTCCGGCGCCGACGACAGCTCGATCGACCAGACGGGCATCGGCGACGCCGCTCCCCCGGCGCAGTACGTCCCGCTCGTCGGGCGGATCGCAGCCGGTGGCCCGATCCTGGCCGAGCAGCACACCGAGTCGGTGATGCCGCTGCCGCGCGAGATCGTCGGCGACGGCGAGCTCTACATGCTCGAGGTCCGCGGCGACTCGATGGTCGACGCCGCCATCTGCGACGGCGACTACGTCGTGGTCCGGTCGCAATCGGTGGCCAACAACGGTGAGATCGTCGCCGCGATGATCGACGGCGAGGCCACCGTGAAGACGTTCCAGCGCAAGGGCGGCCAGGTCTGGCTGATGCCGCACAATGACGCGTACGAGCCGATCGACGGCACCCACGCGACGATCCTCGGCAAGGTCACCGCCGTGCTGCGCAGCCTCTGACCCGTTCGGGCGGCGAAGCCGTCACCGACCGTTCACCTCCGGCCCCGTCACCCGACGGGGCCGGAGTCGTTTGAGCGTCGTGATGTCCTTCGCCCGGTGGAAGCGCACGGTCGGTCCGACCTGGCACTCCGACCTGACCGACTCCCGGATGCCGCGGGCCGCCCGCCGACGGCACCGATGGCTGCACGAGCATCTCGCCTACGACCGCTGGCGGCTGCGCCAGGGCGGCTCCGCCCGCGAGCGCCGGGGACTGCGGCGTCGGATCGACCGCCTGCACACCGAGCTGTCACGGATGCACCGCCGCTACGGTCCGATGACGAGGTCCGGCTCGGCGGCCACCATCCCGCCGCCGAACCCGAACGCCCCCGCCGCCACCCACCGGTTCTTCCAGCACGGCGTCGCCTCCGGAGATCCGCTTCCCGACCGGGTGGTGCTGTGGACCCGCCTGACCCCGACCGCCGACGCCGCCCCCGGCTCCGGGCGGGGCCCCGAGTCCGGGGTGCGGTGGCACGTGGCCACCGACCCGGCGTTCCGGCAGATCGTCCACGCCGGCACCTTCACCACCGGGGCCGGCCGCGACCACACCGTCAAGCTCGACGTCACCGGGCTGCGCCCGGACACGACGTACTACTACCGGTTCGTCTTCCAGGGACCGTGGCGGACGGCGCAGGCCTCCCCCGTGGCCCGCACCCGGACCGCCCCCGCCGTCGGAGCGACCCCGGCGAACCTGCGGTTCGGGGTGGTCAGCTGCGCCAACCTGCAGGCGGGCTGGTTCAGCGCCTACCGGCACCTGGCCGACCGGGACGACCTCGACGTCGTCGTGCACCTGGGTGACTACGTCTACGAGTACGGTCCCGGCGAGTACGGCTACGGACCCGACCAGACCGACGTCCGCACCCACCACCCGGCGCACGAGATGCTGAGCCTGGCCGACTACCGGCAGCGGCACGCCCAGTACAAGCAGGACCCGGACCTCGCCCTGCTCCACCGGAAGTACCCGTTCATCACCACGTGGGACGACCACGAGAGCGCCGACAACTCGTGGCGCACCGGCGCGGTCAACCACGACCCGGCCACCGAGGGCAGCTGGTCGGCGCGGACCGCGGCGGCGGTGCGCTCCTACGACGAGTGGATGCCGATCCGGATGCAGGGCACCGCGACGCTCGGGGACGGCCCGACGGTCTACCGACGGTTCCGGTTCGGCCAGCTCGCCGAGCTCACCATGCTGGACCTGCGCAGCTACCGGGACCAGCAGCCGTCGATCCTCGGGGCGGCCAGCAACGACCCCGACCGCACCCTCACCGGTGCCGCCCAGATGGGGTACCTCAAGGCGGGCCTGTCGCCCACCGCTCCCCAGTGGCGCGTGGTCGGCAACCCGGTCACGATCGCTCCGCTGCAGCTCGCCAGCCTGCCCGCGAACGTGCAGGACCTGCTCAACGGGCTCGGCGCCGGTGCCCAGCTGCCCAACCCCCAGGCGCTCAACACCGACCAGTGGGACGGCTACACCCACGACCGGACCGAGCTGTTCGACCACATCGTCGACCAGGGGGTGCGCGACGTGGTCTTCCTGACCGGGGACATCCACACCTCGTGGTGCAACGAGCTGCCCTATCCCCCGACCAACACCGACCTCTACCCGCTCCTGGGCGGTAGCGCCGGCGTCGAGTTCGTGGGTCCGTCGATCACGTCTAACAACATCAAGGACGTCGTACCGTCCCAGGCGGGTGCCCCGACGGGGATCGCCGCCGGCCAGGTGGCGGCCGCGGCCGTGCGGGCAGCCAATCCGCACATCAAGTACCTCGACCTGAACAACCACGGCTTCATGGTCGTCGACATCACCCCGGCCCGGGTCCAGACCGATTGGTGGTTCATCTCCGATCGCGCGGACAGGAACGCCGAGCTCTCCTGGGCCCAGTCCTGGGCCACCCGCACCGGCACCGGTCAGGTGCACCAGGTCAACGCACCACTCGCCGGAGGGCCGACCCCATGAGCCACCACCACACCGGTACGTCGTCCGCGACCGACCCCGCCGAGGGCTTCGCCCGCGGGTTGGTCGAGATCGAGACGGGCCGCCGGACCCTGCTCAAGGTCGGTGCGGCCGGGATCGGCGTCTCGGCCGTCGCCGGAGCCACCGGGTCCTCCCGGGCCGACGCCGCGGTCCGGAGCCCGAAGCGCTGCTACGTCCTCGTCCTAGACGGCACCCGGCCCGAGGAGCTCGACCTCGGGCTCACGCCGACGATCACCGGTCTCCGCGACGCAGGGATCCGCTACCCGCGGGCGCTGTCGGAACCGATCATGGAGACGATCCCCAACCACGTCATGATGATGACGGGAGTGCACCCTGACCAGAACGGGGTGCCGGCCAACAGCGTCTACGACGCGGCCCTCGGGGAGGTCCGTGACACTGACGACCGCGACCTGATCGCCGGGCTGGCGCGGAGTCGGTGCAGCACCGTGATCCGGCAGCTCAACCAGGCCGGGTACACGACCGGCACGGTGCTGTCGAAGACCTACCTCTACGACACGTTCATCGGGCAGGCGACGTACCAGTGGGAGCCCACGCTGGCTCTGCCGATCACCGGTCACGAGGTCGATGCGATGACGATGCCGGCCGCGATCAGCATGGTGACCGAGCAGGACCCGCACTTCATGTTCATCAACCTCGGCGACATCGACCGGTTCGGGCACGCCGACCTCACCGCCGGCCTCACCGAGTTCCTCACCGGCGGCAGCTCGCTCCCGGTTCTTCGGCGGCTCGTGCTCGCGAACACCGACGCCGTCGTGAAGAGCTTCGTCGACACGTTGAAAGCGCGGGGGACGTGGGACGACACCCTGGTGATCGTGCTCGCCGACCACTCGATGGACTGGTCCGCCCCGGACAAGGCAATCACGCTGACCTCGGTCCTCAACGCTGACAGCGCGGTGAAGGGCCACTTCCAGATCGCCGACAACGGTGGCGCCGACCTGGTCTACTGGACCGGTCCCGCCTCGGCGAAGGCAGCGGGCCTGGCCAGGATCCGGGCGCTGGCGACCGCCACCCCGGGCGTCCTGGAAGTGCGGACCCCGGCCGAGCTCAAGCTCGGCGGGCTGTGCGGCGACCTGGTCGTCTACGCCCGATCCGGGTGGCGGTTCAGCGACCCGGACCCGGTCTCCAACCCGATCCCGGGCAACCACGGGCACCCCGCCACCCGCCCGATCCCGTTCTTCCTCGCCGGCGGCGCGGTCAAGGAGTCCGCGGTGCGTAGCAACCTGGCCTCGACGCTGGACGTGGCACCGACCGTGGGCGCCTTCTTCGGCCTGCGCGCCCCGGCGGGCGGATGGGTCGGATCGGCCCGACTGTGAAGTTCCTAGGAATCGGGTAGATGGCACAGCGGTGGTTGGGTCGCTGCTGGGGCCGCTGCCTATAGTCGAGGGCATGCGCCGGCTCGTCCTCACCCTCGTGACTGCGACGGCCCTCGTCGCAGGAACGCAGACGGCGTGGGCCGTCGGCGACGACACCCCGGTCGACCCGTCCGTGAGCGGGTCGACGGCAGCACCGTCCACCCTCCTCGGGGGCGACCAGAACGTCGCGACCGACGGGATCACCCCCGCCGAGCGCGACACGGCCACCGAGACCCTCGATGACGTCGAAGCGCTGCTCCAGGGCGACGCACCCGCGTCGAGCGGCACGAAGTCGGCCGGCGACGCGACGATCCCGCTGCGCGACCTGTCCCTGCAGCTGGCAGCGCTGCCGCGGCTGGACCGACACTCCGCGTACGCCCAGTTCCAGCGCCCCTACTTCGACGGCGAGCCGGGCGTGAAGGATGCCTGCTCCGGCATCGTCTGCCTGCACTGGCGCTCCGCGAGCTCCTCGGTGACCCAGTCGCGGACCTCGCTCAAGACCGACGCCACCGACGACACCTGGGCCACCTCGACCGTCCTTCCCGTCCTGGCCGGGATCAGCAGCGCGTACTCGAAGGCGGGCTACCGCCGGCCCAAGGCCGACGCCGCCCGCACCGACCTGTTCCCGGTCGGCACCGACGGCGCCCAGGTGGAGCGGTACCTCTACGACGACCAGGGCAACCCCGTCACCAACCCCAACGGCACCCCGAAGCTCAACCCGGAGTGGGCCGCGAGCGGTTACCAGACCGCCACCCGCCCGGTGTGGGGCGCGAACAGCAACGTCGACGTCTACCTGGCCGACCTCGGCGGCACCGGCGCCTACGGGTACTGCGCCTACGACCTCAACGACAGCGGTCGGCTGGTCTACCCGACCGCTCACGGCGACGTGCCGGCGTTCTGCGTCCTGGACAACGACTACTCCCTGAAGCAGTTCCGCGGATACCCCGGCGAGACCCCGACGGACATCCTCAAGGTGACCGCGGCGCACGAGTACTTCCACGCCGTGCAGTTCGCCTACGACGCGCTCGAGGACTCCTGGTTCATGGAGGCGACCGCAACCTGGGCCGAGCGCCAGCTCTTCCCCGCCATCCCGGACAACCGGCAGTACCTGCCCTACTCCCCGCTGCGCTTCCCGACCACGTCGATCGACACCTGGGACGGCAACGGCGGGTTCCTGCAGTACGGCGACTGGATCTTCTTCGAGTACCTCACCCAACGCTTCCCGACCCGCACCGGCGCGATCCCCAACCTGGTGCGCGTGATGTGGGAGTACGCCGACTCGCTCCGCGCCGACCAGTACTCCATCCAGGCGGTCTCCTCGGCGCTGGCGACCCGAGGAGCGACGCTGCCGCGGGTCTTCGCCAGCTTCTCCGCGGCGAACCTGCGACCGGCGGCCACCTATCGCGGTGGCGCCGCCTACCCGGCGAGCAGCCCACGCCGCAACGTCTTCGCCAAGGCCGGGCGGAAGAAGTCCGGCGCGGCCCGGATCGACCACCTCGCCTCCTCCACCGTCCGGTTCCGGCCGAAGGCGATCCGGAAGCGCAGCCACAAGGCAACCATCACCGTCGACCTCGCCAAGCGGTCCCTGGGAACCGCGGCGATCGCCACCGTCCGCTTCCGCGACGGGCACTCGTCGGTGCGCTGGATCAAGCTCTCCCGCAAGGGCAACGGCAAGGTCCGGGTGCCGTTCTCGTCGGGCCGGGTCGCCTGGGTCGACCTCACCCTGGTCAACGCCAACCAGAGCTTCAGCTCGTGCTCGAACGACCGCTGGGGGTACTCCTGCGGTGGCACCCCGCGGCACGACAACCTGCTGTCGCGCTGGACGCTGCGCTCCTGAACCCCGGTCCTCCACAGGAACGGCCCCGCCGATCGGGCCGAGGCACCCCTCGGCCGCTAGGGTGGCGCGGTGAGTGAGTCCCCCGTCAGCGCACTGCTGGCCGAGGCGGTCGAGGGCCTCGGTGGCGCCACCCGCGAGGGACAGATCCAGATGGCCGAGGCGATCGGCACGGCTCTGGTCGATGAACGCCACCTGCTGGTCCAGGCCGGCACCGGCACGGGTAAGTCACTGGCCTACCTCGTCCCCAGCCTGCTGCACGACCAGCGCGTCGTGATCGCCACCGCGACCCTCGCCCTGCAGCACCAGCTGATCGAGCGCGACCTGCCCCGCCTGGTGGAGGCGCTCGCCGACCAGCCGCAGCTCGACACGTCGTACGCCGTCCTGAAGGGCCGCTCGAACTACGCGTGCCTGCACCGGATCCGGGAGGGCGTGCCGGACGACACCGGCACCCTGACCATGGACATCGCCGTCACCGGGATGGCCGCGAAGGTGCTCGAGCTGCGCGAGTGGGCCGAGTCCCAGGCCGCGGCCGTCAGCGAGGGCGCGACGGGTGAGCGCGACTCCGCGCCCCGGCACACCGATCGGGAGTGGCGCCAGATCTCGGTCTCGGCGCGCGAGTGCCTGAGTGCGGCCAAGTGCCCGTTCGGGATGGAGTGCTTCGCCGAGCGGGCCAAGGAGAAGGCCGCCAAGTCGCACCTGGTGGTGACCAACCACAGCCTGCTCTCGATCGACGCGATCGAGGGCATCCCGATGATCCCCGAGTACGACGCCGTGGTGATCGACGAGGCGCACGAGCTGGTCGCCCGGGTCACCCAGGCCGCGACCGACGAGCTCACCTTCGGTGACGTCGACCGGGCCTCGCGCCGCGCCCGTCGCCACGTCACCGAGGACCGCGCCGTCGACGCGCTCGGTGATGCCGCCGATGCGCTGCAGCTGGCGATGCTGGAGACGACGGTCGGCCGGATCGACTCGCTCGGCCCGGACCTGCTCGACGCGCTCGCGCAGGTCCGCGATGCCGCGCGCGCAGCGATCTCGGCCTTCCCGAAGCAGAACGACGACTCCGCCGATGCGGGCGTCCAGCAGGCCAAGGCGATGGTCTCCGACGTCTACGGCGTGGCCGAGCGGATGGCGTCGGGGGCCCAGTCAGACGTGCTGTGGCTCAGCGACGGCGGCGACCGCGGCGGCTTGAGGCTGCACGTCGCACCGCTGCAGGTCTGGGGGCAGCTGCGCGACAAGCTGCTCGCCGAGAAAACGGTCGTCTTCACCTCGGCGACACTCAAGCTCGGCGGCGACTTCACCGGGATCGCCTCGACCCTCGGACTGAAGCCGGCCGAGCTGGACGGCCCGGAGCGGACCGAGGACATCATGCCGTGGCGGGCCCTCGACGTCGGCTCACCGTTCGACTACGGCCGTCAGGGCATCCTGTACGTCGCCAAGCACCTGCCTCCGCCCGGCCGTGACGGTCTGGCGGCTCAGCAACTGGACGAGATCACCGAGCTGATCGACGCCGCCGACGGCCGCACGCTCGGGCTGTTCTCGTCCCGGCGCGCCGCCGAGCAGGCCGCCGAGCACGTCCGCTCCCGGCTCCCCCACCTGACCACGCTGGCTCAGGGTGAGGCGCAGCTGCCCGAGCTGGCCGCCCAGTTCGTCGCCGACCCGCACACGGTGCTGTTCGGCACGCTGACGCTGTGGCAGGGCCTCGACGTGCCGGGTGAGACATGCCAGCTGGTGCTGATCGACCGGATCCCGTTCCCCCGCCCCGACGACCCGCTGATGTCGGCGCGCCAACGGGCCGCCGACCAGGCCGGCGGCAACGGTTTCATGCAGGTCGCCGCCACCCACGCCGCGCTGCTGCTGGCCCAGGGCGCCGGGCGCCTGATCCGGACCACCACCGACCGCGGCGTCGTGGCCCTGCTCGACCCCCGGATCGCGACCGCCCGCTACGGCTCGTTCCTGCGCGCCTCACTGCCGCCGATGTGGTCCACCACCGACCCCGCCGTCGTACGCCAAGCGCTCAAGCGGCTCGCCGCCGGGACCTGAGCGTTCTCCCCTCCGCCGACTTGAGGGTTGCTGCAGCCGAGTTGAGGGTTGCTGCACCAACAAGCCTCAAGTCGACGCCCCGAACCCTCAAGTCGGCGACGGGTCGGGTCAGACCGCGAAGTCGGCCAGCTCGGCGGCGAGGCCCTCCGACGTGCGGCCCTTGATCAGGGTGCCGTCGGCGGTGTGCTCGAGGGTGTCGATCTCGCCGGCCTGGTGGATCTTGTTGACCAGGTCGCCGCGGCTGTAGGGCAGCAGGGCGTGGAACTCGACCGCCGGGCGGGGCAGGTCGGCCTCGACCGCCTTGATCGCCTCGGCGATGCCGGCACCGGTCTTGGCCGAGACCACGATCGAGCCGGGCTCGTTGCGCTGAAGCCGGCCGAGCACGATCTCGTCGGCGATGTCGGCCTTGTTGATCACGACCAGCTCACGCACGTCGGAGGCGCCGATCTCGGCGAAGACCTCCCGCACGGCGGCCAGCTGGCCCTCGGGGTCAGGGTGCGAGCCGTCGACGACGTGCACGATCAGGTCGGCGTCGGCGACCTCCTCCAGCGTGGAGCGGAACGCCTCGACCAGCTGGTGCGGCAGGTGCCGGACGAAGCCGACGGTGTCGGAGACGGTGTAGACCCGGCCGTCGGCGGCCTGGGTGCGGCGCGTGGTCGGGTCCAGCGTCGCGAAAAGCGCGTCCTCGACCAGCACGCCGGCGCCGGTGAGCCGGTTGAGCAGCGACGACTTGCCGGCGTTGGTGTACCCGGCGATCGCGACCGCCGGCACCTGGTGGCGGCGGCGCTCCTGGCGCTTGGTGTCGCGGGTGCCCTTCATCTCGGAGAGCTCACGGCGCAGCTTGGCGATCTTGGTGTTGATTCTGCGCCGGTCGTTCTCGATCTTGGTCTCACCGGGACCACGCGACCCGATCCCGGCACCGCCGGCGACCCGGCCACCGGCCTGGCGCGACAGGTTGCCACCCCATCCGCGCAGGCGCTGCTTCATGTAGCTGAGCTGGGCCAGCTCGACCTGCGCCTGACCCTCCCGGCTCTTGGCGTGCTGGGCGAAGATGTCGAGGATCAGCGCCGTGCGGTCGACGACCTTGACCCCGACCTTGTCCTCGAGGTTGCGCAGCTGGGACGGCGCGAGCTCACCGTCGCAGATCACCGTGTCCGCGCCGGTCGCCTGGACGATCTCGCGGATCGCCTCGACCTTGCCCCGACCGACGTACGTCGCCGGGTCCGGGGCCTGCCGGCGCTGGTAGATCGCCTCGAGCACCTCCGAGCCGGCTGTCTCGGCGAGCAGGGCCAGCTCGGCCATCGAGTTCTCGACGTCGACCTGGGACTGGGCGCTCGAGGACCACACGCCGACGAGCACGACCCGCTCGAGCCGGAGCTGGCGGTACTCGACCTCGGTGATGTCCTCGAGCTCGGTGCGCAGGCTCGCGATCCGGCGCAGCGCGTGCCGTTCGGCCAGCTCCATCGCACCGAGCGTGGGCTCGTCCTCGGGGTCGTCTCCGTCGGCCGGGACGAGCTCGTCCCAGCTCTCGGTCTCGTCGAGCTCGGCGTCGAGGGTGAAGGCGGAGTCGTCGAGATCGGTCGTGAGTTCAGCGTCGCGTGGTGCAGTCATGAGACGTCCAGCGTACGTCGGCAACGGCCGTCGACGTACTCGATATCAAGCGGGGTCGAACGAGCGGGTCCAGAGCGGGCCCTCGCCGACGCTGTGCAGCGTCACGGTGAGCCGTCCGTCGATCGCGATCTCGACCTGACCGATGTACTGCTTCCCCTCCGCCGGCGACATCGCCAGCAGGTCCGAGGTGTTCCCCTGGGAGAACACCACCTCCGGACCGAACGTGGCGTCCGGGGTCGCGGTCTCGAACGTGCCGGCGTGGATGGGGCCGGAGATGAACTCCCAGAAGGGGTCGAAGTCGGTGAACCGAGCACGCTCGGGGGCGTAGTGGTGGGCAGCGGTGAAGTGCACGTCGGCGGTCACCCAGATGACGTTGCGGACACCGTTGGCCTGCAGCGCGGCGAGCAGTCGGGCGATCTCGATCTCCCTCCCTCGCGGCGCCCCGTCGTCCTCCTGCGCGACCGAGTCGCGGTCGTCCGCGTGCGAGGTGGCGATCGAGAGCGGCATGTCGGAGGCGACCACCTTCCAGGTCGCCGTCGAGCGGGTGAGCTCACGGACCAGCCACTGCTCCTGCTCCCACCCGAGGATGCCCCGCTCCGGATCACGGTCGTCCGACGTGTTGGTCCCGTTGGCGTCGCGGTAGGAGCGCATGTCGAGGCAGAACAGGTCCAGGTGCGGACCCCGCGCGACCTTCCGGTAGATCCGACCGGTCGCGCCGAGCACCGTCGGCGGCACCGGCATGTACTCCTGCCAGGCCCGCCTGCCGCGCGCGGCCAGGACGTCGCACCGGCGCTCGATCCGGTAGCGGTCGTCGTCGACGACCTCGCCGGGGTACCAGTTGTTCAGCGTCTCGTGGTCGTCCCACATCGCCACGGTGGGGACCGTCGCGTAGAGCGCATCCACGTTCCGGTCCTGCAGCGGGTAGCGATGCCGTCCGCGGAAGTCCTCGAGCGTCTCGGCGACCTTGGTGACCGACTCGTCGAGCAGGTTGGTCCAGGAGTTCCCCCAGCGGTCGTGGGCGTGCTCCTTCATCGGCATGTCGGCGTAGATGTGGTCGCCCACGTGGAGGAAGAAGTCGGGCCGCAGCGCGTGGACCGCCGCGTAGCCGGTCAGCCCGCCGCGTGACTCGTCGATCCCCCAGCCCTGGCCGCACGAGTCACCACTCCAGACGAAGCTGGTCGGCGCCGGGACGTCGGACGCCGTGGCGAACGTGGTCGATCTCGGCTCTCCGCGGGTGCCGTCGGGGTGCGCGAACCAGGTGGTGGCGACGTACTCGCGGCCAGGCTCGAGCCCGGTGAGGTGGAGTCGGGCGGTGAAGTCGTTGCCCGGGTTGGCCACGCCGCCGCGGAGGCTGCCGACCCGGCGGCCGCTGCTGGTGAGACGGCAGTGCAGGCGACCGACCTCGCTCCCGCTCCTCGCCCAGATGACCGCGGAGTCGGTGGTGACGTCACCGGCTCGTACCGAGGTCGGCTGCGTGATCCGACCCCGGACGAGGGCGGCGGCCTGGCGGTTGTCGATACCGTCGCCCACCCACCTGGCCGCCATCAGTCCGGGCAGCACACCGACGGTGAGTCCTGCAGCGAGAGTCGTTCGACGGCCCACGAGCGTCACAGGCAGCAGGCAAGTGCGCGCGTCCGTCCTGCGGGCACCGCCCAGGTGTCAGGTCGCCGATCCCCCGGTGAACTTGAGTCACGCTCAGAGGTCGGTGACTCCGGAGGCCACGATCTCCGCCGGACCCTGCAGCAGCACCCGGTCGGCCGAGGTCCACGTGATCGTGAGGCGACCGCCCGGCACGTCCACCAGGTACGGCGTGTCGCGGGGTGCCCCGTCGGCGTCGGCGGTGGCGACCATGACCGCGGCAGCGCCGGTGCCGCACGACTGGGTCTCGCCGGAGCCGCGCTCGTGCACCCGCATCGCGACGTGTCTCGGCGCGACCCGGTGGACGAACTCGATGTTGACCCCCCGGGGATACACGTCGTGGTCGTAGACCGGCTCGTCCAGCAACGTGCCGACCGGGCCCCGGGCGTCGAGGCCGAGCGGGTCCTCGACGAAGGCGACCGCGTGCGGGTTGCCCATGTCGACGTGGCGGGCCGACCAGGTCCAGTCCCCCACGCTGACCGCGCTGGAGTCGAGGAGCAGCGGGGTGCCGAGGTCGGCGACCAGCTCGTCGCCCACGATCGAGACGGTCTTGATCCCCGCGCGGGTGGCGATCGGCACCGGCTCACCGGCGTCGACGAGGCCGGCCTCGAGCAGGTGCCGCACGAAGACCCGGACCCCGTTGCCGCACATCTCCGCGATCGAGCCGTCGGCGTTGCGGTAGTCCATGAACCACTCCGCCTCCGCGGCCTGCGCCGCGTCGATCACCGCGGTCCGGATCACCCGCAGGACGCCGTCGCCGCCGATCCCCGCACGCCGGTCGCACAGCGCCGCGACCCGCTCGTCGGCCAGGTCGCCGTGGACGGTGCCGTCGTGGTCGGGCAGCAGCACGAAGTCGTTCTGGGTGCCGTGGCCCTTGAGGAAGGGGTAGCTCATCAGTACAGCCCCTGTCCGTAGAGCTCGACCGACTGGCGGTCGCGCTCGGCGAAGCTCTCCTCGACGCGGGCAGCGTCGGCCGCCCACGTGTCCGGTTCCCACAGGCCGCTGCGCAGGAACGCCTTGGCGCAGTGGAGGAAGACGTCCTCGATCGCGATCTCGAGCGCCATCACCGGCCGGCGTCCGCGGACGGCCAGCTCGTCGAAGTACGGCGCGTCGGCGAGCAGTCGGGCGCGGCCGTTGATCCGCAGGGTCTCGGGACGTCCGGGGATGATCGAGATCACCCCGACGTGCGGGTTGGTGAGGATGTTGCGGTAGCCGTCCGCGCGCCGGTTCCCCGGACGCTCGGCGATCGCGATCGTGCGCTCGTCGATCACGTGCACGAGCGTGCCGGCCGGGTCACCCTTCGGCGAGGCGTCGCACGTCCCGTCGGCCGCAGCGGTGGCCAGCACGCAGAAGGGTGAGGCCGCCAGCCAGTCGCGGTCCTCCTGGATCAGCGCGGGGCGCCCCTTGGTCAGCGTGCGCTCGTGCGCCTCGCCGAGGATCCCGACCAGCTCGTCGATGGTCGAGATCTCGTGGACGGTTCCCTGCTGGCTCACCGCACCAGCCTAGCGATCGCGGCCATCGCCTTTCCGACGCGTTCGGGGTCGTCGTACTCCACCCACACCACCCGCTCGTCCTTGGCGAACCACTGGTCCTGACGCCGCGCGAACTGCCGCGTCTTGATCACCGTGCGCTCGATCGCCTGCTCCCGCGTCAGGACGCCGGCCAGGTGCTGCGCGACCTCGCGGTAGCCGATCGCGGCGGCGGCCGTGCGGGAGTCCAGCAGGCCGTGGGCGATCAGCGCCTCGACCTCGGCGACGAAGCCGTCCTCGAACATCTGGTGCACCCGCAGCCGGATCCGCTCGTCGAGGGCCGGCCGGTCGATCCTCACGCCGATCTGGATCGTGTGCGCGTCGACGTACTCCGGGACGGGGAGCCGGGCGGAGAAGCGTTCGCCGGTGAGCTCGATGACCTCCAGGGCACGGACGATCCGGCGGCCGTTGTCGGGATCGATCCGCTCCGCCGCGACCGGGTCGAGCTCGCGGAGCCGCGAGAAGAGCGGCGCCGGCCCGGCGACCTCGAGCTCGGCCTCGAGCCGGGCGCGGACGGCCGGGTCGGTGGCGGGGAACTCGAACCGGTCGAGGATCGCGCGGGTGTAGAGCGCGCTGCCACCGACCAGCACCGGGGCCAGGTCGCGCGAGCGCAGGTCGATGATCAGAGCGCGCGCCATCGTCTGGAACTCCGCGACGCTGGCCAGCTGGTCGAGGTCCATCAGGTCGAGCAGGTGGTGCGGGATGCCGCGCCGCTCGGCGATGGGCAGCTTCGCGGTGCCGATGTCCATCCCCCGGTAGACCTGCATCGCGTCGGTGTTGAGGATCTCCCCGCCCAGCGCCTCGGCCAGGTCGAGACTGAGCCCGGTCTTGCCGGCGGCCGTGGCTCCGACCACGGCGACGATGGGTTGCACGGGTCTAGTGTTTCAGGGAGGCGATCCGACCCGCGGACCGCTCCGGATCGGACCGACGGAAGGGACGAACGATGAGTTTTCTCGACGATGCGATGGACAAGGCCAAGGACCTGGCCGGCGACCACAAGGACGAGGTCACTGACGGTGTGGAGAAGGCCAAGGACGTGATCTCGGACAAGACCGGTGGCAAGTTCGACGGCCAGGTCGACGCCGCCGCCGACGCCCTCACCGACAAGCTCGGACTGGAGTGAGCGCCCAGCCCCACGATCGGTTCGTGGTCGTCCCGGCGGCCTATCTCTATCTCCTGCGTCCTGGACCGGGTGGCACCGAGGTGCTCCTCCAGGAGCGCGGACCCGGTGTGCCCTACATGGCGGGCCACTGGGCCGCAGCGGCGGCCGGGCACGTGGAGCAGGGCGAGACGGCGTACGTCGCCGTGGCCCGCGAGGCGGCCGAGGAGCTCGGCCTGTGCGGCATCGGCGCCGAGTTCTGCACCTCGATGCACCGCACCGCCGGCGGTGAGGCGATCGACGAACGGATCGATCTCTTCTTCACGGCCCACGTGTGGGAGGGCGAGCCGACGATCCAGGAGCCGGACAAGGCGAGTGCCCTGGGCTGGTTCCCGATCGATGCGCTCCCCCAGCCGATGGTGCCGCACGAGGAGCACCTGCTCGGCCTGCTGAGCGCCCAGCTCGCCGGGGGCGACCCGGTGCCGCCGTACGTCGCGTACGGCTTCTGACCGCTGGCTCGGGTCAGCCGCAGACGGGGGCCTCGGGCAGCGGCGCGGGGACACCGACCGTCGGCAGCCCGAGCCCGACCGTCGGCTTCGCGTCGGACGCGGGCGCTCCCTGACGCTTCTCCCAGGCGTCGCCCGAGCGGGTGCGACGCACGGCGTGCACGGCACCGTCGGCCTCGAGGTAGTGCGGCGCTCCCCGGGTGATGGTCACGGTGACCACGTCGCCGGGTCGTACGTCGACGCCGTACTGCAGCTCGCCGGCGGCGAAGTGCACCAGCCGGTTGTCGGGGGCGCGGCCGGAGAGCCGGCCGGTGACGTCGTCGCGACGGCCCTCCCCCTCGGCGACCATGACGTCGAGGGTGCGGCCCTCCTGGGCCTGGTTCTCCTCGAGCCCGATCCGGTTCTGCAGGGCGATCAGGCGCTGGTAGCGCTCCGAGACGACGGCCGGCTCGACCTGGTCGGCGAGCGTGGCGGCGGGGGTGCCGGGGCGCTTGGAGTACTGGAACGTGAAGGCGCCGGAGAAGCGCGACTCCTCGACCACCTTGAGCGTCTCGAGGAAGTCCTCCTCGGTCTCGCCCGGGAAGCCGACGATGATGTCGGTGGTGATCGCGGCGTCGGGGATCGAGGCCTTCACCTTGTGGATGATGTCGAGGAACTTCTGCTGCCGGTAGGAGCGGCGCATGTCCTTGAGCACCTTGCTCGACCCGGACTGGAGCGGCATGTGCAGGCTCGGCATCACGTTGGCGGTCTCGGCCATCGCGTCGATCACGTCGTCGGTGAACTCCGCGGGATGGGGCGACGTGAAGCGGACCCGCTCCAGGCCCTCGATCTCACCGCAGGCGCGGAGCAGCTTGGAGAACGCCTCCCGGTCACCGAACTCGACGCCGTAGGCGTTGACGTTCTGGCCGAGCAGCGTGATCTCGCTGACGCCCTCGGCGACCAGCGCCTCGATCTCGGCGAGGATCTCGCCGGGGCGGCGGTCCTTCTCCTTGCCACGCAGGCTCGGGACGATGCAGAAGGTGCAGGTGTTGTTGCAGCCGACCGAGATGGACACCCAGGCGGCGTAGGCCGACTCACGCTTGGTCGGCAGGGTCGAAGGGAAGACGTCGAGGGATTCGAGGATCTCGACCTGCGCCTCCTCCGCGATCCGGGCGCGCTCGAGCAGCACGGGCAGCGAGCCGATGTTGTGCGTGCCGAAGACGACGTCGACCCACGGCGCCTTGGTGGTGATCGTGTCCCGGTCCTTCTGCGCCAGGCAGCCGCCGACGGCGATCTGCATGCCGGGCTTCCTGGCCTTGACCGGCGCGAGGTGGCCGAGGTTGCCGTAGAGCTTGTTGTCGGCGTTCTCCCGCACCGCGCAGGTGTTGAAGACCACGACGTCAGCGGCGTCGCCGGACATGGAGTCCCCGTCGAAGCGGACGTAGCCGGCGCCCTCGAGCAGGCCGGAGAGGCGCTCGGAGTCGTGCACGTTCATCTGACAGCCGTGCGTCTTCACCTCGTAGGTGCGCGGGCCGTCAGGGGTCGTGAGCGGGGCTTCGGTCGTCGACATAGCGGTTCAAGGGTACGGCGGCGCGCCGGTGCGCTCGGAATCTGCGATCGTGGCTCCATGACGGACTCGGTGCTCTCGCTGTGGTCACGCGGCTCGGTGCTGTCGATCGGCAGTGTCGGCTCGGTCGCGTCGATCGGGAGCGTGGGCTCGTTCGCCTCGGCGTTCTCGATCGGGTCGTCGATGTCGCTCGGCTCTCTCGGCTCGCACCAGTCGCGTGGATCGGTGCTGTCGCACCAGTCCGACGGGGCGGTGCTGTCGAGTCAGGCGCAGCGGGCGGTGCTGAGCAGCCAGGGCCAGGGCGATCTCCCCCGCTGGCCGGTGGTGGCGGCGCTCATCGGTACGACCGCCGTGGCGATCGTCATCGCCGCGCGCCGACGCTGACCAGACGGGCCATCTCGGCGGACCAGACGGGCCATCTCGGCGAATGATCAGCCGAAGTGGCCGTTGACGTAGGCCGAGGTGCGGGGGTCGATCGGGTCGGCGAACATCGCCTCGGTCTCGCCGTGCTCGACGATGACGCCGGGGGTGCCGTGCTCGGCGAGGAAGAACGCGCACTGGCTCGAGACCCGGCGGGCCTGCTGCATGTTGTGCGTCACGATCACGACCGTGACCTCCTCGGCGATGGAGAGGATCGTCTCCTCCACCACGCGGGTCGAGGTGGGGTCGAGGGCCGAGCAGGGCTCGTCCATCAGCAGCACCTGCGGGGAGACCGCCAGCGAGCGGGCGATGCAGAGCCGCTGCTGCTGTCCGCCCGACAGCGCCGACCCGGGCTGGGCGAGCCGGTCCTTGGCCTCGTCCCACAGCCCGGCGCGGCGCAGCGACACCTCGACCAGCGCCTCGGCCTCGTCCTTCTTGATCCGGGTGCCGGTCAGCGAGAGGCCGGCCAGCACGTTGTCCCGGATGCTCATCGCCGGGAACGGGTTGGGCTTCTGGAAGACCATCCCGATCGCCCGCCGGGCATCGGTCAGCTGCCGGTCCTCGTCGTAGATGTCGTGGCCGTCGAGCCGGACCTGACCGGCGAGGGACGCCCCGGGGACCAGCTCGTGCATCCGGTTGAGGATCCGGAGGAACGTGGACTTGCCACACCCGGAGGGGCCGATCAGCGCGGTGACCTGCCCGGCCGGCATCGTCAGCGAGACCCGGTCCAGGACCTTGCGGGTCCCGAACCAGGCCGAGATGGCGTCCGCCTCCAGAGCCCGCGCCGTGATGGGCGCGGACTCCGGAGCGACGACAGCGAGCGCGGTCATGGACTGATTCAACCTCAGGCGCAGGCCGCGGTCTTGGCCTTGGCTGCGGCGGCGGACGCCTTGGCCTTGGCGGCCTGGTTGGTGACGGCGGCCTTCTGGGCGGCGACGGCGGCGTTGTACTTCTTCAGCGCCGAGGAACCGGCCTTCTTCTTCGCCTTCGCCACGGCCTTCTTGGCAGCCGTCTTGGCCTTCTTGGTCTTCGCCTTGGCCAGCTTGGCGGTGGCCTTCAGGTAGGACTTCACCTTGGCGGTCGACGCCTTGGCCAGCGCGGCCTTGGCCTTGGTCAGGGTGCTGTTGGCCGTGGCCAACGCACCGGCGGCCGTCGCGGCGTCCGTGGTCGCCTTCTTGCAGGCGGCGCTCGGGCCGACCACCGGGGTGGCCTCGCCGTAGGCGTGCCACTTGCCGTCGTTGCCGACCTGGATGTCGAGCACGTTGTAGGTCGACGAGAACGCCTGGCCGACCACGGCGGTGGTGAGGCGCAGCTCGTAGACACCGGCGTAGGCGCTGTTGGTCAGCGTGTTCTCGTAGCCCGCGATGTACTGCTTCAGCGTGGTCGAACCGGTGAGGTTCACCGCCGGGCCGGTGACGCCGGCCGGGAAGGTCGCGTTCTGCGTGGTCGGGGCCGCGATCTGGACGCCGGTCCACGAGTCGGGGCCGACGGTGAGCGCGGCGGCCGTGGTGTAGGCGGCCGCGGTCGGGGCTGCCACGACGCTGGTCGGCGTGTAGAGCGACAGGGCCGCGACGGTCTTCTCCGGCGCACCGCTCGTCAGGCCGCCGCTACCGACGGCGAACGCCGCGAAGGGCTCCTCGATCGAACCGCTGTCCACCGGCTGGCCCGCGGCGTTGACGAGCGAGATGCTCCCGACCGCGTTCGGGCTCTTGATCGCCGCGGCCTGCCACGGCGCACTGGTCGCCGCGTTGACCGCAACCGCGGCGCCACCGATGACAACGGCGGTGGCCACGATCGCGGCCAAGGAGTGCTTCTTCACTGGTGGTTCCTCTCAAAAGTTTCTGTGGTCGATCAGGCCGGGCAGGTGGCCGAACCGGGGTCCGTCGCTGTCCATCCGTCGCCGTCGACCCGGAGGTCGACCGCGGCGTACGTCGGCTGGGCGCCGCCGTCCGGCGAGGTCACGACGAGGCGGAGCTGGACCCAGCCGTCCCAGGTGGCCGGGTAGCCGCCGAGGAACTGGCCGAGGGTGATCGAGTCCGAGCCCAGCTCGAGCGGTGAGGCCGCCGACCCGCTCGAGGTCAACGCGATCCCGGTCCACTCGCCGGCCGAGACACCCTCGCGGGGCTGGAAGGCGTAGAGCGTGGCGGTGTCGGTCGCGGCAGCGCCGGAAGCACCCACCACGCTGGCGGCGAGCCGGGAGGTCGTCGAGCCCTCGGTCACCGCCCGTCCGTCCCCGTCGCACAGGGTGAGGCGGCTGGTCGCCGCCACATCCTGGTAGGGAGCCGTGTCGGTCGCGAGGACCTTCCAGCCCACGATCCCGCCGACGACCACCGCCACCAGGACGACGGCGACCACAACGAACAGGCGACGACGCGATCGAGGTTCACCGGTGACGGCGGGCTCGACGCTGGTGGCGGTCATCGCTGGCTCCTGTCTGCTGGTCGGGGTCGTGGGTTCGGGACGAGATTTCCAAGCCGGCGAGCCTGGACGGGGGTGCGCCGTTCAGGCCCGCCGGGGTCTGGGGGTCAGCCGACGGTGAAGCCGGCCGGCTTGAGCTCGTAGCTCGGGTCGAGACCCAGTCCGGTCAGCAGCGCCTTGCCGGCGGGGCTGGCCACGAAGGGCGGCGGGACGGTGTTGTCGTCTGCCTGCGGGTCCCAGGCCGGGTTGGCGAAGAAGGTCTTCACCCAGTTGAGCGTGCTGCCCGGCTGCCAGCCCGCGGACTTGTCCAGGTCGCTCTGACGGAACAGGACGTAGTACGGGATGTCGGCCTTGTAGGCACCGCTCGCGATGCTGCCGACGCCCGGCACCTGGAGCTTGATGCCCGTGGTGGTGAGCTTGGTGCCCAGGTTGGCCGAGTTGTAGTCGACCGTCGGCGCGTAGAAGTAGCCGTCGTCGAGCAGCTGGAAGCGGCCCTTCGGGAACGGCACGATCGCGTTCTTGGCGTCAGCGGCCGACAGGCCGGTGATGGTGGTCGGGTCGTTCTGCTGGACCTTCCGCACCGCGTAGCCGTCACCGTTGTCGGTGTCGACGGCGACCGCCGTGCCGGTCGCGGCCTTGATGGTGTTGAGGAAGATCGTCTGCACGCCGGCACCGTCCTGCGGGAGCAGCGGGATGATCTGCTCGGTCGAGCCCGACTCGTTGCCCGGGATCTCGTTCCAGTGCTTGATGGTGCCGTTGTAGATGCCCAGCAGGTTCTGCGCCGTGAGACCCGCCGCCGGGGCGTTGGTCGTCGAACCGGTCGCGATGTACTGGTAGTCCTTGGCGAACTGGACCGTGCGGATCGCACCGACCCCCGCGGTGTTGGTGGCGGTCGTCAGCTGCGCGGCGGTCAGGGCGTTGGGCGTGCGGGCGAACTGGATCCGGCCACCGTTCGCGGCGTCGCCGTCGGCGAGCAGCGCGCTGATCCCCTTGCCACCACCGTTGGGGCGACGGACCGGGGAGGTACCGGCACGGAGCACGACGGTCGGGTTGAGCGCCGACGGCGTCCCGAGCAGCGGGTCGGTGAAGGCGTTGCGACCGTTCGCGTCCGCGACCGAGTCGTAGTTGAAGATCCGGTTCTTGTTCCCCGCGGAGTTGTAGCCCGGCAGGCCGTTGTAGCCGTCGGCGAGGAAGTTGATCGAGTTCTGAATGATGTCCGATCCGACGCCGACGACGTCACCGGGCTGCGGAGCGGGGTCGGCGTGGACCGGGGCAGCCTGGCTGAGCGCCAGGCCCGCCACCGTGAGAGCGCCGACGACGGCGGCACCGGCGCGCGCGCCGCGGCCGACGCGGCTGGACCGAGTGAGTCCGGAGAACCCAGAAGACATGGGGCGAGGCCTTTCTGACTGCGTCCGCCGTGTGCGGATCAAGACGATGGTGAAAAAGTACATTAGAAAAGGGGACTTAATGATCTTTATCCAAATATTGGACATCGTCTCAGCCTGTGGCGCTGGACGGGCGCTAGGCGGGCGCTAGACCAGGTTGGGCAGCAGCCGGCTCGCGACGGACGTCGCGATCCACGCCGCGGCCAGGACCGCGGGCACGCCCGTCGTCCAGGCGCCGATCAGCGACCACCGCGCCCGCGCCCAGACGAACCAGCCCAGCGCGAGCGCGAGCAGCTGCAGGCTCAGCGCCAGCAGCGCCCAGGTCGTCACGCCGGCGTCACGACTCATCGGCGCGTCCGCCGCGCTCGCCGTTCCTCGAGGACCGGCCGGAGCCGGATCGCCGACGAGATCCGCGTCGACGTACGTCGTCTGCGACCGGCTCAGCGCACTCGCACCGGTCGAGGTGACCAGCACCAACCGTGACCCGCCCGCGGGGACGGCCGGGATCGGGTCGCCGGCGCCGCGAACACCCACGACGCTGAACTCGAACCGCCCCTGCTGGGTGCGGACGACCACCAGGGAACCGGCGCCGAGCTGGTCGATCCCGCCGAACGGGGCGCCGAAGGTCAGGGACCGTCCGGCCAGCACGCTGGTCCCGACCTGTCCGGGCAGCACCGTGCCCCGAACATGTCCGGGACCGCCGCGCAGGAGGTCCGGGGTCGCACCCTCGACGACGACCTGGTCGCTCACCCCGACTCCGGGCACATCCAGCAGCGCCACGGGTGTGCCCGGCGCGATCGGGGCACCGGTCGGCGCGAGGCCGGCGGCGAGGTCGGACCGCAGGCGGTCGTAGAGCGAGGCCTGGGTGTGGCCGGCCTGGAAACCGCTCAGCACCACCAGGTAGAGCAGGCACCAGCCCAGCAGCAGGGCGACCAGGAACGCGACCTCCGAGGCGGCCGACTTCCCGAGCCGGGTCCGCGAGGCCAGCGGCGTGCTGTCGACCGGCGCGGTGCGGACGGTGGTCGCCGTCATGGCTTCCTCCGCACGCGGGCGGACAGCGCGACGAGCGCCGGCACGAACCGGTCACCCCAGCGCAGGCCGACCCCGAAGACGAGGAGGAAGACCAGGGCGAAGGCGGCCGAGGGCAGTCCGTAGCGCCCGAAACCGCTCGTGACGGCCGCGGTGACCAGGACGGAGGTGTCCGTCGTGGCCACCGGCGTCTGCCCCGGAGCCACGGCCGCAGGGACCGCGACGGGAGCGAGGTCACCGACGACCGGACCGGCGGGGACGACGGGGGTCACCGGCGCGGTGGTGCCCGGCGTCGCGCTCGGGGCGAGCTTGACCGAGCAGGTCGTCGCGTCCACCGCGGGGACGTCCCCGGCCTGCGCCGTGACGGCCCGGGCGGCGCACCGGGTGTAGGCCGCCAACGCGGCCAGCCCGTCGGTGGCCGTCAGCGGCAGGGCACCGGGCGGGAGCTGTCCCGTGCCGGAGCCCTTCACCTGACCGGGCCCGGCGGCATACGTCAGCACCTGGGCGACGCGGGACGCGACGTCGGCACTCAGGCCGGTGGTGGGGACGGTCGCGAAGACCGGCATCGTGCCCGGGTAGGCGGCCGCTCCGGCAGCGGTGCGCAGGCTGGCGTAGGGGAACGTCCAGAGCCCCGCGGTCGGGTCCGGCGCGAGCAGGGCGGCACCGGCCTTCAGGCCCGCGTCACCGGCGGCGACGAACCGGCGGCCGTCGGCGGAGGTGAACGTGTCGTCGAGCGGCACCGAGGACGCCGTCTGGAGCTGGGCGACGTCGAAGCCGTAGCGGTGGGCGGCGGTCAGCGGCACGATGCCGAGGACGAACCGGTGCCCCGGGATCTGGCGTCCCTGGACGCGCAGCCGAAGCGTGGTCGGGTCGCTCGGGTCGGCGTCGTTGGAGCAGCTGGTCGCCACGTTGGAGATGGCGTACTGGACGTCCTGCAGCAGCACGTTGAGCTGGCCCACCGGGTTGGCCACGAGTCCGAGGTACGGCGACGGGCTGGCGTTGTAGCAGATCGTGTCGTTGCTGAGCTCGAACTGGTCGAGCAGCGTCCACGAGCTGAGCGGCAGCTTGACCTTGGCGTAGTTGGGGTTGACCTTCATCCCCCACGGATCGGCGTCGCCGTCGAGGAACGCCCGCGCCTCGGGGTCCTGGTCGATCCACGACGTCAGCGCCCACATCAGGTCCGAGTCGGTGTTGAGCGCCAGGATCGTCGCCGCGGCCTCGACCGCGCCGAGCTGCGGCGCGTCGGGGTTGAGCGCCTGGAACTCGGGGTCACGGGTCACGTTGAGCGGGTTGTTCGACAGCGCCGGGTAGGAGCTGCGGACCCCGCTGGTGGCCGGGTAGGACTGCGACAGCAGCTTCGCGACGAGGCGCGCGTTCAGCTTGAGGTTGCGCAGCCGGCTGCCGTCGGCCTTGTCGATGTTGAACCCGATCGCGAACCCGGTCAGCGCCACCGGCGCCTGGACCACCGGACGCCCGTAGGGCTCTTCGGGAGCGCGTGAGCTCAGCGACATCGCGGCGCTGCCCGCGACGATCAGGTTGCGGGCCGCGGTGTCGGCGGTCTGGACGTGCACGAAGGGCCGGTAGCCCTTGGTGGTGCAGAACTTCGGCATCCACTGGGCGGAGAGCTCGTTGAACAGGATCGAGCCGAAGACGGAGATCGGCGCGGTCTTGTTGACCACCCCGCAGATGTTCGACGACAGCGCGAAGGTCAGCGGCACCACGATCCGGCTGCGCCAGTTCGAGGCGGCCCACCACAGCTGGCCCGACGTCGACAGGTTGTAGACGCCCGGGCGGGACAGCTCGCCGGGCTGGTACTGGTCGGTCCCCCGGCAGTAGCCGTCGGCGCGCGTGGCCGAGGTGCCGGTCGGGCGCGGAGCCGTCACCGGCAGCCGGGTGCCCCAGGCGTCGCAGCTCAGGCCGACGATCGGGACCGCGACCAGGGAGCAGGCCACCGTGGTCGAGCAGCCCAGCGACGCGTTCTCGTCGTTGGTCCAGACGCTGAACCGCGCACTGCCGGTGCCGTCGGCCTGGGTGACGCCGTAGGTGGTGTTGCTGGGCATGCCGACGTCACCGAAGGCGGAGGCCTCCGGCGCGACACCACCGCAGCCGGCAGCACCGCCGGGGTAGGACGTCTTGTCCTTGGCCACGAACGGGACCCAGCGCTCGGCACCGAAGGTGGCGAGCTCGCATCCCTTCGGGTTCGTCGCCGGTCGGCCGACGAACTGACCCCGGTCGGCGGCCGAGGCCGCCGCGTCGGAACGCCACGCCGGCCAGGCGAAGCTCTCGGGGTTGGAGCGCTGGTAGCGCTCCTCGGCCGTCGAGGTCCAGCAGGTCTGCGGCGTGATCGACGCACCGGTCCCCCGGCACTGGAGGAGCACCATCGGGTACTCCTGGCGCGAGGCCGAGCCCGAGTTGGGGTCGGTCGCGATCCCGCCGGTGGGATGGGCGCCCGTCCAGGCGACGTCGATCTGCTGCAGGCCACGCAGGTTGGTGGTGGCCGAGACCGTGAGCCCCACCTTGAGCCGCTCGATCGTGGTCGCGGCCCCCGCCTCGTCGTAGGCGACGCGTTCGGGGGTCGAGGTGTACGGCGTCGCGGTCGCCGACTGGGCCGACGGGGCAGCCGGCAGCAGCCCGACGAAGGCCACCGACCCCGCCACCGCTCCGGCGAGGAGGGTGCCGAGCAGGCGCTTCACGACTTCCTGCCCAGCGCCCGGGTCAGGACGGCCGGACCGATCAGGATCAGGCCGAGCATGCCCACGACCAGCCCGGTCAGGGCGACCGAGGGGCCGGAGTGGCTGTCAGCGGCGAGCGTCGTGGGTTCGATGGACTGCGCGGCCAGGGCCGGGTCGACCACACCACCGGCGGCGACGTCGGTGGTGCCGGTGCCACTGTCGGTCACGGTGCCGACACCGGTGGTCGCGCCCGCGGTCGGGGTCGTCGTACCGGGGGTGGTGCCCGTGGTGGTGCCGCCCTTGGTGGTGGTGCCGGGCGTGTTGTTCTTCGCATCGGTCGGGTTGGCGCCGTTGTAGCTGCCGACGCCGGCCGCGCACGGGTCCGCGCCGACCTTGTCGCACTCCGGCGGCTTGGGCGCGATCTTCGCCAGGTAGTTCTGGTCGGGGTGACCGGCGACGAAGGTGGGGTTGTGGCAGGTACTGACGTCGCGCTTGGTCAGGTCGACCTTCGGGTCGGCGGTCTTGATCTTGTTGATCTGCTCGAACCCGGCGGTGACCAGGTTGACCGGCAGGCTGGAGTAGCCGATCGGTCCGATCTCGGACTGCCCCTGGCAGATGCCGTAGTAGAGGAAGTCGGCAAGGGTCTGGCGCTGCGCGGTCTGGGTCAGCTTGGTGTCGCTCTTCGACGTCGGGATGATCGCGTAGACGTAGGAGCTCAGCGGATAGGTCCGCTTGTCGGAGTTGACGTAGACCGCGTCCAGGTTCTGGGTGAGGTAGTTCGGGTCCTTCGGGTTCTTGTTGATCACCGCCTTGGTCAGGGCGACGGCGACGTTGTACTGCGTCGGCAGCGTGTAGTAGCCGGCCTTGTTGAGCACCTTGACCGCCGGGTAGTTGGCCAGCACCGGGTAGGAGTACTCCTCGATCCCGATCGAGCCGTTGGCACCGGCGGACTTGAGGAAGTTCATCACGCCGTCGGAGCCGGCGAGCGCCTTCTGGTTGCCCGTCGACTTGCCGCAGTTGAGCGGGTAGTACTCGGTCTCGACGGCCTTGCCGCCGTTGCAGGGGCCCCAGATCTTCGGGTACTGCTTGGCCAGGTAGCGGGTGAACTGGTTGGTGACACCGGCTCCCTCGGAGTGGACCACCGGGATGATCGGGATCGACGGCAGCGCCTTGCCGTTGTTGTCCTGGGTGATCTGCGGGTCGTTCCAGTTGGTGATCTGGCTGGTGAAGATCTTGGCGATCGTCTCCCCCGACAGGCGCACGTTGCGGACCAGCTTCCCGCCCACCTCGATGTGGTACGGGAAGGACGTGCCGCCAGCGGCGATCGGGAGGTAGGCGAACGAACGGCCCTTGGGGTCGTCCTGCTGGCCGGTGGTCGGGTCCGCGCCGCGGTAGCCGATGTCGGAGACCGCGAAGTGCACCGACCGGTTGGCGTAGTCCTTGCGGCCCTGCGCCGCGCCGTTGGCGGTGAAGACCACCTGCATGCCCTGGGTCGCGACGTCGGCGACCCACTGGTTGACCGCGTTGGCCGCCCAGCTCGATCCCGATCCCTGGATCAGGGCGTGGGTGGCGGCGTTGGCGGCGGTCGGACCACCGAGGGCGAGCCCGAGGCTGGCCAGGACGAGGGCGAGCGTGCGCAGCCGTCGGGTGAGGGCGGGGCGAGTCATCGGGTCCTCCTGGCGACGAACCGGGCAAGGATGAACAGGCCGAGGACCAGTGCGAGCAGCACGGTCGCGGCGGCGTAACCACGCTGGACGAAGTGCGGCTCACCGGAGCCGACCGCGTTGTAGACGAAGAGCGGCAGGGAGTTCATCGGGTTGTTGACGGGGTTGGTGTTGAGGAACGTGCTGGCGCCGCTGGTGAGCAGCAGGGGGCTGGTCTCGCCGACCATCCGAGCGACACCGAGGATGAGCGCGGTGGCCAGGCCCGGTCGCGCGGTCGGCAGGACCACGCGGCCGACGGTCTGCCACTTGGTGGCGCCGAGGGCGTACGACGCCTCGCGCAGGCCCCCCGGGACGACCCGCAGGACGACGTCGGCGGCGCGGGCCATGATCGGCAGGCCCATCACCGCCAGCGCCAAGGCGGCGGCGAACCCGCTGGACTGGAAGCCGAGCCCGACGATCAGCGTGGTGTAGACGAACAGGCCGGCCACGATCGAGGGCAGTGCGGTCATCGCCTCGATCACGGTCCGGACCAGGCGAGCGCCTCGGCCGCCCACCTCGGACATGTAGACGGCGGTCATCACGCCGAGCGGCAGCGCGATCGCGACCGCGATGCCCATCTCGATCAGCGTGCCGACGATGGCGTGCAGGATGCCGCCCTCGGTGAAGGGGTCGCTCGGCCGCACTCCGGCCATGTCGTCGGTGAAGAAGTTCGGGTGCACCAGCGCGGGCAGGCCCTTGGCCAGGGTCACGATCACGGTCGAGACCAGGGCCGCGGCCACCAGTGTGGGTGCGGCGACGACGAAGCAGGTCGCGATCCGGTCCGCGACGATGGCCCGCGGGCGGGTGAGCGCGGTCAGGCCGGCGTAGAAGATGACGAAGACGAAGTACCAGCTGACGATGAAGCCGATCCTGCCGCTGAACGGGAGCAGCTGGCCGTAGAGCAGCCAGGTCGTGGCCAGGCTGGCGACGGCGGCACCGATCAGCGTGTAGCGGTCCTCGCGCGTGGAGCTCTTGGTGGTGCGCACCTCCTCGGCGAGCGGAGCGGGCGGCGCGGGCGGGACGAACTTGAGCGGGGTGAGCGTCATAGCTCGGTCCCCGCTCCGCTGCGGCTGCGCGCGACGATCCGGGCGGCGATCGTGTTGACCCCCAGGGTCATCATGAAGAGCACGAAGCCGCAGGTGAGCAGGGCGCTCAGCTGGGCGGGCGTGGCCTCCTTGTAGCCGATCGCGATCATGCTCGAGATCGTCGCGGTGCCGGACTCGAGCACGTTGGGCTTGATGTCGAAGACCTGGTTGATGATCAGGACCACGCTGATGGTCTCGCCCAGGGCGCGGCCGAGGGCGAGCATCGAGCCGCCGATGATGCCGCTGCGCCCGAACGGGATCACGACCTTGCGGACCATCGCCCACCGGGTCGCCCCGAGGGCGATCGCGGCCTCCTTCTCCCCGACCGGCGCCTCACCGAAGACCTCGCGCATCACGGAGGTCGCCATCGGGAAGATCATCATCGAGACCGCGATCGCGGCGATGAAGGCGCTGCCCTGGTAGGCGGCGTACCCGGGCGCCTGGTTCCAGATCGGGTAGTCGACGTCGGTGTGGACGTAGAAGAAGGGGATCCAGCCGAAGTACTTGCTCAGCCAGTGCGCGACGTGGGTGGCGTGCGGCTGGATGAAGAGCAGCACCCACAGGCCGAACACGATGCCCGGCACGGCGGCCATCAGGTCGACGCCCCGCACCAGGTTGGGGCGCCACGCCATCGGCGCCCAGTCGGTGATGAAGAGGGCGCTCAGCACGGACAGCGGGATCGCGATCACCAGGGCGATCGCGGCCACCTCGATGGTGCCGACCAGGACCGCGGCGATCCCGACGATGTCCTGGCTGGGCAGCCAGCGCTGCTCGGTGAAGAAGCTCAGCCCGTAGTGCTGCAGCGTCGGGCGCGCCTGGATGGCGAGGAAGACACCGATCGAGCCGACGAGCACGAACGTGAAGTAACCGACGGCTCGCATGCCGTGGATGAACAGCCGGTCCCCCGACGAATGTCGTTGGACCAGAACGCGCGGCGAAGCCTCCTGTGAAACGTCCTGCATGTGCACCCCTTGTGAAGACCAATCACAATCATATTAGTCAACATTAGGAACTTAGTGGGGCACATCCACTATTCGGACCAGTGTCCAGCTTGCGAGCCAGCCAGGTGTTGTCAGGCGCGCGGCTTCTTGGTCGTCACCCAGAGGTTGATCGTGCCCTCGATCACGACGGTGCCGTCCTTGGTCAGGCCACGGACGCGGACCGGCAGGTCGCCCTCGGCGCTGTCCCACTGCTCCTGGTCGGTCTCGGCGATGCAGGTGATGTCGCCGACCGCCTTGGCCGTGTAGGCGACGGTCATGCCCTTGGGGATCCAGCGCTTCGACGCCGGGATGGTCACCTCGGCCAGCGCACCCATCGCCATCTCCAGCCCGTTGCACAGCGCGATCGCGTGCACGGTGCCGATGTGGTTGTGCACCCGCCGCTTGTCCGGGATGACCAGCTCGGCATGGTTCGGCTCGAGCACCGTGACGGTCGCGTGGATCGACCCGAAGTACGGCGCCACCTGGCTGAACGCCATCGAGAAGACCTTCTTGCCCACGACTCCCCCGACGACCGGGGCCTCGGTGGCCTGCTTCCAGAGCTTGCTGAGGTTCACCATGAGGCGATCGTAGCGACTTTATTACTCGCCAGTAACTCGACATCAAGAATCTCGATCGCCGCGATCGGCCTAGACTGCGGACATGCGCGACGAGGTCGACGAGCTGGCAGAGGCCTGGGCACGTGAGCGCCCGGACCTCGATCTGTCTCCGGTCGCCGTCTTCTCCCGCCTCTCCCGACTCTCCCGCCACCTCGACCTGGCCCGCCGGGACGCGTTCTCGGCCAGCGGCATCGAGGCCTGGGAGTTCGACGTCCTCGCCGCGCTGCGACGGGCCGGGGCGCCGTACGAGCTCTCGCCCGGCCGCCTGCTGCGCGAGACCCTGGTGACCTCGGGGACGATGACGAACCGGGTCGACCGGTTGGCCGCGCGCGGCCTGGTCGAGCGCTACCCCGATCCCGAGGACCGGCGCGGGGTCCTGGTCCGACTGACCCCCGAGGGCAAGCAGGCCGTGGACGACGGCTTCACCCGACTGCTCGACGCCGAGCACGACTTCCTGGCCAGCCTCACCCCGCACCAGGCCGCCGAGCTGGCCGGCCTGCTGCGCCGACTGCTGGTGCCGTTCAGCTCCGGCGACTGACGCCCGCACGGTTTCAGGCACTGAGTGCACAACGTGGCTTGCCTCACATGTAACTCCGCGTTACATTAAGCCGCGCCCGAGTGGTTGAGGGACCGCTCGCGCATTCATCCCCGGGAGGGAACAACTCGTGCTTCTTGGTTTCGCGCGCCCATTTTCGGCCGCAACGCTGGCGATCGCCGGGCTCGGCGTCGCACTCGCACCCACGGCGGCGCACGCCGCAGGCGGCACTCAGAACATCTCGGTCACCGGCGTGGCCTACACCTGCAAGGCGACGAACGCGGTGATCAACCAGACCGTGGGCGGGCCCAAGACCTTCCTGGTCAACGCCCGGTCCTCGGTCCCGACCAAGGTGGCCAGCGGCGAAGCCGTGGCCAGCACCTCGGCCAGCCTCGACCTGATCATGCCCGCCACCTTGGTGGCGATCCTGCACGGGATGCCCACCGTTCCGGCCGGGGGCGTGTCGACCGTCGGCGGAAGCGCGACGGCGAGCGTCGTCCTCGACGCTGCCACGAGCGCCGGTGCCGTGGGCAGCATGAGCGTGCCCGTCAACGGACTCGCTGCACCCGCCCAGAGCCTGCCGGCCACCGGCGACATGACGATCGCCGACGTCGCCGGGACCGTCGCGTCCTTCAGCGCTCCGACCTTCCCCGCGGCCGACGGCGTCATCTACGTCGAGCTGCCGCTGTACTTCCAGATCCACGCCGTGCTGGACCCCAAGGTCCTCGGCAGCATCTCCACCACCGACCTGGACTGCTACCGCAAGAGCGACACCGCCGACCAGCGGGTGATCGGGACGATCGACGTCGGCGCCGGGTGCTCCCTCGCTGACTGTCCCCTCCCCACGGTGAACCGCTCGTCGGTGCCGGCCTGGGCCGGCGGCGGTGCGACCTCGACGCCCACGCCCACCCCGTCGGCCACGCCGTCGACCACCCCGTCGACCACCCCGTCGACGACCCCGACCTCCGGAGCGACCGGCTCCCCGTCGACCACCGCCACGGCCGGGGCGACCGCGCCCGGTGGCGCCGGCGGCAGCGGTGACGACTCCGGGACGACGGTCGACGAGGTGGTCGCGACCACCTCGCTCCCCGACACCGGCTCCCCCGTTCCGCTCTGGCTCCTCGCACTGCTCGGCGTCGCCATCGCGACACGGGCAGCGCTCTTCGTCCGGGCCCGCCGGGCGACCGTCACCTCCTCCCCGCGCTGACGATGGGGGTCGAGATCCGCGTCGAGGGACTGACCAAGTCGTTCGGCAAGCAGCTCATCTGGTCCGACGTCTCGCTGACCCTCCCGCCCGGGGAGATCAGCGTGATGCTCGGTCCGTCCGGGACCGGGAAGTCGGTCTTCCTCAAGGCCCTCATCGGCCTGCTCAAGCCGGACCGTGGCTCGATCCTGATCGAGGGCGTCGACCTCACGACCTGCCCGGAGCGGGAGCTCTACGAGATCCGGAAGCTCTTCGGCGTCCTGTTCCAGGACGGCGCGATGTTCGGCTCGATGAACCTCTACGACAACGTCGCCTTCCCGCTGCGGGAGCACACCAAGAAGTCCGAGACCGAGATCCGCAACATCGTCATGGAGAAGATGGACCTCGTCGGCCTGATCGGCGCCGAGGACAAGCTCCCCGGTGAGATCTCCGGCGGCATGCGCAAGCGTGCCGGCCTGGCCCGCGCCCTGGTCCTCGACCCCGAGATCATCCTCTTCGACGAACCCGACTCCGGCCTGGACCCGGTCCGCACCGCGTTCCTCAACCAGCTCATCGTCGACCTCAACGCCCAGATCGACGCCACCTTCCTGATCGTCACCCACGACATCAACACCGCCCGCACGGTGCCCGACAACATCGGCCTGCTCTACCACAAGCACCTGGCCATGTTCGGCCCCCGCGAGATGCTGCTCTCCTCCGAGGAGCCGGTGGTCCGTCAGTTCCTCAACGCCCAACGGGTCGGCCCGATCGGGATGAGCGAGGAGAAGGACGCCGACCAGCTCGCCGCGGAGAAGGACATGGACCTTCCCCCGCTGCCTCCGATCGCCCTGCAGCTCGAGCCCTCCAACGGGATCCCGCGCCGCAGCCAGCAGGCCCCGGGCGAATGGTGCCGGCTCAACGGGGTCACCCCGCCTCCTGGCTCCTTCGGGCCCGACCGCCTGAGGTCAGGCCGGTGAGCACCCTCACCGTCGTCGCCCGGCCGTTCACCACGGCCGGCCGACTCTTCGCCTTCGGCACCGACACCTTCCTGGCCGTCTTCCGCCGCCCCTTCCAGCTGCGCGAGCTGATCCAGCAGGCCTGGTTCCTGGCCTCGGTGACGATCGTGCCGACCGCCCTGGTGGCGATCACCTTCGGCGCCGTCATCGCGCTCCAGGCGGGCAGCCTGATCCAGCAGTTCGGCGCCCAGTCGTTCACGGGCTCCGCCGCGGTGCTGGCGATCGTGCGTGAGGCCGGCCCGATCGCGACGGCTCTCCTCGTGGCCGGTGCCGGCGGTTCGGCGATCTCCGCCGACCTCGGCGCCCGCAAGATCCGCGAGGAGCTCGACGCTCTCATGGTGATGGGGATCGACCCGATCCAGCGGCTCGTCGTGCCGCGGGTGCTGGCGAGCATGCTGATCGCGGTCTTCCTCAACGGACTGGTCAGCTTCGTCGGCATCCTCGGCGGCTACTTCTTCAACGTCGTCCTCCAGGGCGGCACCCCGGGCGCGTACATCGCGAGCTTCACCGCGCTCGCCCAGCTCCCCGACCTGTGGCAGGGCATGGCCAAGGCTCTCGTCTTCGGGCTCATCGCGGGCGTGTGCGCCTCGTTCAAGGGGATGAACGCCGAGGGCGGTCCTCGTGGAGTCGGCCAGGCGGTCAACGAGACGGTCGTGATCACCTTCCTGCTGCTCTTCGTCGCCAACTTCGTGATGACCACGCTCTACTTCCAGATCATCCCGGCGAAGGCGATCTGATGGCGCTCCTCGAAGCGACCCGTCGCCGCACCTCCGCCGCCGTCGACGGCCTGGGCAGCCAGCTCGTCTTCTACGTCCGCGTCATCTCGTGGCTGCCCAGCACGCTGACCCGGTACCCGAAGGAGGTCCTCCGCCTGCTCGGCGAGGTCACCTTCGGGCGGGGTGGCCTCGCCGTCATCGGCGGCACGGTCGGCGTGATCATGGCGATGACGTTCTTCACCGGCACCGAGGTCGGGCTCCAGGGCTACACGGCGCTCAACCAGCTCGGCACCGGCGCCTTCGCCGGCTTCTTCTCGGCCTACTTCAACACCCGGGAGATCGCGCCCGTGGTCACCGGGATCGCGCTCGCCGCGACGGTCGGCTGCGGCTTCACCGCCCAGCTCGGTGCGATGCGGATCTCCGAGGAGGTCGACGCCGTCGAGGTGATGGCGATCCGTTCCCTGCCCTACCTGGTCTGCACCCGGGTCCTGGCCGGGATGGTCGCGATCATCCCGCTCTACGCGGTCGGCCTGCTCTCCTCCTACGTCGGCACCCGCCTCACCGTCACCCTCGCCTACGGCCAGTCCACCGGCACCTACGACCACTACTTCAACCTGTTCCTCCCCCCGGGGGACATCGCGTGGTCGTTCGTGAAGGTGATCATCTTCGCGGTCGCGGTGATCATGATCCACTGCTACTACGGCTACACCGCGAGCGGCGGCCCGGTCGGCGTCGGGATCGCGGTGGGGCGCGCGGTGCGCACCTCGATCGTCGTGATCAACGTCGTCGACCTGTTGCTCTCGATGGCGATCTGGGGCACGACCACCACCGTCAGGCTGGCCGGCTGATGGCCCACGTCCCCCTCGGCGACCGTCCCGGTGTGGTGCGGGCCAGCGGGATCGCCGCCCTGGTGCTCGTGCTGGCACTGGTCTGGCTGACCTACGCCGTGTTCACCAAGAAGTTCACCCACGACCTCCCGGCGACCGTGACCAGCGACGGCGTCGGCCTCGAGCTCAGCAGGAACGCCGACGTGAAGCTGCGCGGCGTGATCGTCGGTCGCGTCGCCGCGATCACCTCCGACGGCACCGACGCCGAGATCCATCTGGCGCTCGACCCCGACCTCGCCGGCACCATCCCCGCCCGGGTCGAGGCCTACCTCGTGCCCAAGACCCTCTTCGGGGAGAAGTACGTCGACCTGCGCCCGCTCGCCGGAGCCGGTGGGACCGCGATCACCGCCGGAGCCCGGATCGCCCAGGGTTCGCTGCCCCCCGAGGTCGAGCAGGTCCTCAACGACGCCTACCCGCTGCTCACCGCGATCAAGCCCGAGAAGCTCTCCTACCTCCTGACCGCGCTGTCGGAGGCCTTCAGCGGCCAGGGGACCAGCCTCGGTAAGACCCTGACCTCGCTCCAGGACTACCTGGTCAAGTTCGCCCCGCTCGCCGACGACCTCGTCGACGACATCACGGCGCTCGGTCGCGTGGCCGAGACCTACGGCGACGCCATGCCCGAGATCGGCGACCTGCTCTCCAACGCCGTCGTCACCGGTGACACCGTGGTCGCCAAGCAGGCCCAGCTGCAGCAGCTCTTCGGCAGCGTGGACTCGCTCGCCGACACCGCCGACGACTTCCTGCGCGAGAACGGCGACAACCTGATCACGCTGGCCGACGAATCGCGCTCCACCCTCGACCTGCTCGCGAAGTACTCCCCCACGCTGCCCTGCCTCCTCGGCGGGATCGAGGGACTGCTCCCTCGCATCAACGACGCATTCCGTGACGAGCGTGCCCACGTCTCGATCTCGTTCGCCCCGCGCACCGCGACCGGCTACGCAGCCGGCGAGGAGGTGTCCCAGCCCGGGCTCGACGCCGACCTCGCTCCGGACTGCCGCAGCCTGCCCTCGCCGACGTACGGCCCGAAGGACCCGGCACCCGGGGCACCGGCGAGCCTGCTGGCGCGTTTCGGACTCGCCGACCACCGCGCCGCGACCCCCGGCTCGGCGACCGAGAGGCAGGGCGTCACCCAGCTGCTCGCGGGCGCGATGGGCGTCGACGCCGACGCCGTGCCCGACCTCGCCGCCGAAGCCGCGATCCCGGCCCTGCGCGGAGCCGAGGTGAGCGTCAGATGACCCGCTGGGACCGCGCCACGACGAGCTCGTTGGCCAAGCTGGTCGCCTTCCTCGTCGTGACGGCGCTGATGACGGGCGCGATCGTGCTGGTGATCGGCAACGTCTCCTTCGGCGAGCGGACCGAGTACCGCGCGCTCTTCACCGACGCGACCAGCCTGGTGCCGGGTGACGACGTCCGCATCGCCGGTGTCCGGGTCGGCGAGGTGGGCTCGATCGACGTCACCCCCGGCGGGGCCAACGCGCTCGTCCGGTTCTCCGTCGACTCGGCGGTCACCCTGACCGGGAGCACGCTCGCCACGCTGCGCTACCGCAACATGGTCGGCCAGCGGTACCTGGCCCTCAGCCCTGGCACCGAGGGCAGCACGACGCCGCTGCACGCCGAGGCCGTCATCGGGCTCGACCGCACCGCGCCGGCCCTCGACCTGACCGCGCTCTTCGCCGGTTTCAAGCCACTCTTCGCGGCGCTCGACCCCGAGCAGACCAACCAGCTCGCCTACGAGCTGATCCAGGTCTTCCAGGGTGAGGGAAGCACGGTGGAGTCCCTCCTCGCCAAGACGTCCTCGCTGACCGGGACCCTCGCCGACCGGGACGAGCTGATCGGCAGCGTGATCACCAACCTCACCGCGGTCCTGACCTCCTTCAACGACCGCGACGCCGAGCTGTCGGACACGATCAGCACCTTGTCGCAGCTGATCACCGGGCTCGCCGAGGACAAGGACACGATCACCGGTGGCCTGGACCCGATCGCGTCGTTGGCCCAGTCCACCGCCGGCCTGCTCGACGACGTCCGCGAGCCGTTGACCGACGACCTCGCCGGTCTGGCGACGTTCAGCGCCAGCCTCGACACGACCTCGGCGCGGCAACGCCTCGACGACACCCTCGGCGTGCTGCCGATCAAGCTCGACCACCTGGAGAGCGCGATGGCCTACGGATCGTTCTTCAACTTCTACGTCTGCGAGATCGGGGTCCGCGGCTCGTTGCCCGCCGTGCCGAGCATCCAGGGCTGGCAGAGTCCCCGCACCTTCGGGACCACCACGCGGGTCACGGTGACCGGAGAGGGGGTCGACCGATGCCGGTGAAGCCCTTCCGCGAGCGCAACCCCACCACCGTGGGCGTCGTCGGCGTCCTGATCATCGCGGTGCTGCTGCTGGCCGCGCTGCGGGCCGAGCACCTGCCGCTGATCGGCGGCGGGACGACGTACCACGCCCGGTTCACCGAGGTCGGCGGCCTGAAGAAGGGCGACGACGTCCGGATGGCCGGTGTCCGGGTCGGCACGGTCGACGGGCTCGAGCTCGAGCACCGCACCGTCACGGTGACCTTCACCCTGTCCGACCACGTGGACGAGGTCCGCTCGCGGACGTCGGCCTCGATCCGGATCAAGACCCTGCTCGGGACGATGTACCTCGCGCTCGACCCCGCGGGGACCGGGCGGTTGGACGACGGCGGCACGATCCCGACCGCGCGGACGACGCCGCCGTACGACCTGGTCTCCGCGTTCTCCGACCTGTCGACCACGACCCAGCAGATCAACACCGACCAGCTGGCCTACTCGATGGACGTCCTCGCCGACGCGACCGAGAACACGCCGGCCGAGTTCCGCGGCGCGGTCGACGGGATCACCCGCCTCTCGGAGAACCTCGCCAAGCGCGACGACCAGATCAAGACCCTGCTGACCAACCTGTCGGGCGTGACCGGGACGCTCAACTCGCGCAACCGCGAGATCACCGCGCTCTTCCGCGACGGCGGCACCCTCTTCACCGCGCTGAGCGCTCGCCGCGAGGCCGTGCACGACCTGCTGGTCGGCGTGCGGGGGCTGAGCGAGCAGCTGCACGGGCTGGTCACCGACACCCGGGACGATCTCCGGCCGACCCTGACGCACCTCGCCCGGGTGGTCGGCGTGCTCGAGGACAACGAGCAGAACATCGACGCCGCGCTGACCAAGCTGCCCGCCTTCTACGCGGGAGTGAACAGCGCGACGGGCAACGGGCCGTGGATCGACGGCTTCCTCTACAACCTGATGAGCATGCTGGGGGTGCCAGGCCTGTGAGCCGCACGACCGTCCGCACCCTCGAGCTGAAGGCGGGCCTGATCCTCGTGGTCCTGGCCCTGCTCAGCCTCACCCTGGTCAAGGTCTGGCCGCACGACCGGGACCAGCACCTCACCGTCGACTTCACCCGCACCGTCTCGCTCTACCCGGGCTCGACGGTCCGGATCCTCGGCGTCGAGGTCGGCACCGTCGACTCGGTCCGCCCGATGGGCACGAAGGTCCGCGTCACGCTGTCGTGGGACGGCGACTACCCGGTGCCAGCCGACGTGCACGCCGTGATCGTCTCCCCCGCCATCGTCGGCGACCGGTTCATCCAGCTCACTCCCGCCTACGACACGGGCGCGAAGCTGCCCGACCACTCCTTCCTCGACCAGACCCGGTCCGAGGTCCCCGTCGAGCTCGACGAGACCTACGCGGCGCTGGACGACCTCAGCCGGGCCCTCGGCCCCCAGGGCGCCAACTCCGACGGCGCCCTGTCCCGTCTCGTCCACAACGGCGCCCGCAACCTCGACGGCCAGGGAGCCAAGCTGAACCGGAGCATCACCGCGCTGTCGGAGCTGAGCAGCACCTTCGCCGGCAACAAGGACGAGCTCTTCAACAGCGTCACCCAGCTCGCCGACTTCGTCTCGGTGCTCGACGCCAACGACACCGCCGTGCGTGACTTCAACAGCAGCCTCGCCGACGTCTCCGACGTCCTGGCCGGGGAGAGGACGGACCTCGCCGGCGCGCTCTCCTCACTCGCCGACTCCTTGGACGAGGTCCGGGCGTACGTCGCCGAGAACCGCACCTCGCTGAAGAAGACGGTGCACGGCCTGACCAGCGTGACCCGGAGCCTCGCGACGCAGCGGAAGAACCTGGCCTCCATCCTCACCGAGGGGCCCGACGCCATCACCCACCTGATCGCGACCTACGACCCCTCCTCCAGCGCCCTGAACAGCCGTGGAGCACTCAAGGCTGCCGACTCCGACGACTTCTCCCTGCTGACCAACCCGTCGGTCATCTCGGCCTACTGCGGGCTGGCGTCGGGGCAGAACCCGGACCAGGAGACGACCTGCTACGACGTCGGTCACGTCCTGACTCAGCTCGCGGCCAGCGTGCCCGGAGCGAGCAGCGCAGCGAGCCGTCGTACCGCAGGAGCGACACCGACGACCGCCGAGTCCGGCGGGATCGAGACGATGATGGGGGTCTCACGATGAGTCGTCCCCTCCCCCGACGGGCCAGCCTGGCCGCCCCCGTCATCGGTCTCCTCGCGTTCGGCCTGAGCGGGTGCAGCGGCGGTGTCGCCGACCTGCCCCTCCCGGGAGGTGCCGCCGTCGGCGACCACCCGTTCACCATCACCGTCGACTTCGACGACGTCCTCGACCTCGTCCCCCAGAACGCGGTCAAGGTGAACGACGTCTCGGTGGGACGGGTGAGCGCGATCGACCTCGACGGCTGGCACGCCCGAGTGAGCCTCGTCGTGAACGGCGACGTCGAGCTGCCCGACAACGCCGTCGCCACCATCCGCCAGACCAGCATCCTGGGCGAGAAGTTCGTCTCGCTCGCCGCACCGGCGCAGGACCCGGTCGGTCGGCTGGGCGACGGCGACAGCATCGCCCTGGCCCGGACCGGGGAGAACCCGCAGATCGAGCAGGTGCTCAGCGCGCTCTCCCTCGTCCTCAACGGCGGGTCGGTGGCGAAGCTCTCCGAGATCACCACCGAGCTCAACCACACCTTCGCCGGGCGGGAGACGGACGTGCGCGTCCTCCTCAACCGACTCGAGGAGATCGTCGGCACCGCCGACGACTCCAAGCGGGACCTGGTCTCGGCCCTCGGCCAGATCGACCGGCTCGCCCGACAGACCCGCGCGCAGACGTCTGCGATCGAGCTGGCCCTCGATCACCTCCCGCAGGCTCTGCGCGTGGCCAACTCACAGCGCGACCAGCTGGTCGCGATGATCTCCTCGCTCACCGACCTCAGCTCGGTGGCGACCCAGGTGATCCAGAAGTCCCAGGCCGCCACCGTGCACGACCTGGCGAAGCTCACCCCGATCGTCGCAAACCTCGCGCGCAGCGGCGACGACCTCGTCGACGCACTCCGGATCCTGCCGACGTTCCCGTTCCCGGACGCCGCGGTCGGCAGCACCCCAGCACGGGCGGCCGAGAGCGCGACGGGCGACTACCTCAACACCGTGATCGACTTCGACACCGACTTCGGTGCGACGTTCGACGCCATGACCCCGGCCGAGAGGTCCGCGATGACGAGCTGGCTCCAGTCCCAGGACGGCGTCGCCGCCGCGCTGGCGGGGAGCGCGGTCCGATGACGAGGACACTGCGTCTCCAGCTCGTCGGGCTGCTCGTCATCGGCCTCGCCGCGACCAGCTTCATCGGCGCCCGCTACGCCCACGTGGGCCGGCTCGTCGGCCGCGGCGGCTACACCGTGACCATCCACCTGGCCGACTCCGGCGGCATCTTCGCCGGCGCCGACGCGACCTACCGCGGCGTGGGCGTCGGCCGGGTCCGCACGATGGTGCTGACCAGCGGCGGTGTCGACGTGCAGGTCGAGGTCGAGAGCGACACCAGGATCCCGTCGGACACCCTGGCGGTGGTGGCGAACAAGTCGGCGGTCGGCGAGCAGTACCTCGACTTCCAGCCACGCGTCGACGGCGGCCCGTTCCTGCGCGACGGCTCCGAGATCGCTCAGGCCTCGACCAGGATCCCGGTCCGCACCGACACGCTGCTCACCGACCTGGACGGGTTGATCTCCTCGGTGCCGGCCGACGACCTGAGCACCGTCATCGACCAGCTCGGCATCGCCTTCGCCGGGACCGGTCCGAAGCTGCGCTCGATCATCAGCACGTCCGGCTCCTTCATCTCGACCGCGCAGGAGAAGTACGACGTGACCGCGCAGCTGATCAAGGACTCGACCTCGGTGCTGCAGACCCAGATCGACCACGGCGACGACATCTCCTCCTTCGTCACGAACCTCGACCTGCTCTCACGGACGCTGCGCAGCTCCGACACGGATCTGCGCACGGTGATCGACGCGGGCGCGGGTGCGGCCGACGAGCTCCGCTCGCTGGTCGCGGAGAACTCGGTCGAGCTGGGACGGCTGGTGGACCAGCTGGTCACCACCAACCGGGTCGTGCGTGCGCACCTGCCCGGTATCCAGGGGGTGCTCGTGCTCGCGCCGTACGGCTTGGAGAGCGCGTACTCGATCCTGGCGAAGGACCCGGCGACCGGCCACTACAGCGCCCGGTTCAGCCTCTCGCTGCAACCGGGCCCGGGGATCTGCACGACCGGCGCGACGATCCGGGAGCCGTTCGACACCGCGCCGGCCGACGGCGCGAGCACGCGGGCTAAGGTCGGTCGCTGCACCACGACGAAGAAGGCAGCCGCCTCGGCGCCGAGCCGTGTCGTGGGCACCTACGACGCCGACTCGAAGCGAGTGGTGGCCAGTGCCGACACGGGCACCGGTGGCGTCGATGCCAACGATCTGGGAAGTGAGTCATGGTCATGGATGGTCCTCGGGCCGGCGGCGACGAAGTGAGCGTCGAGGAGCAGTGGGCACCCGCTCGCCCGGTCGCGATCGGGCTGGGACTCGCCCTGGTCGCCGGCATCGCCACCGGCGTGTGGGCCCTGAGTCGCCCGGAGCCGACGAGCCGGCAGCAGGCCGACGCCCGCCCGGACGCCATCTCCGCGGCCTCACGTTTCGCGGCCAGCATCAACACCTACGACGTGACCGACCTCGACGAGTACGACGCCCGGGTGGCCCCGCTGCTGACCTCGGCGTTCGCCGCCCAGTTCAAGGCGTCCACGGAAGGGCTGCTGTCGGCCTACGCGAAGACCGAGCTGAAGAGCACCGGCAAGGTCCGCCAGGCAGCCGTCGAGAGCCTCGACTCCGACTCGGCGGAGGTCCTGGTCGCCGTCGATGCCGACACCGTTCCGACGGGCACCCTCACCAACCCGCCGCGACTGCGGTGGCAGGTCGCGCTGGTCAAGCAGGACGGCAGGTGGCTGGTCGAGGACTTCCACGCCGTCGATGCCACGACGGGAGCAGCGAAGTGAGCATCAAGCAGCCGCGACGCCCGAGCGCGTCGGCCAGCACGCCCCGCCGGCGTCCCCGGATCGCCGGCGAGGCACGCCGCACCGCCGATCCGGCAGGCGCGACCAGGACGGTCGAGGCCGTCGACGCCGCCGCCGAACGGACGACGAGCCGGAGCAGCCTGTTGCACCCGCCCCGCCGGGTGCGGCGGTGGCTGGTGCCGCTGACCGCCGCGACCGTCGCTGCGCTGGCGTTCGGCGTGGTGGCGACCGTCGACCTCGTCCGGGACGACCGCGACGCGACCACCCAGGCCGACGCCCAGAGCGCTGCCGCGTCGGCTGCGGCGACGGCCGCGGAGCAGATCCTCAGCTACTCCTACGACTCGGTGGCCGACGACCTCGCCGCCGCCCAGAAGCGGATGACCCCGGCCTTCGCGACGAAGTTCGCCGGCGTCGTACCGACCGTGACGTCGCTGGCGGCGCAGCGCAAGCTCGTCGTCACCGCGACCGTGCGCAACGTCGCCGTCCTCGAGTGCGGGGAGGACTGCTCCCCCACGACGGCACGGGTCCTGCTGTACGTCGACCAGGGTCGCACCAGTGCCGGCGCGGCGCTCGACCCGATCGCCGTGCGGACGGTGCTCACGATGACGAAGCGTGACGGCCGCTGGCTGGTCAGCGACTCGGTGTCGCTCTGACCTCAGCCCTGCCGATCAGGCACGCTGGGCGGCGACCAGGTGGCCGTGCACCACGGAGCGGTCCTGGGTGCGGTAGAGCTCGGAGCAGGTGATCAGCGTGATCAGGGCGCGCTTCGCCGTCGCGCGAGGCCGGTCCGGGACCGGTTGGACCACGCCGGTGTCCTGGTAGCCCACCGTGAGGTCGGTCCCGCCGTCGTCGAGCACGTAGGTGAACACATCCGTCCGGGTCTCGACGATCACGCGGTCCCCCGCCCTCAAGGAGGGGAAGTCTCCGAACGGCTGACCGCGGGTGACCCGGTGGCCGGCGACGGCGAAGTTGCCGACCTGCCCGGGTCGGGCCGTGTCGGAGAAGTGGCCGACCCCGGAGGCCAGCTGGTCGTCGGCGACCCCCTGGATGACGGGCACCTCGAAGTCGGGGCCGAAGCGTGGGATGCGCAGGATCGCGAAGCCCTCGCCGATCCGCACCGGATCGTGCGTGGCGTCACCGGTGCGGTCGGACCAGCCGTCCTGCAACGCCCCGACGACGCTGCGTTGGCGGTGGTGCGAGACCAGGTCGGTCCCGATGAGCTGCCAGCCGAGGAAGCCCAGGAGGAGCAGGATCACCAGGGTCAGGACCCCCGAGACGCGGCGCTCGGGACCGCGCCGCCCCTCCGACTCCCTCACCGGACCATCTTCGCCCATCGGAGCACGGGAAAGCCCGGTGGGCGGCCCCAGGGGACCACCCACCGGGCTCCGGTGGTGCATCACTACTTGACGGTGACCTTGAGGGTCTTGCTCACCGCGGTGGTCGTCGCGGAACCGCCGTAGGAGATGGACAGCGTCTGCTTGCCCTTCTTGGCGAACTTCTTCAGCTTCACCGTGGCCTTGCCGCCCTTGAGCGTGGCCGAACCGACCTTCTTGCCCTTCAGCGTGACCGTCACGGTGCCGGTGGGTGCTCCAGCGGCGGACGTGACCGAGACCGAGAGCTTCGGAGCGGTCTTCTTGGCCTTGATCGTCTTCGGCGCGATCGTCGCCGAGCTGATCGACGCGGCGACCTTGGCGACCGTCACGGTGCTGGTCGTCGAGCTCGCCAGAGCTCCGTAGCGTCCCGCGTACTTGAGCGTGAGCCGGTGCGATCCGACCGGAAGCACGGGCAGCTTCACCGAGCCGTGGCCGGCACTGAACGTGCTGGTGCTGAGGACCTTCGCTCCGTCGAGAACGTCCACGGTGCCGGCGTCGACACCCTGGACGGCGTAGGAGAGGACTGCACTCTTGGCGAACGGGGTCACCGTGGACGGAGCGGAGATCGAGGTCGTTGCAGGAGCGACGATCGGGATCGGGTTCGCCAGCAAGGAGCCGTCGACAGCGTCGGGCAAGGTGCAATCGAGTCGGGCGTAGTAGTCCTGGTGACCAGCCGTCGGGTCGTTCGCGTCGACGGACCCGTTCAGGAGGGTTGAGAACGCGGTGAAGGTGTGCGGCATCTGGAGAGTGGCGGACTGACCAGCGGCGGACGCGGGCACGTCGATCTTCGCGACGGTGCCAGCCGTCGGCACCAGCCAGGGGCTCTCCGGAACCATGGCCGAGCCCGCGGCCTTGCCGGGGATCGGCGCGTTGTCGACGCGAAGGTCGTTGATCGGCACATCCGTCCGATGACCTGCCACCGTGAAGCCGATCGACGAGTCGTCGGAGTACCCGTCGAGACTGCGCGACATCCCCGGGGTGTTCGCTCCCGAGAGCTCGATGTTCCACCCGCCACCGGTGAGGATCGCTGTCGCGTTCCACAGGTTGTCGTCGAGGTGAAGCGTGATGGTGGTCGGGGTCGGCGCGATCGACTGTCCTGCGTACACGGTGCCGGGGACGGTCGACTGAGCCCGAACGTTGACGACGAACGGGAAGTTGGGGTCGTTCGCGATCTCCATGGGGTCGTTCTTGTTCAACGCTGCGAACAGGTTGCACTTGTAGTCGAACGACTTGTCGATCGAGACCGTGCCGGACGGCGTGTCCGCGTTGGCGGGAACGCCTCCCAGCGCGAAGGCCGACACGGTGCCGGCTGCGAGAGCGCCGACGGTCAGCGCGGCGAGACGCCGCATGGGCATAGCAGTAGCCACAGGTTTTTCCTCCCTAGTAGCACCGGCGGCCTCCCTTTTGCCCCCTGGTGCAACAGTGAGTTTCACACTGTGTGACGGGCACCACAAGCCGCAATCGTAAATGCCAGTTACATTACGCGCAGAAGCGCCAGAATTAGGGACTTTGGTCCCGGGTGCTCAGTCGAGCAGCTCGGAGGCCTCGAGCCACTCGAGCTCGAGCTGCTCGCGCTCGTCGAGGAGCTTCTGCAGCTGGGCGCCGAGGTCGGCCAGCTTCTCGTAGTCCCCGCTGTTGGCTTCGAGGTCGGCGTGCAACGCGGTCTCCAGCTCGGCGATCTTCGCCAGCCGACGATCCACCCGGGCGACGGTCTTCTTCGCCTCGCGCTCCTCGGCGGAGCCCTTCTTGGCCTTGCCGCTCTGCGTGGCACCGGACGTGCTGCCGGCCGCGACCGACGCCGAGGCCTGGACCGGAGCCGCCGAGGCCGCGCGCCGTTCGAGGTACTCGTCGACCCCGCGGGGCAGCATCTGGATCTGGCCGTTGCCCATCAGCGCCCAGATCGAGTCGGTCACCCGCTCGAGGAAGTACCGGTCGTGGGAGACCACGATCAGCGTGCCGGGCCAGCCGTCGAGGAAGTCCTCGAGCAGCGTGAGGGTCTCGATGTCGAGGTCGTTGGTCGGCTCGTCGAGGAGCAGCACGTTGGGCTCGGCGAGGAGGAGACGGAGCAGCTGCAGCCGGCGGCGCTCACCACCGGAGAGGTCGCCGATCCGGGTGATCAGCCGGTCCCCGACGAAGCCGAACCGCTCCAGCAGGCTGGTGGCGGTGATCTCCTTGCCGTCGGCGGTGCGGTTGACCCGCCGGATGTTCTCGACGGCGTCGAGGACGCGCTCGGTCGGGTCGACGTCGTCGAGCTGCTGGGTCAGGTGCGCCAGTGAGACCGTCCGCCCCGTCTTCACCTTCCCGACCTTGGGCGCCAGGGTGCCGTCGAGCAGGGCGAGCATCGAGGTCTTGCCAGCACCGTTGACCCCGACCAGGCCGATCCGGTCGCCGGGGCCGATCCGCCAGGTGGCGTGGTCGAGCAGCTGCCGCTCCCCGCGGAACAGGTCGACGTCCTCGACGTCGATCACGTCCTTGCCCAGGCGCTGGGTGGCGAACCGCTCCAGCTCCAGCTTGTTGCGCGGCGGCGGCTCGTCGGCGATCAGCTCGTTGGCGGCATCGATGCGGAACTTCGGCTTCGAGGTGCGGGCCGGGGCACCGCGGCGCAGCCAGGCCAGCTCCTTGCGCATCAGGTTCTGCCGGCGCTGCTCCGAGGCCGCGGCCTGCCGCGATCGCTCGGTCTTGGCGAGCACGAAGGCGGCGTACCCGCCCTCGTAGACGTCGACGGCGCCGTCGTGCACCTCCCACGTCCACTGGCAGACGGCGTCGAGGAACCACCGGTCGTGGGTGACGACGACGAGCGCGCTGGTGCGCTGGGCGAGGTGGGCCGCCAACCAGGCGACGGCCTCGACGTCGAGGTGGTTGGTGGGCTCGTCGAGGATCAGCAGGTCGTCGTCGCCGAGCAGCAGCTGTGCCAGGGCGCATCGCCGGCGCTCGCCGCCGGAGAGCCCGTCGACGCTGCGCTCCAGGGGTACGCCGGCGAGGAGCACGTCGACGACCTCGCGGGTGCGGGAGTCCGCGGCCCACTCGTGGTCGCTCATCCCGCGCAGGACCGCCTCGCGCACGGTGTGGGTGTCGTCGAGCTGGTCGCCCTGGTGCAGGTAGGACAGCAGCAGCCCCCGCTGCTGGGAGACCCGGCCCTGGTCGGGTGACTCCATGCCGCTCATCACCTCGAGCAGGGTGGTCTTGCCGTCGCCGTTGCGGCCGACGATGCCGATCCGGTCCCCCGCGTTGACCCCGAGCGAGACGTCGTCGAGGAGGGGGCGGATCCCGTAGGACTTCGAGACGTGCTCGAGGTTGAGGAGGTTCAGTGGGGCAGCCATGAGGCAGCCAGTGTCTCAGGCGTGGGAGATAACCGTGCAGCCGGCGACGGGGGCGGGAGCCAACCAGTGCGCGACGCCCTCCTCGCTGAGCGTGCCGGCGGCCATGCGGGCGGCGTCGCGGTCGGCGAAGAGCGCCAGCTGGGTCGGGCCGGAACCGCTGAGCAGCACCGCGTCGGGCCAGAGCCGCTCCAGCCGCTCGCGCAGCACCACCAGGTCGGGGCGGAGGTCGTAGGCGGCGACGGCGAGGTCGTTCTCCAGGTCGGGGGTCAGCGCCAGCACGTCGCCGGCGGCGAGGTCGCCCAGCAGCGAGGTCGGGATCGCCGGCTGGAACGCCTCGAGCAGCTCCTCGGCCACCATCATGTCGAAGTGCTTGTAGACCGCCGGGGTGGACAGGCCGATCTCGTGCGGCACCACCAGCCACCACATCTCGCTGGTGTCGATCACGGGCTCGACGACCTCACCGCGTCCGGTGCCGATCGCGGTGCCGCCGATCAGGGCGAACGGGACGTCGCTGCCGAGCTCGGCGGCCAGCGCGAGCAGGTCCTCGTCGCTGGTGTCGAGGTCGAAGAGCCGGTCGACCGCGACCAGGGTCGCGGCGGCGTCGGCCGATCCGCCGGCCATCCCGCCGGCGACCGGGATGCCCTTGTGGATCTCCAGGTGGGCGGCGAGCTCGTCGCGGCCGTGGTGGGCGGTGAGCAGCCTCCCGGCACGGATCGCGATGTTGGTCTCGTCGTCGGGGACGGTGGTGAGGTCGATGTTGGCGTCGGCCACGGTGTGCACCGACCAGCCCTCGCCGTCGGCTGCCGGGGTGGCCGTCACGTCGTCGTACAGGCCGATCGCCTGGTAGACGGTCGCGAGCGGGTGGAAGCCGTCCTCGCGGACCGGCCCGACCCCGAGGTAGAGGTTGATCTTGGCCGGTGCCCGCACGGTGACCGCCGTCATGCGCCTGCTCCGGCAGCGACCGCCTCGGCGAGTCGGACGAAGTCGTCGATGGTGAGCTGCTCACCGCGGGTGAGCGGGTCGATCCCGGCCGCGAGCAGGTGGGCCTCGGTCACGCCGTGGCCCTTGAGCGCCCCGCGGAGCGACTTGCGTCGCTGGGCGAAGGCGGCGTCGATCAGCGCGAACACGGTCTCCCGGCTGACGTCGGTGGTCGGCGGGGGCCGGTGCCGCCAGAAGACGAGTCCGCTGTCGACGTTCGGGGCGGGCCAGAACACGTTGCGCCCGATCGCGCCGGCTCGGCGGACCTCGGCGTACCACGCCGCCTTGACGCTGGGCACGCCGTAGACCTTGGAGCCGGGAGCGGCGGCGAGCCGGTCGGCGACCTCGGCCTGCACCATCACCAGGCCCTTCTCCAGGGTGGGCAGCAGGCTCATCAGGTGCAGCAGCACCGGGACGCTGACGTTGTAGGGCAGGTTCGCGACCAGGGCGGTGGGCGCCGGGCCGGGAACCTCGGTGACCCGGAGCGCGTCGGCGTGGACCAGCTCGAAGCGGTCGACGGCGTCGGGCGCGAAGTCGGCGATCGTGCGCGGCAGTCGGGAGGCGAGCAGGTCGTCGATCTCGATCGCGGTCACGTGCGCGCCGGTCTCGAGGATCGCCAGGGTGAGCGAGCCGAGCCCGGGTCCGACCTCGACCACGACGTCGTCGGCTCCGACGCCGGACTCGCGCACGATGCGGCGCACCGTGTTGGCGTCGATGACGAAGTTCTGGCCCTTCTGCTTGGTCGGGCGCAGATCGAGCTCGGCGGCCAGGGACCGGACCTCGGCGGGACCGAGGAGTCGCAGGTCGGGCATGAGGGACAGGCTATCGGCCCGGGGGCCGAAGCCGGGTGTCAGCGGGGAAGGCCGAGCTTGGCGGCGCAGCCGGGCCAGGCGCCGTAGCCGCCGGCGGCGTCACGCAGCTTGGTGGCGACGCGGATCTGCTCCTCGCGGCTGGCCTGGTCCGGGCGGCCGCTGCCGCCGTTGGCGCGCCAGGTGCCGAGGTTGAACTGGAGGCCGCCGTAGTAGCCGTTGCCGGTGTTGATGTGCCAGTTGCCCCCGGCCTCACAGCCGGCCAACCGGTCCCAGACACCACTGCCGGTCTCGAGCGGACGCTGCTTGGTGCCGACCAGGACCAGCTCGTCGACCGGCTCGCGGGTGCGGGTGGCCTTGACCAGGTCCTTGTCGATCACCTCGCCGTTGCGGCGGGTCAGGTCGTACGTCGCCGTACGTCGTCCGGTGACTCCGGCACGGGTCACCTTGGACTCACCCTGGTAGAGGTCGTCGGAGGCGGTCTCGACGCGCTCGAAGTCGACCTTCTCGGTCCGGGTGACGGTGCTGTGCAGCTCGAGCTTGGTCCAGGTCCGGGCGTTGTCGGCGTCGAAGACGCGCTGGGACGAGATGCTGCCGAGCGCGCTGGTCGGCGCCGCGCGGCGCGACGTCGAACGGGACAGGGCCGTGTCGCGCTCCGCACCGGCGGTGCCGGCGGAGGGGGCGATGGTGAGCGAGTCCGCGGAGGTCTCGGCCGCATCGTTCGGGGCGTTCGAGCCGCCCAGGACGACGACGCCCAGCGCGACCACCGCGACGGTGAAGGCGCTGACGATCACCGCGATTCGGGCCTGAATTCCGTTCCACATGGGATTCGAGGCAACGTGAGGATCTGCCCGAATGCAAACTCGGGACCGGGTCCCAGGCGGGGCGTTGTGACCTATTTCACGCTCCCGCGACCGCCGAGTCCCGGGTTTCGGGGTGCCGAGTCGCGGGTTCTCGTGCTAGATCCAGCGCGAGAACCAGATCCGCTTGAGCCACTCGTCGTGGGTCAGCAGGCCGTTGGTGTAGATCGGCCAGAACCAGGCGAAGTTCGCCACCACGAGGATGGTGAACACCCCGACCACCACCGCCCCGACGGTACGGCGCCGGCTCGGTCCGGCCGGCCCCAGGATCACCCCGGCGGTCAGTGCCAGGGCGACCACCATGAACGGGATGCAGGCGATCGCGTAGTAACTGAAGATCGGCCGGTCGTCGTAGGTGAACCACGGCAACCAGGTCGTGGCGAGCCCGATCACGGGGACCCCGAAGCGCCAGTCACGTCGACCGACCCACATCACCAGCGCGAAGACCATCGCCACGGCGCCGCCCCACCACAGCGCCGGCGTGCCGAGCAGCAGCACCTGGCGCAGGCAGTCCGACCCGGACGGCGCCTCGCAGACCTCGCCGTCGCTGGTCGCACCGGGCTGGATGCCCGTGTCGGCGGCGACCCCGACCGGGCGGTTGAGCAGCAGCCAGCCCGCCGGGCTGGAGGCGTAGGTGTGGGTGGCGCACTGCAGGAAGTGGGTGTGGAAGGTCCACACGTCCTGGTGGTAGTACCAGAGGCTGCGCAGCGACTGCGGGATCTCGGCGAGCCCGGTCGCATCCGGCTCCGTCGCGGTGGGCCACTTCGCCGACTCGTCGGGGTTGTCGGCGACGTACGTCTGGTCCTGGCAGTGCCCCTCGCCGGTGTAGTGCGTGTACTGGGTCGAGGAGAGGTGCTTCTCGTAGGTCTCGGAGTTGGCCAGCCAGCCGCCCCAGCTGGCGACGTAGACGAACGCGGCGACGAGGACGAGGTAGCCGAACGCCGGCAGCCCGTCGGACACGGCCGACTTGGGCAGCGCGCCGCGCACCCCGAAGGAGCGCCGCGCTCCCGCGCTCCAGATCCAGACCATCACGCCGAAGGCGGCCAGGGGGTAGAGCGCACCCCACTTGGTGCCGACCGCGAGTCCCCAGAGCACGCCGCTGGCGAGCAGCCACGGCCGCCACAGGATCCGCGGGCCCCAGGCCGAGGCGGCGGCGACCGGAGCGTCGAGCCGGGCGGCCAGGCGGGCACGGAACCAGTCCCGGTCGGCGACCAGGCAGGAGACGGCCGCGGTGATGAACAGCGCCAGGAAGATGTCGAGCAGCGCGAGCCGGGAGAGCACGAACTCGAGGCCGTCGAAGCAGAGCAGCACCCCGGCCAGGCAGCCGAGCAGGGTGGAGCCCGACAGCCGGCGGGTGAGCCGGATGACGACGAAGATCAGCATCGCGCCGGCGAAGGCCGACGCCATCCGCCAGCCGGTCGGGTCCATCCCGAAGAGCTTCTCCCCCACCGCGATCATCCACTTGCCCACCTCGGGGTGGACGATCATCTCCGGGGTGTCCTTCCAGATCCCGGTGAGGGTGCCGTCGAGGATCTTCTGGTTGGCGTCCTCGATGTAGTCGCGCGCGTAACCGAAGTGCAGCAGCGACCAGGCGTCCTTGGCGTAGTAGGTCTCGTCGAACTCGAACTCGTGCGGGGTGCCGATCCGCCACAGCCGCAGCACGAACGCGGCGGCGGTGATCACGATCGTGGCGCACCAGCCGACCACCGCGTCGTGACCGGCGATCGAGCTGCGGGCGCGCTCCCAGGCGGTGGGCTCGGGAAGGCCTTCGGCCTTGGCGATCGGCTCGACCGGCTCACCATCGATCAGCAGGGTCACACGAATCACCCTAGCGACGGCCTCTGGGAGGATGCCCGTATGGATGGAGTGCTCGTGCTGGCCGCCACCCCGATCGGACGGGTGGAGGATGCTCCACCCCGCCTCGGCACGGAGCTGCTCGCCGCCGACGTGATCGCCGCCGAGGACACCCGCCGGCTCAAGCGACTGCTGGGCGACCTGGGGATCGAGCCGACCGCGAAGGTCGTCTCCTACTTCGAGGGCAACGAGTCGGCGCGGACGCCGTTGCTGCTCGAGGCGCTGCTCGCGGGGCAGCGCGTGATCCTGGTGACCGACGCCGGGATGCCGTCGGTGTCCGACCCCGGGTACCGGTTGGTGGCGGCCGCGGTCGAGGCCGACGTACGCGTGACGGCGGTGCCCGGCCCGAGCGCGGTGCTGACCGCGCTGGCGGTCAGCGGGCTGCCGGTCGACCGGTTCTGCTTCGAGGGGTTCCTGCCCCGCAAGGCGGGCGAACGCTCGCGGCGCCTGGCCGGCCTGGCCACGGAGGAGCGCACGATGGTCTTCTTCGAGGCACCGCACCGCACCCACGCCGCCCTGACCGCGATGGCCGAGGCGTTCGGCGACGATCGCCCCGCCGCGGTGTGCCGCGAGCTCACCAAGACCTACGAGGAGGTCGTGCGGGGGCCGCTGGCCGAGCTGGTGTCGTGGGCGTCGGAGGACGTCCGCGGCGAGGTCACCCTGGTCGTCTCCGGGTACGTCGCCGGGGAGATCGACACCTCCCCCGAATCACTGATCGCCCTGGTCGCCGATCTCGAGGCCGACGGGATGACCCGCAAGGAGGCGATCCTCGAGGCCGCGAAGCGCGCCGGCGTGCCCAAGCGCGACGTCTACGACCTGATCCACCGGGACCACTGATGACGCGCGATGGTTTTCCTCCGGTCCCCGAGCCGCTCCCGCACCCGGTCGTCGACAACCACTGTCACCTCGACATGGGGCGCGACGGCCTCCAGCTCGATGTCGACGAGGCGATCGCGACCGCGGCCTCGGTCGGGGTGACCCGGTTCGTGCAGGTCGGCTGCGACCTCGCCAGCTCACGCTGGGCGGTCGAGGCCGCCGTACGCCATCCGGAGATCGTCGCTGCGGTCGCGCTTCACCCCAACGACGCCCCGCACCACGGTGCCGGGCTCGACGCGGCGCTCGACGAGATCGAGGCGTTGGCCGGGGCTCACGCCGGCGTGCGGGCCGTCGGCGAGACCGGGTTGGACTTCTTCCGGACCGGGCCTGAGGGGATCGCCGCGCAGGAGTACAGCTTCCGGCGGCACATCGACATCGCGTCGACGCACGACAAGACGCTGCAGATCCACGACCGCGACGCGCACGACGCGATCCTGGACGTGATCGACTCCGCCGGTGCCCCGGAGCGTTGGGTGATGCACTGCTTCTCCGGCGACGTCGACGTGGCGCGACGCTGTCTCGACCGTGGCGCCTACCTGAGCTTCGCGGGGACGGTGACGTTCAAGAACGCACCGCACCTGCGCGAGGCGCTCGCGATCGCGCCGCTGGACCGGATCCTGGTCGAGACCGACGCTCCGTTCCTGACGGCGATGCCGCACCGGGGCGCGATCAACAGCCCCTACCTGATCCCGAACACGCTGCGCGTGATGGCCGAGGTGCGCGGCATGGACCTGGGCGAGCTCTGCGCGGCGATCGATGCGAACACCAGCGCTGCCTTCGGCGGGACCTGGGGCGCCACCGCCTGACTCAGCCCTGGAGGCGGGCGTCCACCTCGACGGGGGCGAGGACGTGGTCCAGCGCCAGTGCGGCGCAGCCGACCAGGCCGGCGGCGTCGCCGTGGGCGGCGGGGAGGAACTGCAGGTCGCGGGTGGCGAAGGCGGTGGAGCGGGCGTAGACGCTCTCGCGCACCCCCGCGGCGTAGACGTCGAACGCCTGGCCCATGTCGCCGCCGATCACGACCACGTCGGGGTTGAGCAGGTTGATCGCGATCGCGATCACCTCGCCGACCTGACGACCGCTCTCGCGCAGCAGGCCCCGCGCGATCGCATCGCCGGCTAGGGCCGACGCGACGAGATCGCGGACGTGACCGGCAGCGACGCCGGAGTCCTTGAGCGCGTTGACCAGGGCCCAGCCGCCGGCGATCGCCTCGAGGCAGCCCTCACCACCGCAGCGGCACGGCACGCCCGCCGCACGGTCGACCTTGGTGTGCCCGATCTCGCCGATCGCGCCGCGCGCGCCCGTGAGGACCGCGCCGTCGGCGATCACGCCCATGCCGAGGCCGGTCGAGGCCTTCACCACCAGCGCGTTGCGGTGCGCGTCAGGGACCAGGAGCTCCGAGCGCGCCAGCACGTCGGCGTCGTTGGCCAGGAAGATCGGCACGCCGCCGAACCCCGCCAGGTACGGCGCCAGGTCGGCGCCGTCCCAGCCGCGCATGACCGGGGAGTCGATGCTGATCAGCCGGGCGGCATCGACCACGCCGGGCAGGCTGATCCCGATCCCGAAGACAGGGGCGTCGACCTCCTCGACCAAGCCGGCGAGCCGGGTGGCGACCGCGGGCATCAGCTCCTCGGGCGAGATCCCCGGCCCGTGGTCCTGCGTGTCGGAGGCGATCTCACGGCCCACCAGGTCGAAGAGCCCGACCTGACTGCGGCTGCGGCCGATCGCGACGGCGAGCACCACGCCGGCAGCGTGGTTGAACACGAGGGCACCGGCCGGTCGGCCTCCGGTCGCGGTCAGCTCGGCACCCACGACGAGCAGGCCGGCGTCGACGAGTGCGTCGACCCGGGAGACGACCGCGGTGCGGGAAAGACCGGTCAGCCGCCGGAGGTCGGCACGGGTGGCGGCATCGCCCCCGCGGATCAACTCCAACATCGCACCAGCGCTCGGCATCTCGGACATGGGCTGCATCATATTCACACCCGTTCGGTTTGATAAAGACATAAGTAGGTATTGCACCAAACCTATAGACATGCAATGGTGGACGTATGGTTGTTGTCGCACCCTTGAACCCCACCGTGCTTGCGGTCACCGAGCGCCTTCGCGAGCGCTCCCGAGGGACCCGTGGCGCGTACCTCGCCAGCATCCGCGCGGCCGCTGAGACCGGTCCGGCGCGTGGTCGTCTGGGCTGCGCGAACCTGGCCCACGGCTTCGCCGCGTCCGAGCCCACCGAGAAGGCGTCGCTGCGCGTCGTCTCCCCCGGGGCCAAGCCGAACGTCGCGATCGTGACGTCCTACAACGACATGCTCTCCGCGCACGCCCCCTACGCCGAGTACCCGCCGATCCTCAAGGACGCGGTCATCCGCAGCGGCGGCATCGCCCAGGTCGCCGGTGGCGTCCCGGCGATGTGTGACGGCATCACCCAGGGCCGCGCCGGGATGGAGCTCTCCCTGTTCTCGCGCGACGTGATCGCGATGTCGACCGCTGTCGCGCTCTCGCACGACATGTTCGACGCCTCCCTGATGCTCGGCGTGTGCGACAAGATCGTCCCCGGACTGATGATCGGCTCGCTCGCATTCGGCCACCTCCCGACCGTCTTCGTCCCGGCCGGGCCGATGAGCTCGGGCCTGCCGAACAAGGAGAAGGCCCGCACGCGGCAGCGCTTCGCCGAGGGCAAGGCCAGCCGCGAGGAGCTGCTCGAGGCCGAGGCGGCGTCGTACCACGGTCGCGGCACCTGCACGTTCTACGGAACGGCCAACTCGAACCAGCTGGTGATGGAGGTGCTCGGGCTGCACCTGCCGGGCGCGTCCTTCACCCCTCCCGACACCGACCTGCGCGAGGCGCTCAGCCGTGCCGCCGCGGCCCGGGCCACCGAGCTCGCGCTCGAGGGGGGCCCCGGTATCGGGGAGCTGGTCGACGAGGCCGCGATCATCAACGCCTGCATCGCCCTGCTCGCCTCGGGCGGCTCGACCAACCACACCCTCCACCTGGTCGCGATCGCCCGCTCGGCGGGGATCCAGCTGACCTGGGAGGACCTGTCCGACCTCTCCGCGGTCATCCCGCTGCTCGCCCGGATCTACCCGAACGGCTCCGCGGACGTGAACCACTTCCACGCCGCCGGCGGGATCGGCTTCCTGATCCGGACGCTGCTCGAGAGCGGTCTGCTGCACGACGACGTCGAGACGGTCCTCGGCCGCGGCCTGTCGCGCTACACGGTCGAGCCCCGTCTGGCCGACGACGGCACCCTGACCTGGGTCGAGGGCACCGCGGTCTCCCACGACGAGGACGTGCTGCGGCCGGCCACGCGGCCCTTCCGCGCCGACGGCGGCCTGCGGGTCCTCACCGGCGCCCTCGGCACCTCGGTGATCAAGACCTCCGCGGTCGGCGACGAGCACCGGGTGGTGACCGCTCCTGCGATGGTCTTCGACGACCAGGCCGACTTCCTGGCCGCGTTCAGCGAGGGCCGCTGCGAGCGTGACCTGATCGCCGTCATCCGCTACCAGGGGCCGGCCGCCAACGGGATGCCCGAGCTGCACAAGCTCACCCCGGCGCTCGGTGTCCTGCAGGACCGCGGCTACCAGGTCGCGATCGTGACCGACGGCCGGATGTCAGGCGCCTCGGGCAAGGTCCCCGCCGCGATCCACCTCACCCCCGAGGCCGCGCTCGGCGGCCCGCTGGCGCGGGTCACCGACGGTGACCTGATCACGGTCGACTCCGTGGCCGGCACCCTCGACATCCACGTCGACGCCGCCGAGTTCGCCCGCCGTCCCGCCACCGGCGCCCCGCCGGTCAACACCGTCGGCACCGGTCGCGAGCTGTTCTCGGTCTTCCGCGCCTCGGTCGGTTCGGCCGACACTGGTGCTTCCGTCTTCCCCCTGATCACCCCCGTCGAGGAGCCCGCCCATGTCTGACCGTTCACTGCTCTCCCTGGCCCCCGTGGTTCCGGTGGTCGTGGTCGCCACGGCGGCCGAGGGCGTCGGCGTCGCCCAGGCGCTCGTCGCCGGCGGCATCAAGGTCATCGAGATGACCCTGCGCACCCCGGCGGGCCTGGAGGCGATCCGGGCGATCGCCGACGAGGTCCCCGACATCGTGGTCGGCGCCGGCACCGTGACCAGCCCCGAGCGGGCCAAGCTGGCCGCCGAGGCGGGCGCCCAGTTCCTGGTCTCCCCGGGCGCGACGCCGACGCTGCTCGGCGCGATGACCGACACCGGGCTGCCCTTCCTGCCGGGTACGGCGACGGTCTCGGAGGTCCTCGCGGTGCTGGAGACCGGCGTCACCGAGATGAAGTTCTTCCCGGCCGAGGCCTCGGGCGGTGCGGCGTTCCTGGGTTCGCTGCCCACCGTCGTCCCCGACGCCCGGTTCTGCCCCACCGGCGGGATCACGCTGGCCAGCGCACCGACGTACCTCGGCCTGGCCAACGTCGGCTGCGTCGGCGGCACCTGGCTCACCCCGAAGGCAGCCGTCGAGTCCGGTGACTGGGCGACGATCACCCGGCTGGCCGCCGAGGCCGCCGCGCTGGGCTGAGCTGGAGCGAGTCGGCCGACTCAGCGAGTCGTCGTACTCGAAGCGGGCGTTGCGATCGCGACGCCCGCTTCGGCGATTTCGGCGGTCCACAACGTGAAGGTGCCGTGGAACGCGATGCCGATGCTCAGCAGGGCCATCCCGACCCCGAACCAGATGGCCAGCTCCTCAGCGGCCTCCTGCGGGTCGACCACCCGGTCCATGCGGTCAGGCAGCATTGCCGTCTCCCCGGTCCAGGGGCCGCTCCTCGGCCCGTCGATGTCTCCATCGGCCGGAGGGGCGTGCGGCTGAGCCGCGGGGCTACTTGCCGACGAAGCGGTCGATCAGCGCGCCCGTGGCCTCGGTGCCGGAGATCGTCGAGATGGTGTCGGCCTCCAGGTCGAGGTGCTCGGACAGCGACTGGGTCCAGGACCGCTGCACGAGCTGCCGGACGTGGCCGAGCGCGTGGGTGGGCCGGGCGGCGAGCTTGCGCGCGAGCTCGTCGGTGGCCGAGGCGAGCTCGTCGTCGGCCACGACGTGGGAGACGATGCCCAGCTCCAGCGCCCGCTGGGCGTTGACCGGCTCCGAGAGCATCAGCAGCTCCATCGCGGTGCGCTGCCCGACGATGCGGGGCAGCAGCCAGGACATGCCGCCGTCAGGGGTGAGCCCGACGCTGGTGTAGGCCGTGACGAACTTGGTCGAGGCCGCGGCGACCGCGAAGTCGGCACCCAGCACGTAGGAGAGCCCGATCCCGGCGGCGGCGCCGTGCACCTGGGCGATCACCGGGATCTCGAGGTCCTGGAGCGCACGGACAAGGGCGTGTCCCCCGTCGGCCATCGCGTGCACGACGCCAGGGCGGTCCTCGGCGCCGGCCATCTCGGCGAGGTCGCCCCCGCCGCAGAAGCGGGGCCCGGCCCCGGAGAGGATCACCACGCGCGCCGACGGATCGGCGGCGACCCGGGCCACGGCCTCCGTCAGCGCCGCCCCCATGGCCGAGTTGAGCGCGTTGGCGGCCTCGGGCCGGTTCATCACGATCCGGGCGATGCCTTCGGTGACGGTGTACTCGACCAGCATCTGATGACTCTCCTCGCGACGTACGGACTCGGGTCCGGACTGTACTCGCAGCGTCGGGCGGAGAAGTGACCAGGTGAAATGACCAGAGGGCGGTCCGAGTGGACCGCCCTCTGTGACTCGGGTGGAGGTAAGGGGATTCGAACCCCTGGCCTCTTCGATGCGAACGAAGCGCGCTACCAGCTGCGCCATACCCCCGCGAGTGCGTGGACGAGGCTAGCACCGCCCGCCCGGCCCCCTGAAATCAGGCCCCGCTTGCGCGCCGTTCCTGCTCGATCTCGCCGGTCCCACGGACCGCGTCGGCCTCCCGCGCCAGGGCGGTGTCTGCCTCGGTGCGACCCGAGGTCCACACCCCGGTGGAGTCGAGGTCGATGGTCGTGATGCTGCGTCGGGCCGCCGGCTTCGAGACGTACGTCGGCAGCGGCGCGTTGACCGGATCCCAGGTGCCTGCGGCGGGGATCGCGGGGAGGTCGGTGGTGTCGTCGTCCTGCAGCGAGACGACGACGTCGCCCGGCGCGACCTCCGCCGACGGAACCTCGGCCGTGACGAAGGCGGGGGTCGACGGTGCGGAACCCGGGTTGCGGCGCGCGGCGCGCTCCTGGGTGACCATCAGCCGGCAGGCGACCAGCCAGGCGACGACGAGGGCCAGCGGGACCAGCAGCCAGAGCCAGCTGATCACGCTGCCGGCGGCGGTGGCGCCGACGGCGGCCGTGAGGAAGACGAGGGCGCCGAGGACGCGACGACGGCGCTGGGCGGCGACGGCGGCCGCCGTCCGGCGGGACGGGGCCGCACCGTGGCGCAGGTGGAGCCGACCCGACTGGGTGGTCTCCATGACGGAGTCGTGATGCTCGAGCCGGACCTCTTCGACGATCACCTCGAGCGGACGCTCGGTGATCTCGGTGGCATCGGTGCCCGGCAGCGCGGGCTGGGCGGCCTGCGGCTCGACGGGAGCGACCTTGGCGGGCTTGACCAGCGTGGTCGTGCGGCGGCTGATCGCCTCGCGGCGCGCCAGGATCCGGATCCGCTCGGAGAACGTGGTCACGTTCTTGGCGCGCGCACCGGCATCGTGATGTTCCAGTGCCTTGGGGACGAGGTAGGCGGCCCACGCCACGGCGAGGGCGACGAAGATCAACGCACTGGGGTCCACGGGACGAGCGTAGGAGTGCGAGCGCGGGTCACCACGGACGTGTTGTGGTGTGTCGCAAATTGCGCATGAGGTTTATGTGACTCGTGTGATCAGACCGCCGGGTGGCCACTCCTCGCGAGTGATCGCGAAGTTCATGTGGTCACGCCACTCACCGTCGATGTGCAGGTAGCGCGGCGAGTAGCCGACCTGCCCGATCTCGAGCTTCTCCACCACCCGCAGCGAGTTCTCGTTCTCCGGTCGGATCGAGATCTCGATCCGGTGCAGACCCGCGGCGAAGCAGTGGTCGATCACCAGCGCCACCGCCCGCGGCACGACCCCGCGGCCGGCGTAGGAGACGTCGATCCAGTAGCCGATCGAGGCGAACAGGGCCGAGCCGCGGACGATGTTGGAGACCGTCACCTGACCGGCGAAGCGGCCGTCCACCTCGATCGCGAAGGGCAGGGCGGTGCCGGCGCGGGCGGCCTTGCGCTGGCGGCGTACGAGGGCGGTGAAGGTCGCCGGGCGGCCCTCGCCGTTCGGGGGCACGGTCGCGTCCCAGGGGGCGAGCCACGCAGCGCTGCGGCGTCGGGCGGTCGCCCAGGCGACGGCGTCACGCATCGACAGCGGTCGGACCCGGACGTCGCCGGACTCCAGGGTCGCGGGCCAGAGCGGCACTCGTGGGCCGCTCACTGCGGGTGGTCCCCACCGCGCAGCTGGGCGACCGCGTGCTCCAGGACCGGACGCAGCACCTCCAGGGCGTCGGTGACCCCACCGCGCGAGCCCGGCAGGTTGACCACCAGGCACTCCCCGATGGTGCCGGCCAGCCCGCGCGAGAGCATCGCGGTCGGGACGCCGTGGGCGAGGCCGGCCGCCCGGATCGCCTCGGCGATCCCGGGGACCTGGCGGTCCAGCAGCGGCGCGGTGACCTCGGGGGTCTCGTCGGTCGGGGTCAGCCCGGTCCCACCCGTGGTGAGGACGACGCTGGCCCCGGACATGACGTGCGTCGAGATCGCCTGCGCGACCGCCTGCCCGTCCGGGACGACGGCCGCGTCGGGCACGGTGAAGCCGAGGCCGGTGAGGAAGTCGACGATGAGCGGGCCGGTGAGGTCGGCGTAGATCCCGGCGGCGGCCCGGTTGGAGGCGACCACGACTCCGCCCCGCATCCGGCTCCCCGAGCTCACGACCGGGTCCATTCGCCCGACCGGCCACCGGACTTCGACTCGATCCGCAGGTCGGTGATGACGGCACCCCGGTCGACGGCCTTGACCATGTCGACCACGCTCAGCGCCGCGACGGAGACAGCGGTGAGCGCCTCCATCTCGACCCCGGTCCGGTCGGCGGTGCGCACCGTCGCGGTGATCTCGACCGCGTCGTCGGCCACCACCAGGTCCACGTTGACCCCGCTGAGCGCGATCGGGTGGCACAGCGGGATCAGGTCCGGGGTCCGCTTGGCGCCCATGATCCCGGCGATCCGGGCCACGGCGAGCGCGTCACCCTTGGGCACGCCGGCACCGCGGAGCAGCGCGACCACCTCGGCCGAGACCAGCACCCGCCCGGTCGCCACGGCCGTGCGGGCGGTGACGTCCTTGGCGGTGACGTCGACCATGTGCGCCGCCCCGGAGTCGTCGAGGTGGGTCAGACGGGACTGCTCAGTCATCGAACTCCAGGACCTCCACCTCGTCCCCGGCCGCCAGGGAGACGACCTCGTCGGGGACCACTATCAAACACGTGGCGATCGCGAGGTCGCCGAGCAGGTGGGATCCTGCCCCGCCCGCCAGCGACACGACCGGGCCCTCGGCGTCCTGGCCGAGCACGCCGCGCAGGTACTGCCGCTTGCCCGCCATCGACCTGACGGGCTCGGTCAAGCGGGCCCGCACTGCGGGCTTCTCCACCGGCGCCAGACCCATCAGGCGCTGGATCGCGGGACGCACGAACAGCTGGAAGGAGACCCACGCCGAGACCGGGTTGCCGGGCAGGGTGATGACGGGGGTGCGGTCGGGGCCGACGTACCCGAAGCCCTGCGGCTTGCCGGGCTGCATCGCGACCGGGCCGAACCAGACCCCGCGCTCGCGCAGCGCCTCCTTGACCACGTCGTAGTCGCCGGCCGAGACCCCGCCCGAGGTGATCACCAGGTCGGCGCGGACGAGCTGGTCCTCGAGCGCCTCGAGGAACGCGTCCGGTTGGTCGGGGACGATCCCGACCCGGTAGGCGATCGCTCCGGCCGAACGGGCCGCGGCGGCGAGCAGGTAGGAGTTGGCGTCGTGGATCCCGGCCGGCCCGAGCGGGGTCCCGGGTTCGGCGAGCTCGCTGCCCGTCGAGAGTACGACGACCCGCGGCCGTGGCCGCACCGGCACCGTGGCATGCCCGCAGCCGGCGAGGAGGCCGATCTGGCGGGGTCCCACGACGGTGCCGGCGGACAGGATCACGTCACCGGCGACGACGTCCTCCCCGGCACGTCGGATGTGGCGTCCGGCCTCGGTGGGCGCGGCCAGGATCGCGACGTGTGCCTCACCGCGGTCGGTCTGCTCGTAGGGCACCACGGTGTCGGCCCCGGCCGGGATGGGCGCACCGGTCATCACCTTGGCCGCCGCGCCGCGGGGCAGGGCGAGCAGGGTGGCCGCGCCCGCGGCGTTCTCACCGACCACCGGCAGCCGCACCGGGCTCGTCTCGGAGGCGGTGGCGACGTCGGCGAAGGAGACGGCGTAGCCGTCCATGGAGGAGTTGTCGAAGCCCGGCATCGAGACCAGGGCGGTCACCTCGGCGGCCGCCGCGAGACCGTGGGCCTCGAGCAGCGGCATCGGGTAGGCGGGGAGCGGGACCAGGTCAGCCAGGATCCGGCTGCGGTGCTCCTCGACTGTCAGGGGCGCGTGCGGGGCCTCGCCCACGCCGTCAGACTCCGGCCGGAGGTGGGGTCAGGACCGCACCGGCGTCGACTCGCATGCCACCGCCACCGGCGACCTCGACCTCGCCGATCACCTGGACGCCGTGGCCGAAGGTGACGTCACCCTTCACCTTGAGGCTGGAGGCCTTCCGCAGACTGGGGGTGCCCTCGGGGAACCGCTTCTCGAAGTCGGCGACGACCCGGTAGTAGGCGCTGTCGAGGTCGATGAACGGGACCTCGTCGCAGACCTGGTCGAGCCGGAAGTCGGCGCCCATGTCGTAGACGTCGCTGCGCAGCACCAGCAGGTCGTTGGTGGTCTTCACCGGGACGAACCGGTCCCGACCGACCTCGATCAGCTGGGCGCCCTCGAAGACCTCGATCGCGGCACCCATCGCGGTCTCGATCTGGATGACCTCGGGGCTCGACGGGTCGGCGGGGTCGACGTGCTTGACGTTGCGGATCAGCGGCAGCCCCAGGATCCCGCGGCGGGCGTCGAGGGTGTCGCGCATCGCGTGCAGGTCGAACCAGAGGTTGTTGGTGCTCATGTACCGGTGCCGGCTCAGGTCGGCCAGCGCGGCCAGGTCGGCCTTCGCGGTTTGGGCTGTCTCGCGCAGCACGATCCGGCCGTCGGACTTGCGTCGGGCGAAGTGACCGCCCTTGCGGTCGCTCACGGTGCGCTCGACGGCCTCGATCGCGAACGGGGCGCCGCTGCCGGCGAACCAGCCGGCGACCCGCGGGTCGGGCACGGCACCGAGGTTGTCGGAGTTGGAGACGAAGACGTAGCGGAAGCCCTCGGCGATCAGCTGGTCGAGCAGGCCGGTGCCGCGCAGGGCGGTGTAGAGGTCGCCGTGGCCGGGCGGACACCACTCCTGGGAGGGGTCCTTCGGCCAGGAGACCGGGGTCAGGTCGTCGGCGCGCAGCTTCGGCTCGCGGTTCTGCAGGAACTCCAGCGGCAGACCCTCGGTCGGCAGCTCGGTGTAGCGCGCCAGGGCGGCCAACGTGTCGCCGCTGGTGCGGAAGGAGTTCATGAACAGCAGCGGCAGCGCGGCGCCGTACTGCTCCCGGAGGTGCAGCACCTGGCGGGCGGTGACGTCGAGGAACGAGAGTCCCTTGCGCACGCACAGCAGGCTCTTCGCCCGGTCCATCCCCATCGAGGTGCCCAGGCCGCCGTTGAGCTTGATCACGACGGTGGCGCGCAGGGCGTCGATGGCGGCGGTGTCGTCGACCTCGACGTCGGCGAGGGCGGGCATCGTGACGGGTTCGATCGTCGACTCGGGGATCATCCCGGTCTCACCGAGCTCCACCAAGCGGTAGTAGTGAGCGAACGTCTCCACCGCGACGGTGTCCACTCCGGCTTCCCGCATCTTGGCGGTCGCCATCTGCAGGCCTGCGCTACCCATAAGGGGGATCGTAAGGTGATCCGGTGAGTGAGGGGGAACCGAACCCGGCAAAAACCGCGGTACGTGATCAGTTCCTCACCCGTCGCCGTCGGCGTTCGCTGGCCGAAGTCGGCCTGGCCGGGCGCCAGATCGCCGCCGCGGCGCTCGCCCATCCGAGCGTACGGCGGGCCGCGACCGTGGCCGTCTACGTCTCCATCGGCACCGAGCCGGGGACCGGTGAGCTCCTGGATGCGCTCCGTGCAGCCGGGAAACGGGTGCTGCTCCCCCAACTCCAACCCGACAACGACCTGGACTGGGCGGTGTACGACGGCACCCTCGCCTCCGCGCGGCGCGGCCTGCTGGAACCGCCCGGCGCCGGCCTGGGACCGACGGCGATCGGCGGCGCGGATCTCGTCCTCGTTCCCGGCCTCGCCGTCTCACATCGTGGTGAGCGCCTGGGCCGGGGCGGCGGTTCCTACGACCGCGCGCTCGCCCGGGTGCCGCTCGGCACCGACGTCTGGATCGTGCTGTACGACGACGAGGTCGGTGTCGACGTACCGGTGGAGGCGCACGACCGACCGGTCACCGCAGCCCTCACCCCGGGCGGCGTCGTCGCGCTGGACTAACCACGCTCGCGATTGCGTTGGTACCTTTGGCACTCGAACTCAGCGAGTGCCAGCCAGCGAGGCCCAGAACGGAGCGAATGTGCCGACCTACCAGTACGCCTGCACCGAGTGCACCCACGCCTTCGACGAGGTGCAGTCCTTCAGCGACGCCGCCCTGACCGAGTGCCCCCAGTGCGAGGGCAAGCTCCGCAAGGTGTTCAGCGCCGCCGGTGTCGTCTTCAAGGGTTCCGGCTTCTACCGCAACGACTCGCGCAGCAGCAGCTCGTCCAGCTCAAGCTCGTCGAGCAGCTCCAGCACCGCGACCTCGACGTCGAGCGCGTCGAGCGCTTCCTGACCTACTTGCTCTGCGCCGCGAGGATGTCGCGGATCTCGCCGAGCAGCGCCTCGGAGGACGGCCCCGGCGGCGGGCTCGGGAAGTAGCGCTCCTTCAGCTTCGTGTACGGCAGCACGATGAAGAAGTAGACGACCGCCGCCATGATCAGGAACGCGATCACGGCGTTCAGGAACGCGCCACCCTTCGACTCCTTGTCGAAGAGGTCGGTGCCGCCCGGGAGCTGGTCCGTGAGCCAGGCGACGAACGTCGACACCACGGTGTTGAACGACGTACCGATGATGACTGCGACGGCGAGATCGACCAGATTCCCCCGCAGGATGAAGTTCCTGAATCCGTTCATGCGACGACCCTAGCCGTCCCAGCTGAAGCTGAGAACCGTCCGGATCGCCGCGGCGGCGACCGCAGCCGACTCGTCGGGGTGGAGGCCGAGCACCACCAGTCGTCCGCCCGACCCGTCCCCCATCACCCCGAGGTCACCGGAGTCGACCGCCGGCACCGCGAGCACCACGGCGTCGCGGGCCACGGTCGCGCTGGCTCCCCCGTCGGCTGCCGAGGAGGTCGCCAGCAGGCTGAGCCGGTCCCCCGGCTCGAGCAGGTCCGCCATGCCGGCGTCGGGGAAACGGACCGGGAGCGGGGTCCGGCCGGGATGGTCGGCCGCCAACCGTGTTCCGAGGGAGAGGTGGGGCACGATCGGGTCGGGTCGAGCCGGTTCCGGCGGCCGGACCTCCTGCAGGGCCGCGGCCGTGGCGATCGCGGCACAGAGCGCGGCCAGCGCCCGTCGGTGGCCCAGGACGCGACGACGCAACCGGCGCAGGCGAGGGCGGGCGGTGGCGACCATCGCCTCAGGCTAGGTCGGTCGGAGCGGCGCCGTGAGGCGCTGTCCACAGCCTCGGTCGGCCACGACGCGGAACGCGTCAGGGAGTGCCGTGGTGCGGCGGGACCTGGGCGCGCAGCCACTCGTCACTGGTGCGGTCGGTGCTGGTGCCCGGCTCGTCACGATCGTCGCTGGTCGACTCGGGCAGATCGTCACCGAAGATCGCGGCGAGCCGCTGACGCCGGCGCCAGTCGTCCTCGGTGCTCACGTGCAGAGTCCTGCCTGCTCCAGCGCCTGGTTCTCCTCCGCGGTGCGGCCGTTGGCCTCGAGCGAAGGGGTGGGGGTCGTCGGGGTCGACGGCGTCGCGGTGCCGCTCGGCGTCTCACTCGGGGAGTCGCTCGGCGTGGCGGTCGGCGACGGGGTCGGCGTGTCCTGCTTGCCGGGGAGGTGGTCGACCTGGATGGCCGCGGAGCTGGTGCTCCTGGGCAGCGCCTTGTCGTTGCGGATCTTGCGCCACACGACGTCGGCGTCGTCGGTCCACACCACCCGGTTGGGATCCCAGGAGGGGTACTCCCACGGGATGGTGATGAACTGGATTCCCGAGGCGCCGACGCCCTTGAACTGGACGGCGAGCTTGACCAGGTCGGTCAGGTTCATGTCGAGGGTGAGCGACTTGGTGGCCGCGTTGAGGAACCTGGTCACCTTGATCGGGTTGGCCAGCGTGTCGGCGGAGAGCACCTGGCTGACCATCGCACCGATGAAGGCCTGCTGACGCTTGACCCGACCGATGTCGGAGCCGTCGCCGATCCCGTGCCGCACGCGGACGTAGGCCAGCGCGGCCTTGCCGGAGATCTTGCGGGTGCCCTTCTTGATGAAGATGCCGTAGTCCCGGGAGTCGATGTCCTCGGGGACGCAGACCTCGACGCCACCGATGGCGTCGACCATGTTCTTGAAGCTGCCGAAGTTGACCGTGACGTAGTGGTCGACCCGGATGCCGGTGTTCTGCTCGAACTGGGCGACCGTGCAGGCCTCCCCGCCGATCGAGTAGGCCGCGTTCCACATCTGGTTCGTCGCGGCCTCGTGGATGACGGACTTGTCGTCCTTGTCCTTGCAGCGCGGACGGTCCACCAGCGAGTCGCGCGGGATCGAGACGCCGTACGCCGACTTCCGGTCCGCGGAGAGGTGCAGCAGGATCGTGGTGTCCGAGCCGCCGGCGCCGTTGATGCCGTCGATGTTGCAGCCGGCGCAGTCGCGGGTGTCCGAGCCCATCACAAGGATGTTGATCGGGCCCTCGGGGCCGGGATCGACCGCCTCGGGGCGGGGCGCGATGATGTCCTGGCCGATCTCGACCCGGTTGAGGTTCCCGTTGAGGTGGCGGTAGAAGTACGCCACGCTCATCCCGGAGATCAGCGCCAGCGCCAGGGTGGTGGACAGGAGCACCTTGGCGACGGTGTGACGACGTCGGGTGGGCAGGCGTCGAGCGCCGCCACGGTCGGTGCGGGAGGTCGACCGAACGGCGACGCGTGGATCACGCGCCGCACTGTCGGGGCGCTCTTCCACGTCAGTCACCGGAACATTGTTGCCCGGCAACCTGAGAGTCGTCCAAAGGACGCCGCAGCGTCACACCGTCATGGACGACGTGAAGCTGCCCGCACTCTCCGTGCGCGGCGCCGGAACGGCGGCCGGCAGGTGGTCGCCACGGAGCTTGAGCGCGAGCACGGCGGCCTGCGTGCGGTGCTGGACGCCGAGGCGCGCGAGCAGGCCGGTGACGTGGTTCTTCACCGTCTTCTCGGCGAGGAAGAGCCGCTCGGCGATCTGCCGGTTGGTCATCCCCTCGGCGATGAGGAAGAGGATCTTGGACTGCTGCGGCGTGAGGTCCGAGAGGACGTCGACGCTGCGGCGGTGGAACTGGACCTGCTGCACCACGCGGGCGGCGACGGCCGGGTCGATCAGGCTGTGACCGGAGGCGACCAGGCGGACGCCACTGACCAGCGAGCTGCCCTCGATCTGCTTGAGCACGAACCCGGCGGCGCCGGCGAGGATGGCGGCCGAGATGGCCGCGTCGTCGTCGTGGGCGGTGAGGATCAGGGCCTTGATCTCGGGGTTCGCCTCACGCACCTGACGGCACACGTCGATCCCCGAACCACCCGGCAGGGTGGCGTCCAGGACGCACACGTCGGGGGCTGCCGCGAGGATCGCCTCAGCGGCTCCGACGGCCGAAGCCGCCTCCCCGACGACCTCGATGTCTCCCTCCGCCTCGAGCAGGCTGCGTACCCCGCGGCGAACGATTTCGTGGTCGTCCACGAGAAACACGCGAACGTTGACTCCCTGTCCCATGCCGTCATCATCGGCAGGCGGGACGAAAGTCGCAGCATTTTCGCCGCCACAATCAGAAAAAGGGACCATGCGGCGGCGGTGACTAGCCCGTGCGGGTCAGCCGAGGCCGCGGATCGCCCGGTCCGAGGCGACCGCGGGACGGGTGAGCTGGTCGAGCAGGTCGGCCCGGGACAGGGCGTGACCGAGCTCCACCCGGTACAGGGTGTCCTCCAGGCTGAAGTGCAGGTCGACGACCACGCCCTCCCAGCACCGGGAGCCGTCGACGACCGCGATCCGCTCACCGGGCTCGAGCCCCCGGTCGAGGGCGGTGGCGGCGTGGCTGACCAGCAGCGAGCCGCTTCGACGGCTGAAGTCGTTGACCGCAAGATCGAGGATTTCCATCGGTGCCTCCCAAGACGTGCTCCGTTGCGTGCACAGAGGTCCTTCCCTCGACCGAGCGGCTTCAAACCACCTCATCCGAAGAACAGGACCTAGGTCCCGGATCGCCGTTCTTTCGCCCTGATCCCGGGACCGGTCCCGGCATTTCTTGCCCAAGTTCTTGTTATCGGCACCGAGGCGCCGAAAGAAGTACGAGTCCCTCCGCCCGCGCGGAGGAGTCCCGGGCATCGCCTTGCCCGGATCACCCGATAGTCAGGAACACAGTGAAGAAGCACACGCTCACGCACCGCGCGCTCGCCAGCGCCGCGGTCGCCAGCATGACCCTCGCCGGCCTCGCGTTCACCGCCGGTGCGTCCAACGCCGACGAGCCGGTCGCCCCGTCGTTCAGCATCACCGTCCCCGAGACCCTCCGGGCCGGTGGCGAGTGGACCACCTACACCGGCCACCTCGACGCCGGTTCGGGTGCCGAGAACATCTTCGTCGAGACCGAGATCCTCGGTGCTGACGCCACCAACCTCGACCTCGAGTGGAAGAACGGCGAGACCTGGGAGCCGATGGTCGCCGAGGCGATCACCGGCGGTGTCGTCGTCGGATTCGCCGACGGTGACGCCGACGAGGACGGGATCACCGGATTCACCGCCCCCGCGGGCTACACCGCCGACACCGAGTTCCGGGTCCGCGCGCAGTCTGACGCCGCCGGCAGCGAGCTCACCTGGACCAGCACCCTGCTGCACGGTGTCGACGCCACGAAGGACGGCGAGGAGCTCTCCCACAGCAGCGGGACCATCGACGTGCAGGTGGCCCCCTCGTTCTCGCTGGACGTCCCCGAGACCCTGACCGCCGGCGCCGACTGGTCGGAGTACGAAGGTCACCTCGACGGCGGCTGGGGCGACCCGAACCTGTTCGTCGAGACCGAGATCTCCGGCGTGGACGCCGGGAGCCTCGACCTGCAGTGGAAGAACGGCGAGACCTGGACCGACATGATCCAGACCGAGACCGAGGACGGCATCGTCACCGGCTTCGGCGACGGTGACGCCGACCAGGACGGCGTGACCGGCTTCCCGGTGCCCGCGCACTACACCGCGACCACCGAGTTCCGGGTCCGCGCCCACGGCGACGCCATCGGCAGTGAGCTGGACTGGACGAGCACCCTGCTGCACGGCGTGAACGCCACCCTGGAGGGCGACGAGGTCGACTCCAGCACCGGCACGATCACGGTCCGGACCGAGACGGCCACGACCCTCACCGCGGCCTCGGCCGCCGCCAACCGCGTCACCCTGACGGCCACGGTCGCTCCGGCGTCCGCCGGCAGCGTGTCGTTCTACGAGGGTGAGACCAAGGTCGGTACGGCGACGGTCACCACCGGCAACGCCGTTCTGGCGCTGACGGGCGTCAAGGCCGGAACGCACAGCTACCGGGCCGTCTTCGCTTCGGGCGAAGCCGTGCGCCTCGGTTCCGAGTCGGGATCCGCCTCGGTCACGGTCAAGGACCCGGTCGTCGTGGCGCCGCCGGTCGTGAAGCCGCCGGTCGTCCTGACCCCGGCGCAGCAGAAGGTCGCCAAGGCCAAGACGGCGCTGACCTCCGCCACCACCAAGGTCAACTCGATCAAGGCCCAGATCAAGGACGCCAAGAAGAGCACGCTCTCGAAGAAGGCCAAGGCCAAGAAGATCAAGGCCCTGAACGCGAAGCTGGCCAAGGCGAAGAAGGCCGTCAAGGCGAAGAAGACCGCCCTGACCAAGGCCCAGAAGGCGCTCAAGAAGTAACCCGCACGCCCTCCGCCGAAGGTCCTCGTCCCCTGCTGGGGGCGGGGGCCTTCTGCATCGGCGGCATGATGCTCTCGTGCCCTGCGAGATCCCTGACTTCCTCGATCTGGTTTCCCAGCTCCCGGGTGTCAGCCGCTCCGATCGGGACAAGTGGCTCCGGTTCGACGTCGAAGGCCGGACCTTCGGCTACCTCTGGCCGGCGACCCGAACGGTCGGGCTCAAGCAGACGATCGTCGAGCAGCTCTCGCTGGTGGCCGAGCGTCCCGACGTCTTCGAGGTGCAGTTCACCTCGGGAGGCTTCGGCTGGGTCGTCATCCACCTCGAAGGCGTTGAACGCGACGAGCTGGCCGAGCTCACCTTCGAGGCGTGGCGGCTGACCGCTCCTGACGCGTTGATCGAGGAACGCGACGACGAGCTGCCGACCTAGGCGGCGAGTCGAGACAGGGTCAGTTGGCGAAGCTGATCGGGGTGGTGCCGTCGCGGGTACGGAGGTAGAGCTGTCCTGCGGGGTTGCGCCACAGGTACATCCCGGCCGCGAGGCGGGCATACGTCCAGTCGGTGAAGGTCTTCAACCGGTGGTGATATCTGCACAAGGGTGCGAGATTCGATGATCTGGTTTGCCCGGGTGGGCCTTCCTTGTCATAGGCGTTGATGTGGTCCAGATCCGCTTTCCGTGCCCGTTTGTTGCAGTACGGATGCGCACACGTGGTCTGCGTGAGGAACAACTGCTCACGCTGCGTCTGTGACGGGGCGTAGGGGTTGCGGATCAGGTCCTCGTTCAGGTCGATCACCGGCCGCACGATCACCTTGCTCGCGCCCGCCAGCCATTCCTTCACCCGAGCCACCGGGACCAGGGTGTCCGGTGCCTCCAGACGGGCCCACGCCTGCATGTCCTGGCCGGCATCAAGGTGGATGTAGAGGTTCGCATCCCGCGCCGTCGAAGGCGCCACCGTCAGATCACCGGCCAGGATCCGGCGGGCGATGACCCCCACCGCCCTCGCCCGACGCACATCCAGACTCTCTTCCGACCCTGCTTGCTTCAGCTCTTCAGCGACCAGCGCGACCGCAGCATCGAAGTCGATCCCATCCGGCAGATCCAGACAGGCGTAGGTGTCGACCACACCGTTCTGGTTCAACGCAGCGGACTCGGTGTGGACCTCGACCTTGCGTGACTCCGCTGCTGCTTCAGCCCGACGTGCTGCCTCCTCCGGGTCGAACCGCGTCAACGCCTCCGTGATCAACCGGGTCAGGGTGGTGTGGCCGACCTTCTCGAACCGGTACGCCAGCTGGGCATCCATCCACGCAGCCCCCTCAGCAGACAGGGGCCGGGTCGCGGCAGCGACCAGACGGGCCTTCCAGACCGGGAGGTGCTCCTCCCACAACCGCTCGAAGATCAGCGGCAACCGGTACGCGAGCTCGAGAGCGTCCCCGATCCACAGACGCGCCTGCGCATCACTCATCCCGAGTGCCACAGCCATCTCGGCGATCGCGTCCTCCCTCACCAGTGGAGTGCCTTCACCCGCCAACGGGATGTCATGGAGGAGGTCCAACAGTGCCGGCCCGCGCCCGAACGAGACCCCAGGGCCGGACTCCGGGCCATGGGCTTCAGCCCAGTCCACGGTGTGCAACAGAGCTGAGACCTCGGCTGCGGCCATCATCTGCCGCGTGTTGGCGACCATCGCCAGCGGGTCATCGACGGGGAACCCGGCCGTCGGACCCAGGCCGCGACCAGCCTCCGACCCCTCGTCGAACACCGGCTCCTCCATACCCCGAACCTAGACGGCACCACCGACAGAACCGGCGGTCCGGCACAGCGGTGTGGACTGGCGAGAGCCGAACGGCCCCGCACCGAGATCTCGGTGCGGGGCCGTTCCGTGGTGCCCCCGGCAGGATTCGAACCTGCGACGCCCGCGTTAGGAGTGCGGCGCTCTATCCCCTGAGCTACGGAGGCGGACGAGGCAATCTTCGCGCAGGGCGCGCCCCGTGGAAAAACCAGGGGCCCGCTCCGAAGAGCGAGCCCCTGTTCCTGCCCCGGCCGGGCCAGCGATTCCAGACCGGGTCAGAGCTTGTACTGCCCCACCATCGACTTCAGCTCTCCGGCGACGTCGGTGAGCTCGGTGGCGGACTGCAGCGTGTTCTGCGCACCCTGGCGGGTGTCGGCGGCGGCGGAGGCGACCTGGGTGACGTCCTCGGCGATGCCGTTGGCTCCGGCAGCGGCCTCGGTGACCGAACGAGCGATCTCGTTGGTCGTCGCGGTCTGCTCCTCGACCGCCGAGGCGATCGTGGTCTGGATGTCGTTGATCTTCGCGATCACCTCGGCGATCCGGCTGATCGCCGAGACCGCGCCCTGGGTGTCGCTCTGGATCGCTTCGATCTTCTGACCGATCTCCTCGGTGGCCTTGGCGGTCTCCTTGGCGAGCTCCTTGACCTCGTTGGCGACCACCGCGAAGCCCTTGCCGGCGTCGCCGGCCCGAGCTGCCTCGATGGTGGCGTTGAGGGCCAGCAGGTTGGTCTGCTGCGCGATCGAGGTGATCACCTTGATCACCTGGCCGATCTCGGCGGAGGACTCGCCCAGGCTGGCGACGGTGCCCTGCGCCTCGGAGGCGACCGTGACCGCGTTGGTCGCGACCGAGGCGGCCTCGGTGGCGTTCTTCGCGATCTCCCGGATCGAGGCCGTCATCTCCTCGGCGGCCGTGGCCACCGTCTGGATGGAGGCCGAGACCTGGACGGAGGCCGAGGAGGCCGACGCGGCACGGTCGGAGGTCAGGGAAGCACCCTCGCCCATGCCCTGCGACAGCACCGTCAGCTGCTCGGCGGCGACGGCCAGCGAGTCCGCGGTGCCGCCGATGTTGCCCATGTTGGTGCGGAACGACTCGATCAGCCGTCCGAGGGCGGTGGCCATCTCGCCGACCGGCTCGTTGCCGAAGTCCGGCAGCTCGCGGGTCAGGTCACCGGCGACCGCGGCCTGGACGACGTCGAGCAGCACCGCGACCCGCTGGGCCGTCTCCTCGGCGCGGGCGCGCTCGGCGGACTCCTTCTCGATCCGCTCGACGGCCGAAGAGACCAGCCGGCCCACGTTGCGCAGGGCGTCGAGCCGCTCCGCCGTCGGGTCGAGGGTCTCGGTGGCGAAGAAGTCCATCGTGGCGATGACGTCGCCACCGACGATGATCGGGAAGCAGACACCCGACTTCACGCCGACCTTCTGCGCGATCGGGGCACGCACGCAGTCCGTCATCTCGCCGATGTCGGCGGTGAAGACCAGGTCACGCTTCGCCCAGGTCTTGCCCGACAGGCCGACACCCTCGGCGAACGACGCCTCCAAGGTGACCTTGCGGAACTCCGGACCGGCGTCACCGGACTCACGCTCGAACCGCAGCACGCGGTCCAGGGTGTTGAGCTTCCAGTACGAGCCGTAGGCCCACCCGAACGCGTCACGCACGGTGTCGAGCGCGACCTGGACAGCCCCCTCGACGGTGTCGGCGGTGGCGATCGAGGAGAGCAGGCGGTTGACGGCGTTGGTGTTCGCGGCCGTCTCCTCCGCACGCAGGCGCTCGACCTCGTCGCGCTCGATCCGGCCGATCGCGGAGGAGACGAGGCGGCCCACGTTGCGCAGCGCGTCGAGCCGCTCCGCCGTCGGGTCGAGGGTCTCGGTGGCGAAGAAGTCCATCGTGGCGATGACGTCACCGTCGACGATGATCGGGAAGCAGACACCCGACTTCACGCCGACCTTCTGCGCGATCGGGGCACGCACGCAGTCCGTCATCTCGCCGATGTCGGCGGTGAAGACCAGGTCACGCTTCGCCCAGGTCTTGCCCGACAGGCCGACACCCTCGGCGAACGACGCCTCCAGCGTGACCTTGCGGAAGTCGGGTCCGGCGTCACCGGACTCACGCTCGAACCGAAGGACGCGGTCCACAGTGTTGAGCTTCCAGTACGAGCCGTAGGCCCACCCGAAGGAGTCACGCACGGTGTCGAGGGCGACCTGGACCACCCGCTCCACCGTGGTGGCCTCGGCCAGGGCGACCAGGACGCGGTTGACCGCGGTGGTGTCAGCAGCTGCTTCGGCGTTGACCTTCTCCACGCGCAGCTTGTCCGTGATGTTGTTGGTCGTCGCCAGGGCGCCGACGTAGACGCCGTTGTCGCGCACGGCGGTCAGGCTGACCTCGACCGTCTCGGCGCCGAGGTGGAGCACGTCGCTGAGCGGCAGCAAGGCGTCGGTGGCGACCAGGTTGTCGCCGTGGACCGGGTGGGAGTACAGCAGCGAGAGCGGCTGACCGACCAAGGTCTGGCCCGCGAGGTCCAGACCGACGCGCGCCAGACCGGCCCGGGACTCCGAGTTCGCGAACCGGATGATGTTGTCGGGGGTCACGAAGAAGGCCGTGACGGGCAGTGCCTCGACCAGGGCGAAGTACTGCTCGCCGTGGGATCGGGTGGGGACGCTGCTCGGATTGACGGGCTTGGAAGGTGCCGGGACGACCGCGGTCGGGGCAGCGGGAGCGCTGTTGCCCATGAGGTCGACGTGGAGGTTCGGTCCGGTCCCGTTCTGGGACGGGGCCGGAGCAATCTCGAGGTCAGTCACTGGTTTCCTCCGGTGGGTTCGGGCACGGTCGTCACATCAACCGCGCGATCCGCGTCCAGGACGAGCAGGAGGTACTCCGGGAGGGGGCGGACCCCGACCACGACCTCGCGCACGCTCTCGGGCACGTTCGATGGGGGTGCCTCGATACCGAGGCCACCCGATTGATCTGCATCGATCACGTCGCCGATGTCATCGACGAGGAGGCTGACCACCTCGCCCCGCGAGCGGACGATGACATTCATCGGCAGCGTCCCTTCGGGACGCGGTGGGAGCCCGAGACGAACCCGGAGGTCGACCGCAGTCACGATCTGACCCCGCAGGTTGATCAACCCACGAACGGCTTCACTGGCCCGCGGCACCGGCGTCATCGGCTGGTGTCGCAGGACTTCTTGCACCTCGTCAACGTTCACGCCGAAGAAGAGTCCGGCGACCCAGAAGGTGCAGTACTGGTCGACCTTCGTCAGACCGGGTGCGGTGCTCATGCGGAGACTCCTGTCCGAGCGACGACGGCCTCGAGGTCGACCAGGTCGGTGACGCGGTCCTGGACCACGGCCGAGCCGGTGACCCCAGGTCGACGTCCGACCTGAGAGGGGACGACGACGGTCTCGACCACGTCGAGCACCCGGTCGATCACGATGCCGACCGAGCGGTTCTCCATCTCGTGCACGACCACGGAGAGCTGCCCGTCGGTGCCCGTCCCGGTGTCGGGCAGGCCGATCGCGGTGGCGAGCCGGACCAGCGGCAGGATCCCGTCGCGGTACTGGACGACCTCGGACCCGCCGGTGTGCTCGACGCGGTCGAGCGGGAACTCCTCGAGCCGGGCGACGGCGGCCAACGGCAACGCCGCCCGACGACCGCCCGAGACCTCGAGGACCAGCAGGGCGGAGCGGTCGTCGTCGACCACCTTCACCTCGGTCACGTCGGCCTGCACCGCACCGATGTTCTGCACCGTGGCGACACCGCTGACGTCGAGGATCAGCGCCACTCGTCCGTCGCCCATGATCGCCGCGCCGGCGTACATGGTGAGGCTCTTGAGCTGGCGGCCGATCGGCTTGACCACGATCTCCTGGGTGTCGTGCACCTCGGAGACGCACAGCCCGAACCGGACGTCGTCGCTCTGCAGGACCACGACGGTCAGCGACTCGGCGTCGGGCCGCGGACCGCCCAGAGCCTCGGTCAGGGAGACCAGCGGGAGGAGCTTGCCGCGCAGGCGCAGCACGGGGGCTCCGGCCAGGTTCTCGACGCTGCGCGCCATGTCGGCGCCCTCGATCCGGACCAGCTCGACCAGGTTGGCCTGCGGGATCGCGTACCGCTCCTCACCCTCACCGACGATCAGTGCCGGGATGATGGCCAGGGTCAGCGGGATCCGGACCCGGACGGTAGAGCCCTTGCCGGCCTCGCTGTTGACGTCGACCGAACCGCCGATGCGTTCGATGTTGGTCCGCACGACGTCCATGCCGACACCGCGGCCGGAGACGTTCGTGACCTCGCTGGCGGTGCTGAAGCCCGGCCGGAAGATCAGGTTGATGATCTCCCGCGCGTCCATCCGGGCGGCCTGGTCACGGGTGATGACCCCGCGCTCGATGGCGACCGCGGCGATCTTGTCGGGGTTGATCCCGGCCCCGTCGTCGGTGATCTCGACGACCACCTGGCCGGATTCGTGGAAGGCACGCAGGGACAGCTTGCCGGCGCGCGGCTTGCCGGCGTACAGCCGGTCCTCGGGCTTCTCGATGCCGTGGTCCATCGAGTTGCGGACCAGATGGGTGAGCGGGCCCTTGAGCGCTTCGAGGAGCGAGCGGTCGAGCTCGGTCTCGTGGCCCTCCATCACCAGGTCGACCTCGCGGCCGAGCTGCTGGGAGAGGTCCCGGACCATCCGTGGCATCTTGGCCCAGACCTGCCCGATGGGCTGCATGCGCGTCTTCATGACGCTCTCCTGCAGCTCCGAGGCGACCAGGTCGAGACGCTGGCTGGCACGGACGAGCTCGGTGTCCTCGGCGCCGCTGGCGCGCTGGATGACCTGGTTGCGGGTCAGGACGAGCTCGCCGACCAGCTGCATCAGGTTGTCGAGCAGGTCGACGTCGACCCGGATGCTGGCATCGACGGCGCTGCGGCGCTCCGGGTCGCCCTCGGTCGCCTCGACCGGCTCGGTGACCTCAGCGACCTCGACGACCTCGACGACTTCGGCGACGGCTTCGGGGGCTTCCTCGACCTCGGGTACGACGGCCTCGACCGCCACCGCGTCGAGGGGCTGCTCCGCGAGGAGCTCGGGGGCCTCCTCGGCAGCGGCCGTCTCGAGCTCGTGGAACCCACCGACCTCGGGCACCGTTGCGACGGTGCCGTCGAGGATGGCCTGGATGGCTGCGGCGATGGGGTCGACGTCGACCGCGGGGTCGTCGTCACGGCCGGTGCGCTCGATCGAGTCGAGCAGCGCACGGACGGTGTCGACCATGGCCAGGAGCGCGTTCCCGATGATCGGGGTCATCGTCTCCTCGCCGTCGCGCAGCTTGGACAGCAAGGTCTCACCGACGTGGGTGAGCCGCTCCAACCGACCGAACGCGAGGAACCCGGAGGTGCCCTTGATCGTGTGGATCGTGCGGAAGATGCTCGAGAGCAGCTCGCGGCTGCCCGGGTGCTGTTCCAAGTCGACCAGGTCCTGGTCGAGCTGGTCGAGGTTCTCGTGACTCTCCACGAGGAACTCGGCGATGATTTCGGCGTCGTCGTCCATGCTGGCGCCCCCCTTCTGAGGGTGCCTATCGGCGCTGTTCGAGCCGTGATGAGGCCCATTCCGACCCCAGTTTGGTAAAGGATTCCGGGGTGATCCGCGCCGTCGGACGGATCAGTCGCGCTTCTTCAACGCCTCGGAGAGCGCGTCGGTGAGCGAGGCGACCTCGGCCTCCGAGGGCGACGCCGCTTCCTGGTTGGAGGTCGCCAGCTCGGCCAGCAGCTCGGCCCGGTGCACGCTGACCGATCGTGGCGCGTCGATCCCGACCCGGACGACGTCGCCGCGCACCTCGAGGATGGTGATCGTGACGTCGTCACCGACGACGACGCTCTCGCCGACGCGACGGCTCAGGACCAGCATGGGTGCATCCTACCGATCAGCAGGTCGAAGGACCGGCTCACGGCAGGAGCGGTGCGTCGACGGCCAGAGCCTGGTCGTCGAGGATCACCTGAGCGCCCTTGCCCACGGTGGTGTTGATGATCATCGGTGCCCGGAGGTTGACCGTCGTCGTCGCCAGGTTCGCGCCGGCGTGGACGATCAGCAGCACGAGCACGTCGTTGACGTCGGTGATGCCCAACGCGCTGACGTCCTCGTCCTTGATCTCAGGTGCGTAGTCCGGGAAGAAGGTCGCCGCCGGGACGGTGAGGAACTTCAGACCGTCGCGGTCGAGGCAGCGCATCTCCGCCAGCACGCCCGCCTCGTCGAGGGGGGCGTAGGAGAACGTGTGCGCGTCGGCGAACCCAGGCATGGGGTGCACCAGCTCGATGACCGGCAGGTCGGTGAAGGTCGCCATCTCAGCCATCGTCGCACTCATCGCAGGAAGTCCAACAGACTGGGCTGGATCGTCTTGCCCGTCGCTGCCAGGGCCGCCTGGTAGGCCACCTCGGCCTGCTTGACGTTGATCGTGGCCTCGGCCAGGTCGATGTCCTCAGTGTCGGACAGCGAGGTGGTCAGCTGCAGCTTCGCCTGGGAGGCGAGGTCCGAGGCGTTGGCGAGCCGGTTCATCCGTGCGCCCTCGTCCGCCTGGGCGGCCGACATCGCGGTGATGTCGGCCTGGATCTTCCCGAGGGCGCTCTGGAGCCCGCTCGAGTTGCCCGCCGTCAGCGCTGCCGAGAGGTCCGCCAGGTGGGTGAAGAGGTTGTCGCCGTCCGGCCCGAAGACGCTCCGGCCGTCGGAGTCGACCCGGACGGTGACGCCGGGACCGACCCGACGCGTCACGGAGCCGCCGTCACCGATGTAGTCACCGGTGCTGGTGTCGAAGGCAGCACCGCCCGTCGTCGTACCGCCGAAGACGGGACGTCCGAGGTACTGCGTGTTCGCCTGCTGGAGGACGCTGGCACGGATCTGGTCGACCTCGGTGGCCAGGGCGTCGGCCGCCGACTGCGACATGGCACCGTCGTTGGCGCCCTGCAGGGCGAGCACGTTGGCCCGCTGCATCTGGTTGACGATGCCCTTCAGGGTCGAGTCGATCGTCGAGAGCCAGGCTTGGCCGTCCTGCGCGTTGCGGCCGTACTGGGTCTGCTCGGCCAACGAGTTCCGGATCCGCAGCGCGGTGTTGGTGCCGGCGGCATCGTCGGAGGGGCGGTTGATCTTCTTCCCAGTCTCGAGCTGCTCCTGGAACTTCGACATCCGCCCCAGGCCGCCCATGACGGCGTTGAGGCTCCGGTCGGAGAGCATCTGCTGGGTGACGCGGGTGATGGCCATCGTGTCGCTCCGTTCAGCGCTTCATGTTGATCAGGGTGTCGAGGATCGAGTCGAGGGTCTGCATGACCTTCGACGCAGCCTCGTAGGCGTGCTGGGCCGCGACCAGGTTGATGGTCTCCTCGTCGAGGTTCACCCCGACGAGCTGCTGCTGCTCGTCGGTGACCTGGTTGGTCATCGTCTTCTGGGTCAGGGTCTGCGTGTTGAGCGCGGCGACCTGGGCACCGAACGACGTCACCAGGGCGCCGTAGTCACCGGTGATCGAGGTGGCGATGCTCATCGCGTCGGCGTTGGACCCGTCGAGGTCGGGCGTGCCGATGCCCGGCGGCGTCGGACCGGTGACGTTGCCCGAGGCGGCGATCAGGCCCGTGTCGGCGACGACGGCGGGGTTGACCCGCAACGTCCCGGCCGGGTCGGTCGGATCGCCGAAGGTCAGCAGGGCACCGCCGGCGTTGCCGTAGAGGTCCTTGCCGAGGGCGTTGGCCGCGTTGACCTGGGTCGCCAGGCTCGTCGCCAGGGCGTCCAGCGAGGCCTTGTGCGCCTTGAGGGTCTGGTTGACCACGTCGGTGATGCCACCGAGCTCGCCCGACAGGCTGCCGGCGGCCGTGTTCACCGCCGTGCCGCCGATGTCGTAGCTGAGGTCGCCGGTGGCGCTGACGGTCATCGAGACCGCGGCCGCGGAGTCGCCCGTGACCAGCGCGATGCTGGACGGGGTGCCGCCGTTGTTGGGCACGCTGACGTTGTAGCGGCCGTCGCCGGCGACGGAGACCGTGGCACCGGCGAGCTTGGCCAGGTTCAGCGCGATGGTGTCGCGCTGGTCGTACAGGGCTCCGACGTCGGTGCCGTTGTTCTCCGCGGTGTAGATCGACCGGTTGAGCGCGGCCAGCTGGGTCGCGGCGTCGTTGATCTGCTGCACGACGGTCGTGGCGTGGGTCCGCTGGTCGGCGGCCTCCTGCGTGACGTTCGAGGACTGGGTCCGGATCGCGGTCGCCAGGGCGTCGGCCTTGGCGACCACGGTCTGCCGTGCCGCCAGACCACCGGGGTCGCTGGTCAGGTCCTGCAACGACGCGTTGAAGTCGCCGATCGCCTGGTTGATCCCACTCGTGCCGGGCTCGTTGATCGAGGTCTCGATCCGCTTGAGGATCGTCTGCTGGGTGGTCAGGTAGCTCAACGTGCCGTTCTCACGGCGCACGCGCGCATCGATCAGCTGGTCGAAGACCCGCTGGACGGCGCTCGTCTTCACGCCGTCACCGTGACCGTCGTAGAAGGCGTACATCACCGGCTGGTCGGTGCCACCGACCTGCTCGGCGATCGCCCGCCGACGGACGTAGCCGTCGGTGTTGACGTTGGAGACGTTGTTGTTCGCCACGTCCATCGCGACCTGCTGGTAGCGCAGCGCGCTGAGAGCGGTGTTCAGCCCGCCGAAGGTGCCGGTCATGGGTCACAAGCTCCTGTCGATGAGGCGAGGACGCGGGGCGGCCGCGACGACTTCGCCGGAGTGGGTGTAGTTCTGCTCGGTGGCGGCTCCACCGATGGCGAGCAACGTCTCGCGCGCCGAGCGGTACCCGGCGGTGATCAGTGCCTTGTTGGACTCGGAGAGATCGGCGATGTCGCGCGTCACGGCGACGAACGCCTCGCGGTGCTCAGCGAGGATCGAGCGCCACGGCTCGTCGGCCAGCTCGGCCAACGCCGCCAGGCTCGGCGACGGGCCGAGGCCGTAGCACTCCCCCGCCTCGTCGGCGGCGACGGAACGCAGCACCTCGGTCTCACGCACGGTGTGGAGCACGTCCTCGACCTCGCGGTTGGCGCGCGCGAGCCACCGGCTCCGACCGCTGGCCAGGACCAGCTGCTCGAGCTCGAGCTTGTAGGCGAGGAGGTCCAGGAGCTCGCGCTCCTGCCACAGGACGAGCGAGAGCCGCTCCATCACGTTGTCGCTCATGCGCTCACGTCCACGTAGACCGAGGAGCCGCGGCGGGTGCCGCCGTCACCGTCGCCACTGAAGCGGCCAGTGACCTGGGAGCGCGCTCGCACCTTGGCCATCACCTCGGGAATGGCCTCGATGATCGCCTGCTGACGCTCCAGCAGCGCCTGGGCCCGAGGAACGAGGTAGCGCGGCATCGGTGCGGCCGGCGGCTGCGCCGACCAGGACTCGATGGTCTCCGGGTCGAGTCGATCGAGGAAACGCTCGGCGCGGTTGAGCTGGGTCTCGAGGTCGTCCAGGACGGCCTCCCATATCTCATCCGTCGTCCGATCGGCACTCGGCTCCATCTGATGTCCTTCCACGAGAAAAGTCAGGTCACGTACGTCGGCTGGTCGGCGCTGCTCAGGCCGACGGGGCTGCGGCGAGGAGCGCCGCCTGCTTCCACATGTCGCACAGCTCCCGCGCCCGGGTGAGCGCCTCGGCCGCGGCACGCTGGTCTGCGTCGATGTTGGCGCGGATCAGCTGACGGGTGGTCCAGTCGTAGAGCGCGAGAAGCTCACGCCCGGCGGGCATGCCGTCGACCTCCAGGGTCGCGCTGAGGTGAGCCAGGATGGTCTGGGCGTGCTGGAACTGGCTGTTCGCCTCGCCCCGGTCGCCGCCCATCAGGGCTCGGAGACCGCGTTCGCAGTCCAGGACGAGCCGGTCGAAGAGCATCACGAGCAGGCGCGCCGGGCTGGCGGTGGTGACCGACGCGAGCTGGTAGGTAGCCCGCGGATCACGCATCGTCGTCATGCAGTCTTCATCGGCCGGATCACTTCGAGGATGAGGAACTCGAGCTCAACCCTTCGAGGGCGGAGGAGAGCCAGGACTGCTGCGCGGTGAGCTTGCTCAGCGTGACCTCGAGGTGGGTGTAGAGCACGTTGAGGCTCGCCCGCTTGGCCGCCAGACGGTCGTCCCAGGCGCTGATCTGGTCGTTGTACCGCGTCAGCGACTTCTGCTGCTGCTTGATCATCTGGGTGAGCTGACCGTCGGAGGTGAGGATCGAGTTGTCCGCCTGCAGACCGGCCGTCCCCGAGATCTGGGCGGTCGTCTTGACCAGACGCGCAGCGAAGCCGTCGGTGCCCACGATCGCGTTCTGGACCGCATCGGGATCCTTCGCGTACGCGGCGGAGAACTTGGTGGAGTCGAACTGGAACTTCCCGTAGCGGTCGATGCTCACGCCGAAGTCGTTGAGCACCCCGCCCGTGGCGGTGTAGACGGTGCTGAGCAGCTGCTGCGCGAACGACCCGGTCACGCCGTCGCCGGCGAGCAGGCCGGCCCCGCTGGAGGCAGCGCCCGCGGTGGTCGAGATCGTGCCGTACGACGTCACCTGGGAGATCGAGCTCAGCACGGTGTTGAGCTGGTCGACCAGGGCCTTGACCGCGGTGGACCGGCTGCCCGGGTCGGAGACGATCGCGATCTCGCTAGTGGTCGACGCGGTGGCGGCGGCTCCCAGGGTGACGTCGACGCCGGGGAGGAGGTCGGTGAAGGTGTTCGACCGCGACGTCACGGTGATCCCGCTGCCGAGATCGATCTCGGCGCTCGTGCCGGAGGTCTTGCTCGCCGCGCCGAGAGCGAGGTTGGCGCCGCTGAGGTCGAGGTCGCCCTGACCCGTCGCGCCCGCGCTGATCAGCAGCCGGAAGCTGCCGGTGCCCACGTTCACGCTCGAGGCGTTGACCAGGGCCTTGCCGTCGGCGTCCTTGAGCGCGTTGAGGTTGGCCAGGATCGACTTGAAGGTGCCGTCGCCGGTGTCGACGGTCGTGCTCGTTCCGTCGGGCAGCGCGAGCGTCAGCGTGCCTCCGGGGTCGGCGATGACGTCGGTGAGAGCGTGCGCGTCGGCGAAGCTCAGCTTCGCCGAGGTCGCCCTGGACACCACGCTGAGGCTGAGGTTCGCCGGTGTGGCGGTGCTGTCCGCGGCGACGGTGATCGCCGTGTCGGAGGAGGTCGCGGTGAGCTGCTTCCAGGTGCTCCCGGTGAGGAAGCTGCCCGCGGAGGTGCTGAGCGCCTGGATCGCCGAGTTGATCGACTGCAGCGCGGTCAGCTTCGCCTCTTCGGTGCTGAGCCGGTTCTTGAGCGTCGTCTGGGGGACGGACTCGACCTCCATCAACGAGTCGATGATGCCGGAGGTGTTGAGGCCGCTGGAGATGCCGCTGAACTGGATCGCCGACACGAGAACTCCTTGAAGAGGTCCGAAGAATGGGTAGTGCCGGTGGGGCCGTTGGCCCCACCGGCACCGGGTGCTGCTGTGGTGATCCTCAGATCACCGGGTGGATCACTGCAGCAGGGACAGGACGCTCTGGGCGTTCTGGTTGGCCTGCTTGAGCATGGACGTGCCAGCCTGCGAGAGGATGTTGGTCCGGGTGTAGTTGCTCATCTCAGCCGCCATGTCGGTGTCCTGGATGGAGCTGTTGGACGCCTGCAGGTTGGTCTGCGCCACCGACAGGTTGTTGATGGTGTGCTGCAGGCGGTTCTGGTACGCACCGAGGTTGGCGCGGACCGTGGACACCGCCGAGAGGCCGGCGTCCAGGTTGTCGAGCGCGGCGGTCCAGGTGGCGGCCGTCGAGGAGCCGGCGAGGGCGCTGGTGCCCGAGCCGAGCAGGGCCGAACCCGTGATCGCCAGACCACCGTTGGCGGAGCCGAGGAGGCCCGACGCGGTGCTCAGGTTGATCTGGAGCTGGTTGTCCGAACCACCGAGGGTGCTGGACGAAGCGGCCGAACGGGCACCGATCTGGAACTTCAGGTCGGCGGAACCGGCGAGCAGCTTGTTGCCGTTGAACTCGGTCGTGGCACCGATCCGGTCGAGCTCCTTGGAGAGCTGCTTGATCTCGGTGACGATGTTGCCCTTGGCCGCCGAGTCGTTGGAGTCGTTGGCGCCCTGGACCACGAGGGTGCGGACACGCTGCAGGATGGACTGAACCTCGGTCAGAGCGCCGTCGGCGGTCTGAACGACGTTGATGCCGTCCTGGGCGTTGCGGATGGCCTGGTTGGTGCCGTTGATCTGCGAGAGCAGACCCTGGCTGATGGCCAGACCGGCCGCGTCGTCGGCCGCCTTGTTGATCCGGAGACCCGACGAGAGACGCTCGACCGACGTGCCCTGGGACTGCTGGGTCTGGGTCAGGTTGCGGTAGGCGGTCAGAGCGTCGATGTTGGTGTTGATGCGAAGGCTCATGGGATTTCCCTCCTGGAAGTTGAAGCCCGAGTTTCCGAGAGCCCATCCGTGGGCTGTCAGCGAGAGGTTCGGCCGTTCGCGGAGCCACCTGAGCCGCTTGCGGAGGAAATCGGGAGAAATCTCAGATCGGGACGGTCCCACCCGATCCCACCTTCCGTGAAGATCTTCGCGTGGACGACCGCCCTGGCCAGTGACGCCAGCTACCAGTACCGGATCAAGGCGCCTCTGGTGGAGCTGGCCTACCAGGAGCTCGCCACGGTGACCATCGGCGACAACCTGTACGGCCACGACGGCGCGAACGTGGTGATCAACCACCACCTCTCCCACCCGGACTTCCTCTCCGCGTGGACCTCGCTCGACGATCAGGCGCTGCTGGTGGTCGAGCACGACGACGACTACCTCAACCTGCGCACCGACCACCCGACCTTCCGCACGGGCATGACGCGCGCCGACTACGAGGCGTTCGGCCGGCAGGCCGTGCTGGACTCCCTCCAGGCCGCCGACCTCGTCACCGTGTCGGTCCCCCACCTGGCGGAGCTCTACCGCGAGCACACCGACACCCCGATCGTGGTGCTGCCCAACACCGTCGACGAGGTCCTCTTCGAGGTTCCGCAGCGGGTGCGCCAGCCCGGCGAGCAGCTGGTCGTCGGCTGGGGCGGCACCGGCAGCCACCAGCGCGACTGGGAGCTGTGCGGCTCCGGGGTCAAGTACGGCCTGTCCAAGACCAACGCCCACATGGTGATGATGGGCTCGGACTTCCGCAGCCTGCTGGGCTACCGCGACACCGAGTACCGCCCGTGGACCGACCAGATCGACGAGTACTACCTCGCCATCCACGGGTGGCACGTCCTGCTCGCCCCGCTCACCGACGAGCTGTGGAGCCGCTCCAAGAGCCCCCTCAAGGCGCTCGAGGCCGCGGCCCTGGGCGTGCCCTCGGTGGTCGGCGACGCGACGCCGTACCGCGACTTCGTGGTGCACGGCGAGACCGGGTTCCTGTGCCGGACCGACGACGACTGGATGCGGGCGATCCGCGCCCTCGGCAACGACGAGGAGATGCGGCTCGCGATGGGCCAGGCGGCCCGCGAGCGCGCCCGGGCCTACATCACCGCCGACTGGGCCAAGGTCTGGGCCGGGGCGTACGCCGACGGGCTCGCGGCCAAGGGCCTCACCGACGCTCCCCTGGCCGGTGCCCGATGATGCGCATCGCGGTCTGGCGCGGAGACTTCCAGGCCAGCTTCCTGTACCGGCTGGGCCTTCCGCTCAACGCCGCCTTCGAGCAGGGCCTCGCCGAGGTCGCGTTCGTCGACTACGACGTCCCGCTCGACAGCGACGTGCTCGTCGCCCAGCGTCTGATGAGCCCCGAACAGGCCGAGTACTGGCACCAGGCCGAGGCGCCGCTCAAGGTGCTGGAGTACGACGACGACCTGCTCCACCTGCGCGCCGACAACGGGATGGTGCGCAGCATCGGCTCCGACGTCTACCGGCGCGAGTGGGTGCCGGCGATGGAGGCGGCGCTCGCCTCGGCCGACCTGGTGACCGTCTCCGTGCCGCACCTGGCCGAGCGGTTCCGGCAGTACACGGACGCCACGATCGCGGTGCTGCCCAACACCGTGCACGGCAGCCTCCACCAGGTGAAGGCACCGCTCCGCGAGCCCGGCCAGGCGCTGCACCTCGGCTGGGCCGGCACCACCACCCACGAGGCCGACTGGCGCGCGTGCGCCTCCGGGATCGACCGCGGTCTGCGGGCCACCGGCGCCGAGCTCACCCTGGTGGGCGGCGACTACCGCAGCACCCTGCGCCACCCCGCCACTCTCCGGCCCTGGTCGGACACCCTGCCGGAGTACTACTCCACGATCGCCGACTTCCACGTCATGCTCGCTCCTCTCGAGGACGACGCCTTCAACCGGTCGAAGTCGCCGATCAAGGCCCTCGAGGCCGCAGCGCTGGGGATCCCGACGATCGCCTCGGCCGCCGGGCCCTACCTCGACTTCGTCGAGGACGGCGAGACCGGCTTCCTGTGCCGGACCCGCAGCGACTGGGAGCGGGCGATCCGGACCCTGTCCAACGACGAGGAGCTGCGCCGCCGGCTCGGCCAGAACGCCCGCACCAAGGCCGCGACGCTGATCACCTCCCGCTGGGCCCCCCGGTGGGTCGAGACCTACCAGGCCGCGCTCAACGCGTCGGCGCAGCCCGCCTGAAGGAGTCACCGATGACCATCGCCACCCTCGTACCGGCCTTCAAGCCGCAGTACTTCGCCGAGCTCGCCTTCATGATCGAGCACCAGATCCTCAAGCCGAGCCTGGTGATCGTCTCCGACGACACCCCGACCGGCGAGTTCCTGAAGCTGTGGGAGGACCCCGCCGTCCGTGGCTTCTTCGAGGGCATCGAGGTCGAGGTCGTCCCCGGCCCACGCCGCGGCGCCCGCGCCAACATGCTGCACGCGATCGAGCGTTGGGGCGGGCGCACCGAGCTCGTCCACGTGCTGATGGACGACGACCTGATCTTCCCGAGCTTCTACCGCGACCACGCCAACGCGATCACCGGCAACGACCTGACCGCCTCGGTGAGCGCGCGCTGGATCTGCACCGAGCAGGGGTTGCCCCTGATGGAGGCGACCGTGCCGCAGCAGGTCGCCCAGGCCGAGGCCGCCGTCCTCATGCTCGAGCCGGCCGGGCTGGTGCGCTCGGTCGTGGGTTGGCGCGACAACTGGCTGGGCGAGATGTCCAACACCGTCTTCACCCGGGCCGGGATCGCGCACTACGTCGACGGGCTGTACGAGGGTGTCTCCTTCCGCGGCCTGGAGGACGTGGCGTCGCTCCTGATGAACGCGCTCCACGGCCGGCTCGGCTACCTGCCCGCGAAGCACGGCGGCTTCCGGATGGGAGCCGGCCAGATCACGCAGTCCCAGGGTTCCCACCAGTTCAAGATGGGGATCGCTGCCTGGGCCGCGCTGGCGATCGCGTCCTACCGCGCCGGTCACCTCCCCCCGGAGGAGGCAGGGATCGTGGTGCAGACCGTCGTGCAGACGATCGACCAGCTCTACCCCGGCGACCCCGCCTTCACCGAGCTCCGCGAGGCGATGCTGCTCTGCCTCACCGACACCTCAGCCATCGCCGAGTTCGACGCGGTCTGGGACTCGTTCATCGAACAGGAGCACGCCGCACGATGACCACGCACACGACGAACGACACGACGACCGACGCGACCGTCTGGTACGAGGACCGCTACGACCCCGATCACGACTTCGACCGGTGGTACACGCTGGCCACGGCGCGCCGGATCGCCCGGGAGATCGGGTCCGAGGACCGCGTCCTCGAGCTCGGTTGCGCCAAGGGCCTGATGTTCAGCACCATCCTCTCAGCGACCAGCGCAGCGTCCTGGCTCGCCGTCGACCACGCCCCGCCGTACCTCGAGGCCGCACGCTCGCGAGGCGTCCCGGGCGTCGAGTTCGCCCGCTCCGCCTTCGAGGACCTGGAGCTTCCGGAGCAGGGCTTCGAGCACATCCTGCTGACCAACGTGCTGCAGGAGCTCGACGACCCGCTGCGCGTGCTCCGTCTGGCGCGCGGCTGGCTCGCCCCGGGAGGTCGTCTGCACCTGACGCTGCCCAATCCCGACTCGCTCCACCGCCTCGTGGCGTTGGAGATGGGCCTGATCGAGGACACGCGCGACCTCGGCGCCCGCGGGCGCGACCTGCTCGCGACGACGATGTGGAGCATCGACGAGGTCCGCGAGCTGACCGCCTCCGTCGGCCTGGAGGTCGACGTCCAGGAGGGCCTCCTGATGAAGCCCCTCACCAACGCCCAGATGGACACGCTCTCCGACGCGACGATCGAGGGCTTCATCGCCGTCGCCCAGTACTTCCCCCAGCACAGCAGCATCAACTACTTCTCCTTGAGGTCCGCATGAGCCACTTCACCGTCGTCGGCACCACCCTGTCGGCGCTCGTCACCGCCGACGCCCTCGCGGGCGCCGGCCACTCCGTCACGCTGTACGCGACCGGCGGCCCGCTCGGCGCCGGCTTCGCCGGGGTCCCGGTCGACGGCCGGGTCACCGACGTCGGCATCCGCGTCCTGGAGTTCGACCTGGAAGGGGTCGGCGAGGCCAGCCCGCTGAGCGAGTACGACGCCGCCTCGGGCGACCTGCGCCCGTTCCTGCCGCACGCCCGCGCCTGGGCCGACGAGCTGGCCGGGGACCTCCTCCACGTCCAGTCCGAGCAGCACGCCTGGTCCAACGGGACGCTGAGCAAGGACTTCTACTACTCGGTCGACCTCACCCGGATCGCCGAGCTCGTCACCCCCGAGCAGCTCCGCGCCATCGTCGAGGAGACCGCGGCCCTGCCGGCCCGGGGGTGGATCGACTCGGTGCCCGAGGCCGATCGCGAGCACCTCACCCTGCGTGAGGCCTCGCTGCGCAGCCACGGTCAGACCTTCCACGACGCCCTGATCGAGCCGTTCGTCCGCAAGATCACCGAGGTCGGCACCGACGGCATCCTCGCCACCTACACCCGCAAGGTGTGGGCGCCGCTGCTGTGGCCGAGCACCATCCACCAGGCAGCCCTGGGCGAGCCGCTCTCGTTCACCCCGCACCGGCCGCTGGAGAGCGTCCCCGGTGGCGTCGCCGCCTTCGTCGGCCTGCTCGTCGAGCGGATGAAGGCCCGGGGCGTGACGGTCGTCGAGGCCGGCGGCCTGCGCGCGGTCGACATCGAGCCGTCCGGGGAGGTCACCTGCACCTTCGCGAACATCGACCCGGTCACCGACCCCTCCCCCGTGATCGCGGTCTCGCCGGCCTCGTACTTCGCCGCGCGCGGACAGTCCTGGACCCCGACCACGGCCCGCACCGTCGTGTGCTGGGCCGAGCTCCCCGCCGAGGACGTGCTCTTCGTCCCGTCCCTGATCCACGTCCTGGACCCCGCCCTGCGGATCGCCCGGGTCACGGCGCCGGGCCCGCACCTGCCCGGCAAGGTCCTGCTCACGGTCGAGCTCCACCACGACACCGAGGAGGAGGACGCCCCCGCGGCCCTGGCCGAGCTCGAGCAGATGGGCGTGATCCGGCCGGGTGCGCGTCCCGAGGTGCTGGCGATCAAGTCCTTCCAGGGCCTCGTCCTGGCGAGCCCGGCGAACTACGAGTCCTTCCTCAAGGCCCAGTCGGGCATCGAGGGTCACGGCAACGCCCACGTCCTCGGCGGCGCGCTGGGCTTCGGGTCCTCGTCGATCAACGACCACATCCTGCAGGGACTCGGCGCGGCCGAGGTGCTCCTCGGCTGAGGCCGCCCCGCCCCGAACGCGGAAGGATCCCGGCCCACGGTGGGCCGGGATCCTTCTGCGTGAGGGCGAGCTCGCGGTGCGGCTAGACCGGGGCCAGCTCCGGCACCGCCGACCGGACGGCCTCGATCACCCGGTCGACCTGGTCCTCGGAGAGGGTCGGGTCCATCGGGAGGCTGACCTCCTCGGCCGCCCACCGCGCGCTCGCGGGGAGCGACCACGCGGCATGGGTCTCGAGGTAGGCACCGGAGAGCGACGGCAGCACCGGGTAGTGCGACAGCGTGTGGACGCCGCGTGCGGTGAGCACGTCCCGGAACTCCTCCCGGTCCGCGACCAGCACCGGGAAGAGGTGACGAGCGGGGACCGAGCCGACGGGCTGGTGCGCCAGCTCCACCCGGCCCGTGAGCGCCTCCTCGTAGCGATCGGCGATCGCCCGTCGGCGGACGTTCCAGGACTCGACCAGCGGCAGCTTGACCCGCAGCACCGCGGCCTGCAGCTCGTCCATCCGGGAGTTCGTCCCCTGCATCTCGTGCTGGTACCGCACCGCCGAGCCGTAGTTGCGCAGCAGGCGGGCCCGGTCGGCGACGTCGGCGTGCGGGGTGACCAGTGCGCCGGCGTCGCCCAGCGCGCCCAGGTTCTTGCCGGGGTAGAAGCTGAACGCCGCGGCGTCACCCCAGCGTCCCGCCGGGATCCCGTCGAGGGAGGCGCCATGGGCCTGGGCAGCGTCCTCGACCAGGGCGAGACGGTGCCGGGTGGCGAGGTGACGCAGGGCGCGCATCGGGGCCATCGTGCCGAAGAGGTGCACGGCGATGATCGCGGCGGTGCGCTCGGTGATCGCAGCGGCGACGGCGTCGGGGTCGATCTGCCCGGTCAGCGGGGAGACGTCGGCCGGGACCGGGGTGGCGCCGGCGGCCGTCACGGCCAGCCAGGTCGCGACGAAGGTCTGCCCCGGGACGACCACCTCGTCACCGGGCCCGACGCCGAGGGCACGCAGGGCGATGGTGATGGCGTCGAGGCCGTTGGCGACGGCGACGCACTGCCCGGTGCCGACGAACGCGGCGAACTCCGTCTCGAACGCGTCGACCTCGGCGCCGAGGACGTAGCTGCTGCGGTCGATCACCCGGGCGATCGCGGCGTCCAGGTCCCGGCGCAGCGGTGCGTGCAGAGCGGCGAGATCGAGGAAGGGGACCTCCGGGGAAGGGGCGGAGGTCACCGCTTCCACACCTCGGCCATGAACTCGTCGTAGGACCGGAAGTAGTCGTCCTCGGTGAACTTCTCCGACGCCAGCACCATGAGGACCGAGCCCGAGGAGAAGTTGTCGATCGAGCGCCAGACCAACGGCGGGATGTAGAGCCCGTGGTAGGACCGGTTGAGGTGGAACGTGCGCTTCTCGTGGCCGTCGTCGAGGTGGATGTCGAAGCTTCCCGACATCGCGATCACGACCTGGTGGAGGTCCTTGTGGGCGTGCGCGCCCCGCTCGGAGCCGCCCGGGACGTCGTACAGGTAGTAGACCCGCTTGATCCCGAACGGCACGTGCTCGTCAGCCTCGATCGAGGTCAGGTTGCCGCGGTCGTCGTGGACGATCGGCAGCTCGAGAACCTGCACACGCGACATGGGGGTGTCACGCATCGTGTCCACCCTGCCGGAGAATGGGCGTATGACGGAGAACTCTGCGGATGTCTGGCGCACACTCTTCAATCGGCGGGGGTTCCTGGAACTTAATACCGATGCGACGCGCATTCACCGCTTCGAGGCCCGTGACGAGCAGGACCGGCTGATCGGCGGCCTGACCGCGGTGATGGACGACGGCGACCTGGTCAACGGCTACTCAGCACCCTTCGGCGGCTTCGACCTCGTCGACCCGGCGGCCACGGCCGAGGACGTCGCGGCCACCATCACCCAGACCGTCGCCGCTGCCGCCGCCACCGGCGCCCGACGGCTCGTGGTCAAGCTGCCCCCGGCCAGCCACGGCACCCTGCAGGGGATGGTGCAGTTCTTCCTGCTGAACAACGGCTTCACCCTGCACCGGACCGAGCTCAACCAGTCGATCGACCTGCGCGGGGTCTCGTCCGACGACGACGCCGCGGCCCTGCCCCGCAAGGTCGTGATGAACCGTGTGCGGAAGCTGCGCTCGCTCGGGTACCACTTCACCTCGACGCCGACCCCCGAGGAGCTCCGGGCCGGCTACGCGGTCATGAAGGCCAACCGTGAGGTGAAGGGGCGGCCGATGCCGCTGAGCCTGGACTACCTGCTCGAGGCGCAGCGGGAGCTCGCCCCGGCGATCGTGTTCCACACCCTGACGATGGAGGACCGGGTCGTGGCGGGCGCCCTCACCTACGAGATCTCCCGGGACGCGACCTCGATCATCAGCTGGGGTGACGACCCCGCCTGGGAGGGTGAACCGCCGATGCCCGCCCTCGCCCACGAGGTGACCCGGTGGGCCGTCGGCCGGGGCGTCTCCACCCTCGACATCGGAACCTCGAGCGAGCCCGGGGAGCCCGGCGCGCAGGAGCTCAACTTCGGGCTGGCCCGGTTCAAGCGTGGACTGGGCGCCACCGCGGAGGTCAGGCTCCAGCTGGTCCGGGACCTGTAGCCGGCACCGCCGACGCCGACAGGGGCCGCCCGGATGATCCGGGCGGCCCCTGTCGCTTGGCGGGACGTTCAGCCAGTCGCGTCGAGCGCGCTGGCGACACCGAAACCGAGGTTCGCGTCGACGCTGCGGCGAGCGCCGTCCGCGTGACGGGCGGCGACTGCGGCGAAGTAGGCCTCGCGGCGTCGGTTCGCACAGCCGCCGGCCTTGCCGGTCGACTGGACGAGAGACGGCTCCAGCGCGGTGTTGAGCGCATCGCGCAGCAGCACGAGTGCCTCGGCGCGCATCTGGGAGATCCGGGAGTCGGTCACGCCGAGCTCGGCGGCGATCTCGGCCATCGGGCGCTCGGCGAAGAAGTAGTCGTGGACGACCACCCGGAGCCGCTCGGGCAGCTCCTCGATCGCCTCCATCAGGTAGGTGAGCTTCTCCTGGTGCTCGACCAGGGCCTCCGGGCTGGGGGCGCGCGTCGGGATCAGCTCGTCCAGGGAGGCCGTGGCCGAACCCTGCAGCGAGAGCACCTGGGCGCGGCTGACGTCCTCGTCGTTGGCAGCGACCTCGTCGACGGTCATCCCGAGCGACGAGGCGACCTCCGCGACCGTGGGCGTCCGACCCAGGGTGCTGGCCAGCCGGGAGCGCATCTCCTCGAGGTCACGAGCGCGACGGCGCACCGACCGGGAGGCCCAGTCGACGCTGCGCAGCTCGTCGAGGATCGCGCCCCGGATCCGGGTCGCGGCGTACCGCTCGAACGGGACGCCACGTTCGGCGTCGTAGGCCTGGGCCGCCTGCACCAGAGCAGTGAGACCGGCCGAGGTCAGATCATCGCGGCTGACGTGCGAAGGCACACGCCCCATCGTCTCGCGGACGATGTGGCCCACCAGCGGCATCGTGCTGGTAATCAGCTCTTCGGTGGCGCGCTCGTCGCCAAGGGGAAGGTGCTCGGTCACGCTGTGTACCTTGCCCATCGGACCCGGGTCGCGGAAGGTTTTGGCGAAGGAACCGACCAATTGCCCAGGTAATCGGGACCTCGGTCCCAACTGGTCCCGAGTCGATCGGCCATCAGACGGTGAATTCACGGTGAACGGTCCCTCATCGCCGGACGGCGAGACCGCAGGCCTCGACCAGTCGTCCCGGGACCGCGCTCAGCGGCAGCACGTCGTCGGCCAGGCCGGCCATCGCGACCGCGCCCGGCATCCCCCACACCACGGAGCTGTCCTGGTCCTGCACGATGATCGGCGCCCCGGCCTCAGCCAGGGGGCGGGTCCCCTCCAGTCCGTCCTGACCCATCCCGGTCAGGACCGCCACGACCGCGCGGCCGCCGTACGCCTGGCAGGCGGTCCGGAAGAGGACGTCGACCGCCGGACGACAGAAGTTCTCCTGCGGACCCTGGTTCAGCTGGATCCGCGGACCGCCGGCCCGGTTCACGACCGCCATGTGGAAGTCGCCGGGCGCGATCAGGACGGTGCCGGGGCTCGGCACGTCGCCGTCGACCGCTTCACGCACGGTCAGCGCCGACAGCTTGTCCAGCCGTTGGGCGAGCATCGCGGTGAACACCGGAGGCATGTGCTGGACGACGAGGACCGGCACCGGCAGCGATGCCGGCAGACCGGCCAGGACCGTGGCGAGCGCGTCGGGACCACCGGTCGAGCAGCCGATCAGCAGCACCTCCGGCGGACCGGAGCTGCGCCGGGCGCCGGTCGCCACCGGAGCCGTACGTCGGGGGCGCGGTGTCGGAGCCAGCAGCCGCATCCCGGCGAGCGCCCGGATCCGCGGGACCAGCTGGTCGCGCACGGAGGCGAGGCCCTCGGCCACCGATCCGGTGTTGGACGGCTTGGTGACGTAGTCCGACGCCCCGCGGGAGAGGGCCTCCAGGGTGGCGGCGGCGCCTCGGGCGGTCAGGGTCGAGAACATGATCACCGGCATCCGCGGGTGCTTCTCCCGGATCTGCTCCAGCGCCCCGAGGCCGTCGAGGTGGGGCATCTCGATGTCAAGGGTCACCACGTCGGGCAGGAGCTCGTCGACCATCGCGACCGCCTCGAGACCGTCGCGGGCCTTGCCGACGATCTCGATGTCGGTGGCCTCCAACAACGCCGAGGCGATCAGCCTGCGGATCAGGGCGGAGTCGTCGACGATCAGAACTCGAATCACGCAGGCCCCATCGGCGCTTTCGCTCAGAACATGATGAGTGATTCCGATCAACAGCCCGTGACGATGTCGGCGACCAGTTTCCAGCTCATCTCGGCGCTCGTGCGCCGGGAGACAGCGATGGTCTATTACGACGAGGCGAAGGACTACCTCGTCGAGGCCCGCCTGTTGCCGCTCGCTGCGGCGGCAGGCTTCGGTAACGACGTCGACGCCTACATCCGCCGCACCACGATCGATCCGATCGAGCAGCGCAAGGCCGTCGACGCCCTCACGATCAACGAGACCAGCTGGTACCGCGATCAGGCTCCCTACCAGGTCTTCACCGAGCACATGCTCCCCGACCTGCTGGCCTCGCGGGCCGCGAGCCGGCACCTGCGGATCTGGTCGGCCGCCTGCTCCAGCGGCCAGGAGGCGTACTCGATCGCGATGCTGCTCGACCAGCACCTCCCGGCCGGGTGGACCGCCGAGATCACCGCCACCGACGTGTCGGCGGCCATGGTGGCGCGGGTCAACGCCGGTCGGTACAGCCAGGTCGAGATGAACCGTGGCCTGCCCGCGACCAGCCTGATCAAGTACTTCACCCGCGTGGGTTCGGAGTGGGAGGTGGTCCCGAAGCTGCGCTCGATGGTGCGCGCCAAGGAGATCAACCTCGCCGAGCCGTTCACCGGGGTCGGCCACTTCGACCTGATCCTGCTGCGCAACGTGCTGATCTACTTCGAGCCGACGGTGAAGTACGACATCCTCCGCCGGATCCACACCCACCTGGCCGACGACGGCTACCTGCTGCTGGGCTCGACCGAGACCACGATCGACATGCCCGAGCAGGTCTCGAAGCTGTGGCGCACCGAGTCCCTCGGACGGGTCCAGGCCCACCGCAGCGCCTTCGGGGTCTCCCCCGTCACCCGGCTGACCGGCACCCTGACCGCCCCTGCACCAGCTCGCACCACGATCGGAGCTTGAACCGTGCCTGACTACCCCGACCTCCGCGTCCCCCAGCCGCGGCGTCCCCTCGAGGAGGTGGCAGCCCGATGAGCCGCCGCGCCATGATCATCGACGACTCCCGGGCGATGCGCTCGATCCTGCGTCGCATCGTCACCGGGCTCGAGTTCGAGGCCGCCGAGGCCGGGCACGGCCAGGAGGCGCTGGACCAGCTCGAGTCCACCTCCGCTGCCGGCGGTCCGATCCCGGACATCTGCCTGATCGACTGGAACATGCCCGTGATGGACGGCTACACGTTCATCCAGCGGGTCCGCTCCAACCCGGAGTGGCGCAAGATGACGCTGATGATGGTGACGACCGAGTCCGAGCAGGGCCAGATCGTCAAGGCCCTCGCCGCCGGTGCCCACGAATACGTGATCAAGCCGTTCACACCCGACGCCATCGTGGAGAAGTTCGAGCTCCTGGGCCTGCTGGAGAAGGGGGTCGCGTGATGACACTCGCACCCGAACAAACTGACGTCGCCGCGGTCATCGACCAGGTCTGGACCAGCTTCCTGGGTGAGGACCAGCCGCTGCTGCCCACCTATGTCGAAGCCGGTGAGCCGTTCTCGGCCGACTCCGTGTGGTCGGCCGCCGTCTCCATCACCGGAGGCTGGGAGGGCACCGTCACCGTGGAGCTGTCCGCGGCCCTGGCCGACTCCCTGACCGCGATCATGCTCGGCCTCGACGAGGCCGAGCAGGCCGCCGACGGCGACGTCGCCGACGCGGTCGGTGAGCTGGTCAACATGATCGGCGGCAACATCAAGTCCCTGATGCCCGGCCCCAGCGTGCTCTCCCTGCCGGCGGTCGCCGCCGGTCGGGCGGCCCACCCCAACGGGGCGTTCGAGGTGTCACGTTTCGACGGCGTCTGGACCCGCGAACCGGTCCGGGTCAGCGTCCACGTCGTTCCGGCACTGTGAAAGGAAGCACCACGCCATGAAGATCATCGTCGCCGACGACAGCAAAGTGATGCGCCAGATCGTCATCCGCACCCTCCGTCAGGCCGGCCACGGCGGCCACGACATCGTCGAGGCCGAGAACGGTCGCGACTGCCTGGAGAAGGTCGGCTCCGAGCAGCCCGACCTGGTGCTGTCGGACTGGAACATGCCCGAGATGAACGGCATCGACTGCCTCAACGCGCTGCGCTCCAGCGGCAACCAGGTGAAGTTCGGTTTCGTCACCTCCGAGGGCTCCGACGACATGCGCGCCCGCGCTGCCGCCTCCGGTGCGCTCTTCCTGATCGCGAAGCCGTTCACCCCTGAGACGTTCGACGAGCACCTCCGCGCCGTCCTCGTCTGACCCGTCTCACCCCACGTTTCACCGCACGTTCGCACGAAGGAACACCCCGATGCCCAGTCATCTGCCCTCCCCCAAGCAGGTCCGCGATCTCCTGACCGGTCTGCTCGGTCGCGACGTCGTCCTCACCCCGACGACGCCGTTCGCTCCCGGGCCGAGGCAGCCGGCCTCGATCGCGGTGTACGTCGACGACAGCCTGCGGATCACCAGCCTGATCGCGTGCGACCTGAAGTTCTCCGCGTACGTCGGCGCCGCACTGGCGCTGGTCCCGCCGGGTGGTGCCGAGGCCGCGGTCGAGGAGGGCACCTTGGACGAGACCCTCGCCGAGAACCTCTACGAGGTGCTCAACGTCGCGGCGTCGATGTTCAACGAGGGCGGCGCCGAGCACCTGCGCCTGCACCAGCTCCACCCCGCCGGGCTCGCCCTGGACCCGATGGTCCGCGCCCAGGCGTTGACGCTGGGTCGCCGCGAGGACCTCAGCGTGGAGATCGCCGGCTACGGCACCGGTCAGGTCGCCGTCGTCATGGTCGCCTGAGACCGCTCGCCGGGATGAGCTCCACGATCGCGCTGGCGATGATCGTCCGGGACGAGGAACGCTGCCTTGCCCGGTGCCTCGCCTCCGCCCGTGACCTGGTCGACGAGATCGTGGTGGTCGACACCGGGTCGGTCGACGGCACCGTCGCGATCGCGCAGGAGTACGGCGCCACCGTGGTGCACGCGCCGTGGCGCGACGACTTCGCCGCCGCCCGCAACATCGCCCTCGAGCACACCAGCACCGACTGGGTGCTGATGCTCGACGCCGACGAGTGGCTGCTCCCCCGGGCGGCCGCGGCGCTGGCCGCCGTACGGCTGGAGGGGGAGCCGTTCGTGGGCGAGGTCGACGTCGTCTCCACGATCGGGACCCGGACCATGTCCGGAGAGGTCGGCGAGACCACCACCCGCGGCCGGATCCCGCGGCTGCTGCCCGCTGGCGTGCGGTGGGCGGGCCGGATCCACGAGCAGCCGGTCTGGGACGGGCCCGTGCGGCACACCCGGATCGAGGTCGGCCACGACGGCTACTCCCCCACCGTGGTCGAGACCAAGCGGGGCCGCAACGCGGCGCTCCTGCGGGCCGAGCTCGCCGAGCACCCCGACGACGCCTACCTGGTGCTCCAGCTCGGCCGGGCCCTGGAGTCCGATGCCACGTCCGAGGCCGAGTACGCCGAAGCCGCCGACTCCTACCGGGCAGCGCTGTCGCTGCTGCCGGCGACCGCGCCGGCCCGGCACGACGTGGTGGTGCGGATGCTGTTCACCCTGGGCCAGGCCGGACGGAGCGCCGAGGCGCTGGAGCTGGCCGAGGTCGAGATGCCGCGCTGGTCGATGTCGCCCGACTTCCACTTCTGCCTCGGCGACCTGTTGCTCACCCACGGCCTGTCCCACCCCGAGACCACCGCGGAGATCCTCCCTGTGATCGAGACCTCCTGGTTGCGCTGCCTCGAGATCGGTGAGGCGCCCGACCTGGTCGGTGCCGTAGCCGGGCGCGGATCCCACCTGGCCGCGCACAACCTGGCCGCGCTCTACGAGGCGATGGGCCGCAGCTCCCAGGCCCAGCGCTACTCCGAGCTCGCCGCCGACCTGCGCCGCTGAGCCCTGCTCCCAAGATCGGGACGTTCGGCCCCTCAGGTGAGGCCGAGCGGTGCCGAATGGCGACAGTGAGCACGGATAGCTCACCCCTGTCGCCGAAGGACCGGCACCCATGTCAGGCGGATCCAGCACCATCGGACCGCCTCACCTCGCCTCATTCGGAGGGGGACTCGTGTCCTTTGGTGTGACCGACGCCGTCAGCCTCACGCTGCACACGGCGCTGAACGGATTGTCGCTGCGACAGAACGTCGTCGCCGACAACATCGCCAACATCGACACCCCTGGCTTTCGCGCCCGGTCGGTCGAGTTCGAGGACTCGCTCAAGAAGGCGATCGCCGGCGGGGAGTTCGACCCGTCCAGCTCCCGCGTGGTGGCGACCTCCACGCCGACCGAGACGCCCGTGGGTGCCAACGACAACAACGTCGACCTCCGCAAGGAGACGATGGCTGCGGTCCAGACCCAGTACACCTACCAGATGGTGAGCCGCGCGTTGACCGACCAGTTCTCCCTGCTCAAGACCGCGACCGGTGGTGCGTGATGGGTGCCTTCGACTCCCTGGCGATCGCCAACACCGCGATGGGTGCGCACCAGGTCTGGCTCGACGCGCTGGCCGACAACATCGCCAACGTCAACACGGTCACCCCGACCAGCGCCGAGGCCTACCGGGCGAAGTTCCCGGTCTTCAGCTCCCGCCCTGACGGCGGTGTCGACGTCGCGGGCTTCGCTGCCAGCTCGGCCGAGGGCCGGGTGGTGCACAGCCCCGACAGCCCGCTCGCCGACGCCGACGGCTACGTCCGCGCCCCCGACATCGACATGGCGTCCCAGATGAGCCAGCTGATCATGGCCCAGCGCGGCTACCAGTCCTCGGTCCAGGTGACCAAGATCGCCCAGGACGACTACAGCGCGGCCCTCTCGATCGGAGCCAAGTAACCATGTCGATCACCCCGCTCGAGTTCCCCAGCATCACCACGATCAGCGACCCCGACTCGCTCACCTCCGGCGTCGGCGGCGTCGGCAGTGCCAGCGGCCTCGGCTCCCCCACCGGCCCGACCGGGCCGACGGGCACCGGCTCGGAGTTCGGCGACCTGCTGACCCAGGGCCTGGAGTCGGTCGAGGGGATGGCCGACAAGGCCGCCAACCTCTCCGTCCAGGCGGCGACCGGCGACCTGAACGCGATCCACGACTACACCATCGCCGCGAGCGAGGCCCAGCTGGCGACCCAGCTGACCGTCGCGGTCCGGGACAAGGCTGTCGCCGCGTTCCAGCAGATCATGACGATGCCGATCTGAGGCTGACCGATGCGCGAGAACCTCACCCGGCAGCTCGGCCGGTATGCCCGCACCTTCGGTGACTTCACCGTCGGTCAGAAGGCCGTCGCCCTGATCGGCACGGTCGCCCTGGTGCTGGGCGGCTTCCTGGTCTTCAACTGGGCGTCGGCGCCGACGTACGCGCCGCTGGTCTCCAACCTGTCGGGGAGCGACGCCTCCGCGATCGTCGAGGAGCTCGACAAGGAGGGCGTCCCCTACGAGCTGACCAACGGCGGCGAGACCATCATGGTGCCGAAGTCCTCCGTCGACTCGGCGAAGATCGCGTTGGCGGGCAAGGGCCTGCCGGCCTCCGACTCGGGCGGCTACAGCCTGCTCGACAACAACAGCCTCTCCACCTCCGACTTCCAGGAGCAGACCGACTTCAAGCGGGCGATGGAGGGCGAGCTCGCCAAGACCATCGAGGCGATCGACGGTGTCGAGACCGCGGTCGTGCACCTGGCGATGCCGGAGAAGCAGGTCTTCACCGACGAGCAGGAGCCCACCACCGCCTCGGTCCTGGTCAAGACCGGCATGGGGGACACCCTGACGACCGAGCAGGTCCAGACGGTCGTGAACCTCGTCTCCAGCTCGATCGAGGGGCTCGACCCGGACAAGGTCAGCGTCTCCGACGCCACCGGCAAGACGCTCACGGTCCAGGACTCCTCGGTCGCCGGCGCGGCCAGTACCAACCAGCAGGCGGTCTCCGCGTTCCAGGAGCAGATGCAGTCGCAGATCCAGGCGACGCTGGACCGGGTGATCGGCCCGGGCAACGCGACGATCAACGTCACCCCGGTGCTGGACTTCGACTCCACCAAGACCAACTCCCGGCGCTACATCTACGACCCCCAGACCCCGCCGCTGTCGGAGACCAAGCAGCTCGAGAAGTACACCGGTCCGGGCGACCAGCTCAGCTCCGCGGTCAACGGCGTGGTCGGGCCTGACGGCCAGATGGATCCGTCCGCCACCGGCAGCGACGGCCCGTCGACGTACGAGAACGGCACGACCACCCAGGACAACGCCGTCGGCCAGGTCGACGAGGCCCGCGAGGCCGCACCCGGCTCGGTGAGGTCGCTGCACATCGGCGTCATCCTCGACGCGGCGGCGCTCGGCACCATCCAGCCCGCCGACATCCGCAACGCGATCGCCGCCGCCACCGGCATCGACACCAAGCGTGGCGACACCATCGACGTCAGCTCGATGCCGTTCGACCGCACCACCGAGACCAGCAACGCGAAGGAGCTGGCCAAGGCGGAGGCCGCGAAGGCCGCTGCGGCCCGGATGGTCTGGATCCGCAACGGCGCCATCGGCGGAGTCATCTTCCTGGTGCTGCTGCTGGCCTGGGTCCGTGCCCGACGCAAGGCGAAGGCCCGCGAGCTGGCCACCACCTACGTCGTCGAACAGCTGCGTGCCGACGCCGAGGCCCGCGCGGCCGGCGAGCTGGAGACGAACAAGCTGATGGCCGAGCTCGAGGCGAGCGCGGCACCGCTGGAGCTCAACCCGAGCGACGAGATCCGCGAGGAGCTCAACGCCCTGGTCGAGCGTCAACCCGAAGACGTGGCAGCACTGCTGCGTGGATGGCTGGTGGATCACAAGTCATGAGCACGATGACCCCGACGATGACCCCCGCACTGGCCGTGATGGCCACTGCCGGAACCTCCCTGGCCAACTCCGCCGGCGTACGCAAGGCCGCGATCCTGATGGTCAACCTCGGCCAGGAGCGCGCCGCGGCGGTGCTCAAGCACATGAACGACGCCGAGGTCGAGGCGATCACCGCCCAGATCTCCCAGCTCGACATGATCTCCGGCTCCGAGACCGACGACGTGCTGCTCGAGTTCCACCAGATGATGGTGGCCCGGGCCCACATCGCCCAGGGCGGCTTCGGGTTCGCCCAGCAGCTGCTGCAGAACTCGATCGGCGAGGAGCGGGCGGCCGAGATCATCGACCGGCTGCACGCCGCCGCGGTGCAGATGCCCTTCCAGTTCCTGCACCGGGCCGACCCGGCGCAGCTGCGCGGCTTCATCGCCGAGGAGCACCCCCAGGTGATCGCTCTCGTGATGGCGCACATGACCCCGGACAAGGCGTCGCTGCTGCTCTCGGGCCTGCCGGCCTACCAGCAGGCGATCGTCGCCCACCGGATCGCGGTGATGGACCGGACCTCGCCGGAGATCATCCGGGCCGTGGAGTCGGTCCTCGAGCGCAAGCTCTCCTCGATGCTGCAGCCCGCAGAGGTCTCCCGGGTGGGCGGCGTCGACCCGCTGGTCAACATCATCAACCGCTCCGACCGCCCCACCGAGCGTCAGATCGTCGAGGGCCTCGAGGGCCTCGACCCCGTGCTCGCCGACGAGGTCAAGAGCCGGATGTTCATGTTCGAGGACATCGTCGGGCTCGACGACCGGTCGGTGCAGCAGGTGCTGCGCCAGGTCGACACCGGCGACCTCGCTCTCGCGCTCAAGGGCGTCTCGGCCGCGGTCCGCAACAAGATCACCGGCAACCTGTCCGAGCGTGCGGCCGAGAACCTGCTCGACGAGGTCGAGATGCTCGGTGCCGTCCGTCTCGCCCAGGTCGAGGAGTCGCAGCAGGCCATCATCCGCACGATCCGCCAGCTCGAGGAGCAGGGCCAGATCACCGTGCGGCGCGGCAACGACGAGGAGTTCGTGGTCTGATGCGCTCGCTCGAGCACCACGTGCTGCGCTCATCCGGCTCGGCAGCCGCCGAGGTGGAGGCCCTGGCGATGCCGGAGCTGCCCCGCGGCCACGTCGAGCAGACCGAGCTCGCCCGCACGGTGCTCGAGGAGATCAGCCAGACCGCCCGCGCCGAGGCGAACGCCCAGGGGTACGCGGTCGGCTGGGCCCAGGGTCGCCGCGAGGCCGCCCAGCTCGCCGAGGAGGAGGCCCGTCGGGCCGAGACCGAGCGGCTGGAGGCCGAGGAGGTCCGGGCCGCCGAGCACGCCGCTGCGATCCACTCGCTGGCCCGCGCCGCCGAGCAGGTGCGCGGTCTGCTCGAGACGCTGTGCACCACGATCGAGGAGCAGTCCACCGACCTGGCGTGGCAGCTCACCGAGACCCTGATGCAGGCCGAGATCACCGCCGTCCGCGCTCCCGCCGTGGTGCGCCGGGTGCTCAACGTGCTGCCCGCGGTGCCGACCGGCACCGTCCACCTGCCGCCGGCACTGGCCGGCGACGCCGCGGTCAACGACCTGGTCGGGCTCGGCCTGGAGATCGAGGCCGACCCGCGCCTCGGCCCCGGCGACGCGCTCGTCGTGGCCAACGGTGCCGTCACGGACCTGCGGATCACCACCGCGATGCAGCGGGTCCGGGCCGTGCTGACCGACCCGCGGGTGGTGGCGCGGACCGCTGCGGACCGGCTCGTCGGTCCCCCGCGCGCACCCCAGCCCCGCCCCGGGGCGACCCCGTGATCCTGACCGACCTGCACGTCGAGCAATCACTCCTGGCCGCGCGCACCGTCAGCTTCGGCTCCGTCTCGGAGATCCTCGGACTGCGTCTGGTCGTGATCGGCCTGTCCGCGGCCGTCGGTGACCTGGTCGAGGTCACCTCGAGCACCGGTACCCCGGTGCTGGCCGAGGTCGCCGCCCTGCACCCGGACCGGTTGATCTGCCTGCCGCTCGGCTCCCTGGCCGGGGTCTGCATCGGCGACCTGGTCCGCCACACCGGCGGCCCGTTGCAGGTGCAGATCGGTGAGGAGCTGCTCGGCCGCGTGCTCGACGGCCTCGGCCGACCGATCGACGGCGGTCCGCCGCTCGACCACCTCCCCCGGGTGAGCGTCGACAACGAGGCACCGAACGCCCTGCAGCGACCCCGGATCGAGCAGCCGGTCGAGCTCGGGGTGCGGGCGCTCGATGCGCTGGTCGCCTGCGGGCGGGGTCAGCGGATCGGAATCATGGCCGGCTCCGGCGTCGGCAAGTCCTCCCTGCTCTCGATGATCGCCCGCGGTACGTCGGCCGACGTCAACGTGATCGCCCTCGTCGGCGAACGTGGCCGTGAGGTCCGCGAGTTCATCGACAACGACCTCGGTCCCGAAGGGCTGGCTCGCTCCGTCATCGTGGTCGCGACCTCCGACGCGCCCGCGGTCGAACGGATGCGGAGCGCCTTCGTCGCCACCCGGATCGCCGAGTCCTTCCGCGACGCCGGCCGTGACGTCGTCCTGATGATGGACTCGCTCACCCGGGTCTCGATGGCCCAACGCGAGATCGGGCTCTCGGCCGGCGAACCGCCCGCCACGCGCGGGTACCCGCCGTCGGTGTTCGGTCTGATGCCGCGGCTGCTCGAGCGGGCCGGCACCTCGCCGGAGGGCTCGATCACCGGGCTGTACACGGTCCTGGTCGAGGGCGATGACCTGCAGGACCCGATCGGTGACACCGCACGGTCGATCCTGGACGGGCACATCGTGCTGTCGCGCTCCCTGGCGACGGCGGGGCACTTCCCGTCGATCGACGTGCTCGAGTCGATCTCGCGTCTCCAGTCCACGGTGTGCACGCCCGAGCAGCAGGGCGACGCCCGTCGCCTCCGCCGCCTCCTGGCCGCGCATCGTTCGGTGAAGGAGCTCGTCGAGATCGGCGCGTACGCCGCCGGCTCCGACGCCGACGCCGACGCCGCCCTCGCCCTCCTCCCCCAGATCAACGCCTTCCTCCAGCAGAGCATGGGCGAACCCTCCGGCGACACCTGGGCCGCCCTCCACGGCCTCGTCGGCGCCCCCCTCCCGTAGTCCTTCCTCGCCGAGATGGCCGAAGTCGGGACCTTTGGCCGCTCAGGTCAGGGGTGAGAGGGCCGAACGAGATCCCCGAGCGACGGATTGCTCACTGTGAGTGCCGATGGACCGGCCCCCTCGAACGAAGGCTGTGTCGTGTCCACACGTGTTGATCCAGGTCTGACGGCCGTCGCACGCGTCCGCGGTGTGCAGGAGCAGGCGAGCCTGCTCTCCTTCCAGCACGCGCTGGTCGAACAGCGCGATCGCGAGGAGCGGCTGGCCCAGCTGCACGCCCAGCTTCGGGCCGCGGCGGCCCTGGAGGCTGAGATCCTCGGCTCCGGCGCCCCCGGCGCACTCCTGACCCTGCGGATGACGCTCGGCCAGCTCAACACCTCCCTCGGCGACGCCCAGGCGGCGGTGGCCACGGCCGAGGCGCAGACCGATCGCGCTCGCGCCCGCTGGGAGCACGACAAGAGCGAGCTCTCCGCCGTCGAGCAGCTCCTCGAGCGTCGTGCCGCGGAGCGTCGGGTCGAGGCCGACCGCAAGGCCGCCCGCGAGGCCGACGACCTCGCCGCCCAGGCCTGGATGCGCAACCGCGCCGAGAGCGCGGCCGGCGCATGAGCATCGCGAGCGTCACCGACCGGATCCAGGCGATCCAGAGCCAGATCCAGTCCCTGGCCGGCACGAGCATGACCGACGCCGCCTCGGCCGCTGCGTTCGGCAGCGAGCTCACCGCAGCCAGTACGTCGTCACTCGGCCGTCTCAGCACCACGACCGGCACCGCGGCGGACATCAGCGACGTCCAGCAGCGCGTGATCGCTGCCGCCGAGTCGGCGTTGGGCAAGGCCTACGTGTGGGGCGGGAACTCGCTGGCCACCGGGGTGGACTGCTCCGGCCTGGTCCAGCAGGCGTTCAAGACCGTCGGGATCGACCTGCCGCGACTCTCCGCCGACCAGGCCCGCAGCGGCACCGCGGTCTCCTCCCTGGCCGAGGCTCGTCCCGGTGACCTGCTCGCCTGGGACAACTCCAGCCGCAACAACGGTGCCGACCACATCGCCATCTACCTCGGCAACGGGAAGATGATCGAGGCGCCCCGCACCGGGCTCAACGTCCGGATCGTCGACGTGCCCTCGACCCCCGACTACATCCGTCGGGTGATCGACCAGTCCACCGTCACGGGATCCAGCTCCCGCACGACCGGGGCCAGCGTGACCGCGGCCCTGGCCGCCCTCAACGGCTCCGACGCCGTGGCCACCTCCCGCTCCGCCTACGACCTGCAGGCACTCTTCTCCGGAGGGAACCGATGACCGTCCTCCCCACCCTGACCCTGCCGCCCGCCCCCGGCGGCAGCACCGGCCCGAGCACGTCCTCGTCGCGGCCCTCCCGCGTCAAGCACGAGCGGACCGAGGCCCCGGACACCGCCACCGACCGCGCCGACCGACGCGAGGACCGGCGCGAGGACGGGCCGGCCGACTTCGTCGCCGAGCTCGAGGCTGCGCTGGCCGGTGCTCCTCAGACCACTCCCCCCGCGGCCGATGGAACCTCCGACCCGTCCTCGCAGACGTTGGGCGACGGGTCGGCACTGGTGGCGGCGATCCCGCCCGCCCTCCCGGGCAGCACGGTCAACCCCCTCTTCTCCGCGCTGCCCGGGATGGCCGGTGTCAGCGGGACCGAGGGCGCGATCGGCGCCACGCCCGCCGGCACCACCTCCCCCGCCGCCATCGACGTGAGCACCGTCGGAACCACCCTCGGCACCACCCTCGGCACCGGTCCGCTGCCGGGCGCGGCCGAGGGCGTCGTACCGGGGAAGGCGGAGCCCACCGGTCTCGCGAGCTTCACGGTCCAGACCGCCGACCCGAGCACCACCCCGCTCGCCGGCGCGACCACCCCCGACGCCGGACAGGCCGGCACGCCCGCCTCCGCCAGCACCCCGATCGGTGGCCAGCCCGGCAGCCAGACCGGCACGCAGACGGGCACCCAGACCGGCCAGCAGAGCAACGGCCAGTCCGGCACCACCGGCGAGGACCTCCGCTCCGCGACCCTCGCCGCCGCCGCGGACGTCAGCCAGGCGAGCGACCCGAGCGCCACGATGCCGACCCTCGCCGCCGGAGCGACCGCCCCGGCCACCGTCACGAGCACCACCGCCGCGAGCAGCACCACCACGGCCGCCTCGGTGACGGGTCAGACCTTCCCGGAGATCACCCGGCTCGCGCAGAGCGCGGGCCCGGGCACGCACCGGATCGCGATCGTGCTCAACCCGGAGAACCTCGGCGAGGTGAAGGTGACGATGATCGCCCGGGCCGGCAGCCTGCAGGTGCACCTGAGCGCCGACAACCCCACTGCCCGGGCGGCCCTGGCCTCGGGCACCGGCGAGCTGCACAAGATGCTCGAGCTCACCGCCGGCGCCGACACCCGGATCGTGGTGCGCGAGGCCGGCTCCTCGAACCCGTCGAACACCGACTCCGACGGCGGCAACCGCCCGTTCGCCTCCCTCGCCGAGCAGCAGGGCCAGCAGCAGAACCAGGCCCGCCAGCACGCGAGCCAGCAGGGCTCCCGCCCCGAGAACCCGTACGGCGCCTCGCCGGCCGGTTCGCCCCGCACTGCTGCGCCTCTCGACGGAGGCGCACCGATCCGTCCCACCACGACGCCCGCCGGTCGGCTCGACCGGCTGATGTGAGGAGTAGACAGTGACCGTCTCCAGCACCGAAGGCATCTCGAATGCCTGGACCGCCCTCGGCGCGGCCGACAGCTCGGCCTCGACCCAGGACCACGACATGTTCCTCCAGCTCCTGGTCGCGCAGCTGAAGTACCAGGACCCGATGAACCCGACCGACTCGACCGAGTTCATGAGCCAGAACGCGCAGTTCACCTCGCTGGAGAAGATGCAGAACGTCGCCGACTCGATGGCGGAGCTGCTCAACGCCCAGATGACGTTCGGTGCTGCCGGGATGATCGGCAAGCAGGTCACCTACGCCGACTCCACCGGTGGTCTCCACACCGGCACCGCGACCGGCGCGAACTTCTCCGCCACCGGCCCCTCCCTGACCGTCGACGGCGAGACCGTCCCGGTCTCGATGGTCGTCTCCGTCAACAGCGCAGGCACCAGCGCGGGCAGCAGCACCGGCGATGCGAGCAGCACCGCCGACGCGAGCTGACCCACCCCGACATTCCGACCACCCGACAGCCCGACAGATCACCAGGAGTCATCAGATGCTTCGTTCCCTCTTCGCCGGTATCTCCGGCCTCCGGGTCAACCAGACCATGCTCGACGTCACCGGCAACAACATCGCCAACGCGAACACCACCGGCTTCAAGGCCTCCACGACGGTCTTCCAGGACACCCTGTCCCAGATGCTGACCGCCGGTGGCGTGCCGACCGCCCAGACCGGTGGTACCAACCCGATCCAGATCGGTCTCGGCGTCCAGCTCGCCGCCACCAGCGGCAACTTCACCCAGGGCTCCAACCAGACCACCGGTCGCCCGACCGACATGATGGTCAGCGGCGACGGCTTCTTCATCCTCGGCTCCGGCGGCAACGGCCCCACTCAGCCGAACCAGGTCTACACCCGCGCCGGCGCGTTCTCCTGGGACTCGATGGGCAACCTGGTCGCCCCCGACGGCAAGTTCGTGATGGGCCTCTCGGCCGACCCGACCGCCTACACCTACAGCCAGGACCCGTCGACCGGCGCCAACATCGCGACCGCCACGTTCCCGGCTGGTCCTCCGGCGACCAACCTGACCACCCTGACCCAGATCAAGACGGTCACCGTCGGCGTGGGCGACCTCGACGGCACCAACCCGGTGACGGCGTACACCGCCACCCTGTCGTCCTACGAGATCGGCTCCGACGGTGTCATCCGCGGCACCTACGACGACGGCATCAAGCGCGACATGGGCCGGGTCGAGCTCGCCACGTTCACCAACCCGCAGGGTCTGAACAAGGTCGGCGACACCCAGTTCGCGGCCGCGGCCAACTCGGGTGCCCCCGACGTCAACGACGCCGGGTCGACCGGCCACGGCAAGCTCAACGTCGGCAGCCTCGAGATGTCCAACGTCGACCTCGCCCAGGAGTTCACCAACCTGATCCTCGCTCAGCGCGGCTTCGAGGCCTCCTCCAAGGTCATCACCACCTCCGACCAGGTCCTCGAGGGCCTGATCAACATGAAGCGCTGATCGGTAGCGACGTCCTCCCAGCGTCGCCGCACAACAGGGGCCTTCCGGCGACGGAAGGCCCCTGTTGCACGTTCTCCCTCAGAAGTCGCCACGCCACGCCGAACTGTGTTGTACGCGGCCATGGACGGCCGCACCTCGGAATGAACGCACAAGGACGGTGCTCTCATGATCACGCTCACCCGGCTCTCTGGATCTCAATTCCTGTTGAACGCCGACCTCATCGAGCGGGTCGACAGCACCCCTGACACCGTCATCACCCTCGTGGACGGCAAGAAGTACGTCGTCGCCGAACCGATGGGTGCGGTCCTGGACGCCGTGGTCGCCTACCGCGGCGAGATCGTCGCTCTCGGCTCCCTCCTCGACGCGGCCCACGCCCAGGTCCAGGCCCTCCACGCGGCGACGCCTGCACCGCGTCGCGGGGCGGAAGGGAAGCTGGCTTCGGTCGCCTCCCACCCCGCGACGCGGCGTTCTTCCGACACTGAGCGCACCGGAGGAGACAGCTGATGAAGGATCCAGCCGCCGCGCTCGGGATCGGGCTCGCCTTCGTCGTCATCATCGTGGCGAACATCCTCGAGGGCGGTCACCCGACCTCGCTGCTGCTGTTCCCCCCGATGCTGCTGGTCATCGGCACCACGGTGCTGGTCAGCATGGCCGGCGGGACGATGGCCGACGCCAAGGCGATCGTGCCGTCGCTCAAGAAGGCGTTCACCGCCAACGCGACCCCCGCCTCCGACCTGGTGCCCACCGTCGTCTCGCTCGCCGAGAAGGCCCGTCGCGAAGGGCTCCTCGCCCTCGAGGACGGACTGCGCGAGGTGGAGGACCCGTTCCTGGTCAAGGGCGTCACGATGGCCATCGACGGCACCGACCCCGAGGAGCTGCGCGACATCCTCGAGTCCGAGGTCGAGGCCAAGCGAGCGGCCGACAAGCAGGCCGCGAAGTTCTTCTCCGACGCGGGCGCCTACTCCCCGACCATCGGGATCATCGGGACCGTGATGGGCCTCGTGCACGTCCTGGAGAACCTCTCCACCCCCGAGACCCTCGGCCCCCTGATCGCCTCCGCCTTCGTCGCCACCCTGTGGGGCGTGATGATGGCCAACATCGTCTGGTTCCCGCTGGGCCACCGGATCAAGCGCGTCGGCCAGCTCGAGGCAGCCCGGATGGAGCTCACCATCGAGGGCGTCGCCGCCATCCAGGCCGGCTCCAACCCGCGCCTGGTCGCCGAGAAGCTCAAGTCGCTGCTGCCTGCCACCAAGCAGGACCCCGAGGCGGCCTGACCATGTCCACCTCCACCCGGTCGCGACGGCGTCGGGGCCACGCCGAGGAAGAGCACGAGGAGGGCTCCGAGCGCTGGCTCGTGACGTACGCCGACATGGTGACCCTGCTGATGGTGCTCTTCATCATCATGTTCGCGATGTCGACGGTGGACACCCGCAAGTACCAGGCCCTCAAGAACGGCCTGGCCAACGGCTTCGGGCACAGCATCAACATCCTCAACGGTGCCAACCCGCAGAACGACGACGCCGGCGCTGTCCAGCAGGACTCGACCCCGTTCGGCTCGATGATGGCGAACCTGACCCCCTCGGAGCGCTCCGCCGTCGAGCGCGAGCTGACCCTGCAGAACGTCAACGAGACCGGTCGCGCCAACGCGGCCGCCCAGGCCGAGGTGGACCACCTCACCGAGGTCTGGGCTCACATCAAGAGCGCGCTGTCGAAGAAGGGGCTGAGCGACGACGTCCAGGCCCAGATCGACGAGCGCGGCCTGGTCGTCTCGCTGGTCTCCCGGCACGTCGTGTTCGAGCCCAACCTGGCCACGCTGACCGCACGCGGCCGGACGATCCTGGCCACCGTCGCCCCGATCCTGGCCGGGCTGACCGAGCCGATCGAGATCGACGGCCACACCAACCAGGTCAAGGTGAAGCCGAAGTACTTCCCGACCGACTGGGAGCTCAGCACGGCCCGCGCGATCACGGCCCTGCGCTTCCTCAACGAGCAGCACCACGTCCCGACCGGGCGGCTCAGCGCCACCGGTTTCGGCCACACCAAGCCGCTGATCGACCCGAAGATCGACGGCTCCCAGAACCTCAACAAGCGGGTCGACGTCATCGTCCTCTCCCAGGCACCTGCCGAGACCCGCGCCCGCTTCAACCTCGTCCAGAACTCGCTCAAGCCCGCCTCTTCGACCAGCCACACGGGAGCCACGCCATGACCGTCACCGCCATGCCGCCGAAGGGCGACGCCGAAGCCCCGGCCAAGCGCAAGCCGGTCAAGCTGATCGCCTTCGTCCTCGTCCTCGCCGTCGCTGCCGGCGCCGGCTGGTTCCTCGTGCTCAAGCCCAAGGAGACCGGTCCCAAGGCGCCGGTCCCCGGCGAGGTGGTCAAGCTCGACTCCCTCCAGATCAACCTGGCCGACGGGCACTACCTCCGTGCCGGCATCGCCCTGCAGCTGACCACCGACGCGCACGCCGAGGAGTTCGACGGCTCGAAGGCCCTCGACGCCGAGATCGAGACCTTCAGCGGCCTGTCGATGTCGCAGGTGATGGCCAAGGGCGCCCGCGAGGAGCTCAAGCAGCACCTCATGATCGCGCTCAAGGAGGCCTACGAGGGCCACGTGATGGACGTCTACTACACCGAGTTCGTCACCCAGTAGGACTCGAGGAGGACCGGGCGGGACCTAAGGCTCACGGACCTAAGGCTCACGGACCTAGGACTCAATCGAGCCAACTCCTCAGAACCCCGTGAGGGACGCCGATCAGGTCGGCGTGAACACCACAGTGCCGTCAAAGGGGCGTCGTCGGGGACGCTCGGCCGAGCCGGTTCCGTACGACTTCCGGCGGCCGATCCAGCTGTCCCGTGAGCACTCCCGCACGCTCCAGCTCGCCTTCGACGGCTTCGCCCGCCAGGCGAGCACCGTGTTCACCTCCTCCATGCGGACGGTCTGCTCGGTGACCCTGCTCGACATCCAGCAGCGCACCTACGCCGAGTACGTCGACTCGCTGGACAGCCAGACGTACATGACCCTCTTCTCGGCCGACCCGATCCCGGGCGTCTGCATGCTCGAGATCCCGATGTTCGCGGTCTTCTCCTGCATCGACCACATGCTCGGCGGCCCCGGGTCCCCCGACCAGCCGGACCGGCCGCTCACCGAGATCGAGTCCAACGTCGCTCGCGGGCTGATCGAGCGACTGCTCGGCGAGATGCAGTACTACTTCAACTCGATCGTCGCGATCGAGCCCGAGCTGCTCCGGGTCGAGTACAACCCCCAGTTCGCCCAGGTCGCGGCCACCGCCGACGTGATGGTGGTGTTCAGCTTCGAGCTCAAGATCAACGACCGTGAGCACCGGATGACGGTGTGCCTGCCGTTCTCCGGACTCGGCTCCCACCTGGCCCAGGCCGCCCAGCCCGGCCCCGTCTCCGACCGTGAGCGCGCCCAGCGTGCGGCCGCATCGCAGACGCTGCAGACCCAGTTCAACCGGGTCCCCGTGCAGGTCTCGGTCCGGTTCCGCTCGACGAACCTCGGACCGCGCGAGATCAGCTCGCTGCGCCCCGGCGACGTGCTCCGCCTGGACCACCTGGCCACCTCTCCGCTCGAGGTGACCGTGGCCGGGAACACGTTCGCCCACGCCACCCCCGGCGCCCGCGGCCAGAAGCTCGCCGCGCTGATCGTCGACACACCCCGCGACCCGAACGCGCCCACCTGATCCTGGGGCACCGACCCCGCCCCACCCCGTCTTCGTCCAGCGACGCTCACCCCAAGGAGACCCCCCATGAGCGAGTTCCCCACCGACTTCGCCGCCGGCGCGGCCGAGGCCCGCGCCGCGGCAGCAGCCGAAGCCGCAGCCGCGGTCCTTCCGGCCGTCGAACCGTTGACCGTCGGCCCGACCCAGCCGGGCAACCCGCACGTCACCGCCGCCTTCGCCGGCGGCGCGATCGCTGACCTGGATGCTCCGGTCCCCGGCCGGATCGCGGTCCTGGTCGGCGCCGAGCTGGTCAACGCGCTGGCCTCGAGCCCGCTCGGCGGCCTCGACCTGCACGCCGCCGTCACCCCCGCGCTGGAGGCGATCGCCGCCCAGCTCGGCACCCGCGCCCGCGGCGCCCGCACCGTCGACCTGGACACGATCCTGACCGAGCTGGTCGGAGGTGCCGGCGGTGCCTTCACCACGGTGCCGCTGATCGGGATCGGGATCGACGCCGCGATCCTGATCGGCGACGAGGCGCTCGCCGGCGCCCGTGAGCCGATCGCCGAGCAGGACATGCCGGAGATGCCGGAGGTCGTCGAGCAGATCGTCGACGCTCCGCTCGCCGCCTCGCCCGCCGCTTCACCCGCTGCCGCACCGGCCCCGGCCAACGCGCCCCTGGCGGATCTGTCGGCACCGCTCGCCGGAGCCCTCGGTGCCGCGGGCATGGCCGCGGCGGCGTACGCCGGAACCGTCCCGGGCCAGCGCGGCCTCGAGATGCTGCACGGCGTCGACATGGAGGTGACCGTCGAGCTGGGCCGGACCCGGATGACGGTGCGCGACCTGCTCGCCCTCTCCCCCGGTGCCGTCCTCGAGCTCGACCGCGCGGCCGGGAGCCCGGCCGACCTGCTGGTCAACGGCCGCCTGATCGCACGCGGCGAGGTCGTCGTGGTCGACGAGGACTTCGGTCTGCGCGTCACCGAGATCCTCGACGACACAGCGCAGCTCGGGGCGGTCTGACCCATGTTCGGCTCCTCCAGCGAGGGAGCCAGCATGGTGGGCTTGGCGATCAGGTTGATCTTCTCCCTGGCGCTGGTCCTCGGTCTGCTCCTGCTCATCTCCCGTGTGGCCAACCGCCGGTTCAAGGGGCGCTCCGGCGCCCCGATCCAGGTCGTTCACCGCCAGCACCTCACCCGCAACACCCAGGTCGCCGTCGTCACGGTCGGCACCCGGGTGCTCGTCCTCGGCACCACCGACCAGCACGTCACCCTGCTGACCGAGGTGGAACCCGACGAGGTCGGCCTCGACATGGACGACCTCGAGGCGGCCCTCGAACCGCACGACCCCTCCGGTACGACGCCCGCGGCCGCGGTCGCCAAGATGCCGGTCCCGTTCAAGCCCGGCGGTCTGAACGGTTCGATCCTGTCCCCGCAGACGTGGCGGCAGACGTGGGAGCAGGTCCGCCCCCGGACCGCCGGCGCGCCCACCGACGCCCCCGCCGACGCGCAGGCCCAGGTCGACTCCGACCTCGACTCGAAGGCCTCCTGATGGGCCCGATCACCTCCCGCGCCTTCCTCGTGGCGACGGGAGCGGTGACGCTCGTCGTCGCACCGGGCGCCTTCCTGAGCTCCGCGCTGGCCGCGCCGGACGGCCCCAACGGTCCGTCGGACCCGACGGGGCCCACGGTCCAGGTCAACCTCGACGGGCTGACCGACAAGCCCAGCAACTCCCTGATCACGATCCTGGCGCTGACCCTGCTCTCGGTCGCGCCGGCGCTGCTGCTGACCTGCACCAGCTTCACCAAGATCCTGGTCGTGCTCAGCCTGACCCGGAACGCGCTCGGTCTGCAGACCACGCCGCCCAACCAGGTGCTGGCCGGACTGGCGCTGTTCCTCAGCCTGTTCGTGATGGCCCCGGTGGTGTCGTCGGTCAACGATGCGGCGATCCAGCCCTACCTGAACGGGGACGTGACGCTCTCCCAGGCGTGGCACGACGGCATCGAGCCGGTCAAGGAGTTCATGCTCGAGAACACCGACGACGACGAGCTCAAGCTGCTCACCTCGGTCGCCGACCGGGAGCTGCCCAAGAGCCGCGAGGACGTCCCGCTGACCACCCTGGTCCCGGCGTTCATCCTGTCCGAGCTCAAGGACGCGTTCCTGATCGGGTTCATCATCTTCATCCCGTTCCTGGTGATCGACGTGGTCGTCTCCGGGGCGCTGATGGCGCTGGGCATGATGATGATGCCCCCGGTGATGGTGTCGCTCCCGTTCAAGCTGCTGCTCTTCGTGCTGGTCAGCGGCTGGGGGCTGATCATCAGAGCCGTCGTGGGGAGCTATTGATGATCGCGCCGCTGGAAGTCACCGACACCGCGATCATCGAGCTCGCGCTCAAGACCATGCTCGTCGCGGCCAAGCTGTCGGCCCCGTTCCTGGTGACCTCGCTCGTCATCGGCTTCACCATCTCGCTGTTCCAGTCGATGACCCAGATCCAGGAGCCGACGCTCTCCTTCGTCCCGAAGGTGATCGGAGTCGCGATCGCGATGCTCTTCTGCGGCAACTGGATGCTGCACACGATGATCAGCTTCACGGTGAACCTCTTCGAGTCCATCCCGTCGCTGCTCGCCTGAGTCATGATCGCCGCGCTCCCGACCGAGCTGAACGCCAACGTCACCATCAACGGTGCCCAGTTGACGGCGTTCCTGCTCGCCACGGTGCGGATCATCGCCTGGCTCTTCGTCGCGCCGCCGTTCAACAGCCGGTCGGTCCCGACCATGGTCAAGGTGGTGATGTCGCTCGCGCTGGCGCTGGTCGTCACCGGTGACCTGGTCGACGACCGGCTCCCGACCACCACCCCGCAGCTGATCCTGGCGGTGCTCACCCAGGTCCTGATCGGGCTGGCGCTGGGCTTCGTGGTGCAGCTGCTGTTCACCTCGATCAGCATGGCCGGCAGCCTGGTCGACACCTTCGGGCAGTTCCAGATGGTCGCCGCCTACGACCCGATGTCGATGAACACGAACTCGGTCTTCGGCCGCTTCTACCAGTGGATCGGCCTGGCGCTGCTGCTCGTCACGGGCGCCCACCTGCTGATCATCGGCGGCCTGCTCAAGACGTTCGAGTTCCTGCCCCTGGACGGCACCCCGGACTTCACCAACTGGCAGGCCATCATGCTGACGGCCTTCCGGGTGCTGACCGTCACCAGCCTCCAGATCGCGCTGCCCCTGATCGCTGTCTTCTTCATCGCCGACCTCGCTCTGGCGCTGCTCACCAAGGTCGCCCCCGCCCTCAACGCGATGAGCATCATGTTCCCGGCCAAGATCGGCCTCACCCTGATCCTGGTCGGCGCCAGCTTCCCGATGCTGCCCGCCGTGGTCCGCAAGCTCACCGACCTCACCCTGCAGGCGATGTCCGCGATGTCGGGGGTGAGCTGATGGCCGCCTCCGGTGAGGACAAGACAGAGAAGCCGACAGCCAAGAAGAGGGCGAAGGCGCGCAGCGAGGGACAGGTCGCGCGCACCCCCGAGTTCGGGTCGTGGCTCTCCCTCTTCGTGGTCGGCCTGGTCCTCGCCCCGCTGCTCAGCCGCGAGTTCGAGGCCCTGCACGACCTGATGACGGCCAGCCTGCGCAGCATCGAGGACCCCACGGTCCCGAAGGCGCTGGAGCTGCTCCGGATGGGGTTCACCCACGCGTTCTGGGCCGTGGTGATCCTGGCCAGCACGATCGCGCTGGTCAGCTTCGTCGCGGCGGTCTCCCAGGGCGGCTTCGTGATGGCGCCCAAGAAGCTCCAACCCAAGTTCGACAAGCTCAACCCGATCACCGGGATCAAGCAGCTCCTCGGCCCGCAGACCTGGTGGCAGGGCGCCAAGATGCTGCTCAAGTCGCTCGTCGTCGGCTTCATCGCCTGGCGCGCGATCCGCGGGATCATGCCGCTGGTGGGCGGCTTCGTCCCGATGGACGCCGTGCTCGACGTGGTGCACGACAGCGCGTTCTCGCTGATCCGGACGATCTCGATCGTCGGGCTGGCCTTCGCCGCGGTCGACTACCTGATCACGAAGCGTCGCCACAACAAGCAGCTGATGATGACCAAGTCCGAGGTCAAGCAGGAGCACAAGCAGGCCGAAGGCGATCCGCTGGTCAAGAGCGCGATCCGTGCCCGCCAGCGCCAGGCCGCCCGGCAGCGGATGATCGCCGACGTCGCCCAGGCCGACGTGCTGCTGGTCAACCCGACCCACGTCGCGATCGCCCTGCGCTACGCCCCCGAGGAGGGTGCACCCCGGGTGGTCGCCCGCGGGGCGGGCGCGATCGCGGCGAAGATCCGGCTCGAGGCGGCGAAGAACCGGGTGCCGCTGGTCCAGGACGTCCCCCTCGCCCGTGCGCTGTACCGCTCCTGCACGGTGGGCCAGGAGATCCCCCGCGAGCTGTGGGGTGCCGTCGCGCAGGTGCTCGCCTTCGTGATCGGGCGTCGCAATCTCGGCCAGCACGGCGGGGAGCACCGTTCGCCGCGCACCGACCGGCACCTGCCGCTGCCCGAGGTGCTGCCTCCCGGGCGCCGTCGGCCGTCCACCCAGGAACATCTCGCCTGACACTTCGGCGGGGTCCTCAGATCGCTCACCGCGTTGCCGATGAAAGCACCCGGAGACCAGGGATGGTGGACCAGTGTTCGGCAGCGCCAGGGACGGCACTGATGCAGTGACCTCGAGATAGGCCCGTCCGTGAAGCACCTCTCCAAGCTCGGCGTTCCCGTCGGCATCGTCGCCATCGTGGTGATGCTGGTCGTGCCGCTGCCGGCCTTCACCCTCGACATGCTGATCGCGTTCAACATCACCGGCGCGCTGCTGATCCTGCTGACCGCAATGTTCGTCCAGCGGCCGCTCGACTTCGCGTCGTTCCCGTCGGTACTGCTGGTGATGACCCTCTTCCGGCTCGCGCTCAACGTCAGCGCCACCCGCCTCGTGCTGCTCGACGGCTATGCGGGCAAGGTGATCGACACCTTCGGCCACTTCGTCGTCGGTGGCTCCCTGATCGTCGGTCTGATCGTCTTCATCATCCTGTTGATCATCCAGTTCGTGGTCATCACCAACGGTGCCGGCCGCGTCGCCGAGGTCGGCGCCCGGTTCACCCTCGACGCGATGCCCGGCAAGCAGATGGCGATCGACGCCGACCTCAACTCCGGCCTGATCGACGAGGACCAGGCTCGCCAGCGCCGTGCCGACGTGCACGCCGAGGCCGACTTCTACGGCGCGATGGACGGTGCCTCGAAGTTCGTCAAGGGTGACGCGATCGCCGCCATCTGCATCACGGTGGTCAACCTGCTCGGCGGGTTCGCGATCGGCGTGGTCCAGAACGGGATGTCGTTCTCCGAGGCGATCACGCACTACTCCCTGCTCAGCATCGGGGACGGCCTGGTCTCCCAGATCCCGGCGCTGCTGCTCAGCGTCGCCACCGGCCTCATCGTCACCCGGTCGGTCAGCGACGACGACATGGGCTCGGACATCATGGCGCAGATCGGCAGCCGCAAGGCGCCGCTGCGCATCGCCGGTTTCGCCGCGCTCGCGCTCTGCATCATCCCCGGCATGCCCAAGATCCCGTTCCTGCTGACCGGCGGCCTGCTGCTGGTCTTCGCCGCCCGGATCGTGGCCGAGAAGCCCGCCGCCGTGCTCGCCCTGGCCAACGAGGCCGAGTCCGCCGCCGCTGCCGCCGCGCACAACGACTCCCCCGAAGCGCTGGCCAGCGAGATCCTCGTCGATCCGCTCGGCCTGGAGCTGGCCGCCGACATCATCGACCTGGTCGACGCCACCACGGGCGGCGACCTGCTCGACCGGGTCAAGGCCCTGCGCCGCAAGACCGCCGGCGAGCTGGGCATCGTGATCCCGCCGGTCCGCACCCGCGACAACCTGGAGCTGCCCGGGTCGACGTACGCGATCACGCTGTTCGGGGTGGAGGTCGCCCGCGGGACGGCGCCCCGCGACACCGTGCTGGCGATCGGGGACACCCTCGGTTCCCTGCCCGGTACGGCGACCCGCGAGCCGGTCTTCGGGTTGGAGGCCAAGTGGATCCCGCTCGAGATGCGGCACCAGGCCGAGATCACCGGGGCGACGGTCGTCGACCGGGCCTCCGTGATCACCACGCACCTGTCCGAGGTGGTCACCAAGCACGCCGGCCGCCTGCTCGGCCGTGAGGACGTCCGCCTGCTCACCGACGTGGTCAAGCGCACCCACCCGGTCGTCATCGAGGAGCTCACCCCGGTGCAGCTCTCCCTCGGCGAGATCCAACGGGTGCTGCGCGGCCTCCTCGACGAAGGCGTCTCGGTGCGGGACCTGGTCCGGATCTTCGAGGCCCTGTCGCTGCGTGCTCCGGTCAGCAAGGACATCGACGGCCTCGTCGACTCCGCCCGGATGGCGTTGGGCCCGGCCCTGGTCGCGCCCTACCTGTCCGACGGGACGGTCTCGGCGATCAGCTTCGACCCGATGCTGGAGCAGAGCATGTTCGAGTCGCTGCGCACCACCGAGATCGGTGCGGTGCTCACCCTGTCCCCCGAGCTCGCCCAGAACATCCTGGTCGCGCTCAACAACTTCGCCACCACGGCGGAGAACACCGGCGCCCGGCCGATCCTGGTCTGCGCACCGCAGCTGCGGTTCGCCGTACGACGCCTGATCGAGCCGGCCCTCGAGACCCTCCCTGTCCTGTCCTACTCCGAGATCACCGGCGCGACGTCGGTGCGCTCGGTCGGCATCGTCACCGGCCAGCCGGTTGAGGACGCCCTTCGTCCGACCTTGGCGGTGACCGCATGAGCGCAGCACTCTCCCTGCTCGAGGAGGATCCCTTCGGGGAGCCTCGCCTGACCGTGGTGCCCGACCTGGCACCACCCACGTCCGTGGCATCGGTTGAGACGGCGCCCTCGCCGTCTCCGGCCACCCCGGCTCGGACCGCGTGGCAACCGATCACCGTGCTGCCCGGCCTGGTGCTGGCCACCGTTTTCGCCTCCCCCGCCCTGGTCCAAGGACTGGTGCGTCACCAGATCACGCTGAGCACCATGCTCGGGCGTTGGGGTCTGGTCGCACTCGGCTGCTGCTTGATCGGCGAAGGCGTGCGGCGCTACTTCCTCCGGGCGGAGGCCGCAGGCGCCGCTGCTACCGCAGAGGAGCCGGTGGCACCGTCGGCAGCTGCGGATCCTCTGGACCCACTCGAGGGCTTCCCCGACGGGCTGTGACCGTGGAGAGCACCTCCTGAGCAGCTGCGGGGTCGGTCGCGGGTGGGATCACCGTGATCCGGCGGCGCTCACCGTTCGCGAGGGTCAGGACCAGCTCGTGAGTGTCGTCGCGGGGGAAGCTCCCCACCTTCACGCGGCGGCCGGGCACGTCGACCGACCGGGGACGGTCGTCCCAGTCCGGCGGTGAGTACAGCACGCGATGGATCCGGCCACGCTCCGGGGGCCAGGAGGCGAACAGCTGACCGAGCTGTTCGGAGAGCGACCGGTTCTCCGGCCACCACGCACCCTCGGGAAGAGAACGATCCGGGGGCGTGTGATCGGCTTCGGGCCGAAGGGCGACGCGGGGGGACGGGATTCGAGCGGCCATGGCGGCCACCACCTCAGATGTCGCCGCTGTCGTCGGGGTCGATTCCCACCGGGCTCGATGGGGAAGGGTGCGGACCCGACGCTTGCGGTCCTGGTGCCAGCCTACGTCGCACCTCCTGAGGTCACGGGTGCACGAGTACGGTTCATCAGGTGACTGCAGACGCGGGTCCCGCCGTGCAGGACCCCGACGAGCTGTGGTGGCGCTCGGCGGTGGTGTACCAGGTCTATCCGCGCAGCTTCGCCGACTCCGACGGCGACGGAATCGGTGACCTGCGTGGGGTGATCACCCACCTGGACCACATCGCGGACCTCGGGGTCGACGTCGTCTGGCTCTCTCCGGTCTTCCCGTCGCCGCAGGCCGACAACGGCTACGACATCAGCGACTACCAGGGCATCGATCCGCTCTTCGGCACCTTGGCCGACCTCGACACCCTGATCGCCGCGGTGCACGAGCGGGGCATGCGGCTGATCCTCGACCTGGTGGTGAACCACACCTCGGAGGAGCATCCGTGGTTCCTCGAGTCGCGGCGTGGTCGGCACGGAGCCAAAGCCGACTGGTACTTCTGGCGCGACCCCCGGCCCGGCACCGTGCCCGGTCAACCGGGAGCCGAACCGAACAACTGGGGCGCGGTCTTCGGCGGCCCGGCGTGGGAGTGGTCACCCGAGCGGGGTCAGTACTACCTGCACCTCTTCACCCCCCAGCAGCCCGACCTCAACTGGGAGAACCCCGAGGTCCGCGAGGCCGTCTTCGCGATGATGAACTGGTGGCTCGATCGCGGCATCGACGGCTTCCGGATGGACGTCATCAACTTCATCTCGAAGCACCCGGAGCTACCCGACGGGCCGCTCACCCCCAGCGGGTACGGCGACGGGATGCCGTACTTCTCCTACGGCCCGCGCATCCACGCCTATCTCGCGGAGATGCGTCAGCGGGTCTTCGCGCCGCGGCCCGGCGCCTACCTGACGGTGGGCGAGATGCCCGGGGTGACACCGCAGCAGGCGCGCGCCTTCACCGACGCCCAGCACGGACAGCTGGACATGGTCTTCCAGTTCGAGCACGTCTCGCTCGACCACGACGGTGACAAGTGGACGCCGAAGCCGATCCGGGTCGACGACCTGCGCGAGACCCTCAGCCGCTGGCAGGTCGAGCTGGGCGACACGGGATGGAACAGCCTGTACTGGAACAACCACGACCAGCCCCGCGTGGTCTCCCGGTACGGCGACGACACCCGGTACTGGTTCGAGTCGGCGACAGCGCTGGCGATCGTGCTGCACCTGCACCGAGGGACGCCGTACATCTACCAGGGCGAGGAACTCGGGATGACCAACGGAGTCTTCGCCGACATCGCCGACTTTCGCGACGTCGAGTCGCTGCGGTACTACGCCCATCGCGTCGGACCGGCCGGAGGGGATCCCGCTGAGGCGTTGGCGCTGCTGCGTCGCGTCAGCCGAGACAACGCCCGCACGCCGATGCAGTGGAACGGCGACCGTGGTGCCGGCTTCACCTCGGGCGCGTCCTGGATCGGCGTCAACCCGAACCACCAGTGGCTCAACGCCGCCCGCCAGCGCCACGACCCGAGGTCGATCTATCACCTCTACCGTCGACTGATCGAGCTCCGGCACACCGAGCCGGTCGTGTCCCGAGGCGACTTCGGCCTGCTGGAGATCGGCAACGAGAGCGTCTACGCGTTCCGCCGCCGGTTCGGGAGCAGGGAGATCAGGGTGGTCGCGAACCTGTCCGGCGAGACCGGCGGCGTCGACCCCTCCGGCCTCGATCCGGCCCGGGTGATCCTCGGCAACTATCCCGCGGAGGATCGCGCGCGCGACCGGTTGGCACCCTGGGAGGCACGGGTCCAGCTCCACGAAGCGTGATTCCTTGGTGCTCCGGCTACCGTGGACAGTGGACTGCCACCGCCGGACAGACACCGTGACACTTCGCAGGGGTCTTCCTCCCGGCCGGGCAGCGAGGCACATCGGAGGCGAGACGATGTCGGAGCCTGATATCTCCTCGTGATCTCGTTCGTGTGGGAAGCGGGTCTCCCGCTTCCTGCCGGCACCGGGGGCACGGAGAACTACACGATCGGTCACGTCCGGGAGTTGAACCGGCGCGGGATCGCGGCCCGGATCGTCACCGTCGGGGCCGGTCGCAATGACGGGCGCGACGAGTTCGTCGGGATTCCGTTCCACGCCGTCGACCGTCCTGAGGACATCGCCGAGCTGGACGGGACCGTGGTCTTCACGACCCAGTTCCCCGAGGTGCGCACCCGCCGGCCGGCGTACCAGATGTTGCACGTCCCGCCGCCGCTGCGGGAAGCCGAGCAGGCAACGGTGCGAACCCAGATGCGTGCGCGTTCCTTGATCGCGACCAGCGCGTTCGCCGCCGGACTCTGGGCCGACTTCCTCGACGTCGACATCGCCACGATCGCGGTCGTCTACCCCTTCGCCGAACCCTGCTTCGAGACGGTCGTGCGTCCGCCCGCGGAGCAGGATCGGGTCAGGATCCTCTACGCCGGTCGGTTGAGCCCGGAGAAGGGGATCTACACGCTGCTGGCCACGTTGCACAACGACCTGATCGCCACCGACGAGCGGATCGCGATCACGGCGACCACAGCGGGTGCCGACAAGCCTCAGGGCGCCATCATCCACGCGCTGCTCCATGCGCACCCGGGAGTGCGGGTGGTGGAGTCGTGCAAGACGCCCGAGGCGATGGCCGCCCTGATGTCGCTGCACGACATCGTCGTCATCCCGTCCAACAGCCAGTACTGGCACGAAACCTTCGGGATCGTCTCGATCGAGGCCCAGCACACGGGCTGCCGCGTCGTCGCCTCGGACGACGGCGGACTGCCTGAGACCGATTGCGGAGCCGTCACACTCGTCGTGCCCGACGATCCGGAAGCACTGGCGGTCGGGCTGCAACACGCGATCGCCCACGGAGCGGTCACGCCCACGGAGCGGCGAGCCGCGGCGAACCACTTCACCGTCGCGGAGTCGGCGACCGCCTTGCTCGAGGTCCTGCGTCGACCGCGACCGAAGACGCCTGCCGAGGTGGTCGAGGAGCTCGAGGCCCTGGTCGAGCTGCCGTCGCCGGCCGCGCCGGTGCCCGTTCGACGGCTCCTCCCGGTCACTCCTGAACGGATCGGGGATCGACCATGACACCCACACCCACGCGCGACCACTTCATCGCCGGCTACGTCGCACTCGCCGATGACGTGTACGCCGCCGGGCTGCTGAAGCGGCGCTACGACTACTACGCCCTCGAGATCTCGGCCTGCGTTGCGGCCTTCGCCTCCGTGTGGGTCGGCTTCACCCTGCTCGGCGATTCCTGGTACCAGCTGTTGCTGGCAGGCGCACTCGGCCTGATCGTCACCCGGTTCGGCTTCCTCGGCCACGACGCCGCCCACCGCCAGGTGTTCAGCTCCGCCGCCTGGAACGCCTGGACGGCCCGGATCCTCGGCGGTGGCTTCGCCGGCTTGAGCTTCTCCTGGTGGCGGGTCAAGCACGCCCAGCACCACCGCGGTCCCAACCGGATCGGGACGGACCCCGACATCGCGCCCGGCGCGATCTCGTTCACCCCGGACCTGGTGCAGGCCCGGACCGGGGCCGTCGGCTGGTTGGTGCGCCACCAGGGCTGGTTCTTCTTCCCTCTGCTGACGCTGGAGGGGTTCAACCTGCACATCGCCAGCATCCGCAGCGGACTCGACCGCTCCTCGACCGAGCCGTGGCGTCGCCTGGAGCTGACCCTCGTGGTCACCCGGCTGGTCGGGTACGTCGCCGTGGTGGCCTGGTTCCTTCCCCTCGGCATGGCTGCCGCCTTCATCGGGATCCAGATGGCCGTCTTCGGGATCTGCCTCGGCGCGTCGTTCGCCCCCGCGCACAAGGGGATGCCGATGATCCCCGCCGCGATGCGGCTCGACTTCTTCCGACGCCAGGTCCTCGTCTCCCGCAACGTGCACGGCCACTGGTTGACCGACATCGCGATGGGCGGACTGAACTACCAGATCGAGCACCACCTGTTTCCGAGCATGCCGCGCTGCAACCTCAAGCGCGCCCAACCGATCGTCCGTGAACACTGCGAGAGGGTCGGCATCCCGTACACCGAGGTGGGACTCGTCCGCTCCTACGCGATGGTGGTCGGCTACCTCAACCACGTCGGGCTCCGGGCACGCGACCCGTTCGACTGCCCACTGGCCGACCAGATGCGTGGGTCCTGACGGCGGTCGCGCGACCGGCGCGACGGATGCGAGGATCGCCCCGTGAGGATCGCTGTCGCCGGAGGCACCGGCACCGTCGGCCGTTTCGTCGTCAACACGGCCGAAGCCCGGGGCCACCAGGTGGTCCTGCTGACCCGGTCGGCCGGGGTGGACCTGGTCGCCGGCACCGGCGTGGACGAAGCGCTCACCGGTGTCGAGGCCGTCATCGACGTCACCAACACCACGACCCAGAAGGCCGCGGAGGCCGAGGCGTTCTTCGGTTCGGTGACCAGCACCCTCCTCGCAGCCGAGGCCCGGGCCGGGGTGGGTCACCACGTCGCACTGTCCATCATCGGGATCGACCAGGTCCCGACCGGCTACTACCAGGGCAAGCTGCACCAGGAGCGGCTGATCGAGGCCGGCACCGTGGGGTGGACCATCCTCCGCGCCGCCCAGTTCCACGAGTTCGCCGAGCAGGCGCTGGGCTTCGTCACCGTCGGGCCGCTGTCGCTGGTGCCGCAGATGACCACGCAGCCGATCGCTGCCCGCGAGGTGGCGTCGGCGTTGGTCGACCTCGCCACCTCGGCCCCGCAGGGTCGAGCCGCGGACTTGGCTGGACCCCAACGGCGTCAGCTCGTCGAGCTGGCGAAGCTGGTCACACGCACCCGTGGATCGGGTCGCCGGGTCGTCGGCGTCCGGCTGCCGGGCGCGGCAGGACGAGGAATGCGCTCCGGAGCGCTCTGCCCCACGACCGACGGACCGCGCGGGACACAGACCTTCGAGGAGTGGCTGCAGGCCGAGGCGCCTACCTCGTAGCCCGCCGACGTTCTCTAGGATGCGCCGGTGGAAAAGCGGTCCTCAACCGAGTCTTGGCTTGAGCCGCTGAAGCGTTGGGCCTGGGTTCTCTCGGGTCCCGCAGTCCTCTTGGCCCTGCTGTGGATGGCTCCCGACCATGGGACCTCGTGGCGTGCCCTCCACAACGAGGGCAAGCCCGGCACGTTCACCACGGAACGCAAGGAGTGTTCCGGGCGATCCGGATGCACCTCGTACGGAACCTTCGTCTCGAGCGACGGAACCATCCGACGCACTGATGTGTTCATCGATGACGGCGGCGCCGAGATTGGCGGAACTGTCGCCGCGCAGTCCTTGGACGACCGTTTCCCCAAGGTCTACCAAGCGGACTCGCACGAGTTCTACTACATGATCGGGCTCGATCTCGCTGGGATCGCTTGGCTCTGCTGGTGGACCTGGGCGTACCTCGTCAAGCCTCGGCGCCGCTACAGAGCCCAGCTGTAGCGGCTGGTCGGCACCAGATCCAGGTTCTCCCCGGCCCCGAACTGCGCGACGCTGTCGAGCAGCTCGGTCATCCGCCGGGCCAGGTCGGCCGCGTCCCGGCTGCCGTAGAACGCGTTGGGATCCTGGAGCGCCTCCATCGGGAAGTGCTCCTCGACGATCCCCGCGATCTCCGGGGAGGCGTCGGTCAGCGGCTCCAGCACGATGTTCTGGACGTACGCCGACACGTTCTGCGTCCGGATCGCGATCGGGGTGTGGTGCAGCATCCAGTAGGACAGGTAGTGCTCGCGCGACATCGCCGGTGGCCGACGCAGCAGTGCGACCTGGGCGTAGACCTCGGAGCGCTGCCCGTCGGGCATCGGCGTCGGGTCCAGCCGCACCCGCTCCTCGACGCGGTAGGCGTGCAGGTCTGGTTGACCTGCGGTGTCGGCGACCGCACCGATCACGGGGGCGAGGTCGGCGCCCTCATCGAGCCAGACGGTGACCAGGGCGCTGATCGGTCGCTCGTCCACGAGCCGGAGCCCACCGACCACGGCCTCGTCGTGCACGTTGACCTGGAGCCGCCGGGCACCCGCCGCCGCGAGCCGGTCCCGCAGGTCCGAGGACGAGAGCGGGACGGTGAGGTCGTCGCCGTGGAGCACCAGCACGAGTTTGTCCATGCGCCGATCTTGGCGCACAGGATGCTCGCGCGGGCGGTTTCCTCAGCAGGCCGTCCCGCGGTCGATCGAGAGGACGGCACCGGTGACCGAGACCGCCGAGTCGGAGGCGAGGTAGGCCACGGCGTCGGCCACGTCGCTGGGCGGCATGAAGCCGTACCGTGCTCCGGAGGTCTCCATCAGCAGGTCCCAGTCCAGGTCGGAGTCCATGTGCTCGGCCGCCGCGTTGGTCGGCAGGTCGGTCTGGATGCCGCCGGGGCAGATCGTGTTGACCCGGATCCCGTCCGCGGCGAGCTCGAGGGCGAGCGACTTCATCAGCGCGATCACGCCGGCCTTCGAGGCGCAGTACGCCGCCTGGTACGGCTGCGAGCGCAGGCCCGCGATCGAGGCGATCGTGACGATGTTTCCCCGGCTTTCGCGCAGGTGCGGCAGTGCCGCCTGGCTGACCAGCATCGGACCGGTGAGGTTGACGCCGAGGTGGCGCTGCCAGGTGGGGAGGTCGAGCTCGTCGAACTTCCGGAACTGGTCGATGCCGGCGACGTTGACCACGACATCGATCCCGCCCAGGCGCTCGGCTGCCGTGGCGATGGCGGCACGCACGGACGCGTCGTCACTGACGTCGCACGCCACCACGTCGTCGGCCGGGTTGAGGTCCAGCCCGACCACCGTCGCGCCTTCCTCGACGAGCAGCTCGACCGTCGCCCGGCCGACTCCGCCGGCTGCTCCGGTGACCACGGCCCGCTTGCCCTGGAAACGCTTCCCCATGTTCCTGACCCCTGTCGCTCGATTGCCGCGCCAACAGTGGCACAAGGCGGTCCCACAGGGGAGGGGTGTTCTCGGGCGACGCAGAAAATCTTCGGTAGGCCCTGTCGGGCTCGAACCGACGACCAGCGGATTAAAAGTCCGACGCTCTACCAACTGAGCTAAGGGCCCGCGCACATCATCGCAGAGGCCGACCGGCGGCTCCTGGCCGGGCGAGCATCCTCATTCGGAGGACGTCCGCAGCGGCCGATGTCATGATGCGGGGGAACACGCGCGTCTTCTCCCGGGAGGGTTCATGAACGATTCAGCCGACGGCCTTCTCGACCAGTGGCTGAACCGACGGGGGACGCCTGCCGCCGATCGCCTGGCACGCGAGGCCGAGGCCGACCCGGTAGCCGTGGACGCGGTCGAGTCGGACGAAGGGATCTCCGAGGTCGACGTCGTCGAGGTCGAGACGCTCGACCTCGAGTTCGTCGACGCTGAGGTGGTTGACGCCGAGGTGATCGAGATCGTCGACGTCGAGACCGTGGAGGTCGTCGACGAGGACGGGGACCTGGTCGAGGTGATCGAGGTCGTCGAAGCCGTCGAGATCGTGGAGACCGAGGACGCGGTCGAGATCGTCGAGGTCACCCAGGTCACCGAGGTGTTCGTCGACGAGCACGCCACCCCCGAGATGCCCTCGCTCTCCGAGATCGGTGACGAGCTGGCCCGGATGGCGACCGAGCCGCCCGCCCCGCGGCGACTGCCGAGTGACGATGCGGCCAGCGCCGTCCTCGCTGCCTTCGCCGCCCTCGACGCTCTCCCCCCGACGGAGCCCGACACCCACGCCGAGCCCGACCCTGCCGAGGAGATGGTCGAGGAGGGGTCGCCGATCGACCCCGACCACCCACTCCCGACCGAGGAGCCGGAGCCCGTCGTCGAGCCCGAGCAGCCCGCTGACCAGGCACCCGACGAGGTAACTGCTGGCGAAAGCGCGGCAGGGGCCACTCTGGACGACGTTTCACCAACAGTTATCGAGCCGGAGCCGGAGCCGGAGCCGGAGCCCGAGCCCGCACCCGTCCCGGCGCCCGAACCGGAGCCCGCGCCGGCACCCCCGGCACCCCCGGCGGAGCCGAGCGTCGACGACATCGTCGCGTCGCTGGACATCCCCGGCCTGGCCCCGCTGTCCGCCTCCACCTCGGCCCTCCTGGCCTCGCTCACCGCCCCGGTCACGCCCGTCGCGCCCGTCGCACCGATCGCACCGATCGCGCCCGCCACCCTCGAGGTCGCCCCTGAGGTCGCCCCAGCCGAGCCCGAGCAGGTAACTGCTGGCGAAAGCTCGGCGGAAGCCCCTTCGGAGGACCTTTCACCAGCAGTTAACGAGCCTGCGCCCGCCGTGAACGAGCCCGCGCCGGAGCCGAAGGCACGCGGACTCTTCCGCCGTCGTGAGGCAGCCCCGGTGGCGGTCGCTGCGGCCGTCGACCCCGAGCCGACGCAGGAAGCCGAGCCCGAGCTGGAGCCGGTGCTGGAGCCCGTCCTCGCCGAGGTAACTGCTGGTGAAGTCACGACGGAAGCGCCCGTCGGCGACCTTTCACCAGCACTTAGCGAGAACGAGCCGGAGGATCTGGAGCCGGAGCCGGCCGCCGCTCCCCAGCTCGAGCCCGAGCCCGAGCCCACCTCCGCCCCCGTGCACGCGATCACGATGCCGGCGGCGGGTCAGCACTACGAGCACACCTTCGCCCCGCCGAAGCAGCGCAGCGGTCTGCCGACCGTGCTCCTGCTCGCCGGCGTGCTCGCCACGCTGGGTGCCTGCTGGTGGGCCTACGAGAGCCGCACCGTGGCGGCGATCGCGATCGCCGGGGTCGCCGCGGTGGCGACGGCGATCCTGTGGGCGGCCCGAGCGGGTGACGCCGCCTCGCGCCTCTACATGCGGGGCAGCCGCCTGATGATCGAGCGGGCCGGCACGCGTACCCAGTTCGACCTGGCCGACCCGCACACACCGCTGGCGATCACCGGCAGTGCCGAGACCGGCGACTGGCAGGCGACCTTCGAGCGTCGCGGCATGTCCTCGGTGGTCATCGACGCGACGATGGTCGACCCGACCGAGTTCATGTACGTCGTGGAGACCTACCGCCCCAGCTGACGGCGGACGGCGGAGAACGCAGATCGGCCCGGGTCCAGTTGGACCCGGGCCGATCTGTTCAACGAGCTCTGCTCAGCTGGCGGTCTCGACCGACTGCGCAGCCTGCGAGTCCAGCTCCTCGAGCTTGACCTCGGCCGCTGCCGCGGTGTCGATGTTGTGCTCGCCGAGGGGTGCCCAGACCAGCGCGTTGTGCCCACCCTCGAGACGCTGCAGCGCCTCACGGGCGAAGACCTGCTGGATGGTGCTGGTGCGCTCGGAGCGGTCGCGGCCCAGGAACGAGATCACCCAGCGGAAGGCCGTGGTGAGCCGGTTCTTGAAGCCGGTGATGTAGACGATGTGCACCGCGAGCCACATCAGCCAGGCGATGAAACCGGTGAAGCGCAGGTTGCCCACCAGGGCGACCGCCTTGAACCGGCTGATCGTCGCCATCGAGCCCTTGTCGAAGTACTTGAAGTCGCCCTTGCTGGGCTTGCCGTCGAGGCGGTTCCGGATCTCCTTGGCGGCGTACTTGCCGCCCTGCATGGCGACCTGGGCGACACCCGGGAGCTTGTTGAGGTTGATCATGTCGCCGACGATGAACACCTCGGGGTGGCCCGGGAGGGTCAGGTCGGGGTTGACCGAGATCCGGCCGGCGCGGTCGAGCTCGGCACCGCTCTGCTCGGCGAGCTCCTTGCCGATCGGCGCGGCCTGGACACCGGCGGCCCAGATCTTGGTGATCGCGTCGATCCGCTGGGTGCTGCCGTCCTTGAACTTCATCTCCAGGCCGAACTCGTCGACGTTGGTGACGAGCGCGCCGAGGACGACCTCGATGCCGAGGCCCTCGAGGGCCTCCTTGGTGGTCGCGCCGAGCTTCTCGCCGAACGGCGGCAGCACCTGGTCGGCACCGTCGACGAGGATGACCCGCGCGGAGCTGGAGGAGATGTTGCGGAAGTCGCGCTTGAGGGTGCGGCGGGCGAGCTCGGCCAGCTGGCCGGCCAGCTCGACCCCGGTCGGGCCGGCGCCGACGACGACGAAGGTGAGCAGCGACTCGATCGGCTCGCCGCGCTCGGCGGCCAGCTCGGCCAGCTCGAAGGCGCCGAAGATCCGGCCGCGCAGCTCGAGCGCGTCGTCGATCGACTTCATGCCGGGGGCGAACTCGGCGAAGTGGTCGTTGCCGAAGTAGGACTGGCCGGCACCGGCGGCCACGACGAGGGAGTCGTAGCTGATCGTCGTGGTGGAGTTCAGCAGTTCCGACGTGACGGTCTTGTTGGCGAGGTCGACGTGGGTGACCTCACCGAGCAGGACGGTCGCGTTCTTCTGCTTGTGCAGGATCTCGCGGGTCGGCGGAGCGATCTCGCCCTGGGACAGGATGCCGGTCGCGACCTGGTACAGCAGGGGCTGGAAGAGGTGGTGGCTGGTCTTGCCGATCATGGTCACGTCGACATCGGCGCGCTTGAGCCCCTTCGTGGCAAAGAGCCCGCCGAAACCGGACCCGACGACCACGACCTTGTGGCGCTCAGACATGTGACTCACCCTTCCTTCAAAGCGCTTGTGAATTCATTCATTAGAACGATCCATGGACCATTCTTATGCCTCAGCCCACAGATGACCACCTGCGGGGCCCTCGGCAAGGCCGGAGCGGCTCGGTAAGGTCACGTTCAGGCGAACATTGATCCGGGACGGTGGACCGTCCCTGCCGTGGGGAAGGAGGCGCCTGATGCCGTTCTCGCGCCCACCCCTGACCGTCGGACCCGGTCCGGACTCGGCGCCGGCCGCGCGCCGGTGGGTGGTGGCAGCACTCGCGGAGGTCGGACGTACCGACCTCGACGAGACTGCTCGCCTTGCGATCTCCGAACTCGTCAGCAACGCGTTCCTCCATGGTTCCGACCCGATCACGCTACGTCTGCGCGGCGATGCGGACCACCCCCGGATCGAGGTTCACGACGGGTCACCCGACGCCCCCCGCGTCCCTGATCCCGGACCGGCCGCCCTGCTCGACGACCTGCTCGCCGAGGAGGGCCGCGGCCTGGCCCTGGTCGCCCGCGCCTCCACCGCCTGGGGCGTGACCCTGGAGAACGCCGGAAAGGTTGTCTGGTTCGAGCCGGCGACCGACCTCGTCGACGGCGACGGCGTACCCGCTGCGGTCGTCGACCACCGAGGGATGGAGTGACCGGCTCCGACGGGGCCGAGCTGCCGATCGATCCCGACCTGCCGCCGCGTCCCGGCGTCCGGCTCGCCGACCACGTCGACGTCCTGCCCGCGATCGCCGTCGGCGGCGCGCTCGGCTCCCTCGCTCGCTGGGGGCTGGCCGAGGCGATCCCCCACCCGGCCGGCGGGTTCGCCTGGGACACGCTGATCACGAACATCTCCGGGGCGTTCCTGCTCGCCGTCCTGATGGTGCTGATCGTGGAGCGCTGGCCCGAGCAGCGCTACATCCGCCCGTTCCTCGGCGTCGGGGTGCTCGGAGGTTTCACCACCTTCTCCACCTGGATGCTCGACGGCCGATCGAGCTGGGTCGCCCACCCGGCGACCGCCCTCGCCTACCTCGCACTCACGCTGGTCGGTGGGCTGCTGGCCACGGTCGCGGGCCTGGCGCTGACCCCCCGCGCCCCGGGTACGTCGAGGGTGCCTCGATGAACGCCCTGCTGGTGATCCTGGGCGCCTCCCTCGGTGCGCCCGCGCGCTACCTGCTCGACCTCGCGGTGCAGGCTCGGCACACCTCGCGGATGCCGTGGGGCACGATGACCGTGAACGTGAGCGGCTCGCTCCTGCTCGGCCTGATCGCCTCGGTGGTCGCGCACAGCGACACCCCCACCTGGCTGCTGACCCTGGTCGGCACCGGGTTCTGCGGCGCCTTCACCACCTTCTCGACGTTCTCCTTCGAGACGGTCCGCCTCGTCGAGCTGGGCCGGACCACGATCGCGGTGAGCTACGTCGCGCTCTCCCTGGCCCTCGGCCTGGCCGCGGTCAGCCTCGGTTGGCTGCTCGGCTCGCTCGCATAGTCAGGGCAGGGCGACCCGGAGGAACTGCGGGCGGTAGAGGAACGGGTCGTCGATGATCGCGTTCACGTCGGTGCTGTTCTGGCTGTAGGAGACCACCACCGTGTCGTCGACCGGGATCAGGTCGGGGTGGGCCAGCGGCATGTAGCGCAGCGTGCGGCCCGAGGACGGGATCGAGGCGACCGGTGGTGTGGCCACGAACGGCCCGGTCGGCGAGGGCGCCTTCCAGATCACCAGGTCGGAGCCGACGAACTCGTCACGCTTGCTGACGGCGTACCAGGATCCGTCGGCCTCGAAGACGCTCAAGGTCTGCGAGACCCCGCCCACGGCCGGGATCAGCTCGACCGCGTCGTCGGCCTTGCGCACCCACCGCGACCCGTTCCAGAACCGCCACTGGGTGCGATCGAGGATGTCGTCGGGATGGACGCGGGCGACCTGGAGCGAGTAGCCGAAGACGAGGGTGCGGCCGGGGTTGGCCGTGCCGTAGAGGTAGACCCAGTCGGCGTCCGGGTCGGTGGCGAGCGCGGCGCCCCAGGCGGGGCGTGACCGATCGGTCGAGTCGGGGCCGATGTCCTCGACGCTGAGCAGCTGAGGGGTCTGGTTGGTCGGCACGATGAAGACCGCGATCGCCGGACCGAGGTTCTCGAACGCGAACGTGTCACCGACCGCCGGGTCGGCCCGGACCCGGTTGGCGCTGACCGCCACCAGGTCGTAGCCGGCGCGGGCGATCTTGGCCACGCTCATCGGCCAGTAGCCGACACCGTCTGCCCGGTCGGGGATGAGCGCGCCGTGGTCGGCGGGGAGGACGACGTTGGCGCAGGACTCGTCGAAGAGCAGCATCGAGTTGCGCACGAAACGCTGCCCGACGAAGTCGGCCGATCGCAGGGTGTCACCGAAGACCCACAGCGACCGGCCGTCGGAGAGCAGCACGCTGGCCCCGACGTCGGCGCCCTGGAACTCGGCGTTGCCACGCAGGGTGTCGGTCATCCGGTTGAGCTCGGGCACCGTCTTCGGCTGCGTGATCGGCAGGCACTGGGTCTCGCTCGCGAGCGAGGGCGCCGGGATCGAGGCGACCTTCCCCGAGGGCAGGAGCAGCACGATGACGACGGCCAGCGCGACGACCGGGACGATCATCAGCACGACCTGCGCGCGCCAGCTCATCCTCACCCCACCATCATCGGACCTCGGGCGGCTCTGCGTGAGTGATCACGGCGTCGGTAATCTCACGCCATGTCTTCGGCGACGCCCTCCGCGAGCGTCCCCACGTTCAGGCCGATGCGCACCGGACTGTGGATCCTCGCGATCCTCGGCCAGCTCCTGGTCGCAGGCGTGCTGCTCTGGACGGTGCCGACCTCCCAGCCGGTCGAGGCGCGGCTGATCATCGTCGGGCCGGCGGTGGTGTCGAGCACCTTGGCCAACCAGGCCAACGCCCTGCCGGACCGCCCCTTCGACGCGGTCGCCGGGACCTCGCCCGCGAAGGCCCTGCACGCCCTGCGGACCGGGAAGGCCGATGCGGTGATCCTGGTCGACCTGACCGCCGACACCGACACGTTGCGGGTCTCCGGCGCGGCCGGGCAGCGCGGTGCGACCGCGATCGCCGGGGCGGCCGAGCAGGTCTCCGGCTCGTTGGGGCGCAGCCTCGACCTCGTCATCGAACCGGTCGACACCGATCGGCGGGTGCCCTACCTGATCGTGACGGCGTCCCTCACGCTCGGATTCGCGGCGGCGCTGATCCTGACCTGGCGACGCGGATCGTTCGAGACCACGTTCCGGGCGGGCGTGGGCCGGTTCGGGATCTTCATCGCCGTCGGGGCCGTCGCCGCGCTGGCCTGCTGGTGGCTGCCCATCTCGACGAAGTACCTGATCGCCGCGCTGGTGATCGCGGCCGGGATGACCACCACCGCCCTGACCACGTTGATCGGGGTGTGGGGGCTGGTCGCGGCGACCCTGCTGTTCGTCCTCCTCGCCGCGCCGCTGGCCCGGTTCACCCCGCTCTTCATGCTCGCCGAGCCGTGGCGGACCCTCAGCACCTGGGCGCCGCACGGCGCGGGCCTGGACCTGGCGACCGCGCAGATCCTGTTCGACCAGTTCGGCTCCTGGCGTTCGTGGGCGGTGATCGACGCCTGGATCCTGATCTCGGTCCTCGTCCTGACACTCTCCCGCCGCAACCGCCCGCCAGTAGCCTGAACCGAATGGCACCTGACCCCGACCCGCAGGCAGGTCAGGACGGCCGGGCCGTCCTGTGGTTCCGGCGCGACCTGCGCCTGCGCGACCATGGCGCCCTGCTCGCAGCAGGACGTCAGGGCGAGGTGCTGCCCCTGTTCGTCCTCGACCCGGCCCTGCTCGGCCCGTCCGGTGCTCCTCGGGTGGCGTTCCTGCTGCGCAGCCTGCGCGCCCTGGACGCCGATCTTCGCCAGTACGGCGCCGGGCTGGTGCTCCGCACCGGTGACCCGCGCCGGGTGCTGGCCGACGTCGTGCGCGAGTTCGAAGTCGGCTCGGTGCACGTCAGTGCCGACTTCGGCCCCTACGGCGCCCGCCGTGACCGGGAGATCGAGGCGGCCGGGATCCCCTTGGTGCGCTCGGACACCCCCTACGCGGTCGCGCCGGGCGAGGTGCGGACCCAGTCGGGGACGGCGTACAAGGTCTTCACGCCGTTCTTCCGCGCGTGGGCCGACCACGGCTGGCCGGGGCCGGCGCCCTCGGACCCCGGCACCGTCGGCTGGCTGGACGGGGCGAGCGACCCGATCCCCACCGAACCCGACCTGCCAGCCGGGATGGTGCTGCCCGAGGCCGGGGAGCAGGCGGGGCTGGCCGCGTGGGAGCGCTACCGCGAGCACCTGGGCGACTACCCCGAGCTGCGCGACCGTCCCGACCTCGACCTGACCTCCCGGATGTCGCCGTACCTGAAGTTCGGCCAGCTCCATCCGCGCACCCTGCTCGCCGACCTCGGCGAGGGCGACGACGTCTTCCGCAAGGAGCTGGCGTGGCGCGAGTTCTACGCCGCGGTGCTCTCGCGCTGGCCCGAGACCGCTCGTGACTACGTCGACCCGAAGCTGAAGGGGCTCGCCTACGTCGACGGCGGCCTGCTCGAACAGCGCCTGACCGCGTGGCAGCGTGGGCTGACCGGCTACCCGCTGGTCGACGCCGGGATGCGGCAGCTGCTCGGCGAGGGCTGGATGCACAACCGGGTGCGGATGCTGGTGGCGTCGTTCCTGGTCAAGGACCTCGGCGTGGAGTGGACCCACGGGGCCCGGCACTTCATGCGGCACCTCGTCGACGGCGACCTGGCCAGCAACCAGCACGGTTGGCAGTGGGCGGCGGGCACCGGCACCGATGCGGCGCCGTACATCCGGATCTTCAACCCGACCACCCAGGCCCGCCGGTTCGACCCGGACGGGCGCTACATCCGGCGGTGGATCCCCGAGCTGCGCACCGTCGAGGACCGCTTCATCCACGAGCCGTGGCGGGCACCGGCCGACACCAACGGTGGGTATCCCGCGCCGATCGTCGACCACGCCGAGGCGCGGGCTGCCACGCTGGCCGACTACGAGGAGGTGCGCCGCCGATGACGTACGTCGACAGCCAGCTGCTCCCGCACCCGCGGGCCGAGGTCTTCGACTGGCACGCGCGTCCGGGGGCCCTGACCCGACTCTCCCCGCCGTGGCAGCCGGTCGGGGTGGAGTCCGAGGCCGACTCGCTGCGCGACGGCAGGGCGGTGCTGCGGCTCCCGGTCGGGCGACGGTGGGTGGCGCAGCACCTGCCCGAGGAGTTCGAGGAGGGCAGCCGGTTCGCCGACGAGCTGGCCTCCCGGCCGTTCCTCGCGCCGCTGCGGTGGCACCACCAGCACGTGTTCGAGGACTCCTTGGGCGGCGGCACGATCCTGACCGACCGGGTCGAGACGTCGGCTCCGGGTCGACTGCTGGCGCCGATGTTCCGCTACCGGCACGCCCAGCTCGCCGGCGACCTGGCGGCCCATGCGGCGGCGCGGGCGATGCGTCCCGAGCCGATGCGGATCGCGGTCACGGGTGCCTCCGGGCTGATCGGCTCCGCGCTGTGCGCGATGTTGAGCGGCGGCGGGCACGAGGTGATCCGGTTCGTCCGGCGCGACCCGGCTCACGGTGAGCTCTTCTGGGACCCCGAGCGGTCCAAGCCCGCCACCCTGGCGGCGCTGATCGACGACGTCGACGCCGTGGTCCACCTGGCCGGCGCCACCATCGCCGGTCGCTTCACCGCCGACCACCGGCGCGCGATCCGGGAGAGCCGGATCGGACCGACCCGACGTCTGGCCGAGGCGGTCGCCCTGGCCGGGGTCCCGGTGTTCGTCTCCGCGTCCGCGATCGGGTTCTACGGCTACGACCGCGCCGACACCCAGCTCTCCGAGGGGAGTGAGTCCGGGGCGGGGTTCCTGGCCGAGGTGGTGCGCGACTGGGAGGCGGCGACGGTGCCGGCCTCGGTCCCCGGGACGCGGGTGGTGCTGGTGCGGACGGGGATCGTGCAGAGCCCGCGCGGAGGCGCGCTGAAGGCGCAACGCCCGCTGTTCGAGGCGGGACTGGGCGGGCGGCTCGGTGACGGACGGCAGTGGGTGTCGTGGATCGGGATCGACGACCTGCTCGACATCTACCTGCGCGCGCTCGTCGACGAGCGGCTGACCGGGCCGGTGAACGCGGTCGCACCCTCCCCCGTGACGGCGGCCGAGTACGCCACCGCCCTCGGGCATGCGCTGCACCGGCCGAGCCTGCTGCCCACCCCCGGCTTCGGCCCGGCGCTGCTGCTCGGTGCCGAGGGCGCCAAGGAGACGGCGCTCGCCAGCCAACGGGTGCTCCCCACCCGCCTGACCGAGCTCGGCCACCCCTTCCGCCACCCCCACCTGGAGCCGGCCCTGAGACATCTCCTGGGTCGCTGAGCAGGCAGAAGTTTTCAAGCAAGGCACGGTGAGCAGGCAGAAGTTTTCAGCGGCGCTGAAAACTTCTGCCTGCTCACGACAGCTGTGGCGAAAACTTCTGCCTGCTCACCGTCGAGGCGGCAGCGGCACGAAGATCGAGGTGCGGGCGGCGTAGGCGTCCCAGCCCTCACGCCCGCGCATCCTCCGCTCGGAGAGCCGGACGCCGGAGACGGCGGTGAGGAACCAGGTCATCGCCACCGGCCCAGCCAGACCGATCAGCGCGCCGGGCCATCCGGTCGAGGCCGCGCCGGCGAGCCAGATCCCCCACCAGACGCAGGCGTCCCCGAAGTAGTTCGGGTGCCGCGACCAGGACCAGATCCCGGTGGTGAGCAGCTTCGGCCGGTCGGGGGTCGCCATGAAGGTGGCGAGCTGCCGGTCGGCGAGCGCCTCGCAGAACAGTCCGATCGCCCAGACCACGACACCGAGCCCGACGACCCACCAGCCCCAGCCTTCGGCGACCGAGGACTGCACCGCGACCAGCACGGGCAGCGCCACCACCAGCACGATGACGCCCTGGAGCAGGAAGACCTTGAGCACCACCGTCACGAACGACACCTGGTCGAGCGGTCCGCCCAGCATCTGCTCGTAGCGCGGGTCGTCGTGGTCGCCGCCGAAGATCCGGCGGCCGAGGTGCAGCGAGAGGCGTCCGCCCCAGATCACCACCATCGCCACGACGAGCCACCGCAGCCCGGGGTCCCCCACAGAACCCCCGGGCCGCAGCAGCCCCGCAACGACAGCCGATGCAACCGCCAGCGCCACGAAGGCACAGCCCCAAGCCACATCGACCACCGCGACCCGGCGCAGGCGCCGGGCCGTCACCGCTGCCGCAACCATCACCCCTGTGACGGCTGCAGCGGCAGCGAGGAAGATCGCCAGCGCGGGGCTCACCAGCCACGCACCAGCGGAAGATCATGCGCCGCACCATCCGTCGCCGGACGGATCGACAGGATCTGGTCGACCCCCATCCGGCCGTCGCGGAACGCCGCCGAGCCACCGACCAGGTAGAGCCGCCAGACCCGCAGCATCTCCTCCCCGACCAGGTCGCGGATGGCGTCGGCGTTGGCCTCGAAGCGTTCGATCCAGCCGGCGACGGTGAGCACGTAGTGCTCGCGCAGGCCGTGCACGTCGCGCACCTCGAGCCCCGCGGACTCGAGCAGGTCGACGGTCTGCCCCACCGGACGCATGTGCATGTCCGGCGCGATGAACGACTCGATGAAGGGGCCGCCGCCCGGCGACGTTCCGGTGCGGGACATCTGCTGGATCAGCACCCGCCCGCCCGGCCGGACCCGGTCGTGCAGCACCCGGGCGAACGTGGGGTAGTTCGACTCCCCGACGTGCTCGCCCATCTCGATCGAGCTGACCGCGTCGAAGACACCGGTCACGTCGCGGTAGTCGCACAGCCGCGCCTCGGCCCGGTCGGAGAGGCCCAGTCGGGCGATCCGCTCGGTGACGTACTTCTGCTGCTCGGCCGCGATCGTCACCCCGACGACCCGGGCGCCGTAGTGCTGCGCCGCGTGCACGGTCAGCGATCCCCACCCGCACCCGATGTCGAGCAGCGTCGAGTCGGGGCCCAGGCCGAGCTTGGCGCAGATCAGGTCGAGCTTGGCCCGCTGCGCCTCCTCCAGGGAGACCTCCGGGGTGGCGTGATACCCGCACGAGTAGGCCATCGACTCGTCCAGGACCAGCTCGTAGAACGACGTCGACACGTCGTAGTGGTGGCTGATCGCGGCCCGGTCCCGGGCCAGGGAGTGCAATCGCCCCTTGACCTGGGCCTGGGTCGCCGGCGGCGCCAGCGGTCGCCCGACCAGACCCAGTCCGAGGGCCACCTTCCCCGCCCGTACGGCGGCCCTCGCCCGCTCCGCCCGACTGGGGGCGGCCACCCTCCCGGCGGCCATCAGCACGCCGAGGGTGTGGTCGAGCTCGGCCATCGTGCCGGGCAGGTCCGCCTCACCGGTCACGTAGGCCTGAGCCGCACCGAGCTCTCCGGGGCTCCAGATCAGGCGGCGCAACGCGTCGGCGGAGTTCAGCTCCACCCGGGGCGCGTCGACGGGACCGGTCTCGCTGCCGTCCCAGGCGCGCAGCCGGACCGGCAGGTCCCCGATCAGCGGGGTGACCACCTCGGCCAGCCGGCCGGCCAGGCCGGTGTCGACCTCAGGTCCGTCTAGCAGCGTCATCGGATCTCCTCCGCGGTGAAGACGAGCTGGTTGACGTCGATGTAGTCGGCCTCGAAGCCGGCCCGGCAGTACTCGAGGTAGAAGTGCCACATCCGCCGGAAGGTGACGTCGAAGCCGAGCTCGGCCACCTCGGCGGCCCGATCCGCGAAGGCCACGTCCCACTGCCGAAGGGTCTCGCCGTAGTGGTGCCCCAGTGAGGCAGCGACCTGCATCCGCAGCCCGGCCCCCTCCTGCGCCGCGGCCTCGAGACCCTCGAGGGAGGGCAGGAAGCCGCCGGGGAAGATGTACTTGGTCATCCAGGTGACCGAGTCGCGGGTGGCGAGCATCCGGTCGTGCGGCATCGTGATCGCCTGGATCACGGCACGACCGCCCGGGGTCAGGACGCGCCCGATGGTGGCGAAGTACTCGGGCCAGTGCCGCCAGCCGACGGCCTCGATCATCTCGACCGAGACGACCGCGTCGTAGCGGCCGTCGACCTTGCGGTAGTCGAGCAGCTCGACGTCGACCCGGTCGAGCAGGCCGGCGGCGGCGAGCCGGGTCCGAGCCAGCTCCTGCTGCTCGACCGAGAGGGTCAGCGTGCGCACCTTCGCGCCGCGTCGGGCGGCCTGGAGGGCGAGCTGGCCCCAGCCGGTGCCGATCTCGAGGAGGCGGGTGCCGGGGCCGACCTCGGCCAGGTCCAGGAGCGCGTCGACCTTCCGGACCTGCGCGGCCTCGAGGTCGTCATCGACCACGGGTTCGCCGGCGGCGTCGGTGGTGAACATCGCCGCGGAGTAGGTCATCGTCGGGTCGAGGAACTGCTCGAAGAGCTCGTTGGACAGGTCGTAGTGCCGGGCGATGTTGTCCTGGGTGTCGCTCACCTCGCCCCGTTCGGTGGCGGAGATCCGCGGCACCACCAGGCGCCGCATCCGCTGCAGGACGGGCGGGACCAGGGCACCGAGCTGGCCGGCGGGGACCCGCAGGAAGGCGGCCAGGTCGTCGGCCTCCCAGGCTCCGGTCATGTAGGCCTCACCGAACCCGACGTTGGCGTCGCGTCCGAGCCGGGCGAAGAACTCGTCGGGACGGACCACGTTCATCTGCGGTCCGCCGAGCCCGATCGTGCGGACCCCGGTGTCGTCGTGCAGCCGGACCGTGACGGGCATCCGGGAGAAGGCGCGTTCGAAGAGTCGGCGGGCCAGGTCGGCACCGACGGCGGTGCGCAGGTTGGCGGCCGGTGCGGCCAGACCCGGCCAACGAGTGAGCTGCGTGGGGGCGGCGGAGTGGGCGATCAACGTCATGACACACCTTCCTGGTGGTGGACCGGACGGGGCTGGATGGGCAGGCGGCGGGCCCACAGCGTGATGCCGTGGATCCGGATGAGCAGGGCGTCGCGGGGGCCGACCAGGCCCGCGCGCAGTCGGTGGCCGGGCACGGGCTCGCCGCGCAGCGAGGCACTGAACCGGGCCCCGGTGCGGGTGCGGAGGTTGATCGAGACGTTGAGCCGTCCGCCCACCTCCGGTTCGGGGGCGATCACCCGGTACTGGCCGTCGGTGCCGTGGAACGGCGAGACGTACATCGCCTTGGCCACGGTGTCGGCGCCGTCGGGCAGGCTCGTTCCGTCGGGCAGCAGGGTGTAGGCGTGCCGGTCGCCGTAGGTGTTGTGCACCTCGAGGATCGTCGCCAGCGGCGCACCGTCCTCGCCGCGGCACCAGAACACGCTGATCGGGTTGAAGCAGTGCCCCCAGGCGCGCGGGTGGGCCGCGACGAGCACCCGGCCGGAGCCGAGCTCGAGGCCGTGCCCGGCGAGGAAGGCGGTGAGGTTCTCCCGGATGCTGCGGTCGGGATCACCCAGGTGGTCCCGCGCCTCCAGCCGTCCGGTGAACCAGGAGCGCGTCCGCGCGAGACGGCCCGCGGCCGGCGTACTGGCCTGGTCGAGGTCGGCGACCCAGAGCAGGGAACGGTGCACGAACCGGCGTTGCCACGGCTGGCGGCGGCGGTGGGTGATCCGGGTGGCGTAGACGGTCGGCTCCGCGGGCACCTCAGGGTCCAGAGCAGGTACGGCGACGGGCCGCATCGGCCACGCCACACCGATCCGCTCGGCGGCGGCGACGCCCGAGCGCGCACCGTCCTCGTGGAAGCCCCAGCCGTGATAGGCGCCGGCGAAGGCGATCCGGTCGGTGTCGAGCTCGGGCAGGCGACGCTGCGCCGCGACCGACTCGGGCGTGTAGAGCGGGTGCTCGTAGTCCATCTCGGCGATCACGGTGCTCGGGTCGATCAGGTCCGACCCGCCGAGGGTGACGAGGTAGCGGGTCTCGGTGTCGAGCCGCTGCAGCCGGGTGAGGTCGTAGGTGACCGTGACCTGGCCGGTGCTGGTGCTGCGCCGCCGGAAATTCCACGAACCCCAGGTCGCCTCCGCCTCGGGCATCAGCGCGGTGTCGGTGTGCAGCACGGCGGGGTTGGTCGCGTAGCTGATCGCGCCCAGCACCTCCTTGTGCGCCGGGGTGGGTGCGGCCAGCATCGCGAGCGCCTGGTGCGGGTGGGTGGCGATGATGACGGCGTCGAACCGCTCCCGCAACGACTCGCCGTCGTGGGAGGTGGCGACGATGTCGACGCCGTCGTCCTCCTCGAGCACCGACTCGACCCGCATCCCGGTGAGGATCCGGCCGCCGTGCTCGCCGAGCCGGCGCGCGATCGCGTCGACGTAGCTGCGCGAACCGCCGGTGACGGTGCGCCAGGCGTGGCTGCCGCGCACCGACAACATGCCGTGGTGGGCCAGGAACTGGAACAGGTAGGCCGCCGGGTACTCGCCAGCCACCTCGGGGTCGCAGGACCAGACCGCGGCCACCAATGGCTCCACGAAGTGGCTGCGCAACCGGTCGCTGAAACCGTGCTCGGCGAGGAAGTCGCCCAGCGTGGTGAGGTCGCCGCCGTGCTCCGAGACGTCCTCCTCCCGGGCGAGCAGCTCCCGAGCGGCGCGGTGGAACCGCGGGATCTCGGCCAGCATCGCGAGGTGGCGCGGGTCGCTGGCCCGGCGCAGGCCGGGGACCAGTCCCCGCACACCGCGGGCGCCGGCCCACTCGACGCGGGTCGGCTCGTCGACGATCGACATCGACATCTCGGAGGCCTGCGTGGCCACGCCGAGCTCGTCGAAGATCCGGATCAACGTCGGGTACGTGACCCGGTTGTGCACGATGAAGCCGGTGTCGATCCCGAGGGTCCGCTCACCGTCGACGACGTCGTGGGTGTCCGCGTGACCACCGAGGCGGTCGTCGGCCTCGATCAGGGTGACCTCGGCCTGGGCCGAGCACACATGGGCAGCGACAAGTCCGGAGACACCTGAGCCGATCACCGCGATGCGGCGAGCTCGGCTTCGGTGCTTTCCGTCAGGGTGGGGGCCTGCCGAAAGCTGATTCATAACCTCACCAACTGTGTGGGGGAACGGTCGGTCATGGGTTCTTCGGAGCCGATCGAAAGGCGGATTGGTCCCGCCTCAAATATATTTTCACACGTTTCCAACCGGACCGGCTCGTGGCTCCGAATGAACCACATGGACCAAACCCGTGTGCCTGCTCCCTTCGCCGCCCTGATCGGGGTGGTAGCGGCTGCTTTCGGGATGGCCTGCGGCCACCTGGTCGCGGCGCTGACCACCCCGGCCGCCTCCCCGGTGCTCGCGGTCGGGTCGACGGTCATCGACCACACCCCGACCGCGGTGAAGGAGTGGGCGATCGCGCACTTCGGCACCCACGACAAGCCGATCCTGATCGGCTCGGTGCTGCTGGTCGTGCTCGCGGTCGCCGGGGCCATCGGCATCCTCGCCGGTCGCGGCCACCGGCTCGCCGCCGGCATCGGGCTGGCGCTGCTCAGCCTGGCCGCCGCGGCCTGCGCCCTGAGCCGGCCCGCGGCCTCCGTCGTCGACGTGGTCCCGAGCCTGGTCACCGGTGTCACGGCCGGGATCGCGCTGATCCTGCTGCTGCGCTGGGTCGCAGCACCGCGCTGGCGCGAGGTCAGTCGTGGTCGCCGTACCGTCGTGATGGTCGGCACCGTGGCGGCCACGATGGTCGTCACCGCCGGCGTCGGCGGCACGGCCCGCTGGCTGATCCGTCGCCGCTCGCGAGCCGAGTCGGTGACGCTTCCCCCGCCCACGGACCCGGCACCTCCGCTGCCCGCAGGCCTGGATCGCACGGTCCCGGGGATCACCCCGTTCCGCACCAGGAACGCCGCGTTCTACCGGGTCGACACCCGACTCGACGTCCCGGTCGTCGACTCCGACTCGTGGCGGCTCCGGATCGACGGGGACGTGTCCACCCGGTTGACCTTCACCTTCGACGACCTGCTGGCCATGGACCTGATCGAGCGCGACATCACCCTGACCTGCGTCTCGAACTCCGTGGGCGGCCCGTACGCCGGCGGCGCCCGCTGGCTCGGCGTACCGCTGTCATCGCTGCTGGACCGGGCCGGGGTCGGGTCGCGGGCCGACCAGATCCTCAGCACCGACGTCGACGGGATGACGATCAGCACGCCGTTGGACGCCGCGACCGACGGCCGTGACGCGATGATCGCGGTCGGGATGAACGGCACCCAGCTGCCTCGGGCGCACGGGTTCCCGGCGCGGCTGATCGTGCCAGGGCTCTACGGCTTCATCGGGGCGACGAAGTGGATCACCCGGATGACGTTGACCACCTACGCCGAGCAGACCGCCTACTGGACGGACCGGGGGTGGGCGACCGATGCCCCGATCAAGCCCTCGAGCAGGATCGACACCCCGCGCGCGCTGAGCGAGCTCGATGCCGGTTCCGTCGTGATCGGCGGGATCGCCTGGGCGCAGGAGCGCGGCGGGGTGGAGGCGGTCGAGGTCCGCATCGACGGCGGGCCGTGGCAGCCGGCGAACCTGGGCCCGACCGGCGGCGAGGAGTACTGGCGGCAGTGGTTCCTGCCGTGGGAGGCGACCTCCGGGTCCCACATGCTGGCGGCCCGGGTCCGCACCGGCGACGGGACGACCCAGACGCCGGTCCGCGCCAACCCGTTCCCCGACGGCGCCAGCGGCGTCCACACGATCAGCGTCACCGTTTCCTGATTTCCTGCCGATCCGACCAATCCGGACGGGTCGTGGCACCGAATCACTCCTGACCTCGGCACCGGCCGATGGCACTCCGAAAGGAACTCCCATGAACTCGCTCTCCCTCGTGCGCCGCACCGGCGTCGCGGCCACCGCTGCCCTCCTCGTCGCCGGCCTCGCGGCCTGTGGAAGCGACGACGCGTCCAACGCCAGCAACTCCACCCCGAAGACCTCCACGAGCAGCTCCCCCGACGCGATGAGCGCCGGCGACCAGACCTTCGGTCCCGCCTGCTCGGCGATCCCGACCACGGGCGCTGGCTCCTTCGACGGCATGGTCAAGGACCCGGTCGCCACCGCCGCGAGCAACAACCCGCTGCTCTCCACCCTCGTCACCGCCGTGACCAAGGCCGGCCTGGTCGACACCCTCAACGGCGCCGAGGGCCTGACGGTCTTCGCCCCGACCAACGACGCCTTCGCCAAGATCCCGGCCGACCAGCTCGACAAGGTGCTCGCCGACAAGGCGACGCTGACCGCGATCCTCACCCACCACGTGGTGGCCGGCCAGCTCGACCCCGACGCTGTCGTGGGCACCCAGACCACGCTGAACAAGGACATGGTCACCGTCAGCGGCGACACCTCCGGGATGAAGGTCGACGGGGCTAACGTGCTGTGTGGCAACATCCCCACGGCGAATGCGACCGTCTACGTCATCGACACGGTCCTGATGCCGAAGTAATTCGGAACCCCACCGACCCACAGGACGAGTTGAGATGGATCATCTCCGTGCGGTGCCCGACGATTCCTCCCCACCGGAGGCGTCGTCGGGCACGCCGACAGCCCTGGCCAGCTTGATCACCCGGTCCGCCCGGGGCGACGAGCAGGCCTTCGCCGACCTCTACGACCAGGTCGCGGCCCGAGCCTTCGGCTTGGCCGTCCAGGTGGTGCGCGACCCGGCCCAGGCCGAGGAGGTCGTGCAGGAGGCGATGCTCGAGCTGTGGCGTACGTCGGCTCGGTTCGATGCGGCTCGGGGGTCCGCGCTCGCGTGGATCCTCACGCTCGTCCACCGACGTGCCGTCGACCGGGTCCGCTCGGCCGAGTCGGCCACCCGACGCGACGTGACCTACGAGGAGCAGAACCGCGCGGTGGAGCACGACGTCACCGCTGAGCTGGCCGAGGCGCGGATGGAGGCACAACGCGTCCGCAACGCCTTGGGCACGCTCACCACGGTCCAGAGGGAGGCGATCGAACTCGCCTACCTCAAGGGCTACACGCACACAGAGATCGCTCAGATGCTCGAGCTCCCGGTCGGAACCGCCAAGACACGGATCCGAGACGGGCTGATCCGACTGAGGGACACACTCGGAGTCGGAGGCGGACGATGACCAACACGCCCTGGAACATGGATATGCACCTGCTTGCCGGCGCCTACGCGCTTGACGCCCTCGACCCGACCGAACGGCTCGAGTTCGAGACTCACCTGGCCGAATGCCCGACCTGCGCCGACGAGGTCGCCAGCTTCCGCGAGACCGGAAGCACCTTGGCGGCGTTGAGCCCGGTCGCTCCCCCGCCCGAGCTGCGCGACCGCGTGCTCGCCTCGATCAGCACGGTCCGCCCACTGCCGCCGAAGGTCGAGCCGACCACGGCATCGCGGTCGTCGCGCCGCTGGTGGACGACGTCGCTGCTCGTCGCCGCCGTCAGCCTCCTCATGGTCGGCCTGGTGTGGCGCCCGTGGAGCACGGACACCGCGACCGACCCCGTCCAGGCCGTGATGGCCGCCTCCGACGCGCAGAAGATCGAGCAGCAGCTCGAAGGCGGTGGCACGGTGACGATCTACCGCTCCGTGTCGCTGAACCAGTCGGCGGCCGTCAGCTCGGACCTGCCGGAGCTGCCGAACGACGAGGTCTACCAGATCTGGTACCAGGACCCCGCCGGCTCGATGGTCCCTGCTGCGCTGATGCCGTCGGGCACCGACTCCGAGGTCCTTCTCGAGGGTTCGGCGACCGACTCCACGGCGGCCGGGATCACGGTCGAGCCGGAGGGCGGGTCGCCTTCCCCGACGACCGAGCCGGTGGCATTGTTCCCGTTCAGCAACAGCTGACCGACGACTGAGAGGCTGCATGGGGATGCGCGGAGAAGTGAGCCTGTGGATCGACGCCGAGCCACAGGCGGTGTGGGAGATCGTCAGTGACGTGACCCGGATCGGGGAGCTGAGCCCCGAGACGTTCGAGGCGATGTGGACCCACGGCGCCACCGGCCCCGCGGTCGGTGCGCGCTTCAAGGGCCACGTGAAGCGCAACGGTGTCGGGCCGACGTACTGGACGACGTGCACGGTGACGACCTGCGTGGCCGGAGAGGACTTCGGGTTCGGGGTCTACGCCGGCACGACGAAGGTCAACAACTGGCGCTACCAGCTGGCCAAGGAGAACGGCGGGACGCGGATCACCGAGTCCTTCGAGCTCGAGACCTCTGGCTTCAGCAAGGTCTACTGGCGGCTGCTGGGTTGGCACCGCAGCCGGGCCAACGAGCGTGGGATGACGCAGACCCTCGAGCGGGTCAGGACGATCGCCGAGCAGAGCTGATCCGACGGACGACGTCGACGCTGGCCGGGCACGGCACACCGCCGTCCTTGCGAGCGTTGTAACACTTCGCGCACAGCGGGACCGTCTGGTCGATGACGTCTGCCCAGCAGTCACCGCACTCGGAGCACGAGGGGCGTTGAAGCGGTTCGGACATGGCACTCTCTCGGAACTGGGCCACACCGAGACTGTGGCGGCGATCCGCGCATCGGTCGCCACCTGGATCAACGCCCGAGTCGGGTGGAGGTCACGCCGACCGGAGGGGGACCCGGCTCCCACCCCGATCCCACCACCGCCTGGAGCCGAAATCAGCGAAGCCCCTCGTAGTCTTTCGACTGCGAGGGGCTTCGCTGTACTGCGACCCCGACGGGACTCGAACCCGCGGCCTCCGCCGTGACAGGGCGGCGCGCTAACCAACTGCGCTACGGGGCCTTGCACTCGTTTTCACGAGCGAGGGAACTCTAACCGAACGGGTCTCAGAACTCCCAATCGGGGTGCGCTACCCCCGGATCGACGCTCCTCCAGCGTCGAAGTAGAGCCGTTTGTTGACGAACTCGTCCATCCCCAGCGGGCCGAGCTCACGTCCGAAACCGGAGCGCTTGACCCCACCGAACGGCAGCTCGGCGCACTCTGCGGCGACGGCGTTCACCGACGCCATCCCGACCTCGAGCCGGGCCGCGACCCGGGCCGCCCGGGCTCCGTCGGTGGAGAAGACGGCGCCACCGAGCCCGTAGGCGCTGTCGTTGGCCAGGCCGACGGCCGCATCATCGCTGCCGACGACGTAGACGACCGCGACCGGACCGAAGAGCTCCTCGTGGAAGGCACGCATGCCGGGTGTGACTCCGGTCAGCACGGCGGGCGCGAAGTAGGAGCCGACGGTGTCGGTCGGTCCTCCGACGTGCAGTCGTGCCCCGCCGGCCACCGCGTCGGCGATCTGATCGGCCAACGCGTCGGCCGCCACCTGCGACGCCATCGGCGCGTAGGTGCCCGGCTGCTCGACCAGCGGATCGCCCGGGACGAGCGCGGCGGCCCGTTCGACCAGGCGCGCCACGAACTCCTCGGCGAGGTCGGCGGTGACGATGATCCGCTTGTTGGAGTTGCAGGCCTGCCCGACGTTCTCCATCCGGCGGTCCCACGCCTGGTCGGCTGCTGCCCGGACGTCGTCGGTGTCGAGCACGATGTACGGGTCGGACCCACCGAGCTCAAGCACGGCCTTCTTCAGGTGTCGCCCGGCCAGCTCGCCGATGATCGCCCCGGCCCGTTCGGAGCCCGTGAACGAGACCCCTCGGATCCGCTCGTCGGCGATGATCCGGGCGGTCTGCTCGTGGGTGGCGAACAGATTGGTGAAGGCACCCTCGGGCAGCCCGGCGTCCGCGAGCAGCCGGGCGATCGCCGCGGCGGACCCGGGGCAGGACTCGGCGTGCTTGAGCACGATCGTGTTCCCCAGCACCAGGTTGGGGGCCACGAACCGAGCCACTTGGTAGTACGGGTAGTTCCAGGGCATCACACCCAGCAACGGCCCGATCGGCAGCCGCTGGAGGAGTGCCAACCCGTCGGCGAAGGACATCTCCTGCTCGGTGGCGAGCCGAGGTCCCTCGGTCGCGTAGTAGCGGAAGATGTCGGCGCTGAACCGGACCTCGTCGCGCGCCTCGGCGATCGGCTTGCCCATCTCGCGGGTCGCGATCTCGGCGAGCTCATCGATCCGCTCCTCGAACAGATCTGCGATCGTGCCGACCAGCGCAGCGCGGTCGGTGATCGCCTGCTCGCGCCAGTGGGTGAAAGCGCGCTGGGCACCGGTGAGGGTGGCCTCGACCTCGGCATCGGTGGCGACGTCGAACGCGGCGATCAGCTCACCGGTGGCCGGGTTGACCGAGCGGTACGGCGTCGCCGTCAGGGTGGCAGTCATCCGGGGCGGCTCAGATCGGGACTTCGATGAGGGTCGGGCCGGAGGCCTTCAGCGCCGTGGCGACGGCCTCGGCCAGCTCGGCCGGAGTGTGCACCCGGACCCCCTCGCCGCCGAACGCCCGGCCCAGCAGCGGGAAGTCGGGGCTGCGCACGTCGACCCCGAGCGGCGCGATCTCACGCGCCTCCATGCCCTCACGGATCTCCTGGAAGCCACCGTTGTTGAAGATCACGACCGGGATCGGCAGACCGAGGTCGACCGCGGTGGCGAACTCCTGGATGGTGAACATGGTGCCGCCGTCACCGGCGACGACGAGGACGGGCGTGCCGGGCGCAGCCAGGGCGGCGCCGATGGCACCGGGGATGCCGTAGCCGAGGGTGGCGAAGCCGGCCGGGTAGACGTACTGCCCGGGGACCAGCGAGTTCCACTGGCTGGCGGTGCCGTTGTAGGAGACCTGGGCGCTGTCGCCGGAGAAGATCGCCGTCTCGGGCAGCACCTCGCGCAGGGCGTCGTGGAACGGGGCGAACGGAGCGCCCGTGACCATCGCGGCGGCATCGAGCTCGGCACGCAGCTCGGAGGCGCGGTCGCTGAAGCTGTTCTCCACGTCGGCCGGAAGGGCCGCCAGCAGCAGCGGCAGCGTGGTGGCCGCGTCGCCGAGGAGGTGGTGGGTGGCCTTGAGGTTCTTGTCGAGCTGGGTCGGGTCGACGTCGAGGCGGACCACGACACCGGAGGCCTGGACGACGTTGCCCCACAGCTCGTCGTCGCCGAGCATCGAGCCGACCACGAGCAGCGCGGCCGACTCGGTCAGCACGGCGTGGGCCTCGGGCAGCCGGATGGAGGCGCCCAGGGAGAGCGGGTGGTTCTCGGGGAGGATGCCCTTGCCGTTGACGCTGGTCACGACCGGGGCACCGAGACGCTCGGCGACCTCGCGCACCTCGGCGGTGGCATGACGTGCTCCACCACCGACGACCATCACGACCGACCCGGCACCGGCGAGGGCCTCGGCGGCAGCGCTGACGCTGGCGGCATCGGCGGCCAGCCGGGTCGCGGTCGGGACCGGGCGGACCAGCTCAGCCTCGTCGAACTCGGCGTCGAGCAGGTCCATCGGGATCTCGATGTGCACCGGGCGGCGGCGCGCCACCTCCCAGTGGTCGAAGGTCTCGTGGATCGCCGCGTAGGCCTCGGCGGCCGAGGAGACCCGGATGCTGCGTTCCACCGCAGCCTCGATGCAGGCGTGCTGGTCCTTCATCTCGTGCAGCCAGCCGATGTCGGCCCGCTCCATTCCGGTCGGCATGCCGGGCGAGATGATCAGCATCGGCAGCGAGTCGGCGTACGAGGTCGCCGCGGCGGTGATCGCGTTGGTCAGGCCCGGACCGGTGGTGGTGATCAGGACGCCCGGCTTGCCGCTGACGCGGGCGTACGAGTCGGCGGCGTAGCCACCACCCTGCTCGTGGCGGGGCGTGACGTGCTTGATTCCCGAGCCGTCGAGGTGACGGTAGATCTCGAGGTTGTGGGTGCCGGGGATGCCGAAGACGAGGTCGACACCACGCTCGGCGAGGGCGCGGACGACGGCCCGGCCGCCGGTGCTGGGGCTGGTCATGGGGAGTCCTTCTCGGTTCTGTGGGTCAGGAGGTCAGGAAGTCGGGCGCGGGCACGACGACGTGGTCGGCGGCACCCTGGTCGGCGAACGAGACGACGTTCTGGGCCTGCACGCGGATGTACTCGCGCAGGGTGTGGTCCGACAGGTAGGCGACGTGCGGGGTCAGCAGGACCCGGGGGTGGCCGACCAGCGGGTGGTCGAGCGGGGCCGGCTCGGTGTCGAGGACGTCGATCCCGGCACCGCGCAGGTGACCGCTGTCGATCGCGGCGGCGAGGGCCTCGGAGTCGACCAGGCCGCCCCGGCTGACGTTGACCAGGGTGGACCCGACCGGCATCGCGGCGAGCGCCTCGGCGTCGATCAGGTGGTGCGTCGACTCGGTCAGCGGCAGGTGAAGCGTGACGACACCGGAGCTGGCCAGCAGCTCGGGCAGGTCGACCCGGCGTACGCCGATCGCCTCGAGGCGAGCCGTGGTCGCCAGGGTGTCGGGCAGGTACGGGTCGTACCCGAGGACCTCCCCGAAGAGCGCACCACCCTGCTGGGCAGCGATGCTGCCGATGTGCCCGAGCCCGATCACACCGAGCGTGGTCTGGCTCAACCGGACCGGCGCGTACGTCGGCCGGGAGAGCCAGTCGGCCTCGCCGGTCGCTGCGCCGAAGAACGGAAGCTCGCGCAGCAGGGCGAGGGCCAGTGCGATCGCGTGGCCCGCCACCTCCTCCGCGGCGAGGGCCGGGAGGTTGGCCACGCTGACGCCGTGCCGGCGGGCGGCGTCGAGGTCGACGTTGTCCACACCCGAGGAGGCGAGGGCGACGATCTCCAGGTCGGGCAGCGCCGCGAGCATCTCCTCGGTGACCTCGGCGTAGCCGACCAGCAGGGCCTTGGCCCCCTGGGCGCCCTTGATGATGGCGTCCTGGTCGGTGGTCCCGAGGTGCTCCACGCGGAAGCCGTTCGCCTCCAGCAGGGCGATCCCGGGAGCGGGGTCGAGGTCGTCGGTGTCGGTGTAGACCGCGAGCGGCTGATCAGTGGACAGATCAGTGGACATGGCTGAGGAACCTCTTGGTGCGTTCATGCTGCGGGTTGTCGAAGAACTGCTCCGGAGCGGCGGCCTCGACCATCACGCCACCGTCGAACAGCGAGACCTCGCTGGCGACCCGTCGGGCGAACCGGACCTCGTGGGTGACGACGATCATCGTCATGCCGTCCTCGGCGAGGGACTCCATCACGCGGAGCACCTCGCCGACGAGCTCGGGGTCGAGCGCCGAGGTCGGCTCGTCGAAGAGCAGGACGGCGGGGTTCATCACCAGCGCGCGGGCGATGGCGACGCGCTGCTGCTGACCGCCCGAGAGCTCGCTCGGGTAGTGGCCGGCCCGGTTGGCCAGGCCGACCCGCTCGAGCATCGCCCGGGCGCGTTCCTGGGCCTCGCGGGGCGAGACCCCCTGCACGCTGGTCAGGCCGATCATCACGTTCTTCTCGGCCGTCAGGTGCGGGAAGAGGTTGAACTTCTGGAAGACCATCCCGACGGAGCGACGCTCGCGCGCCAGCTCGGTCTCGGACTTCTGCTTCCCCCGCTGGTTGAGGCCACCGAGCTGCTGACCGCCCAGGCGGATCACGCCGGCGTCAGCGGGCTCGAGGAGCGCCATCAGGCGCAGCATCGTGGACTTGCCGGATCCGGACGGCCCGAGGACCGCCTTCACGTCGCCCTTGTTGATGCTGAAGTCGACGCTCCGGAGGACCGGCGTGCCGTTGTACGACTTGGCCAGCCCGCGGACCTCGAGGAGAGGGTCGGGAGTAGTGGTGTTCACGCCGGTGCTCCTTCGGTGACCGGTTCGACCGCGACGGCGTCGCTGCCGGGGGTGTTCGTCTTCTTGGTGCGCGAGGTCCACAGGAAGCGCTTCTCGGCCTGGCCCTGCAGCACGGTCAGGAGGGAGACGATGACGAGGTAGTAGACGATCGCGACGGCGTAGTACTCGCCGTAGCGGAAGGTCGTGTTGACCCCGACCTGGGCGGTGGTGAGCAGCTCACGCAGCGAGATCACCGAGGCCAGCGAGGAGTACTTCACCAGGCCGATGAACTCGTTGCCCGTGGGCGGCAGCGCGATCCGCACGACCTGCGGCAGCACCACCTTGCGCATCACGGTGGCCGGCTTCATCCCGAGCGCCCGCGCCGCGAGGTACTGACCCTCGTCGACGCCGAGCAGAGCCGACCGGATGATCTCGGCCATGAACGCGGCCTCGACCAGCCCCAGCCCCACGAAGGCGGCGATGAACGGGGAGAACCAGCTCTCCCGGAAGATCGGGAACATCTGCGGGAAGGCGTTCCAGATGATCAGCAGCACCAGCAGCGCCGGGATCGCCCGGAAGAACCACACGTAGAGGTTCGCGAGAACGCGGGCCGCGGGCCGGTTGGAGGTCTTGCCGAGCGCGACCGGGAACCCGATCACGATCGCCAGCACGAGCGACAGCGCTGCGACACCGAGCGAGAGCAATGCTCCTCGCGCGTAGTCCACATTTTTCAGTTGGTCGAAGAAGATCCCGACATCGAACTCCATGGTCCTGACTCTCCTGCTCGGTGGATCGGATCAGCTGGCGGCGATGGACGCCGGGTTGAGTCCGTACTTCGTCGCCAGCTCGGCCAGCGTGCCGTCGGCGCGCAGGGCGTCGACCGCCTCGGCGACGGACTGCGAGAGCTTGTCGCCCTTGCGGGTGAACACTCCGAACTGAGTGTCCTTCGGGAAGATCGTGTCGACCACGACGAGCTTGCCGTCGTTCTTCGTGGCCATGTACGCCGCCGCGACATCGGTCTCGACCAGGGCGTCGGACTTCCCGTTGAGCACGGCGAGCACGGTCTGCGAGGTCTGCGGGTACTGGGTGAGCTTCGGCGCGTCCTCACCGGCCTCCTCGCACGGCTTCTTGAGGTCCTCGATCAGGGTGGCGTTGGCCGAGGCGGCCTGGGCCGTCACCGCGACGCCGCACAGGTCGGTGGCCTCGGCGTAGGACTTGGCGTTCTCCGGCGTGGTCACGATCGCCGCGCCGGTGTTGAGCACGGGGCTGGCGTCGGCGACGGCAAGGCGCTTCTCCGACATGTAGAGACCGCTGTTGAGGACGTCGCACCGGCGCGACTGGAGCGCGGGCATCAGACCGTCGAAGGAGGTCGGGACCAGCTCCGCCTCGACACCCCAGTGCTCCGCGATGGCCCGGGAAACGTCGGCGTCGAAGCCGACGATCTCGCCGCTCGAACCGTTCGTGTAGTACTCCAGCGGCGCGTACTCGGGGTCGATGCAGAAGGTCGCCTTCGAGGAGTCGGCCAGCCCCTTCGGGGCGGTGCTGCTCGACGTACCGGAGTCGGAGCCGGACCCGCAGGCGGAGAGGGAGACGGAGAGGGCCATGACGCCGGCGACGGCGAAGAGGGACGTACGCATGTTCTTCACTACTTTCATCGGGATGATCGCTGAGCGTCAGCGGGTGGTGACGGCTCGCTGGGCGCGAGCGTGCTGGTGGGTGTGGATGCGGGCGCCGTCGACCCAGGTCTCGAGGACCTGGATGGCGGAGATCTGGTCGGAGGCGACCAGGTAGGGGTCGGCGTCCAGGACGACGAAGTCAGCGCGCTTGCCGACCTCGAGCGTGCCGAGCTCGGACTCGCGGCCGAGAGCCCGCGCGCCGTTGATGGTGTGGGCCCGGACGGCGGTGTCGACGCTGATCCGCAGGTTGTCGGGGCCGAGCTGGTGACCGTTGCGGGTCACCCGGGTCACGGCCGCCTGGATGGCCTCCAGCGGGAGCGGCGAGGCGACGGGTGCGTCGGAGCTGAGCGTGACCGGGACGCCGGCGCGCTCGAACTCGCCGAGCGGGTTGAACCGCTCCCCCGGCGTACCGATGGCGTCCTTCACGCCCTCGCCCCAGTTGTAGTAGTGCTGGGACTGGTTGACCGGGAAGATCCCGAGCTCGGCCATCCGCACGATCTGGTCGGGGTCCGGCAGGCCGCAGTGCTCGATCCGGTGGCGCGCGTCCTCGCGGGGGGTCTCCTTCTGGGCCGCCGCGACCGCGTCGAGCACCATCCCGATGGCGGTCGGGGACTGCGCGTGCGTGGCGGTCTGCAGGCCTGCGCCGTGAGCCTTGGCGACGAGCTCGGAGTACTCGTCGGGCTGGTGGTACAGCTGGCCCTTCCGGCACGGGTCGTCGATGTACCCCTCCGGGAAGTAGGCGGTCCAGCCGCCGAGCGTGCCGTCGGCGTACAGCTTGACCCCGGCGAAGGAGAGCTTGGAGTTGCCGAACGGGCGGTCCATGCCGAGCGCGATGATCTCGTCGAGCAGGTGGGAGAGGAAGTAGAGGTTGACCCGGACGTTGAGCCCGTTCCCGATCCGCAGGTAGGTGGACAGCTCACGCGAGCTGACCTGGGCGTCGCCGATCATCGTGACGCCGCCGGCGGCGAACTCCGCCAGGGAAGCGCGGAGCTGGCGCTCGTGCTCGGCCGGCTCGTCGGCGAGGTGGAAGTTGGGGCCGTGGTGGCCGACCTTGACGCCGCCGACGCCGGTGAGGATGTTGCAGGCCGCGTCGGAGAGCTCACCGGTCAGGTGGCCGTCGGCGTCGCGGAAGAACTGGCCGCCCTCGGGGTCGGGGGTGGAGTCGTCGACGCCGTGCAGCTCGAAGGTGTAGCTGTTGACGACGCCGCCGTGGCCGCTGGCGTTCATCAGGTAGACCTCGCGGTCGGTGGCGACCTCGTCGAGCTCGCTGCGGTGGGGGTGGCGGCCCTCGACCAGGTTGCGGTGCTCGTACCCGTAGCCGCGGACCGGGGTGCCGGCCGGCAGCTGCTCGGCGGCGGCGCTGAGCAGGGCGACGATCTCGGGGATGCTGCCGGCCTGGGCCGGGCCGCAGTCGACCCAGCTCAGCATCTGGCCGTGCATCAGCGGGTGGGCGTGGGGGTCGACGAACCCGGGGAGCACGGTGGCGCCGCCGAGGTCGATCCGCTCGATGTCCTTGTAGCCGCAGGCCAGGGCGACCTGCAGGCACTCGGCGGCCGAGCCGGTCGCGGCGATCGAGGTGCCGACGACGAGGAGTGCCTCGGGTCGCTCACCGGCCAGGGCGCTTCCGGCCAGGGTGTGCACCGTGGCGTTCTCGAAGAGGCGCACGCGCAGGTCGAGGTTGCTCGCCTCAAGGTGGTGGAGAGTCCGCATTTCGTTCCTTCGACGTTCCCGAGTTTCCGAGTGGTGTGGGTCACACCGGTGAGCAGGGACGCTAATCGCGGAGCCAGAACCCGGCAACCGTCTCGAAATCGAATGGATGCCGTTTGGTTTCTATTTGATCGACATTTCGATCAATTGATGCCTACAGTGCGTCCTGAGGCCCCAGACCTGACTGCGAAGTGCGTCAAAGTCGTTCAGAAGAATGTGGCCCAGGACACACCCAGGAGGTGCCCCGTGCGGGACTTGGACGATCAGCTCGTCACGATCCTTCGGCATGACGGCCGGGCGTCGTACGCCGAGCTCGCGGCCCAGCTCCACGTGCCCCGCGCCCTGGCCGCCGCCCGGGTCCGGGCACTGCTCGAGGCGGGCACGATCCGGGTGACCGCCTCGCTCCACCCGGAGCTGCTCGGCCAGCGCGCGCTCGCTCACGTCTCCGTGCACGTCGACGGCCCGGCCGACGGGGCCTTCGCGGGGCTGATCGCCGACCCGGCCGTCGTCTTCGTCTCGGCCATCGCCGGCGACTGCGACATCGTGGCCGAGGTCCGCACCGGCGACCAGCGCGACCTCTACGCCCGGGTCGCTGCGATCCGCACCCTGCCCCACGTCACGCGGGTGGAGACGGTGCAGTACGTCGACGTCCCGTTCGGCATCCTGATCCCGTCACGCCCGAGCCCGGGCACCCACCTCGACCAGGTCGACCTGCACGCGGTCGGCATGCTCGCGGGCAACGGCCGAATGACCTACGCCGAGCTCGGGCTGGCGCTCGGCATCTCCGCCCCCGCGGCGCGCAAGCGGGTGGTGCGCCTGCTGGACGAGGGCGTCCTCAAGATCGGCGCGACCCAGTCACGCCGTGGGCAGTCCGGCCCCGTCGCGACCGGCGTCGGGCTCAACCTCGACACCGCCGACCCGGCCCTGATCGTCGCGCGGCTGCGCCGGATCCCCGGGATCGAGTTCGTCGCCACCACGCTGGGCCGCTTCGACATCATCGCGACCATCTCGGTGGCCGGGGAGTCGACCCTGGCCGAGCGGTTGGACCGGGTGCGCCAGATGCCCGGGGTGACGCGGATGGAGTCGTGGGTGCACCTGCAGGTGCTCAAGGAGAGCTACGAGCTGCTGCCGCAGCCCACGCTCTGAAGATCGCCGGCGCTTTCTGCCGCCTCGGCGCGCACACTGGTCGTATGGGAACGACAGTGGGAGTGATCGTCTGCCTCCTGATCGCGGCAGCGAGCATCGCCGCCATGATCTGGATGTCCTGGGACGACCACCGTGCGGTGAAGCCGCAGGTCTGACCGCCCGGACGCTTACCAGCCGCGCTCGGCGAACTGGATCGAACGGGCGGGCTCGTCGACGTTGATCCCGACCATCGCCTCACCCAGACCACGCGACACCTTCGCGACCACGTCCGGGTCGTCGAAGAACGTCGTCGCCTTCACGATCGCCTCAGCCCGCTGAGCCGGGTTACCCGACTTGAAGATCCCCGAACCCACGAAGACACCCTCAGCACCGAGCTGCATCATCATCGCCGCATCCGCCGGCGTCGCGATCCCACCCGCAGTGAACAGCACCACCGGCAGCTTCCCGTTCTCAGCGACCTCCTTGACCAGCTCGTAGGGCGCCTGGAGCTCCTTGGCCGCCACGTACAGCTCATCGGTGGTCAACGCAGCCAGCGACCGGATCTGCTTACGGATGGCCCGCATGTGGGTCACCGCGTTCGAGACATCACCCGTGCCGGCCTCACCCTTGGACCGGATCATCGCCGCACCCTCGGTGATCCGCCGCAGCGCCTCACCCAGGTTCGTCGCACCACACACGAAGGGGACGGTGAAGGTCCACTTGTCGATGTGGTTCTCATAATCAGCCGGGGTCAGGACCTCGGACTCGTCGATGTAGTCCACACCCAACGACTGCAGGATCTGAGCCTCGGCGAAATGCCCGATCCGGGCCTTGGCCATCACCGGGATCGAGACCGCGGAGATGATCCCGTCGATCATGTCCGGGTCACTCATCCGCGACACCCCACCCTGGGCACGGATGTCAGCCGGAACACGCTCCAACGCCATCACCGCCACAGCACCGGCATCCTCAGCGATCTTGGCCTGCTCCGGAGTGACGACGTCCATGATCACGCCGCCCTTGAGCATCTCCGCCATCCCACGCTTCACGCGCGAGGTGCCGACTCCCTGGACCTGACCGTCACTGAACTCTTCGTGCATGGCGCAACTCTCGGGCCAAACAGGTCATGCCGTCCAAGACCTGTTATGCACCGTATTCATACTCCCGGAGCATCGTCCAGGGCATCAGCCGGCGAGGTGACCCACGTCGACAGGCTGGATGCTGCCGTGCACGGCCGCCGCGTCGTCGGAGGCGAGAAACGCAATCACGGCCGCGACCGGATCTGCCTCCATCAACCCTCGGGCGGCGGAGACCCGCATGATCAGGTCCCAGTCCGCACCCTCGGGGACCTCGATCGTGGTGACCTGCGGCGTGTTCATCCCGCCCGGGCAGACGCAGTTCACCCGCAGGGGGGTCTTGAGGTACTCGACCGCGAGCGCCTTCGTCAGGCCGACGATGCCGTGCTTGGCCGCGGTGTACGCCGCCGAGTAGGCCTCCCCCATCAGCCCCGCGACCGAGGCGACGTTGACGATGTTCCCCCGGGTCTCGAGCAGGTGCGGGATCGCCGCCTGGGAAACGAAGAAGGCGCCGCTCAGGTTGAGCGCGATGTCGTGCGCCCACTGCTCCTCGGTGACCTCGGTGGTGATCCGGAAGTCGTGCCGGCCTGCGTTGTTGACCACGACGTCGAGACGCCCGAACGCTGCGACCGCCGCAGCGACGGCGGCCCGGCAGTCGGCCGGCGAGGTGATGTCGTGGGACCCGAACCGCACCTCGCCCGGGAGGTCGGCGCACGACGCGGCGACGGCTGCCAGGAGGTCCGAGTTGCGGGAGGCGGCGTACACCCGTCCCCCACCTGCAGCGAAGCGGCGCACGGTTGCAGCGCCGAGGCCCGAGGAAGCTCCGGTGACGAGGATCGAGCGGCCGGCGAAGGTGTCCGAGGTCGCGAGGTCGGTCATGAGGTCCTCCGATGCAGGGCGGCATGTGCCTCCGGACCGTACCGCGCCGCTGAGCAGTTGTCGGCGCACGTCGCTAGCGTCACCGTCGTGTCCTCACACCACGATTTCGACTTCATCTTCGGCCGGTGGGCGGTCCGCAACCGCAAGCTCGTCGACGTCACGGACCCGACCTGCGACGAGTGGGTCGAGTTCGACGCCGTCAGCGAGGTGGGTCCGATCCTGACCGGGATGGGGCACACCGATCAGATGACCGTGGCAGCGCCCGCCGACGGCGGTCCGCCCTTCGTCGGCTTCACGCTGCGCCTCTTCGACCCGAGCACCCAGGCGTGGCGGATCTGGTGGAGCTCGACCAGGGCGCCCGGCGTGCTCGACACCCCGGTCGAGGGCCGCTTCGACGGCACCCACGGCGTGTTCGACGCGGTGGACACGATCGGCGGACGTCCGGCACGGGTCCGGTTCGAGTGGTTCGCCGACCCGGACCAGCCCCGTTGGCAGCAGTCCTTCTCGTACGACGACGGGGCGACCTGGGGGCTCAACTGGCAGATGTTCTTCACTCCGCTCGACCGAGCCATCGGCCCTCTCGATCCGAGTAGCGACAACAGAGAAGCCCCTGGTCAGCGTCTCCGCTGACCAGGGGCTTCTTCTCGTTCCGTACCCCCTACCGGATTCGAACCGGCGCTACCGCCGTGAAAGGGCGGGGTCCTGGGCCGCTAGACGAAGGGGGCGGCACCCCTGCCGAGGCAGAAGCGGGATGAGTCTAGGGCGCGAGGGGTGGTGGCGACCAAACCACCCGCCTGAGATTAAGTGTTGACAGCGTTAACCTAACGCTGTCAACCTAACGGCATGTTCCGTCGTTTCGCCGACCTGGCCCTCGCTGCTCCGCGTCGCATCCTTGTCGTCGCCGGGCTCTTCCTGATCGTTGGCATCGTGGTCGGCGCCCCCGTGGCCGACCACCTCAAGGCCGGGGGCTTCACCGTCCCGGACGCCGACTCCACGATCGCCACCGAGCAGCTCGACGAGCACTTCGACGGTGGCGCGGCGAACCTGATCTTCCTGGTGCGCGACACCGACAGCGCCGACGGTGCGGACTCCGACGCCGCAGAGGCGGCTGGCGCCGAGATCATGAAGGCGCTCGCGGCCAAGCCCGACTGGATCAGCAACATGACGTCGTACTGGACGGCGCCTGAGCAGGCCCGCGCCACCCTCGTCTCCCGCGACGGGGACGAGGCACTCGTGATCGCGCACGTCAGCGGTGACGACGACGAGGCCCAGGAACGCGGCGGCTACTTCGCCGACAAGTTCAACACCGAGCACGGCGACGACGGTGTCTCGGTCCAGGTCGGCGGCGCCGCGGCGACGTACGCCGCCGTCACCGACCAGACCACGAAGGACCTCACCCGCGCCGAGCTGATCGCCATCCCCCTGACGGCGATCGCCCTGATCTTCGTCTTCGGCAGCCTGGTCTCCGCCGCCGTACCCCTGCTGATCGGGATCTTCGCGATCATCGGCACCCTGGCCGTGCTGCGCGCGCTGGCGACGTTCACCGACGTGTCGATCTACGCGATGAACATGACCACGGCACTCGGGCTGGCACTGGCGATCGACTACAGCCTCTTCATGGTCAGCCGCTTCCGCGAGGAGATCGGCAAGGGATCCGAGGTCCCCGACGCGATCCGCACCACCCTGGTCACCGCAGGGCGGACGGTCTTCTTCTCCGCGATCACCGTGGCACTCTCCCTCGCCGCCCTCGCGGTCTTCCCGCTCTACTTCCTGCGTTCCTTCGCGTACGCCGGCCTCGCGGTCGTCTCGCTCGCGGCGCTCGCCTCGCTCATCGTGCTGCCGGCGATCCTCGCCCTGCTGGGCACCCGGATCAACGCGCTGCGGGTCCGCCGGATCAAGGACAACCCCGAGCCGGAGTCGACCTCCTGGTACCGCCTGGCGATGCGCGTGATGAAGCGCCCGCTGGCCTACGGCGGGGTCGTGGTCGCGGTCCTGCTGCTGCTCGGTTCGCCGTTCCTGCGCGCCAGCTTCGGCTACCCCGACGACCGCGTCCTCACCACCGCCCAGGTCCCGCGCGAGGTCGGCAACCACCTGCGCGCCGACTTCGACGTCAACGCCGCCTCGGCGATGACCGGCGTCACCAGCAGTGGCGGCACCGACACCGAGGCGATCACCGCCTTCACCGCCGGCCTGAAGGCCGTCCCCGGCGTGGACGCGGTGACCGTGGTGACCAACCAAGACGCGGTGCGCTGGGACATCGCCTCCGACGTCGACCCGTTCTCCGACGCCGGGGTCGAGCTGGTCCGCGACCTGCGCGTGGTCGGCGTCCCGGAGGGATCCGAGGCGCCGGTGCACTGGTCGGGCTGGGCGGCCTTCAACGTCGACGCGATCGACGGGATCGCCGACGGGCTGCCCTGGGCCCTCGGCCTGATCGCCCTGACCACGTTCGTGCTGCTGTTCCTCTTCACCGGCTCGGTCGTGGTGCCGCTCAAGGCGCTGGTGCTCAACCTGCTCTCCCTGACCGCGACGTTCGGGGCGATGGTGTGGATCTTCCAGGACGGCCACCTCTCCGGCCTGCTCGGCTTCACCCCCGCGGGCTACCTGGTGGTCAACATGGTGGTGCTGATGTTCTGCCTCGCCTTCGGGATGTCGATGGACTACGAGCTCTTCCTGCTCTCCCGGATCCGGGAGGAGTGGAGCCACTCGGACAAGACCGAGTCGGCCAACACCCACGCGGTCGCGGTCGGCCTGGGCCGCACCGGCCGCCTCGTCACCGCTGCGGCGGCGCTGATGGCGATCGTCTTCGCCGCGATGGTGACCAGCCGGGTGCAGTTCATGCAGCTCTTCGGCCTCGGCCTGACGCTGGCCGTGCTGATGGATGCGACGCTGGTGCGGGGCATCCTCGTACCCTCGTTCATGAAGCTGATGGGACGGGCGAACTGGTGGGCACCGAAGCCGCTGGTGCGACTGCACGACCGGATCGGCCTGCGAGAGGAGTGAGATGACGGCGAGCACGACGGCGACGACGGGTACGGCGCCTCGGCGACGGTCCGCGCGCGGCGACGGGGAGAAGCTGCGCGCCGAGATCATCGTGGCGGCCCGCGAGCTGATGGCTGCCGCCGCGACCTCGGAGGCGGTCTCGATGCGAGCCGTCGCCCAGGCGGTCGGGGTGACGACGCCGTCGCTGTACCGCCACTTCGCCGACAAGGACGACCTGCTGATCGCGGTGGTGGTCGACGTCTTCACCGAGCTCGACGAGCTGATGGTGGCGGCCGGGGAGTCCGAAGCCTCGCCCTTGGACCGGCTCCGTGCCTACGGCCTGGCCTACGTCCGGTTCGCGGTCGAGCACCCCGAGCACTACCGGCTGGCGACGATGGATCCGTGCGCCAAGCCCGACATCGACATGGTGCTCCAGGCCGGCGCCTGGAACCACTTCAACGAAGCCGTCGTCGAGTGCATCGAGGCCGGCATCTTCGCCCCGGCCGACCCGGTCACCGTCACCCTCGACCTGTGGGCCTGCGCCCACGGACTGGCCGCCCTGCACGTCGCCAAGCCGTTCCTGCCGTGGGGCGGCAGCGTCGAGGAGGTCGCCCGCCGGGTCTTCGCCGCCGCAGCCCTGGGCCACACGGTCCCGGACGCCGAAGCGGCGCTCGAGGCCGCCTCCGCCGCGGCCCTCGCCGCACCCGATTCGTAGGTAGACCCCGTTCTCCGGTAATCTCTCCTCCGGCCCGGCCAGGTAGCTCAGTTGGTACGAGCGACCGACTGAAAATCGGTAGGTCGGCGGTTCGACCCCGCCCCTGGCCACAGGCAGGAAGAAGCCCCCGCGACATCGTCGCGGGGGCTTCTCGCTTGTTCGGAGCAACCGATCAGAAGTAACTGGTCTTGAACGTCCCTCAGGACACCACCGACCGCCCGTTTCAAGACCAGTTAGCTCCGAAGACCGAGTTGGGCCGCAGCGAGCTGCGGGTCGAAGCCGAGCGGGAGCTCGAGCCGGTGCTGCCGGAGGAGCTCGGCATCGCTGAGCAGGTCGAGCGTCGGCCGGTCGGCGACGAGGACGCCGTCGTGCAGGATCACCGAGCGCTCGCAGAGCTCCATCGCGTAGGGCAGGTCGTGGGTCACCATCAGCACCGTGACGTCGAGCGAGGCGATGATGTCGGCCAGCTCCCGACGCGAGGCTGGGTCGAGGTTGGACGACGGTTCGTCGAGCACCAGGATCTCCGGCTTCATCGCGAGCACGGTCGCGACCGCGACCCGGCGACGCTGGCCGAAGGAGAGGTGGTGCGGCGGCCGGTCGGCGAAGGCCTCCATGCCGACCATGGTGAGCGCCTCCATCACCCGGGCGTCGAGCTCGGCGCCGCGCAGGCCCAGGTTGGCGGGACCGAACGCGACGTCCTGCCGCACGGTCCCCATGAAGAGCTGGTCGTCGGGGTCCTGGAAGACGATCCCGACCCGGCGGCGTACCTCCTGCAGGTTCGCCTTGGTGACGGGCAGGCCGCTCACGCTCACCGACCCGGCGCCGGGGGTGAGGATGCCGTTCAGGTGCAGCACGAGGGTGGTCTTGCCGGCGCCGTTGGGGCCGAGCAGTGCCACCCGTTCGCCGCGGTGGACGTGCAGGTCGACGCCGAAGAGCGCCTGGTGGCCGTCGGGATAGGCGTGCGCGAGACCGCGTACGTCGAGCACGGGCGTCATCGCTTCTCCGTCGCTGCGCGGGGCAAGGTGCCGGTGTAGCCACGGGCGAGCATGGCCAGGTGGACCCGCTCGCCGCGCTCGAACGAGCGGATGAACAGGGCGCCGACCGACTTCGCGATCACCGGCCAGTGCCGCGGACTCCGGGCGGTGAACCCGCGCGACGCGGCCGCGACCCGCATGCGTCGCATCTCGTCGATGACGACCTCGAGGTAACGCAGCATGAAGCTCATGATCTCCACCAGCTGGCGCGGGAGTCGGAGCCGCTCCAGACCCCGCACCAGCTCGACGGACTCCGTCGTGGCCGCGAGCAGGACGCCGGCCAGCACGCCGAGCGTCCCCTTCGCCAGGATGCCGAAGGCATCGACCAGACCGGGCTGGCTCACACTCACCCCGAGGACCTCGACCTGCGGCCCGTGCGCCACGAACGGGATCACGAGCGCGAACACCACGAACGGCAGCTCGACCAGCATCCGGGGCAGCAGGTACCTCGCCGGCACCCGGGAGACCGCGGCGACGCCGACCAGGACCAGGGCGTACGCCGCGAACACGGCGTACCAGTCGCGTGGCGTCGCCACCACGATCAGCATGAAGGTGACGAGTGCGATCAGCTTCAGGTGCGCCGGAGCCCGGTGCAGCGGCGAGTGACCGTGGAAGTGAAGCGGGTGTGCGTGTCCGGCGCCCATGAGGTCAGGACGCGCTGGAGGTGCTGGACTCGCTGGCCGTGCTCGAGCTGCGGCGCCTGACCACGAAGGTCAGGCCGCCCGCGAGCACCAGCACGATCAGGGTGCCGGTCACGCCGGCGATCCCGACGGAGAGCCGCTCGTTGTCGACACCCCGGGTGCTGTAGTCGGCCAGCGGACCGCTGGCGGCGGCGTGATCCTTCGCCGTACCGAGGAAACCCTTCTCGGTCGCGACGTGCTCCAATCCGTCCGGACTGCTGGAGGCGTAGTAGCTCACCACGCCGGCGAGGAGGAGCGCGACGACGAGCGCACCGAGGGCGACCCACTTGAAGCTGATGGCGCGGGTCATGCCGCAGCCCCCTTGAGCACGAGCTGACGCGCAGCCATCGCCGGTCGAGCGCCGTAGACCAGGTCCGGGCGGACGGCGAGGACGCTGCCGACGGCGAGGAAGGTGATGATCGCCTCGCCGATCCCGATCAGGGTGTGCCAGCCGATCATCGCCGTGGCGAGCGTGCCGAGCGGGATGTCGGCGGTGCCACCGATCGCGAAGAGCCCGGTGAAGGCGAGCGCGGCGGTGGGGACCGAGAGGAACGCTCCGAACGCGGCGGCCGGCGCGACGATGCCGATCCGGGTCGGGGCCAGGCGACGGACGAGCACGAAGACCAGCCAGCCGACACCGACGGTGATGGCGCCCATCAGGATGATGTTGGTGCCCAGCGCGGTGATCCCGCCGTCGGCGAAGAGCAGGCACTGGACGATGAAGACGACCGACATCACCAGGATTCCGGTCCAGGGTCCGACCAGCACCGCGGCGATGGTTCCGCCCATCAGGTGCCCGCTGGTGCCCGCACCGACCGGGAAGTTGAGCATCTGGGTCGCGAAGACGAAGGCGGCCACCAGACCGGCCAGCGGAGTGGTCTTGTCGTCGAGCTCGTTCCGGGCCCCGCGCAGGGCCGCACCAACCACGACGACGGCGGCCGCTCCCGTCAGGATCGACGTCGGAGCATCGAGGAATCCGTCAGGGACGTGCATGAGTGCGCCTTCTTCTCGGTCGTCCCGGTCGCCAGAGTGGCCGGAACCGGGAGGCAGAAGGCGTCGTAGCGACGCCACCCGCGCATCACCATTCTCACGCTATTGCGAAGAAGTTGCAACAAGGCCTACGCGTCGGGATCGACGGTGATGTCGGGCAGGTCGCCCAGCAGCGCGTCCTCCTCGGCACGGCGGGCTGTCTCGCGCAGCTCGAAGAGCTCGGTGGCCAGACCGCCGACCGAGCCGGCGACGTCCTTGATCGCGTGCAGCACGATGCCGGTCACCTCACCGACGGTGTCGGTGACGGCGACGACCGCACTCTGCGCGGTGTCCTTGCGGATCTCGAGTCGGCTCAGTCGAGGCATCGGTCCAGTCTCCCCCAGGTCGCCTCAGGCGGCCAGGGTGTCTTCCTTCACAGCCTCGGGCGCGGTCGGGGCCGGCGTACGGCGGCCAGGCAGTGCCAGCTTGAAGATCTTGCCGAAGACGCTGCCGAGCTGCCGCGGCAGCGAACCGGTGTTGTACGGCAGGTCGTACTTGTCGCAGAGCTGCCGCACCTCGACCGAGATCTCCGGGTAGCGCCGGGCGGGCAGGTCGGGGAAGAGGTGGTGCTCGATCTGGTGCGACAGGTTCCCGCTCATCACGTGCAGCAGCTTGCCGCCGGAGATGTTGGCCGAGCCGAGCAGCTGGCGGTAGTACCAGTGCCCACGGGTCTCGTTCTCGCACTCCTCTTGGGAGAACACCGCGACGCCGGTCGGGAAGTGGCCGCAGAAGATGATGTTGAACGCCCAGATGTTGCGGACGAGGTTGGCCACGGCGTTGCCGGCGAGGGTGGACAGGAAGAACGGTCCGGTCAGGGCCGGGAAGAGCAGGTAGTCCTTGATCACCTGGCGCTTGGTCTTGCGCAGCATCCCGGCGCGGATCTTCTTGGTCTCGGCCCAGGTCCGGTTGCCCGCCCAGATCTCCTCGACCTCGAGGTCGTGCAGCATCACGCCCCACTCGAAGAGCGTCATCAGGCCGAGCGCGTAGAGCGGGTTGCCCAGGTAGTACGGGCGCCACGGCTGCTCCTCGTCCATCCGCAGGATGCCGTACCCGATGTCACGGTCCTTGCCGAGGATGTTGGTGAAGGTGTGGTGCATGTAGTTGTGCGAGTGCTTCCACTGGTCGGCCGGGCAGACGTTGTCCCAGTCGAACATCCGCGAGTTGAACTGCGGGTCGCCGAGCCAGTCGTACTGGCCGTGCATGACGTTGTGGCCGATCTCCATGTTGTCGAGGATCTTGGAGACGCTGAGCGCAGCCACGGCGAGCGGCCAGGCCGGCGGCACGTAGAAGAGCGCGCGGCCGGCGACCTCGAAGGCGCGCTGGGTCTTGACCACCTTGCGCAGGTAGTCGCGGTCGACCTCGCCGAGGTCGGCGATCACGCGGGCGCGGATGGCGTCGAGCTCGGCACCGAACTCGTCGAGCTGCTCCGGGGTCAGGGTGGGGGTGTGAGTCATGGGTTCTCTCCGATCAGAGGTCGATCGTGCAGTCGCCCTCAGCGGCGCTGACACAGATCCGGATGTCGTCGTCGGGCAGCGAGGAGACCTCGCCGGTGAGCACGTTGCGGACCGTGCCTTCGCGCTTGGTGGTCACGCAGGAGAAGCAGATCCCCATCCGGCAGCCGGACTCCGGGCGCAGGCCCGCGGCCTCGGCCTGGTCGAGCAGGCTGGAGCCGTCGTTGGCGACCTGCTGGCCACCGCGGGTGAACGTGATCGCGCCGCCGGCCACGCCACTGGCGCGCGGGGGCTGGAAGTACTCCACCGCCAAGGTGTCGGAGTCGCCGTACGCCGCGCGGGTGGCCTCGATCAGGCCGGTCGGACCGCAGACCCAGGCGGGGAGGTCGGCGTAGCCGGGGACGAGCCGCTCCAGGAGGGCGGGCGAGAGGTAGGGGTCGCCGATGCCCGGGTAGAACTGATGCACGGTGAGGCCGTTGCCCGAGTGCGCGGCGAGGTCGAGCTCGTCGGCGAAGATCTGGTGCTCGGGCGTGTGAGCGAAGTGGATGAAGTCGATCCGGCCGCGGTGGGTGCGGGACTGGAGCGAGCGCAGCATCGCCATCACCGGGGTGATCCCGGAGCCGCCGGAGATCAGCACGATGTGCTCGGGCACCCGGTCCGGCAGGACGAAGTCACCCTCGGCCTGGGACAGGTGCACGATCGCGCCGAGCGCGCTCGGCCCGGTCAGGAACGCCGAGACGCTGCGGCGCTCCATCCCGGCGACGACGGAGTCCTCGCGCGCCCGGATGGTGAGCTGGAACCGCTCCCCCGGCCGCGAGGATGCACTCGAGAGGGTGAAGACCCGGGTCGTGCGACGGGCGCCGGGCAGCTCGACGCCGACGCTGACGTGCTGGCCGGGCTGGTGTCCGGCCCAGGTCGAGGTCGGCTGCAGGGTCAGGGTGACGACGGGGGCGGATCCGGGGACGTCGACCTCGCGGTGGACGTCGACGATCCGGGCGCGGACGTCGTGGGCGACCCACATCGGGTTGAGCTGGGTCAGGTAGTGGTCGACGGAGTGCGGTGTGGTGAGCGCAGCAAGGGTGCGCGAGCGGAGGACGCGGCCACCGAGGTCGAGTGCCATCAAACGCTCCTTTCAGTAAACAACCGTTCACTGAAAATGAAACACCAGGCCCGATCAGGCGTCAACAGTGATCCGCGGCACAGTGGACGCCTGTGCACTAGAATGTTTGCTTGTGAGCGGACAGGCGGCGGCGGGCACCCGCGCCGAGGGCAAGGAGCGCACCCGGCGCGCGATCCTCGACGCCGCTCTCGAGCTCACCGAGACGACGCCGCTCGCGGCCGTGTCCCTGCGCCAGATCGCGAAGGAGGTCGGCATCGTGCCGACCGCCTTCTACCGCCACTTCGCCACCCTGGAGGAGCTCGGCCTGGCGCTCGTGGACGAATCGTTCGTCTCGCTGCGCGCGATGCTGCGCGACCTGCGCCGCGGTGAGTCGCTCTCCTCGCCGGTCCACATCGCCGACAACTCGGTCCGGGTGCTGACCGAGCACCTGCACCACCAGCGCGCCCACTTCGCCTTCATCGCCCGGGAGCGCAACGCCGCGATGGGCACCGTCCGGGACGCGATCCGGCACGAGATCGGGCTGTGCGAGTCGGACCTGGCCACCGACCTGGGGCGGCTGCCTCCGTTGGCGGCGTGGCCCGCAGCCGACGTCCGCGCGCTCTCCCACCTGATCGTGACGACGATGGTCTCGATCGCCGAGGAGATCATCACCGCCCGCCCCGACCAGGAGCCGGCGCTGGCCGACACCGCACGGCTCCAGCTGCGGATGATCGTCATCGGCGCCCTGAACTGGAACCCGTGAGTCGGCCCGCGCGCCGACGTAGATTGGCGGCATGTGCCGCAACATCCGACCGCTGAACAACTTCGAGCCGCCCGCGACCTCCGACGAGGTGACCTCGGCAGCACTCCAGTTCGTGCGCAAGGTCGCCGGGACGACGAAGCCCTCGGCCGCCAACCAGGCGGCGTTCGACGAGGCGGTGCACGAGATCGCGCACATCACCCAGCACCTGCTCGACGCCCTCGTCACCACCGCTCCGCCCAAGAACCGGGAGGAGGAGGCAGCCAAGGCCAAGGCCCGGTACCTCGCTCGCGACGCCCGCGAGGACCGCGCGGCCGCTGCCCGGTGACCGCCGTCGACCACAGCGCGCTCGACCTCCTCGCCGACCGGCCGCTGGTGGTGCTGACCGGTGCGGGCCTGTCGACCGACTCCGGGATCCCCGACTACCGAGGACCGGGTTCGAGCAACCGGAACCCGATGACCTACGGCGAGTTCGTCGCCGCCGGTGCCGCAGGGGTCACCAACCGGCGTCGCTACTGGGCGCGCAGCCACCTCGGCTGGACCCGGATGGGCGTCGCCCAGCCCAACGCGGGGCACCGGGCCCTGGCCGCGATCGACCCCGACCTGCTGATCACGCAGAACGTCGACGGGCTGCACGAGGCCGCCGGATCACGTCGGGTGGTCGCGCTGCACGGCCGGGTGAGCGAGGTGATCTGCCTGTCCTGCAGCAGGATCGAGAACCGGCGGACGGTGCAGTCCTGGCTCGAGGAGCTCAACCCCGGCTGGGCGGACCGGCACGCGCACGTGCTCTCCCTGCCCGACGGCGACGTCGCCCTGGAGGAGACCGCGGACTTCGTCGTGCCGACCTGCCCGATCTGCCACGGTGACCTGAAGCCGCACGTCGTCTTCTTCGGGGAGTCGGCCGACAAGGCCGAGGTGGCTCGCTGCTTCGACGCGGTCGAGTCGTTGGCAGCGCGCGACGGCGTGCTGCTGGTGGCCGGTTCGAGCCTGTCGGTGATGAGCGGCCTACGGTTCGTGCGCCGGGCCGCGAAGGTCGGCGTCCCCGTCGCGATCGTCAACCGGGGCGCCACCCGAGGCGATGAGCTGGCGACGTACAAGCTCGAGGTCGGAACGAGTGAGTTCCTCACCGACCTCGCCCGGCAACGCGACCGGGGTGAGGCTCAGAGCCGCTTGACGAAGATGTGATCGGCGGCCTCGGGCAGCAGCTCGGCGGCCTCGCCGGAGGCGCCCACCAGGACACCTTCATCGGTCTGCGAGATCGTCACGGTGCGGTCCGGCAGCGCGCCGACCCGACGCAGCGCGCTCATCAGCGCCTCGTCCTTCTGCATCTCCTCGGAGATGCGACGCACCAGGGCCCGACCCGGACCCCGGGCCGCGGCCTTGGAGAGCGGCTCGACACCCTGCATGAAGGTCTCGCTCGGCTCGTCGGCGCCGAGCTCGTTCAGGCCGGGGATCGGGTTGCCGTACGGCGACTCGGTCGGGTGGTCGAGCAGCTCGAGGAGCCGCTTCTCCACGTTCTCGCTGATCACGTGCTCCCAGCGGCAGGCCTCTTCGTGGACCAGCTCCCAGTCCAGGCCGATGACGTCGACCAGCAGCCGCTCCGCGAGGCGGTGCTTGCGCATCACGCGGGTCGCCAGGCGCAGGCCCTCCTCGGTCAGCTGGAGGTGCCGGTCGCCCTCGACGGTCAGCAGACCGTCGCGCTCCATCCGGGCGACGGTCTGGCTCACGGTCGGCCCCGACTGGTGCAGCCGCTCGGCGATCCGGGCACGCAGCGGGACGATGCCCTCCTCGACCAGTTCGTAGATGGTCCGCAGATACATCTCAGTGGTATCGATGAGGTCGCTCACACATTCCATTCTAGGGGTCTGGACCACCCCCTCCGGTACGCCCGTAGGGTGGTCGGGTGAGCGAGCACTGGTGGCGCAACGCCGTGGTCTATCAGGTCTACCCCCGCAGCTTCGCCGACTCCGACGGCGACGGTGTCGGCGATCTGCCCGGCATCACCTCGCGGCTGGACCACATCGCCGGTCTCGGGGTCGACGCGATCTGGCTCTCCCCCTTCTTCCGTTCCCCGCAGCGCGACGGGGGGTACGACGTCTCCGACTACTGCGACGTCGACCCGCTCTTCGGCACCCTGCACGACCTGGACGTGCTGGTCGCGCGGGCCCACGAGCTGGGCCTGCGAGTGATCGTCGACCTGGTGCCCAACCACACCTCGAGCGACCACGCCTGGTTCCGGGCCGCGCTCGCCTCGCCGCCGGGCAGCCCCGAGCGCGCCCGCTACCTCTTCCGTCCCGTCGACCCGGAGAACCCCGAGAAGCCGCCGAACAACTGGCTCTCCGTCTTCGGCGGACCGGCCTGGGCGATCTCGCCGGACGACCCGCACGGCGAGTGGTACTTCCGGCTCTTCGACGCCTCCCAGCCCGACCTGGACTGGCGCAACCCCGAGGTCGCCGACATGTTCGACGGCGTGCTCCGGTTCTGGCTCGAGCGGGGCGTGGACGGCTTCCGGGTCGACGTGGCGCACGGCCTGGCCAAGGCCGACGGCATGCCCGACCAGGTGATGACCGACGGTGGACCGCTCACCACCGAGCCCTCGGAGATGGTCAAGCGCGGGATCACCTGGGCCCCGATGTGGGACCAGCCCGCGGTGCACGACGTCTACCACCGCTGGCGGCAGATCCTCGACGAGTTCACCGCCTCCACTGGCTCGGAGCGGATGATGGTCGCCGAGGCGATGCCGCTCTCCGCCGCCGCGATGGCGCTCTACGTGCGGCCCGACGAGTTCCAGCAGGCGTTCAACTTCGCCTTCCAGTGGGCGTCGTGGAGCGCCGAGGCCTACCGCGGCGTGATCACCCGGACGATGACCGCCCTGGCCGAGATCGGTTCACCGCCGACCTGGGTCCTCGACAGCCACGACCAGCCGCGCCACGTCGCCCGGTACGGCGGCGGGGCGGTCGGTCTGGATCGGGCCCGTGCCGCCACGTTGCTGATGCTCGCGCTGCCCGGCTCGGCCTACCTCTACCAGGGGGAGGAGCTGGGGCTGCCCGAGGTCGACGTGGCCCCGGAGTTCCGGCAGGACCCCAAGACGGACGGGCCGACGCGCGACGGGTGCCGGGTGCCGATCCCGTGGCACGGCGACGAGACGCCGTACGGATTCGGGCCGCCCGGGTCGACGCCGTGGCTGCCGCAGCCGGCCGAGTGGGCCGACCTGAGTGTCGCCGTCCAGGCGGGCGACGCCTCCTCGACGTTGGAGCTCTACCGCCGCACGCTCAAGGCGCGGCGCCAGCTGTGGGCGCACGGACCGGAGGAGATCGAGCTGCTCGAGCGCGAGCCCGACGTGGTCGCGGTGCGCCGCGGCGAGGTGACGGTGCTGCTCAACGCGGGCACCGAGCCGGTGGAGCTGCCGAGCGGCGAGGTCCTGCTCAGCAGCTCGGACGAGGTCGGCACGACGCTTCCCCCGAACACCTGCGTCTGGCTGCGCTGACCGGACCAGCCGGACCAGAGGTCAGGTGAGCGCCCGGTTGTAGCGCTGGAGCTGAGCGGCGAGCTCGTGGAGTTCGTCGACGCTCCAGTCCGCCAGCCGCTCGTCGACCAGCTTGCGCCGGTCCTGGGCGATCTGGCCCATCCGGAGCCGGGCGTCGTCGGTGAGCTCGACCAGGCTGGCCCGACCGTCGGCCGGGTCGGGGGTGCGGCTGATCAGGGCGAGCTCCTCGAGGTGCTGGAGCTGGCGGGACAGGGCGCCCTTGTCGATCCGGAGCGCCTCGACCGCGGCCGAGGCCCGGGCGGGGCCGTGCTCCTCGATCCAGCCCAGCAGCAGGTAGGAGACGCCCTGCAGGTCCGGGTGGACCGCGGCGGCACGCTCGGCGACGACCTTGCGGACCCGGCGGATCAGGACGCCGACCTCGGCCTCGATCGCGCCGAGCCTGTCAGCCCGCTCGCTCATCGTCTGCCTCCGAGCTCGGCCGCATTGAGCTCGGCGGCGAGCTCGATCTCGGTCTCGGGTGCGACCAGCTTGTCCAGGGTGGTGCGCAGGCGCGTCTCCTTGATCAGCGAGACGGCGATCAGCGCGAGCGCCGCGCACGGGACCGCGAAGAGGAAGATCTGACCGGTCGCGTCACCGAAGGCACCCTCGAAGAGGCTCTTGAACGGCTCGGGCAGGCTCGACACCTTCGGCAGGGCGTCGCCCGCGAGCGCCTTCGCCTGGTCGACCGTGACCTGGCCGCTCTGGACGAGCGAGGTCACGCCCTCGCCGACGTGCGTGCTGATCCGGCTGGAGAGCACGGCACCGAAGGCGCTGACGCCGACGGCCCCACCCAGGGTGCGGAAGAACGCCACGACGGAGCTGGCAGCACCGATGTTGGCCTGCTCCACGTTGTTCTGCACCGCGAGCACCAGGTTCTGCTGGGTGGCGCCGAGGCCGAGGCCCAGGACGAACATGTAGCCGCCGATCGCCCAGAGGGCGGTGGCGTGGTCGATCGTGGCGAGCAGGATCGTGCCGGCCAGCACGGCGGCCATGCCGCCCACGAGCCAGATCTTCCAGCGCCCGGTGTTGGAGATCATCCGACCCGACACGATGCTCGACCCCATCAGACCGATGACCATGCACAGCGACATCAGACCGGCGTGGGTCGGGCTCATCCCCCGAGCGTTCTGGAAGTACTCGGCCAGGAAGGTCGAGGCGGAGATCATCACGACGCCCACGAAGGTGGCACCGATCGTGGCCAACGTGATCGTGCGGTCCTTGAACAGGTCCAGCGGGATGACGGGCTCGACCGCGACCCGGGCCTCGACGTAGACGGCGGCGGCCAGGACGGCGAGTCCGCCACCCACCAGCAGGGCCGTCGTACCGGAGATCCAGTCGAACTGCTGGCCGGCGAGGGAGACCCAGACCAGGAGCAGGGAGACGCCACCCATGAGCAAGGTGGAGCCGAGGTAGTCGATCTTCACCTCGCGGCGGACCGTCGGCAGGTGCAGCTTGGACTGCAGCACGGCGAAGGCGGCGACGGCGAACGGGACGCTGACGTAGAAGCAGCCGCGCCAGCCGAGCGGGGAGTCGACGATGACGCCGCCGACGAGCGGGCCGAGCAGGGTGGCGAGGCCGAAGGCGGCGCCGATGTAGCCCGAGTAGCGGCCCCGCTCGCGCGGGGAGACCATCGAGCCGATGATGATCTGGATCAGCGCCATCACACCGCCGACACCGATACCGGTGATGACGCGGGCGCCGATCAGCCAGGACATCGACTGGGCCAGACCGGCCAGGGCCGAACCGCTGACGTAGACGACCAGGGCGACCTGGATGAGCATCTTCTTGCTGAACTGGTCGGCGAGCTTGCCCCAGATCGGGGTGGTCGCCGTCATCGCCAGCATGGTGGCGACCATGACCCAGGTGTACCCGGTCTGGGTGCCCTCCAGGTCGTGCACGATCGTGGGGAGCGCATTGGTCACCACGGTGCTGGACAGGATCGCGACGAACATCGCGATCAGAAGCCCGGAGAGGGCCTCCATGATCTCCTTGTGGGACATCGTGTCATTTTGTTGCATAGGTCAACGATATTCCTCGTTGGTTGAGTTCGACAACTTTCCGACCATCTTTTCGCCGCAGGGAACCTGAGGCGTCGCTCACACCGTCATATCGTCGAGAGCATCGCACCGGTGCTGCGACAACTGACTCCGAGGAGCGCGCGTGGACCAGCAGGAAGAGACCGCCTACGCCGCCTTCGTCGCGGCGTCGTGGCGCGGCCTGGTCCGGGCGGCGGTCTTCCTCGGCGCCTCGCCCAGTGACGCCGAGGACGTCGCGCAGAACACCCTCGTCCGGGCCTACGCCGGCTGGGACAAGGTGGAGGGCGCCACCAACCAGGACGCCTACGTCTACCGGATGCTGCTCAACTGCCTGCGCGACCAGCGCCGCACCGGCTGGTGGAAGCACCGCGCCGCGGCGCCGCTCGACGCCACCGACGCGGGCGCCTCAGGGCTGAGCGACAGCAGCGACCGGGTCGCGATGGCCGACGCGGTGCACCGAGCGCTCGAGGCCCTCCCCAGCGGCCACCGCGAGGTGGTCGTGCTGCGCTACTTCGTCCAGCTCACCGAGGCTCAGACCGCCGCCACCCTGGGGATCTCCCCCGGCACGGTGAAGAGCCGACTGTCCCGTTCGCTCGCGCGGCTCGCCGCCAGCGACCACCTCCTCGACCTGACCGGAGATGCCCGATGACCGGACTCGAACGCCTGTGGGACGACTACCCCGTCGACCCGCCGCCCACCGCCGACATCGTGCGGGAGGGCCGACGCAGTACCGCCGCACGCGGTCGCCGTTTCCTCATCCGTCCGCTCCTCGCCGGCGGCGCCGCAGCAGCGCTGGGGCTCGCGTTCATCGCCGGCACACAGGTCGGCTCGATGCCGGGCGCCGGAACCGCGGCGAGCGATGCCGAGAACGGCGGCGCGGGCGGTGACCTCGGAGCCGGCCCGGGATTCTCCGATGCGTCACCGGTCGCGTTCGTCCAGGGCCTGCACGCCCCGTCGAGCTGCGCCGACCTGCTCGCCTCGTACAAGGATCGCGCCATGCCGCTGGTCTCGGCGTACGGCTGGAACGGCGGGTACGGCGGCCCGGTCCCGCTCGGCGGCCGCGAGATGTACTCGATGCCGCAGGCTGCGGCCGACAGCGCGGCCAGCACCGCGTCAGGGGGCGCACCCGCCAACGACCTCGGCTCGGTGACCTCCTCGGACACGGGGACCAACGTCCAGGAGGCCGGCGTCGACGAACCCGACACGGTCAAGACCGACGGCAAGCTGCTGGTCCGGGTCAAGGGTCGCCACCTGCTCACCTACGACGTCACCGGGTCGAAGCCGGAGGAGGTCTCCGACCTGCGCCTGCCCGAGCTCGACGGCGGCCAGGTGCTGCTCCGCGGGACCGACGTGGTCGTCCTCGGCGTCGACACTGCCTCCTTCAAGACCGCGTCCGGCGCCCCGAGCACCACGATGCTCACCGTCTCGCTGGCCGACCCGGCCACCCCGGTGATCACCCACACCGTCCGGTTCAGCTCGGGCGTCGTCGACGCGCGGCAGTACGGCGACGTCGTACGGCTGGTGCTCTCGGCCGGCCTGCCGCAACTCGACTTCGTCCAGCCCGGCGGCTCGGTCGGGCAGAACACCGCGCTCAAGCGGAACCGGGCGCTGGTGGAGAAGTCGACGATCAACGACTGGTTGCCCAGCTACGACGACGGCTCCGGCGAGCAGCCGCTGCTCGACTGCGACCAGGTCGCGCTGCCCGACGACGTCGACGAGGTCGGCCTCGACACGGTGTCGCTGACCGGCTTCACGATGAGCGACCCGACCGACTTCTCCAGCGTCGCGATCGCGGCTCCGACGACGCTGACCTACTCCACGCCCGACCGGCTCTACCTCGCCGACTCGGGGTACGGCAGCCCGATGGCGTGCGCCGCCTGCGACATGGCGGTCGCACCCGGCGGGTGGGGCAGCGACGGCGTCACCCACGTCTACGCCTTCGCGCTCCAGGGCGCGGGTGCCGAACACATCGCCTCGGGCTCGGCCGACGGGTTCCTGGCGAACCGCTGGGCGATGGACTCGGTCGGCGACAGCCTGCGGCTGGCATTGAGCGCCAGCGGCGCGACCCGCAACGCCAGCAGCATCGTGACGATGGGCGTCGAGGGCGACGAGCTCACCACGGTCGGCCAACTCGGCGACATCGCGCCCGGCGAGCAGATCAAGTCGGTGCGCTGGTTCGACGACGTCGTCCTCCTGGTGACGTTCCTCGAGACCGACCCGCTCTTCGCCATCGACCTGACCGACCCGGCCCACCCGACGACCCTGTCGGCGTTGAAGATCCCCGGCTTCTCGACCTACCTGCACCCGGTCGGGAAGGACCGGATCCTCGGGGTGGGCCAGAGCGGCGACCACGACCGGACCAAGGTCAGCCTCTTCGACGCCTCCGACCTGAAGGCGGTCCGCGAGGTCTCGGTCGCCCGGTTCGGCGCGGGCACCTACCCGATCGTCGGCGACGAGCCGAAGGCGTTCACCTGGCTCCCCGACCGCGACACCGCCCTGACGGTGCTCAGCGGGGCGGACGGCCGGATCTACATCGGCGTCGCCCGGATCACTCCCGACCAGCGGCTCCAGCTGTCCAGCATCAAGGTCGCCGAGGGATACGACGCCTACGCCGTCCGCACCGTCGAGCTCCCCGACCACCGCGTCGTCCTGGTCACCCCGGACACGGTCAGCCTGTTGGACCTCTAAACCTGGACCCCCTCCGCCGACTTGAGGGTTCCTGCAGCCGACTTGAGGGTTGGGGGCGCCGAGTTGAGGTTTGCTGCACGCGAACTGTCGATTCGCCTGCAGGAACCCTCAAGTCGGCATCAGATCCAGCGCACTCGCCAGAGCTGGAACTGGTCCGCGAAGCCCTTGAGCTCCACCACCCGGTCCGCCTCGAACCGTACGGCGGCGGGGGCCGTTCCGGCGATGATCGCCTTGACCTCGTCGGTCACGAGGATCTCGGCGCCGTCGGCCTGGGCCGCGACCCGGGCAGCGAGCGCCACGTTGCGGCCGAAGTAGTCGCCGTCGCGGGAGACGACCTGGCCGGTGTGCATGCCCATCCGGACCCGGATCCCGGCGCGGCGCAACGCCCGGTTCCGACCGCGGGCGAGGCGGCGCTGGATCCCGGCGGCGGCCTTGACCGCGGCGAGCGGTTGACCGAAGACGATCATGTAGCCGTCGCCCTGGCTCTTCACGATGTGACCGCCGCGGCGCTCCACCTCGGAGCGGATCAGGGTGTCGTGGGCGCGCAGGATCCGCAGCCAGGCCTCGTCACCGACGGCCTCGTTGATCGCGGTCGAGCCCTCGATGTCGGAGAAGACGACGGTGACCAGACCCTCCTCGGTGGCCCACTGCTCGATCGCCGAACGGTCGGTGTCCAGCCAGCGCCCGAACTCGTCGAGGGAGGAGTTGAGCACCTGCTGGAACCCGCCGGCACGGATCAGCTCCGCGGTGTCGAGGAACGCCCGCGCCGCCTGCCGAGCGACCCGCAGGGTGCGCAACCGTTCCACCGGCAGCGGCAGCCCCTCGTCCTCGAAGGCGTGGATCAGCGTGGTCCGCTCGGCCTCGAGCTGGGCGATCCGCATCCGCAGACCGATCGCCTCCCGACGCCACCAGACCGCGATCGATGAGGCGATCAGGGTCGCCAGCGAGAGCAGCAGAACTCCCACCAGCGCCGTCGTCATGCGCCCACACTAGGGGTCAGGCAGACCTCACGCGGCCCCTTCCGCCGCAGCGAACTGCGACTGGTAGAGCCGTGCGTAGGCACCGCCGGCAGCGATCAGCTGGTCGTGGTTGCCCTGCTCGACGATCCGCCCGGACTCCATCACCAGGATCAGGTCGGCGTCGCGGATCGTGGACAGCCGGTGCGCGATCACGAAGCTGGTCCGGTCCGAGCGCAGCGCCGCCATCGCCTGCTGCAGCAGCAGCTCGGTGCGGGTGTCGACCGACGAGGTGGCCTCGTCCAGGATCAGCAGCGCGGGGCTGGCCAGGAAGGCACGACAGATCGTCAGCAGCTGCCGCTCACCGGCCGACAGCGAGCCGCTGTCGGCGTCCACGATCGTGTCGTAGCCGTCAGGCAGCGAGTGCACGAACCGGTCGACGAACGTGGCCTTGGCCGCAGCCATCAGCTCGGTCTCGCTGGCGTCGGGCCGGCCGTAGAGCAGGTTCTCCCGGATGGTGCCCTCGAAGAGCCAGGTGTCCTGGAGCACCATCCCGGTCTGCGCCCGCAGCACCGACCGCGGGATCGCGGTGATGTCGACGCCGTCGAGCGTGATCCGGCCGGCGTCGAGCTCGTAGAACCGCATGATCAGGTTGACCAGCGTGGTCTTGCCGGCGCCCGTCGGGCCCACGATCGCGACGGTCTCGCCCGGACGCGCCACCAGCGACAGGTCGGAGATCAGCGGCGCCTCGGGTGAGTAGGAGAACGAGACGTTCTCGAAGCGCACCTCCCCGCGACGTACGTCGGCCAGGGCACCGTCCCGCTCGGTGACCTGCTCCGGGGCGTCGAGCAGCTCGAAGACGCGCTCGGCCGAGGCCACCCCGGACTGGAGCAGGTTCATCATCGAGGCGACCTGGGTCAGCGGCATGTTGAACTGGCGGCTGTACTGGATGAACGCCTGCACCTCACCGATGGTGAGCGCACCGTGGGCGACCCGCAGCGCGCCGACGACGGCGACGAGGACGAAGTTGATGTTGCCGATGAACATCATCACCGGCATCACCAGTCCCGAGACGAACTGCGCCTTGAACCCGGCCTGGTAGAGCTGCTCGTTGCGCTCGGCGAAGACTTCCTCGACGGCCTGCTGACGCCCGAAGACGCGGACCAGGTCGTGCCCCGAGAAGGTCTCCTCGATGTGGGCGTTGAGCTGTCCGGTCGAGCGCCACTGGGCGACGAACTGGCCCTGCGACCGCTTCATCACCGTGCGGGCGACGAGCATCGAGACCGGCACCGTCACCAAGGCGATCAGGGCCAGCAGGGGCGAGATCCACAGCATCATCGCGAGGATCGAGAAGATGCTGACCACCGAGGTGAGCAGCTGCGACATGGTCTGCTGCAACGACTGGCTGACGTTGTCGATGTCGTTGGTGACCCGGGACAGGATCTCCCCGCGCGGCTGGGAGTCGAAGTACTCCAGCGGCAGCACGTTGATCTTCTCCTCGACGTCGGTGCGCAGGTCGTAGACCGTCTTCTGCACCAGGCCGTTGAGCAGCAGGCCCTGGAGGAACGAGAACAGGTTGGAGAACAGGTACAGCCCGAGGACGAACAGCAGGATCGCCGCGACGGCACCGAAGTCGACACCCTCGCCCGGGATCACGTGGCTCATCCCGGAGATCAGGTCGGCCATCCGGTCCTGACCGCTGGCGCGCAGCCCGGCGATCACCTGGTCGACGGTCTCACCGGCGGGCAGCTGGCGCCCGATCGCACCGGCGACGACCCGGTCGGTCGCATGCCCGAGGAACCGGGGCGCCAGCGAGGTCAACAGCACGCTGATCACGGCGAGCACGAAGATCGCGCCGACCCGGATGCGCTGCGGCGCGAGGCGACGCATCAGTCGCTTGGCCGAGGGACCGAAGGTCGAGGCCTTGTCGCCGACGTTGCCCGCCATCGGGCCGCGGCCGGGGCCGCCGCCGGTGGACTGGATCCGCTCGGCGACCTTCATCTGCTTGCCGACCTTGGCGCCGGCAGCGGGTGCGGGAGTGGGTGCGGGAGTGGGGGTGCTCATGCTGCTGCCTCCTCGGCGCTGAGCTGCGAGGCGACGATCTCTTGGTACGTCGCGTTGGAGTCGAGCAGCTCCTCGTGGGTGCCGCGGCCGACGATCCGGCCGTCGTCGAGCACCAGGATCAGGTCGGCGTCGCGGATCGTGGAGACCCGCTGGGCGACGATCACGACGGTCGACTCGGTGGTCTCGGGCTTGAGCGCGGCACGCAGCCGGGCGTCGGTGGCCAGGTCCAGCGCGCTGAAGGAGTCGTCGAAGAGGTAGATCTCGGGGCGACGTACCAACGCGCGGGCGATGGCCAGGCGCTGGCGCTGCCCGCCGGAGAAGTTCGTGCCGCCCTGGACCACCGGGGCGTCGAGCCCGCTGGCGTCCTCCGTCGTGAGCGCGCGGACGAAGTCACCGGCCTGGGCCACCTCGAGCGCGTGCCAGAGCGCCTCGTCGCTGACCTCCTCGCCGGGCCGGGCGCCGTACAGCAGGTTGGACCGGATGGTGCCGGAGAACAGGAACGCACGCTGCGGCACCAGGCCGAGCCGCGAACCGAGGGCCAGCGGATCCCAGGCCCGTACGTCGACTCCGTTGATCAGCACCGCTCCGGCGGAGGTGTCGAAGAGCCGGGGCACGAGGTTGACCAGGGTGGACTTGCCGGCACCGGTCGAGCCGATCACGGCGATCGTCTGGCCGGCGTGGGCGGTGAAGGTGAGGTCGACCAGCACCGGGTGCTCGGCGCCGGGGTAGGTGAAGTCGACGCCGTCGAAGGCCAGGTCGCCGCGGAGGGCGGTCTCGGTGACGCCGTCGGTCGGGGCGACGATCGAGGGCTCGGTCTCGAGGACCTCGACGAGGCGGTCGGCGCAGACCGAGGAGCGGGGGATCTGCATCAGCAGGAACGTCCCCATCATCACGCTCATCATCACCTGCATCAGGTAGGAGAGGAACGCGGTCAGGGCGCCGACCTGCATCTCGCCGGAGTCGACCAGGTGGCCGCCGAACCAGATCACCGCGATCGAGCCGAGGTTGACGATCATCATCATCATCGGGAAGAACGTGGCCAGCCAGCGGCCGGCGCGCAGCGAGACGTCGGTGAGCTGGTCGTTGGCCTGGTCGAAGCGGGCGCGCTCCTCGGGCTCGCGGACGAAGGCGCGCACCACGCGGATGCCGGTGATCTGCTCGCGCAGCACCCGGTTGACCGCGTCCAGACGTGCCTGGACCTTCTGGAAGTTGGGGATCATCCGGCTGGCGACGAGGCCGACGGTGAGGAAGAGCGCCGGGATGAGGACGGCGAAGATCCAGGCCAGGTGCATGTCCTGGTGCAGCGCCATGAAGACCGCGCCGACCATCATGATCGGGATCGAGACCCCCATGCCGCAGAGCATGTAGGCCATCAGCTGGACCTGCTGGGCGTCGTTGGTGGTCCGGGTGATCAGGCTGGGCGCCCCGAACCGGCCGAGCTCGTAGGAGCCGAACCGGCCGACGGTGCGGAACAGGTCGTGGCGCAGGTCCCGACCGAAGGACATCGCCGAGCGGGAGGCGAAGTATCCCGCCGCCATCGCACAGATCACCTGGACGAAGGCGACGCCGAGCATGACGAAGCCGACCCGCACGATGTAGCCCGTGTCGCCCTGGGTGATGCCCTGGTCGATGATGTCGGCGTTGAGCGTGGGCAGGTAGAGCATCGCCCCGGAGCTGACCAGCTGGAGCGCCACGATGGCGATCAGGAGTCGTCGGTAGCGGCTGAGATAGGTGCGCAGTACGCGAAGAAGCACGTCATCAGTCCTTTCTGAGAGTGCCGTGCAAGAGGGTGTCGACGATCTGCTCGGGCGTGAGCAGGTGACCGTCGGAGATCTGTTCGTTGCTGCCCGCGAAGGTGAGCAGGCGCAGCATGTGGATGAGCATCTGGGGCTCCACCGACAGCTCGTCGGCGTTGGGTTCGATGAGGGTCGTCATGGCCGCGCGGATCTGCCGCATCTCGGCTCGACGCTCCTCGGTGTGGGCGTGCTTCGGCGGGCCCATCTGGCCCATCGCCCGCATCAGCCCGAAGCTGGCCTTGACCCGCTGCTGCAGGACGCTGGAGATCTTGAGCAGCTTCTCGCGCAGCGGTTCGTCCGGGTCGATCTCCGCGACCCGGGCGAGCACCTCGTCCGGCGCGAACGCCCGGGCCATCGCCGCGTCGATCAGCTCCTCCTTGGAGTCGAAGACGCGGAAGATCGTGCCCTCGGCCACGCCGGCCGCCTCGGCGATCACGCGGGTCGTGATCGTGCGACCGTGCACGTAGAGCAGTGGCAGGGTCGCTGAGATCAGCGCCTCGCGTCGTTCCTCCGGGGTCAGCGGCCGCGCTCGCGCACGCCGTGGCTCCCGGGGTTGATCCCTCGTCTCGCCCACACCGAGGAGCATAAGTGAGTGAGCACTCACTCACAAACTGTTTTACGGATCGGCCGTCAGCGGGTGCCCTCGCGCGCCACCACGCCGGCGATGCTCGCGCCGACGCTGATCCGGGGCAGCAGGACGGTCTGGACCGCGTGGTAGAGGTCGGGCTTGCCCGCCCAGGTCCCGGCGTGCGGCCGGTTCTGCGGGTCGAGCTCGTGGTGCCACGAGCCGTGCTGGAGGTCGATCAGGAACTCGCGGGCGTAGTCCCACCACCCCTGGGCTCGTTCGGCATAGGAGGCGTCGCCCGTGCGCGCACCGAGGACGGCAGCGGCAGCGATCGCTTCGCAGACCACCCAGTGCATCCGAGCCCGTACGACGGCGGCGCCGGTCCAGTCGGTCGTGTAGATGAACCCCGGTGCGCCGTCGACGTCCCACCCGTCGGCGACCGCGCGGTCGAAGAGCGCGACGGCATCGTCCACCAACCCGGCGGGGGCGGAGTCGCCGAGCGCGGCCTCGACATGGAGCGCGAGGCGGGCCCACTCCAGGCCATGACCGACCGTGGCGCCGTACGGCTTGAAGGGGTCGGCGGGGCGATCACGGTTGAACTCGAGGAGCGGTCGCCAGGCGGCGTCGAAGTGCTCCGGGAGGCGCCATTCGTGCTCGGCGGCGAGGCCGACCATCCGGGCCAGCGCGCGGCCCGCCCGCTCGGCCCACGGCCGACTGTCGTCGATCTCGCTCAGCGCGAGCATCGCCTCGACGGCGTGCATGGTGGCGTTGGCACCGCGGTAGGGGTCGAGCTCGTCGAAGCCGCGGCTCCACCCGTCGACGCAGAGGCCCTCGGCCTCGTCCCAGAAGTACCGGTCGAAGATCTCCGCCCCCGCGGTCGCGAGCTCGCGGGCACCCGGGATGCCGGCCAGCGTGGCCGTGGTCGCACCGAGCAGGACGAACGCATGGTCGTAGCCGGACTTCGCGCCGTCGTTCAGCGGCACCCCGTCGGGGCTGAGTCCAGAGAACCAGCCGCCGTCGAGCGGGTCGCGCAGCGGCCCGGCCATCTCGACGACCAGCCGCTCGGCCAGCGGACGGTCCTCGTCGTGCCCGAGCAGCACGGCCAGGGAGCGGACGTGCAGCATCCGCCCGGTGATCCAGAGGTACGACGGCTGGTCGATGTCGACGCCCCCCACCTCGTCGAGGACGCCGCAGCCGCCGGCCGGGTGGAACGGGTCCCGCCCGAACGCGAGCAGTCGGGTCAGCTCGGCGTCGAGCCACGCGTCGGTGGTCATGGCTGCAGCCGCTCCGTGGTCCAGCCGGTCGAGCCGGAGGTCGCACGGCGGTAGACGAGGCGGTCGTGCAGGCGCCCGGTCCGCCCCTGCCAGAACTCGACCACCTCGGGCACGACCCGGTAGCCGCCCCACTCGTCCGGCGACGGCACGTCCTCGACCCCGGCGAATCGCTCCTCAGCGGCGACGTAGGCAGCGTCGAGGGCCGCCCGATCGGCGATCACCTCGGACTGGTGCGAGGCCCAGGCGCCGAGCCGGGAGGCCCGCGGACGCACGGCGAAGTAGGCCTCGACCTCCGCGCGGTCGAGCTCGTGCGCGGTGCCCTCGACCCGGACCTGCCGCTCGAGCGGGTGCCACGGGAACAGCAGTGCGATCGCCGGGTTCGCCGCGAGCTCGGAGCCCTTGCGGCTGGCCTGGTTGGTGAAGAAGACGAAGCCGTCGGCACCGAATCCCTTGAGCAGCACGAACCGGGCCGAGGGGATGCCGTCGGGGGTCGCGGTGGCGACGACCATCGCGTTGGGCTCGTGGATGCCGGCGGCCGTCGCGTCGTCGTACCAGCGGTGGAACATCGTGATCGGATCGGTCGCGAGATCGGACTCGCTCAGCCCTCCGCGCGCGTAGTCCTCGCGCAGCGCCGACAGATCCTGGGGGCCTGGCTCATCCACGGAATGACCCTAGGGCATGTGGCAGAACAGGTTCTCGTGCAGAATGCCGAGGGACCTACTACCGAGGAGTAACGCATGGCTGACAAGCCCGTCGTCCACGACGGCCTGGAAGGCGTGGTCGCCTTCGAGACCAAGATCGCCGAGCCCGACAAGGAGGGTTCCGCGCTGCGGTACCGCGGGGTCGACATCGAGGACCTGGCCGGACGGGTGCCGTTCGAGAAGGTCTGGGGACTCCTCGTCGACGGCAGCTTCGACCCCGGCCTGATGCCGGCCGAGGCGTTCTCCCTGCCCGTGCACAGCGGCGACGTACGCGTCGACCTGCAGTCCGCGATCGCCCAGCTGGCGACCGCGTTCGGGTTCACCTACTCCTACGACTCGACCCCCGAGAAGGTCCGCGAGGACCTCGGCCGCGCCGCGGTGATGGTGCTGGCCTGGGCCGGACAGTCCGCGCGCGGGATCGGCCACCCGGTCGTCCCCCAGCACGTGGTCGACCAGGGCACCACGCTGGCCGAGAAGTTCCTGATCCGCTGGCGGGGCGAGGCCGACCCCAAGCACGTCAAGGCGATCGACGCCTACTGGAGCTCAGCGGCCGAGCACGGCATGAACGCCTCCACCTTCACCGCCCGGGTGATCACCTCGACCGGTGCCGACGTGGCCGCGGCCCTGTCCGGCGCGATCGGTGCGATGTCCGGCCCGCTGCACGGCGGCGCCCCCTCCCGTGTGCTCGGCATGATCGAGGACGTCGAGAAGGCCGGCGACGCCCGGCTCTACGTCAAGAACCTGCTCGACTCCGGTGAGCGCCTGATGGGCTTCGGCCACCGCGTCTACCGGGCCGAGGACCCGCGCGCCCGCGTCCTGCGGCGGACGGCGATGGAGCTCGGTGCTCCCCGGTACGAGGTCGCCCAGGCGCTCGAGGAGGCGGCTCTGACCGAGCTGCGCGAGCGTCGCCCCGACCGCGTGCTCGAGACGAACGTGGAGTTCTGGGCCGCGATCGTGCTCGACTTCGCCGACATCCCGGCGCACATGTTCACGTCGATGTTCACCTGCGCCCGCACCGGCGGCTGGTCGGCCCACATCCTGGAGCAGAAGACCACCGGCCGCCTGATCCGCCCGAGCGCGATCTACACCGGCCCCGGCACCCGCCCGGCCTCCGAGATCGCCGGCTGGAACCCCGACTGGTCCTGATCAGCGCTGCCGGGTCGGGATCGTGATCCAGGAGACGATCCCGCCCGCGACCAGCAGCACCGCGCACGCGATCATCGCCGAGCCGTAGGCGGCGCCGAACACCGCAGGATCGGTGTAGTCGGCGCCGCCCAGGCCCACCAGGGCCGGCAGGGCGGCGACCGCGAGCAGCGAGCCGGCCCGCGCGACGGCGTTGTTGATCCCGCTGGCGATCCCCGCGCGCTCGTCGGGGGCGGCCGCCAGCACGGTCGCCGTCAGGGGCGCGACCATCAAGGCGAGCCCGAGCACGAAGACCACGAGCCCCGGCAGTACGTCGACCCAGTAGCTCACCTCCGCGTCGATCTGCCACAGCAGCAGCACGCCCACCGCCATCACCAGCGGCCCGACCGTCATCGGGATGCGCGGACCGATCCGGTCCGAGATCCGGCCCCCGCGCGAGGCCAGGAGCAGCATCCCGATCGGGATCGGCAGCGTGGCAAGCCCCGCTTCGAGGGCGCCGTACCCGCCGACCGTCTGGAGCTGCAGCACCAGGAAGAGCAGGATCGCGCCGAGCGCGGCGTAGACCAGGAACGTCATCGCGTTGGCCGCGCTGAAGGTCCGCTCCCGGAAGAGGTCGAGCGGCATCATCGGGTCGGGCGAGCGGCGTTCGACCAGGAGGAACCCGAGCGCCGCCACCACACCCACAAGGGCGGCGATCCAGGCTCCGCGATCACCCCACTGGATCAGCGCGTAGGTCACGCCTCCCAGCGCGACCACGCCCAGTCCCGCACCCAGGACGTCGAACCGCGCGGGGACGGCCGCGGCCCGGGTCTCCGGCACCCAGCGCCGCGCCACCAGGACGGCCACCACCGCGATCGGCAGGTTGATCAGGAAGATCCACCTCCACGAGGCGTACTCCACGAGCGCGCCGCCGACGAACGGGCCGACGGCGGCCGCACCGCTGGTCAGGCCGGTCCACGCACCGATCGCTCGCGCCCGGCTGTCGTGGGCGAAGACCCCTTGGATCATCGCCAGGCTGCCCGGCGTCAACAGGGCGGCACCAATGCCCTGCAGGATGCGGGCCGCGACGAGCACCTCCGCCGTCGGCGCGAGGCCACAACCGAGGGAGGCGAGGGCGAACCAGGAGGTGCCGATGATGAAGATCCGAGTCCGCCCGAAGCGGTCTCCCAGCGAGCCGCCGAGCAGGATCAGCGACGCCATCGTCAGCAGGTAGGCGTTGGTGATCCACTGCAGCTCGGCCAGGCTGGCATCGAGATCGGTGCCGATCGTGCGCAGCGCCACGTTGACCACGGTGCCGTCGAGCAACGTCATCGCCGAGCCGAGCACCGCAGCGCCGATCACCGCCCGCCCGAGCGGCGTGCCGTAGACGATCTGCGGACCGGACTCGACGCTCATGCATCCCTCACGATCAGTCAGCCTAGGACCGCCCGGAGTCCGGACCGGGACAATCGGCTGGACCGCGGCTGCGAGAATGAGCCCGTGAAGATCCCCGCCGACCTCCTCCCCGCAGACGGCCGCTTCGGTTCCGGGCCCGCGAAGGTGCCGGACGGTTGGCTGGAGGCGCTGGCCGCGACCGGCCGCTCCCTGATGGGGACCTCGCACCGGCAGGCGCCGGTCAAGCACCTGGTCCGCGAGGTCACCGACGGGCTGTCAACCCTGTTCTCCCTGCCCGACGGCTACGAGATCGCGGTCGGCAACGGTGGCTCGACCGCATTCTGGGACCTGGCCGCCTTCGCCCTGATCGAGCGCCGCTCGCAGCACGCCGTCTTCGGTGAGTTCGGCGGCAAGTTCGGCAAGGCCGTCAACGCCGCGCCGTGGCTGGAGAGCCCGTCGATCCTTCCCGCCGAGCCCGGCACGCGTTCGGTCTGCGTCGCCGATGCCGACGTCGACGTCTACGCGTGGGCGCACAACGAGACCTCGACCGGCGTGTGGGCGCCGGTCGTGCGTCCGGCCGGGGCGACCGCGGACCAGCTCACGGTCGTCGATGCGACCTCGGCGGCCGGCGGCCTCGACCTCGACATCAGCCAGGCCGACGTCTACTACTTCGCCCCACAGAAGTCGTTCGCCTCCGACGGTGGGCTCTGGTTCGCCGCGCTCTCCCCCGCCGCGATCGAGCGCGCCGAGCGGATCAAGGCCTCGGGGCGCTACATCCCGGCGTTCTTCGACCTCGTCCAGGCGCTCGAGAACACCCGCCAGGACCAGACCCTCAACACCCCGTCGCTGGCGACGCTGTTCCTGATGGCCCGCACGCTGGAGTGGATGAACGCTGAGGGCGGGCTGCCGGCGATGGCATCACGGACCCACGCCTCGGCCACGGTCCTCTACGAGTGGGCCGAGAAGGCGTCGTACGCCGCCCCGTTCGTCGACGACCCCGAGAACCGGTCCGACGTCGTCGCCACGATCGAGCTCGACGCGTCGATCGACAAGGCGCGGGTGATGGCGATCCTGCGGGAGAACGGCGTCGTGGACCTCGACTCCTACCGCGGGATCGGCGCCAACCAGCTGCGCGTCGCGATGTACCCGACCGTGGATGCCGCCGACGTCGAGGCGCTCACCCGTTGCCTGGACCACGTCGTCCCGAACCTCTGACGAATCAGCGGCCCGCGCCGAGGCTGCCGCCGTCGACGACGATCACCTGACCGGTGACGTAACCACCGGCGCGTGACGCCAGCCAGACGGCGGTGCCGCCGATCTCCTCGGGACGGCCGATCCGGCGCAACGGGATGGTGCTGGTCGCCAGCTCCGCGAGCTCGGGTGTCTCGACGATGAAGGCCGACATCTTGGACTCGAACAGGCCAGGCGCGATCGCGTTGACCAGGATGTTCTCGGGGGCGAGCCGGCGCGCGTAGTGCCGGGTCAGCTGCGCGACCGCCGCCTTGCTGGCCGAATAGGCGTAGTTCTCCATCAGGGGCGCGGCCAGGCCGTCGATCGATCCGATGTTGATCACGCGGCTCGGCGCCTCGGCGGTGGCACCGGCACGCAGCAGCGGCAGGAGCTCGGCGGTCAGGTAGTGCAGCGACTTCACGTTGAGCGTCATCACCTTGTCCCAGCCGTTCTCCGGGAACTCCTCGATCGGTGCACCCCAGGTCGCCCCGGCGTTGTTCACCAGGACGTGGAGGCTCTCGGTGCGCTCGGCCACGTCAGCGGCGAGCGCACGGACACCGTCGGTGCTGGACAGGTCGGCGACGACCCCGTCCACGTCCCCCAGCGGCCGTAGGGCGGCGACGGTGGCGTCGAGCTCCTCACCGTGGCGCGCGCAGAGGATCACGCGGGCGCCGGCGTGGAGGAACTCGGTCGCGATCGCCAAGCCGATGCCGCGGGATCCGCCGGTGATCAGGGCGGTGCGCCCCTCCAGCGAGAACACGCCGGTCATGCCGTCACCGCGGGGGCATCGGCGCCGGCCGGCCAGGGTCGCATCCAGTCCTCGACGGGCAACGCCATCGCGTTGCACAGCGTGCAGATCGTCCGGTACCAACCCGCGACGACCAGGAACTCCATCCGCTGCTCGTCGTCGAGGAAGCCGAGGTCGTCCCACGCCGGCCCCGCGATCGAGCCGGTCGCCTCGAGTCCGTCGATCGCCCGGATCAGCGCCTGCTCGTCGGGTGCCCAGAACGCATCGTCGGCCGCCGAGGTCACGAGCGCGTCGCACTCCTCCGGGCTCAGGCCAGCGATCGGGCCCCAGAACGCGGCCTGCCCGCCCCACTCGTAGGCGCAGCCGATCCGAGCGCAGGTCCGCAGGATCACGATCGTGCGGTGCCGCGCCGACAGTCGCCCGTCGACGTACAGGGACTCGCCCATCGCCCGCGTCCGGTCGGCCAGGGCCGGGATCCGCTGCAGGCAGCGGGTCAGGAGCAGCGGCGGGTACGTCGCCTCGGGGTGGCCCCACCGACCGATCGCTCGCGCATCCTCGTCGCTCCACGGCTCCGCCAGTGGAGCGACCCGTCCGACCTGGGCGCCCATGTCCCGCACGCTACTTATCGGCACACCTGCACGCAAGAGGCGTGCTGCCTGACCAGCCGGGCCATCTCGGCGGACCAGACGGGCCATCTCGGCGAACTGCTACCGGCGCCGGGCGAGGAAGGCGAAGATGCCGACGAGGACGGCGGCGCCGGCGAGCCAGCCGACCCACTCGATCTCGGGCTCGGCGGGAGGCGTGGCGTCGACCGGAGGCTCGTCGGTCGCGGACGGTCCGTTGGGGGTGGGGGTGGCTGACGGCGAGGTGCCGTCGACGATGGCCTGCAGGGCCGGGGTCAGCTGGAGCTTGAGCACCGGGCTGTCGACTCCCTCCGAGGAGAGCCACAGCGTGCCGTCGGCGTCGATCGCGAGCCCCTCGCCCTGCTTCTGGGCCGGCAGCGTCATCGACCCGAGGCGGGTCAGGCTCGGCCAGGCGTAGAGCGTGGCCGAGGTGTAGCCGCGCACCAGGAAGTGCTTCCCGTCAGGCAGGAACGCGCCGTCGGTCGCCATCGGCAGCATCGCGTTCGGCGAGCTGAGTTGCTCCAGCGTCCGGACCTCGTCGAAGCCCAGGTCCTCGGGCCGCGGCGTCGCGAACAGGGTGCCGCCGAGGAATCCCTTGGTGACGATCAGCAGTCTGCCGTCGGGGGCCGCCATCAGGGTCTCGGCGTCGTGGGCTCCGTCGGGATAGACGTAGCGCTGCGGAAGGATGCCCTCGTCGGTCTCCGCGCCGAGGCCGACCTTGGCCTGGGTGATCACGATCGACTCCCGCCGCGCCCCGTTGTCGCCGATGTCGCCGACCCACACCCGGTCCGAGCTCGCTGGCCAGCCGACGGGGGCCAGCGACTCCACGTCGGTCGCTGACGCTGACCAGTCGCTCTCCCGCCGCGTCGTCCCGTGGTCGTCGACGACGAAGACCCGCCCGGTGTCACCGGAGTCGTTGGTGGTCACGAACAGGCCGTTGGGCAGGGCCACCAGCCCGGAGGACTCGGTGATCGCGGGATCGGTGAAGTGGAACGCCACCGTGTGCGGCGCCTGCGACAGCACGAGGGCCGCGACGATCCGCGCGATCACCGCACGAGCCTCAGGCCGACCCGAGGAGCTCGGCGAGCCGCGGCTTCAGCCCCCAGGTCGCCACCAGCTCGTCGTACTCCTTCTTCACCGCGCCGCCCTTGACCGGCCCCGAGGACCGGATCGCGCGCAGCATCGTGTTCCGCGGGGTGTGCTGGCTCTCGACGAACTGGATCACGTCGACCTTGTACCCGGCGACCCGCAGCAGCGAGGCGCGCAGCCCGTCGGTGAGGGTGTCGGCCAGCCGCTCGCGCAGGATGCCGTGCCGGGTCAGCATCGCGTACGGCGACGGGGTCGGCGCCTTGCGCAGCTGGGCCGCGATGTCGTGGTGGCAGCAGGGTGCGGCCAGCACGAGCGCGGACTCCCACTCGATCGCGCGCGCCAGGGCGTCGTCGGTCGCGGTGTCGCAGGCGTGCAGCGCGAGCACGATCTCCGGGCGGGCGTCGTCGGGGAACGTCACCCCGTCGATCGTGCCGACGACGAACTCGGCCGCCACCTCGAGCGAGGCGGCGACGGCGCTGTTGTGCTCGCGGGACTGCTCCTTGACGTCGACCCCCGTGACGACGACGGGCAGGTCGCGGACCGAGGTCAGGAAGCGCTGGGCGGCGAAGGTCAGGTAGCCGTTGCCGCAGCCCAGGTCGACGATCCGCAGCGGCTCCTCGGCGGTCGGCTTCCGCAGCCGGCCGGAGCTGGTCGCATCGCTGATCGCGACGTCGAGCTGGCGCAGGAACTCCTCGACCTGCCGGTACTTCGCGGTGCGGCTGGGCTTGAGCCTGCCGTCCTTGTCGCTGATCCCGAGGGTGATGAAGACCGGGTCCGACTCCGGCAGCAGACGCTCCTTGGCGTGGTCGTGCGCGCGCACAGGGTTAAGTGCTGGTGAATCCGCTTCGGCACCCGCCGCGGCCCCGGATTCACCAGCAGTTACCTTGCTGGCGACGAGGGCGGTGTGGGGGGTCTTGGCCTCGATCGTGGTCTCGGTCTCGACGCCGTCGACCAGCGCCGTCACGACCCAGCGCGCGAACGGCAGGTCGAGCAGAGCGTCCAGGGCCTCGAGGTCGCCGACAGCGTGGTTGGCGGTGAACGCCTGGGTGGCGTCGTAGGTCGTGATCTGCAGATGCGTGCCGGACTTCAGGTCGACGTACCGGATCTCGGCACGACGCCAGGCCGGGTCGGTGCCGCGCTGCTTGCCACTCGCCACGGCCTTGACCAGCACCTCAGGATCGCGGATCAGCGAGCGCATCCGGTTGAGCACCCGCAGCAGCGGCTCGCTCTCCCGGGCCGGCTTCGACGCGCCCTTCTGGCTCACTTCAGCACCTGCGCGATCACGACGATCACGAGCAGGGCCACCAGGGCCGCGGGGATGATCAGTCGGCGCTGCTTCGGGCTCACTCCGGCAGTCTACGAACGCGCGCGCATCCCGACCCCATCGCGAGTGCGCTGCTACCGTCCGGGACATGGTCGCCACCGTGGATGTCCTGGTCGAGGGGTACGCCGACGAGCGGGTGGCCAGCACGGTCACGCTGCTCCGCGACGGAGCGTCGGTCGTGATCGTCGATCCGGGCATGGTCGCGAGCCGGTCGGCGATCCTCGACCCGCTGGCGGCCCTCGGGGTCGACCCGGCCGAGGTCACCGACATCGTGCTCAGCCACCACCACCCCGACCACACGATCAACATCGCGCTCTTCGAGAACGCGCGGGTGCACGACGTGGGCACGACCTACGTGCACGACCAGTGGATCGACCGCGAGCCCGGCGACTGGCAGCTCTCGGAGTCGATCCGACTGACGCCGACGCCCGGCCACACCGCCGAGGACGTCTCGGTCCTGGCCACCACCACGTCCGGACTGGTCGTGACCACGCACCTGTGGTGGATGGCTGAAGGCCCGGCCGACGACCCGTTCGCCCCCGACCGCGGGCTGCTGCGCGAGCAGCGTCAACGACTCCTCGACCTCAGCCCGGCCCTCATCCTGCCGGGGCACGGGGCCGGATTCGTCCCGTCCGACTCGACCCCGGTCTGACCGGAGCCTTCGCTCAGCCGTCGAGCCGGACGAACGCCGTCAGGTCGTCGGCGGACACCGGTCGGATCTCACGATCGCCAGCGATGTGGAACGGCCACGATCGCACGCCGTAGCGTTCCAACGCGGAGTGGAGCTCGTGCGCCCGCCGGACGTCGTCGGGTGTGATCGTTGCGGGCCCGGGGCGGCTCAGCAGGACCGCCACGCTCCCTCCGGGGCAGAACTCCGCGACGGTCGTGCGCAGAGCAACCGCGAAGTCGAGCGCCTCGCAGACGGAGAGGAACTCGGGTGGATCCTCGATCGCCAGGGTGGCGGGCAGAGCATTCGACGCCTCGTCGATCAGCAGCACGAAGACCACCGGATCGGGCTCGGCGCCCGGCACGATGATCTCGGACCACAGCTGCTCGAGGTCGGCCTGGGTGCGCACGAGATGTGTCATGACCCCACCCTCGGTCCCGGGGAGGACCTCCGGTCACGCAGCCCGACCGGCCGGTGCACAACCCGGTCGGCAGCACCACCTGTGGAGACTCAGCGGCGCGAGGCGAAGAGCTCGGCGAGGTGCATCGTCGGCACCCCGGCCAGGTCGTCGAGCTGCACCCGGCAGCTCATCCCGTCAGCCAGGATGACGGTCGGCGGAGAGGCGGCGCGCACGGCCGGCAGCAGGTGGGTCTCGGCGATCGCGACGGAGACCTCGTAGTGCCCCTGCTCGACCCCGAAGTTGCCGGCCAGCCCGCAGCAGCCGGCCACCTTGGTCACGGTGGCGCCGGCCCGCTCCAGCAACGCCTGGTCGACCTTCCAGCCGAACACCGCGCTCTGGTGGCAGTGCGGCTGGGCGACGATCTCCACGCCGGACAGGTCGGGCAGCGGCAGCTCCAGGCGCGTCACCAGCTCGGCGAAGCTCAGCATCCCGCCAGCCACCTCGGCCGCCTCGGGGATCGCGGTCAGCTCGACCGAGTCCGAGCGCAGCGTCGCGAGGCAGGACGGCTCCAAACCCACGACAGGGACACCGGAGGCGATGTAGGGCGCCAGCGTCCGCACGGTGCGCTCCATGATCGAGCGTGCCTGGTCGAGCTGGCCGGTGGTGATCCAGGTCAGCCCGCAGCAGGCGTCGTCCTTGATCACCCGCACCCGCAGGCCGGACGCCTCGAGGAACTCGATCGCCGCGGCACCGGACTGGGTGAAGAAGTGGTCGGTGAACGAGTCAGCCCAGATCCAGACATCAGGCGCCTCGACGTCCACGACACGTCCGGTCGTCGCCGAGCGCCGCAGCGTCTTCGGCGCGAACTTCGGCACCGACCGCCGCTGGTCGATCCCGGCCATCCACTTGGCGAACCACGCCAACGGAGCCAGCTTCAGCAGCAGGTTGGTCAGTCGCGCGAACGGCGCACCCAGCCGCGCCCACATCGGCAGCCGCCCGAGCAGGTAGTGGGAGCGGGGCCGGCGACCGCCGACAGCACCCGGGGCGTCGTACGTCTGGTAGAGGCTCTCCGACTTGTACGTCGCCATGTCGATGCCGCTGGGGCAGTCGGTGGAGCAACCCTTGCAGGCCAGGCAGAGGTCGAGCGCACCCGCGACGGCGGGATCGGCCAGCCCCTGCACGAGGGCACCGTCCAACGCCTCCTGCAGCACCCGCGCGCGACCGCGGGTGGAGTCCTTCTCCTCCTTGGTGCCGAGGTAGGACGGGCACATCACCCCCGAGGTCGAGGGTGCCACGCACTTGCCCACACCCGTGCACCGGTGCACGGCCGCCCCCAGGTCACCGTCGTCGTGCAGCAGTCGCAGCGCGGTGGTCGGGCGGGCCCGCGGGCGGACCGGACGCAGGTCGTCGGTCATCGAGGCCGGCTCGACGATGTTGCCCGGGTTCATCAGACCCTCGGGGTCGCAGATCGCCTTGGCCGCGGCGAACAGCTCGATCGACTCGGCGTCGTACATCAGCGGCATCAGCTCCGAACGCACCCGGCCGTCGCCGTGCTCGCCCGAGAGGCTGCCGCCGTACTTCTTGATCCCGTGCGCGCAGGCGACCATGAACTCGCGGAACACCGCGGCCGAGGCCGGGTCGCCCGGCTGGAACGGGAAGTCGATCCGGCAGTGGATGCAGCCGTCGCCGAAATGGCCGTAGGGCAGGCCCTGCAGGCCGTGGGCACCGAGGATCTCGTCGAAGTCGCGCAGCCAGGCACCGAGGTGCTCCGGCGGTACGGCGGCGTCCTCCCAGCCCGAGTAGGCCGGTGTCGGCAGCGAGCGACCGGCCAACCCGGCGCCCTCCTCGCGGATCTTCCACATCGCAGCCTGCTCGGCCGGCGAGACCAGCAGTCGGGTTGCGAGCGCGCCCGAAGCGGTGTCGACGGCGGCGAGGATGGCCTCGGCGTCATCGCCCGCGGCCTCGGCCATCAACCAGCCGGCACCACGCGGCAGCTCGGGCACCGCTCCCCCGCGCGACCGGACCAGCTCGACGATCCGGGCGTCCAGGCCCTCGCAGGCGATCAGCTTGCCGCCGGCGGCACGCGCCGCGGCGACCACCGCCGGGACCGCGTCGGCGGCCTCCGGCATGGTGGCGTAGCCCAGCACCAGCAGCAGTCGGTGCGGCTCGTCGACGACGAGGTTCACGGTCGCCTCGAGCACGGTCGCCAGCGTCCCCTCGGTGCCGACCAGGAACCGGTCGATCCGGCGGCCCTTCTCGGGCAGCAGGTGCTCCAGCGAGTAGCCGGAGACCTGGCGGCCGAAGCGGCCGAACTCGGTCCGGACGTGCGCCAGGTTGGCATCGGCCAGCGCGACCAGCCGCTCGGCGGCGACGCCGACAGCACCCGAACCGTCGTACGAGACGACCTCGCCGGTGCCGAGCACGACGCTCAGCGCCTCGACGTTGTCGACGGTGCGGCCGTAGCCGAGCGCGCGGTTGCCGCAGGCGTTGTTGCCGATCATCCCGCCGATGGTGCAGCGCGTGTGGGTCGAGGGGTCGGGGCCGAAGCGCAGCCCGTGCGGGGCCGCCGCACGCTGCAGGTCGGCGTGCACGATGCCCGGCTCGACGCGGGCGGTGCGGGCCTCGGGATCGAGCTCCAGGACCCTGCCCAGCTGCCGGGTCTCGACCACGATGCCGGGGCCGACGGCGTTGCCGGCGATCGAGGTGCCGGCCCCGCGCAGGGTCAGCGGCACGCCCAACGCGCGCGAGGCCTCGTGCAGCGCGACCAGCTCGTCGGTCTCCCGCGGGGTCGCCACGACCTGCGGCACGACGCGGTAGAGCGAGGCGTCGGAGGAGTAGAGGGCGCGGGTGAGCGTGGAGTCGTCGACCGTGAGTCCTCGACTGCGCAGCTCAGCGGCGAGGTCAGTGGCAACGAGCGTCACGCGGCCATTCTCCCACTGGTGCGCAGCCGCTCCGCTCGCGCCTCCGCCCGGTGGACGCCCGGAACCCTCACGCGAGGCAGGTCAGGGCCCGCTGCAGCGCAGCTCGGCCGGCGTTCAAGGTCGCCCCCGTCCAGCTGACGTTGGACCAGTCAGCACGGAAGGAGTCCCGCCCGGCACCGGTCTCCGGCACGTCGTCGGCTCCGAGCGGGATCATCTGCGGATCCTCGTGGTCCGTCACCGCGGTGGCGTCGTTGGTCAGTGCCGCGCTCAGCGAGGCGCCGCCGGCGAGACTGCCGTCGTCGTGGACGTAGGCCCGCTCGACCGCGATGACGTACCAGACGCCGGTGGCGGTGGTCGCTGCACGGACCATCGCCGTGGCGGTAAAGGGTCCTGGATGACTGGCGATGGCGTACCCCGCCCAGTCGATCAGGTCCTTCGGCGGGACCTGGCAGTCACCGATCACGATCGGCGCGGCGCTGGTCGGAGCAGCCGGAGTCGTGGGGACCACGGGCGGGGACGGCGCAGCAGTCGGTTCGGACGTCCCGGAACAGCCGGCGAGGAGGAGGACCGCCCCGAGGAGCGCCGCCCAGTGAAGCCTCATGCCGAGGAGGCTAGTGAGCGGGCGGCCCGTCCGCAGCCGATCCGCCCGCAGCCAGTCCGGCCGCGGCGAGCGCGGCTCCGACGATCGTCGTCGTCTCCAGCGCTTCGACCTCACCCAACGGCACCCAGCGGACCTGGTCGGTGGTGCCGTCGACCTCGGTGATCTCGGGCGTCGCGGTCGGGTCGAGCATCCGCACCCGGTAAGCGAGCTGGATGCCGTGGAAGTCCTCGAGCCGTCCGGTGGGCGCGACCCCGGTGAAGTGCAGGTCGCGGATCTCCAGCGGCGCCTCGATCTCGACCTTGAGCCCGGTCTCCTCCACGAACTCGCGCAGCAGCGCGTCGGAGGGTGACTCACCGAAGTCGATCCCGCCGCCGGGCAGGTGCCACTTGCCGCCGCTGACCGCGTGCGGCGCGATCCGGGTCAGCAGCACCTCGACGCCACCCCCGGCACCGTCGCCGGCGCGGGTCAGGAGCCCGTACGTCGCCACCCGCTGCACCCGCGTGACCTGGTGCTGATCCAGCGCCTCGGCGACGAGGGACAGCGTGGCCACCGCCCCGGACCGTACGTCGGCCAGGGAGTGCCAGGCAGCCTCGGCCGTGGACCCACCGACCTCGACGGTGTGCGGCGGCGGTGCGTCGACGGGGACCCAGCCGTCGTAGACGATCCGCAGGGCGTGGGCGTCCACGTTGCGGCCCCGACGCCAGGTGTTCGACCGGTGGGCGGAGAGCAGCCAGGCCGTCTCCCCGACCGTGACGTCGAGTCCGGTCTCCTCGCGGACCTCGCGCACCACGGCCGATCGCGGGTCCTCACCGTGGTCGAGCCCGCCGCCGGGCAGCGTCCACACCGGGGTCGGGCTGAGCGCGTCGGCCAGGCGCGAGAGCAGGATCCGGTCGTCGCGGAGGATGACGGCGTAGGCGGCGACCCGCTGGACCTGAGGCAGTCGTTCCCGCCGCCTCATCGCGCTCATGAGAACGGGGGTCGTGCGTCGAGGGCGATCGACCGGCGCCCTGCCCAGTGCCACAGCCGGGCGGCGGAGTCGCGGTCCTCGTCGGTGACCAGGTTGCCCATCCAGCGCAGGGCCAGCGTCATCAGCCAACGGCTGCGGAGGCCGGCCGGGCCGAGCGCTGCCACGAGCTTCGGGTTGGTCGCGATGCCGCCGAGGCGCCGGGCGATGGAGAACGCCTCGCCGTAGTGCTCGGTCAGGATCGCGGGCCAGATGGTGGTGAGCGAGGTGTTCGGAGCAGCGGTGAGGACGTCGGCGATCAGCCGTCCGGTCTCTAGGCCGTAGTCGATGCCCTCGCCGTTGAGCGGGTTCACGCACGCCGCCGCGTCACCGATGAGCGCCCAGTTGGGGCCCGCGACGTTGCTGACGGCGCCGCCCATCGGGAGCAGGGCGCTGGCCTCGGACTGGAGCTCGCCCTGCAGTCCGAACTCGTCGCGGATCTGGTTGGCGTAGGTGCGCATCAACGGCTTGATCGCGACGTCCGCGGGTCGCTTCGCCGTCGCGAGGGTGCCGGCGCCGAGGTTGACCGACCCTCCCTCCCCATGACCGAGGCTGTCCCCGAGGGGGAAGACCCAGCCGTAGCCGCTGAGCAGCGTCCCCGCCTCGTCCCGCAGCTCGAGGTGCGAGGAGATCCACGGGTCGTCGCTGCGGGAGCTCTTCACGTAGGACCGTCCGGCGACGCCGTACACGGTGTCCCGGTGCCACTCGCGTCCGAGCACCTTCCCCAGCGGCGAGCGCACCCCGTCGGCGACGATCAGCCAGCGGCAGGCGATCTCGGCGCCGCCTTCGAACACCACCGCGGCGACCCGGCCGCCTTCACGACGGACGTCGACGGCCTTCAGTCCGTCGATCGCCGTCACCCCGTGCTTGATCGCGTTCGTGCGCAGGTGGTCGTCCAGCTCGACACGGGCGACCGCCGAACCCCAGTCCGGGTGAGATCCACCCGGCCAGGGCAGCTCCAGCGTCTGGCCGAAGCCGTGGGCGCGCAGACCACGCGAGACGGGGTGCGTCCGCACCCAGTCCTCGAGGCCGAGCAGCTGGAGCTCGGCGATCGCGCGGGGCGTCAGCCCGTCGCCGCAGGTCTTGTCACGCGGGAAGGTCGCCATGTCGACCAGGGTCACGTCGAGTCCCGCCCGGGCCAGCCAGGTCGCCGCCGCGGATCCCGCCGGACCGGCACCGACTACGAGGACGTCGGTCGAGGTCGGGAACGCAGACATGGGGTCCATCCTTCCAGAAAGCACAACGCCCGGCCCCTTGCGGGACCGGGCGTTGCTGGGGGCTACGTCAGTTCTGGTACGAACCGAAGTCGAAGTCGTCGAGAGCGACGGCCTGACCGGTTCCGTTACCGAAGTCGTAGTCGTAGGTGTCATATCCGGTCACCGAGTAGGCGGCCGCGCGGGCCTCCTCGGTCGGCTCGACCCGGATGTTCCGGTAGCGCTCCAGGCCGGTACCGGCCGGGATGAGCTTACCGATGATGACGTTCTCCTTCAGGCCGCGGAGGCTGTCGGAGCGACCGTTGATCGCCGCGTCGGTGAGGACTCGGGTGGTCTCCTGGAAGGAGGCCGCCGAGAGCCACGACTCGGTGGCGAGCGACGCCTTGGTGATGCCCATCAGCTCGGGACGACCCGAGGCCGGCTTGCCGCCCTCGGAGACCACGCGACGGTTCTCCGCCTCGTACTTCGCCCGGTCGACCAGGTCGGACGGGAGCAGGTTCGTCTCGCCCGACTCGAGCACCGTGATCCGGCGCAGCATCTGCCGCACGATGATCTCGATGTGCTTGGCGTGGATCGCCACACCCTGGCTCTTGTAGACGCCCTGGACCTCGTCGACGAGGTGCTTCTGGGTGGACCGGACACCGAGGATGCGGAGCACCTCCTTGGGGTCGGGGGTACCGACCGTGAGGGTGCGACCGACCTCGACGTGCTCACCGTCGGCGACGTTGAGACGCGAACGACGCGACACCACGTACTCGATGACCTCGTCACCGTTGTCCGGGGTGACGAGGACCTTGCGGGCCTTGTCGGTCTCCTCGATCTGGACGCGGCCGGCGGCCTCGCTGATCGGGGCGACACCCTTGGGGGTGCGGGCCTCGAAGAGCTCCACGACGCGGGGAAGACCCTGCGTGATGTCGCTCGCCGACGCCACACCACCGGTGTGGAAGGTACGCATCGTGAGCTGCGTGCCGGGCTCACCGATGGACTGGGCGGCGATGATGCCGACCGCCTCACCGATGTCGACCAGCTTGCCGGTCGCGAGCGAGCGGCCGTAGCACTTGGCGCAGGTACCGGTCGCGGCCTCACAGGTGAGGACGGAGCGGATCTTGACCTCGACCACGCCGGCCTCGGCGAGCTCGGCGATCTTGACGTCACCCAGGTCCTCGCCGGCGACGGCGACGACGTCACCGTTCGGGGCGATGACGTCCTCGGCCGCGGTGCGGGCGTAGGCGGTCGTCTCGACGTCCTCGTCCACGATCGAGACCAGGAAGCCACGCTCGGTGCCGCAGTCCTCCTCGCGGATGATGACGTCCTGCGAGACGTCCACCAGACGACGGGTCAGGTAACCCGAGTCGGCGGTACGCAGAGCGGTGTCGGCCAGACCCTTGCGAGCACCGTGGGTCGAGATGAAGTACTCGAGCACGGACAGGCCCTCGCGGAAGTTGGCCTTGATCGGGCGGGGGATGATCTCGCCCTTCGGGTTGGCCACAAGACCACGCATGGCGCCGACCTGGCGGATCTGGTTGAAGTTACCCGAGGCACCGGAGGTGACCTGCATGTAGATCGGGTTCTTCTTGTCGAAGGCCGCCTCCATGGCGTCTCCGACCTCCTTGGCCGCTTCGGTCCAGATCTCGACGAGCTCCTGACGGCGCTCCTCGTCAGTGACGAGACCACGCTCGTACTGCTTCTGGATCTTGGCCGCCTTCTCCTCGTAGCCCTTGAGGATCTCGAGCTTGTTCGACGGCGTCGTGACGTCGTCGATCGAGACGGTGACACCCGAGCGCGTGGCCCAGTGGAAACCGTTGTCCTTGAGCGCGTCCAGGGAGGCAGCGACGACGACCTTCGGGTACCGCTCAGCGAGGGCGTTGACGATCGCGCCGAGGCGCTTCTTGCCGACCTCCTCGTTCACGTACGGGAAGTCAGCCGGCAGCGTGTCGTTGAAGATGGTCCGACCCAGGGTGGTCTCGAGGATGATCGCGTCACCCTCGACGTAACCCTCGGGAGCCTCCCAGCCCTCCGGCGCGACGATGTCGTCGAGACGGATCTTGACCTGCGACTGCAGCGAGATCTCGCCACGGTCGAACGCCATGATCGCCTCGGCCGGCGAACCGAACGAGCGGCCCACACCGGGCTGGTCGTCGCGGTCGGTGGTGAGGAAGAACAGACCGATGATCATGTCCTGCGACGGCATCGTCACCGGACGACCGTCCGACGGCTTGAGGATGTTGTTCGTCGAGAGCATGAGCACCCGAGCCTCGGCCTGGGCCTCGGCCGACAGCGGCAGGTGGACAGCCATCTGGTCACCGTCGAAGTCGGCGTTGAAGGCGCCACAGACGAGCGGGTGCAGCTGGATGGCCTTGCCCTCGATGAGCTGCGGCTCGAACGCCTGGATACCGAGACGGTGAAGCGTGGGTGCACGGTTGAGCAGCACGGGGTGCTCGGTGATGACCTCTTCGAGGACGTCCCACACGACCGGGCGAGCACGCTCGACCATCCGCTTGGCCGACTTGATGTTCTGCGCGTGGCTCAGGTCCACGAGGCGCTTCATCACGAACGGCTTGAACAGCTCCAGGGCCATCTGCTTGGGCAGACCGCACTGGTGCAGCTTCAGCTGCGGACCCGAGACGATGACCGAACGACCCGAGTAGTCGACGCGCTTACCGAGCAGGTTCTGACGGAAGCGACCCTGCTTGCCCTTGAGCATGTCGGAGAGCGACTTGAGCGGACGGTTACCGGGACCGGTGACCGGGCGACCACGACGACCGTTGTCGAACAGCGAGTCGACGGCCTCCTGGAGCATCCGCTTCTCGTTGTTGACGATGATCTCCGGCGCACCGAGGTCGAGCAGACGCTTGAGTCGGTTGTTCCGGTTGATCACACGACGGTAGAGGTCGTTCAGGTCGGAGGTCGCGAAGCGACCACCGTCGAGCTGCACCATCGGGCGCAGGTCCGGCGGGATGACCGGGACGGCGTCGAGGACCATGCCGATCGGCTGGTTGCCGGTCTTGCGGAACGCGTCGACGACCTTGAGCCGCTTGAGAGCGCGGACCTTGCGCTGACCCTTGCCGGTGGCGATGGTCTCGCGCAGGGACTCGACCTCAGCAGCGATGTCGAAGTCCTGGAGGCGCTTCTGGATCGCCGTGGCGCCCATGTAGCCCTCGAAGTACTTGCCGAACCAGTTCTTCATCTCGCGGTAGAGGAGCTCGTCGCCGAGCAGGTCCTGCACCTTGAGGTTCTTGAACGTGTCCCAGACCTCGTCGAGGCGAGCGAGCTCGGCCTCACCACGCTTGCGGATGGCGGCGAGCTCGCGCTCGGCACCGTCGCGCACCTTGCGCTTGGCGTCGGCCTTGGCACCCTCGGCCTCGAGAGCCGCGAGGTCCTCCTCGAGCTTCTTCTGGCGGTCGTTGAGCGCGACCTCCATGCGGTTGGTCAGCATGTCGCGCTGCTGGCCGACCTTGGCCTCGAGGGAGGACAGGTCGCGGTGACGCGCGTCCTCGTCGACCGACGTGATCATGTACGCCGCGAAGTAGATGACCTTCTCCAGGTCCTTCGGGGCGAGGTCGAGCAGGTAGCCCAGCCGCGACGGAACGCCCTTGAAGTACCAGATGTGGGTCACGGGAGCGGCGAGCTCGATGTGGCCCATCCGCTCACGACGCACCTTGGAACGGGTGACCTCGACGCCACACCGCTCGCAGATGATGCCCTTGAAGCGAACGCGCTTGTACTTGCCGCAGTAGCACTCCCAGTCCCGGGTCGGGCCGAAGATCTTCTCGCAGAAGAGTCCGTCCCGCTCAGGCTTGAGCGTGCGGTAGTTGATGGTCTCCGGCTTCTTGACCTCACCGTGGCTCCACGCGCGGATCTCGTCCGCGGTGGCCAGGCCGATCCGAATCTGTTCGAAGAAGTTGACGTCCAACACTTTTTGAATACCTACCTTGCTCAGACTTCTTCGACGGACGAGGGCTCACGGCGAGACAGGTCGATGCCCAGCTCCTCGGCTGCACGGAAGACGTCTTCCTCTGCGTCCTTGAGCTCGATCGCGCTGCCGTCCTGCGAGAGGACCTCGACGTTCAGGCAGAGCGACTGCATCTCCTTGACGAGAACCTTGAACGACTCCGGGATACCCGAGTCGGGGATGTTCTCGCCCTTGACGATCGCCTCGTAGACCTTGACGCGACCAGGCACGTCGTCGGACTTGATCGTGAGCAGCTCCTGGAGCGCGTAGGCAGCGCCGTACGCCTCCATGGCCCAGACCTCCATCTCACCGAAGCGCTGGCCACCGAACTGGGCCTTACCGCCGAGCGGCTGCTGGGTGATCATCGAGTACGGGCCGGTCGAGCGCGCGTGGATCTTGTCGTCGACCAGGTGGTGGAGCTTGAGGATGTACATGTAACCGACCGCGACCGGCTCCGGGAACGGCTCGCCGGAGCGACCGTCGAAGAGGCGGGCCTTGCCGTCGGTGCCGACGACACGGACACCGTCACGGTTCGGGTTGGTGGCGCTGAGGAGACCAGTGATCTCGTCCTCGAGCGCACCGTCGAACACCGGGGTGGCGACCTTGGTGTCGGGCTCGGCCTTGTCGGCGTTGATCGCCATCAGGCGCTTGGCCCACTCGGTCTTGCGGACGTTCTTGTCGTCCGCGAGGTCGAGGTCCCAACCCTGCTTGGCGAGCCAGCCGAGGTGGAGCTCCAGGACCTGACCGATGTTCATGCGTCGCGGAACACCGAGCGGGTTCAGGATGACGTCGACCGGGGTCCCGTCCTCCATGAACGGCATGTCCTCGACGGGCAGGATCTTGGCGATGACACCCTTGTTGCCGTGACGGCCGGCGAGCTTGTCACCCACGGAGATCTTCCGCTTCTGCGCGACGTAGACACGCACCAGCTGGTTGACCCCCGGGGGCAGCTCGTCGCCCTCGTCGCGGTCGAAGACGCGGACACCGATGACGGTGCCCTCCTCGCCGTGCGGGACCTTCATCGAGGTGTCGCGGACCTCGCGCGCCTTCTCACCGAAGATCGCGCGGAGCAGGCGCTCCTCCGGGGTCAGCTCGGTCTCACCCTTGGGCGTGACCTTGCCGACGAGGATGTCACCGGTGGTGACCTCGGCGCCGATGCGGATGATGCCGCGCTCGTCGAGGTCGGCCAGCATCTCCTCGGAGACGTTCGGGATGTCCCGAGTGATCTCCTCCGGGCCCAGCTTCGTGTCGCGGGCGTCGACCTCGTGCTCCTCGATGTGGATCGAGGTGAGGTAGTCCTGCTGCACGAGACGCTGCGACAGGATGATCGCGTCCTCGTAGTTGTGACCCTGCCACGGCATGAACGCCACCAGCAGGTTCTGGCCCAGCGCCATCTCGGCACCCTCGGTGGCCGGACCGTCGGCGATCGGCGAACCGACCTCGACGCGGTCACCCTCGGTGACGAGCGGGATCTGGTTGACACAGGTGCCCTGGTTCGAGCGCTTGAACTTCGAGAGGCGGTACGTCGTGTACGTGCCGTCGTCGTTCATCGTCTCGATCAGCTCGGCCGAGACGTCCTTGACCACACCGGCGGCGGTCGCGGTGAGCACGTCACCGGCGTCCACGGCGGCGCGGTACTCGATACCGGTACCGACCAGCGGGGCCTCGCTGCGCACCAGCGGAACCGCCTGGCGCTGCATGTTGGCACCCATCAGGGCGCGGTTGGCGTCGTCGTGCTCGAGGAACGGGATCAGGGCGGTCGCGACCGACACCATCTGGCGCGGCGAGACGTCCATGTAGTCGACCTCGTTGGCCGGGATCTCAGCGACCTCGCCGTCGGCGAGGCGCACGAGGACGCGCTCGTCGAGGAACTTGCCGTTCGCGTCGATCGTGGCGTTGGCCTGCGCGATGACCTGCTTGGACTCGTCGTCGGCCGTCAGGTAGTCAATCTGCGTGGTGACCACACCGTCGACGACCTTCCGGTACGGCGTCTCGACGAAGCCGAACGGGTTGATCCGACCGAAGGACGCGAGCGAACCGATCAGACCGATGTTCGGGCCTTCCGGCGTCTCGATCGGGCACATCCGGCCGTAGTGCGACGGGTGGACGTCACGGACCTCCATGCCGGCGCGGTCGCGGGAGAGACCACCCGGGCCGAGCGCGGACAGACGACGCTTGTGCGTCAGACCCGCGAGCGGGTTGTTCTGGTCCATGAACTGCGAGAGCTGCGAGGTGCCGAAGAACTCCTTCAGCGCCGCGACGACGGGACGGATGTTGATCAGGGACTGCGGCGTGATCGCCTCGACGTCCTGGGTCGTCATCCGCTCACGCACGACGCGCTCCATCCGAGCCAGACCCGTACGGAGCTGGTTCTGGATGAGCTCACCGACGGTCCGCATCCGGCGGTTGCCGAAGTGGTCGATGTCGTCGGGCGAGATGTCGATCAGGCCCTGCGGGGTCTCGAGCTGGGTCTGGCCGTCGTGCAGCGCGACGATGTACTTGATCGCGGCGACGATGTCGTCCACGGTCAGCGTCTGCTGGTCGAACGCCTCGAGCAGGCCGAGCTTCTTGTTCACCTTGTAGCGACCGACCTTGGCGGTGTCGTAACGCTTCGGGTTGAAGTAGTAGTTGTTCAGCAGCGTCTGCGCAGCCTCACGCGTCGGCGGCTCGCCGGGACGGAGCTTGCGGTAGATGTCGAGCAGCGCGTCGTCCTGGCCGGTGGTGTTGTCCTTCTCGAGGGTCAACATCATCGACTCGTACTGGCCGAACTCTTCGCGGATCTGCTCGTTGGTCCAGCCGAGGGCCTTGAGCAGGACGGTGACGTTCTGCTTGCGCTTGCGGTCCAGACGGACGCCGACGAGGTCGCGCTTGTCGATCTCGAACTCCAGCCACGCGCCACGGCTCGGGATGAGCTTGGCGGTGAAGATGTCCTTGTCCGAGGTCTTGTCCGCGGCCCGCTCGAAGTAGACGCCGGGCGACCGGACGAGCTGGGAGACCACGACACGCTCGGTGCCGTTGATGATGAAGGTGCCCTTGTCGGTCATGAGCGGGAAGTCGCCCATGAAGACCGTCTGGCCCTTGATCTCACCGGTGTCGTTGTTGGTGAACTCCGCCGAGACGTAGAGCGGAGCGGAGTAGGTGAAGTCCTTCTCCTTGCACTCGTCGACGGTGTACTTGGGGTCGTAGAAGACCGGGTTCTCGAACGAGAGCGACATCGTCTCGGAGAAGTCCTCGATCGGAGAGATCTCTTCGAAGATCTCCTGCAGGCCGGACTTGTCCGACACGTCCTCGCCGGCGGCACGACGAGCGGCGACCCGCTCGGCGTGAGCCTCGTTGCCGACGAGCCAGTCGAAGCTGTCGGTCTGGAGGGCGAGGAGCTGGGGAACCTCGAGAGGCTCAGTGATCTTTGCGAAAGAGAGGCGACGGGAAGTGGCGGAGGAGCTGCGCGCGGCCAAGAGGAATCCTTCAACAGGTTTCGCAGGTGGATATCAGCGCGCCCACCACCACAGGGGTCACCGGATAGACCAAAGGGCATTTGAGGGCACGCGCAAAGAACGACACTAGCGCAATCTGCCCAGAGGCTCAACATGATGACCCCGAAGTTTGTCCGGGTCAAGCAGTTCGGCGGATCTCGGCGTGTCCTGGGGCCGAGTTCACTGGGTCGCGAGGCCGTCGACGAGCCAGGAATCGCCGCGTTTCACCATCGTGAGGGTGACGTGATCCTGGTACGTGACCGGCTGCGGGGAGTCGGTGTTGCTCGTCGGTCGGTCGACCAGGACGAGCACCTGGACCCGGTCCGGGGTGGCGTGCACGACGCCGGATCCGACGACCCGGGCGGTGATCACCGTCTTCGAGGTGCCCGCGTTCTGCTCGATCGCGGCCCACAGCGGATCGAACTCCTCGCTCCGGTAGCGCTCGGTGAGGTAGCTGTCGGCCTCGGCCTTGTCCTGGTCGAGCGTGCGGTAGTCGTAGGAGACGATCGGCAGGATCGCCTGCTCGGCCACCTCCTGGGCGGCGCGCCCGGCGTCCTCGGCCGCGATCGGGTCGGGCCGGGACCAGGAGTACGCCGCCGCGGCGACGAGCACGATCGCGACGACCCCGAGCACGGCGAGGACCCAGCCGCGGGTGAGCCGGCTCACGGCGTCGCTCCCGGGGTCGCGGAGGCGTCGGGGCTCGGCTCGGCGGTCGCGCCGACCGGGGTGAAGTTGTCGACCTTCCACTCCCCGCCCTGGCGGACCAGGACGACCTCGACCCGGTAGGGCTGCGGGTCGGCGGTGACCCGCTTGGTCGGGTCGGTCGGCGCCTTCGGGTCGGCGAAGGTGTTCGTGAACTCCCCGGCGACGATCACCGTCGCCCGGCCCCGGTCGGTGTCCAGCTCGCTCGCCCCGGTCGCGTAGACCTGGGTGGTGCGGGCCAGTCCGCTCTGGACCACGGTCGCCTCGGCGTACGGCACGTTGGTCTCGAAGTCGGCCTTGAACTTGGCCGTGACCAGCTCCTCGACGTTGCGACGGTACGCCGGCATCGACTGTCCCTCGACCAGGTCGGGACCGTAGCTGTTGACCGTGGTCATGAAGGCCCGGGCCTGGGTCATCACGTCGTCACGCGCGTCCTGCGTCGGGTTGTCCGTCGACCACGGAGCACCGCCGCGGTGGACGGCCTGGTAGGCCATCGCTGCGAGGGCGAGCACGATCAGGAGGGAGCCGACGACCAGCATCCCTCGACGCAGGATCACTCCGGGGCGCCCCAGCTGAAGGCGCCGGAGCTCTGGTCGTAGGTACCGATCACGGAGGAAGTATCCACCGGACCCCGGTACGGCGCGCGCTTGAGGTTCTGCGCGCCTCGCGGGTTGGACTGGCTCGGGGAGTCGGTGCACCGTGCGTTGGAGTTCAGCGGACGGTCGGCGGTGTTCTGCGGCGAGCGCTTCTTGGTGCCGCCGTAGCCGTTCTCGCAGAGCTTGTCCGTGGTCAGGACGAGCCCGAAGTGGGCGTCGTACTGGCCGCTGACGTTGTCCTTGTCGACGACGGTGAAGCCGCCCTCGACGACGAACGGGTAGATCACGAGGATCGACCGCAGGCCCGGCAGGCGTTCGTAGACGACGTCGCCGATCGTCACCGACTTCCGGAGCAGCTCGGTCAGGTTGACGCTGTTCTCGTCGAGGAACTGCTTGAGCTGGCTGGCTCCGGCGGCCCCGTTGGCGATCAGCTTCCGCAGGTCGGGGTCGCTCCCGGCGAGCACGTTGCTGAACAGCTCGAGGTTGCGGGAGAACGACGTGATCGCGCTCGCGGTCGCGATCTGGCCGGACAGCACCGTGTTGGAGTCCTGGATCAGGTTGCTGGTCAGGTCGAAGTTGGCGTTCGCGGTCCGGATGAACGACGTGCTGGAGTCGAGGATCGTCTGCAGGGCCGTCGCGGTCCCGCCGAAGGCGGTGCCCAGCTCGCTGATGGTGGTCGTCAGCGACTGGGTGTCGACCGAGCCGACCGTGGTCGCAGCGTCGCCGAGCAGCTTCTCGGTCGGCAGCGGGGTCCGGGTGCGTGACGCGGCGATCTCCGAGCCGTCCTGGAGGTAGGGCCCCTTCTCCGACTGCGGCTGCAGGTCGACGTACTGCTCGCCGACCGCTGAGCGGTTGGCGACCTGGGCGATCGCGTCGGCCGGGATCGTGTCGTAGCTGTTGTCGATGTCGAGGTGGACGTCGACGCCGTCGTCGGCGAGGTCCATGGCACTGACGGTGCCGACCTTGACCCCGCGCCAGTCGACCTCGGCGCCCTCGTAGACGCCGCCGGAGGAGGGCAGGTGCACCACGACCGTGTAGGCCGAGTCGTGCACCAGCCGGCCCAGGCCGGCGTAGCGGGCGCCGGCGAAGGTCACGCCGACGACGGTGATCAGCGCGAAGATGAGGAGCTGGACCTTGGTCCGTCGGGTGATCACTTCGTCGCCCCCTTCACGGCGAGGCCCGGCACGAGCAGCCGGACCAGGCTCGGGTCGTAGACACCGCTGAGCTCGTCGTAGGTGAACGACCCGCTCACCTCGCCGTCGGACGAGGCGGTCGCTCCGGGAGCGGCCCGCAGCAGACCGGGCAGCAGGCCGGCCAGGGTGTCGTTCAACGGGCTCGGCAGGATCTGGTGGAGCGCCGACGGGAGCTGGGACGGCACGGTCCCGGAGAGGTTGGGCAGCCCGGGCACCTGGTTGAGCACGCCGCACAGCGCGGTGTCCCGGTTGGCCGGCTTCTTGCAGGCGTTGAGCAGGTCCAACAGGGTCGTGCCGGCCGCCAGCAGGTCCTTGCAGGCCTTGCCCGTGAGGTCGCCCGAGGTCAGGCACTTGAGCAGGTTGTTGACCACGTTGGTCGGGTTGATCGCCGACGGCACCGGGTTGCCCAGGTTGCTCAGCGGCCCCGAGGCGTCGATCTGGAGGTCGATCGCGAGGTTGACGTAGTCACCCATGTGCAGGTTGCGCGCCACCTGCGGGTCGCGGCCGACGACCTCGTCGACGAACGGGTAGGTGAAGGCGGTGTCGAGGGAGTTCACCAGGTGGTCCCCGGCCGCCGCGAGCTGGGTCAGCGTCGGCTGCAGGTTCTCGACCGTCCGGATGACCTGCGCCTTGGACGCCTTGATCACGCGGGTGCCCACCACGCCGAGGTCGCTGAGCGCCTGCAGCATGGTGACCAGGTCCTTGCGCTGGGAGTCGATGCTCTCCAGCGCGCCCGGGAGGTCCTCGAGGGTGGCGTCGATGGTGGCTTCCTGGGCCCGGGCCGAGACGGCCAGCCGGTCCAGGGCCTCGATCGCGTGCACGATGTCGCCCTTGTGCGCGTCCAGCTGGGAGGCGAACGCGTTCGCCTGGGTGAGCACGCTGCGGGCGGCGTCCTCGCGACCGGAGAGCGCCTTGTTGAGCTCGACGGAGATGGTCTGCAGCTGAGCGACACCGCCACCGTTGAGGATCAGGCTGAGCGCCCCGAGCACCTCTTCGAGCTCCGGGTTGCGGCCGCTGCTGGCCAGGGTGATGGTGTCACCCGTGGTCAGCCGGGTGGGGCTCGCGTCGGTGGCCGGCGCGGCCAGGTCGACGAACTTCTCCCCGAGCAGGCTGGTCTGACGGATGTTGGCGACCGCGTTGACCGGCAGGTCGGTGTCGCGACGGATCTTGATCCGGACGTCGGCGTGGCCGTCCTCGAGGGTGATCGCGTCGACCCGGCCCACCGTGACGTCGCCGACCTTGACCGAGGAGTCCGGCACCAGGTCGAGCACGTCGGCGAACTCGACGGTCACCGTGATCGGGTTCTTCCCCACGTCCGCGCCGCCCGGGAGAGGCAGCGAGTAGGCGTCGAAGCTGCACGCGGACAGGCCGACCGCTGAGGCCAGGAGCAGGGCCAGGCCCGCCGTACGACGGCGCCAGGTCGGCCGGGATGCGTTCGCGGTCATCGGACCAGTCCCCCGAGCGTGAGGTCGTTGCGCTTCCCGGACGCGCTTCCGGTGCCGGCGAGGGCACCGAAGACGTCGCCGCTGCGACCGTTGCCACCGAGCAGCTTGCACAGCTGGCCCGACGCGTCGATGTTGTTCAGGATCGTGCAGGCGCTGAGCGGGAGGTTGGCCAGGCTGTAGCCGACGAGCTTGTCCAGGTTGGCCTGGGTGTCGAGCGTGCCGGAGCGCGGGTTGTAGGCGTGGAACAGGTTGTCGAGCGCGAGCGGCGCGTTGTTGAGCGTCTCGGAGAGCTCGTCGCGACGCTTCACCACGGTGGTGGCCAGCCGGTTGAGGCTGGCGATGTCGTCGTGCAGCACCGTCTTGTTCTCGGTGACGAAGGTCTTGACCTCGCCGAGCGCCGTGGCGAGGTTGCGCAGCGACGCGGACAGGTCGTTGCGCTCGCCGGCGAGCAGCTCCGAGACCGAGGCGAGCGAGGTGTTGAAGTCCCGCACGGTGTCGTCGTTCTTCGCCAGCGTGCCGATGAAGCCCTCGAGCTTCTCCGCCGAACCGAACAGCTCGTCCTTGTTGTCGTCCAGGGTCTGGGTGAGGTCGGAGAAGTCGTTGATCGTCTGGTTGACGGTCTTGCCCTCTCCGCCGAAGTTCTTCGCGGTCTGCTCGAGCAGGTCGCTCAGGGCACCGTTCTTGTTGGCCCCCTCGGGGCCGACGGCGACGACGAGGTCGTCGAGGCTGCTGTAGATGTCGTCGAGCTCCAGCGGCGTGCCGGTCCGGGCGACGTCGAGGACGGCGCCGTCGGCGAGCATCGGGCCGGAGGTGTAGGCCGGGGTGAGCTGGATGAACCGGTCACCGACCACGGACGGGGCGACGATCAGGGCCTTGGCATCGGCCGGGACCTTGACGTCGGCGTCGTAGCTGAGCGTGACCTTGACCGAGGTGCCCCCCGGCTCGACCTTGTCGACGGTGCCGACGGTGACGCCGAGGATGCGGACCTCGCTGCCCTCGTAGACCGACACGGTGCGCGGGAACTCCGCGACCAGGGTCTTCTCCCCGGGACCGGAGAGGATCCGGACGCCGAGCACGATCACGACCAGGGCGATGGCGGCTGGGACGACCCAGCGAAGGACGCGCTTCATCAGCCCACCGCCGGCACGGGAGGAAGGTTCTGGATGTAGGAGTCGAACCACGGTCCGTTGCCGAGCACGTTGGCGAAGAGCCGGTAGAACGGAGCCATCAGGCGCAGGCTCTCATCGATGTTCTCCTGGTTCTTCTCCAGCACCGCGAGCACGCCCTTGACCTGCGTGAGGGCCGGGTTGAGGTCGGTGCGGGTCTCCCGGATGAGACCGGTGAGCTGCTTCGACAGGGATGCGGTCGAGGTGAGCAGGTCGTGCACCGCCGCACGCCGCGCCACCAGCGAGGTGAAGAGGCCGTCGGCGTCCTTCATCAGCGCCACGATGTCGCCGTCGCGCTGGTCGAGGACGGTGCTGACCCGCTCGAGGTTGGTGAGCAGGGTCGAGATCTGCTCGTCCTTCGCCGCCAGGTTCCGCGAGAGCGCGGAGACACCGTCGAGTGCGGCCTTGAACGAGTCAGGGGTGGTCCGGGTCAGGTCCGACAGGGTGGTGAACGCCTCGGCGAGCTGATCGGTGTCGATGTCGCCGGCGGTGTCGGCCAGACCGGTGAAGGCGTCGACGACGTCGTACGGCGACTCGGTGCGCGAGACCGGGATCTCGGCGCCGTCCGCGAGCTGACCGGCTCCGGCAGGCTCCAGGGCGAGGAACATCGCGCCGAGGATCGTCTTGATCTTGATCGCCGCGGCGGTCTTCTCACCGAAGTGGGAGTCGGTCTTGATCCGGAACCCGACCTTGACCTGGTCGCCGTCGAGCTCGATGGAGTCCACCTTGCCCACCCGGACACCGGCGATCCGGACCTCGTCGCCCGTCTTGAGACCGCCGGCCTCGGAGAAGGCGGCGTAGTACTTCGTCCCGCCGCCGATCAGGGGCAGGTCCTGCGCCTTGAAGGCGCCCATCATCAGCAACGCGATCGCGGCCAGGCTGACCGCCCCGATGACCAGGGGGTTGCGCTCGCGGAACGGCTTGAACTCGCCGCCGAACAGACGCCTCATCCGAGCTTGCACCTCGTCCCCGTGTTCAGCTTGAGCGCGCTCGTCCCGACCTGGATCTGCTGCTTGTTCGGCAGCTTCACCGTCGCGTCGAAGTTGCAGAGGAAGAAGTTGAACCACGAGCCGTAGCTGGCGGTGTTCCCGACCTTGTTGAGCTTGATCGGCAGCACCTGGAGGCTCCGGTCGAGCTCGGCCTTGTTCTTGTTGATGTTCGCTCCGAGCTGGCGCAGCTGGGTGACGTCCGTCGGGAGCGGTCCACGCAGACCCTGGAGCAGGTCGGCGGTCTGGACCGAGACCTCGGAGATCTGGTCGAGGGAGTTCAGGATCGCGTCCTTGTCCTGGGACAACCCGCCCACGAACGAGCGGAACGTCGTGATCAGGCGGGAGAGCTGCTGGTCGCGGTCACCGAGGTGGTCGAGCACCTGGTTGAGGTTGGCGATCAGCGAGTCGATCACCGCGTTCCGGTCGGCGAGGGTCTGGGTGACCGAGGCGGTGTGGGTGAGCAGGCTCTCCAGCGTGCCGCCCTCCCCCTGGAAGACCTTCACGATCTCGTAGGAGAGCTGGTTCACGTCGTCCGGCGAGAGTGCCCGGAAGAGCGGCTTGAAGCCGTTGAAGAGCACGGACAGGTCGAGCGAGGGCTGGGTCTGGGAGACCGGGATGACCTGGTCGGCGTGCATCCGGTTCCCGCTGTCGAGGGTGTCGGTCAGCGCCACGTACCGCTGGCCCACGATGTTCCGGTACCGGATCGTGGCCCGGGTCGCGTCGGCCAGGTGCTGGTCGGACGCCACCGTGAAGGTGACCAGCGCCTTGGTCCGGTCGGTGATCTCGATCTTCTTGACCGTGCCGACCTTGACCCCGGCGATCCGGATGTCGTCGCCCTTCGCGACGCCGGTCGCGTCGGTGAAGACGGCCTTGTACCGCTGGGTGCCGCCGAACGAGAGGTTGCCGATGGTGAGCACCAGGATCCCCGTCGCCATCGCGGTCACCACCATGAAGATGGTCAGCTTGACCAGGTCCTTGGTGGTCTTCGAGTCGAGACCTGTCCTGCTCACTTGAGGTTCCCCCCGGTCCCGTCGTTGACCTGCGGGACGACCCTCAGCGGGTTCGCCTGGTTCCACGGCGGCGTCGGCAGGTGCCCGCACGCCGGGCCGCGGTCCTCCTTCATGACCGGCTGGTCCGCGGCGGTGTAGGCCCGCGGCTGGTTGGGCAGCGTCTCGAGCACGATGTGGAGCGTGTAGCCGCGGAAGACGTTCCCGACCCGCTGGCCGAGCGCGTCCAGGCCGCCCAGCAGGCAGGGGAACTCGGTCGAGTAGCGCGCCGTGGTGGCGAGCAGCCCGTCGTTGATCCGGGCGAGGTCGGTCAGGCTCTTCTCGTTGGTGCGCAGGAACGCCTCGGCGGTGCCCGACAGGGCGGTGGTGTTCCGGAGCAGGTCACGCACGGGCTGCTGCTTCTCCTGCAGGGTGCCGGCGGTGACGAGGGTGTTGCGCAGCGTCTGGGAGAGCTCGGGGATCACCGAGTTGTAGGTGTCGGCCACGCGCGCGGTCTGGCGCAGGTCGTCGAGCAGCACCGGCAGCTCGGGGTTGAGCTTCTTCAGGTAGGAGTCGGCGGTCTCGAGGGACTCACCGAGCTGCTCACCCCGGCCCTCGAGCGCCGTCGAGACCGCGTTCAGCGTCATGTTGAGGTCGGCCGGCTGGACGGCGCGCAGCAGCGGGTACAGGTCGTTGAGGACGGCGTCGAGCTCGGTCGAGATCTGGGTCTTCTTGATCACGTCACCGGCACGGAGCGACGCGCTCGCGGTCGCCGCGGTGCCCTCGGGCACCTGGAGGGAGACGTACTTCTCGCCGAAGAGCGTCTTCGGCAGGATCGCCCCGGTCACGTCGGCGGGGACGGTGCCGATCTCGTCGGGGTAGAGCCCGAGCGTGATGGTGGCGCCGTCGGCGTCGGCGCTGGTCGACAGGACCTCACCGACGATCACGCCACGGACCTTGACGTCGGCACGGTCGGGCAGCTGCAGGCCGACCGAGCTGGTCTGCAGGGTGACCTCGTCGTAGGTGGCGAACTTCTTGGTGAAGACCGCGTAGACGAGCCAGACACCGACGACCATCAGGGCGATGAAGCAGACCCCCAGCAGCCGGAACCGAGTGGGGTTGTTCATCCGGCCAACCTCACCGTCGTGACCGAGCCCCAGATCGCCATCGAGAGGAACAGGTCGAGGATCGCCACGGTGACGATGCTGGTCCGCACGGCGCGACCGACGGCGACACCGACGCCGGCGGGTCCGCCCGAGGCGGTGTAGCCGTGGTAGCAGTGGATCAGGATGATGACGACGGCGAAGACGACGACCTTGCCGAACGACCACAGCACGTCCCCCGGCGGGAGGAAGGTGCTGAAGTAGTGGTCGTAGGTCCCGGTCGACTGGCCGAACACCTTGGTCACGGTGAAGCGCGTCGCCAGGTACGACGACAGCAGGCCGACGACGTACAGCGGGATGATGGCGATCAGACCAGCGATGATCCGGGTGGTGACCAGGAACGGGATGGACGGGACGGCCATCACCTCGAGGGCGTCGACCTCCTCGGAGATCCGCATCGCGCCGAGCTGGGCGGTGAAGCCGCAGCCGACGGTGGCAGCCATCGCGATCGAGGCGACCAGGGGCGCGATCTCGCGGGTGTTGAAGTAGGCGCTGACGAAGCCCGAGAACGCGCTGGTGCCCAGCTGGTTGAGCGCGGCGTAGCCCTGCAGTCCGACCTCGGTGCCGGTGAAGAAGGTCATCGCGGTGATCACGCCGATGGTGCCGCCGATGATGGCGAGGGAGCCGGAGCCGAGGGTGACCTCGGCGAGGAGCCGGGCGATCTCGCGGCGGTAGCGGCCCAGGGCGCGCGGGATCCAGCTGAGCGCACGCAGGTAGAACGCGAGCTCGCGGCCGAGCCGGTCGAGCCAGTTGAGCGGACGGCTGGCGGCCTTGCTCGCACTGGCCCCGGCGGCGGTGAAGAGACTCATGGCGCTACCCCGTCTTCGCCGGGATGAACTGGATGTAGAGCGCACTCATCACGAAGTTCGCGACGAAGAGCAGCATGAACGTGATCACGACCGACATGTTGACCGCGTCGCCGACGCCCTTCGGGCCGCCGCCGGCGTTCATCCCCATGTAGGAGGCGACGATGGCGGCGATCAGGCCGAAGACGAGCGCCTTCGCCAGGCCCTGCCAGACGTCCGGCAGCTGCGCCAGCGCGGTGAAGCTGGCCAGGTAGGCCCCTGGTGTACCGCCTTGGATGATCACGTTGAAGACGTAGCCGCCGAGCACGCCGACGACGCTGACGAGGCCGTTGAGGAACACCGAGACGAGCATGCAGGCCAGCACCCGCGGCACGACGAGCCGCTGGATCGGGTCGATGCCCAGCACCATCATGGCGTCGAGCTCCTCGCGGATCTTGCGGGCGCCCAGGTCGGCCGCGATCGCCGAGCCACCGGCACCGGCGATCAGCAGCGCGGTCGCGATCGGGCCGGCCTCACGCACGACGGCGAGCACGCTGGCCGAGCCGACGAACGACTGGGCGCCGAACTGCTTGATCAGGCCGCCGACCTGGAGCGCGATGACGGCGCCGAAGGGGATGGCGACCAGGGCCGTGGGCACGATCGTGACGGACGCGATGAACCAGGCCTGCTGGATGAACTCACGCAGCTGGAACGGGCGGCGGAACAGGCTGCGGAACACGTCGAGCCCGAAGGCGAAGAAGCGTCCGGCCGTCCCGACCGGCCTCAGGACCCGAGCCGCGGTCAGGGAGGACATGACCGATCAGACCTCGGCCGTGATTCCCCTGCCGCCAGCCAGGACGGAGTCCGGCTGGAAGGAGCCAGGGGGCGGGGTGACGCCGTTCTGCCGGCACCATTCGCCCGGAGCCTGCTGGCTGCGGCGCGGGATCCCGTTGGAGGGCTCCAGCTGCAGGGCGATCGGGGGCAGCGGGGGAAGGTCCATGTCCTTCTCCGCGGCGAGCTGGTCGGCGTCCTTCTCCTCACTCATCCCGATCGGGCCGACGCGTTGGGCGTTGAGGAACTGGCGGACCACCGGCTCCTCGGAGGAGAGCAGCATCTCGCGGGGGCCGAACATGGCCAGGTGCTTGTGGTAGAGCAGGCCGATGTTGTCGGGCACCGTGCGGGCGGTGTTGATGTCGTGGGTGACGATCAGGAAGGTGGCGTCGATCTGGGCGTTGAGGTCGACGATGAGCTGGTTGAGGAACGCGGTGCGGACCGGGTCCAGGCCGGAGTCGGGTTCGTCGAAGAGGATGATCTCGGGGTCGAGGACCAGGGCGCGGGCCAGGCCGGCACGCTTGCGCATGCCGCCGGAGATCTCACCGGGGAGCTTGTCCTCGGCGCCGATCAGGCCGACGAGGTCCATCTTCTCCATGACGATGTTGCGGATCTCGGTCTCGGACTTCTTGGTGTGCTCCCGCAGCGGGAAGGCGACGTTGTCGTAGAGGTTCATCGAGCCGAACATCGCGCCGTCCTGGAACAGGACGCCGAAGAGCTTCCGGATCTCGTAGAGCTCCTTCTCGGAGCAGGTGACGAGGTCCGTGCCCTCGATGATCACCGAGCCGGAATCGGGCTTGAGCAGTCCGATCACGGTCTTGAGCAGGACGGACTTGCCGGTACCCGAAGGCCCGAGCATCACGCAGATCTCTCCGGCAGGGATCGTCAGGCTGACGTCTCCCCAGATCAACTGCTTGCCGAAGCTCTTCGTGAGGTTTTCGATCTTGATGTCGACGCCCATGGCGCACCGATCTCCCGTCCCAGTTCCACAACCTACTGATCCGTAACAACGTCGAAGTGTGACTGAGGTTACGGCTCGTCCAGGCAGTCGATCGGCTTCGAGAACGGGTTCTAGACCCATTTGCCCGAAGTTCCGGCGGGAGGCGACGGAGGGGGCCCGAAATGCCACCAGGGCGACCACCGTGAGGTGGTCGCCCTGGGGCTACGACGTCAGAGACGTCAGAGATGCGTTGAACGCAGGATCACTTGAGGGTGATCTTGGCGCCGGCGGCCTCGAGGGCCTCCTTGGCCTTCTCGGCGGCCTCCTTGGAGACCTTCTCGAGGAGAGCCTTCGGGGCGGCCTCAACGAGGTCCTTGGCCTCCTTCAGACCGAGGGAGGTCAGGGCGCGCACCTCCTTGATGACGTTGATCTTCTTGTCGCCAGCGTCCTCGAGGATGACGTCGAACTCGTCCTGCTCGGCGGCGGCGTCGCCACCAGCAGCGCCACCGGCGGCCGGGGCAGCGGCAACGGCAACAGGAGCGGCGGCGGTGACGCCGAACGTCTCCTCGAACTCCTTCACGAACTCGGAGAGCTCGATGAGGGTGAGCTCCTTGAACGCGTCGAGCAGCTCTGCAGTGCTGAGCTTCGCCATGATTGGCTTCCTTTCGATGTGGTGCGCCGCGGCTTAGAAGCGGCGAACCGGGGTTTCAGGTGGTGGTTCCGAAGCTCACGCTTCGGTGGTCTCCTCGGCAGCGGCCTCGGTGGACTCCTCGGCGGGAGCCTCCTCAGCAGCAGCCTCGGTTGCAGCCTCCTCGGCGGCAGCCGGAGCACCGGCACCACCTGCGAGGATCGTGGGGTCTTCGGTCGCCTTGACCTGCAGGGCGGCAGCGAGCTGCGCAGCCTTGGTCGGCAGGGCGTTGAAGACGTAGAGCGCCTGGGCCAGCGACGCCTGCATGGCGCCAGCGAGCTTGGCAAGGAGGACCTCGCGCGACTCGAGGTCAGCGAGCTTGCCGACCTCCTTCGCGTCGAGAGCCTTGCCGTCCAGGAAGCCACCCTTGATCACAAGGGCGGGGTTGGCCTTGGCAAAGTCACGCAGACCCTTGGCGACCTCGACGACGTCACCCTTGATGAAGGCAACGGCGGTCGGGCCGGCGAGGTAGTCATCGAGACCGTTGAAACCCGCCTGCTCGGCGGCAATCTTGGTCAGCGTGTTCTTGACCACGGCGTAGTTGGCGTTCGCACCGAGGGAGCGACGCAGCGTCTGCAGCTCCTTGACGGTGAGACCGCGGTACTCGGTCAGCACGGCACCAGCGGAGGCGTTGAACTCGTCAACGATCTCCGCAACGGCCGCGTTGCGATCTGCCCGCGCCATGGGTCTCCTTCTTCCGTGGGCGAGACTCCCGGTCCACTCCGAAATGACGAACGCCCTGAGCGCAGTGCTCAGGGCGTGGACTTCGGCGCGGCCGGGTCATGCTCTGAATCCTGCGCGGGCCGTCCGATTTCTCGGAGCCTTCGGTCATCGGGCTGGGCCCTCAGACAACCGGCGGTCTCTGGTTTCAAGGAGCACTCTACGGACGACGAAGGGGCCCCGCCAAATCGGCGAGGCCCCTTCGGGCGAAGCGTGACCGAGCAGGCTCGGTCTGCGCTCAGGTCAATCAGTTCTCGTCGTCGCTCGCGACGTTGCGGGTGCGGTTGGGGTCAACCTGGACACCCGGGCCCATCGTGGTGGAGACGGTGATCTTCTTGACGTAACGACCCTTGGAGCTGGCCGGCTTCAGACGAAGGACCTCCTCCAGCGCCGCGGCGTAGTTCTCAGCGAGCTGAGCCTCGGTGAAGGAGGCCTTGCCGATGATGAAGTGGAGGTTCGAGTGGCGGTCGACGCGGAACTCGATCTTTCCACCCTTGATGTCCGACACGGCCTTGGCCACGTCGGCGGTCACGGTGCCGGTCTTCGGGTTCGGCATGAGACCACGCGGCCCGAGGATCCGGGCGACCTTGCCGACCTTGCCCATCAGGTCCGGCGTCGCGACAGCGGCGTCGAAGTCGGTCCAGCCACCGGCGACGCGCTCGATGAGCTCGTCACCGCCGACCTCGTCGGCACCGGCGGCGCGGGCCTCGTCGGCCTTGTCGGCGTTCGCGAACACGATGACGCGGACGGTCTTGCCCGTGCCGTGCGGCAGGGAGACGGTGCCACGGACCATCTGGTCGGCCTTGCGCGGGTCGATGCCCAGTCGCATGACGACGTCGACGGTCTCGTCGAACTTCTTCTTGCTCGCACCCTTGGCGATGGTGATAGCGGCCAGCGGGCTGAAGATCTCGTTCTTGTCGAACGCCTCAGCCGCGGCGCGGTAGGTCTTGCTGCGCTGCATGATTGTTCCTTCGGTTGTTAAGAGGAGGTGTGGTTAGCGAGCCAGCGCGGCTCTCCCACGTTCAGTCGGTGGTGACGCCCATCGAACGGGCGGTGCCCTCGACGATCTTCATCGCGGCGTCAATGTCGTTGGCATTGAGGTCGGGAAGCTTGGTGGTCGCGATCTCGCGCACCTGGTCCTTGGTCAGCTTGCCGACCTTGTCCTTGTGCGGGACCGAGGAACCCTTGGCCAGGCCGGCGGCCTTCTTGATCAGCTCGGCAGCCGGCGGGGTCTTGGTGATGAAGTCGAAGGTGCGGTCTTCGTAGATGGTGATCTCAACCGGGATCACGTTGCCGCGCATGGACTCGGTCTGGGCGTTGTACGCCTTGCAGAAGTCCATGATGTTGACGCCGTGCGGACCAAGCGCGGTACCGACCGGCGGAGCCGGGGTGGCGGAACCAGCCTGGAGCTGGACCTTGACCAGCGCGGCGATCTTCTTCTTGGGAGGCATGCTTGTGTCTCTTTCTTCTCCGTGGTCATGACGAGGCGGATGCCTCTGCCACTGGCTCCTTCGTCGGCCTCTCGACCGGCAGGCGAGCCCACCAATGGAAAAGTCTCCGACATCAGCCGGAGACTTTCCAAATCAAGCACCCGTCAGACGGGCGCCGATCTCAAACCTTGCTGACCTGGTTGAACGACAGCTCGACCGGGGTCTCCCGGCCGAAGATCTCGACCAGGGCCTTGAGCCGCTGGGACTCGACGTTGATCTCGGTGATCGTCGCGTGCAGCGTCGCGAACGGGCCGTCGACGACCATGACCGAGTCACCCTCGCCGAAGTCAGCGACCTCGACCGGCTTCTTCGCGGCGAGGATCGTGCCCGCGCCACCCTGGTCGGCGGTGCCGGCGGCGATCGCCGCGGCCTCAGCCTCGGCGGCGGCGACGACGGCCGGAGCCAGCATCGACTCGACCTCGGACATCGACAGCGGAACCGGCTGGTGCTGGTGGCCGACGAAACCGGTCACGCTCGGCGTGTGCCGGACAGCGGCCCACGACTCGTCGGTGAGGTCCATCCGGACCAGGACGTAGCCGGGGAGAACGGTGCGCTTGACCTTCTTGCGCTGGCCGTTCTTGATCTCGAAGACCTCTTCGGTGGGGACCACGATCTCGTGGATGTAGTCCTCCATGTTGAGCGAGATGATCCGGTTCTCCAGGTTGGACTTCACCCGGTTCTCCATGCCGGAGTAGGTGTGCACCACGAACCAGTCGCCGGCCTTGGCCCACAGCTCGCGGCGGAACGCCTCGAGCGGGTCCTCGTCGGCGGGCTCGTCGGCCGCAGCCTCAGCCTCGACCTCGGCCACCTGCTCATCCTCGGCGACGGGCGCCTCGGTCTCGACGACGTCCGCAGCCTCTTCGGCGTCGTCAGCGTTCTCGATCTCGTCGAGGTCGGCCTCGGTCGGCTCGAATTCCTGCTCAGACACGTTCTGCTCCATCAGTTCGTCCATGGTTCTCGTCAGTCACGTCCGCCGAAGATCGCGAAGAACAGCTTGCCGAAGCCCAAGTCGAGGACCGAGACAATTGCCATCATGATCAGGACGAACACCAGCACGACGATGAAATACGTCGTCAGCTGCTGCTGCGTCGGCCACACGACCTTCCGCAGTTCAGCGACGACCTGCCGGTAGAACGTGAAGAGGCTCGTGCGCTTCTCTCCCCCACCACGCTTGCGCGGTGCCGGGGTGGTCGTGCTCTCGGACATGCCTCTCCTCGTCCAACGTTTTGGTGCAGGGCACGAGGGACTTGAACCCCCAACCCCCGGTTTTGGAGACCGGTGCTCTGCCAGTTGAGCTAGTGCCCTCCGGTGAATCTCTGTTGGGCCACAGGGTGCCATGGCCCCAAAAAGGGCGCACAACATCATGTGGGAAATCCACCAGTCGAGAATCTTACGGGGCGCGGGTCCCGAGCACCAATCGGGTGCCGAATTCGCGGCCGTAGCGGTGCACCAGCACCACGATCGCCTCCGCGAGGAGCACGCACAACCCACCGACGACCACGTCGCCGATGAAATGGTTGGCGGTGCCGATCACGACGACGGCCTGCATCGTGGGGTAGACCACCGCGGCGATCCGCCACCCCCGCCCACCGAAGCTCCACATCTGGATGGCACACCAGAGCGACCAGCCGAAGTGGAGGGACGGCATCGCCGCGAACTGGTTGGTCGCGTCGCCGATCGCGCGCGGCGCGGAGGCGGCATCGCCCCACCACCCGTAGGAGGCGTACTGCCGGAGCACGTCGATCGCACCGCTGCCGGGCAGCAGGCGGGGCGGGGCCACGGAGTAGGTCGCGTAGAGGATCAGCGCCAGGCCGGAGGCGATCACCAGCGTCCAGTAGCCGCGTTTGTAGATCCACCCGCCGCGCTTCCACGAGACCGCGAAGACGACCGGGGTCATCAGGTAGTGGAAGACGGCGTAGTAGTACGACGCGGGCACGGCGACGACGGCGGTGGCAGCGACCCAGTGGTTGAACGGCAGCTCGACGTGCTCGAAGAGCCACCGTTCGTGGTCGAGGATCACCTCCGCGTGGGCGTACGCGACGCCGGCGTCGGCGCCCTGCTGCGCCCGGATCCAGGTGTAGGCAGCCGCCATCAGGATGAGCCCGCCGATCTCGAGCACGGGCGGCACGGCCGAACGAAGGGCAGGGGTGACCGCGGATCGTCGGCCCATGTCGATCACTGCCACCGGATCACCTCGCAATCAGCCACGCTAAAGCCTCGCCACAACCGGAGGGAAGCCTCCATTTTGGGGACTCTACAACGAAACGGAGGCTGCCCTCCAGTTGATAAGATGGGTCCCATGACCGAGGCACCGGCCGTCGAGCGCGCGGAGACGCTCCGCGCCGATGCCGCCCGCAACCGCGAGCGGATCATCGAGGCGGCCACGGCGCTGTTCGCCGAACGCGGGCTCGAGGCGCCGCTGGAGGACGTCGCCCGCAGGGCCGATGTCGGGATCGCGACCCTGTACCGCCGCTTTCCCACCCGTGGCGATCTGGTCGCCGCGGTTCTGGAGACGATCGCGGCTGCCTACCTCGACGTCGTGGACCGGGCCTGCGCGGATCCGGATCCCTTCCAGGGGCTGCGCAGCCTGGTGATCGGCCTGGGCGAGCTCCAGGCCGGCAACGCCGCGTTGCGCGAACTGGTGGCGCAACGATTCCCGGGCACGCAGGCGGCCGACGAGATGAAGGCCCTCGTCGGGGTCCGCCTCGAGGAGCTGCTCGACCGGGCTCGCGCGGCAGGACAGGTGCGCGACGACATCACCCGGACCGACCTGAGCCTGATGCTGCTCGGCAACTCCGAGCTCATCGCCCGCACGGCGTCACGGTGTCCGCAGGCCTGGCAGCGCCTGGCCGCCCTCCAGCTCGAGGGACTGCGCGCGCGGCCCGACGCCACCGCCCTGCCGCTCGCTCCGAGCGTCGACGAGCTCCACGACGCACTCCGCCCCTGCTAGCAGGGCCAGCAGGGGCGGGGCGTCACGGTCGATCGCGAGCTCAGTACGGCGACGCCGTACTCGTGCTGCTGTCGTCCGGCTCCGGAGCGATCCGGAAGATCTTGCCGCGGGCCACGATCGTCTCCGCGCGGGCCAGGCGTGGCTTGTCCGACCCGTCGCGGATGACGCGGCCGTTGGCCTCGAACTCGGCGAGGAAGTCGGTCGCCCAGCTGACGTCGGCCGGGCTCGGGCTCATCGACTCGTTGATCAGCGCAGGCTGGTCACCGGTGAGGCAGAGCTTTCCGGTCATGCCGAGCGCAACCGCGTCGGCCGACTGCTCGCGCAGCAGGGCGTGGGCGTTGCCGACCGTCGGACCGTCGATCGGGCCCGGCAGGCCGCCGATCCGGCTGGCCAGGACCAGGCGGGTGCGGGGGTAGGCCATCGCGATCGGCTCGTTGGCCGCGCCGGTGTCCTTGCGGTAGTCACCGCTGCCGAAGGCCAGCCGGTAGGCGCCGCGCGCACGGGCGATGCTGACCGCGTCCTCGATGCCGAGGGCCGACTCCAGGAGGGGGATCACCGGGGTGTTCCCGCCGAGCCGCTGGAAGGTGTCGGTGACCTGCTCGGCCGCCTCGACCTTGGCGAGGATGACGCCCTTGAGCCCCGGGGCGCCGGCGAGCGCGACCAGGTCGTCGTGCCAGTCCAGGGTGGTCCAGTCGTTGATCCGGACCCAGGCGCTGCCGCCCGAGGTCAGCCACTCGACCACGTTCTGTCGGGCCTGGCCCTTGAGGGATGCGTCGACCGCGTCCTCGACGTCCAGGATCACCTGGTCCGCGCGTCCGAGCTCCGCTGCATCGAACTTGTCCCGCAGCAGCGCGTTGACCAGCTGCCACGACCGCGCGTTCTCGCCGTCGATCCGGGCTGCCTCACGCGCCGCCCGTCGATCCGCCGACACCTCAGTAGACATCCGTCCACCCCTCCATCGTTCCGAACAAGTTGCTCAATTTACGCCTCGCGCTCCGACCGATGCATCGACGGAACGTCCCACCTCAGCCTCCGCGAACTGTCGGATGTTCACAAAACCGCGGAGGCCGCTGGTGCCCCTCGAAGCCGAGGTCACTACCGTCGGAGGGTGACTGGGCTGGCGACATCGGACGACCCGGCGGACCGCGGCCTGCCGCTGAAGGTCATCGGCGTCCTGGCGCTGCTCTCGGCGACGGCGCCGGTCGCGACCGATCTCTACCTCGCCTCGTTCCCCGAGATGGCGACCGGCCTGGAGACCGACGGCCAGCACATCCAGCTCACGTTGACCGCGTTCCTGGTCGGGCTCGGGGTCGGGCAGCTGCTCTGGGGGCCGCTGTCGGACCACGTGGGGCGGTGGCGGCCGATGTTCGTCGGCACGGCGATCGCCATCGCCGCCTCGGTGGTCACGGTGATCGCCCCCTCGGTCGAGGTGCTGATCGGCGCCCGGTTCGTCCAGGCGGTGGCGGCGTCGTCGTCGCTGGTGATCGGGCGCGCGATGATCGCCGACCTCGTCCGGGGCCACCGGGCGGCACAGGCGCTGAGCCTGATGATGACCATCATCACGATCGCCCCCGTCGCGGCGCCCGTGCTGGGCGGCCTGCTGGCCGGGCACGTGCCGTGGCGCGGCATCCTCGCGATCGTGCTGGGCTTCCTCGCCCTCCAGCTGGTGGGCATCGTCCTGGTGCTGCGCGAGACGCTGCCCCGGGAGGCGCGGACGCCGCGGCTCTCCTACGCACCGCTCGGGCGACTGGCGAAGCGCCGGACGTTCGTCGCCTACGTCCTCACCGTTTCGTTCTGCTTCGGCTGCCTGATGAGCTACGTCTCGACCTCGTCGTTCGTCTACCAGGAGGTGCTCGGGCTGCCGAGCTGGGCGTTCGGGCTCGGCTTCGGCCTCAACTCGCTGGCGCTGATGGCGGCCGGCGCGACCTCGACCCGGTTGTCGCGGCGCCGGGTGCACCCGGCACGCACGTTGGCCCGGGCGCTGCCGGTCCTGGTCGGCGGCAGCCTGCTGGTGCTGCTGGCGGCGCTGTCGCCCTGGCCGGGCCTGCTCCTGGTCCCGCTGTTCGCGACCGTGGGCAGCTTCGGCTTCGTCTCCGGCAACACCGCCGCGCTCGCGATGGAGCAGGCGAGGGACCTCCGCGGCGCCGGCTCGGCGTTCCTGGGGAGCGTCCAGTTCGCCACCGGCGGCGTGTTCTCCGTGATCGGCGGGATCGCCGGCAGCGACACCGCGGTCCCGATGGGCGCGTGCATGCTGATCGCCTCCCTCGCCTGCGCGACCTGCTTCACCCTCGCCCGCCGCAGCGTCGACCCCGCCTCGGAGGCCGCGTTCTCCACTCGGTGAGCAGGCAGAAGTTTTCACCCCGGACGCGGCGAACGGGCAGAAGTTTGCAGCCTGCGCTGCAAACTTCTGCCCGTTCAGCGTGGTGCAGGCGAAAACTTCTGCCTGCTCACCAGCCCAGGTCAGGCGATGGTGCGGATCAGCTTCTTGTTGACGAACTCCTCGATGCCCAGCGGGCCGAGCTCGCGGCCGAAGCCGGAGCGCTTGATCCCGCCGAAGGGGAGCTCGACGCCGTCGGCCTGGACGCCGTTGACGAAGACCATGCCGGCGTCGATCTTCGACGCCACTCGGGCGGCCTGCTCGGCGTCCGGGGTGAAGACGTACGAGCCGAGACCGAACGGAGTGTCGTTGGCGATCCGGACCGCGTCGTCCTCGTCGGCGGCCTTGAAGACCATCGCGATCGGGCCGAACAGCTCCTGGTAGTAGACGCCGTTCTCCGGGGTCACGTCGGTGAGCACCCCGGTCGGGAAGAACGCGCCGTCGCGCTCGCCCGCGCTGGCCAGCGAGGCACCGTCGGCGACGGCCTCGTCGACCTGGCGCTGCAGGCCGGCGGCCGCGGCCGCCGAGGAGAGCGGCGTGATGCCCTCGGCCCCGGCCAGCACCCGCGCGGTGAACTTCTCCACGAACTCGTCGTAGAGGTCGCTGGTGACGACGAACCGCTTGGCCGCGTTGCAGGCCTGCCCGGTGTTGTCCAGGCGCGCGGCGGCCGCGGCCTCGACGGTCGCGTCCATGTCGTTCGTGCCGAGCAGGATGAACGGGTCGGAGCCACCGAGCTCGAGGACGACCTTCTTGAGGTGACGTCCGGCGATCTCGGCGACGGCCGCACCGGCACGCTCGGAGCCGGTCAGCGAGACACCCTGGACCCGCGGGTCGGCGATCATATCGGCGATCTGCTCGTTGGTCGCGTACAGGTTGACGTAGGTCCCGGCCGGGAAGCCCGCGTCGTCGAAGATCTGCTGGATCGCGGCGGCCGACTCGGGGCACTGCGGGGCGTGCTTGAGCACGATCGGGTTGCCGGTGATCAGGTTGGGACCGGCGAACCGGGCGACCTGGTAGTAGGGGAAGTTCCACGGCATGATCCCGAGCAGCACACCGAACGGCGCCCGCTTGATCACGGCCGTGCCGGTGCCGTCGAGCAGCTCGATCGACTGGTCGGCGAGGAACTTCTCGGCGTTGTCGGCGTAGTACTCGAAGATCGCTCCGGAGAACTCGACCTCGCCGATGGCGTCCTCGAGGGGCTTGCCCATCTCGCGGACGATGATGGCGCCGAGCTCCTCCTTGCGCTCGTAGTGCAGCTCCGCGACCTTGCGGATCAACGCCGCACGCTCGGCGACGGTGGTCGTCTTCGACCAGGTGTTCCAGGCTTCCGTAGTGGCGCTCAGCGCCGTCTCGACGTCATTGTCGGTCGCCGTCGGGTATTCACGGACCACTTCACCGGTGGCCGGGTCGACGACGACGTACAGGCTCCCTTGCTCGCTCATGGATCGAGCCTAACCACCCCGGCCGCGCCCGGCTACGCCGCCGGGTTCGGTACGGCTACCGCCGATCTGAGAACATGGCCCGGTGACGGAGCAGACCCCCCTCGCCGACCAGACCCCCGAGCAGATCGCCGCCTTCCTCGCGGCCGAGCGCACGGCGTACGACGCCCTGGCAGGCAAGGGCCTGAAGCTGGACCTGACGCGGGGCAAGCCGTCGGCGGACCAGCTCGACCTGTCCGACGCACTGCTGGGTCTGCCGGCCTCGAAGAAGCAGGCCGACGGCACCGACGCCCGCAACTACGGCGGCCTGGCGGGCGTGCCCGAGCTGCGCGCGGTCTTCGCCGAGCTGCTCGGCCTGGAGCTCGACCAGATCACCGCCCAGGGTGCCTCGTCGCTGACGCTGATGAAGGACACCCTGGTCACCCTGATCCTCAAGGGCGGCGTCGACTCCCCCCACCCGTGGAGCGTCGACATGTCGGCCGGCCCGGTCCGGTTCATCTGCCCGGTGCCCGGCTACGACCGGCACTTCGCGCTGCTGGAGTGGCTCGGCATCGAGATGGTCACCGTCCCGATGACCGATGAGGGCCCGGACGCCGAGGCGATCGCCGCCCTGGTCGCGACCGACCCGTCGATCAAGGGCATGTGGCTGGTCCCGACCTACGCCAACCCCACCGGCCAGGTGACCAGCCAGGAGGTGGCCGCGCGGCTCGCGTCGATGCCGACCGCAGCCCCGGACTTCAAGATCTTCTGGGACAACGCCTACGCGCTGCACCACCTCACCGACGAAGAGACGAAGAGCGCCGACATCGTGTCGCTGGCCGCCGCGTCCGGGCACCCGCACCGTCCGATCGTCTTCGCCTCGACCTCGAAGATCACCTACGCCGGTGCCGGGGTGGCCTTCCTCGGTGGTTCCCGCGAGACCGTCGCCTGGTTCCTGGACCACCTCGGCCTCGGCTCGATCGGCCCCGACAAGATCAACCACCTGCGCCACCTGGAGTTCTTCGGCGACGCGGACGGTGTCCGGGCGCACATGGCCAAGCACCGCGAGCTGCTCGCGCCCCGCTTCGCCGCGGTCGAGACCGCGCTGAGCGAGGGCCTCGGCGGTCTCGGCATCGCCACCTGGACCCGACCGAACGGTGGCTACTTCGTCTCCCTCGACGTGCTTCCGGGCACGGCCGCACGGGTGATCGAGCTGGCCAAGGCGGCCGGGGTCGCGCTGACGCCGGCGGGGTCGGCGTACCCGCACAAGAACGACCCCGACGACACCAACATCCGGCTCGCTCCGTCGTTCCCGTCGGTGGCCGACGTGGAGGCCTCGATGGCCGTCGTCGCGGTCTGCGTGCGCCTGGCTGCCGCGGAGAAGCTGGGTGCGTGACCTTCGGTCTCTTCCGAAGGCGCATCTGCACCTGCACTTCACGGGGTCGATGCGGCACTCGACCCTGCTCGAGCTCGCCGAGCGGGAGGGCCTCCGGCTGCCCGACCAGCTGGTCACCGAGTGGCCGCCCCAGCTCTCGGCCGCCGACGAGAAGGGCTGGTTCCGGTTCCAGCGGCTCTACGACGTCGCCCGTTCGGTGCTGCGTCGGCCTGAGGACATCTACCGGCTGATCCGCGAGGCCGCCGAGGACGACGTCGCCGACGGCGGTCGCTGGCTCGAGATCCAGGTCGACCCGTCGGGCTACGCCGGCATCTTCGACGGGATCACCGCGTTCACCGAGCTCGTCCTCGACGCCGTCGCGGTCGCCTCCCGCGAGACCGGCATCGGGATGTCGACGATCATCGCGTCCAACCGCACCCGGCACCCGCTCGACGCCCGGATCCTGGCCCGCCTCGCGACGCAGTACGCCGGCCGGGGAGTGACCGGCTTCGGGCTCTCCAACGACGAGCGCCGCGGATCCACGGCGGAGTTCGAGCACGCCTTCGCGATCGCCGAGCGCGCCGGACTGATGCTGGTCCCGCACGGCGGTGAGCTGCTCGGTCCGTCGCACATCGCGACGGTGCAGCGCTCGCTGCACCCGACCCGGCTCGGCCACGGGGTCCGCTCCGCGGAGGACCCGGCCCTGCTCGACTCCCTCGTCGAGGCCGGCGTCGCGCTCGAGGTCTGCCCGACGTCGAACGTCTCGCTCGGGGTCTACTCGTCGCTGACCGAGGTGCCGCTGCCGACGCTGATGGCCGCCGGTGCCACGATCGCGCTCGGGGCCGACGACCCGCTGCTCTTCGGGTCCCGACTGCTCGGCCAGTACGCCTCGATGCGCGCCGCCCACGAGCTCAGCGACGCCGACCTCGCCTCGCTGGCCGCAGGATCGATCCGCGCCTCGGCCGCACCGGAGTCGACCAAGGCCGCGCTCCTGGCCGACGTCGACGCCTGGCTCGCCACCCCTGCGGAATGATGGGGTCATGAGCGAGCAGCCGAACGGGTCAGCCGACGCACCTCAGGGGCCTCCGCCCTACCCGGGCCAGCAGCCGCCTCCGGGCCAGCTGCCGCCCCCCGGCCAGCCTCCGTACGGCTACCCGTACTCGCCGCAGCCGTACGGCTACGCCACCGCGCCGGAGGACCCCAACGCGCGCACCGCGATGATCACCGGGATCGCCACCCTGGTCGTCGGGTTCGCGTTGTGCGGCCTCGGCTTCCTCGGCTCCCCCGTCGCGCTGGTGATGGGGTTGCGCTCGATGCGCCGGATCGACCAGTCCAACGGGGCGCTCAGCGGCCGCGGCGATGCGCAGGCCGGCTTCATCCTCGGCCTCGTCGGCACCGTCATGCTCGCCCTGGCCGTGCTGGCCCTGGTGGCGGTGATCGTCTTCGTCGTCCTCGTCTTCTCGTACGGCGAGATCTCCGACACCGGGTTCTCCGAGACCTCCCGCAACGTCAGCGTCGTCCTCTGATCCGCACCACCTGAGGGTCCGCTCCGATGAAGTGCTCCTACTTCGACACCTCCGTGTGTCGCTCGTGCGCCTGGATGGGCATGCCGTACGTCGACCAGCTGGCGCGCAAGCAGGGCCGGGTCGCTGCCGCGCTGCCGGCCGAGGTGCCGTGGCGCGAGCCGGTCACCAGCCCGGAGTCGGGCTTCCGGAACAAGGCCAAGATGGTGATCGGGGGCACCGCGTCCGAGCCGACGTTGGGCATCCTCGACCCGGCCGGGAACGGCGTCGACCTGCGCGAGTGCGGGCTGCACGACCCGCGGTTGCACGACGCGCTGCCGGTGATCGCCGACTTCATCGGCCGCGCCGGGCTGACGCCGTACTCGATCCCGGAGCGGCGCGGGGAGCTCAAGCACGTGCTCGCCACCGTCGCCCCGTCGGGTGAGCTGATGATCCGCTTCGTGCTGCGCTCGACCGAGCCGCTCCCCCGGCTGCGCAAGCACCTGCCCACGCTGCTCGCGGCGCTGCCGGTGAGCGTCGTCTCGGCGAACCTCCAGCCGGCGCACAAGGCGATCCTCGAGGGCCCCGAGGAGGTGCTGCTGCACGGCGAGACCCTCACCATGGAGGTCAACGGACGCCCGCTGCACCTGCGGCCCCAGTCGTTCTTCCAGACCAACACCGAGGTGGCGGCGACGCTCTACCGGGAGGCGGCCGGCCTGGTCGAGGAGATCGCTCCGACGTCGGTGTGGGACCTGTACTGCGGCGTCGGCGGCTTCGGGCTGCACGTCGCGGCCCCGGGGCGCGAAGTGGTCGGCGTGGAGGCGAGCGAGCAGGCGATCGAGTCAGCCCGGCTGTCCTCAGCCGAGCTCGAGGTCGAGGCCACCTGGATCGCCGGCGATGCGACCGCCGCGGCGTTGGCGGCGCGGGCCGAACCGGAGCTGGTGATCGTCAACCCGCCGCGGCGCGGGATCGGTCCGACGCTGGCCGGTTGGCTCGAGTCCTCCTCGGTGCCGCACGTGCTCTACTCCTCGTGCAACGTCGACACCCTCGCCGCCGACCTGGCGGTGATGGAGTCCTACACGGTCACGAGCGCCCGGCTGCTGGACATGTTCCCGCAGACCGAGCACCACGAGGTCCTGGTGTCGCTGCGTCGTGTCACAGCCGGCAGCCGAGGAGCACCGGCTCCGGCACCAAGGTGATCGCGAACTCCCGCTCGACGCCGTCGCGGATCTCGCGGGCCAGCTCGAGCAGGTCCTCGGTGGTGGCGCCACCGCGGTTGGTCAACGCCAGGGTGTGCTTGGTCGACAGGCTGACCCGGTCGTTGCCGTAGCCCTTGGCGAAGCCGGCGTGCTCGATCAGCCAGGCGGCGCTGGTCTTCACGGTGCCGTCGCCCTGGTCGTACGACGGCGCACCGGTCGGGACGCTCGCCGGGTCGATCAGCGGGTTGGTGAAGAACGAGCCCGCGCTCCAGGTGTCGTGGTCGGCCGGGTCGATCACCATCCCCTTGCCCCGGCGCAGCTCGAGCACCGCGGCACGCACGTCGGCCAGCGGAGCCCGCTCCCCGACGGCGATGCCCAGCCGAGCGGCGAGCTCGGCGTAGCGCACGGGCGCACCCAGGGTGCCGGGGATGAGCTGGAAGACCACCTCGACCACGACGTGCCGGTCGGGGTCGGACTTGAACCGGCTGGAGCGGTAGGCGAAGTGGCAGTCGGCGGCGGCGAACGTGCGGAACCCACCGAGCATCCGGTCCCAGACCCGCACCTGGGCGATGGTCTGCGAGACCTCCGACCCGTAGGCGCCGACGTTCTGGATCGGGGTCGCGCCGACCGAACCGGGGATCCCGGCCAGGGTCTCGAGGCCGCTCCAGCCCCGGGCGACGGTCTCGGCGACGAGGTCGTCGAGGTTCTCGCCGGCGGCGACGGTGAGCAGCACCCCACCGCACGACGGGTCGCCTCCGGACAGATCGGTGTCGGGGGTGATCCCCCGGGTGGCGACCTTGACCACGGTGCCCGCGAAACCGCTGTCGGCGATGACCAGGTTGGAACCGCCCGCCAGGATCAGGGCGTCCCGGTCGCTCGCCGCCTCGGTGAGCTCCGCGGTGGTGGTCGCCTCGACCCACTGCTGTGCCGGTCCACCCAGGTGCAGGGTGGTGTGGTCGGCGAGCCGGTGCTGGGTCACCGGCCTAGTGTCTCAACCGCGGGGTCGCAGGACGGCCTTGGGGGCGGCGAGCACCTTCTCGCCGCCGGTGGTGACCTCGAGCATCAGCGTGACGGCGGCACCGTCCTCGGCCTCCTTGACCGACTTCACCGCGACGGTGACCTGGGCCGCACCGTCCTTGGGCACGACGACGGGCGCGGTGAACCGGGCTCCGAGCTCGACCACCTCGGCGTGGTCGTGGTGCTCGGCGGCCCAGCCCTCGACGGCGCTGGCGACCAGGCCGAGGGTGAGCATGCCGTGCGCGATCACGCCGGGAAGGCCGACCGCGAGGGCGATCTCGTCGGAGGAGTGGATCGGGTTGTGGTCACCGCTGGCCTCGGCGTAGGCCAGCAGGTCCGCGCGGGTCAGCAGGAAGGTGCGGGTCTCGTAGGACACGGTCTCGCTCATGCCACCTCCTCCTCGGCCGAGTGCACAAGGGTGGCCTTGGCCTCGCCGATGACGGCGCCGCTCGCGTCCGTCAGGGTGGTCAGGGTGCCGAGCACGTCGGCCACCCCCAGGGTCCGGATCGAGGCGATCCGCATGCTGGCGGTGAGCTCGTCGCCGATCTCCAGCGGACGCGCCCAGGTGAAGCGCTGCTCACCGTGCACGATCCGCTCCAGGCTGGCGTCGATCTCGTCGAGCAGGGCGAGCATCGCGTCGTTGAGCAGCACGATCGGGAACGTCGGGGGCACTCCGGCGCCGGCGTACCGGGTGGCGGCGGCGAAGGCCTGCACCCGATCCGCGGTGATCTGCCAGGGGCCGACGGGCGCGAAGGTGCGCTCCAGCAGTGAGTCATCCACGCCCCTGACGCTAGGGGGCCGGGACGGGCCGCCGCTTCCCGGAGGTCGCCAACAATCGGGCGCGACCTTTGTCGGGAAATGCAGAAGACCCCGCCGAGGCGGGGTCTTCGCGGTGCGCTCTGGAGCGCAGAAATCAGCGGGTCTCGCGGTGCGCCTGGTGCGTGCGGCAACGCGGGCAGAACTTCGACAGCTCGATCCGGTCGGGATCGTTGCGCCGGTTCTTCTTGGTGATGTAGTTGCGCTCCTTGCACTCAGTGCACGCAAGAGTGATCTTGGGGCGAACGTCGCTGCTCTTGGAGGCCATGGGAAGTCCTTATGGTGGATGATGCTGCTGCTGGGTGGTGCCGTGATGCTTGCGGTGAAGCCTTTGGTAGCGGGGGCGGGGATCGAACCCGCGACCTCACGATTATGAGTCGTGCGCTCTAACCGCCTGAGCTACCCCGCCACAGAGCCCCCTGTCCGGATTGAACGGACGACCCCTTCCTTACCATGGAAGTGCTCTACCACTGAGCTAAGGGGGCAACGGGCGGAAACATTACTAGGCTGCCCGGGCCGCGCCAAATCGGGGTGCACCCTCACGGTGACAAGTGCGTTTCAAGCGCGAATCGCCCTGTTCAGGATGCCACAGCTGGGACTACGTTCCCCTCATGACGCAGCCTCCTGACTACGGCCAGACACCTCCCCCCTCCGACGGGGGCGGGTACGGCGGTTACGGATCGACGCCGCCCCCGCCGCCCCCGGCTCCGCCGGCCGGACCCAGCGGCGGAGGTGACTACTCCGTCGGCGACGCCCTCTCCTACGGCTGGACCAAGTTCACCCAGAACGCCGGGGTGATCATCGCGATCACGCTGCTGCTGCTCGTCGCGACCACCGTTGTCTCGGTCGTCCTGCAGCTGGCGACCCCCAAGGACAGCGACCAGCTGGTCGGCCTGCTCTTCACCGCCCTGCTCGCCGCGGTCAGCTTCGTCGTCCAGACGTTCGTCGGCGCCTTCATCGTCCGGGCGGCGCTCGACCTGACCGAGGGCCGTCCGCTCGAGATCGGCTCGCTGGCCCGCCGGGTCCCGATCGGCAAGGTGCTGATCCTGGCCCTGCTGACCGGGGCGATCGTGTTCGTCGGGTTCCTGCTCTGCATCATCCCCGGCATCATCGCCGCGTTCCTGCTGAGCTACTCGACCTACTTCCTGCTCGACGAGGGCCTGGAGCCGGTCGACGCGATCAAGGCCAGCTTCACCATGGTCAAGGACAACGTCGGCAGCGCCCTGGTCTGGGCGATCCTGGCCTTCTTCTTCACCCTGGTCGGGTTCTGCCTCTGCCTGGTGGGCTACCTGGTGACCGCCCCGGTCGCCCTGATCGGCACCGCCTACACCTACAAGAAGCTCAACGGGAAGCCCATCGCCGCCTGACCTCGGCCAGCGCCCGTCGGGCGACATCCACCGCACAGACCCTCCCCGTTCACCTGGAACCGGGAGGGTCTGTCACGTGCGGATCGCTCAGCTGGCCAACTTCATCGGGCCCCGCTCGGGAGGCATGAAGACAGCGCTCGAGGCGCTCGGGGCCGGCTACGCCCGGGCCGGGTGCGAACGCCTCCTGGTCATCCCGGGCGAGAACGACCGGCGGTACGACGGCCCGCACGGTCCGCTCGTCGAGGTCCGCGCCCCGCGGGTCGGTGGCGGTTACCGCTTGATCCTCGAGCCGTGGCGGGTCGTCGACATCCTGGAGGAGTGGGGCCCGACCAGCATCGAGTGCTCGGACAAGTTCACCCTGGTCCCGGTGACGTGGTGGGCGCGGCGCAACGGCGTCGGGTCGGTGCTGTTCAGCCACGAGCGGCTCGACGACCAGATGCAGCTGCGGACCGGCCTGGACACCACGACCAAGGTCTCGATCGGACTGCTCAACCGGATCCTCGTGCGCTCCTTCGACAACGTCGTGGTGACCTCGCGCTACGCCCACCGGGAGTTCCACCAGCTCGCCGAGGATGCCGGCACCCCGATGATGCTGATCCCGCTCGGCTCCGATCTCGAGCACTTCCATCCACGCCGGCGTCGGCCGCGGGAGAGCACGGCCGGGGCTCTGCGCCTGATCCACGTCGGCCGGCTCTCCCCCGAGAAGTCGCCGCAGCTGGCGGTCGGCACCGCCCTGGAGCTGCACCGCCGGGGCGTGGACGTCCGGCTCGACGTCTTCGGCGAGGGACCGATGCAGGCCGAGCTGATGGCGATGTGCGGCCGGGCACCGGTCAGGTTCCACGGACACCTGAGCGACCGCGCCGAGCTGGCCCACCGGATCGCCGACGCCGACGTCAGCCTCTCCTGCTGCCCGGCGGAGACCTTCGGGCTCGCCGTCCTGGAGGCGTTGGCGTCGGGAACGCCCGTGGTGACCGCGGACCGCGGCGGCGCCCGCGAGCTGATCGACGACTCCTCGGGCGCCTGGGCCGCACCGCACCCGACGGCGCTCGCGAACGCGGTCCTGCGGGTGGCGGAGCGGCCCGTCGCCGTACGACGTCGGGAGGCACGCGCACGGGCGGAGCAGTTCCCGTGGTCGGCGACCGTCCAGCAGCTACTCGAGGTGCACGGCCGCGTGAGCCGGTTCGAGCGTGCGGAGCCGGCCTCGGCGTGAGGCCCGCTCGAGGAGCCACAGCACCCCGAGGACGAGCAGCCCCATGGCGACGGTCAGCACGATCGCCACGTAGGCACCGTGCAACGACGGGTCCAACGGTGCGACCAGGCCGAGCACGATCGAGCCCGCGACCAACGCGACCCGCCCCCGCCGGTTCAGCGGGAGCACCGCGAGGAACGGGAGCGGCCAGAGGAAGTACCAGAGCTGCACCACCGGGCTGCCGAGCACGAGCGCGCTGACCGCGACCGCCACGGCCGCGACAGCCGCGGTGCGACGTCCTGTGGGTGCCTTGAGCGCGAGGGCTGCGAGCACCACCACCGTGCCGAGCGAGCCGACCTTCCGCATGATCGCGATGAAGTACGCCGGCTCGGTCCCGAGACCCAGCAGGCCGGAGACCCAGTCCCCGATCCCTCCGATGACGACGGCCGGGGTCAGCAGCGTGTTGACGGTGCCGGGGACGCTGAGCGCATCGACCCAGCCGTGCCCGAGACCGCTGACCACGCCGAGCCCGAAGAGCACACCGACCGCAACGGCTCCGACCTGGACCGCTCGGCGACCGCGCTGGAGCAGGCTCGCGCCGACCGGGACGGTGGCCAGCACGATGCCGAGGCAGACCAGTCCGCCGGGGAGCTTCACCGCAGCAGCGAGTCCCCCGAGGACCGCGCCGAGCGCCCAGTGCCGCTCGACGCCGACCACGAGTGCTGCCGCCATCAGTCCGATCATCAGCAGGTCGTTGTGCAGGCCGCCGACACCGTTGGCCAGCATCATCGGCGAGGCGATCACGACGAGGGTGGCGATCGCCGGGTCGGCGCCCGTCCATCGAGCCAACCGAGGGGTGGCCCAGGCCAGCAGGGCGATCCCGATCAGCGCGAGCATGCGGTGCCCGATGGCGAGCATCAGCGGGTTGCCGGTGTGCTGCGCCATCTCGGCGCCCCACCAGACCGGCAGCGGACCGTACGGCGTCGGGGTGAACCACCAGCGCGGGTCGACCGCTTCCTGCACCGGGCCGGAGAGGATCCACGGGCCGTGCTCGTAGGGCGAGATCCCGGCAGCGACGAGAGCGCCCTGCGCCGCGTAGGACCAGCCGTCGCGGGAGAAGAGTGGCGGGGCGACGACGAGCGGGAGGGTCCAGAGCACGGTCGCGAACCGCACCAGGGCGAGTGCCTCGTCGCCCCCGGCGTCGGCGGACGTGTCGGCGATCGTGCTGCGCAGCCGGAGCCAGGAGTGCGCCAGCAGCCCGAGCCCCAGCATGATCACGGCGAGCCCGAGCATCCGGCCCCACTCATGCTCGCGCAGCAGCACGAGGGCGTGGTGCCGCAGCATCGGCGTGGAGTCCGGCAACGTCGCGACGATCCATCCTCCGACGAGCACGCAGATGCTGCCGATGAAGCCGCGCAGGATCACATGCGGACGCTACGTTCGCCGAGCGAATCCCGGCCGGCCGGCGTGTGAACGACGGGTCAAACGTGGTCGACCACCGTCAGAGAGCCGCCTGGGCACCCGGACCGATCCGGCTAGGGTGCGAGGCATGATCAAGCGACTCGAGCAGATGCCGATCGGTGCGATCGGTTTCGAAGCCACCGGCAAGGTCACCAAGGAGGACTACGAGACCGTCCTCGCGCCCGCCGTCACCGCCGCGATCGCTGAGGGGCCGGTGCGGCTGCTCTACGTCCTGGGCGAGGACTTCGAGTCCTACTCCCCCGGCGCGCTGTGGTCCGACACCCGGCTGTGGGCCGGCAACCACGACGCGTGGGCACGGATCGCGGTCGTCACCGACGTGGACTGGGTCGAGAACGCGATCAAGGCGTTCGGCTGGTTGATGAAGGGCAAGATCAAGGTCTTCGACGACGACGACCTCGACGAGGCCAAGCTCTGGCTCGTCACCCCCGACGTCGACTGACGCCGGACCTGAGCGGGTTCAGGATTCCGCGCGGGCCTTGAGCCCGGCGGCGTGCCGGGCGAACCCGTCGGCCACCCGGCCCGGTCCCGCCAGGCGGACGAGCGGACCGCTGAACTCCTCGACCGTGTCGTAGACGGTCGACCCGCCCGGCCGCTGGGTCAGCCGCTGGTGCCGCACGCCCCGGACCAGGCCGAGCCTGGACGGCAGTCCCTCGTAGCGGTACGACAGCAGCGCGGTCGCGGTGCCGTCGGCGGCGACCGTCGGCGGCTCGATCGCGGTGATCCGCTCGGGCGACGTGGTGCCCTTCCCGTTCGCCCAGCGCACGTGCAGCAGGATCGGGTTGCCCACCGCGGCCGGTTGAGCGGTGTCGGCCCGGACCACGAACGGGTTCCAGGCGCCGTACGACGGCGTGTCGAGCATGATCTGCCAGACGGTCTCGATCGGGGCGTCGATCGAGACCGAGGCCCGCGGATCAGTCACGCGAGGTCCGTCTCCCCGGTTCGAGGCTCTCGAACCCGATCCGCGTCGCCCAGGCGACTCCGCCGAGGAGCAGGACGAACGCGGCCGACACGAAGACCAGCAGGCTGCACACGGCGACGAACGGAATCCCCCACGCCACGAAGGTCACGAGGCCCGCGAGCACGGCGACGACGAGGCCGCCCCAGAACATCATCGAGATCTGGTCGCGCCGCCGCAGGTGCAGCGCAGGAACCGACTGCCTCTGTTGTGTGGTCATGCTCGTGCCTCTCGACTCGGATCCCACCCCCGTGCGTGGCGCCAGAGTAGGCGAGGACGACGCCCGCCCGCGGGCGAACGCATCGACTCCTACGGGTGCCGGACCCCGACCCCCGCGAGGATCGAGCGATACCCCTCGACGTACGTCAGGTACGCCGGCACCCAGCCCGTGGCCCGCAGTCGGGCGTTGCTGAGTGCCCGGTCGGCGCCCCGGGTCCGGGATCCTGCCTCGGCCGGCGGCGGGTCGGCGACGCCGAGCTCGTCGGCGAGGAATCGGACGACGTCGGCGTGCACGGCGGGATCGTCGTCGACACCGACGTAGACCGCCTCGGGCTGCGCCGACATGGTCATCAGGTGCACGATCGCCGCGGCCGCGTCGTCACGGTGGATCCTCGCGGTCCGCCGGTCGGTGGGTGCGGCCGTGCCTGAGCGGACCCGGTCGATGAGCCCCTGCCGACCCGGGCCGTAGATCCCGCCCAGGCGCAGGACCGTTCCTCCCGGCATTCGGCTCAGGAACCGCTCCTCGGCCTCACGCATGATGCGGCCGTTGAAGGCCGTCGGCTCGGTCGGTGAGCTCTCGTCGACCTCGCCGGTCAGGGCTCCGTAGACGGCGGTCGAGCTCACGAACAGCGCCCTGCCGGGGGCGACCCCATCACGTTCCAGGGCGTCGAGGACGTGGTCGACCCCGTCGACGTACGCACGCCGGTAGGCCTCCTCGGTCGACCCGTCGGCGGCGACGGCGATCACGACGATCTCGGTGTCGCCCGGAACGCGCGGGAGGTCGGGGGCCGACAGGTCGGCTGCGACGCCGACGATCTGATCGGGCAGCACGCTCGGCGTACGCCGCCACCCGGTGACACCGTGGCCGGCGGCGGCGAACCGCAGGCCGGCCTCGGTGCCGAGGTCGCCACATCCGGCGATCAGGACCGACATGGCCCTGAGACTACGGACCCGCCCTCCGGGCGTCCCCCTAAGGTGGACCTCCATGTCGACCCCACCGCTTCCGGCCGATGAGTCGACGGGTGGACAACGGCGTCGGCGGGGCACGGTCCGGACGGTCCTGCGCGCGCTCGGGGCCGTCGCACTGTCGCTCGTCTTCGTGCTGCTCCTCGGCGCGGCGTACCTGTACCGGGATCTGAACAGCGGCATCCACGTCTCCCCCGGTCAAGGCGACCTCACCCATCGGCCGCCCGCGGTCGAGGTGGAGGGTCCGCACGAGCCGATCAACATCCTGGTGATGGGCACCGACTCACGCGAGGGCGCCAACGACATCGACGGCGACCGGTCGACCGGGGCACGGTCGGACACCACGATCCTGTTCCACCTCTCCGCCGACCGGACCCGCGCCTACGGGATCTCGATCCCCCGCGACTCGATCGTGGACCGGCCCGAGTGCCCTGCCTCCGAGGGCTACGCCGCATCACCCGCCGAGGTCGGAGCGATGTGGAACGCCGCGTTCGAGGTCGGCGGTGCGACCTGCACGATGCAGCAGTTCGAGCAGCTCACCCGGATCCACCTCGACCACCACGTGGTCGTGGACTTCGACGGGTTCAAGCAGATGGTCGACGCGATCGGTGGGGTGCGGATGTGCATCCCCCAGGACATGGTCGACGGGACCTACACCCACACCACGATCAAGGCCGGTAAGAACCGTCTCCTCGACGGGACCGAGGCGCGCACCTACGCGCGGATGCGGCACATCTTCACGCCCGACGGGAAGCGGATCGGTGACGGCTCGGACATCAGCCGCACGCGCCGTCAGCAGGCCCTGGTCGGATCGATCGCCCGCGAGGCGGTCAGCGCCGGCACGCTGGCCAACCCGTTCACGCTCCGGAAGTTCCTCAAGGCGGTGATCGACTCGGTCACGGTCGACGAGGGCCTGGGCAACGTCGCGAAGCTGGTCGGCCTGGGCCTGCAGTTCAAGGGCATCGGTCTGGGCCACATCCAGTTCCTGACCATCCCGAACCACCAGCCACCCGGCGATCTGGCACACGTGGCCTGGACCCAACCCGCGGCGAACGAGATCTGGCACGCGATCCGGCACGACCGGGCCATCCCCGACCGGTTGCTCACCGGCGTGATCACGGCCGACGACCCCGCGACCGGCGGCAGCGGCCCGAGCGGGAGCCCGTCGCCGAGCACCTCGCCCGATCCGTCGGGCAAGCCGGCCCTCCCGGCGACGCAGTACGACGACCCGGACCGCAACGGGCTGTGCTCGTAGGGCGGTCGACGGCGGGCTCCGAATCGAGCCCGGCGCCATGGCTCAGGGAGTCTGCACGTCCGTGTAGTAGATCGCTGCCGGCCCGTAGGTGTACCACTCGATGGTGCAGCTGAAGCGCCCCGTCGCACCTTCACCGGCCACGTCGCCTTCGACCACCCACCGCCCTGGGTCCGTGGTGAACTTCGTGGCCACGTCGCTGACGACCGCCTGCTCAGAGCTCCCGAGCTCCATTCGTACCCGTGCCGCACAGGCATCGACTGCCTGCGCCCTGGAGAGATCACCAAACACCCATCGCGCAGCATCGCTGTCGCGCATGGGCGAGCGCAGAACGCCGAATGCGACGATCACCAGACCAAGAAGGACGAGTCCTCCGGCCAGCCAACGCCTCACCTTCGTGTGGCCATCCTCCGGGTCAGCGGTAGTTGGTGAACTGGACCGCGAAGTCGAGGTCCTGACCCTTGACCAGCGCCTGCACGGCCTGCAGGTCGTCGCGGCTCTTGGAGGAGACCCGGAGCTCGTCGCCCTGGATCTGGACCTTGGCGCCCTTGGGGCCCTCGTCGCGGATCAGCTTGCCGATCTTCTTGGCGTCCTCGGAGGTGATGCCCTCCTTGAGGACGACGTCGATCTTCGACTGCTGGCCCGACTGGCGCGGCTCGGAGGCGTCGAGGATCTTCAGGCTCTGCTGACGCTTGATCAGCTTGTCCTGGAAGACGCTGAGCACGGCGCTGGCGCGGTCGTCGGCCGACGCGGTGATCTCGATCGCCTCGCCCTTCCACTCGATCGTGGCGCCGGTGCCCTTGAAGTCGAAGCGGGTGGAGATCTCGCGAGCCGTCTGGCTCAGCGCGTTGTCGACCTCCTGGCGGTCGAGCTTGCTCACGATGTCGAAGGAGGAGTCAGCCATGGCGCTCATTCTTCCCCACCCGCGCGAGGGCTGCCAGGACCGACCCGGCCTTGAGCTCGGTCTCGGCCCACTCGGACTCCGGGTCGCTGCCCCACACGATCGCTCCGCCGGTCCCGATCGTGGTCTCGTCCCCGTTCACCACCGCGGTCCGGATCACGACCCGCAGATCGGCACTGCCGTCGTCGCCCAGCACCCCGATCACCCCGGAGTAGACCCCGCGCGGGGACGGCTCGAGGGCGTCGATGATCTGCATCGTCCGCTCCTTCGGCGCCCCGGTCATGGAGCCGGGCGGGAACGCCGCACGGATGGCATCGACCCGGGTCCGGCCGGCGGCGAGCGTGCCTCGGACGGTGGAGACCAGCTGGTGCACGGTCGCATAGGACTCGACGGCAAGGAACCGCGGCACCTGCACGCTGCCCGGCACGCAGACCTGGTTGAGGTCGTTGCGCACCAGGTCGACGATCATCAGGTTCTCGGCGCGGGTCTTCGGCTCGGTGCCGAGCCCGTCCGCCGCCGCCTGGTCGAGGACCGGGTCGTCGTGTCGGGCGGCCGTGCCCTTGATCGGGCTCGAGCTCACCACTCCGGCGGCGGAGACGGTGAGGAACTCCTCCGGGGTGGCCGAGCAGATCGCCAGGTCCCCGTGCCGCAGGTACACCGCGCGCCCCGTCGGCGAGCCGGCGCGCATCGCCTCGAAGAGCTCGAACGGATCCGCTGGCGCCTCCGTCGTGATGGTCCGGGTCAGGCAGACCTCGTAGGACTCGCCCCGCGCGAGATGCTCCTTGATGGTGGCGATGGCCGCGCCGTACTCCTCCGGCCCGATGTAGCTGGAGAAGCCGATGGACCCCTGGCCGGCACCCAGCGCACGGGCCGCCGGCACCTCGATCACGTTCGCTCGGTCCGCCCGCATCCAGAGCGCGTCCGGGGCGCTCCGGCCGGACCGCGAACGCGGTCGGCCGCCGCGGGTGATCGCCTTGACGCCGTACCCGAGGTAGCCGACCCAGGTCCCCTCGAGGCCGTCCATCCAGGTCCAGAGGTCGTCGGCGACGAGAGCGCCGTCGATCCGGACGCCGTCCCCGACGCTGTAGGTCGCCACGGTGTCCGAGGTGCCGACCAGAGCGGTCCTGTCGGGACGCTCGACCCAGAACTCGCTCACCGTGCCACCGCCCGGACGGCGTCGAGGAAGGTGGCGACCATCCGGTCACCGTGCTCGGTGGCGACGGACTCGGGGTGGAACTGCACGCCCCACCACGGGCGGCCGGGGACCTCGAGGCCCATCACGACGTCGTCCTCGGCGGTCGCGCTCACCCGGATCTCCGGGCCCGGTACGACGGCGAGGGAGTGGTAGCGCGTGGCCGTCAGCGGGGTCGGCAGGCCGGTGAACGGCCCGGTCCCGTCGTGGCTGATGGCCGACAGGTGGCCGTGGTGCGGCTCGATCGCGATGATCTCGGCACCGGCGTGGACGGCGAGCAGCTGGTGCCCCAGGCACACCCCGAGCACGGGAACCTCCAGCATCCGCGTCAGCAGCTCAGGCACGTGCCGCACGTCCTCGGCCTGCCCCGGGTGCCCTGGGCCGGGTGAGATGACGAGGGCGTCGAGGTCCTCGGCCGCCAGCGTCCGGACCCGGTCGTCGTCGTTGGCCAGCACGGTCACGTCGGCACCGGCGACCGTCAGCGAGGCCGCGAGGTTGAACGTGTAGGAGTCGTGGTTGTCCACGAGCACCACGCGCACCGATCCGCCTTGCATGGCCTCGTCCTACCATGCGGCCATGGAATACGGCTGCTTCACGACGATGCGCGTGGATGCCACCGGCGCAGGGATCGGTGTCCGCGGCTGGGACCTCCACGTCGAGAGGCTGCGCCGGGACACAATCGCCCTGTTCGGTCGCCGGGTCGAGCGGGCCGCCGTGGTCGACGCCGTCCGGGCCGCCACCGAGGGTGTCGAGCTGCCGATCCTGGTCCGCCTGGCCGTCGAGACCGACGACCTCACGATCACGACCTCGACCCGCGGGGTCACGCCCTCCGACGTCCCGCTCCGGGTGCGCAGCGTGCGGCACGACCGGATGCACCCGGAGATGAAGCACACCCTGACCGCCCCCGAGTTCGCCGCGAAGGAGGCAGCGGTGGCGGCCGGGTACGACGACGCGGTCTTCCTCACCGCCGACGGCCTGTTCAGCGAGGGCACGACCTGGTCCCTCGTCCTGGGCCGCCCCGACGGGAGCTGGGTCTTCCCCGATGCGCCGGTGCTGCGCAGCGTGACGGTCGGGACCATCGGGCCCTCGGTGCCGATCGCAGTCGCCCCGGTCGGCCCCGCCGATCTCGCCGGTTTCGACCGCGCCGCTGCCGTCGGATCGGGTCGCGGTGTGCACGAGATCGCGAGCATCGACGGCTGGGCGAGTTCGGGTTCGGTGGAGCGGCTGCGGTCGGCGTACGACGCTGTGCCCCTCGATTCCCCCCACTGAACCCATCTGGGTTATCGTTCCGTGCTGTTGTGAGGCTTCGGCCGAGCAGCGATCCCAGGCGGGTTGCCCGAGCGGCCAATGGGAGCGGACTGTAAATCCGTCGCGAAAGCTTCGAAGGTTCGAATCCTTCACCCGCCACACGGGAACAACGGCCCCTGGCTTGCGGAGACGCAGGTCGGGGGCTGTTTCGTTTCCGCCACTGGGAGGATGACCCGGTGGACCAGGCCGACCTGTACGAGCTCGACACCGAGCCGACCCGCATCCAGGCCGACGTCATCTGGGCGTGGCTCTCGACCGAGGCCTACTGGGGACGGGACCGCAGCCGTGCCGAGGTGGAGCAGCAGATCGCAGGAGCCTGGCGGGTCGTCGGCGTCTACCGCACCGACACCGGCGAGCAGGTCGGGTTCGCCCGGGCCGTGTCCGACGGCGTGAACTTCGCCTACCTCGCCGACGTCTTCATCAGGAGCGAGCACCGCGGCCACGGGCTCAGCAAGCGGCTCATGCAGCTGATGATCGACGACGGCCCCGGCAGCCGGTTCCGCTGGACCCTCTTCACCGGCGACGCGCACGGGCTCTACCAACAGTTCGGCTTCACCGAACCCGACGCGACCGCGATGGTGCGTCCGGCTCGCTCGTGACGGCGGGGTCTTGGTGGCCCGGTGGACAATCGATCCATGCGCGCTCTCATGCACTCCGAGTTCGGCGACCCGACGAAGGTCCTCTCCGTGGTCGACCTCCCTCTCCCCGAGCCGGGTCCGGGGCAGGTGCGGGTGCGGACGTTGCTGAGTCCGATCCACAACCACGACCTGCTGACCGTCGCTGGGGTCTACGGTTTCAAGCCCGAGCTCCCGGCGGCTGCCGGTACTGAGCTGGTCGGCGTCGTCGATGCTCTCGGCGAGGGCGTCCGGGGCCCCGAGGTCGGCCAGCGGGTCGCGACCGGATCCACGTTCGGCGCCTGGGCGGAGTACGTGCTCGCCGAGGCTGGCGCGCTGGTCCCGGTGCCGGCCGGGCTCGACGACGAGACCGCCGCCCAGCTGGTCTCGATGCCGTTCAGCGCGATCTGCCTGATCGCCTCCCTCGACCTGACCGAGGGCGACTGGCTGGTGCAGAACACGGCCAACGGAGCGGTCGGCCGGATCGTGGCCCAGCTCGCCAAGGCCCGCGGGATCAACGTCGTCGGCCTGGTCCGGCGCAGTGCTGCCGTGCAGGAGCTGGCCGAGGCCGGGATAGACCGCATCGTCGCCACCGACACCGACGACTGGCGCGACCAGGTCGTGGCGCTGACCGGCGGTGCGCCGATCAAGGCCGCCGTGGACTCCGTCGGCGGCACCGCAGCCGGCGACCTGCTCTCCCTCGTCGGACCGGGCGGTACGTTGGTGATCTTCGGCGCGATGGGCGGGGGACGGCTCGACCTGTCGACCAGCGACGTGCTGTTCAAGCAGGCCACGGTGAAGGGGTTCTGGGGTTCCAAGGTCGCCGGTTCGATGCCGTCCGACGAGCGCGCCGCACTGTTCGGCGAGCTGATTCAGCGCGCCGCCGACGGTTCCCTCACGCTGGCTGTGGAAGCCGTGCACCCGTTCGAGGAGATCGCCGTCGCGGCCGCTGCCAACGGCGCGCCGGGGCGACGCGGCAAGGTGCTGCTGAGGCCCTGACCTCCCCCACCGCTTCGGCGAGAGCCCTTGTCATCGGCCCCGAGATGCGGCGATAGTAAAAAATCTCCCGCCTGAGACAGGGGGCTTGCATGGGGGCGTGGGGTCGGGTCCTGGCAGCGATGGCGCTGGCGGTGGCTCCGATCGCTCTGCCCAACAGTCCGGCCGAGGCGGCCGTGGTCGACCCGCTCCACCTGGTCTTCAACGGGCAGGTCAACGGGGCTCTCCAGATGGTCGGCAACGGCGTTCTGGGTTGCCCTGCCGCTGCTGGCACACCGCGGACCGAGTGCCTGGCCGCGAGCCAGCGGCAGAACACGTTCAACAACAACCGCTTCGCCATGGAGTACGTCGACGTGGACGATGACCCGGCGACGTACGACTCCTCCTCGGGGCAGGTGACGATCCCTGCCGGGGCCCGGATCGCCTACGCCCGGCTGCAGTGGGGCGGCAACCGCGACGGCAACCAGTGCAACATCGGCTCCCCGGCGACGTACCCGTCGGGCAGCTCGCAGACCCAAGCGGTCAGGCTCCGGATCGGGACGGACGCTCCCATCGACGTCGCGCCGCAGAGCTGGAACGGCGATGCCGGGTCGGTCGCCTACTACACCGCAGACGCCGACGTGACCGCCGACTTCGCCGGGATGGCGTCGGGGTCGCCGGTGACGATCACCGTCGGGAACGTCTACGCGCCGACAGGCCTGGGCTGCCACGGCGGCTGGTCGCTGATCCTGGTGCACACCACGGACTCGGTGCCGTGCGGCGCCGAGCGGCGCGAGATCTTCGTCTACGACGGCCACGTCCGGCAGCAGAGCAGCGACCCGCCGACGTCGGTCGTGGTCTCCGGGTTCAAGGTCAACGGGGCGCCGGGGCGGGTCGGGATCACGGCCTACGAGGGCGACAACGGACAGACCGGCGACCAGTTCCGGGTCAACGGCATCAATATCGCTGAACCGGTCACCGGAGCGACCAACAACTTCTTCGCCTCGACCGCGCAGAACCAGCTGAACCCCGCCTACCCGAACAACTTCTCCGTCGATGCGAAGCGGTTCGACCTCCCTCCGGGCACCGTCCCGATCGGCGCCACCTCGGCCACCCTGACCACCGCGACCAGCGGCGACGCCTACGTCGTGCAGTCCTTGACCGCCTCGATCCCGGTCCCTGCCCTGTGCATGACCAAGACGGTCAGCCCGACGGTCGCGCATCCCGGCGATCTGCTCACCTGGACGATCAACGTCCGCAACCCGTCGGACGCCGATGTGCTGGACGTCGCCGTCGAGGATCCGGGCGTCCCTGCGTGCGCTCGGAACCTTGCAACGCTGGCGGCCGGCGGATCGACCACCTACACGTGCACCTCGATCGCCGACGCCGACCTGACCAACCTGGCCACGGCCACCGGCACTGCCGTGGACGGCACCAGCCTCGGCGCCACCGCCTCGGCGAGCGTCGACGTCCTCGACCCCTCGATCGCGGTGACCAAGACGGCGGGCACGCCGATCGTGCGTCCTGGTGATCCGATCACCTGGACCGTGACCGTCGAGAACACCGGCGACGCACCCCTCGACCCGGTCGCTGTCGACGACGAACCGGTCGACGCGTGCGACCGGACCGGACTGGGGCCGCTCGCACCCGGCGGCACGATCACCTACACCTGCACCAGCCCGTCGGTCACCGGTGCGTTCGTGAACGCGGTGACCGCCAGCGGCACCGACACCCTCGGTCGCGTGGTCACCGACGACGACACCGCCTCCTTCCGGGTCGTCAGGCCCGCCCTCGAGGTGACCAAGCAGGCCGACCCGGGCGTGGTCCACACCGGCGACTCGATCACCTGGAGCGTCACGGTGACCAACACCGGAGACTCCGACCTCGCGCCGGTCACCGTGACCGACGACCAGGTTGCCGGCTGCAGCCGGACGATCACCTCCCTGGCTGCCGGCGAGGACCAGACCTGGACCTGCACCAGCACCGCCGGAACGACCGACCTGACCAACACGGTCAGCGCCCGCGGCAGCCCCGAGGCAGGCGCCGACGTCACCGCGGCGGCGACCGCCGCCGTGGACGTGCTCAACCCGGCGATCCAGATCCGCAAGTCCGGTTCCCCCGACGCGGTGCGGGCCGGCGACACCGTCACCTGGACGATCACGGTGAGCAACGCGGGCGACGCTCCGCTCGACCCGGTCTCGGTCGCGGATCCCACGACCCCGGCCTGCGCTCGGAACGGTCTCGGCCCGCTGGGGGTCGGTGACGCCGCGACGTACACGTGCACGAGCGTGGCCGGAGCCACCTCCGCGACGAACACGGCGACCGCCACCGGCACCGATGAGCTCGGTCGCGCGGTGACGGATGAGGCGACCGCCACCGTCGGCCTCGATGCACCGGAGATCAACGTGACCAAGGTGGCCTCGCCCGACGTGGTGCGGGCCGGAGACACGGTCACCTGGACCGTGCAGGTCACCAACACCGGCGACACCGTGCTCAACAACGTCACGGTGTCCGACCCGGAGGTCCCCGGCTGCACCCGGTCCTTCGCCTCCCTCGCCGTGGAGCAGAGCCAGACCTGGACCTGTACCAGCACCGCCGGCAGCTCGGACCTGATCAACCACGTCGTGGCTCGAGGCACGCCGCCGACCGGCGCACCGGTCGAGAGCGATGCCAGCGCCGCCGCCGACGTCATCCACCCGGCCATCGAGCTGACCAAGGTCGTCGACAGCACGACGGCCGTCGACGGCGCCACCCTGACCTGGACCCTGAGCCTGACCAACCCGGGCGACGTCCCCCTGACGACTGCGACCGTCACCGACATCACGGTGCCCGGGTGTGACCGCACGTTCGCCACGCTGGATCCGGGTGAGGAGCAGACCTGGTCGTGCACGAGCGTCGCCGGCACGGACGACGTCAGCAACACCGCGACAGCCCGGGGGAACGCGCCGGTCGGGCCGGCGGTGAGCGACGACGCGACGGCCACGGTCGACGTGATCCATCCGGGGATCGCGGTCACCAAGACCGTCGACCCCGAGGTCGCGGTCCCCGGCAGCCCCGTGACCTGGACCGTCACGGCCGAGAACACCGGGGACGTCGAGCTGACCGACGTGAGCGTTGTCGATCCCAGCAATCCGGCGTGCAGCCGCTCCGCAGCGAACGTGGACGCCGGCACCACCCGGACCTGGACCTGCACCGCGACCACCGGGCAGGCCGACCTGGTCAACACCATCACGGCCACGGGGACGCCCCCGACCGGTCCGACGACCAGCGCCTCCGCGACCGCGACCGTCGACGTCATCCACCCAGCGCTCGGGCTGACCAAGACCGCCGACGTCTCCACCGCGATCGCCGGCCAGACGATCACCTGGACCCTGACCCTGACGAATCCGGGCGACACCGCGCTGGGGCCCGTCGAGGTGAGCGACACCGGGGCGCCGACCTGCGACCGCACCGTCCCCGACCTGGTGGCCGGGGCCGACGTGACCTGGACCTGCGAGTGCGATGCGGGCCAGGACGACGTGACCAACACCGCGGAGGCCATCGGCACCCCCCTCGCAGGCCCCCCGGTCACGGCCACCGCCAGCGACACCGTCGACGTCGTCCATCCGGACCTGACGGTGACGAAGTCGGCCGAGCCCGCCGTCGCCGTGGAAGGCACCCCGATCACCTGGACGATCACCGCGACGAACACGGGCGACGTCCCCTTGAGCGACGTCGCGGCGGTCGACGGCAGCGTGGCCGACTGCGAGCGCACCATCGGCACGCTCACCGCTGCCGAGTCCCAGACCTGGACCTGCGCCAGCACCGCGGGCGCCGACGACGTGACCAACACCGTCGACGTCACCGCGGCGGCCCCCCTCGGGCCACCGCTGGAGCGGTCGGCCAGCGCGGCCGTCGACGTCGTCCATCCGGGCCTGCGGCTGAGCAAGACGGTCGACCAGGTGAAGGTCCGAGCCGGCGGACTGGTCACGTTCACGATCACCGCGACCAACACCGGAGACGTGACGCTGCCCCAGGTGTCCGTGCGCGACGTGGGAGTGCCCCGTTGCTCCGGGGACGACGTGAGCCTCGCGCCCGGGGAGAGCGTGACGACCCACTGCCGCCTGCGACTGAGCTCCTCGCTGACCAACGTCGCCGTCGCCTCGAGCCAACCGCCGGCCGGTGCTCAGGTGAGCGCCGAGTCGTCAGCGACGGTCACGGTGACGCCCAGCTCCCTGACCGATGAGGACGACGGCGGTGGGAACGCCGGGAGCGGGAGCGGCAGCTCCGACCTCGGCGGCACCGGTGCACCGGGTGGCCTGTGGCAGGCGGGCCTGGGCGGACTGCTGCTGGTCGCGGTCGGGGTGGCCCTCGTCGCCCGCCGCCACTGAGGGGCGCGTCACCGCCCGAAGGCGGAGCCTTCAGGCCGTCGCAGCCACCCGCTGGAGCAGCGCGTCGACCTCATCGATCGCGTAGCCCTCGCGCCACTTGACGCGGGAGAACCGGGCCGAGGCGATGAAGTCCCCCACCGGCTCCCCCGAGCGAAGGAGCTCACAGAGGACGTCGAGGAACAGGTCGACGTCGCTCATGTCGTACCCCTCGCGGAACCGGACGGGTGTGAAACGGGACTTCTCGACCTCGGCCGCCAGGGAATCGCGCACATGCCCAGTCTGGCCGCCACCGGCCGCCGATCGACGGGTTCAAGAAATTTCAATCTGACAGAAGACTCTGCCTACCTGGGTCGACTAGGTTCCGAATGTGACCCAGGACACTTTTGACTACGTGGTCGTCGGCGCCGGAAGTGCGGGCGCCGTGCTGGCCGCCCGCCTGACCGAGGACCCCGCCATCTCGGTGCTGCTGCTCGAGGCCGGTCCGGCCCCCGACATCGACGAGGTCAACATGCCCGCCGGGTTCGCCGGCCTGGCGCTGACCAAGTGGGACTGGAACTACTGGACCACCGAGCAGAAGCAGCTCAACGGCCGCAAGGCCCCGTGGCCGCGGATGAAGTCGCTCGGCGGCTGCTCGGCAATCAACGCGATGATCTACATCCGCGGCAACCGGGTCGACTACGACGCCTGGCGCGACCAGTACGGCGCCACCGGCTGGGGCTACGACGACGTGCTGCCCTACTTCATCAAGTCGGAGGGCAACACCCGGATCGGCGGACCGTTCCACGGCCAGAGCGGTCCGTTGGTGGTCGAGGACCGACGCTTCAACCACCCGCTGGGCACGGCGTTCGTGGAGAGCGCTGTCAGCGCCGGGATGAAGCGGACCGACGACTTCAACGGTGCCGTGCAGGAGGGCGCCGGTCCCTACCAGGTGACCTGCAACAAGGGGCGGCGCTGGTCGACGTACCACGCCTACCTGCTCCCGGCGATGGGCCGACCGAACCTCACCACCACGACCGGGGCACTGGTGACCGGGATCGAGATCGGCGGAGGGCGCGGCGAGAACCGGGCCACCGGGGTCACGTTCCGCCAGGGCGGCACGACCCACACGGTGCACGCACGCCAGGAGGTGCTGCTCAGCGGCGGCGCGATCAACTCGCCGCAGCTGCTGATGCTCTCCGGGATCGGGCCGAGCGCCCACCTGGCCGAGCACGGCATCACCGCCAAGGTCGACCTCGCCGGCGTCGGCTCCGGGATGCAGGACCACCCGTACACGCCGCTGGTGTGGCACACCCGGAACACGACGGACCTGGCCGAGCTGGCCACGCTGCGCAACGTGCTCAACTGGAAGACCCGCGGCCGCGGGCCCCTGACCTCCAACCTGGCCGAGGCCGGCGGGTTCTTCCACACCCGCCCGGGCCTGCCCGCGCCCGACGTCCAGGTGCACGTGCTGCCGACCGGACTGATCGGGGAGGGTTACGACGAGCCGCACAGCCGTCGGGTCACCGTGCTGGCGACGCTGGTCGACACGAAGAGCCGGGGCTCGATCCGGCTGCGCTCGGCGGACCCGGCCTGGCACCCCGCGATCGACGCCGCGTACTTCGACGACCAGGCCGACCTCGACACGATGCTGGCTGGGGCGCGGCGGATCATGGAGATCTGCCAGCAGGGCCAGATGTCGACCCTGCTCGACCGCCCGTTCGGGGACCTCCCGGCGACGCCGAGCGACGAGCAGCTGCTCGACCACATCCGGGCCTACACCCAGACCACCTTCCACCCGACCTCGACGTGTGCGATGGGGTCGGGCGAGGACGCGGTGGTCGACGCGGACCTCCGCGTGCGCGGCGTCGAGGGCCTGCGCGTCATCGACGCCTCGGTGATGCCGGCCGTTCCCCGCGGCAACACCAACGCCCCCACCATCATGATCGCCGAGAAGGCAGCCGACCTGATCAGGAGCACCCGATGACCACCACCGAGACGCACACGTTCGACTCACTCAACCCCCGCACCGGCGACGTCGTCGCCTCCCACCCGATCCACTCCGCCGCCGAGGTCGGGGCCACCGTCGCCCGGGCGAAGGAGGAGGCTGCCTGGTGGTCCGCGCTCTCCTTCGACGAGCGCGCCGAGTACCTCAAGCAGTGGCGGGGCGCGATGACCCGCAAGATGGCGCAGCTCGCCGAGCTGATGCACCAGGAGACCGGCAAGCCGCACGGCGACGCGATGCTCGAGATCGCGCTGGCGATCGACCACCTGGCCTGGGCCGGCGGGCACGCGGAGAAGGTGCTCAAGCGGCACAAGGTCCCCTCCGGCCTGCTGATGGCGAACCAGGCGGCCACCGTCGAGTACCGCCCGCTCGGCGTGGTCGGCGTGATCGGGCCGTGGAACTACCCGGTCTTCACCCCGATGGGATCGATCGGCTACGCGCTGGCCGCCGGCAACGCGGTCGTCTTCAAGCCGAGCGAGTACACCCCGGGGATCGGCGAGTGGCTGGCCGCGACGTTCCTCGGCACCGTCGGGCGCCCCGTGCTCCAGGTCGTGACCGGCCTCGGCGAGACCGGTGCGGCCCTGTGCCGCTCGGGCGTCGACAAGGTCGCCTTCACCGGTTCGACCGCCACCGGCAAGAAGGTGATGGCCGCGTGTGCGGAGAACCTCGTCCCGGTCGTGATCGAGGCCGGCGGCAAGGACTCCCTGATCGTGGACGAGGACGCCGACCTGGACGCAGCCGCCGAGGCAGCGATCTGGGGCGCGTGCGCCAACGCCGGCCAGACCTGCACCGGGGTGGAGCGGATCTACGTGCACGAGCGGGTCTACGACCCGTTCCTGACCCGGCTCGTCGACGCGGCGAAGGCGATCAAGGTCGAGGACAGCGCCGACTCCCAGATCGGCCCGATCACGATGCCGTCCCAGCTCGACGTGATCCGTCGCCACATCACCGACGCCCTCGACCGGGGCGGTCGCGCGCTGGTCGGCGGCGCCGACGCCGTGGGAGAGCGCTTCGTCCAGCCGACGATCCTGGTCGACGTACCCGAGGACTCGGCGGCCGTGCAGGAGGAGACCTTCGGGCCGACCGTCACCGTGCGGAAGGTGCGAGACATGGACGAGGCGGTCGCCCTGACCAACGCCACCCGCTACGGCCTCGGCAACACCGTGTACTCCGCCAAGAACGGGATCAGCATCGCCGAGCGGATCCGCTCGGGGATGACCTCGATCAACTCCGTGATCGCCTTCGCCGCGATCCCGTCGCTGCCGTTCGGCGGGGTCGGGGACTCGGGCTTCGGTCGGATCCACGGCCCCGACGGGCTCAAGGAGTTCACCTACGCCAAGGCGATCGCGCGGCAGCGGTTCAAGCCGCTGATGGCGCTGACCTCGTTCAACCGGACCGAGAAGCAGGACGCCCAGCTGGCCTCGACGATGATGATGCTGCACGGGCGGTCCTCGACCCTGCCGAAGAAGTGAGGCGTGCAGGCCTGCCGAAGAAATAGCCCGGCGGGCGCCGGGGATTCAGGTCGCGTTCACCCTCCCGCCGGTTTTCCGGCACAGGGTGACGGATCGTGTCCTTCAGCAAGCGCCCCGCGCGCACTCTCGTCGCCTCCCTCGCCCTCTCCGCCGTGATCGCCTCGCCGGCGATGATGAACGCCTCGGCCCACGCCGAGTCGACCTCGCCGGCCAGCACCAAGTCCGCCGTCGGGGTCATCCCGTTCACCGACGCCGACGTCACGAACATCGGCGGCAGCGACTGGACGGTGTCGTGGACCGCCCCGGCCGACGTCACCTCGGTGCAGGTCTTCGTCGGCACGAGCCCGACGACGTTCCCCGCCACCGCCACGACGACGAACGGCCACCCCACCGGCGCCGTCACCATCTCCAGCGCCACCCGGCCCTGGGTGAAGCTCGTCGGCTCGTACGGCGCCCCGCTGGTGATCTCGAGCCGCAGCCTGGCGATGGCCAGCGACGCGAACCTGCGCGACGCGGGCGGGTACCGCACCTCGACCGGGCAGTGGGTGAAGTTCGGTTCCGTCCTGCGGAGCCAGGCGCTCTCCATCTCCGACGCCGACAAGCCGGCGTTCGACGCTCTCGGCGTGGTCACCGACTACGACCTGCGCACCAGCTGCGAGGCGTTCACCACCCCGGACTACGTCCCCACCGGTGTCGAGCGCGTCCACCTCAACGTGATGGGTGACGGCGAGCTCACCGAGTTCAACTCGACCACCTGCGCCAGCGCTTCGCAGATCCCGTCGGGCATCACCGGCGAGCAGGCCGCCGCCTACATGACCCAGGGCGAGGTCGGCATGGTCGAGAACCCCGTTGCCAAGGCGGCGTACAAGTCCCTCTTCAGCGGGATCCTCGCCGACGACGGCGTCAGCCTCTACCACTGCACGGCCGGCAAGGACCGCACCGGCTGGGCCTCTGCCGCGCTGCTCACGCTGCTCGGTGTGCCCGCCAGCGACGTGATGCAGGACTACCTGCTGAGCAACAAGTACTACCTCGCCGGCGCAGGCCAGGCACAGCTCGACTACATCAAGAAGGCCACGCACGACGGCGCCATCGCGAAGGGCGCTTCCGAGGAGCAGGCCACCGCGGCCGCCGCAGCGGCCGTGGCGACGTACACGCCGTTCATGCAGGTCCGCGCCGAGTACCTGCAGGCCGGTCTGGACGAGGTGAAGTCCGAGTACGGCTCGATGCAGGGCTACTTCAAGACCGCCCTCGGATTCACCGAAGCCCAGATCAGCGCCCTGAAGAGCAAGCTGCTCGTCGGCGCCCCGATCCCGGCCGCCTCCACCACCAAGCCGCTGGGCACCCTGTCGATCGCGACCCCGAAGGTCACCGGTCGGGCGAAGGTCGGCGGCAAGCTGACCGGCCACGAGACCCGTCCCGCAGGTGCCACGCTCGCCTACCAGTGGCTCGCCAACGGCAAGGCGATCGCCGGCGCCACGGGCAGCCAGCTCAAGGTGACGAAGTCGCTCAAGGGCAAGCGGGTCTCGCTGCGCGTCGTGGTGACCAAGTCGGGCTACAAGCAGGCCACCGCGTTCAGCAAGGCAGTGAAGATCAAGGGCTGATCTGGTCGCCAGTTCCGCTAACAGAACGCCGGTCCCTCTCCGCGGGACCGGCGTTCTGCCGTCTCAGGGGTGATGGTGCTACGGCGCCGGGCTGAGGATCCAGAGCACCTCGCACGGAGTGCCGCTGGAGTTGCGCCAGGTGTGCGGGGTGGTGCCGGGGAACGTCATCGCGTCTCCGGGCCCGAGGGTCTCCGAGCCGGAGTCGAGGACGACCTCGACGGTGCCGGAGATGACGTAGGCGCACTCGGCGGTGCAGGCGAGCGCGTAGAGCTCCTCGCCGCCGTTGCCGCCGGGCTCGATCACGGAGTGGATCACTTCGAGGACGCCCTGGGTGCCCGGCGTGACCACGCGCTCGACGGCACCCGCGCCACCGAAGTTGATCAGCCGACCCTCGCCGGCGCGGATCACCGCGGTCGACGGCGGGTCGAAGAGCTCCCCGACGCGGAGTCCGAGCACGTCGCAGACCGCGACCAGCGAGGCCACCGAGGGTGAGACGTCGTCGCGCTCGAGCCGGCTGACGAACCCCTTGGTCAGTCCCGCGGCCGAGGCGACCTGGTCGAGGGTGAGCCCGCGCAGCTTGCGGGTCGCGCGCAGCTTCGCGCCGATCAGGACGCCGGGGCGGTCCTGATCCGGCACGGTCAGTGCCGACCGTCGTCCACTCATGGCTGCAGTTCTATCGCAACGGCCCTGACCGGACCGCCGTCGGCCCCCGTGAGCCGCATCGGCGTGCAGGACACCAGGAAGTCACCCTCGGGCAGGCCCTCGAGCCGGAAGTTCTCCCCGATCACGCCGTCGAGCCGGGAGATCAGGTGGTGGCTCGGGAACCCGACACCCGGGTGGTCGTCGTCGGGGGTCTCGTCGATGTTGATCGCGTCGATGCAGAAGGTGCGCGCCCCGAGCTCGAGCATCCGACGACAGGCGTCGGCCCCGAGGAACGGATGCTCGAAGTAGCGGTCCTCGCCGTAGTACCGGCTCCACCCGGTGCGGAGCAGGACGATGACGCCGGGCGCGATCCGGTCGGCCACGGGGGCGACGTGGTCCCAGGTGATCTCCCCGCGCGGGCCGAGGTCGGTCGCGTCGACCACCACACCCGGACCGACGAAGCGCTCCATCGGCAGCTCGTCGATCCGCTTCCCGTCGGGCTCGAAATGGAAGGGCGCATCGAGATGCGTCCCTGATTGCGAACCCATGCGGACGGAGAGGAGATTGAAACCATCACGTTCGATCGTGCTGTGCACCTCGAACCGAGGCACCGGGTCGCCGGGGTAGACGACCGTCTCGGCATCGACCGGCACGGACAGGTCGATCACACGAATGACTCTCATGGAGAACAACTATTGCATGACAGTAAACCTGTGATCTAGGGTCCTCTGAGATCCAGATCACCCTGCTTGCACAAGGAGCACCAGATGAGCAGTCCCACCACCTCGGAGTCGATCCGTCGACCGAAGGTGACGGAGGTCGAGCAGCACGGCATCGACACCATCCCCGCCGCTGACCGTCACTCCCGTCCGCGTGACCTCTTCCGGATCCAGTTCGGTGGGGCCAACACGTTCGCCACCGTCCTGCTCGGCACGTTCCCGATCCTGCTCGGGCTCTCGTTGTGGCAGGCCGTCGCCGCCACCGTCCTCGGCCTCCTGGTCGGCACGCTCTTCCTGATGCCGATGGGCCTCTTCGGCCCGCTGACCGGCACCAACAACGCGGTCTCCTCCGGCGCGCACTTCGGTGTCCGCGGCCGGGTCGTGGGCTCCCTGCTCTCCCTGCTCACCGCGATCGCGTTCTACTCGATCTCGGTCTGGGTCAGCGGTGACGCCCTGGTCGGCGCGATGATCCGCCTGTGGGGTGTCAACGACTCCGACCTGCTGCGCGCCGTGATCTACGCGGTCCTCGGCGCGATGGTGATCGTCGTCGTCGTCTTCGGCTACGCGTTCATGCTGCTGATCAACAAGGTCGTGGTCTTCGGCAACACCGCCCTGATCCTGCTCGGCGCGTTCGCCTACTCCGGCCAGATCGACTTCGGCTACAACCCGGGCTCGGACGCCTACGCCCTCGGCTCGTTCTGGCCGACGTTCCTGCTGTCCGCCGTGATCGTGATGGGCAACCCGATCTCCTTCGGCGCCTTCCTCGGCGACTGGACCCGCTACATCCCGGCCAACACCAAGCCGCGCCACCTGCTGCTCGCCACCTTCGGCGCGCAGGCCGCGACGCTCGTGCCGTTCATGTTCGGTGTGCTCACCGCGACCCTGGTGACGGGTGACGACTACATCGTCGGCCTGATCGCGATCTCCCCGCTGTGGTACGCCGTCCCGCTGATGCTGATCGCCTTCCTCGGTGGCCTGTCCACCGGCATCACCTCGCTCTACGGCACCGGCCTGGACTTCTCCTCGGTGTTCCCGAGCTTCAGCCGGGTCAAGGCCTCGCTGTTCATCGGCGCGTTCGCCTTCATCTTCATCCTGGTCGGGCGCCTCGCCTTCGACATGGTCGACAGCGTGAACGCCTTCATCGGCGCCATCGTCATCTGCACCACGCCGTGGATGATCATCATGACCATCGGCTACATCGTCCGCCGTGGGCACTACAGCGCGGCCGACCTGCAGGTGTTCAACCTCGGCAAGCTCGGTGGCGCCTACTGGTTCAGCAACGGCGTCAACTGGCGCGGCATGGCGGCCTGGATCCCGTCCGCCATCGGCGGTCTGCTGTTCGCCAACTACCCGCCGCTCATCCAGGGCCCGTTCCGCGACGCCGCCGGCGGCATCGACATCAGCCTCCCGGTGGCGATCGGCATGGCCGCGGTGCTCTACCTGGTGATGCTCTTCGTCTTCCCGGAGCCGCGCTACGTCTTCGGCCCCGAGGGCGCTCGCCTGGTGCCGTCGAGCGACGCCGAGATCCCGGCCGTGGTCGACGACCCGAAGGCCTCGACGCACCGCCAGATCCTGCGCAACCGCAGCGAGGAGCGCGCCGAGCTGGACGAGCTGACGAAGCGGGATGAGACCCATGCCTGAGTTCCCCCGTGTGAGTGAGAACGGGTTCGTCGGCCAGGTCGACAACGCCCAGGTACCGCGCTTCGCCGGGCCGTCGACCTTCGCCCAGCTGCCCCGCCTCGACGAGGTCGGCTCCGCTGACCTCGCCGTGGTCGGCATCCCGTTCGACGCCGGCGTCTCCTACCGTCCCGGCGCACGATTCGGCCCGGCCCACATCCGCGGTGCCTCCAAGCTGCTGCGGCCCTACAACCCCGCCGTCGACCTCTCCCCGTTCGCGTCCATGCAGGTCGCCGACGCGGGCGACCTGGTCGCCAACCCCTTCTCCATCGAGGAGGCGATCACCGGGATCGAGCGGGGTGCGCGTGAGCTGCGCGAGCAGGCCGACCGCTTGCTCGTCCTGGGCGGCGACCACACCGTCGCCCTCCCGCTGCTGCGGGCGCTGAAGAAGGACGACCCGATCGCGGTCGTCCACTTCGACGCCCACCTCGACACCTGGGACACCTACTTCGGGGCGGCGTACACCCACGGCACCCCGTTCCGCCGGGCGTCCGAGGAGGGTCTGATCGACACCTCCGGCTGTGTCCACGTCGGCACCCGCGGTCCGCTGTACGGCGCCAAGGACCTGGTCGACGACCGCGAGCTCGGCTTCGCCATGGTCCCGGCCACGGCGCTGGACGCGCTCGGCAGCACCGGTGTCGCGGAGCGGATCGCGGCTCGCGTCGGCGAGCGCCCGGTCTACATCTCGATCGACATCGACGTGCTGGACCCGGCGTTCGCGCCGGGCACCGGCACCCCCGAGGCCGGCGGCATGACCAGCCGGGAGCTGCTCGCGATCCTGCGCCAGCTCTCCCACCTCAACATCGTGGGGGCCGACATCGTCGAGGTCTCCCCTGCCTACGACCACGCCGAGATCACGGGGATCGCGGCATCGCACACGGCGTACGAGCTGATCAGCGCCATGGCTCCCAGGAGTGACGCATGACCCCCCTCGCCTTCGCCGAGTCGCTGGTCGAGGCGTTCGCCGCCAGCGACGCCGAGCGGTACTTCGCGCACTTCCACCCGGACGCGACCTTCCTGTTCCACGACACCCCGGCGCTGGTGGCCAACCGCGCCGCCTACGAGGCGATGTGGGCCGAGTGGGTGGCCGAGGCCGGCTTCCAGGTGCTCGAGTGCGAGTCCACCGACGCACGCGTCGACCAGTACGGCGACCTCGCGATCTTCACCCACCAGGTGCGCACCGTCCGCCTGATCGACGGTGAACGCAGCGAGGTCTTCGAGCGCGAGACGATCGTGCTGCACCGCGAGGGCGGCTCGTGGAGCTGCGTGCACGAGCACCTCTCACCCGACCCGGCGCACGCCGCCGACTGAAGTTGTGGAGCGCCACGGTCACCATGTGACCGTGGCGCTCCACAGTTGGGCGGCCTCAGCGTGCGCCGTCCGCGATCGCGAGGTCACGGACGGCGTAGCGCAGGTGCTCCCACTCCTCGTTGAGGATCACCTGGAGGCAGGACAGGACCGGGACCTGGCGGTCGGGCGCCCACGGATGCGGACCGGTCGTGGCGAGCGTCTCGGTGGTCACTCCGGCGATGAAGTCCCGCACCCTCGCCTGCTGAGCCGCCCGGACCTCGAGCACCTCGGCATAGGAGTCGGGCTCGCGGAAGATCGACAGGTCACCGCCGTCGAGCTCGTACTCCGCGAACGGCTGGCCGATCGGGTGGAAGGGCTCGTCCAGCCCGAGGACAGCGCCGTCGAGCCACGCGTTGGTGGCCATCACGAGGTGGCGCAGGGTCTGCGCGAAGCTCCACTCCCCGTCGATCGCCACGTCCTCGAGACCGGTGGCCGTGGGCACGACCGCGGACCATGCCTCCTCGACCGCTGCCCACGCAGCGACGAGACCCGCGGGTGTCGTCGCGTTCCGGAGCTCGCGTCCCGGAAAGCGACGGTTGAGCTCGGCGTCCACGAACGGGACGACGTCGACCCCGTTGACCCACAGGAAGCCACGGAACAGGTGTGGGTCGTCGACCTCCAGCCCCGTGACGTCGGATCCGCGGATCACCGCCCCCGACAGGTCGCACCGCACGAACCGCGTGCCCGACAGGTCCTGGTCCGAGACGTCCATCCACCGATCCTGACACGGAGACGCGACGTGCCCCCGCAGGTCCTGCGGGGGCACGTCGCGTTGGAGCGAGGAGCGGTCAGCGAGCAGCGGCGCGGATCACCCGGGACCGAACGCGGAGCCGATGCCGCTCAACACCGCCTCAGAACGAAACCGCACACCGTGTGTCGTTTCGCGCCCGAACCTCGGCGCCCATCCTGCGAAACCGCACAGGGCGTGCGGTTTCGCCACAGGCGAGGGTCAGCGGTTGAGCCACCAGATGCTCGCATTCAGGCAGGAGGCGAAGACGACCCAGAGCGCATAGGGCGCGAGCAGCCAGCCGGCGAGGGTCGAGATCGGCGCGAACCCGGCGATCGTCCAGACGATGGCGCCGAGCAGCACCAGGATCTCGGCGAGGGCGAGCCCGTACCACCCGGCAGCGAAGAAGAGCGGCGTCCAGCAGGCGTTGAGCACCAGCTGGACGGCGTACGGGATCAGGGACCGGTGCCAGCCCACGCGCCGCCAGACCAGCCACCCCGAGACGGCGATCAGGACGTAGAGCACGGTCCAGACCGGTCCGAAGAGCCAGCCGGGAGGGGCGAACCCCGGCAGGTCGAGGTCGGCGTAGGTGCTCCGCGACCCGCTCGCGGCCACACCCCCGACGGCAGCCACCGCGATCACCGAGGCGGCGAAGCCGAGGAACGCGAGCCAGCTCGATGGGCCGGGGCGCGCTGCAGCGTGTGTGCTCATAGCTCCCTCCGTACCCGCCTTTCAGCCGTCTGAAGCACGCATACCGAGGCCTGGGTATGTCGACACCAGAGCGCCGTCTCGCCCGCGGTGGCGTGGGCATCCTGGGTCCCCCGCCTGGTGTTCGAGAGGGTTCCATGGCACGACGGATCAGCCGGGTCTCGTGACGCACTGGCACCTGCCCGCACGGCGCCCTCCCTGGTGGACGGTGGCCTTCGCCATCGTGGCCATCGCCGCGATCGTCGCCGCCGGGATCATGATCCGGTTCTACGTGCGCAGCGCCGACACCGGCGGCTACGTCAGCCGCGACCTCGACGGTGATCGCGTCGAGTGGGGTGCGGCGCCTGACATCGGCGGCTCCCGCGCCCGGCCCACGGGGCAACGCTTCCGGATGCCCGAGCAGGGCCTCGACGTCGCCCTCAAGGAAGCCTCGGTGACCGGCTCCGTGATCAACCCGCCCGACCTGACCGCCGCGTTCCTGATGCGCGACTACGGCGACCCTGCCGATCCTGGTTCAGGGCTGTCGGTCGTCGCCTTCCACGCGGTGGAGCACGGGAACGGCCCGGGAAACGCGCTGGTCGACCCCGAGTCCGACGTCGTGGCGGTCACGGTGGGCGACCCGGTCGAGGTCGGTGCCGTGGAGTACCGGGTCACCCGCACCATGGTCGAGTCGAAGTCCGACGCCGCCGCCGACCTCCGCATCTGGGGCGACGCAGCCAAGCGGGGCAACGACCTGGTGATCCTGGCCTGCCTCCTGCAGCCCGACGATCCGCTCCCGGAACAGGACAACCTGGTGGTCCTCGCCACCCGGATCGGACCGACCACCTAGACATGTGACTATTTGGTCACCTATTGTCGATCCATGGACGCGGTCTTCAAGGCGCTCGCCGATCCGACCCGACGCAGCCTCCTCGACGCACTGTTCGAGCAGGACGGCCAGACCCTCAGCGCCCTCGAGTCCAGCGCCCACGACATGACTCGCTTCGGGGTGATGAAGCACCTCGGGGTCCTCGAAGAGGCCGGGCTGATCAGCACGCGCCGCCACGGCCGGGAGAAGCTGCACTTCCTCAACCCGGTCCCGATCCAGCAGGTCTACGACCGCTGGGTCAGCAAGTTTTCCCAGCCCTGGTCCGCAGGGCTGACCCAGCTCAAGCAGGAACTGGAGGACGAGGCATGACCACCGAACCCACCACCGACAGGCGAGTCTCCTGGACCGAGGGCACCGCCCCGGTCGCAGAAGGAACCGCCGTCTTCGAGATCTTCATCAAGACCACGCCCGAGAAGCTCTGGGCAGCGATCACCGACCCGGAGCAGCGCGCCAAGTACAGCTTCGGGGCCGCCACCGTCTCGGACTGGGCGACCGGGTCGACGTACAGCTCCCAGGCCGGCGGCTTCGAGATCGCCTCGGGCACCAACGTCGAGGTCGACCCGCCACACCTGCTGGTGCAGACCTTCACCGCGCAGTGGAGCGACGAGGTCCGAGCCGTCGGCCAGACCCGGGTGACCTGGGAGATCGAGCAGATCGGCACCTCGTGCCGGCTGACGGTCATCCACGACCAGCTGCCCGCGCACGCCAACGCCGAGCTGTACGGCGGCTGGCCGATGATCCTCTCCGGGCTCAAGACCCTGCTCGAGACCGGCGACCTGCTCGACACCCCCGGATCGCTGATCTACGCCGACGAGACCGACGGCTGACCCGGCCCCGCCCCTCCCCAAAGTGGTGATGCGGACGCGGAACGGTCTCGCGAGGATGGCGTCGTGCCCGACCTCACCCTCGACTACCGGCTCCCCGTCACCACGGTGACGATCGGCGGCACCCGCACGACCGTCGACAACCCCGTGCTCGACCCACGCGTGGCGACCACCCGGTCGTCCCACGTGGTCACCGAGATCGTCGCCGACGCCCGGGCGGTGCGCACCCTGGTCGCACCGGATCCCCAGCACAACAAGCGCACCCTCACCGTCGGTCTCGCGTCCGACGGTCGGCTCACCTCGATCAACAGCGTCACCGAGGACCACTCCGACGAACGGCTCAAGGCCGCCGTCGCGGTGGGGTTCCAGACCGCCGGGATGCTCAGCCCCCTGCTCGCCACCGGACCGCCCGGGATCGCCGCCGCGACACTGGGGGCTCTCGCCGCCGGCGCCATCACGTACGGGGTCAAGGCCCTGCGGATCGACGCGTCGTTCCCCGGTCCGGCGGCGACGTCCCGCCCGCCCGCCACGGAGCTCGGCATCCACAGCCGGTACGTCGCCGAGCACCCTGCGGACGCCGAGGTGCTGGCCAGCCTGCGCTGGTCGCAGATGCTGCTGGTCGCGCACGCCGCGCAGCTGACCAGCCCGACCTCGGTCCAGGCACCCGCCGTCCTGGCTGCCGACCTGAAGGCCAACACCAAGGCCCTGCTCCAGGTCCGCGAGACGCTGGCCGAGGTCGAGAAGGCCTACGCCGCCTGGGTCGTCGACCAGGCGGTCGTGACCCACACCGACCACTTCAACGAGACCTTCGTGATCGAGGACCTCCCCACCACGAAGCAGCTCCACGTCGCGGCGGCCGCCAAGTTCCCGTTCAACGGGATCCCCGACCACCCGAGCAGCCGACGTTGGTCGCCCCTCTTCGAGGACCTCCGCATCGCGGTCACCTGCGACTTCCTCGCCGCCGAGGCCCCGACGGACCCACCGACCCCGGCGACGACCGAACCGTCCGACCCGACTCGTCCCCGGGTGGCGTTCCGCCGACAGGAGCTGGTCACCCTCACCACCTGGACGGTCACCCGGGACACGGCCGGCGGCCCCTACGCGCTGGCGCCGACCAGCGTCGAACGCAAGATCGTGGTCCGCTCCGACCGCGAGGACGAGTTCCTCCCGCTGCTGGCGAACAAGGACGAGGGAAGTCTCGCGATCACCTTCGACGACGACGGGCTGGTGGCCTCGGTCACCTCCGACCGGACCGATCCGAAGGTGAAGCAGAACCAGGCTCTGGCCACCCTGCCCGCAGCGGCCAAGGACGCCTACGAGGCCGGAGCCGCGCTGTCCCAGCCGTTCACGTCCGGCGCCCGGGTGACCGAGAAGGAGAACCGGGCGAAGCTGAAGCCCGCGTCCGCCGATCCCCTGCAGGACCTGCGAGACGACCTCGAGCGAGCCGAGCTCGAAGCCCGGCTGGCACGGGCCCGGACGGTGATCTCCGACCCGACCCGCGGTGTCTTCCTGCTGACCGTGACGGAGAACCCGCCCAGCTGAGGGGGCACCGTCACGGTCGTTGCCCGCGGGCCCATACTTGGCCACCATGACCAGCCTCCAGGCCCACGCGACGGTGGAGGGAGTGCTCGCCGCATGGCAGGAGCGCCTCGTCGCGGCCAGCCACAGCCTGCACGCCCACCCCGAGCTCGCCTTCGCCGAGCACCGCTCCGCCGAGGTGGTCGCCGACCTGCTCCGCAGCGCCGGATTCGCCACCGAGGTCGGCGTCTACGGTCTGGACACCGCGATCGAAGCGGTCCGCGGCACCGGGTCCCTCACGGTCGCGGTCTGCGCCGAGTACGACGCCCTCCCGGGAGTCGGTCACGCCTGCGGGCACAACGTCATCGCCACCGCCGGGGTCGGCGCGGCGATCGCGTTGGCCGAGCTCGCCGACGAGCTCGACCTGACCGTGAAGCTGCTCGGCACGCCCGCCGAGGAGGTCGGCGGCGGCAAGGCCCTGATGCTCGAGGCGGGTGCGTGGGAGGACGCCACCGTCTCGTTGATGATCCACCCCGGACCGGACCTCACCGTCCCCACCCGGGACTGCGGCTCGCAGGGCCGTGACCGCTTCCGGGTCACCTTCTCCGGCCGCGCCTCGCACGCCGCGGCGGCCCCCGACGGGGGGATCAACGCCGGTGACGCCGCGACCGTCCTGCACGTCGCGCTCGGCCTGCTGCGCCAGCAGCTGCCCGACGGCGTACGCCTCTCGGCCGTCACGCTCTCCGGCGGCGACGTCTCGAACATCATCCCCGCTACCGCCGTCGTCGAGGGTGAGGTCCGCTCCACCGACGGCGAGGTGCAGCGGGTGCTCAAGGAGAAGTTCCTGGCCTGCGTCCAGGGCGCCGCGATCGCCACCGGCTGCACGTACGAGGTGGTCCCGGTCGACCCGATCTACGAACCCCTGGTCCAGCACGGCTTCCTCGCCGACCGCTTCGACGCCGCGATCGAGCGTCAGGGCCGGGTGATCAACACCGAGCTCGGCACCCTCACCGGCGGCTCCACCGACATGGGCAACGTCAGCCAGGTGGTGCCCTCGATCCACCCGATGCTCGCCGTCCGTGGCGCGTCCGGGATGCCGCACACCGCCGACTTCGCCGCCGAGACCGCCTCGGCCGGAGCCGACGAGGCGATCATCGTCGGCGCGACCGCGATGGCCTCCGCGATCGTCGACCTCGCCCTCGACCCCGAGGCCCGCGCCGCCGTCCTCGAGCTGCAGCGGCAGCGCCCCGCCGGCGCCACCCGGGTCCCCGCGAACCGCCCTGACGAGCAAGCCGAGGAACCCACCGTCTAAGGTCTGCCGCACAACTGAAGACACATCGCCGATCAACGTGCAGCGGGAGAGTCCCCGCCCTGCGCGGGGCGCCGAAGGAGCAACTCTCCCCGAGAAACTCTCAGGCCCCCTGACCGCTGCATCGAGGCGAACTCTGGAAAGTCGTTCCCACCCACTGCGGGAACGCACCGACGGTGAAAGCCGCCCCCCCTCACGGGATCGGGCGGTGAAGCTCTCAGGTCCCATGACAGAGCGGGGAGGCATCCATCCGCCCGCCGGTTCCGCCGGCGCACGCCAGAGAGCCTCCACCCATGACGTCCCGCCCCACCCCGCTGCACGACCTCCACGTCGAGCTCGGCGCCCACCTCGCCGACTTCGCCGGCTGGGCAATGCCGATCCGGTACGGCTCCGAGACCGCCGAGCACCACGCCGTCCGGACCACCGCCGGCCTCTTCGACCTGTGCCACATGGGCGAGATCGAGGTCACCGGCCCCGACGCCGGCCGGGCCCTGGACCACGCACTGGTCGGTCGGCCCTCGGCGATCCGGGTCGGCGGCGCCCGGTACTCGATGATCTGCGCCCCCGACGGCGGGATCATCGACGACCTGGTCGTCTACCGCCTCGCCGAGGAGCACTACCTCGTCGTCGCGAACGCGTCGAACGTCGACGCCGTCTTCCCCGCCCTGGCCGAACGGGCCACGCAGTACGACGCCGACGTCGCGAACCGCTCGACCGACTGGGCCCTCCTGGCAGTGCAGGGTCCGGCCTCGGCGGCCATCGTCGCCGCGCTGACCGACCTCGAGGTCGAGGCACTGAAGTACTACGCCATCGACCGCGGCACCCTGGCCGGCGTCGACGTCCTCCTCGCCCGCACCGGCTACACCGGCGAGGACGGCTTCGAGATCTACTGCTCCCCCGCCGACGCGGTCGCGATCTGGAACGCGCTCACCGCGGCCGGTGCCGAGCACGGGCTGGTCCCGGCCGGGCTGTCGTGCCGCGACACCCTCCGACTCGAGGCCGGGATGCCGCTCTACGGCCACGAGCTCGACCTCTCGACCACCCCGTTCGAGGCCGGCCTCGGTCGGGTCGTCGTGGCCGACAAGCCCGACGGCTTCGTCGGCGACGCAGCCCTGGCCGCCCGGCGCGAGGAGGGCCCGCGCACCTTGCTGGTCGGCCTCGTCCCGGAGGGGCGCCGCTCCCCGCGCGCCGGCTACCCGGTCCTCGACACCGCGACCGGTGACGTGGTCGGCGCCGTCACGAGCGGGTCGCCGTCGCCCACGCTCGGCCACCCGATCGCGATGGCCCACGTCCGCCCCGAGCTGGCCGCACCCGGCACCCGGCTGTCGATCGACGTGCGGGGCACCGCCGTCGCGGCCGAGGTCGTCGCGCTGCCGTTCTACGTCCGCGCCCGCTGAGCACCACCCACCCACCGAGCAGCACGAAACCAGCCAGGAGAGACCCATGACGATCCCCACCCACCTGTCCTACACCGCCGAGCACGAGTGGATCTCGCGCGACGGCGACACCGCCCGGGTCGGCATCACCGCGTTCGCCGCTGACGCTCTCGGCGACGTCGTCTTCGTCGACCTGCCCGAGGTCGGCACGCAGGTCACCGCCGGTCAGGCGTGCGGCGAGCTCGAGTCCACGAAGTCGGTCAGCGACCTCTACGCCCCGCTCGACGGCGAGGTGATCGCGGTCAACGAAGCGGTCGTCACCGATTCAGGGCTTGTCAACACCGACCCTTACGGCGAAGGCTGGCTGTTCATGGTCCAGGTGACCGCCGAGGCGGAGATGCTCGATGCCACGGCCTACGCCGAACTGACGCAGGCCTGAGAGCCGTGCGCCCATGACCCGCTCCGCCGCCCTCAGCGCCTTCGACCTCTACTCGATCGGCATCGGCCCGTCCTCGTCCCACACCGTCGGGCCGATGCGGGCGGCGAAGCGGTTCGCCACCACCCTCACCGACGATCTCGGCTCGATCGCCCGCGTCAAGGTCGAGCTCTTCGGTTCCCTCGGAGCCACCGGGCGCGGACACGGGTCCGAAGGCGCCGTACTGCTGGGGATGGAGGGGGCCGACCCGGCCACCGTCGATCCGACCGTGTCCGCCGGCCGGCTGGACGCGGTCCGCACCGAGCGACGGCTCGCGCTCGCGGGGGAACGGCCGATCGTGTTCGACCCGGAGACGGACCTGGTCCTGGACGGCCACACCTCGCTGCCCGGGCACCCCAACGGCATGCGCTTCACGGCGTACGACGCCCAGGGCGTGCGGACGCACAGCGAGATCTACTACTCCGTCGGTGGCGGGTTCGTGCTCAGCGAGGCCGAGCTCGCGGACGGGTCGGTCACGCCGTCGACGTCGACGCCGGTGCCGTGGTCGTTCAGCACCGCCGCCGAGCTGCTCCGGACCTGCCAGGACCAGGAGCTCTCGATCGCCGAGCTGATGCTGGCCAACGAGCTCACCTGGCGCTCCGAGCCCGAGGTGCGGGCCGGTCTGCTGGAGATCTGGCGCGTGATGTCGGGCTGCATCGACGCGGGCTGCCAGCGCGACCCGGCCAACGCCGGCGTGCTTCCGGGTGGGCTCCAGGTCCCCCGCCGCGCACCGGCGCTGTTCAACCGGCTCTCCCAGGATCGGGCGGGCGGCGGAGATCCCGATCCGCTGCACGTGCTGGACTGGGTCAACCTGTTCGCGCTCGCGGTCAATGAGGAGAACGCCTCGGGCGGACGCGTCGTCACGGCCCCGACCAACGGCGCGGCCGGGATCATCCCGGCGGTGCTGCGCTACTACGTCGACTTCGTCGCCCCCGCCTCCGGTGCCACGCCGGCCGAGGTCGAGGACGGCGTCGTCCGGTTCCTGCTGACCGCCGCCGCGATCGGGATCCTGTTCAAGACCAACGCCTCGATCTCCGGGGCCGAGGTCGGCTGCCAGGGCGAGGTCGGCTCGGCCTGCGCGATGGCGGCGGGCGCGTTGTGCGCGGTCCTGGGCGGCACCCCCGCCCAGGTGGAGAACGCCGCCGAGGTCGGGATCGAGCACAACCTCGGCCTGACCTGCGACCCGATCGGCGGCCTCGTCCAGATCCCCTGCATCGAGCGGAACGCGATCGCCGCGGTGAAGGCGATCAACTCCGCCCGACTGGCCCGCAACGGCACCGGAACCCACCTGATCAGCCTCGACCGCGCGATCGCCACCATGCGCGAGACCGGCCGCGACATGCATCACAAGTACAAGGAGACCTCGCTCGGCGGTCTCGCCGTCAGCCTCCCCGAGTGCTGACCCCATCCGCGACTTGAGGCTTCCTGCAGCAGAGGGCCCCTCCGCGGGACGGGAAACCTCAACTCGCGCACAGCAACGCTCAAGTCGGCTGCTGGAACCCTCAAGTCGGCGATCGCCCCTCCCGCGTGCTGAGCAGCACCGGATGGGATGCTGAGCGCCATGAGCACCGAGCGCTTCGTCACCGAGATCCAGGCCCGCTACCGCGACATCAACCTGGGCAACCACGTCGACAGCGTCGAGGCGATCCGGATCATCGACGAGGCCCGGATCCAGCTGCTCCGCTTCGCCGTCCTCACCCCGCCGGCGGGACCGCGCTCCGGCCTGCTCGGCGGCACCCCCGACCACGTCTCCGAGCTGGTCGCCGGGCAGCGGATCGACTACCACGCCGAGATGCGGTTCGTGCCGTTCAGCCCGTTCCAGGTGACGGTCTGGGTGAGCCGGGTCGGCAGCTCCTCGATCGACTTCTCCACCGAGCTGCGGGTCGTCGCCGACCACCCGCCGGCGCTGATCGCGCAGACGACGATGGTCCTGCTCGACCACCAGACCCAGAAGCCGTGGACGATGAGCGACGACGTGCGCGCGACGTTCGAGCGCTTCCTGGCGCCCCCGGTGGAGCTGCGCCAGCCGCGCTGACACCCCGACTGCGCTCGAAGGCCCCGATCTCGCCGAGATCGGGGCCTTCTGCCTTGGAGCGATCAAGACCGCCTCTGACCTGGGGTTATCACCTCGCCGATAGGCCCGCATACAGAAGTCGGGTCGCCGGACGGGGCCGTCAGTGTTGCGCAGGTCACACTGCGCGACGCAGAGTGCTGCCCAGTAGTTGAAACGATTCAAGGTTGCTCCGGCCCCGTCCGCGAGGACCGCCCCCTCCATCGCCTCACTCGCGGCGCCCAGCGCCGTGAGGCGGATGAGTCCTGCCCGAAACAGGTCTCCTCCGCACCACAACCACAGGAGAAACGATGAGTAGTTCCACCAGCCGGCAGCACGTGCCGCACCGCCGCTTCGGACGAACCGTCGCCCTCGCGACCGCCGCCGTCCTCGGCGCCGTCCCCGCGGCGGTCGTGGTCAGCAGCCACGCCCCCGCTGCCCAGGCATCGAGTGCTTCCTCGAGCTTCTCGGTCGCGGAGTGGACCAACCCGAGCACGACGTACCGCCCGGGTGTGCGCTGGTGGTGGTCCGGTGGCGCCGTCGAGGACAGCGTGCTCGACCAGCAGCTCGACTACCTCGCCTCGCACGGCTTCGGCACCGTCGAGATCAACCCCTTCGGCGCCACCCCGCTGGCCGGCGACGAGGCCAAGGTCAAGGACATCTACACCCCGACGTTCTACGCCCACCTCGAGCACGCGGTCGCCAAGGCGAAGACGCTCGGGATCACCGTCGACCTCAACATGGGCTCGGGCTGGAACGCGAACAGCCAGTTCGTCACCGCAGCAGAAGGCCAGCAGAACATGGGCCTCGGCCGATCCACGGCGACGGGCGCGGCCCTCAAGGCCGGACCGGTCACGATCCCCGCCGTGGCGAAGAGCAAGCTGTACGACACCGCCACCTTCAGCGCCGCCGACGTCAAGCTCGAAGGAGTGCTCGTCGCGAAGCGGTCCGGCACCGGAGCCGCCATCACCGGCGATGCCGCCTCCTTCAACGACGGCACCACCACGTGGGACCAACAGCTCGTCGTCGACCCGGCGCAGAGCTACATGATCGACGCCGCTCAGCTCGGCTCGTCGGGCACCTCGTTCACCCTTCCCCCCGACGTCGCCTCGAAGATCACCGACTCCGACTCCTACGAGGTGATCGCGCTCTACTCGCTCCCCTCGGGCACCTCGGGCGTCGACTCCGCCCGGCCGGACTGGTTCGTGGTCAACCACATGGACGCCAGCAGGACCCTCGACTACCTCAATGACTGGCTGGGCGAGGAGAACCTGAACAAGATCATCACGAAGTACGACAACATCCGCGCGGTCTTCAACGACAGCCTCGAGCTCGACCCCGACGTCTACTACGACGACGGCCTCTACGCCCTGGCCAAGGACGCCGAGCACAACGGTCTCGGCTACGACTTCAGCAAGTACCTGCCGACGGTCTACCGGCAGAACCTCGGCGCGCCGGCGTACTTCCCGAACCAGCTCTCCGGCTCGACGACGCCGTACGTCACCAGCACGACCGACGCCTCGACGCAGGCCCGCATCCTGGCCGACTTCCGCATCCTCGTCGGTCAGCGTTTCGCCCAGGGACTCAAGGGCTTCCAGAAGGGTGCCCACGCCAACGGGCTGAAGTACCGCCAGCAGGCCTACAACCCGCCGATGGACGAGATCGGTTCGGCGAAGTACGTCGACATCCCCGAGGAGGAGCAGGCCAACGAGGCCAACCTGCGCACGGCCGCCTCCGGGGGCCACCTCTACGACCGCAACCTGGTCACCGCCGAGCAGTTCACGCTCGGCCAGACCCCGCTGACGAACACGCTGGACACCCTCAAGGTCGGCTTCGACCTGATGGCGACCTCGGGCGTGAACAACTTCTTCTACCACGGGCTCGCCTACCCCTACGGCCAGGGAACGACGACGTACGGCGAGCAGGGCTGGTCGGCGTTCCCGACCATCGGCGTGGACCCGTCGGCCAACAACACGCTGTCGAAGTACTTCCCCGAGCTCAACGCCTACGCCTCCCGGCTCAACTACCTGGGCCAGCAGGGCACGCCGAGCATGGACGTCGCGGTCTACACGCCGTTCGGCGGGAAGGCGCCGACCACCGGAGCCGTGCCCGTCCTCAACAGCAACGGCTACGCCTGGGACGCGATCAACGACGCCAGCATCACCGACGCCTCGACGACCTACAAGGACGGCAGGATCAGCGTCAACGGCGGGGCGATCAGCTACGACGCCCTGGTCGTGCAGACCCAGACCGTCCCGATCGCCACCATGCGGCGACTCCAGGACCTGGCCGAGCAGGGTGCGCCGATCGTCTTCTACGGCGCACTCCCCAACGGCCAGTCGGGCTACGTCGACGGCAAGTTCGCCGCGGCCGACGCCCAGGTCGCCGCGCTGGCCGCTGAGACCCTGCTCGACGGAGACGCCACCGCGCACCCGACCTCGACCACGGCGCTCGCCTCCGCGCTCAAGCGGGTCGTGGACCCGGAGATCACGTACGACGCCAACGACGGCGTCCGGTTCATCCGCCGTGACCTCGCCGACGGAGGCGCACTCGCCTTCGTCCGCAACACCACCGCCACGACCAACACGATCACGCTGCGTGCCGACAGCAAGTACGCGAACTACTACTGGCTCGACCAGCAGACCGGCCGGATCTACGAGGCCGACCTCACGGACGGTGCCACCACCTTCACGCTCGACCCCGGCAAGGATGCGTTGAGCGGCTTCGGGGGCTCGAACGCCACCCTGAGCCACGGCATCGCGCTGCTCGCCGAACCGGCCGGCATCACGCTGCCGGACTCGGCGATCACGCCCGGCCTGCCCGACGGGGTCAATCGCACCGCGCCCGACACCTCGACCCCGGTCACCCCGACGTCGTTGACGGTCACGGCCGACAACCTCGACGGCGTGCTGGGCGGGGCGGTCACCACCGAGACCTTCACCGACCACGTGCTCGGCAACTGGAAGGACGCCACCTTCCAGTCCGGCCAGCTCCAGGACGTCGTCGCGGACGGCATCTACGCCGCCACCGTCGAGGTGACCAAGCAGAAGGGTCGCCGCTACGTCCTCGACCTCGGCGCCACCTACACCGCGGCGACGGTCACGGTGAACGGGACCGTCGCCGGCAAGGCACTCTTCGCACCGTACGAGATCGACGTCACCGACCAGCTGAAGAGCGGCTCCAACACCATCGAGATCGCGGTGACCCCGCGCAAGGCGAACCGCTACTACCCGGCGGCGACCAACAAGAACGGCCAGCTCTCGACCGCCACCCCGGTCGACGCCGGCCTGGTCGGACCGATCGCACTGGAGTCCACCCAGGTCTCCGACGCGGCACCCGCAGCGGTGACCCGTCCGTCGATCTCGGGTACCCCGAAGGTCGGCCAGACGCTCACCGCCTCCGCCGGCACCTGGGACGTCAGCGGGGCGACGTACGCCTACCAGTGGCTGCGCAACGGTGCCGCGATCGTCGGCGCCACGAAGGCGACGTACCGGGTCGCGGCCGCCGACGCCGGCCGCACGCTCTCGGTGCGGGTCACCGCCACGGCGGACGGCTACCAGCCCGGCCTGGCGACCACGGCCGGTCGGGTCGTCGCTCGACTCGCCTCGACGTCAGCGCTCGCGGTGACGCCGACGAAGGTGACGACGACCAAGCGGGCCACCGTCACCATCCGGGTGGCGGCCAGCGGACTGACCCCGACGGGGCGGGTCACGCTGACCAGCAAGGGCAAGACCCTCGGCACCGCCACCCTCCGCGGCGGCAGGGCCACGATCACGTTGCCGAAGCTGAAGAAGGGCACCTACAAGATCACCGCTACCTACGCCGGTGACGCGCAGGTCCTCGCCTCTTCACGCACGGCGAGCCTGACCGTGGTGAAGGCGAAGAAGTAGTCGCTGCATCAAGCAGGACGGGCCGGGTGGGAATCTCCCCACCCGGCCCGTTCGGCATTCAGGAGGCTCCGGGCGCCGCGACCTCGTCGAAGCAGGCGGCGACCTCGGCCCGGAACCACTCGTGGGCCACATCGTTCTCCCGGTTCTCGTGCCACCACATCGTGATCGAGAGCGGCCGCATCGGCCACGGGAGCGGGAGCTGACGCACCCCGACCGAGTCGCCGAGCCGTTCGAGGAACGCCTCCTGGACGATGCCGATCCGCGTCGTCCCCTCGACCAGGAACGGGACCGAGCCGAAGCTCTCGGTGGTCATGGCGATGTTCAGCTCGAGCCCGTAGCCGAGAAGGCGCTGGCGCCACGGGTCACCGGCATCACCGGGCACCGTCGGGACGACCCAGCTGCTCTCCTGCGCGGCGGCCAACGGGATCTCGACGGCACCGAGCTCGCGGTCCACCACGCAGACCCAGCGGTCCGAGAAGAGTCCTGACGCCGGCCGCCCCGGGAGTGCGTCGCGGGGTCCGATCCATCCGTCGACCGTCGCGATCACGTCGTCCGGTTTCCCGCGAAGGCCACGGAACTCGACGCTCGCACCGGGCGCCTGCTCACTCAGGCGGCGACTCAGTGCCGAACCGAAGAGCGCCTGCCCGTACTCGCTCGCCGCCACGACGAAGTGCCGCTCGGTCTCCGAGGGGTCGAAGGACCGGGTCGAGCCGAGCAGGCCTCGGGTGCTGTCGACCGCCTCGCGGGCGGGCTCCATCAACCGGATCGCCAGCGGGGTCAGCGCATATCCGGTGCCGTCGCGGACCAGCAGCGCGTCGTCGAAATGCCGCCTCAGCCGGGCGAGGGCGCCACTGGCTGCGGACTGGCTGATCGCCAGTCGGCGTGCCGCCCGGCTGACGTTGCGCTCGCGCAGCAGCGCGTCGAGGGCCGGCACCAGGTTCCAGTCGATCCGGTCGAACTCGTCCATCAGGCTCACCTTCCCGCCACCGCGGCACCTCGGAGTGGCCCAGGTCACACGGTGACCCTGCATTCGACCACAGGTGAATGAAACGTTTCAAGCACCGGCCGGCGTCGCCCTCGGGAGCACCCGGGACGTGACCGGCGCCACAGCCTGACTACGCTCGCGCAGGTGAAGCCCCGCCAGAGCGTGACCCGATGAGCACCACCGACCTGCACGAGGCCCAAAGCGCCGTCGCCGACGCCTCCCGGGAGCTCGCGGCTGCGGGCGCGTTCATCGGCACGGCCGGCAACCTGTCGACCCGGGTGGGCGACCTGGTCGCGATCACCGGCACCGGGGTCCACCTCGATCGGTGCCGGCCCGAGGACGTCAGCGTCGTCACGCTCGAGGGCCGGGTCGCGCACGGCCGGCTGCTGCCGAGCTCGGAGCTGTCTCTCCACCTCGACCTCTACCGCGCCGATCCCGGCACCGCCGCGGTCGCGCACACCCACGCGCCGTCGAGCACCGCGTTGGCCTGCGTGATCGACGAGCTCCCGGTGATCCACTACCAGCAGCTCGCGCTGGGCGGCGACGTCCGCGTGGCGTCGTACGCGACGTTCGGGACCCAGGAGCTCGCCGACGCGGTGGCGTCGGCGATGGCGGGCCGGCAGGCGGCGCTGATGCGCAGCCACGGCTCGGTCGCGATCGGCCGATCGCTCCAGTCGGCCGTGGACAACGTCCTGCTGCTGGAGTGGCTCTCGACGCTCTACCTGCGCGCCAGCCAGCTCGGCACCCCGCACGTCCTCACCGCCGCCGAGCAGGAGGCAGTCATCCTCGCCGCCCTGTCCCGCGGCTACGGAACCACGCACGAGATCGACCCCGCCCCCGCCACCCCAGAGTCCGGAGAGACCCCATGAAGATCGCCACCGTCGGCGTGCACGTGCTCGACATCCACATCCTCGGCGTCACCTCGATCCCCGAGGGGTCTGAGGGTCAGCTGATCGAGTCCTCGTCCATCTCGGCCGCCGGCACCGCCGGCGGGACCGCCCTGATCCTGTCCCGCCTCGGCGCCGAGGTGACGACGTACGGCGCCCTCGGCACCGACCCGGCCGGCGACATGCTGATCGGCCTGCTCAGCAAGGAGAGCGTGCGGAGCGGTCTCGTCCGCAAGCCCGACCAGCAGACCTCCACCTCGGTGATCCCGGTCCGCGAGAACGGTGACCGCCCGGCCTGGCACTGCATCGGTGCCAACGGCTCCTTCACGCTCGAGGACCTGCCCGCTGCCGCGCTCGAGGAGATCGACCACCTCCACCTCGGCGGCCCGGAGTTCCTCGGCGGCGAGGCCGCTGCCGAGCTGCTCGGGCGTGCCCGCGAGCGCGGCATCACCACCTCGGTCGACGTGCTCGCCCCCGGCGACCCGGACATGCTGGCCTGGATCGAGGCGGTGCTGCCGGTCACCGACTACCTGCTGCCCAACGACGAGCAGGTGCTCGGCTTCACCGGCGCGGCCTCGTTGGAGGACGGCGCCCGCGAGCTCTTGGCGCGCGGGGTCGGCTGCGTCGCGGTCACCGCCGGCTCCCGGGGCGCCTACGTAGTGTCCGCCGACGTCGCCGAGTGGGTCCCCGCGCACACGATCGAGGTCGTCGACACCACCGGCTGCGGCGACGCGTTCAGCGCCGGCTTCATCCGCGCCCGCGGCGAGGGTGCCGATGTCGTGGCGGCCGCCCGGCTCGGTTGTGCCACCGCGGCACAGGTCGCCCAGGGGCGCGGAACGGACGCGGGGTCCTACGACCTGGCGTCAGTCACCGCGCTCGCTGGCATCGCCTGACCTCGCGTTGCTCCGGTGACGGGTCACCGCTCGGAACTCCTGGCGGAGACCCAGTGCGTGGTGGGAACGTACCGGCGTGGACAGGTACGACTACACCGCGTTCGAGCTTGAGCGTTGGGACCGGCTGATCGTCGCCCTCAACGAGACGATGTGGGCCACTGAGAGCACAGACGGGCTCAACGTCCGTCGTAGCCTCGCCGATGGCACGAAGCGGGCCGTCGAGATCAAGGTGACGCCGAAGGGCTGGGGTGATTTCCTCAGCATCTTCGCCGGCGGCGACGAGAACACCGGAGCCGGCGGGCTGATCTACGCGATCGAGCGCATGCCCACGAACCACCCCTACCTGATCTACACCCGGTACTACGAGTTCGTCTCGTCCCGCACCCCGACCGACCCCCGCCAGCCCCGGTGTCGTGACTGACAGCCGGCGACGTCGGGAGGGGTCTCCGGACGCGCCAACCCACGCCGATGTCGACGTTGTCGACCTGACTTTGTGAGAATGGGTCCATGCGCGTCTCTGCCAAGTCCGACTACGCCCTGCGGGCCCTCATCGAGATCACCTCCGGTGAAGAGGGCAAGGCCGTCAGTGCCGAAGAGCTGGGCAAGCGGCAGGACATCCCGCACGGGTTCCTGCAGGCGATCCTCGCCGACCTGCGCAAGGCCGACATCCTGCTCTCCCAGCGGGGTCCCTCGGGCGGTTGGCGGATGGCTCGGCCGTCCTCCGCGGTCACCGTGGCCGACGTGATCCGCGCCGTCGACGGTCCGCTCGTGTCGGTCTACGGCCTGCGCCCCGAGGCGGTCACCTACAACGACAGCGCCCAGGGCCTGCAGGAGGTCTGGGTCGCCGCGCGCGACGCGATCCGCGAGGTCCTCGAGTTCGTCACCATCGAGCAGCTCGCCGCCAAGAAGCTGCCGGCGACGGTCACCAAGCGCACCGCCAACGAAGGGGCCTGGCAGTCGCACTGACACCCCGAACACAGCAGTACGGCGGCCCGGAGCGATTCCGGGCCGCCGTACTGCGTGAAGGGGTGGTGTCAGACGGTGGTCGCGCCGGAGACGATCGAGACCCACACGGTCATCCCCTCGGCCAGGCCGAGCGAGCGGGCCTGGGTCCGGGTGAGCTCCACCTGGACCTCGTCGCCACCCACGGTGAGGACCGTGACGCGCACGTCGAACCCGATCCGGTGGATCCGGGTCACGGTGCCCTCGGCGCCCTCGGCCGGGCTGGTGCCGATGACGAGGTCGTGCGGACGCACCATCCGGCCGCCGAGCCAGGTGACGTCGCCGAGGAAGCCCATCACGAAGTCGTTGGCCGGCCGGTCGTAGAGGTCGTCGGGCGAGCCGACCTGCTCGACGCGACCCTCGTTGATCACCACGATCTCGTCGGCGACCTCGAGGGCCTCCTCCTGGTCGTGGGTGACGAAGACGGTGGTCACGTGGACCTCGTCGTGCAGTCGGCGCAGCCAGTCGCGCAGCTCCTTGCGGACCTTGGCGTCGAGAGCACCGAACGGCTCGTCGAGCAGCAGCACCGTCGGCTCCACCGCGAGTGCCCGCGCCAGCGCCATCCGCTGGCGCTGGCCGCCGGAGAGCTGGGAGGGAAGCCGGTTGCCGAACTGGGAGAGGTGGACCAGGTCGAGCAGCTCGGCCACCCGGTCCTTGATCTCCGCCTTCGGCCGCTTGCGGATCTCGAGACCGAACGCCACGTTCTTGGCCACCGTGAGGTGCTTGAAGACGGCGTAGTGCTGGAACACGAAGCCGACGTTGCGCTTCTGCGGGGGCAGCGTGGTCGCGTCGACCCCCTCGATCGCGACGGTGCCGGAGTCCGAGGTCTCCAGACCGGCGATGACCCGCAGCAGCGTGGACTTGCCGCCGCCGGAGGGGCCGAGCAGCGCGGTCAGCTGGCCGGTCGGGATGGACACCGAGACGTCGTCGAGAGCGACGAAGTCGCCGTACTTCTTGGTCACGTTGCGGACGTCGATGGACATTTCAGGCTTCCTTCCGTTCGTCGCGGTGGCGCAGCACGCTCACGACGATCAGGCAGGCGATGGAGACGAGGACGAGGAGGAAGGCGATGGCGTACGCCGTCGGCTGGGCGAAACCCTGGTACTTGGCCTCCACGGCGAGCGTGGCGGTCTGGGTCTCCCCCGTGATGTTGCCGGAGACGACCTTGACCGCACCGAACTCACCGACGGATCGGGCCAGGGTCAGGACGACACCGTAGATGACCGCCCAGCGGATGCTGGGCAGCGTGATCCGCCAGAAGGTCTGCGGGCTGCTCGCACCGAGCGACCTCGAGGCCTGCTCCTGGTCGTTGCCGATCTCGGTGAGGACCGGCACGACCTCGCGGATCATCAGCGGCAGGGCGACGAAGCAGGTCGCCATCACCAGGGCCGGGGTGGAGAACATGACCTTGATCCCGGCCTCGTCGAGCGGCACGCCGAGCCAGCCGTCCCGGGCGTTGTAGACCAGCAGCAGCGACAGGCCGACGACCACCGGGGAGACCGCCAGCGGCAGGTCGACGAGTGCGGAGAGCACCCGCTTGCCCGGGAAGTCGTAGCGGACCAGCAGGATCGAGACCGTCACGCCGAAGACCAGGTTGATCGCGACCGCGATGACGGACACGAGAGCCGTCAGCTTGAGCGCGGAGACCACGTCGGGATCCTCGAAGACGGACTTCAACGCGTCGAAGCCGTCGGCGAACGTCTCGTGCACCAGCGCACCCAGGGGCAGGACGACCAGCATGAAGACGTACCCGACCGCGATGAAGCGCAGCAGCCAGGTGACGAGGCGAGGGAGCTTAACCACGGCGCGCCACCCGTCGCTGGAGCAGGTCGAGACCCACGATCACGACCAGGGCGATCGCCAGCATCACCGAGGCGACCGCGGCCGCCGAGGCGGTCGAGCCGTTCTCGATGAACGTCAGCACCCGGACCGAGACGACCTCGGTCTCGAACGGCTTGTTGCCCGAGAGCAGCACGAGGGCACCGTACTCGGAGATCGCACGGGCGAACGAGAGTGCGGCGCCCGCGGCGATCGCGGGCACGAGGGCCGGGAACAGCACCCGGCGGAGGACCGTCCAACGGTTGGCACCGAGCGAGGCGGCCGCCTCCTCGACGTCGGCGTCGAGCTCCTCGAGCACGGGCTGCACGGTGCGGACGACGAACGGCAGCGTGACGAACGCGAAGGCGAGCAGCACCGCCCAGGGGGTGAAGGCGGCGTGCACGCCGAGCGGGCTCTCAGGGCCGTAGAGCGTCAGCAGGACCAGGCCCGCCACGATCGTCGGCAGCGCGAAGGGGACGTCGATGACGACGCCGAGGGCGGCACGGCCCCAGAACCGGTCACGGACCAGCTCCCAGGCGATGATCGTGCCGATCACGATGTTGACCAAGGTCACGAGCGTCGCCTGGACGACGGTCAGCCTGACCGCCGCCCAGGTCTGCGGCTCCGTGATGACGTCCCAGTAGTTCGACCAGCCACCGGCGGCCGCAGCGGCGACGATCGCCGCGAGCGGGAGCAGGACCAGCAGGCTGAACCACAGCATCACCACGCCGAGACCGAGGCCCGCTCCGCCGGTGAGGCGGGTCGGGCTCGAGCTCACTCTTCGGTGCCCTTGCCGGTGTCCTGCTGGATCTTGGTGATGATGCCGAGCGGCTTGCCCTCGGTGCCGTCACCGAAGAACTTGTCCGCGGCCACGCTCCACCCGCCGAAGAAGGCGTCGTTGATCGTGTACAGCTTGGCCGGCGTGGGGAACGGGTCGCTCGGGTCGGTCGCACCCTTGACCTCGCCGACGTCGACACCGTCGATGACCGGGCGGAAGCCGGACTGCGCGTAGGCGGCCTGGCCCTCGGCGCTGATCTGGAAGTTGAGGAAGTCCTTCGCAGCCTGCGGCGCGTCGACCGTGACGGCACCCGGGTTCTCGATCTTCAGGGTGTCGTCCGGGACGACGTAGTCGACGTCGGCACCTGCGGCGCGGGCCAGGATGGCCTCGTTCTCGTAGGAGATCAGGACGTCGCCCGAGCCCCCGGTGAACGCGGTCGTCGCCTCGCGGCCCGAACCGGGCAGGGCGATCGTGTTGTTGAGCAGCTTGGTGACGAAAGCGTTGGCCTCCGCGTCGGTGCCACCGGCGCCGACGACGTGGGCCCAGGCACCGAGGATGTTCCAGCGCGCCGAACCCGACGAACCCGGGTTGGGGGTGATGACCTCGACGCCCGGCTTGACCAGGTCGTCCCAGCCGGTGATGTTCTTGGGGTTGCCCTTGCGGACCATGAAGGCCACGACCGAGCTGGTCAGGATGCCCTTGGTCGGGCCGGCGTTCCAGTCCGAGGCCACCAGGTCGGCGTCGACCAGGCGGGTCACGTCGGTCTCGAGGGAGTAGTGCACGTCGTCGGCCTTGTTGCCCGCAGCGACGCCACGCGACTGGTCGCCCGAGGCGCCGTACGACGTCTTGAACTCGACGTCCTTGCCGGCGTCGGTCTTCTCGAAGTCGGCGAAAACGGTCTTGTTCGCCTGCTCGAGGATGGAGAAGCCGTTGATGTTGACCGTCGTGGACGATCCGGAATCGCTGCTGCCGCACGCGGTCAGAGCGAGCACACCAGCCGCGACCACGGCACCAATCTTGAGGACCTTCATGATCTGCACCCCTTGCACAATGCCGGCACCCCCGGCGTTAGTTGATGAGATTACTTCACTTTAGAGTGTTTCCGGGATTCGTCCACTATTCGGTCGCGCCTTCCGCCTGGTGAGACCGTCGACCGTGAAGATCGTCAGTGCGACCCAGACCAGGCCGAACCCGATCCATCGTCCGGTCGGCATCGCCTCGTCGAACCAGAGCACGCCGAGCAGGAACTGGATCGTCGGCGTGAGGTACTGCAGCAGCCCGAGCACGCTCAGGGGCACACGGTTGGCGGCCTCGCCGAAGCAGAGCAGCGGGGCGGCGGTGACGATGCCGCAGCCGATGAAGAGCAAGGTGGTGCCCGCGCCCTCGGTGGTGAAGTGGCCCTCTCCTCGCGCGCCGAGGACGAGCAGGTAGGTGAGGGCGATCGGTGCTGCCAGCAGCGTCTCCAGGGTCAGCGCCTCGATCGCGCTCACGGCCGCGATCTTCTTGATCAGGCCGTAGGTGCCGAAGCTCATCGCCAGCGTCAGCGCGATCCAGGGCAGGTGCCCGTAGGTCGCGGTCAGGACGACGACCGCGAGGGTGCCGATGCCGATCGCGGTCCACTGGGCGGGGCGCAGTCGCTCGTGCAGCACCACCACGCCGAGCAGCACCGAGATCAGGGGGTTGATGAAGTACCCGAGGCTGGTCTCGACGACGTGGCCGGCGTTGACCGCCCAGATGTAGGTGCCCCAGTTGATGCTGACCAGCACGGTCGCCAGGCCGAGCATCGCCACCTTGCGGGGTTGGTGCAGCAGCGCGACGAACGAGCGACGGCGGCCCAGCGCGAGGGTCAGGATGCTCATCACCACCACCGACCAGACCAGGCGGTGGGAGAGGATCTCGACCGCTCCGGCCGGTTCGAGCAGGGGCCAGTAGAGCGGGAAGAAGCCCCACATTAGGTAGGCGGCTGCCCCCGCGAGGATCCCGACGCGGTGCTGGTCCCTCGCGCCGCTCACCGGATCGTCAGGCGGTGCGGGTGGCGACGATGTCGGCGAAGGCCTCGAGCGCCTCACGGACCGGGCCGTCGGGCAGCGCGTCCAGGTGCGCCTTGGCCTTGGCGGCCTCGGCCAGGACGTACTCCCGGGCCTCGCCCATCGCGGGGTTGGCGCGCAGCAGCGCGAGGCACTCGGCCAGGTCGGCCTCGGAGGCGGCCAGGTCGGTGTCGAGCAGCTCGATCAGTCGGGCGTCCTCGGGGCGGTCGGCCCGACGGACCAGCAGGACGGGCAGCGTGGGCACGCCCTCCTTGAGGTCGGTGCCGGGCGTCTTGCCGGACTCCTCGGACTCGGAGGCGATGTCGAGGATGTCGTCGGAGATCTGGAAGGCGGCACCGACGATGTCGCCGTACGCCGTCAGGGCGGTCTCGATCTCCTTCGAGGCTCCGCCGAAGAGGGCGCCGTACCGGGCCGAGGTGGCGATCAGGATGCCGGTCTTGCCGGCGATCACGTCGAGGTGGTGCGCGACCGGGTCCTCACCCGGACCGGGTGCCCGGGTCTCCATGATCTGACCCTCGACCAGGCGGGCGAAGGCCTGCGCCTGGATGTGCACGGCCTCGGGGCCGAGCTCGGCGGTCAGCTCCGAGGAGCGGGCGAAGAGGAAGTCACCGGTGAGGATCGCGACGTGGTTGTCCCAGCGGGCGTTGGCGCTCGGGGTGCCGCGGCGCACGAGCGCCTCGTCCATCACGTCGTCGTGGTACAGGCTGGCGAGGTGGGTCAGCTCGACCACGCAGGCAGCGGTGAGGACGTCCTCGGAGTCGGCCTTGTCGCCGCACTCGGCGGCGAGCAGGACCAGCAGGGGGCGGAACCGCTTGCCGCCGGCCTCGAGCAGGTGCGAGGCGGCCTCGGTGATGAACCCGGCCCGGCTCTGCACGTGTCCGGCGAGCGCCTTCTCGACGAGCGCGAGCCGCGCACGCAGGCGTGCCTCCAGCTCGGGGTCGGTGACGGGCAGGGCAAGGGACGCGCTCACGGCTGCATCCTTCCACAGCACCCCCGTGGGCCAGATCACCCGATCCAGGCGCCGGTCTCGACCAGCAGGTCGAGGAGCGGACCGGGCACCAGGCCGAGGACCAGCGTGGCGGTCGCGCAGACGGCGATGACCACGATCGTGGCCAACGAGGGGCGCGCCACGGAGGCGGTGGCCAGGGTCGGCTCCTTGAAGAACAGCACCAGGATGACCCGGACGTAGGCCACGATCGCGATCAGGCTGGCCACGACACCGACGATCACCACCGACCAGAGACCGGCGTCAGCGGCGGAGGCCAGCACCGACCACTTCGCGATGAATCCGGCGGTCGGGGGGATCCCGGCCAGGGAGAGCAGGAAGATCGCCATGCCCGCACCGACCCAGGGGCTGCGCCGGCCGAGTCCCGACCATGTCGCCAGGTCCGTGGCCTCCCCACCCGCGTCACGCACCGTCCCGGCCAGGGCGACGACGCCGAGCACCGCGACCGCGTAGGCGGCCAGGTAGAAGAGCACCGCCTGGGTGCTCGACAGCATCGCCTCCGAGGTGGTGGCGCTGAGCCCGACGACGCCCGCCAACAGGAAGCCCGAGTGCGCGATCGCCGAGTACCCGATCATCCGGCGGATGTCGGACTGCACCAGCGCGGCGGTGGCGCCGACCAGCATGGTGGCGATCGCGACCGCGGAGATCATCGGACGCCACTCGCCGAGGTTGTCCCCGAAGGCGACGTAGAAGAGCCGGACCAGCGCCCCGAAGGCGGCGATCTTGGTGCCCGCAGCCATGAACGCCACCACCGGGGTCGGCGCCCCCTGGTAGACGTCGGGGGTCCAGGTCTGGAACGGCACGGCGCTGACCTTGAACAGCAGTCCGACGGCGATCATCGCGATCCCAACCCCGAGCAGGACGTCGTTGTCGCTCTGCGACGCACTCGCCCAGATCTGGGCGAACTCCATCGACCCGGTCGCGCCGTAGACCAGTGCGGCGCCGTACAGGAAGAAGGCCGAGGAGAAGGCGCCGAGCAGGAAGTACTTCATCGCCGCCTCCTGGGAGAGCAGGCGACGGCGGCGGGCCAGGCCGGTGAGCAGGTAGAGCGGCAGGCTGAGCACCTCGAGGGCGACGAAGGCGATCAGCAGGTCGTTGGCGGCCGGGAAGAGCATCATCCCGCCGACGGCGAAGAGCAGCAGCGGGAAGACCTCGGTGTGCTCCAGGTCGGCGGCCCGTCGTTCGGCACCCGAGCCCGGTACGGCGGCGGCCTGACCGGCGAACGCGGTCACCCCGCCCGTCACCCGACGCTCGGCGAAGAGCAGCACGCCGGCCAGGGCGCAGACCAGGACGAGGCCCTGCAGGTAGAGCGCGGGGCCGTCCAGCGCCAGCGAACCGCCGGTGGCGATCAGCCCGCGGGCCGGACCGAGGTCGGGCAGACCGGCGGCGACGCCGACGGTTCCGACCAGCGCGACGACGACCGCGGAGGCGGCGACGGCGACCTGGAGGGCGAAACGTCGCTCCCGAGCCACGAAGGCTTCGATCAGGACCCCGATGCAGGCGGCACCGAAGATCAGCAGGAGCGGCCAGATCTCGCCGTACTCGATCGTGGGTGAGACGAACATCAGCGGCCCTCCCCTGCGATCGAGTGCTCCGTCGAACCGGTGTCACCCTGCACCACGGTGGCCACGGTCGGGTTGGCGATGGCGAAGAGCGGTCCGGGGACGAAGCCGAGCAGCACGAGGACGGTGGCCAGCGGAGCCAGCACCGCCACCTCGCGCCGGGTCAGGTCGCGGGCCGGCGTGGCGCCCTTCTCGGGCTCGCGCGGCGGGCCGGTGAAGATCCGCTGGTAGGCCCACAGCACGTAGACCGCGGCCAGCACCATGCCGGGCAGCGCGATCGCGCCGACCCACCAGTGGAAGGCGAAGGCGGCGATGATCACCATCACCTCGGAGACGAACTGGGCCAACCCGGGCAGGCCGAGGGTGGCCAGGCCGGCGAGCAGGAAGAAGCCCGCCAACACCGGAGTGCCCTTCTCAAGACCGCGCAGCTCGCGGATGGAGACCGTGCCGTGCCGGTGCAGCAGCACTCCGGCCGCGAGGAACAGCGCGCCGGTGGCGAGGCCGTGGTTGACCATGTAGAGGATCGCCGCCGAGCCACCGTCGGGCGAGATCACGAAGATCCCCAGCGTGATGAAGCCGAAGTGCGACAACGACGTCAGACCGATCAGACGGAGCAGGTCGTCCTGCCCGATCGCCAGGAAGGCGCCGTACAGGATCGAGATCAGCGCCAGCGCGACCACGACGGGGGTGGCCCACGCGCTGGCCTCGGGGAAGAGCCCCAGGCAGAAGCGGAGCATCCCGAAGGTGCCGATCTTGTCGAGGATGCAGACCAGCAGCACGCTGGTGGCCGGGGTGGCGTTCTCGGTGGTGTCGGCCAGCCAGGTGTGCACCGGGAAGAGCGGCGCCTTGACCGCGAAGGCGGCGAAGAAGGCGATGAAGATCCAGCGCCCGGCCTCGGTCGGGATGTCCAACGCCCCCAGGTCGCCCAGGAGCAGCGACGGGCCCGCGGCACCGCGCTGGTCGGCGGAGACCACCCAGAGCCCGATCACCCCGGCGAGCAGCACCAGGCCGCCGGCGAGCTGGAAGAGCAGGAACCGCAACGCCGCGCGGGCACGTCCGGCGCGCCCCCAGCCGCCGATCAGGAAGAACGCGGGGATGAGGGTCGCCTCGAAGGCGATGTAGAAGAGCAGCAGGTCGTCGGCCAGGAAGACCAGCAGCGCGGCGCCCTCCAGGGCCAGGGCCCAGGCGAAGTACGCCGACGAGCTCGTGCTGCGCCACGACGCGATGATGGTGAGCGGCACCAGCACCGTGGTGAGCAGGACCAGCAGCAGGCCGAGTCCGTCGAGGTTGAGCGCGTAGTGGGCACCCAGCGGGTCGATCCAGGCGACGTCCTCGGAGAACTGTCGGACTCCGTCCGGACCGGCGGCGGCGTCGAACTGGAACGCGACGGCGACCGAGTAGACCATCGTGGCGAGCGCGAACGTGACCGCCACCCGCTGCGGCACGGACCCGGCCGACGGGGTGAGGGCGACGGCCAGCGCGCCGACCAGGGGGATGAGGACCAGGAAGCTGAGGGTCACCAGGTCACCGCCATCATCGCCACCGCCAGCAGGACCGCTCCGCCGACGATGCCGACGGCGTAGGAGCGCACGAACCCGTTCTGCACCTGCCGCAACCCGTCGGCGATGGCGCTCACGCCGGCACTGCCGGCATCGATCCCGGCGACGATGACGTGTTCGTCGAGCGCGACGCTGGTCCTTGCCAGCGCCAGTCCGGGCTGGGTGATCACCGCGTCTCCGATCGCGTCGCCGTACAGGTCGTGTCGCGCCGCGACCACGGGCCAGGAGGCCTGCGGCGCCTGCTTCGGGATCGGCTTGAGGCCGAAGGACTTCCAGGCGATCCAGACCCCGACGGCGACCACGGCGACGGTGAGCACCGAGACCAGCCACGGCGGCATCCCGCCGTGGTGCTCCGGAGCCTCACCGACGACCGGCGCGAGCCAGTCGGTGATCCAGCCGCCGGCCAGCAGCACGCCGCCGACGACGCTCAGTGCGGCCAGCACCTGCAGCGGGATGGTCATCGCCACGGGCGACTCGTGCGGGTGCGCCTTCTTGGGCCAGCGCTTCTGGCCGAGGAAGGTCATCAGCATGATCCGGGTCATGTAGAAACCGGTGATCCCAGCACCCAGCAGCGCCAGCACCCCGAAGAACGGCCGCTCGGCGAAGGCCGCCTCGATCAGCTTGTCCTTGGACCAGAAGCCGGAGAACCCGGGGAAGCCGATGATCGCGAGGTAGGCCAACCCGAAGGTGCCGAAGGTGACCGGCATCGCCTTGCGCAGCGCGCCGTAGTGCCGCATGTTCACGTCGTCGTCCATCGCGTGCATCACCGAGCCGGCCCCGAGGAACATGGTGGCCTTGAAGAAGCCGTGCATCAGCAGGTGGAAGATCGCGAACGCGTAGCCCGCCGGGCCGAGACCGGCGCCGAGCATCATGTAGCCGATCTGACTCATCGTGGAACCGGCGAGCGCCTTCTTGATGTCGTCCTTGGCGCACCCGATGATCGCGCCCCACAGCACGGAGACGATGGCGACGACGCAGACCGCGGTCTGGGCGTCGGGGGCCGCGTCGAGGATGAAGTTCGACCGGACCAGCAGGTACACGCCGGCGGTCACCATGGTCGCGGCGTGGATCAGCGCACTGACGGGCGTCGGGCCCTCCATCGCGTCGAGCAGCCAGGTGTGCAGCGGCACCTGCGCGGACTTGCCGCACGCGCCCCACAGCAGCAGCAGCCCCAGCACCGTGGCGTCGTGCTCGGAGTACGTCGCCTCCGACAGCGCCGAGAAGTCGAGCGTGCCCTGCCGGGACAGGAAGAGCGCGATCGCCGCGGCGAGACCGAGGTCGCCGATCCGGTTGACGATGAACGCCTTCTTGGCCGCCGCGGCCGCGGTCGGCTTGAGCTGCCAGAAGCCGATCAGCAGGTAGGAGGCCAGACCGACGCCCTCCCAGCCGAGGAAGAGGACCAGGTAGTTGGCCGCCATCACCAGGGTGAGCATCGCGGCGATGAAGAGGTTGAGGTAGCCGAAGAAGCGACGGCGTCGTTCGTCGTGGGCCATGTAGCCCAGCGAGTAGACGTGGATCAGGGCACCGACGCCGGTGATCAGCAGCACGAACAGTGCGGTGAGCTGGTCGAAGGCCAGGTCGAAGCCGATCTTCGTGCCGCCGCCGGCGGAGGTGGTGTCGATCCAGGTCCACAGGTGCTGGCTGAGCCGACGGTCCTCGGCGTCGCGACCGGCGAGGGTGGCGAACAGGCCCACCCCGATCCCGAAGGAGGCGACCGGCATCAGCGTGGCGAAGATCGGCCCCCAGCGGTCGGTGAGGTGTCCGCCGATGAGCAGCACCGCGGCACCGAGTGCGGGCAGCGCGATCACCAGCCAGAGCATGTTCTCCATCCCCGCCCCCTCAGTTGCGCAGCAGGCTCGGGCCGTCGACCGAGATCGATCGACGGCTGCGGAAGATGGTCATGATGATCGCCAGTCCGATCACGACCTCGGCGGCGGCGACGACCATCACGAAGAACGCCATCACCTGCCCGTCGAGGTTGCCGTGCTGGTGGCTGAAGGCGACCAGGGACAGGTTGCAGGCGTTGAGCATCAGCTCCACGCACATGAAGACGATGATGGCGTCGCGTCGGATCAGCACGCCGAGGGCACCGATGCTGAACAGGATGGCCGACAGCACGACGTAGTGAGTCGTCATGGGGTCACGTCCTTCGTGTCCTCGATCTCGTAGTGCGAGCCGTCGGCGAGCAGGATCGGGGTCTCGACGCTGTTGCTGGTCGCCAGGGTGCCGGGGGCGGGCGCCGGGCCGAGCGGCTTGCCGGACTCGCTCCAGTCGGCGACGCGGCGCGCGGCCAGCTCGGCCTGGGTGCGGCGCGGAGCCAGCCGCTCGCTGTGGGCCAGCATCATCGCTCCGAGGGCCGCTGTGATCAGCAGGGCACTGGTGACCTCGAAGCCGATCACGTAGCGGGAGAAGAGCAGGTCTGCGATCGCGTTCAGGTTGCCCGCGGCGTTGGCCTCGGTCAGTCCGGCGTCGATGCTCAGCATGCCCTGGGCGACGCCCGTGATCAGGCAGGCACCCAACGCGACGCCGGCCACGATCGCGATCGGACGCTGCCCCTTGATCACGTCCTTGCTCGCCTCGACCGCGTCGTCGGTGACGCCGACCAGCATCAGCACGAACAGGAAGAGCATCAGGATCGCGCCGGTGTAGACGACGATCTGGACCGCGAACAGGAACGGTGCGTCCAGCGCCGCGTACTGCACGGCGAGGCAGATCATCACCACCGCGAGCAGCAGCGCGGCGTGCACCGCCTTGCGGACGACGAGGATGCCGAGGGCCGCGATCACCATGATCGGGGCGAGCGTCCAGAACGCGAGTTCGGTGGAGCTCACTTGATGATCTCCTCGGGCGCGTAGTAGTCGTACGCCGTCGTGCCCGGTCGCATCGCGTGTGGCGGTGCCTCCATCCCGGGCAGCAGCGGAGCGAGCAGGTCGTCCTTGGTGAAGATCAGGTCACGCCGGTTGTCGTCGGCCAGCTCGTAGTCGTTGGTCATCGTCAGGGCGCGGGTCGGGCAGGCCTCGATGCACAACCCGCAGAAGATGCAGCGCAGGTAGTTGATCTGGTAGACGCGGCCGTAGCGCTCGCCGGGACTGAACCGCTCCCCGTCGGGTGCGTCGGAGTTCTCCGCACCCTCGACGAAGATGGCGTCGGCCGGGCAGGCCCAGGCGCACAGCTCGCACCCGACGCACTTCTCCAGCCCGTCCGCGTGCCGGTTGAGCTGGTGCCGACCGTGGTACCGCGGCGCCGTCGGCGCCTTCTCGAAGGGGTACTGCTCGGTGACCGGCTCCTTGAACATCGTCCGGAACGTGACCCCGAACCCGGCGACCTGCGGCAGCAGCGGACCGGTCTTCGCGCGCACGACCGCGAAGAAGGCGACCACGAGGAGCGCCCCGACGATGCCCGCGACCCAGGACGGGTTCAGGTCCGCCGAGTCGCTGCCCACCCGCACCGCGGCGACCACCATCACCCAGACCAGGCTGACCGGGATGAGGATCTTCCAGCCCAGCGCCATGAACTGGTCGTAGCGCAACCGCGGCAGGGAGCCGCGCAGCCAGATGAAGACGAAGATGAAGCAGAACAGCTTCGCGAAGAACCAGATCGGCGGGAAGACACCCTCGTTGAAACCGGACCAGAGCTGATCGAGCCCGAACGGGGCCCGCCAGCCTCCGAGGAAGAGGGTCGTCGCCAGCGCGGAGACGGTCGCCATGTTGATGTACTCGGCCAGGAAGAAGAGCGCGAACTTCAGCGAGCTGTACTCGGTGTGGAACCCACCGACCAGCTCCCCCTCCGCCTCGGGCAGGTCGAACGGAGCGCGGTTGGTCTCGCCGACCATGGCGGTGCAGTAGATCAGGAAGCTGGGCAGCAGCACGATCCCGAACCAGGCGTTGGACTGCGCCTCGACGATCTCGCTGGTCGACAGCGAGCCCGCGTAGAGGAACACCGCGATCAGCGCCAGGCCCATCGCGACCTCGTAGGAGATCATCTGGGCGCTCGAGCGGAGCCCGCCGAGCAGGGAGTACGTCGACCCGGAGGCCCAGCCGCCGAGCACGATGCCGTAGATCCCGATCCCGGCGATCGCCATCACGAACAGCACGGCCATCGGCAGGTCGGTCAGCTGCAGCGGGGTCTCGACCCCGAAGATCGTCTCGACCGGGCCGAACGGGATCACCGAGAAGGTGACGAACGCCGGCACGACCACCAGGACCGGGGCGATCAGGTAGACCGCCTTGTCCGCAGCGGCCGGGATGATGTCCTCCTTGAGCGCGAGCTTCACCCCGTCGGCCAGCGACTGCAGCAGCCCGAACGGGCCGTGCACGTTGGGTCCGATCCGGTGCTGCATCCGCGCCACCACGCGCCGCTCGGCCCAGATGTTGAACAGCGTGAGCAGCACCAGGACCAGGAAGATCGCCACGACCTTGCCGGTGACCATCCACCACGGGTCGTTCCCGAACGGACTCAGCGTCAAGGGGATCACGGACGGCGTCATACGGATGCCACCTCCACGAGCGATCCGGGCGAGGCCAGCTCGGCCAGCACGCCGCGACCGAACGAGTTCGCGGGCACCCAGACGACGTTGTCGGCCAGGTCGGCGACCTCGACGGGCAGCGTCACGGAGCCGCGGTCGCCGGTGATCACAACCCGCGGACCGAACCGGTCGGCGTTGCCCGCCGACAGCTTCGCGACCGCCCGCGGAGCGGTCGCGGCGAGGTCGACGTCGCCGCGCTGCATCACACCCCGGTCGAGGTGGAGCTTCCAGGTGGCCAGGTGGAACCGCACGTCGGGTGTGCTCATGCGTTCATCTCCTCCGCGAGCGCTTCCAGGACCCGGGCATCGGACATCGCCGTGGAGCTCAGCGCGACGGGGAAGGAGCGTGCCCGCCCCTCCCAGGTGAGGAACGTGCCGGCCTTCTCCGCGACCGCAGCGACCGGGAAGACGACGTCGGCGAGCTCGGCGATCTCGCTGCGGCGCTGCTCCAGGCTGACCACGAACGGGGCCGCGGTGATGGCCGCAAGGGCCGCGTCCGGGTCGGCGAGGTCGTCGAGGCTGACCCCGCCGACGATCAGGCCGGCCAGGCGGTGGTCGGTGACCGCCTCGAGGATGCCGTCGATGTCGCGGCCCCCGGGACCGGGCAGCAGGCCTGCCTCGACCGCGCCTCGGTCACCGGCCCGGCGAGGCACCCACGCCCACCGGGCACCGCTGGCGACCACCGCGGGCAGTGCACCCGGCGAGAGCGCCAGCCGCTCGCCGGCCAGCACGATCGCCCCGGCCGGGAGGTCGAGTCCGGCCAACGCCGCGGCCTCCTCACCGGGCACGATCCGGATCAGCTCGGCGTTGAGCTTGGCCGATCCGCGGGAGGTGAACGGCGCGATCGTGATCACGCGGGTGGTGCCGGCGGTGACGGCGGCGCGCAGTCGCAGGAAGATCGTGGCTGCCTCGTCCTCGGGCTCGAGCCCGACGAGGACGACGACGGGGGCGGTGGCCAGGTCGCCGTACGTGACCTCGACCCCGCGTCCGGCGACGTGGTCGCGCAGGAACGTCGTCTCCTCGGCCGAGACGGGGCGGGCCCGGAAGTCGACGTCGGGTGAGCGCAGCTCGGTGGCGGCGAAGTCCGCCCAGGCGCGGGCGTCCTCGAGGGTGAGGCGGCCACCGGGCAGCACGCCGACGGCGCGGCCGCTCAGTCCGCGGGCCGCGACCGCGAGGGCCTCGGTCCACGCGGCGGGCCGAAGCTCGGCGCCATCGCGGACCAGCGGGGTCGTGAGGCGGTCGTCGAGGTAGGCGAACCCGAAGCGGTCCTTGTCGCCGAGCCACTCCTGGTTGACCTCCGCGTCGTCACCCGCCATCCGGCGCAGCACCTGGCCGCGACGGTGGTCGACCCGCAGCGCCGCACCGCAGGCGTCGTGCTCGCCGATGCCCGGGCTGGAGACCAGGTCGAAGGGTCGGGAGCGGAACCGGTACTCGGTCGAGGTGAGCGCGCCGACCGGGCAGATCTGGATGATGTTGCCGGAGAAGTAGGAGGAGAACTCGACCCCTTCGGCGATCCCGATCTGCTGCTTGGCGCCACGTTCGACCAGCACGATCCCGGGGTCGCCGGCGATCTCGTCGGCGAAGCGGGTGCAACGCTGGCAGAGCACGCAGCGCTCGCGGTCGAGCAGGATGTTGGCCGAGAGCGGGATCGGCTTGGGGTAGGTCCGCTTCACCCCGCCGGTGGCGCCGAAGCGGGACTCGACACCGCCGTTGCTCATCGCCTGGTCCTGGAGCGGGCACTCGCCGCCCTTGTCGCAGACCGGGCAGTCGAGCGGGTGGTTGATCAGCAGCAGCTCGATCACGCCGGCCTGGGCCTTCACCGAGACCGGGTCGGCGGTCTCGACGACCATGCCGTCGGCGACGGGGATGGTGCAGGAGGCCTGCGGCTTGGGGAATCCCCGACCGTTGCCGGCGTCGGAGATGGTCACCAGGCACTGCCGGCAGGCGCCGGCCGGGGCGAGCAGCGGGTGGTCGCAGAACCGCGGGATCTGGATGCCGAGCTCCTCGGCGGCACGGATCAGCAGCGTGCCGGCCGGGACGGTGACCTCGCGGCCGTCGATGCTCAGGGTGACGGTGGTGACCGGCACCTGCGTCGGCTGGACGTCGGCGCTCATGCGGTCACCGCCTTCTCGAACAACGTGGACGCCTCGCGGTCGAACGGGCAGCCGCCGTGGGTGAGGTGGGCGATGTACTCGTCGCGGAAGTACTGGATCGAGCTGACGACGGGTGAGGTCGCACCGTCGCCGAGGGCGCAGAAGGAGCGGCCGGCGATGTTGTCGCACTGGTCGAGCAGCAGGTCGAGGTCGGCCTCGGTGCCCTCACCCTTCTCCAGCCGGGCCAGCACCTGGACCAGCCAGTAGGTGCCCTCGCGGCAGGGCGTGCACTTGCCGCAGGACTCGTGCTTGTAGAACTCGCTCCAGCGCAGCACCGCCCGGACCACGCACGTGGTCTCGTCGAAGATCTGCAGCGCCCGGGTGCCGAGCATCGAGCCGGCCTCCCCGACGGATTCGAAGTCGAGCGGTACGTCGAGGTGCGCGTCGGTGAAGATCGGGGTGCTCGACCCGCCCGGGGTCCAGAACTTCAGCTGGTGGCCGGCGCGCACACCGCCGGCGTGCTCGAGCAGCTCACGCAGCGTGATGCCGAGGCCGGCCTCGTACTGTCCCGGCCGGGTGACGTGACCCGACAGCGAGAAGATCCCGTGACCGGCGGACTTCTCGGTGCCCATCGCGGTGAACCACTCCACCCCGTGCCGGACGATCCCCGGCACGCTGGCGATGGACTCGGCGTTGTTGATCACGGTCGGGCTGGCGTACAGACCGGCGACGGCCGGGAACGGCGGGCGCAGCCGGGGCTGGCCGCGGTAGCCCTCGAGCGAGTCCAGCAGCGCGGTCTCCTCCCCGCAGATGTAGGCGCCGGCACCGGCGTGGACGACCAGGTCGAGGTCGTACCCCGAGCCGTGGATGTCGCGGCCCAGGTGCCCGGCGGCGTACGCCTCGACGACGGCGGCCTGCAGCCGGCGGATGACGTGCAGCACCTCGCCGCGGACGTAGATGAAGGCGTGGTGCGCACCGATCGCGTAGGAGCTGAGGATGACGCCCTCGATCAGGGTGTGCGGGGTGGCCATCATCATCGGGATGTCCTTGCACGTGCCCGGCTCGGACTCGTCGGCGTTGACCACCAGGTAGCGGGGCTTCGGGTTCTCGGGGTCGAGCTGGGGCAGGAAGCCCCACTTCATCCCGGTCGGGAACCCGGCGCCACCGCGGCCTCGCAGGCCGGCGTCCTTGACCATCTGCACGACCTCGGTCGGCTCCATCGCGAAGGCGGTGTCCAGCGCCGTGTAGCCGCCGTTGGCGCTGTAGACCGGCAGGGTCCAGCTCTTCTCGGTGGCCCAGTCGGCCATCAGGACGGGCGTCAGCTTGCTCATTCGGCCACCTCCAGACCGGCGAGGGACGCGGGCCCCGCGCTCGGGCCCTCATCCACCAGCCCGTCAGGGAATCCGGCCAGCACGCGCTCGGCCTGTCGCCAGGTGCAGATCTCCGGTCCCCGGGTGGAGGTCACGGGACGGCCCGCGGTGAGATCCGCGACCAGCGCCTCGGCCGAGGCCGGGGTCTGGTTGTCCATGAACTCCCAGTTGACCATCACCACCGGGGCGTAGTCGCAGGCCGCGTTGCACTCCACCCGCTCCAACGTCACCCGGTCCGTGGCGGGCATCGCCGACAACCGCTCCCAGATGGCGTCGCCGCCCATGACGGCGCACAGGGTGTTGGTGCAGACCCCGACGAGGTGCTCCCCGACCGGCTCCTTCTTGTACATCGAGTAGAACGTCGCGACCGCGGTGACCTCGGCCGGGGTGATGCCCAGCACCTCGGCGCACGCCTCGATCCCCGCGGTGCTCACGCAGCCCTCGACGGACTGGACCAGGTGCAGCATCGGCAGCAGACCGCTGCGCGCGCTGGGGTAGCGCTGGGTGATCGCTCGCAGCTCGTCGTACGTCGTCTCGTCGATGTTCGTGGATGCGCTCATCGGTCCACTCCTCCCATGACCGGGTCGATGGAGGCGATCGCGACGATGACGTCGGCGACCTGACCCCCTTCGCTCATCACGCTCGTCGCCTGCAGGTTGGTGAAGCTGGGATCGCGGAAGTGCACCCGGTAGGGCCGGGTGCCGCCGGTCGAGACGACGTGGGCGCCGAGCTCCCCGCGCGGCGCCTCGATCGGGACGTAGGCCTGTCCGGCGGGGACGGAGAAGCCCTCGGTGACCAGCTTGAAGTGGTGGATCAGGGCCTCCATCGACTCGCCCATGATGTGCCGGATGTGCTCGAGGCTGTTGCCCATCCCGTCGCCGCCGAGGGAGAGCTGGGCGGGCCAGGCGATCTTCTTGTCGGCCACCATGACCGGCTCACCCTCGGACGCGGCGAGACGCTCGACGGCCTGCTCGACGATCCGCAGGCTCTGCTCCATCTCCTCGAGCCGGATCCGGAATCGGCCGTAGGAGTCGCCCTCGGCGAGGCTGCCGTCGGAGCCGGTGGCGTCCCCGTGAGGGCCACCCTCGCGCTCCCAGGTGACGACGTCGAAGTCGTAGGTCTCGTAGCCGCAGTAGGGCTGGGACTTGCGCAGGTCCCAGTCCAGGCCGGTCGAGCGCAGCACCGGCCCGGTGACGCCAAGGGCGAGGCAACCCGCTCGGTTGAGCACGCCGACGTCGACGAGCCGGGCCTTGAAGATCGGGTTGGCGTTGCACAGGTCGGCGTACTCGGGCAGCCGGGTGCGCATCAGCTCGACGAAGCCGCGGACCTCGTCGAGGGCGCCGGGCGGCAGGTCCTGGGCGACGCCGCCGGGGCGGACGTAGGCGTGGTTCATCCGCAGGCCGGTGATCAGCTCGAAGAGGTCGAGCACCAGCTCACGCTCGCGGAACCCGATCGTCATCACGGTCAGCGCGCCGATCTCCATGCCGCCGGTCGCGATGGCGACCAGGTGGGAGGAGATCCGGTTGAGCTCCATCATCAGGACCCGGATGACGTTGGCCCGCTCGGGGATCTGGTCGGTGATGCCGAGCAGCTTCTCCACCGAGAGGCAGTACGCGGTCTCGTTGAAGAGCGGGGCGAGGTAGTCCATCCGGGTGCAGAACGTGACGCCCTGGGTCCAGGTGCGGAACTCCATCGACTTCTCGATGCCGGTGTGCAGGTAGCCGATGCCGCACCGGGCCTCGGTGACCGTCTCGCCCTCGAGCTCGAGGATGAGACGCAGCACGCCGTGGGTCGACGGGTGCTGCGGGCCCATGTTGACCACGAGACGCTCGTACTCGTCGTGGTCGGCGCCGACCGCGTCGACGATCTCGTCCCAGTCCTGGCCCGTGACGGTGAAGACGCGGCCCTCGGCCCCGGTGTCGCTGGTGGCGGTCATGCCATCCTCCGCTGGTCCGGCGGCGGAGTGGTCGCGCCCTTGTAGTCCACGGGGACCCCGCCGAGCGGGTAGTCCTTGCGCTGCGGGTGTCCGGGCCAGTCGTCCGGCATCAGGATCCGCGCCAGCGACGGGTGGCCGTCGAAGACGATGCCGAACATGTCCCAGGCCTCGCGCTCGTGCCAGTCCAGGGTCGGCCAGACCCCGACCAGGCTCGGCAGGTGCGGGTCGGCGTCGGGAGCGGTCGTCTCCAGCATCACCCGGCGGTTCTTCGCCAGCGAGGCGAGGTGGTAGACCGCGTGCAGCTCGGCACCGGCGTCGTCGAGGTAGTGCACACCGGTGACGCCGAGGCACAGCTCGAAGCCCCACCGGTCGCGCAGCGCCCGGGCGATCTCGACCAGGTCCTCACGGCGGACGTGGAAGGTGAACCCGTCGCCCGCACCGGCGAGCTCGACCCCGACAGCCTCAAGGGTCGTCGTACCCACGGCTTCGGTCATCGGAGGAGACCCTTCTCCTCGATCAGGGGCAGCATCCGGCGACGCTGCTCCTCGAGCTCGGCGATCGCGGCGGTGCGGTCCTTGCCCAGCGGGGTGTGCTGCACCTTCTCGTGCAGCTTGAGGATCGCGTCGATCAGCATCTCGGGACGCGGTGGGCAGCCGGGCAGGTACATGTCGACGGGGACGATGTGGTCGACGCCCTGGACGATCGCGTAGTTGTTGAACATCCCGCCGGAGCTGGCGCAGACGCCCATCGCGAGCACCCACTTCGGCTCGGGCATCTGGTCGTAGATCTGGCGCAGGACCGGGGCCATCTTCTGGCTGACCCGACCGGCGACGATCATCAGGTCGGCCTGGCGCGGCGAGGCGCGGAAGACCTCCATCCCGAACCGGGCGAGGTCGTACTTCGGCCCGCCGGAGGTCATCATCTCGATCGCGCAGCACGCCAGCCCGAAGGTGGCCGGCCAGAACGAGGCCTTGCGCATGTAGCCGGCGAGGCCCTCGACGGTGGTGAGCAGGACACCGGAGGGGAGCTTCTCCTCCAGGCCCATGTCAGCGGCGGTCAGTCCCATTCCAGGCCTCCTCGGCGCCAGGCGTAGGCGTAGGCGACGAAGACCGTGAGGACGAAGAGGCCCATCTCGACCAGGCCGTAGAGACCCATCGCGTCCATCCGGACCGCCCACGGGATCAGGAAGATGATCTCGACGTCGAAGAGGATGAAGAGCATCGCGATCACGTAGTACTTGACCGGGAAGCGGCCACCGCCGAGCGGCTGCGGCGTCGGGTCGATGCCGCACTCGTAGGCGTCCAGCTTCGCCCGGTTGGCGCGTCGCGGACCCACCAGCGAGCTCATCACGACCGAGCCCACGGCGAAGGCCATCGCCAACGTCGCCAGCACCAGGATCGGCACGTAGGGGTGCATCCGAAAACTCCCCATCCCTCGATGGTTTGTGAGTTTGTGATCTGGATCACAAACTCCCTGGAGTCTGTTCTACACCTACTTTGTGACGCGCGTCACCAACTCAGGGGTCCTGAGTGCCGGAACCCCCAGATAAGTGCTGGTGAACGGGCGCTTGGAGCGCCTGGCTCCCTAGATCGACCAGCAGTTGACGCTGGTGCGGATCAGGCGGAGGCGCGGTGCAGGGCGACGATGCCGCCACTCAGATTCCGCCACTGGGGGCGGTTCCAGCCGGCCGAGCGGATCATCCGGGCCAGCCCCTCCTGGTCAGGCCAGGCGCGGATCGACTCGGCCAGGTAGACGTAGGCGTCCGGGCTCGAGGAGACGGCGCGGGCGACCGCCGGGAGCGCCTTCATCAGGTACTCCATGTAGACGGTCCGGAAGGGCGCGTTGGTCGGGTGGCTGAACTCGCAGACCACGAGCCGCCCACCGGGCTTGGTGACCCGGCGCAGCTCGGCCAGACCGGCCTCGGGATCGACGATGTTACGCAGCCCGAAGCTGATCGTGACCGCGTCGAACGTCGCGTCGCGGTAGGGCAGCTTGGTGCCGTCCCCGGCGGTGAAGGGCAGGTGCGGCCGGGCCTTCTTGCCGACCTGCAGCATGCCGAGGGAGAAGTCGGTCGGGACGACCGTCGCGCCGGCGTCGGCGAACGGCTGGGAGCTGGTGCCGGTGCCGGCGGCCAGGTCCAGGACCAGCTCGCCCTTCGTGGCGGCGACCGAGGTGACGACCTCGTGCCGCCAGCGGCGGTCCTGCCCGAGGGAGAGGACGTCGTTGGTGACGTCGTAGCGTCGCGCCACCGCATCGAACATGCGACGGACGTCGGACGGCTGCTTGTCCAGATCAGCGCGGGCCATCAGGTGGTGCTCCTCGGCAGGGATCGACGGGTGGGTCGACGTGGACTCAGGCGACCGCGTTCCAGATGTCGTCGACGAGATCGCCGACGGCCTTGATCGGAGCCTGCGTGGTGACCTGCAGGGTGAGACCGTGCTCGCTCTTCTGGCACTGGATCACGGACTGCTGGACGGCGCCGGAGCCGTCGGCCACGCCCGTCTCGATGCAGGTCGCGTCACCGGCCTTGACCAGGTGGTCGAGCTGCTGGCCCGACTGCGCCGTCTTCGGGTCGGAGAACAGGAACGGCGACAGCGCGCCACCCTCGGCCCGGATCAGCTGGACGGCGACGAAGCTCTGGCCGTCCTTGGTGAGGTAGTTGCGCGAGACACCCTCGACGTCGACGCCCTTGAAGGACTTCGCGGCGAACTTGTTCGACGCCACCTGCTGGTCGGCGTAGTTCTGCTTGTCCGCGTCCGTGGTGTTGGTCAGCGCGGCGTACGCCTCGCTGGTGTCCGCGGCGATATAACCGCCGGGAAGCTTGTCAGGGAGGGCGAGATCGCCCGTCGCGCCCTGAGCCTTGGGCAGGACCACGGCGAACACCACGGCCAGGCCGAGGAGGAGCAGGCCGACGAGGACGCCGGGCAGAACGACGCGAGGCTTAGTCACGCCTGCGCACGCTACCCGCTGTCCCTGAGAGTCTCGACATCGGGCCGGTGAGCGTCACAGACCGAGCGCGGAGCGGATCGGGACCAGCTTGGCCTCCGACTCCGCCAGCTCGGCGGCCGGATCACTGGATCCGACGACACCGCACCCGGCGAAGAGCCGCACACTCACGCCGTCGGTCGGGTCGATCTGGGCGGAGCGCAGCGCGATCCCCCACTCGCCGTCGCCGGCCGCGTCCATCCAGCCGACCGGCGCGGCGTAGCGACCACGGTCCATCCCCTCGAGCTCGGCGATCAGCGCGACCGCCTCCTCCCGGGGAGTGCCCCCGACGGCGGCACTCGGGTGCAGCGCGGCGGCCAGCTCGAGCGAGGTGATGCCGTCGCGGACCACACCGGTGACGTCGGTGGCCAGGTGCATCACGTTGGGCAGGTGGAGGACGTACGGCGCCTCGGGCACGTTCATGCTCGAGCAGTGCGGCTCGAGCGCGTCGGCGACCGAGCGGACGGCGTACTCGTGCTCCTCGAGGTCCTTGGAGGAGCGGGCCAGCTCGCCGGCGAGCTGGTCGTCGCGGTGGTCGTCGCCGGTGCGACGGATGGTGCCGGCCAGGACGCGGCTGGTGACCAGGCCGCGCTCGCGGCGGATGAGGAGCTCGGGGGTGGCGCCGAAGAGGCCGTCGACGTGGAACGTCCAGCACATCGGGTAGTTCGTCGCGAGGTAGGCGAGCGGACCGCGGACGTCGATCGGACCGTCGGCGACCGCGCTGACGTCGCGAGCGAGGACGACCTTCTCCAGCGCGCCGGACCCGATCCGGGCGGTCGCCTCGGCGACCGCTGCGGTCCACGCGGACGGCGTGAGCGAACCCGGGCCCTCGACCACGGTCGGAGTGGTGACCGGCGCGACCTCGACGTCGGTCGGCTCACCGATCGTGGTCATCCAGGCGACGGAGCCGCGGCGCCCGATCACCGTGCGCGGCACGGTGAGGATCGAGGTCGCGGCGGTGCCCTCGTCGGCGAACGCGAACGAGCCGAACGCGACCAGGCCGGAGCCGGGCTCGGCGACCGGGTCGGTGACCGTGGCGGTGGCGACCAGCTCGGTCCACCACTTCGCCGCGTCGGCGAACCGGGTCACGCCCGTGGTCCGGACCTCCGCGGCGATCCCCCACCCGACCAGGCCCTCACCACGGCGCACCCACGACAGCGGGGAGCCGGCGGGAAGGCGTGCGATCAGGTCCTCGGCATCGGCCAGATCGAGCGGGGTGGTCGTGACGACCAGCGGACCAACGACAGGGCCGACGGGGGGTTGCTGCACGTTGTCAGCCTACGGCGACCGGGGCTGCGGAACTCAGTCGAGGCCGAGCGGCTCGAGCCACGGGCCGGTCTTGGGGGTGAACCCGACCACGTTGCGCTCGACGATGATGCCCTCGGTCCACAGCGGGTCCTCGTCCAGGGAGGACTCGACCTCGGCGGCGGACTTGGCCTCCCAGAGCAGCAGGGCTCCGTTGTCGTCGGTCGGGCCCGAGAGCAGCAGGCCGTCCTCCGTCGCCATCCAGGCGCGGTGCGCCGGACGGAACTCGTCCAGCTTGGCGGTGTCGGGGCCGTAGACGTAGGTGACTGCGTAGATCGACATGGGTATCTCCTGGAACTCAGTACAAGGCGGGGCTGGGTGGTGACTCAGAATTTATTGAGCCAGCGGCTCAGAGGTCCTGGCCGTCGGCCAGGCGGGTGTACTCCTGCTTGCCCTCGATCAGCGGGGCGAGCATGTTGTCGAAGAACCCGGCGCCGAGGTCGGAGTAGATCCGGTCGTGGATCGCGAGGTTCTTCGGGGCACCGACGGAGCGGATGAAGTCGAACAGCTCCGAGGCCTTCGCCCACGGGGCGGAGACGGGCGCGAGCAGGAGGTCGATGTCCGTGCCGGGGCCGGTCAGCGCGTCGCCCGGGTGGAAGACCTTCGTGCCCTCGGCCTCGATCAGGTAGCCGGAGTTGTGGATCCGCGGGAACTCCGGGTGGATCACGGCGTGCAGCTCGCCGACCGCGGTGACCTCGAGCCCGGCGGCGGTGAAGACCTCACCCGGCGCGACCACGGTGAGTCGCTCCGCGACCGCGGGAGCGTCCTCGCGGATGTGCGCGGCGACACCGTCGATGGTGAAGACCGGGACGTCACTGCCGGCGAGCAGCGCGGCGTTGTAGTGGTCGACGTGCTCGTGCGTGATTAGGACCGCGTCGGCACCGTCGAGGACGTCCGGGGTGGCGAACATGCCGGGGTCCAGGACCAGGGTTCCCGCACCGGTCTCGAGTCGAACGCACGCGTGGCCGAACTTGGTGATCCGCATGGGCTCAGCCTAGGGCTAGACGCGGGCCGTTGTTCCAGAGGTCGCCGTCGGGAATGTCCGGGTGCGCGCGGTACGGGAACGACTGGACGATCGCCGACAGCGGCAGCGTCTCGGCCAGGGGGCGGGCGAGCAGATCGGCGGGGGTCTGCGGGTCGACGTACACCGCGACCGCGACGGGGTAGCTCGAGATCCCGGCGGCCTCGGTCTCGCTGGTGCCGTTGAGCACGAAGGGCTGGACGTTGAAGAGCGTGAGGGCATCGGCCGTGCCGACGTACCCGGGGAAGGTGATCGGATCGGTGATGTCGGTGGCGGCGGCGAGGTCGGCGGCGGTCGGGACGGGGCCGTCGTAGAGCGAGAGGTAGGGCGCCAGCGCCGGGTCGATCTCGCCGACGTCGAGGAAGGTCCTCATCCAGAGCGAGGAGGCTCCGGTCGTGGTGACCTGCGCGGTCAGGGTGACCAGGTCGCCGGGGTGGAGCTGCGCCGTGCCGGCGGGTGCGACCCGGACGTCGGTCGCGGTGATCTCCCCGACCGTGACCGCTGCGCTGGAAGCGTCCTCAGAACTGTCGGCGTTGCCGCTGGTGATCACGTAGGCGCCGAACAGTCCGGCGACCAGCACGCTGGCCATCGCGAGGACGAGGGCGCCGACGCGGCGGCGCGACGACGCCTCAGCCATGTTCTCAGCCATGGCGCAACCCCCGCACCCGGGCGTCGAGGTCGCGTCGATCGGTCCGGCCGATCACGGCCTCGATCACTTCGACGCCGCCGTTGGGGCTGCGCAGCGCCTGCTCCAGCTCGAGCGCGTTGCGCACCCGGGTGAACGGGGTCCGGGACGCGGCGCAGAGCTGCTCGAGGTCGGCGTGGTGCGGGGTGCCGAAGATCCGCTCGAAGTCGGCGTCGTAGGCCGGGTCGCCCTGCTCCAGGGTGGCGAAGATCGACCCGCCGTCGTCGTTGGCGACGACGATCACGAGCTGCTCGGGCCGGGGCTCGTCCGGCCCGATCAGGAGTCCGTTGGTGTCGTGCAGGAAGGTCAGGTCACCCATCAGGGCGTACGTCGGCCCCTCGGGGCGGCCGAGGGCGGCCCCGATCGCGGTGGAGACGACGCCGTCGATCCCGGCCAGGCCACGGTTGGAGAGCACCTTGCGCCGGGCGCCGACGGCCCAGCCGGTGAGCATCAGGTCGAGGTCGCGGATCGGGTTGGACGGCCCGAGGACCAGCTGGGCGCCCGGCTCCACGGCGCGGGTGAGGGTGCGCGCGATCGCGTAGCCGGTGAGCTCCTCCTGCTCGGCGACGAGGGCGTCGAGCTGGCGGGAAACGTCGCGATCGGCGGTGCGCCACTCCTCGAACCAGCCGGTGTCGGGCTCAGTGTCGGGATCGGTGTCGTGGGTGACGTGCAGCTGCGTCTGGATCTGGTGGTCGACCGCGAAGGGTCGCTCGGGCCAGATGCCGTCGGGCCGCTTGCTCCACACCTCCACGTCCTCGCGTCCGAGGAGGCGGGTGATCGGGCGCGAGAGCGTCGGGTGCCCGTAGACGACGACGCGTTCGATCCGGTCGGCCAGGGTCGGGTCGGCCAGAAGGATCCGGTAGCTGCGGATCACCTGGTCGCCGGTGCGCGATCCGCTGGAGGGCTCGGCGAAGAGCGGCCAGCCGGCCGCCTCGGCGAGCCGGCGCGCGGCGGGGCCGGCGTCGTCACCGGCGACGACCACGGTGCGCGGTGCCGTCGGGCCGGCGTCGATGGACTCGTAGATCCGCGGTTCGGGGCGGACGGGCTGGGGCCTGGCCGTGGCGCTGGGGGTCCAGGCCGGTGCGGCGGGATCCGGGACGAGCGGTTCGGTGAACTGGAGGTTCCAGTGGGTCGGACCGGTGGCCGACCACAGGGCGTCGATCGTGGCGGCGTCGAGTGCTGCGACGTCGTCGATGTCGCTGGTGCCGATCGCCGGGGCGAAGAGTCCGACCTGGTCGGTGGTCTGGTTCGCGCCGGTCCCGCGCAGGGCGGCGGGCCGGTCGGCGGTGATCGCGACCAGGGCGACCCCGGCATGGGCGGCCTCGAGCACCGCGGGGTGCAGGTTGGCTGCGGCGGTCCCGCTGGTGCACACCACGGCAGCCCGGGCGCCGGTCTTGGTCAGGCCGAGGGCGAGGAATCCGGCGCTGCGCTCGTCGACCCGGACGTGCAACCGGATCCGTCCGGCGGCCTCCGCGGCGCGGATCGCGTAGCCCAGCGGGGCGTTGCGCGATCCCGGCGCCAGCACGACCTCGGTGACCCCGGCTTCGATCAGTCCGTCGAGGACGGCGCGGGCGAGGTCAGTGGCGGGAGGCATGGCGAAGCCATTGTGCAGCCTCGGCGTGGCGGGAGTCCCATTCGGCCACCCGGTCGGCGGGCGCGGCGGTTCGGGCCGCTGCCGTCACGTCCAGGGTCGGGCGGGTCACCGGCAGCACGCCGTCGACCGGGAGCAACGGTGCCTGCGCCACGTCGTCGGTGAGGAGCTGGATCGTGGCCAGGCCGCAGGCGTAGGGAAGCTCGGGCAGCGCCGCCGCCAGCGCCACCCCGGCGGCGATGCCGAAGCTGGTCTCCAGCGCGCTGGAGACCACGATCGGCAGGCCGATCTGCTCGGCGATCCGCAGGCAGGCCCGGACCCCGCCGAGGGGCTGGACCTTGAGCACGGCGATGTCGGCGGCCTCGAGGTCGCGGACCCGGAAGGGGTCCTCGGCACGCCGGATCGACTCGTCCGCCGCGATCGGGACGTCGACGCGACGACGGACGACGGCGAGGTCCTCGACCGCCATCACGGGCTGCTCGACGTACTCCAGACCGCCGGCTGCTCGGTCGAGCACCCCGATGGACGCGACGGCGGTGCCGACGTCCCACAGTCCGTTGACGTCGACCCGGACCCTGCCGGTCGGGCCGAGCGCGTCGCGGACGGCCTCGAGTCGGGCGGCGTCCTCGGCCAGGGTGCTCTCGCCGACCTTGACCTTCGCCGTCGCGCAGCCGCCGGCGAGCACGAGGGCGTGCGCCCGCTCGGGATCGACGACCGGGATCGTGACGTTGACCGGCACGGACTCGCGGACCGGCGTGGGCCAGCCGAGGTCGGCCGCCTCCCGCGCCGCCTGCAGCCACGGCCCGGTCACCGCCGGGTCGGTGTAGTCGAGGAAGGGACTGAACTCCCCCCACCCCGCCTCCCCCTCGAGCAGCATCCCCTCGCGAACGGTGATCCCCCGGAACCGCGTCCGCATCGGGATCGAGAACACCTGCGCCGTCATTCGCCGAGCCCCTGGTGACTGGCGCCGACTTGAGGGTTCGGGGCGCCGACTTGAGGGTTGTTGGCGTCGACTTGAGGCTCAACCGCGATCTCGCGGAGCCGCACCCGGTCGACCTTGCCGTTGGGCAGCATCGGGAGGGTCTCGAGCAGCACCAGCTGGCGCGGCGCCCAGGAGCGGGGCCGCTCGACGGCGACCCAGTCACGCAGCTCCGACAACAGCTGTCCCCCAGACGGGCCATCTCGGTGCCCCGGACCGGCCATCTCGACGAAGGCCACCAGTCGGGTGCCCCACTCGTCGTCGGGAACGCCGAGGACCTCGCAGTGGGCGACGTCGGGGTGGAGGCGGAGGCGGGCGGCGACGGCGGGGGCGGGGACGTTGACGCCGCCGGAGATCACCATGTCGTCGATCCGGCCGAGCACCTGGAGGTGGCCGTCGGCGTCGAACCGGGCCGCGTCGGAGGTGAGGAACCAGCCGTCGCGGAAGAGCTCGGCACTCAGCTCGGGGTCGACGTAGCCGTCGGCCAGCACCGGACCGCTGACCCGGAGCCGTCCGTCGTCGGCGATCGCGAGCGCGACCCCGTCCAGCGGCACCCCGTCATAGACGCACCCACCGCTCGTCTCCGCCGAGCCGTACGTCGCCACGACGGTGACCCCGGCAGCCGCAGCGCGAGCACGGAGGGCCGGGTCGATCGGTCCGCCGCCGAGCAGCACGGTGTGGAACCGCTGCAGCGCGACCTGGTCGGCCTCCAGCAGGCGTGACAGCTGGGTCGGCACCAGCGAGATGAACGCGGGCACGTCCTCGGGCAGCTCCGCGACGGCGTCGCCCAGGGAGCGGTCGCCGAGGACCGCCGGCGTGTGCCCGGCGAGCAGGGACCGGACGATCACGTTGAGTCCGGCGACGTACCCCGGGGCGAGCGCGAGCACCCAGGCCCCACTCGCGCCGAGGCGCCGCGCCGACAGCTCGGCGGACGCCACCATCGCGCCCCGGGAGAGCACCACCTGCTTGGGCACGCCGGTCGATCCGGAGGTCTCGATCAGCCACGGTTCGGGCTCGTCGGCGGAGCTCAGCCAGCCCCGGGCCCGCTCGATCACCGCCGCGGCGGTGCGGTCAGCGGGGCTGGCGTTATCCATGTGACTCACCGTAGTGGGACGTGATCGGATGTCCCTGATGTCCTCCCGCACGCTCGCCGTTCTCACCGATCCGATCCGCCGCCTGGTGCCGCCCACCCCGATGTCGCGACAGCTGGCGATCCAGTCGTTGCTGACCGCGAGCGGCAGCGGCGCCTTCACCACCGTCAGCGCCGTCTTCCTCCTCCGGGTGCTCGAGCTCAGCCCGGGCCAGGTCGGGATCGGGCTGACCACCGCGCTGGTGGCGCGGTTCCTGCTGGCCTACCCGACCGGCCGGATCGTCGACCGCTTCGGTCCGCGCCTGATCTGGTGGATCTCGGCGGCCGCCCGCGCCCTGATCTTCCTCGGGATGCCGTTCGTGGGGGACTTCACCACCTACCTGATCGTCGCCGTCGCCTTCGAGGCCTTCGACGCGGCCGGGGAGAACGCGAACCACACCTACGTCCTCGACGCGATGCCGCCCGACGAGCTGATCGAGACTCGGGCGTACATGTACTCCTCGCTCAACATCGGGTTCACCCTCGGCGCCCTGCTGGGTGCTGTCGCGCTGGCCTTCGACTCGACGGCGGTGGTGCGCTGGGTGCCGTGGGTCTCGGCGGTCCTGATGGCGGCCAACGCGTTCTGGATCGTCCGGCTGCCCAAGGCGGCCCACGACCGCCGGGCCGAGGACCCGACCGCGCGCGCCGTCGCTCCGGAGGGACCGAGCGCGGTCCGCAACCTCGGCTGGATCCTGACCTCGACCCTGGTCTCGACGATGTGGACCAACCAGTTCCTGCTCCACACCGTGATCCCGTTGTGGCTGGTCGCTCGCACCGACGCCCCTCAGGTGCTGCTGGCCTGGCTGTTCGCGACCAACACGGTGGCCTGCATCTTCATCCCGCCGTACCTGGCGAAGATGGGCCGCACCCTGCACACCGCGATGCGCGCGGTCTGGATCTCGACGGCGTTCTTCATCGTCTCCTGCCTGATCACCGCCCTGACCCACACCACCGTCGGGATCTGGACGATCCTGCTGATCTGGCTGGGCCACATGACGGTCACCGGTGCCGAGCTCGCGATCAGCGGCGCCACCTGGACGTTCCAGTCCGAGCTGATGGATCCCCGTCGCCGCGGGGAGTACGACGGCGTGGCCAACGTGGCCCGCGGACTGGGCTCGATGTGGGCGCCGGCGCTCTACACCTGGCTGGCGATGGAGTGGCACGACGGCACCGGCTGGTTCGTGATCGCCGCGATCGGCCTCGTCGCCGGTGCCGGGCTCGGCCCCGCGTCGCGGATGGCGAAGCGGTTCGGTGACCAGCACTTCCCGGAGGCCGAGGCAGCCGATGCGATTCCTGCGTGACCTCGGGCAGAACCTGCTGCCCGCCGACCCCCTGACCCGCCGACTGGCGCTGCAGTCGGTCATCTCCGCCTTCGGTGACGGGGCGTTCCTGGCCGGCTCGGCGTTCTACTTCACCCAGCTGGTCGGGCTGTCGGCCCAGCACGTCGGCATCGGCCTCTCCCTGGCCGCGGGGATCCAGTTCCTCGCCTCGGTGCCGACCGGCCGCTGGGTGGACCGGACCGGGTCGAAGCGGGCCTGGGTGCTGATGGCCGCGGCCCAGGCCGGGCTCTACTTCCTGTGGCCCACGATCAACGGCTTCCTCACCTTCCTCGCCATGATGGCGGCGATGAGCGTCGTCGAGTCGACGATGCGGGCCGGCCGCAACGCCTACACGATCGCGGTCTTCCCCAGGGAGCAGCGCGTCACCTCGCAGGCGTTCATGCGTGCCGCCCGCAACGTCGGCTACACCCTCGGTGCGCTGCTGGCCGGGATGGCGTTGGCGTTGGACTCCGACACCGCGATGGAGCTGGTCCCGCTGCTCACCGGCCTGCTGCTGGTGGGCAACACCGTCTGGGTCGCCCGCCTGCCCGCGCTCCCGGAGGCCGAACCGGTCCCGGAGACGCCCGCCGAGCAGGCGATCGAGCAGCGCAAGGGAGCCGACAGCGCCCTGCGCAACCGCGGCTACGTGGTGATGGCGATCGCCAACGGCGTCCTCGGCACCCACGGCGTGCTGCTCAACACCGTCATCCCGCTGTGGCTGGTCGAGGAGACCGACGCCCCGCGGGTGCTGCTGGCCTGGCTCTTCGGCACCAACACCGTGATGGCGGTCCTGCTCCAGGTCGCCGCCGCCCGCGGGGTGACCACGGTCAGCGAGTCGTTGCGGGCGCAGTACCGCGGCGCCGCCTGCTTCGTGCTGTCGTGCGGCATCATCGCGAGCACGCACGACACCTTCGGGTGGGCGACCATCCTGCTGGTCTGGGTCGGGCACATCACCGTCACCGGCGCCGAGCTGTTCCAGTCCGCCGGGATGTGGGGCCTGGTCTCCGAGCTCTCCGACCCGCGGCGGCTCGGCGACTACCAGGGCGTCTCCTCGCTCGGTTACACGATGAGCGAGATCTGGGCGCCGGCGCTCTACACGTTCCTCGCGCTCGGGCTGGGCGGGATCGGCTGGGCGGTGATCGCGGTGATCGTCGTCGCGGCCGCCCTGGTCATCGGACCCGCCTCGCACGCCGCCGAGCGCCACCTGGCCCGGCAGACCGTGCCGGTCACCGCCTGATCCACCACCTGGGGTTGAATAGCGCCTCGTGGCAACCTCCGCTCAATGGCTCGCCGGCGCCCGGCCGCGCACCCTTCCCGCAGCACTGGCACCCGTGATCGCCGGCACCGCCGTGGCGGCGTACGACGACGCCGCGGTGTGGTGGAAGGCGGCACTGGCCCTCGTGGTGGCGTTGGCGCTGCAGGTCGGGGTCAACTACGCCAACGACTACTCCGACGGCATCCGCGGCACCGACGACGACCGGGTCGGTCCGTTGCGCCTGACCGGCTCCGGCCTGGCCGCGCCGGCCGCGGTGAAGCGGGCGGCGTTCACCGCCTTCGGCGTCGCCGCGATCGCCGGCATCGTGCTCGCCGCGAGCACGAGCTGGTGGCTGATCGCCGTCGGCGCGGTCGCGATCCTGGCGGCCTGGTTCTACACCGGCGGCTCACGGCCCTACGGCTACGCCGGCCTCGGCGAGGTCAGCGTGTTCGTCTTCTTCGGGCTGGTCGCCGTGATCGGCACCTACTACGTGCAGGCGCAGGCCTGGTCGACGCCGGCCCTGGTCGCCGCGATCGGCATCGGTGCGATGGCCTGCTCGCTCAACCTGACCAACAACCTGCGCGACATCCCGTCGGACACGGTGGCCGGCAAGCGCACGCTGGCGGTCATGCTCGGCGACGCCCGCACCCGGGCGCTGTACGTCGGGCTGCTGGGCGTGGCTTGGGGAACGGTGTTCGTGCTCGCGGCCCTGACGACGCCGTGGGTGCTGATCGCCCTGGCGACGGCGGCTCTCGCGGCCCCCGCGATCCGGATCGTCGTCTCCGGCGCCCGCGGTCCGGCGCTGATCCCCGTGCTCGGGATCACCGGCCGCGTCGAGCTGGTCTGGTCGGTCCTCGTCGCCGCACCGCTGCTGCTGGCCTGACGGCCGGTTCCCCGGCCGGGAGGCTCAGGCCTCGGTCTCGCCGTCCTCGCGGGCGCGCGCCTTCTCCAGCGCCGCGTTGGCGCGGGTCTCGACCCGGGCCGCGAACTCCTGACGCTGCCGGTTGAGCAGCGGGACGGAGATGATCATCGAGATGATCGCGCTCGTCACGACGACCGGCAGCCACGGCACACCGTCGCCGGTGGCCAGGGCCCAGACCGCGGCGACGATGGCGAGGGTGGCGCCGAAGACCGCGAAGCGGAGCAGCGTGTAGAGGCCGAATTCCTTCATGACTGTGTTCCGTTCGTGTGCTGCAGCGCCGCCACGACCGGCGCGCTCGGTGCCGCGTAGCTGTGCTGCGAGGTGGTGCTGAAGTAGTTGATCCCGATGAAGTTGAACCAGAGCGTGAAGAGCCCGACCAGCGCGAGGATCGCGGCGTTGCGGCCCTTCCACCCGGCGGTGGCGCGCGCGTGCAGGTACCCGGCGTAGACGACCCAGGTGATGAACGCCCAGACCTCCTTGGGGTCCCAGTTCCAGTACGACGACCAGGCCTCGTGCGCCCAGATCGGGCCGGTGATCAGGACGGCGAACGTCCAGACCGGGAAGGCGAACGCGTGGATCCGGTAGGCGGTCCGGTCGAGCGTGGCCAGGTCGGGCACCCGGGCGAGCCAGCCGGTCTCGCGCTCGCCGGCGCGCATCTTGACCAGGTACATCGCCGAGGCCATGCCGCCGAGCGTGAACGCGCCGGTGGCGAGGATCGCCGAGACGACGTGGATGACGAGCCAGTAGGAGTTGAGCGCCTCGGTCAGCGGGGCGACCGGCTCGTAGAGCCAGATCTCGCCGATCATCAGGCAGACCATGACGAAGCCGAGGACCAGGGGCGCCATCCAGGCCAGCTTGAGCCGGCGGCGCAGCAGGACGTAGGCCGCGGCGACGACGAAGGTGCCCGACATCGTGAACTCGTACATGTTGCCCCACGGCACCCGGTGCGGGTCGGCGGCCATTCCGCGGGCGAACAGGGCGAAGAAGTGCAGGCCGACCGCGATGATCGTCAGCAGGAAGCCGAGCCGACCGGCGAACTCGCGCCGGAACTCGGCCTTCTCCGCGCGGGCGTCGGCACCGTCGACCCAGGTCACGCCCTTCGCGTCGGCCGATCCGGGCGCACCGGAGCCGACCAGCTCCGGCTCACGCTTCGCCGAACCCGTCCCGGCCAGCGACGCCCACTCGTAGAGGCTGCACAGCAGGGCGAGGAAGTAGACGATGCCGGCCGCGCCGATGGCGTGGTTGGAGAGGGTGTCCCACTGGGCGCCACTCATGTCTGATCGCTCTCCTTCGTCGGGGGCGTGTCCCCCTGCAGCTTGGCCACGACGTCGCGGACGACGGTCTCGGTGTCGTCACCGCCGGACCGGTCGAGTCCTGCCACCTCGACCAGTGTGCCTTCGTCGGTGGCGGTGGCACGAACCCAGAGTCGACGCGGGCGGATGAACAGGGAACCCAGCAGGCCGATCAGGCACAGCACGACGCCACCCAGGGCGATCCGCTTGCCCGGCTGCTGACTGATCTGGATCTTGTTCCAGCTGGTGACCCCGTCGAAGCTGACGGTGCCGAGGCCGTCGGGCAGCGTCGCGGTCTCGCCGACCTGCAGGTCGAGGCGCAGCGGCTTGGTCTTGCCGGTCTTCTCGTCGGTGGTGGTGAGCTGCTTCGACTTGGAGGTGTCGAGCATGTAGACCGACTGCGGCCCGGCGTCGAGGTTGAGGTCACCGGCCCAGACCTGCATCGAGATCAGCGGGTTCAGGTCGTCACCCATCAGGGTGGCCGGGTTGCCGTCGTCGTCCATGATGAACGTCGGGTAGAAGACCCCCTGCAGACCCAGCTGCTGCGGCTTCGCGGTGACCGCCTTGACCACGCCGAAGCTGAAGAAGGTCTGGTTCTGCGGCAGGAAGACGGTGGGGCCCGAGTAGGTCACGTTCCCCTCGCCGTCGCGCACGGTGATCTCGGGCGCGTACCCGTGCCCGATCAGGAACAGCTCGGTCGACCCGATCGCGAGCGGGTGGTTCACCTTGAGGTTGTAGCTCTGCTCGTCGCTGCCGTCGCACTTCTCGCAGTAGGAGAGCTTGGAGTCGAACGCGCGCGCCATCCCCTTCCGCGGCCCCGAGAAGAGCCACTCGACGTGGAACTTGTCGATGCTGAACGTGAACGGGTCCATCCGGGACGAGTTGAAGAGGCTGCCCGGGTCGAGGTCGTCGTACTGCTGGGGGGTGTTGGTGAACCCGTAGTCCGACCCGACGACGACGATGACGCCGCCCTTGTAGCCGAACAGCGAGCCCATCGCGAAGCCGATCAGGACCACGATGACGGAGAGGTGGAAGAGCAGGTTGCCCGCCTCGCGGAGGTAGCCCTTCTCCGCCGAGACCGAGTCGCTGGCCGCTCCGTCGGCGTCCTTGCGGATCCGGTAGCGCTTCCCGAGCTGGGTGCGGGCCCGCTCGAGCACGACCTCGGGAGCCTCCGTGGTCAGGTACGACGTCGAGTCGGTCATCCGGTCCAGGTGCCGCGGCGTCGCCGGAGGCTGGGCGCGCAGCGCACGCCAGTAGACCCGCAGGCGCGGCACGATGCAGCCGACCAGGCTGATCATCAGCAGGATGTAGATCGCCGCGAACCAGGGCGCCGAGTAGACGTCGAAGAGGTCGAGCTTCTCGTAGATCGGCGTCAGCTTCGGGTGCGCGTCCTGCCAGTTCGACGTCTTGAGCGAGTCGACGCCCTGCTGCGGGATCAGGGAGCCGGGGATCGCCGCGAGGGCGAGCAGCAGCAGGAGCATCAGCGCCGTGCGCATCGAGGTCAGCTGACGCCACGACCAGCGGGCCAGCTCACGGAACGTGAGCTCGCCGCTGCGGCGCTCGTTGCCGGTCGTCACGCCGCGCTCGTCACGACCCTCGAGCCCGTCGCCGAGGGTGGGTGGGGTGGTGCTCACACTGTCACCGTCCACGAGTCGACCAGCTGCTGCTGGATCCAGTCCACGCCGTAGTCCCACCAGCCGGTGAGCAGGGCGATCCCGATCAGCACGAACATCGCGCCGCCGAACCAGGTCACCCAGACCGCGTGCCGACGGATGAAGCCGAGGGCGCCGAGGGCGTGACGCCACCAGATCGCGAACGCGACGAACGGGATCCCGAGGCCGAGGGAGTAGAACGCCAGCAGGATGCCGCCGCGCAGCGCCGTGCCCTCGTTGTAGGCGAGGTTGAACATCACGCCGAGCGTCGGGCCCATGCACGGGGTCCAGCCGACGGCGAAGAGCACACCGAGCAGGGGCGCCGCGACCAGGCCGACGGCCGGGACCTGGTGGAACCGCACGTCGCGCTGCAGCGCCGGGATCAGGCCCATGTAGGCCAGGCCGAGCACGATCGTGAGCACGCCGAGGATGATCGAGATGGTCTGCCGGTGGACGCTGAGCCAGGACCCGAACGTGCCGCCGGCGACACCGATCGCGACGAACACGGCGGTGAACCCGAGGACGAAGAGCAGGGCACCGGCGAACATCCGGCCGTTGTGCACCTTGCCCTCGGCCAGGTCGGCGCCGGACAGGCCGGTGGCGTAGGAGAGGTAGCCGGGCAGCAGCGGCAGGACGCACGGGGAGAAGAACGAGATCAGCCCGGTCAGCAGGGCGATCGGGATCGCGATCGGCAGGGAGCCGCCGACCGAGGAGTGGAACCAGTCACTCATGACGCTGCATCACTTCCCGGAGACCTTGCACTGCTGGTCGGCAGCTCCGTCGGCGATGCACTCCACGAGCGCGGTGAGGGTGAGCTTGGTGGGGATCTCACCGGAGATCGCCGCGGCCATCCGACCCTCGGCGTCGAGGATGACGGTCGAGGGCAGGGACCGCGGCAGCTTCGGGATGGCCAGCAGCGCCTTCCCGTCCGGGGAGTAGATCGAGGGGTACTCGACGCCCATCGAGCGCTCGAACGCGATCCCGTTCTGGGCGGAGTTGTCCCGGGTGTTGACCCCGACGAACGCGGCCCGGTCGCCCAGGTCCGCGGCCGCCGAAGCGATCAGCGGCATCTCCTTGCGACACGGACCGCAGTTGCTCCACCACACGTTGACCACGACGGGCTTGCCCAGCGCGGTCGTCGAGTCGTAGGACGCCCCGTCGAGGGTGTCGCCGGTGAGCGTGACCGGCTCGCCACGTTCGGCGACCGGCCAGACCGTGATCTGACCGTCACCGGTGACGTAGGAACCGCCGGAGGTGCCGGCGAGGTCCGTGCAGGCCGAGACGGCGAGCACGAGACCGAGCAGCGGGAGGAGCAGGCGACGCATTACTTCGACTGACCACCCTGCTGGTCGCGCGAGTCTCCGGCGTCGTTGCTGCCGGCGGAGAACGGGTCCTTGCGGTCCGCTTCGGGGATCAGGTGGCCGGCGGGCTCGCTGTAGGAGACCTGGGTGAGCTCCTCGCCGACGAAGTGGAACGAGGTGAGCGAGCACAGCGTGCACTGCCGCTTGCGCGGGTCGTGCAGGAAGGAGCGCTTCTCGGCGGCCAGTCGGACCGTCCAGATCGGCAGCTGGTGGGAGACGATCAACGCCTCGTGGCCGACCGCTGCGGCGCGGGCGTCCTGGATCGCGGCCATCATCCGGTCGGCGATCTCGGTGAACGGCTCGCCCCACGACGGGCGCAGCGGGTTCCACAGCTTCGGCCAGATCCGCGGGTTCTTCAGGGCGTTGTTCTTGCCCTTGAAGACCATCCCCTCGAAGTCGTTGGCCGACTCGATCACGCGCTCGTCCAGCACCGGCGTGAGGTTCCGAGCCGCAGCCAGCGGCGCGGCGGTCTCCTGGGCACGCTCGAGCGGCGAGGAGACCAGGTGGGTGATGTCCCGGTCGCCGATCGCCGCCGCGACGGTGCGCGCCATCTCCTGGCCGCGCTCGGAGAGGTGGAAGTTCGGCCGACGTCCGTAGAGGACGCCGTCCGGGTTGTGCACCTCCCCGTGGCGGAGCAGGTGGACGATGGTGTCGGGGGTGCTCATCGCAGGCTCCTCTGTTGGGCCGATGCGGCCGCTCGCGCCGCCTGGGGCAGCGCCTGGACGACGGCCTCGATCGCACGCTCGTCGTGAGCGGCGGAGAGGAACCACACCTCGTACGCGCTCGGCGGCAGGTAGACGCCGTCGGCGAGCATCGAGTGGAAGAACGCCTTGTACGCCGTCTCGTCGGTGGTCTTCGCCTGGTCGAAGTTGGTGACCGGTGCGTCGGTGAAGAAGATCGAGAACATCGTGCCGGCGCTCTGGATCTGGTGCGCGACACCGGCGGCGGTGAGCGCCTCGGCGGCGGCGGCCTTGATCACCTCGCCGGCGCGCCCGATGTGTTCGTAGACCTCCGCGGTCGCGAGCTTGAGCGTGGTCAGTCCGGCGGTGGTCGCGATCGGGTTCCCGCTCAGCGTGCCCGCCTGGTAGACCGGCCCGACCGGGCTCAGGGTCTGCATCACGTCGACGCGGCCACCGAACGCGGCGGCGGGGAAGCCACCGCCCATCACCTTGCCGAACGTGATCAGGTCGGGGACCCAGCCCTCGACCTTGCCGTCCAGGCCCCAGTGCCCCTCGGCGGAGGCGCGGAAGCCGGTCATCACCTCGTCGGAGATGAAGAGCGCCCCGTGCTTGGCGGTGATCTCGGAGAGGAACCGGTTGAAGCCGGGCGCGGGCGGGACGACGCCCATGTTGCCGGGGCCGGCCTCGGTGATCACCGCGGCGATCCGGTCACCGTGCTCGGCGAAGGTCGCGGCGACGGCGGCGGTGTCGTTGTAGGGCAGCACGATGGTCAGCTCGGTGCTGCTCGCCGGCACGCCCGGGGTGCCGGGCACGGCGAAGGTGGCCAGGCCGGAGCCGGCCGCGGCCAGCAGCGAGTCGACGTGGCCGTGGTAGTTGCCGGCGAACTTGATGATCACGTCACGACCGGTGAACCCGCGGGCGAGCCGGATCGCGCTCATCGTGGCCTCGGTGCCGCTGGAGACGAACCGGACCTCCTCGACGGGGGTGCGACGGACGATCTCCTCGGCCAGCTCGACCTCGGGCACCGTCGGGGTGCCGTACGACGTCCCGCGGCTGATCGCGGAGAGCACCGCGGCCTCGACCTCGGGGTGGCGGTGCCCCAGCAGCATCGGGCCCCAGGAGCAGATCAGGTCGACGTACTCGTTGCCGTCGACGTCGGTCAGCCAGGCGCCCTGCGCCTCCCGGATGAATCGCGGCGTCCCGCCGACGGCGTTGAACGCACGGACCGGCGAGTTGACCCCACCGGGGGTCACCGCCTGGGCCCGGGCGAAAAGCTCCTCGGAAGCGGGCACGGATCCGGTGTCGATCGCGTCTGACTCAAACACCCGCTCATTGTCCCTGCGAAGGCCAACCTGAGCATCTTCGGGGCGATTCTCAGGAACCCCCGCTCCGCCGACTTGAGGGTTCGGGGCGCCGACTTGAGGCTTCTGACCGCCGAGTTGCGGGTTCTCGTGGGTCGAGTCCCGGGTTCTCGAGGGTCGAGTTGCGGGTTCAGGGGCACAACGGCACGAGCGTGCGCCCCAGCGTGTCCTCCGGCGGCGGGAGCGCGCAGTCGAGCACTCCCCCGACGTTGATCGTCCAGAACGTCGCCGTACCGGTGATCTTGCCGAGCGGCGCGACGCAGCGTGCCGTGTACTCGCCGCTCACCCACCGGTCGCCGGAGTACGTCAAGTAGGTGCCGTCCTGGGCGGACGGCAGATCGACGTCGAGGAGCTCAGCGGCGTCCACGTCGGGCTCGGAATGGAGATCGTCGCCCAGAGCCGCCGCCAGATCCTCCAGATCCGGCAGCGGACCCTCCTCGGTGGACACCATCGGAGCCGAGGAAGGCTGTTGCGGATCGATCTCACGCACGGTCGATTCCCCGGCCTGCTTGGTCACGACCGCGACGCGCGCCGCCTCGTAGTAGGACCGACGATTCACCCAGTGAGCCTAGGTGAGCCGTTCGCACTGTTTGACGATATTCGGCGCCTTCTCAGCCTTGACCTCGGACGTACCGAGCGAGCATCCGCTGACCAGCCCGCCGATCACCAGCAGTACGGCGACGGGCGCACCAGAACTCGCAACTCGATGCCCCAGAACCCGGGACTCGGCTGCCGGAAGCCTCACGTCGGCGCCCAGAACCCTCAAGTCGGCGACAGGGGATCAGCCGAGGAGCTTGGCGACGCAGGCGTTCAGGTCGGCCAGCGTGGGCAGGTCCTTGCCGAGGTTGCCGGGCTTGGTCAGGGCGGCGAGGAGGCCGTTGACCGACTTGTAGCCGAAGTCCTGGAGGCACTGGGCGGTGGCCTGCGACTTGGTCAGCGCCTGGTCCAGCGGCTCGATGCCGGTGGTGGGTGCGGGCGCGATCGGCGACGGCGACGGGATCACGACGTCCGGCGTCTTGACCGGCGGCGTGGACGGCTGCTGCGTCGGGTCGTTGCTCGGCTGGTTCGCGGTCGGCACCTTGGTCGGCGTCGACGTCGGCGCCGTCGCGGCGTTCAACCGGACCGGCTTGTTCTTGTTCTTCTTGTGCGCCTGGGGGGCCGGAGCCTGCTCGAAGTACGTCGCCGGGAGGACGTAGTTCGGGATCGCACTGAAGTCGCCGGACAGGTAGTCGCGGTAGACCGACATCACCGTCATGACGTAGGAGTCGGAGTGGTTGTAGCGCAGCACCGAGGCCCGCTGACCGGCGTCGGTGGAGAGGTCCTCCTCGCCGGAGCAGAGGTAGACCGCGGCGGCGAGGGCGGAGTCGTTGATGTCCTGCGGGTTGCGCTGGCCGTCGCCGTCGGCGTCGACGCCGACGGTGGACCAGGTGGACGGGATGAACTGCATCGGGCCGACGGCGCGGTCGACGCTGGTGTCGGCGTCGTAGCGGCCGGCGTCGGTGTCGGCGATCGCCGCGGTGCCGTTCTGGCCGTTGAGCGGGAGACCGAAGATGCCGGGCGTGGCGACGCCTTCGTCGGTCAGGATGTTGCCCTGGGCGCGACCGTGGTTGGACTCGACCCGACCGATCGCGGCGACGAGCTGCCACGGGATCCGGCAGGTGCCGTCGGCCTTGTTGATCACGGTCTCGGCGCGCTGGTAGGCGGCGAGCGCCGCGGCCGGGATCTCCGAGGCGGACGCCGAGGAGATGATCTGCTGCGCGCTCTCCCCGGTGACACCGGCGGTGACCGAGTCGGTGGTGAGGCTGGCCGGGACGCTGAGCGCGTCGGCCGGGACGTTGGTGCCGTCGGGCAGGGTCTGGTCGTCGTCAGCGCTCGCGGTGGAGGCACCCGAGGTGCTGATCGACACGGTCCAGGCGGCGGACAGCAGGGCCAGCGGCATCAGGACGGCGGCGCGCTTGACGCGGCTCGATCCGATCCGGGTGCGGCCGGTGGTGCGGTGCGTGCTGGACATATCGACTCCCAGGAACTGCGACGGTGCCCGCGGACGGGGCACGTTGTGACGTACGCCTCAACGACCCGTATGTCCGTGAGGTTACGCGTGTCGCAGTAACTGGGGCCCGAAAAAGGACTAACGTCCCAGCAGCTCGGCCGCTTCGACGGCCCAGTAGGTGAGGATCGCGTCGGCACCGGCGCGACGGAACGCGGTCAGCGTCTCGAGGATCGCCGCCTCCCGGTCGATCCAGCCGCGCTCGGCCGCAGCCTCCACCATCGAGTACTCCCCCGAGATGTTGTACGCCGCCACGGGGATGTCGACGGCGTCCTTCACCTGGCGCAGCACGTCGAGGTAGGGCAGGCCCGGCTTCACCATCACGATGTCGGCCCCCTGCTCGACGTCGAGCAGCGCCTCCCGGACGCCTTCGAGCGCGTTGGCGGGGTCCTGCTGGTAGGTCCGTCGGTCGCCCTCGAGGGACGACCCGACCGCCTCGCGGAACGGTCCGTAGAACGCGGAGGCGTACTTGGCGCCGTACGCGAGGATCGAGACGTCGGTGAAGCCGGCGCCGTCCAGCGCGGAGCGGATCACCCCGACCTGGCCGTCCATCATCCCGCTCGGGCCGACCATGTGGACCCCGGCCGCGGCGTGGGCCAACCCCATCGCCGCGTACGACGCCAAGGTGGCGTCGTTGTCGATCCGACCGTTCCGGTCCAGCACGCCGCAGTGTCCGTGGTCGGTGAACTCGTCGAGACAGAGGTCGCTCATCACCGTCAGCGCGTCCCCGACCTCGGCGACGACGTCAGCGATCGCGACATTGAGGATGCCTGCGGGGTCGAGGGCCGCCGACCCGGCGGCGTCCTTGTCCTCGTCGCGGGGGACGCCGAAGATCATGATCCCCGCGATCCCGGCCGCGGCCGCCTCGGCCGCCGCCTTCCGGAGCGAGTCCCGGGTGTGCTGCACGACGCCGGGCATCGAGCTGATCGGCACCGGTGCGTCGATCCCGTCGCGGACGAATACCGGAAGGATCAGTCGGGACGCCTCGACCGTGGTCTCGGCGACCATCCGTCGCAGCACCGGGGTCTGACGCAGGCGTCGCGGGCGGATCACCGGCGGCACGAGTTCGCTCATGGGTCCATCATCCCTCCCCCGACGCCGAGCATCCGCGTCGGCACCGGCGCAAATGCGCTCGGCGGGGCGATCTCACGATCGCCCCGCCGAGCGGGTGCAGCCTCAGTCAGCCGGGATCAGCTGTTGGTCGCCTTGCGGCGCGCGGCCGGCTTGCGGTCCGACGGCTTCGTGATCGGCTGGCCGGACTCGACCAGCGCGGCACGACGGGCCAGGCCGAAGTCGGCGAGCGCGTCGGTGAGCGCCTCGATCGACGGGCTGGACGCGAGGACGTCGACCCGCAGACCGTGCTCCTCGGCGGTCTTGGCCGTGGCCGGCCCGATCACCGCGATCACGGTCGAGGGGTGCGGCTTGCCGGCGATCCCGACCAGGTTGCGCACCGTCGAGGACGAGGTGAAGACGACGGCGTCGAACTTGCCGGTCTTGATCGCGTCCCGGGTCGGCGCGGGCGGCGGCGCGGCCCGCACGGTCCGGTAGGCGGTGACGTCGTCACACTCCCAACCGAGCTCGTTCAGTCCGGCGATGAGGTTCTCGGTCGCGATGTCGGCACGCGGCAGGAAGATCCGGTTGATCGGGTCCAGGGACTCGTCGAACTCGGGCCAGACGTCGAGCAGGCCGGCGGCGGACTGGTCCTCGGTGTCCGGAACGAGGTCGGGGCGCAGACCCATCTCGATCAGCGCGGCCGAGGTCTTGTCCCCCACCGCGGCGATCTTGAGACCGGAGAACGCACGCGCGTCCAGGCCGTACTCCTCGAACTTCTCCCGGACGGCCTTGACCGCGTTCACCGAGGTGAAGGCGACCCACTCGTAGCGGCCCTCGACCAGGCCACGGATGGCCTTGTCCATCTGCTGCGGGTTCCGCGGCGGCTCGACCGAGATGGTCGGGACCTCCTCGGGCACCGCACCGAAGCCGCGCAGCTTGGTGGACAGGGCCGGAGCCTGCTCCTTGGTCCGCGGGACCAGGACGCGCCAGCCGAAGAGCGGCTTGGTCTCGAACCAGGACAGCGTCTCGCGCAGGGAGACGACCTTGCCGACCACGATGATGGCCGGAGGAGTCATCCGAGCGGCCCGAGCGTCGGCGGCGATGTTGGCCAGGTCGGAGACCACGGTCTGCTGACCGGTGGTGGTGCCGACCCGGGTCATCGCGACCGGGGTGGTCGCGGAGCGACCGGCGTTGACCAGGGCCTTGGCGACGTCGGCGATCATCCCGACGCCGGAGAGCAGCACCAGGGTGCGGTCGTCGGCGTACTGCGACCAGTCGACCTTGTCACCACAGGTGACGACCGCGACCTCGCGGTGGTCCTTGGTGGTCAGGGGGATGCCGGCGTAGGCGGGCACGGCCGAGACGGAGCTGACACCGGGCACGATCTCGAACCCGTATCCGGCCTTGGCGACCGCGGCCGCCTCCTCCGGACCCGAGGCGTAGGTGAACGGGTCACCGACCATGAGGCGCACCACCCGCAGGCCACGCTTGGCGTGCTTGACCACGACCTTCGCGCGGGCGGCGTGGGTGAGCGGCTGGCCGTCCTCACCGAATCCGCCGTCGACGAACTCAGGACCCTCGCCCTCCCCGACCTCGAGCAGCAGGCGCACCAGCGCCTCGTGCTCAGGATCCTCGGTGATGACGACCTGGGCCTGACGAATCAGACCGATGGCTCGGACGGTCAGCAGCTCCGGATCACCGGGGCCGCCTCCGACGAAGGACACCCAACTCATGCTCGTGCCTGTCTAGCTCCTGCTCACGAGGGTTGCAGCACCCTCGTCGAGCATCTCAGTTGCCAATCGAGTGCCGACGCCGGCGGCATCGGCGGGACTGCCGGTGGCGGACATCCGCACCGCGACACTCCCATCGGGTGCGAGCGCTACCGCTCGTACCCACAACTCGTCTCCGTCCTCCCCCTCGACGACTTCGGCGAGGGTTCCGATCGGTGCTGCGCATCCACCCTCGAGGGTGGCGAGCAACGCCCGCTCCGCCGTGACAGCGGCTCGGGTCGGACCGTGGTCCAGTTCTGCAAGTACGTCGGCCAGCTCATCCGCTGCACGACACTCGATGCCGAGTGCTCCCTGCCCGGGGGCTGGAAGCATCTGCAGCGGGTCGAGCGTTTCGGTCACCTCGTCGAGGCGGCCGATCCGAGCGATGCCGGCGCGGGCGAGCACGACTGCGTCGAACTCTCCGGAGTGGACTTTGCCGATCCGGGTGTCGATGTTTCCACGCACGAGACCCAGTTCCAAACTCAAGCCGAGGGCGTGCAGCTGGGCGACCCGGCGCGGGGATCCGGTACCGACCTTCGAACCCGCCGGCAGCTCTCCGAGAGTGAGGCCGTCGCGGGCGACCAGGACGTCGCGCGGGTCCTCGCGCTCGGGGATCGCGGCGAGCGTGATGCCGTCCTGCGGATAGGTCGGGAGGTCCTTGAGCGAGTGCACCGCGAGGTCGATCTCGCCGGCCAGGAGCGCGTCGCGCAGAGCGCTCACGAAGACGCCCGTGCTCGACCCGCCGGTCAGCGGCGTGTTCGCCGCCTGGGAGGCGTCACCGTCGGTGCTGATCTCGACCAGCTCGACCTCACGACCCAGCTGGGTCCGGATCATCTCGGCGACGTGGCCCGACTGGGTGCGGGCGAGGAGGGACCGACGCGTCCCCAGACGCAGTGCGGTGCTCACTCGGCCCCCGTGCCGGTGGAGAGGTCCGCCGCAGCGGAGGCCGTGGTCTCGCCGGGGCTGACCACCGAGGTGACCACGGAGCTGGTCACCGCGGCGACCGCGCCGGAGTCGAGGGCGAACAGCTCGGCGAGCGCCCGCTCGTAGGAGATCGCGCCTTCGTTGGCGAGCTCACGCACGCGGACGGTGGGCTCGTGCAGCAGCTTGTCGGCGACCCGGCGGATGGCCTTGACCACCTCGCCGCGGGTCCGCGCGTCCAGCTCCGGCAGCACGCTGTCGAAGCGCTCGATCTCGGCGTCGACGACCTGGGTCGCCATGGACCGCAGCGCGACCACCGTCGGGGTCACCGACGCCTTGCGCCGGGCCGCCAGGAAGGCCTGGACCTCCTGGGTGACGATGCCGCGCACCGCTGCGACCTCGGCGCCGGCCTCGGTGCCGTGCAGCCGGTCGGCGAGCTCCTCCAGGCCGACCAGCGTCACGCCCGGCAGGGACGCCACCGCGGGGTCGACGTCGCGGGGCAGCGCCAGGTCGATCAGGGCGAGCGGACGCGACGGGTCGGGGCGCGCGGCGACGGTCTCGGCGTCGAGCAAGAGGCCACGGGCACCGGCGCAGGTGATCACGACATCGGCATCGGCCAGCTGGGCCTGCAGGTCGGCCAGGGGCGCCGCGTGGCCGTCGTACTCCGAGGCGAGGCGGACGGCCTTGGCGACGGTCCGGTTGACGATGACGAGCTCGCCGCAGCCCAGGCGGCGCACGGTGGCGGCCGCGAGGCCGGCCATCGCGCCGGCGCCGACGACGACGACCCGCTTGCCGGCGATCCCGCCGGGGGCGGCCTCGTCCAGGGCCGCGGTCACCAGGGTGGGTGCGGCGCGGTCGATGTCGGTCTCGGCGCGGGTGCGCTTGCCGACCCGCAGCGCCTGCTGGAAGAGCGTGTTGAGGGCGGGCCCGACCGTGCCGATCTCCTGGCCCATCCGCAGCGCCTCGCGGGTCTGGCCGAGGATCTGGCCCTCGCCGACCGCCATCGAGTCGAGGCCCGCGGCCACCCGGAAGAGGTGGGTGACGGCGCCGTCGTCGTAGTGCACGTAGAGGTGCGGCAGCAGCGCCTCGACCGAGACCCCGGCCCGGTCGACGAGCAGGCCCGAGAGCGACTCCACGGAGCCGTGGAACCGGTCCACCTCGGTGTAGATCTCGAGCCGGTTGCAGGTGGCGATCACGGTCGCCTCGGTGACGTGCTCGTTGCCGGCGATCTCGCCGATCAGCTTGGCGACACCGTCACCGTCGAGGCTGACCTTCTCGAGCATGCTCACGGGGGCGGTGTTGTGGCTGATGCCCACAACCAGGACGCTCATGCTGGTTCTCCATGTGCCTTGCGCTGCTCGTGGTACGCGAGGATCTGCAGCTCGATCGACAGGTCGACCTTGCGGACGTCGACCCCGGTCGGCACCGACAGCACGGTCGGCGCGAAGTTGAGGATGCTGCTGATGCCCGCCCCGACCATCCGATCGGCGACCGCCTGCGCGGCGTGGGCGGGGACGGAGATCACACCGATGGCGACCCCGTGGTCGGCGACGATCTTCTCGAGGTCGCTGAACGGACGCACCGCGACGCCACCGACCTCCTTGGTCTGGAGCTCCGGGTCGGCGTCGAGCAGCGCGACGATCCGGAAACCGCGGCTGCGGAAGCCGGAGAAGTTGGCCAGCGCGTGGCCGAGGTTTCCGATGCCGACGATCACGACCGGCCAGTCCTGGGTGACGCCGATCTCGCGGGCGATCTGGAACCGCAGGTACTCGACGTCGTACCCGACGCCGCGGGTGCCGTAGGAGCCGAGGTAGGAGAGGTCCTTGCGCAGCTTGGCGCTGTTCACGCCTGCCGCGGTGGCGAGGTCCTCGCTCGAGCAGGTCTGGATGCCGTCGTCAGCGAGGGCGGTCAGGGCCCGCAGGTAGACCGGGAGTCGAGCCACCGTCGCCTCGGGGATGTCCCGGGCGTCGGTGCGTGCATCCCGGCCCACGTTCGGCAGGGTCCCCTTGGTCACATCGGGTGACGTTACGCCGCTTGTGAACGTGAGAACAAAACCGCCGAGACGGTCGTCTAGCGCACTCCGCCACCGAGCGCTGCCCGCAGGCGCACCGGATCGACCCTCCAGAAGTCGTGCTGGCGGCCGTCGACCAGGGTGACCGGGACCTCGTCGGTCCACCGCTCACGCAGCTCGGGGTCGACCTGGGCCGGGTCGTCGATGTCCAGCTCCAGGTAGGACTCACCCAGCTCGGCGCAGACGTCGGCGACCACCTCGAGGGCCACCTCGCACAGGTGACAACCGGCACGTGAATAGACCGTGACACGGGCAGAGGGCGCAGACACGGCGGCAGTCTTTCACTACCGTGGGGCCGTGGCAGCCGCACCCAACCGACCGCCCAAACCCCTGCACCGGCACTCGACGTTGGCGGGGGAGGCGTCGCGAGCGGTCAGTGAGGTCGAGGACGCTCTGGCGACGCCGAGCCAGAGCGACACGGCGGCCTTCTTCGACGTCGACAACACGATCATGCAGGGCGCGTCGATCTTCTACCTGGCGCGCGGGCTGTACGAGCGGGACTTCTTCACCACCCGCCAGATCCTCGCCGCGGCGTGGAAGCAGGCCTACTTCCAGTTCGCCGGGGAGGACCCCGAGCACATCGCCGAGGCGCGCGCGTCGGCGTTGAGCTTCATCCAGGGCCACTCGGTGGCGGAGATCCGCGCCGTCGCGGCCGAGATCTTCGAGGAGCGGATGGCCGACCGGATCTGGCCGGGCACCCGCGCCCTCGCCCAGATCCACCTCGAGCAGGGCCAGCGAGTCTGGATCGCCACGGCGGCGCCGCAGGAGATCGCCGACGTGATCGCGACCCGGCTGGGCCTGACCGGTGCCATGGGCACCCGGGTCGAGGCCGTCGACGGCGTCTACACCGGCCACCTCGTCGGCGAGATGCTGCACGGACCGGAGAAGGCACGGGCCGTGCAGGAGCTCGCCGAGCGCGAGGGGCTCGACCTCAGTCGCTGCTCGGCGTACTCGGACTCCTACAACGACCTGCCGATGCTGTCCCTGGTCGGTGACCCCTGCGCGGTCAACCCCGACCGCCGGCTCCGGGCCCACGCCCGGGAGCACGGCTGGCGGATCCGGGACTACCGGACCGCGCGGAAGGCGGCCCGGGCGGGCGCCCTCGCCGCCGCGGCCGCCGGCGCCCTGACGGGTGCGATCGCGGTCGGCCTGGCGGCCCGACGACGCCAGAACTGAGCGTCTTTTCCCTCACCCGCACCCGGACCGGACCGATTCTGAGACTGGCTGACAGCGATGTCGGCCCGGGTTACAGTGATCCCGCTTACATGGGGGAAGCAAAGGGGAGGGCAGTCATGCCGTCGTGGAATCGCGATGTCGCGCGCGGATGGGACGCGCTGCGTCACGCCGTCGCGGTCGCGCTCTGCGCCGAGCCCCTCCCCCACCTGGTCGGCACGTCCGCCGGATCCGGCTGGTTGCTCACCGAGGTCGCGCACAACTGGGCCGACTCAGGCACGCCCGAGGGCCCGACCCAGGACGACCGCGCACTGGCCGCCTCCTCGGAGGAGTCCGAGGCCGACCGACAGCGCCTGATCGCGCTCGTCGAGCTGGCCCGCAAGGGCGACACGGACGCGTTCGGGATGCTCTACGACCACTACAACGGTGCCGTCTACCGCTTCCTCTACTACCGGACCCGCTCCCAGGCGCTGGCCGAGGACCTGACCTCCGAGACCTTCTTCCGCGCGCTGCGCTCGATGACGGGTTTCCGCTGGCAGGGCAAGGACTTCGGCGCCTGGTTGATGACGATCGCGCGCAACCTCGCCACCGACCACTTCAAGGCCGGCCGCACCCGACTCGAGCTCACCACCGAGGACATGGGTGCGCACGACGACGAGACCGAGTCGCCCGAGACCGAGGTCCTCGCCGGCCTCACCAACGAGATCCTCATGCAGTCCCTGGCCAAGCTGCCCGACGAGCAGCGTGACTGCGTCGTGATGCGCTTCCTCCAGGGCATGTCGATCGCCGAGACGGCACTGGTCCTGGGCCGCTCCGAGGGCGCGATCAAGCAGCTCCAGCTGCGCGGCGTCCGGAACCTGGCCAAGCTGATGCCGGAGGGACTGCGATGAGCACCGTCACCCGCACCCCGCGCCCCCTTGTTACCGACCTGATCCCTACTTGTGGATTTTCAAGTCATAACCCCGACGTGGAACGATGCGTTGAAGATTCATCATGGGGACGACAGCTGACGCGCGCGACGAGCACGGGGGGTGCACGATGATCACCACACCCTTCGACCGCCGCACCTCCCAGCAGTTCGACGACCTGCTGGAGGGCCGCATCGCCGAGGCGAGCCAGGAGCTGAACAAGCTGCTCGCCTTCGCCGAACAGGTCTGGGCCGTCCCCGCCCCGGAGCCGCGCCCCGAGTTCACCGCGAACCTGCGGGCCCGGCTGATGGAGGCCGCTCCGAGCGCCCTCGCCGCCGGTGCCACCACCCCGGTCGCCGACCCGGCGCGGACCGACGACCTCGCCGCGGCCCGCCGTCGCCGCCAGATCGCCGCCGCCGTGGCCGCCTTCTCCGTCGCCGGTGCCGCGACCGGCACCGCGTTCGCCGCCGAGAACTCCCTGCCGGGCGAGACCCTCTACCCGATCAAGCGCCTCGTCGAGAACGTCCACTCGCGCCTCAGCCTCAGCGACGGCAGCAAGGGCAGCGTCGAGATCGAGCGGGCCCACACCCGTCTGGCCGAGGCCACCGAGCTGGCCCAGGAGGGCAAGTCCGACGAGGCCGCCGAGGCGCTCGACGACTTCCTCACCCAGGCCAAGAGCGGTGCGTCCCACCTGACCGACGCCGGCGAGGGCGGCGAGATCCACGCCTTCACCGACTCCAGCCTGCAGCAGCTCACCGGCCTGGCCGCGCTGCTCCCGGTGGACCTGCTCACCCCGGTCCTGACCCTCGTGATCGCGATCGACAAGGCCGCGACCAGCGCCTTCCCCGGCGCCGGTGACGGGCTGTCGGAGCTGCCGAACACGCTGACCCAGATCCTCACCGCAGCCGCCGACGCCGTGAAGAAGCCGGCCACCGGCACCGCCCCGGCGACCAAGCCCACCGGCCAGCCCACGGCGAAGCCGACCACCCCCGCGCCCAGCACCCCCGCGAAGGGTGCCAAGCCCTCCACCGGATCGAAGCCCTCGTCCAAGCCGACCTCGCTCGGTGGAGTCGTCGGCGGCGTCGGTGACGCGGTCGGTGGCGGTGTCGTCGGCGGAGTCGGCGGAGCGGTCGACGACCTCGGCAAAGGCGTCGGCGGACCGGTCGGCGGTGTCGTGAGCGGACTCGGCCAGACGGTCGAGGGTCTCGGCCAGGCGGTCGACGACCTGCTCAACGGTGTCGGCGGCGCACTCGACGGCAAGCCGGCCGAGTAACACACCCCGGCCGAGCGCCGGCCCGCCCGGCTCAGGCGCTCAGCGGAAGACGCTCTGGCGCTGCTGCAGCAGGCCGAACAGCGTCTGCTGGATCGTCTCGCGGACCTGGTCGGTCACGTTGAACACCAGCATCGGGTCATCGGCCGCACCCGCCTCGTAGGCGTCGGTCCGGATCGGCTCGCCGAACTCGATCAGCCACTTCGACGGGAGCGGGATCGCGCCGAGCGGGCCGAGCAGCGGGAAGAACGGGGTGATCGGCAGGTACGGCAGGCCGAGGGCCCGCGCCAGTGCCGGGACGTTGCCGACGAGCGGGTAGATCTCCTCGGCGCCCACCACCGAGACCGGGATGATCGGCACGCCCGTGCGGATCGCGGAGGCGACGAAGCCACCGCGACCGAAGCGCTGCAGCTTGTACCGCTCACTGAACGGCTTCCCGATCCCCTTGAACCCCTCGGGCCAGACCCCGACGAGGTGACCGTCGCGCAACATCCGCTCCGCGTCCTCCGAGCAGGCCAGGGTGGCACCCGCCTTGCGGGCGATCGAGCTGACGAACGGCAGCCGGAAGACCAGGTCGGCACCGAGGAGGCGCAGGAACCGGTCGCTGTGGTCGTGCACCTGGACCAGCGTCATCAACGCGTCCATCGGCAACGTCCCGGAGTGGTTGGAGACCACGAGCGCACCACCGGTCGCGGGGATGTTCTCGGCGCCGACGACCTCGATCCGGAACCACTTCTGCGCGATCGGGCGCAGGGCGGCCAGGAGGAAGCCGGTGGTGATCTCCTCGTCGAATCCGTAGGGGTCGATCGAGAAGTCACCGGTCACCCGGCGGCGCAGGAAGGCGAGGAAACGGGCCAGCTGGGGCTCCCACTCCTCCCCGAAGGTCTCGCGGGCCGCGTGGTTGATCGCCGAGACCCACTCCCCGACCGGGATGTGCGTGATCGGGTGGGTCGGCCCGGAGACCCGGACCGAGGGGCCGCCCGACGTGCCGGCCGACGGGGCGTCGGTCTCGGCGTGCAGGCTCACCACGTCCTCGGCCACGGGCAGGTCCTGCCCCGGGAGCTCCTCGACAGGGGCCTCGGCCTCGAGGTCGATCGGCGGCTTGACCGGTGTGGGCTTCGTCGTACGTCGGCTCGGCGCGACCAGGCCGCGGGCGGCTGCCGAGGGTCGCTGGCCCGTGCCCCGGCCGGGGCGGCCGCGGGTGCCGATCGGGATGATCTCGGCGCCGTCGCCGGGCTGTTCCGGGCGTGGGCTGCTCACGGTGCCACCTCCCCGAGGACGTCGTCGTGGCCGAGTGCCGGCCGGGCGGCCGCGGCGAGGCGGGTCTCCATGCCGGCCAGGAGGTCGTCGACCCGGTGAGGGACCGGGTCGAGGGAGGCAGCGAAGTCGGCCAGCGCGGCCGGGGTCGAATAACGCGGGGTGAAGCCGAGCTCGTCGCGCATCCGGGTGGTGTCGACGCCGCGTCCGTACGTCAGGAAGCCTCGCATCTCCGGGGAGAAGTCGCTCAGCCGGGCCGAGCGGAGCAGGTTGCCGACGCCGCCGAGCGCGAAGCCGGGGACCGGCGCGGTCGGCCGGGAGATGCTGCGGGTGATCTGGCTCAGGGTCAGCACGCCCTCGCCGGCGATGTTGTAGGTGCCGGGCTTCTCGGCCGCGACCGCGTGCCCGAGCACCGCGAGCAGGTCCTGCTCGTGCAGGAACTGCATCCGCGGGTCGAAGCCGAGCACGGTCGGGATGAGCGAGAGCCGCAGGTAGTTGGCGATCGGGCTGTTGACGCTCGGACCGATCACGTTGGCGCAGCGCAGGACGGTGACCTTGACGTCGGGACGGCGGCGGGCGAGGCCGCGGACGTAGCCCTCGATCTCGGCGACGTCCTTGGCGTAGCCGCTGCGCGGGGTCCGGCGCGGCTCCATGTCCTCGGTGAAGAGGGCCGGGTCGCGGTGGCTGGCACCGTAGACGGTGGTGGTCGACTTCACGACCAGGTGCTTGACGCTCTGGGCCTTCTGGCAGGCGGCGAGGAGCTGCATGGTGCCGATGACGTTGAGCTCCTTCATCGACATCCGGCCACCGGTGGGGCCGGGCGTCGAGATGACGCTCATGTGGACGACGGTGTCGACCTCTTCCTTCGCGATCACCTTGGCGATGATCGGATTGCGGATGTCGGCACGGACGAAGCTCATCCCGCCGACGTCGCCGCGCGGGGGCACCACGTCGACGCCGATCACTCGGTCGACACTGGGGTGCTCGGCGGCTCCGGCCGCGAACTTCCGCCCGAGGTCGCGCGAGACCCCGGTAACGAGAACGACGCGACCAGCCATGTCCGCCACCCTATCCGGCGGAACGAGCCGATCGCGTCGTCGACGTTAACAACGCAGTGCGGTCAGGCTACGAGAGCCCGACCACCTGCATCACTTACCGAGCTTGCGGCGAGCGACGCGCGTCTTCTTGAGCAGCTTGCGGTGCTTCTTCTTCGCCATCCGCTTGCGGCGCTTCTTGATGACAGAACCCACAGGAAACCTCTTTCATCGAGGCCCATCGGGCCTCATCACGTCCGTATCCGACTAGCCCGGGCAGGGAGCCGGACCGCGACAGACTATCGAGGTTCCCTGTGCCAGCGAAAACGCGAGTGGTCAGCCGGCGTTGTAGAAGCTGTTCTGGAGGTACGCGTTGGCGTCCTCTTCGCGAACTCGGAACGAGCGACCCACCCGCACGGCGGGCAGCTCTCCACTGTGAACGAGGCGGTACACGGTCATCTTGGAGACGCGCATCATCGCGGCAACCTCGGCGACCGTCAGGAACTTCGCCTCAGAGAACTCGGGCTGTCCAGCCATGGTCCATCGGTCCTGTCTGTTCGTTTGTGTCCTGCTCCGTCAACGGCTTCCCCACCGTTGGTCACCCTCCGTCATGCAGGGCAGCGAGTGAAGATTAGAGCCTGCTGTGACTGGTGGGGAAGAGGAAACAGACGTGATTTTACTTTGTATCGGCGTGTCGGCTTGAAACTGACGCAAACATCCCCAATGTGATGGGTGCTCACCAGGCCGACGGGTCGAGCCCGTGCAGCGGGAAGACCGCCTGCCGGGTCTCGTGCACCTGACGGTCCAGCCAGGCGTCGGGGTCGTACCCCTCGCGCCAGTCCCGCCAGAACGGCGTGCGTCCGTCCGTCATCCAACCGGGCGCGATCCGGCCGTAGCGCTGCTCCACGTGCTCGCGCCATCCACCGGGGATCTCCAGCGTCGGGTCCAGCGGTTCGCCGGCCACGATCGCCAGCAGGTGGGTCCAGGCACGGGGGACGACGTCGGTGATCGCGTAACCGCCTCCGCCGAGCGCCACCCACTTCCCGTCGGCGACCTCGTGCGCCAGGTCGTGCAGGGCCAGGTACGACGCCCGCTGACCGTCGACGGAGAGCATCAGGTGGGCCAGCGGGTCCTCGAAGTGCGAGTCGCAGCCCTGCTGGGTGATCAGGATCTCGGGCTCGAACGAGCGGACCAGCTCAGGGACCACGGCGTGGAAGGCACGCAGCCAGCCGGCGTCGGCGGTGCCGGGCGGCAGGGCCACGTTGACGGCCGTCCCCGCGGCGTCGGGACCACCGACCTCGGTGGCGAACCCCGTCCCGGGGAAGAGCAGCTGGCCGGTCTCGTGCAGGCTGACCGTGAGCACCCGCGGGTCGTTCCAGAACGCCCGCTCGACCCCGTCGCCGTGGTGCACGTCGACGTCGACGTACGCCACCCGTTGGGCGCCGTGGTCGAGCAGCCACTGGATCCCGGCGGCGACGTCGTTGTAGATGCAGAAGCCGCTGGCCCGGTCACGCATCGCGTGGTGCAGGCCGCCGATGATGTTGGCCGCGTGCAGCGCCTCGCCCTGCCACACCCGGCGGCAGGCCTCGACCGTCGCCCCGACGATGTGGGCGCTGGCCTCGTGCATGTGCGCGAACACCGGGTCGTCGTCGGTGCCCAGGCCGTGCGCCGGGTCGTCGACACCGTGTGCTCCGGCCTTCATCACGGCCTCGATGTAGGACTCGTCGTGCACGGTGGCCAGGGTGTCGAGGTCGGCCATCGGGGCCGGCACGGTCAGCAGCCGTCCGCCACCGGCCGGGCTTGCGGGAGTCGCCAGGACACCGATCTCGTCGGCCAGCCGCATCGTCAGGTCGATCCGCAGCGGGCTCATCGGGTGCGTCGGCCCGAAGTCGTACTCGGTCAGGTCCGGCGAGAAGACGATGCTCGCCGGCCCCGGGCACGCGGCCCGCGGATCGCTCACGGCTCAGCCCTCGGTGGCGATCTCGCGACTGCGGTCCCGGTTGGCCCGGGTCGCGGCGAGGAAGGTGCCCCGCAGCCCGGCGTCCTCGAAGACCCGCAGCGCCGCCGCCGTGGTCCCGCCCGGGCTGGTGACCTGTTCGCGCAGCACCGCCGGGTGCGCGTCGGACTCGGCCAGCAGCCGACTCGAACCGACCAGGGTCTGCTCGACCAGGGTGGTCGCGACGGCACGCGGCAGGCCGAGGTGGACGCCGGCCTCGATCAGCGACTCGGCGATGTAGAAGACGTAGGCCGGACCCGAACCGCTCAGCGCGGTGGCCGCGTCGAGCTGACTCTCGGGGATGGTGACGGTGGCTCCGACCGCACCCATCAGGGTCTCGGTCAGGGCGACCTGCTCGGCCGAGGCGCTCGGTCCGGCGCTGATGATCGACATGCCCTGCCCCAGCACGGCCGGGGTGTTGGGCATCACCCGCACGACGCCGACGCCGGCGGGCGCGGCGGCCTCGATCTGGGCGGTGGTGATGCCCGCCGCCAGGGAGATCACCAGCTGGCCCGAGCGCAGCGGCAGCTCGGTGGCCATCCGCACGATGTCGTAGGGCTTCACCCCGAGGATGACGACGTCGGCAGCAGCGGCGACCTCGGCGGCCGCACCGTGCTCGACCCCGTACGTCGCCTCCAGCTCGGCTCCGCGTTCGGGCCGTCGGACTCCGGCGAGCACGTCATGTCCGGCGGCGACGAGGCCTGCCAGCACCGCTCCGCCCATCGACCCCACGCCGACGATCGCGATCTTCACGCCCGCCAGTGTAGGGCTGAGGGATCTCGGCGGCCGCTGAGTTCGGTCAGGGGAGGGTTCAGGGCGCCGGTTCGGTCTGGCCGAGATGCTCCCGGGCGAAGGCCAGCGACTCGGCGAGCATCTGCTCGCGCGCCTCCCGGCTGCCGGCCTTGCGGGTGGTGATCTCGACGATGATCTCGCCGTCGAACCCGGTCTCGACGAGGTGGTGCAGGAAGCGGTCGGCGCCGACCGTGCCCCGACCGGGCACCAGGTGCTCGTCCTTGGACGAGCCGGTGCCGTCGGTGAGGTGGATGTGCTTCAACCGGGCGCCCCAGCGCTGTGCCATCTCGATCACGTCGTCGCCGCCGATCGCGGCGTGGGACAGGTCGATGGTGCCGTGCGCGTAGTCGCCGTAGGAGGGGTCCCGCTCCGGGATGTACATCTCCACGGAGCCGCTCGACATCTTGCCCGGCGTCGCACCGGAGCGACCCTTCCACGGGTACATGTTCTCCACCGCGTAGACCAGCCCGGTCTCGCGCTCGAGGCGTTCGATCCCGACCGCGAAGTAGCGTGCGTAGTCGCGCTGCCAGCGGAAGGGCGGGTGCACCACCACGGTGGGGGCACCGACCGCGTGCGCCATCTCGGCGGCCCGTTCGAGCTTGCCCCACGGCTCGGTGCCCCACACCCGCTGGGTGAAGAGCAGGCACGGGGAGTGGATCGCGCTGACCGCGATGCCGTGACCGTCGGCGAGCTGGCGCACCGACTCGATGCTGGTGGAGTCACGGTCGACGCCGACCATCACCTCGACGGCGTCGTACCCCAGCGCGACGGCCCAGTCGAAGGCCTGCGCGGTCGACTCCGGGTAGACCGAGACGGTCGACAGGCCGATGCGCAGGGGCTGGCTCATGACTCCTCCGGCCGACTCACTGGTCGCCGGCGAGGAAGTCGAGGTGGTCGAGCCGCTCGAGGATGACACCTTCCCGCAGCGCCCACGGGCAGATCTCCAGCTCGGGCAGGTCGAAGATGTCCATGCAGGCCTCGGCGACCAGCGCACCGGGCAGGATCTGGTGGGCGCGGCTCTGACTGACCCCGGGCAGGTCGCTCAGGGTGGCTGGATCCATCCCGACCAGCTTGGGGATCCACTCCCGCAGCTCAGCGAGCGGCAGGGTGCGGCGCACCAGCAGGCCCTCCCCGCTCGGGGCGGCGCCGGTGATCCGGGCCAGGCTGCGGAACGTCTTCGACGTCGCCACCGCACGGTCGGGCGCGCCGGCACGGATCAGCTGGCCGGCGTTGCGTGCGATCTCGGCGCGGATCTGACGGCGCAGGGTCTTGAGGTCGTCGTCGGTCGGGTGCTGGCCGAGCGAGGCCCGCGCCAACCGAGCCGCACCCAACGGCAACGACCAGGCCACGTCCGGGGCCTCGTCGGCGCCACCGGCGAGCTCGAGGGACCCACCACCGATGTCGAAGACGACCAGCCGACCGGCACTCCAGCCGAACCAGCGCCGCACGGCGAGGAAGGTCAGCCGGGCCTCGTCCTCACCGGAGAGCACCTCCAGCCGGATCCCGGTCGCCCGGGCGACGTGGTCGAGCACGGCGTCGGAGTTGCCGGCGTCGCGGACAGCGCTGGTCGCGAACGCCATCACCTCCTGGCAGCCCTTGTCCTCGGCGACGTGGACGGACTCGCGGACGAAGTCGGTCAGCGCGTCGATGCCGACCTGGCTGACGTCACCCCGGGCATCCAGGTGCTCGGCCAGGCGGAGCGGCTGCTTGAAGGAGTACGCCGGCAGCGGCGCTGCTCCGCCGTGCGCATCGACGACGAGGAGGTGGCCCGTGTTGGAGCCGATGTCGAGCACGCCCAGACGCATAGCGGCAGCCTAGCCGCGCGCCGATCGTCGGGGCGGCCCCTAGGCTGGGGACATGCCCGAGGTTCCCCTGGACTTTCCCCGTGCCTGGGTCGAGTTCGTCAACCCGGATGACACCGACGAGATCATCAAGGCCGACCTGACCTGGCTCACGTCGGCGTACTCCTGCATCTTCGGCAACGGCTGCGCCGGGATCTACGCCGACGCCCCCTCGATCGGGTGCTGCACCCTCGGCGCGCACTTCGCCGACGACGAGGACGAGGCCCGGACCCGTCAGCACGTCGAGATGCTCACCGCGGAGGAGTGGCAGTTCAAGCCGAAGCGGGACAGGGTCAAGACGTCGGACTGGGTGGAGAAGGACGACGAGGGCGGGCGCAAGACCAAGGTCCACACCGTCGACGGCGAGCAGGGCTGCGTCTTCGCCAACCGGCCGGGCTTCGCCGGCGGCGCGGGGTGCGCCCTGCACCTGCTGGCGAACCGACTCGAGACCTCGCACGTGACGACCAAGCCCGACGTGTGCTGGCAGCTGCCGATCCGGCGGCTCTTCCGCGAGGTCGAGCGCACCGACGGGTCGACGTACACCGAGGTCACCATCACCGAGTACGACCGCCGCGGCTGGGGCCCCGGCGGGCACGACCTGGACTGGTACTGCACCGGCAACCCGGTCGCGCACACGGCGGTCGAGCCGCTCTTCCTGACCAGCCGCGACGAGCTCGTCGCCCTGATCGGCTCGGAGGGGTACGCCGAGCTGGCGCGGCACTGCGAGGCCCACGTGCGATCGCGTTCGGCCCTCGCGCTGCATCCAGCCGACCCTCGCTGAGAATTCTCGACGTCAAGATAGATCGACCCCCCTGACGAGTGCTCTTCAGGGATTGTTAAGAATCAACACATGCGTCTGGACCACCTCTCTTACGCCGCCGGACCCGATGGTCTCGTGGCTACCGCCAAGCGGATCGGCGAGCTGCTCGGGGCTGAGTTCGAGGACGGTGGCGTGCACCCCCGCTTCGGCACCCGCAACTACACGCTTCCGCTGCGCGGCGGTCTCTATCTCGAGGTCGTCGAGGCGCTGGAGCACCCCTCCTCCGACAAGGCCCCGTTCGGCCAGGCGGTCAAGGCCCGCTCGGCCCTCGGCGGCGGCTGGCTCGGCTGGGTCGTCCGCGCCGGCAACATGGCCAAGATCTCCGAGCGCCTCGGGCGCGACTGGGTCGACGGCAACCGGCACAAGCCCGACGGCACCGAGCTGCGCTGGAAGCAGATCGGGATCAACGACCTGATCGTCGACCCGCAGCTGCCCTACTTCATCCACTGGGAGTCCGAGGACAACCACCCCGGCAACGCCGGCTCCGACGTCACCCTCGCCTCGCTGGAGATCTCCGGCGACCCGCACCGCGTGCGGGACTGGCTGGGCGACGACCTCGACGAGCGGATCGACCCCTACACCGGCAAGCCGGCCGAGGAGGTCGAGATCAAGTGGGTCGCCGAGCACGGCACCCCCGGTCTGCTGGCCGCCAACTTCCGCGGCCCGGCGGGCGACGTCCGCATCTGAACGTGACCGGTCGCTCGGGGCGCTCCTCGCGTCCCGACGGCGCGATCCCGTCCCCGAACATCTGGGACCACACCGCGACCTACGAGATCGAGAACCGCGCCGTCGACCCTGACGGTCGGCTCTGGTCGACCCTGCGTACGACGGCGTCGTGGTCCGGGCGCGACGTGCTCGACCTCGGTTGCGGGACCGGGTTCCACCTCCCGCAGTTCGCCGACGAGGCCCGATCCGTCGTCGGCGTCGAACCCCATGCCGACCTCGCCGCGCTGGCTCGTCGCCGCACCCGACGGCTGCCGAACGTCAGTGTCCTGGAAGGCGTCGCGCAGCGGCTGCCGCTGCCGGACGCCTCCGTCGACGTCGTGCACGTGCGGTGGGCGTACTTCTTCGGTCCCGGCGCCGAGCCCGGCCTGCGCGAGCTCGACCGGGTGGTCCGTCGCGGCGGCACCGCGATGGTGATCGACAACGACGCGACCACCTCGACCTTCGGCCGCTGGTTCCGACGTGGCTACCCGATGGTCGACCCGGACGCCATCGAGCGCTGGTGGTCGACCCACGGCTGGACCCGCACGCCGGTGGAGATGGGCTGGCGGTTCGCCTCACGCGAGGACCTCGAGGCCGTGGTCCGGATCGAGTTCAGTCCCGAGGTGGCCGAGGCCGCGCTCGCCGAGCACTGGACGAGCGGCGGCGGCCTCGACGTCGACTACGCGGTCAACGTGTGGAGCCGCGACTTCTAGTCCCGCAGGTCGGTGAGCTCGTCGGGATCGACGGTCGAGCCGACCAGACCGCGCAGGGTGTCGTTGACGTCCCAGATCCCCACGTTCATCGCCGCCGCGACCACCATCGAGCCGTGCTCGTCGCGCAGCCAGTAGGCGATGAACTCGTTCTTCTCCAGGCTGCCGCGGACCACCACCTCGTCGGTGGGCGTGCTGTGGCCGACGTACTCCATGGAGAACTCGAACTGGTCGGTGAAGAAGTAGGGCTGCCAGCTGTAGCTGCCCGTGCCGCCGGTGAGTTCTTGAGCGGCCAGGCGTCCCTGCTTGATCGCGTTGTCCCAGTGCTCCACCCGCAACGGCCCCAGCTCGGCGTGCCTGGCCAGGGCGACGTCGCCGGCCGCGAGGATGGCCGGGTCGGAGGTCCGCAGGTGCTCGTCGGTGACGATCCCGCCGTGCTCGCCGATCTCCAGCCCGGCCTCCGCGGCGAGCTGGTCGCGCGGCACCGCACCGATGGCGAGGACCACGACGTCGGCAGCGATCTCCTCGCCGGTCCCGAGCCGCACCGCGCCGTCGACGACCTCGGCGGCGTCGACGCCCGTGCGCACCTTCACCCCGTGGCACGCGTGCAGCTTGGCGAGGTGGTCGGCCATCACGGGTCCGAGCACGCCCAGCAGCGGCTTCTCACCCCGCTCCAGGACCGTCACCTCCAGGCCGGCGGCACGCGCCGAGGCGGCGACCTCGAGCCCGATCCAGCCGCCACCGATCGTCACCAAGCGGGCGTCCGGCTCGAACCGACCGATCAGGGCCTCGGCGTCCTCCTTCGTGCGGAGCACGAGCGCCCGGTCGATGCCGGGGAGGTCCGGGACGCGCGGGGCGGCGCCGGTGGCGATCAGCAGGCGGTCGTAGGGCAGCTCGCTGCCGTCCGCCAGCACGACGGTGGTGCGCTCGCGATCGATCGCGGTGGCCGCCGTCCCGAGCCGCAGGTCGACCCCGTGGTCGACGTACCACTGTGCGTCATGGCGCAGCGCGAAGTCCTTGCCCTGGAGCAGGTCCTTGGACAGCTGTGGTCGTTCGTACGGCGGCCAGGACTCGTCCCCGACCAGCGTGATCGATCCGTCGAAACCTTGGTCGCGCGCGGTCTCCACTGCGGCTGCAGCGGTGAGCCCGGCGCCGAGAATCACCAGTCTGCTCATGCCCCCAGCACAGCACGGCGGTGGTGAGATTCAAGTTCTGCGTCAGCGCAGCATGGGTCCCGAGGTGCCGCGCACCTCGAGCTTCGGGGTGAGCATCACCCCCGGGTGCGGCTGCGAGGGCAGCGAGAGCAGGCCCTCCATCTGACGCACCACCTGGATCGCTGCCTCCTCCAGCGGCTGGCGCACGCTGGACAGGCCGGGCCAGACGGTCTGGGCGACCTGGGAGTCGTCGAACCCGACGACGGCGACGTCGTCGCCGGCCTGCAGGCCGCGCTCGGCGAGGATGTGCATCACGCCGACGGCGAGCGTGTCCGAGGCGCAGACGAACGCGGTCGGGCGGGCCTCGGTGAGCAGCACCTCGGCGGCGCTGCGGCCCGACGCGATGGTGTCCTCGACCCGGGAGGCCAGGCCGGTCGTCGACAGTCCGGCGGTGTGCATGGCGTGCAGCCAGCCCGAGCGCCGTTCCTCACCGAGGACGGAGTCCTTCTTCCACCCGATCCAGGCGATCCGGGTGTGACCCTTGTCGATCAGGTGCTGGGTGGCGAGCTCGGCGCCGGCGGCGCAGTCGACGTCGACCCACGGGTGGCGGGCCTCGGAGTCGCCCCACGGCCGGCCGAAGCTGACGAACGGAGCGCGCCGCTCGCGCAGCCAGCTGGCGACGGCGGTGCCCTGGTAGGTGTCGGTGAGGACGAAGGCGTCGACCGCGGTGGAGCGGAGGAGGTCGTCGTACCCCTCGAGCGGGTCCTCGTGCGAGCCGGTGAAGAGCAGCACGTGGTAGCCGGCCTCACGACTGGTCTCGACGAGCGAGTGGATGAACCGGTCCATCATCGCGCCGGCGGCGCCCTCCTGGACCGGGCTCATCCTTAAGCCCACCAGGTGCGAGGTGCGGGTGCGCAGGTTGCGGGCCGCACGGTTGGGCTTGTAGCCCAGCTCGTCGATCGCGTTCTGCACCCGGACCAGGGTCTCGGGGCGCAGCAGCTCAGGGTTGTTGACCGCGTTGGAGACGGTCTGGCGCGAGACGCCGGCCAGTTCGGCGACGTCTGCCAGGGTCGGAGCGGCCATCGGATAGCGCGCCACGTCTTCACCTCCTCACCACCGGTTGCCGGCCTGCTGAGCACCCTGCACAGGGCCTGCATGGTGGAACGATCCAACGGAGAGCATATCCATCGTTGTGTCGGCGGTCTCACCTACGGTGGTTCCCATGGCTAAACCACGGGCGACCTTCCGCTGCAGCGAGTGCGGGTGGGAGACCGCCAAATGGGTCGGCCGATGCGGTGAGTGCCAGGCGTGGGGCGCCGTGGCCGAGGTCGCCGCGGCCACCTCGGTCGCCTCCCGGACGGCGCCGGCCGCCGTCACCTCCGCCGCCGTCCCGATCGGCCAGGTGCAGCTCAGCGACGCCGCGTTCCGCGGTTCCGGCGTCGAGGAGCTCGACCGGGTGCTGGGCGGCGGGCTCGTGCCCGGAGCGGTGATCCTGCTCGCGGGCGAGCCCGGCGTGGGCAAGTCCACCCTGCTGCTGGAGGTCGCGGCCCGGACCGCCGCCACCCGGCAACGCGCGCTCTACGTCTCCGGGGAGGAGTCGGCCGCCCAGGTCAGGTTGCGCGCCGAGCGGACCGAGGCCGTCGAGGACGAGCTCTACCTGGCCGCCGAGACCGACCTCGGCGCGGTCCTGACCCACATCGAGCAGGTGCGTCCGGAGCTGTTGGTCGTCGACTCGGTGCAGACGATCAGCGCAGCCGGGGTCGAGGGGGTCCCCGGCGGGGTCTCCCAGGTCAAGGAGGTGGCCGCGGCGCTGGTGCGCACCGCCAAGACCCGCGGGCTGACCACGATCATCGTCGGCCACGTCACCAAGGACGGCTCGATCGCGGGCCCGCGCGTGCTCGAGCACCTGGTCGACGTCGTGCTCGGCTTCGAGGGCGACCGGAACTCACGGTTCCGGATGGTGCGCGCGGTGAAGAACCGCTTCGGGCCGATCGACGAGGTGGGCTGCTTCGAGCTGACCTCATCGGGCATCGAGGCGGTCACCGATCCGACCGGCCTGTTCGTCGAGTCCCACCAGCGGCCCGTCTCGGGCACCTGTGTCGCGGTGACGATGGAGGGCCGGCGCCCGATGCTGGCCGAGGTCCAGGCCCTGGTCACCCGGTCGGCCCAGGAGCGACCGCGCCGCACCACCTCCGGGCTGGACGGGTCGCGGGTCGCGATGGTGCTCGCGGTGCTCGACCGGCACTGCCGGGTCAAGCTGCAGAACTCCGACGTCTTCGCCTCCACCGTCGGCGGCGCCCGGCTGACGGAGCCGGCGTCCGACCTCGCGGTCGCGGTGGCCCTGGCGTCGGCCTACAACGGCGATCCGGCCCCACGCTCGGTGGTCGCGATGGGCGAGATCGGACTGGCCGGTGAGCTGCGCCGGGTCCGGGACCTGCCTCAGAGACTGGCCGAGGCGGCCCGGCTCGGCTTCTCCACCGCCGTGGTCCCGATCGAGCCGGGTGCCCGACCCGGGCGACGTAAGGTCGACGGCCTCGACGTGCTGGCGGTCGACAACGTCTACTCCGCGCTCGACCTGCTGGGTGTGCTGCGCTCACGGAGCGAGGCCGTCGCGGAGCCGCAGGAGCGCCCGAACCTGCGCTCGGTCGACCCCGGTTTCTGATCAGGCAAAACCGGTCGAGCCCTGAGTCACTCCCGACGCTAGGATCACGTCCGTGCCCAGCGACCGTCCTGAACCCTCCTTGCGCGAGACCCTGGCGTTGATCGCGCCGGGCTCCCCGCTGCGCGACGGACTGGAGCGGATCCTGCGTGGGCGGACCGGCGCACTGATCGTGCTGGGCCACGACCGCCTGGTCGACGCCATCTCCACCGGCGGCTTCCAGCTCGACGTGCCGTTCACCTCCACCGGCCTGCGCGAGCTGGCCAAGATGGACGGCGCGATCATCATCGACGCGGCGAACTCGCGGATCGTCAAGGCCGCCGTGCACCTGATGCCCGACCACACCATCCCGACCACGGAGACCGGCACCCGGCACCGGACCGCCGACCGGGTCGCGAAGCAGACCAACTACCCGGTGATCTCAGTGTCGCAGTCGATGCAGATCATCGCCGCCTACGTCGGCGAGACCCGGCACGTGCTCGAGGACTCCGCCTCGATCCTGTCCCGCGCCAACCAGGCGCTGGCGACGCTCGAGCGCTACAAGATGCGTCTCGACGAGGTCTCCTCGACCCTGTCCGCCCTGGAGATCGAGGACCTGGTCACCGCCCGCGACGTCGCCGCGGTGGCGCAGCGCCTGGAGATGGTGACCCGGATCGCGCAGGAGATCGAGTCCTACATCGTCGAGCTCGGCACCGACGGCCGGCTGCTGGCCCTGCAGCTGGAGGAGCTCGTGGTCGGGGTGGACGCCGAGCGCGAGCTCGTCATCCGTGACTACCTGCCCAAGTCGCGCAAGCAGCGCTCGATCGACGACGTGCTCCAGGAGATGGCGGCGCTGTCCCCCACCGAGCTGGTCGACCCGGCCTCGGCCGCACGGCTGCTCGGCCTCGGCGGCCCCGAGAACCTCGACAGCGCGGTGACGCCCCGTGGGTACCGGCTGCTGGCCAAGGTGCCGCGCCTGCCCGTGACCGTGGTGGACCGGCTGGTCGAGCACTTCGAGACCCTGCAGAAGCTGCTCTCGGCGAGCATCGACGACCTCCAGGCCGTCGAGGGGGTCGGCGAGCTCCGCGCCCGGTCGGTCCGTGAGGGCCTCAGCCGACTGGCCGAGTCCAGCATCCTCGAGCGCTACGTCTGATCGCCCCAGCGAGCTGGTCGCCGATGCCGGTCGAGGTGGTGCTTCGTCGAGCGGTGCTCGAGGACGCTGCCGAGCTCGCGGCGCTGCACCTGCTGGTCTGGCGGCAGGCCTACGCCGGCCTCGTCCCCGAGCAGGTCTTCCTCGACCGCGAGGCGGTTCCCGCGGCGGACCGGGAGCGACGCTGGGCCGACTTCATCGAGCACACCGCCACCTGGGTCGCGCAAGCCGTCGCGAACGGTGCCCCGGAGTCGATCGTGGGGTGGGCCCAGGCCGGGCCGACCCGGGACACCGACGGCCCCGAGCTGCAGCTGTACTCGATCTACCTGCACGCCGACCACTGGTCGACCGGGCTCGGCACTCGGCTTCTGGAGCGCGCGCTCGGCACCGAACCGGCCTCGGTCTGGGTGCTGGACGGGAACGGTCGCGCCGAGGCGTTCTACCGCCGGCACGGCTTCGAGTACGACGGACTCGACGAGGTCGACCAGTACGGGCTGCTGGATCGTCGGATGGTGCGCTGAGCGCTCCGTCCGCGTCGTACCCGGGCCGGATCAGTCGGGGTTGACCGACGGATTGCCGGTGGGCTCGGAACGAGCGCCCTTCTTCTTCGGGTTCTTCTTCGTCGTCGCCGCGCCGGGCTTGGCCGTCGGGGTCGCGGAGGCTGTGGGCTTCGGCGCGACCACACGGACCGGCTTCACCAGGCGGAACTGCACGTCGACCGGCTCGCCGCCCAGGGCGGCCGCCTTCACGTGGTAGTAGCCGGGCAGGGCCCACTGGGTGTGGTCCGAGCAGTCCTTGTCCGAGCGTCGGGAGTTCCACCGCACGCCGACGGTGACCGGGGTGTCGCGGCGGAGGACGAGCTCCTTGGCCGGGATCGCCTTGGGGCACTGCAGCGACGTCCAGAACTGGTCGGACCCGGAGCTGATCTCGACCTGGAGGGACTTGGGGCTGATCCGCCACAGGCAGGCCGCCTGGACCTTCGTCCGGATGCTCAGCGAGACCACGACCGATCGGGTCGCCTCGGCCTTCGGCACCGAGGCGGTGACGCTGACGTCGTCGTCGGAGCAGCGCCCCGTCGGGGTCGGCAGGACCGTGCTGGGGGCCGCCAGCGTCGTGGTGGGAGCCGTGGGAGCCGTCGCTGCGGCGGTGGGCGCGGCCGCGGCGTCCGTGTTCGTGTCGGTGTCCGCGTCGGTGGTCGCCGTGGTGGACGGGTCGACGGCACCGACGTGGTCGGGGACCACGGGAGGCGTCGAGGTGGTCGAGGAGGCCTGACGCGCGGTCGGCTCCTCCTCGCCACTGCCGAACATCCGGGTGACCCCGATCAGGAGCAGCAGCACGATGCCCAGCACGGCCGCACGGCGGCGCCAGTACACGGCGGCCGGAAGGGGTCCGCGGGTCATCGCAGGCATGTGACCCACGGTATGGGTGGGGCAGGCGAGATTGATGGTGCCACTCCGGGGACGACCCGGAGTGGGGCGCTCAGAAGCCCCAGATCCAGTTGACCAGGCCCGACATCGGCTCCGGCACGTCGGCAAGGTCCACCTCGGCGGCCATCACGGCGGCGTACTCCCGCTTGCGGGCGCCGTTGGCACCGAGGAAGCGGCGCAGCTGTTCGCCCGCCTCGGCGTCACGGTGCGCTGCCTCGCCCTGGAAATCCCGGAACCGCTTGAGATCGCCCTTCGACTCCAGCACCGCCGTCATCCCCACCACCCCGATGGCACGGATCAGCTCGTCCTCGAGATCACGGCGGCAGGCGAAGAAGCCCTGCCGGGTCAGGTCCTCGCCCTCCTGCCGGTTGAGCGCGCCGGCGACGAACCGCTCCTCGGCCTCGTCGTACAGGCCGCCCACCCGGTGCCCCAGGGCGACGGCGTCGCCGATCGCGCGACCGAAGTTGCCGGCCCCACCGAGGGAGGCGACGGTGATCTCCTCCGCGACGAGGTCGAGACCGAGTCGGGGGGCGAGGGTCTCGAAGGCGGCCCGGTCGGACTCCCCCTCGAACAGCAGCGTGATCGGTTTGGGCACGGCGAGCATTGTTCCGCAGAATCGTCCCGCCATGACTTCACTCCACGACGCCATCCTCGGCTGGTACGACATCCACCAGCGCGACCTTCCCTGGCGTTCCCCCGCGGCCACGCCGTGGGGGGTGATGGTCAGCGAGTTCATGCTGCAGCAGACCCCCGTGGTCCGCGTGCTCCCGGTCTGGCAGGTCTGGATGGAGCGCTGGCCGACGCCGGCCGACCTCGCGGCCGAGCCGGTCGGCGAGGCGGTCCGGGCGTGGGGCCGGCTCGGCTACCCCCGGCGTGCGCAACGCCTGCACGCCGCCGCGACGGCGATCGTGGAGCAGCACGGCGGCGAGGTCCCCGGCACCTACGAGGAGCTGCTCGGCCTGCCCGGGATCGGCGACTACACCGCCTCGGCGATCGCCGCGTTCGCGTTCGGCACCCACCACGTCGTGCTCGACACCAACGTCCGCCGGGTCTTCGCCCGCGCTGTTGGCGGAGAGGAGTTCCCGCCGGCGTCGGTCACGCGCGCCGAGCGGGACCGCGCGACCGAGCTGCTGCCCGACCCGGAGCGCTCGCCCGCGTGGGGCGTGGCCGTGATGGAGCTCGGCGCCCTGGTCTGCACGGCCAGCTCGCCGCGGTGCGACGTGTGTCCCGTGCGGAGCGACTGCGCCTGGGATCTCGCCGGCCGCCCGCCGTACGACGGGCCGGCCCGGAAGGGTCAGGCCTGGGCCGGAACCGACCGCCAGTGCCGGGGCCGCCTGATGGCGGTGCTGCGCGACTCCCACGGCCCGGTGCACCGCTCCGCCCTCGAGGCCGCCTGGACGCTCCCGGAGCAACGTGAGCGCTGCCTGGCGACGCTGCTCGCCGACGGTCTCGTCCGCCAGGTCGGCCCGGACACCTTCGCCCTCTGACGGCACCCCGGGACGGTGAACTTGAGGAAAGTAACCCCAGAAATGCGGTGAACCGGGGGAAAGTCACAAGTGCGATGTGACCTTCCCCCGGTTCAGTGCGCTGAGGGCGTTACTTTCCTCAAGTTCACCGAGTCACTCCTCGGTCGGCGGGGCCTCCAGACCCTCGATGCCCTCGATGTCGTCCGGCAGGGACTCGCCGAGGTCGGCGGTCTCCAGCGGCGGCACGTCGGGGACCGACGAGTTCTTCTGACCGGTGAAGGTGAGCTCCGCGCCGGGACCGCTGCCCTCGACGTCGACCAGGACGATCTCGCCCGGGCCGATCTCGCCGAACAGCATCTTCTCCGACAGCGGGTCCTCGATCTCGCGCTGGATCGTGCGACGCAGCGGACGCGCACCCAGGTCGGGGTCGAAGCCGCGCTCGGCGAGCAGGTCCTTGGCGGCCTGGGTGAGCTCGACACCCATGTCGCGGTCCTTGAGACGCTTGTCGATCGCCCCGACGAAGTTGTCGACCATCGCGATGATCTGCGACTTCTGCAGCTTCGGGAAGACGATGACCTCGTCGACACGGTTGAGGAACTCGGGCTTGAAGTGCTTCTTCAGCTCGTCGGTGACCTTGGCCTTCATCCGGTCGTAGTCGCCGGCGCCGTCGGAGCTGCCGAAGCCGAGCGAGACCGACTTGTTGATCTCGTGCGCACCGAGGTTGGTGGTCATGATGATCACGGTGTTCTTGAAGTCGACCACTCGGCCCTGCGAGTCGGTCAGGCGACCTTCCTCGAGGATCTGCAGCAGCGAGTTGAAGATGTCCGGGTGCGCCTTCTCGACCTCGTCGAACAGGACGACGGAGAACGGCTTGCGGCGCACCTTCTCGGTGAGCTGACCGCCCTCTTCGTAGCCGACGTATCCGGGCGGCGAACCGAACAGACGCGACGCGGTGTGCTTCTCACCGAACTCGCTCATGTCGAGCGAGATCAGCGAGTCGTCACTGCCGAAGAGGAACTCGGCCAGCGCCTTGGACAGCTCGGTCTTACCGACACCCGAGGGGCCGGCGAAGATGAACGAGCCACCGGGACGCTTCGGGTCCTTCAGGCCGGCACGGGTCCGACGGATCGCCCGCGCGACGGCCTTGACCGCCTCGTCCTGGCCGATCACGCGCTTGTGCAGGTCGTCCTCCATGGTGAGCAGTCGCGCGGACTCCTCGGCGGAGAAGTTGCCCAGCGGGATGCCGGTCGCGACGGCGAGCACCTCGGCGATGAGGGCCTCGTCGACCTCGGCGACCTCGTCCATGTCGCCGGAGCGCCACGACTTCTCGCGCTCGCCCTTGGCCAGGATGAGCTGCTTCTCCTCGTCACGCAGACGAGCAGCGGCCTCGAAGTCCTGGCCGTCGATCGCGGCCTCCTTGCGGGAGCGGACGTCACCGATCTTGTCGTCGTACTCGCGCAGGTCGGCCGGCGCGGTCATGCGACGGATCCGGAGCCGGGAGCCGGCCTCGTCGATCAGGTCGATGGCCTTGTCGGGCAGGAACCGGTCGGAGATGTAGCGGTCGGCCAGCGTCGCCGCTGAGACCAGCGCGGCGTCGGTGATCGTGACCCGGTGGTGGGCCTCGTACCGGTCGCGGACACCCTTGAGCATCTCCACGGTCTCGGAGATCGACGGCTCGGGCACCTGGATCGGCTGGAAGCGGCGCTCGAGCGCGGCGTCCTTCTCCAGGTACTTGCGGTACTCGTCGAGCGTGGTGGCACCGATGGTCTGGAGCTCACCGCGGGCCAGCATCGGCTTGAGGATCGACGCGGCGTCGATCGCGCCCTCGGCCGCACCGGCACCGACGAGGGTGTGGATCTCGTCGATGAACAGCACGATGTCGCCGCGGGTGCGGATCTCCTTGAGCACCTTCTTGAGGCGCTCCTCGAAGTCACCGCGGTAGCGCGAACCGGCGACCAGGGCGCCGAGGTCGAGCGTGTAGATCTGCTTGTCCTTGAGCGTCTCGGGGACGTTGCCCTTGACGATGTCCTGCGCCAGACCCTCGACGATGGACGTCTTGCCGACGCCGGGCTCGCCGATCAGGACCGGGTTGTTCTTGGTACGCCGGGAGAGCACCTGCATGACGCGCTCGATCTGCGGCTCGCGGCCGATGATCGGGTCGAGCTTGCCCTCGCGGGCGTCGGCGGTGAGGTTGCGACCGAACTGGTCGAGCACCAGCGACGAGGTCGGGGCCTCGGAGCCACCCACGCCGGCGGCCTGGGCTCCCTGGCCCTGGGCGCCCTGGCCCTCCTTGCCCTGGAAGCCGGAGAGGAGCTGGATGACCTGCTGGCGGACCCGGTTGAGGTCGGCGCCCAGCTTCTGCAGCACCTGGGCGGCGACGCCCTCCCCTTCGCGGATCAGGCCGAGCAGGATGTGCTCGGTGCCGATGTAGGAGTGACCTAGCTGGAGGGCCTCGCGGAGCGACAGCTCGAGGACCTTCTTGGCGCGCGGGGTGAACGGGATGTGCCCGCTCGGCGCCTGCTGCCCCTGTCCGATGATCTCCTCGACCTGGGCGCGGACCGCCTCCAGGGAGATGTCGAGTGACTCCAGGGCCTTCGCCGCGACGCCTTCACCCTCGTGGATGAGGCCCAGCAGGATGTGCTCGGTGCCGATGTAGTTGTGGGAGAGCATGCGGGCCTCTTCTTGGGCCAGCACGACCACCCGACGGGCTCGGTCTGTAAACCGCTCGAACATTCGCTCCTCCTTCGACCGGCCCTCACGCACGAAGGCTGGTTACAGGGGTCTAACCCCGTAACCAGCCTACGCGTTCCCGAAGAGTGCGAAGTTCCGATCCGCTGACAGCGAACAACCGGTGATCGACTCGATCCGGATCAGCTCGCGGCGTCGAACGCCTCACGCACGTTGGCGGGAATCCGACCACGCTCGGGCACGTCGAAACCGTTGGACTTGGCCCACGCCCGGATCTCGCCGGCCGAGGCACCCAGCTGGGTGGACTTCTTCGCGGCCTTGCCCGCCCGACCGACCTTGCGGGCGTGTCCGACATAGGGGGCGAACGCGTCGCGCAGCGCGGCGGCGTTCTTGGTCGACAGGTCGATCTCGTACGTCGTGCCGTCGAGGGCGAACGTCACCGTCTCGTCCGCCGCACCACCGGTGAGGTCGTCCTCGAGAATGATCTGAACCTTCTGAGCCATGGGAATTCCTTTTCTCGATCAATCGACGGCCGCAATGCCGTCGGTATATCTCCAGAATGTCACACGGCTCAAGAATTGCGAAGGAAGACCAATTCGAGTCCTTGAAGTGTCAGCCAGGGTGCATGATCGGTGAAGACGCCGGAATCGGACATCGCGTCCACGACCAACGGCGCGAGGTGGCCGGTCGCAATCACATCGACCTCGGAATTCTCGACACCCAATTCCGCCACCATCCGGGCCACCATTCCCTCGACCTGCGCCGCGATGCCGAAGAGCAGGCCCGACTGGAGCGCCTCGACGGTGTTCTTCGCGATCACGTGCCGCGGTCGGGTGAGCTCGACCTCGCGCAGCTGTGCATTCCGCTGACCGAGTCCGGCCAGCGCCAACTCGATTCCCGGTGCGATCGCGCCACCGATATACGCGCCGGCCGAATTCACCACGTCGAAGGTGGTCGCCGTGCCGGAGAAATCGACGACGATGCACGGCCCGCCGTACCGGGTGGAGGCCGCGAGTGCATTACAGATCCGGTCGGTGCCGACCTCGCGCGGATTGTCCATCTGGATCGCCACGCCGCTGCGCACACCGGGTTCGACAATGACGTGGGGAATGTCGGAGAAATGCCGGTTGATCATCTCCCTCCATTCGGAGAGAACGACCGGAACGGTGGAGCAGACCGATATTCCGCTCACCGTTTCGAGGTGATCTCCGAGAAGTCCCCGCAGCGTGACCGCCCATTCGTCGCTGGTGCGCCGCTCGTCGGTCGAGACCCGCCAGTGCGCCGCGACCTCACCGTTCTCGATCAGTCCGCACGCGGTGTGGGCGTTCCCGATGTCGACGGCGAGCAGCGGCATGGCGTCACAGGTCCTGGAGGTCGAAGCCGAGGTCGAAGACGGTCACCGAGTGGGTCAGCGCACCGACCGAGATGAAGTCGACCCCGGTGAGGGCGACCTCGCGGGCTCGCTCGAGGGTGAGCCCGCCCGAGGCCTCGAGCACGGCCCGACCGGCGGTGATCCGGACGGCCTCGGCCATCTCGGCGCTCGACATGTTGTCGAGCATGATCCGCTCGCAGCCCACCTCGAGCAGCGCCTCGAGCTCGCCCAAGGTGGTGACCTCGACCTCGATCGGCAGGTCCGGGTAGTCACGCGTGATGGCCAGGTAGGCCGGAACCACGCCGCCGGCGGCGATGACGTGGTTGTCCTTGACCAGCGCCATGTCGTTGAGCGCGAACCGGTGGTTGACCCCGCCGGCGACCCGGACGGCGTACTTCTGGAGCTCACGGAACCCGGGCAGGGTCTTGCGGGTGTCCAGCACCCGGGCGCCGGTGCCACTCAGGGCCTGGACCCAGTGCCAGGTCGCGGTGGAGACGCCCGAGAGGTGGCTGGCGAAGTTGAGCGCGGTGCGCTCGGCGGTGAGCAGACCGCGGGTGGGGCCCTCGACCTCCATCACGACCTCGCCCGGCAGCACCCGGGTCCCCTCCGCGGCGCGGCCGGAGACGGTGACGTCCGGGCCGAGCACCCGGCGGAAGGTGAGCTCGGCGACCAGGAGCCCCGAGACCACCCCGGCGTGACGCGCACCGAAGCCGCCCCGCGCCCGCGCGCCCGGCGAGATGGTGGCGGCCGAGGTGACGTCCACGGCGTCGGGTCCGGGCAGGTCCTCGGCCAGGGCGCGGTCGACGAAGGCGATCAGGGCGTCGACGTCCAGGCCGGCCGCGGTGATCTCGGCGCGCAGGTCGTCGGGGATGGGGTGCAGGTTCATGCCGGATCCGTTGCAGGTGCGGGGGTGAAGGCGAGCTCGACGGTCAGGTCTCCGTCGACGAAGGTGGGCAGGGCGTCGAAGTGGCCGGACCAGACCGGGTCGTTGCGTTCCGGGAAGTCCTCGCGCCAGTGCGAGCCGCGAGTCTCCTCACGGGCGCCGGCGGCCGCGGTCAGGACGCGCGCGATGGTGAGCAGGTTGGTGTTCTCCCAGGCCGCCTGGTTGACCTCGGCGGCGTCCCAGGTCAGGTCGTCGAGGTCGACGCCAGCCTCGATGAGTCCGGCCGCGTTGCGGAGCACGCCGGCGCGGGCCGACATCGTCTCCTGCATCCGCCGGCGTACGTCGGCTCCGACCAGACCCACGCGACGCGGGTCGTGGCCGGGCTCGGACCAGGAGCGCAGCTCGCCGGGCAGCACGTCGGCGATCCGGCGACTGAAGACCAGCCCTTCCAGGAGCGAGTTCGAGGCGAGCCGGTTGGCGCCGTGCACCCCGGAGCAGGCGACCTCGCCGGTGGCGTAGAGGCCGGGGACCGAGGTGCGGCCCCACAGGTCGGTGGCGACGCCGCCGCTGGCGTAGTGGCAGGCAGGGGCGACCGGGATCAGGTCGGTGAGCGGGTCGACCCCGTGCGAGCGGCAGGAGGCGAGGATGGTCGGGAAGCGGCGCTCCCACTCGGCCTTGCCGAGGTGCCGACCGTCGAGCCACATGTTCGGCTCACCGGTCTCGAGCATCCGCTTCATGATCGCCTTGCTGACCACGTCGCGCGGGGCGAGGTCACCCAGGGGGTGGACGCCCTCCATCAGGCGGTTGCCCTGGCCGTCGACCAGGAACGCGCCCTCGCCACGGACCGCCTCGCTGATCAGGGGCTGCTGCCCCCGGGAGTCGGGTCCGAGGTACATCACGGTCGGGTGGAACTGGACGAACTCGAGGTCGCGCAGCCGGGCCCCGGCGCGGAGCGCGGCCGCCATACCGTCGGCGGTGCTCACCGCGGGGTTGGTGGTCTGGGAGAAGACCTGACCCAGGCCGCCGGAGGCGAGCACCACGGCGCGGGCCAGCACCAGGCCGACACCGTCGTCGACGCCCTCGCCGACCACGTGCAGGCTCAGGCCGGCCACGCCGCCGTCGGCGGCGGGCACGAGGTCGACCACCATCGCGTGCTCGAAGACGTGGATCTCGGGGGCTGCCCGGACGGCCTCGATCAGCGCTCGCTGGATCTCGGCACCGGTGGCGTCGCCGTTGGCGTGCGCGATCCGGTGGCGGAGGTGACCGCCCTCGCGACCGAGCGCCAGCGATCCGTCCTCGTCGAGGTCGAAGTTGGTGCCCCAGCTGATCAGCTCGTGCACGGCGGCGGGGCCCTCGGTGACCAGCGCCCGGACGGCGTCGAGGTCACACGCCCCGGCACCGGCGATCAGGGTGTCGATCTCGTGCTGCTCGGGGGTGTCGCCCTCCCCGAGCGCCGCGGCGATCCCGCCCTGGGCCCACTGCGTGGAGCCGGCCGAGAGCACGTCCTTGGTCACCACGGCGATGGTGTCGACGGTCCCCCGCAGACGCAGCGCGGCGGTCAGGCCGGCGATGCCGCTGCCGACGATGACGACGTCGGCGCGTGCCGTCCATCCCGCCACGGGCGCACGGAGCTTGCCCGGAAGACGGAACTCGGTCACTTCGGCACCCTATCCCTCGGCCCGCATCAGAAGGTGAGCGGCAGGTTGTCGATCAGCCGGGTGCTGCCGACCCGCGCTGCGACCAGCACGCGACCCGCGGTGCCGGCCGCGACGACCTCCTCCAGCGCGCCGAGGTCGGCGCCCCGGACGGCGAGGTAGTCCAGTTCGATCCCGGGCTCGGCGGCCAGGACCGCGACGGCGGCGGCCTCGGCAGCGGCGGGACCGCCGGCGGCAGCGGTCTGAGCGGCCCGCAGCGACCGGCTGAGCACCAGGGCGGTCTCACGCTCGGCGGCCGAGAGGTAGCGGTTGCGGCTCGACAGGGCGAGTCCGTCGGGCTCGCGGACGGTCTCAGCGCCGATGATCTCGATGCCGAGGCACAGGTCGGAGGCCATCCGGGTGATCAGCGCCAGCTGCTGGTAGTCCTTCTGCCCGAAGACCGCGAGGTCCGGGCGGACCAGCCCGAACAGCTTGGCGACCACGGTCAGCACCCCGCGGAAGTGTCCGGGGCGTGAGGCCCCGTCGAGGATGTCGGCGACCAGGGCACCCGGCTCGACCGTGGTCATCGCGGCGTTCGCCTCGGCTGTGAAGCCCCCGGGGTAGACCTCGTCGACGGCCGGCGCGAACACGACGTCGACGCCGTGGGCGGCACAGAGCTCGAGGTCGGCCTCCAGCGTGCGCGGATAGCGGTCGAGATCCTCACCGGCACCGAACTGGAGCGGGTTCACAAAGATCGACACGACCACCGGATCGGCGGCATCGAGGTGCTCGCGCGCGGTCAGCATCAGGCTGGCGTGGCCGTCGTGCAGCGCTCCCATGGTGGGCACGAACCCGATCCGGCGTCCGGCGGCGCGGGCCGGGGCGAGCGCGGCGGCGAGCTCGGCACGGGTGGAGACGAGGCGAACGCTCACAGGTCGGCGGACTCGGCGTTCTCGGGCGTCGGCAGCGGCAGACCGAACTGGGCGGCGTCGAGCAGCTGGCTGATCTTGAGCGCCCGGATCGGGACGAGGCGCCCGTCGGCGACAGCGCGGCCGACGGTGGCACGGGCCAGGGCGACGTACGACGACAGGGTCTGCGGCGCGTTGGCCCGGATGTCCTCGAGGTGGGCCACGACGGTGCCCACGTCGCCGCGCACGATCGGGCCGGTGAGCGCGGCGTCGCCGTGGGCGAGCGCGTTGTCGAGGGCAGCGGTCAGCAGCGGCCGCAGCGTGCCGGCCGGGTCGCTGGCGCCGGCGGCGGAGAGGATCTCGATCGCCTCGGTGACCAGGGTGACGAGGTGGTTGGCGCCGTGGGCCAGACCGGCGTGGTACAGCGTCCGCATCTCCTCCGGAACCCACATCGGGCGGCCGCCGAGGTCGGCGACCAGGGCTTCGGCGATCTCGCGGTCGGCCGGTTCGGCGGTGAGACCGAAGACGCAGCCGGCGAGGCGCTCGATGTCGACCTCGGTGCCGGTGAAGGTCATCGCCGGGTGCAGCGCGATGGTGCGCGCCCCGACCGCACGGGCGGGGGCGAGGACGGCCAGGCCGTGACGCCCGGAGGTGTGCACGACGATCTGGCCGGAGCGGATCGCGCCGGCGCCGACCAGGGTGGTGACGACGTTGGCCAGCATGTCGTCGGGGACGGTCAGCAGGATGATGTCGGCGGCCTTGGCGACCGCGGTCGGCTTGGCGATGGTGGCGCCGGGGAGCAGGTCGGCGATCCGGGCGCGGGAGGCGTCGGACTCACCGGCGACGGCAGCGACCGGACGGCCCGCACGGCTCAGGGCCGCGGTCACCACAGCACCGACGCGTCCAGCGCCGATGGCCCCCACGCTCGCGCGCGCGGAGAGAGCAGCGTTGCTCATCTACGTTCACCTTTCGTTCCAGCCCCGCCGCCCACCCCGAATGGGGCCGGTAAGGGTGCCGGACGTTGTGTCCGTCGCCGACGGTACGCCTCGGTGACGGCCAAGTGAACCCGTCGCCGATGTGACGAGACCCACAGCCGAATCGCTCAGATCACGCGCTCCGGCGAACCGCGGACTCCGTCTGGGTCGAGGTGTGGGTGAGCATCGCGTGGGCGGCGTCGAGCTCGAGCTCCAGCTCGTGCACACGCAGGATCGCCTCGGCCGCGCGTGCCTCGGCCTCCTCGAGCCGGGTCTCGGCGGCGCCGAGCCAGGAATCGGCGGCGCGGACCGCTTCGGCGCGCTGCTTCATCGCGTCGGCGGCGCGCTGGTGGGCGGCGGTGAGCGCGCCCTCCAGGTCGTCGACGACCTGACGGTGGGTCGAGATCTCCCGGGCCTGGGATTCCAGTCGGGCGGTCAACCGCGCGGTGTGCGCGGTGTGGTCGGCGATCCGCTCGTCGGTGAGGGCGACGTAGCTCTGTGCGAGCTCGGCGCGATCACGGGCCGCCTCGACGCGGGCGTCGAGGAGATCGAGATGGACGATCCGGGAGGCGACGGCGCCGAGGAGCACGGCACCGACGGCAGCAACGGTGATCGCCAGGGGCGAACCGCTGAGGACTGCGCCGACGACGGTCAGCGCAGCCAGCACCACCAGGCCGACCGCGAGCGAGCCGCGCGTGCTGCGCGACCGCCGGCGGCTCCGCGTCGCTGTGACGCGTGTGGCCTTTGTGACGGATGGGGAAGACATGCTTCCGAGACTAAGTCGCTCCCTCGTCGTCCTTGACGCGACACGCCCACTCGAGCACGAGAGCCGCACCGACGATCGCACCGCCACCGACGGCCGCGAACAGCGAGCGCACCACCCGCTGCTGGGCCAGATCGGTGTCGACGCCGAGCCAGCTCACCGCGTACCCCAGGTAGAAGCCGGCCACCAGGGCGCCCACGATCGCGCAGGCGCGTGCCAGGACGAGCCGGTTGACCGCTCGCTCGGGTTCGATCCGGATCCGCTGGACCTGCACCGTCCGGTACGTCGCCCAGGCGACGTAGCCGAGGATCGCGGCGATGACGAAGAAGAGTGCCGGCTGCGCCCACGTCACGACCGGGGCGTGGTCGAACACGGACTCCGTCACCCGCCGGGTGATCCAGCCGAGGATCAGCGCGCCGATGAAGGCGGCGGCCAGCAGCCCTCCGGGCAGCGGCCGGAGACGCTCAGGGGCGGGCGGGGTCCGGCTCAATCGTCGGCGAGGGTGATGTCGGTGAGGACCAGCCCGCCGCCGTCGAGGCCGGCGAGGAGCTCCGCGATCGCGCCGACTCCGGGAATCACGCCATCGGGCTCGAGGTCGTGCCACGGCTTGAGCACGAAGGGGCGCTGCCCCGCGCGCGGGTGCGGCAGGCTCAGCTCGGGCTCGTCGGCCACCTTGTCGCCGACGATGATCAGGTCGACGTCGATCGTGCGCGGCTCGTTGAGCATGCCGGGGGTGCGCTGCCGGTCGAAGGCCTCCTCGATCGCCATCGCACGGTCGAGCAGCACCTTGGCGGAGAGCGTGGTGTCGATCAGCACGACCGCGTTGAGGTACAGGCCCGAGCCGTCGGGGGAGTCCACAGGTTCGGTCTCGTAGACCGGGGAGACGCCGGTGATCCAGACGTCGGGGGTGTCGGCGAGCTGGGCGACGGCGCCCTGCAGGTTGGCCTCGCGGTCGCCGAGGTTGGAGCCGAGGGCGATCACCGCGCGCCGGATCGGCTTCATCTCACCCGTCAGGGTGTCGGTGTCGATCACGAAAGGATTCGGAGAATCACTCACGGTCAGGGCCTCCATTGGCTCGAGTGATGGTCAAGGTGACGTCGGAGAACGTCGCCTCGATCGGGGCATCGGGCTTGTGTACGGTCACCCGCACCCATTCAACACGCCGTTCCAAAAGAACGACATCGGCAATCCGCTGAGCCAAGGTCTCGATGAGATCCACCGGATCCCGCTCAACAGCGGCCTTCACGTTGTCCACGAGCGTTCCGTAGTGCACGGTCTCGCGCAAGTCGTCCGTCGCCGCCGCCGTCCGGGTGTCCAGGGCGAGCACGAGGTCGATCAGGAACACCTGACCCTGACGACGCTCGAACTCGAAGACACCGTGGTGCGCGAAGCACTCGATGCCCGTGACGGCGATCTCGTCGAGCGGCACAGTCATGGGCCCCATCATCCCTGGTGGACCCCGTCCACGTCAGATCCGGTGGAACTTCTCGGCCGCGAGGAGGGCGTCGTGCGCGGCCCGGACGTCGTGCACCCGCAGACCCCACACGCCACGGGAGGCGAGCAGCGCCACCACCGCGGTGTGGGCCGCCTCCCGCTCGGCGACCGGACGCGGCTGACCGTCGTCGGCGGCGAGCAGCTGCCCGAGGAAGCCCTTGCGGCTGGCTCCGACCAGGACGGGGACGCCGAGGGCGGCCGGGTCGAACGCCCCGCCCGGTCCGACGGCCCGCAGCAGCTCCCAGTTCTGCTCCGTCGTCTTGGAGAAGCCCAGACCCGGATCGGCGATCAGCCGGTCGCCGTCGATCCCGGCGGCGCGGGCGGCGTCCAGTCGTTGCTCGAGCTCTCGGGCGACGCCGGCGACGACCCCGCCGTCGTACGTCGTGTAGGTCTGGTCCTGCATGTCGGCGGCATGGGCACGCCAGTGCATGCAGATGTAGCTCGCCTCGGAGTCGGCCGTCACGGCCAGGATCCGCGGGTCGGCGAGGCCGCCGGAGACGTCGTTGACCAGCTGGGCGCCGGCGGTGATCGCCGCGGCAGCGACCTCGGACCTCATCGTGTCGACCGAGATCCGGGCGCCCTCGGCGGCGAGTTCGCTGATCACGGGGACGACTCGGCCGAGCTCCTCAGTCACCAGCGGACGGGTGGCGCCCGGTCGGGTGGACTCGCCGCCGATGTCGAGGATGTCGGCGCCCTGGCGCAGCAGGTCCCGTCCGCGCTCGATCGCGGCGTCGGTCTGGAGGAAGCGACCGCCGTCGCTGAAGGAGTCCGGGGTGACGTTGACGATCCCCATCAACAGCGGGCGACCGGTCATGGGTCGAGGCTACTGAGGAGTACCGGGAACATCACATCCGTGCCCGTTCAGATATGGCACTCCGGTGCCGATTGCGGCGGTCGTGACCTCGCTACTGACCCCACCCGAGACCACTGTCGAACCCACGCACGTGCCTGCGCCCCGACAGGGTTCGCACCGTGCGGCGGCGCCCGCCGACGTCCCTCCGTCGGGGGTGAAGCACCGTCGGTTCCGGCTGACGATCACCCGCCGGCTGTGGCTGCTGATCGGCGCCAGCCTCGCGATCATGGTGATCGTCATGCTCGTCGGGATGGCGAAGTCGGGCGAGGTCCGCGGGTTCACCTCGTCCAACCGGGACGACGCCGACATCTCCAGCAAGCTCAACGCCGGCTACGAGGAGTTCCTCAACCAGCGGATCTCCACGACCGCCTTCATCCAGGCGACGATCAACGACGTCAAGGGTGACGAGGACGACTTCCGCAAGGAGGCCGAGGAGCACTACAAGGCGGCGATCGAGAAGTACGAGGCGGCGCTGACGTTCGGCCCGGACGCGAAGACGAAGGTCTTCCTGAACTCGCTGATCACGCAGACCAAGGCGTTCCACCAGCACCTGGACGAGCTCGACGAGGTCGCGTCCAAGGAGAACCCCGACCAGATGTTCGCGATCGCGGCCGAGACCGACACCGGCAAGGAGGGCACCGCGATCACGAGCACGTTCAACGCGGCCGACGACTACGTCGACTCCCTGGTCGACAACGGTCTCGACGGCATCGCGGCCGCGGTCGACTCGTTGCGCACCCTGACCCTGGTGGTGAGCCTGATCGGTCTGCTCGTCATGCTGTTCGCCGGCTGGCGGATGATGCGGGCCATCGCCGGCCCGCTGCAGGAGGTCGTCACCTCGCTGCGCGCGATCGCCGCCGGGGACCGCAGCGTGCGGGTCCAGCACCGCGCCGACGACGAGATCGGGGAGATCGCGGTCGCTCTCGACCAGGTGATCGACGCGCTCGACGCCGGCGACGAGGCGGCGCGGACCGCCGAGGCCGAGCGGGTCGCCCGCGCCGAGCAGGAGCAGCGTGCCGTCGAGGAGCGGGCCGAGCTCGAGCGCCAGGCCGCCGAGGCCGAGGCCGAGCGGGAGCGCGAGCGACGCGACGCGGAGGCGGCTGCCGCCGAGGCCGAGCTGGAGCGCGAGCGGGAGCGTGCGCTGGCCCAGGCGGAGGCCGACGAGCGCGAGCGCGCCCGTCTCGCCGAGGAGCAGGAGCGTGAGCGCGCCGAGGCCGCGGCCGAGGCCGAGCGCAACCGTGAGGCCGCCGAGCGAGCGGCCGCCGTGGCTGCCGAGGTGGAGATCCTCACCCGCTACCTGGCCGGCGTCGCCGCCGGCGACCTCACCCAGGAGCTCGACCTGGTCAGCGAGGTCGAGGCGGTCGACCAGATGGCCTCCTCGATCCGCGAGCTGGTCGCCTCGATCCGGGCGAGCATGACCCAGATCGGTCAGACCGCCACGTCGGTCGCCTCGGCGGCCGAGGAGCTCACCGCGGTGAGCAAGGACATGGGCACCAGCGCCGAGGACGCGGCGAGCCGGGTCGGCAGCGTCTCGGCCGCCTCGGAGCAGGTCTCCTCCAACGTCCAGTCCGTCGCCTCGGCGACCGAGCAGATGAGCGCCAGCATCCGGGAGATCGCCCGCAACGCGACCTCGGCCTCGGCGGTCGCGTCGACCGCAGTGAGCCAGGCGCGCACGGCGACCGACGCCGTCCGGGCCCTGGGGGTGTCCTCCACCGAGATCGGTCAGGTGGTGAAGGTGATCAGCACCATCGCCTCCCAGACCAACCTGCTCGCGCTCAACGCCACCATCGAGGCCGCCCGTGCCGGTGAGGCGGGCAAGGGCTTCGCCGTGGTCGCCAACGAGGTCAAGGACCTGGCGGCCGGCACCGCGAAGGCGACCGAGGAGATCGGTCGGCTGGTCGAGGCGATCCAGCACGACAGCTCCGGAGCGGCGACCGCGATCACCGAGATCGGTCACGTGATCAACAACATCCACGAGACCCAGGGCACGATCGCCGCGGCCGTCGAGGAGCAGACCGCCACGACCAACGAGATCTCCCGCTCGGTCACCGAGGCGGCCAACGGCAGCACCGGGATCGCCACGGACGCTCTCGAGGCGGCCCGGTCCGCGGCCGCGACCCGGTCCGGCGCCGACGGCACCGCCCAGGCCGCCGTCTCCCTGGCCACCCTGGCCACGGAACTGGACGCACTGCTGCGGACGTTCCGCTACTGAGTCACCCGCCGACCGCGCAAAGTGTCACCGAGACACCTTGCGCGGTCGGTGTCATTTCGCGGGTGTCACCAACGACGCGAAGTGTCACGGTGACACTCTGCGCGCGTCAGGCTCGGGCGTTGATCAGCCCCATCGCCTCGGCGCGGGTGGTCGCGTTGCTGCGCATCGTGCCGCGCACGGCGGAGGTGATGGTGCGTGCGCCGGCCTTCTTCACCCCGCGCATCGTCATGCAGAGGTGCTCGGCCTCCATCACCACGATCACGCCCTGCGGGGAGAGGATCTCCATCAGGGAGTCGGCGATCTGGCTGGTCAGCCGCTCCTGCACCTGCGGGCGCTTGGCGTAGACGTCGACGAGCCGGGCGAGCTTCGACAGCCCGGTGACCCGACCGTCAGAGGTCGGGATGTACCCGACGTGCGCGACCCCGCTGAACGGGACGAGGTGGTGCTCGCACAGCGACCAGAACTCGATGTCACGGATCAGCACCAGCTCGTCGTGACCGATGTCGAAGGTCGTGGTGAGCACCTCGTCGGCCCGCTGGTGGAGTCCCTGGGTCACCTCGGCGTAGGCCCGAGCCACACGTGCGGGGGTGTCGAGCAGGCCCTCACGACTCGGGTCCTCCCCGATCGCGATGAGCAGCTCCCGGATCGCGGCCTCGGCCCGGGCTTGATCGAACTCGGCCACGGTCAGGCGCCGTCGTTCCCGGTCGGGGGAAGCGGCGGCGTGATGCCGTTGTTGCCCGAACCGGGCGCTCCGACGGGCACGTCGCTGATGTCGCCACCCTGGCCGGTGCCACCCACGCGAGCCTGAGCGGCCTCCATCGCGGCGAGGTCACGCTCACGGATCCACTCCGGGATCTCGATCGCGGGCACGTCGGACGGCACCCGGGTCGGGGAACCGGTCCAGGCCGGGCGCAGCGGACGGCGACGCAGCGGCTCGAAGATCTGGGCGATCTCCTCCTTGCCGAGCGTCTCCTTCTCGAGCAGCTCGAGCACCAGCGCGTCGAGCACGTCGCGGTTCTCGGCGAGGACGTCGAAGGCCTCCTGGTGCGCCGTGGTGAGGAGCTTCTTGACCTCCTCGTCGACGATCCCGGCGATCTCCTCGGAGTAGTCACGGGAGTGACCCATGTCGCGACCGAGGAACGGCTCACCGTTGGCGGAGCCGAGCTTGATCGCCCCGAGCCGCTCGGTCATGCCGTACTGGGTCACCATCGCGCGGGCGAGGTTGGTCGCCTTCTCGATGTCGTTGCCCGCACCCGTGGTCGGGTCGTGGAAGATCAGCTCCTCGGCAGCGCGGCCGCCGAGCATGTGCGCGAGCTTGTCGAGCATCTCCGAGCGGGTCTGGGAGTACTTGTCCTCGTCGGGCATCACCATCGTGTAGCCCAGCGCGCGACCGCGCGGCAGGATCGTGACCTTCTGCACCGGGTCGTTGTGCGGCATCGCCGCGGCGACCAGCGCGTGGCCACCCTCGTGGTACGCGGTGATGAGCTTCTCCTGCTCGCTCATCAGGCGGGTACGACGCTGCGGGCCGGCGATGACGCGGTCGATCGCCTCGTCCATGTGGGCGTTGGTGATCAGCTTCTCGTCGGCGCGAGCGGTGAGCAGCGCCGCCTCGTTGAGCACGTTGGCCAGGTCCGCACCGGTGAAGCCGGGCGTCCGGCGGGCCACGGTGGTGAGGTTGACGTCGGGCGCCAGCGGCTTGCCGCGGGAGTGCACCGAGAGGATCTTCTCCCGGCCGGCGAGGTCGGGGGCGTCCACCTGGATCTGGCGGTCGAAACGGCCGGGACGCAGCAGCGCCGGGTCGAGCACGTCGGGCCGGTTCGTGGCCGCGATGAGGATGACCCCGCCGCGCACGTCGAAGCCGTCCATCTCGACGAGGAGCTGGTTGAGGGTCTGCTCGCGCTCGTCGTGACCGCCACCCATGCCGGCACCACGGTGCCGACCGACGGCGTCGATCTCGTCGATGAAGACGATCGCCGGAGCGTTCTCCTTCGCCTGCTCGAACAGGTCACGCACCCGGGAGGCACCGACACCGACGAACATCTCGACGAAGTCCGAACCGGAGATCGAGAAGAACGGGACGCCCGCCTCACCGGCGACGGCGCGGGCGAGCAGGGTCTTACCGGTACCGGGCTGGCCGTAGAGCAGCACGCCCTTGGGGATCTTGGCGCCGACCGCCTGGAACTTCGCAGGCTCGGCGAGGAACTCCTTGATCTCCTGGAGCTCCTCGACCGCCTCGTCGGAGCCGGCGACGTCGGCGAACGTCGTCTTCGGCATGTCCTTGGTGATCAGCTTCGCCTTGGACTTGGCGAACTGCATGACGCCACGTCCACCGCCGCCCTGGACGGAGTTCATCAGGAACAGGAAGAGCACCACGATCAGCACGAACGGCAGCAGGAAGCTGATGATCGACCCGAGCAGGCTCGGCTTGGCGATCTCGGAGTTGAAGCTCTCGATCGTGCCCTTGTCGAACTGCTCCTGGGCGTCGGACAGGATGGCCTGCTGGCCACCGTCGACCCAGTGCGTCGTGACCTTGTCACCCTTGTCCCGGGTGCCCTTGTCCAGGGTGGCCTTGATCTGCTGGTCTCCGTCGATGAACGTGATCGTGTCGACCTGGCCCGCATTGATGTACTTGATCATCTGGGAGGTCGGGATCTCGTCGCCGCCGCTCTTGGGCACGATGAAATTCAGACCCACGAGGACGCCGATGACGGCGATGGTGATCCAGAGCCAGGGGCTCGTGGTGAAACGCTTCACAGGCTTCTCTTCAACTCAACAGGCGATGGCCGGCCGACCACCGTCACGGGTTCAACGAACCGAACAGGACGATTGTCCCCTACGAGTACACGTGAGGGGCGAGAGTCCCGATATCGCGCAGGTTCCGGTAGCGCTCGCGATAGTCGAGACCGTAGCCCACGACGAACTCGTTGGGGATGTCCCAGCCGACGTACTTCACGTCGACGGGCATCGCCTGAGCGTCGGGCTTGCGCAGCAGCGTGGCGATCTCGATCGAGGCCGGGCCGCGGCTGGAGAGGTTGGCGACGAGCCAGGACAGGGTGAGTCCGGTGTCGATGATCTCGTCCACGATCAGCACGTGCCGACCGTGGACGTCGGTGTCGAGGTCCTTGAGGATCCGGACCACGCCGGAGCTCTTGGTGCCGGACCCGTAGGAGGAGACCGCCATCCAGTCGATCTCGACGTGACCGTTGATCGACCGGGTCAGGTCGGCGATCACCCAGGTCGCACCGCGCAGGACACCCACGATGAGGAGGTCCTTGCCGGCGTAGTCGGCCTCGATCCGCTCGGCCATCTCCCCCAGTCGCGCTTGGATCTGCGCCTCGGTGAAGAGAATTCCCGACAGGTCGTCCTTGACGTGCTCAGCGTCCACAGGACGAGCCTAACCGCGCCGCCCAGGTGGTGATCAATCGCGTCCCCGCCACCCTCAGCCCCGGAAGGCCGAGAGCACGATCGCCGGGATCCGACCCCAGCCCGGCTTCGCCGCGTACGCCGACATCAGCTGACCCGTCGTGGCGCCCGTGCGGGCGGTGACGAACCAAGGTGCCTTGGGCGACATCGAGTTCTCCCCGTGCAGCACCGAGCGTGGGAACGGCCGGAACGGTCCGGTCACGACGGTGCGCTCCGTGTGGGCGAGCAGGTGCGAGTTGTGCACCACGCCGATGCCGCTGCCGGCCGACTCCAGGGTGTTGCCCGGGAAGGCACCCCACGGAGCGCCGTGGAGCAGGAAGCCCATCGCGCTCCAGGCGTTGATGCCGATGGTGCCGTAGCGCAGGTCGACCAGGGTCTGGTCGAACGCGAGTCCCATCTTCTTGCGGTCGCGGGGCCGGACGATGATCGAGGCGCCGAGGGTCCCGTCCAGGCTGGTGTTGGCGAAGTCGACCGCGGCCCGCAGGAACCCTGCGCCGAGGCCGGGCACGGTGGTGTGACCCAGGACGGGGCCGAAGTACTCGGTGGTGAAGAACTCCTGGGAGGTGCCGGGGCCGACCTCGATCAGCAGGCGATCCCCCTGAGCGCCGTGCACCTCGGCGTCGGGGTAGGCCGAGCGGGCGAGGTCGAGCTTGGCGTCGCTGCCCGGGTACCAGGGAGCGCGGGCCGGCAGGGTGTCGAGCACCCGGCGGATCTCGGCGAGGAAGGCCTCCCGCTGGTCCCAGTCGGCGCTGAGGATCAGGGTCTGACCGGCGATGCAGTTGTGCCCCGCGTTGTGCAGCCGCTGGGTGACGACGTGCTCCGCCTGGTAGCGCAGGTCGCGCTTCGACCACTTCCCGGGGATGACGATGATCGGCGAGACGCCACCGAGCTCCGAGGTGATCTCCTTGGTCAGCTTCGGGTCCTCGGCGGCGCGACGCGCGGTCGCCTCGTCCCCGACGCCCCACACGATCGCATCGTGCGTGACCGCGCTGCCGGTGATGTGGACGTGGTGCACGTCCGCGTGACCGGTGAGGTAGCCACCGACGGCAGCGGCGCCGTTGACGATCCGGAGCAGGTCCGCCTCGATCAGCGGGGCCAGCGCCCGGTCGAGCACGGGCTTGAGGGTGGCGAAGGTCGGATTGAGCTTGAGGATGCTGACCCGGTTGAACGCGACCAGCTCGTAGAGCACGTCGAGCGGCCCGATCCCGGAGATGTTGCCGGCACCGAGGACGACGCCGACGCCCCCGTTGACGCCGACCTCGCGGGCCCCGAGCCCGGCCTCACGCGTGGCCTGCTCGGGGGTGATCCCGGGCTCGAGCCAGACGTCGGCGCTGAAGCCGTTGAGCAGCATCCACTCCTGGGCGTTGCCCGGCAGCACCTTGACCGTGGTCCGAGCGCCGGGGGCGGTGCCGGTGCGCAGCCCGTCCAGCGGTGAGCCGCCGGCCGCGAGTCGCTCGAGGCTGTGCGCGACGCCGGCGAACCCGGTCATCGTCACGTAGGGGCCGCTGAACCACTCCTCACCGGCGAGGGCCGCGGGGGTGGACTTCGCGGCGACGGCGGCCTCGGCCCACGCCCGGTCCTCGGCGGCGATCGTCGCGTGGGTCCGGCGCATCAGGGCCGCCCGGTCGCGCTGGCTCAGCCCTGCCCAGTGCTCCGCACCGGCGGTGAGGGCGGCGACGTCGGCATCGAGGTCGGCCTGCACCTGCGCGGTGAGCTCCATCGGGACAGCGGTCGAGCTGGTGACGGTCATTCGGCCAGGTTACTGCGGAGTAGGGCTAGCTGGGAACGAAGATCAACGCTCGGCCGAGGGGTCGTGCTTGGTCGCCCACGGGGTGACCATCGCCTTGCTGGCCCCCAGGCCGCCCGACAGCGGAGCGGTGTCTGCGGGAGACAGGTCCTCAGGGCGTCCGCCGGGGCCCGGGCGCGACCAGATCCGCTCGATCAGCAGATAGACCCCCACGAAGGAGATCAAGGAGGCGAGCCGGTGCCACAGCCAGATCTCGAGCAGGATCGTCACGACAGCGCCGGCGAGGAGCACCAGCGCGATCAGCCAGCCCTTCTCCCACCGCGTCACGGCACGCAGCCTAGGAGACTGCGCCGCCGCTCATGCGGGAACGAAGATCACGACCCCGTCGACCCGCTCGGCACGGACCGGGCCGGGCAGGTCGATCCAGCGCTGGCCGCGCCAGGCGATGACCAGCTCCTCCAGCGCCCGGACGTGGTCGAAGGTCAGCTCGGCGGCCAACGCGCCGGCCTCGAGAGCGCCGCGGCGCAGCAGCCGGGTCCGCAGGGCGCGCGGCAGCCCGTCGAGTACGGCGACCTCGAGCCGCCCCCCGCAGGACTCCCACTGGTCGTCGGCCACGGCGTCGAGCAGCTCGACGTCGTCCCGGACCTGGTCCGCGGTCCGGGCCAGCGTGGCCGCGATCCCGGGACCGAGCTGCTCCTCGAGCACGGGCAGCACCTGACGCCGCACCCTGACCCGGGCGTACCCGGGGTCGTGGTTGTGCGGGTCGTGCCAGACGTCGATCCCCTCGACCTGGCAGGCCGTCACGGTGTCGTCGCGGGCCACGTCGAGCAGGGGGCGGCGGTAGCGCTCGAAGGCCCGCCGCATCCCCGCGAGGCTGCGCGGACCGCTGCCGCGGGCCAGCCCCAGCAGCACGGTCTCGGCCTGGTCGTCGCGGGTGTGGCCGAGCAGGACGAGCCGGGCACCGACGTGGTCGGCGTACTGGTCGAGGCCGGCGTAGCGGGCCTGGCGGGCCGCGGACTCCGGGCCGAGCCGGTCCGGGTCGCGCACCTCCACCGCGATCGTGACGGTCTCGTCGATCCCGATCCCCCGCAGCCGCTCGGCGGTGAGGGCGGCGACCTCCGCGGAGTCGAGCTGGAGGCCGTGGTCGACGGTGGCTCCGATCACGGTCAGCCCGAGCCGGTGGCCCTCGAAGACGGCCGCGCTGGCCAGCGCCATCGAGTCGGGGCCGCCGCTGACGGCGACCACGACGGTGTCCCCGGGCTCGGTCTCGGACAGCGTCTGGCGGACACCTCGTCGGACCGCGGCGATGGAGGGGTGCAGGCTCACCGGTTACTCACTCGGGGCGGGGGTCGCGTCGGTCAGGACGCGGGCGATCCACTGCTCCGGATCGTGGATCTCCGCCAGCGTCGGCAGCGTCTCGGGCCCGGTCCAGATGGTGTTGAACCGCTCCATCCCGACCGCGTCGACGATGTAGCGGACGAACTTCGCGCCGTCGCGGTACTGCGCCATCTTGGCGTCCATCCCGAGCAGCCGGCGCAGCAGCCGGTCGAGGCTGCCGATCCCCTGGCGGCGCTGGGTGAACTTCGACCGGATCGTGGCGACGCTCGGGATGACGGTCGGACCGACCCCGTCCATCACGACGTCGGCGTGGCCCTCCAGGAGGGACATCACGGCGGTCACCCGGTCGAGGATGGCGCGCTGCTCGGGGCTGGTCATCAGGTCGACGACGCTGCCGGTCGGCCCCTCGCCCTTGACCAGGTCGCTGACCTTGGCGGCCAGGTCGCTGATCACGGTGCCGGCGTCGGTCAGGCTCGCCAGCTCGGTGACCTGGGCGATCAGGTGCTCGCTGAGCCAGGGGTTGGCGGTGAACTGGACCCGGTGGGTCTCCTCGTGCAGGCAGACCCAGAGCCGGAAGTCGGTCGGGTCGACGCCGAGCTCACGTTCGACGTGGACGATGTTGGGCGCCACCAGCAGCAGCCGCCCCTGGGCCACGTCGTCCGGTCCCGTGCCGGTGTAGAACGGGTCGAACTGGCCCAGCACCTTGGTGCAGAGGTAGCCGAGCAGGCCACCGACCTCGGCTCCGGCGATCTTGCGTCCGACCGTCTTGGTGAGGCCGACCGGCGGGTGCTTGGCCGAGAGGTGCTCGACGACCGGGGTGAGCAGGGTGGCGAAGCTGTCGGCGTTGGCCTGGACCCAGCCCTTGCGGTCCACGACGAGCAGCGGTGCGGTGCCCGACGGGGCGTCGAGGCCGGTGAAGGCACGGACCAGGTCGGCCGAGAGCGCGGCGTCGAGCCGGAGCTCGGCGACGGCTGCGTCGGCCTCGGCGCGGCTGACCTGCGGGCCGTCCTTGGTGAGGCGACCGGCCAGAGCGACGGCCAGGCCCCAGTCGATCATCTCGCCCGAAGTGCTCATGGCCTGACCGTAGTCCCTGCCCGGTTACCCGGTGGGAGTGGCGGCGCAGGTGCAGGCGGCCAGGGCCGCGGCCGCGTCGTCCAGGGAGCCCCGGGCCGCGAGCGTCCGCACCACCGGCACCTGGTCGGCCAGCACGACGTAGGTCAGCGAGATCCCGTCGGCGGTGGTGACGAAGCCGGCCAGCCCGGACACCCCGGTCAGGGTCCCGGTCTTGGCGCGCACCGTGCCTTCGCCGGCCCGACCGGACTCGTCGGTGTACCGAGCGGTCAGCGAGCCGCTGAACCCGGCGACGGGCAGTCCGTAGTTCACCGCCTGCAGGTCGGGGTCGGTGGCGCTGGTCCGGAGCACGGCGGTGAGCGCTGCCGGGGTGACTCGGTCGGCCCGGGACAGCCCGGAGCCGTCGTACAGGGTGACGCCGGTCAGCGGGACGCCGAGGTCGGCCAGCGCCTGCTCGACGGCGCGGGCGGCACCGTCGAAGCTGCCCTCGCCGGACTGCGCACCCACCAGGTGGCCGATCATCTCCGCCGCGTCGTTGTCGCTGGTCTCGAGGGTGTGCTGGACGATCTCCCGCAGCGGGGCGCTGCGGACCGACGCGACCTCGGTGGTGCCGGCGGTGGCGGGTCGGACCCGCCCGGCGACGGTGATCCCGTGCTGGCGCAGCACCGCGGCGACGGTCCGCGCAGCCGAGAGGGACGGGGTCAGGTCGCGCGCCCCTCCGTCGAGGATGCCGGCGTCGGCGCGCAGCGCGCTGACCGGGGAGACCACCCCCTCGGTGACGTAGCTCGCCGGCCAGGTGGGACTGGTGGCCGGACCGGTGAAGAGGGTGTCGTCGTACCCGAGGGTGACCGTGGTGGTGCCGGCGGCAGTGAGCGCCGCGGCCGCCTGGGTGGCGAGCGTGGTGAGGTCGGCGCGGGGCAGCGTCCTGGAGCGAGTCGGTGCCGTGGCGAGGAGTGGGTCGCCGCCGCCGACGAGCACCAGCTGGCCGGGCGCCGGGGCGGTCAGGGTGGTGGCGAAGGTCGCCTCCGGGCCGAGGACGTGCAGGGCCGCGGCGGTGGTGAGCAGCTTGGTCGTCGACGCCGGGGTGACACTGCCCTTCCCGCGGCGCACGAGCGGGTCCCCGGTCAGCCCGGCGACCTCGACGAGCACGTGCGGACCCAGGTCCGCCGCCTGCAGCTGCCCGGCCAGGGCCTGCCGGACGGCGGCGGGGTCGGGCGCGGGCTCGGTGGTGGCGGACGCCTCCGGCGTGGGTACGGCGGCCTGCCAGGGCTCCGCAGCGGCACTGGCCGCGGGACTTTCGGCGGTGTCGTCACCCAGCCAGGTGTCGACCCAGCCCAGCTGGGCCCCGGCGACGCCGACCGCCACCACGAGGGCGAGGGTCAGCACAGGAGCGACCCAGCGCAGCACCTTCACCGTCGGGTCCACTCCTCAGATCTGTCTCCCGGGGACCGGCCGCCCCGAGCACCCGAACTCGCATCCGGGACGTTCGTCGGGGACACTACCTGCCATGACTGTGACGTTCGACGTGCTCATCGAGGTCCCCCGCGGTTCGCGCAACAAGTACGAGATCGACCACGAGTCGGGCAAGCTCCGCCTCGACCGCGTGCTCTTCACCTCGATGGTCTACCCGGCCGACTACGGCTACATCGAGGACACCCTCGGTGGCGACGGCGACCCGCTGGACGCGCTCGTCCTGCTCCCGTTCCCCCTGGTGCCCGGCGTGATCGTCGAGTGCCGCCCGGTCGCGATGTACGTGATGGAGGACGAGAAGGGTCAGGACGAGAAGGTCCTCTGCGTCCCGACCGACCCCCGTTTCGACCACCTCCAGGACCTGGGTGACATCGACGAGTTCACCCTGAACGAGATCAAGCACTTCTTCGAGCGCTACAAGGACCTCGAGCCCGGCAAGTCCGTGAAGGGTTCGGACTGGGTCGGTCGCGCCGAGGCCGAGGCCGAGGTCGAGGCGTCGATCAAGCGCCTCGCCGAGTCGGGTCACTGATCCGTCACTGACACGGACGTTCGTACGGCGGGCGGGGCGATGCCCCGCCCGCCGTGCTGCATCTCCGGGCATCGATCGGAACCGCACCCCGCGTGCGGCCAGGGTCAGTCCCGAGCCCGGTGACCCCACTCCAAGGCAGACTCCCTGGATCGCGCGCGACCGCGCAGCCGGATGGTCACCTGCGAGCGGCCCGGCGTGCCGCGCCCGCCGGCCCGCGGTGCCCCGTCGACGACGTGCACGCGCTGGGTGAACACCACGAAACGGGCCTCCTCGGCGAGGCTCCCCGCTGGGGTCACGTCGACAGCGAGCCACAACCCGGCCGGCTCGAAGCCGACCACGGCCTTCCCCGTGCCGGCGCGCTCCTTGCTCACGGCGGACGAGGTGACCTGGAGGTCGAACTCGACCGCCCGGGCGTGAGCGCCGCGGGTCCTGCGGAGCGCCTGCGCAGCCTCGACGAACGCCCGCTCCTCCGACGAGATGACGCCGGCGGGGATCCACGGCGCCCGGGGGCCGGTGGCATCGATCCCGGGTCGCACCTTGTCCGCGTTGACCCAGACGTCTCCCCAGCTCATCCACGCATCCTCGCACTGGTCTCCGCGGTCGGTCAGATCAGCTCGTCGGCGCGGAGGAAGGCCTCCGGGATGCCGAAGGCGTCGACCAAGGAACGCGCGTGGGGGCGCAGCTCCCGGCAGATCGCGTTGATCTCCGCGGTGATCGCCTTGGAGCGCTGCACGGTGAGCCGGCCGTGCTCCATCCACCAGGCCCGGTCGGCCTCGATCGTGGTGAGCGCGTGCAGGTGGGCCAGCTGGACCAGCAGGTCACGCGTCTCCCCCTCAGGCACGGTCGCGAGCCGGTCGACGAACGCCTCGTGCACCAGTCGTTCGACGTGGGCGTGGCCGAGGGCGATGACGTGGTCCTGGACGTGGGAGAAGACCACTCCGGGCGGTGTGCCGCGGTCCATCCCGCCCTTGAGCCGCCGGGCGACGCTCGCCAGCATGTGCTCCTCGCGGAAACGGAGCATCGCCAGGTGGTAGTCGTCCTCGCGGACGTCGACGTCGTCGCCGGACCCGCCGGGCAGGAGGTCCCTGACCCGCTCGAGCAGCTTGTGCACGCTCGCCTTCTCCACCACCGTGTCGACGGCCTGCCCCGCGACGAAGCGGACCAGGTCGAGCTGGTCCATCGAGGAGAACTCGCTGGAGTAGCTGGTCAGCAGGCCCTTCGCGACCAGCTGCATCAGCACGGTGTTGTCGCCCTCGAAGGTGGTGAAGACGTCGGTGTCGGCCTTGAGCGCGGCGAAGCGGTTGGCGGCCAGGTAGCCGGCTCCGCCGCAGGCCTCGCGGCACTCCTGGATCGTCCGGGTCGCGTGCCAGGTCGCGAACGCCTTGGTGCCGGCCGCGCGTGACTCCAGCTCGCGTCGGAACGTCTCGGCCTCCTCCGGAGCCACCAGGCCGCTGAACGAGGCGTGCAGCTGGGAGACCAGCACCTCCTGGGCGAAGGTGAGCGCGTAGGTCCGGGCGATCAGGGGGAACAACCGGCGCTGGTGCTGGCCGTAGTCGAGCAGCAGGGTCTCGGCCTCGGGCGCCTCAGGATCCTCGCCGCCCTCGAACTGCCGACGCTGCAGGGCGTAGCGGGTGGCGACGGTCAGGGCGACCTTGCTCGTCGTGACGGCGGCGCCGCCGACGCTGACCCGGCCCTGGATGAGGGTGCCGAGCATGGTGAAGAAGCGCTTGTTCACCGAGTCGATCTCGCTGGCGTAGACCCCCTCGGGGCTGACGTCGGCGAACCGGTTGAGCAGGTTCTCCCGCGGGATCCTCAGACCGTCGAACCAGATCCGGCCGTTGTCGACCCCGTTGAGGCCCATCTTGCGACCGTCGTCGGCGATCCGTACGCCGGCCACCAGCTGCCCACCGTCGCGGATCCGGGCCACGAAGGCATGCACGCCTTGGCGCTGCACCTCACCGTCCTCGCCCGGGACGTCGAGCTGGGCGAAGACGACCGCCATCTCGGCGTGCCGGGCGGCATTGCCGATGTAGTCCTTGAAGGCGTCCTCGGCGGAGGTGGTGATCACGAACTCGTCGGTCGCGGGGTCGAACGTGGCGACGGTGCCGAGGGCAGCGACGTTGGAGCCGTGCCCGTGCTCGGTCATCGCGAAGCAGCCGAGCAGTCGGCCCGCGACGAGATCGGCGAGATAGGCCTCGTGGTGGCGTTCCGTGCCGAGGTGGAGGATCGCGCCACCGAAGAGGCCGAACTGCACCCCGACCTTGACCAGCACCGAGAGGTCGCCGTGGGCGACCGTCTCGAAGGCGGCGATCGAGGCGCCGATGTCTCCCCCGCCGCCGTACTGCTCGGGGAAGCCGAGACCGGTCAGCTCCGAGCCGGCCAGCTCGACGACGACGTCGCGGACCCGGTCGCGGAAGGCGTCCAGGTCGAGCTCCTCGGCCTCGGCCAGGACGCCCGCGTAGGGGGCCAGCCCGTCGAGGACGCGAGCACGGACCTCGGCGTGCGGACCTGCCAGGAGGGTGTGGAGCTCGGCGGTGACCTCATCCATGGGGCCAACCATGGCAGACGAGTGTCAGACCGGTGTCAGTCGCAGGTCAGACGCTGCTGACCGTCTGGTCCTCGCGCATCCGGAGCGCCTCACGTCGACCCCAGCCCTTGCGGCGGAACTGCTGGTTGCTGACCAACCCACCGAAGTAGAACGAGGCCAGCGCGATCAGGACCCCGGCGACGTCGTCGCTGACGTAGTGCCAGCCGAAGTAGAGCGTGGCGCAGACGGTGAAGCCGAAGTTGACCCAGAAGACGATCTTCACCCAGCGCCACTCCAACGTGTACTGGACCATGAGCGCGACCAGCAGCGTGATCGCCACGTGCAGCGAGGCGAAACCGGCCACGGTCTGGGCGGCGTTGGCCTGCTGGTCCCAGAGCGCGGTGTGACGGGCGTTGACCAGGGAGTCCATCAGGTCGGTCGTCGGGGTGTGCGAGAGCAGCGAGTAGACGAACGGGTACTGCAGACCGGGACCGATGGTCGGGAGCATGTAGTACGAGATCGTGCCGAAGGTCCAGGCCAGGCCTTGCGAGGTCACGAACCAGTAGCCGTAGGACAGGTTGCGCGACCACACCACCCAGCAGGTCACCGCGATCGGGACCAGCGGCAGGAACCACAGGTAGACGTAGCTGAAGACGAACGCCATCACGCTGGTGCCGAAGATGTCCTGCAGCACCGCGCCCGGCTCGTGCCCGAAGAAGAGCGCCCGGTCGATCAGGTGCAGCTCGTGGTCGTACTGGTCACTGATCAGCGCCGGCAGCGCGGACTTCAGGTTCCGGTAGGAGACGTAGATGACGTAGAACGCCGCGATCCCGGCGGCGACCAGGGTGAGCCGGTCGCGGTTCCAGTGGGTGCGCAGCCGGGCCCGGACGATCGGCCCCATCGCGGAGGGTCGGAACTTCGAGAACCACAGCGCCCGGGGCACCAGGTCGAGCGCGAGCGCCCCGGTCAGCAGCAGCGGCAGCCGCAGCCAGGTCGGGCCGAGGAAGCTGCCCTCGGGGTCGACCAGCGGCTTGCCCGTGACCTGGGAGACGATGAGTGCCGCGAGACCCATGCCGATCGCATTGACGGCGAGCAGGATCTGGGCGCGGCGATACACGCCGGCAATCCTAACGGCCGCGGCCAGCAAGTTCCCCCGCGAGGAGCACGGCACCCGTGAGCGCGGCCAGCACCACCGACGCGGCCAGGGCGGCTCCCAGGTTGGCCGCACCCGGGTGGGTGACCAGCCGGTAGATCACGATCGGCAGGGTCAGGTGGTCCTCCCGGGCGAGGAAGCTGGTCGCGCCGAACTCCCCCAGCGAGACCGCGGCCGCCAGCGCGGCCGCCGACGTGGCGGCCGGGCGGATCGCGGGCAGGTCGACCCGCCGCACGATCCGGACGGGGGAGGCGCCCAGCGTCGCGGCGGCGTCGCGCTGGGTCTGGTCGACGGCCGCCCAGACCGGCGCCACGATCCGCACCACCAGCGGCAGCGCGACCAGCGCCTGGGCGATGGGGACCAGCCACGGGCTGGTCCGCCACGCACCCAGCGTGAGCAGAAAGCCGAAGCCCAACGTCACCGCGGAGACCCCCAGCGGCAGCATGAAGGCCCCGTCCACGAGGCGTCGTACGCCGGCCTCGGCGGGACTCGTCGAGCGGCCGCTGGCGATGAACGCGACCAGCAGGCCGAGGACCATCGCGATCGAGGTGGCGACCAGGGCGGTCTGCAGGCTCGCCCCGATCGCCGGGCCGAGGACGCCCTCAAGGTCGCGGTAGTTGACCAGCGTCCAGGCGCCGTCGCGGCGCAGGCTGCCCAGGACCAGGGTCAGCAGCGGGGTCAGCAGGAAGACGAGGACGAGGAGCGTGAGGCCGATCGCGGGCAGGTCGAAGCGGGCGATCCGGCGGGGGCGGACCACACCGTGCTCGCTGGGCACCGCGCGTCCGATCCGGGCGGTGAAGCCGAGCAGCAGCACCACCGCGAGCATCTGCAGGATCGAGAGCGCGGACGCCGCCCGCAGGTCGAGCAAGGTGGTCGTCTGGAGGTAGATCTCGGTCTCGATGCTGGAGTAGCGCAGTCCTCCGAGGATCAGCACGATCCCGAAGGCGGTGGCACAGAACAGGAAGGCGACGCTGGCCGATCCGGCGATCGCCGGACGCAGCGCGGGCAGCGTGATCCGGCGCCACACCGTCCAGGCTCCGGCACCGAGCACGGTGGCCGCCTCGGCGGGTTCGGGGTCCAGGCCCTCCCAGGCCAGGCCGACGGCGCGGACCACCATCGGCAGGTTGAAGAAGACCAGCCCGGCGATGATCGCGGCCGCGGACTGGTCCAGTCCGAGACCGCCGAGCGGTCCGCCCTCGGAGAGCAGCTGCCGGAAGGCGATCGCGATCACCACGGTCGGCATCACGAAGGGGGCCAGCACGATCGCCCGCACCAGCGGCCGGCCGGGCCAGTCCAACCGGTAGAGCACCGCCGCGACCGGGACTCCGCCGAGGACCGAGATCGCGCTGGCCAGGGCGGAGGACCAGACGGTGAACCAGAGCACGCGGTGGATCCGCGGCCGGGCGAAGACGTCGAGCACCGGGCCGAGCCCGCCGTCGAGGCCGCGGCTGACCATGCCGGCGACGGGGAGGACGAACAGCGCCCCGAGGATCGCCAGAGGCACCGCCGCCATCACGAGGACGACGGCGGTGCGCCCGGCAGCCCCTCGGGGCACGGCGATCACGTGACGGTCACGAGGTCGTGATGTCGGTCCACTTCTGCAGCCACTCGTCACGGTTCGCGTCGATCTCGTCCGGCGCGACCGTCCACGGGTCGGTCGGCCGCTGGGTGAACTTCTCCCACTCGGCGGGCAGCGGCGTGTCCTTGACCACCGGGAAGACGTACATCGACTCCGGCAGTGCCGCCTGGACCTCCGGGGTGAGCAGGAAGTCCACGAACGCCGCGGCACCGTCGGGGTTCGCGGCATGGGTCAGCACGCCGGCGTACTCGACCTGGGTGAAGCAGGTCTGGAGCAGCGCGGCCGTGGAGGTCTTCCCATCGGCCACGGTGAAGGCCGGGCTGGAGTCGTAGCTGAGCACGATCGGACGTTTGCCGTCGCCGCCGCCGGCGGTGAAGTCGACCTGGTAGGCGTCGGACCAGCCGGCGGTCAGCTTGGCGCCGTTGTCGAGCAGCGCCTCCCAGTAGGTCGGCCAGTCGTCGCCCTTGGCGGCGATCGTGGTCAGCAGGAACGCCATCCCCGGCGAGGAGGTGGACGCGCCCGGGAGGACGAGCAGGTCCTTGTACGCCGGCTTGGTCAGGTCGTCGAGGGTGACCGGCGCCGCCAGGTCGTGCTCGGCGAACCAGGTGGTGTCGACGTTGATGCAGACGTTGCCGTTGTCGACCGGGGTGAGGTGCTTGCCGTCGTCGCCGGGCAGGTTGAAGTCGCTCACTCCCGCCGGGACGGCGGCCGGGGTGTGCGCGGCGAAGACGTCGGCGTCCAACGCCCGCGAGGCGAACGTGTTGTCGACCCCGAACGCGACGTCGCCCAGCGGGGCGGCCTGGGTGAGGACCAGCTTATTGGTGAGGGCACCGGCGTCACCGTTGGTGAGCACCTTGACGGTGTAGCCCGACTCCTTCTCGAAGGCGGCCTTGAGGTCGTCGGGCAGCACGAACGAGTCGTGCGTGACCACGGTGACGGTGGTGGGGGCGTCCTTGCTGCCGTTCACGCTGGCGTTCTCCGAGGCACCGCAGGCGGTGAGCGCACCGAGGGCCAACGCCCCGGTCGCCAGGAGAGGAAGGACGGGCAGGACGGTTGAGGTGTGTGCGCGCTGACGCATCACGACTCCCTTCGCCGGTATTAACCGGAGCAGGTTCGGAGGGTCTGCGATTCCATGTCGCACTCTCAGCCCGGTATCAGGGCTCCCCTGTCTGACCTGTCGAGTCTAGGGCGCTCGCCGACGGCCTCACTAACTGGTCTTGAAACCGGCCGGATCGAGCATCCTCGGGCGGGTTCAAGACCAGTTAGTCGTGGAGCGGCACCAGCTGGCTGGAATCTCCGCCCGCGTCGGTGATGGCGGCGCGGGAGAGCAGCAGCTCGGTCTGGTCCAGCCTGAACGCCGCACTCGTCCCGGTGTCGTCGGCGGACCAGACGAGCCGGCCGCGAGTGTCGATGCCCGTGCCGGCGATCGTGAACGGTGCGAGTGACCGGACGATCGCGACACCGTCATCGTCGGTCGGGTCGACGTCGAGCGTGATGGTGTCCCGGGCCAGGCGGCGCCCGACCCGCCGCTTGCGCGCGGTCCGGCGCTCGATCTCCTCTTGGGCGGCATCCACGGCCCACTGAACCTCCGCGGGCCAGTCCTCGTCTGAGTGGACGTCGACCTGCAGATAGCGGAGACGGTGACGGACCGCGTCCAGCGCTCCGCGGTAGGCCGCTTCGACGGTGACCGGATCAGCACCGTCGGCGACGGTGAACCAGCCCTCCCCTGACGTGCTCCCGACCTGCTCGTCGGCGTGGGCGCCGAACTGCGCCAGGCGATCGTGCAGTCGGCCGCGCGTGGACTCGGGGACCTCGAGCTCGATCGGGTCACCGGCGAGGACCGCGGCCTTCAGGTCGGAGGCTGAAGCATCCGAGAACTCGCGAAGCACCTTGACCACGTCGATCACGCGTTCCCCCGCTTCGGTGAAGCGGAGTGTGAGCAGCGTCCTCGGGCCTTCCGCCTCGCGCTTCTTCCGCGCCCGCCGCGACGGGAGAACGAAATCAGGCAGGGTGAAGTAGGCGGCGATCAGTGCGAGGAACCCGACCCACCCACCGACGCGGGCGCAGACGGCGATCAGGGCGAGACTGACGACGACGCGGGCCGCGACGATCGCGATCGCGCGCCGTCGCCCAGGAAGGGAAGCCATCTAGCTCGTCGCGGCGAAGGTGACGACGCCGTCGGTGATCGTGCGGGTGGCCTGACCCCGGCTGACCAGCAGCTCCAGGTGCGCCTTGGTCTCCATCACGGCCAGGGCACCGTTGAAGGTGTCCAGGGTGGAGTAGGCGTGCTCGTGCCGGGTCCAGGGCAGCACCTCGGCGACGTCGAGCGAGCTCTTCCCAGCGGGCGCGGTCAGCGCGGCGCGACAGAGGTCGAGACGCTGCTCGTGGTGGGCCAGCAGCTCGTCGGCGCGGGTGTGGGTCGAGGGGGCGACCGGTCCGTGGGCAGGCAGCAGCCGCATGTCGGGCAGCGCGCGCACCCGGGCCAGGGAGCTCATGAAGTCGGCCAGCGGCTGGTCGACCACGGCCGGCTCGAAGCCGATCGAGGGGGTGATGGTGGGCAGCACGTGGTCGCCGGCGAAGAGGATCCCGGCGGCCCGGTCGGCGAAGACGTAGTGACCCTGGGTGTGACCCGGGGTGTGGATCGCGCTCAGGGTGCGCTCGCCGACCGCGATCTCGACGTCGCCCTCGAGCCAGGTGTCGGGGTAGTTGAACGACTTGTTGTCGCGTCCGTCGTCGGGCTCCATCGACTCGAAGATCTCGGCGATCTCGTGCGCCCCGGCCGCCCGGAGCTGGTCGACCATGTTGAGGCCGGTGGCGTTGTCGGGGTCGAGCAGCATGTCCATCGTCGGCTTCTCGCCCCGACCCAGCGTGACGTCGGCGCCGTACTCGGTGCCGAGGACCCGGGCCAACGAGTAGTGGTCGCGGTGCACGTGGGTGACCAGGAACCGGCGGATGTCGGCGAAGGTCCGGCCGATCTCCTTGAGCCCGGTCTCCAGCGCGGTCCGACCCTCGGTGATCGCCCACCCGCCGTCGATCAGGGTCAGCCCCTCGGCGGTCTCGAGGACGTACACGTTGACCGCGCGCAGGCCGTCCATCGGGAGCGGCAGCGGGATCCGGTGCAGCCCTTCGGCGACCTGCCACGCACCCTCGAGGCTCCAGTGCTCACCGGAGTCGGGGGAGATCGCCTTGCTGGTCGACACGCCACTCGTCATGAGGTCATCGTGCCAGTCGGCTCGGCGGGCCCCGTGCCCTGTCCACGCCGTCCGTACGACGCCAGCTCGGCGCTGAACGGGACCGGATCGATCGCGTGCTCGGCCAGCCACGCGTCGTCGTAGTAGGTCGTCCCGTAGCGGTCGCCGCCGTCGCAGAGCAGCGTCACGACGCTGCCGGTCTCACCGGCGGCCCGCATCCGGTCGATCACCCGCAGCGCGGCCCACACGTTCGTCCCGGTGGAGGGCCCCACCGGCCGGCCGAGCTGCTCGGAGACCCACCGCATGGTGGCGACGCTGGCCCCGTCGGGCACCCGCAGCATGTCGTCGACGACCCCGCCGATGAACGACGGCTCGATCCGCGGCCGACCGATCCCCTCGATCCGGGAGCCGGGGCCGATCGCGGTCGAGGTGTCGGACTCCCAGCCGTCGAGGAAGGCCGAGCCGTCGGGGTCGGCCACCAGCAGGCGGGTGGGATGGCGGCGGTAGTGCAGGAAGCGACCGATCGTGGCGCTGGTGCCACCGGTGCCGGCCGAGACCACGATCCACGCTGGGATGGGGTGCGGCTCGGCGGACAGCTGGGCGAAGATCGACTCGGCGATGTTGTTGTTGCCCCTCCAGTCGGTGGCACGTTCGGCGTAGGTGAACTGGTCCATGTAGTGGCCGTTGCGCTCCGCGGCGATCCGTCGGGCGGCGTCGTAGACCTCACCGGCGCTGTCGACGAACGCGCAGGTGCCGCCGTACCACTCGATCAGCTCGATCTTGGCCGGCGAGGTCGTGCGCGGCATCACCGCGATGAACGGCAGCCCGATCAGGCGGGCGAAGTACGCCTCGCTGACCGCGGTCGAGCCGGAGCTGGCCTCCACCACCGTCGACCCGGCGTGCAGCCAGCCGTTGCACAGCGCGTAGAGGAAGAGGGAGCGGGCGAGCCGGTGCTTGAGCGATCCGGTCGGGTGGACCGACTCGTCCTTGAGGTAGAGCTCGATCCCGTCGCCGCGGATCTCGGAGGCGAGCGGGAAGGCGTGCAGGTGCGTGTCGGCGCTGCGGTTGGCGTCGGCCTCGACCCGGCGCACCGCCTCGTCGATCCACGCACGGTGAGCTGGGGTCAGGACCGGCATGGCAGCAGCCTAGGAGTACGGCGTCGGGCGGATCAGCCGGCGCTCCCCGAGCGCGCCGCCAAGCCGGGCTGGGCGTCCACCGTCAGCGCCTCCGCGTCGGCACGGCGCTGGGCGGCGATCCGTGCCCGTTCGGCGACCGCCGCCTCCCGCCCGGCGAACGAGTCGTAGACCTGCTGCAACCGGGGCCCCTCGGTGCGCAGGTAGTCCGCCAACGACTCCCTCAGCACGACCTTGCCGTCCCGGGTCAGGGTGATGGTGGTGCCGGCGAGCTCGTCGGGCGTCAGGGTCAGGGCCTCGTCGATCTCGCGCTGCAGGTTCTCGCGGTCGGAGTTGTAGGACGCCTTGTCCCCCTCGAGCACGGAGCGGTCCTCGGCGACCGCCTTCTCCTCGGCGACGACCTCCTTCCAGACCCGGGTGAGGACCCGCTCGGAGCGGCGGTAGGACTCGACCAGCGCGCGCCGGTCGGTGAGGTAGCGCGCGTAGATCTCCTCGAGCCGCGGGGCGAGACCGCCGGCTCGCCGGACCTGGGTGCCGAGGTAGGCGAACTGCTCGCTCGGCAGGTTCTCCTTCGCGCGGCGGGTCGAGGCGGCGATCTGGCGACGGACCCGCGCCTTCGCCGGGAGCCGCTTCACCTCCGCCGCCAGGAGTGCGGTGACCTCGTCGCGGTCGGCCTTGTCGAGCTCGTCGAAGACGGCGTGCAGGAACTCGTGCGCCGCCGTGACGAGGGTCGATCCGGCGAGCCGCGGATCGGCGGGCCGGTAGATCGTGATCCGGGATCCGTCGTAGCAGCCGGCCCAGGAGTCGCCGGGGCGGTCGTTGCCGGCAGCGCACGCGTCCATCACCTCGGTCGCGCCGACGTAGCGCGGGACCGAGCGGTAGAAGAGCGTGCGCCCCTGCGGGGTGAGCCCGATCTCGTCGGCCATCGCCACCGTCTCGGCGGCGGGATGGGCGGCCTGCTCGTCGCGCCAGCTCTCCTTCGACCGGTCGCGGAGCTCGACGACCAGCAGCGCTCCCCAGGTCAGCGCGGCCAGGACCAGCGCACCAGCGAGAACACGCTTCACTGCCCGGCCCCTTCTCGATCGGGTGGGCCGTCGTCGGCCGAGTTCGATGCTAATGATTGGAACGTCACACAGGGGCTGATTTCAGGCGTGCACGCGGCGCGGAGCAGAATGCGGCTATGGCCTCCTCCCACGCTCAGGTCGCGATCGCGGACAGCACTGCGGACAGCTCAGCCGACGCCAAGCACATCGTGCTCATCGGCGGCGGCATCATGAGCGCCACGCTGGGCACCCTGCTCGCCGAGCTCGAGCCGACCTGGTCGATCCGGATCCTGGAGCGCCTCGACGCCCTCGCCGAGGAGTCCTCCGGCCCGTGGAACAACGCCGGCACCGGCCACTCCGCGCTGTGCGAGCTCAACTACACCGCGGAGAAGGCCGACGGCACCGTCGAGATCTCCAAGGCGGTCACGGTCAACGAGCAGTTCCAGATCTCCCGCCAGCTGTGGGCGTTCCTGGTCGAGTCCGGTCGGATCCCCGACCCCGCCGCGTTCATCCGCACCACTCCGCACATGTCCTTCGTGTGGGGCGCCGACAACGTCGACTACCTGCGTCGTCGGCACGAGGCGCTCAAGGACCACCCGCTCTTCGTCGGCATCGAGTTCAGCGACGACCCCGAGGTCATCCGCGGCTGGGCGCCGCTGCTTCTGGAGGGTCGTTCCGGTGCTGAGCCGATCGCTGCGACGTTCCACCCGGCCGGCACCGACGTGGACTTCGGCACGCTGACCAAGCTGCTCACCGCGAACCTGGTCGCCTCCGGCGCCACCGTCGAGTACGGCGCCGACGTCAAGGACGTCCACCGCACGATGGACGGCACCTGGCACGTGATGGGCAAGTACCGCTCGGGCGCCGCCAAGGGCGACGCGTTCCACCACACGGCCGACTTCGTCTTCGTCGGCGCCGGTGGCCGCGCGCTGCCGCTGCTGCAGAAGTCCCGGATCAAGGAGATCCACGGCTTCGGCGGGTTCCCGGTCTCGGGTGAGTTCCTGCGGACCTCGAAGCCGGAGCTGGTCACCCAGCACCTGGCGAAGGTCTACGGCAAGGCCGCCGTCGGCGCCCCGCCGATGTCGGTGCCGCACCTGGACACCCGCGTGGTGGACGGCTCGAGCCACCTGCTCTTCGGCCCCTACGCCGGCTGGACCCCCAAGTTCCTCAAGCACGGCTCGTGGTTCGACCTGTTCGGCTCGATCAAGCCGGGCAACCTCGGCCCGATGCTGAGCACGGCGGCGCACAACATGTCGCTGACCAAGTACCTGGTCTCCGAGGTGCTGCGCTCCAAGGACTCCAAGTTCAAGGACCTGCTCGACTTCTTCCCCGACGCCAAGCCGGGCGACTGGGACACGATCACCGCCGGTCAGCGCGTCCAGGTGATCCGCCCCGACGGCACCCTGCAGTTCGGCACCGAGGTCATCACCGGCTCCGAGGGCACCATCGCGGGTCTGCTCGGTGCGTCCCCGGGCGCCTCGACGGCCACGCCGATCATGCTCGAGGTGCTCAGCCGCTGCTTCCCCGAGAAGGCCGAGGCCTGGGCCCCCACGCTGAGCGAGCTGGTGCCGACGTACGGGACGAAGCTGGGCGAGGACGCCGCGCTGGCCAACGAGACGTTGACCCGCACCGCCAAGACGCTGCAGATCAGCAACTGACCTGACCCTCACCTGATACGACGGGCCGCGCTCGTCCGGGTCAGGGAGAGGTGACCGGGCTTGCGGCCGGTCACCTGCACCGAGAGCTTCGCGCGCCGGTCGGCCCGCCGGATCCGGTACGTCGCCCGGTCGGCGCCCGCGATCGGGCGACCGTTGCGCCGCCACACGAAGCTGAGCCGCGTCCCCCACGTCCAGCCACGCACGCGTGCCGTGAGCCGGCGCCCGACCGCGGCCGTGCCGACCAGCTTCGGTCGCGACCCGAAGACCACCCGCAGCGGTGGTGGAGCCGCGTTGGTCAGTGGCCCGGTGGGGTTGGGCGTCCCGTTCGGGGGCTCGGCCATCATCTCGGCGGGATCCATCGGCGGCACCGGGGTCCGACCGAGCCGGTCGTGCACGACCCGCCCCGCCGGCACCCGCGGGGTGAACGTGCCCGGCTCGAGCAGCGCGTAGTCGCCCTTGGCCGCGATCTCGCCGGGTGTCAGGTTCCACCAGGCCCACGGCATCGAGCCGATCCCGTGCCGCTCCCCGAAGGCCATCGCGTCGTTGAGCCAGGTCGGGTCGGCGCTGGCGTACCCGGTCTCGGTCATCACCACCGGGGTGGTGTGCGCGACCGGGTCGACCATCGGGGTCCAGCACGCCCGCGGGCAGCTCTGGTGCACGTAGTCGTGCCAGCCCGCGACCAGCTGCGGGTCGTCCGGGGCGTGGGCGCGCCAGCCGGTGAGGTCGTTGCCGAACTCGAGGCCCGACGCGATCACGGGCTGGTCGGCACCGGCGCCGCGGACCGCTGCGACGAGCGCGCTCATCCCGGCGGCGACGTACGTCGGGGAGGTGGCGGTCGGGACCTCGGCCTGGGTCAGGTCCGGCACCCGGCAGCCGCCGTCACGCCAGCAGTCCCAGCTGACGTGGCTGGCACCCGGGCGACCGGGCCAGATCTGGGCGGGTGAGTAGGGCTCGTTGAACAGGTCGAACATCACCGACGGGTCGTCCTTGAACGTCGCGGCCAGGCTGGCCCAGAACGTGACCGACTGCTGGTCCGGCATCGCGCGCTGGTCACGGAGGGCGAGCCGTCCGGCCGGAGCGTTCCAGTGCAGGTCCAGGATGACGGCCAGACCGGCGCGGTGCGCCAGGTCGACGCGGGCGGCGACCTCGTTGCGGTAGGTCGTGGTGCTCGGGTTGGTGCCGGCCGTCGCGCCGTCGGTGCCCAGCCAGCAGTCCTGGTTGAGCGGGAGCCGGACCACGTCGATCCCCCAGGTCGCCATCGCGGCGGTCTCGGCGGCGCTGTGACGGGGGCTGGCGTCCCAGCCGTTGGTGCCGGTCGTGCCGACGCAGGAGTACTCCAGGTCGGGCCAGTTGACCCCGCGCGGGATCCAGCGCTGGCCGGTGACCTGGTCGATCAGGACGGGTCCGTCCACGACGGGACGCGGCGCCGCCGGGGCCGCCGGGGCCGCGTGGGCGGGGTCGGGCACGACCAGGAGGGCCAGGACCGCCAGGATCACGGCGCCGATCGCCAGCACGCCACGGGCGCGGCCCATGTCGTGATCGGGTTCGACCCGGCATGCTGGACGCATGGACTCCATCAACGGTCTCCCGCTTCACCCGCTCGTGGTGCACGGGGTCGTGGTTCTACTTCCACTGGCAGTCATCGGCACGCTCGCCATCGTGGTCAAGCCGAACTGGCGGGCGACGTACGGCTGGTTGGTCGTCGCGATCACTGCGGTCGCGACCGCCCTGATCCCGATCGCGACCAACTCCGGCGAGGCGCTGGAGAAGCTGGTCGGGGATCCGGGCAAACACGCAGATCTCGGCAAGCAGCTGATCTGGTTCGCGTTGGCGCTGCTGGTCCTCGACGTCGTCTGGGTCTGGCTCGGTCGGCGTCCCGAGACGAGTCAGGCGGTCGTCGTCACGGTTGCGGTGCTGGCCGTCCTGGCGGCGCTGGCGACGGCGGTCCAGGTGTACCGGGTCGGTGAGTCCGGGGCCCGCTCGGCGTGGGGTGGCGTGATCCGCTGAGATTCAGCTGTCGGCGTGGGTGTGCATCCGCACGCCCGCCTGGTTGAAGATGCTGATCACCTCGGCCGGCCGCGTGCCTGCGGCGGAGAGGCTGTGCGGGGTGCGGGTGTCGAACTCGGCCGCCTCGCCGCGCGTCAGGATCAGCTCGCGCTCGCCGAGGCGCAGCCGCAGCTTGCCGCTGAGCACGTAGAGCCACTCGAAGCCGTCGTGGACCCGCAGCTCCGGTGGCTCCCCGGGCGGGAAGGTCACCTTGTAGGTCTCGATCGCCGACCCCTCCGGGGCCAGCGGCACCAGCACCATGCCGTGCCGCTTGATCACCGGCCGTCGCACCCGCGGGTCGGGCACCTCGGCGGGCAGCAGGTCGTCGATCCGGATGCCGAGCTGGCGGGTGAGCGGGAGCAGCAGCTCGAGGCTGGCCTGACGCTTCCCGCTCTCCAGCCGCGACAGCGTGCTCGCCGACAGCCCCGCGCGCTCGGCGAGGGTCTCCAACGTCCAGCCACGATCCTGCCGCGCCGCCCGCAGCCGTGGCCCGACCTGCTCCAAGCCGTCCATCCGCACTCCTCGTCCAGTTCTTGCCATTTCTGCAAGACTGTTTGCGATTCTGTCATGGTCGACGCACTCTTGTCAGCATGGAACACAGCCACACCTGGGATGTCCTCGTCATCGGAGGCGGCGCCGCCGGCCTCAGCGCCGCCCTCACCCTCGGCCGGGCGCGCCGCCGCGTGCTCGTCGTCGACGCGGGCGAGCCGCGCAACCGCTACGCCGCGCACATGCACGGCGTGCTGGGGCACGAGGGGCTCGATCCAGCGGAGCTGCTCCGGCGCGGCCGCGCCGAGATCGCCGAGTACGGCGTCGAGGTCGTCACCGGAACGGTCGACCGGCTCGAGGACCACCCCGACGGTGCCGGGCTGATCGCCACCCTGGCCGACGGATCCCGTCACGCCGCGCGCAGCACCCTCGTCGCCACGGGACTGACCGACGAGCTTCCCGCCGTCCCAGGGTTGGCCGAACGGTGGGGCACCGGCGTGGTGCACTGCCCCTACTGCCACGGCTGGGAGGTGCGCGACCAGCGTCTCGGCGTGCTCGCGACCGGCCCGTTCTCCGTCCACCTCACCGAGCTCATCCGCCAGTGGAGCGACGACGTGGTCCTCTTCTCGGACGCCCTGGGCGACCTCCCGGTCGAGACCGTACGACGCCTGGAGAGCCGCGGCGTGCGGATCGTGACCAGCCCCGTGATCGAGGTGCTCGGCCCGGACGGGACCGTGACCGGCGTCCGCACCGAGGAGGGGGTGGTCGAGGTCGGCGCGCTCTTCGTCGGCGCCACCCCGCGCCCGCACGAGGGCTTCCTCGGCGGACTCGACCTCGCCCACGAGGAGGGTCCGCTCGGCCCGGTTCTCGCCGTGGACCCGATGACCGGCCGGACCAGCCACCCGTGGGTCTGGGCGGCCGGCAACGTGGTCAACCCCGGCCTCAACGTGCCGATGTCGATCAGCGCCGGCGTCTCCGCCGCCGCGATGCTCAACATGGCGCTGATCAGCAGCGAGTTCGACGCCGCCGAGGCCGAGGTGCCCGCGGTGCACTGGGAGGCGCGCTACAACGACACCGGCGACCAGGCGCAGATCTGGTCAGGACGGGTGAACGCGACGACCGCCGCGGTCGCGGCGACCCTGACCCCGGGCCGGGCACTGGATCTGGGCTGCGGCGAGGGCGGCGACGTGATCTGGCTGGCCGAGCAGGGCTGGCAGGTCACGGGGGTGGACATCTCGCCGACCGCCGTCGCCCGCGGCGCCGAGGCCGCCGCCGCTCGGGGGCTCGAGGAGCGGGCCACCTGGATCGCCCACGACCTGGAGACCTGGGAGCCGCAGGCGTCCTACGACCTGGTGACGGCCTCGTTCTTCCACTCGATGGTCGACCTGGACCGCACCGAGATCCTGCGCCGTGCGGCGGCTTCGATCGCGCCGGGCGGGCACCTGCTGATCGTCTCGCACGCGGCGTTCCCGCCGTGGTCGAAGGCGGCCCAGGAGCACCAGCACGAGGACCACTCGCATGAGGACCACACGCACGGCGGCGGCCATCACCACCACGACTTCCTCAGCCCCGACCAGGAGATCGCCGAGCTCGACCTGCCGGACGGGCAGTGGGAGACGGTGCTCGCCGAGACCCGTTCCCGCGACGCGGTCGGTCCCGACGGGACCGAGGCGACCCTCGAGGACGGCGTGGTGCTGCTGCGCCGTCTCTGACCCGCCGAGATGGCCCGTCTGGTCCGCCGAGATGGCCGGTCTGGTGCGCTCAGAGCTCCTTGACCATCATCACGTTGTCGTGGCCGATGCAGGTGAATCGGCCGACCTCGACGTAGCCGCGACCCGCATGGAAGGCCAGCGAGGGGTCGTTGTCGTCGACCGCCTCCAGCGCCATCCGGCCGTGCGGGGCGGCCAGCGCCTCGAGCTCGTCGTACACGGCGCTGGCGATCCCCCGACGACGGAACGCGGGATCGATCGCGATCCGGTCCAGGTAGACGAGGTCGCCGTACCGGTCCTTGAACCACTCGAAGTTCGGCGACCAGTACGGCGCCTCCGGACCGTAGGCGACGACGAACCCGGCCACCTCGCCCTCGACGTCGATCACGTCGAACCGCTCCGCGATGGCGAGCTTGCGGCGCAGCTTCGCCTCGTCCATCGGAGCGAGCACCTCGACGTTGTCGAGGTTGATCCGCAGGACGGTCGCGATGTCGGCGTCGGTGATGGGGCGCAGCGAGCAAAGTGTCACGGTGACAGGTTGCCTCATCGGTGACATCTCGGAGGTGTCACCCTCGACGCCAGCCATCACCGTGACACTGTGCGAGCCACCTCAGCCCGGGATGACGACGACGAGGAACTCGGCGACGCAGGCGGGCTTGGGGCTGTCCTCGATCTCGATCGTGACGTTCCACTGCACCTGGTAGCCGCCGGCACCGGGGGTGACCGAGGCGAGCTCGAGCCCGGCACGGATCCGGGAGCCGACCGGCACGGGGGCCGGGAAGCGGACCTTGTTGGAGCCGTAGTTGAGCCCCATCGCGATCCCGGTCAGGTCGTAGATCTCGGCCATCAGGACCGGGGCCATCGAGATCGTCAGGAAGCCGTGCGCGATCGTCCGCCCGAACGGACCCTCGGCGGCGCGGGCCGGGTCGACGTGGATCCACTGGTGGTCCCCGGTGGCCTCGGCGAACTGGTCGACCTGCGCCTGGGTGATCTCGTGCCACGAGGAGTAGCCGACGTGCTCGCCGACCGCGGCCTCGAGCTCGGCGACCCCGTTGAAGACCCGCTTCTGCACGCCGGCCTCAGTCAACGGGACCACCGGCGACGTAGAGCACCTGGCCGGTGACGTAGCCCGCGGCCTCGCCGGCGAAGAACGACACGGCGTTGGCGATGTCGTCCGGGACACCGGTCCGGGCGACGGGGGTGTTCTTGGCGATCATCTCCTTGAAGTCGGAGAACTCCATGCCCATCCGGGCGGCGGTGGCGGCGGTCATCTCGGTCTCGATGAAGCCGGGGGCGATCGCGTTGGCGGTCACGCCGAACTTGCCGAGCTCGATCGCCAGGGTCTTGGTGAAGCCCTGGACGCCGGCCTTGGCGGCGGAGTAGTTGACCTGGCCCCGGTTGCCCACCGCGGAGGTGCTGGAGAGGTTGATGATTCGGCCGTACTTGGCGACGGTCTGGTGCTTCTGCACCTCGCGCGTCATCAGGAACGAACCGCGCAGGTGGACGGCCATCACGGAGTCCCAGTCGTCGACGCTCATCTTGAACAGCATGTTGTCGCGGATGATGCCGGCGTTGTTGACCAGGACGGTCGGAGCGCCGAGCTCCTCGGCGACCTTGGCGACGGCCGCGATGACGGACGCCTCGTCGGCGACGTTGGCACCGACGGCGATCGCTTCACCACCGGCGGCGTTGATCGCGTTGACGACGTCGGCGCACGAGGCCTCGTCCAGGTCGAGGACGGCGACCTTCATCCCGTCGGCGGCCAGACGCTTGGCAACGGCGGCGCCGATGCCACGAGCGGCGCCGGTGACGATGGCGGTACGAGTGGTCATGAGTGTTCTCCGTGCTTCCGTGATGGTGACAGTTCTGCTGTCACAATAGAGGGCGTTCCTGCAGGTGAGGTCCGGGGTGCGACCATCCGCACCGCCAGGTCGGCATTCAGGACGGCGACCCGCTCCGCGTCACGCGCCAGGCTCGGGTCGAACCATCGGACGAGGTCCACCGAGAGGGAGAGCAGCGCTCGGGCGGTGCCTTCGACGTCGCCGACCTCGAAGGCGCCACGGGCCTGGCCGTCGTGCAGCGCGTCGATCATCAGCCGGGTGAGCTCGCGACGCAGGTCGAGCATCTCGGCACGGTGCGGCTCGGCCAGGGCGTGCAGCTCGTACTGCACGACGCGGCCGCGCTTGGCGTGCGCCATGTGCCAGTGGCTGAACCGGTGCACCATCGCCCAGAGCCGCCGCACCGGATCGGCGAACTCCTCGAACGCCTCGCGCAGCACGGCGAGGGAGTCGAGGTGGCCCTGGAGGCTGATCGCGTAGAGCAGCTCCTCCTTGGAGCCGTAGTGGATGTAGACGGCCGCCGGGCTGCGGCCGGCTCGGGCCGCGATGTCGCGGGTGCCGGTACCGCCGAAGCCCTTCTCGGCGAACGCGTCGGCGGCCGCGTCGAGGAGGCGCTGCTGGGCGGGGCTCAGGGCCGGGCCCGGGCCGGGGCTCACATCGGTCATCGCGCTCCCCCTTTCCGCGGCTGCGCGGAGCAGACATCCTGGACACACTCGCAGCACCGTGGAATGCTGCTGAGCGAACGCTTACCTAAGCGATTGCTCACTTGTATCACGATCCCGGAGACCACCGCTATGGCCCAGACCCCGCTCCCCGACCTGTTCCGGCTCGACGGTCGGGTCGCGATCGTCACCGGCGCCTCCAGCGGCCTCGGTGTCGCCTTCGCCCAGGGCCTGGCCGAGGCCGGCGCCGACGTGGTGATCGCCGCCCGTCGCGCCGACCGGCTCGCCGACACGCTGGCCCTGGTCGAGGCGACCGGCCGCCGCGGCCTCGCCGTCCCGACCGACGTCACCGACCCCGACTCCTGCACCGCCCTGGTCGCCGCGGCGATGGAGGCCTTCGGCCGGGTCGACATCCTGGTCAACAACGCGGGCGTGGGCACGGCGGTGCCGGCGCTCAAGGAGACCCCCGAGCAGTTCCGCCAGGTGATCGACATCAACCTGCACGGTTGCTACTGGATGGCCCAGGCGTGCGGCCGCGTGATGGGTCCGGGCTCGAGCATCATCAACATCTCCTCCGTCCTCGGCCTGACCACCGCAGGCCTTCCCCAGGCGGCGTACGCCTCCTCGAAGGCGGGCCTGATCGGGATGACGCGCGACCTCGCCCAGCAGTGGACCGGCCGCAAGGGCATCCGGGTCAACGCGATCGCGCCGGGCTTCTTCACCAGCGAGATGACCGACACCTACCCGCCCGGCTACCTCGAGGCCCAGATGGCTCGGGTCACCGTCGGCCGGGTCGGCGACCCGGCCGAGCTGGCCGCGACGGTGGCGTTCCTCGCCTCCGACGCCGCCGGCTACATCACCGGCCAGACCATCGCCGTCGACGGCGGCATCACGATCACGTGACCCAGCCCGCGATCCAGCCCGTCCTCGAGGTCCTCACCCACCGCCGCGACACGGGCAGTCGACCCGGCCAGCGCGAGGACCCGCACCGGGTCGCGCTCGTCATCGAGGGTGGCGGGAACAGGACGGCGTACTCCGCCGGGATGGCGTTGGCGTTGGACTCGGCCGGTCTCGTGGACTCCTTCGACGCCCTCTACGGCACCTCGGGCGGCGCCCTGAACGCGGCGTGGCTGCTGACGGGCCATGCCCAGGAGTTCCTGCCGGGCTGGGCGTTCCCCGAGGTCGCGTCGGCCGGCGTGAACGATCCGCGTCGCCTGCTCCGCGGCGGCCCGGCGGTCGACCTCGACGTGCTGGTCAACGAGGTCTACGAGCACATCACCCCGATGGACTTCGACGCGATCCTGGCCAACCCGGTGACCTTCCACCCGATCGCCACGGACGTCGAGTCCGGTACGCCGACGGACCTGGCGCCGCACATCGTCGACCGCGGCTCGCTCAAGACCGCGCTGAAGGCGACCACGACGCTGCCGCTGCTCGCCGGGCACCCGGTCGCGTTGGGCGGGCGCCGCTTCCTCGACGGCGGCCTGGCCGAGGCGGTCCCGTTCCGCACCGCCTTCGCCGCCGGGGCCACGCACGTGCTGGTGCTGCGCACCCGCCGGGCGGGCCAGTCCTCCAGCGGGTCGCGGCTCGAGCAGGCGCTGATGCGGCCCTACTTCCTGCGCCACGCCCGCGGTGCCGAGGCGAGCTACCGCGACCGCGCGCGTCGGTACGCCGCCGACGACCTGTTCCTCGACGCCCCTCCCGCCGACGCAGGGGCGCTGATCACGCAGGTGCGACCGCCAGCCGACTCGCACGACGTGCCACGGTTGGGCAAGGACCTGAGCGTGATCGCCGAGGCGCTGGCGATCGGCCGGGCCGCGATGGACGCGGTCCTCGAGGGCCAGCCCGAGCGTTAGGTCAGGCGCCGAGGGCCGCCTTCTCGGCCGCGATGGTGGTGTCCTCGCCGTGGCCGGTGTGCACCACCGTCTCGTCGGGCAGGGCGAAGAGCTGGGCGCGGATGGAGTCGACGATCAGGTCGGCGTCGGAGAAGGAGCGACCGGTCGCACCGGGGCCGCCGTGGAACAGGGTGTCGCCGGTGAAGACGCAGCCGAGCTCCGGCACGTAGAGACAGACCGCGCCCGGGGCGTGACCCGGCGTGTGCAGCACCTTGAGCTCGGTGCCGCCCAGCCCGATCGTCATCCCGTCCTCGAGATCGACGTCCCACTCCAGGTCGCCGTGGGTGAGCTCCCAGACCGGACGGTCGGCCGGGTGCAGCAGGATCGGCGCACCGGTGGCCTCGGCCAGCGCCGGCGCGACCCGGACGTGGTCGTCATGGGCGTGCGTGCACACGATGGCTGCCACCACCCGGTCGCCGACCACGGTGAGGATGTCCTCGACCGAGTGCGGGGCGTCGATCACGACGCACTCGTGGTCGTCACCGACCACCCAGATGTTGTTGTCGACGTCGAACGTCTGCCCGTCGAGCGAGAACGTGCCCGACGAGACCGCGTGGTCGACCCGGGCGCTCACAACACGACCACCGAGCGCAGCACGTCGCCGTGGTGCATCCGTTCGAACGCCGCCTCGACGTCGTCGATCGAGATCTCCTCGGTGACGAAGGCGTCCAGGTCGAGCCGGCCCTGCTGGTACAGGTCGACCAGCATCGGGAAGTCGCGGGACGGCAGGCAGTCGCCGTACCAGCTCGACTTGAGCGCGCCGCCGCGGCCGAAGACGTCGATCAGCGGGATCTCGGGAACCTTCATGTCCGGCGTCGGGACACCGACCAGGACGACGGTGCCGGCCAGGTCGCGGGCATAGAACGCCTGCTTCCACGTCTCCGGGCGACCGACCGCCTCGACCACCACGTCGGCACCCTCGGCGCCGGCGTAGACCTCACCGCAGATCCGCTTGATCTCCTCCACCGGGTCGACCTGCGAGGAGTCGACGAGATGGGTCGCGCCCAGCTTGCGAGCGGCTTCGAGCTTCTTGGCGTCGATGTCGACGGCGATGATCGGGTTCGCCCCCGCCAGCGCGGCACCGGCGATCGCGGCCACGCCGACACCGCCGCAGCCGATCACGGCGATCGAGCGACCGCGGGTGATCGCGCCGGTGTTGATCGCCGCACCCAGCCCGGCCATCACGCCGCAGCCCAGCAGCCCGACCGCAGCCGGACGGGCCGACGGGTCGACCTTGGTGCACTGCCCGGCGGCGACCAGGGTCTTCTCCGCGAACGCCCCGATCCCCAAGGCCGGCGAGAGCTCGGTGCCGTCCTCGAGCGTCATCTTCTGCTTGGCGTTGTGGGTCGCGAAGCAGTATTGCGGCTCGCCCCGGTCACACGCCCGGCACTGCCCGCACACCGCGCGCCAGTTGAGGATCACGAAGTCGCCGGGCGCGACGCCGGTGACGCCCTCGCCGACGGCCTCGACGATCCCGGAGGCCTCGTGGCCCAGCAGGAACGGGAACTCGTCGTTGATCCCGCCCTCCCGGTAGTGCAGGTCGGTGTGGCAGACCCCGCAGGCCTGCACCTTCACCACCGCCTCACCCGGACCGGGGTCGGGCACGTTGATCGTGACGAGCTCGACCGGTGATCCCTTGGCACGAGCGATGACTGCCTTGACCTGCTGCATGAACGCCTACCCCTCTGAGTCTGCTGAAACTTCTGCTGCATGGGCGTCGAGCGCCCGTTGGACCCTGCGGGCGATACTCGCCGTGTCGCCGCCCAGCTTCACCACCACCACCGCAGTCTCCTCCGTCGAGGTGGACTGCCCGAGGACGAGCTCCATCGCGTGGTTGAACTCCGCGATCGGGTCGCCCGACTCGTCGCGCAACCAGCCCCTCAGGACGTGATTGTGCGCCGCGACGACCGTCGCCGCCATCAGCTCCGCGCGCAGGGAACCGTCGGGCAGGTCGATCCACCACCGGCGCAGGTAGCTGGCGAAGAGCAGCTCGTACTGGCGCAGGCTGGCCAGCTCGCGCGAACGCAGCGTCGGCACGGTCGAGGTGAGCCGGTAGCGAGCCCGCGCCATGTCGCCCTCGCTGAGGTAGTGCATCAGCACCACTCGGGCCGCGTCGGCGACCGCGATCTCCCGGGTGTCGGCCTGGGAGAGCTCGAGCCGCTGCCCGATCCGGGTCAGGAGCGCGGCGTGCTCGGGGAAGATCACGTCCTCCTTGGAACCGAAGTTCCGGAAGAAGGTCGATCGACTGACGGCGGCACGCGTCGCGATCTCGTCCACGGTGGTGCTCTCGTAGCCCTGCTCCTCGAAGAGCTCGAAGGCCGCGGCGACGAGCCGCTCCCGGGCTGAACGCTCACCTGAGGTCATGGATTGAACCTATCCAATGAAACGGAGTATCGTGAAGGTGGAATTGCGTTTCACTAGAGGTTCGAGTCGAACAAGGAGACAGGCATGACGGGTATCGAGCGGGTCGGAGTGGTCGGCGGTGGCCTCATGGGGTCCGGTATCGCCGAGGTCAGTGCACGCGCCGGCAAGGACGTCATCGTCGTCGAGTCGAGCGCGGGTGCCGTCGACGCCGCCCAGCGTCGCCTGACCGCCTCCCTCGAGCGCGCCGAGCAGCGCGGCAAGATCGACTCCGCGGCCGACGTCCTGGCTCGGATCCGCGTCGTCGACGACCTCACCACGCTGGCCGACCGCCAGCTGGTGATCGAGGCGATCCTCGAGGACGAGGGCGCCAAGATCGACCTCTTCCAGAAGCTCGACAAGATCGTCACCGACCCCGAGGCGCTGCTCGCCTCCAACACCTCGTCGATCCCGATCATGAACCTCGCGGTCGCCACCTCGCGCCCGACCCACGTGCTCGGCATCCACTTCTTCAACCCCGTCCCCGTGCTCTCCCTGGTCGAGCTGGTGCCCTCGCTGCTCACCAGCCGTGAGTCGGTCGACCTGGCCCGCTCGTTCGTCATCGACGACCTGGGCAAGCACCCGGTCGAGTCGCAGGACCGCGCCGGCTTCATCGTCAACGCGCTCCTCATCCCCTTCGTCCTCTCGGCCATCCGGATGTACGAGTCCGGCTTCGCCTCGGCCGAGGACATCGACGAGGCCCTGGTGCGCGGTGCCGCACACCCGCAGGGTCCCCTCGCCCTGGCCGACCTGATCGGCCTGGACACCACCAAGGCCGTGGCCGAGTCGCTCTACGAGGAGTTCAAGGAGCCGCTCTACGCCCCGCCGCCGCTGCTGATCCGGATGGTCTCGGCCGGCCTGCTCGGCCGCAAGGCCGGCCGCGGTTTCTACACCTATGGAGAGAAGTGAATGAGCAACCCGCTCTACGGTCTGCCTGAGGACCACATCGAGATCCGGCGCGCGATCCGCGCCATCGTCTCGGACAAGATCGCCCCGTACGCCGCCGAGGTCGACGAGGACGCGCGCTACCCGCAGGAGGCGCACGACGCCCTGGTCGCGTCCGACTTCTACGCACCGCACGTCCCCGAGCAGTACGGCGGCGTCGGCGCCGATGCCCTCGCGACCGTGATCGTGATCGAGGAGATCGCCCGCGCCGACGTGTCGGCCTCGCTCATCCCGGCGGTCAACAAGCTCGGCTCGTTGCCGCTGCAGATCGGCGGCTCGGACGAGCTCAAGGCGAAGTACCTGACCAAGCTCGCCGCCGGCGAGGGCGGCTTCTCCTACTGCCTGTCCGAGCCCGACGCCGGCTCCGACGCCGCGGCGCAGAAGACCCGCGCGGTGCGCGACGGCGACGAGTGGGTGCTCAACGGCGTGAAGCGCTGGATCACCAACGCCGGCGTCTCGGAGTACTACACCGTGCTCGCGATGACCGACCCGGAGAAGCGCTCCAAGGGCATCAGCGCCTTCATCGTGGAGAAGTCCGACCCCGGCGTCTCCTTCGGTGCGCCGGAGAAGAAGCTCGGGATCAAGGGCTCCCCGACCCGCGAGGTCTACTTCGACAACGTCCGGATCCCGGCCGATCGCCTGATCGGCGAGGAGGGCAAGGGCTTCGAGTACGCGATGAAGACCCTCGACCACACCCGCGTCACGATCGCGGCCCAGGCCGTCGGTGTCGCGCAGGGTGCGCTCGACTACGCGATCGAGTACGTCAAGGAGCGTCAGCAGTTCGGCAAGCCGATCGCCGAGTTCCAGGGACTGCAGTTCATGATCGCCGACATGGGGATGAAGGTGGAGGCTGCTCGCCAGCTCACCTACGCCGCCGCCGGTCGCTCCGAGCGCGGCGATTCCGACCTGACGTTCTTCGGCGCCTCGGCCAAGGCGTTCGCCTCCGACGTCGCGATGCAGGTCACGCTGGATGCGATCCAGCTGCTCGGTGGCTACGGCTACACCCGGGACTACCCCGTCGAGCGGATGATGCGCGACGCGAAGATCACCCAGATCTACGAGGGCACCAACCAGGTGCAGCGGATCGTCGCGGCCCGCCAGCTGCTGGCTGGGGTGCAGACGAACATCTGATCGATGCTCGCCGGGCCAGGGCCGCGCTGCTTCACGCAGCAGACCCTGGCCCGCGGCATTCCGCGACTTGCACCGTGTTCGAACAAATGTTCGAATGCACGAGTGGTTGGTGGGAACTCAGAGGCCGAGTGGATCCGAGGGTATGAGACGGCTCGAGCGCTCTGCCTGCGGCACGGCATCGAGCCCGAGATGCCGGACTCGGTGACGACGGCGTACGAGTCCGGGTTCAGCTGGGGCGTCTTCGACTGGCTCGATGCGAACGGACTGCCGCACCACCGGGCGATGTGACTGAGGATCAGGCGTCGGGACGGATCCAGCCGTTCTCGAGCCCCTCGCGGACGATCAGGTCCGCGAACTCGCCCAGGGTGGTTCCACGCCCGACCACGTCGGCCTCGCGTGCCCGCACGTCGGCCTCGCTCACCCCCGGCGTCTGCCAGGTGCCGCCACGAGCGAGCCAGTTGAGCAGCATCGGCTCCAGCCGGTCCATCGACTTGGCGAACCGCGCCTCGGGTGACTCGTTGGCCTCGAACTCGTCCCACGCCTCGCGCACGCGGCGGGCCTGGTCGGGTGGGAGCAGCCCGAACAGCAGGTCGGCGGCCGCCTGCTCGCGAGCGACCTGATCGACCACGGCGTCGTCGTCGAAGACCGGACTGTCCCCGGCATGGATCTCGACCAGGTCGTGCACGACGACGAGCTCGAGCGTCCGGCCGACGTCGATCGGCTCGGTGGCGTACTCCGACAGGATCAGGACCATCAGCGCGAGGTGCCACGAGTGCTCGGCGTCGTTCTCCCGTCGTGCCGCCGCTGCGAGGGGCGAGGCGCGCAGGACCGTCTTCAGCCGGTCGGCCTCGGCGAGGAAGGTGAGCTGGGCCCGCAACCGCTCGCCGACCTGCTCGGGCAGCGGGTTCTGCGAGACGATCACGGCGCTCAGCTCTCCAGTCCGGTCAGCCTCAGCGGCCCGTCCACTGCGGGGCGCGCTTCTCGGCGAACGCCGCGGCCCCTTCGGTGGCGTCGGCGGAGGAGAAGATCGGGTCGACGATGGTCTGCTGCCGGGTCCAGCGCTCCTCGACCGGCCAGGCGGCGGACTCGACGATGACCTGCTTGCTGGCGCGCACGGCCAGCGGACCGTTGGCCGCGATGACCTCGGCCAGCGCCGTGGCGGCGGTGAGCGCCTCGCCGTCGGCGGTGAGCCGGTTGACCAGCCCGAGCTCGTGGGCGCGCTCGGCGCCGAGGAACTCACCGGTCAGCGCGAGCTCCATCGCCACGTTGACCGGGATCCGTTCGGGCAGCCGCATCAGACCACCGGCGGCGGCGATCAGGCCGCGCTTGACCTCGGGGATCCCGAACTTCGCACCCTGGCCGGCGACGATCAGGTCGCACGACAGCGCGACCTCGCAGCCACCGGCGAGCGCATAGCCCTCGACCGCGGCGATCAGCGGCTTGGCGGCCGCTCTCTCGACGATGCCGGCGAACCCGCGTCCCTCGACCGCCGGGAAGTCCCCGGCCAGGAAGCCCTTGAGGTCCATCCCCGCGCAGAACGATCCACCGGCACCGGTGAGGATCCCCACCGCGAGGTCGTCGTTGCCGTCCAGCTCGTCGAGGGCACTCGCGATCCCGCGGGCCACGGCACCGGTGATCGCGTTCTTCGCCTGCGGCCGGTTGATCGTGATGACCATGACGCTTCCGTCGATGGTCACCAGCACACTGTCGTCGGTCTCACTCATGCACAAGAGAATGCCCGACCGCCGACCCGCGCGTGAGCGATCGGCTCAGGAGCGTCGGCGGTCAGCCGGCGTAGCGGGAGCCCGAGGGCGACGTACCGAGGTGGTAGGCGTTGAGCGCGGCCTCGAGGTCCGTGCGCTGCGGCACCCAGCCGCGGGCGAGCTCGTCGCGGAACATCGTGACGATGGCCGTCCGTTCCGTCAGCGAGAGCCGCTCCACCCAATGAGCGTCATCGATCTCCTGACGGTGGCGTCGTCCGAACATCGATATAACCCCCAGTCCCATGCGGACCGCGCGAATCGGCCCGTTCGCTGCGAGGTGCAGCGCCTACCCCACGAGACCTTTTCCGGCGGGACGGGTCGTGGCCGCAGGACGGCATCTACCCAGAAGTGGGTACGACGTCTCCTCAGCCCTCCACCCGGGAGGCGGCCAGCCCGGCCTCGAGGGCGCCGAGCGCCTCGGTGTGCTCGCCGAACGGGGAGAACTCCACCTGGGCCCGGGCGAACATCATCGGCAGGACCGCGCGGTCCAGGCCGGCCTGGACCGCGGTCAGCAACGGAGCGCCGGCCGCGGCCAGGGGTCCACCGATCACGATCCGACCGGGGTTGAGCGCCATCGCCACCATCGCCAGGCTGCGTCCCAGCGCGTTGCCGGCCTCGCTCACCAGCGTGACCGCGACCGGGTTCCCCTCGCGCACGAGCCGGAGGGTGTCCTCGAACGTGATCGGCTCCCGCAGCGCCTGCTCCAGGGCCGTCCGGATCGCCTCGGTCGAGCTGAGCGTCTCCAGGCAGCCCCGGCGCCCGCAGCGGCAGACGGTGGCCGCGTTGGGATCGAAGTTGAGGTGGCCGAGCTCCCCGGCCGCGTTGGAGGCGCCGTGGATCAGGTGGCCCTCGATCATCACGCCGGCACCGATGCCGGCGGCCACCTTGAGGTAGACGACGCCTTGGTCCGACCCGGTCTCACGGTCCAGGGCGACCGCACCCATGTTGGCGTCGTTGTCGACCACGGGGGCGATGCCGAGCTCGCGCTCGAGGATGTCGCGCACCGGGGTGTCGTCCCAGGGCGAGAGGATCGCGCCCGGCACCACCTTGCCGGTGGAGACGTCGACCGGCGCGGGAATGGCCAGCCCGAGACCGGCGAGGTGCGACGGCTCCAGTCCGAAGCGGTCGCACAGGTCCCGGATCCGCGCGGCGGCGAAGGAGACGATCTCGGCCGGCGCCGGCTCGCCGGCGAGCGGGAGGTACTCGTCGGCACGGATGTCGTGCAGGCCGGTGCCGAGCACGAGGCGGAGGTAGGTCCGGCCGAGGTCGACCCCGATCCCCGGCATCGCCTCCTCCCGGACCAGCGAGACCACCTTGCCCCGTCGACCGTTGGCGACGCCGTCGGCGATGGCCACCTCGTGGGTGGCGGCCATCGTGCGGATCAGGCCCGAGACGGTCGCCGCCGAGAGTCCGGTGCGTCGCGCGAGGTCTGCCTGGCGCATCGGCTCGACGGCGAGGCAGTCGAGGATGCGCTGACGGTTCTGCGCCCGCAGGGCAGAGGTGGAACCAGGCGCCACGGCGCGTGTCATGTTCGGGACCCTCCCGGTCTGACGGGCGCCGTCGCCCGACCGACCCCACCCGATGTTCACAAGATGAACGGATCGTCCCAGGTTACGCCTCGGATTTTCCGATTATCTTCGGAACATGACCGGTTCTCCCGAGCTCGCGATCACCGGCGTCACCGGCTTCCTCGGTGGTCACGCCGCCCGTTCCCTCGCTGGTGCTGGGGTTCCGCTCCGGATGCTCGCCCGGGATCCGGCCCGGGCGCCGGACCTGCCCGGCGCAGTGACCCTTCTAGCCTCGTACGGCGACCTCGACCGCTCACGCGAAGCGCTGCGCGGCGCACGGGTGCTGTTCATGGTCTCCGCGGCCGAGGCGGCGGATCGACTGAGCCAGCACCTCACCTTCGTCGAGGCCGCCGCCGCGGCCGGGGTCGAACATGTCGTCTACACCTCGTTCGTCGGTGCAGCGCCCGGGGCCACGTTCACGCTCGCCCGCGACCACTGGGCGACCGAGGAGGCGATCCGGGCCAGCGGGATGGGGTTCACCTTCCTGCGCGACAACCTCTACCTGGACTTCCTGCCGCACCTGGCCGGCGAGGACGGGGTCATCCGCGGTCCGGCGGGGAACGGTCGGGTCGCGTCCGTCACCCGCGCCGACGTCGTACGGTCCGCGGTGGCGGTGCTCACCGACCCCGACGCCCACCGGGACATCACCTATGACCTGACCGGGCCGGCCGCGCACACGCTGGCCGAGGTGGCCGCGATCGTCGGCGAGGAGACCGGACGCGCGATCCGGTTTCACGACGAGACGGTGGCCGAGGCCTACGAGTCGCGGAAGCAGTGGCCCGCCCCGGCGTGGCAGTACGACGCCTGGGTCTCGACCTACACCGCGATCGCGGCCGGGGAGATGGACGGGGTGAGCGGGGACGTGGAACGCCTCACCGGTCGGCCGCCGACCGGGCTGCGGGAGTTCTTGGCCCAGGGCGACTGACTCAGCCGATCAGCGCGGAGATCCCCTTCTGGATCTGGATCACGCCGATGCCGAGGAGCAGGGCGGCGTTGAGCAGGTTCGTGCGGGCCGCCACCCAGTCCCGGAGCCCGTCGACCATCGGCCGCGCCGCCTCACCGCGGACCACCACCACACCGACCGGGACCAGGACGGGAAGCACCGAGACGACGGTGAAGATGCCGACGACCAGAGCGGACTGGGCCGCCGGGAGCGCCGCCTGGTTGACGTCGAGCGCGGCGATCAGGGCGCAGGACGCGTCGACCGGGTTCAGCGCGAACAGCCCCACGCCGAGGGCGAAGGTGCGGAAGAACGTGAACTGCGAGACCGCCTGGAGGTAGCCCGGCAGCTGCGGTGCCGCTGCGGCGACCTCACCCGGTGTCGTCGCCGACGCCATCGCCTGCCGGTGGCCCTGGCCGCGCCGGATGACGAAGTAGGCCGCCAGCACCATGAACGCACCGAGGAGGACACGCAGCCGGGAGAACCAGGTCGGGGCATCGAGGTGATCGGGAGTGTCGAAGACGGCGAAGACCACGAGGCCCAGGACGAGCACCAGCAGCAGGCCCACCACCCAGCCGAGGGCGAACGCGATCCCGTTGCGGCGTCCCCGTTCCGCCACGAGCACGGCCACCAGCGCCAGGATCGCCAGCGGGCTGGCGATGATGCCCAGCGCCGTCGGCGCCAGGTTCCACAACAGCTCGCCCACCGGCATTCCCTTCGATTCAGGCTCAGCGTAGGGCCCGCTCGTCGTGCCAGACTCGAGACATGGAGCGGGTCCTCGGAATTGGTGGCTACTTCCTGCGTGCGCGCGACCCGGAGGCACAGCTCGCCTGGTACCGCGACGTGCTCGGGCTCGATCTCGGTGAGCACGGGCTGTGGCAGCCCGAGGCCGGCCCGACCGTGGTGGCGACCTTCGAGTCGGCGACGACGTACTTCGGGGCGCAGACCCAGCAGACGATGGTGAACTTCCGCGTCGCGGACCTCGACGCGATGCTCGCCCAGCTGCGGGCCGCCGGCGCGGCCGTCGACGACGAGGTGCAGGAGATGGAGGGGGTCGGCCGGTTCGGGTGGGTCACCGATCCCGAGGGGAACCGGATCGAGCTCTGGCAGCCCTGAGCCGTGTCACGAGATGCGGTGCGCTCCGGCGTAGACGTTCATCGAGGTGCCGCGGACGAAGCCGAGCAGGGTGAGGCCCTGGTCCTCGGCGAGGTCGACGGCGAGCGAGGACGGCGCTGAGACCGCAGCCAGGACAGGGATTCCGGCCATCACCGCCTTCTGCACCAGCTCGAACGAGGCGCGTCCGCTGACCATCAGGACGGTGCCGCGGGCGGGGAGGCGGCCCGCCAGCAGGGCGTCGCCGATCACCTTGTCGACGGCGTTGTGCCGGCCGACGTCCTCCCGCGCCGCGATCAGCTCCCCCTCGGCGGTGAACAGGGCCGCGGCGTGCAGGCCACCGGTGCGGTCGAAGGTGCGCTGCACCGCGCGGAGCCGGTCGGGCAGCGCGCCGATCAGCTCCGGAGAGACGCGCACCGGGTCCTCGGCGACGCTCCACCGCGAGCTGGTGCGGACCAGGTCGAGGGAGGCCTTGCCGCACAGCCCGCACGACGACGTCGTGTAGACGCTGCGGGTCAGGTCGGCGATCGGGGCGGTGACGCCGGCGGCCAGGGTGACGTCGACGATGTTGTACGGATTCGTCCCGTCCTCACCCGTGCGGGCGCCCGCGCAGTAGGCCACGCCGGCGACCTCGTCGGCTGCGGCGAGGACGCCCTCGCCGACCAGGAACCCGACGGCGAGGTCGAAGTCGTGGCCCGGGGTGCGCATCGTGATCGTCAACGGAGCACCGTCGACCCGGATCTCCATCGGCTCCTCGGCGGCCAGGTCGTCCGGCCCCGCCTCGGCGATCCCGTCGCGCAGACGCAGCACCCGGCGCCGTACGGCCAGGCGACTCATCCGACGCTCCCCCGTTCGAAGCGGACCAGGACGCCCTTGGAGGTGGGGGTGTTGCTGATGTCGGCGACGCTGTCGAGCGGCACCAGCACGTTCGTCTCCGGGTAGTACGACGCCGCCGAACCGCGCGCGGCCGGGTAGCCGACCAGCACGAACCCGGTGGCGCGGCGCTCGATCCCGTCGTCCCAGACGCTGATGATGTCGACCACGTCGCGGTCGGCGAAGCCGAGCTCGGCGATGTCGAGCGGGTTGACCATCACGATCCGGCGACCGTGGTGGATGCCCCGGTAGTGGTCGTCGAGCGTGTAGGGGATGGTGTTCCACTGGTCGTGGGAGCGCAGCGACTGCAGGATCAGGTGCCCCGGCGGGGTCGCGAGCCACTCCAGGCCGTTGGTGCTGAAGGTCGCCCGGCCGCTGGCGGTGTGGAAGGTGCCCGCGTTGACCGGGTTGGGCAGCGCGAAGCCGGCCCCGTCGTTGCTGCCGTCGACGATCCGGGTGTTGAAGTCCTCGAACCCGGGGACCACCCGCGAGATGGAGTCACGGATCAGGCCGTAGTCGGCCTCGAAACCGGCCCAGTCGGCCGTGCCCGGGTCACGCAGGGTGGCGCGGGCGAGGCGGGAGATGATCGCGACCTCGCTGAGCAGGTCGGGAGACGCCGGGTCGAGGCGGCCGCGGGTGGCGTGCACCAGGCTCATCGAGTCCTCGACGGTGACGAACTGCTCCCCGCTGGCCTGGACGTCGCGGTCGCTGCGGCCCAGGGTCGGCAGGATCAGGGCCGTGTCGCCGGTGACGGTGTGGGAGTGGTTGAGCTTCGTCGAGACCTGGACGGTGAGCCGGCAGCGCCGCAGCGCCTCCTCGGTGATCGTCGAGTCCGACATCGCGCGGACGAAGTTCCCGCCCATGCCGAGGAAGACCTTCACGTCACCGTCACGCATCGCGCGGACGGTGTCGACCGAGTCGAACCCGTGGGCGCGCGGCGGCTCGAACCCGAACTCGGTGCCGAGAGCGTCGAGGAACCAGTCGGGTGCTTGTTCCACGATCCCCATCGTCCGGTCGCCCTGGACGTTGGAGTGGCCACGCACCGGACAGACCCCGGCGCCGGGCTTGCCGAGGTTGCCGCGCAGCAGCAGGAAGTTCACGATCTCCCGGATGGTGGGGACGCCGTGCTTGTGCTGGGTCAGGCCCATCGCCCAGCACACGATGACGCTCCTGCTGGCGAGGACGTCGGCGTGCACGGCCTCGATCTCGGCCTCGGTCAGGCCGGTGGCCTCGAGGGTCTGGGCCAGGGTGATGTCGTGCGCCTGGGCGACGAACTCGTCGAAGCCCGACGTGTGCGCGGCGATGAACGCGTGGTCGAGGGCGTCGTCCTCGAGGAGCCGCTTGTTGAGCAGCTTGAAAAGCGCCAGGTCCCCACCGGGGCGGATCTGCAGGAACCGGTCGGCGATCTCGGTGCCGCGACCCACCACCCCGCGGGCGTTCTGCGGGTTCTTGAACCGGATCAGCCCGGCCTCGGGCAGCGTGTTGACCGCGATCACCCGACCGCCGTTGCGCTTGGTCTCCTCCAACGCGCTGAGCATGCGGGGATGGTTGGTGCCGGGGTTCTGGCCGACCACGAACACCAGGTCGCTGGTGTGGATGTCGTCGAGCTGGACGCTGCCCTTGCCGACTCCGAGGGTCTGGGTCAGTGCCGCTCCGCTGGACTCGTGGCACATGTTCGAGCAGTCCGGGAGGTTGTTGGTGCCGTACATCCGGACGAAGGTCTGCAGCAGGAACGCGGCCTCGTTGTTGAGTCGGCCCGAGGTGTAGAACGCCGCCTCGTCAGGTGAGTCGAGGTCCGTGAGCTCGTCAGCGATCAGGGTGAAGGCGTCGTCCCACGCGATCGGCTCGTAGTGCGTGCCGCCGGGGCGCAGCACCATCGGCTCGGTCAGCCGGCCCTGCTGGTTCAACCACCGGTCCGACGACTCTCGCAGCTCCGCGACCGAGTGCTCGGCGAAGAAAGCGCGGGTGACCCGCTTCGTCGTCGCCTCGTCGTTGACGTGCTTGGCGCCGTTCTCGCAGTACTCGTTGCGATGCCGCTTCCCAGCGGTCTCCGGCCACGCACACCCGGGACAGTCGATGCCGTCCTTCTGGTTGAGCGCGAGCAGCGTCAGCGCCGTCCGCTTGGGCGAGGTCTGCGACAGCGAGTACGCCATCGCCCGCTTCACCGCTGGCACCCCCGCCGCGTACGTCGGCGGAGGGCTGACCTCGAGCTCACCCATCGAGTCGGTGCTGCCGTCCGTGCTCATCACCCCATTGTCCGCATTCTCCGCGCGCTGGACCCGTCAGGCGTTCTTGGAGTCCCGGGCGTCACCCCAGAGGTCGATGCCGCTCTCGACCGCGTGGTGGTCGATCGCTGCCAGCTCATCGGCGGTGAAGTCGAGCCGGGTCAGGGCGCCGAGGGAGTCGGTCAGCTGGGCGGCACTGCTCGCCCCGACCAGGACCGAGGTGACCTCGGGGCGGCGCAGGCCCCACGCCAGCGCCATCTGCGCGAGCGTCTGTCCCCGATCGGCGGCGATCGTGTTGAGCTCGCGGATGTGGGTCAGCGCCGCGTCGGTGAGCAGGTCGGCCGAGAGCGACTTGTCCTGGCTGGCCCGCGACCCTTCCGGGATCCCGCGCAGGTACTTGTCGGTCAGCATCCCCTGCGCCAGCGGGGAGAACGCGATGCAGCCGACGCCGAGGTCACCGAGCGTGTCGAGCAGGCCGTCGGACTCCACCCAGCGGTTCAGCATCGAGTACGACGGCTGGTGGATGAGAAGCGGCGTGCCGAGGTCGGCCAGGATCGCGTGCGCCTGACGCGTCAGCTCGGCGCCGTACGAGCTGATCCCGACGTAGAGCGCCTTGCCGCTGCGGACGATCGCGTCGAGGGCGCCCATCGTCTCCTCGAGCGGGGTCTCCGGGTCCGGCCGGTGGTGGTAGAACACGTCGACGTAGTCGAGACCCATCCGTGACAGCGACTGGTCGAGGCTGGAGATCAGGTACTTGCGGGTGCCGCCGATGCCGCCGTACGGGCCGGGCCACATGTCCCAGCCCGCCTTGGACGAGATCAGCAGCTCGTCGCGCAGCCCCTTGAAGGTGGTGGCCAGGTGGTGGCCGAAGTTCCGCTCGGCCGAGCCGTACGGCGGCCCGTAGTTGTTCGCCAGGTCGAAGTGCGTGATCCCGGCGTCGAAGGCGGTGCGCAGGATCTGCTGCTGCCGCTCGAGCGGTACGTCGTCACCGAAGTTGTGCCACAGCCCGAGACTGATCGCCGGCATCCGCAGGCCGCTCACGCCGACCCGGCGGTAGGGCATCGAGTCGTAGCGGTCGGCGGCGGGGAGGTACGGAGGATTCACCCGACCAGTCTCCCGCATCCGCGAAGGCGCGCGGAGAGCATGGCCTCGGCTCCTGCGGGTACCCCGGATCCATGCCCCATGTGGAACGAACCATCACCGTCGACCAGCCACTCGCGAAGGTGTGGGACTACTTGTCGGACTTCACCACCACCGAGGAGTGGGACCCGCCGACGAGGAGCACCGTGCGTGTCTCGGGCGATGGCGGCGTCGGGACGAAGTACCACAACGTCTCGGAGATCCTGGGCTCCGACCAGGAGGTCGACTACACCGTGACCGAGTACGTCGAGCAGCAACGATTCCAGCTCCGTGGTGAGGCCGGGAAGTCGCTGACGACGATCGACACGATGACGTTCGAGACGCACGGAGCCGGCACGGCGGTGACCTACCACGCCGACTTCGAGCTCCACGGTCCGGCGAAGCTCACCACGCCACTGATGCCGCCGGCTTTGAAGATCCTCGCCGATCGCGTCGCCGCAAGCCTGGAGGAGCGGCTCTCAGCGCTCTAGCGCGGGGTCACCCGCAGGACCCGGTCGTTGCCGCCGTTGGAGGTGGTGACCAGCAGGTCGCCGTTGGGTGCACTGGTGACCGAGCGCAGCCGACCGAAGCTCCGCAGCGCGGCCGGGGTGCGCACCGACACGAGGTGCCCCTGCGCGTTGAACGTGAGGAACAGCAGTCGGCTGCCCTTGAGCGCCGCGACCGCCAGGGTGCCGTCGTAGGAGCCCCAGCGCGTCCCGCTCACCCAGGCCGCACCTGAGGTCGCGATCGTCGGGGAACCCGAGCGCCAGCGCGCCCCGCGCTGCTTTCCGGGCAGGCCCCGGTCCGTCATCGGGACCGACTCGTTGTAGCCCGGCACCGGGTTCCAGCCGTAGTTGCCGCCCTTGACCAGCCGGTTGATCTCGTCGTCGCGATCGGAGCCGTGCTCGACGGACCAGACCGAGCCGTCGGCGCGCTGCGCGAGCCCCTGCACGTTGCGGTGCCCGTAGGTGAAGACGTAGCGGCGGGCGACCGAGGCGGCGTGCGGCCACGGGTTCTTCGGCCACGGGGCTCCGGTGATCCGGTTGAGCCGCAGCACCTTGCCTCCCAGGGAGCGCTTGCTCTGCGGGTTCGTCCCGACGGCGGCGTCGCCGGTCCCGACGTAGAGGGCGCCGTTGCGGGCGATCAGGAGCCGGCAGCCGCCGTGTCGGCCCGAGGTCGACGGCAGTCCTGCGAGCAGCACCTTCACCTTCGTGACCCCGGTGAAGGCGGCGTTCATCCGCCAGGCGATCACGCGGACGTCGTGGCCGCCCCCGGAGCGGAATCCTCCCTGGCAGGTGTAGATCCGCCGGTTCTTCGCGAACGCGGGATCGACGGCCAGCCCCATCAGCCCGGTCTCGCCCGCGGCCCAGACGCTCGACGAAGGGAAGGCCAGCACCCGGGTCGTCGATCCGGTGCGGACCAGGAGCCGCTTGGCCCGGCGTTCGCTGATCAGCAGCCGGCCGCCGGGGAGCGCCTTCACGTCCCACGGGAGATCGAGCCCGGCCACCACGTTGGTGACCTGCAGCGCTGGGGTGACGGCCTCGGCAGGACCTCGAGGGATGGCCACCAGGAGGCTGACGAGCAGCACGAGGGTGGCGGCGAGCGGCGTGGTCGGAGCAGGGCGGCTCATGCACCGACGGTACGCCGCCGGGTCAGTGCAGCGACTCGAACCAGGCCGCGGACCGCTTGCCGGTGGCGACGGTGGCCTCCCACCGCACCCCGGCCCAGAGCAGGATCGCCCCGGCGATGCCGCCGGTGAGCCAGAACGGGAACCCGCTCAGGACGGGACCGCCCTGGAGCAGCGCGATCTCCAGGATCGCGATCCCGCCGACCACGACCGGCGCCTTCGTCCGGGTGCCGACGCCGAGCAGCACCAGTGCGACGGCGACCAGGCTGGTCAGCCCGAGCCGGAGGGCGTCGGAGTCGTCGAGCCCCACCTGGACCGAGGGCAGGAGCGCGATCGTGAGAGCCGGGCCGTAGACCGCCAGGCTCGGAGGGGTCCGGCCGGCGTTGCGGAACCGGCGCGCCTGGGCGAGTCCGACCAGACCGATCAGGGCGGCCGCGGGCAGCGTGTAGATCTCGATCGGGAGCGAGCCCGACCGCCAGGCGAGGAAGACCCACCAGGCCGACGAGATGAAGGCGGAGCCGAGGTAGGAGGCGGCGAAGCGACCGGGCAGGAGCGCGTAGGCCAGACCACCGACGCCGATGATCGCCAGCAGCAGCACGACGTGCAGTCCGGCCTCCTGGTCGTCGAGCGCCGCCGCGAAGCCGAAGGTCACCATCGCCGACCCGGCCGCCGCGCCGAGGAGCAGGACCTCGACCGGCAGCGCGTCCGCGCCGGCGCGGATCACCGCCACCGCGGCCAGCGCCGTCAGGACCACGACGTCGGCCAGTCCGATCGCGAACCACCACGCCTCGTCACGGTCGAGCAGGAAGGCCAGCTCGACCGCGAGGACGGAGACGATCACCCCGGCGACGTACGTGGTCAGGCGAGCGGTGTCGGCGCGTGCCCGCCAGGCGGCGACGCCGAAGACTCCGGTCGCGATCAGGGCGGGTGCCATCGCCGCGATCGCGGGCACCGTGGTGTGGTCGCCGGTGTCGAGGAGGAGATCACGCAGCGAGGCCGCGTTCGCCTCGGTCAGGATCAGCAGGATCGGGTAGGTGAGGACGCCGATCACTGCCGCGACCGCCCCCAACAGTCGGCCCCCTGGACCGGCCATCTCGGCGACGAGGAGGATGGCTGCGGCCACCGCCGCGACGATCGGCAGGCTCCACCACGGCGCGTCGAGGAGGGGTACGCCGGCGGCGAGCAGGACTCCGAAGCCGAGTCCGGCCTGGAGGAGCGTCGAGGCCGGGCGACGCACGACGACCACCGCCAGCGCGACGAGGGGGATCAGCGCCAACGCCCAGGCCAGGTACCGGTCGCCGAGGTCGCCCTCGAGGTCGTAGGCGATCAGGAGGGCGGAGACCTCGTAGCCCAGCAGCGCGAGGCCGGTGGCGATCATCGCGACGACGAACGACGGGGACTCGGTCCGGTTGCTCACCCGGTGGCTCAGCCGCAGGACCGCCGCCGCGACGGCCCCGTCGACCAGGGCGATCGCCCCCAGGACCACCGGCACCTCGATGCCGCCGTGGTCGATCTCCCCCGCGAGGAGCCAGGGCACCGCGACCGCCGCGGTAGTCGCCAGCGGACGCAGGGAGACCAGGCGGCGTGGGGTCTCACCGGCGGCCCGGTCGACGGCGAGCAGCAGCCCGGCGCCGACCGCGGCGGCGACCGCCCAGAAGAGACCGAAGGCGGCGGCGTCGAGCCCGAACAGCCCGAAGGAGCGGATCGCGACGGCGTCCATGAACATCAGGCCGGCCGCCATCAGACCGAACGTCTCGGCGGCTGCGGCGAGCCCGCGCCGGTTGAAGGCCCCCGAGCCGACCGCGCACCCGGCGGTCAGGGCGAGCAGGATCGCCGCCTGCCCCCAGATCCCGACGACCAGCCACATCACCAGGCCGAGGAAGCCGAGCGCGGAGAGCAGCAGCACCGCACCGAGCCCGAGCAGCAGCTGCTGAACGCTCAGCGTGCGTCCGGCCGCCGCCGGCATCACCGGCGCGGGCCCGACGGGAGCGGGGCGCGGGTCGTCGTACGACGCGACGCGCTGCACCGCCTCGGCAGGGCCGGGCGGTGCGTGCAGCGCCTCGATCAGGGCACGGCGCTCGGTCCCGATCGCGGTGCGACGCTCCTCGAGGTCGCCCAGCTCGACGTCGAGCTTCCACAGCCTGATCGCGAGGGGTCCGGACAGCCGGATCGAGCAGTTCGGGCAGGCGCTCGGGACCGGCGCGGGCAGCCGCTCACCGCAATCGGGGCAGGGCAACGACTGGTTCATCCGCACTCCGAGCACTCGAGGGTGCCCTCATGCTGGCACGGCGTGACGGCGTGCGGCGGGAAATCGCCCTCGCGAGGATCCTGGGCAGGGTCAGCCCTGCGTCTCCTGCGCGATCGCCTTGATGAACGCGTCGATGTCGCTCTCGCTGGTGTCGAACGAACACATCCAGCGCACCTCGTTGATCGCCGCGTCCCAGTCGTAGAACCGGAAGGACTCCCGCAGCCGGTCGGCCACACCGTCGGGCAACGTGGCGAACACGGCGCTGGACTGGGTCGGCTGGGTGAAGCTCACGCCGCGGATCGACCCGTCGGCGAGGCCGGCCTCGATCCCGGCGCGCAGGCGTTGGGCCATGGCGTTGGAGTGCGAGGCGTTGCGCAGCCACAGGTCGCCTTCGAGCAGGGCGATCAGCTGGGCGGAGACGAACCGCATCTTCGAGGCGAGCTGCATGTCGAGCTTGCGCAGGTACGTCAGCCCGGTCGCGGCCTCGGGGTCGAGCACGACGATCGCCTCGCCGAGCATGGCGCCGTTCTTGGTGCCACCGAAGCTGAGCACGTCCACGCCGGCATCGCGGGTGAACTCGCGCAGCGGCAGTCCGAGGGAGGCTGCGGCGTTGGAGATCCGCGAGCCGTCCAGGTGCAGCCGCATGCCGTGCCCGTGGACGTGGTCGGCGATCGCGCGGATCTCGGCGGCCGAGTACACCGTGCCGAGCTCGGTCGACTGGGTGATCGAGACGACGAGCGGCTGGGCACGGTGCTCGTCGCCCCAGCCCCAGGCCTCGCGGTCGATCAGCTCGGGGGTGAGCTTGCCGTCCTCGGTGGGCACGTTGAGGATCTTGATCCCGCCGACACGTTCGGGCGCACCGCCCTCGTCGACGTTGATGTGCGCCGACGACGCCGAGATCACGGCGCCCCAGCGCGGCAGCATCGACTGGAGCCCGACGACGTTGGCTCCCGTGCCGTTGAACACCGGGAACGCCTCGACGCCGTCACCGAAGTGCTGGGCCATCACCTGCTGCAGGCGCTCGGTGTAGACGTCCTCGCCGTAGGCGACCTGGTGACCCCCGCTGGCCGCCGCGATCGCGGCGAGCACCTCGGGGTGGATGCCGGAGTAGTTGTCGGAGGCGAAGCCGCGGACGTCCGGGTCGTGGATCGTGCTCACTGGTGTCCCATCTCTGCGGTGAGGTCGACGATGGTGTCGTTGACAGTCTCGGCGTTGATCGCCCAGAGGTCGACGTACCGCTGGGCGAGGGTGTCCTCCAGCCCGTCGAGGGCCTTGACCCGGAAGACGACAGAAGCCGCTGCCAGCGGTCGACCGGCATCGCGGGCGGCCTTCGCGAAGCCCTGGGCGACGGCGCGCGCCCAGGCCTCGGTCGCCGCCTTCACGGCCGCGTAGTTGGCCCCGCCGGCCAGCGGACGGTCGACCGCCGGGGACGACACGACCGCGAGACGGCCGGCCTCCGAGGCGGTCAGATCGTCGTCGAAGGCGCGCGAGACGTGCCGCAGCGCGGTCAACGAACCCTCGAGGACGCGGTAGTCCTCGTCGGTCTGGCCGGCCAGGCCGCCGCCACCGCGCCACCCGCCGACGAGGTGGAGTACTCCGTCGACCCGGCCGTACGTCGCCCGCACCCGGTCGGCGAGGGCGGTGACCGCCGCCTCGTCACCCAGGTCGCACACCTCGACGCTCGCCCCTGCGGCGGCGATCGGCTCGAGCCGCGCGGAGTCCCGCCCGACCGCGACGAGCCGCGCCCCGGCATCGACCAGGGTGCGCGTCGCCGCGAGTCCGGAGGCGCTGGTGGCGCCGGCGACCAGGACCAGCCGTCCCGCCACGGAACCGGCGACGGATCCGGCGACGGACTCAGACATCGGTGCCGACGATCCCGGCGGTGGACTCGATCACGGGCTTCATCTTCTTGCCCAGCGCCTCGAAGAACATCGACAGCGGGAACTCGTCGTCCAGGACGGCGTCCGTGTAGCCCTTGGGCGGTCCGGCGAGGACCTCCTCGGGCAGGCCACGGGCCCAGGCCGACGCGGGGTTCGGCGTGAGGGTGCCGCGCACCAGGTCGTAGGCGGCGAGCCAGTGCGCCGTCTTGGGCCGGTCGATCGAGCGCCAGTACAGCTCGTCGATCGCGTCACCGAGCGCGACGACGGCCGCCGGGACGTCGTCCCAGTCGAACGCGAGCGCGGTGTCGGTCCAGTGCAGGACGCCACGCTGGTGCAGCCACGCGAAGAGCAGCTGTCCACCGACCCCGTCGTAGTTGCGCACCCGGGAGCCGGTCAATGCGAACCGGAAGATCCGGTCGAAGAGGATCGCGTACTGCACGAGCTCGGCGTGCTGCAGCATCTCGGTCTCGGCCGGCGTCAGATCCTCACGCACCGACAGCCGCCCCTGGATCGCGACGCACTCGCGGAACGCGGTCAGGTCGCAGCGCAGCTCCTCCAACGAGTAGAGGAAGAACGGCATCCGCTGCTTGATCATGAACGGGTCGAACGGCAGGTCCCCGCGCATGTGCGTGCGGTCGTGGATGATGTCCCACATCACGAACGTCTTCTCGGTCAGCTCCTGGTCGTCGAGCATGTGCTCGGCGGCCTCGGGCAGGTCGAGCTTGGTGATCTCAGCAGCGGCCCGCACCACGCGGCGGTAACGCGCAGCCTCGCGGTCCTGGAAGATCGCGCCCCAGGTGAAGGCCGGGACGTCACGCATCGCGACGGTCTCGGGGAAGAGCACCGCCGAGTTGGTGTCGTAGCCGGGCGTGAAGTCGAGGAAGCGCAGCGACACGAAGAGCTTGTTCGTGTACTCCTGCTCGAGCTCGGCGATGAACTCCGGCCAGATCACCTCGACCAGGACCGCCTCGACGTGCCGGTCCGACGAGCCGTTCTGGGTGTACATCGGGAAGACCGCGAGGTGGCGCAGTCCGTCGATCCGGTGCTGCTGCGGCTGGAAGGCGACGAGGGAGTCACGGAAGTCCGGCACCCCGAAGCCCTCGTCCGTCCAGCGGTGGAAGTCGCTCATCGACGCCTCGAGGTACTCGGCGTCGTGCGGGAAGGCCGGTCGCAGCTCGAGGATCGAGGCGATGATCGTGTCGACGTGCTCGCGAGCGACCGGGTGCGCGGAGGCGTCCGGGATCGAACCGTCCTGGACCTGCAGCGGCTGGAGCGCGGAGGCGGCGTCCTTCAGCCGGAGCCAGGCGTCGGAGGTCTCGACGCCGGCAGCACGGGCGATGACGTCTTCGACGACCTCGGGCTCGCCGAGGATGGCCTGGGAAGAAGTCTGGCTGATGGGCATGGTGAACCTCCGATCGTCGTCAGGATGACGGTTCACCCACTCTAGAAGGAATTCATCCGGCTCTCCAGTCCACAGGCCGGAATCTTTCCTGTTTCGGCCTTCGGGGCTTGCTAGGCTCGAGCCCATGGCCGACGACCCCATCGACGCGACGATCGTGCGCGAGCTCTCCCGCGACGCCCGCGCCACGCTCGCCGATCTCTCCGCCGCGACGGGCCTGTCGACGTCGGCCGTCCAGACCCGGGTGAAGCGGCTCGAGTCCCAGGGGGTCATTCAGGGGTATCGAGCGATCGTCGATGCCGAGGCCGTCGGCAAGCCGCTCGCGGCGTTCATCGAGATCACGCCGCTCAACCCCGCGCAGCCCGACAACGCACCCGAGCTGCTCGAGCACCTCGAGGAGATCGAGGCGTGCCACTCGATCGCCGGCGACGCGAGTTACATCCTCTTCGTCCGGGTGGCCTCACCGCGCCACCTGGAGGCGCTGGTCCGCGACATCCGGCTGGCCGCGTCGGTCAGCACCCGCACGACCGTGGTCCTGCAGACGTTCTACGAGAATCGGCCGATCCTCCCGGCCTGAGAGTCGTTGCTCCGCGGCGGGTTCTGGTCAGCCCGCAGCCGCTGCGGCGGCCGCCGCCCGCTCCAGCCACCGCGGCGCCTCGCCATAGCGCTGGCTGGGCACGAGCTCCCCAGCAGCCGAGCACTCGACCAGCTGGGTCATCCGGCGGTCCCGCGTGGCTTGCTGCTTGGCCGAGACCACCCAGAAGGTGCAGACCTTGCGATAGCTCGCGGTCGCCTGCTCCCAGAACGCGGTCGCCGCGGGGGAAGCAGCCAGCTGCGCGACATAGCCGTCGGGGAGCTGCTGCTCCGGACCTGCATAGCTGTAGGGCGCCTCGTCGGTTCGACGCTGCTCCCAGATCGCCAACCCGCTGGGCTGCATCCGGCCCTCGGCGCGCAGCTTCTCGACCAGGTCGATGTTGATCTTGCTCCAGCTGGAGGTCTTCTTCCGAGGAGTCCAGCGCTGGCGACGAGTGTCGTCGTCGATGCGTTGGGCGAGCGAGTCGATCCATCCCCAGCACAGGGCCTCGGGAACCGCGTCCTCCCACGTCAGCCCGCGATCGGCGACGTGCTTCTTCTTCAGACCCATCCACAGCTCGGTCTCGGTGGCGTGGTGCAGCGCCAGCCAGGCACCGAACTCCTCCGCGGAGCCGAAGAAGCGGGCCGGTCGCTCGGGAGTGCCACCCATCCGACCCGGAACCGCGTCCGGTGTCTGATCCTGCACCCCTTCAGGATCGCTCGCAGGCTGAGCACCATGGCGGGTCACGGCAGCTACAACGACACGCCGGCCGGAGGCACGGATCCGAGGAGATACCAGGTGAACAACCAGGCCGCGATCGGCGCGACCACCGAGACGAGGGCGAGGATCTGGCCGACCGCCGACAGGCCCGACCAGCACCCGTCGCGCTTCTCGTCGCGACGTCCGATCAGTGCGACGAGCGCACCGAGGAGCGGGAGCACAGCGAGCGGCACGGCGAGCAGGAAGAGGAGGAATCCGAGGGTCCCCCTGCCCAGGGCGGCGAATCCAGGGTCCCCCGGCGGCGCGGTGGCCCCGTTCAGGACGCTGCCGACGACGGCGAGGTAGCAGCAGAGCCCGAACCCGAGCGCGCTCAGGCAGAGCGAGACGACGAAGCGCCGTCGGGAGGCAGCCGGCTGGAATGCACCGGCGGGCGCGGGTTCGTTCACCTCGGTACTGATGGCGTTCCTCCAGGACGAGAAGAGCTGTCGAGGAAATGGCAGCGGCCCCAACCTACCGGTGCAGGTTGGGGCCACGTGGCGGAGCCGCCTGTCAGAATCGAACTGACGACATCTTCATTACGAGTGAAGTGCTCTACCGACTGAGCTAAGGCGGCGTGTTACCGAGGTAACGGCCGGAAGCATACCGGCGACCGAGCCCCGCAGTGAAAACGGCACCGAAACCCGCGACTCGAGCCACCAGAACCCGGGACTCGGCTAGCAGGTCAATCCGTCCTTCGGCACGACGTCGTTGATCAGGTAGTCCTCGACAGCGTCGTCGACGCAGTCGTTGCCCGAGTTGTAGCCGGTGTGGCCGTCACCGTCGCGGGTGATCAGGACGCCGGAGTCCAGCTGGTCGGCGAGCGACTCCGCCCACTTGAGCGGGGTCGCCGGGTCCCGGGTGGTGCCGATCACGACGATCGGGTCGGAGCCGGTGGCGTGCACCTCGTGCGGGCCGTGGTCGGAGTCGACCTGGTAGCCGGCGCAGGCGGTGGTGAACCAGGCGAACAGCCGGCCGAAGGTCGGGGAGGCCTCGACGAACTTCGGCGTCACGTCGTGGACCTCCGCGGCGGTGGTCAGCGCCCACGGGTCGTCGAGGCAGTTGATCGCGTAGATCGCCTCCATCGAGTTGTCCGTGAAGGTCTTGCCGTCGCGGCTGGCGTAGGCGTCGGCCAGCTGGAGCAGGATGTCGCCCTTGCCGGAGAACGCCTCCTTCAGTCCCGCGCTCAGGTAGACCCAGTAGTCGCGGGCGTAGAGCGGCAGTGCGATCCCGAGGAACGCCTCTCCCTCACTCAGGCCGCGGCCGTCCGTGGTCGGCAGCGGCTTCGCGTCGACCTGGTCGAGCAGGTCGGCGATGCGCTGCTCGGCCGCCGTCCGGCTGTCGCCGAGGAAGCAGCCACCCTTGGTGGACAGGCAGTTGTCGACGTACGCGTCGAGGGCTGTCTGGAAGCCACGGGCCTGCTCGAGGGTGAGCTCGGCCGAGGGCAGTGCGGGGTCGACCGCACCGTCGAGGACGAACCGGCCCACCTTCGTCGGGAAGAGGTCCGCGTAGGTGCCGCCGAGCTTGGTGCCGTAGGAGGCACCGAAGTAGGTCAGGGTGTTCTCACCGAGGGCCGAGCGCAGCACGTCCATGTCGCGGGCCGCCTCCTCGGTCGAGACGTGCGGCGACATCACCGGCGAGCGGCGGACGCAGCCCTCGCCGAACTCGGTGGCGGTGGCGAAGCTCTGCGCCTCCTCGGCCGGGGTATCGGGAGACGGGTCGAGCTCGATGTAGGCGTTGAGCTCCTTGTCGCTCAGGCAGTCGATCGGCTTCGAGGCCCCGGTGCCGCGCGGGTCGAACCCGACGATGTCGAAGCTCTCGTGCAGCGGGTCACCGAAGGCGTCGGCGTAACCAGCGGCGTAGTCGGTGCCGGGAGCACCGGGGCCGCCGGGGTTGACCACCAGCGACCCGATCCGCTTCCCCGCCGCCGGGACCTTGAGCAGGGCCAGGTCGATGCTGGCGGCGTCCGGGTGGGCGTAATCGACCGGCACCTTGACGGTCGCGCAGTAGAAGGTGTCGCGGCACTTCTTCCAGGTCGGCTTCTGGCCGTAGAAGGCCGCCAGCGCCGCGTCCGGGGCGTCGCTCGAGCCGGGCTGCGGGGAGACCTTCTGTGGCTCCCGCGCTGAACCGTCGGAGCCGGAGTCGGCGGAGATGGCCACGGCGACGAGTGTCGCGAGTCCGCCGAGCATCAGGGCCGCGATCACGATCCACGCCACCAGCTTGGGCTTCATGCTCCGACCTCCTGGGGAAGGGCCATCAGACCGACCATGAGTGACTCCAGGGCCAGTGCCGGCGGCACGTTGAACTCCAGCATCTGCTCCCGTGCGGCGAAGATGATGCTGATCCGGTTGAGATTCGCCTCGGGTGTCGAGGCGGCGACGAGCCGCTCGACATCGTCTCGGATCTCCTCGTTCACGAGCGGGACGCCCGATCCGGAGCCGAGCGTGATCGCGTCGCGGTAGACGCTGACCAGGTCCATCAGGCCCCGGTCGATGACGTCGAGGTGGCGCCGCTTGGCGCGGGTCTTCTGACCGTCCTCGAGCCGCTTGAGCGCCGGGCCGTACTCGCGGGGTCGCCGACCCCGGTCGACCACGCCGTAGCCGGCGTCGAGATCGGCCTTCTCCTGCGCGTCGAGCTCGGAGGTGATCGCGTCGGCCTCCTCCTTGGCGGTCTCGACGAGGTGCGTCGCCGCCCGCATGCAGGCGGCCAGGTTGCGCAGTCCGCCGGGGATCGCGACGACGTCGCGGCGGCGGTTGCGGGTGGCCTCGTCCCGCGCCAGTGCGCGGGCACGGCCGATGTGGCCCTGCGAGGCCCTCGCGGCGTACGACGCCAGCGCGGCGCTGACGCCGTCGGCCCGGACCAGGAAGTCGGCGACCTCCGCGGTCGACGGGGTGCTGAGCGTGACCAGCCGACAGCGGCTGCGGATCGTCGGCAGCAGGTCCTCGACGGTCGGGGCGCACAGGATCCAGACGGTGTGGGGGCTCGGCTCCTCGATCGCCTTGAGCAGCGCGTTGTTGGCCTGCTCGGTGAGTCGGTCGGCGTCCTCGACGATGAGGACCTGCCAGCGGTTCCCGACCGGCGCGAGCGCTGACCGCCGGACCAGCTCGCGAACCTCGTCGACACCGATCGAGAGCTTCTGGGTGCGCACCACGGTGACGTCGGCGTGCGAGCCGGCCAGCACGGTGTGGCAGGCGTGGCAGGTGCCGCAGCCACCCCCTTCAGCGGTGTCGGCCGCGGTGCACTGCAGGGCGGCGGCGAAGGCGATGGCCGCGTTGGAGCGGCCCGATCCGGGCGGTCCGGTGAAGAGCCAGGACTGGGTCATGCCCTTGCCCGCGACGGCCTCGCGCAGCGTCGCGATCACGCGGCGCTGCCCGACCAGGCCGTCCCAGACGCTCACCGGAACTCCGCCCGGTCGAGCAGCGGCGCGAGTCGCTTGAGGATGGAGACATGGATCTCCTCGATCGGAGCCCGGGCGTCCAGGACGACGTAGTGCTCGGGGTCGGCGCCCGCCATCGCGACGAACGCCTCGCGGACCCGCTGGTGGAACTCGAGCGACTCCCCCTCGATCCTGTCGCGGCCCTCGAATCGGCCCAGACCGGCTGACGGTTCCAGGTCGAGCACGACGGTCAGGTGCGGGCGCAGGTTCCCGGTCGCCCAGCGCGCCACCTGCTCGACCTCGGCGACCGGCAACGTTCGGCCGGCGCCCTGGTAGGCAAGCGTCGAGTCGACGTACCGGTCCATGATCACGACCTCGCCGCGCGCCAGCGCGGGCAGGACGAGCGTCTCGATGTGCTCGGCCTTGTCGGCGGCGTAGAGCAACGCCTCGGTCTTGTCGGCCAACGCACCGGTCGAAGGGGAGAGCACGATCTCGCGGATCTTGACCCCGACCTCCGTGCCGCCGGGCTCACGGGTGAGCAGCGGCGTCAGCCCACGCTGGGTGACCGCCTCGGCCAGCAGCGCCGACTGGGTCGACTTGCCCGACCCCTCGCCCCCCTCGAAGCAGACGAAGACGCCGGTGTCGCTGAACACACCCGGAGAACTCACGGTCACCAACCTAGGCGGGGTCGCCGACGAGTGCCGACGACGTCCAGGTCACGATCTGGTCGAGCACCGACTCGGGGCGGCGGGCCCACTTGAAGTGGTCGATCCCCTCGCCCTCGAGGGTGCGCAGGTCGACCCGCGCGTTCGGCGCCAGCCGGACCAGGCCCGCGACCGCCGACATCGGCGCCAGCGAGTCGTCGGCGATGTGGAAGTCGAGGATCGGCAGCTCGAGCGCGGCCAGCTGCTCAGGGGTGGCTCCGGGGAGGCGTCCGGTGAGCGAGAGCCGGCTCCAGTCCCGGATCAGGCCGCGGGACTCGCGGCCGGCGAACTTCAGCTGCTTGCCCGGGAAGTGGCCGAGCACCGTCGCCGTGAGGCGGAACAGCGGGGCGACACCGAGCAGGAACGGCCGGAAGTCGCGCCAGTACGGCGTCCCCGAACCGACCAGCACCAGGCCGGCGATCCGCCCGGGCTGGGCGGCGGCGAACGCGAGCGCGAGCTGGCCGCCCATCGAGTGGCCCAGCACGACGATCGGCCGGTCGGGGAACTGGCGCTCGACCTCGGCGACACTGGCCTCGAGGTCGTCGAGCATCTCGGCGTAGCCGAAGTCGTAGGAGTGGCTCGGCACCCGGCCGCCCGGACCTTCGTGCGGAGCCTCGTGGCCGCGCAGCTCGGTGAGCGCCGCGGTCAGCCCGGCATCGGCGAAGGCGGCGCACAGCCGGTGGTAGTAGCCCGCCGGCATCCCCATCGCGGGCTCGACCAGCACGACCGGACCGGCCGCGTCAGCGGCTGGCCAGGTGACGACGGTGAAGCTGGTGCCCTCGGCGCGCGTGAGGACGGTGCTGGTCGGCGTGCTCACGCCTTCTTCGCAGCCTTCTTCGCCGTCGTCTTCTTGGCGGCGGCCTTCTTGGTCGTCGTCTTCTTCGCGGCGGCCTTCTTGGCGGTCTTCTTCGCCGCCTTCTTGGCCGGACCCTTGGCCCGTCGCTCGGCGAGCAGCTCGGCGGCCCGCTCCAGCGTCATCGTGGCGAGGTCGTCGTCCTTGCGCAGGGTGGCGTTGTACTCACCGTCGGTGACGTAGTCGCCGAAGCGGCCGGACTTGGCGACGATCGGCGCACCGGAGACCGGGTCGTTGCCGAACTCCTTGAGCGGCGCAGCGGCCGCGGCGCGACCGCGGGCCTTGGGCTGGGCGTAGATCGCCAGCGCCTCGGGCAGCGTGATCGTGAGCAGCTGGTCCTCGGTGACGAGGGAGCGCGAGTCGGTGCCCTTCTTGAGGTACGGGCCGTAGCGACCGTTCTGCGCCGTGATCTCCTCGCCGTCCTCGGCGACGCCGACCACGCGGGGCAGGGTGAGCAGCTTGACCGCGTCGTCGAGCGTGATGGTCTCGAGCGTCATGTCCTTGAACAGCGACGCGGTGCGGGCCTTGGCGCCCTTGGGGGCGTCCTCGGGCAGCACCTCGGTGACGTAGGCGCCGTACCGGCCGGCCTTCGCCACGATCGGCAGACCGGTCTCGGGGTGCGAGCCCAGGTCGATGTCGACGCCGGTCGGGTTGGCCAGCAGCTCCTTGGCCTTCTCCACGGTGAGCTCGTCGGGCGGCAGGTCGTCGGGCACGTTGGCGCGCTTGCCCAGCGGGGTGCCGTCGTCGTCGGGGCCCTCGAGGTAGGGGCCGTACTTGCCGACCCGCAGCTCGATCCCGGAGTCGGCACCGCCGACGGGGAAGGTGGCGTTGGCGCGGGCGTCGATGTCGCCGAGGTTGTCGACGACCTGCCGCAGTCCCTCGAGCGCAGCGGTGCCGAAGTAGAACTCGGCGAGCTCCTCGGCGCGGGTGGCGTTGCCGTTGGCGATCTCGTCGAGCACCCGCTCCATCGAGGCGGTGAAGTCGTAGTCGACGAACCGGTCGAAGTGCTCCTCGAGCAACCGGTTGGCGGCGAAGGCGATCCAGGCGGGCACCAGCGCGGTGCCCTTCTTGAACACGTAGCCGCGGTTGAGGATCGTGGAGATGATCGAGGCGTACGTCGACGGGCGACCGATCTCGCGCTCTTCGAGCTCCTTGATCAGGGTGGCTTCGGTGTAGCGCGCCGGGGGCTTGGTCTCGTGCCCGTTCGCCGAGAGCTTCCCGGCGTTGACGGGGTCGCCCTCGACGAGGTTCGGCAGCCGGGTCTCGGCGTCGTCCTTCTCCGACTCCGCGGAGTCGGTGCCCTCGACGTAGGCCTTGAGGAAGCCGTGGAAGGTGATCACGCGGCCGCTGGTGCCGAAGACGACGTCCTCGCCGGTCGTGGCGGGGCCGCCGAGCCGGATCGAGACGGTCTGGCCGACCGCGTCCTTCATCTGGGAGGCGACGGTACGCATCCAGATCAGCTCGTAGAGCCGGAACTGGTCGCCGGTGAGCCCGGTCTGCGCCGGGGTGCGGAAGGTCTCGCCCGAGGGACGGATCGCCTCGTGCGCCTCCTGGGCGTTCTTCACCTTGGAGGCGTAGACCCGCGGGGCGTCGGGCAGGTAGTCGGCGCCGTACAGCTCCGCGACCTGGCGACGGGCCGCGGTGATCGCGGTGTCGGACAGGCTCGTGGAGTCCGTACGCATGTAGGTGATGTAGCCGTTCTCGTACAGCCGCTGCGCGACGCTCATCGTCACGCTGGAGCTCATCCCGAGCTTGCGGCTGGCCTCCTGCTGCAGCGTCGTGGTGCGGAACGGCGCGTAGGGCGAGCGGCGGTAGGGCTTGGACTCGACGCTGCGGACGTCGTACGTCGTGTCCGCCAGGGCGCTGACGAGGGCCTCGGCCCGGGTGCGGTCCAGGTGGACCACGTTGCCGGTGAGCTCGCCGTTCTGGTTGAAGTTGGAGCCGGAGGCGACCCGGGTGCCGTCGATCGAGTGCAGCTTGGCCGGGAACATCCGGGTGCCGGACTCGGCCTTGCTGCCGGCGTCGAAGGTGCCCTCGAGGTCCCAGTAGGAGGCGACCTTGAACTTGATCCGGTCGCGCTCCCGATCGACCACGAGCCGGGTGGCGACGGACTGGACCCGGCCGGCCGAGAGGCCGGAGGCGACCTTGCGCCACAGCACCGGGGAGACCTCGTAGCCGTAGAGCCGGTCGAGGATGCGGCGGGTCTCCTGGGCGTCGACCAGCGACTGGTTGATGTCGCGGGTGTTGGCGGCGGCCTCCTGGATGGCCGACTTGGTGATCTCGTGGAAGACCATCCGCTTGACGGGGATGTTCTTCGGCTTGAGCTCGTCGAGGAGGTGCCAGGCGATCGCCTCTCCCTCGCGGTCCTCATCGGTGGCGAGGTAGAGCTCGTCGGCGTCCTTCAGCAGGCTCTTGAGCTTGGTGATGTGGCTCTTCTTGTCGCGCGGGACGACGTAGTACGGCTCGAAGCCGTTCTCGGTGTCCACGCCGAAGCGGCCCCACGGCTTGTCCTTGATCTTCGCGGGGATCTCCGCGGCGGACTGGGGCAGGTCACGGATGTGGCCGATCGAGGACTCCACGACGAAGCCGTCCCCGAGATAGCCGCCAATAGTGCGTGCTTTCGCGGGGGACTCGACGATCACCAACTTGTGTGCCACGCGACGAAAGGTACCTCGTCGTGTCCAGTGGTGATGTTGTCGGCGTCAGTCCGAGGCGCTGTCGCGTTGCTCGCGCCGCTCGTGGAGACGCTGCTCCGCGGCCTCGGCGTAGGCCAGACACGGCGCGTCGGCATCGGGGTGCTTCTGCTTGAGGTGGAAGATCCAGCGGTCCATCGCGGCCATGTATCCGTTGTCCTCGCCGGGCCGGTAGACCGACCAGGCGCGCTCGCTCCGACTGCCCTTCGCGCCGCCCTTCACCGTGCAGGTGGTGCAGGTGATCTTGTAGACGAACTGCTCGTCGGCCCCGATGTCGATCTTCACCTGGCCGAGCGGGCCCGCCTCGACCCCGGCCTTGCGCTCCCGAGCGGACTTACTGGCAACCATGGCGTCGATCCTAGGTTCTGTCGGTGGCTGCTGGTGCGATCGTCCTGGACGACGACTTCCCCCGATGGAGGTCTCAGATGTACGACGACTACAACGGTTCCGGCTGGACGCTCGGCGATGCTGATGGGGCGCTGCACCTGTGCCCCGAGTGCCGGGACCTGCTCTACGACGTGGTGTCCCTGTCACGACGTGGCCCGGCGACGCTGGTCCAGGACCCGCCCGACTGGGTGGCGGCGATGAACTGGCTGGACTCCCACTGCGGGTCGCGGCAGGCGGTGCTCACCCTCGATGCGGCCCCGCTGCGGGGGCCGGTGCCGGCCGCACCGACCGGCCTCGAACCGGAGCAGCTCGAGCGGTACGGCGCGGTCGCGGAACTGCTCGACGCCACCAGCGAGCGGTTCTTCGACGGGCGGGGCGGTGAGATCCACCTGGCGTTGCGGCGAGGACTCGCGCTGACCGTGGAGCGGCGCCCGAGCCTGCTGCGCGACGAGCGGCCGGTCCGGTTGGCCCTGGGCGTGATCTGGGCGGTCGGGAAGGCCAACGGTCTGCTCCACCCGATCGGGATGGAGACGGAGAAGACGATCCGGGAGTTCCTGGGCTCGGACGCCGGCGCGAGTGCGGTGGGCAAGAAGGTGCAGCTCGCGATCCGGAGCGTCTACGCCTGGGCCGGGGATGATCGACCGGGCTGGCGCTGGCCCTCCGAGGCCGCCGGGCTGGTGCCGCTGGGGCAGCCCGGGCTGTTGACGGCCCGCGCCCGGTCCCGTCTCCTGGAGGTCCGGGAGCGAGCCCTCCAGGCGATGGCCACGGAGCCGTGGCCACCGCGACCGGAGGTCATCCCAGCGTGAGGAACCCCTGCTCGACCAGCGTCCGCGCGACGGGCAGGTAGGTCTCCCGGGTCTCGGCGGGGTCGGCGTCGAGCAGGCTGCTGATCGCGTCGAGGATCTGGCCCAGGCTCAGCTCGCCGTCGCAGGCGCCGACCAGCGCCGCGGTGACGGTGTCGGCCTGGTGGGCCCGGCGCAGGCCGCGCTGCTGGCGCAGCACGATCGCCGACGGGTCGTCGGCGCCGGGGGCGCCGAAGGTCTCCTGCTGCAGGTCCGACGGCGCGACCAGGTGGCTGTCGAGGTCGACCTCGGCACGGACGGCGTCGCCCCAGGCCGAGATCGCCGGGGCGATCGGCTGCTCGACGTCGTAGGGCCACTCGACCAGCTCGGTGCGCGGGGCCCCGGCACCGGTCTTGTGCAGGTTGATCCAGCCGAAGCCGACGCCCTCGATGCCGTGGCTCTCCATCCAGGCGAGCCAGGTGTCGTAGCGGAACAGGTACTCCTCGCCTCCCCAGTGCCCGGAGTCCTTGAGCCAGAGCTCGACGTAGGCGGCGGGGTCGAGGATCTCCCGCTGGACGATCAGGGCGTCGGTGTCCTCACCGAGCCAGCCCGCCAGCCGCTCGTCCCAGGGCTGGTCCGTGCGGATCACCCAGTTGGCCAGGATCTGGCACCAGCCACCGGGGTTGAGCCGGTCGGGGGCGGCCCGGACGATGTCCTCGACCACCCGGTCGCCGGGCAGGCCCGAGTCGCGGTAGACCAGGCGCTCGCCGGTGGCCGGGGAGATTACGAACGGCGGGTTGGTCGCGATCAGGTCGAAGGTCTCGGACGCGACCGGCTCGAAGAAGGAGCCGTTGCGGACGTCGACCAGGTCGGCGACGTCGTTGAGCGCGGCGTTGAAGGAGGTCATCCACAGGGCGCGGGTGTTGACGTCGGTGGCGACGACCGACCGGGAGTGCCGGGCCAGGTGCAGGGCCTGGACGCCACAGCCGGTGCCGAGGTCGAGGCTGGTGCCGACCTCGTGGCGCAGGGTGAGCTGGGCCAGCGAGGTGGAGGCGGGGCTGATCCCGAGGACGTAGTTGGTGCCGACCCGCTGCGGGCCGCCGTCCAGGCCGGGGGTGAGGTCGCTGACCACCCAGAGGTCCTGGGACCCGACGGCGTCGTCGACGGAGTACGGCCGCACGTCCATCCGGGCGGCGACCTCGCCGATCGACTGCTCGAGCAGTCCGTTGACCGCGAGCTGGTCGACCAGGCCCGGCAGGGCCGCCTCGGCCGCGGAGGCGTCGACGGGGACCTGGAGCAGGAAGAGCCGGATCAGCGTCTCGAGCGGGGATCCGCCCTTGGTCGCCTGCCGACCGGGCACGGTCTCGTTGCGACCCAGCGCCGCGTGCGCGAGCGGACCGAGCTGCTCGGCGACCTGGTCGTAGGTGAATCCGGCGGCGACCAGCGCCTTCCGGAGTCGGTGGGGCAGGTCGTGATGCTGAACGGCTCCGGACACCGGCCCAGCCTAGTCCGAAAGGCCCGATGCGATCAGAAACGCCCACGCGCTCCCTGAGCCTGGGTTACGTTCCGCGAACGCGGCGCTCGGAAGCCGTCCTCAGACGCGAAACATGGGGTTCCACATGTCCGTGATCACTCGTGCCACGGCACGCACCGCCACGATCCTCCTGGTGACGACGATGCTGAGCCTCGGCGTCAGCCTCGCCGGCCCGGCGGCAGCCCGGGCGAGCGAGCCGGTTACCGGCGTCGCCTCGGTGCGGGTGGTCGACGGGCTCGGTCGCGGCATCTCCGACCGGGAGATCGCGGTGTGGGCGATGACCCGGTCGGGCAGCGGGTGGCACTACACCTACGCCGCGGCGGACCAGGGGGACGGCGACTTCGCCGTCACGGTGCCGCAGGGTGAGGAGTTCGTCCTGGCCGCCCAGGCGATCAACGGCGGCACCCGCTACTACCTGAGCCCCGACGGCACCACGACCTCCCTGAGCAACGCCGCCCAGTGGGAGATCCCCGCCGGCGCCGCGACGATCTCGACCGGCACGCTCACCCTGTGGACGGACCGGTCCCTGGTCACCGTCAACGTCGAGGACACCTCCGGGCACCCGGTCACCGGGTCCGACACCTGGCTCAACGCGTACCTCTACGACCCGGTCGGCGAGCAGTGGCAGCAGGTGTCGGACGGGCTCGAGCAGGGTGACGGCGCCTGGACGTTCCGGCTCCGCTTCGGCTCCGCGTACACGATCGGGGCGCACAACCACCTCACCGGCGGGGACACGTTCCTCGGCGGAACCGCCGCCCAGGACGACCCGAGCACCGACGTCTTCACGCTGACCACCGACCAGACGTCGTACGACGCCGGGACGATCACCCTGCCGGTGCCGACCAAGCTCCGGGTCGACCTCGTCGACGCCGACGGCGACCCGCTCACCCGGGGGAGCTACGAGGTCTCACTCCTCACGAACAACGACGACGGCGCTGGCCCGTGGGGCGAGGTGGCCGCCCAAGCCACCATCGCGCCCGAGGAGGACGGCAACAGCTCGTTCACCTTCCACGTCGACCCGACCGTCGACTACCTGCTGAAGGTGCTCACCACGAGCGACGACACCCCCGCCTGGGCGTTCCACAGCGACAGCGGCCTGGTGACCGCCACCGAGGACGCCACGGTGCTGCGGGTGCCGAGCGGTGAGACGACGACCGTCGCCAGCACGGTCCCCCAGGCGCGCAGCATCACCGGGCACCTCACCGACGGCACCGACCCGATCGCCGGCGCTGACGTCACGCTCTACGGCTCCGACGACTGCGAACCCGGCACGGCCGCAGCCGACTGCAGCGGCACCTGGGTCGACGATGCCCGCACCGCCGAGGACGGCTCGTTCACGCTCAACCCGCAGGCCTCCCTGGCGGCGTTCGCCTCGTACTGGGTCCGACTCGATCACCCTCGGCCCGGCCGCGTCGCCGCCGCCTCGACCGTGGTCGCCGCCCCGGCCGACGGAGGGAGTGCCGACGTCGGCACGATCGTCGAGACCCTCGGCGGCCACGCCCTGATCGGGCCGCTGGTCCTGCCCGCGAACACCGACGCCGGTCCCGGCGAGCTCGAGGTGCGGCTCTACCGCTGGGACGGCTCCGGCTGGACGTCGGCCGACTCCTGGACCGGGACGTCGAGCGAGTACGGCTTCACCGGCCTCGTCCCCGGCCTGACCTACGCCGTGAAGGTGAGCTTCCACGACGCGGACACCGGCATCCGGTACCCGACCTCCTGGTCGGGTCCGACCGGATTCGCCCCGGTCGACCAGCACGCGTCCGGCACCGTCGCCTACACCGGGGCGACCAACCCGACCGACGGACCGACCGTCGCGGTCCGCGAGGGCGTCGACCTGACCGGCACGCTCGTCCACCACGACGGCAGCCCCTGCGACGGCTGCTCCGGCCACCTGCTGGGCACCGGGCCCGGCGGCGCCCTGGACCCCGTGTCGGTCCACACCTCCGGGATCGGACAGTTCGGCCTCCGCGTCCTGCCCGGCGGCCACTACGAGCTCTCGGCCACCGGGGAGGACTCCACGAGCGCGTCCTTCGGACCGTGGGCGGTCAACGCCGCGCGAGACCTCGGCACCCTCACCCTGCCCGCGCCTCGCCAGGTCACCGGCCGCCTCACCGATGGCACCCACCCGATCGCCGGCGCCACGATCGCGCTCTACGTCGCCAACCCCAGCGGTTGCCCGCCGTCGTGCCCTTCCGGTCAGTACGTGACCAGCGGGACGACCGACGCTGACGGCCGATTCGGCCTCTCCCCGCGCTCGTTGCACGGCCCGTTCGTCGGCGTGTGGGTGCAGGTCGACCACCCGAAGCCCGGCTACGCCCCGGCGACCTCGAACCCGGTCCTGCTGCCGGAGGACGGGTCGAACGCGGACGTCGGCACGATCGTCGCCACCGTCGGCGCGCACGCGCTGGTCGGCCAGCTCACCCCACCGGCCGGTGTCTCGGTCGACTCGATCACGGCGCAGGCCTCCCTCTACCGCTGGTCCGGCGGCGCCTGGGGGCTGGTCGACAGCACGCGGACGGCGGGGACCGAGTACGGCTTCACCGACCTCGTCCCCGGAGCGACCTACGCCGTCGCCCTGGACGCGCAGGACCGTGACTCCGGGGTGGCCTATCCCCGGGTCTGGTCCGGTGCCAACGGATTCAAGCCGGTCGACCAGAACGCTCCGGGCAGCGTCGCCTACCTCGGCACCAGCAACCCGACCGCCGGCCCCACCCTCCAGGTCCGGACCGGCGCCACCCTGAGCGGCAAGCTGCTCAACGCCGACGGGACGCCGTGCCGCTCCTGCTCGATCTCCGCCTCCGCGACCGACGTCGACGGCCAGGCGCTGATCGCTCCGCTCGAGGCCAGCACCGGCCAGAACGGAGCCTTCGCGTTCCGGGTCCTGCCCGGCGCCCGCTACGCGCTCACGGCGTACGACGCCCACGGGACGGCAACGGACTTCGGGCCGTGGCAGATCGGGGCGACCACCAACCTCGGCAGCCTCAGCCTCCACGGTGAGCCGGTGACGCCGCTCGAGGCGCCGGCCCTCTCCTCGACCCACCCGACCATCGGCGACACCGTCGCCGTCACGGCTGCGTGGGCGACCGGAGTGGTGCCGCACTACACCTGGCGCTGGTACGACCCGACCTGGACCGAGCACACCAGCACGGGCACCCAGCTCGTCATCCCCGCCGCGGCCGCCGGCCGGCCGGTCTCGATCCGGGTCCGGGCCACCAGCACCGGCATGGCGCCGTACGACGTGACCCTGTCCACGGTGCCGGTGGTCGATCCGTCGGTCGCCCAGACGAGCGTGACCGTCAGCGTCACGACCACGGGCGCGCGCACCGGCGTCGTGGCGGGCGGCTACGTCTCCGCCTTCGACGAGGTCAGCGGGACCTCGGCCAGCGCCTTCACCAACGGCGCCGGCCAGGCGGTCCTGGTGCTGCTGCAGGGGCACACCTACGCGATCACCGCCTCCACGGCGGACTGGTCCCACGCCGCGCACGCCACCTACCTCGCCCCGGACACCGCCACCGGGACGAGGGCGATCAGCATCACCGTCCCGCCCCCGCCGCCGGGGAACGTCAGCATCGGTGGCGCCGGGGTGATCAGCACCGGCGGCGGCACCAGCCAACCGACGATCAACTGGTCCGAGGCCACCACCGTGACCCTGACCGGCTGCGCGACGACCGCCGACGGACAGCCGCCGACCTGGTCGATGACGTTCGTCGGCGAGCCCGGCCAGACCCAGCGGACCGGCACGTTCACCTCCGCCACGAGTGCGGGCGTCACGACCTACTCCGCCACCATCCCGGCACTCCTCCCCGCGCACGGGCAGGTCACGGTCAGCACCAACATCGCGCCGACGTGCGGCGCGGCCCCCACGAGCTTCAGCCTCTACATCGACCCCTCCGGGGCGGTCGTCGACCAGTACGGCCGGCCGATCTCCGGGGCGACGGTGACGCTGTCCGCCCTCGCCGACGCCGACGGCACGTCGACCAACGGTGTCGGCACCTACACCGAGGTGCCCGACGGTTCGGAGCAGATGTCCCCCGACAACCGCACCAACCCCGACACCACCGACGACGCCGGCACCTTCCGGTGGGACGTCACCGGCGGCGCCTACTACAAGGTGCTGGCCTCGGCCGACGGCTGCGGCTCCGCGTCCACGCCGCCGCTCTACGTCGGCAGCCCGGCGATCGACCTGACCATCAGGCTCACCTGCACCGACGGGGCGCACAGCCTCAGCCCGTCGGCCACGGTCGACTACACCGGCAGCCCGAAGGTCGGCACCCTGCTGACGGCGCGCGACCCGTGGGCAGGCGCGGGCCTGGGCACGGACTACACGCCGACCTACACGTGGCGGGTCAAGCACGGCACCCAGCCGGCGACCGTGGTCGGCACCTCGGCGACCTACACGCCGACGACCGCCGACGCCGGTGGCACGATCACGCTGTCGGAGACCGTGAAGCGGGACGCCTACCGGGGCGGCAACTCGACGCCCGTGACCTTCACCGCGTCGGCCTCCTCCACGTCGGCCACGGCGACCGTCGCCTCCGGCACCCAGGGGACGCTCGCGCAGCCGCTGAAGCCGACCGGCTCCGGCAAGGTCGGCTCCACGCTCACCGTTCCGGCGACGCCGCCGACCGGTGGCGCGGCGGGCACCACGTTCACCTGGGCGTGGGCGGTCGGCGGGACGACCGTGTCGGGCAGTGACAACGCCACCACCTACGTGGTCACCCCGACCGCCGTCGGTCGCCCGATCACGGTGACCTACACCGCCACCGCGCTCGGGTACGACGCCGCGACGGTCAACAGCGCCGGCGTGACCGGTCTCCTCGGCGACGCTCCCAGTACGACGTCGAAGCCGGTGGTCCAGGGCACGCCGACGGTCGGTCAGCGGCTGAGCGCCAGCGCCGGCGCGTGGAGCGCGGCCGGGACGGCGACGTACGCCTGGACCCGGAACGGGAAGCCGATCACCGGCGCCACCGGGAGCGGCTACACCGTCGGCGCCGGCGACGTGGGCGCCCTGATCGCGGCCACCGTCAGCTGGCGCCGGGCGGGCTACGCCGACGGCATCGCGTCGGCCACCGGCGTCCGGATCGGGAAGGCCGCCGCCACCGTGACGGCCAAGCTCGGCGCCGTCAAGGCGAAGCCGAAGAAGGGGGTCCTCACCGTCACGGTGACGTCCGCGAAGGGCCTCCCGCTGACCGGTTCGGTGACGGTGCTGGACGGAACCACGGTCGTCGCGGCGGCCACCGTCCCGGCCAAGGGTGTCGTCCGGGTGGCCCTGGTCAAGGTGAAGAAGAAGGGTTCCCACCAGCTGACGGTGAAGTTCAGCGGCAACGCCGCGCTGCTGGCCGCCACGAGCAGGCCCCCGGCGCTGAAGATCAAGTAGCTGTCAGGCGGCGCCCGCGGCCGAGGCCGCGGTCGGGAAGATGTCGAACACCTTCGCCAGCCCGGTGATCCGGAAGATCTTCAGCAGGCGCTCGTTGGTGCAGACCAGGGTGAGGCTGCCCTCGTGGGTGCGGGCCCGCTTGAGCCCACCGACCAGCACGCCGAGCCCGGTGGAGTCGAGGAAGTCGACGCCCTCGAGGTCGACGACGATCCGGTAGTGGCCGGCCTCGACCAGCTCGACGAGCTTCTCCCGCAGCCGCGGCGCGGTGTAGACGTCGATCTCGCCCACCACGGCTACCACCTGGGCGCCGGCGAGCTCGGAGGTCGAGAGACTGAGATCCACCTGGCCTATGTAACCATGCCGCGGTGATGTCGGTAACAGCGCTCGTGGATCGGCTCTCGGCCGCCCCGGGGCGCGAGGGTCGGCTCACCCACGTCGAGCAGCTGCCCGCACGGCAGGCCGACACGGTCGAGTGGCCGGGCTGGGCGCATCCCGAGGTGGTCGAGGCGTTCCGGTCCCGGGGCATCGACCGGCCGTGGCGGCACCAGGTGGTCGCCGCCGACGCCGCCGTCTCCGGAGCGCACGTGGCGCTGGCGACGGGGACCGCGTCGGGCAAGTCGCTCGCCTACCAGCTGCCGGGGCTGACCCGGATCCTCGAGTCGCGGGGCGAGCGGGGGCAGCGCGGCGCCAGCGTGCTGTACATCGCCCCGACCAAGGCGCTCGCCCAGGACCAGCTGGCCCGGATCGAGGCGCTCGAGCTCGGGGTCCGCGTCGCGGCGCACGACGGCGATGCCTCGCGGGAGCAGCGGGAGTGGACCCGCGCCTTCGCCGAGTACGTGCTGACGAACCCCGACATGCTGCACCGGTCGATGCTGCCCGGGCACAGCCGCTGGGCCTCGTTCTGGCGCTCGCTGTCCTACGTCGTCGTCGACGAGTGCCACCACTACCGCGGCGTCTTCGGCGCCCACGTCGCGCACGTGCTGCGGCGGCTGCGCCGGATCGCGGCCTCGTACGGGGCGAACCCGACCTTCATCCTCGCCTCGGCCACGATCGCCGAGCCCGAGGTCACCGGGGCCCGGCTGACGGGGCTCGAGGTCGTGCCGGTCACCCGCGACGGGTCGCCCCGGGGGACGCTGACCCTCGGGCTGTGGCAGCCACCGCTGACGGCGTACGCCGGGGAGAACGGCGCCCCCTTGCGCCGGGCCGCCTCCTCGGAGACCGCCGACCTGCTCACCGACCTGGTCGTGTCCGGGGTGAAGACCCTGGCGTTCGTCCGGTCCCGCGCCGGCGTCGAGCAGGTCGCGATGACCACCCAGGCGCACCTGGCCGAGGTGGACCCGTCGCTGCCCGCGCGGGTGGCGGCCTACCGCGGCGGGTACCTGCCCGAGGAACGACGAGCGATCGAGACCGCGATCCGGACCGGGGAGCTGTGGGGGATCGCCGCGACCAACGCGCTCGAGCTCGGCATCGACGTCACCGGCCTCGACGCGGTGCTGATCGCCGGCTACCCGGGCACCCGGGCCGCGCTGTGGCAGCAGCTCGGGCGGGCGGGCCGCGGCGCCCAGGACGCGCTCGGCATGCTGATCGCCCGCGACGACCCGCTCGACACCTACCTCGTCACCCACCCCGAGGCGCTGGTCGGGCAGCCGGTCGAGGCGACCGTCTTCGACCCGAGCAACCCCTACGTGCTCGGCCCGCACCTGTGCGCCGCGGCCCAGGAGATCCCGGTGACCAGCGCCGACGAGGAGCTCTTCGGGCCGACGATGGTCCCCCTCCTGGAGCAGCTGACCGCTGCCGGGGTGCTGCGCAAGCGCCCGCGCGGATGGTTCTGGACCGACGCGCGTCGGGCCGCGGACCTGGTCGACATCCGGGGATCGGACGGCGGCAACGTCCAGCTGATCGAGGGCTCCTCGGGCCGGGTGGTCGGCACCGTCGACATCGGCCGGGCGCACTCGACCGCCCACACCGGCGCCGTCTACCTGCACATGGGCGAGACCTGGCTGGTCGACCATCTCGACCTGGAGGACCGGGTCGCCCAGATGGAGCGGGCCGACCCGCCGTACTCGACGATGGCGCGCGAGCAGACCGAGATCCGGATCGTCGAGGAGAAGGAGCACGAGGCGTGGGGCCAGTGCCGGCTCAGCTGGGGTGACGTCGAGGTCTCCCACCAGGTGGTGTCGTTCCTCCGGCGTCGGGTGCCGAGCGGGGAGATCATCGGCGAGGAGCTGCTCGACCTGCCGGTCCGCACGCTGCGGACCTCGGCGGTGTGGTGGACGGTCCCGCCGGGCGTCCTGGCCGCCGCCGAGCTCGAGCAGGCCGACCTGCCGGGCTCGGCCCATGCCGCCGAGCACTGCTCGATCGGGCTGCTCCCCCTGTTCGCGACCTGCGACCGCTGGGACATCGGCGGGGTCTCCACCGCCGTCCATCCCGACACCGGGCTGCTCACCGTCTTCGTGTACGACGGCCACGCCGGTGGGGCCGGCTTCGCCGAACGCGGCTACCGGACGGCGCGGACCTGGCTGACGGCGACGCTGGAGACGATCGAGGCGTGCGAGTGCGACGACGGCTGCCCCTCGTGCATCCAGTCCCCCAAGTGCGGCAACGGCAACAACCCGCTGGACAAGCACGGGGCGGCGCGGCTGCTGCGTGCCCTGCTCGGAACGCTCTGAAACGGTTAGTCTCAGCCCATGTTGGCCCTTGGACTCGTGATGATCCTGCTCGGCGGACTGCTCGTCCTGGTCGGCCTCTTCGCCTCCGGTGACACCGGCGATGCGAGCCTGATGGGTGTCCACCTGGGCGCCACGGCCGTCTTCATCGCCGGTGCGCTCGCGGCCGTCCTGGTCCTGCTCGGCATCCTGATCACCCGCTGGGGTGCGCGCAGCGAGTGGCGCCGCCGCAAGGAGCGGAAGGGCTACGAGGCGATGGCCGAGCAGTTCGAGAAGGAGTCCCGCGACGGGGACTGACCCCCGTCGGTGACCTGGCTCAGAGGGTGAGCCGGTCGACCTGCTCAGCCACCAGGCGACGGACGTCCGCCGGGTCGGCACCGGTCACGTCGCCCATGAAGGACCCGAAGATCAACCAACCCAGCACCGTGGCCCCCGCCGCACTGGCCTCGGCGGCCCGCTCCTGCGGCGCGTTCCGCCACAGCGACCCGAAGAACTCCGTGGTCCGCGCCGTCCCCGGCACCGCCGACTCCGGCGCGCTCAGCACCGCGTGGGCCAGCGCCCGCCAGAACAGCGGCTGCTCCTCCAGGACCGCCAGCACCTTCGCCGACTTGAGGGTTCCTGCAGCCGAGTCCCGGGTTCCTGCAGCCGAGTCCCGGGTTCTGGGGGGTCGAGTCGCGGGTTCTGGTGCGGCGGTGAACGCGGCGACGAGCTTGTTGGCCTCCTCGTTCAGCACCGCCTCCAGGACGTCGGCCTTGGTGCCGAAGTAGCGGTGCACGAGCGCGTGGTTGACGTCGGCAGCGGCGGCGATGTCGCGCACCGAGAAGCCCTCGAACCCCCGCTCGACGAGCAGCTCCCGGGTGGCGGCGAGCACGGCGGCCCGCACCTGCTCAGGGCCCCGGGGCCGGGTGGGAGGTTGGTTCGTCGAAGCCTTCGCCGAATCCATGGACGAAGAGTAACCGACGGGTTACATTCTGCGAATGCTCCCTTCTCGCCCGCTCCGGATCGGCGCCGTCGGCGCGCTGGCGGCGCTCCTCCTCGCCGGTGCCCTGGCACCGACCCGAGCAGCCGACGAACCGACCGCCCAGCTGCCCCCGGTCCCGGCCATCCCCGGCCTCCCGATCCCTGCTCTGCCCACCGATCTGCTGGTGCCCGGCTTCATCGGCGGTGCCGTCCCGGCCCGCCCCATCACGCAGAGCTGGAAGCTCCCGCAGAATCCGGGCCTGGCCCGCAACGGGCGCTCGAGCATGCACAACGACGCCTACAGCACCGACGCCTACGCGGTCCGGGGCCCGTTGGGCCGCAACCTCACCCAGACCACGCAGTCGTACGGCGTGCGTGAGTGCGCCACGATCACCTTCGACTCCCGGGGCCGGATCGTCGGCCTGTGCGGCGGGCTCGAAGGGTTCGTGATGATGCTGATCGATCCGGTCTCCCTGCGCGCGATCGACCAGGTCACGATGTCGACCCGGGACCTCACCACGGGCGCGAACCCGTTCACCGACATCTGCGGGGGCACCTACTTCTTCCTCGACCCGAAGAACCGTGCGTTCGCCACCACGACCCGCAACTCGATCGTCCAGGTCGACGTCCGCGAGACCCCCTCGGTCGGCCTCGTCGCCCGCCGGGAGTGGAAGCTGGACAGCAAGATCCCCGACGGCGACTGCCTGGTCGCCACCGGTCTTGCCTGGAACGGGCTGATCTGGTTCGTCACCCAGCAGGGCACGGTCGGCACCCTCAACCGCGGCTCCGGTGCGGTCAGGACGCTGCGACTCGGCAAGGACGAGGGCTTCTTCAACTCGATCTCCACCGACGAGACCGGCGGGATGTACGCCGTCACCACACGAGCGATGTACCGCGTCGACGCCGGTAAGGACGGTCGACCGCACGTGACCTGGCGCCGTTCCTACGACCGCGGGTCCGCGACCAAGCCGGGCATGCTCTCCCAGGGCTCCGGCACCTCCCCGACCCTGATCGGCAAGCGCTGGGTCGCGATCACCGACAACGCCGAACCCCGCACCCGGGTGCTCTTCTACGACCGTCGCAAGGGGGTCAAGAAGCGGCTGCACTGCGCCGTCCCGATCTTCCCGAGCGGGGCCAGCACCACCGAGAACAGCCTGGTCGCGGTCGGCAACTCGGTCCTGGCCGAGAACAACTACGGGTACGCCGGCGTCCAGACGACCAACTTCGGCGCCACCACCACACCCGGGATCAGTCGCGTGGTGGTGACCAAGAAGGGCTGCAGGCTCGCCTGGGAGAACCGGACGATCTCGGCACCGACGTCGGTGGCCAAGGCCTCCCTCGGCAGCGGGCTGCTCTACGCGTACACGAAGCCCGCTCGGGGCGACGGCATCGACGCCTGGTACTTCACCGCGATCGACATCCGCACCGGCAAGGTCGTCTGGTCGAAGCTGACCGGGACCGGCATCCAGTGGAACAACCACTATGCCGCCATCTACCTCGGCCCCGACGGAGCCGCCTACATCGCGACCCTCGCGGGTCTCATCCGGATCAAGGACGGTTCATGAACACCACCCGCACGTACGTCGTCACCGGTGCTGCCAGCGGCATCGGCGCGGCGACCGTCGCCCACCTGGCCGAGCAGGGTCACCGGGTGATCACGATCGACCGGCACGAGGCCGACATCGTCGCCGACCTGGCCACGCCGGCCGGTCGGGCCGCCGCGGTCGCCGCGGTGCGGGAGCAGACCGACGTCGTGCACGGCATCGTGCCCGCGGCCGGGATCGCCGGACTGACCGGCGGTGACCCCGAGCTGGTGGCGTCGGTGAACTTCTTCGGTGCAATCGGGCTGGTCCGCGGGCTGCACGCCGAGCTCGCCGCGGCCGGGGACGCCTCGGTCGTCCTGCTCGCCTCGAACTCGATCACGTCCCAGCCGAACTGGCCGGTCGAGGTCGCCGAGGCGATCCTCACCGAGGACGAGGACGTCGCCCGCGCCGAAGCATCCGGGCGCGACGCCGTGATGATCTACCCCGCCTCGAAGGCCGCCCTGGCGTGGTGGGCGCGCAGCGAGGGGATCAAACCGGAGTGGATCGGTGCCGGGATCCGGGTCAACGCGGTGGCTCCCGGCAAGATCGCGACCCCGATGGCCACAGCCGTCGGGGCCGACCCGGTGCTGGGTGACCTGATCGATGCATTCGTCTCCCCCCTCGGTCGCGACGGGGCCGCGGAGGAGATCGCCGCCGCGATCGCCTTCCTGCTCTCCCCGAACGCCTCGCTCGTGGTCGGCTCGGTGCTCTTCGTCGACGGCGGCATGGACGCCACGCTGCACCAGCGCTCACCCGAGCCCTGGGTGATCTGAGCCGGCTCGGGCCACCGCGTCCAGGTCGGCGGACAGGCCCAGCCAGCGCGGCCCGGTGACCCGCACCGTCACCTGGACGGCGAACGACTCGACGTCGCACCCGATCAGCCGAGCACCGTTGGCGAGCGCGACGGCCCGGGCCCGTCCGCACGAGTCACCGCCGACCTGGTGGGCCGTGGCGGCCGCGAGCGCAGCGAGGTCCGCGGCGGACTGGGCACGCCGGTGGTCGACGATCAGGGCACCGACCGCGGCGGCACCGAGGCCGACCGACGCCAGCACCCCGATCATCGCGACGGCGGCCGGCACCACCGAGCCGCGTTGAGTCATCCGGTGTCCTCCCGACTCGCGACCGCGTCGGCGTGCACCGTCACCGCGGCCCAGCGGAGGATCCCGCCCGGACCGTGCACCGTCGCGCGAACGCGGACCCGGATCAGCTCCTCACCCCGCACGGTGACCCGGCTGCCCGCCGGACCGATGCGGCGGGCTCGGGCGATCGCCTCGGCTCGCGGATCGCCCCGCGCGAGCGAACGGGCCGCCTCACGCGCGGCGTCGACGGCACGCACCTGGGCCACCCCGAGGGCGAGGAACCAGGCCAGGCCGATCGTGACGGCGACCAGCACCGGGAGGGCCACCGCGAGTTCCGCGGTGGCCGCCCCTCGGCCGGATCGGGTGCGTCTCACAGGCCCAGCAGCGACAGCACGTGCTGGTACAGCTTCTCCAGCAGGTCATTGCCGAATCCCCCGGTCAGCATCTTGAACAGCAGCCCGGCGAACCCGGCGCCGGCGGCCGTCCCGACGGCGTACTCCGCCGTAGTGATCCCGCGCTGCCGGCGCCCGGCACTGCGTCCGATCATCCGTTCCTTCATCGTGAACCTCCTCCTCACCCGACCGCTCGCTGCGACCGGGAGCTCTCACCACCCCAGGGCGCCCGCCAGGCCCGCGACGACCGGGACGATCCCGATCGCCAGGAACGCGGGCAGCAGGCAGACCCCGAGCGGCAACGCCGCCTGGACGCCGACCCTCCGGGCACGCTCCTCGGTCTCGGCCCGAGTCGCGCGGGCCAGCTCCAGCGCCAGCCGTTCGATGACGATCCCGACCGCGGCGCCGGTGTCGTGCGAGCGCAGCAGAGCCACCCCGAGAGGTCCGACTCCCGGCTCGGCAGCGACCCGGCGCCACACCTCACCCGGATCCGCGCCGAGGTGCAGCGGCGCCAGCAGCTCGAGGAGACGTTCCGCAGCAGGACCGTCGAGCGCCCGAGCGGCCGACTCGGTCGCGGTCGCGGGCGCCAGTCCGGCCCGCATCCCGGTGGCGATCAGCCGGACCAGGATCGGGAGGTCGGCGGCCAGGGAACGGCGCCGGACGACCGTCGAGGTCGGCTCGGCCCGACCGATCGCCCGCCAGCACCACCCCCCGACCAGCGCCGCGACCGCCAGACCGACGGTGCCACCGACGAGCACCCAGGCACCGGCTGCGACCCCGCAGCAGAGCAGCGCCCGATGTCGGCGCACCCACCACTCCTCGCGGGTGAGGTCGACCGACGGGGTGCCGGGTACGACGACGCCGAGCCCGATCCGCGGCGGACCGGCCAGCAGCGCGACGGCGGCGCTCGCGCCAGCGACTGCGACTGCGACTGCGAGGAGCGCGAGGCTCATCGCTCGGCCCCGCGCGCGATCAGCTCGATCCACCACAGTCCGGCCACGCCCAACGCCAACCCGACCGCGAGGCAGCCCACCCCCAGGGTCGTGTGGAGCAGCACGTGCCACGGGTCGCCGCCGATCCCGCTGCCCAACGCGAGGGCCGCTACCGGCAGCAGCGCGACCAGACGGGCCGTGGCCCGGGCCGAAGCGAGCTCCCCGGTCACGATCGACCGCGTGCGGGCGGCGTCACGCAGGTCGGCGGCCACCAGGTCGAGTGCGCCGGCCAGGCCGGCACCCGTCTGGCGGGCGACCTGCCAGGTCGCTCCGACGTAGCGCAGCGCCACGGCTCCCGGCAGCTCGTGCGCCAGCTGCCTCCAGGCGCGGGCGACGTCGGCACCGAGGCGCTCGGCCTCGGCCACCGGTGCCAGGGCCGGCCAGGCGTCGGCGGCCCGCGCCAGGGCCGATCCGGCCGGCTGGCCGGAGGCGAGCTCGGCGGCGAGCTGCTCACAGATCTCGATGATCCGCGCGGCGACCTGCTGGGCCGCGCGGTCGGCGGCGCGGCGCCGGACGAGGGCGAGTCCTCCGACACCGGCCAGACCGATCAGTCCACCGAGCAGCGCCCACCGCGGGGCGAGGACGGCGGTCAGGCAGACCAGCGCCGCCGCTGCGCCGAGCGCTGTGCGGCCGGTGTGGGCGGTGCCGGACCGGCGAAGCGGGCCGGGCGTCGGCCGCACCAGCAGGGCCGCGCTCGCTGCCGCTGCGGTGATCGACGTCGCGGTGAGCACCGCACTCATGGCGGGCCTCCCACCGGGGCGCCGATGCGCTCGGCCAGCCTCTCCGCCCCCGGCCCGGGCACGACGGTGCCGTCGACCCAGGTCACCGTCGGCACCATCTGCACAGGACCCGAGCGGGCGCGGTGGGGGATCGCGACCTGCGTGACCCGGCGGGTGCTGCGGTCGATGTGCAGGACCAGGTCGAGGCCGGCAGCGATCTGGGCGTGCGTCGCCTCCCGCGACAACCCGGCCGACAGGGCGAGGGCTTCCAGGCGGGCCGGGACGTCGCGGGCCGAGTTGGCGTGCACGGTGCCGCATCCGCCCTCGTGGCCCGTGTTGAGCGAGGCCAGCAGGTCGACCACCTCGGCGCCGCGGACCTCCCCGACCACGAGGCGGTCCGGGCGCATCCGCAACGCCTGCCGCACCAGGGTCTGGAGCGTGACCGCACCGGCACCCTCGACGTTCGCCGGCCGCGCCTCCAGTGCGACCACGTGCGGATGGTCGGGCCGCAGCTCGGAGGAGTCCTCGACGATCAGCACTCGCTCGGTCGCGGGCACCAGCCCGAGCAGCGCCGCCAGCAGCGTCGTCTTCCCCGATCCGGTGCCGCCGCTGACCAGGAAGGCCAGGCGCCGCTCCACGATCTGCCGCACGACGGGGATCAGCGCCGCCGGGACGCTGGCCTCCAACGGCAGCGTCGTGCGGGCCGGGACCCGCAGCGAGATCAAGGTCCCCGGGCGCGCGATCGGCGCCAGCACCGCGTGCAGACGGGTGCCGTCGGTGAGCCGGGCGTCGACGTAGGGGACGGCGTCGTCGAGTCGTCGACCGGCCGCGGCCGCCAACCGTTGGGCGAGCCGCCGGACCGCTGCCTCGTCCGGGAAGGTCAGGGCAGCCGTCTCCAGCCCGTGCCCCCGGTCGATCAGGACCTGGTCCGGCCCGTTGACCAGGACGTCGCTCACGCCCGGCAGGCACAGCAGCTGCTCGAGCGGCCCGGCGCCGTCGACCTCCCGGCGCAGCAGGTCGACCGTGGCCAGCACCGTCTGGTCCCCGACCGGACGACCGGTCGCCCGGAGTGCCTCGGCGACCCGGTGTGGGGTGATGTCGCCCGGTCGGGCCGCGAGCCAGGAGCGGACGTCGGTGAGATCGCTCTCCTGCGGCAGGGCGCTCATGCGACGCCGACCGTCCCAGCGACCTCGCGCACCACCCGGGCCAGCCGCTCGCCCCGGTGCCGGACCGGGCCGTAGCCCAGGTCGACGGCCTCGGCGATCCGGCGCGATCGCGGCAGCTCGGCGATCACCGGCGCGCCGAGCACCCGCTCGACCACCGCCGGTTCGGCCCCGCCTCCGTGCCCGATCACCACGCGCACCCGGTCGCGGTCCGGCAGCGCGGCGATCACCCGCAGCGCCGACGCCACCCCACCGACGGTCGGGTGCACCACGACCAGCACGAGGTCGCAGCGCGGCACGACCTCCTCCCAGGTCGCTCCCGGCGTGCGCGGCAGGTCGAGGACGACGGCCTCGTGCCCACGACGGACCGCGGCCAGCACGTCGCGCACCACCGTCGGGGCGACGTCCACCGGCGTCGAGCCGTAGGCCAGCACGGAGACCCCGTCACGGCGCGGCAGCGAGGCGCGCAGGGTCTGGGCGTTGAGCCGACCGCGGCTGGCCGCCAGGTCGGTCCAGCCGATGCCGGCGACCTCCTCGAGCCCGAGCACCCGGTCGACCCCGGGACCGAGCGGGTCCAGGTCGACCACGGCCGAGGGCGCTGCCGCGACCTGGCCGAGGGCACAGGCGAACGTGGTCGCACCGACCCCACCCGATCCGCCGACCACCCCGAAGGTGAAGCCGCGCGACGCCTCCGACTCCCCCAGTCCACCTAGGGTCTCCTGCAGCCAGCCCCGTCCCTCCGGCAGCTCGACCACACTGTCGGCACCGACGCCCCACGCGGCGCGGTAGACGGCGGCCGCCGGGTCCTGCCAGGCCACGACGGCGACCTGGCCCCGGCGCGGCGGGGCACTGGCGGCGAGCTCACCGACGAGGTCAGCCCCGACCAGGACCGCACCGGCCGAGACCCAGCGGCGCAGCGCACTGCCCGGGTCGTCGGCGCACGCGACCGGTGCCCCGGCGGCTGCGGCCAGATCGGTCAGCTCGTCGCGCAGCGACGAGTCCCGGGTGACGACGAGGGCGATCGGGGCGTTCTGTGCGGTCGAGGGCGACGGGAGCGGCATGCCACGAGGGTGCCGAGCACGCCGCCCACGGTGCCGGAAGTGGCCGAGCGTTGGGGATAACCGTGACCGAAGTCCCCGCAGGGGACACGACCGGTGCCCGTACGATGAAGGGGTGGGAACCGTGGCAGCGTTCTTCGACCTCGACAAGACGATCATCGCCAAGTCGAGCGCTCTGGCCTTCACCCGTCCGTTCGCGGCGGGCGGACTGCTGAGCCGCAAAACCCTGCTGCGTAGCGCCTATTCGCAGTTCATGTATGTCCTCGGTGGCGCCGACCACGACAAGATGGAGGAGATGCGCCAGTTCATGAGTGAGCTGGTCACCGGCTGGGACGTCTCCACCGTCAAGGAGATCGTCGCCGAGACCCTGCACCACGTCGTCGACCCGCTGGTCTACGACGAGGCGGTCCAGCTCATCGCCGACCACAAGGCCTCGGGCCACGACGTCATCATCGTCAGCGCCTCCGGGGTCGAGGTCGTCGAGCCGATCGGCGAGATGCTCGGCGCCGACCACGTCATCGCGACCCAGGTCGGCATCGACGACGAGGGTCGCTACACCGGCGAGATCACCTTCTACGCCTACGCCGAGAACAAGGCGACCGCGATCCGGGAGCTGGCGGCCGCTCGCGGCTACGACCTGACCGAGTCCTTCGCCTACTCCGACTCCGTGACCGACGTACCGATGCTCGAGGCCGTCGGGAACCCGTTCGCGGTCAACCCGGACAAGGAGCTGCGCAGGACCGCCACCGAGCGCAGCTGGCCGATCCTGGTCTTCACCAAGCCGGTCGCACTCCGGGCCACCCTCCCGGCGGCCAAGCCGACGCTGGCCGCGCTCGCGGTGGGCGGTGTGATGGTGGCCGGTGGCGTGATCTGGGCGAGTGCCCGGCGCCGGCGCATCGGCGCCTGACAACCCTCCCACCCTGCCTCCGGGGGCAGCGAAGATCAACCCTTGTTTATGGCACCGATGAGGCGTAGACAGGAGTCAGAACAAATCAACAAGGCCACACGCGGTTGGGTACCCACGCGGTGATCGCTCCTTCTTTGAGGACGCTGTTCGCAGCGGAGAGACAACCCGCCGGCAGCAATAGGACAAGTGCACGCTTGGTAACCCGATGGACGCGTGAAGTGAAGATGGCACCCGGTTCCCCTGAGCCGGGTGCCATCGTCTTGTCCGGATCCTGATCGTCGAGAGGCGGACGCGCCATGGGAAAGGTCATCGCAGGGATCACCACGTCGGTCGACGGCTACATCGTGGGGCCGCACGACGGTCCGGAGCACGGTCTCGGGATCGGCGGCGAGCGGCTGCGCTACTGGGTGATGGGCGGTCCGTGGACCTACGCGGACGGCGACCACCACACCGACGGGATGTCCGGTGCGGACCGGGATTTCTTCGAGACGATCACCGACGGAACGTCCAGCGGCATCGCCGGCCGCGGCATGTAAGACTCGGCGGGCGGATGGGGCGGCCAGAACCCATTTCCGGGGACCTTGGTGGTGCTGACCCACCGCACCGAGGACCAGCCCGATCCCAGCACGGGCTTCGTGTTCGTCAACGGGTTCGGTGCGGCGTTGGCGACAGGGCGCGAGCTTGCCGGCGACGGCGCGATCTCGCTCTGCGGCGGAGCGGACCTGATCCGCCAGGGCCTGGCCGCGGGCGTCGTCGACGAGCTCGCGATCTCCACCGCGCCCGTGGTGCTGGGACGCGGCAAGCGCCTGTTCGAAGGATTCGACCACGATCTCGATCTCGCGGTGTTGGGCACCTGGAGCTCGCCCTACGCCACGCACGTGCACTACCGGGTCAGAGCGCCTCGCGACGTAGCGGACTCGCCTCGGCCCCGGCGGTGAACGCCTCAGCGCCGTAGAGCAGCCAGGCGTGCACCCCAGCCTGCGTGCCGCCGGCGTAGCCGCGCAGGTTGGACTCGTACTCCGCGCGCAGCGCCAGGTGTCCGGCCTCCGGCACGGTCAACGACTTCGGGTCCACGCCGCGGGCGACCATCACGAGCCGTTCGGCGGCGCGGGCGACCAGGCCGTTGTGGGAGGCGAACGGTGCCGCGGTGGCCAGGTCGGCGTGCACGATCGCGGCGACCACCAGCGCGGGCGCGGTCGTGGGCGAGGAGAGCAGGTCGGCCAGCCCCTTGAGCCGTACGGCGGCCTCGGCCGAGACCGGCCGGCCGAGTGCGTCGTCGCCGACCCGACCGGCGGCCGCGACGGCGTGCAGCCGGGCGAGCGCCTGCAGGGGCGCGGTGCTGATCACCGGCACCAGGGAGAGCAGCTCGGCCGACAGCCGGACCGCGTCCTCGGCGGTCTCGTCGCCCTCGCCGGCACGCAGCTGCGCGAGCGTCGACTCCGACCCGGAGAGCACCGCGCTGGCGTGCGCGCCCCGCAGCAGCGCCTCTCCCGTCTGCTCCGGTGTGGTCTTGCGCAGCCCGCGGTCGCGTTGCAGGACGTCGATCCCGTCACGGGCGGCGGCGTAGGCCGAGGCGACACCCTCGAGAGACACGAGACGTGCGAGCGGATCAGTCACGAGGGACAAGGCTAACGACGACTAGTCTGGCCGCCATGGTGGAACCCGCTCGCTCCTTCGGTCAGCAGGCCGAAGCGTATGACCGTGGGCGGCCGTCGTACCCCGCCGAAGCGGTCACCTGGATGGTCGGTCAGCCCGGCACGACGTTCGTCTCCGTGCTCGAGCTCGGTGCCGGCACCGGCAAGCTGACCCGCGGCCTGGTCGCCCAGCGCTACCACGTCTTCGCCACCGATCCCGACGACGCGATGCTCGACGTCCTGGCCGGACACCTGCCCGACGTCCGGGCCACCAAGGCCGTCGCCGAGCAGCTGCCCGTCCCCGACCGGACCGTCGACGTGGTCGTCGCGGCGCAGGCCTTCCACTGGTTCAACCTCGACCAGGCGCTGCCCGAGATCGCCCGCGTGCTCAAGCCCGGCGGACACCTCGCGCTGGCCTGGAACCGCCGCGACGAGTCCATCCCGTGGGTGCGCAAGCTCGGTCGGATCATCGGCCCGACCCCGTCGGACGGCGTCGACCCCACCGAGGACCTGGTCGCGTCGGGCTACTTCGCGGGCGTCGACTACGCCACCTTCACGTTCTGGCAGGAGATCGACCGCGACACCCTGGTCGACCTCGCGCTGAGCCGCTCGGTGACGATCAGCCGCTCCCCCGAGGAGCGCGACGAGGTCCGTCGCCAGGTCGAGGCGCTGTACGACGACTACGGCCGCGGCACCGGCGGGATGCGGCTGCCCTACGTGTGCGAGGTCTGGCGGGCCAAGGTGACCGACAAGCAGCCGGTCACCCCGCCGATGCCGACCACGCTGATCTCCAGCAACGAACCGACGCCGAGCATCGAGCACACAGCGGTCGCGCTGCCGCGGGTGCTCGAGGACTACGCGATGCCCGGGGACGACACGGGCGAGGTCAAGCTCTTCACCTGGCACTGACGGGGCTCAGGTCCGGGACCACCCGGCCGAAGAGGGAACTGCCGTCCAGGGAGGGACGGCATCGTCGTTCCACGGAGGGAACCCCGATGGCGCTCGCTATCAACACCAACGTCAGCGCGCTGACCGCCTACCGCAACCTCGCCGCCGTGCAGCGCGCGCAGGCGACCGCGGTCGAGCGGCTCTCCTCCGGGCTCCGGATCAACCGAGCGGCCGACGACGCGGCCGGCCTGGCCATCGCACAGCGGCTGACCTCCAGCATCAACGGCCTGGGGCAGGCGATCCGGAACGCCCAGGACGGGATCAACCTCCTCCAGACCGCCGACGGCGGCCTGACCGAGACCCACGCGATCCTGCAACGGATGCGGACCCTGGCCGTCCAGGCCGCCAACGACTCCAACGACGCCGCCTCCCGCTCCGCGATCGGCAAGGAGATCACCCAGCTCAACAAGGAGCTCGACCGGATCGCCAGCACCAGCGAGTTCAACGGCCAGAAGCTGCTCAACGGCGCCCTGACCGCGTCCGACGTCACCGTCGGCGCGTCGGGATCGACGGACAAGCTCATCGCCAGCATCGGGACGCCGTACTGGGGCGACGGCACCCCCGGAGCGGTCACCACGGACATGGGGATCACTCTCGGGATCGAGGCCGGCACGAACCCGGGTGAGATCGCGATCCACGTCACCGGGACCGACGGCACAGACTTCTACATCGACGACTTCAACGGTCCGGGCGGAGGTGGCCCCTTCCAGGGTGTCGCGCTGGGGCTCAACATGAACAACAACGTGGCGGTCCAGATCACCTTCGGCAGCGCCACGCTGACAGCAGCGGACATCGGCAAGTCGGCCACGCTCCAGGTCACGAACGGCGCCGTGGCGGCCCAGACCGAGGCCGTCACCCTCCAGATCGGCGCCAACGCCGGGGAGACACTCGATATCAACGCCGTCGGCGACATGTCGTCGGCCACCCTCGGGACGCGTTCCCTCGACCTGTCCAGCGCCGGTGCCGCCACGGCGGCCCTGGACGTGCTGGACCGGGCTATCCAGACGGTCTCGACCGGTCGGGCGAACCTCGGCGCCTACCAGAACCGCCTGCAGCACACGATCAACAACATCTCGGTGGCGCAGCAGAACCTGCTCTCCTCACGGAGCAGCATCACCGACACCGACATGGCCGCGGAGATGGCCGCCTACACCCGGACCAACATCCTGGCCCAGGCCGGGATGTCGATGCTGCGTCAGGCCAACCAGTCGGCGCAGAACATCCTCACGCTGCTTCAGTGACGATCCCGCGGCGGGAGACCAGCCGCACCACGACCGCGCTCGCGCCGACCACGACGGCACCCAGCACCGCGACCTTGAGTCCTGCGAAGGCTCCGTCGGCGTCGATCGCCGCACCGGCGATCAGCGCACCGACGGTGATCCCGACCGAGATCGCCACCGCGGGCCACGACATCGCCTCGGTGCGGCGGTGCGGCTCGGCGTAGGTCTGGATGAACGACATCGCGGCGATCAGGACCGGCGAGGTCGACAGACCGACCAGGAAGCCGACCCCGAGCATGGTGGGGACGTCGTGCGCGAACAGCAGCAGCGGCACGACGAGGGCGTAGCCGAGGAACGAGAGCACCAGCCGGCGCTGCATCGACCAGGAGGCGGTGAGCGGGCCGACCACGATCCCGGAGATCACGCTGCCGCCCGCGAAGGCGGCCACGATCAGGCCGGCCATGCCGCCCATCCCGGCCTCCGTGGCGACCGCGACCGCGGAGACGTCGATGGTCGCGAAGCCCATCCCGACGCCGGCGTAGGCCGGCAGCATCGGCAGGACCCCGCGCGGCAGCACGCGACGCCTGACGGCCGGCCGGGAGGACTCGTCGACTCCGCCGGCGCGGCGGGCGGGAACGTCGGACGCACCGACGGTCTCGCCGTACCAGGCGATGCCTGCTGCGCCGATGATGCCGGCGACGGTGGCGACGCCGAGCGCCCAGCCGGCACCGACGGCGGCCGCCAGTCCGGCGGCGAGGGACGGGCCGAGGACGAAGGAGAGCTCATCGAGCACCGACTCCAGCGCCAGGGCGGTGTGCCGCTGGGCCGGGTCGGTCAGGGCGCGGGCCCACCGGGCCCGGATCAGGCTGCCGAAGTCGAGGGCGGTGGCGCCGACGGCGAAGCCGGCCACCAGCCAGGTCCACCGCGGTGCGTCCTGGGTGACCACGGCGATCAGCGCGATCGCGGAGACCACCGAGGTGGTGAGGCTCGCCGCGAGCACCGGGCGCTGCCCACGCCGGTCCGCGAGCCGGGACCAGAGCGGTCCGCCGACGCCGACCCCGATGATCGAGGCACTCGCGACCGCGGCCGCGGCGCCGTAGGAGCCGGTGTGCTGGGCGACCAGCAGCAGCACGACGAGGTTGGACATCGAACGCTGCAGGCGTCCGACGAGGGCAGCCCCGACGACGGCCCGACGCTGACGGGGCCCGAGGATCTGGGCGTAGGAGCCGAGAACGGCGACGGACATGTGAGTGTCCCCTCCTGGCCTCAACCCGAAGACAGGTGACCCTGTCGGCGGCTCGGGGAGACCCCACGAGGGTAACCCTGGATAGGCTCAAACCGATGATCGTCACACCACTCGTCTGGGTCCCCTACCCCGTGCAGGAGCTCGGCATCGCTCCCGAGGCACTCCAGCGCGCCGAGGTCCGCCACGTCGATCTCGGCGCACTCGCGACCGAGGACCTGGCCCGGATCGAGGAGGTCCGGTTCGCCGCGGTGCCCTACGGCTTCGACTTCGACATCCTCGACGTGCTCATCCGGATGACGGCGCTCGAGGTGCTGCAGGTGCAGTTCGCCGGTGTCGACGTGTTCCGCGGTCGGGTGCCCGAGCAGGTCACGCTGTGCAGCGGTCGCGGCATCCACGACGCCTCCACCTCCGAGCTCGCCCTGACGCTCACGCTGGCCGCCCTGCGGGGCATCCCGACCTACGTGCGCGAGCAGGACCGGCAGGTCTGGGACCGGAAGTGGCACACGTCCTTGGCCGACTCCCGGGTCGTGATCGTCGGCGCTGGAGCGATCGGCGACGCCGTACGACGTCGGGTGGAGGCGTTCGAGGCGACCACGGTGATGGTCGGGCGGACGGCTCGGACGGGCGATCACGGACCGGTGCATGCGGTCGCGGAGCTGCCCGACCTGCTGCCCGACGCCGACGTGGTGATCCTGATCCTGCCGCTGACCGGTGACTCGGCCGGCCTGTTCGACGCGGCCATGATCGCGCGGATGAAGCCCGGCGCCCTGCTGGTCAACGTCGCCCGTGGCGGGATCCTCGACACCGAGGCCCTGATCGCCGCGTGCACCGAGGGCCGGATCAGCGCCGCGCTCGACGTCACCGACCCCGAGCCGCCACCGCCCGGCCACCCGCTCTGGACCACCCCGAACGTCCTGATGACGCCGCACGTCGGCGGCACCGCGAGCTCGTTCTACCCCCGCGCCAAGCGCCTGATCGGCGAGCAGGTCACCCGCTACGCCCTCGGGGCGCCCCTGACCAACATCGTCTCCGGCCCGTACTGACTCGTCGTTCGCCGAGATGGCCGGTCAGTGGTGCAGCGCCATCGCGGCGGGGATCGCGATCGCGAGGAACCGGATCCAGCGTCCGATGAAGACGGCGATCGCGAAGGGGACGATCTTCATCTGCGACAGACCCGCGACCGAAGCGGTGATGAAGAGCGGCGGGATCCCGACCGAGGCGCAGATGAAGATGACGATCGGGCCCTTCACCGGGTGCGAGAGTCCGTCGAGCAGCCAGGCGTTGAACCGCTTCCACCGACTCGGCGGCGGAGCGTCCTCGTCCCCCGGCTCGGCCAACTCGGCCACCTCGGACACCTCGGTCGCCGTTCGGGCGACCTCGGTGTGTTGGTCTCCGCGAAGGAGCTGCTCGGCCTCGAGCTCGGCGTCGACGGCTCGCTTGCGGGCGACCGCGTTCTTGCCGGTGCGGACGCCGAGGAAGAGGGTGCACTTGCCGAGCGTCGTACCGATCGCCAGGGCCAGCGTCACGAAGATCGCGTCGTTGACGCTGCTGACCGCACCGCCGGCGAGGGCGATCGCCTCGGCGTTGATCACCGGGATGACCGCAGAGGCCCAGCCCAGCCCGATCGCGATCAGGCAGGCGAGCGCCAGCTCAGCCACGCGCCTCACCCACTCCGGTCACCCATCCCGGTTACCCAGTCAGGCTTTCGCTCACGCGCCAGCGAGTTCGGTGCGCTCCAGCTCGGTGATCAGACCGTAGACCCGGTGGGCCGAGACCAGCTTCACCACGAGCTGGCAGATCGCCACCACGGTGATCACCCAGACCGGCAGTCCCCACAGCCCGGAGGCGAGCAGCAGCAGGATCAGCAGGGTGGTGTTGGCGACCTTGGCCGGCACCGACCAGTTCCACCGGTAGACGGTGCGGTCGACCTCGTAGAAGTGGTTCGGGCTGACCAGCGGCCAGTACAGGAACGAGAGCGTCAGCAGCAGGTCGACGACCATGAACTGGACGAAGTAGATCCCGAGCGGCCAGGCGAACTCGTGGTGCATCCCGAGCAGTCCGACGAGCAGCAGCGAGGAGTTCGCGCGGTCGGACAGGATGTCGAAGGTCGCCCCGAACCGGGTCTCCTGCTTGAGGATCCGCGCCGCGTTGCCGTCGGCCGAATCACCCACCCAGTAGACGCCGTAGGCGATCGCCAGCATCGGCACGGAGGCCTGCGTGATGGCGATGACGCCGAGGATGATCGCGGCGACCGTGCGGACCAGGGTGATCAGGTTCGCCCACGTCCGCCATTGGACGCGAGGGACGAGCGGAGTACTCACGCAGGCGACCTTAGTGGGCAACGTTGGTGCAACCCACCAGCGACCTAGACTGTGACCCGCGCCACTCGGGGAAGATCGACTGGCCGGAAAGGATCCTGCACCGTGACCGACGAGACCCTGTCCAACCTGCTGCACGAGGAGCGCCGCTTTCCGCCGCCGGCGGAGATCGCGGCGAACGCCAACGTGACCGCCGACGACGCCGCACGCGCAGCGGCCGATCGCCTCGGCTTCTGGGCCGAGGCGGCGGCGCGACTGACCTGGTCGACGGCTCCCCAGACGGTCCTGGACGACTCGAATGCCCCGTTCTTCCGCTGGTTCGGCGACGGCGAGCTCAACGTCTCGGCCAACTGCATCGACCGCCACGTCGAGGCCGGCAACGGCGACCGGGTCGCGATCCACTGGGTCGGCGAGCCCCTCGAGGACAAGCGGGACCTGACGTACGCCGACCTCAAGGACGAGGTCTCCCGAGCAGCGAACGCGCTCACCGATCTGGGTGTCAGCGCCGGCGACACGGTCGCGATCTACCTGCCGATGATCCCCGAGGCGGTGATCGCGATGCAGGCCTGCGCCCGACTCGGCGCGATCCACACCGTCGTCTTCGGCGGCTTCTCGGCCGAGGCCCTGGCCGCCCGGATCGAGGACTGTGGCGCCAAGGTCGTCATCACCGCCGACGGCGGCTACCGGCGCGGATCCGCAGCCGCGCTCAAGCCGGCCGTCGACGACGCGGTGGTCAAGGCGTCCGACGCCGGCCACGAGGTCGAGCACGTGGTCGTCGTACGCCGGACCGGGCAGGACGTGGCCTGGGGCGCCAAGGACCTGTGGTGGCACGACGTGGTGGACACCGCGTCGTCCGACCACACCCCGCAGCCGTTCAACGCTGAGCACCCGCTGTTCGTGATGTACACCTCGGGCACGACCGGGAAGCCGAAGGGCATCCTGCACACCTCCGGCGGCTACCTGACCCAGGCGGCCTGGACGCACCACGCGGTCTTCGACCTCAAGCCCGAGACCGACGTTTACTGGTGCACCGCGGACGTCGGCTGGATCACCGGCCACTCCTACATCGCCTACGGCCCGCTGGCCAACGGTGCGACCCAGGTGCTCTACGAAGGCACGCCCGACGCCCCCGAACGGGGTCGCTGGTGGCAGATCATCGAGGAGTACGGCGTCACGATCTTCTACACCGCGCCGACCGCGATCCGGGCGTGCATGAAGCAGGGCGACGCCGTCCCCGCCGCACGTGACCTGTCGTCCCTGCGGATCCTCGGCAGCGTCGGTGAGCCGATCAACCCCGAGGCCTACGTCTGGTACCGCCGCGTGATCGGCGGCGACCGCACCCCGGTCGTCGACACCTGGTGGCAGACCGAGACCGGCGCGATGATGATCAGCCCCCTGCCCGGCGTGACGGCCGGCAAGCCCGGCTCGGCGATGACGCCGCTGCCCGGGATCAGCGCCGACGTCGTCACCGAGGCCGGGGAACCGGTCCCCAACGCGTCGGGCGGCTACCTCGTGGTCACCGAGCCGTGGCCCTCCATGCTGCGCACCATCTGGGGTGACGACGAGCGGTACGTCGACACCTACTGGTCGATGTTCGCCGATCGCGGCTTCTACTTCGCCGGCGACGGTGCCAAGAAGGACGAGGACGGCGACCTGTGGGTGCTCGGGCGGGTCGACGACGTCATGAACGTCTCGGGCCACCGACTCTCCACCACCGAGATCGAGTCGGCCCTGGTCTCGCACCCGGCCGTGGCCGAGTCGGCCGTCGTCGGCGCGACCGACCCGGACACCGGTCAGGCGGTCGTCGCGTTCGTGATCCTGCGCGAGGGCGTCGACGGCGGTCCGGAATCGGGGATCGAGAAGTCGCTCTCGGACCACGTCCGGGCCGAGATCGGCCCGATCGCCAAGCCGCGCGAGATCATGATCGTCCCCGAGCTGCCCAAGACCCGTTCGGGCAAGATCATGCGCCGCCTGCTGCGCGACGTGGCGGAGAAGCGCGACGTCGGGGACACCACCACCCTGGCGGACGCGTCGATCATGGACTTCATCGCCGCAGGCCAGGCGAAGAACACCGACGACTGACCCCGGCTGTGGAGCGCCACGGTCACCTACTGACCGTGGCGCTCCACCGCTTCGCAGGTTCTCAGTCGGACGCGGGCCGTGGCCCGGCCACGAGAGCGCGCGCCTCCTCGTATGCGCCGCCGACCTGGATCCGCGTGAGGTCGTCGAGGTCCTTCTGTCGAAGCTTGCGACCCCATTCCGCATCGGGATCGACCTGATGCAGCCACAGTCGACGCTCGTCGATGTCGGTGACGGCGCCGATCCAGCAGGCGTCCGGCCTCGAGAACTCTCGATGCACGGTCACCAGCGGCGAGAGGTCACGCACCGTCGTGACCAGCGAGACGACGTCATCGAGCACGGCGACGTCGGGGCACGGGTTCGTCGGCGGCCACTGGCCACGCAACCTGACCGCGCGCGTGGGAAAGCACTCGACGTCAGGATCGAGGTCCACGGCCTGGATGTCCTTCAGCCGGATGAAGGTCCACCCGTCGAGGTGCATCTCGTCGGAGAGATCGGCCAGCGCCACCCATCGCGCACCGACCCCGACGACGTACCCGTCGATCCGGTCGGCGTCAGGGATCCACCGCCGGATGCGCACGAGCAGCTTCTGCTTCAGGGCACGGTCGAGGCGTTTGGCGATCTTCTTCTTGTCGATCGGCGGCTTCCTCGCCCGCTTCTTCCTGGACACGTGGCGTTACTTTGCCCCGGTTCACCCGGATTCGCGCGTTACTTTCCTCCAGTTCAGCTGATCTGGAAGTCCTCGTCGGACCAGAACGCCCGCATGCTGGTGATCTTGGCGTCGTCGTTGAAGGTCATCACGTCGATGGGGGCGACGGTGTAGGTCGCGTCGTCGGCGTGGGTGACCAGCTCGAAGAGGAACGCGGCCTGTCCCGCACCGATCTTGACCGCCTTGATCTCGGCGGTCTGCTTGAGGTCCTGGAGCGTGGCGTAGAACTCGCGGATCGACTCAGGCGAGCTGCGCACGTCGGTGCCGATCGGGTCCTCGACGGTCGCGCCCTCGGCGAAGAGGTCCATGATCTCGTCCGTCGTGCCGTTGGCCACCAGGTTCACGTAGGCGTTGACGGTCTCAAGAATCGCTTCGCGGGTCGCAGTCATGCCCCGAAACTAGAACGCGTTCTACATCCGGTCAAGGGGGTCGACGAGCAGCTTGCCGAAGGCCCGCACCGCGGGCGAGTGCGCGTAGTGACCGAACGGGTCGATCCGGTCGTACGCGCGCGCGGCGTAGAACGCGACCGCCTCGGGCTGGCCCGTGCCCGTGGTCAGGACGAGTGCCTCGACCCCCGCCTGCCGGGCGGTGTCCTCCAGAGCCTCCAGCATCTCCCCCGCCAGACCGCGGCGCTGGTGCTCAGCGACGACGTACATCCGTTTCACCTCGGCGAGCGTCGCGGCACCCAGGCGGTCGAGCTCGATGCGGCGCCAGGCGCCCGTAGCCACCGGGATCCCGTCGAGATAGCCGACCAGGAACACCCCCCGAGGCAGGGCGAACGCCTCGACCTCGATCGGGTCGTCGTCACCGCTGCCGTACCGCTCGGCGTAGAACTCCTGGAGCCGACCGATCAGCGCGACGGCATCAGGGTGGTCGTAGCTCAGCCGCCGGATCTCCATCGAGCCGGTCACGCCGACGGCCGGGGCAACGGCTGCTGCTGGGTGATGCAGTGGATCCCGCCGCCGCGGTCGAAGATCGGCCGGGCGTCGACGGTGACCACGCGCCGTCCGGGGTAGGCGGCCTCCAGGATCGCGACGGCCGCCGCGTCGTTGTCGTCGTCGAAGCTGCACGCGATCACGCCGCCGTTGACCACGACGTGGTTGACGTAGGACCAGTCCACCCAGCCCTCCTCGTCCCGGATGGTCACCGGGGCCGGCAGGTCGGTCACCGTGAACCGCTCCGACAGCTGCGCCTTCAGCTCGCGGCAGAGCTCGAAGTCGGGGTGCTCCGGGTCGTCCTGGCGGTGCAGCAGCACCTGCCCCGGCGCGGTGAAGGTGGCCACGATGTCGACGTGCCCGCGGGTCCCGAAGGTCTCGTAGTCCCGGGTCAGCCCGCGCGGCAGCCAGACCACCTCGGTGGCTCCGATCGTGCGCCCCAGCTCGGCCTCGACCTGCTCCTGGGTCCAGGTGTCGTTGCGTCCCTCGCCCAGCTGAACGGTCTCGGTGACCATCACCACGCCAGCGCCGTCGACGTGGATGCCGCCGCCCTCGTTGACCATCGGCGAGTCCACCACCGGCACCTGCGAGGTCTCGGCGACGAACCGGCCGACGAGCTCGTCCTTGTCCCAGGCGGCCCACTCGGCCTGGCCCCAGCCGTTGAAGATCCAGTCGACGGCAGCGAGCTCACCGGACTCGTCGTGGACGTACGTCGGCCCGATGTCGCGCATCCAGGCGTCGTTGAGCGGCGTGGTCACGAGGTCGATCCGCGGGTCGAGCAGCGCCCGTGCGTTCGCCTCCTCGGACGGATCGACGACGACCGTCACGGGCTCGAACTCGATGATCGCGTTGGCGACCGCCGCCCAGGCAGCACGTGCCTCGGCGGCCTCCTCCTCGGTCTCTCCCAGCGAGTAGCCGGGCGCCGGGAACGCCATCCAGATCCGCTCCTGCGGCGCCCACTCCGGGGGCATCAGGTAACCCATGACCCCATCCCATCACGCCGGCGCGAACAGGGGCGATCAGTAGGCTGGCTCGCAGGTGCGCCGGGAAGTCTGGTCGGCAACGCCCGTACCGACCCCGAAGGAGACTTCGTGCCTCGTCTCTTCACCTCCATCCCGACCATCGAACGCGCCCGCGTCGCAGCCATCCTGCGGACCGAGGCGGTCGGCGGGATCCTCGTGATCGTCGCCGCCGCGATCGCCCTGGTCTGGGCCAACAGTCCCGCCGCAGACGCCTACCAACGTCTCTGCGAGCACGTCGTCGGGCCCGACGCCCTGCACCTGCACCTGTCCCTGGAGGAGTGGGCGGCGGACGGGCTGCTGGCGATCTTCTTCTTCGTCGCCGGCCTCGAGCTCAAGCGGGAGTTCGTCGACGGCGACCTCGCCGACCTGCGCCGGGCCGCGCTGCCCGTCGGGGCGGCGGTCGGCGGCATGCTCGCGCCGGCGCTGATCTACGTGCTGGTCAACCTGACCGACGGCGGTGACCTGGCCGGATGGGCGGTCCCCACCGCGACCGACATCGCCTTCGCCGTCGCGGTGCTCGCGGTGATCAGCACGCACCTGCCCAGCGGTCTGCGGACCTTCCTGCTCACCCTCGCGGTGGTCGACGACCTGCTCGCCATCACGGTGATCGCGCTCTTCTACACCGACCACCTCTCGCCGGGGTACCTGCTGCTGGCCGTCCTACCGATCGTCGGGTTCGCCGTGGTCGTGCGTCGCGGCCGCACCACCTGGTGGCTGCTCCTCCCCCTGGCGGGTGCCGCCTGGTGGTGCGTGCACGCCTCCGGGGTCCACGCCACCGTCGCCGGGGTCGTGCTGGGATTCGTCGTCCCGGTGATCGGGGCCTCCGGCACCGCCGACGACGGGATGGCCACGCACCTGGAGCACGTCGTCCGACCGGTCTCGGCCGGCGTCGCCGTACCGCTGTTCGCGTTCTTCGCCGCGGGGGTCTCCCTCGGCGGCCTCGACGGGATCGCCGACTCGCTCACCAACCCCCTCACCCTCGGGGTGATCGCCGGGCTCGTGCTGGGCAAGCCGATCGGGATCACGGTGTCGACCTGGCTGCTGGCCACCTTCACCCGCGCCGAGCTCGACGACGGGCTGACCTGGATCGACGTCATCGGGATGGCGATGCTCGGCGGCATCGGGTTCACCGTCTCGCTGCTGATCGGGGACCTCGCCTTCGACACCGACGCCCAGACCGACCACATCAAGGTCGGCGTCCTGCTGGGCTCGCTGACCTCGGCGCTGCTCGCGGCGGTCGTGCTGCGCGGGCGCAACCGGGCCTACCGACGCATCGAGGAGCACGAGAATGCCACGCGATGAGGACGGACCGACGGCCAACTCTCGTCACCGTTTAGTAAGGTCCCCCGTATGACGCAGCCCACCCCCGAAGAGCCCACCATCGGCCGGTTGGTCTCCGACGCGAGCCGAGACATCTCGAGCCTGATCTCCAAGGAGATCGAGCTGGCGAAGTCCGAGCTCAAGGTGAGCCTGACCAACGGCGGCACCGGGATCGGCATGTTCGCCGGCGCCATCTTCCTGGTCGTGCTGGCGATCATCATGCTGTCGTTCTCGTTCGCCTACCTGATCCACTGGAACGGCGACGGCCTCGACCTGCAGTGGGCCTTCATGATCATCTTCTTCGTGTACGTCGCCGTCGCGGCGCTGCTGATCTTCCTCGGCGTGAAGAAGGTCCAGAAGGTGCGCGCACCGGAACGGGCGATCGCCGAGGCGAAGAAGATCCCGCAGGCCTTCACCGGCAAGGCCTGACGCTCCGATGAGCACGACGGCGTCCGGATTCGACGTCGTCGAAGCGGGGATCGCCTCCCTGCGCGCCGCCCTCGACAGCGGCGCGGTCACGTCGGTCGGGCTGGTCGAGGCCTACCAGGCACGGATCGCGGCCTACGACCGCTCCGGCCCGCGGCTGAACGCGGTGATCGTCGACAACCCCGCGGCACTGGCCGAGGCGGCCGCCTCCGACGAGCGTCGCGCCCGCGGTGAGCTGCTGGGCCCGCTCGACGGGATCCCGTACACCGCCAAGGACTCCTACCTCGTCCGCGGGCTCACGGCCGCCTGCGGCTCCCCCGCCTTCGCCGACCTCGTCGCCCAGTGGGACGCCTTCGCCGTCGCCCGCCTCCGGGCCGGCGGTGCGATCTGCCTGGGCAAGACGAACATGCCTCCGATGGCCAACGGCGGCATGCAGCGCGGCCTCTACGGCCGGGCCGAGTCGCCGTACGCCGCCGACTGGTTGACCGCACCCTTCGGCTCCGGCTCCTCCAACGGGTCGGGGACGGCCACGGCCGCCTCGATCGGCGCGTTCGGACTCGGCGAGGAGACCTGGTCGTCCGGTCGCGGGCCGGCGACCAACAACGCGCTGTGCGCCTACACCCCGTCGCGGGGCGTGATCTCGGTGCGCGGCAACTGGCCGCTGGTGCCGACGATGGACGTCGTCGTCCCCCAGACCCGGACGATGGCCGACCTGCTCGAGGTGCTCGACGTGATCGTCGCCGACGATCCCGAGACGCGCGGGGACCTGTGGCGTTCCCAGTCGTGGGTGGACATTCCGGCGGCGAGCACGGTGCGCCCGGCGTCGTACCCGGCGCTCGCCACCTCCGCGAGCCTCCAGGGCGTCCGGCTCGGGGTGCCGCGGATGTACATCAACGCCGACCCGGACGCCGGGGTCGGTGCGACCGGGATCGGCGGCCCGACGGGCGAGCGGATCGAGACCCGCGCCTCGGTGATCGCGTTGTGGGAGGCGTTGCGCGCCGATCTCGAGGCGGCCGGCGCCGAGGTGGTCGAGGTCGATTTCCCGGTGGTGTCGAACTACGAGGGCGACCGGGCCGGGGCGCCGACGGTCTTCACCCGAGGTCTGGTGACGCCGGCGTTCCTGCGGCGCGAGATCGTCGACCTGTCGGCCTGGTCGTGGGAGGACTTCCTGTCCGCCAACGGCGATCCCGCTCTCGACACCCTCGCGGGACTCGACGGCGCCACGATCTTCCCGCACCCGCCGGGTGCCCTGCCGGACCGGTACACCGGCTTCGACGACGACATCGCGACCTATCCGGCGCAGGCCACCGCCGACGGCTACGGCTCGTTCGAAGAGATCCCGGAGCTGGCCGCCGGCCTGGCCGGCCTGGAGGAGACCCGCCGGGTCGACCTCGAGGCCTGGATGGACTCGCTCGAGCTGGACGCGGTCGTCTTCCCCGCCGTCGCCGACGTCGGTCCCGCCGACATGGACGTCTCCGAGTCCTCCGCCGACCAGGGCTGGCGCAACGGGGTCTGGGTGGCCAACGGCAACCTCGTCCCACGCCACCTCGGCATCCCGACGGTCACCGTGCCGATGGGGTTGATGGCCGACATCGCGATGCCCGTGGGCCTGACCATCGCCGGCCGCGCGTACGACGACAGCCGGCTGCTCCAGCTCGGGGTCGCGATCGAGGCGACCCGGCAGCGCCGCACCGAACCGCCGCGCACACCGAGGCTGTGACGTGGCCCGCGGCTGGAGCAACCGCGCCCACCGGATCGCCGGCGCCGCCGCCCTGATCGCCGGATGGGGCGTGCTGATCTACGGCCTGGTCTTCCTGACCCCGTCGACCGATCCGAACCTGGACCTCGAGGCCGGGCCGGCGTTCGCGATCAACGTCGCCGTGTACCTGCCGGGGCTGGCGCTCACGGGCATGATCCTGCTGACGCTGGTGATGCTGGTCGGGGCCGACTGGGGCCACCTGTCGGGCCTGCCGGTCGCCGTCCTCGCTGCCTGCTTCGGCTGGTACGTGGCGACGGTGCAGGCACTGACCGCCTACCTCCCCGGCCTGGAGCAGTACGCCTGGCTCTCGACGTGCCTCTGCCTGGTCGCGGTCGTGACCCTGCTCGACGAGACGCTCGCCGGGATCAGGCGCAGTCGCCGGTCGGCACCCGCGCAGTCCGGGTGATCCCGGCCTCGACGAGCGGCCGCACCTGGTCGGCGGTCAACGCGTAGCCGGTGTCCTGGTCGGTCACGGAGGCCGCGAAGATCACGCCGACGACGTCACCGTTGCCGTCGATCGCGGGGCCGCCGGAGTTGCCGGGCCGGATCAGGCCGCGCAGCGAGTAGACCTCGCGGATGACGGTGCCGGTGCCGTAGATGTTCGGGGAGCGGAGCCGCTGCTCGGACCGGATCCGGCCGGGCTCGACGTCGAAGGGTCCGTCCTGGGGATAGCCGAGGATCGCGACCCCGTCGCCGGCCTTGGCGTCGGCGAGATCCAGGGAGGCGGCCTTGCCGCTGTCGAAGGCGATGACCGCCACGTCGACGCTGGGGTCGTAGAGGACCACCTTGCCGGGCTCGCTGCTCGAGCCGCGCGAGACCTGCGGCTTGTTCACGCCGGCCACGACGTGGGCGTTGGTCATCAGGTAGCCAGGCGCGATCAGGAAGCCGGAGCCCTCGACACCGCGGCCGCACGAGTTCGCGCCGCGGATCTTGAACACGGAGTTGCCGGCGGCCTCGACGTCCGGGTCGCCCTTGAGCCGTGCCGGGCCGGGACCGACGTCGACGATCCGCTCAGGAGCGAAGGGTTCGAGGTAGCGCGGGAAGAACGACGTCCCGACGACGGTGTTGAACTGGTCGAGGGCGCTGCTGACCCGCGGCGGCATCGCGTCGTTGACGGTGGAGAGCACCGTCGAGTCGCGCACCGCCGAGGTGACCGGCCCGATCCGGGTGCCGGAGACCGCCACCCCCAGCGCCCAGGCGACGACCAGCACGGCGGCCGCGGACAGGGCCGCCCCGCCGAGCGCGTCGAGGGCGCGGATGGGACGCCAGCTGATCGTGTCGCGCACCCGCGCGCCGGCGTACTGGAAGAGGCCCTGGCCCAGCGAGGCGGTCAGGATCACGATGAAGAGGGCGCCGAGGGAGACCCACACCGAGGGGTTGGCGTCGCCGAGCACCTGGGGCGCGAGCCAGACGCCGACCCAGCCACCGAGCAGCAGCCCGACGGTGGCGAAGGCGCCGGTGATGAAGCCCTGCCAGTAGCCCGAGAAGGCGTAGCAGGCCACCAGCACGATCAGGACCCAGTCCAACCAGTTCACGCGAGGTCCTTCACTCTGAGACCTCGGGGAGGTCGCGGCCACCGGCACGTTCGGAGCCGGCGAGCATGTAGGCGGGGATCTCGACCTCGCGCGCGTCCGGCATCGGGGTGATCCACCCGAGGTAGGCGAGGAAGCGTTCGACCACGCCGGCGGTGAAGCCCCACAGGATGACGTCCTTGTCGGGCCCGATCAGGAAGCCCGGGGAGCGCCAGTTGTGCGCCGGGGAGGAGACGGTGATCCGGTGATCCGGGTCGGCGAGCTCGGCGATCGACACCCGGTAGATCGCGTGCACCTCGTCGACCGAGGTCGGGGTCGGCGTGTGCTGCTCGGGCCACCAGCCCAGCACCGGGGTGACGGCGGAGTTGCTCGGCGGCAGCCACAGCTCGGGCAGGAACCCGACCACCTCCACCGACGACGGCGCGATCCCGATCTCCTCGTGCGCCTCACGCAGCGCGGCCTGGGTCACGGTCTCCCCCGGGTCGAGCCGACCGCCGGGGAACGAGACCTGGCCGGGGTGGGAGCGCATCGTGTGGTTGCGTTCGGTCAACACCAGGTCGGGGCCGTCGGGCCCCTCACCGAAGAGCATCAGCACCGCCGAGCGGCGGGCGTCGGCACCGTCGGGGACCAGGAACCGGGTCAGGCTGGTCGCCGGGATCGACCGGGCGCCCGCGGCCACCTCGTCGAGCCACGCGGGCCTCGGCGTCGCGCTCATGAGAGCTTCGTCCCGAACTGGGTGTCGACCATCGTGAGCAGCTGGTCCATCGACGTCAGGCCGCCGGACTCGCGGGTGATCGAGCCATCCTCGTGCAGGAAGAAGAACGTCGGCAGACCCGGCGCGAAGAGCTTCTTGGTCTCCTGGATCTCGCCGTAGAAGTCGAACAGCTGGGGGTACGTCGCCTTGCGCTCGGCCGCCTGCTCGAGCGCGACCCCCGGGTAGTTGTCGAGCAGGTCCACGCCGAGGAGCGGGATCTGGTCGCCGTGCTTGCGATGGAACTCGCCGAGGATCGGCATCTCCTTGCGGCACGGGTCGCAGGCGCTGGACCACACGTTGAGGATGAGCGGGCCCTGGAGCGTGGAGAGGTCGACCGGGGTGCCGCCGCCGAGGCAGTCGAGGGTGACCTTCGGCAGCGCGCCCTCGCCCGACGCGACGGCGCCGCTCGGGCACTCCTCGACCCCGGCCTGCTGCTTCAGCTGGACCAGCTCAGGGGTGTCGACCGGGAAGTCCTTCTGCTCCGCCGTGGTCTTCGGCGGAGTGGCGCTGCACGCCGTCAGCGCAGCGGCGAGTACGGCGGCCGCGGCCGCCCCGAGCAGCCGGCGCATCAGTTCGGACCCTCCGTGCGGAGCAGCTTCTCGGCGGCGTCCCGGTCGGTCGGGCCTTCGCCGAAGCTCGGGCACTGACGCGCGACCGGGCAGGCGCCGCAGGCCGGCTTCTTCGCGTGGCAGCAACGCCGGCCGTGCCAGATCAGGTGGTGCGACAGCATCGTCCAGTCCCGGGGCGGGAACAGGTCGGCGACCGCGAACTCGACCTTGACCGGGTCGGTCTCCTCGGTCCAGCCGAGGCGCCGGACGAGCCGCCCGAAGTGGGTGTCGACGGTGATGCCGGGGACGTCGAAGGCGTTGCCGAGCACCACGTTGGCGGTCTTGCGCCCGACACCGGGGAGCTTGACCAGCGCCTCGAGCGAGCCGGGCACCTGGCCGTCGTACTCCTCGACGAGGGCGGCGGAGAGGCGCAGCAGCGAGTCGGTCTTGGCGCGGAAGAAGCCGAGCGGGCCGACGATGCCCTCGAGCACGGTGCGGTCGGCGGCGGCCATCGCGCGGGCGTCGGGGTAGGCGGCGAACAGGGTCGGACGGACGGCGTTGACCCGCTTGTCGGTGGTCTGCGCCGAGAGCACGGTGACCACGAGCAGCTCGAAGGGATTGTCGAAGTCGAGCTCGGCCTTGGCGTCGGGATAGGTCTCCGCGAGGATCCGGTCGACCTTGCGTGCCCGCCTCACGAGGGCGGTGCGGCTCTCCGCAGCCAGCTCACCCGTCGCACGCACCCGCCAAGAGTACGGCCGGAGAGCAACGGGCGACGATACGACACCGAGTCGTCTCGGAGTACCCCTGCTGCACCGTTGTGAGGAATACCACGGCTAGGATTCACCCGACGGCCCGGTGGTGGGCGACAGCGGCGAAACACGGAGGTTCTGGTGGACAACGACGTGCTGCGGCAGGCGACGCTCTTCAACGCGCTCGACGACGAGGCCGCAACCGCGCTGCTCTCCTCGCTGGCCGAGACGAAGCTGCGTCGTGGCGAGGTGCTGTTCCACGAGGGCGACTCGGGCGACAAGCTCTACATCGTCGTCGACGGCAAGGTGAAGCTCGGCCGCACGTCGGCCGACGGCCGCGAGAACCTGCTCGCCATCCTCGGCCCCGGCCAGATGTTCGGTGAGCTGTCGCTCTTCGACCCGGGCCCGCGCTCGGCCACGGTCACCGCGGTCACCGACTCGACCTTCGCCTCGCTGGCGCACGAGGACCTGCTGCGCTGGCTCGACGGCCGCCCGAAGATCGCCTCCGGTCTGCTCGCCCAGCTCGCCGGCCGCCTGCGCAAGGCCAACGACGTCGTCGCCGACCTGGTCTTCTCCGACGTCCCCGGCCGCGTCGCCAAGGCGCTGCTCGACCTGGCCGACCGTTTCGGTCGGACCGCCGACGACGGCGTGCACGTGCACCACGACCTCACCCAGGAGGAGCTCGCCCAGCTGGTCGGCGCCTCCCGCGAGACGGTCAACAAGGCGCTGGCCGACTTCGTCTCCCGCGGCTGGCTCCGCCTCGAGCCGCGCTCGGTCGTCATCCTCGACGTCGAGCGGATGAGCCGCCGCGCCCGCTGACCCCAGCTCTCCAACTAACTGGTCTTGAAACGGCCCTCGGAGTCACTCCGAGAGCCGGTTCAAGACCAGTTAGTCATTTCGCCTCAAGAAGGCCAGCTGGGCGCGGACGCTGAGCTCGGCCGCGCCCCAGAGCACCGGGTCGACGTCGGCGTAGACGATCTCGACGACCGCCCGGGGGACGTCGTCACCCATCGTGTCCGGCGGCACGAGGGCCAGGGCGGTCGCCACCTGCTCGAGCCGGGAGCGGCGGTGGGCGATGTAGTAGTCGAGCACCGCGAGCGCGTCGGCGATCGCGGGTCCGTGGCCCGGCCAGATCCAGGAGACGTCGTACTCCTCGGCGACGGCACGGAGCCGGTCGAGGGAGTCCAGGTAGGCCCCGAGGGAGCCGTCGGGGTGGGCGACGACGGTGGTGCCGCGGCCCAGCACGGTGTCGCCGGTCAGGACGGCGGAGGCCGAGGGCACCCAGAAGGAGAGCGAGTCGGCGGTGTGGCCCGGCGTCCCGATCACCTGCACCTCGAGCGAGGAGGAGACCGCCACCACGTCGCCGTCACGCAGTCCGTCGGCGCCGAGCACCAGGGACGGGTCCAACGCCCGCACCGGGGCACCGACCGACTCGGCGAACGCGACCGCGGCCTCGGCGTGGTCGAAGTGGTGGTGGGTGAGCAGGACCTCGACGACGTCGCCGGCCTCGGCCCGGACGGCGTCGAGGTGGGCCTCGTCGAGCGGGCCCGGGTCGACCACGACGGACCGCTCGCCGTCGCGCAGGATCCAGGTGTTGGTCCCGTCGAGGGTCATGATCCCGGGGTTGGCGGCCAGCACACACCGGTGCTCCCCGAACGTGCCTCCGTGCCAGGCCTCCACGTCAGCTCCAGCGGGCGCCGGGTCGGGCGGCGGCGAGCTCGGCCGCCCACACGGGCAGCCGGATCCCGTCGCCGGTCCAGTCGGGGGTGAACATCGACAGGCTCGCCTCCTGGGTGGCGGCAACGACGTCCTCGGCCCGGGCGTACGTCGCCAGCCGCAGCATCGAGGAGTACGTCGGCGGCATCAGCTCCCACACCCCGGCGTCGGCCCGGGCGAGCGCCTCGGCCGGCGTCACCCACTCCACGGCCGAGGACTCGGTGGAGAGCTCGAGCGCCTCCTGTCCCTCGGGCAGCAGGGTCGCGAAGAACCAGGTCCGGTAGCGCTTCGGCATGATCGTGGGGGTCGTCCAGGCGTCCCACAGCCCGAGCGCAGAGAGCGGCACGATGACGCCGGTCTCCTCCTCGAGCTCGCGCACACCGGCGACCAGCACGGCAGCAGCCTGAGCCGGGGTGGTCGCATCCATCCGGGCGGCGAGCTCCGGCTCGACCGAGACACCGAAGCCGTCGTCGGAAGCGACCCCGCCGCCGGGGAAGGCGACCACACCGCCGGCGAAGTCCATCGAGGTGCGGCGCACCATCACGAAGACCTCCAGCGGGGAGTCCTCCGTCGAGCGCACCAGCACGATGGTGGCGGCGTCGCGCGGCTCGACCGGCTCAGCGGGCTCCGGGGGCCCGGCGGACGCCGTCATCGGCTCAGAGCTCGACGATGATCTCGACCTCGACGGCGACGTCGAGGGGGAGAACCGCCACACCCACCGCGGAGCGGGCGTGGGTGCCGCCGTCGCCGAAGGCGGCCTTGAGCAGCTCCGAGGCACCGTTGGCGACGCCCGGCTGACCGGTGAACGACGGGTCGGAGGCGACGAAGACGACCGCCTTGACCACGCGCTTGACCAGGTCCAGGTCGCCGATCTCGGCCTTGACCGCGGCGATCGCGTTGAGCGCGCACTGCTGCGCGGCCTCGGTGGCGAGCTCGACCGACACGCCGTTCTCAGCAGCGCCGACCTTGCCCACGGCGACGGGGACACCGTCGCGCATCGGGATCTGGCCCGAGGTGAAGACGTAGTTGCCCGTCCGGATCGCCGGCACGTAGGCGGCGACCGGCGGAACGACGTCCGGGACGGTCAGCCCGAGCTCGGCGAGCCGGTCCTCGACGAGGCTCACTGCTCGGCCGGCCGCTTGAAGTAACCGACGAGGTTGCCCGAGCCGTTGTCACTGATCGTGACGAGCTCCCAGCCGTCGGCACCGAAGTTGTTGAGGATCTGGCCCGCGACATGGTTGAGGATCGGGGCGACCTGGTACTCCCACTTGGTCATGGCTCAGCACCCTACCGGGGGCTCACGCCGGCTGGCTCAGGTCGGGGTGTGAGGACCGCGACCCTCGGCCAGCATCGCGACGAACGACTGGATCCGTTTCGCCCGTCCAGCCTCGGTCCGCAGCGCGGTCAACCGGTGGTAGAGCGCGTACCGGTCCTGGGCGTTGAGAGAGTCGTACGTCGCCTGCGCCGCCGGCACCGCGGCGATCGCCGCGAGCAGCTCGGGAGGCATCACCATCGTCGCGCTGCCCGCGTACGCCGCCTCCCAGCGGCCGTCGGCCTTCGCCGCCTCGATCGCGGCGAACCCCGCGGGCTGCATGCGCCCCTCCTCGATCAGGCGCTCGGCCTTGCCGACGTTGATCACGGACCACCGGCTCTTCGGCCCGCGCGGGGTCCACCGTTGGAACGTGGTCTGGTCGTCGCGACTGCGGGTCTGCCCGTCGATCCAGCCGTAGCAGAGGGCCTCGTCCAACGCGTCGGCGTAGAACAACGACGTGGTCGTCCCGCCCTTGCGGCTCAGCACCAGCCAGACGGCCGGCACGTCGGCGTGATGCTCGACCAGCCATGCCCGCCACGCGTCGACGTCGGGAAAGAGCATCTCCTCGCCAGAAAGGACCATGGACTCAGTCTGCCGTCAGACGTGCCCGTCGCCGTACAAGGAACGAGATCAGCCGCCGGACCGCGTGAGCATAGAGTTGCCAGATCACGAAGAGGCACGTGGTGAAGAACGGTGCTCCGATCACGACCCCGAGCCACTGGGGGCCGTCGCCCTCCCCCGCATACGCGGGCACGGCCAGCATCAAACCGGCCCAGGACGCGCAGCCGGCGAGCCAGGGAAGCGCCAGATCCTTCAGCTCCTGCGTCGGGGTGATGTCCTCGTCGCTGGCGATGCCGGCGAGGTACAGACTGGCCAGGGCGATGTAGGTGACCGACGCGACCAGCAGCAGCACGCGGAAGTCGTCGTGCCACGCCATGGTGGTGGCCAGCACGATCGCGCCAGCGATCAGGTTGCTGAACAGCACCGGCCGATCCAGCCGGCGCTCGTTTCTCACGCCATCACCCGCCGGGTCGCCTGCCGGATCCCCAGGGCGATCACCTGCCAGGGCACGAAGCAGAGGGTCGCCAGGACCGGAGCAAGGCCGACGGCGACCAGGACCCGCCACACGAGGCCGTCAGCGGGGAAGGCGAGGCTGGAGAGCACCACGAACGCCAGCGCGAAGGGCGCGGCCAGGAGGAAGACGGGGACCCAGACCACGAGCGCGACGATCACCAGGACGCCGGCGACCAGGTTGCTGACCAGGATTGCACGGTTCAGTCGGCGCTTCGCGGGGATGCTCACGACCGCCATTGTGCCGCGCTGCACACCGATCCGAGCACCGATCCCCGGACGCCGGCGAGGGCCGGTGATTAGAGTCGATGATCGTGATGGACATGGGGGTTCCGCGGCTGCATGTCGTGAGCGGCAAGGGCGGCACCGGGAAGTCGACGGTCGCTGCCGCGCTCGCGCTCGCCCTGGCCAGCAAGGGCGCCGACGTGCTGCTCTGCGAGGTCGAGGGCCGCCAGGGCATCGCCCGGATGTTCGACGTCGACCCACTGCCCTACGCCGAGACCCGGATCGCGACCGGCCTCACCGTCGGCAGCGCGCGCCCGGGGAACGTCTACGCGCTGCACATCGACGCCGAGTCCGCGCTGCTGGAGTACCTCTCGATGTACTACAAGCTCGGCCGGGCCGGGAAGGCGCTCGACCGGTTCGGCGTGATCGAGTTCGCCACCACCGTCGCCCCCGGGGTCCGCGACGTGCTCCTCACCGGCAAGATCTTCGAGGCGGTGCAGCGCAACAGCCGGAACAAGGGCGCCCGGACGTACGACGCCGTCGTGCTGGACGCGCCTCCCACGGGCCGCGTCACCCAGTTCCTCAACGTGTCCGAGCAGGTCGCCGGTCTGGCCAAGGTCGGACCGATCCGGAGCCAGGCCGACACCATGATGACGCTCTTCCGCTCGCCGGCGACGGCGGTCCACCTGGTCACCCTGCTGGAGGAGATGCCGGTGCAGGAGACCGCCGACGGGATCGCCGAGCTGGAGGCGGCCGAGCTGCCGGTCGGCACCGTGGTGGTCAACATGGTCCGTCCGCACGACCTGGTCGAAACCGCGCATCCCGACCGGGCGGCGATCGCGGCCGACCTGACCAGCGTCGGGATCGAGGCGGCCGACGTGCTCCTGGACTCCTTGGCCGTCGATGCGGCCGAGCACGCCGAGCGACGCGAGCTCGAGGACGCCCAGCGGGTCCGGGTCGCCGAGTACGGGCGCGACACCATCGAGCTGCCCCGGTTGGCCGGTGGCGTCGACCTGGGCGGGCTCTACGAGCTGGCCGAGCGTCTGGTCGAGGAGGGTCTGGCATGAACCACCCGCGCATCCGGGTCGGCCCGTTGGCCGCTCACCCGACCAGCGCCCCCGCGCTCGACCTCGACGCCCTGCTGGACGACCCCGGCACCGGGATCATCGTGTGCTGCGGGTCGGGCGGGGTCGGGAAGACCACCACCAGCGCCGCGCTCGCGCTGCGCGCCGCCGAACGCGGCCGCAAGGTGGTCGTGCTCACCATCGACCCGGCCCGACGGCTGGCGCAGTCGATGGGGATCGAGCAGCTCGGCAACGTGCCCAAGCCCGTCGTCGGCCTGACCGGCGACGGCTCGCTCGAGGCGATGATGCTGGACATGAAGTCGACCTTCGACGAGGTCGTGCTCGCCCAGGCCAGCCCCGAGAAGGCGGCCGCCATCCTGGCCAACCCGTTCTACGTCGCACTGTCGAGCTCGTTCGCGGGGACGCAGGAGTACATGGCGATGGAGAAGCTCGGCCAGCTGCACCGCGCCGGGGACTACGACCTGATCGTCGTCGACACGCCTCCGAGCCGGAACGCGCTGGACTTCCTCGACGCACCCGACCGGTTGTCGAGCTTCCTCGACGGCCGGTTCATCAAGATGATGCTCGTTCCGGCGAAGGGACCGGCCCGGTTGATGACCGCCGGGTTCGGCATGATCACCGGCGCCCTCTCGAAGATCCTGGGCGGCCAGTTCCTGGTCGACCTGCAGACCTTCGTGGCCGCGCTCGACACCGTCTTCGGCGGGTTCCGGCAGCGGGCGCAGGAGACCTACGCGCTGCTCCAGGCCAGCGGCACGGCGTTCGTGGTGGTTGCGGCACCCGAGCCGGACGCGCTGCGCGAGGCGGCGTACTTCGTCGAACGACTGCACGGCGACGGCATGCCGCTGGCGGGACTCGTGGTCAACCGCGCGACGACGCCCGCGGCCGACGACCTGACCGCGGCGGGGGCGCTCGGCGGCGCCGAGCAGCTCGAGCACGCCGACCCGGACTCGATCACCGCGGGCCTGCTCCGCCTGCACGCCGACCGCACGATCAGGGTGGCGCGCGAACGCCAGCTCACCGACCGCTTCAGCGCCGCGCACCCACAGGTGCCGATCGCCGTGGTGCCGGCGCTCGCCGGCGACGTCCACGACCTCGACGGACTCCGCGAGGTCGGGACGCTGCTCACCGAGTGAGCAGGGGACTACTTGGTCAGGTCGACCGTGCGAGCAGACTCGAGCACCGCACGCCACGAGGCGTTCGGGCGACGGCGCAGCAGGGCGCGTCGCTCACGCTCGGTCATCCCGCCCCACACGCCCCACTCGATCTGGTTGTCGAGGGCCTCGGCGAGGCATTCGGTCTTCACCGGGCAGCTGGAGCACAGCTGCTTGGCCTTGTTCTGCTCGGCACCTTTGACGAACAGCTGGTCTGGTTGTGTACCTCGGCACGCCGCCCGAGGGGTCCAGTCTTCAACCCACATAACGTGTCCTTTTCGAGTGCATCGTTCCCATGGGTCCCCTCACAGGAGCGATACTGGATTTCTGAATATACGATATTCCTACCCGGTTTCAGGTATACAGTCCCGTTCGACCCAAGTTGCGTAGTCATTTAGGACTAGTCACAACCGGCTAGTTCCCACTCGTCACGTACCCTGGCCCCCATGTCCAGGCCTGCTGACCGCCGCGAGCTCGTGCTGACCCGGCTGGGAGTGATGGTCGCCGTGGCCGTCGTTCTCGGCGTCGTGGTCGCCCTGCTGGCCATCCCGTTCGCCGGGGTGGCCGGTATCGCTGCCCGCAACGTGTCACGGTCGATGACCGAGCTTCCCACCGAGCTGGAGCCCGGCGACCTGGCCCAGCGCTCGAAGATCGTCGACGCCTCGGGCAGGACGATCACGACGCTCTACGACGAGAACCGGATCACCCGACCGCTCGACCAGATCAGCCGCACGATGGTGCAGGCGATCGTCTCGATCGAGGACTACCGCTTCTACCAGCACGGCGCCCTCGACCTGAAGGGCACGCTGCGCGCCTTCATCACCAACAAGGCCAACAGCGGCGTCGTCCAGGGCGGCTCCTCGATCACCCAGCAGCTGGTCAAGCTGACCCTGCTCAGCCAGGCCACCACCGACGCCGAGCGCAAGGCCGTCACGGCCGACTCCTACGCCCGCAAGATCCAGGAGCTGCGCTACGCCATCGCTCTGGAGCAGTCGCACTCCAAGGACTGGATCCTGGAGCGCTACCTCAACACGGCGTACTTCGGAGACGGTGCGTTCGGTGTCCAGGCGGCCGCCAAGCACTACTTCAACGTGAACTCCGACAAGCTGACGCTCACCCAGGCCGCGGTGCTCGCCGGGCTGGTGAAGAACCCGACCGGCTACGACCCGACCAACTCCCCCGACCGCGCCATCGCGCGGCGCAACGTCGTCCTGGACCGGATGGCCCAGCTCAACGTGATCACCGCCGCCCAGGCCAAGGAGGCCAAGGCCGCCGATCTCGGGCTCGACGTGAAGGAGGCGCAGAACGGCTGCGTGAACTCGCGGGCCGCGTTCTTCTGCGACTACGTGATCCGTCGACTGCTGGACGACCCGGCGCTGGGCGCCACGGCCGAGGAGCGCCGCAAGCTGCTCTACTCGGGCGGCCTGACGATCAAGACCACGCTCAACCTGGCCAACCAGAAGGCGGCCGACAAGTCGACGGCGGACCACGTCCACGCCAAGGACCAGGCGATCGGCGCGATCGCCGAGGTCGAGCCGGGCACCGGCAACGTGCTCGCACTGTCGCAGTCCCGCCCGATGGGTCGGAGCAAGAAGCAGGGCGAGACCTACCTCAACTACACCGTCCCCAAGGAGTACGGCGACTCGAACGGCTTCCAGGCGGGGTCGACGTTCAAGGCGTTCGTGCTCGCCGCCGCGATCCGTGACGGGGTCGGCCTGAGCACCTCGATCGACGCGCCGTCGCCGATGACGTTCCCGGGCAGTGCCTACAAGAACTGCCCCGGTGCGGGGAACTTCGTCGACCCGTGGGAGGTCGGCAACTCGACCACCAGCGGCCGGATGACGCTCTACACGGGCACCCGGCTGTCGGTGAACACCTTCTACGCCCAGCTCGAGCAGGTCACCGGTGTGTGCGAGCCGTTCAACCTGGCCAAGTCGATGGGCCTCTTCCTGACCAAGCCCAAGATCGAACGGCTGCCCGCCTTCACCCTCGGCGTCGTCGACGTCAGCCCGCTCGAGATGGCCGGCGCCTACGCGACCTTCGGTGCCCGCGGCCTCTACTGCACGCCGCGCCCGGTCACGGAGATCGCCGACTCGGCCGGCAACCCGATCAAGAGCTACGACACCGACTGCAAGCAGGTGCTCCCCAAGGACGTCGCCGACGGCGTCAACGACGTCCTGCGCGGCGTCCAGGAGCCGGGCGGGTTCGGCCACGACATCGGCCACACCAACCTGCAGACGAGCGGTGGCCAGACCATCGAGTCGGCCGGCAAGACCGGAACCACCCAGGGCGGCAAGTCGGTCTGGTTCATGGGCTACACCCCGCAGATCGCGACCGCGGCGATGATCGCCGGGGCGAACAGCTTCGGCTCACCCATCCCGCTGGGTGGCCAGACCATCTCCGGGACCTACATCTCCAGCAGCGCGGTCAGCGGCTCCGGCTTCGCCGGTCCGATGTGGGCCGACGCGATGCACCCGATCCAGTCCGAGCTCAAGCCGGTCGACTTCGAGGCGCCGCCGGCCAGCATGGTCGCCGCGACCCCCGACAAGGTCAAGGACATCGAGTACACGAAGCGGCCCGAGCCCGAGAAGGAGAAGAAGAAGAAGGGCAAGCGCGGGCGGGACGGTTCAGGTCCCGGCCGGGGTCGCGGCGGACGCTGACTGCTGCGCCGCGATGGCGCTGCCGAGAGCGAACCGGGTGCCGACACCGAAGTGCTCCATCAGCTGGGCGATCTCGGTGCGCACGGTCCGGATGCTGAAGCCGAGCGCCTCAGCGATCTGGGCGTCGCTCGACTCCGCCGAGAGCAGCCCGACGACCTGGCGCTGGCGGGCGGAGAGCCCGGCGAATCCGACACCGAACCGCTCCGGCGGCGAGGCCGAGGCGATCACCGCGTCGGCGTACGCCCGAGCGACGGCGAGGAACGCCGGATCCGCGACAGCCATCACGGTCGGCCCCTCGCTGGACACGGGTCCGTCGACGAACGCCTCACGGTCCTCGACCAGCTTCAGCTGGATCGGCGCGATCCCGAGGAGGTAGCGCCCCTGGGTCTCCCCGCTCAGCACGAGGCGTGCTGCGTCGGTCGTCGCGTTGATGTCGTAGACGCTGGTCGCGTCGGCGCTCGTCGCCCGGGCCCGGTTGGTCTGCAGGTTCGCGCGCAGCTCCTCGGCCCGGAGCCACGGCCGGATCGAGAGGTACTGGCGCCACGTCTTCGACTCCTCGTACAGGTTCCGGTTCACCTCGCCAGGCCCCGGCCCGAAGAGCCGGATGCCGGCCCGCCGCCCACGCGCGACCTCGCCTGCCAGACGTGAGCGTGCCGCCTGGAGCTCCGCCGACGCGTCGAGGACGCGTTGGTGCAGCACCGGATCGATGATCTCGGTGCGATCGAACACGGAGAAGTCCGGGTAGTCGCGCGGCACGGGACGGGCGGGGTCGACGGGGCGCGGGCGTCAGGCGCCGAGCTGGCGCTTCACCTCAGCCGACACGAAGCTGCCGTCGGCACGCCCCTTCGTCTGGGGCTGCAGAGCACCCATCACGCGGCCCATCGCCCGCATCCCGTCACCGGCCACGCCGAGGTCGGCGATGGTGGCGGTGACCAGCTCGACGATCTCGGTCTCACTCAGCTGCGGCGGCAGGTAGTCGGCGATCACGGCGGCCTCGGCGACCTCCTTGGCCGCAGCCTCGAGACGGCCGCCGTCCTCGAACGCGACCGCGGCCTCGCGCCGCTTCTTGGCCTCGCTCGAGAGCACGTCGATCACCTGGGCGTCGGTCAGCACGATCGCCTCCTTGCCAGCGACCTCCGCGTTGGTGATCGCAGTGAGCACCATCCGGAGGGTGGAGGAGCGGATCTCATCCCGGGCCTTGATCGCGGCGGTGAGGTCGGTACGGATCGTCTCCTTGAGGGTCATGAACCCCATTGTGGCAGCCTTGCTCCATGGCGCCCGCCTCCATTCTTCGCCGTACGGCGACCGCGACCGCACTCGCTGGGGTCGGTGCGGTCGCGTACGCCCACTGGGAGGCCCGCCAGTACACGTTGAAGCGGGTCACGCTGCCGGTGCTGCCCGCCGGCGCCGACCCGATCCAGGTGCTGCACCTGTCGGACATCCACCTGGTTCCGTCGCAGACCAAGAAGCTCGAGTGGCTGGCCGGGCTGAGCGTCCTGCGCCCCGACCTGGTGATCAACACCGGCGACAACCTGGCCCACCGCGACGCGATCCCACCGCTGCTCGACGCCCTGGGCGGGCTGATGGAGGTTCCGGGCGTCTTCGTGCTCGGGTCCAACGACTACTTCGAGCCGGGCATGCGCAACCCGCTGCGGTACGTGCTGCCCGATGACGGCCACCGCGCGACCCACACGCCGTCGCTGCCGTGGCGCGACCTGGCGGCCGGGTTCTCCGGCGGCGGCTGGCTCGACCTGAGCAACCGGCTTGACACCCTGGAGGTCGGTGGAGTCTCGATCGCCTTCGCCGGCGTCGACGATCCGCACCTGAGCTACGACCGCCTCGAGGACGTCGCCGGTCCGGCCGACCGCACCGCCGACGTGCGTCTCGCAGTCACGCACGCGCCGTACCGGAGGGTGCTGGACCAGTTCGCCGGCGACGGGTACGACGCGATCATCGCCGGGCACACGCACGGCGGGCAGTGGCGGCTGCCGTGGCCCGGCGGCTCGCGTGCCCTGACCACGAACTGCGACCTCGACACGGCCCGCGCGCGAGGGCTGCACCGTCATCCCGCACAGTCCCAGCCCGGCGACCCGGGTTCGGCCTGGTTGCACGTGTCGGCGGGCCTGGGCACGAACCCCTACCTCCGGATGCGGATCGCGTGCCGCCCCGAGGCGACCCTGCTGACCCTGGTGCCGGCGGTCCCGTCCGGGGACTGATCCCGATTACGGGTGCGCCGGGGTGTTCCGGTACGCTCCCATGCTTGTGAGTCGGCATCCTCGGATGGCGGGGCACATCGGGGTGTGGCGCAGTTTGGTAGCGCGCTACGTTCGGGACGTAGAGGCCGCAGGTTCAAATCCTGTCACCCCGACCGACCGGTGAGGGCCAGCGGAAACGCTGGCCCTCGTCGCATTTCCGCGGATCAGGTCGATGGTGAGCCTCCGGATTCCCTAGAGTCCGCGCATGCAGCCGAGCGACGTCCAGCGGGCCTACTCGCGGATGTCCAGCCGGTACATCGACCTCTTCGCGTCCGGCAGCCACGAGCACGTCGACGACCTCCGGCTGATCGTGCGCCACCTGGGCGGTCTGTCAGGCACCGTCGCCGACCTGGGCTGCGGTCCCGGCCATCTCACGGGGCTCCTCCAGTCCACGGGCGCAAACGCCCACGGCATTGACCTCGTCCCCGAGTTCATCGACCACGCCCGTCGTGCCCAGCCATCGGCCACGTTCGATCTCGGTTCCGTCATGGACCTGCCCTTCGAGGACGGGACGGTCGCCGGTGCCCTGGCCTGGTACTCGCTCATCCACCTCGATGCCCAGGAGCTGGCCGCGGCTCTCACCGAGATCAGGCGAGTTCTCGGGAGCGGCCGCCCACTCGTGGTCGGATTCTTCGTGGGCGAGGTCAGCGACACCTTCGCGCACAAGGTCATCACCGCTCGTCGCTGGCCGATCGATGCCATGGCGGCGCATCTCGAGGCCGCGGGTTTCGCCGAGGTCGAGCGCCTCGAGCGCGGGCAGAACGGCGATCGGCGCCCCCACGGAGCCCTGGCTGCCCTGACCGCCTGAGTCGAACCGCACAGGCTGTGTCACTTCGAAGGCACGACGAGCTGATCCGGGTCCCGAACAGCACACGGTGCGTCGTTACGACGATCCCATGGGTTCCGCCGCGGCCGTCGCTGCGCGATGCTGAACGCATGGTCGTGCTGGTACCGAGGCAGCTGCGGTTCACGGGGATGACGGGCGCCGTCCCGTACTACGGCGGGCGGTCACCCCCAGCCAGGCGTACGCCGCCTCGCACCCTGCACCGCCTCCGGCAGCTCCGGCACCGCCCGCCGCTACTGCGCCGCCGAGTCCTGCTCAGACGCCCGCCGAGGCGCGCGAGGCGCTGGCGGGACTGCACCGGTCCGGCGTCATCGACCAGGCGGAGCACGATCGGCTGATCGCCCGGATCACACCGTGAGTGCGCCCGTCCAGGTCCTGGTCCTCGGCTTCGAGGAGCCGTCGTTCTCGGGTGCCGTCCTCGACGAGCTCACCCGACTGCGCGAGGCCGGAGTGGTCCGACTGGTCGGCCTGCTCCTCGTCAACCGCGACGCGGACGGCACGTTCGACACCCTCGAGCCACCGGCGGGCGTCCCGCCCGAGCTCCACCGGGCTGCCGCCGAGCTCCTCGGCGAGGAGCGCAGCGACGGAGCGAGCGTCGACGTGTCGGACCAGTCCTGGTCGCTCGCCGATCTGGTGGCGCCGGGTTCGGCCGCGGCGGTCGCGCTGATCGAACACACCTGGGCCGTGCCGCTCGTCGGCGCCATCGGTGCGGCCGGGGGCCACCTGCTCGGGGAGCTGTGGCTCTCCCCCGAGGACCGCGCCCGACTGTCCGCGCCCTGACCACCTGGGTTCAGAGCGGCTTCAGCCCGGTGATCACCCAGTGGGAGCCCTTGCGCTCGGCCGTCACGCTGAGCTGTGCCGCCGACACGGACGCCTGCGCATCCTTGGCGCGCGTGCTCCTCTGGTCGACGAAGACCAGCATCGAGGCTCGCGAGGCGGTCAGCTCCCGGACTCCTGCCACCCTGACCTCCGCCGACAGCGTCAGCTTCTGGCCGGGTGCCCGCTCCTCGAGGCTCGCGAACAAGGTGTCGTACTCCTGGCGAGCCTGCCCACTCAGCACCCGGTCGGCGAACGCCCGAGTGGCGTCGGGTTGGGTGTAGTCGAAGCTGAGCACCTGGGTCAGCCCCTGGGAGACGGTCTTGACCGCATCCTCCTGGACCTCGGTGGCGAGCAGAGCCCGGTTCGTCAGGGAGGGGTCCTGGCGGAGCTCGTGCGCCCGCCAGCCCAGAACGGCAGCCGTGAGGAGGAGGACGACCGACAGACCCACCACCGTCAGCCGGAGCGGACCTGCGGAACGGATCGTCGCGAGCGCCGTCTTCACAGTCCCACCGCCACTTGCTGCAGGTTCTCGATCTTCCAGTGACCGTTCACGAGCACCAGGTCGGCGGAGAATCGGTTGCGCTTCACGGTCGGTTCCACGTTCGGGTCGTCCTCACTGACGGTCACCTCGACGGCTGCGATCAGGGTCGCCGTACGATCCGACAGCTCGGAGAGGGCGGCCTCAACGACGCGGCCGGTCGCGATCTTGCCCTGATCGGCCAGCATCTTCTCCTCGTCGGCGCCGATCGAGACCAGCTGATCGTGCAGGACACCCGTCGAGACCGTCTGCCACGCCTTGATACCCGCGGCCACGTTCCGATGATCCATCGAGGTCATCGTCACGACCCCGGCGGTGCCCTCGATCAGGGCGTCGTCGCGCAGCGCAGCGCGGTCTCGGTCAGGGTCGTGCGCGACCGAACGCCAGGAGATGAACGCCAGGACGGCCGCAATCAGGGAGATCACGAGCAGGGCCCAGATCGGCCCGCCCAGCCCAGACTGGCGACGCCGCGGCGGCACATCGTCCCCGCCTGGATCTGCGACCTCGTCGACAATCTCGGGGTCGGCCTCAGTCGTCACGACCGGCTCTGCCGCGGTGCCACGCCCGGAGCGCCGGCCCCGGAACGTGAACGGCGCCGTCGACCCCTCCTCGACCGCGGACTCCTCCATCGATTCGTCGATGCTCATCGCGCGCCTCCCATCAGATCCTCCAGGCTGTCGGCCGCTCCAGCCAGAGTGGATCGGGAGCTGGTGCCCTGCTTGCCGGTCCCGCGCCGGGCGGCCTGGGGTCCCCGCACGTTCACTCCGGACGATGGTGCCATCGTGCAGCCGGCTTTGGTGTTGAACGGCTTACCTGGGCTGGTATCGAGGCCACCCCGCATCGTCGTGCTCTCATACCCCTGGACGCACGGCATCGGGCTGAAGAAGGTCGGTTCCAGACCCGAACGCATCCCCTGTCCGGTCATGACGGCGTACGTGATCGAGATGCCCTCAGGCAGCCGGATCATCGTCTCCTTGACGCCATCGGCGTTGGCCCCGAAGACCTCGGCGGTCGACACGAGGTTGCCCATCAGCTGGCCGAGTGGCTGGCCCACGGTCCGGAAGAGCTCGTCCAGCTGCCGGGCCGAGGCCGGGGTCTGCTCGATCAGCTGCCGCCAGGACGCGTCGTGCTCGACGAGCGTGTCCGCCAGCAGGCTCATGTCCTTGCTGAAGCTCTTGAAGCTCGAGGCCGCTGCCTCCTGGGTGGCCAGCACCTTTCCGGAGTTCTCGATCAGGCTGACCGTGACCAAGAAGTTGCGGTCCGCCGTGCGGGCGAACTCCGACGAGGTCTCCACCAGGCGAGCGAGGTTCTGCCCGTTGCCACGGGTGAACTCGTACGCCTCGTCGACGACGGTGTTCAGCTCCTCGGACGGAACCGAGGAGATCATGTCCCGGCTGCTGCGCAGCAAGCCGTCGATGGAAGGCGGCAGTCCTGCTGCCGTCATCGTCAGGTGCGCCCCGTCGCTGAGCTTCGTCCCCTCCACCGAGCCTCCACGGAGGTCGAGGTACTGCTCGCCGATCGCCGAGCGGTCCACCACCCGGGCCTCGACCTCGGCCGGCATCTCGGGGGCACCTCCCTCGATCCGCAGCACGGCGGTGGCTCCGTCGCGGTTCGCCGTCAGGGACTGCACCCGGCCGACCGGGACGCCGCGGTAGGTCACCTCGGAGTTCTTGAACAGACCGCCGGCCCCGGGCATGTCGACGGTGACCTGGTAGCCGCCGACGTAGCGGTCGAGGCCGACGTAGTGCAGCGCCAGGAAGGCGGTCGTGACCAGAGCGATGATCATGAACACGACGACCTTGGTCTTGGTCATGAAAGTCAGCATCAGCGCGCCTTCCTCGACGGGACCTGCACCGACCGTTGAGCCAGACCGGGAAGCGCCGAGTCAGTCGGCGGCAGCAGGGTCGGCGACGGGTCGGGATCGGCCAGGCTCGTTGGCGCGCTACCGCTCGGGCTCGGGTCAGCGCTTGCACTCGTGTCAGCCGACGCGCTCTCCGACGGGCTCGGTGACAACGTCCCGGATGGGCTCGCCGATGCGGAGAGCGACGGCCCTGAGCTGGTCGGGGCGTTGGTCGCATCCGAGAGTCCGGCGGCCGCCGCCGATGAGGGGGTCGCGCTGGCGTTCGGGTCCACCACGACGAACGGCGGCCGGTTCCCGGTATCGGGAAGCTGTGGCCACGGACACCCGAACCCGGCACAGCTGTCAGGCAGTGAGGTGTAGTTCGCGGTCGCGAAGACGTTGAGGTAGTCACCCTTGATCGCGCCCAGCACCGAGTCGGGGAACGGGTAGGTGAGCAGCATCTCGAGAGAGTTGGGCAGCGCGGCCCCTGAGGCTGCGAGCTCACGCAGGATCGGCTCCAGGAGCCGCAGGTCCTCCGTCATCTCCTGCTGCGAGGCGTTGAGGGTCCGCACGCTGACCGTGCTGAGCCGGTCGAGCGAGCTCAACATCTTCACCAGGTCCCCGCGCTGGTCGGAAAGCACCTTCATGCCCGGGCTGAGGCCCTCGAGCACCTGGGTGATCTTGTCCTTGTCCTGGTCGAGCGTCGACGACAACGTCGCGAGCGAGTCCAGGGCGTCGGTGATCGCGCCCTTGCGAGCATCCAGGCTGGTCATGAAGACCTCCATGTTGCGCAGGAAGCCGCGGATCTCCTCCGGTCGACCTGACGACACCTGCTGCAGCTCGCGGGAGATGTTCTGGAACTGCCCGACGCCGCCACCGTTGATCACCATCGATAGCGCTCCGAGGACCTCCTCGACCTCGGCGACCTGGCTGGTGGAGGCGACCGGGATGTTCGCGCCGTCAGCCAGCGAACTGGCCGCTCCGGAGGCAGCAGTCTCGGGGCGGATCAGGGCGACGTACTTCTCCCCGAGGAGCGATGTCTGCTGTAGCCGTGCCGTGGTTCCCGAAGGCAGGTCGACGTCACGTCGCAGGACCAGCTCGACGCGTGCACTGCGCCCGTCCGGGTTGAGCTTGATCGTGGCGACCCGCCCGACGGCGATGTTCTCCACCTTGACGCTGCTCTGCGGCACCAGGTCGACGGCATCGGCGAAGTCGGCGGTGATCGTCACCGGGTTCGACCCGACGTCGGCTCCGCCGGGCAACGGCGTGGTGTAGAGGTCCTTCCCCAGACCGCATCCCGACAACGCGAGGGTCAGACCGACGCCGAAGGCTGCGATCGCAGCGGCCCGCCGCTGGCCCGGACGAGTGCGGTTGCTGGTCCTCATCGGCCCTTCCGTTCGTTGTCGAGCATGGTCGGCGGCGCGTTGCTGGAGCTCTGCGCGGTTAGCCCGTCGGTGCTCCACACGGAGACCTCGTTGACGTTGCCGCGGCCCCCGATCACGTTGTGCGTCGGGTCGTAGGCATCGCTGAGGTTGTGCAGCAGAAGCGGCGCCAGACGAACGGTCTCATCGAGCGACTCGTGGTTCTTGGCGAGCTTCCTGGCCGTCGGCAGCAGACCTTCGAGGCTGCCCTGCAACTGGGCCCGGTGGTCCCGGATGAAGTCGTCGAGGACGCTCATCGCTTCGGCCAGGTTGTCGGCCGCGGCACCGAGGTCCTCCCGATCGTCGGCCAGGTATCCAGCGACGTCAGCGAATTGGGTGTTCACCTTCGCCACGGCGCTGTCGTTGTCCGCCAGCATCTGGTTGAGCTGATCGAGGTTGGCGATCGTGGCGAAGAAGCTCTCGTCGATGCTCGACATCGTCGACGTCGCCTTGCCGAATTCGCGGACCATCGTGTTCATGTTTGCGCCCTGGCCATCGAGGTTTGCCGCGGCGACCTTGAGGAGCTCGCTGAGTGCGCCGTGCTTGTTCGCACCGTTCGGCCCCAGAGCGTCGGCGAAGTCCTTCAGACCCGCGTACAGATCGTCGATCTCGACCGGCACCGCGGTGCGATCACGCTCGAGCACCGTGCCGCTCTTGAGTTGGGCTGTGCCCGAGCCCTTGACCCACGGCTCGGTGAGCTGGACGAAACGGTCGCTGACCATCGTCGGGGCGATGATCACCGCCTTCGTGTCTGCGGCCACCGCTTGGTCGGGATCGAGCTCCATCTGGACCCGCACGTTGTCACCTTCGGCGCTCACCTCCGTGACCTTGCCGACCGGCACGCCGAGCACCTGCACGTCGGACCCGGGATAGAGGCCCACGGTCGAGTCGAACAGCGCGGTGAGGCGGACCGGATCGGGTCGGAGCATCAGGTGGAGACCGAGTCCCGCGGCTGCGACCATCGCAACGATGACCGCGATCGCTGACCATCGGCTGGCGAACCGCTTCACTGGGCACCTCCGGGCGGGTAGCAGTTTCGAACCACGTCGTTGTCCAGCACCGGGTTCTTGTCCTTGTCGAAGAGTCCGCAGAGGTACGCATCGACCCAACGGCCGTTGCCGGTCGCAGCACCCAGCACCCGGTAGTAGGGCCCGAGCTGAGTGAGGGCCTTGTCCAGGTTCGCTTGGTTGCGGTTGAGGATCTCGGTGACCCCGTCGAGCTTGGCCAGTGCGGGTGCCAGCGTCTTGTCGTTGTCGTCGACCAGGCCGTGCAGCTGGGTGCCGAGGTTGGCGGTGCCGGTCAGCAAGGTGTGCACCGAGTCGCGCCGCTGCTGCAGCTCGCCGAGCAGGTCGGATCCGTCGGTGATCAGGCTGGCCAGCTCGGCGTTCCGGCTGGCCAGCGTGCCCGTGACACCCTCAGTCGCCTCGAGGAGACCCCCGAGCTCGTCGTCACGGGAGGAGATGGTGCGGGACAGGTCGGTCAGCCCGCTGACCATCCTTCGCACCGACTCCGGAGTGTCCTTGAAGGCCACTGCAAGCGCCTCGAAGCTGGCCTCCATCTGATCGGTGTCGATCTCGTTGAAAGTGGTCGACATGTCCGAAACCGCTGCGTTGACGTCGTACGGCGTCGTGGTCCTGTCCAACGGGATCGACCCGTGCAGCGAGCCGCTGCCGAGGGGATCCAGCGAGACGAACTTCTGGCCCAGCATGGTCTTGACCTTGATCGCTGCGGTGGTTGCGTCCTTCAGGTGCACGCCCTTGGCTTGGAAGCTGACCACGACCTGCTTGCCGTCGAGCTGCACGTCGGTCACCTCGCCGACCCTGACCCCGGCGACTCTGACCTCGTCTCCCGGACGCAATCCGCCGGCCTCGGTGAAGACCGCGCTGTACGTCTTGCCCGCGCCGACGATCGGAAGCGAGCTCATGTTGAGCACGCCGTAGAAGACGACACCCATGGTGATCAGGCCGACGATCGCGATCACGACGCGGTTGCGTTCAGCGAACGACACGGGGTAGCGGGACATCAGCGGCACCTCCCGGCAACGGGCTGTGCACCCAGGTCGCCCATGTAGCCCTCAGCCATCGGAATCCGTCCGTCCATCGAGCACAGGTAGAAGTTGAGCCAGGAGCCGTAGCTCGCGGTGCGGCCGATCCGGTCGAGCTTGATCGGCAGCATCTGGAGGAAGTTCTCGACCTCGTGGCTGTGCTGGTTGAGATTCGCCGAGATGGCCCCGAGGTCGTTGATCGATGCTCGGATGGAGGGGCGAGTGTCCTCGAAGAGGGTGGCGACCTTGCTGGTCAGTTCGCCCATCCCGGTGATCGAGTCCCCGATCGCCGCTCGGTCCTGGGCGAGCCCGGAGACCAGCTGCTGCATGGTGACCAGCGTCGTGTCCAGCTGCCCGGATCGATCGTTCACCGTGCTCATCACGCTGCTCAGGCTGGTGATCAACTCACCGATCACCTGGTCCTTCTGGGCGAGGGTCGACGTGACGCTGGCGGTGCTGCTGAGCAGTCCGTCGACAGTCGCGTCCTCTCCTTGGAAGACGGCGACGATCTGCTCACTGAGCTTGTTGACGTCGTCGGCGTCCAGCATCCGCAGCAGCGGACGGAACCCGTTGAAGAGCAAGGTCAGGTCCAGGGCGCCGCGCGTCTCCTCAAGCCCGAAGACGTGGCCCGGCGCGATGGCCGGCTTCGCGGACACCGTGGTGGCGGTGGTCAGGTCCGGCTGCTCGACTGCCAGGTAGCGCTGGCCGACGAGGTTGCGGAACTTGACCTGGATCCGAGTGCCGGCGTCGAGTCGCACCCCCTTGCGGATGGTGAACTTCACCTTCGCCAGCCTGTTCTGGGTGAGGCCGACGTCCTGCACGGTCCCCACCTTGACTCCGACCATCCGGACGTCGTCACCACGGTTGACGCTGGTGGCGTCGCTGAACACGGCCGTGTAGGTCTTCATCTCCCCGGCCGAGCTGTTTCGGATGGTGCTGGCGAGCACCGCGGTGGCGGCGACGGTGACCAGGGTGAAGACCAGGCTCTTGATCCCGATGCTCCACAGCCCGCCGTGATTGACGTCCCTGCTCACTTCAGCACCACCTTCGTGTTTCTCAAGGTCGGACCCAGCAGCAAGCTGTTCCAGTCCGGATAGTCGGCGGGCGCGATCCCCTGGGTGGGCCCGACGAGCTCAGAGATCAGCTGGTTCTCCCCCGGAGAGTTCGCGTCACCGAGTCCGACCAGGGCACGCAGGTAGGACTCAGCGTTGGCCCCCGGCGGCGGTCCGATCTGAACCGGCGTCGCGGCGGCGGGGTCGGTGACGGTGGCGGTCGACCTCGGCCACACGGCGGTGTCAGCAGGCGTTGCCGCACTCTCGCGGGCGGCCGATGTTCCGACGTGGCCGGTCACGTAGGGACACCGCGGCGGTGGGGTGCCCTTCGTGTACTGCACGTCGTCGGTGCCGACGAGGTACTTGCTCCGTGCCGGCATCACGGTGAGGACCGCGTGCATGCCGGGCTCGCCGGTCCCTGCGCCGAGTGCCTGCTCCATCCGCGGCTTGAAGTCAGCCACCGCCTTGAACAGGCAGGGGAACTGCGCCGCGTACGGCGAGCTCGCCCGCAGCGCGTCCCGACTCTGCTCCGAGAGCACCACGATGGTGTCGTGCTGGTCGGCCACCCACCCCCTCGTGGTGTCCGCCGAGCTGATCACGCTGGCGTAGACGTCGCGCAGGTTCGCCTGTTCGTCAACCAGGGTCTGGGTACTGGTCGTCATCGTGCTGACCGCTTCCAGCAGGTCGGGTGCGGCGATGTTCCACTGGTCGGCGACCCGCGCGAGCTGGGCGAAGTCCTCGGTCATCTGCGGGACCTTCGGGTTCAGCTTCTCCACGTAGTGCGACCAGGCGACCATCGAGTCACCGAGTGCAGCACCCTGGCCCTGCAGCATCTGGGCGAACTCGCCAAGCGTCGCGGCGAGCTTCTCCGGCTGGATCGCCTTGAGTGTCGGCAGCATGGCGTCGAGGACCTGTTGCAGCTCGGCTGCCTCGGCCGTGGCGTCCTGGTGGATCACGTCACCCGCCTCGAGCGTGGTGCTGCTCGGCTGGTCCGGGACCACCAGGGCGACGTACCGCTCGCCGAACATGGTCTTGGGCAACAGCCGTGCGACAGCGTTGTCCGGCACCTTGGCGAGGACGTCGGGGTCGAGCGCCAACCGAAGGTCAGCGCCCTCGTCCGTCGCCGAGATCTTGGCGACGGTCCCGACCGGGACCCCGTTCAACTTGACGTCCGAGCCGACCTGGAGGGCGTTCCCCACCACGTCGGTGCGCAGGACGATGTCGCGGTGCGGGACGAGCACCCGCTGGTAGGCGAGGAAAGCGACTGCCAGGCCACCGCCGAGCAAGGAGAGCGCTAAGACCCCGAGCAGCAGGTCGCGCAGGCGTCCGGCGCTCATCCGGCGATCCTCACCGTCGTGACGGCACCCCACAGCGCCATCGACAGGATCAGGTCGAGCACGGCGACCGAGACCAAGCTGCGGCGGACTGCACGACCGACGGCGACACCGACGCCGGCAGGGCCGCCGGAGGCCTGGTAGCCCATCCGGCAGTGCACCAGGATGATCATCACCGAGAAGATCAGCACCTTGACGAACGAGAGCAGGATGTCGATCGGGGGCAGGAACAGGTTGAAGTAGTGGTCATAGGTGCCGGCCGACTGTCCGTAGACGAAGACCGTGATGAAACGGGCGCCCCCGTAGGACGTCAGCAACCCGATGACGTAGAGCGGGATGATGGCGACGAACCCGGCGATCACTCGGGTCGTGATCAGGTAGGGCACGGGTGAGACAGCCATCGCACGCAGGGCGTCGACCTCCTCGTTGATCCGCATCGCACCCAGCTGGGCGGTGAAACCGGAGCCGACCGTGGCCGAGAGAGCGAGTGCGGCCACCATGGGCGCCACCTCGCGGGTGTTGAAGTAGGCCGAGATGAATCCGTTGAGTGCCGACGCGCCGATCTGGTCGAGGGCGGCGTACCCCTGCATCCCGACCACGAATCCGACCGAGAGCGTCATCCCGAGCATCACGCCGATCGTGCCTCCGATCACGGCGAGAGCGCCGGAGCCGAAGCTGACCTCCGAGAGCAGCCTCAGCACTTCCTTCGGATAGTGCTTGAGCGTCGCCGGGATCTGCTGGAGGACCTCGAGGTAGAACCGGAGGTTGGCGCCGAGATCGCTGAGGCCGTCGACCGGGCGACGGAGCCACCGTGGCACCACAGCATCCGAACTGCGCTTCCGCCTCGGGGTTCTCTGCTCGTACTCGAGCGGCGGGAACCGAAGGACTGGGTTCTCGGCCATCTCAGGCCCCCTTCATGGGAACGAGGGTCAGGTAAAGCCCGGTGAGGACGAAGTTGACGAAGAAGAGGAGCAGGAAGGTGACCACGACCGACTGGTTCACCGAGTCACCGACGCCCTTCGGCCCTGGCGCGGTGTTCAAACCGCGGTAGCAGGCGACGACGCCGGCCAAGAAGCCGAAGATCACTGCCTTGAGCTCACCGACCCAGAGATCGGAGATCTGGGCGAGCGCGGTGAAGCTGGACAGGTAGGCGCCCGGGGTGCCGTCTTGCAGGACGACGTTGAAGAAGTAGCCGCCCAGCACACCGACGACTGAGACCAGGCCGTTGAGGAGGACGGCTCCGGCGACGCAGGCCACGACCCGAGGCACGACCAGACGTTGCACCGGATCGAGGCCGATCACCTTCATGGCGGCGATCTCGTCACGGATGGTGCGTGATCCGATCTCAGCGCAGATGGCGGCCCCGCCCGCGCCGGCGATGACCAGGGTGGTGACGATCGGTGAAGCCTGCTGGACCACGGCCAGGACGCTGGCCGCGCCCGTGAACGACTGGGCGCCGATCTGCTTGGTGAGGGTGCCAAGCTGAAGTGCGATGACCGCGCCGAGCGGGATCGAGATCAGCATCGCTGGGATCCATGACACGCTCACCACGAACCAGAACTGCTCCAGGGCTTCCCGCCAGGCGAAGGGCCGCCGGAACGTGGCACGGACGGTGTCGAGCGCAAGGGCGAAAAGGGTGCCGGTCGCGTCGAGCGCCCGGACCGGGAGGCTCGGCTTCGGGATCGCTCGTGCTCGGTCATTCTCCTCGTCGTCGGCGACGTACAGAGCCGCCGCGCCCGAGTTGACCCGTTGACGGTGCCGTTCGGCGCTGGCCCGCGTGGCCCCCGAGCGCGGCGTCAGCTGGCGGGGCAGCACCTCGATCGCCCGAGCGCCGCTGTGCACGGCAGTCGATCCGGGATAGGCGCCGCCGTCGAAGCCGACCGGTTCGCTGCGCTTGTGGTCCGCCTCCTCGCTCATCCCGATCGGACCGTCGGGGTCGCCGCTCATGAACTGGCTGACCACGGGGTGGTCGGTCATCAGGAAGTGCTCGCGGGGCCCGAACATGACGAGCTCGCGGCGGTACAGCATCCCGAGGTTGTCGGGCAGCGTGCGGGCCAGCTCGATGTTGTGGGTGACGACCAGCATGGTGGCGTCGGTGGCGGCGTTGACCTCGATCAGCAGCTCCGCCAGGTTGGAGGTCCGCACCGGGTCGAGCCCGGAGTCGGGCTCGTCGATCAGGATGATCTCGGGATCTGTGACCAGCGAGCGGGCCAGGCCGGCGCGCTTCTTCATACCGCCGGAGATCTCGCCGGGGAGCTTGTGCTCCTGCCCGACCAGGCCGACCATCTCGAGCTTCGACATCACCACCTCCCGCACCTGGGACTCCTTGAGCTTGGTGTGCTCGCGGAGCGGGAAGGCGACGTTGTCGTAGACGTTGATCGAACCGAACAGGGCACCGTCCTGGAAGAGCACGCCGAACTTCTTGCGCAGCTCGAGCCGGCGGGACTCCCGCGCCGAGACCATGTCGACGCCGTCGATCAGGATCTGGCCCTCCTCGGGCTCCACCAACCCGATCAGGGACTTGAGGAAGACCGACTTCCCTGTGCCCGAGGGGCCCATCATCGCGGTGATCTCTCCCGGGGGAATCGTCAGCGTGACGTCGTGCCAGATGTTCTGGCGGCCGTACGTCTTGCTCAGCCCGATCACTTCCACGGATCCACCCACGGTGGGCCTCCTGCTTCGTCTGGTTTGGAGACCGGAGAGGTGACCTGGGTCACGTTCCGGCTGCGGCTTACTTTCCAGGCTCGTGGCCGGGCGCGGGAGCTTTTCTGGTCCGGTCCCGCAGAAGTCGGGCGGTTGTTGTCAGCGGCGTGACAACTCCCGATCCGTGAACTCAGTCGGTGGGACGCGCCGGGTACGCGAAGGGTTTCGGGCCGGGGCAGTTGGTGAGCTTCGGGGTCGACTGACCGGGTGCCGCCGGGGCGTTCACACCGTCCACGAAGATTCCGCACGGCGCTCCAGCGCGGGCAACGATCGGGTTGTCAGGTCCGGACGCTGCCAGCGTGATCAGGCTCGACATGTCGTCGCCCGTCTTCGTCGTGCATCCCTTGAAAGGCGGGATGGTGACCGTGCCGTGCAGTTCTCCGCCATAGGACGGGTGGAAGTAGGTGGACGGGTCGTGGCTTGCGAACCAGAGGCCCTCGTCGTTGTTCGTGACGGTGTACCCAGGGCTCGACATGCTCACCGGCGCCGGCTTGACCGTCCGGCAGTTCCCCGTGAGGCCGACGTCCACACCATCGATCTTGACGGCCAGGATCCGGACATTGAGAGCGTCGTTGACCAAGGCTGGCCCGTAGTAGTACCGGTAGGGGTTGAAGCTGACGATCGAGTTGTGCATGACGATGTGGAACGGAACGGGAAACCCGTTCGCTCGGCGTTGGCTCACTTGCACGGTGGCCTCGACCGGCATCAGCCCGAAGCCCACGGACCTGATCACCATCGGCTCCAAGTAGCCGTAGTTCTCCGGCGCACCCTCCGGTGAGACGAAGTACGTCTTGGCCCGCAGGAACTGGTCCTCGCCTCGTGGGTCTTCGAGGTTGGGCAGGTTGATCGCCTCGGAGGTCGCCATCCCCGCCGGCGTCCTGAACCACTGCTTCGCCCTCGTCGCGTAGGACATCCCGCCGGACGACGTGTTGGCCCAGCCACCGAAGGTGGCGTCAGGGAGTCCGGGGTACCAATCCTCGGCCTGCGAGGAGGACGGAAGTGCGAGTCCGATAGCAGCGCCGAGGGCCGCGACGAGGGTCCAGCGGCGCACCTGCTGTTTGCGACTCATGAGGGAACCATCGCGGGTGACCTGGGTCACAACAAGCGGATCCGGGAAACTCCTCCGCCCAGGAGGGCACTGTTGTCACTCTCATGACAAAGGAGGGGCCCCGGCTGCGCGGGGCCCCTCCAGTTCAGCCGGAGCTACTTCGACCTGACTTTCGTCGCCCGAGAGGTTGCCGGCACGTAGTACCCGCTGCCGAGGAACGTCACGGTCGCCGTCCAACTACCTTTCGGCAGTTTGGGCAACTTGCCGGAGGCATGGCCGTTGACCAGGGTCAGGGTGATCCTCTTCGAGGTCTTGGCCTTCTTCAGCACGACGGTCGCTTTTCCTGAGGCCTTCGCCAACCCAACGGCAGTCGGGACCGTCACGGTGAGAGTCCCCTTCTTCTTCGAGCTCGCCTTCGTCACCCGGACCGTCGGCGCGCCGGTTCGGCCCCTGCCGACGCTCAATGTCGCGCTGGCACTTCCGGGACCGAAGTCCGTGCCACCGGCGTACGTCGCCTTGACCGCGTGGTTGCCAGGGCCGGTGCCCGCAGCGACGGCGAACGACGCTCTGCCGCCGGCCAGCACCTTCACCCCGAGCGACTTGCCGTCGACCGTGAGGGACACACTCCCGCTCACACCGGCCACCGACGCCACCACCGTCGAAGCAGTCCCGTACACCCCCCGCGCCACCGCCAGTCCGACGGTTGCCGGGACCAGCACCTTGACCGCTGGCGAGGTCGAGGAGATCGTCGTCTGACCGGCCTTGGTCGCGGTCGAGGAGTAACTGATCTGCTGGCCGAGCCGGTCGGAGGTCAGCACCAGCGATGTCCCGGTCTCACCAGGGATCTCGGCACCGTCGGCCAGCCACTGCCCGGTGACGCTGTCGGGCGAGGCGGAGAACGTGCCGGGCGTCGCCGTGAGCGTCCCGCCCACCGTCGCAGCGCCTGCGACACGCGGCGCCGCGGCGCGCAGCATCTTCGTGACGATCACCCCGCCCGTCGGTACGGTCGGGTCACCGGCGCTTGAGTTGGAGTAGTGCCCGATAGCGATCTGTGCGATGTCCTGACCGTCCCACGTGGTCGGGACCGTTCCCGGGAGCTCGTAGTTCCTCCAGTAGTGGATCTTCCGCTGCCGGTCCACGATCGCTGCCTCATAAGTGCCAGGCCCGGACGCCAACAACACGGTGTCGTTGTTGGTCAGCTCCGCCGGCATGGCGGGCCCGTAACCGAAGGACATCGTCGTGTTGTTCGTCAGCAGCGCCAGGAAGTACTCGGAGTAGCCGACGATCGCCTTCACGCTTCCCGGCACCTTCAACGCCGAGGGCATACCCGAACCCGACAGCGTCTGCCCCCAGCTCGTCAGCGAGCCGTCAGGCTTCAATGCCACCCAGCTGTTGGTCCCGTTCACCGCGATGGCCGCCGCTTTCAGGCCCGCCGGTGGCGTGGCTGACTGCGACGGGGGTTGCGCGGTTCCCTTGAGCTGCCCCCAGGTCACCACCGAGCCGTCGGCTTTAATCGCCCCGGCCGAATAGGCACTGATCACGAGTTGCTTGACTCCGATCAACCCCGCCGGGACCTGCGCAGGGTTCGCTGTGGTGCGCTTCTTCCCCCACACGATCACGCGACCGTCGTCAGTGACGGCTCCGGCGTAACCGGCGGCGTAGGTGCCGGTCGTGATCTGCACGATCTTCTCCGCCTCCACCGCCGGCGGAATCACTTCGAGCTTGTCAGGATGTTTTCCCAGGCCGACCACATGACCGTCCGCGGTCAGCAGCAATGCCGAGCGCCCATCGGGGCGCACCACCTGCGAGATCGCAACGCCGTCCAACGACGCAGGGACCGTCGACTGGCCATAGGCGTTGTCACCCCAGAAACCGACCTCACCGGCCCGCTCCAGCGGCACCGCCATCCCTGGAGTGGTCAGCGGCGTCAGCTCCGCTGGATCCCACGCTGCTGCAGCACTCTCCTGGACACCGGCGCGGGCCGTGCCCGTGAGGCCCGTGGCACCCAATGCCAGCACTGCCGCCAGGACCACCCCGCTCCGGGCCGAACGACCCCTGATCAGCTCTCTGCGCATGTTCACTCCTCAATGTGACGTGAGACACACCGTAGGGCTCACTGGCCACCCGCACCCCGGCCTGGACCGAACCCGTCCCACAGCACCTGGGAACTTGTCATCGCCATGATGAAAACCGGCCCGGAACCGCGCTGGGCGGGTCCGGGCCGGTGCGTTGGTTCGGCGCTACCTGGCTCTGGCCGTGGCCGGGGAACGCCGCGTGGCGACCGCGTAGCCAGCAGCGTCTCCGGTCACCTTGACGGTGATCCGCTTGCCTCGGAACGCTCGTTTGACGACCAGCGTCGCACGATCGGCGCCGCGCACAGCATGGCCGTTGACATACCACTGGAAGCGGTAGCGGACTGCGGCCCCATCGGCCCTCCAGCCGCCCGGTCGGGCCACCAGCCGTCGCCCGACTGTGGCCTTGCCCTTGATGACTGGCCGGTGGGTCACGATCGTGCCGGCCCGCACCCGTGTAGTGGACGACGACTGCTCGGTCTCATCATCGAACCCGGCCTTGATACCTGTCACTCGGACGCTGATCGCCCGACCGAGCTGAGCGGTCCCAAGCCGGAGGGTGGATCTGGTCGCCCCGCGGATCGGCTGGCCGTCGGCGAGCCACTGGTACGCCAGCGTCACACCCGTCGGGCCCCAGCCGACAGCACGCGCGACGAGTGTCTTCCCGACCGCGGGAAGACCGCTGATCTGGGGCACCCGGGTCGTGAGTGAACCGTCGGTGATCCCCGTGCTGGCAGTCACGGTCGCCGACCGGAAGCCGCTCCGGACTCCGGTGACAACGAGCACGACCGTCCGACCGGCGAGGGTGGGGTCGGATAGTGACAAGGGTCCGTCAGCGCCGATCTCGGTTCCCTCTTCCCCGAGCGGTCCGGCGTCGAGCATCCACCGGTAGTGAACCGCCACCCCGGGACCCCATGTTCCGATCTGTGCGCTCAGAACGCCCGCCCCAATGGCTGGCGTGCCGACGATCACGGGAAGGGGGGTCAGCACCTGCGCCAGTTGCTGGTCGGCGTCGAGAGTGCCGCTCCACAATGAATGGCCGAATCGGTTCCCGTCGTCGGCCCAGAGCACCTCACGGACGCCGTCCTTCGCAGTCGCGGCGGGCGCGACAGCGAAACCTTCGAAGCCGTAGTCCGGCAGGTTCTCCGGTCGGAGGTAGTACCGGTCGTAACCGAAGTAGCCATCGACTCCGATCCGGAGCAGCGCCGTCGCGTTGAGGCACCTGTCATCGCAGTGGGCCCAGATCCGTCCCAGTTCGGCATCGAATGAAATGTCCATCACACCCACCAGGCCGGAACTGAAGTCCGCCACCCGAGTGAAGGTGTGGTCGCGATCGAACGCGAACAACCGCACCTGGCCGGTCTTCTCGATCGCGACTGCGAAGAGCCCCTCAGCGGCTTTCGCTGGGTACGCAGCCGGGTTGTACACAGAGTTCTCACCCGTCTTGAACCCGTTCGAGGTCAGGAAACTGTCCGGGAGGTAGGTGATTCCGTCCAGACCCATATCGGCGTCGTCGGCACCACTCAGGCCGAGATCAGGGGTCAGCACCCACTGGTCGGTGGCGACCAGGGTCGTGCCCGCTGCAGTCGGGTCGAATCGCAGGACCGAGTCCAGCGGTGTCCCAGGAACGGCATGGTCGCGCTCGGTGGTGACATAGAGCGAGCCCTCTGGCCCCACGGTGATCCCTTCGGTGTCCGGCACCCCGCCGCCGCCCGGAAAGCGGAGATCCTTGCCGCCGGCCCACCCGTCATCGGTATCCCTGATCCAGTCGCCACCCGAGTGGATCAAGCGGTACAGGTGCCCGGTGTCCTGCAGTGCGTAGAGGACCTCGGGGTCGTTGGGGTCGAGAACCAGTCCACTCAAGCCCCGATCTGCAACCGGGGTGGCCCAGGCGCATACTTCGTCGATGGTCCGCGGGGTGGAGTTCACCGGCCATTCGTACGGCGCCGGGTTGTCCTTCCTCTGGGGCCTCGGCCACCTCGTGTCGTCGGTGTCGCACGCCGATTCGGGACGCGAGGCGTCGCGGATGTCGCTCGGCGCCTGGGTTCCCTGGCTCGAGGCACCTGGCGAACCGATGCTGCCGAGCCTGCTGGCCCAACTGGCTTCAGCATCGTTGATCGCAGAGGTGTGCCAACCCGCGGTGCCGGACTGGGCACCAAGGTGGGCCGCATCGACCCAGGCCGACTCACCAGCTGACATGAACCCGGCGCCGTAGGAGACCGACTCGACCACGTGATCGCTGCCGTCGTAGATGGTGACCGTGTCCGGGCCCGCACTCAGGGTGCTGGTCTGAGCGTTGCTGATCACTCTGACCGAGTCCTTCAAGCCCCACTCGTCACGAAACCAGGTCGGCGAGAGATCGGTGATGATCACCGACTCGCCAGGCTCGATCGTTCCCAGCGAGGTCAGGGAAATACCGAGGACGTGATCAGAACCGCTGTCGTAGGACCAGCCGTTCACCTGGGCCGGTTCGTCACCAACGTTGGTCAGCTCGACGTACTCGCCGCTGCCGATGCCGTAGCGGGCGACCTGGCCCGTCGGCGAGAACTCAGTGATGCGAACGGCAGGTCCGCTGACCGCGTCCGCGCCCGCGGCCGGGACGACCGCTACGAGGGAGAAGGCACACAGCGCGCCGGCTAGGACAGCCGTGAGGGGTCTACCGAAGGATCGCAAGGTGGACTCTTTCGTCTCGGTCGGGCGCACACGCAGAGCGTGACGTAGGGCACACCGTAGATCGCTGTCCGCCAGCCCAGGCTGTGCCAGCGGAACATCGTGGCCCGCGGCCCGGAACTTGTCATCAGGGTGATGAAATCCGGTCCGACCGCCCCCGATGGCTCGGCTGCCAGCACGGCCTGGTCAAGAGTTGTGACCTGGTTCACAATTTCGATACTTCTCTCCGCCGAGTTCGGTGGCGGGTGCGCCGTAGCGACGTGTGTCTCATGAGGATGGCCGATCACCGGGAGGAACCACCTCCGTCGAATCAGGAGAAGAGACATGCGACTACGCAACCTTCTGGCCGCCACGGCTGTCGGGGCACTAGCCCTCGGCGGGGCCGCCGCGCCGACCTACTCAGTCACGGCGCCGCCATCCCAGGCCGGCGGCGGAGAGGTCGTCGGCTGGGGCGATACGCAGGACCCGAACGAGGGGCCCGACGCCATCGACACCCCCGCGGACATCAACCGGCCGGTCGTCTCCCTGGGCACCAACGGCCGCGCCTCAGGGGCGGTGACCGCCGACGGCAAGCTGGTCGTCTGGGGCAAGTCGACCTTCGACGACGTGAACATGGCACCAGTCGGGGTCACTGACGCTGCGGCCGTCACCTTCGCCATCCAGCACGCCGCCGTCCTCCACAAGGACGGTCACATCACCGCATGGGGCAAGGGCGACGCCCTCGACGACGTGCCGACGGACCTGCGGGCCACAGCGATCGCCCTGCAGTCCGACGTCGGTTACGCAGTGAAGCCCGACGGAACCCTGGCGACCTGGGGCGGCACGCTCGCCTATCCGGTGCCCGCGACGGGCATGACCGACTTGGTCGACGTGTCCGCTTCTCTCACCCACGCGATCGCTCTCAGGTCCGACGGAACCATCGCCATCTGGGGCGCGCCCCTTCCCGGCCTCAACGAGCATCCTGATTTCGGGAGCAAGAAGGTCGCCAAGATCCAGGCGGGCTTCCTCTACAGCCTGGTCGTCTTCGAGGACGGCTCGATGCAGACCTGGGGGGTCGGGGATCCTGCGGACAAGCCGACCTTCGACGGTCTGACGTCGGCCGGCAAGGTGATCAGCCTGGCCACCAACTCGAACTCCGCGGCCTCCGCGGCAGTGACAGCCGATGGCGCGGTCCACATCTGGGGTGGTGCACCGAGCTCGATCTCCACCATTCCTGCCTCGCTGACCGGGCGACCCGTGTCTGGCATCGCGATGGGTGGCGCCCACGCCGCAGTCATCGTCGACCGGGTCGCATCCAGCACGACCCTGGCTGTGAGCCCGGCGACCGGCCCGGTCGGTGGAGCCCGCACAGCGACCGCCACGGTCACCCAGCCGGGCAGCGGCAGCGGCGGAACGATCACGTTCAAGGTCGGCACGGACACGAAGACCGTCCCGGTCACTGGCGGCAAGGCCGTCTGGGCGCTGCCCACCCGGGCCCCGGGCAGCCGCACTGTCACGGCCGTCTACAACGGCAGCGTCTCGTCGTTCGCCTCCACCGCCACCCCGGTGACCATCCAGGTCACGAAGGCGGCCGGCAAGGTGAGCGCACGGGCCAAGGCCAACCACAAGGCCAAGAAGGTCACCCTGACGGTCACTGCGGCCAGCGCCACCCGGATCTCACCCGCTGGCCAGGTCACCATCACGATCAAGGGCAAGACCAAGAAGACGGTGCGCGTCACGGTGAACGCCAACGGCACGGGATCGGTCACGGTCAAGAAGCTCAAGAAGGGCAAGTACACCGCCACGGTGACCTACGCCGGGAACGGCAACGTCACCGGAGCCCGGACAGCGGTGAAGTTCAAGCTCTGAACGACCGGCCCGGATCGGGGCGGGGTCGCGGCTGTGTGCCGCGGCCCCGCCCCTTCGTCTCGCCTGAGCCGAACGGGATTAGTTGTGACGCGGATACCAACTTTCAGAGCCGTGCCACCTGGACTGCGCCACATCCCTTGCCCGCCCTCCCTCGAACTGGCTGGATCGGAGGTGCGGAGCCACGGACTCGCACCCGTTCCGTCAGCACCGGCCGCGGGGCCGCCCCTCCCCCCGAACGCTCCGCGGCCGGGGCTGTGGACGGAATCGCTGACAAACGAGACCGGAAGTCTCTAGGTTCATGAACGACGAGGGGCCAACGGATCAGGAGGCCGAGGATGGGAAGCAGTCGACCGACGTCGAGGGCGCGCCGATGACCGACGTCCCGATCCTCGTGCCAGCAGCCGCCAACAGGATGAACACCCAGGCGTTCCGTGCGGTGCTGTTGCAGATCGCCGAGCCGATCGTGGCGCAGGTCCGGTCCGACGTACCTGCCTATGCGGGTCCCGTCGGGGGACGCCGGCACCAACTCATGAGCATGGCGACGAACGCTGCATTGCGGGCCTTCCTCGACACCTCGACACACCGGCCCTCCGCGCTCCGCAAGGTCGACGAGCTGTTCCACCGGATGGGGTGGGGCGAGGCCCAGGACGGCAACGGCCCGGAGAACCTCGAGATGGCCCTGCAGGTCGCCCGTCGGGTGATCTGGCGAGCGCTCGCCGATGAGTCAGTCGCCCGCGGGCACTCTGTTCAGGCGCTCCGCGACGTGGTCGACACGCTCCTGGAGTACAGCGAGCGCCTGAGGGCTGAACTACTGGCGGGACACAGCCTCTGGCACCGCGACCCGTACTACGACGAGGACCGCGCCCGGACCCGGCTGTGGGAGTTCCTCGCCCCTGGACGCACCGGCCGGATCTCACCGTTGGAAGCTCTCGGTGTCGACCCCGAGGAGCTGGCCGAGCTGGCCACGCAAGCGCACTGGACGGTGCCGGACCAGGTGATCGCGCTCGCCGTCACGTTCCACGGCGAGCACCCGCCGGCACCGACGAGCAACGAGGTGCTGGTCTCGCTGGAACCTGGCCGGATGCTCATCCTGTGCCCGGCCCAGCACGCGACGGCGTTGATCGCGGACATCACCCGATCGGCGACCGACCGTCGGGTGGTGATGAGCTGGCCGGTGCCGCCGGAGGAGTCGGGCACCGCCCTGCTCTGGACGATGCGCGCCCTCGATCTGGTGCGTCTCGGAGTCCTGCCGCCGGACCAGGTGGTGCACTGCGTCGACCACACCACGCAGCTGTGGCTGCACGCGGAACCGTCGATGCGCCGCCGGCTCTGCCAGGACCTGCTGCAGCCGTTGCTCGCCGAGTCTCCCAATTCTCGCGAGATCCTCTCCGAGACCCTGCTGACCTGGTTGGAGACGCGGGAGAGTGCGCCCGCCATCGCGGCCAGGCTCGACGTCCATCCGCAGACGGTCCGCTACCGGTGGCGTCGGATCAACGAGCTGTTCGGCGAGGCCCTGCACGACCCGGAGTTCGTCATCCAGATCACCCTCGTCCTCAAGTCCAGCCTGCTGCTCTGGAAGGGCGGCGACCAGAGCGACTTCGAGCTCTTCCGCGACTCGAAGGACGCGGACCTGTGAGCACTGCGAAGGCCGGGAGGGCCCAGCCTCTGCTCGCACTGGGGATCACGGCGGTCGCGGCCCTCGTGACGTGGCTGACCCGCGACCCCGCTGACGCTCTCGCGGTGCTCGCGGTGGGTCTGCCGGTCGGGCTGCTCCTGGCCGTCGCCCTTCCGCCTTGGCTCACCCGCAGGGCCGGGCGGCGGATCGGGGTCACGTCGATGGACCTGGATGCGGTCGAGAAGTGGAACCACGTCCGGAGCCTGGTGCTCGACCCGTTCCGGAGCCTGACCACCGGGCACCTGGTGGTCACGGAGGTGCAACCGGTCGACCCGGAGCACGAAGGCAACTTGCGCTGGTTCGCCGGCGCCCTCGCGCACTCGTACGACGATCCGGTGGGCCGCGCAGTCGCCAAGCTGGCCGGTCGGGGCCGGATCACGAACGTGGCGACCGAGCCAGGACTGGGGATTCGTGGCACTGTCGACCGGCACCCCGTGCGGGTCGGGCACCCGCAGTGGATCGGCATGGACGACCGTGCGGTCAGTCCGATCGGCACCACGGTGGCTGTCGACGTGGACCAACGCCCGCTCGGCAGGATCACGGTGGCGGACGAGGTCCGACGGGATGCGGCACGTCAGCTCGACCGGCTGCGTCGTGCGGGGTTCACGCCGATCCTCGCCGCCGCGCGCAGCGTGGAGGAGACCGAGCGGCTGGCGAAGCTCTCCAGCAGCCCGACCTGGCACGCCGAGACCGATCCACACCAACTGGCCGGTGACCTGGCGATCGGGGGCGAGCCGGTCGGGCTGGTGCAGGGGCTCGCCGACGACACTGCGGCGCTGCTCATCGTCGGTCCCGACGCCGACGCGCGGGGCTCGGGTGAACCGATCTACCTCGCCACGTGCGCCATCGACACCGTGGTCGACGCCCTGACACTGGCGGCACGCGCGCACCAGATCCGTCGCCGGTCGATCATCCTGGCGTGGCTGCTCTACCTGCTACCGCTTCCGGCCGCAGCCCTGGGACTCCTGACACCGGTGGTCGCGCTCGCGATGGGTGCCGTCACCTGGGCCGTGGTCGGGCTGGTCGCAGCAGCGGGCTTTGTCGGCCTCGATGCTGCGACCGAGCCGGACCCGGCGTGAATCAGGCGGCGAGTGCGGCGGCACGCGCAGCAGCACGCTGACGCTGCGCGACGACCTCGCGCTCGGCCTTCTTGTAGGCCTTACGCATGCCCTTCACCTTGCCGTAGAAGACGCCGGAGCGCGTCCAGAGGCGCTCCTTGCGCACACGGGTGCCGGAGTAGGGCGCGTGCCAGATCTGGCCGTGGCCGGCGTAGATCGCCACGTGGTAGACGTGGCCGCCGTGGCTGAAGAAGACCAGGTCGCCGGCCTCGGGGTGGCGGGTGCGCTTGGTGCGACCCACCTGGGCGGCGGAGCTGTGCGGCAGGCTCGCGCCGAGGCGCTTGAAGACCCAGCGGGTGTAACCCGAGCAGTCGAAGCCACCGCTGCCGGTGCCGCCGTACCGGTAGGGGGTGCCCTTGCGCGACGCGGCCATGCGCATGACGCGCTGGTCGACCTTGCGGTCGACGGCCTCGGCGAGCGAGATCGGGCGAGCCGGGCGGTGCTTCTTGGCGGGCTTGTGGTGCTTCGTGGCGTGCTTCGACGCGTGCGTCGCCAGGGCCGCCGAGGCGGTGTCGGGCTGGACGATCCCGACGAGGGCGACGCTGAGCAGGCTCACGATGGCGAGGGCGATCAGGGTGCGCAGGCGCACGAATGCGCGCGACAGCCCCTGGGGGCAGGCAAATGACATGAGAGGTATCCACAGCGACGCCTGCGAAGGTGAACCTGTCGGACTCGGACTGCTGGTGTCCGGGCCACGCCGCGTGCGGCGATGGCCTTAGCCCCAAGCTCCGACCATGTTTCTCAGCGGCCGGAGCGGTGCATCTGGGATGGATGCGGTGGTGCCCCCGTGTCCGTGACCGACATCGGTATCGATGTCTCCTCCGGCCGTCACGGACCTCGGCGCAACCGGAGCGGTTCTTCCTCCGTTCAAGCAGAAGAACCCAACGACTATGACACGGGACGTACGTCCCACCAAACCCGGATCAGCGCCGAAAAACGGCACCTGGTGTCATGAGTGCGGCGATGTCCGGGTACCCGTTGAGTCCCATCGTGAGGTCCGCTTCGGCGAGCATCCAGCGCAGGAGGTGGGTGATTCCGGCCGTCGGCTGGTCCCCCGCCGCGGCCGCCGCGTAGACGTACGGACGCCCGATCCCGACGGCGGTGGCACCGAGCGCGAGCGCCTTGACCACGTCGACTCCGGAGCGGATCCCGGAGTCGAAGAGGACCGGAAGATCGCCGGCCGCCTCGACCACTCCGGGCAGGAAACCCAGTGCTGGCGCGCTCGCAGCCTGTCGTCCGCCGTGGTTGGAGCAGTAGATGCCGTCCATCCCGGCATCCCTCGCACGCCGTACGTCGTCGGGCGCGCAGATCCCCTTGAGCACGATCGGCAGCGTCGTCAGCCCGCGCAGCCACGCCAGGTCGTCCCACGTCAGGGTCGGGTTGCCGAACATCAGCGCCCAGGTCGCGACCAGGTCGTCCGGGCTGTTCAGGCGGCTGCGGAAGACGGGGTCGCTGGCGTAGTTGGCCAGGCACGCGCCCTTCAGCTGCGGGAAGATCCCGTGGCGGAGATCACGTGGCCGGTAGCCCAGGGTCCAGGTGTCGAGCGTGACGACCAGAGCGCTGTAGCCGGCCGCCTCGGCGCGATGGACGAGGCTCTCGGCGACCTCGCGGTCGTTGGGCCAGTACAGCTGGAAGTATCCCGGGGTCTGGCCGAGCTCGGCGGCGACGTCCTCGAGCGGGTCCTGCATCAGGGTGCTGCCGATGAACGGGACGCCGGTCTCGGCCGCTGCCCGGGCCGCTGCCAGGTCACCGTGGCCGTCGGCGGCAGCGATGCCGACCACACCGACGGGGGCGAGGAAGATCGGGGAGGGAAGTCGGACTCCGAAGAGGTCGATTCCCAGGTCGCGCTGCGCCGCCCCGGAGAGCATCCGCGGCAGGATCCCCCACTCCGCGAAGGCAGCGACGTTGTCGTCCTGGGTCTGCTCGTCCCCCGCCCCGCCCGCGATGTAGTCCCACACCGACTCCTCCAGCGCGGCCCGGGCGCGCTCGGCCACCTCGGCGAAGCTGAACGGGTGCTCGGGCAGCTGACCGGCCAGCCCGGCGAAGTACGTGTTGAGCTGGAAATCCGCGAAATTCGGCACCCTAGGGACGCTAGCGCTCCCGACCGCTGCGCGTCAGGTCTGGCAGAGTCCCTCCCATGCGCGATCTCCTGAACGCCTCGTGGAAACTCCTGGTCATCCGTGGCGTGATCGCGGTGATCTTCGGGATCGTGGTGATGACCTGGCCGGCCGAGACCGTGGTCGCACTGACCGTGCTCTGGGGGATCTGGGCGCTGATCGACGGCATCGCGCTCGGCGTCTCGGCCTTCGGGGTCGACGAGCCGCGCGGGGTCCGCGTCTTCGCGATCGTGATGGCGCTGATCGCGCTGGGGATCGCGTTCTTCCTGATCATCCACCCGACCGACACGGTCAAGGTGCTCACCTGGGTGGTCGGCATCTGGCTCCTCATCCGCGGTGTGCACGACCTCGTCGTCGGCCTGCTCAACCGCGGGTCGAACGGACCGCGCTGGCTCTACTTCCTCACCGGCGCGGTCGACCTCGCGATCGGCATCCTCTTCGTCGCCAACCCCGGCAAGGCGGCCGTGAGCATCGCGGTCCTGCTCGGTGCGCTCGCCGTGGTGGTCGGGGTGATGCAGATCTTCAACGGCTTCGTCCTGCGCCGCGACGTCAAGCTGTACGACGAGCAGAACATCGTGATCTCATGATGGACTTCGTGCCCCCGGCGAGCCTGATCGGCTGGATCATCCTGATCCTCGAGATCGGGCTCCGTATCGTCGCGCTGGGGATCATCCCGGGCAATCGTCGCCCCGCGGTCGGCACCGCCTGGCTGCTGCTGATCCTGATCGAGCCGATCCTCGGCTTCACCGCGTTCCTCTTCCTCGGCCGCACCAAGCTGGGCGCCAAGCGTGAGGCGCGTCAGGTCCTCGCGATCGAGACGACCCAGCGCCAGGCGGACCTGTTCCCCGCCTTCGACGTGACGAAGCTCGATGCGCACGTGCGCAAGATCGTCGACCTCAACGTCAACCTGGGCGCCCTGCCGCTGATCGACGACAACGCCGTCGAGCTGCTGCCCGACTACTACGAGACGATCGCGCGGATGGCCGAGGCCGTCGACGCCGCCGAGCACTACGTGCACGTCGAGTTCTACATCACCGCCTGGGACGAGGTGACCGACCCGCTGTTCCAGGCGATGTCGCGCGCCGCCGACCGCGGCGTCGACGTCAAGCTGCTCTTCGACCACCTGGGTTCACGCGGCATCCCGGTCTACCAGGAGATGCTCAAGCGCCTGGACGCGACCAAGATCGCCTACCAGGCGATGCTGCCGATCCAGCCGCTCAAGGGTCGGTTCCGCCGCCCGGACCTGCGCAACCACCGCAAGATCCTGGTCGCCGACGGCACGGTGGCCTTCATGGGTTCGCTCAACCTCACCGAGCGGGGCTACAATAAGCCGAAGAACCACAAGCTCGGTCGCGAGTGGGTGGAGCTGATGATCCGGCTCGAGGGTCCGGTCGCGCTCGCGCTCAACGCGGTCTTCGCCGCCGACTGGTACACCGAGACCGGTGACGTGGTGCAGGTCGAGGCCCTCGGCACCCCCGTCGCCGGCGGCACCGTGGCCTGCCAGGTCGTGCCCAGCGGTCCGGGCCGGGTGGCGGAGAACAACCTGCGGATGTTCACTTCGCTGATCTACACCGCCAAGCAGCGACTGTCGCTGACGTCGCCGTACTTCGTCCCGGACGAGTCACTGCTCTACGCCGTCACCACGGCGGCCGAGCGCGGCGTCGAGGTCGAGCTGTTCGTCAGCGAGCTCTCCGACCAGTTCATGGTGGGGCACGCGCAGGCGTCGTACTACCGGGCGCTGCTCAACTCGGGCGTGCGGATCTACCTCTACCCGGCGCCGTACATCCTGCACGCCAAGCACTTCACGGTCGACGACGACGTGGCCGTGATCGGGTCGTCCAACATGGACATGCGCTCGTTCGCGCTCAACTACGAGGTGTCGATGATGATCCCCGACGCCGACGTCGTCCGCCGGATGCGGGAGGTCGAGGACACCTACCGGGCCCTGTCCAAGGAGCTGACGTTCGACGAGTGGGAGCAGCGCAGTCCCCGGCTCAAGTACGTCGACAACGTCATGCGGCTCACGGCCGGACTGCAGTAGCGGCCTCCTCGGCCTGGTGCCGGGCGAGGAACGTCGACAGCGGCGTGGGCAGCTCGGCCGGACGGTCACCCCAGTCGTAGACGACCGCGGTCCCCGCGACGATGTCGTGGAACGCACGGCGGCGCCGGTCGACCAGCATCCACGCCACGCCGAGCCCGAAGAACGCCAGGCTGAACGGGAACGCGATCACCCGCACCAGCGCCGCACCCGGGGTCAGCGGCGTGCCGGCGGCCTTGACGATCCGCACCCCGACGATCGCCTTGCCGACCGTGCGGCCCGAGATCACACCGGCGATCAGCATGTAGGCGCCGAACCAGCCGAACAGCATCGCCGTGGCCAACCAGCCGGGCAGCTCGGGGAGATCCTTCGAGATCAGGACGCCGAGCAGCCACGACACCACCGCACCGGCCGCCGCATAGGTCGCGAGCCCCAGGCCGAGATCGATCAGCACCGCCGCCAACCGGGATCCCGGGCCGGCGTACCGACCACTGACCACCAGGCGCTTGCCCGCGACCGCCTCCTCCGGCGGGAGGAGTGCTTCGGGACCGACGAACCGGACGCGGCGCCGGAACAGCAGCCGGTCGAGCAGGCGCGAGACGAGCGCATCGATCCCGACCAGCTGACGGCGGGCGGAGTCGAGGGTGCCGCCGGCGAGGTGCCCCGTCGTCTCGGCGACGATCGCCGGGATCCCGGCGCGCTGCACCAGCTCCTCCAGGTCGGCTTCGGAGAGCAGGGCGTTGACGTCGACGCGGTCCAGCAACCGCGGCACGTCGATGCGGTCGAGCAGGTGGTTGATGTCGACCCGGTCGAGCAGGTGGTTGATGTCGATCTGGTCGAGGATCGCGTCCAGATCGAGGTGGCTGATCAGGACTTCGGGCGGCACCGCGTCCACCAGGCGGCCGGTGACGGCGTCCGCGAGACGTCCCACCGGGCCCAACGGATCCCGCCCGCTCATCGCCGGCTCCGAGGTGTGCTCCTGGGCTGAGCGGACCCGGTGATTGGCAGCATGGTCCCCATCATGCACACTCGGGCGCTATGGGCTCACAGAGTGGCGAAAATCGGTCCCTCGAGGTCGGCTTCGGGCGACCGAGGACACCCAAGGCGCCCAAGGCCCCAAAGGTCCCCTCCGACCCCCAGACTCCCCAACCGGAGAAGGAGCCGAAGGCAGCCAAGCCGGTCAAGGAGCCGAAGCCGGCCAAGGAGCCCAAGCCGGTCAAGCCGCCCCGGGTGCGGAAGCAGCGCGCACCCCTCGGCGTGTGGCCGACCTCGATCATCACGGGCCTGATCGTGGGGATCGCGATCCTGGCGGTCTCCTCCGCCGCCCTGGACGTCTGCGGCAACCTCCGCGGCACCGAGTCGTGCGGCAACGTCGGCCTGCCGCTGCTGATCGTCATCCTCGGTGGCGCCGTCGTTCTGGGCGGCGCCCTGCTGCGTGCCCTGGCCCGGACCCCGAGCGCCACCTCGACGAGCTTCCTCGCGATCGCCCTGGTCGCGGTCGTCGTCGGACTCTTCCTGCTCGATGCCGTCGACGGCTGGGCGGCGGTCGTGATCGTGCCGGTGCTGACCGTGCTCGGCTACGTCGTCAGCCACTGGGTGATGACGCGCTACATCGAGCCGGCCGACCAGGTGGTCGAGGTCAGCGCACCCGACCGAAGCGGTACGTCCGCTGCAGCGGAGCCTGACCAGCCCGCGGGACCGTGACCGTCAGGGTCACCTTCTTCCCCCGCCACTTCGACTTGATCCGCAGCTTGGTCACGGTGCCCGACTTCACCACCCGGCCACCGACCCGCCACACGTAGCGCGGCTGCGCACCGATCGCCGTCGTCGGCTTCACGCCGACCCAGTCACCCGCCCGCGGCTTCGCGCGGGTCTTCGCACCCCACGAGGTGACCCCCACCGGCGTGGCAGTGGGCTTCTCCTGGGAGACCAGCGGGGCGAGTGAGTTGCCGGGTGCGATCGAGTCGCAGTTGTTGGGAGCACTGACGCCGGCGAACCGCGAGGTGAGCCAGCCCAGCGCCTCCGGCAGCCAGAGCGCCACCGAGGTGAAGTGGGACAGCGGGTACTCGCTGTACTGGATCGGCACGCCCCGGTCGCAGTACCGGTGAGCCAGACCCCGGACGTCGCCGGCGATCATGACGCCGTCCCCGCCGCCGTACGCCTGGCTCGGGGAGGTCCCCTCGAGCTGACCGCCGGTGCCCTGCCCGATGAACAGCGGAGCGTTGGGTGTGCCGCCGGTGCCCATGATCAGCTGGTTGGCCAGCTTCACCAGGAGGCCGATCTTCTCCGGGACCGCGTACTCCGGCTTGACCAGCTTGTCCCAGGTCAGGCCCGGGTAGGCACCGAGCACCTCGGCGATGGTGTCGTCCTTCATCTGCGCGAAGAGCTGCTGGCCGTAGGGGCTCAGGTACTTCTGGAAGTCGACCCCGAAGGAACGCGCGATCCCGATGATCGCCATCGGCATCACGCCGGCCCAGACCTGGGACCCGCTGACGTAGTGCAGGTTGTGGCCGGGCTCGACCAGCACGCCGCCAATCGCGGTGCCGACCAGGTTGTCGGCGACGTCGGGCGCGTACGTCGGCGCCAGCTCGGCCGCCCACTCGCTGGCGATCGCGCCACCGGAGTAGCCGATCAGGCCCATCGGTGCGTCCGCACTGACCCCGGTGTCGGCGACACGGGTGATCGCACGCAGCGAGTCGAGGGTGTTGTAGCCGTACTCCGGGCCGGCGGCGAAGTTCGCGGTCTGTCCCTCGGTGTCGGGGATGTTGATCGCGAATCCGGCCAGCAGCAGCGGAGCGAACAGCAGGGTCTCGATGTTGGCGAAGGCGGGCCCGATGCCCTGGGCGCCGGCGATCGCCGCGGACGGCTGGTCGGCAGGGTCGAGCGAGTCGTAGAACGACTGGTAGGAGACCACCCGGGACGGGCCGACCGGGAGCAGCGGGCGCACGACCGTTGTCACGTTGGTGACGGCCTGACCACGCTGGTTGCGTGCCCGGTAGAGCACCTGCACCGACTGCAGCGGCAGCGGGAGGCCCTGGATGGAGTACGGGATGGTCCGGGTCTTCAGCGGGGTGCCGAGCGGGATCCGACTCAAGGGCGTCGAGCCGGTGTAGTCGTAGAACGGGTCGTCGAGCTCACCAGCCGCCTGGACCGGCGCCGCTCCGACCGTCAGTCCGAGTCCGGTGACCAGACTCGTCGCCACTGTTGCCGCCAGGACCCGAATTCCTCGTCGCATGCCCTGCTCAACGGGCCGGGTCTGCGGGAGTTACTGGTGAGTCACATCAGCGGGACCACGACCAATGAAGCAGACGCGCCGTCAGCGGGTCGAGGCGGCGACCAGCTCCGCGATCTGGACGGTGTTCAACGCCGCACCCTTGCGCAGGTTGTCACCGGAGACGAACATCGCCAGACCGTGACCGGCCGGAGCACCCTCGTCGGCGCGGATCCGGCCGACGTACGACGGGTCCTGGCCGGCGGCCTGGAGCGGCGTCGGGATGTCGGTTACCTCGACACCGGCGGCGGTGGCGAGGATCTCGGTGGCCCGCTCGGGGGAGATTTCCCCGTCGAACTCGGCGTTGATCGTCAACGAGTGGCCAGTGAAGACCGGGACGCGGACGTTCGTGGCCGAGACCAGCAGCTCGGGCAGCCCGAGGATCTTGCGGGACTCGTTGCGGAGCTTCTGCTCCTCGTCGGTCTCGTTGGACCCGTCCTCGACCAGGTTCCCGGCGAAGGGCAGCACGTTGTAGGCGATGGTGCGCTTGTACACACCCGGCTCGGGAAACGACACCGCCGCGCCGTCGTAGGCCAGCTCGGTGGCCTTCTCGCCCGCAGCAGCGACGCCCGAGGCGAGCTCGGCGACGCCCGCGATGCCGGAGCCGGAGACGGCCTGGTAGGTCGAGATGACGAGGCGGCGCAGGCCGGCCTCCTCGTGCAGCGGCTTGAGCACCGGCATCGCGGCCATGGTGGTGCAGTTCGGGTTCGCGATGATCCCGCGTCCAGCAGCGATCACCTCGGCGGCGGCCTCCGGGTTCACCTCGGAGACGACCAGTGGGATCGACGGGTCCTTGCGGAACGCGCTGGAGTTGTCGACCACGATCACGCCGGCGTCGACGAACTTCGGCACCAGGGCGCGGGACGCGGTGGCGCCGGCGGAGAAGAGTGCCACGTCGAGCCCGGTCGGGTCGGCGGTCGAGGCGTCCTCGACCACGACGTCGCGGCCCTCGTAGGTGAGCACGGTGCCGGCCGACTTCGGCGAGGAGAAGAACCGGATCTCCTCGACCGGGAAGTTCCGCTCGGCGAGGATCTGGCGCATCGCGACGCCGACCTGGCCGGTGGCGCCCACGATGCCGATCTTGAGGCCGGGCTTGGCGTCGTTCATCGTCCGGTACCTCCGTAGACCACGGCCTCGACCTCGTCCGAGCCGAGCTCGAAGACGTCGTGGGCGGCGTTGACGGCGGCCTCGACCTGGGCCTCGGCGACGATCACGGAGACCCGGATCTCGGAGGTGGAGATCATCTCGATGTTCACGCCGGCGTCCGACAGCGCCTCGAAGAAGCGGGCCGAGGTGCCGGGGGCCGAGGACATGCCGGCACCGACGATGGAGACCTTGCCGACGGAGTCGTCGTACTGCAGGCGCTCGTAGCCGACGGTGCCCTGCAGCTTGGAGAGCGACGACATCGCGTGCTGCCCCTCGCCGCGCGGCAGCGTGAAGGAGATGTCGGTCAGACCGGTCGCGGCGGCCGACACGTTCTGCACGATCATGTCGATGTTGACCTGCGCGTCAGCGATCGCACGGAAGATCGCGGCGGCCTCGCCGACCTTGTCCGGGACGCCGACCACGGTGATCTTGGCCTGGCTGCGGTCGTGGGCGACGCCGGTGATGATCGCGGCTTCCATGGTGCTGTCTCCCTGCTCGGAGGTCTGGGGGGTGGGGACGTCTTCGGCCTTGACGACCCAGGTGCCTTCCTTGTCCGAGAAGGACGAGCGCACGTGGATCGGCATGTCGTAGCGGCGGGCGTACTCGACGCACCGCAGGTGCAGGATCTTGGCGCCCTGCGCGGCCATCTCGAGAGTCTCCTCGTACGAGATCCGGTTGATCTTGCGGGCCCGCGGCTCGATCCGCGGGTCGGCGGTGAAGATGCCGTCCACGTCGGAGTAGATCTCGCAGACGTCGGCCTCGAGGGCGACGGCGAGAGCGACCGCGGTGGTGTCGGAGCCACCACGACCGAGCGTGGTGATGTCCTTCGTGGTCTGGGAGACGCCCTGGAAGCCGGCGACGATCGCGATCGCACCCTCACCGAGGGCCTCGCTGATCCGGCCCGGACGGACGTCGATGATCTTCGCCTTGCCGTGCGCGGCGTCGGTGATGACGCCGGCCTGGGAACCGGTGAAGGAGCGCGCCTCGTGGCCGAGGTTCTGGATCGCCATCGCGAGCACGGCCATCGAGATCCGCTCCCCCGCGGTGAGCAGCATGTCGAGCTCACGAGCCGGCGGGAGCGGGGAGACCTCGTTGGCGAGATCGATCAGCTCGTCGGTCGTGTCGCCCATCGCTGAGACGACCACGACGACGTCATGGCCCTGCTTGCGCGTGTTGATGATCCGCTGGGCGACCCGCTTGACTCCGGTGGCATCTGCCACGGACGAGCCGCCGAACTTCTGAACGACGATTCCCACGGGGGATGATTCTACGGGCGGTCGCTACTGACTATTTGTTCGGCGACCGCCAGTTGGTCATCCTCGCCCGGATGCTCGGCATCGAGGCGGTCGTGAGCGACCACCGTGACCAGCGCGTTGAGCACCGCGCCGGCGAGATTTCCCCAGCTCGAGATGTAGGAGAACTGCCACCACCACAGCGCCTCGGTGAGGTCGCCGCGCCGGTAGTGCCGCAGGCCGTTCTCCAGGTCGGCGGCGATGCTGGTCAGGTCGTCGGAGATCTGCGAGTCGACGACCTCGGGGTCGTACGGGTCGAAGACGAAGCTGTACGTGTCGGCGTCACCGAGCATCTCGGCCAGCCGCAGCCGCAGCTCCTCCACATCGGCCTCCGGGCCCACGTCGGGCTGGAACTCGCTGCGCGGCGTGAAGTCGTTCTGCACCCCGACCCGCGCACCGGCGAGCAGCAGCTGGCTGATCTCCAGCAGCAGCAGCGGTACGGCGCGCCCCGGGTCGCCCTCGACCGCGATCGCTCGCAGGGCCACCAGGAACGACTCGACCTGATCGGCGATCTCGTTCGCGAAGCCGTCGTCCACCCCGCTGACTGGTGCGGTCATTCAGCTGCCCTCCGTCCGGCGAATGCTCGACCGAGAGTCACCTCGTCGGCGTACTCCAGGTCTCCTCCCACCGGCAGTCCACTCGCAAGTCGCGTGACGCGCAACCCCAGTGGTGCCAGCTGGCGGGTCAGGTAGGTGGCCGTCGCTTCGCCTTCGAGGTTCGGGTCGGTGGCGAGGATGATCTCGACGATGCCGGGGTCGCTGAGCCGCTGGTGCAGCTCGCGGATGTGCAGCTGCTCCGGTCCGATCCCGTCGATCGGGCTGATCGCGCCGCCGAGCACGTGGTAGCGGCCCTTGAACTCCCGGGTCCGCTCGATCGCAACGACGTCCTTGTACTCCTCGACCACGCACAGCACGCTCGGGTCGCGTCGCGGGTCGCGGCAGATCCGGCAGGTCTCCTCCTCGGAGACGTTGAAGCAGATCGAGCAGAACTTCACCCGCGCCTTGACCTCGAGCAGCGTGTTCGCGAGTCGCTGCACGTCCTCGGCGTCGGCCTGCAGAAGGTGGAACGCGATCCGCTGGGCCGACTTCGGACCCACGCCGGGAAGCCGACCGAGCTCGTCGATCAGATCCTGGACGACACCCTCGTACACCGTGCCCCTCCGCTCAGAAGCCGAGCTTCAGCGGCGGCTCACCCGGGCCGTCGCCGTGGCCGCTGACGTCGCTGTCGCCGCCGAGGAACGAGTCGAGGCCGCCGGCGAGCGGGCCCAGGCTCTGGGTGGCGAGCGAGTCGGCCTGCGCCTTGGCGTCGCGGTAGGCGGCGACGATCAGGTCGCCGAGGTCGGACAGGCTGTCGGCGTCGGAGCCGTCGAACTCGCCGGCCCGCAGGTCGACGCCCACGAGGTCGCCGATGCCGCTCACGGTGACCGAGACGGCACCGCCGGCGACCGTGCCGGTGACGGTCGCCTCGGCCAGCCGCTCCTGGGCCTCAGCCAGGCTGGCCTGCATCGCCTGGGCCTGACCCAGCAGGGCGTTGAGGTCGAAGCCACCGAACGGGTTCTCAGTCATGGGTCGATTCTTCCACTGCCCGACCCGATGTGCCGGTCACTGGTCGTGCGGAATCTCTTCGATGACGGTCGCACCGAGCTCACGACGGAGCAGTTCCTCGCTGTCGACGACGTCGTCGGTGACGGCGTCGTCGAACCCGGCCGCGGCGTCGGCCGAGACCCAGTCAGGCTCGGCCGGGTCGTCCCACGGCGGCGGCGGTGCCTGCTCGCCCTGGGCCACGATCTGCTGACGCGCCGCCTCGACCGCCGGGTTAACTGCTGGCGAAGGCCGCTCCGGGGGTGCCTCGGAGGGGCGTTGACCAGCAGTTAAGTCGGGGGTGGCCGGCGCGGCGGGCGCGGGGGCGGCCTGCGGGCTCGCCGGCGCGGACGCCGTACTCGGGCCGCCGATCGTGCCGGGCTGGGCACCGGGGGCGACGATCGCGGTGATCGTCCACTGCGCGCCGACCACGTTGACCACGGCCTGCTTGAGGATCTCGTCGTAGCCGCCGTTGGCGAACGAGCTGCGGGCGCCCTCGTTGATGAAGCCGAGGGTGAGGTTGTCGCCCTCGAGGCCGAGCACCTGCGCGTTCTGGGTGAGGTGCATCCAGGCCAACCGGCGCATCGACTTGGTCGCCTCGACGATCTCCGGCCACACCCGTCGGACGTCGACCGCCCCGAACCCCGCGGGGGCCGTGGCGGCAGCGGGAGCTGCCGGGGCTGCCGGTGCGACGGGCGCTGCCGGCGCGGCTGGGGCCGGAGGGGCAGCAGGGGCCGCCGCCTCAGGGGTAACTGCTGGTGAAACGGGGGCCGGGGCCGGCTCGGCAGGACGTTGACCAGCAGTGACCGGCGCGGCGGCGGGCTCAGGGGCAGCCACCGGGGCGGGAGCTGTCACCGGAGCCGGAGCCGGAGCCGGAGCGGGCGCGGCAGGGCCGGGGGCGGGCATCGCGATCTCCCCGCCGACGGCGAGGCGGCGCTCGAGCCGGTCGATCCGGGCGCCGAGGCCGTCAGGGCCGGTGGCGGGCAGCAGCACCCGGGCACAGATCAGCTCGAGCAGCAGCCGGGGGGCGGTGGCTCCGCGCATCTCGGTCAGCCCGACCGCGACCAGGTCGGCGGCGCGGGAGAGCTCGGAGGCTCCGAAGCGGCGGGCCTGGGCCTCGAGCCGCTCGCCGGCCTCCTCGGAGACGTCGATCAGGCCGGAGGCGGTCGCACCCGGTACGGCGGCGACGATGACGAGGTCACGCAGGCGGCGGAGCAGGTCCTCGGTGAAGCGGCGGGGGTCCTGACCGGTCTCGATCACCTTGTCGACCACGCCGAACACCGCGGCGCCGTCGTGCGCGGCGAACGCGTCGACGACCTCGTCGAGCAGCGAGTCAGGGGTGTACCCGAGCAGCCCGGAGGCCAGCTCGTAGGTGACACCGTCGGTGCCGGCACCACCGAGCAGCTGGTCCATCACCGAGAGCGTGTCGCGGGCCGAGCCCGCGCCGGCGCGGACGATCAGCGGCAGCGCGGCGGGCTCGACCTGGACGCCCTCGGCGGCGCAGATCTCGGAGAGGTAGCCCGAGAGCAGCCGCGGCGGGATCAGCCGGAACGGGTAGTGGTGGGTGCGCGAGCGGATGGTCGGGATGACCTTCTCCGGCTCGGTGGTGGCGAAGATGAAGCGCAGGTGCGGCGGCGGCTCCTCGACGAGCTTGAGCAGCGCGTTGAAGCCCTGGGTGGAGACCATGTGGGCCTCATCGATGATGTAGACCTTGTAACGCGACTTCACCGGCGCGAAGAACGCCTTCTCGCGCAGGTCGCGTGCGTCGTCGACGCCACCGTGGGAGGCGGCGTCGATCTCGATCACGTCGATCGAGCCGGGACCGCCGCGAGCCAGGTCCCGGCACGAGTCGCACTCGCCGCACGGGTCGGCGATCGGGGCCTTCTCGCAGTTGAGTGCGCGGGCCAGGATCCGGGCCGACGTCGTCTTGCCGCAGCCGCGCGGGCCGCTGAAGAGGTAGGCGTGGTTGACCCGGTTGTTCGCCAGCGCCGCACGCAGCGGCGTGGTGACGTGATCCTGGCCGATCACCTCGGCAAAGGTCTCCGGCCGGTAGCGGCGATACAGCGCGAGGGGTGACTCCACCCCGCAACCCTAGCCAGCCGCAGGCTGTGCGTCGCGGTTCGGTTCCAGGTGGAGGCGGGCCCAGTCGGCCAGGGCGTTCAACGCGGGCAGGAGGGCGCGCCCGGCATCGGTCAAGGTGTAACGCACCGAGACCGGCGGACCGGGGGAGACCTGGCGCTCGATCAGCCCCATCTGGGCGAGCTCGGTGAGCCTGCCCGAGAGCATCGAGTCGCTGATCTGGGAGCCCAGACCGCGGGACAGATCAGCGAATCCGGCGCCGCTGTCGGCCAGCACGCTGAGAATCAGGCCGTTCCAGCGCTTGCCCAGGATGGCGAAGGCGGAGCTCAGCGCAGCGTCACAGCTCGTCGGCTGGTGCTCGGTCATCTCCACTCCTTTCTCCTGGGCAAGCGATGGTACGACGAATGAACCGGATCGAGATGCGATCAGGCGGAGACGCGCTCGGCGTAGGAGACGGCGAGCTCCTTGCCGACCTCGGCAGCCCGCGACTCGGCGGCGGCCTTGAGGGCGGCGCCCTGCTCGGCGAAGCCGTCGAGGGCCGGGTTCACACCGACGAGGGTGAAGTCACGCTCGACGATGGTGACGTTGGCGCCCCACACCTCACCGAAGATGCGGACCAGGTAGTCGATGCCGTGGTCCCAGCCGGCCTTGGGGCCGTCCTCGCCGTAGTACCCACCACGGGTCACGACGATGGCGACGTCCTTGCCCACAAGGAAGCCCTCGGCCTGGGCCTGCTGGCCGCCGACGATGACCTGGTCGATGTAGGACTTGATCAGCTGGTTGACGCCCCAGTTGTACAGACCGGTGGCGACGACGATGGTCTCGGCCGAGGTCAGCTCGGTGAAGAGCTCGCTGGCGAGCGCGAGGCCGGCGACCTGCTCGGGCGTGCGCTGGTCGGCGGGCGTCTGGCCGCCGCTGACCGCAGCGATCCAGGAGGTCGCCAGGACCGGGTTGGCGGCGAGGTCGCGGGTGACGACGTCGGCTCCCGGGTGCTCGGCGGACCAGGTGGCGACGACCGAGTCGGTCAGCGCGCGGCTGGAGGAGTAGGGGCCGAGGACGGACGAGTCGAGGCGCAGCAAGGACATGATGTTCTCCTGATCAGATAGGTGCTTCTGTATCAGTAGTAACCCCGGGAAACAGAGATCCATTCCGGATTCATGAAATTTCATTCGACGGGCTGCGAGGAGCTCGGCGTCGGCATGCGTCAGGGCATGAAAAGGCCCCCCGCGTACCCGCTAGAGCTCACGTATCCTTGCTGCCTTCCGGCCCTGGGGAGGTTCGGCGAGATAACGCCACACGGGGGGTTGCCCAGAGTCTAGGCATCCAGCCGCGGCGTCTCCAATCCGGCCTCACTCCCACGCCCGGCCAGAACACCCCCGAGTACGGCGGCGCCGATCGTGACCAACGCGCCCAGCAGCAGCGCGGCCCCCTCACCGGCGGCCAGCAGGCCCTGCTCCTCCCCGATCGTGACGGCAGCACTCGGCACCCCGATCTGAGCCGCGGCCAGCAGACCCAGGGGCAGCGACTGGCCCACGAGGCGGGTCACCAGGTGGGCGAGCACCGCACCGACTCCGAGCGCGACGCCGAGGAACGCCATCTCCGGATGGGTCGCCAGGTTCCGGACCTGGATCGAGGCTCCCAGCCAGACGAAGAAGATCGGCCCGAAGAAGCCCTCGGTCAGCGCGAACAGCTGGTGGGCCAACCGACGCGGCTCCCCGATCGCGTTGACCGCGATCCCGAACGCGAAGCCGGCCAGCAGGATCGAGACGTGGGTCGCCACGGCCAGCGCGGCCAGGCTGGCGAGGATCACGATCTGGATCCGGAGCTCGGTGGCGAAGAGCCGGCGCTCCGAGACCCGGTGGACCCGTTTCCGCACCCCGGTGCGCTCGAGCCACCACAGCAGCCCGAAGACGACGGCGGCTGCGCCGAGCACCGCCAGGGTCCCCACCGCTGAACGCCAGGCGTGGTCCGGGTCGATCGCCAGCGGGAGCAGCACGATGCAGGTCGCGTCCGCGATCGCGACCTGGGGCACCAGGTCGACCACCGATGCTGCGGGCAGGTGCAGCGAGTCGATCGTCGGGAGCACGATCGCGGCGCTCGACGACGCCATCACGACGGCGTACAACGCCCCGTGCGGCAGGTCGATCCACTCGGCCAGCGCCCAGCCGAGCACGACCGCCGCGAGACCCACCAGCACCGCGCGGACCAGCCCGGCGACCATCGAGGCTCGGAGTCGCGGGTCCCGGACCGGGACGTGCGTGCCCGCGACGAACATCACGAGGGCGAAGCCCACCTCGGCCAGGAAGCGGAACGTCGGCTCCGAGGCGTCGAGGTAGCCGATCCCGGTCGCGCCCAGCGCGATCCCGGCGAGCAGCTCCCCCAGCACCACGGGCAGCCGCCACGCGGTCGGTGTGGCGAGCAGCGGCCCGAGCAGCGCGACCGCTCCGATCACGGCGAGCTGCGTGAAGTCCACGCCTCGACGCTAGTGGTTGCGGGCCTGGATGGGGCGGGGCTGCGCGGAGGCGATTTCGTCCTCCCCCGGTGACGCCGGTAACCTCCTCCACGGACCCGTCGCCTAGTGGCCTATGGCGCACGGCTGGAATCCGTGTTGGGTGCAAGCCCTCGGGGGTTCGAATCCCCCCGGGTCCGCAGGTTCGAATGGCATCGCGCAAGCGGTGCCATTCGGCATTTCAGGACGTGGGTGGGACCTCGACCGCGACGCCCGTGGCCTCCTCCGAGATCGCCCACAGCCGTCGGACGGCCTCGTCCACCCCGAACGGCTCGATCGGCTTCCGGATCGGATCTCCGAAGCTCCCGAAGACGGGGCCGTACAGCGTCCCTCCGGTCACGGTCGGATCGGTGGCCGCTCGCAGCTGGCTCAGCACACCGCGCTCGACCCGCATCCCGAACCGTTCGGCGCCGAGGTGGCTGAGCGTGCCGATCAGACCGGCGCCGCCGGCCTCCTGGGTGGTGGCCTGCAGGTCCGAGTTGGTCAGGCCCGGGTGGGCGGCGACCGCGATCGCCGGCACCCCAGCGGCCCGGAACCGCCGGTCGAGCCCGATCGCGAAGTGCAGGTTGGCGTACTTCGAGTTCCCGTAGGCCCGCCAGGCCGAGTAGTTGCCCTCCAGGAACGGGTTGGCTGGATCGAGGCGACGCCCCTGGAACCGGGCGATGCTGGTCAGCGTCACCACTCGACCGGCCGGAGCGGCCAGCACCGCGGGCAGCAGGTCGGCGGTCCAGGTCCAGTGGCCCAGGTGGTTGGTGCCGAGCTGGGTCTCGTACCCGTCGACCGTGCGGCCCTCGGGCGTGGCCATCACGCCGGCGTTGTTGATCAGCAGGTCGATCCGCGGATGCTCCGCCAGGACGGCAGCGGCGGCTTCACGGACGGAGCTCTGGGCGGACAGGTCCAGCGGCACGATCTCGACCGCAGCCGCCGGGGTGGCGCCGACGATGGCGGCCCGGGCGGCCTCGGCCTTGGCCTGGTTGCGGGCCGCGATCACGACGGTGGCGCCGGCGGCGGCGAGCGCCCGGGCCGTGGCGAACCCGAGGCCTCCGTTGCCGCCGGTGACGACGGCGGTGCGGCCGTCCTGGAGTGGAATGTCCTGCTCGGACCAGCTCATCTCGGCTCCTCGGATCGTCGTGTCGGCACCACCGTAGACGCCAAGCACCGACGTCGTAGGCTCGCGCATGTGATCGAGGTCCTCACCCCCCGCGACGTCCCGCTCGGCGGACCCCGGGCGATGGGAGTGCGGCGCACGTTGCCGCAGCGCCAGCGCAGCCTGATCGGAGCCTGGTGCTTCGCCGACCACTACGGACCCGACCCGGTCGCCGCGACCGGTGGGATGCAGGTGCCGGTGCACCCGCACATCGGCCTGCAGACGGTCAGCTGGCTCTTCACCGGCGAGATCGAGCACCGCGACAGCGCCGGCAACCACGCGATCGTGCGCCCCGGCGAGGTCAACCTGATGACCGCCGGCTCCGGGATCAGTCACTCCGAGCGCTCCACCCCCGAGACCGAGATCCTGCACGGCGTCCAGCTCTGGGTCGCGCTGCCCGACCACGCCCGGTTCGTCGCACGCAGCTTCCAGCACCACGTCCCGCCCGTGCGGCGCAGCGCCGGCTGGAGCGCCCGGGTCTTCCTCGGATCGCTGCTCGGCGAGACCAGTCCGGTGGCGACGTACACGCCGCTGCTCGGCGCGGAGCTGATCCTCGAGCCGGGTGCGGCGCTCGAGCTGCAGGTCGACCCGACCTTCGAGCTGGGGGTGCTGGTCGACCACGGCGCCGTCGAGGTCGACGGTGAGCCGCTGGCGGCCCACGAGCTCGGCTTCCGGTCTCCCGGCGCTGAGGTCCTCACCCTGGAGGCCGGATCCGAGCGGACCCGGCTGATCCTGCTCGGCGGCCCGCCGTTCGAGGAGCCGATCGTGATGTGGTGGAACTTCGTCGGCCGCAGCCACGAGGACATCGTTGCCGCACGGGTGCGCTGGCAGGCCGAGATCGACGGTGATCCTGACGCCGTCGCGGCCGCCGCGTTCGGCCTCCCCGCCGAGGACCCGGAGCCCCCGTTGCCCGCCCCCGCCCTGCCGACCACCGTCATCCCGAGGAGACAGCCGTGATCACCTTCGTCCACGCCCCGGAGCAGCGTCGCTACGAGATCCGCGACGACGAGCGCGAGGGCGACCAGGTCATCGGGTTCACCCAGTACGTCCCCCTCGAGGACACCCACCTCGACTTCGTCCACACCGAGGTCTCCGAGGAGTACGGCGGCCAGGGACTGGCCGGCCGACTGGTCGCGTTCGCCCTCGACGACGTGCGGCAGCAGGGCAAGCGGATCATCCCCGAGTGCCCGTACGTCGCCTCCTGGCTGCGCAAGCACGGCGAGGCCGAGGGCTTCGACACGATCACCGACTGGCCCTCCTGACCGCGCCACGGACCCTGCCATGACGTCGATCGATGCCTGGCTGGCTGACTTCATCGCCACCGAGCGATCGAGTGAGCACGTCGAGGCGTGGGTGGCACGCACGTGGGCGGCCATCCGGACCGACGTCCCCGCGGTCGACGCGATGCCCGACCTCGCCGAGCCGATCCAGGGCGCGATCGAGGAGCACTGGCGGGCCTTCCTCGACCACCTCGAGACGCAGAGCCCCTACCGGCTGCCGCCCACCGCGGCCGAGCTGGCCGACGAGCTCGCCCGCCGCCACCTCGACGTCACGCTGCTGCTCGCCGTCTACCGCGCGGCCCAGCGTGCGTCGTGGACCTACGCCACCGGGATCGTCCGGGAGGCGCCGACCGGCCTGAGCCACGAGGAGCTCCTGGTCGTCTTCTGGACCGAGGCGGCGGCCTGGCTCGACTCGAGCGTCGAGGAGTCGCTGCTGCGGCACCAGACCGAGGCGACCCGGATCCGGCAACGCGGCGAGGCGCAACGCTTCGAGGCCGTGCAGGAGCTGCTGACCGGTGACACCGCCGCCGCCGACCCGCGAGCGCTGTCGGCGGCCCTCGGCGGATATCCGCTGACCGACTCCCACCTCGCCCTGGTGCTGAGCACGCGGACACCGGACGCGCTCGCGCTGCTCGAGCCGACCCTGGTGCGGGTGGCCGCGCGGCTCGGCAGCCGGGCTCCGTTGGTCGTGCGCTCGACCGGGCGTGAGGTCTGGGGCTGGATCCCGGCCGCGTCCGCGCCCACCGCTGAGACCCTGACCGACCTGGACCTCGATCCGACGCTGCGGCTGACGCTGGCCGGACCACATCCCGGCCTCGACGGATTCGTGCTCGCCCACACCGAGGCCCGCGCCGCGATCGAGGTCGCGCTCCGTCGGCCGCGCCCCGTGACGACGTACGACGACGTGGCGGCCCTCGTCCTCCTCAGTGCCGACCCGGCCGCCGCCGAACGGTTCGCCCATCGGGTGCTCGGTCCCCTGGCCGACCCGCAGCACGCCGTGCTCCGGGAGACCGTCCAGGCGGTGCTGACCGCCCCGGGTGGCGCCGAGGCCGTCGCTGCCGGGCTCGGGGTGCACCGCAACACGGTCCGCTACCGGATGGGGCAGGTCGAGCAGCTGCTCGGACGGCCGGTGCAGCACCGGCTCGGCGACCTGCTGCTGGCGCTGCAGGTCATCGAGCTGTGACGTCTGCCCCCCGAGGTGGCGCTGGTGTCACGCCTCGAGGAGCTTGAGCGCGAACACCGGGCAGCTCTCGACCGCGCGGTGCACGGTGCTGCGATCGGCCTCGGCGACCTCGTCGCGCAGCAGCTCGACCTGGTCGTCGTCGTTGACCTGGAAGTACTCGTGCGCCTGGGCCTCGCACATCCCGATCCCCTCGCAGAGACCGAGGTCGGCCACGAGCCGGGTCATCGGGGTCCCTGTCCAGAGCGGAGCGAAGCGAGCATCTGGATGGGGTGATTCATCGGAGTGACTCCGTCAGCGGGATGAAGTCGACCTTCTCGCGCACCCCGCAGTCGGGGCAGCACCAGTCGTCGGGGACGTCACGCCACGCGGTCCCGGCGGCGAACCCCTCGAGCTCGTTGCCCTCGGCGACCTCGTAGACGTAGCCGCAGCCCGGGCAGCGCGCGGCGAGCACGTCATCGGCGAGCTCCTGGCGGGTGACGTCGTCGTGGGCGTCGTCACCGGACTCGAGACCCGGCACCGGATAGCGGTCGAAGAGCTGCGACTCCTTGCCGGGCTGCACGTTGGCCAGCCGCAGGTCGCCGCCGAAGTGGTCGACCACGCGCTGGTCCATCGCCCGCCGGAAGAGCGGCGGGAACAGCGCCAGCACGATCATCCCGGCGTACCCCGTCGGGAGCACCGGGGACTCCTCGTAGTCGCGCAGCGCCTGGTAGCGCCGGGTCGGGTTGGCGTGGTGGTCGCTGTGCCGCTGCAGGTGGTAGAGCAGCACGTTGGTGGCGAGGTTGTTGGAGTTCCAGCTGTGCGACGGCGCGACCCGCTCGTAGCGCTGCCGGTCGCCGGTCCCGACTCGTCGCCGCAGCATCCCGTAGTGCTCCATGTAGTTGACCACCTCGAGCAGCGAGAACCCGAAGACCGCCTGGATCAGCAGGAAGGGCAGGATCCCGACCCCCAGCCACAGGCAGATGCCGGTCCACAGCACCGCCGACATCAGCCAGGCGTTGATCACGTCGTTGCCCAGGTGGAACGGGTGGGTGTCCTTGCGGGCGTACCGGCGCTTCTCCAGGTTCCACGCCGAGCGCAGCGACCCACTGACCGTGCGCGGCCAGAACGCGTAGAAGGTCTCCCCGATCCGCGAGCTGGCCGGGTCCTCCGGGGTGGCGACGCGGACGTGGTGGCCGCGGTTGTGCTCGAGGTAGAAGTGCCCGTAGAAGCTCTGCGCCAGCGCGATCTTGGACAGCCACCGCTCGTGGCTCTCCTTCTTGTGACCGAGCTCGTGGGCGGTGTTGATCCCGATCCCGCCGACGGCCCCGATCGTGATCGCCAACCCGATCTGGTCGACCGTGCTGAGGTCGCCGCGTGCGATCACGGAGAGCGCGAACACGAAGCCGGCGTACTGGATCGGCAGGAACGCGTAGGTGATCCAGCGGTAGTAGCGGTCGTTCTCCAGCGCCTCGATCAGCTCGTCGGGCGGGTTGGTGCCGTCGCGGCCCGCGACCAGGTCGATCAGCGGCACCACGACCAGCACCACGATCGGGCCGGTCCAGTAGAACGCGCCGACCCCGGTCAGCGCCGCGCCACCGATCGCGACGAAGACCAGCGAGGGCACCACCAGGCCGATCAGCCACAGGTAGCGCTTCTTGTCCGTCCACTGCGCGACACTCCCCGCCGGGACCGTGCCGCTCGCCTCGCCACTGAGGTTGTACGTCGCCATGCGACTCAGCCTGCGCCCTCGACCGCCGCACCGTCACCGTCGTTGTGCGCAGACTTGCCGGTCAGCCATTGTGCATCTGCACAACGATCAGGGCGGCGACAACCGCTCCGAGGAGCAGTGGCCGGAGGCCGCTGGTCGATTCGCCCAGCGCCGTGGTGATGCGCCGGACCTCCCACACGGCGACCGCGAGGGCTTCGCGCGCGGTCAGGACCACCACCCCCGCGTGGCCAGCGCCAGGCAGGGGAGCAGTGCCACCAAGGCCAGTGCCTCGACCACCTCACCGAGCAGCGCGCCGAGCCCGGCCCCAGAGCGGTGGGGCGCGACGATGACGGCGGCCGCGCACACGCAGGTCGCCACGGCTGGCGGCGACGGCACCGCGGCGACGACGCTGAGCAACGTCACCAGACCCGCCGCTGCGGTGAGGAGCAGCAGCCGCTCCCGGGCCGACCGGACCGGCCCGCGGGTCGCCCTCCTCCTCAGTGCGGCGGCGACCACCCAGGGACCGATCCGGCTCACCAGCGCCGCAGACGTTGCGACCACCGCGGCCTCCGGCGGACCGCACCGTCCGAGCAGCACCGCGCTCACGATCCCGACCGCAGCGGTGCGGACCAGGATCCGGTGCCAGTGCGGGACCCAGCCGGACTCGGCCGCCACGATCCGGGCGACCTCCTCGGCCGGATCGACGTCGGCCGGGTCGAGCAGGCTCATCCGAACGCACGGGCCCCGGCACGGTCCGCATCCAGGTAGGCCTCCTGGGCCGCGGTCAGACGCACCCCGAGATCGGCCAGCACCCGATGCATCTCGGACTCGGCCAGGCTCCACCGGTCCTGCGCGATCCGCCAGGCCGCCTGGGCCTGCCCGAACCACTCCCCCTCCAGCGGCGCCAGCTCGCGCCGGAGCTGGTCGAGCCGGGCCTCGGTGCTGGCGACGCCGCGCTGGAGGGTGGCGGCCGCCTCGACGAGCACCGCGTGGTCGACCACCAGCGACCCACTCATGCGGCACCCCCCGGCGTGGCCGGCACCGCGAAGGTCGCCGCCTGGGCGGCATCGGTCGCCGCGTTGAGCTGGTCGACCGCGACCAGCTGGTCGTGCAGCCACTGCAGGTCGGCCAGCACCCGGCGCTGCTGGTCGGACCAGGCCAGGAACGCGGCCTGGAAGGCGCGGGCGCCGGCACCGTCCCACTGCGTCGGCGCGAACGAGAGCTGCCCGGTGAGGCGGTGCAGCTCGGCCTCCAGGTCGGTCCGGGCGGCGAGGGTGAGGGCCGCGGCCCGCGCCAGGGCTCCGGCCGTCTGGCCGGTGAGATGTGGCGTCATCGGTGCTTCCTGTCTGCGACCCGAGAGGCCGCGGTCGGGTCGTCGCCCGGGTCCACCATCGCACCCCGTCGCGCCGCACGGGCGGGCTTGTCCACAGGCCCCGCCACCTCTCGGATGCGCGAACGGATGCCGACCTAGCGTCGGCCCGTGCCCGACCTGCCGCTGCCGGAGTCGCGCCGTCCCGACGACGGCGGCTGGGCCACCCTGCTCGCCCAGCTCGCCCCGATGCTGGTCAGCCTGATCGCGCTCGGCGCGATGAGCGCGAGCCTCGGCCACCCCGGTCTGGCGCTGCTGCTGATGGCCGGCACCGGGCTGGCGGCGCTGACCCAGCTCGACGTGCAGCTCCGTCGTCGCCGGCGTGACCTGGACCGTCTCCGCAGCGACTACGCCGCCGCCCTGGCCGACCTCGCACCGGCCGCCGACTGGACGGTGCCGTCGATGCCGGAGGTCGACCCCGTCTGTCGGGTGCTGGCGGCCCGAGCCGTGCTGCGGCTGCGGCACGGAGCCGTCGTACCGCGGGAGGGGCGGTGGACGGATCCGACCTGGCCGACCGCGTCCACGACCGCGTCCGAGCTCGCCCCGCTCGCAGCCGCGCTCGCGCCGGGCGTCACGCTCGACCTGCGTGAGGCGGCGCTGGGCGGGGTCGGACCGCACGGCGTGATCGTCGGCGCGACCGGCGCCGGGAAGTCCGAGCTGCTCCGCACCCTCGTCCTGAGTCTCGCGCTGCGACTCCCGCCGGATCGACTGAGGCTGCTCGGCCTCGACTTCAAGGGCGGGACCGGCCTCGGCGACCTCGAAGGCCTGCCGCACTGCGTCGGCCTGGTCACCAACCTGGAGAGCTCGCCCGGCCTGATCACCCGGGTGTGCCACGCCCTCGACCACGAGGTCGACCACCGGCAACGACTGCTGCGCGACGGATCGGTCCCGGTCCCCCTCGTGATCGTGATCGACGAGTTCAGCGAGCTGCTCACCCAGCATCCGGGGCTGCTCGAGGTGCTGGTCCGGATCGGCCGCCTCGGTCGCTCCCTCGGCCTGCACCTGGTGCTGGCCAGCCAGCGGCTCGACGAGCACCGGCTGCGCGAGCTGGACTCGCACCTGTCCTGGCGGCTCGCGCTGCGCACCTTCACCGAGGCCGACTCCCGGGCGCTGCTGGGGCGACCCGACGCCGCTGCGCTGCCTCGCGACCCCGGTTGGGCGCTGCTGCGCACGGGCCCGGGCAGCCCGCACCGCTTCCGGGTGCAGCCCTTCACCGCGGCCGAGACCACCGCCGCGCTGCGGGCGATCGAGCGCCGCCGAGCGCCGGCAGCCGTCCCGCTCTGGCTGCCACCGCTCACGACACCGCCGGTCCTCGCCGACCTCCTCACCACGGCCGGCGCAGAGCTGCCGATCGGCGTCACCGACGACCCCGTCCAGCGCACCCCCGTCCTGCTGCCGCACGACCTGCGGCACGTCGCGATCATCGGTGGTCCCGGGAGCGGCAAGACCACGCTCCTCGCCACCGTTGGCTGCGCCGCCGCCGCGCGCGGGCACCGGCCGGTCCTCCACCTCGACGCCCGCAGCCCGGACCCCGACCTGGTCGACCGCGCCCGCGCGACCGCTGCGGTGCTGCTGGTCGACGACTGGGGCGTGCTGCGCGCCGAGCACCCGCTGCTCGAGGACGCCCTGGTCCGGGCCGCGGCCGCCGACCAGCGGCTCGCTCTCGTCCTCACCGCCTCCCGCTGGGCCGACGTCCGGCCGGCCCTGCGCGACCTGCTCGGCACCCGGATCGAGCTGCGCCTCCCGGACCCGCTCGACTCGCTGATCGATCGGCGGCTCGCGGGCGACGTACCGGCCGGTCAGCCGGGTCACGGGATCGTCGACCTCGGCCGGGGCGGCGTGCGGTTCCTGGCTGGGCTCTCCCGCCCGGATCCACCGCGTTGTTAGGGTCGAGACGTGATCTTCAAACGCGTCGGCGAGTCTCGCCCCTATCCCGAGCACGGTCTGTCCGCTCGGGAGTGGGCCGCGATCCCTCCGCGCCAGATCCGGCTCGACGAGCTGGTCACCACCAAGGACACGCTCCAGCTGTACACGTTGCTCGACGACGACTCGACCTTCTTCGGCGACCTGTTCGCCCACGTCGTGGAGTGGCGCGGCGAGCTCTACCTCGAGGACGGGCTGCACCGCGCGCTGCGGGCGGCGCTGCAGCAACGCCACGTCCTGCACGCGCGGGTTCACGGAGTCTGACGATGCGATGAACCCGGCGCTGCGCACCACCCTCACGATCGGCGTCCTCCTCGCAGGACTCCTGCTCGCCGCGTCATGGGGTTGGAGCAAGGTGACGGCACCGCTTCCGGGGATCGCCCCGGACGACACCACCGCGCTGTGCACCGAGACCCCGGTCCGGGCGGGCGATCAGGTCACCCCGGCGCAGGTCACGATCAGCGTGCTGAACGCCGGCAAGCGCCAGGGGCTCGCCGGGCGGACGATGGAGGAGTTCACCTCGCAGGGCTTCAACGCCGGCGAGTCCGCGAACGCACCCTCGACCAACCGGGTGACCACCGTCGAGATCTGGACCGACGACCCGGACAGCCCGGCGGTGGCGCTGGTGGCCTCCCGGCTCGGCGCGGTCCGCGTGGTTCAGACAGCGATCGAGCAGGTCGGCGTCGTGGTCGTGGTCGGCGACAAGTTCACCAAGGTCGGCCCGGGCGCCGCGTCGGTGACTGCGTCGACCGACACCACGATCTGCTCGCCGTCGGCCTCGACGACCTGAGTCAGTCCCGCACCCAGCGGGCCAGTCGGCCGTGCCGGCTCACCTGGCGCAACCGTCGTTCGGTGGCCTCGCGCACGTGCCGCGGCGTCACGATCAGCACGTCGTCCCCGGACCGGAGCACGGTCCGCTTCTCCGGTACGACGGCCTCGCCGCCGCGGACGACCAGGGAGACCGAGGCCCCGCGGGGGAGTCGGAGCTCGCCGACCTCGACACCGTGCATCCGCGATCCCGGCGTGATCGCGATCTGGACGAGGTCCGCGTCGAGCCGCTCCAGCGGGGCGACCTCGAGCTCCAGCGCCCGTGGATCGGTCGGACGGGCCACGCCCAGGACCCGGGCGGCCAACGGCAGCGACGGGGCGGTGATCAGGGTGTAGACCACCACCAGCACCAGCACGATGTCGAAGAGCCGCTCCGAGCCCGGCATCCCCTCGGCCAGCGGGATCGTCATCAGCACGACCGGCACCGCGCCGCGCAGACCCGCCCAGGACATGAAGGCCTGCTCGCGCCAGGTGAAGCGTTCGAAGATCGAGCAGACCACCACCGACAGCGGTCGGGCGACCAGGGTCAGGACGAAGCCGGCCACCAGCGCCAGGCCGACGGTCTCGGCGGTGATCCGGCCCGGGGAGGCGAGCAGACCGAGCATCACGAAGAGCCCGATCTGCGCCAGCCAGGCCAGACCCTCGGCGAAGGACCGGGTGGCACCACGGTGGGGGAGCTCCATGTTGCCGAGCAGCAGCGCGGCGACGTACGTGGCGGCGAAGCCGCTGCCGTGCGCGAGCACGCCCAAGCCGTAGGCCAGGAAGGTCAGCGTCAGCACGGCCAGCGGGTAGAGCCCGGAGGAGGGCAGCGCGGCGCGGCGCATCAGCCAGGAACCCACGAACCCGACACCCAGGCCGATCAGGGTGCCGGCGGCGAGCTCGTAGGCGATGATCGCGCCGACGACGAAGGGACCGTGCTCGTGCACGGCCCCGGTCGCGATCAGCGTGACCAGGACGACGGTAGGCGCATCGTTGAGCCCCGACTCGGCCTCGAGCGCACCGGTCAGCCGGCGGGGCAGCGGCACCACCCGCAGCACCGAGAAGACCGCGGCGGCGTCGGTCGGTGCGGTCACCGCGCCGAGCAGCACGGCCAGGGGCCAGGCCAGGCCGAGCAGGAAGTGCCCGGTCAGTGCGACCACGCCGATCGAGATCCCGACCCCGACGATCGCCAGCGTGGTGCCCAGGCGCATCACCGGACGGATCTCGCGCCACGAGGTGGTCAGACCACCCTCGGCCAGGATGATCGCCAGCGCCATGAAGCCGAGCGCCTGCGCCGCGGCGGCGTCCTCGAAATGGATCCCCAGCCCGGACTCGCCGAGGACCACACCCATCAGCAGGTAGACGAGCAGCGTCGGCATCCCGGTGCGGGAGGAGACCCGGACGGCGAGGATCGCGGCGAGGGTGACGGCGGCGCCGATCAGCACGAACATGTCGAGCTGGTGGGCGTCGAACGTCATGTCACCTCTTCGCTGGGATTTCGCTGGGGTGGCGGGGTCCTAGGTTATCGGGGCTCTAGCCTGGGCAGCGTGGATCTCATGTCGAGGTGGAGCGCGGCGCAGCGCGCGAACGTGCCCCCGTTCCATGTGATGGACATGATCGAGGCGGCCTCGCAGCGAGCCGCGACCGGTGCGCCGGTGTTCGCCTTCCACAGCGGCCAGCCCTCCACCGGTGCGCCCGCCCCCGTCCGGGCCGAGGCGCACCGACTGCTCGACGCCGACCCGCTCGGCTACACCCCGGCCGTCGGGGTGGCCGAGCTCCGCGCCGCGATCGCGACGCACTACGGCTCCTGGTACGACCTCGCCGTCGACCCCGACGAGGTCGTGGTGACCACGGGTGCGTCCGGTGGGTTCCTGCTGGCCTTCCTGGCCGCCTTCGAACCCGGCGACGTGGTCGCGATGGCCCGCCCGACCTACCCCTACTACCGCAACGTGCTGACCGCGTTGGGCTGCACCGTGGTCGAGATCGAGACCGGCCCTTCGAGTCGGTTCCAGCCGACCGTCGAGCAGGTCGCGGCGATCCCGAACCTGCGCGGGCTGCTGCTCGCCTCGGCCGCCAACCCGACCGGCACGATGCTGCTCCCCGACGAGGTCTCCGCCCTGACGTCGTGGTGCGACGAGCACGGTGTGCAGCTGATCAGCGACGAGATCTACCACGGTCTCGAGTACGGCCCCGTCGATGGTGGTGGGCCCGCGATGGCGCGGTCGAGCTGGTCCACGTCGCGCCGCCCGGTGGTCTTCGGCTCGTTCTCGAAGTACTTCTCCATGACCGGCTGGCGGCTCGGCTGGATGCTGGCGCCCGCGCACCTGCGTCGCGCCGTCGAGGTGCTGACCGGCAACTTCACCATCTGTCCGCCCGCACTGGCCCAGCGCGCGGCCGTCGCGGCGTTCACCCCCGAGGCGACCGCCGAGCTGGACGGGCACGTGGCGACGTACGCCGGGAACCGGCTGGTGATGCTGGACCGGCTGCGCGCGATGGGGATCGACCGGCTGGCTCCGGCCGACGGCGCGTTCTACGTGTGGGCCGACGTCGGGCACCTCACCGACGACTCGATGGCCTGGTCGCACCGGCTGCTCGCCGAGACCGGCGTTGCGGTGGCGCCCGGGATCGACTTCGACACCGCGGAGGGGCACCGGTTCGTGCGGCTCTCGTTCGCCGGGGACCGCGGCGTGATCGAGTCCGGGATGGACGCGCTGGATTCCTGGATCCGCTGAGCCTCCCCAGGCCGGGGCAGCGGCTGTCCCGTCCACCGGTGGGGATCGTGGTGCTACCGGGTCGGTGGGTTCCGATGAGGCTGCGCCCATGGGCGCATCCAGCTGGGACGAACGCGCGCACGACCTGCGCGCAGCCGCCGCCGGCTGTCGCGACGATGCGGCCGAGCTCACCCGGCTGGCGGCGGCTCTGTCGTGGAGCGGACTGAGCGCCGACGCGTTCCGTGCCGCGGTCGACCTGCAGGTGCACGCGCTGCGCCTGGCGGCCCACGAGCTCGAGGCCGCCGCTGACGTCGTCGGTGCGCACGGACGGGCCGTGCAGACGGCCGAGTCGGCGCTGACCTTCGTCGGCTCCGTGGTCGATGCGGTGCTGCCGTGACCAGGGCGACCGTGATCCGGGCGGTCGACATCGGCCCCACCCCCGGCGTGACGGCGATGCGGGACGAGGTGCTGGCCGTAGCGGGGCGGATCGACGAGGTGGCGCTGCGGTCACGACGTCGAAGCGAACGAGCCGCGTCGATCCTGGCGGTCGTCACCCTGACGGCGCCGCTCGCTCCGGTCACCGCCGCGGCGGCCCAAGCCACCCTCGGGGCCGTCCTGGTCGGACCGGGCGGACTGCTCAGCACCTCCCGATCGCTGGAGCTCACCGCCGACGCGGCCCGCTCCGCGATCGGGCTGCTGTCCGCGACCGACGAGGCGATGGCGTTCAGCGGTCCCGTCGAGACCGTGCTCGGGCTGGCTGCGCGGGCCGTGCTCGCCGGCACCTCGATCGGTGTCGGGGCGCGGGGTCTGGTCGACGCCTACGCCGGCGAGGAGGGCGCAGCACGGATCGCTGCCGGTGCCGCGCTTGGCGAGGCGCCGCCCCTCTCGCTGCCCGGCCTCCTCGACCGGCTGAGCCGGGTGAACCAGCTGCCGGCGGGGTCGATCGAGGTGCTCACCCTGACCTCCCCGACCGGTGGGCGCCGCCACGTGGTGACGCTGCCGGGGACGGACGGGTTCGACCGCGACCTGGCCCGCAGCTTCGCGGGGGACGCGGCGATCCGGACCGGTCAGGTGACGACGTACGAGCGCGGGATCGTGGCGGCGATGCGCGCCTCCGGGGTGCGGCCGGGCGAGCCGGTGCTCCTGGTCGGGCACAGCATGGGCGGAATGGTCGCCGCCGAGATCGCCCGGCGGCCGGCCGGCTTCCGGATCACCCAGGTCGTCACCGCTGGCTCACCGATCGGGGACCGTCCCCTTCCGTCGGGTGTGCGGCTGCTGGCGATGGAGCACGCCACCGACCCGGTCCCCCGCCTCGACGCCGCCCGTCTCCCCGACGTCGCGGGGCATCGGGTGACGGTCACTTTCAGCGATCTCGGCGCGGGCCCGCGCAACCCGCACGACCTGACGCACTACCGGCACGGCGCCACGCTGGCCGCCGGATCCTCGGACCCGCTCGTGCGCGACGCGGTGAGCGAGGTCGAGAAGTTCCTCGACGAACCTCCCGGGACCCAGGCCAGCAGCCGGGTCTGGCAGATCAGTCGAGCAGGCGGGTGACCCGGTTCACCTTGGCGGTCAGCTGACCCGTGTAGCCGGGCCGGATGTCGGCCTTCATCACGAGGCTCGCTCGCGGCGAGACCGCCAGGACGGCGTCGGTGGCGCGCTTGACCACGTCCATCACCTCGTCCCACTCGCCCTCGATCGTGGTGAACATCGAGGTCAGCTCCCACGGCAGCCCGGACTCCTTGACCACCTGGACGGCGGCAGCGACCGCAGCGGCGACCGAACCGTCCTCATCGGCGGATCCACTGGGAGCGACGGAGAAGGCGAGAAGCATGCGGCCAACCTAAGCCCCCAGCGTTAAGTGCTGGTCAAAGGGTTCGCGAGGGCCACCGGCGGGGTGGTTGACCAGCACTTATCGACGAGGCCCGGGGCCGCCGACGTTGACGAACTCGTCGGCGCCGAGCCCCATCCGCCTCATCTTGTCGGCCGTGAAGACCACGATGATCTCGTCGCTCAAGGAGGACGACTTCTCCGGATCATCCTCGCCGGGCATCGCAGCCACGAACCACACGGGATCGAACCCGCCCGCGAAGTCGATGCGCATCGCGTCCGGCACGACGGTGACCTCCACCGGTCCGTCGACCCACCGGCCCCACCACCGGCGCCGACTCGATCTCCCCTCGAAGCGATGCCAGGCGAACGAGACCGCCGAGATCGGGACACCGAGGCGGTCCCGCCAAGAGGGCTCGCCCCCCACCGCCCAGTTCTCACGGTCGTGGGGCGTCTGGGGATCCGGTAGCGGCTCGTGGAACACCTCGACCCCGTAGCTGTCGAACGTGCTCGTCCAGGTGATCGAGGCAGGGCCGCTGTCGAGCATCAGCTCGGCCCCCATGACGGCGTGGTGCCAGTCGCCGAAATCCCAGACTCTCGGATCCGACTCTTCGGGGAGATCGGAGTAGCGCACCCCGACGATGCGACTCCCGACGAGCGCGGACGCCTTGCGCTCGAACGCAGCGCGAGGGTGCTCAGCTGTCATCGCGGCCACCTCGCGCGGCGGAGTCGGTGAGCAGCATGTCCCGGACAGTAACTGGTCCTGAACCCTGGTCCGGGAGCTCCCGATCGGCCGGTTCAAGACCAGTTAGTTGCGAACCGAGGGAACCCGGAGGTGGGATCATCCGTCGTATGGGCATGAGGTGGGCAGCGATCGTCGGCGGTGGATTGCTGGCGACCGCCCTCAGTGTCGGACCGGCGAGTGCCTCCTGCGTCGCTCCCTACATCGACGACCAGCCCCCGGGAGGCGACTTCGGTGCGGCACCACCGACGGTGGCGCCCGGCGGGCGGATCACCGTCTACGGGCACTTCTACACCGAGACCTGCAACGACACCGGCGGCGACGAGCCTCTGGCCCCGATGAGTCCCGTGCACGTCACGGTGGTCCTCCCCGGCGGCGAGGTGCTGGAGGTCGGCACCTTCGAACCCAGCGGTCAGTCGATGGGCTTCTCGACCATCATCGAGATCCCCGCCGGGACACCGGCCGGCACCGCCACGGTCGACGACGGGCTCGACTTTGATCCTGACTACACCTTCGGCGTCGATCCGGCCGGAGTCAGCGACGCCACGATCGAGCCGACGGCCGCTGAAGAGGCCCCCGAGGAGGACGGCGGCACCGACTGGCTGGCATTCGGAGTGACGACACTGCTGGCGATGGTGGCGTCCGCCATGGTGGTCCTCAGGCGAGCCGCCGCACGAACCCCGTAGGCCGCTCCAGGTTGCGGCGCGCCCCAACCTCGGTCAATCCTCAGTCACCCACCGGCTAGCTGCTCGGAGAACCCCACCGGTCGAGCAGGTCGATGAACCCCTCCATCGCCCGCTCCCGGATCCCGGTCGGCGGTGCCTGGTGGGTGTCGTCGACCGCGTCGAAGGTCGTCTCGATCCACGCTGACACAGCCGGCGGGACCGTGGCGGTGCCCAGCTCCCGGGTGATCGCCTTGGCCTCACGCAGGGCGGTGATCTCGGCGAGCACGTCGTCCGGGACGGGAGTCTCCGCGAGGAGCTCGTCCAGGTTCATCGGCGGAACGCCGTCGTGGGCATCCATCCAGTGCAGGGTGACGGCAGGCCGGATCGCGTAGAACATCCGCTTGAGCTTGACCGTGCCCCCGCCCGCGTCCGCGTTCGCCCACTGCCCACGACCGACGTGGAGGTAGTGCCGTCGGATGCGGCCCACGTCGGCGACCGAGGCCACGAGATCTATCAGCTGATCACGGAAAGCCTCCTCACCGAGATAGACGGTCGGCGACCGGAGCCACTCCCCGACGGTGGCGTTGCCCTCGACCGCGAGCCGCACCGCCTTGCCGAGATCCCATCCGTTCACGTCCAGCAGGCCGACGAGCGGTGTTTCGATCACATCCCGGTCGGGCCACAGGTCGAGATAGGAGCGCTTGGGGCGGACGTAGAAGAAGCGGCAGTCGTAGTCGCTGTCGAGCGAGGCGAAGCCCCAGGCCCTGCTTCCGCTCTCGATCGCCCACGGGATGCTGACCCCGTGGTCGTCCTGGATCGCGGCGAGTCGGCCGTCGATCTCGGCGACGACGGCGGGGTCGAAGTCGTCAGGTATGGCTCGCACGGGGCAGACGCTACCGAGCGCTCACGCCAGCCGTTGCACGAATTCCGTGAGCTGCTCCAGGTTGCGGCACTCCACCATCGGCACCACCGAGCCGTACGGCGTCGCGGCGGAATCGCCGACGTCCCACTGCATCTCGACCTCGGGGTTGAGCCACCACGAGTGCCGCGCGCGCCCAGCCAGGTCCTTGAGCACGTCGAGCTTCAGGTCGGCGTAGTTGGAGCGCGCATCGCCGAGGATCAGCAGCGAGCTCTTCGGGCCGACGGCGTCGGGGAAGTTCTCGGCGAACCGCTGGAACGCCCGGCCGTAGTTGGTGCGCCCCATCGTCGCGGCGTGCTGTGCGGCGGCGGTGAGCTCGTTCATCGTGTCGACCAGATCGGCACCGGGCTGCATCGTCGCGGTCACCTCGACGATGTCGTCGACGAACATGAACGCGCGCACCTTGGTGAACTGCTCGCGCAGCGCGATCACCAGCAGCAGCGTGAAGGTCGCGAAGTGCGACACCGAGCCGGAGACGTCGCAGAGCACCACCAGCTCGTTGCGGTGCGGTCGCTTCGGCTTGTGCCGCGTCTCCACGGGCACGCCGCCGTACGACATCGATTCGCGCATCGTGCGGCGGATGTCGAGCGGCCCGCGACGCTTGGCGTGCTGGGACTGGCTCATCCGGGTCGCGAGCTTGCGGGCCAGCGGGTACAGCTGGCGGCGCAGCTCCTCGACGTCGGCCTTGCGGGCGTGCAGGAAGTTCAGCTTCTCGATGGTGGGCCGGATGGTGACCTTCGCGATCTGGTCGGGCCCCTTCTCCTCCGCGATCCGACGGCGGGCGTCGGCCTCGACCTGGGACTGGAACTCCCGCACCCGACGGCGGGCGGTCTCCTCGGCCTGGTCGGTGGGCCAGCCCTGCTCCATCAGCGCCGCGGTCAGGCGCTTCTCGATCTCACCGGGGTCGAGCCGCCTCAACGCCGTGTACGACGACCAGCTGCTCATCCCGGGTCCACGGCCCGGCATCGCACCGAACTGACCGACCGCTTCCGAGGCCAGCTGCCGACCCTGCTCGGTCGACGCGGCTGCAAGTGCCTCGACGAGCTCCTCGCGGAAGGCGGCCATCAAAGCCTCGGGATCGAAGTCCTCGGGCTCGCCGTCACCCTCGCCCGCCGACGTACCCCGCTCGCGCGGTGCGCCGGCCCCGACCATCCGGGGGAAGTAGAGCTCGAAGAGGTCCTCGAAGGTCGGTCGCTGGCTGGCCCGCTTGACCAGGGTGGCGGCGTAGACGTCGTGCACCGCGGAGCGTTCTCCCCAGCCGACGATGCCGAGGGCCGCGACCGCGTCGAGGTCCTCGGACAACGAGACCGGCATCCCCGCAGCCCGCAGGGCTTCGAGGAAGGCGATGTGCCGGTCGAGCAGACTCATCGAGCAGTCAGTTCCACTGGGTGAGCTTGCGGTCCGGCTTGCCCAGCTTGAGCTCGCGGGCCGCGCGGGTGAGGTCCGAGCTGTGCTTGAGCACCACCCCGAGGGTGTCGTCGATGACCTTGTCGTCCAGGTTGCCGATCTGCAGCGCGATCAGGGTCCGCGCCCAGTCGATCGACTCGGCGATGCTCGGCGCCTTCTTGAGCTCGAGCTCCCGCAGCCGCGCGATCACCTGGACCAGCTGCGTGACGACGATGTCCGACAGGCCGGGGACACGGGCGGTGATGATCGCCTTCTCCCGCTCGGCGTCCGGGTAGTCGATGTGCAGGTAGAGGCAGCGCCGCTTGACCGCCTCGGACAGCTCCCGGCTGGCGTTGGAGGTGAGGAACACGAAGGGACGCTTGACCGCGGTGATCGTGCCCAGCTCGGGGATGGTGACCTGGAAGTCGCTCAGCACCTCGAGCAGCAGGCCCTCCACCTCGACGTCGGTCTTGTCGACCTCGTCGATCAGCAGGACGGTCGGCTCCTCGCGCCGGATCGCCGTCAGCAGCGGGCGGGTGAGGAGGAACTCCTCGCTGAAGATGTCGTCGTGCGTCTCCGACCAGGCCTGGTCCGAGCTGGCGGCCTGGATCCGGAGCAGCTGCTTCTTGTAGTTCCACTCGTACAGTGCGCGGGCCTCGTCCAGGCCCTCGTAGCACTGGAGCCGGACCAGGTCGGCGCCCGTGGAGGCGGCCACGGCCTTGGCCAGCTCGGTCTTGCCGACCCCGGCCGGTCCCTCGACCAGGATGGGCTTCTGCAGCGCACCGGCGAGGAAGACCGTCAACGCGATCGCGTCGTCGGTGAGGTAGCCCGCCTCGCCCAGGCGGCTGGCAGCGTCGGCGGGCGAGTCGAACCACGTCATGACACTCATCCTTTCACTGGTCGACTTTCAGCGCAGACTCAGACGCGCGTGGCACGCTAGCGAGCGTGACTGGTGAACCGAAGCCCCGCGCGCTCGTCGTCGACGACGACAAGGCTGTCCGTGAGTCCATGCGGCGCTCGCTGGAGTTCAACGGCTACGAGGTCGCACTCGCCGAGGACGGCGCCGAAGCACTCGCCGTGATCGGTGCCGCGCACCCCGACGTCGTCGTGATGGACGTGATGATGCCGCGGCTCAACGGCCTGGAGGCGACCCGCGCCCTGCGGGCGGCCGGCAACGACGTGCCGATCATCGTGCTGACCGCGCTGGACGCGGTCGGGGACCGGGTCGACGGCCTCGACGCCGGCGCCGACGACTACCTGACCAAGCCGTTCGCGCTGCCCGAGCTGCTCGCCCGGCTGCGCGCCCTGCTGCGTCGCGCCGTCCCCCTCGAGGACCCGGACTCCGAGGAGATCCTCGAGTTCGCCGACCTCACCATGAACACCACCACCCGCGAGGTGACCCGCGCCGGACGGGCGATCGAGCTCACCCGCACCGAGTTCACCCTGCTCGAGATGTTCCTGCGTCGCCCCCGCCGGGTGCTCGACCGCAGCTTCATCCTCGAGGAGGTCTGGGGCTACGACTTCCCGACCACCGCCAACTCGCTCGAGGTCTACGTCGGCTACCTGCGCCGCAAGACCGAGGCCGAGGGTGAGACCCGCCTGATCCACACCGTGCGCGGCGTCGGCTACGTGCTGAAGGAATCGTGAGCTCCGACCCCGAGGCCCGCAACCAGGGTGCTGACGACCGCTGGCACTACCGACACTCCCTGGCCAGCCGGGTCACCGTCCTGACCACCGGCGCGGTGGCGCTGGTCGTGGCGGCCCTGTCCGTCTCCTTGTACGTCGTCCTGCACATGCAGCTCAACAGCAACCTCGACGCCTCGCTGGAGAAACGGGCGCACTCGGCAGCTGCCTCACCCGCACTCCAGGAGCTCACCGGCGGCCGGGTGACGATCCCGATCGCCGCGCTCGGTGCCGCCGACGTCCGGATCGGCTTCGTCACCTACGGCCGGGTGTACTTCCCCGACCGCACCGTGAAGCCCGTCCCCGACCTGGGGCAGCCCGAGCAGGACGTCGCCGACGGCAACTCCCCCATGGCGATCCGCACCCTGATGGCCGGCGGTGAGGCCTACCGCGTCGTCACCGTCCCGACCGTCATCCCCGGACAGGCGCTGGTGCTGGCCCAGTCGCTGGAGACCCAGGACCGGATGCTGCACCGCCTCCGGATCGTGATGATCTTCTGCGGCTTCCTGGGGATCGCGATCGCCGGCATCCTCGGCTGGCTGGTCGCCGCCAACGGTCTGCGCCCGGTCCGACGCCTCACCAGCCAGGTCGAGGAGATCACCCGGACCGAGGACCTCACCCCACTGCCCGTCGACGGGGTCGACGAGGTCGCCCGACTGGCGGCCGCGTTCAACGGCCTGCTGATCGCGCTGGCCGCCTCCCGGGACCGTCAGCGGCAGCTGATCGTCGACGCCGGCCACGAGCTGCGCACCCCGCTGACCTCGATGCGGACCAACATCGACCTGCTCACCCAGGCCGACCTCGAGCTCGACCCGGTGCAGCGTGAAGAGCTGCTGGGCGACGTACGGGCTCAGATGGAGGAGCTCACCACGCTGATCGGTGACCTGGTCGCGCTGGCGCGCGAGGAGGAGGCGCCGACGACCGAGGTCGGTCCGGTCGACCTCGTCGACGTGGTCGACCACGCCGTCGCCCGGGTCCGGCTGCGGGCACCGTCGGTGCTCTTCGACGTCCGCGCCGAGCCGTGGTGGGTGGTCGGTGACGCCTCCGGACTGGAGCGCGCGATCACCAACCTGCTCGACAACGCCGCGAAGTTCAGTCCCGCCGAGGGCACCGTCACCGTCACGCTCGTGGGCGGCACCCTGACCGTGGACGACCAGGGTCCGGGGATCGCCCCGGACGACCTGCCGCACGTCTTCGACCGGTTCTACCGATCGGCCGAGTCACGGGCGATGCCCGGCTCCGGCCTCGGTCTCTCGATCGTCCAGCAGACCGCGGACCGCCACGGTGGCGCGGTCACCGCAGGGAGCAACCCGCGTGGCGGCGCCCGGATGACCCTGGTGCTGCCTGGATCCTCCGCGCCCGTCCCGGCCGGCGCACCGGCCTGAGCTCAGCGCCGCGAGGTGCCCTTCTCACGCCAGCCCCGCTCGAACGGGAGGCGCCAGGTGTGCGGGGCGATCAGCTGGTGGATCGCGTTCGGCCCCCAGGAGCCGGGCGGGTAGAGCCGCACCGGCGGCGGGTTGTCGATCAGCGGCTGGCTGACCTCCCACAGCGTCTCGATGCCCTCGGCGGTGGTGAACAGCGTGTGGTCGCCGCGCATCGCGTCGAAGATCAGCCGCTCGTAGGCCTCGAGCACGCCGGACGACGACGAGGTGTCCTCGGTGGCGAACTGCATCGAGAGCTTCTCCAGCTTCATCCCGGTGCCGGGACGCTTGCCGTAGAACGACAGCGAGAGCTTCGACTGGTCGGCCAGGTCGAACGTCAGGTGGTCCGGTCCCTGCGTTCCGGCGTTGGATCCCGCCGGGAACATCGTCAGCGGGGGCTCCTTGAACGCGATCGAGATGATCCGCGCGCCCTCGGCCAGCTTCTTGCCGGTGCGCAGGAAGAACGGGACACCGCTCCAGCGCCAGTTGTCGATGATGACCTTGAGCGCCACGAACGTCTCCGTGTCGGAGTCGTCGGCGACCTCTTCCTTGCCGCGGTAGCCGGAGTACTGCCCGCGGACGACGTTCTCCATCGGGTTGATCGGCTGCATCGAGCGGAAGACCTTGTTCTTCTCGTCCGAGATCGGTCCCGGCGCGAGCGAGGTCGGCGGCTCCATCGCGACGAACGCGAGGATCTGCATCAGGTGGGTGACGACCATGTCGCGGTACGCGCCGGTCGACTCGTAGAACGCCGTACGCCCCTCCAGGCCGAGCGTCTCGGGGACGTCGATCTGGATGTGGTCGATGAAGTTGCGGTTCCAGATCGGCTCGAACAGACCGTTGGCGAACCGAAAGGCGAGGATGTTCTGCGCCGCCTCCTTGCCCAGGAAGTGGTCGATCCGGAAGATCTGGTCCTCGTCGAAGACCTCGTGCACCGCGGCGTTGAGCGTCTTGGCGCTGGCCAGGTCGGTGCCGAACGGCTTCTCCATGATGATCCGGGCCTTCTCGACGAGGCCGGCCTCTTCGAGCTCCTTGATCACGACGAGCGCCGCCTTGGGCGGGACCGAGAAGTAGTGCAGCAGCCGGACCTCGGAGGCACCGGCGGAGGAGGCGAGGATGGCGCGCTTCTCCTCGACCAGCGCCTTGAGCGCGTGCGCGCCCTGCGAGGTCGGGATGAAGGAGAGCATCTGCTCGAAGTGGGACCACCGCTCCTCGGTGATCTCACCCTTGCCGAACTCCTCGCAGGCCTGGCGGGCGAGCTTGGCGAACTCCTCGGAGTCGATCTCGTCGAGCGAGGTGCCGATGATCATGGCGCTGCGCAGCAGTCCGGCCTCGTGCAGGCGCAGCAGACCGGGAAGCAGCTTGCGCCGCGCGAGGTCGCCGGTGGCTCCGAAGAGCACGATCACGTGCGGTGCGACTGTTTCATCGGGCTGAGCCATGGGTTCCACGTTAATGGATCGTTCCAGAGAGCGTCAGCCCCGGGCGTCGAAACGTCGAGGAAACATCGCCCGGGAACGAATCAACGCACGAGAACGGTGCGGACCAGGTCGTGCAGCACGTCGAAACCACGCTCGGTCAGGATCGACTCGGCGTGGAACTGGATGCCCTCGAAGTGCGGCCCGTGGATCGCGTGGATGTCGCCGCTGACCGGGTCGGTGTCCACCGTGACGCCGTCGGGCAGGCCCGACTCCGGCACCCGACCGACGAAGGTGTTGTAGAACCCGACCCGCTCGGTCCGGGTCCGCCCGCCCAGCGTCAGCGGCACCGCGGCCTGGGTGCCCTGGAAGATGATGTCCTTCATCGCCAACGGCAGCCCGAGCTGGTGGCACAGCGCCTGATGTCCCAGGCAGACACTGAGGAACGGGCGCTCGTTCTCGAGCAGGTAGGCGACCGCGGCGCGCAGCTGACCCATCTTGGGATCGGCGTCGTCGCGCGGGTCACCGGGGCCGGGGCCGACGATGACCAGGTCCGCACCGTCGAACGCTGCCGGGGTGTAGTCCTCGTGCCGCACCACCGACGACGTCATCCCGAGCACGCCGAGGATGTGCCGGATCATCTTGACGAAGTCGTCCTCGCCGTCGAGGACGACGACGTGCTGGCCGGCCAGCTGCGGGTCCGGGCCGACGAGGTCGGCGTCGGTGTCGTCACCCTGGTCGTTGAGCCAGAACGACGACAGCCGACGGTTGCGGCGACTCAGCTCGATCAGCACGTCCTCGTCGGCGACGACCTCGGCGACCCCGAGCCCCGACACGGCCGGGGCGGGCGGCACCAGGCCGAAGGCGCCCAGGATCCCGGCCGCCTTCGCGTGCGTCTCGGCGACCTCGTACGACGGCACCGAGTCGCGCACCAGCGTGGCGCCGGCCGAGACCTTGAGCCGGCCGTCGACGGACACGTCGGCGGTGCGCAGCAGGATCGGGCTGTCCAGCACCGGCTGCCCGGCGCTGTCGCGACCGAAGAGCGCCAGGGCAGCCGAGTAGTAGCCGCGGCCCTCGGGCTCGTACTCCTTGATCAGCCGGCAGGCGTTCTCGACGGGTGACCCGGTCACGGTGGCGGCGTACATGGTGTCGCGCAGCACCTGGCGCGGGTCGGCGGTCGACTTCCCGGCGAGCAGGTACTCGGTGTGGATCAGTCGTGACATCGGCTTGAGGAACGGGCCGAGCACCTGGCCGCCCTCGTTGCAGATCTCGCACATCATCTTCAGCTCTTCGTCCACGACCATGTAGAGCTCGTAGATCTCCTTCTCGTCCCGCAGGAACTCGAGGAGCTGGGGCTTGAGCTCGGCCGCGGCCTCCTCGGCCGTGGTCGCGGCGACCTCCCGGGGCAGTCGGAAGGTGCCGGAGATCGGGTTCATCCGGACGTCGCCGCCGAACATCGAGACGTGGCGTTCGGGGGTGGCGCCGATCAGGTAACGGTCGCCGGTGAAGAAGCAGAACGTCCAGTAGGCGCCGCGCTCGCGCTCGAGCAGGCGGCGGAAGACGGTGAGCGCCTTGTCGGTGTCCCAGTCGGCGACGACGGCGCGGAAATGGCGACCGATCACCAGATTGGCGCCCTCGCCCAGGCCGATCTCCTCGCGGATGACCTGCTCGACGACGGCCTCGTAGTCGGCGTCGGAGGTCTCGAAGCCGCCGCGGTCGGAGAACTCGAAGTCGGTGTCGGGCAGCACCGCCAGCACGTCGGCGACGGAGAGCTCGAACTCGGCCTCGATGTCGACCACGACCAGCGGGGTGCCGTCGTCGTGGGCCGCGAAGCCGCGCTCGGTGACCTGCCGGAACGGCACCGCGACCAGCCGATCGGCGACGTGGCCGTCGGTCGGGATGCCCGTCTCGAGCGGGATGTCCATGATCGAGGCGACCTCGGAGCGGCTGCCGCCGAGAGCGCCGATGGACTCGCGATCACCGACCCGGGTGGAGCGACGGATGAGCGCCCACGCCTCGTGCGCCTGGATCGCCTCGAGAGCGTCGCGAGCAGCATCAGGCGCAGTCATGGGAGAACCCTAACGAGGCGAGTCCACCGGATTGCACGCAGCACTGCGCCTGGGACGCCGATGATGGGGGCATGATGCGATGGCTGGTTCGGGCGACCCAGGACGAGGTGGTGGCCCAACTCGACACCGTCGCTGATGCACTGACCGACTTCTTGGTGCCGGCCGACAACGACACGGGATGGATCCTGGCCAACGTCGCGGCCCATGCGTGGCTGCCGTTCCTCCTCGACCGCCCCCAGCTCTGGATCGACGACGATACCGTCGAGTCCGACCCGAAATGGCGACTCCTCCGTCCGGGGCACGCCGAAGTCGTTTGGCGTGCCACCGACGGTCAAACCAGCGACTTCACGGAACTGAGGTCATGGCTCGCAGGGACGTTCCCCGTCACGGAAACGGCGCTGGACGAGGCCCTGGTCTCCTCTTGGTCCGACCTGGCCAGGGTGATCGGCATGATCCCCGAGCCTCGCATCGGGGCCGCCGTGATCGGTACTAATGACAGTCCCCATTGGCTCCGGTGGCTGGGACACCGCTTCGGCGGTGCCACCTTGGTGCGGGCAGGCGAATGGACCTACCTCAAGCTCAACGCGGCAGAACACCCCGAGGCGACCGACATCGTGTCGGGAGCCGGGCACGTCATCTACGACCAGTCGGTGCCGTCCTCCGTCACCTTCCTCCTCCTCGATCTCGACGTGGCCGGGTACTACCTCAAGGTCATCCACGAGGTGGGACTCGAGGTCGGGATCGGGCTCGGGACTCGTTACGGAGGGACGGAAGCCACCGGTCCCGTGGGTCCGGTGGCACGGTTCGCCCGCAGCAACGGTGGCGATGAGAACGTTGCGCCGGAGGTGTACCGACGCGCCGGGTCACCGGCGGAACTGCTGGAGGCCCTCGGCCTCCCCGCCCTGGCCGCGCGCCTCCTCGAGCCGTTGGGCGACGACCTCGCCGGACAGGCCGAGCAGCTGGAGAAGCTCGATCGGGAACGTGCGAACGCAGAGCTGGTTGCGGGCCGGGAGAAGTGGCTCAGTGATCGTCCCGGCCTGAAGCCTCGCGGCCGGCCGGCACTGCCAGCGGTGCAGGTGCCGGTTCCGGGCTCGATGTGGCGATCGGCCGACCTCGTCCTGACGGGATTCTGGATCGGGGCGGGGGCCATCGCGCTGATCGCCGGCGGCCTCGTCGCGATCGCCGTCGGCGGCGTCGACTCCACGATCCTGGCGATTGCGGGCACGGGAATCTTCATGCTGATCCTCGGAACCTTCAAGTGGAAGTACCGCGACCCGTCCTACGTCGTCATCGACCCGGAGAGCGGCTCAGTCAGCCGCGTCCACTGACGCTCGATCGAGGCGCGACGGCCACCAGATCCGCCCACCCACGTCGAGGTTGAGGGCGGTCACCAGCACCGAGCGCACGATCAGCGTGTCGAGCATGACCCCGAGCGCGACGGCGATGCCGAGCTCGGCGAGGAAGACCAGCGGGATCGATCCGAGGACGGCGAAGGTCGCCGCGAGCACCAGGCCGGCCGACGTGATCACGCCCCCGGTGGAGGCGAGCGCGATCAGGGACGCCTCGCGGGTGCCGTGGGCAGGGGTCTCCTCCCGCACCCGGGTCATCAGGAAGATGTTGTAGTCGATCCCGAGCGCGACCAGGAACACGAACACGAACAGCGGGAACGAGCTGTCCGCGCCCGGGAAGTCCAGGGCCTTGAAGATCAGCGAGGACAGGCCAAGCGCAGCCCCGTAGGAGAGCACGACGGTCACGATCAGCAGCGCTGGGGAGAGGATCGCCCGCAGCAGGATCATCAGGATGACCATCACCACCAGCAGCACGATCGGGATGATCACCCGGTTGTCGTGCTGGGAGGCCTCCGCGATGTCCAGGTACAGCGCCGCCGACCCACCGACGAGCGCATCCGCGCCGGGCACGGCGTGCACCGCCTCGCGCACGGCGACGACCTGGTCGGCCGCCTCGTCGCTGGCGGGGTCGACCGGCTGGGTGACCTCGATGTACTTCACCCCGTCCACGGGCGGGATCTGGTCGTTGATCTCGCCCAGGCCGGGGACGGTGCCGATCGCCGCCACGACCTCGTCCGAGCTCTCGGCGTTGGTGACCACCTGGATCGGGGTCGAGGTGTCGGCCAGGCCGTGGTCGACCAGGGTCTGCTGGCCGATCACGGAGTCGAAGTCCTTGGTGTACTGCTCGTCGGTCGGGATGTTGCCGACCGACAGCGTCAGGACGCCGAGGCAGCACGCCGCCAGCACCAGGCTCGTCCCGACCCACACCCGCCGCGGACGCGGCTTGATCCAGGCGCCGACCTTGGCCCAGATCCCGTGCGTGGTCGGGTCGGTCGTCCCGTACGTCGGCCGGGCCGGCCAGAACACCCAGCGACCGCAGATCACCAGCAGCGCAGGGAGCAGGGTGAGCATCACCAGCAGCGTCGCCACGATGCCGATCGCGGCGACCGGTCCGAGGCCGGCGGTCGAGTTCATCTCGGCGAACAGGAGGCAGAGCATCCCGATCGCGACGGTGGACCCGCTGGCGATGATCGCCGGGGCGGCCCGGTGCAGCGCGACGGCCATCGCGGCGTGCCGGTCCTCGTGCCGGCGCAGCTCCTCGCGGTAGCGCGCCACCAGCAGAAGGGCGTAGTCGGTCCCGGCCCCGATCACCAGCACCGACAGGATCGACTGCGACTGACCGTTGACCACCAGGCCGGCGTGCTTGGCCAGCAGGTAGATCACCGCCTCGGCGGTGAACAGCGCGAAGACCGCCGAGATGATCGGCAGCAGCCAGAGGATCGGGCTGCGATAGGTGAAGAGCAGGATCACGATCACGACACCGAGCGTGGCGAGCAGGAGCGTCCCGTCGATCCCGGCGAAGGCCTCGGCGGCGTCAGCACTCTGACCACCCGGGCCGGCGAGGTGGGTGACACCGCCGTCGGACAGGCCGACGATCTCGTTCACGTCATCGGCGATGTCGGGCAGGATGTTCCAGCCCTCCTCGCCGATGTTGAAGGTGACGATCACCTGGGCGACCTCGCCGTCGGCGGAGACCAGGCCCGCCTGTTGCCCCGAGGCGGCATCGGTCGGGGCGATCACGGTCGGGCCGGAGTCGGGGACGACCACGCGGTCGAGCTCCGCCAGCTCGGCGGCCTGCGCGGTGATCGCGGTGAAGTCCTCCGGGGTCAGCCCGCCCTCACGGTGGTAGACGACCACCATGGGCACGTCTTCCTCGTCCTGGAACGGCGCCAGCTTCGCCAGTGCCTGGGTGGACTCAGCCGAGTCCGGCAGCCAGCTCGACGCCTCGTTGTTCTGGACCTCGGTCAGCTTCCCGGCCAGGCCGGAGGCGCCGACCATGATCAGGATCCAGACGGCGAGGACGATCCACTTGGTGATCCGTCCGGTCATGCTTCCAGCGATCGCGCGGTGCATGACCACTAGTGCAGCACGAGTGCCGGAAATATGCACCAGGGTTCTTCTCCGGGGCATCCCCCTCGGTTCACTAGAGTCCCCTCGTGCGGATCGGTCTCCTCCAGGTGGCGTTGGCCGGTGTGCTGTGGGGCACCGGCGGGCTGGTCGTGCAGCTGATCCGCGAGGAGCAGCCCTTCTCCCCGCTCGTCCTCAGCTCCGAACGGATGCTGATCGGGGCGGCGGCGATGCTGGTCATCGTCGCCCTCGGCCGCGGTCTGGGCGATGTCGTCCAGCTGGTGCGCCGGCACCCGGGATCGGTGCTCCTGGTCGGTGGCGCCACCGGCGTCTACCAGGCGCTCTACTTCGTCGCCGTGACCCAGGTCGGGGTCGCGGTCTCCACGATGGTCAGCCTCGGACTCGCGCCGGTGCTGCTGGCCGGCCTGGACGCGGCCCATCGGCGCCGGATGCCCTCACCGCTCACGCTGGTCACCCTCGGGGTCGCACTGGCCGGGTTGGCGCTGGTCTGCCTGACCAGCGGCTCCGACCTCGGACCGCGCCCCGGACTCGGAGTCGCCCTCGCGATCGCATCGGGGGCGACGTACGCGCTGGCGACGCTGGTCGGACGTCGCGTCGCCCAGGTGGCCGCGCCCACCTCGCTGGCCACCGCCTCCACCGCCGCGGGCGCGATCGTGCTGCTGCCGCTGCTCCTGGTCGGCGGGCCCTACCTGCCCGAGTCGGCGGCGGTGGCCGGCTGGCTGCTCTACCTCGGCGTCGGCACGATGGCGCTGGCCTACCTCGCCCTGTACGCCGGCCTGCGCACCGTCCCCGCGACCCAAGCCACCCTCGCCAGCCTGCTCGAACCTGTCACCGCCGCGGTGCTGGCCGCGATCGTGCTGGAGGAGCACCTCACCGCCGTCGGGGTCCTCGGCTGCGTGCTGGTGCTGGCCGCCGTCGGTGGGCTCGCGCTGGAGGAGTGACTCAGCCGGTCGAGTCCCGCAGCCGCAGGCTGCCGGGCAGCAGCGTGAGCTCGGCCAGCTCGGTGCCCTGCTCGAGGTGGTCGATCAGCGCGCTGGCGCAGGCGGCGCCCAGCTGGCGCGGGCTCAGGTCGATGGCGCTCACCGGCGGCGTCAGATGCGGGAGCAGGGCCGCGTCGCAGAGCGCCGCGACCTTGACCTGCGAGCCGATCGCCACGCCCCGCTCGGTGAGCGAGGTGACCACGACGACGGCCATGGACTCGGTCGGCACCAGGATCAGGTCGGCGTCCGGGCGGAGCGCGACCAGGTGCTCGTTGCGCACTCCGGCGTCGGGTTCGAACCCTTCGATGAAGTCGACCGGGGCGTGCACCGGATCGAAGCCGTGCTCGCCGCACCACTCGCGGTAGACGGCGAGCAGCAGCGATCCCCAGCCCGACCGCTCGTCGGGGACGACCAGCAGCGGCCGGGTCGCACCGGCCGCCCGGCAGTGCTCGAGCAGCTCACGCAGAGCGGTCGCGTGGTCCATCCCGATCACCGGCGAGGTCGGCATCCCGTCGGGGTAGCGCTCGGCGGCGACCACGGGGACACCCGAGCCGAGCAGCTCCAACGCACGCAGGTCGTCGGCGATCGGGTCGGCGATGATGATCCCGTCGACCTGCGGCTGGCTGGCGCGCGGCTTGTCCGGGTGCGCCGACAGGAACATCAGGTCGTAGTCGCGTTCCTTGGCGACCAGCATCACGCCACCGACGAAGTCGCGGACGTACTGCGCCGCGAACGCGTCGGCCCCGGCCAGCTGGTGCAGCCCGATCGACCGGGTCCGGCCGGTGCGCAGGCCCCGCGCCAGCGCGTTGGGTCGGTAGTCGAGCTGGGCGGCGGTCTCGCGGACCAGGTCCCGCGTGGCCTCGGCCATCCGGCCCCGACCGGACAACGCCTCCGAGGCCGTCGAGCGCGACACCCCCGCCGCCTTGGCCACGTCGGCGAGCGTCACCCGGGGCACGGTGGACCTCAGCTGATCGTGGTCAGCAGCTGCGTGGCACGGGTGAGCACGACGTAGAGCGTCGCCCGTCCGGTCGCCGACTCCGCCTCGATCTCGTCGGGCCGTACGACGACGATGCCGTCGAACTCGAGACCCTTGGTGTCCAGACCGGTCAGCACCACGACCCGGTCCTCACCCGACGGGGCGGCACCGGAGTCCGTCGCCGCGGCGCGGGCGCTGCGGGCGTCCTCGGCCAGCTCGGGCCACGACGCCAGCCAGGTGTTGACCTCGGCACGACGGGCGAACGGGACGACGATGCCGACGGTGCCGGAGACCTCGCCGGCCAACCGGATCACCTCGGCACGCGTGGTCGCCTCGAGCTCGGCGACGCTGCCGATCCCGGTGATCACCGTCGGGTCGACGCCCGTGGAGCGCACCGCGGTCGGCAGGTCGGCGTCGAGGCCGACCCGACGCGCGTAGTCGGCGGCGTACTCGTAGATCTCGGAGCTGTTGCGGTAGTTGGTGTTGAGGTGGAACTCGTGCAGCTCCTTGCCCTCCAACGCCTCGGCCCGCGCGGCCTCGGCCTCGGCCCAGACGGGCCACGAGGACTGGGCGGGGTCGCCGACCACGGTCCAGGACGCCGTCCGCCCGCGACGGCCGACCATCCGCCACTGCATCGGGGTCAGGTCCTGCGCCTCGTCGATCAGCACGTGCGCGTACGGGTCGTCGTCGATCCGGTTCGTCGGCGGCTTCCACGCCGGGCCGCTGGCGAACTCGCGGTCCGAGGCGGTGAGCAGCTCCGTGACGCTGATCCCGAGCTCGGGGTCGATGTCGCGCTCGTCGGCGGGCTTCTCCGGCAGGTCGCCGATCGCGTAGCGCAGCTCGTCGAGCAACGGGATGTCGGCGATGCTCAGGTCCGCCGACGCCCACGACTTCAGCAGCAGCCGCTGGTCCTCGGCCGGCAGCACGCCGTCGGCGACACGGGCGAGCATCTCGGGCTCACGCAGCCAGCCGAGCACCTCGCGGGCCTCGAGCGGCGGCCACCAGGCGTGCGCGAAGTCGAGGAACCTGTCGTCGCCGAGCATGTCGTCCTCGAACGCCTCACGTCCGCGATCGCGACCCCGCTCGGAGCGGACCTGGCGCCACAGCGCGTCGAGCAGCGTCTGCGGGACCCGGGTGATCTGGCGGTTGCGGCGGCCCTGGTTCATCAGCTGGCGACGCAGGTCGCCCAGCTTGGCGCGGTCCAGCAGCAGGACGTCGTCGCGGTAGAAGATCCGGAACTCGCGCGGCCCGCCGGGCACGGCCTGGCGGGCGGTGCGACGCAGCACCTCGGCCATCCGGGCCGAGCCCTTCACCGCGGCGACCGACGGCTCGTCGTGCCGGCTCGACTTGTAGCCGTCGACGACCTCGCCGAGCGAGCGCAGCGCGACGGCGGTCTCACCGAGGCTGGGCAGCACCCGGGCGATGTAGTTCATGAAGACGCCGGACGGACCGACGATCAGGACGCCACCGGACTCGTACCGACGCCGGTCGGAGTAGAGCAGGAAGGCGGCGCGGTGCAGCGCGACCACGGTCTTGCCGACGCCGGGGCCACCGCTGATCGAGACCACACCCTTGCCGGGTGCGCGGATCGCCTGGTCCTGCTCGGCCTGGATGGTCGCCACGATGGAGTGCATCTGGCGGTCGCGAGCGCGGGAGAGCTGCGCGATCAGCGCACCCTCACCGACGATCGGGAGCGCCTCCTCCAGCCCGGAGTAGGCCTCGGAGTCGAGCAGCTCGTCCTCGACACCGAGGACGGCGCGGCCCTTCGACCTCAGCACCCGACGCCGTACGACGCCGCGCGGCTCGGCCGCGGTGGCCTGGTAGAACACGGCGGACGCCGGGGCGCGCCAGTCGATCAGGAGCGAGTCGCGGTCCTCGTCACGCAGGCCGATCCGGCCGATGTAGCGGGGCTGGTCGTCCAGCTCGGGGTCGAGGTCGAGCCGACCGAAGACGAGGCCCTCGTGCGCGGCGTCGAGCTGCGCGATCCGACGGGCCGCCTGGAAGAGCATCGCGTCGCGTTCCACGAGGCCACCCTCGTGACCGAGTCGACCGCGGGCGTGGCCCTCCTTCTCCAGCGCCTTGGCCGCCTGCGCTGAGACCTCCAACTGCCGGTAGACGCGATCGACGAACGCCTGCTCGGCTGCGATCTCGCGCTCCACGATGTTCTCGGCGATGTCCTGCTGGTCGCTCAAGGTCCTCTATCCACTCCCCAGGTCGGCACGTCGCCGACGAGCGAATAACTCTACTCCGCTTCGCGGATCTCAGTGGTGCGACGTCCCTCACCTTGGATGACCCGCATCGTCGGCGGGCTCGACGGCGGCGGGGAGGTCGGGCCGGGCAGGTGCTCGGCGTTCTCGCCGGAGAGGAAGGGATCCTCCGACGTCGGCCGGCGCCGGTTCGGCTTCCGTGCCCAGGTCGGGTCCATCACGATCTCGTGGGTGTCGCCGTCGCGACCGTCGAAGCTGACCGCGACCGTCTGGAATCCCTTGTGCCGGTTCATCAGCGCGTACGACGCGTAGGCGCGACGGTCGGCATCGGTCAGGTCGACCGCGTCGGTGAACGGGGTGAGCAGGGCGCGCGGCCAGAGGTGGCGCACGATCACGACGTTGACCTCGATCGAGAGCACCGCCATCACCGCCGCGATGTAGATGAAGGCGATCAGTCCGAGGACCGTGGCGAAGGTCTTGTTCATCCCGGTGGCGGCGTTGATCACGTTGGTGACGTAGACAGCGCCACCCCACTGCAGCACCTGCCACAGGATCGCCATCGTGAACGCCCCGGGCGCCGCCGAGCGCAGCGAGTGGTCGCGCGCGGTCCCCAGCCGGAACAGCACGGTCAGCATCGAGCCGACCAGGACGACGGTCGCCAGCAGGATCAGCCAGCGCATGCCGCGGTTGAACCCGCCACCGAACGCCTCGGTGTTGGCTCCCAGCGTCGAGATCACCGAGATCGCGACGACGACGACACCGGCCGTGGCGAGCACGATCAGCGACCGCAGCCGCAGCAGGAACGGGTTGGGTCGGCTGTTGCGCGGCACCGACCAGGCGGTGTTGAGCACGTTCTGAATCGCCTGGCCCAGACCGAGCGCACCATAGACCGCGACGATCGAACCGATGATCACACCGCTGGTCGAACCCTGGATCGAGTCAGGGCGCCCGAGCTCGTCACCGATGATCGGGAACTGGCCGAGCGCCGAGTTGAGCAGCTGGTCCTGGAGCTCGGGGTTGCCCTGCAGGAAGAAGCCGAGGATCGAGGTGCCCAGCAGCATCAGCGGGAAGATCGCGATGAAGGCGTAGTACGTCACCACCGCGGCCAGGTAGTTGCCCTGGTCGTCGAAGAACTTGTAGATGACGCCGAGCGGGAAGCTCACCGGCGGAAACCGCCGCTGCCCCCGGTCCAAAGACGCCACCACACCCACGAGGGCCACCCTAGTGCGGGGCCGGGGTCCACCCCGGCATCATCGGGACACCAGCGGCAGGAACACGGTGTCGACGATCTCCTCGCGGACCTCGCGGCTCGGCACGTCGCCGGTCATCAGGACGTGGTGCCGGATCAGGTCCATCGGCAGCGCCTTGATCATCGGGGTCAGGCGGTCGGGGTCGATCTCGCCGCGGGCGATCGCCCGCTCCAGGACCGGGGTGAACGCCTTGCCCGTGTCCCGGATCAGCTCGCGTCGGAAGGCGGCGATCGGGATCCCGGTCTCGACATAGGCCGCCATCCCCACCATCAGCACCCGCGCCAGGTCGCCCATCGCCTCGACGTGGTCGAGCAGGCCGAGGATGTCGCCGCGCAGGGTGCCGGTGTCGGGCGTCTCGACGGGTCGCTGGGCCCGCCGCCAGCGGAGGACGTCGAGCACCAGCGCGTGCTTGTCGTCCCAGCGCCGGTAGAGCACCGCCCGGGAGGTGGCGGCCCGCTTGGCCACCCCGTCCATCGCGAAACCGCCGTACCCGTTCTCGACGAGCTCGGCCCAGGCCGCCTCCATCAACGCCGCTTCGAGAGCAGCACCCCGGCGACGACCGGAGGTTTCCTCACTAAGAGACATAGATGTATCTTAACGGATGTGACATCCACTTCCCCCTCAGCGCCCGCGGCGTCCGAGGCCCCCCGCAAGGACGGCCTCGACCCCCGGATGCTGCGCACCGCGTTCGCGATCATCGTCGGCGGCATCGCGGTCATCTTCGACTCGACCATCGTGTCGGTCGCGATCAAGGACCTCGGCCGCGAGCTCGACGCGACGGTCTCGGAGATCCAGTGGGTCTCGACCGGCTACCTGCTCGCGATGTTCGTCGCCATCCCCGCGACCGGCTGGCTGCAATCCCGGCTCGGCGGGAAGATGGTCTGGATCTACTCGCTGGCCCTCTTCGGCCTCGGCTCCGTGCTGTGCGCCTGCGCCTGGAACACCGAGAGCCTGATCGCCTTCCGGGTCGTCCAGGGCCTCGGCGGCGGCGTGATGATGCCGCTGATGATCACCCTGCTGATGCAGGCGGCCAAGGGCCAGCCGCTCGGCCAGCTGATGGCGGTCGTCGGCCTGCCGATCTCGCTCGGCCCGATCCTCGGTCCGGTGATCGGCGGCCTGATCCTCGCCTTCGGCTCCTGGCACTGGCTGTTCCTGGTCAACATCCCGTTCGTCATCGTCGGTGTGATCGCGGCCTGGAAGGTGCTCGAGCACGACCGGCCCGTGCCCGGCTCGGCGAAGTCGTTCGACATCATCGGCTTCCTGCTGATCGCCCCGGGCATCGTCAGCGTCATCTACGGGATGGTGAACTTCAGCAGGGAGGGCGGGATCGGCCACAGCGACGTGATCAGCTACCTCGGCGCGGGCCTGCTCCTCACGGCCGGGTTCGTGGCCTGGGCGCTCAAGCGCGGCGAACGCGCCCTGATCGACATCAAGCTGTTCCGGCACCGCCCGCTCGCGGTCGGCGGCTCGCTGATGTTCCTGATGGGCTTCGTGCTCTTCGGCTCGATGTTCCTGCTGCCGATCTTCTTCCAGACCATGTACGACGCCTCGCCGCTGCGGGCGGGCCTGCTGCTCGTCCCCCAGGGCGTGGGCACGCTGCTCTCGCGGCGGACCGGCGGACGCTGGACCGACACGATCGGGCCCCGGATGGTCGCGATGGTCGGCTTCGCGATCGCGGTCGTCGCCACGATCCCCTTCGCCTTCGCCTCCGCGGAGACGCCGCAGTGGTGGCTGATGACCGTGCTGCTCTTCCGCGGCTTCGGCCTCGGCATGATCATGACGCCGATCATGGCCGTCGCGTTCAACGGCCTCGAGAAGCACGAGATGCCCGACGCCAGCATCCTGACCCGCGTCGTCCAGCAGCTCGGCGGCTCCTTCGGCACGGCCGTCCTGGCCACCATCCTGGCCAGCGGCGTGAGCACGGCGGCCTCGGTCGACGATGTCGCGCACGCCTTCCACGAGGCGTTCTGGTGGGCGATCGGCTTCACCGCGATCGCCACCGTGCTCGCGGTCGTGCTGCCCAAGCGTCCCGTCCAGAACTGACGGTGAACCGGGGCAAAGTAACCCCGAAATAGCCGTGAGCCGGGGGAAAGTAACGAACGTTGTTCGTTACTTTCCCCCGGCTCAGCGGGTTTCTGGGGTTACTTTCCCCCAGGTCAGGCGGGCTGTCCCTCGCGCGCAGCGACGATGTTGAGCGCGATGTCGATGATCATGTCCTCCTGGCCACCGACGAGGCGGCGCTTGCCGCACTCCATCAGGATGTCGCGGACGTCGACGTCGTAGCGGGCCGCGGCGTTCTCGGCGTGACGCAGGAAGCTCGAGTAGACGCCGGCGTAGCCCAGGGTGAGCGTCTCGCGGTCCACCCGGACCGGGCGGTCCTGCAGCGGACGGACGATGTCGTCGGCGGCGTCCTGCAGCGCGAACAGGTCGCAGCCGTGCTTGAAGCCGACCAGGTCGGCCACCGCGATGAACGCCTCCAGGGGGCAGTTGCCCGCGCCGGCACCGTGGCCGGCCAGGGACGCGTCGACCCGGTAGATCCCGTGCTCCACGGCGACCACCGAGTTCGCCACCGAGAGCGAGAGGTTCTCGTGGGCGTGGATCCCGAGCTCGGTCGACGGGTCGAGCACGTCGCGGTAGGCCTTGGCCCGCTCCTCGACGTCCTTCATCGTCAGCCGGCCACCGGAGTCGGTGATGTAGACGCAGTGCGCGCCGTAGGACTCCATCAGCTTCGCCTGCTGGGCGACCTCGGCGGCGGGCGCCATGTGGTTGAGCATCAGGAAGCCTGAGACGTCCATGCCGATCTCGCGGGCGGCGGCGATGTGCTGGGCCGAGACGTCGGCCTCGGTGCAGTGCGTCGCGATCCGGACCGAGCGGACACCGAGGTCCCAGGCCCGCTCGAGCTCGTGGATGGTGCCGACACCGGGCAGCAGCAGGGTGGTGAGGCGGGCGTTCTTGATCACGCTCGCGGCGGCCTCGATCCACTCCCAGTCCGTGTTGGAGCCGGGACCGTAGTTGACCGAGCCACCGGCGAGACCGTCACCGTGGGCGACCTCGATGGCGTCGACGCCGGCCTCGTCGAGGGCGGAGACGATCCGCTTCACGTCCGCCGGGGTGATCCGGTGACGGACGGCGTGCATGCCGTCGCGCAGGGTGACGTCCTGGACGAAGATCGGGGTGCTCATGCGTTCGCCTTCTCTGCTGCGATCCGTTCGGCGACCTGGAGGCCGGCCGACGTCATGATGTCGAGGTTGCCGGCGTAGGCCGGGAGGTAGTGGGCGGCGCCCTCGACCTCGAGGAAGACCGAGACCTGGTGGGTCGGTCGGACCGAGTCGGCCCCTTCGGCGAGGAGCGTCTCGACCGGGGAGTCGTCGGCGATCGGGAAGATCTGCACCTTCTGCTTCAACCGGTAGCCGGGCACGTAGGCCGAGACGTCGCCGACCATCTTCTCCACCGAGGCCTTGATCTGCTCCTCGAGCGCGGCGGCCTCGTCGGCGTCCGTCGGCAGCGTGACCAGCGCGAACACGGTGTCGCGCATGATCAGCGGCGGCTCGGCCGGGTTGAGGATGATGATCGCCTTGCCCCGCTTGGCCCCACCGACCCGGACGATCGCGGCCGAGGTGGTCTCGGTGAACTCGTCGATGTTGGCCCGGGTGCCCGGACCGGCGCTCTTCGAGGCGATCGAGGCGACGATCTCGGCGTACTCGACCGGCACGACCCGGGAGACGGCGGCGACGATCGGGATCGTGGCCTGGCCACCACAGGTGACCATGTTGAGGTTCGACTTGCCGAGGTGCTCCTCGATGTTGACCGCCGGGATGACGTAGGGCCCGATGGCGGCCGGGGTCAGGTCGATCATGATCTTGCCGAGCGGCTCGAGCTTGGCCGCGTTGGCGACGTGGGCCTTGGCGCTGGTGGCGTCGAAGACGATCTCGATCTCGTCGAAGTTCGGCAGGGCCATCAGGCCGTCGACACCCTCGTGGGTGGTGGCGAAGCCGAACCGGGCCGCGCGCGCGAGCCCGTCGGACTCCGGGTCGATGCCGACCATCGCTCCCATCTCGAGGTGCTGCGAGGTCCGCATCACCTTGATCATCAGGTCGGTGCCGATGTTGCCCGACCCGATGATGGCGACTTTCGTCTTGCTCATCAGGATTCCTTTGTTCGCGGGAAGGTGGCCGAGACGGTGCCCAGGCCGGTGATGGTCACGGAGACGGTGGCGCCGGGGTTGATCGCGGCCATCGGGCCGAGGGCGCCGGAGAGGAGCACCTGGCCGGCACGGAGCGGCTCACCGAAGTCGCGGGCGTACCGGGCGAGCCAGGCGACCGCGTTGACCGGGTCGCCGAGGCAGGCCGCGCCGGCGCCGGTGGAGACCTCGACGCCGTCGACGGACATCGACATGGTGACGTCGACGGGGCTGAACTCGGCGAGGGTCTTGCGCTCGGTGCCGAGCACGTAGACACCGGAGGAGGCGTTGTCGGCGACGGTGTCACCGAAGCTGACGTCCCAGTCGGCGACGCGGCTGCCGCAGACCTCGATCGCGGCGACGCCGTACTCGATCGCGGCGGCCACCTGGTCGTAGTCGAGGTCGCCCTCGGCCAGGTCGGCCCCGAGCACGAAGGCCACCTCGGCCTCGGCCTTGGGCTGGAGGACGCGCTCGTAGGGGACGGCGTCGCCGTCGGCGAAGGCCATGTCGTCGAGCAGCCAGCCGAAGTCGGGCGTGTCCACGCCGATCTGCTTCTGCACGGCCTCGGAGGTGAGGCCGATCTTGCGGCCGACGACGACCCGGCCCTCGGCGAGCAGCTCGGCGATGTTCGCGTTCTGCACCGCGTAGGCGGCGGCGATGTCGTCACGTCCGATCAGGTCGCGCACCGGGGCGGCCGGGACTCCCGTTCGGGCGGCCGTCAGCAGCCGTTCGGCCGCCTGGGCGATCGCGTCAGCGCTGACGCTCGCGTGGGGGGTTGCAGTCATGTCCGCCATCGTGGGGGGAGGGACGTGACCCGCGCCACGGTTCCGTTCCACTCAGCGGTACGCTTCTTCTCATGTCCGTGCCCGCCTCCGTCGACCAGGCGGTCGCCAATGCGGTCGAGGAGAACGTTCCTCCCGCACTGGACACGGTGCTGGGCAAGGCGGTCGCGATCCTGCAGGCCTTCACCGCCGAGGATCGCGTGCTCTCCCTGGCCGAGCTGACCCGCCGCACCGGGATGGCGAAGGGCACCCTGCACCGGGTCGCCGCCGACCTGGTCGCCTACCGGCTGCTGGACAAGACCGACCGCGGCTACCGGCTCTCCGGCGGGCTGTTCGAGCTCGGCCTGCGGGCCAGCGCCGAGCGCGGCTTGCTCGAGGTGGCGATGCCGTACCTCCAGGACCTCTACGAGCGCACCCACGAGACGGTCCACCTGGGCGTCAGGGACGGCAACGAGGTCGTCTACATCGCCAAGATCGGCGGCCACCGCCAGGCGAAGGCGCCCTCCCGCACCGGCGGCCGGATGCCGATGCACTGCACCGCACTGGGCAAGATCCTGCTCGCCCACTCGACCACCGCCGACCAGCTCGCCGTGCTGTCCGCCCCGCTGGAGCGTCGGACCGCGCGGACCCTGACGGCTCCCGGGATGATCCAGCAGCAGATGGCGCGTGCGCTCGAGGTCGGGGTCGCCTTCGAGCGGGAGGAGTCGGCCGACGGCCTGCTCTGCATCGCGGCGCCGATCCTCGAGGAGGACGGCAAGACGGCGGTGGCGGCGATCTCCATCACCGGGCCCGTCGGCCGTTTCCGCCCCGAGGCTCACCAGACGGCGCTGCGCGCGACCGCCTCAGCGCTGTCGAGCACGCTGGTCCGGGTCGCCTCTCAGGCGTCGGGCACCAGGTAGACGTCCCCGTCACGCACCTCGACCGTGTGCGTCCGCACCGGCATCGTGGCGGGCAGACTCAACGCGGTGCCGTCACGCAGGCAGAACTCGGCCGCGTGCAGAGGGCACTCGACCTTGCCGTTGGCGACGTACCCCTCGGCCAACGAGGCGAGGGCGTGGGAGCAGGTGTCGTCGAGCGCGAACACCTCGTCACCGTCCCGGAAGAGTGCGATGTCGTCCTTGGTGCCGGTGATGCCGTTGTCGATGTAGAGACCGGTGTCGGTCGGGATGTCGGCCAGGGCAGCGAGACGGATCGCGTCGGTCATGCCTCGATCCTCCCACTCTCCAGGCGTCTCAAAAACGCGGCGGTCCGTCTCATATTTGGATCGTCGGTTTCGGCGTACTGAGGTGACCCTTCTATCCTGGGTAGGTATTTCTTCCCCGGAAAGGCCTTCTTGTGGTGCGTCCCATTCGCGTTGCCGTGGTCGGCGGTGGCCCCGCCGGCATCTACGCCGCTGACATCCTCACCCGCGAGTACGAGGGTGCGACCGTCGACGTCATCGAGCGTCTTCCCGCCCCTTACGGCCTGGTCCGCTACGGCGTCGCACCGGACCACCCGCGGATCAAGGAGATCATCAAGGCCCTGCGCCGGGTGCTCGACAACGACCGCATCCGCTTCTTCGGCAACGTCGACTTCGGCGCCGACCTGAAGCTCGACGACCTCAAGCGCTTCTACGACGCCGTCATCTTCTCCACCGGCGCGATGGCCGACCTGAACCTCGACATCCCCGGCATCGACCTGGACGGCTCCTACGGCGCCGCCGACTTCGTCTCCTGGTACGACGGCCACCCCGACGTCCCGCGTGAGTGGCCGCTCAACGCCCAGTCCGTCGCCGTCCTCGGCGCCGGCAACGTCGGCCTCGACGTCGCCCGGATGCTGGCCAAGCCGGCCGACGAGCAGCTCGTCACCGAGATCGCCGACAACGTCTACCAGGGCCTCAAGGCGAACCCCGCCACCGAGGTGCACGTCTTCGCCCGCCGCGGTCCGGCCCACATCAAGTTCTCCCCGATGGAGCTGCGCGAGCTCTCGCACTCGCCCAGCGTCGACGTGGTGGTCGAGGAGGACGGCTTCGAGATCGACGAGGCCGGCCAGGCCGAGATCTCCGGCGCCAAGAGCGTCAAGCTCGTCGTCGACACCCTGCTCAAGTACCTCGAGACGGAGCCGACCGGCGCGCCGCACAAGATCGTCATCCACATGATGCACAACCCCGTCGAGATCCTCGGCGAGGACGGCAAGGTCGTGGCGATCCGCACCGAGCGCACCGAGTACGACGGCACCGGCAACGTGAAGGGCACCGGCGTCTTCGTCGACACCCCGGTCCAGGCCGTCTACCGCGCGATCGGCTACCGGTCCTCGCCCTTGTCCGACATCCCGTTCGACGAGCGCAAGCACGTCATCCCGAACGCCGGCGGTCGTGTGCTCACCGAGGCGGGCGGCGACCAGGTCCCCGGGATCTACGTCACCGGGTGGATCAAGCGTGGCCCGGTCGGCCTGATCGGTCACACCAAGTCCGACGCCCGCGAGACCGTCGACCACCTGCTCGCCGACCTCGACGCGATCCCCGCGGCCGAGATCAGCGACCCCGCCGGCATCGTCGAGCACCTCACCGCCCGCGGTGTGGAGTTCACCACCGAGGAGGGCTGGGGCAAGCTCGAGGCGCACGAGCTCGCGCTCGGTGAGGCCGCCAGCACGCCCGAGCTGACGCGGGAGCGGATCAAGGTCGTCGCGCGCGACGAGATGATCCAGATCTCCCGCGCCTGACGGCGAGGATCACACCGGCGACGATTCCTCGGGCCGCACCGCGGACTGGGAAAATCTGGTCCGTGACCCACGAGACCGCCGACCCGATCCTCGAGGCGCCCCCGCACGGGCCCCTCGAGGATCTGTTCGGGCTCGCGATCGGGATCTACCTGACCTCGCTCGGGCTCTACCTGATCCACCTCACCGGTGCCGTCACCGGCGGAACCGCCGGTCTCGCGCTGCTGCTCTCCTACGCCGCGGACTGGAACTTCCAGCTCGTCTTCGCCGTGGTCAACCTGCCGTTCGTGGTGATCGCCTTCACCCAGCGCAGCCTCCCGTTCGCGATCAAGTCCGCCCTGTGCGTGGCGGCGGTGTCGGTGGCCACGGGACTCCAGGGCGACGCCCTCGGCCTGGAGCGGATCAACCAGCCGTACGGCATCCTCGCCGGGGCCGTCCTGACCGGCGTCGGGGTGCTCGCCCTGGTCCGGCACAACGCCAGCGTCGGCGGGTTCAGCGTGGTCGCGGTGATCCTGCAGGAACGGGTGGGCTGGCGGGCCGGCTACGTGATGATGGCACTCGACACCGTCGTCCTGCTGGCCTCGTTCGCGGTCCTCGACGTCGACGTCGTGCTGTGGTCCGCCCTCGGCGCGGTGATCCTGAATCTCATCCTCGCGATGAGCCATCGACCGGGGCGGTACATGGGATTCTGAGGCCATGGCCTCTGCTCCCTCCGCGCCACCGGTTCTGCACGTCCCCCGATCGGGCCCGACCTGGGCTGATCCCTGGCCGATGTACGCCGCCCTGCGCGACCACGATCCCGTCCACCGCGTCCGCCACGACGACCCCGACCGCGACTACTGGGTGCTGACCCGGCACGCCGACGTGCTGGCGGCCGTCACCGACACCGACTCGTTCTCCTCGGCGTCGGGACTCACCGTCGAGTACGGCGAGCTCGAGGCGATCGGTCTGACCGACAACCCGCCGATGGTGATGACCGACCCGCCGAGCCACACCGACTTCCGTCGCCTGGTCAGCCGCGGCTTCACCCCGCGCCAGGTCGAGACCCTCGAGCCGCTGGTGCGCGGCTTCGTCACGGAGCGGCTCGACCGGATCGCTGCGGCCGGAGGCGGGGACATCGTCGCCGAGGTGTTCAAGCCGCTGCCGTCCATGGTGGTCGCGCACTACCTCGGCGTGCCGGAGGAGGACCGGGCCGCCTTCGACCGCTGGACCGAGGCGATCGTCGCCGCCAACGCCGCCTCCGGTGCGCCCGTGACCGCGGCGGCGACCGCGGAGATGCTCGGCTACTTCGCCGCCCTGATCCAGCGCCGGCGCGAGGAGCTGGCCGTGCCGGGCGCCGAGATCGGCGAGGACGTCGTCTCCCAGCTGGTCGCGGCCGGGGAGAGCGACTCCGACGCGGGTCTGCTGCGCATCCTCGCCTTCACCTTCACGATGGTCGCCGGCGGCAACGACACCACCACCGGCCTGCTCGGAGCGGGGATCGGGCTGCTCGCCGACGCACCGGCCGAGCGGGCGCGGGTGCTGGACGACGTACCGGCGGCCGTCGAGGAGCTGTTGCGCCTGACCTCCCCGGTCCAGGGCCTGGCCCGGACCACCACCCGCGATGTCGAGATCGGCGGCTCCGTCATCCCGGCCGGACGCAAGGTCCTGCTCGGGTACGCCGCCGCGAACCGCGACCCCCGCGCCTTCGGCGACGACGCCGACCGGCTCGACGTCGGCCGGCGACCGCGCCAGATCCTGTCCTTCGCCCACGGCGCGCACCACTGCCTCGGTGCGGCGGCGGCCCGGATGATGGCGCGCGTGACCCTGGAGGAGCTGCTCACCCGGATGCCCGACCACGTGGTCGAACCCGACTCGATCACGTGGGCACCGGGGAGCTACGTCCGGCGACCGCTCAGCGTGGTCATCCGAACCACGAGGTAGAACGGGTTCCAGTTTGTCGGTTTTCCTGCCACGATGCCGTGGTGGCGAAGCCGACCCTCAGCATGCGACCCACCGGCTGGTTCCAGGTCGCCTGGTCCGACGAGGTCCCGACCGGGGCCGTCCACCGGATGCACTACTTCGGCCGTGAGCTGATCGCCTGGCGCTCGATGGCCGGCGTCGTCACGGTGATGGAGGCCTACTGCGAGCACCTCGGCGCCCACCTGGGCTATGGCGGCACGGTGGTCGAGGAGACCATCCAGTGCCCCTTCCACGGGTGGCAGTGGAACCAGGCCGGACGCAACGTCTGCATCCCCTACGAGGACCATCCCAACCTCGGCCGCAAGATCCGCACCTACCCGGTGCGCGAGCTCAACGAGGCGATCTACCTGTGGCACGACGTCGAGGGACGCGAGCCGTCCTTCGACGTCCCCGACATCTTCAGCGTCTGGGGTGACGAGAAGACGGCCGCGGACTACTACCCGCTGCACCCGGAGTCCCGGCTGCACGAGACCGGGTTGGAGCTGCATCCGCAGTACGTGCAGGAGAACGGCGTCGACTTCGCGCACTTCAAGTACGTGCACAAGGTGCCGATCATCCCGCAGTTCACCCGCCAGGAGTTCGAGGACCCGTGGGCCTACGTCGACTTCACGATCGCCTTCGAGGGTGAGCCCGGCAGCATCGAGGAGGTGGACAGCTGGGTCGAGGCGATCAACGCCGGCATCGGCCTGGCCGTGACCAAGAGCCACGGCATGATCGACAACCGCACCATCTCCGCGGTCACCCCGATCGACGACTCGACGAGCGCGATCCACTTCTCGGTCTGGATCGGCCGGCAGGACCGCGAGGGCGAGGACCCGGACGGGGAGAAGGCCCGTGCCCGCGCCGACCGGCACGCCGCCGGCGTGATCGAGCAGTTCGCCGCCGACATCGTGATCTGGTCCCACCAGAAGTACGCCGACCCGGCCGCGCTGGCCCGGGGCGAGTACGCCGGCTTCACCGCACTGCGCGCGTGGGCCCAGCAGTTCTATCCCGCCTCCGAAAGGACCCTCACATGATCCGCGTCTTCCAGGTCGCGACCGGCAACGTCGGCACCGAGATGATCCGCCGGATCGGTGCTCACCGTGACCTCGAGCTGATCGGGGTGCACTGCTACACGCCTTCGAAGATCGGCCGCGACGTCGGCGAGCTCGCCGGGATCGGACCGATCGGCGTCCTCGCCACCGGCACGGTCGACGAGATCATCGCGGCCCGTCCGGACGTGGTCACCTTCCACGGCGTCTTCCCCGACGAGGAGCTCTACCTCGCCGTCCTGGCCGCCGGGATCAACATCGTCACCACGGCCGACTGGATCACCGGTCACCACCGCACCGCCAACCACCCGCACGCCTCGGGCCGGTCCTGGACCGAGATCCTCGACGAGGCGGCCAAGGCCGGCGGCGCTACGTTCTACGGCACGGGGATGAACCCGGGGGTCAACCAGATCCTCGCGGTGGCGTGCTCGGCCGACGTCGCCGAGATCGAGCACATCACCTGCATCGAGTCGGTCGACGTGTCGTGCCACCACTCCGCTGGCACCTGGATCGAGGTCGGCTACGGCCGTCCGGTCGACGACCCGGCCCTGCCGGGGATGTTGCGCAAGTACACCGAGGTCTTCGCCGACTCGGTCTACATGATGGCCGACTGCTTCGACATCGAGCTCGACGAGGTGCGCTTCGAGTACGAGCTCGGCGCCTGCACCAAGGACATCGACCTCGGCTGGTACCAGCTGCCCGAGGGCTCACTCGGCGGCAGCTACATCAAGTACGTCGGCACCGTCGACGGCGTGCCGCGGATCGAGACCCACCTGGAGTGGCAGATGACGCCGCACACCAGCCCGTCGTGGGACATCCGGGGCTGCTACATCACCGAGATCAAGGGCGATCCGCACGTCTACAACAAGCACATGATCTTCCCGAAGCCCGGCGTGGACCTCTCCGACCCGGCGGCGTTCGCCTCGATCGGCATGACGGTGACAGGGCTGCCGGCACTGAACGTGATCCGCTCGGTGATCGACGCGGCGCCCGGGGTGCTGACCAGTGCCGACGTCCCCCTGCGTGGCTTCGCCGGACGTTTCGCACGCTCGTGAAGCTCGGCATGACCCTGCCGGTGATGGAACCGGCGATCTCGACGGCGACCCTGCAGGAGTGGGCCCAGCTGATCGACGCCGGCCCGTTCGGGTCGTTGGCGTTCGGGGAGCGGGTCGCCTTCGACAACCCGGACGCGCTCACCCTGCTGGGTGCCGTCGCTGCCTGGACGTCGCGGGTGCCGATCGTGACGACGGTGATCGTGCCGCAGCTGCACGACCCGGTGTCGCTGGCCAAGGCCCTGGCGACCGGCGACCGGCTCTGCGAGGGCCGGCTCTCGGTCGGACTCGGGGTCGGTGGCCGCGACGAGGACTACGTCGCCGCAGGCGCCGAGCCGTCCACCAGGACGATGGCCGAGATGGCCAGTCGCGCCGACGTGCTGCGCCGGGTCTGGGCCGGGGAGAACCTGACGGGCGCCACCCGACCGGTCGGGCCGCCGCCGGTCCGTCCCGGCGGCCCGGAGCTGCTGGTCGGCACGCTCGGGGAGAAGACCCTGCGCCATGCCTCCAGGTGGGCCGACGGGCTGGCCGGGATGACGCTGACCGCCGACGTCATCGAGACGGCTCGGCTGTTCGAGGTCGCCCGCGAGGCATGGGCTGAGGCCGGTCGCCCGGCGCCGCGGCTGACCACCTCGTTCTGGTTCGCCCTGGCCGAGACGTCCCCCGATCCCCGCGCCCAGATCCGCGAGCACCTGCACCACTACATGAACTGGCTCCCGACCGAGCTGGTCGATGCGCTCGCCCCGGTCGCCGGGTTCGCCGGCACCGTGGACGGGCTGCTCGCCCACCTCGACCGGTTCGAGGCGATCGGGGCCGACGAGGTCCAGCTCATCCCGACCAGCGACGACCCCGAGCAGGTCCGCCTGATCGCCGCCGCTCTCGCCGCTCGCTGACGCCCGGCTCAGAGAGCCGCGGCGAGGTGCTTGGTCAGCTCGTCGGCATCGGCACGGGCGCCGTCGATGTACGTCGACCGGCGGCGGCGCAGCACCGGCAGGCCGGTGACGTAGAGCCCGGGAACCTCGGTGACGCCGCCCTCGTGCCGGATCGCGCCCTTGGCGTCGAAGACCGGCGCGTCGACGTACCGGTGGTCGGGCTTGATCCCGGTCGCCCAGATCACGGTGCGGATCTCGCCCGAGTCCAGCCGCAGCGAGAGCCGCGCGGCGGGCACCCGGGTGGGCTCGAGCCGTTCGCCGGAGCCGCCGCAGGCGGTGTCGATCGAGGTCAGCAGCCGGGCGAGCTTGAGGTCGGCCAGCCCGGCCACGTTGGCCAGCGAGCCGGAGAAGAGCGCCTCGCCGTCCCGGATCGCCGCCAGCTTCCCGACCACCCGCACCCCGCGATCCTGGAGCGTGTTGAGGTCGAGCGTGGTGGCACCCCCGGCGAGCTGGAACGACGGCAGGCGACGGGCGCGGACGACGTCGTCGACCTCGTCCCAGCGCTCGTCCAGGAGCCCGATCTCGTCGATCCAGGCGAACAGGTCGCGGTCGCGGTAGCGCCGCGGGGCGCGCACGTGCTCTCCGACGGCCAGGGTCACCTCGCGGCCGGCGGCCCGGAGCTCCGCCGCGATCTGGACCCCGCTCGCGGCCGCGCCGACGACCAGGACACCGCCGTCGGCGACCTGGTCAGGGCGGCGGTAGTCGATCGCGTGCAGCGACGCGACCCCGGCCGGCAGCGCCTCGGCCAGCGTCGGCGCCACGCCGCGCACCGAGCCGGAGGCGAGCACGACCGACCGGGCCGACCACGGGCCCTGATCGGTCTCGACGGTGAACCCGGCCGGGCCGGGCGCGACCCGCGTCACGGCGGTCTCGGCCCGGACCGGCGCCTCGGCCGCGCGAGCGTAGTCCTGGATCAGCGCTGCCACCTCGGAGGCGGCGAGGAAGCCGTCCGGGTCGTCACCGGTGTAGCCGAAGCCCGGCAGCCGGGTCATCCAGTTGGGCGTGAGCAGGCGGAGGGAGTCCCAGCGCTGCGTCCGCAACGAGTGCGCCACCTGACCGCGCTCGAGGACGACGTGGTCGATCCCCTGCTCGGTCAGGTGGCGGCTGATGGCCAGTCCGCTGTGCCTGGCTCCGACCACCGCGACGGTGGTCGCGCGGGTCACGAGACGGAGACGGTGACCGCGGTCGGGTTGGTGAGCGCGTCGAAGACCGCCGAGCGCTTCTGCGACTGGGCGACCAGGGCCTGGATGTCCTCGGGGCTGGCGTCGGCGTCGATCGCGTAGTTCACCCGGATGTCGGTGAAGCCGTTGCGCACGTCGGGATCGGCGCCGAGGATCCCGCGGATGTCGTGGTCGCCCTCGATCGTCGCGGTGACCGAGTTGAGCTGGATGCCGCGCTGCTGGGCGACAGCGGCGACACCGGCGGTGAGGCAACCGCCGAGCGCGACGAGGAGCGTCTCGACCGGCGTGGCACCGTGGTTCTCGGCGGCGAACTGCGGCGGGTGGTCGCCCTCGTACTCGAAGGAACGGCCGGCCTCCTGCTCCTCGCCGAGGCCGAAGAAGCCCTCGACCTTGCTGCGCGAGTGGGTGCCCTTGACCCACGTGTTGCTGGCGCGCCAGGTGAACTGGGCGGCCTCCGGGGTCTCCTGCAGGGCAGCGCGGGCGCCGAGCAGCGCCTCGACGTTGACGCCGTTGTCGACAGGGGTGGTGGTCTGGGTCATGACTGTGTCTCCTCTGGTGATGGGGTTCAGGCCAGCGAGATGCTGACCGGGATCGGGCTGCTGAGCGTGTGGCCGACCGGGGAGCTGGCGAGCACCTTGGCGTGCAGTGCCTCGAGCTCGTCGCGGGGCGCGTCGGAGGCGAGGGAGACCACGGCCTCGATCGCGTCGAACCCGGCGTGACCGGGGGCGAGACCGAGGAACACGGTGAGGTCGACGTCGCCCTTGAGGTCGATCCGGAGGTCGTCGAGGCGGATGCCGGCCACGCTCGCGTTGGCGGCGTACCCGACGGCGAGGCAGTTGCCGAGCGCGCCGAGCAGCTGTTCGACGGGGTTGGCCGCGGTGTCGCCGCCGCCGAGGCCGGCCGGCTCGTCGGACAGGGTCGGCTCGAAGGAGCGGACCTTCGACTCCGAGGCGAAGGCGCCCTTCCACGTCACGTGGGCGGCCCAGGTGGTGCGGGCCTTGGCAGGGTCGGCCTGGATGGCTTGGACGAGGCCGCCGACGGCGGCGAGGTCGACATCGTTGAGGCGCGTCGTTGCGTCGATGCTCATGGTGTCTCCTGGAGTGAGGGATCTGCCTGTTCTCTTGATAGTAGACTGACAAACTCGACTAATCGAGCGTCTCGCGATCCGGTCAGCGGCCGCCCTTGCGCGAGGTGATCACGCCGGTGTCGAAGCCGGCGAGATGCAGCCCGCCGTGGAACCGGGCGTGCTCGATCTTGAGGCAGCGGTTCTGCACCACGGTCAGCCCGGCCGCCCGGCCGGCCTCGGCGGCGGCCTCGTTCTCGAGCCCGAGCTGGAACCACACCACGGGGCTGCCCAGCGCGATCACCTCGTCGACGACGGCCGGCAGGTCGCTGGACCTGCGGAAGACGTCGACGACGTCGGGCACCTCCGGCAGGTCCTGCAGGGACGCGTGGACGGTGTGGCCGAGCACCTCGGTGCCGGCGGCGTTCGGGTTGACGAAGAAGAGCGTGTAGTCGGTGTCCTGAACCAGGTACGTCGCCACGTAGTAGCTCGACCGGGCGGTGTTGGGCGAGAACCCGACGATCGCGATCGAACGGGCGGCCTGCAGGATCCCGAGCCGCTCCTTCGCGGTCGGTTCGTGCTGGATCTGCGGAATCGTCATCACGCCTCCTTCACCGCGGCGCCGAGCGCCCGGTCGAGGTCGTGGACGATGTCGTCGACGTCCTCGATGCCGACACTGATCCGGACCAGTCCGGCCGAGACGCCCGCCTCGGCCAGGCGCTCGTCGCTGAGCTGGCGATGGGTGGTCGAGGCCGGGTGGATGACGAGGGTCTTCGCGTCACCGATGTTCGCCAGGTGGCTGGCCAGCTCGACCGACTCGATGAACCGCTCCCCGGCGGCACGGCCACCCCTGATCCCGAACGAGAAGACGCTGCCCGGCCCCTGCGGCAGGTAGGTCGCCGCGCGCTCGTGGTGGTGGTGAGAGGCCAGTCCGGCCCAGTTCACGAACTCGATCCGGTCGTCGGCCTCGAGCCACTCGGCGACGACTCGGGCGTTCTCGACGTGGCGCTGGACCCGCAGCGGCAGCGTCTCCACGCCGAGGGCGAGCTGCCAGGCGGACTGGGCACTCAGGGTGGCGCCGACGTTGCGCAGGTGCTCGGCCCGCAACCGGGTGAGGAAGGCGTACTCGCCGAAGTTCCCCCACCACGACAGCCCGCCGTAGTGCTCGACCGGCTCGTGGAACAGCGGGAACCGCTCGGCGCCGTAGGTGAAGCGGCCCGACTCGACCACGACGCCGCCCAGGGTGGTGCCGTGCCCGCCCAGGAACTTGGTCGCCGAGTGCACCACGATGTCGGCGCCCCACTCGATCGGTCGGTTGAGGTACGGCGTCGGGATGGTCGAGTCCACGACCAGCGGGATGCCGTGCGCGTGGGCGACGTCGGCGAGCCCGGCCAGGTCGGCGATGTCTCCCGACGGGTTGGCCACCGTCTCGACGAAGAGCAGCTTGGTCTCGGGGCGGATCGCGGCGGCGTACGCCTCCGGCTCGGCCGAGCCGACGAAGGTGGTCTCCACCCCGAAGCGGCGCAGGGTCACGTCGAGCTGGGTGACGGTGCCGCCGTACAGCTGGGCCGAGGAGACGATGTGGTCCCCGGCCCCGGCAAGCGAGGCGAAGGTGATGAACTCGGCGCCCAACCCGGACGCGGTCGCGACGGCCCCGATCCCGCCCTCGAGCGAGGCGATCCGCTCCTCGAAGGAGGAGACGGTCGGGTTCCCGACGCGGGAGTAGATGTTGCCGTACTTCTGCAGCGCGAACCGGGCCGCGGCGTCGGCGGTGTCGTCGAAGACGAACGAGGCGGTCTGGTAGATCGGCAGCGCGCGGGCGCCGCTGACGGCGTCCGGGATGTTGCCGGCGTGGATCGCCCGCGTGGCGAAGCCGAAGCGGTGCTCGTTCAACGGGTCGCTCACTGATCACTCCTGAGGAAGGTGCGGACGAGGTCGAGGTACCCGGGCGGCTCGAGCAGGAACGAGTCGTGGCCCCAGCTCGAGTGCACCTCGTGCCGCTCCACCTCGGCCCCGCCGGAACGCAGCTGCTTCTCGATCAGCTCCGAGTGCGCGGTCGGGAACCGCCAGTCGGAGTCGAAGGAGATCACCTGGAAGCGGGTCGGCCGGTCCGTGGCGAGGATCCGGTCGACGAACCCCGCCTCGGCGAACGGGTCGAAGTGGTCGAGCAGCCGGGTCAGGTAGAGGTAGGAGTCGGCGTCGAAGCGGTCCACGAAGACCTCGCCCTGGTGGTCGAGGTAGCGCTCCACCTCGAACTCGGCACCGAAGCCCGGCGTCGCGTCCGCCGGCCGGGTGCGACCGAACTTCTCCTCGAGCCCGGCGTCGGAGACGTAGGTGATGTGGCCGAGCATCCGGGCCACCGCGAGCCCGTCGACCGGGTCGCGCAGGATCGCCTGGCGGGCGACGTGGGAGAGCGCGATGTTCTGCGCGCTGAGCCGTGCACTGGCGGCGACCAGCACGGCGCGGTCGATCTCGCCGGGGCCGTCGGCGGCCCACTGCAGCAGCTGCATCCCGCCGAGCGAGCCACCCACCGCGGCGTGCAGCCGGTCGATGCCGAGGTGGGCGACCAGCGCCCGATGGACGGCGACCAGGTCGGCGACCGAGATCAGCGGGAACCGTGTCCCGAAGGGTTCGCCGGTCGTCGGGTCGATCGACGACGGACCGGTGGTTCCGCGGCACCCGCCGAGCAGGTTCGGGCAGATCACGAAGTAGCGGTCGGTGTCGACCGGGCGACCGGGGCCGACCATGGTCGGCCACCACTGGGTGGCCTCGGCGTCCCCGGTCAGGGCGTGGGCGATGAAGACGGCGTTGTCCCGCGCCGCGTTCAGCCGGCCGTACGTCGCGTAGGCGACCTCGACGGGCGCGAGGGTGCCGCCGCCGGAGAGCTGCAGCGGCTGGTCGGCGAAGAGCGTGACGTGTTCGACCATGGCACCCCGCCCTCACGACAAGTTGAGTAGATCACTCGACAATATCGACAACCGGCGGTCGATCCAAGGGGTGCGACAGGATGCAGCCATGCAGGTCCAGATCCCGAACCCGTCCTCCGCCGGCGTCGAGCAGGCACTCGCCGTCGCCCGTCGCTGGCTGCCCGCCTTCCTGGAGGGCCGGCGCGCCGAGGACGAGCTCTACGTCGAGGGGGTCTCGACCTGGCACAACATCGACGAGTGGGAGGCCGAGATCGAGCGCACCCCCTCACGCACGCGCCAGATCAGGGCCGGCGCCCGCCTCGAGGTGACCGACGTCCGGCTGCGGGTCTTCGACGGCGGCTGGGTGCTGCAGTCCACGACGGTGGGGACCAACGCCGACGGCGTCGCCGTACGGATCCCGAGCTGCCTGGTCGTGACCCTGCACGAGGGCCGGATCGCACGCTTCGAGGAGTACGCCGACTCCCGGGCCACCGAGCCGCTCTTCGGCTGATGATGCCCGCCCTCAGGGCAAAGAATATATGATCTTGCTCATGGCCTTCTCGTTCCTCAAGCGCTCCAAGCCTGCCTCGACGGCGACCACCGTGCTGTCGTACGACCCGGTGGCCGACATCAAGGCGTCGTTGGCGCGAGCTGCTCAGGCCACCGCGCAGGACCACCACGTGACCTTCGACCTCGAGGTCTCCGCCGTCACCACCGAGGCCGAGGGCGTCATCTCGATCACCTTCCGGGACCCGCTCGGTGGCGAGCTGGCCGCGTGGACCCCCGGCGCCCACCTCGAGCTGCACCTGCCCAGCGGCCTGATCCGGCACTACTCGCTGTGCGGCGACCCGGCAGACCACGAGTCCTACCGCGTAGCGGTGCTGCGCGAGGAGGACGGCCGCGGTGGCTCGAAGGAGCTGCACGACCTCCACCGGGCCGGCGACCTGGTCAACCTGCGGATCGCGGCCACCGGTCCGCACAACCACTTCGAGCTCGTCGAGAGCCCGGACTACCTCTTCATCGCCGGCGGCATCGGCATCACCCCGATCCGGGCGATGGTCGCGGCCGTTCCCGCGGGCGCGACCTGGAAGCTGCTCTACGGCGGCCGCAGCCGCGCCACGATGGCCTTCCTCGACGAGCTCGCCGCGATCGGCGGTGACCGCATCCAGGTCGTGCCGCAGGACGAGTCCGGCATCCTCGACCTCGCCGCCGCCCTGTCCGGTCTCGGCGAGGGCACCGCGGTCTACTGCTGCGGCCCGTCGGGCCTGATCTCCGCCGTCGAGACGGCCTGTGCCGCCCAGCCGGGGATCGACCTGCACTTCGAGCGCTTCACCGCGTCGGCCGAGGCCACCGCCGCGCGGGCCGAGAAGGCCAAGAGCGACGTCCCGTTCGAGATCGAGCTGCGCCAGAGCGGCGTCACCGTCACCGTCGCCAGCGACCAGACCGCCCTCGACGCGATCCTGCAGGCCGTGCCCGACTACCCGTTCTCCTGCGAGGAGGGCCACTGCGGCTCCTGCCCCGCGAAGATCCTCGCGGGTGCCGTCGACCACCGCGACGAGGCGCAGAGCGACGCCGAGAAGGCGGAGAACACCACCATGTACGTCTGCGTCTCGCGCGCCACGACCGACCTGGTCGTCCTCGACGCCTAGCCCCCCGAGGGGTCGAGCACAATGGCGGTCATGGCCACCGATGACCGTCCCCGCCTCCTCACCCTGGGCGCGCGCCGTCCCTCGATCGACCCCGACGCCTGGGTCGCCCCCGGAGCCACCGTGGTCGGTGACGTCTCCGTCGCCGCCGGGGCGAGCCTCTGGTACGGCGTCGTGGCGCGGGCCGACATGGAGTCGATCTCGATCGGATCGGGGTCGAACCTCCAGGACGGGTGCGTGCTGCACGCCGATCCCGGGTTCCCCCTGCGGATCGGGGCCGACGTCTCCGTCGGTCACGGCGCGGTCCTGCACGGCGCCGTCATCGAGGACACCGTCCTGATCGGGATGGGGGCGATCGTGATGAACGGCGCCGTGATCGGGACGGGCAGCATCGTCGGTGCCGGTGCCTGCGTGGCCGAGGGCACCGTCGTGCCACCCCGGTCACTGATCGTCGGCGTGCCCGCGAAGGTGCGCAAGGAGATCGGGGACGACCAGGTCGCCGGGATCACGCTCAACGCGGCGGTCTACCGGGACCTGGCCGTTCAGCACCGAGAGGCCAGCAGCGCCGCGAACTGATCCGGCGTCAGCGGGTGGCTGATCAGGAACCCCTGGACCTGGTCGCAGTGCAGCTGCCGGAGGAGCTCGCGCTGCTCCTCGGTCTCGACACCCTCGGCCACCACCGAGAGCCCGAGTGCGTGCCCGAGCGCGATCGAGGCCCGCACGATCGCCCGATCGCCGGCCTCGCCCAGCATCGACTGCACGAAGGTGCGGTCGATCTTGATCGCCGTCACGTCGAAGCGCTTGAGGTAGGACAGCGACGAGTACCCGGTCCCGAAGTCGTCGATCGCGACGCCGACGCCGAGGGCCCGCAGGGCGGCGATCGACTCGATCACCCCGTACGCGTCCTCGGCCAGGACCGTCTCAGTCAGCTCCAGCTCGAGCAGGTCGGCCGAGAAGCCCGTGCTCGCCAACGTCTCGCTCACCCACGCGACGGGGTCCTTCAACAGCAGCTGGCCGGCGGAGACGTTGACCGACACGGTGAGCGGCGGCAGCCCGGCCTCGCGCCAGGCCTGCGCCTGGCGGCAGGCCTCGGTGAGCACCCAGTCGCCGATCGGCACGATCAGCCCGGAGTCCTCGGCGATCGGGATGAACTCGACCGGGGAGACCTCGTTGAGCTCCGGGTCGTTCCAGCGCAGCAGGGCCTCGCAGCCGAGGATCGCCCCGGTCGCGAGGTCGATCTTCGGTTGGTAGGCGAGCCGGAACCGGCCGGCGTCGGCGGCGTCACGCAGGCGGGTCTCGATGTCGGTGCGGCGCTGGGTGTCGCGTGCCATGTCGGGGCGGAAGACGCGGAACCCACTTCGACCCGCGGCCTTGGCGAAGTACATCGCGACGTCGGCGTTGTCGATCAGCCGGGCACCGGTGGTTCCGTCGTCGGGGTAGAAGCTCACGCCGATCGAGCCGGTCAGGTGGATCCGGCGACCTTCGACGTTGAGCGGCTCGGCCAGGGAGTCGACGATCCGTTGGGCCATCTCGTCGATGTCCTCGCGACGGTCCACGCGGGGAGCGACGATCACGAACTCGTCGCCACCGAGGCGGGCGACCACGTCCTCGGGGCAGACCAACGACATCAGCCGGCGGGCCACCGCCTGCAGTACGAGGTCGCCGTACGGATGTCCGAAGCCGTCGTTGACGAACTTGAAGCGGTCCAGGTCCAGGTCGAGCACCGCGACCCGGTGCCCGCCAGCGCGCGCGGCGGCGATCGCGACGTCGATCTCCTCGTAGAGCCGGGCGCGGTTGACCAGTCCGGTGAGGTGGTCGTGCGAGGCCTCGTGCCGCAGCTGCGCCTGGAGGGCGGCCTGCTCCCCCATGTCGATCGCGACGCCGACGTACCCGAGCTCGCCGGCGTGGGTGAACCGCTGGCCGGTGAAGACGTAGGGCAGGCGGGTGCCGTCCTTGCGCAGGACCGAGGACTCGACCGAGCTCCAGCCGTGCTCGAAGACCTCCTTGATCGCGACCTCGACCCGGGGGATCTCGTCGACGGAGAAGAAGTCGGTCGCCTTCATCCGGGCGATCTCGGCGTCGGTGTAGCCCGAGACCTCGGAGAACTTGGCGTTCCAGCGCACCATCTCCAGGTTGGCGTTGACGTGGTAGAACGGCCCGGGCAACGCGGTCAGGATCGCGTCGGCGTAGTCGCGAGCGATCCGCAGCTCGGCGGCCGCCTCGTGGGCCGCGGTGACGTCGCGCAGCGTGCCGACCATCCGCACCGGCGAACCGTCCTCGCGACGGAGCAGGATGGCGCGGTCGTCGACCGTGATGTAGCGATCGTCGTCGCCGCGCAGCCGGTAGGTCTCGGCCCAGGTATCCCCGGCGGTGCCGGTGGCGGCGAGGTTGAGGCTGCCCGTCACCCGGTCGAAGTCGTCCGGGTGCAGGCGGACCTCCCAGGAGGTCAGAGCGCCCTCGGCAGCGATCGAGTCGATCCGCAGCATCGCCATGTAGGCGGAGTTGTGCCACTGCAGCCGGTTGTCGAGGTCCCAGTCCCACACCGCTTCGCCGGTCGCTTGGATGACGGCGTCGAAGAGCTCGCCCCGCTCGGGGGGCTCCGGGAGGTCTGGTGCTGGTCCGTCGCTCACGGTGTCTCCTCTCGGGAGGTCCACGGGTGATGCTCACCGGCGCTCAGGTGATCCGAGCATCCCACATGGTCACACCGTTGGGTCGACCAATCCCACGGTCAGCACGGGAGCGGCTGCGAGCGTCGGAGCGAGGTCGGTGACCTTCCCCTCGCCGGCACGGAACGCGCGGTAGGCGGCGTCGGCCTCGAGCGACTCCCACTTCTCGACGAAGACCAGGCGGGCCGGGTCGGTCCCGTCGACCAGGGTCTCGACGCTCAGGCAGCCGGGGAAGGCGCGGGTCTCCGCCAGCACCCGCGCCATGATCGTGCGGGCCTCGTCGAGCTTCTCCGGGGCGAACTTCATCTCGAGCAGTGCGATAACAGCCATGCCACCACCTTAGCGATCGTTCAGGACGATCGCGGGCCGACTCGACCCCTGGACGACGCATTGCGCATATCTCTCGATCATGTTTAGGTAAGGCTGTCCTTAGTTGGAGGGAAGTCATGAATCACGAGGCCGAAGCAGCCCGCAGCATCCTGGCCGCGGTCGCCACCGTCGATCTCGCCGTCGAGGGTGTCCGTCAGCCCCTCGACGACGCCTTCGAGTGCGTCCGCGACTTCGCCGGCGCCCCCATGCTCGTCTGCGCTCCCGAGGGGCCGATCGCCCGCGCCGGGGAGCGTCGCCTCGACGCCGTGATGGCGCTGACGAGCCACGTCCGCCCCGGCGAACGGCTCTACCTGGCCGGTCGCCTGCGTCACCTCGGCGCGGACGTGTGCCCGTGCTGCGACGGTGGGCGGGAGTACGTCGTGGCCGACCTGGCCCAGATCGTGATGGAGCGCGACGGGATCAGGACGTCGATCGACGTGCGTGACTTCCGCGACCCGCAGCTCGAGCTCAACTCCGGCTACCTGCGGCGCAGCCAACAGCACCTCAACGACGTGCACGGCGTGCACCTGCGGGAGGCGATCGCTCGCCGGACGACCGCGACCCTCGACGACATCGTCGCCGCCCAGGTAGCGGCCATCACCGCGAGCGGGCTCGACCTGCAGTGGGTCACCGACAACGGTGCGCACGCGATGGAGGTCGTCTTCCCCGAAGCGGCACGGACCATCGACGAGCTCGGCGAGTGCCTGCGCTGGACGCTCCACCCCGACCTCTGCTGACGAATCGGCGCGATGCCGAACCTCAGCAACCTCCCACGCGAAGGCGACCCGGTCCGTAGGGTGACGAGCAACGGCAGGGGGTGAGATGACGATCGGGACCACCAGGCCCGCGGCAGGACTCCGCGGACGCCTGCTGCTGATCTGCGTTGCGCTTGTCTTCGCTCTCGTGCTGGCGGCTGCCCTCTTCGGGATCTGGACCCGGATGAGCGCCTACCTCGCCTCGTTCTGGCCCGCGAACGCCCTGCTGGCCGGCTTCTTCATCCGCTACCCGCGACTCCTGCACTGGACGACGTGGACCGCCGCGTTCGCTGCCTACATGACCGCCGACCTCCTGACCGGCGGCGAGCTCGTCGTGACGTTCGGGTTGACGGTGGCCAACCTGGCCGGCGTCCTGACCGCGGTCCTCCTGTGCCGTTCCTGGAGCCCGTCCCAACGCGGCCTCGCCGAACCGAGCGATGTCGTTCGGCTGATCGGGGTCGGCTTGGCCGGCGCCGGGGTCGCCACCCTCGTCGGGGCGCCGTGCGGCGTCGCAGCGTTCGGGTTGAGTGCCGCCGACGCCACCCAGACCTGGTTCTTCGCGGAGGTCACCGCCTACATGGCGATCCTTCCCGCGGTGCTGAGCAGCCCGCACCTGCGGGTCCTGCGTCGCGTGCGCAGACCCACGCTGGCCGAGCTCGGCCCCTTCCTCCTCCTGCCGGTCGCCTTCGCCGTCGGCGCCGCGATCGGCGGGCCGACCGCCCTGCTCGTGCTCCTCCCCCTGCTGCTGTGGACGGCCATCCAGGGCCGGGTGCACACCACCAGCGTGCTCGCCGTGCTGGCGACCGGGTGGAACATGATCGCGATGGGGTCAGGACTGCTCGACACGGAGATGGACAGCCTGGCCGCCACCACCCAGGTCTCGTTGGAGGCGGGTATGGCGCTGCTCGCCGCGTGCCCGATCGTCGTCGCCGCGGCGGTGCGTTCCCGCGAGGCGGCCCTGGCCCAGGTGCGCCTCCTCGCCGCGAGTGACCCCCTGACCGGCCTGCTCAACCGGCGCTCCTTCGTCGACCGGGCCGGCACCGTGCTGACCGAGGCCGCGGCTCGGACCGAACCGGTGAGCCTGTTGATGCTGGACCTCGACCACTTCAAGCGGATCAACGACCGGTTCGGCCACCTCACCGGCGACTCCCTGCTGATCGCCGTCAGTGACGCCCTGGCGGCCGTCATCCCGCGCCGTGGCGTGCTGAGCCGCCTCGGCGGCGAGGAGTTCGCCGTGCTGATCAGCGGGTCCGATCACCACCAAGCCGTCGCACTGGCCGCGCTGCTGCGGACGGCGACGGCGACCGCTGTCGTGCGGGCTCTCTCCCACGCCGCGGATCCGGAGGCACCGCCGGCGGTGACGTCCGGTCCGAAGGTCCGCGACCCGGCCTGGGCCGAGCGCCTCGTCCCGCTGCACGACTGGCCGGTCACTGCGAGCGTGGGCGTGCACACCGTCCTTCCCGACCCCGCCACCACCGTCGACGAGCTGATCGGCCGGGCCGACGCACTGCTCTACCGGGCGAAGGACGCGGGCCGCGACGGCGTCGCCGATGACGCGCTGACCGACCCGCGCTGATCCGCGCCCCCAGCGTCTGAGCCAGGTGACACGCGGCACGGTCGGGGTGATGATCGAGGGATGACAACACCGATCACCGAGCTCATCGCCGTCACGCTGGACTGCTCCGACTCCGGTCGAGCGGCCCGCTTCTACGCCGACCTGCTGGGCGGCGCCGTCACCGGCGAGTACCCGGAGTACGGCTACGCCCAGGTCGAGGCGCTCGGCTCGACGTTCAACTTCCAGCAGGTCGCCGACTACAGCCGGCCGGAGTGGCCGGGCCAGGACCGGCCGCAGCAGTTCCACCTCGACTTCCGGGTCTCCGACCTCGACGGGTCGGTCGCGCACGCCGAGTCGCTCGGCGCGACCCGCGCCACCGGCCAGACCGGCGAGGGCTGGGTCGTCATGCTCGACCCGGACGGTCACCCGTTCTGCCTCTGCCCGCCGCAGTGACCCGGGTCCAGGGCAGCGTCATCACCACCGCCCAGACGCCCAGCAGCAGCGCGATCTCCGCCACGACGTACGTCGGCCACGGACCGAGCAGGTCCAGCGCCGAGGCCGCACTCGGCTTGCCGTTGAGGTAGCCGTAGTTGGTGTCGGCCACCACGTTGAAGACGTAGGCGGCGATCGCCCAGCTCGCCGTCACCAGCACGGTGAACCGGTAGCCGGCCCAGGTGGGACGTACGCCCAGGCCCCAGGTGAGGAAGACCGCCGCCCACACCACGCCGAGGTGGAGCACCCAGAAGCCGACGTACCGCGGGTCGGGGAAGGCTTGGTAGAGCGACGGCGTGAGGATCCCCTGGATCGTCAGGGTGATCCCGACGTAGTAGACGAACGCCGAGGCGCGCGTCGAGCGCGACCACAGCGCGATCACGGCGGCCAGGGTGGCCAGGTCGCAGAGCTGGAACGGCCACGAGGTGTCCACGTCGTAGTCCGCCGGGGCCAGGTTGGCGGCCAGGTTGAAGATCCCCGCCGCGGCGACGACCAGCGCGAAGCAGCGCCGTGACACCACCTCCGCCGGGGTGCCGCTCACCCGGTGCCCCCACACCACCATCGCGGGCACGCCGATCGCGAAGATCGCCAACCACAGGAAGTGCTCGGACGAGAACGCCTCGAAGCGCACCGAACCGGTCATGGGAGCAACGTCTCACCCCGGGTCCGCGAAGGCGAGGGATCAGAGCATGTCGCTGACGACAGAGCCCCCGACCGGATCCCGGTCGGGGGCTCGGCGCTGCTGCGAGGAGTCAGCAGCGCGTCTTCATCGGGAGCTCTCCTTGACGGTGAACGTCAGGGCTCCCACCGGGTTGTCGAACTCACCGGTGCGCAGCGAGATCTGCAGCTCCCACCGGCCGGGTTCGGGGAAGACCACCGATCCCGTGTAGACCCCCGGGCCGACGTTCTGCAGCGGCACGTCGCCGAGGTCGAGGTCGCCCGCGGCGAGGGTGGCCGTCGGGGCGGCGTACCCCTCGGTGGGGCCGCCGTTGGCGTCGGTGAGCTCGATCGTGACCGAGCTCGGGCCGGTCACCGGCGAGGAGATCGTCGCGGTCGCCTCGATCGTGCCGAGCTGGGTGGTCTGCGCGGCCGGGCGGGCGGCGCTGAGCTCGACGTCGGGGCTGCGGTCCACCAGGAGTCCGGTGAGGACCAGCACGACGCCGAGGAGCGCTGCCTCGATGGCGACCACCCGGGTCACCGACGATGCGGCAGCACGGATCTCGTGGCGCTTGGTCACCTGCTGCATCCGCGGGAGCAGGACACGACGGTTCCACGCGGCGATCCCGACGACGAGGAGGACGGTGAGGATCTTGGCGATCAGCAGCCGCCCGTACGTGGTCTCCACCAGGGCGCTCCACGAGCCGAGGATCCGCCAGGCGAGGACGGCCCCGGACAGGGTCAGCGCGACGAGCACGCCGGCCGCGATCCCCGAGAACCGGGCGAGTGTCTCGGCGGCGAGTGCCCCCCGCTCGGCGAGGAGCGGGAGCACGACGGCCAGCGCGACGACCCCGCCGAGCCAGACGCTTCCGGCGAGCAGGTGCAGCATGTCGACGCCGACGACGAACCACTCCGGAGAGGTGGCGCGGGTGTGGCCGGTCAGGGCCGGTGCGATCACCGCGAGCCCGGCGGCCACCAGGGTGGCGTAGCGACGGGTGCGCGACGGCGTGCCCGATCCGAGCAGCAGCACGGCGGCCACGCTGCCCAGCACGACCAGGTCGGCGACGAGGTGGTCCAGCGGAGCGATCGCCGACCAGGTGCTGGCGTTTCCGAGCAGGCTGAGGCCGCCACCGAGCTGGTAGGTCGCGACCACGGGAACGGCGAGGAGCCAGGCGACGGCGACGACGCCGGCCGCACCCCGGACGATGCGCACCAGCCGCTCGCGCGCCCGGTCCGGGGAGTCGGTCGGGAGGACCAGCAGGATGAAGGCGATCAGTCCACCCAGGAGCAGCAGTCCGGCGTAGCCCGCGATCCGCAGGACCTGGAGCAGGACGGGCGGCCGTTCGGTGCCCGCCTCCGGCGCGTCGATCGGGGCCACCGTGGCGCTCGGCGCGCCGACGGAGAACCGCAACGATCCGCTCACCGGGTGGCCGTCGTCGGAGATGATCCGCCAGACCACCACCAGCGTGCCGTCCTCGACCGGCTCGGTGAGCTCGACCTCGAGGGTGTGGCCGGTGGCCGACGCCTGGGAGTCGACCTCGTCGCCCTGGGCATCGAAGACGTGGACGCCCTTCGGCACCAGCCCGATGGTCTCGCTGAAGGTGAAGGTGATCTGCTCGGGCGCCTCCGCCAGGACCGCCCCCTCGGCCGGATCCGATCCGAGCAGGACGGCGTGCGCCTGGGCCGCGCCGGCCGAGGCGAGGACGAGGCTGAGCGTGAGCAGGACGAGGGCTGCGAACGCGCGGACTCCCCGCGCTGCCGGCCGTCCCCCGGGACGGGTGATCACGAGCGTCGACGCAACCGGGTCAGGCACGCGATGCCGAGCAGGACGCCGACGACACCGACGGCCAAGGCACCGAGGGCGAGGAGCGAGTTGCTGCCGGACGACGCACCCTCACCGGCCACCAGCTCCACGGACGTCGCCGGGTCGGTCGCGGCCGTTGTTCCGGTGGCGGTGAGGACGAAGCTCGGGGCGGGCAGGGCGAGGTCGTCGGCGCTGTGGCCCGCGGCCGGCACCTCGATCCAGGCCGCCTCGCCCTTCTCGCAGGTCTGGATCGTCGGGAACGCCAGGGTGCTGCCCACCTCGGCGGGCAACCGGAGGGCGAGCTCGAAGGTGTCGCGCTGGCCGTCGGGCAGCGGGGTGTCGGTCCGGTAGGTGATCGAGGAGACGCGGTCGGTGATCCGGGTGCCGTGCTCGTCGGTGGCGGGCGGGACGACCGGCTCGTTCTTGACGGTGATCTCCCACAGCGGGTTCCGGGTCGGCGTCACCGAGTAGACCGAGTCGGGGATCCGGATCTCGATCGCGGTCGTCGCCGACCCCTCGCAGCCGTGGCCGACGCTGACCGTGAGTACGGCGTTGGCGCCAGCCTGGGTCGTGGACGGGGTCACGGTGACGTGGGCCGACGCGGGCGCCGCCACGGCGACCAGTGTCAGTAGACCCGCCGCCACGGCCAGACCTCGGGCGGGTGACACGACGTGGCGGTTCACGAGCGACTCCTGGATGCGGAAGGGGTGACGTCCCTGTTTCGGGTGACCGACGTCACACAAACAGCATACCGAACCGTTGTCAAGGATGTGAACTTGGTCCCACCGGGGGCTAGTGTGGTTCGCATCACTGAACTGAGGTCGCCGACATGGACAGATTCCAGGGTGGCTCCGTCGAAAGGACTGTCATGCCCAACATCACCGTCGAGCTCCTCAAGGGCCGCACGATCGAGCAGCGCCGCGCCTTCGCCCAGGCCGTGGCCGACAACGCCGTCGAGATCCTGGGCGCCCGCCGCCAGGACGTCCGGATGGTCTTCAGCGAGATCACCCCCGACATCGTCGCCAACGGCGGCGTGCTCGCCAGCGAGGACGACAGCCGCGCTGGCGTCGTCGCTGCACTCGCCGACGACTGACCCCAACTCGCCGACTTGAGGGTTCCTGCAGGCGACTTGAGGTTTTAGACCGCCGAGTCGCGGGTTCTGGTGAACCGAGTCGCGGGTTCTGGTGAACCGAGTCGTGTGAAAGGCCCCGGAGGGATACCCCCGGGGCCTTTCGCATCGGTGGCCAGAACCCTCAACTCCGCTGCAGGAAGCCTCAAGTCGGCTGCCAGAACCCTCAAGTCGGCGAACGGACAACGAGAACGGCCCCCGGAGGAGATCCTCCGGGGGCCGTTCTCGTCATCGGATCAGAGTCAGGCGACCTTGACCGTCTTGGTGATCGTCGCGGCCTTCGACGTCGCCGAGGCGGACAGCACGATCTTGATCTTGTGCTTGCCCTTCTTCAGCTTCTTGGCCAGCTTCACCGTCACCTTGCCGTTGACCACGGTGCCCTTCGCGATCAGCTTCTTGCCGTCGTAGACCTTCACCGCGCCCTTCACGACCGTGCCTGCGGCGCCACGAGCGCTGAACGAGATCGAGAGCTTCTTGGCGCTCGACTTGATCTTCGACGGGACCACCGCACCGGCGACCGGAGCCGGGTTCCCCGGCTGACCGACCTTCGGAGGCACCGGCGGCGCCGGTGCCGGCGGCACCACGGTGACCGTCGCGGACCCGGTCGACGTCGTGACCAGCTCGCTGCCGACGTACGTCGCCGTGATGCTCTGGGCGCCGAGGCTGCCGAACGGGCCGACCTGGGCGCTCGCCGCGCCGTTCACCACCGGGACGGTCGCGACGACGCTGCCACCGACGGAGAAGGCGACGTCGCCGGAGACCGGGGTCCCGCCACCGTCGACGGTGGCGGTGACCGTCACGGAGTCCTTGCCGCGGACCGGCTTGGTCGACGAGGGGGAGACCGTGGTCACCGAGGAGGCCTGGGCGGTGGGCAGGAGCTCGATGTTCTTGAACTTCGCACTCACGCTGGAGCTGTTCTTCAGACCGATGTACCCGTCGGTGGCGATCGTGCCGGCGAGGGTGTTGACCAGGGTGCCGTTGAGGTACTCGCGGATCGCGGTCGGAGTGACCTGGATCAGGGTGCTGTTCCAGGCCCCCTCGGTGGTCTTGAGCGCGGCCCGGACCGCCGCCGTGTCAGCGTCCTTCGTCGCTCCGCCCGTCGTCACGATCTTGCCCGTGTCACCGGCCCGCGTGGTGGCGTTGATCTCGGAGCCGCGGCCGAGCGGGAACTGGTAGCCGCCGGCCGGGGTGTTGTCCCTGCCGGTGGAGCCCACGTAGATGGCGGTGCTCTCGCCCGCCTCGTCGAACCACTGCCAGTCGGCCCGAAGCACGTACGAGCCGGAGACGCGGTCCATCAGCCACTCCGCGCCGGCGCCGCCGTTGTAGTAGTTGGTCAGGTAGCAGTCGGTCGGGGCGGCGGCGCTCCCGACGACCACACGGCCGAAGGCACCGTTGCCCTCCGGCACCTGCCTGCGCCACTGGTCGTACGACGCCAACGTGCCGTCGAAGAGGGCGCGGTAGCCGGTGTCGGCCGGGGCGGTGGCGCACACGTCCGGAGCGCTCCCACCGATCTGGATCGCGTCGATGTTGACGTGGCACGCATCGCCCGAGGCGCAAGCGACAGCGATCGTGTTGGTGCCCTTGTTCAGTGCGACGGTGGCCTGCGCAGCGCTGTTGCCCGTCCACCAACCCCAGGTCTCCCAGTGACCGTGGGTGCTCTCCGGCGTGCTGGCGGTGGTGGTGAGCTGCAGGTTCATCACCTGCCGGGTCCCGTTCGCGACCAGCCCGATCGTGCGGACGTCCGGCTGGCCACCCAGGAGCCCACTGGCGTAGCGGACGTAGACCGGGTAGGTCCCGGCCTCCGGCGCCTCGAAGGTCATCGTGGCCGCCTCACCCGCGTCGCGGATGGTGTCGAAGCCGGTGCCGGAGAAGTTGCTGTGCACGGTGTCGCCGACGGCCGGGAACCGCACCGGGTTGATCGCTGCGCCGTCCTCGACCTCGAGCCAGGCGATCGGGTCGGAGCCGACGGAGTCGGCGTACGACGGGGAGGCCGCCACACCCCCGACCACACCGGCCAACGGCAGTGCCGTGGTCAGCGTGGCCAGGAGCGCGACAGACCGGCGAGACCTGCGGCGTGGGGACGTCTTCATGGCACTCAACGTATGAGGCAGGTCACACACAGTCAAGAACTGAGTCCTGATCCATGAACATTTCAGTAAATGCGTTCATATTCATGAACCTCACTTGACCCTGACCGTCCTGATGATCGTCGCGTCCTTCGACGTCGCCGAGGCGGACAGCACGAGCTTGATCCTGTGCTTGCCCTTCTTCAGCTTCTTCTTCAGCTTCACCGTCACCTTGCCGTGGACCACGGTGCCCTTCGCGATCAGCTTCTTGCCGTCGTAGACCTTCACCTTGCCGTTCACCACCGAGCCTGCGGCACCCCGGGCGCTGAAGGAGATCGAGAGCTTCTTGGCGCTCGACCTGATCTTCGACGGGACCACCGCACCAGCGACCGGAGCCGGGTTCCCCGGCTTGCCCACCGCCGTCGGCGGCGGTCCCACGGTCACGGTGACCGACCGCATCACCATCTGCGGCTGGTCGCCGGCCGTGCTCACCATGACGGTCGCGGTGTAGGTGCCCGGGGCGGTGTACGTGTGGTCGGGGTCGGCACCGGCGCCGACCGTGCCGTCGCCGAAGCTCCACGTGTAGCTCAGGCCCGCGATCGACGGCGCCAGATCGACACAGCCGATCCGGCGGTTCTTGTCGGTCGGGTCGTGGATCACGACCGAGACCGCCTTGGGTCCGGCCCGCCGTGACTTCGTCACCTCCACGTGCCCGCTCCGGCCCTCGGCATCGGACGTGAACGGCAGCCAGATCTCGTTGGCTTCGGCGAACGGCTGATCGGTGTCGAACCGGAAGTGCGCACCCGCCAGGGCCGGCGGGTCACCGACGGCCGTCGTGCAGGAGGCCTCGTGAACGTGGACCGCCGCATGGGTGGCGCTCGGATTGAGTCCGGTCACGTCGAACCACGTCGTGGTCCGCCCGCGCGCGCGAGTCATTCCGGCCGTTCCGGTCAGTGCCGGGTTGGAGGACAGGCCGGCGGAGTAGGAGTGGAAGGTACCGGTGGTCGTGACGTCCGTCGAGAACTGCACGGCCAGGGGGGCGATCCCGCGCGTGATCGAGGCGCCTGCCTTGACCGCCGGCAGGGTGGACCCCGCTGGATCGCTCGGGCCCTCGCCCTCGCCCTCGGCCACGGTGACGGTGAGCTCCTCGTGCGCGGTGCCCCCGCGGCCGTCCGAGGCGTTGACCGTGACGGCGTAGACGCCGGGCTTGGCGTAGGTGAACATCGGGTTCTCCTCCGTGGAGGAGTCGGTCGAGACACCCGTGCCGAAGTCCCAGTCGAAGGCAAGGGTGTCGCCGTCGGGATCGTCGGGCATGGCCATGAAGGCGACCGTGAGCGGCGCGGGTCCGGAGGCCGGGTCGGCCATCGGCGCCAGCGTCGGGTTCTGGTTCGCCTCGTCGGGCGCGACCACCTCGACCTGGCCGAACATCATGGTGCCGTGGATGGAGCAGATGTAGTCGAAGGTGCCCGGCTCGGTGAACCGTCGGACCACCGGCTCACCGTCGATGCCGCGATACTCCGCAAGGGTCGTGACGCCGCCGACGTCACCCCAGGTGCTGTGGGTGTTCTGCGAGGTCAGGTCGTGGTCCTGCGCAGCCTCGTCGAACTGCCACTCGACCGAGTCGCCGACGGCGATCGTGACGCGGCTCGTACCGCTGTCGGCTGACACCCAACGATTGCCCTGAGCGTCGTCGACCGCGTCGACCACCCAGGTCCGGCCCTCGCCCGCCGGCGCCGCGGCCGAGGTGGGCCGGACCGAGCCGACGAGTCCCGTCAGCCCGGTGGTCATCAGCACCAGGACGAGTCCCAGGCTGAGGCGTCGAATCAGAGTGGTCATTCAGGAGCTCTCCTCGAGAGTGGGGATCGATCGAGAACGGCCCCCGGAGGTCTCCCTCCGGGGGCCGCTCTCGTCATCAGATCAGAGTCACTTGACCCTGACCGTCTTGGTGATCGTCTTGGCCTTCGAGGTCGCCGAGGCGGACAGCACGAACTTGAGCTTGTGCTTGCCCTTCTTCAGCTTCTTCTTCAGCTTCACCGTCACCTTGCCGTGCACCACGGTGGCCGTCCCGATCAGCTTCTTGCCGTCGTAGACCTTCACCTTGCCGTTCACCACCGAGCCTGCGGCACCGATGGCGCTGAAGGAGATCGAGAGCTTCTTGGCGCTCGACTTGATCTTCGACGGGACGACCGCACCAGCGACCGGAGCCGGGTTCCCCGGCTGACCGACCTTCGGCGGAACCGGCGGTGCCGGCGCCTTCTTGACCGTCACCGAGAACTCGCCGACGGACGCCTGGTGAGTGTCATCCCCAGCGAAGGCGACCTTCAAGGTGTGGACGCCGACCGCGAGCGAGGTCCCGAGCGAGACCGTCGCCTTGCCACCGGCGAGCACGCCGGTGCCGAGCACCGTCGCACCCTCGGACACCGTGACCGTGCCGGTCGTGACTCCCGTCGCGGTGATCGTCGCCGTACCGGCCGACCCCACCGTGAAGGCCGGAGCCGTGCCCGAGACAGTCGTCGCAACCTTCGTGACCGTCACCTCGAACGTGCTGGTCGACCCGCTGTGGGTGTCGTCGCCGAGGTACGTGACGGTCAGGGTGTGCGTGCCCGGCAGGAAGTCGCTGCCGAGCGACACGGTCGCCTTGCCGTTCGAACCGAGGGTTGCGGTGCCGAAGGTGAAGCCATCGGCACTGACCCTGACGTCGCCGGTGGCATCCGCCGGCGTGACCGTCACCGTTGCCGTGCCTTCGGTCCCCGCAACGAAGGGCTCCGAGGTGGCAGAGACGCTGGTGTCGGCCTTGTCGGTCGAGTCCTCGCCGGCGTACAGCGCAGCGACGGAGGCCGCCGACAGCGCGTAGGGGTAGAAGCGGAAGTCCGACATCTTCCCGTTGAACCGGCCATCGGGCCAGCTCGTGCCACCGAGGTAGTTGGCCGTGGTGTGGCCAGTCGCCCCGACGGATGCGAGCCCGAACGGGAAGTCGGTGCGCTGAGCCTTCTGCACACCGTCGTAGTAGACGGTGCCGGTGAACGTTCCCGGGTTCGCCGGGTTCGGTTCCATCGTGAAGGTGACCAACGTCCACTTGTTGAGTGGCAGGTCGTTGGCCGCACCGAGCACCAGGCGCTGCTCGTTCCCTGCGGCGTTCTTGAACGTCGCAGCGAAACCGTTCGTCCGGCCTCCCTGCGAAGCATTCACGTTCGACTGCAGCAGGAAGTACGAGTCGGTTCCCGTCCCGAGCTGCAGCAACGGCACGAAGTTGCCGTTGAAGGCCGCCGGGTTGGCCCAGACCGAGACCGTGAACTTGTCGGTCGCGTCCTGGTCAAGGTCGGCAGGCAGGACGAGGTGGTTGTTCGTCGCGCTGTTGCCGCCCGGGAAGTTGCCGACCAGTCCCGCACCACCCGGCTTGGTGGCGTCAGTGATCGGACCAGCCGTGCCGCCGTACGTCGCCGACGCAGCCGAGTTGTCCCAGCCGGTGTTCTTCGCCGTCGTCGCGCCGAGGGCGTCGTCGAGGGCGTACTCCACCTGCGGGGTCGTGACGGCACGGACCGCCGGAGCGACCGCGATCGTGGTCGTCACCTGCTCCGAGCTGTTGTCACCATCGGTCACCTTGTAGGTGAACGTGTCAGCGCCCGTGAACCCGTCGGCAGGCTGGTAGGTGAACGAGCCGTCGTCCTCCACCTTGAGCGTGCCGTGGGACGGCGCGCCCGTCACGTCGACCCGGAGGTCGGCCGCAGCGGTGTCGGCATCGGAGTCGTTGGCGAGCAGACCCCGGGCCGCGACGGTCAGCTTCTGACCAGCGGTCGCGGTGTAGCGCTCGCCCTCGGCGACCGGAACCTTGCTCGGCTCCGGACCGACCACCAGGGCATCGATCTGGCTCTGCGTCAGGGCGTACCCGAACATCTCGAACTGGTCGATGCCACCGACGAAGTTGCCGTCGTTGTAGCCGTCGGCACCGATCCGGTTGAGCGTCGTGTGACCGTCGACCAGCAGGTCGTCGATGCTGACCGGGAAGCTCTCGGTGCCCATCAGGACGCCGTTGAAGTAGATCTTCCCCGTCATCACGTCCGGGTCGTCCGTGGCGGCCAGCGTGAAGACCACGTTCGTCCAGGTGTTGAGCGGCAACGTCTCGGTGAGAGGAAGCCGCTTGGTCCCGGTCGTGGACTGGAGCGTCGCGGTGAACCCGTGCTTGGTGTAGGCGTTGTCGCCGTTGTGCGTCTGGAAGAGCAGGTACGTCGACTGGCCGTTGCCGATGTTGAGCAGCGGTCGCCAGACGGCGTTGCTGGTCGGGTTGGCCCAGAGCGAGACCGAGATCTCGTCCTCGAACCCATCGGTGATGTCGTTCGGGAGCGTGATCGAACGGCCCTGAGCCAGGGTGATCCCGCGACCGAACTTGCCGGCGTTGGTGCGCCACCCCTCAGCCACCGTCGCCGAGCCGACCGAGGTGTCGACGCCCGTGTTGAGCGCCGCCGTCCCGGTCTTCTCGTCGAAGGTGTACTGGACAGCGGTGCCAGCACCCACGTTGGCCCGGAGCACGGTCAGCGCGGTCGATCCGGTGGACTGGCGGTAGCCGTCGACCGGGACGAACCGGACCTCGATGTCGTGGTCGCCACGCTTCAGCGCCATCCCCGGGAAGGAGACCGCACCGTCGGTGCCGACTGCGACTGCCGAGCCGACCTGGGCGTCGTCCACCCAGAGCTCGGCCGTGCCCTGGGCAGCGGCGTTGTTGGCGTCCTTGACCGTGGCCTTGACCGTGAACTCCTTGTCGGAGTTCGCCGACTCGGGACCCGTGTTCTCGGGCCAGTCCACGCTCACCGCCGTCGTCGTGCGCAGGGAGGAACCGTCGCCGTAGAGCGTGGCCACGTCCTGCGCACTGAGCGCCTCGGTGTAGAGCCGGACGTCGTCCATCTTGCCGTCGTAGGCCGGGTCCGGGAATCCGTTGCGGCCCAGCCAGTTGTTCGACGTCGGGCCGATGTCGGTCATGTCGATCGTCAGGTTGTTGACGGTCTTGATGGCGACACCGTTCAGGTAGAGCGTGCCGGTCGCGCCCTCACGAGTGAAGACGACGTGGTTCCACTTGTTGACGTCGACGTCCTTCGTCGGAGTGGCGTAGATCCGCTCCTGGAGGTCGCTGCCCTTGGCCTTGAACGTGGCCGCGAGCCCGGTGTTGCCAGCTGCCTGGGTCTGCATCTGGATCTGGAAGAAGCTGCCTGCGCCCTCCAGACCGTCACCGATGTGGAACATGCCGATCCAGTTGGCCTTGGTGTCGGGCTTCACCCAGAACGAGGTGGTGAAGTTCTCGGCGTTCTGGAGCAGGTTGTCCGGGAGGTCGACGGCGTTGCCGTTGTTGCCACCCTTCAGGTCCAGCGCACGCCCGAAGACACCCTCGTCGGCACCGGAGAATCCGGTGGTGCCGGTCAGCACCGCGGAGCCCACGGAGTCGTCGGTGCCGGTGTTGGCGACCGTCGTGCCCGTTCCCTCCTCGAACTCGTACTTGACCGCGGCGTCGTCGAGCGGCGTGCCGTCCTGCACGACGACGAGGTCGTCGATCATCAGGCCGGCACTGTCGGCCACACCCGCCAGCGTCAGGGTCTGCTGCCGTGCGCCGGCGGTGAACTCGCCGACGTAGGTGGCGTACGGCTGGTTCTGCGAGGAGCCGTTCGACGGGACGCCGGTGCTCGCCGTGAGGGTCTCGGCGAGATCACCCACGGAGATGGTGCCCGTGCCGTCAGCCGTGCCGTTCGTCCTGCTGTCGCGCGCATAGCGAAGCGACACCCGGTACTTCCCGCCCGGCTGAAGCCCGCGCAGGGTGCGCGAGATGTTGCCGGCGGCCGGCAGCGCGAGCTGGTAGCCGGTCAGACCCTGACCACCGTTGCCCGCGACCAGGCCGCGGACGAGCTGCACCTGACCGTCGACCTTCCACGGCGACAGCCGGTCAGCGCCAGCAGCCACGGTGACGGTGTTGTCGTACCCGCCCGAGCGCCACGTGACCGGGAGCTTCGGGTACTCGAACTGGTCGACCACCTTCGGCGCGTTCTGGACCATCTTCACGGCCGGGTCGATCTTCACGATCTTGGCGACCGACGGGACGCCGGCCTCGTCGAAGGCGAAGAGCATGTACGAACCGGGAGGCGCGTAGGTGCCGTCCTCCGGAGCCGTGATCGAGACGTTGCCACCGGACTGGGTGAACTCCAGGTCCTGGAAGTTCTGTCCGTTGTTGAAGCTGTGCGTCGCGGTGCCGTTGCGGACCAGGGTCACCCGGGAGATCGCGCTGTCAGCCTGGATGCCGAAGGTGCCGTTGTAGCCGACCTTCTTCGGGGCGGCGGTGATCGCCGGACGCGTCGCGGGCTTGCCGTCGGCACCGAACAGGTAGGACGGCGTGTAGTACTCGACGTCGGTGTAGTTGTGCGGGCCGGGAGCCCCACCGCCGCCGATCATGACGCGACCGTCGGGAAGCAGGAGCGCGTTCGAGTGGTAGAGGCGCGGGTGCGCGGACGGGTTGACGACCGTCTTCCACTCGCCGGTGTCCGGGTTCCAGATCTCCGCGTTGGTGACGAAGCCACCGTCGTTGGCGTTGTCGCGGGAGCCGCCGGTGATGATCACGTTGCCGTCGGGCATGACCGTCGAGCTGGCCCAGTGACGCTGGTACTTCATCGGGGCCGTGGCCGTCACCACCGGGTGGTCGGTGCCACCGGTGATGTCGACCGTGAAGCCGGCGCGAGCGCCGTCAGCGCCGCCACCGTTGGCGAACGCGCCGCCACCGACCTGCAGGATCTTGCCGGGGCGGTACATCACCGCCGTGGACGTGGCACCGATCGGCCGGCCGTTCCCGCCCTGGTTCGTGATCGCGCCGTCCAGGGTCTGGGCGTCCGTGATCGCGCCCGCACCGCCGTTGGCGTCGGGGTCGAGGGCGAAGATCTCCGAGCCGGTGATGGTGAAGAGCTTGCCGCTGCCCGGGGCGACGAAGGAGCGCGGGTACCACCAGCGGTTCTCGTCGGGCCCGTTGCCGTTGCCGCCGTCGCCGTAGGCCAGCGCGCTCTTGGCGCCGGTCAGCAGCTGCCAGCCGCTCCCCTTGGTCGGGTCGTAGATCTCCGGGGTCTGGACTCCGGCGCCGCCGGGTCCACCGCTGATGCTGCCGCCCTGGACCACGATCCTGCCGTCGGCGGTCGTGGTGCCGGTCGGGTACCAGCGCGGGTAGTTCATCGGGGCTGCATCGACGATGCCGCCGTCCGTGGTGAAGCTGGTCGTGCCGATGGCGGCGTCGTTGGGCGCGTTGCCACCGAGGCTGTCGTCACCGCCGACCGTCATCACCGCGTCCGTGTACGGGTTCTGCACCTGCATCGAGCAGAACAGGTCCGTGTACGTCGTGTTGGCGATCAGGCCGCTGCGGTAGTTCTCCAGGGTGCGCGGCACCGTGGGGTCCCAGACGTCGATCTGGGTCTGTCCGCCCTGGGTGATCGAGCTGTCGCCGGAGAAGTCGAAGGGGGTGGTGTCCGTGCCCCAGCCACCGACGGAGCCGAAGGACTGCACCTTGCCGTCCGCGGTCAGCGACATGTTGATCGGCATCAGCGGCCACGGGGTGACCCCGCTCCACGCGCCCTCCTCCGCCTTGGCGGGCGGGGAGCAGTCCGCCGGGAGCAGGCCAGCCGTGTAGGCCAGGCCGCGCTTCATCAGCTCCATCATGTACGGCTCGGAGTAGGCCGAGCCGGCGTGGCCCAGGCCCGAGAACCAGGAACGGCCCGAGTCGATCTTCTGGCACCACGTCATCGGGTGGGCCGTGCCCTGCTCGCCCTCACCCTCGGTGACCTGCGGGCTTCCGGCCTGCTGGCCGTAGGTGGACTCGTCGACGTAGTTCAGGACGTGCACGTTCTGGGTCGGGTTGACGTCCCAGTTGTACCACTCGTCCTGACGGACGATCGACTGCGCCAGACCGGAGGTCAGCGGGTCCGTGCCGGTGGTGTCGGCGAGGTAGACCCGGCCGCTCTGGCCACCGGCCGGCTCGGGGTGACCGTCGTTCGACTGCGCGCCGACGAGCTGGAGGTAGAAGGGGTTGGCCTCGGTCTCGCTGACGACCCCGCGGCTCCAGCTGTTGTAGTGCATGCCGAAGTAGCCGCCGCCGTTGCGGATGTACTTCTCCAGCGCGGTGCGCTGAGCGGCGTCGAAGAGCACGCCACCGTTCTGGGAGAAGATCACCAGGTCCTTGTTCGCCAGGTTGGCGTCGTTGAACTGGCCGGCGTCGTCGGTGGTCTGGATGTCGACCGTCTGGCCGCCGTACTGAGTGGCGAGCTCGTTGAGCAGCGTCGTCACGGTGGCCCGCTGCTGCGTCGCTGAGTCGTGCGAGGTGTTCTTGGTGAACACCAGGGCACGCAGCACCTCGTTCTCGGCCGGTGCGGCCGAGGCGATGCCGGTGGTCGCCGGGACGGCGACTGCCGCCGCCGCGGCGACAGCCGCCATGCGCGCCAGGGAGCGCCAGCGGCGCCGATGGGCAGATCTGTTGAGCACGTTCTTCCCCTTGTCTCGGGATGATCCGGCAACGCCCGTCAGAGCGTCCACGGTCTTACATGCGAAACTAGTGGTGCACATCACACCACTACAAGAACCTGAGACATATTTGTGAACAAATAGATTCATTTGTTCAAACATATGAACTCAGGATGTCCTTCCGGACATGCCTGAGGCACGAACCCTTGTCCGACGAAGGGTTCGTGCCTCAGGGCGTTCGTGGGGTCAGCGGCGGACCCGGGCACTCCCTCCGGAGGCCAGTGCGGTGACCTCGGCCAGGGACGCCATCGAGGTGTCGCCGGGCGTGGTCATCACCAGCGCGCCGTGGGCCGCGCCGAGCTCGAGGCTCTGCTGGAGACCCTCGCCGGCCAGCAGGCCGTGGATCAGGCCGGAGGCGAATCCGTCGCCCCCGCCGATCCGGTCGAGGATCTGCAGGTGCTCGCGGGGGACCGAGGACAGCGCGCCCGTCTCGGGCGTCCAACCGATCGCCTGCCAGTCGTTGTCACTGGCGCTGTGCACCCGGCGCACGGTGGTCGCGATGACGGACAGCCACGGCATCGCCGCAGCGGTGCTCTCCAGCGTCGCGTCGGCGCGGGCGAGTCCGATCAGGACGTCGGCATGGCGCGCCAGCCGGTCGGTCACGGCGTTGAACGCCTCGATCCCACCGGCCTCGTCCCAGAGGCTCGGACGGTAGTTGACGTCGTACGAGACGACGGTGCCGTGCCGGTGGGCCGCAGCCATCGCCTCCTCAGCCACGAGCGCGGTGCTCGGCGAGAGGCCGGCGAAGACGCCGCCGGTGTGCAGCCAGCGCACGCCGCGTCGACCGAAGAGGTCGTCCCAGTCGATCATCCCGGGGGCCAGCTGGCTGACCGCGGTGTGACCACGGTCGGAGACGCCGAGGCTGCCGCGGACACCGAAGCCGCGCTCGACGAAGTTGAGTCCGTTGCGGACGGTGCGGCCGACGCCGTCGAACTGCTCCCAGCGGATCAGTGAGGTGTCGACGCCGCCCTGCAGGACGAGGTGCTCGACGAGCCGGCCGATCTCGTTGTCGGCCAGCGCGGTGACCACGCTGGAGCGCAGTCCGAAGACCCGGCTGATGCTGCGGGCGACGTTGTACTCACCGCCGCCCTCCCAGACCTCGAACCGGCGGGCGGTGCGGACGCGGCCCTCCCCCGGGTCGAGCCGGAGCATGACCTCGCCCAACGAGACGAGGTCGAGCTCGCAGCTCTCCCGGGGTCGGGTCGCGATCACGACGCGGCCCGCTGCAGCTCAGGCGCGAACAGGCGTACGGCGCCGGCCGCGCGCTCCGCGACCTCGTCCCAGCGGCCCGCGGCCATCAGGGCGGGGGTCGCGATCCAGGTGCCACCGATCGCAGCGACCGCCGGGTGGGCGAGGTAGTCGGGTGCGCTGTCGACCGTGATCCCACCGGTGGGCATGAACCGCACCTGGGGGAACGCGGCCGCGAAGGCGCTGATCATGCCGATCCCGCCCGAGGGCTCGGCCGGGAAGAACTTCACCGTGTCGAGCCCGAGACGCAGCGCCGCCATGATCTCCGTGGGCGTGCACACGCCGGGGAGGACGGCCATCCCGAGCTCCTGGCAGCGGCGCACGACCGCGGCGCTCAGACCCGGGGAGACGACGAACGTGGCGCCGGCGTCGTGGGCCAGGTCGACCTGGTCGGGGGTGAGGACGGTGCCCGCCCCGACCAGGAGGTCACCCCGCCCGGCGAGCACGCGGAGCACGCGCGCTGCGCCGGGACTGCGGAGGGTGACCTCGGCGACCGGCAGGCCGCCGACCTTCAGTGCATCACCGAGGTCGGCGGCCCGGGAGGGGTCGTCGAGGACGACGACCGGTACCACCCGATGAGGGCCCAGGACGTTCAGAGCGCTCAACGCAGCTCCGCGATCACGGTCTTGAGCTCGGTGTAGTCGTCCAGACCGAACGAACCGAGCTCGCGGCCCCAACCGGACTGCTTGAAGCCACCACGCGGCAGCGTCACGTCGTCGGCGTGCCAGGTGTTGAGCCAGACGGTGCCGGCGCGCAGCTTCGAGCCGACGCGGTGGGCGGTGCCCAGGTCCTTGGACCAGACGCCCGCGGCCAGGCCGTAGACCGTGTTGTTGGCCGCGGCCACGACCTCGTCCTCGGTGTCGAACGGGATCGCGGTGACGACCGGGCCGAAGATCTCGTCGGTCTGGATCGCCATCTGCTCGGTGACGCCCGTGATCAGGGTCGGGGCGAAGAAGTAGCCCTTCTCACCGATCCGGTCGGCGCTGCCGGCGTTGATGGTGGCGCCGTCGGCGATCGCGCCGCGGACGTAGCCCATCACCTTCTCATGCTGCTCCTGGGAGACCAGCGGACCCATCGTGGTCGAGGTGTCGAAACCGTTGCCGACGGTGATCGCCTTGGCAGCGGCGGCAACACCCTCGATGACCTGGTCGAAGACCGAGCGCTGGACGTAGAGACGCGAGCCGTTGACGCAGCACTGGCCCTCGTTGAAGTAACCGGCCAGGGCGGCACCGGCGATCGCGGCGTCGAGGTCGGCGTCGGCGAAGATGATGTTCGGCGCCTTGCCACCGAGCTCCAGGGAGACCTTCTTGAGGTTCTTGGAGGCGCCGGCAGCGATCTTCTTGCCGACCTCGGTGCTACCCGTGAACGCGACCTTGTCGACGTCCGGGTGGTCGACCAGCGCGGCACCGGCGTCGCCGTAACCGGGGACGACGTTGACGACACCGGCCGGGACGCCGGCCTCGAGCAGCAGCTGGCCCAGGCGCAGCGCGGTGAGCGGGGTCTGCTCGGCCGGCTTGAGCACGACCGTGTTGCCGGCGGTGATCGCCGGGACGACCTTGAAGGCAGCCATCGTGAGCGGGAAGTTCCACGGCACGATGCCCGCGACGACACCGATCGCCTCGCGGCGGGTGTAGGCGTGGAACTCGCGGCCGGGCACCGACATCGGGATGGAGGTGCCCTCCATCTTGGTGGCCCATCCGGCGAAGTAGCGGAACAGCTCGGCGGCGACGCCGACGTCACCCCGGGCCGAGTCGAGGCTCTTGCCGTTGTCGAGGGACTCGAGCTGGGCGAACTCCTCGGCGTTGGCGTCGATCAGGTCACCGATGCGCCACAGCAGGTGCGAGCGGTCGCGCGGGGTCATCCGGGACCACGGCGAGCCGGCCTCGAAGGCGTTGCGGGCCGCGACCACGGCACGGTCGATGTCGATCGCGGACGCCTGGGCGACCTGGACCAGCACCTCCTCGGTGGCGGGGTTGATCGTGGCGAAGGTCTTGCCGTCCTTGGCGTCGACCCACTCGCCGTCGATCAGCAGCTGCTTGGGCGAGGAGAGGAACGAGCGGACGGCGGGCAGGAGAGCGGTGTGGTCGTGCGACATGGGCACCTTCCAGGGAGTGATGAGAGAACAGGGTGGAAGCGGGAGGAGAGGAAGAAGGCGTCGACTACTTGATGATCAGCACCTTCGAGCGGTCGAGGGTGAGGGCGACGGCGACCACGATGATCGCGCCGTAGAGGATCTGCTCGTACGCCGACGGCACACCGACGATCGGCAGGCCGACGCGCAGCAGGGTGATCACCAGCGCACCGACGAGCGAGCGCCACACGCTGCCGTGACCACCCGTGATCGCGGTGCCGCCGACGACGATCGCGGCGACCGCGGGCAGGAGCAGGTTGTCGGCCATGGTCGGGCTGCCGCTGTAGTTGCGCGAGGCGAGCATCACCGCGGCCAGGCCGGCGCACGCACCCGAGAGGGTGAAGGCGAAGACCTTGACCAGGTCGACCGGGTTTCCGGCCAGGCGGGCGGCGGACTCCGAGTAACCCGTCGCGGAGACGTAGCTCTGCAGCGGCGTGAGACGCAGCAGCAGCGCGATCCCGGCGACGACCCCGACCGCGAGCACGAAGGCCGTGGGCAGCGAGCCGACGACGTACGTCGAGAGCCAGGCCGTGGCGTCCCGGTCGACGACCCGGATCGGGCCGGCGTCGGAGATCACCAGGGCGACCGAGGAGAAGATGCTCATCCCGCCGAGGGTCACGATGAACGACGGGATCCGGAGCAGCACGTGCGCCAGGCCCTGCAGCGCGCCGATCGCACCGGCGGCGGCGATCACCGCGACCGTGGTCAGGGCACCGAGGTCGGGCAGCCACATCGCGAAGAAGACCGTCGAGAGCGAGGCCAGCGCGGCGATGGAGAGGTCGATGCCGCCACAGATCACCACGACCGTGGCGCCGGCGGCGAGCACGATCAGCGGGGCCGAGGTCCGCACGAGCGCGGAGAGGCTGCGCTCGGTGAGGAAGTCGGGGTCGGCGATGGACAGCGCCGCGAGCAGCACCACCAGGGCGATCACCGGCATGAAGAGGGTCAGGCGCTGGGTCAGCGTCGGACCGTGCTTGACGGCGGCCACCTCGGCTTCGGAGGCGACGATCGTGGGGGCGCTCATACCATTTCCTTCACGAGATCGAGCGGGGTCGGCTTCGCGCCAGAGGCACAGTCGACCGAGGTGGTGACCCGTCCGTCGTTCATCACGACGATCCGGTCAGACATCCCGATCGCCTCCTCCAGGCTGTCGGCCAGGAGCACGATCGCGACGCCGCTGTTGGCCAGCTCGCGCATCAGTCGGTAGACCTCGGAGCGAGCACCGATGTCCAGACCACGGGTGGGGTGGTCCAGGAGCAGCAGCTTGATGTCGTCGGCCACCAGCCAGCGGGCCAGGACGACCTTCTGCTGGTTGCCGCCCGAGAGCCGCTGGATCGCGGTGCCGCGGTGCGGCGCCCGGATGGAGAGGCGCTCGATCCAGCGGTCGACCAGCTTGGCCTGCTTGGGCGGGGAGACGAACGGCCCGACACAGCGGGCCTTCTCCTTGGCCAGGGTCATGTTGTCGGCGATCGACATCGGTCCGACCATGCCCTCGGTCTTGCGCTCGGCCGGCACGTAGCCGACTCCGGCGGCGCAGGCGGCCCGGGTGCTGGACAGGTCGAGCTTCTTGCCGTCGAGGAAGACCTCGCCACCGGTGGTCGGCTCGGCGCCGAAGAGCGTGCGGCACAGGTCCTCACGACCGGAGCCGTGCACGCCGACGATGCCGACGATCTCCCCGGACGCGACGTCGAGGTCGACCTCGTTGAACGCCTTGCTGGAGAGCTTGCGGACGCTGAGCGTGGGCTCGGCGGCCGGCTGGCCCTCCTCGGACTCGCGACGGACCGCTGCCTTGTCGTGGTAGTGGTCCTCGGAGCCGATCGAGCCGATCATCAGGCGGTGGAGCTGGGTCGGCTCGGCGCCCGCGGTGGGCATCTCGCCGACGGACTGGCCACCCCGGAGGACGGCGACCCGGTCGCAGACGTCGAGCACCTCGTCGAGTCGGTGGGAGACGAAGATGACCGAGGCGAACTCGCGCAGGCGTCGTACCTGCTCGAAGAGGGTCTCGACCTCCTTCGGCTCGAGCACCGAGGTGGGCTCGTCGAGGATGATCACGGGTGCGTGCTGGGTGCGCTCCTCGATCCGGAGCACCTTGGCGATCTCGACCATCTGCCGGTCGGCGAAGCTGAGCGAGTCGGTGCGCGCCAGGGGGTCGATCGACGAGCCGAGCTTGTCGAGCTGCTCCTGGGCGAGCTTGCGCATCGTGTCCCAGCGGTAGATCCCGCGGCGCACGCCGGGGCCCTCCGCGCCGAGGACGATGTTCTCCGCGGCGGTCAGGTTCGGCACCAGCGACTGCTCCTGGAAGACCATCCCGATGCCGTGGTTCGCAGCGTCGACGACGCTCTTGAGCTTGACCTTCTCACCGCGGACCCAGATCTCGCCGGCGTCGGGCCGGACCAGACCGACCAGCGCCTTGAGCAGGGTGGACTTGCCGGCACCGTTCTCACCGGCGAGGCCGAGCACCTCGTGCTTGCGCACGACGAGGTCGATCCCGTCGAGCGCCTTGACGCCCGGGTAGTGCTTGATGAGGCCACGGACCTCGAGGGCGTTGGTCGGCTCGGGAGCCGGAGCCGTTCCCGCCACCTGAGTATCGAGACTCACTTCGTCACCTGATTCCTTCGACGCTGGGGTGCCACCGCCGCGGCGACCGCGACGACGACGATGAGGCCCTGGACACCGCCCTGCCAGTAGGGGCTGACCCCGACCTGGACCATGCCGTTGGTGAGCACGGTGACCAGCAGGACACCGACGGCGGAGTGGAGGATTCCGCCGCGTCCACCGGTCAGCAGGGTGCCGCCGACCACCGCGGCCGTGATGGCCGCGAAGTCGTAGCCCTTGCCGGCCTGGACCAGGCCGGCGCTGAGCTGGCTGGTGACCATCACGCCGGCCAGGCCGTAGAAGGCGCTGGCCAGGGTGAAGACCGCCACCTTGTACGGCGCCACCTTCACGCCCGACAGGGAGAGCACCTCTTCGGCGCCACCGATGGCGAACGCGTAGCGACCGAGGCGGGAGTAGCGCTGGATCAGGTATCCGGCCACGACGCAGACCGCGGCGAGCCAGGTCAGGTAGGAGAACCCGAGGAACCGGTCGACGGCCAGGCTGGCGAGCATCTCGTCGGAGATGTTGGGCTGGACACCGGCGAAGAGGAGGGTCGCGATGCCCAGCCCGACGGCGGAGACGCCCAGGGTGGTCATGAATGAGGGCACCTTGAGCATCACCAGAGCGAGTCCGCTGAGGCACCCGAGGGCTGCTGCGAGGGCGATGGCGATGAGCACACCGATCAGCCCGAGGTTGTTGTCGTTGCGGTTGTTCGCGACCAGGAGCGACACGGCGATCGCCGCCGCTCCCATCACGCCCGGGGCTGACAGGTCGATGGACCCGGTCAGCAGGACGAACGTGATGCCGCACGTGACCACGGTCAGGACCGCGGCCGAGTCCATGATGTTCTGGAAGTTCCCGAGGGTGCGGAACTCCGAGCTCAGCACGGAGAAGATCAGGGTGACGACGACCAGAGCGATCAGTGGACCGGCGTCACGGAGGGACACCCCCCGCCGAGGGGGGCGCGCCGCGACGATCTCGACGTCCTCGACGGGGGATGTCATGGTCACGAGATCGGACCCTGCGAGCGGCTGAAGAGGTTGTCGCAGGCGAAGTCGGCGTCGTCGACCTTCGGGTCGATGAAGTCGGCGACGTTGTCCTTCTGGATCAGGAACTGCTCGGCGAACCAGGCACGGTCCTTGATGTCGGCGACGTCGAGGTCACCGGTGGCGGCGCAGTAGCCGATCGCCAGACCGATGCCACCCTGCCACGGGCCGTCGCTGGAGACGGTCGCGGTCATGGAGCCGTTCTGGATGGCGGTCAGGGCGTCGGGCACGGCGTCGATACCGACAACGGCGACCTTGCCCTCCTTGCCGGCGGCCTTCAGGGCCTCGAGCGCACCGAGAGCCATGTCGTCGTTGGCCGCCCAGATGCCCTTGATCTTGTCGCCGTGCTTGGCCAGCAGCGTCTTGGTGACGTCGAGGGCCTCGGCACGCGAGAAGTTGGCGGTCTGCTGGTCGAGCAGCTCAACGCCGGTGTTGGCCTTGAGGGACTCCTCCAGACCGGCGAACCGGTCCTTGGCAGCACCGGTGTCGAGGATGCCCTGGAGGGCGATGATGCCGCCGGAGCCGCCGATGGCCGTGGCGAGCGCGTCGCCGATCTCCTTGCCGGAGGTCTTGCCGTCGTACGTGATGTGGCTCAGCCACTGGGAGTAGTCGGTGACGTTGAGGTCGGCCGGCTTGTTCCACTGGGTCACCAGGTAGGCGCCAGCCTCCTGGGCCTGCTCGACGATCGGCGGGGTGTCCGAGTCGCCGTTGGGCAGGATGTTCATGACGAGGCAGTCGGTGTCGCCGGCGAGGAGCTGGCTGATCTGCTCCTGCTGCTTGGTCGAGTCACCGTCGTACGTCAGGCGCTGCTGCTCCAGGCCGACCGACTTGGCGAACGCGTCGCCGCCGTTGAGCCACGCCGCCTCGTAGGGGTTGGACTCGTTGCGAACCTGGCCGACAAGCTTGATGTCGGACTTGTCGCAGGTGGAGCTTCCGCTCTTCGCATCGGCGTTGGACTCCGAGCTGCAGCCCGTGAGTGCGACGGCCGCCAGCGACAAGCTGAGGAGCGCAATCGCGGAACTTGACTTGACGATCATCATCGATCCTTCTTTGTTAGGTGCCAGAAATTCTGACGTGACGGTTCCGAGAGTTTTGTGACGGGGGTCACAGTTCATTGATCCCCGGGTTCAGGTGGTAGAAGGGCGCGTCACCGCGCCATCCAACCTCCGTCGACGACGAGGACGTGTCCGTTGACGTAGTCCGACGCCGACGAGCTGAGGAAGACCGCACTACCCGCGATGTCGGCGGGCGTACCCCAGCGGCCGGCGGGGATGCGCTCGAGGATCGCCCGCGAACGGTCGGCGTCCTCACGCAGCGCGGTGGTGTTGTCGGTGGCCATGTAGCCGGGCGCGATCGCGTTGACCTGCACGCCGGAGCCGCCCCACTCGTTGGCCAGCGCCTTCGTGATCCCCGCGACGCCGTGCTTGCTGGCGGTGTAGGAGATCACCCGGATGCCGCCCTGGAAGGCGAGCAGGCTGGCGATGCTGACGATCTTGCCGTGACCGCGGGCGACCATGGTGCGACCGATCCGCTGGCTCAGGTAGAAGAGACCGGACAGGTTGATGTCGATCACCTTCTGCCACGAGTCCTCGGTGACGTCGACGGTGTCGTGGCGGTCGATGATCCCGGCGTTGTTGATCAGGATGTCGACCTCGAAGCGGGCGGCGATGTCGTCGCCGACCCGAGCGACCGCGTCGTGGTCACCCATGTCGAGGTCGACGACCTCGACGTCGCGGCCGAGGTCGCGGATCAGCTTCTCGGTCTCGACCTGGCTGCCGGGCAGCCCGACGAGGACCAGGTCGGCTCCCGCCTCGGCGAGGCCCAGGGCCACGCCCTGACCGAGGCCGCGACCGGCGCCGGTGACGACGGCGAGCTTGCCGGTGAGGTCGAAGGGGTTCACAGCTCCTCCAGAGGGACGGGGAAGAGGTCGGTGTACTGGTTGTTCTCACCAGACATCGCCCAGACGAAGGCGTAGCGGCCGGTGCCGGCGCCCGAGTGGACCGACCACGGCGGCGAGATGACCGCCTGGCGGTTGGACATGATCAGGTGGCGCGTCGCGCCGGGCTGGCCGAGGAAGTGGAAGACCCGGTCCTCCTCGGCGAGGTCGGCGTAGAGGTAGACCTCGGTACGACGGTCGTGCAGGTGCGGCGGCATCGTGTTCCACACCGAACCCTCGGAGATGACGGTGACGCCGAACTGCAGACCGGCGGTGGCCAGGTCGTCGCCCCAGGCGTACTTGAAGAGCTGGCGCTGGCTGGCGCCCTCCGTCGTGCCGATCGCGATCGGCTCGATGTCGCCGTGGGTCAGCGCGACGGTGGGGTGCTCGGCGTGGGCCGGGGCGGAGACGAAGTAGAACGCGGCGTCGGCGCCGGCGAAGGTCACCTCGCGGCCACGGCCGACGTAGAGACCGTCGAGGTGGCCGAGCTCGAACTTCTCGCCGTCGACCAGCACCTGGCCGGCCTCGCCGACGTTGATGATGCCGACCTCGCGACGCTCCAGGTGGGAGTCGACGCCGAGCACCTCGCTCCAGGCGGGCAGGTCGAGCTGGCCGTCGGCCGGCACGGCGCCACCGATGACGAGGCGGTCATCGTGGGTGTACGTCGCGTGCACCTCTCCCGCTTCGAAGATGCCCTCGACGAGAAAATTCGCCCGCAGGTCCGCGGCGTGGGATGTCTCCACGCTCGACGGAGATGTCGAATATCGGACCTGGATCATGTGGGGCTCCTGAGCTCCTGAATCGTGAACTGCGTTCGGATATCTGAATCCGGACTCTATCTGTGATGCCGATCACTGGTCAAGAGGGAGAATTCTGTCCATATATGTGGACAGAGTGCTGCGCGCGAAAAAGATATATGCGACGCTTGTGCCCTACATACGAGTGAAGTGGAGCCCTCATGCCAGTGGCGGAGAAGATCAACGGAGCCGGCGCCGCCGGGCCGGTCAAGTCGGCCGCACGCGCGCTCGACCTGCTCGATGAGATCGCCACCAGCGGTCCGGGCACCCAGCTCCAGCTGTCCACCCGGATGGGCATTCCGAAGAGCAGCCTGCACGCGCTGCTGCGCACGATGCTCGACCGCGGTTGGCTCCAGACCGACCAGACGGGCAGCGTCTACCAGCTCGGGATCCACTCGCTGGTGGTCAGCTCGGCCTACCTCTCCGGTGACCCGGTGCTGGCCCGCGCCGCCTCGATCATGGAGGAGGTCGCCAACGCGACCGAGGAGACCGTGAACCTCGGCCGGCTCTCCGGCGACCAGGTGATCTACACCGCCAAGCGCGAGTCCGTGCACCCGCTGCGGATGCACTCGCAGGTGGGTCGTCGGCTGCCGGCGTACTCCACCGCCCTGGGCCGGGCGATCCTGGCCGAGCGTCCGGTCGACGTGCGCAACGCGCTCGTGCCCGACTCCATCAGTCCCCTGACCGAGCGGACCGTCGTCGAGCGGGGCGCGGTCATCGAGATCATCGACGCCGCCGCGCGCAACGGGTACGCCGCCGAGAGCGACGAGTCCTGCATCGGGGTGCGCTGCTTCGGGGTGGCGCTGCCGTTCGCCAGGCCCGCGGTCGACGGCCTCAGTGTCGCGGTCCCGATCAGCCGGCTCAACGGTCGCGAGGACCTCATCATCGAGACCCTGCTCAGCGTGAAGGCCAAGCTCGAGCTGGAGAACGAGAACCGTCTCGTCCACTGAGTCACCTGAGTCACCGCAGGAATCACCGAAGGCCCCGGATCACTCCGGGGCCTTCGGTGTTCCTGGTGGGTCGCGAAGCTCAGCCGACCGTGGTCCACGCCTCGCGCATCGAGGCCTTCATCGCCGCGGCGGTCCGGGCCTGGGTGATCAGGCCGAGGAGGGCGAGGGCGGCGTAGGGCAGCCACCACCACCAGTCCTGCCGGACCAGCTCGACGAACCCGGCGTCGTCGAAGGCGCTCGCGTCGATCGCGTTGAAGACCAGCATCAGCCCGGTGACCGCGACCGCGGCACCGCCGATCGCGCTGAGCACGATCAGGAAGGCGAGCGGCAGGTCACCGACGATCGCGATCAGGGCGAAGGCGAGTCCGACCACGGCCCCGACGGTCACCGCGACCCAGTTCCAGTCGATCCCGAGCGCCACGATCAGGCCGCTGCCGAGCGCGAACCCGGCACCGGCCATCGCCAGCACCACCGCGACGGCGTAGAAGAAGTAGGCCAGCACGGCGAACACGATCGCCAGGATGAGCCCCGCGCTCCATGACAGCGCCGTGGAGAGGATCCCGTCGTTGCCGATCTCGGCCACGAGGCCGGCACCCAGGCCGAAGCCGACGAATCCACCCCAGATGGCAAGAACCACCCGCATCAGCCCACCGCCCGCGAAGCAGAACAGCAGGCCGACCACGATCGCTACCAGTCCCAACACGAAATCGGTCATGCCAGCAACGTGCCACTCGGGCGCTCCCATGGCGAGGACCGCGCCGCGTGTCGGGCGTGCTGCCTCGCCTAGGAGGTTTCGCTCATCGACGTCAGCAGGCCGGTCGTGCGCAGCGGAAGGTGCTCGCGCAGAGAGATGACGGTCGCGGTGCGCAGCACGTCCGGGACGGCCAGGATCTCCCCGGTGACGCGATGGAGGTCGGTGGTGTCGCGTGCCACGACCTTGAGCATCAGGTCGGCCTCGCCCGTGATGGCGTGCATCTCGAGCACCTCCGGGACGTCGGCGAGCGCGGCGACGGCGCGGTTGCCGCTGGTCTGGCTCAGCTCGACGGAGACGAACGCGGTCAGCCCCCAGCCGGCGGCGGCCGGGTCGACCCGACGACTGTGGCGACCGATGACGCCGGTCGACTCGAGTCGCCGCAGTCGGGCCTGCACCGTGTTGCGGGCGATCCCGAGCTCGCGGGCGAGCGCGAGCACCGAGATGTCGGGCGACTCGTCGAGAGTCAGCAGGATTCGTGCATCGAGGCCGTCCACGCTGAGCATTCTGCAACATCAGATCGACTCCTGCGGTCAGGATGCCCAAGCCGAGGGGCCGCTGTTGCGCAATCCGTCCTCGGCTTGTGATGGTCGCCGCATGGCTACGAGCGATCCCCATGGCGCCCCCGACGAGCTGCTGCACCTGCTGACGGGCTACATCGCCGAGGCGTGGTCCTCGTTCGAGCATCCCCGCCCCGCGGAGCCCGAGGTGGACTCGGCCCTGCTGGAGCGGTTGCTGGCGCCGCTGCCCGATCAGCCCGGTGATCGCGCCGGGGCCCTGGACGACGCGGTCCACGTGCTGGAGGCCAGCGTCTCCCCGTCCCGACCGCTCTACCTGGCCTACGTCGGCTCCAGTGGGCTCGAGGCGGGCGTGGTGGCGGCCGCCCTCACCTCGGCGTACGACGCCAACCTCGCCACGGCGGCCGGGGCCGCCGATCTCCTGGACCGGCAGGCGGTCGAGTGGATCGCTGCGTTCATCGGCTTCCCGATGGCCGAGGGGCACTTCACCAGCGGGGGGCAGGTCTCCAACCTCACCGCCCTGCTGGCCGCGCGTGAGCATGCCCTGCCCGGCACCCGCGAGCACGGTCTGGCGGGACGCGAGGCCGCGGTCTACTGCTCCGACGAGGCGCACCACTCCGTCGTCCGTGCGGTCGAGGCCGCCGGGCTCGGTCGCCGATCGGTCCGACGGATCTCGACCGACAGCCACCGCCGGATGCGCCCGGACGTCCTCGCCGAGGCGATCGCGGCCGACCGGGCGGCGGGCGTCACCCCCATCGCCGTCGTCGCCACCGCCGGGACAACCCTCACCGGCGCGGTCGACCCGCTCGACGACATCGCTGAGATCTGCGAGCGCGCAGGGGTCTGGTTGCACGTCGACGGCGCCTACGGCCTCCCGGCGGCCGCCACCGACCTCGCCGGCCACTGGTTCCACGGCATCGAGCGCGCGGACTCCGTCACGGTCGACGCGCACAAGTGGCTCGGCATGCCGAAGAGCTGCAGCGTCGTGCTCACCCGTTCACGCGGCGCGCTGCGGACGGCCTTCGGTCACGAGGAGCACTACATGCTGCACGAAGCCGACAGTGGCAACCCGGTCGACTCGACCCTGGAGTACTCCCGCCCGTTCCGTTCCTTGAAGTTCTGGCTCGCGATGCGCTTGCACGGCGCCGACCAGTTCCGGGCGTGGATCACCACCACCCTGAGCCACGCCCGGACCTTCACCGAGGCCGTGCGCTCGCACCCCGACTTCGAGCTGCTGCACGAGCCGATGCTGTCGACCGTGTGCTTCCGGCACGTGCCGGCCGGCCTGGATGCCGAGGCCCTCGATCGCCACAACGACCAGCTCGCCCGGCTCGTCCAGCGCGACGGTCGTGTCTTCCTGGCCCCCGCGGTCGTCGACGGCACCACCTGCCTGCGGGTCTGCTTCGTCAACTACCGCACGACGGACGCGGACGTCGCGACCGTCCTGCCGGTGATCGACGACCTGGGCCTGACCCTCCAGGGCCAGGGTGCGGACGCCTAGCGCGTTGACAGCCCCAGGCGCTCGCGCAGCTCGGGCTCGCTGATCCCGAACGTCTCCCGGATCCGGAGGCCGTCCGGGCCGACGTCGAAGACGCCGTGGTCGGTGTAGACCCGGCTGACGCAGCCGACGCCGGTGAGCGGGTAGGTGCAGGCCTCGACCAGCTTGGGTTCGCCCGACCGGGTGAAGAGGCTCATCATCACGAAGACCTGCTTGGCCCCGATCGCCAGATCCATCGCACCGCCGACGGCGGGGATGTCGTCGGCCCGACCGGTGTGCCAGTTCGCCAGGCTGCCGTCGTACGCGACCTGGAAGGCGCCGAGCACGCAGACGTCGAGGTGGCCGCCGCGCATCATCGCGAAGGAGTCGGCGTGGTGGAAATAGGAGCAGCCCGGGGTCTCGACCACCGGGACCTTGCCGGCGTTGGTGAGGTCGGCGTCGACCACGTCGCCCAGCGCCGGGTCGGCCGCACGACCCATGCCGAGCATGCCGTTCTCCGTGTGGAGTACGACGCCGTGCTCGGCGTCGAGGTGGTCGGCGATCTTGGTCGGCTGGCCGATGCCGAGGTTGACGTAGGAGCCGGTCGGGATGTCGCGCGCGATCACCGCGGCGAGCTCGTCCATGCTCAACGGGTGGGCGGACGTGATGGCGCTCATCGTGCTCCCTCGACGGTGTAGTGCCGGGGGTCGACCTGGACCACCCGGTCGACGTAGATGGCGGGGGTGACCACCGCCTCCGGATCGAGCGATCCGGTCGGGACGACCTCGGCCACCTGGACGATCGTGGTCGCGGCGGCCGCGGCCATCACGGGCCCGAAGTTGCGGGCGGTCTTGCGGTAGACGAGGTTGCCCATCCCGTCGGCACGGTGGGCGCTGATCAGCGCGTAGTCACCCCGGATGGGGAGCTCGAGGACGTACTCCCGCCCGTCGATGACCCGGGTCTCCTTGCCGTCGGCAAGCGGGGTGCCGACCGCGGTCGGGCAGTAGAACGCCCCGATCCCGGCACCGGCGGCGCGCATCCGCTCGGCGAGGTTGCCCTGCGGCACGACCTCAAGCTCGATCCGCCCGGCACGGTAGAGCTCGTCGAAGACGTAGGAGTCGACCTGCCGCGGGAACGAGCAGAGGATCTTGCGCACCCGGCCTGCCCTGAGCAGCGCGGCCAGTCCGACGTCGGCGTTGCCGGCGTTGTTGGCCACGATCGTCAGGTCGGCAGCGCCCTGGCGGATGAGGGCGTCGATCAGGTCGAACGGCATCCCGGCGAGGCCGAAGCCGCCGACCAGGATGGTCGAGCCGTCCTCGATCCCGGCGACCGCCTCGTCGCACGAGTCGAGCAGGGCGGTGCGGGCCATCAGGCACCCGCCTGCGTGTCGACGTTCTCGAGCACCACGGCCAGGCCCTGGCCCACGCCGATGCAGATCGCGGCCACGCCGTACCGCTCCCCCGTGACCCGCAGGGTCTTGGCCAGGGTGGCCAGGATCCGACCACCCGACGCACCCAGCGGGTGGCCGATCGCGATCGCTCCGCCGTGGGCGTTGACCAGCTCGGCGTCGCGCAGCCCGAGGGCCAGCCAGGCGTCGACGCAGGCGAGGGACTGGACCGCGAAGGCCTCGTTGAGCTCGACGGCGCCGACCTGGTCCCAGCCGATCCCGGCCCGGGCCAACGCCCGGTTGGCCGCCTCGACCGGTGCGTTGCCGAAGGCCTGCGGCTCGAGCGCCATCACGCCGCGGCCGGCGATCCGGGCGATCGGGTCGGCGCCGATCGCGGTGGCGGCGGCCTCGCTGCCGAGCAGCACCGCGGAGGCTCCGTCGTTGAGCGGGCTGGCGTTGCCGGCGGTGATGGTGCCGCCCTCGGCGCGGAAGACGGGCTGGAGCCCGGCCAGCACCTCGGCGGTCGAGGTCGGGCGGATGCCCTCGTCACGGGCGAGGTCCGCGACGGGCGTGACCAGGTCGTCGTAGAAGCCGGTCTCCCACGCCTGCTGGGCCAACCGGTGCGAGCGAGCGGCGAACTCGTCCTGGCGCTCGCGCGAGATCCCGAAGCGTTCGACCAGCTGTTCGTTGGCCTCGCCCAGGCTGACCGTCCACTCGGCCGGCATCCGCTGGTTGACCAACCGCCAGCCCAGCGTGGTGGAGACCGCGGTGACGTCGCCCGCGGGGTACCCCTTCGACGGCTTGGGCAGCACCCACGGCGCGCGGGTCATGGACTCGACCCCGCCGACCAGGACGACGTCGGCGTCGCCGGACTCGATCGCCCGCGACCCCATGATCGCGGCGTCGAGCGAGGAGCCGCAGAGCCGGTTGACCGTCGTGCCCGGCACGCTCACCGGCAGTCCCGCCAGCAGCGTGGCCATCCGGGCGACGTTGCGGTTGTCCTCCCCCGCGCCGTTGGCGTTGCCCCAGACCACGTCGTCGATCGCCGCCGAGTCGAGTCCCGGCACCCGGTCGAGGGTGGCGGTGATGGCGGCAGCGGCCAGGTCGTCAGGACGTACGCCGGCCAGGGCACCGTTGAACCGCCCGAACGGGGTGCGGGACGCGGCATAGAGGAAGGCGCTCACCTGATCGACGCTAAGCCGAACGGTCGATATTCTGAAGTACGAATATCAGTCCCTATTGAGATGTGTGGCATATGGATCTGCGTCACCTGCGCTACTTCGTCGTCGTCGCCGAGGAGCTGCACTTCGGTCGCGCCGCCGACCGGCTGCACATGGCGCAGCCACCGCTGTCGCAGGCGATCCGTCAGCTCGAGGGCGAGCTCGGCGTCGAGCTGCTCACCCGGACCACCCGTCGGGTCGCGCTGACCGCCGCCGGCACCGCCTACCTGGAACGGGCGCGAGCGATCCTCGCCGAGGTGGACGAGGCAGCCGACCGCGCCCGCCGCGTCGCCGCCGGCTCGATCGGACATCTCACGATCGGCTGCGTCGGCTCGGCGACGTACAGCCTGCTGCCGGCGCTGTCACGCCACCTGGCCGCCGAGCTGCCGGGCGTCGACTTCTCCTTCCGTGGCGAGATGCTCGTCCCCGACCAGGTCGAGGCGCTCCGCACCGGCGTGATCGACGTGGCACTGCTGCGACCCCCGATCGCCGACCCGACGCTGCGGCTCGTCCCCCTCCGCCACGACCGGCTGGTCGTCGCGCTGCCGGCCGACCACGCCCTGGCGAAGCGCCGCACGATCCGTGCCACCGACCTGGCCGACGTCGACCTGATCGTGCACTCGGCCGGGCGCCGCTCCGTCATGTACGACGTCGCCGTACGGCTTCTGCACGACGCCGGTGTCGCACCCCGGATCCGGCACGAGGTCGGCGAGACCTCGACCCTGATCACGCTGGTCGCCGGCGGACTCGGCGCGGCGATCGTGCCGGAGCCGGTGACCGCGCTGGCACTGGACGGCGTGACCTACCGGCCGCTGCGCGGGCCGTCCCCGACGATCGACCTCGCCGCGGCGCACCGCGCCGACCGGCACGAGCCCCACCTGGCCCGGACGCTGGGCGTCATCGAGGAGCTGATCAGCACCAGGAGCGCGGCCCGCGGGGCCTGAGCTCCCGGTCGGCGAGGACGACGGGGACGCGGGAGCCGATCCGCGCGCACGCCTTCCGGAAGTCCGTGCGGCGGTACTCGATCGCGAGGACCTGGTCGCCGTAGTGAGCGAGGTAGGACGCGCACTCGTTCCACCGGGCGCAGGACTCGGCGACCGCGAAGTCGAAGCCGAGGCGGCGGCCGTTGAAGGCGGCCCGGTTCTTCTGACCGGCAGCCAGCCCGGCGCGGTGGGCGACCTTCACCAGCCGCTTCGCGAACGCGTTGGCGTGCTTCGCCTTCAGCATCCCGCGCGAGCGGGTGAAGGAGTCGAAGTTGTCGAACTCCACCGCATGGTAGCCCGCTCGAGAGCACCCGGTGATCCACCGCCCGACGATCCGGGCGAGCTTCTGGCGCTTGGCCGGGGTCGAGATGTCGAGCAGCCACTCGTCGGGCCAACCCGGGTCGACGACCGGGCGGCCACCGCGACGCAGGACGAGGCTCGGGTGGGCGCGCCAGTACTTCTGGGTGCCGGGCTGGGTCTGGAAGGCGTTGAGGTAACAGACGTTGTAGCGCCCCGGGATCGGCGCCTCGGTCGAGTCCCTGACGACGATCCCGACGTTCGACGCCGGCCGGTAGCCGCCGCCGAGCTGGTAGTCGACGTCGCTGCTCGCCGGGATCGGGGCGACGGGTCCGGCAGCTGCGGCCGGGCCGAGCAGGCAGCAGACGAGGCAGCAGGCGAGGAGCAAGGCCCGCATCGGGATCAGTGCACCCCGGCCATCAGGTGCCGGATCGGCTTCGTGAAGGCGAGCAGCACCAGCCCGACGGCGACGGCGGTCAGCCCGAGGATCAGGAAGTAGGGGTTCTCGTCCTGCCAGTCGTAGTACCCGGCGAGCTTGCCGGCCATCGCGCTGCCGAACGCGACGGAGAGGAAATAGAGCGCGATCATCTGGGTGTGGAACGCCTTCGGGCCGAGCTTGGTCGACAGCGACAGCCCGACCGGGGAGATGAACAGCTCGGCCAGGGTGAAGACGAGCAGGATGCCGGCCAGCGCCAGCAGCGGCGCGGTGTTCTGCCCCTTCGGGATCGGGATGAAGAGCAGGAACGCCACGCCCATCAGGATCGTGCCGACCGCGAACTTCACCGGGGTGGAGGGCTGCCGGGGCCCGAGCCGGGTCCAGATCACGGCGAAGACCGGCGCCAGCACGATGATCATCACGGGGTTGATCGACTGCACCCACGAGACCGGCATCTCCCAGCCGAACAGGTTCCGGTCGAGCCGCTCGTCGGAGTACTCGGTCACGACGGTGAACTGCTGCTGGTAGAGCGACCAGAAGACCGCGTTGACCACGAAGAGCGGCATGAACGACCAGACCCGGCTCCGCTCCACGGCGGAGATCTCCCGGCTGGTCAGCATCACGGCGAAGTACGCCACCGCAGCGACCGAGGTGACGATCAGGACGACGTCGGCGAGGTTGTCGCTGGTGATCACCCCGACCAGGCAGGCCACGACGACAAGGACGACGACCGCGACCGCAATCCCTGCCCAGCGCAGCCTTTCGGCGTGGGCGAGCGGGTGCGGCACCTCGCGGGACGAGTCCGGCAGCCGGTGCCGTCCGAGGGTGTACTGGACGAGGCCGATGGCCATCCCGACCGCAGCCAGCCCGAAGCCGGCGTGGAATCCCCAGTTCTTCTGGAACAGCCCGGTCAGCAGCGGGCCGAAGAAGGCGCCGATGTTGATCCCCATGTAGAACAGCGAGAAGCCGCCGTCGCGGCGTTCGTCGTCCTCGGCGTAGAGCGTGCCGAGGACCGCACTGGCGTTGGCCTTGACCCCGCCGCTGCCCAGCGCGATCAGCCCGAGGCCGACCCCGACCCCGGCCAGACCGGGGATGAGGGCGAGGGCGATGTGGCCGGCCATCACACCGATGGCGGCGTAGAAGAGGGTCTTCTCCGAGCCGAGCACGCGGTCGGCCACCCAGGCGCCGAGGATCGTGGCCAGGTAGACCGACCCGCCGTACGCTCCGGCGATGCCGGTCGCGGTGGTCTTGTCGATCCCGAGTCCGCCCTCGGCGGCGGAGTAGTACAGGTAGATCAGCAGGATGCCCTGCATGCCGTAGAAGCTGAACCGCTCCCACATCTCGACGCCGAAGAGATTGGCCAGGGCCTTCGGATGACCGAAGAATCCGCGATCCAGCCGGGCCTCGTCGTCGGTGCCTGCATCCATGGTCGCCACGGTTCACTCTGCTCCCGAGGCACCGGTCCGCGTCAAGAGCGACGCACGACTCACTCCTCGGCGAGCACCTCGCGGGCCACCGCGAATGCGGTGTTCGCCGCGGGTACGCCGACGTAGACCGCTGACTGCAGGATCACCTCGACGATCTCCTCCCGGCTCAGTCCGTTGCGCAGTGCCGCGCGGAGGTGGAACTCCAGCTCCTCGAAGTGCCGGCCGGCGATGAGTGCGGTGAGGACGGCGATGGAACGGTCGCGTCGGGCCAGGCCGGGGCGGGTCCAGATGGATCCCCAGGCGTAGCGGGTGATGAGGTCCTGGAAGTCGGCGGTGACGTCGGTGGTGCCGGCGATCGCCCGGTCGACGTGGTCGTCGCCGAGCACCTGGCGGCGCACCTGCATCGCGGCGGGACGCGGGTCGTGGTCGAGCAGCGACTCGATCAGGCTGGCCACCGTGGCCGGTGCCTCGACCGGGGCGAGGTGGGCGACCCGGTCGAGGACGACGAAGCGTGCCCCCGGGATCAACGCCGTGTGCTCGCGCAGCGTCGCCGCAGGCGTGGCCACGTCGTCGGCACCGGCGATCGACAGCACCGGCGCGGTGATCTCGCCGAGTCGCGCCACGACGTCGAACGCGCCCAGGGCCTCGGCGACGAGGGCGTAGCTCTCGGCGTCGGTGTGCTGCAACGAGCTCAACAGAGCGGTTCCGGCCTCGGGTTCGCGGTCGAGGAAGCCGGGCGCGAACCAGCGGGCGGCCGACGTCTCGACCACGGCCGGGGTGCCCGACGCCCGCACCGTGGCGGCGCGTTCGGCCCACGACGCGGGCGTCCCGATCCGGGCCCCGGTGCAGATCGCCGCGAGGGCGAGGAGCCGGCCGGGGTGGTCGAGGGCGAGCTGGAGACCGACCGCACCGCCGACGGAGTCACCGGCGTAGAGGAACGGGGTCGGACCCAGGGTGCGGTCGACCGCGGTGGCGACGGCATGGGCGAGGTCGGCGATCGAGAAGGGCGACGTCGCTGGGGCGCCATGTCCGTGGCCGGGCAGCTCCCAGCCGACAACGTGGAGCCGCTCACCCAGCTGGGTCGCGACCTGCTCCCACAACGGGGTGACGGCCGTGCCGAGGGAGGGGCCGACGACGAGGACCGGCTGGCCCTCCCCGCCGGCGAGGTGGACGAGCGTCAGGTCGAGGGGCGTCACGGGCGGTCCTTCTGCTGGGCGCGGGCTCGGTCGAGGGCGGCGTCGATGAACTGGTCGGTCGCACCGAGGTAGGCCGACGGCTCTCCGCTGAGACCGCTGATGCTGTGTTGCTCGGCGGTCAGGGTCTCCGCGGCCGCGAGAGCCCGGGCCCGCATCACGTCGGCCTCGACCACCAGGCCCTCGAGCAGGTCGGCGACCTGCGAGGCGGCGACGAGGCTGCGTCGGGCGAGCAGGCGCAGGGTGTCCCACTCGACGTGCCAGGCACCGTCGGGCCGTTCGTCGACGTACGACGCCGCGGCGATGTGGAGCGTGGACGCCAGCGCTGGTGCCGCGAGCGCGTGGCGCCGTACGAGCGTCGAGAGCACCGGGTTCGCCTTGCCGGGCATGGTCGAGGAGCCACCGCCGGTGGCCTCACCGAGCTCGCCGATCTCGGGACGCGATCCGAGTGCGACGTCGGCGGCGATCCGTCCCCACACGTCGGAGAGACCGACGAGCGCATCGGCCGTGGCGGTGACCGTGGAGCGGTCGGTGTGCCACGGAGCCGTGGCGACGAGGCCGAGGCGGCGCGCGGCGTCGGCCGCCAACCCGAGCGCGGTGCTCGGGTCACCGGTGATCGCGGTGGCCGCGGCCCAGGTGCCGGCAGCGCCGCCGAGCTGGGCCGGCAACGAAGCGGAGGCGTCGAGCCGTTCGGTCGCAGCGCACAGGCCCTGGAGCCAGGTCGCGGCCGTGAGCCCGAAGGTGATGGGGACCGCGTGCTGGGTCAGGGTCCGGCCGACGCGGAGCGTGGCGCGGTGCTCCTCGACCAGGCCGATCAGCGCGATCCGCTGCCGGTCGACGTCGCGGCCGACCTGCGCGAGCGCGTCGCGCAGGCAGAGCACAAGGGCGGTGTCGAGGACGTCCTGCGACGTCAGACCCCGGTGCACATGGGGGCTCTGCTCGCGCAGGGCAGCCACGAGCGGGATCACCGGGCTGCCACCGGCCTCGGCGCCAGCGGCGATCCGATCGAGGTCGGGGACGGTCAGCTGCGCCGGCTCGGCGTGCCCCGCCGCGACGAGGGTGTCGAGCCAGGCCTGCTCGACCGCGACCATCGCCTCGAGGAACGCCACGTCGGAGCAGAGGGTGCCGGCGCGCCCGTCGCCCGGCCAGAAGAGATCAGCCATGGCGGAGGAACACCGTCTCCCGCTCGCCCTGAAGGTGCAGGTCGTGGCGCAGGCCGCTCGGGTCGGCCGTCGCGATCAACGTCGCCCGCTCGTCGTCCGTGAGCGAACCGAGCAGCGGGTCGGTCGCGTTGGCCGCGTGGCCCGGCAGGTAGATCCGGGTGAAGAGCCGGTCGAGCAATCCCCGCGCGAAGACGACGACCGCGAACATCGGCGCCGCACCGTCCTGGGTCACCCCCGGCGCGACGGTCGTGAACGAGTAGTGGCCGGTGCGGTCGGCGTGGCAGCGCCCCCAGCCGGTGAAGGTCCAACCGTCGCGGTGCAGGGACCCCTCGCGGCGCGGGACCGCGCCTCCGGCGTCGGCCTGCCAGATCTCGATCATCGCGTCCGGGACCGGCATCCCGTCACCGTCGTAGAGGTAGCCGTGCAGCCGGATCGCCCCGGCACTGCCGGCGGGAACGAGCTCGTGGTCGCCGTCGTACGGCAGGGCCTGACCGAAGAACGGGCCGATCGTCTGGCCAGGCGTTCGGGTGGGGGTCGTGATCATGCGTGCGCCTCCTCGCGCTCGAGCGGGGTGGCGTGCGATCCGGTCAGGACGATGTCCCAGCGGTAGCCCATGCTCATGCCCGGCACGGTCAGGTCGTGGTCGTACGTCGCCACGAGGGCGTCGCGGTCCTTCTGCTCGGTGATCGCCTGGTAGATCGGGTCGAGCGCGAACAGCGGGTCGCCCGGGAAGTACATCTGCGTGATCAGCCGCTGCGTGAAGGCCGTGCCGAAGACGGAGAAGTGGATGTGCGCCGGGCGCCAGGCGTTGCGGTGGTTGCCCCACGGGTACGGGCCGGGCTTGATCGTCCGGAACGAGTAGGAGCCGTCGGCGCCGGTGAGGAAGCGTCCGACGCCGGTGAAGTTCGGGTCGAGCGGAGCCGGGTGCTGCTCGTTCTTGTGCACGTAGCGGCCCGCGGCGTTGGCCTGCCAGATCTCGACGAGCTGGCCCGCGACCGGTCGGCCGTCGCCGTCGACGACGCGGCCGCTGACCGTGATCCGCTCCCCGATCGGCTCTCCGGTCGCCGCCGAGTTGATGCCGGCGTGCGCGCCGAGGGTCAGGTCGGCCTCGAGCGGGTGCACGTCGGAGTGCCCGAAGCAGGGCGACCAGCGCTCGATCGTCTCGGGGTCGACGTGGCGCGGGTCCTTCGTCGGGTGGCGCAGGATGCTCGAGCGGTACGGCGGGTAGTCGATCCGCGGTTGCGGCTCGGTGCCGTCACTCGGCCGGGCGGCGATGTCGGCGATCTCGGCGGAGATCTGCTCCTGGGTCGGCGTGCTCACGGGGTCGAGGGTGTCCTCGCTCTCCCGTCAACGGAAGCCTAGGCTTCCGCTGAACGGAAGGATCCAGCATGACGATGCCGTCGGTGACCGCCCGGGTGTTCGGCCTCCTCGGCGCGTTCGACACCACCCACCGCGCCCTGCGGCTCTCCGAGATCTCACGCCGCGCCGACCTCCCCCTGAGCACCACGCACCGCCTGGTCGCCGAGCTCGTCGAGTGCGGCGCCCTCCGCCGAGCACCCACTGGTGAGTACGTCGTCGGGCGCCGACTCTGGGACCTCGGGCTCCTCGCCCCGGTGCAGACGAACCTGCGCGAGGCGGCCTCGCCGTTCCTCAACGACCTCTACGGCGCCACCTTGGAGACCGTCCACCTCGCGGTGCGCGACCAGGACCAGGCCCTCTACGTCGAACGGCTGGCCGGACACCGCTCCGTCCCGATCGTCAGCACCACCGGCTCCCGACTGCCCCTGCACTGCACCGGGGTCGGGAAGGTGCTCCTGGCTCATGCGCCCGACGACGTACGCGAGCGGGTGCTGGCCGGGCGAAAGCAGCGCTTCACGCCGTACACCGTCACCTCACGCCGCGCCCTCGAGGACCAGCTCAGCCGGATCCTCGCCGACGGCTACGCGACCACGATCGAGGAGATGACCCTCGGCGCCTGCTCGGTGGCTGTCCCCATCACAGCTGGCCCTGGATCGACCGACGTCGTGGCAGCGATCGGCTTCGTCGTCCCCGACCTGCGCCGCACCAAGACCCGGCTCGTCTCCGCGCTCCAGGTCGCCGCGCACGGCATCGCCCGCAATCTCGGCTGAGCCGAACCAACGAACCCTCGAAGAAGAGCGCCAGGCGATCCTGCAGCGCCACGGCCCCAACTCCAGTCCGGCAGCTGGCCCGGGAGCGCCGTTCAGAGTAAACCCAGAAATATGGCTTGAAGTGAATATGACTCCAGGGCCATAATGATGGTGTGATCATCGATGCGCCGGCCGAGTTCTGGCGCTGGGTCGATGCTCTCGAGGAAAAGGCAGACAAGGGCGACGTACGGGCTCGAGATCAACTCGACATCGTGCAGGCGCTCCTCGAGGAACTGGACGAGTTGGAGACGGCTCCCAGCAGGGATGACGAGACCGCGACGCTGAAATGGGTGCGACAGCGCAGGAGATACGAGCTCTGGCGTGTGTCCCACCCGTACTGCGAAGGCATCGCGATCCGCCTGATCGTCTGGTTCCCACCAGATGAAGGCACGGTGGTCGTGGCGCTGTTCGCAGGCGACAAGGCCCGGATGGGAGACGTCTTCTACAACAGCGTCGCCAGCAGAGGTGATCCGTTGATCGACCAATGGAAGCGCGAAGTAGCGAGGGGCGAGAAATGAGTGACGAGAAGTTCCAGGAGGGGCCCTTCCTGGACGCTCATGATGACGTGAACCACGAACAGACGCAGGCTGCCTTTCAGCCGGAGCAGGAGGACGCGCAGCCGGAACACGCGGGACAGCCCGAACCGCCCAGCGCGGGGTTCGTGCGAGGTACCGAGGGCAATGAGCGACTCAAGCGTCTCAAGCAGCGCCCGGGCGCCAAGGAGCGGGTCAGCGCGATCCGCGGGGAGATGCGCGAACTCGACCGCATCTACGCGCTGAACGTCGCAGCCATCCGCAAGGCAGCCGACTACACCCAGGTCGAGGTCGCCAAGCAGATGGGCGTGACTCAGAGTGTGGTCTCACGCACCGAGCGCAGCGATGACATGCTGCTCTCGACACTCGCCGGCTACCTCGAGGCGACCGGAGCCGAGTCCGCGAGCATCGTGGTCCGCGTCAACGGCGTCGACGTCGAGCTCGACCTGTTCGGGATGAGAGACAGCAAGCTTGCACAGCTCCGCAGCGACACGGACGCCGAGCAGCAGGACGTGATGCTGGCGCCATAGGGCCTCCCCACCAACGACGAAGCCCCCGACCGGATCCCGGTCGGGGGCTTTCGCTTCACTGTGCGCGAGGGGGGAGTAGCACACCGAAGACGGGGGAATCCCCCAAACGTGGCTCGCGAAGCGGTGGTCCCGTGCGCCTGCCGCTGGATCATCCGGCCCTATTACTCAAGCACCCCGACGCACCTAGGCACTGTGTCCGCACGATCTGGGGTTCAGCTGCTGCGTCGAGTTAGGAGCCGCAGCACTTCCCGGACTCGCCCAACCGGCCCGACTTCCCATCGACCGTCCTGCGGGCTGGCGATGAGTTCAGTTCGATCACGCAGTGGGACTTCGACACCACCTGAACCGACGACGAGGCCATCACACCGCCGCAACCCGTCGCGGCCTAGTTGAGATAGGCGGCCGGGTCCGCGAGAACTGAGCGGATGACTCGACCGGCGGCGCCCCGAACCGCGGCATCGGAACCGAGGTGCGAGACGACCAGTCGGGGTTCCGTTCCATGTCGACGAAGGGTGTCGCCGACGACATCTACGACCCAGGGGGCTAGCTCAGCGAACAGGCCGCCGAGGACGATCGCGCCGGGGTCGAGCAGGTTGGTCACCGAGGCGAGCGCGACCCCGAGTCGTTCGCTGGCCTGCGCGACAGCTTTGACCGCGGCGTCGTCGCCGTCCTGACAGCGGGCCTTGAGCGCGTCGGGGGTGGCAGCCCCGGCGGCAGCCAGGATGGCGTCTTGGCCGGCGAACCGTTCGAGGCAGCCGCGCCCGCCGCAGGAGCACTCCGGGCCGTCGGGCTCGAGGACCATGTGGCCGAGCTCGCCGGCGCGGCCGCGTCGACCGCGGAAGAGTTCGCCGTTGACGATGATGCCGGAGCCGATTCCGATCTCGCCGGAGATGTGGACGAAGTCGTTGCCTGCGTCACCGAACCAGAGCTCACCGAGCGCTGCCAGGTCGGCTTCGTTGTCGATGAGGGCTTCACGGCCCGCCAAGGAGCCGTCGGCCGCGATTGCTTCGAGAGCATCCGAGAACGGGACGTCGGACCACCCGAGGTTGGGCGCCTGGAACACCCCTCGCGTCTCGACGGCGCCAGGGACGGCGAGGCATGCTCCAGCAAGGTGCAGCCGTTGCTCGGCGGCCGCCTTGGCTGCTGCGTCGGCGAGCTCGCCGACGGTCACGAGTACGTCCATAGGCGTGCGGCCCCGGTTGTCGACCAGGACGACGTGTCGGTAGCGGACGACGCCGGCAAGGTCGACCAGCATCGCCGCGAGGTAGTCGACATTGATCTCGAGACCGAGGCCGGCGACACGCCGAGGACTGAGAGCGACGAGGGTGCCGGGTCGCCCGCGGTCCCGAGCAGGCGGCGCCGGCGACTCGACTACCAGGCCAGCACCGACAAGGTCCGACACCAACCCAGACACGGATGACTTGGTCAGCCCAGTCCGTGTGGCGATCTGCGCCCGGGTGAGCGGGCCGCCATCGGCGACTGCACCGAGGGCGAGGGCGAGGTTGCTCGCGCGCATCCCAGCGTGCTGCAGGGGCTGCTGGGGCGACGGCATGGCGCGAGTAGACCAGGACATGAACTATTGCGCAAGTCGCGTGACTTGCGAACGCGAACGCTTGACATGCCGCATGGCAGGAGAGTTGGATCACGATTTAGTTCATAACCTGACCAAAACAAGGTCTGGTGCATTCAGCGAGAGGAAGCGTCGTGACGACGGAGTACAAGGCCACCCCTGAGGACAAGTTCACCTTCGGTCTGTGGACCGTCGGCTGGGAGGGTGTCGACGTCTTCGGTGGCGCCGTCCGTCCGCCGATGGATCCGGCCTACGCGGTCGGCCGACTGGCCGAGCTCGGCGCCTACGGCGTGACCTTCCACGACAACGACGTCTTCGGCTTCGACGCCGACGAGGCACAGCGCCAGGCCGCGATCGACAGCTTCCGCAAGGCCACCGAGACCCACGGGCTCAAGGTCCCGATGGTCACCACCAACACCTTCAGCCACCCGGTCTTCAAGGACGGCGCGTTCACCAGCAACGACCGCCGGGTGCGCCGCTTCGCTCTCGCCAAGATCGCCAAGAACATCGACCTCGCCGCCGAGCTCGGCGCCGAGACCTACGTCTTCTGGGGCGGTCGCGAAGGCGCGGAGAGCCACTTCGCGAAGAACATCGGGGACGCCCTGGACCGCTACCGCGAAGGCCTCAACACCCTGACGGCCTACGTCAAGGAGCAGGGCTACAACCTCCGCTTCGCGATCGAGCCCAAGCCGAACGAGCCCCGCGGCGACATCCTGCTCCCCACGATCGGGCACGCGCTGGCGTTCATCGACAGCCTCGAGGACTCCGCCATGGTCGGCCTCAACCCGGAGACCGGGCACGAGGAGATGGCCGGGCTCAACTTCGCCGCCGGCATCGCTCAGGCGCTGTGGCACGGCAAGCTCTTCCACATCGACCTCAACGGACAGCACGGCCCGCGCTTCGACCAGGACCTTCGCTTCGGTGCGGGCAACCTGCGCGGCGCGTTCAACCTGGTCGACCTGCTCGAGAACAGCGACTACACCGGTCCCCGGCACTTCGACTTCAAGCCGCCGCGGACCGAGGACGAGGACGGCGTCTGGGCCTCAGCCGAGGGCGGCATTCGCAACTACCTCGTGCTCAAGGAGCGCTCGAAGGCGTTCCGTGCCGACCCCGAGGTCCAGGCGGCCCTGGTCCGCTCGGGCCTCGACCAGCTCGCTGCACCGACCCTGGCCGCCGGCGAGTCCCTCGCCACGGTGCGGGACGAGGCTTTCGACGTCGAGGCGATGGCGACCCACGGGTTCGCCTTCGAGCAGCTCGACCAGCTCGCCATGGACCACCTCCTCGGCCTCCGCTGACCCAGGTAACGAGAGAGCGAGTAGTACCTGTCATGACGCTGGTTGCAGGGGTCGACACCTCGACCCAGTCCTGCAAGGTCGTCGTCCGTGACGCCGAGTCGGGCCGCCTGGTGCGGTCCGGCTCGGCCGCTCATCCCGACGGCACCGAGGTCCACCCCGAACATTGGTGGACGGCCTTCAACGCAGCGGCTGAGAGGGCTGGCGGGCTCACTGATGTTGCCGCGCTCTCCGTCGGTGGCCAGCAGCACGGCATGGTCTGCCTCGACGACAACGGTGGCGTCGTTCGTCCTGCGCTGCTGTGGAACGACACCCGGTCGGCCGAAGCTGCTGACAAGCTGACCGCCGACCTGGGAGCCGACGCCTGGGCCGGCGCGGTCGGGCTGGTGCCGGTGGCCAGCTTCACCGTCTCCAAGCTGCGCTGGCTTGCCGAGCACGAACCCGCTTCGGCGGCGCGTACGGCGGCGGTCTGCCTGCCCCATGACTGGCTGACCTGGCGCCTGGCCGGCGGCGACCTGGACGAGCTCGCTACCGACCGATCCGACGCCAGCGGGACCGGCTACTTCTCTGCCGTCACCGGCGAGTACCGACTCGACCTGCTTGAGCGCGCCCTTGGCCGCCAAGACGTCGTCCTGCCCCGGGTCCTCGATGCCCAGGAGAGTGCCGGGGTCACCTCGAACGGGATCGTCCTCGGCGCCGGTGCCGGCGACAACGCCGCCGCTGCCCTGGGGCTCGGCGCGCGGCCGGGTGACGTCGTGATCTCGATCGGCACCTCAGGTGTCGCCTGCGCGGTCTCCGCCACCCCTACCGCTGACGTCACAGGCACTGTCGCGGGATTCGCGGACGCCACGGGCCATTACTTGCCGCTGGTGGCAACCCTCAACGCCGCCCGGGTGCTGTCCGCCACCGCCGAGCTGCTCGGCGTCTCGCTCGACCGGCTCTCCGAACTCGCCCTCAGCGCCGCGCCCGGCGCCGACGGCCTAGTCCTGGTGCCGTACCTCGAAGGCGAGCGGACGCCCAACAAGCCGCGCGCCCGCGGCGCGGTCCACGGTCTGAGCTTGGCCAACTCGACACCGGCCCACATGGCTCGGGCCGCTGTTGAGGGACTGCTGTGCGGACTCGCCGACGGGGTCGACGCCCTGACCGACCTCGGAGTCCCGGTCAACCGGGTCCTCCTGGTCGGCGGCGGCGCTCGTTCGGAAGCAGTCCGCCGAATCGCCCCGACAGTCTTCGGCCGCCCCGTCGTCGTACCCGAGCCCGGCGAGTATGTCGCCGACGGCGCCGCCCGCCAGGCCGCCTGGGCCCTGACCGGAGAGCTGCCTACCTGGGCCACGGCCGGCGCGGATACGTTCGAGGCCGACCTGGTAACCGAGGTTCGCGAGCGGTACGCGGCGGTCCGAGACCTCACCGAAGGTTCGTAGACCCGTGTCTCCCTACGTGACGAAGATGAGCCCCGCGGGCGCGACCTGGGCGCGTAGCCACGCGTTCGGTGCCCGAGGAGTCCTCATCCCGACAACCGTCGAGCAGGTCGTCACGATCGTCCGGGAGGAACAGCACATCCGAGCACTCGGCTCTAGGCATTCGTTCAGCGACATCGCTGACTCCCCAGGCGTGCTCGTTTCTCTTGAGGGATTCGATGAGGCACCGGAACTGATAGGAACTCGGGTTCGAGTACCGGCCGGGCTCCGATACGGCGACCTGGCACTGTGGCTGGCTAGTCGCGGTCGCGCCTTGGCCAACATGGCGTCGCTGCCACACATCTCCATTGGAGGGTCGGTCGCGACCGGAACGCACGGGTCAGGCGTGGGCAACGGCTGCCTGTCCACCGCGGTGTCCGCGCTCGAGTTCGTCAGCGGCCGCGGGAATCACGTTCGCCTGGTCCGCGGCAATACCGGGTTTGACGGTGCCGTCGTCTCGATGGGGACTCTCGGCATCGTCACCCACCTTGAACTCGACACGGTCCCGGCCTTTGACATCGCCCAGACCGTCCACACCGGGCTGGCTTGGGACCAGTTGCTCGCCGACCCGTGGGCAGTGATGGGGGCCGCGTACTCCGTTTCTGTCTTCACCCGCTGGGTGAGGGCCGACGTTGGCCAGGTATGGACGAAGGAGCAAGGCAGCGCTGCCGCCCGGGTTGGGGGGACGGTGCCGGCGCGGGAGCAGGTCCACATGATTGCCGGGATGGACCCCGCGCTCACGACCCGCCAGTTGGATGAGCCGGGTCCGTGGCACGAGCGTCTCCCGCACTTCCGGCACGGCTTCCTTCCAAGTAGCGGTGATGAGCTTCAGAGCGAATACTTCGTGCCTCGGGAGGCGGCCCGAGAGGCTCTAGCCGCGTTGCGTGAACTTGCGAACGAGATTGAGCCGCTCCTTCACGTGACGGAGCTGCGAGCCATCGCGGGCGATGACCTGTGGCTGTCGGGGGCGTACGGCGGGACTGTGCTGGGGGTTCATTTCACCTGGCTCCGTCGGCCGTCCGAGGTGGCAAGGTTGCTGCCAAAGATTGAGGAGCGACTCCTCTCGCTCGGCGCTCGGCCTCACTGGGGCAAGCTCTTCGCTGCTGGCGCCACTCAGCTCGCTTCGCTTTTTCCCAGGTGGAACGAGTTCACATCGCTCAGAACCCGGTTCGACCCTGACGGCAGGTTGGCGAACCCGTGGACCGCGCGCGTGCTCGGTCGCTAGAGGGCGCCTCTCCCGTCGCCTCGGCAAGCACGGTCGACCTCACGGAACACACAAAAACCCAGATCCGAAGCTCTGGGGCTGTTGTGCGCGAGGGGGAGAAGCACACCGAGGACGGGGGAAGCCCCCATTGCGCCGGGCCTCAACCGATGCAAGCTGTTGCCTCGTTATCGAGTTTGCGGCCAGCCGGTGTAGCCCTCGGCGAGGTAGGTCGCTCCGGCACGGGACTCGACGATGCTGCTCAGTTCCCCGAGTTGACGGGCTTCATCGAAGGCTGTGGCGCCGTCGAGGCGGTGCAGCATCGTGGTCATCCAGTATGAGAAGTGCTGGGCCTTCCACACTCGAGCGAGCGCGTGGTCGGTGTACTCGGCGAGCGCGTCCGCGTCGTCCTTGACCAAGGCACGCTCGATCACCTCGGCCAGGAGGCGGACGTCGGCGAGCGCCAGGTTGAGCCCCTTGGCACCGGTCGGCGGAACGGTGTGGGCTGCGTCGCCCGCGAGCAGCAGGTTGCCGTGCCGCATCGGGGTCTGAACGAAGCTGCGGAAGGGCAGCACGGTCTTCTCGATCACGCGGCCCTCGTGCAGCCCGAACCCGTCCTCGCCAGCGAGGCGTGCCTGGAACTCGTCCCAGATCCGGTCCTCGGACCACTCCTCGACGTTGGTGGTCGGGTCGCACTGGAAGTAGAGCCGCTGAACGGTGTCGGTGCGTTGGCTGACCAGCGCGAAGCCACGGTCGGAGCGGGCGTAGATCAGCTCCGGTGCACTGGGCGGGGTCTCGACCAGGACGCCGAACCAAGCGAAGGGGTACTCCCGAAAGTGCTGCGTCGCGCCCTCGACCAGGGAGCGGCAGATGCTGCGTGAGCCATCGGCTCCCACGACGAGATCGGCACGGATCTCGTGCGGGGCGCCGTCGGCGTCGATGTACCGAACCCATGGCTGGTCGGTGGTGACGCCGCCGGCCTCGGTGCCACCGATCCCGTAGCGCAGGTCGCCGCCGTTGCCGGTGCGCAGTCGGTGCAGGTCGATGAAGACGTCGGTCTGGGGGTAGAGCCAGCACGAGGCACCGACGAGGTCCTCGAAGTCGAGCCGGTGGCTGACGCCGCCGAAGCGCAACGAGATGCCCTCGTGACGATGCCCGTCGCGCAGCACCCGGTCCGCGCCGGCGTCGAGGAGTAGCTGGACGCTGTCGCGCTCGAGGATGCCGGCGCGATGCGTGGTCTCGATGACCGACGCTTCCCGGTCGTCGACCACGACGGAATCGATCCCGGCCAAGTGGAGGAGTTGGGAGAGCATCAGCCCCGCGGGTCCGCCGCCGACGATGGCAACCTGGGTGCGGGTGGTGGTGACGGGAGCTGCAGTTGTCATGCGCCGGACACTAGGGAGGGGATCCGCGTGATGGCATCATGTTCCTTTCACTCAGTGAAAGAAGGTTGAGCATGGCTGGCGGAGGCGAAGGAACCTCGCTCGTTGCCCGCACGCTCGCCGTCCTGGGCGCCTTCGACGAAGAACATCGCCGCCTCAACCTCGCCACCCTCGCCCGCCGCGCCGAGCTCTCGGAGGCGACGACCTGGCGGATCACCCAGGAACTCGTCGCCGGCGGAGCACTGACCCGGGACGAGGACCGCACCTACGCGATCGGTCGCACGCTGTGGCACATCGGTCTGCTCTCCCCTGTCGAGACCGACCTACGCGAGATCGCCTCCCCCTACCTGCAGGACCTGCACGCCACCACCCGCGCAACCGTTCACCTCGCCATCCGCGAGGGCACCGAAGTCGTGTACCTCGACCGCCTCGCCGGCCAGGCCTCGGTCCCGGTCGTCAGCCGCGTCGGTGGGCGCCTCCCGCTGTACGCGACCGGCGTCGGCAAGGCCCTGCTGGCGCACGCTCCCGAGGAGGTAGTCCGCGAGGTACTCGGAGCACTCGAGCCGCTGACGCCCTACACCTTGACCTCGCCCGGTCTGCTGCGGCGCGAGCTCACTCGGGTTCGCACCGAGGGCTACGCGACGACGCGGGAGGAGATGACTCTGGGCGCGTCCTCCATCGCCGTTCCCGTGACTGCCGGTGCGACTGTCATCGCCGCGATTGGGGTCGTTGTCCCCGATATCCGCCGAGAGAAAGCGCGCCTGATTGGCGCCCTGACGGTTGCGGCCCGTGCGATCGGACGCGGATCCACCCCAACCCGATGATCGGTCGGCACTAAGTACAACTCCTTCTGCGTGACGTTCTGCTCGAAGGTTCTCGATCCACTAGGCGCGAGGGACCCACGCAGAGCATCGAGAATGGCCGCCCGAATTGTGCGCCGGGCTGGAGTCCTTTCGGCGACCTCAGTTGCGGAACAGAGATGCACCTCCGGTGCTCGCCGCACCGGAGATGGCGAGTGCTCGGCAAACGGCGGCGCCAAGGTGGCAGAGGTGTGGTCTGGCCCACTCGCTGAACGACACGACAGGGCGGGGCGAGGGCGCCTTCAGCGTGTTCATGCGCCGATCACCGGAGCCCCGGTCCGCTCGCGTACAACGTCGGCGGTGACATCCGGCGCCAGTTCCACGAGTTCCAGGCCGGCGGGGGTGACGTCGAGAACGCAGAGGTCGGTGATGATCCGTTGGACCACCCCGACCCCGGTCAACGGCAGGGTGCAGTCTTCGACGATCTTGTGCTCTCCGGCTTTGGTGACGTGCTCCATCAAGGCGATCACGCGTCCGGCGCCATGGACGAGGTCCATCGCGCCGCCCATTCCCTTCACCATCGCGCCGGGGACCATCCAGTTGGCGAGGTCGCCGGTGGCGGAGACCTGCATCGCGCCGAGGATCGCGGCGTCCACCTTGCCGCCGCGGATCATCCCGAAGCTCATTGCGGAGTCGAAGATGACCGCTCCGGGGCGCAGGGTGACGGTCTCCTTGCCTGCGTTGATCAGGTCCGGGTCGACCTCGTCAGGGAGTGGGTACGCTCCGGTGCCGAGGATTCCGTTCTCCGATTGGAGCACCAACTCGACGCCGTCGGGAACGTAGTTCGGCACCAGCGTGGGTAACCCGATGCCCAGATTGACGTACATCCCATCACTCAGCTCGAGGGCGGCTCGGGCCGCCATCTCCTCACGGCTCCAGGACATCGTCGTTTCCTTCCTCGAATTGGCTCAGCACTGCTTCGCGCCATTCCTGCGGCGAAAGCGGTTCGATCGCTCGACCGGCACCGTCGTGCGGCCCCGGAACCACCGTCGCGGCGAGGTCACACCACTCGGAAGGGGTCAGTCCGAGCAGCTCAGCTCTGTCGACGACCTCGCACGGCGCGAGCCCTTTGGCAGTCACGACGCACCGCTGGAGCGGACGGTGCACTTCTCGATGCGCTTCTCCGCCGCCTGCTCGGGGGTGAGCGGGACGACGCGGTGGACGTAGATGCCCGGGAGGTGGATCTCGTCGGGGTCGAGCTCACCGGGCTCGACGAGGTGCTCGACCTCGGCCACGGTGACCCGACCACACATCGCTGCGACGGGGTTGAAGTTGCGGGCGGAGCGGCGGAAGACGAGGTTGCCGTGGCGGTCGCCCTTCCAGGCCCGCACCAGCGCGACGTCGGCGACAATCGCGTGCTCGAGCACGTACTCACGCTCACCGTCGGGGCCGTCGAAGAGCGCGACGGGCTTGGCCGGAGAAGCGACGGCTACCGAGCCGTCCGCGGCGTACTTCCAGGGCAGGCCGCCGTCCGCGACCTGCGTACCGACGCCGGTCGAGGTGTAGAACGCCGGGATGCCCGACCCCCCAGCACGCATCCGCTCGGCGAGGGTTCCCTGAGGGGTCAGCTCGACCTCGAGCTCGCCGGATAGGTACTGCCGGGCGAACTCCTTGTTCTCCCCGACGTACGACGCCACGACCCGTCGCACCCGGCCGGCGGCGAGCAAGCGACCCAGTCCCCAGTCGTCGATGCCGGCGTTGTTGGAGACCAACTCCAGGTCCGCCGCCCCCGAGGCGAGAACGGCTTCGATCAACACGGACGGAATCCCGCACACCCCGAATCCGCCGACCGCCAGCGTCATCCCGTCGGCCACGAGGTCGACGGCGGTGGCGGGATCCCTGAACACCTTGTCCATGTCAGTTCCTTTCGACGATCAACGCAGCGCGATCGGGTTCAGCGGCGCTCCGACGGCGCCCGTGACCCGTAGTGCTCCTGCGACGAGGAGGAACTCCCACCGGCCGTCCGCCGCACAAGCTGCCGCAAGGCGATCGAGGTCCCACATCTCCCCGATGGTCAGGCCCATGTTCGGGATCGCGACCTGATGGAGCGGTTGGAAGGCGACGTCGAACTCGTTGGGCCGTACCTCGAAGCCCCAGGTGTCCGTGGCCACAGCGGAAACCTCACGCTCGTGGAGCCACCCCGCGGTGGTGAAGGACAGACCGGGAGCAGGACCTCCGGCGTACTCGCCCCATCCCTCTCCAGCATCGACTCCGCGCCGCGCTCGGGTGAGTTGGCCGGTGCGGACCAGCAAGAGGTCACCCGTGCCGACCGTGGCCGATAGCCCTTGGGCCTCGATCGTGGCGTCGAGCATCGCGGGGGTGATGGCGAAGCCGTCGGGGAGTTCGTCGCTGCCAGTCAGGCCAGGCCCGAGGTGGCGGCCGACGTCGAGCAGGACGCCGCGGCCGCTGATCAGGTCGGCGGTGTGCTCGATTCCGGTGAGGCCGTCGCCGAGGCCGGTCACGACCTGGTCGGCCGGCCGGCCGTTCCAGGCCAGGCCACGGTCGAAGATGTGGCCCAGGCCGTCCCACTGCGTCGAGCACTGCAACGGCATCGCGATCACGTCGTCGGCACCACCGATGCCGTGCGGGAAGCCCTGCACGCCCGCGACCGCGTCGGTCCCGGTGTCGAGCATCGTGTGGACCGGGTTGGTCCGACGCCGCCAGCCCTTCTGCGGCCCATCCATGTCGAAGGACTGCGACAGGGAGATGGACTCTCCCGCGCGAACCAGCCCGGCAGCAGCGGCTCGATGCTCGGCCGTAATGAAGTTCAGCGTCCCTACCCGGTCGTTGTCACCCCAGCGACCCCAGTTGCGGACCTCCTCGGCCACCTGCGCAATCGCGCTGGCGGGGTCGGTCGGGTCGTAGGGGAACGGCTCGGTCATGCCAGCTCGCTGAACGTGTCGGCGACCCAGTCGGCGATGTAGGTCACGACGTGCGGGAAGTGGTCCAGGCCGATGTGCTCGGTGGCGCCCTCATCGGGGGTGAAGACCCGCAGGTCACGCTTCGGACTGTTGACCGCCTGGTCGAACTGACGGTGCGCCAGGTCGAGCGGGATCTGACGGTCGTTCTCACCGTGCGCGATGAGGATCGGGACCGTGATCTTGTCCATCACCCCTTCGAGGCTGACGGCCTCGGACTTGGTGATGAAGGTGTCGAGGTCGGTCTCGCCCCACACCCACATCACGTGGTCCCAGTAGTGAGGGACCGGGTTCTCGCCCTCGCGCTGCAGGCGGCGCTTCTGGATCTGGCCCCAGTTCTGGTTCGCACCCCACGCCACGCAGAGCGCGAGCCGCTTCTCGAACGCCGCCGCACGCGGTGCGTAGTAGCCACCCAGGGACCAGCCGACGATGCCGATCCGGTCCGCGCGGACGTCGGAGCGGCCCTCGAGCCAGTCAACGCATGCCGCGGCCCAGGCCTCGGTGTCGACCCGCGCGGTCAGACCGCGCAGTCGCAGAGCCTCACCGGCGCCGGGACAGTCGACCATGAGGGAGGAGATGCCGCGCGCGGCGAGCTCAGTGTGGATGCCGGAGCCGACCATCATCTCCTTGGTCGAGTCCAAGCCGTTCCACACGATCATCACCGGAGTCAGCGAACCGTCGGTCGAGGCGTTGCAGAAATACGCCGGCAGGCTGGTCACGGTGCCCTCGGGCTGACCGTCGGCCGGGCCCGCGAGGTACGGGATCTCGACCCGGCTAGTGCGCGGGTCGATCAGCTCGAAGGAACGCAGCAGAAGGTCGGCGCTCCGCTGATACTCCGCGTTGCGGCCGGCATCGCGGGCCGACTGCATCCGCTCGGCCTGGGAGACGTAGACGCTGGCGCGGAAGTACTTCTGCCCGGCCGTGCGCGAGTGGCCGGCCTTCTCGGCCTCAGTCGCCTGCTCCTCGAGCTGGTCGGCGACGGCACGCCAAGCGTCCATGAACGCACCGGTGCCGACGTCAGAACCTTGAGCTGCGAGCTCGCGCAGCGGGCGGCAGGCGCGGTCAACCTCGTCGATGGTGCCGCCGGAGTTCAGCGTCGCGACGACGCCCAGGTTCCAGACGTAATTGCCGGGAAAGTACTCGAACATGCTTCTGCTTCCTTCTACTTACTTCGGAGCGCTCGAGGTGAGCGCGTCGGAGATCGGTTTGGCACCGCCGTGCGAGGCAGCGCCACCGTCGACGGGGAGGTCGACCCCGGTGAGGTACGAGGCGGCGTCGCTGAGCAGGAACACCACGACGGCGGCGACCTCGTCGGCGCGGCCGGCGCGGCCCAACGGAGCGGCGGTGATCGAGGCCTCGCGGAAAGCGTCGGGGGCCGACGCAGTCATCGGGGTGTCGATGAAGCCGGGGTGGACGGCGTTGACCCGGATGCCGCGCGGGCCGAGCTCGAGGGCGGCGGCGCGAGTGATGCCGCGCAAGGACCACTTGCTGGCGGTGTAGGCGACCGGGTAGTGCCCCTGGAGTGCGGCGAGAGATCCGACGTTGACGATTGCGGCGCCGGCCTCCATCCGCGGGGCGAAGGCTTGGATGCCGAGCAGCGGTCCGAGGGCGTTGGTGGCCTGGACGTCGAGGAACCGGTTGGCCTCGACCTCTCCGACGCGGGCGCGCCAGGTGGTTCCGGCGCAGTTGACCAGGCCGTGGACGGGACCGCGCCGGGCCATCTCCCCGGCCAGGGTCTCCCACTGGTCGGGGTCGCGGACGTCGAGCGCACCGACGTCGCCGCTGGCGGCGAGGTCGGTGCCGACCACCGTCCCGCCGGCAGCGGTGATCGCCTCCACGACCGCAGCACCGATGCCGGAAGCGGCACCGGTGACGACGATCGTGCGTCCTGCGAGCGTGCTCATCGGCCGACCGGCTCCCCGAGCTCGGGGCGCTCGCGGCTAGGCCTGCGGAAGGCCGGCAGGGCCGGGACCTCCGGTGCGCTGGTGATGCGGTTGGTGAGGGTGCCGATGCCCTCGACGGCGATGGTGACGACGTCGCCGTCGACGAGCGAAGGCGGAGCGTCCTCACCCCGGGTGCCCCACAGCTCGGCCAAGCAGCCGCCGTTGCCAGTGGTGCCAGAGCCGAGCACGTCACCGGGCAGCACCCGGCTGTCGCGGGAGGCGTAGGCGATCATCGTGGCGAAGGACCAGCCCATGTTCGAGAGCAGGTCGCGGCCGATCTCGGCGCCGTTGACGCTCACCGTGCAGCCGAGCCGGAGGAAGCCGTCCTCGTCCCGGTGGTCTGCGAGCTCGTCGGCGGTGACGATCCACGGGCCGAGCGTGCTGGCGAAGTCCTTGCCCTTTGCGGGTCCGAGCCCGACCTTCATCTCGCGGCCCTGGAGGTCGCGCGCAGACCAGTCATTGAGGATCAGGTAGCCGAAGACCGAGGCCTCGGCGGCCTCGACGCCCAGCGAGCTCCCTTCGCGTCCGACGACCACGGCGACCTCGAGCTCGAAGTCCCGGGCGACCGAGCGGGCGGGAAAGGCCACCTCGGCACCGTCCCCGACCAGCGCGTGCGGGTTGGTGAAGTAGAACGTCGGGGCGTCGTACCAAGCCTCGGGAACGCCGGCGACTCCGTCGACGCTGCGCCGCACGCCCTCGACGTGCTCTTCGAAGGCTACGAAGTCTCGAACGCTGGCCGGGGTCAGTGGCACCTCGAGGGTGACGTCGGTCAGCGCGACAGGCTCCCCTGCACGGGTGGCGAGATCGCGGACAACGTCGATCCCTTCGGCGATGAGGTCGCGCATCGTCGCCTCGGTCGGGAGGGCCCGCACCACGGTGGCGTCGCCTTCCCCCTCGACTATCCCGACGCGTGAGCGACCCGGGGCGTCGGTGTACGTCGCCAGCCTCATCGGTCCGCCCCTCAGACCGGAGGCGCGACGAAGACGCCGCGGTCGGGGTCGTTGAAGGACTCCTTGGCGACCAGCTCGTTCATGGGGTTGGCCGTGCCCCACTGGTCGGTGACCTCGGGGTTGGAGAAGTCGTAGAGATGCGGGTGCCAGGTGTCCTCGTCGAGCTCCTCGAGCTCAGTCGTGTACTCGATGGTGTTGCCGTGCGGGTCGAGGAAGTAGCTGAAGGTGTTGTTGCCGGCCATGTGGCGGCCCGGCCCCCAGATCTTCGTGGCGCCGGCGCGCATCAGGCGGCCGGTGCCGCGCATGTACTCGTCGATGCCGCGCATCTCGAAGGAGGCGTGGTGAAGCGCGACGTGCGGCCCGCGGGCGATCGCCAGGCTGTGGTGGGCGGGGTTGGTCCGCATGAACCACATCACGCTTCCCATGTGCGGGGAGGTGAGCGTGTCCGAGAGGGCGAACTTGAGGTACTTCTCGTAGAACGCGACGGTCTCCTCGGGGCGAGGCCCGTTGATCACGACGTGGGAGAGCTTGACCGGGATCGACTCGCCCTCCTCGATCTTGCGGTGCTGACGAACCGCAACGTCGGAGGAGATCTCGATGGTGCGGCCGTCGTTGTCGAAGAAACGGAAGCCGTATCCGCCTCCGGGTGTGTCGAGCTTGTCGGGCTCGTTGACCAGCTGGACGCCGCCGCTGGCCAGGCGCTGGGCCATCCGGTCGACGTCGCTGGCCGTGGCCGCACCGAAGGAGATCAGGTCGAGGCGCTTCTCCTCGGCCTTGCGGATCCGGACGGCGTACTGCTCGGGTGAGCCCTCGGCGGCGAGGAAGGCGATCCCCTCGTCGTTGTGCTCGGCCTTGAGGCCCCAGGTCTCGGTGTAGAACTGCAACTGCTTGTCGTAGTCCGGCACTGCAAGGTCGACGTGGCGCAGGTGGGTGATGAGGCGTTCGCCGTTGTCGTCGACGGGTGCGTTGATCGGAGCGTTGGCGGTGGTCTCGGTCATCGAGAGGTCCTCGTTTCGAAGGGGAAGATGGTTAGGCGGGCGAGGAGACGAGCGCGGAGATCCGGCCCATGACGCCGGGGACGTCGCCCTGGACGCCCTCGAGGAGCCACTGCCCGATCTGGACAGACGCGTCCACAACTTCCTTCGCCCGAGCGGTGCGACGCTCACCGAAGGCCGCCCAGAGTTCGGGAGTGAGCTCGTCGCCGGCGACCAGCAGCTCGGCCAGGACGGATGCGTCCTCGAGCGCTTGGGCGGCGCCCTGGGCCACGGTCGGAGGGCACGAGTGGGCTGCATCGCCGATGAGCACCACGCGGCCCCGGTTCCACGGCTCGTCCAGGACGTGGGTCTCGAACCAGGTGTAGTTGATCCGGTCCGGGTCGGTCATGGAGTCGCGGATCTCGTCCCAGGGGCCGTGATAGCTCTCGGCGAGATCACGCATCACCGCGAGCGACTCCTCGGGACTGAGCGTGCTGCGGTCCTGCGCCGGTTCGACGAGGTAGGCGTAGAGGCTGTCCTCCCCGGTCGGGCAGTAGCCGGCGATGAAGCAGCGGCCGCCGTAGATGAGGTCGGTGCGGGTCACCGAGGTGGGGCGCGGGGCGAACACGCGCCAGATGCCCATCCCGGTCGAGCGGGTCTCCAGGTCGATGCCGAGTTGGCGACGGGTCCACGAGCGAACGCCGTCAGCCCCGACGACGAGGTCGTACCGGCCGCTCGAACCGTCGGCGAACGTGACCTCGACGCCATCAGCGTCTTGGCTGAGCTCTGTGTACGTCGTGCCGAAGTGGACCTTGGCGCCGAGCTCGATCGCGCGATCGACGAGGATGCGGGCCAGGTCGGGGCGGTACATCCCCATCGTGGCCGGGAGGTCCTCCCCGCCGGTGCGGATCTCGGTCAGCTCGGCGACCAGGGTCGCCTGGGGGTCCGGAAGGCGGATGCCCAGGGAGTCGAAGGGGTAGCCAAGCGCGGAGACCTCGTCCCACACGCCGAGCTGACGCAGGACGCGTAGGGCGTTGCCCTGCAGTGTGATGCCCGAGCCGAGCGCGCTGACGTCGGGCTTGATGTCAATGAGGTCGACCGAGACGCCTTGCTCGGCCAGCAGGATCGCGGTGGCGGCACCGGCGGCACCCGCGCCGACGACGAGGACATGACGCACAGCAGGCACGTGGATCTCCCGGATGTATCGAACAGTCCGGTGGATCCGAACTTGTGACGGGGACCACTCTTCTCGCGTGATCACCATCACGGAAGGGCAACCTGATGATCCCTGCTATCCATCAGATGGATAGTGGGCGTAGGGTGCCCGACTGTGCCGACGAACAGCCTGCGCAACCTCGACCTGAACCTGCTCCCGACCCTTGGGGCGCTGCTGAGTGAGCGCAACGTGACCCGCGCGTCCGAGGCCCTGGGCCTGAGCCAGCCGGCCGTCTCAGCTGCCCTGCGTAGGCTGCGGCGCCACTTCAACGACGAGCTGCTGCACCGCTCGGGCAACACCTATGAGCTCACCCCGCTGGCCGTACAGCTGCGCAGCCAGACCGAGGCGGCGCTCGCCATCGTCACGCGGGTCTTCGACGCCGCTCCGGAGTTCGATCCACTGACGACGGACCGTGAATTCTCGCTGATCTGTTCCGACTACGCCGCGACGATCCTCGGGCAGCCGCTGGGCCGCCGCCTGGCCGAGACGGCGCCCGGCGTGCGCCTGCGCTTGCGTCAGCCAGGCCTGACCCTGCTCGACGAGGCGGCCGAGACCTTGCGCGGGGTCGACGGGATCCTGCTCCCTCACGGCCTGATCAGCGACCTCCCATTCACCGACCTGTACGACGACGAGTGGGTCTGCATCGTCAGCGCGGACAACCCGGCCGTGGGCGACGAGCTCGACCTCACGACCCTCAGCTCGCTGCCCTGGGTGTCTCTCTACGATCTGCCGACCGCTTTCGCCCCCGCTGCCCGGCAGCTCGCCATGCTCGGGGTCGAGCCCCGGGTCGAGGTTGCGATCGACAGCTTCCTGCCGATCCCGTTCCTAGTCACCGGGACCCGACGCGTCGCCGTCCTCCAGCGTCGTCTCGCCGAACGCCTCCAGCCCGCTGCCGAGATTCGAATCCTTCCCTGCCCCTGGGACGTCGTGCCGCTCAAGGAGGCGTTCTGGTGGCACCCGGTCCACAGCGCCGATCCGGCACACCAGTGGCTGCGCTCCGAGCTCCGGGTTGTGGCGAGCGAGGTCCGCGCCTCCTGAACTCGGCTGACGCACCGGCCTATTCACGCCATGGATACGAAGCCTCAGCGACTGGCGGTTCCCTGGCACTGTGACCGGCGTCACGATTCTCGCCATGTCTTTCACCACTGCCCGCGCAGAAGACGTCGCGGGAACCCGACAGGCAGGGCGCCCTCAAGGCATCCTGCTGATGCTGATCAGCTGTCTGCCCATCCTGGGTGCCGTACTCCTGGCCCCGATCCTCCCGAACATGCAGGACGCGTTCGGCAACACCGACCAGGCCGAGGCGCTCGTCCCGCTGGCACTGACGCTGCCCGCCCTGATGATCGCTCTGCTGGCACCGTTCGCCGGACGGATCATCGACACCTTCGGACGCAAGCGCCTCCTCGTCACGGCACTGGTCATCTACTCGGTCTTCGGCACGGCTCCCCTCTGGCTCGACGGGCTGCCGGCGATCCTGCTCAGCCGCGCGGGTGTCGGGGTCGCCGAGGCCGCGATCATGACTTGCTGCACCACCATGATCGCCGACTACTTCTCCGGTCCTGAGCGAGACCAGTGGCTCGGTCTCCAGACGGTCTTCGCCTCGATATCGGCCACGCTCTTCTTCGCCTTGGGCGGCGCGCTCGGCGCCCACAGTTGGCGGACGCCGTTCTGGCTCTACGCCTGCGGTCTGGTCTTCGCCGTCCTGGCCGCCGCGCTGCTGTGGCAGCCGCGCACACCTCGGACTGCGGTGGACGGGGATGCCCCGCTGCCGCCGTTGCCCTGGTCGCGTCTGCTGCTGCCGTGCGGGGCGACCCTGCTGGGCGGGATCGTCTTCTACACCCCGATCGTGCAGGTGCCGTTCCTCCTCGACGACCTCGGTATCGACGAGGTCCCGGTCATCGGAGCGGTCACCGCGCTCGCCTCTGCGGCCACCGCGGGCGGCGCCTTCACCTTCGGCCGGGTCGCAGGTCGGCGTCCGACCCCCGTCCTGCTGACCGTGGCGTTCGGCCTCGCCGCCGTCGGCCTCATCGCGGCTGGCTTCGCCAACTCCGTCCCGGCGCTCGTCGTGGGCGCCGTAGTCGCCTCGGCGGGTACAGGCCTGATGCTCCCGACCTTGCTCACGTGGGCGTTGTCGGGCGTCGACTACGACCAGCGCGGCCGGGCGACGGGACGCTGGACCTCGGCGCTCTTCCTTGGGGAGTTCATCTGCCCACTCCTCGTCCTCGCCGTGATGGCGGGAACCGACAACCGCGGAGGCGCGGTCGCGAGCGTGGGCCTGCTCTCGCTGGCCGCCGCCGCGGCCGCACTACTCGGCGCTCGGCGCTCCACCCACGTCTGACCCTGCTGGCCCGACCGACCGCCGCTCGGCCCGATCGGGCCGGGCGGCGTTCAGCCGTACACCGACGAGCGCCGTGGCCGCGACCAGGCACGCCATTACCGCGAGCGCGGTGGTGTAGCCGGCGTTCAGTTCACCGGCGTGCTGGGGGGCGGCGATCGTTGAGGCGATCGTCATCAGGAGTGCGAGCAGCACCGCACCGCCGAGCTGTCGGGAGGTGTTGAGCAGCCCGGAGGCCAGCCCGACCCGGTCCTCGGGAACGTCGACCAGCGCCGACAACGTCAGCGGGAGGCCCGAGAACCCACACCCGGCCATCGCGACGAACGACGGAGCGAGGACGTGGATCGGGGAGGCCTCGGTTCCCACCACTGCACCCAGCCAGATCAGTCCGACCACGGTCAGTCCCACCCCGATCAGATAGGCATTGCGGTGCGACTGGTGACGCAGCAACCGGGGCGCCAACCGGGCACCCAGGCTGATTCCGATCGCGCCGGGCAGCAGCAGGAAGCCGGTCGCCACTGGCGTGGAGTCGTGGACATTCTGCAGGTGGAGCGACAGGACAAAGAACGTCGCACCCACGACCCCGCCGGTCAGCAGCGAGAGCGTATTGGCCAGGAGCAGGGAGTGGATCCGGAAGATCGACAGCGGCACCAGCGGTGCGGGGACTCGACGTTCTATCGCGACGAAGCCGAGCGCCAGGACGACCGCGGCGGCGATCAGCGCGACGGTGAGCGGGTCAGCCCACCCGCGACCCTCGGCGGCGGTGATCCCACCGATGAGCGCGGCGGAAGCACCGGTGACGGTGATGGCACCAGGGATATCGAGCCGTCCGCGGCCGCCCTGGCTCCGACTGATCGGAAAGACCAGGAGAGCGGCGACCATAAGCGCGACGCCCACAGGGACGTTGACCATCAAGACCCAGCGCCAGTTGAGCAGCCCGGTGAGCAGGCCGCCGACGACACCGCCGAGAGCGCCACCGATGCCCGCCACGGCGGCCCAGATCCCCAGAGCTCGGGCGCGTTCCTGCGGTTCGCGGAACGTCCGGGTCAGCAGGGTCAGCGTGACCGGAGCGAGGACGGCTCCCCCGACCCCTTGGACCGCCCGGGCCGCGATCAGCTGCCACCCCTCGACGGCCAGGCCGCCGACCAGACTGGAGACAGTGAAGACGACCAGCCCGACCTGGAAGACCAGCTCAGCGCCCCAGAGGTCGGCCGCCCGCCCACCGAGAAGCAGGAACCCCGCAAGGGTCAGGGCGTAGGCATTGACCACCCATTGAAGCTCACCGGGCGAGAGCCCGAGCTCACGTTGCATCGCCGGGAGCGCGACGGTCACCACCGAGAGGTCGAGCACCGTCATCAGTGCGACAGCACCGGCGACGACCAGCACAGCGGTCTGCCGCCGGGGCGACACCACCGCGGTCGGTGCTGCGCTCAGCGTCCCCTCGTTCACCGGGTGCTGAAGGCGGCGTCGAAGGCGGACTCCGGAGTTTCGAACAGCTGCGCCCGGACGAAGTCGAGCGCCTCGGGTGCACCGACGAGACGGTCCATGCCGGCGTCCTCCCACTCGATCGAGATCGGGCCGTCGTACCCGATCGCGTTGAGCGTCCTGAAGCACTGCTCCCATGGCACGTCACCGCGCCCGGTGGAGACGAAGTCCCAGCCCCGCCGGGGGTCGGCCCATGGCAGGTGCGAGCCCAGGCGGCCGTTGCGGCCGTTGCCCGTCTGGCGCTTCGTGTCCTTGCAGTCCACGTGGTAGATCCGGTCCTGGAAGTCCCAGAGGAAGCCGACGGGGTCGATGTCTTGCCAGATCATGTGGCTCGGGTCCCAGTTGAGGCCGAACGCCTCCCGGTGCCCGATCGCCTCCAGCGTCGCCTTCGTCGTCCAGTAGTCGTAGGCAATCTCCGAGGGGTGCACCTCGTGGGCGAACCGCACCCCGCACTCGTCGAAGACGTCGAGGATCGGGTTCCACCGGTCGGCGAAGTCGCGGTAGCCGGCGGCGATCATCTCGTCGGTCGCGGGCGGGAACATGGCCACGTACTTCCAGATCGAGGAGCCGGTGAAGCCGACGACCGTCTTCACGCCGAGCCGTTGCGCGGCGCGGGCGGTCACCTTCATCTCCTCCGCGGCCCGCTGGCGGACGCCCTCAGGGTCGCCGTCACCCCAGATCCGGTCGGACAGGATCGCCCGGTGGCGTGCGTCGATCGGGTCGTCGCAGACCGCCTGACCCTTGAGGTGGTTGGAGATCGCGTGCAGCTGCAGCCCGTACTTCTCCAGCAGGTCCAGCTTCGAGCGGACGTAGGAGTCGTCCTCGGCCGCGAGCCACGGGTCGAGGTGGTCGCCCCAGCAGGCGACCTCGAGACCGTCGTAGCCCCAGCCCGAGGCGAGCCGGACAACCTCCTCGAACGGCAGGTCGGCCCACTGGCCAGTGAACAGCGTGATCGGGCGACTCATGCCACCACGCCTTCCACCCAGCCGTCGAAGTGCTCGGCGGCATCGGACTCCCCGTGGTACTCGAAGAGGTCGATCGAGACGGTCCCGGACCGGCAGTCGACGCCGACCATCCGACCGGTCATGCCGCCGGCAACTTCCGTGGAGACGTAACGGCCGTCGATCGCGCCGAGGTCGATGCGACGGCCGTCTCGGAGGATCGCGGCAGCGAGGGTGTCGGGACCGCGGGACGTCGAGTACTCGTGCCCGTCGGAGGCCCGGCTGGCGAGCTCGAGAACGTCGCCGTCCTCGACGTCGTGCTCGCTGAGAACGTGGCGCACGTCGCCAACGGACCAGACCGAGCGAACCCGGTCGCCGTCACGCTCCAGGCCCAGCGCGTGCCGCGGATCGATCCGGACGGAGATCCCGCCGACACCTTCTCCGCCCAGCTGCGCGCGGACGCTCATCACGAGGTGCTCCTGGCGGCGGCCGACGAAGGAAGGGTGCTCGCTCGCCGTCACCGTCCAGGTGCCACCGACGCGGGACATCACCTGCTCGGGGAAGCACTCCTGGCCGACCCAGTCGGCCGGAAGGTCACCGGAGCCAAGCGTCCAAACAGTCTCGGCAGCGGTCGACGGCGGGTCGATGTGTGTGGTGAGCCGCGGCCAGCCGTCGACCCACTCGACGTGATCCGCGAAGGTCTCTCGACCCAGCACGTGCCACTCAGGGCTCGAACCCCTGGCACGGACACCGTGGTAGACGATCGCCCAGCTTCCGTCGGGACGCTGCACCAGGTCGGAGTGGCCGGTGGACTGCACCGGGTCGTCGGAGCCGCGACGAGTGAGGATCGGGTTGGCCGGGCAGCCCTCGAAGGGGCCCTGCGGGGACGGACCCCGCGCGATGGTGACCGCGTGACCGCGCTCGGTGCCACCCTCGGCCACGAGGAGGTACCACCACGCACCGATCCGGTACAGGTGCGGTCCCTCAGGAAACTTGCCACCCGCACCGGCCCACAGCCACCGGCGCTCCGTGAGCACCTCCCCTGTCAGCGGGTCGATGGCGGACTGGACGATGCCTTCCCCGCCGTTCGGGCCGAAGCCGGCGTACGTCATGAGGCAGGTGCCGTCATCGTCCCAGGCAAGGTCGGGATCGATGCCGATCGCCGACGGGATCCGGACCGGGTCCGACCACTCACCGGCGGGGTCCTCGGCCCAGGAGATCAGCTGGCCGCCGTTGTCGGCCCAGTTGGTGGTGATCATCCAGAACCGGCCGTCGTGGTGCCGGATCGTCGCGGCGAAGATGCCACCCGACGGGCCGGCCTTGGAGACGTCAAGCTGACCGGGGCGACTGAGGGCGTGCCCGATCAACGTCCACGAGCTCAGGTCGGTGGAGTGGAAGACCGGGACGCCCGGGGCGTACTCGAAGCTCGAATTCACCAGGTAGTAGTCGTCCCCCACTCGGCAGATGCTGGGATCCGGGTGGAACCCCGGGATGACGGGGCGCTGCTCACTCATTGAGTGTCCTTTCGGCGGTGCTGGGCTGTGGTGCTGATCGGGACGTCCACGTACGGCGTGAACGTGACGGGGCCGCGGAGGCCGACCTCCGCGGTTCGCGTGCTTGTGCCTCGGTGGTGGGTGACGGCATTGCGGAGGACGGAGGCGACTACGACGCGCAGCGTGTTGGCACCGGGGCGGAGCTGAGGCGTGACGTCGACCCGTCGACTCTCGCCGACCAGGTCGGCGACGTTCTGGCCGTTGACCTGGATTCGGGCGGTGCCGGCGACGTGGCCGAGATCGAGTTCAACGCCGCGGTCTGCGCCGAACCAGTCCGCGGGGATGGTGAATGTCCCCTCGTAGGTCCCGGTGCCTGCCTCTCCTGCGAGTTCACCGAGCGCGCGCCAGTCGGCGAGTGTGGGCAGCTCGTCAATGCGGATCGTGCGACTCTGCCCGGTGGGTTCTACCGTCGTGACATCGAGCCGCCAGGTGTAGGGACCCACAGAGGCGACCGTGCGCTCGGCGGGGCGAGCGATGACGCGTGCCTCCGAGCCGTCGGAGAGGCGGAGTCGCCGGGTGCCGGCCGTCTCGGCCCGGAGGACGAGCTGCCCTTCGACATGGTGGACTCGATGGGGCATCTCGTCGACCACGTGCAACGGAGCGTCGCCGGCCGCCGGGTCGCGGGTGAGGTCGAGAATGATGACCGTGCAGCCCCGGGGCGGCACGACCACCGGAACGGTCGTGCGTTGTTGGTCGGCGCGGTACTGCACACACGCGGTGACCGAACCGGTCCACAGGTCGATGACCGACGGGATGCCGGCCCCTTCGATGTTGACCGCGGCCCGGACCGGCTGGTCGGCCGGGTTGTAGAGCAGCGCCACGCGGCGGGAATCCAGGTCGCGGACCTGAACCAGGAGGTGGGTTCCGCGGGTGTCGACCCGGGGCGAGAGCGACAGATCGGCGAGTGCGCCAGCGACGTCGGCGGCCGTCTCCACTCGGACGACGCTCGGCAGCGCGAGGAGTTGGGCGAGGGTGTTTCCGAGGTCGGTGTCGGCATCCCCGTGCGAGACCGGGGTCGTCGGCAAGTCGCCGAGGAAGACGATCCGGAGTCCCGACTGCGCGGCCCCGACCAACCGGTTCAGTGCCCGCACGGAGACCACGCGGTCGGCGATGACGACGGCCCGGTAGCCGACCGTGGCGGGAAGCAGCGTGCCGTTGGCGTCGTACTCGACGTCCTCGAGGAGCACCGGGTCGACGAACTGGACGACGTACCCGTCCTCCTCGAGCCCCTGGGCGTCGGCGAGGTGCCGCGGGCTCAGGCCCTCGGTGTCCGGGGTGGCGAACCCTCGAGCGGCGGAGGTGAGGAAGCCATCGCGGTAGATCGCGACATCGGCGCGAGCGATGCCGCTCTCGAGGACCTGTGTGCCGCGCGTCCAGTAGGCGGTGAGGTTCGACCACGCGGACCACTGCGGGAAGTGCCGGTCGTTCCAGCTCTCGCTGGTGAAGTCACCGAAGCGCTGCTGGCCCGGCCACTCCGCATCGGGAGGCTGATAGGCGAAACCGTGCACATAGGGGCGCGAGACGCCGACGGACCATGCCTTGTCCATGAGCTCGCGGTAGTCGCTGAGGTCGAGCTCGTAGGTCTTGAGGAACTGGGCGCCGAGCTCCGTGGACAGGCGCGTGTGTCCGGCCTGGTGGACGCCGCTGACCAGGCAGCGCTGGTGGTCCAGCGCGAACCTCCACGTCGGGTGCGTCGACCGGACCGGTGCCCGGTCTCCGGAGTTGAGTGACTCGGTCTCGACGTGACCACCGAGCGCGGCGAGTTTCCGGGCACTGCGCATCGGTTCGAGGTTCTGCCCGTAGGAGACCTGGGCCTTGAAGGTGCGACCGTGAGTCTGCGCCCACTCCTGGTACGCCGCCAGGTGTTCGTCGACGTAGAGGTCGGTCAGGGTGCGGTAGTAGTCGCGACGGACCGCCTCGGCCGTGCCGTCGGCGAGGGTGAAGTCAGGTGTCGGCTCGGTGTCGGGGACCCAGTAGTTCGACATGCCGTGGACGAAGAGCAGCGGCAGGAGCGGCGCGACGTCGTAACCACGACGGGCTGCGAACTCCTCCAGGAGTCGCGGCGTCCAGAAGACCGAGACGGCATTGAGCTCGAGGGAGTCCTCGAAGAAGTCGCCCCGCGAGGCGTCGACGTGACCAGTCGCCTCGGCGCCGAGCTGGTGCTCGTCGAGGTACGAGGTCACCGCACGGGCTGCCTCGGCGTCGAACGGGTTGGCGTTGTGCTCGCGGTTCTCCCGGGACCAGCTGGCGATGAGGACCCAGTGGCCGTCGTCGGTCGGCGTCCATGCGACGTGCTCCGCGGTGGCGCCGTCGACCGCCACGAGGGATCCGGGGTCCAGGACAGTCGACGTAGCGGTCGGCCGGACTGGGGAGCCCCACCGCGGTCGCTCGGCGGCCGGGCGGAGTGCCGGCCGCGAGCCGTCCTCGAGCACGCGAGCGGCCACGACGTTGACCAGTCGACGGGGTTGGTCGAACTCCTCGGCGTCGAACGGTGCCGGAGGGGGACCGGCCCAGGGTTGCCCCGCTGCCAGGTCGAGGCGTCCGTATTGCAGCTCCTGGGCGGCGTACCCCGTGCCCTCACCGGAGTTCGGTGTGCGGACGGGCCAGGAGGCGCCCATCGTCATCGAGACGACGACGCCGAGGGTGTCTGCCTCGGCCAAGACGACGGCCAGCTTTTCCCGTTGACCCGAGGTCGCCCAGGAATCGGGCGAGAAGGCGATCTCGACCTCGCCGAAGCCGACCTCGGCGATCGCGCGAAGCTCCCGGACCGCCTCCTGGGCGACGAGAGGTGCCGCCCACCACCACCGGATTCCTGGCCGGTGGGGGCGGGACGGGCTCCGCAGGTCGTCAGCGAGCGGGCCGAGCGCGGTGGTGCTCATGGCGTGGCGGCACCGACCAGGCGTCGCAGGAGAGCGTGCTGGCGACGGACCTGGTCCGCGCCGCGGTACGGGTCGCGGCGGCCTTCGTACTCGCTCGAGAGCCAGCCCGACCAGCCGGCCTCGCGCAGCGTGGAGAGGATCGGCTCCCACGGGATGTGCAGGTCGTGCAGGTCGTCATCGATGTCGAAGAACTTCGCCTGGATGAAGTGCACGTGCGGCAGCACCTCGCGCAGGTCCTCCATCGGGACGTTGAGCGGGCGGAGGTGCTCGGGGATGTCGCCCCCGTCGATCACCTCGATGTCCTCAGCGTTCTCGAGCACGGGTGCGGTCTGGAAGATGCCGGTGTCGATGAGCAGCTTGAAATGCTCGCTGCCGGTCTCCTCGATCAGGTCGATGTAGCCCTGGGTGACCGGGTGCTTGATCGGCGTGGGAGCGTGGATCTCGGGGCAGATCACAACGTCGAGATCGGCGGCGAGATCGAGGGAGCGCAGGACTGCGTCGCGCCACACCGGGTGCGGGTCGAGGTGCCAGGACGTGACACCGAACTTGGGTCGCACAGACGTGAACCCGAGCTGGTGGGCCAGACGCAGGTCGAGCTGAAGCTGGGCAGTCGCCTCCTCAGCGGTGAGCGCCCGGTCGTGCCACCGGGTGGTGTCGACCCAGGAGCCGAAGTTGGTCGGGGTCAGGCCGAAGCGCTGCACGAGGCCGTGCCAGTGGTCCACCCAGGCGGCGTCCGGCGTCGGGTAGCTCGGCACGTTGCCCTCACCCAGGATCTCGATGCCGGTCGCGCCCAGGTCGGCGACGTCGGCGAGCACGTCCTCGAGCGTCATCAGGGTGTTGATGTCCTGGGCGTAGCTGTAGGTCGAGACGCACCACTTCAGGTCGCCCGCAGGGGCGGGCGGCACGATAACGGCGCTCCGGTCGGCGCTGAAGGAGGAACGCTCGATCATCGGCGGGAAGTAGGAGCGCCGGATGAACACCGTGGCCTCGACCTGGTGGACACCGGTGCTCAGCCCGCCGGGCTTGGGCACGGTGATCCGGGCGAGCTCGTCGAGGCTCCAGCGCAGGTCGCTGGCGCGGAGCTCGTCTCGGGTGAAGGTCCGGCCCTGCAGGGTCCACAGCGGGACGTGGCTCTCGATCTTCTCGCCGTCGATGATCACCTCGACGCCGTCAACGAGGCTGGCCCAGCCGCCACGGTAGTTCGGGTTGCGCAGGTCGAACTGGAAGCCCGTGACCTGTCCGCCCTCGACGACGTTGCGGAAGCCGCGTCCCTGGATGACGTTCCGTTCGAGCATGTCAGTTCCTTTCCTCGCCGGAGCGAGAGGTGAGTGGGGTGGCCATTCGGGCCGAGATGTCGCGGGCTCCGCCGACTGCGAGGGCGACAGCCAGGAGGGTGGGGTTGCAGGCGATTGAGGTCGGGATGACCCCGTTGCCTGCGACGAAGAGGCCGGCGACGGACCACACCTCGGACGTTGGGCCGCACACCGAGGTGCCGTCGTCGACGGCACCCATCCGGACGCTGCCTTGGTAGTGCAAGGAGGCGCCGGGCGGGAAGGTCAGGGGGGCCGAGTCGTCGAGCGGCTCACCCAGGGCGGCCGCAGCGCGCAGGATCGACGCGCGGGACGCCTCGATCGAGCGGCGGTCGGCCTCGCTGAGGGTGTAGTGGATCCGCATCTTCGGCATCCCGTAGGCGTCGACGGCGTCGTCGTCGAACTCGACCCGGTCGGACTCCTGCAGGTCCTTGGCGCAGAACCAGCCCAGCCCGACGATCGTGCCGCGGGTCGGCTCGTCTCCGGCGAGGGGCACGGGCGAGGCGTCGAGCTGCATCACCTGGCCGTGGAACGGCTCGTCGTCGGTGAACGGAACCCAGTTGACCCCGCTTTGTTTGGTGATCGCCGGCGCTTCGGGTGCGTCGTCAGCGACCTCGTCCGCATCGACGTCGCGGAGACGAACGGCGTAGACGGTCTGCGGCTGGTCGTTGAGGTAGCGGCCGAGGGCGCGCGGACGGATGTCGGACGCCCAGAGGAGTTGGGGAGTGCGAAGGCTGTCTCCTGCGACGACTACGAATCGGGCCGCTACGTCGTGCTCCTCGCCCGACTGCAGGTCACGGACTCGCACCCCGGCAGCCCTGGCTCCATCGGTCAGGACGCGAACGACGAGGGACTCGTCGAAGAGCTGGAAGTTCGGGTTGTTCCGGGTGGCCTCGCCGAAGACGGCATCGGATCCGGACCAGGTGAGGCTGCCGTCGTCGTGGCGGACGACTGCCAATGGCATCGAGGCCACGCGCCGGTCTTCGCTGCGAGCGGTGTCGAGGACGTCGCCGAGCCGCTTGCGGACCTCGGCCGAGAACGGAGCGTCGTCGAACGCCCGGGCGTCGACGCTGAGCAGCCGCTCGGCCTCGTCGAGCAGCTCGTCGAGCTGTCCGTCGGTGTCGAGGTACGCGATCCGCTCCTGGCCACCGGGCCGCGGGCAGGCACCGGTCCAGTGCGCGCCCATGCCACCGACGTTGCTCGACATCGCCGCCGCGGGCAGACCGTCCTCACCCTCCTGGCGGTAGCCGTCGGGCAGGAGGAAGGTGCCGGGGCGGACCAAGCGCGGTGCCGCGTCGGCGTACCCGTCCATCGTGTCGACGGGGCCACCGGTGCTCTGCGCGGCGGGTCCCTCGGAGCGGCGCTGCGCGACCGCACGCTCGGTGAGGTCGCTGATGTTCTTGACGTGCATTCCCGGCGTGGCGGTCAGCTGCGGCCCGACCTCGAAGGTCGCGACCGTGACGTCGGGGCTGAGCTCGCTGAGGATGCGGGCGTAGGCGGCGCCGGTAGGGCCACTGCCGACAATGGCGACGTCAACTGATCGGGGGTAGTTCCTGGTCATGCGATGAGTTCCTGTTCAGAGGTGCGGGTGTCGTCGATGTCGACCCAGGTGCCGGTGGCGGCAGACTCGATCACCGCTTCAGTGATCCGGGCGGCACGCAGCCCGTCGGCGAAGGTCGGGAGACCGTCCGGCACCGGCCCACCGAGGGCGGTGTAGGTGTCGCGGACGAAGGCGTCGAAGCAGTCCTGGTAACCCTGGGGATGGCCGGACGGAAGGATCGCGTAGGGCGCGACGTCAGGGCGCGAGGCAACGCCTCGTAGAAGCTGTTGGTTGACCTGGCGGCCGCCGACCCAGAGCGATTCAGGATTCTCCTGGTCGAACGACAGGCTCTCCCGAGCTGCGTCGACCGAGAACCAGAGCCTGTTCTTCCGCCCGGGACTGATCTGGCTGACCGTGAGCGTGCCTGTGGCGCCCTGGTCGGTCTCGAGCAGGAGAACGGCGGCGTCCTCCGTGGTGACCTTTCGTCCTGACCGTTCGGGGACCGCGATGAGAGTGCGGGCGGTGACCCGAGCGATCCGGTGACCGGTGACGAACTCGAGGAGGTCGCACCAGTGGACTCCGATGTCGGCGAATGCTCGTGACGACCCACCGTGCTCGGCCGAGACACGCCAGTTGTCGTCGTCGCTCTCGGCGAGCCAGTCCTGCAGATAGGACCCGTGAAGCAGGCGGATCTCACCGGAGGTACCGGAAGCGAGTCGGGCCCGTGCCTCTCGGACCATCGGATAGAACCGGTAGACGAACGGAACCGTTGCGACGACTCCTGCGCGGTCGGCGCGTTCCGTGAGGTCGGCGGCTTCGGCCGCGGTGACGGCGAGGGGCTTCTCACAGATCACGTGCTTGCCCGCCGCAATCACCGCTCGGGCGAGGTCGGCATGCGTGGCGTTGGGGGTGCACACGTGAACGACGTCGATGTCCGGATCGCCCAGCAGCGTGTCGAGATCCTCGGTGACGAGGTCGATCCCGAGACGTTGCGCGGCTTTACGGCTCTGCCCGAGATCGACTCCGACGATTCGTCGAAGTTCCGCTCCTGACCGTCGAATCGCTCGACTGTGGACCTCCCCCATGAATCCGGTTCCGATGATTCCGGCCCCGACCCGTCGTGAAGGGTGCGTCGTGGACATCACGCTGCATCGCCCCGCGACGATGCGGCGTCGAGACGCCGAGCCCGACGGGCTGCCTGCGCAACCGGGTCAGGGACCGGCGAGGCGAGCAGGAGCTTCTGCGTGTAGGGGTGCTCGGGCGTCGATGTGACGGTGTCGCCGTCGCCGAGCTCGACGATCTCGCCGCGGTACATCACCGCCACCCGGTGAGCGATGTGGCGCACGACGGCGAGGTCGTGGCTGACGAAGAGGTAGGCGACGCCGGTGCGCTCCTGGATCTCGACGAAGAGGTCGAGGACCCGGGCCTGGGTAGAGAGGTCGAGGGCACTGACGGGTTCATCGCAGACGATCAGCTTCGGCTCGCGGCACAAGGCCCGGGCGATGGCGACGCGCTGGCGCTGACCGCCGGAGAACTCGCGCGGCAAGCGCTGCGCGGCGTCGGCGGGCAGGTGGACGGAGTCGAGGAGGTCCTTGACCCTCTGGCGCGCCTCACCCTTGGTGACGCCGCCTGCGGCGAGCGGTTCGGCAAGGATGTCGCCAATCGTCATCGCCGGGTTCAGCGACGTGTACGGGTCCTGGAACACGACCTGGATGTCGCTGCTCAGCGCCCGGCGCTCCTTCTTGCCCAGGCCGGAAATCGTCCGGCCTTCGAAACGGATCTCACCGTCGGCCACCGGCGCGAGGCCGAGAACGGCGCGACCGAGCGTGGTCTTGCCCGAGCCGGACTCACCGACCAGACCGAGGGTTTCCCCCCGACGTACGTCGAGGGAGACTCCGTGCAGGACACGGATCGGTGAACGACGGAATCCCTTGACGTCGTACTCGACGGCGAGGTGGTCGACCTCGAGGAGCGGGGTCTCGGTCATCGGCTGACTCCCATCACTGGCAGGGGCTTGCGGGCCGGCGCGCCCTCGACGGAGCTGTCGAGAAGCATCCGGGTGTACGGGTCCTGTGGGTCGGAGAAGAGGTCGGCAGCGCTCGCCACCTCGACGATCAGGCCTTCCCGCATGACCGCGACGGTGTCGCAGATGTCAGCGACCACACCGAAGTTGTGGGTCACCAGCAGGACGGCCATCTCACGCTCGGCTTGGATCTCACGGATCAGGTCGAGCACCTCCGCCTGGACGGTGACGTCGAGTGCGGTGGTGGGCTCGTCGGCGATCAGAAGCTCGGGGTTGCAGGAGACGGCACCGGCGATGAGGACGCGCTGCGCCATGCCACCCGAGATCTGATGGGGGTAGGCGTTGAAGACCCGTTCGGAGTCGCGGATGCCCACCCGTTCGAGGAGCCGGAGAGCTTCCGCCTTCGCATCCTTGCGGGAGAGTCCGAGGTGGTGCCGCATGGGCTCGATGAGCTGCGACCCGATCCGGAAGGACGGGTCGAGGTTCGACATCGGCTCCTGCGGGATGTATCCGATACGTCGACCACGGAGCCGGTTCATCGCGGCTCCGGAGAGCCCCGTGAGGTCCTCGCCGTGGAACTGGATCTGGTCGGCGGTCATCGAAGCCGCGTCGGGCAGCAGCCCGAGCACGGAGAAGGCCGTTTGTGACTTGCCCGAGCCCGACTCCCCGACCAGGCCGAGGACTTCGCCCTTGCGGATCGCCAAGGAGATTCCGTGGACGACCTCCCGGTCCCCCGCGGTACCCGGGTAGGACACAACGAGGTTGTCGATCTGCAGGGCGACATCATCCCCGGTCTCTCCAGGCAGAGCGGCGGCTGCGCTTCCAGCGGACGTTCGCTTCCGGCGGCGGCGCGGGGCGGGGGAACCCCCGAGCGCGTCCCGCAGGGAGTTGCCCAGGAGAGCGCATGCGGTGACCGTGAGAATGATCGCGAGTGCGGGCCAGACCAGCAGTCGGGGTGCGGTGTAGATGTTCTGGAAGGCGTCGTTGAGCATGCCGCCCCAGCTGGCCTGGTTGGCCGAGCCGAGACCGAGGAACTCCAGGCCGGCCTGAACCACGATTGCGATGCCGAGGATCTGCGACATCTGGATCACCGTCGGAGCGACGACCACCGGGAGGATGTGACGGCGGATCAGCCGGGGGTCGGTGAGGCCTGAGACCCGCGCCGCGTCGACGAAGAGCTCTTCGCGCACGGCGATCACCGAGGCACGGACCAGCCGGAAGACACCGGGGGCGATGATGAATCCGAAGACGAGCATCGCCAGGGCGGTGTTGCGCCCGACCTGGGTCAGGACGACGAGCAGGATGATGATCGCGGGCTGGGCCATCAGCAGGCTGGCAATCCAGGTTGAGATGCCGTCGAAGCGGCCACGGAAGTAGCCGGCGATCAGTCCGGCAGGCAGGCCGACCAGGAGTGCGACGACCACGACAATCAGCGCACCGACGAGGCTGGTGCGGGCGCCGTAGAGCAGCTGGGCCCAGACGTCGGTCCCGACACCGTCGGTCCCGAGCGGGTGCCCGGCGCCCATCGGGGCCAGGGCATTGGCGATGTCGGAGTCGGTGGGGCTCTGCGAGGTCAACAACGGAGCGAGGACGGCAGCGGCGATGACCACCGCGAGCCACGCCAGCGCGATGACGGCGGTGGGAATGCGCAGGAGGCGTTTGAGCAGGCCAGCGCGTCTGATCTCGGGGTCGATGGCGTGGCCGAGGGTGGCCGCCGTGGACGGATCGGTGGAGAGGCTCATGCGATGCGCACCTTGGGGTTGAGCCAGCCGAGCAGGAGGTCGGCGAGCAGGTTCACGATGACGACGAGGGTGACGACGAGGAGGACCACGCCGAGGATGAGCGGAACGTCGCCCTGGCTGGCCGCCGAGGTGGCGAGCTGGCCGATGCCGTTGAGTCCGAAGACCTTCTCGATCACGACGGCACCGCTGATCAGCGCGATGAACTGCAGGGAGAGGATCGTCAGGGATGCCGGGGCTGCATTGCGTAGTGCGTGCTTGAGCAGGATGCTCCGGGTCGGTAGGCCACGGCTGCGAAGCGTCCGCACGTAGTCCTGGTTGAGCACCTCGATCATCGAGCCGCGGGTCTGGGTGGACACGGTCGCGACGGCACCGACGGTGAGCGCGACGGCCGGGAGCGTGATCGAGGTCAGCCACCCGGCAGGGTCGACGCTCAGCGGCGTGTACCCGATGGCCGGTAGGACGCCGAGCTGGACGGCGAAGACCACCGAGAGCAGGAGGCCGACGAGGAAGCTGGGGATCGCGAAGCCGACGATGGAGAGCACCTGGACGGCGTTGTCGAGCCATCCCCCGCGGACGGCCGAGACCACACCCAGCACGACGCTGATCAGTGCCGTCAGCACGATGGCGCTGACCACGAGGGAAAGCGTGACCGGCAGGGCCGCCCAGACGAGCGTGGTGACCGACTCGTTGGTGAACCAGGAGATACCGAGATCGCCGTGGAGGACACCGCCCAACCAGTCGAAGTAGCGCTGGAGGACGGGCTGGTCGAGGCCGAGCTCGGCCTGCTTCGCCGCGACCTCGTCGAGGGTCGCGGTGGGGCCGAGGATCCGGCGGGCCGGATCCGATCCGGTCATGGCTGTCAGGAAGAACGTGACCGTCGCCGTGACAAAGACGAGGGCGACGCCTGAAGCGATTCGGCGAAGCAGGAAGGTGAACACGGTAACTCCGAGGGTTGGATCTGGTGTGCCCCCGCGCCCGCGGCCTCTGAGGACCGCGGACGCGGGGACGGGATCAGCTGGCCGGCTGGTAGGCCGACAGCGGCGGGACGCTGACGCCCGGCACGGTGGTGACGTCGATGCCCTTGGCCGTGATGGCCGCGCTCTCGACGGCATCCCACGGGGCGAACCACGCCTGGTCGACGACGTACTTGTTGACCGCCTGGAGCGCGGCGTCCTGGTCGTCGCCGGTGGCGGCGTACGCCGCGTTGATCAGCTTCGTGAGCTCCGGGTCGCTGTTCTTGAACGGGTTGAACGGTGACTGGTCGGTCATGGTGAGGCCGATGAGCTCGTACGGCGACGAGGTGGTGAGCGTGAAGTAGTTCAGCGGCCACTGCCCACCCATGATGCTTCCGACGACCTGGTCGCCCGTGATCGGCTTGTACTTCACCGTGATGTTGATCGACTTGAGCAGCTCGGTCATCGCAGCCTGCTCGTCGGGGTAGACCGGCGAGAAGTCGGGGAGCGTGATCGTGAAGCCGTCGGCGTACCCGGCCTCTTCCATCAGCTGCTTGGCCTTGTCCAGGTCGTACGGGTAGGCGTTGTCGAGCGCCTCGTCATAGCCCAGGGATCCCTCCGGGAAGACCTGGGCGGTGACGGTGCCGAGGCCGCCCTTCACGGACTTGAGGATCGCGTCGCGGTTGGTGGCGTAGTTGATCGCCTGACGGACACGAACGTCCTTCAGAGCCGGGGCGATCTTGCCGTCGCGGTCCCAGAGGTAGAGGCCGTCAAGGCCGCCGCCGAAGAAGGTCTTGACGTTCAGGTTCGCCTGCTTCGCGGCGGCGAGCAGGTCACTGGCCTGGGTCGCGGTCGCGTCGATCTGGCCAGAACGCAGACCGTTGACCGTCGCGCTCATGTCCTCGATGTAGCGGACGGTGAGCTTGTCGTACGGGAAGGCGTCCTTGTCCCAGTAGTCCTCGTTGCGGGTGTAGACGTAGACGCTGCCGGCGGTGCTCTGCTTGGCGTCCAGGACGTAGGGGCCGGAGCCGACGGGCTTCGTGGCCAGATCGGCGGAGTCGAGCGCCTTCGGGCTGGCCATGTAGCCGGAGCTGCGGGCCAGCGCCGCGGTCAGGCCCGGGTCGGGACGGTTGAGCTGAAGTGTGACGTGGGTCGGGTCGACCACTTCGACGCTCGTGACGGATCCGAGCGCGGAGGCCGCCTCGCCCTTGGCCGCCTTGGCGTGCTCGAGGTTCGCCTTGACCGCGTCGGCGTCGAAGGCCGCTCCGTCGGTGAACTTCACCCCTTCGCGCAAGGTCAGGTTCAAGCTCATGCCGTTGTCGCCGGAGGTCCATTCGGTGGCGAGGTCGGCCTGCGGCTGACCGTCGGTGCCGACGCTGAGGAGCTTGTCGTAGACGGCCTGGTAGTACGGGTCCTCGGGGCCGCTGGAGGCCATAGCGCCGATGGCGAACGAGGATGGCGGCGTGATCGCGGCCAGGGTGAACGAGTCGGTGGAGGCCCCATTGGTGGTGCCACCCGACGAGCTTCCACAAGCCGCCGTGGCAGCAACCAGGGACGCGACGACCGCCGCGCCAATCAACCTTCGCATGTGTGTCTCCGAAGAACTCGGGCGGCCATGACCGCGTACAGAGTGGATGTTTCCGAGAGGCGTTCGGGGCATGTGGTCCCGATCACTTTCTCCAACTTATGTTCGCTTGGCACGTATGTCAACGGTCACATCATGCACCCTGCTGATCCAGCCCATTCACCGGGGTGATGTCACGAACGCCGCGGTCTCACCGAGGAGTCGGTCGCGAGATACCCTTCTCTTTTGGCCCTGCCGAACATTACGATCTGCTGCTGTGACGACCACAGCTGTCTCCTCAGCTCCCTCCCCCCAGGATGCGTTCATCTACGGGCGGTTGATCAACCTCGTCCGGACCGGGCAGGCCGTGACCCGGCCCGAGCTCGAGCGTGAGACCGGGCTGGGCCGCAAGGTGATCGCGCAGCGGGTGCGGCAGGCGATGGAGGTCGGCCTCCTCGAGGACGGCGCGATGGCCCCCTCGCAGGGAGGCCGACCGTCCCGGACGCTGACGTTGCGCAGCGAGGCGGGTCACGTGTACTCCGCTGTGATCGGCGCCACCGAGATGTCCGCTGCGGTCACAACGCTCGACGGCACGCTGATCGACTTCGCCCATGTCGACTGGGAGTCGGCCGACCGTCCGAACGAGAGCCTCGAACGGCTCGACGCCATGTTTGCCCGGCTGGCCCAGCGGACCCGGACGCGGCCTTGGGCGTTCGGGATCGGCGTCGCCGGCCCGGTGGACTTCTCTACCGGAGCCCTGGTCGCACCGCCGATCATGCCGGGATGGAACGGATTCAACGTCCGCTCCTGGTTCCGCGAGCGCTACGACGCTCCAGTGTGGGTGGACAACGACGTGAACGTGATGGCGTTGGGCGAATGGCACAAGGGAACGCCCAGCGACGGCAACGACCTGCTCTACATCCTGGTCGACATGGGCATCGGCGCCGGTCTCGTTTCCCACGGCACGGTTTTCCGTGGTCACAACGGCGCGGCTGGCGACATCGGCCACATCCAGGTCAGTGAAGCCCCGGACCTGCGCTGCCGATGCGGGCGGACGGGGTGTCTCGAGGCTGTCACCGGTGGCTGGGGATTGGTCCAGCGGCTGACGCCACAGGCCGCGGCCAGTCCAGCACTCGCCGCAGTGCTCAAGCAGGGACGGAACCTGACCCCGCAGGACATCGGTCTCGCCGCGGCGGCCGGTGATCCACTGGCCTCGACTGCAGTCAACGAGGGCCTGGACGCGATCGCGCGGACCGTGGCCACGTTGGTCAGCTTCGCCAACCCGGGCACTGTGGTGCTGGGCGGGGGAGCGCTGCGTATCGGGCCCGAGGTCGTCGACCGGTTCAGGCGCACGTTGGTCCAGCGGACCAGCGATCTGGCGGGGAGCGATCTGGTGGTCCGGAGCGCTTCGCTCGACTTCCGCGAGGGCGTCATCGGCGCCGCCCTGCTTGCGATCGAGCAGCTCTTCAGCCCTTCGTCGGTGGGCCTCTGGATCGAGGAGGGCACTCCGGTCGGTCACGCGGCGATGCTCCACCGCACCGCCATCGCCTGACCGGCGTACCCTCCCCGAACGCCCAGCTAGATCGCTGCGTCGATCAGCGCGAGCTGCTTCATGATCTCCCCCGGGCTAGCGTCGCCGACCACCTTCTGCAGGAAGGGAGTGCGGTCCATGATGAAGTCACGGACCGGCCTCAGCGGCGCCGGGGTGTGGTGGAAGATCTTCCCGTTCATGTAGGCGAGCTTCACCTGCTGCGCGGTGTGCGGCTTGCGCGGGTCCTCGTAGGCCTGCAGCGCCGCGGAGACGGCCCCGGCATCGGTCAGGTCGACACCACGCAAGGCACGCCCCACGAAGAATCCGTCCTCGATCGCCATCCCCGCTCCATAGGCGGCGTACGGCGACGTGGGGTGCGCCGCGTCGCCGACCAGGGTGGCGCGGCCCTGTGACCACTGCGGCAAGGCGGGTCGGTCGCGAAGCACCCACCGCTGCACGTGCTCCGGATCGGTCGATGCGATGAGGCCCGGTAGCGGCGCGGGGAACTCGGCACCCAGTCGGGTCGCCGCTGCATGCGGGTCGTCGGGCGCCGGAGCGTCCGGGTCAACTGCCTCGAGCACCCACCACTGATACCCGTCACGCCCCTTCGAGCGGATCGCCGTCCAGCTGCCCTGCACGGTGCGCGAATGGGTGAGGACCGCCTCGCCAGGTACCGCCCCGACGGGTGAGTCGAACGTGTAGCCCCCGAAGATGTGGAGCCGGTGCTCCCGCTTCGGTGCGTCACCCCACAAGGTCCGTCGCACCAGTGAGTCGATGCCGTCGGCGCCGATCACGACGTCGTACTGCTCCTGGCTGCCGTCGTCGAAGTGGAGGGTGACCGCGTCGGCGTCCCGACTGAGCCGCTCGACGTTCCGGTTGAACTGCATGACTCCGGGAGGAACGGCCGCGAGCATCCGCTCGTAGAGGTCGGGCCGCAGCAGCCCGATGAAGCTGCCGTGGTACTCCTCCTGCACCTCGCGGGCGAGCTTGACATCGACGCGCACTTTCCCGTGGAGGTTGCGGAACTGCACGTGGCACGGTGCACCGAGGTCGTCGGTGTCCACCCCCATGGCTCCCAGGGCCTTCAGCGGCGGTGGCCACAGGTTGAGGATGTTTCCGGCGGGCCGGGCTTCGCGGTAGCGCTCGAAGACCTTGACGTGATGTCCGGCCTGGGCCACCGAGAGCGCGGCGGCCATGCCGGCCGGCCCCGATCCGATCACTGCCACTCGCCCGGCTGGCGACGGCACTTCCGCGTCGTTCATTCTTGAATCCTAACGGTAACTAGCATTACGGTTTATCCAGTCTGTGATGCCGGTCACGGGATGTCAAGGAGGGCGCACCCGATGGGTCAGAGGTCAGCCGCAGGTCCGATCAGGGAGACTGGCGCCATGGAGCTCACCGTCCGCCCCGCCCAGCAGCAGCGGAGTCGCGAGGCGTGGGCGCGCGTCCTGGATGCGGGCGTCGCCGTGCTCTCCGAGGGCGGCAGTGAGGGGTTCACCATTGCCGCCGTCTGCGATCGTGCCGGCGTGACTCCCCCGACGATCTATCGACGGGCACCTAATAAGGACGCGCTCTTCCTGGCCGTATACGAGCACGGGATCGAGCAGATCCGGGTGGTCGAGGAGTCGGTGCGCGCCGAGTCGTCAACGCGGGAGATCGCCTCCGTCGAGGAGGTGGTCGGGGCAGCGGTCGAGACGATCGCGCGGATCTTCCTGACCCACCGTGGGTTCTTGCACGCGGTCATTGTCATCTCGGCGACGAACGCGACCGTCCGCGACCAGGGTGTCGGGTCGAGCACGGCCTTGGCCGAACTCTTCGATCAGCTGACGGCATCGGTGACTCCCGCGTCCCAGGCACCGACCCGGGCCGCGGTCTTCCACATGGTCTTCGGGGCACTGGTGCTGCGCACCGGCTTCGGCCCCGACTTCGCCATGCCCGCTCCTGTCGAGGACGACGCGTTCATCGAAGGCTTGAAGTCGGTCGCGGTCGGCGCCTGGACGCACGCCTGACCCCTCCCCGAACGGCTTACTCGCCCTACAGGCCGCGGCTGCGGGCTTCTTTGTAGAGGTGTGCGACTCGCGTCTTCGACAAACCAGTCACCTTCGCGACCTCACCGTAGGAGCCATGCGGTCGGTACAGCTTCGCGACTGCGGCAAGCCGCGGCCCTGCGAGCACCTCGAGAGCGTCCTCGAGCGCGATGAACGGGTCAGAGACTGCACGCACCGCCTCAGCCGGATCCTCGAACGCGGCCAGGCGTGCAGCCTCATCGTCGATCGCCGCCTCCAAAGTCAGGGAGAGCTGCCGGCTCGGCTCATATCCGGAGCGACGTTGACATGGGGGCACCCGCAGACAGGATCGCGTTCGCTGCAGTGCCCGATAGGAAGCCCGCTGGCTGCGGACCCGACCCGGCCAAGTAGCCCCAGGGATGGCCACCGACTCGCTCGGAAAGCACAAGAGCCAGATTGGACCGGTGTCCAACCTGGCTCTTGTTTCGGGGATATCCCCATCAAGCGTGCGCGAGGGGGGAGTTGAACCCCCACGTCCTTTCGGACACACGGACCTGAACCGTGCGCGTCTGCCTATTCCGCCACTCGCGCTTGAAGCATCCGAAGACTAACCGAGCGCGGGCTCAGGACCCAAACCGGGGGCGCCACCAGCCCGCGAGGCGACACCGACGGGGCCAAGGTCCCCGGTCGGTTGAGCCGATCCCGATACGATCAGGAGAGCCCGGTGACCGACGCCGGTCTCGTGGCGCGCCATCCGTGCATGCCATCGACGGAACCGACGCGAGGGAGGTGGGGATGAATCCGCTGCAGCGGTTCGAGCAGCGCCTCGAGCAGGCCGTCTCCGGTGTCTTCGCCCGCGCCTTCCGCAGCGCGGTGCAGCCGGTCGAGATCTCGGCGGCGCTCCAGCGTGAGTGCGACAACAACGCCCAGGTGATCTCCCGGCAGCGCAAGCTGGTCCCCAACGACTTCCACGTCGAGCTCAGCACCCCGGACCTGGAGCGTCTGCGCCCCATGGACACCGCGCTGGAGACCGAGCTGGCCGAGCAGCTCCGCGGCTACGCCGACTCCCAGGGCTACGCCTTCCCGGGCCCGGTGCACATCGACTTCAACCCGGCCGAGGACCTCACCACCGGCCGGTTCCGGATCCGCAGCCAGTCCCGCGCCCAGGTCAGCGGCGACGCCAGCCACACCCGGCTGACCCGCGCCTACGCGGTGCTCGAGGTCAACGGCACCCGGCACCCGCTCGACTCCACCCTGGTGGTGGGGCGTGGCAGCGACGCCGACATCCGGATCAACGACCCCGGCGTCAGCCGTCGCCACGTCGAGTTCCGGCTCAGCGGCTCCGGCCCGATCCCGCGGATCGAGGTCCGCGACCTCGGCTCGACCAACGGCATGCTCGTCAACGGGCAGAAGATGCAGAGCGCGGTGCTCGACGACGGAGCCGACGTACGGGTCGGGAACACGGTCCTCACCGTCCGCCTGATCGAAGAACCTCAGGCGCCGCGTGTCTGAGCTGACCCTCGTCCTGATCAGGATCGCGTTCTTGGCGATCCTCTGGATCTTCGTGCTCAGTACCGTCGGCGTGCTGCGCTCGGACCTGTTCGGCGCTCGCGCCGAACCGAAGACCAACGGCAACCGCAAGGGCCAGCCGAAGCCGGCCCGCGGACCCCGCCGCGCGGTGCCCACGCACGTCTTCGTGGTCGACGGGCCGAGCAAGGGCCAGCGGGTCGAGCTCAGCAGCGCCCCGATCCTGATCGGTCGCGGCTCCGACGCGGCGATCCGGCTCGACGACGACTACGTCTCGACCCGGCACGCCCGGATCGCGACCAACGGCGACCAGTGGTTCGTCGAGGACCTCGGCTCCACCAACGGCACCTACATCGGCACCGTGCGCCTGACCCGTCCGACGGCCCTCACGATCGGGACGCCCGTCCGGATCGGGAAGACCACGGTGGAGCTGCGCAAATGACCGCCGGGGATCGACTCTTCCTCCAGTTCGCCGCGATCAGCGACGTCGGCCGGATCCGCAAGGACAACCAGGACAGCGGGTACGCCGGCCCCTGGCTGCTCGCGGTCTGCGACGGCGTCGGCGGCGCGGCCCGCGGTGACCTCGCCAGCAGCACCGCGGTCGGACAGATCCGCAACCTCGACCACGCCCCCGTCGTCCCCGCCGACGGCGAGATGACCGCCGACATGCTGCTGGGCAACGTCGCCGACGGCCTCGACCGGGCGCACCGCCGGATCGCGGAGATGATCCGCGACGACCCGGCCCTGTCGAGCACCAGCACCACCGCCACCGTCGGGCTCTTCGACGGCACCCGGCTCGGCCTGGGCCACGTCGGGGACTCCCGGGCCTACCTGCTGCGTGCCGGCGAGCTCACCCAGCTCACCCACGACCACACCTTCGTGCAGACGCTGGTCGACGAGGGCCGGATCACCGAGGACGAGGCGCGGGTCCACCCGCACCGCAACTTGATCCTGCGCGCGATCGACGGCCAGCGGGAGGTCGAACCCGACCTGATCGTGCTCGACCTCGAGGCCGGCGACCGGCTGATGTTCTGCAGCGACGGCGTCTGCGGCTCGCTCGACGACGTCCGGCTGCACGACATCCTCACCACGGGCAGCCCCGACTTCGCCGCGGTCGAGCTGGTCCGGGCCAGCCTGGACGCGGGCAGCTCGGACAACGTCACCTGCATCGTCGCCGACGTCACCGTCGAGCGCACCGTCGACCCGATCCCGCAGCTGGTCGGCGCGGCGGCGGAGATGCGCCGGCGCAAGATCTTCAAGGGCCACCGCAGCGGTGACACCGGCGAGCTCGACCCGCTCCCGCACCGGGAGGACGGCGACGACCTCCCCGCCGGTGCACGGTTCGACGACCCGATCGACCCCGAGACCGCCCGCTACGCCCCGCGCCCCCCGGCGCGCTTCCTCTGGCTGCGCCGCCTGCTCGCCGTCGTGATCGTGGTCGGTCTGCTCTGGGCCGCCGCCGCGACCGCGGTGGCATGGACCCAACGCCAGTTCTACGTCGGCGAGCACGAGGGCAACGTCGCGGTCTTCCGCGGCATCCCGACCTCGGTGCTCGGCTTCGACCTCGGCACGCCGTACGAGACCACGGACGTCTCGATGGACTCGCTGTCGGCCTTCGACGCCGCGGCCGTGCGCCAGGGCGTCACCCAGTCGAGTGAGGCCGATGCCGAGAAGTTCGTCCAGACACTGGCGAACCGCGCGGCCTCCGACACCGCCGAAACCGACACCGGCACCGAAGGGACACCCTGATGTCCTCGCTCACCGCTCCGCCGACCGCGCCGGGATTCGTGCACCGCAGTCGTCGCAACGCTGAGCTCGTCCTGCTGGTCGTCGCCCTCGTGGTCGGCCTCGGCACCTACGCCTACGTCGGTCTCGGCGTGGAGGGCCACGTCCCGCCCGACATCTACGGGTACGGCGCCTGGCTGGTCGCCCTCGCGATCGCGGCCCACCTGACGCTGCGCGTCGTGGCGCCGTACGCCGACCCGGTGCTGCTCCCGATCGTGGTGGCGCTCAACGGCTTCGGGCTGGCGGTCATCCACCGGATCGACCTGGCCCACGGCGACACCGACTTCGCCACCAAGCAGCTGTTCTGGATGACCCTCGGCGTCGGCCTCTTCATCGCCACCCTGGTCTTCATCGCCGACCACCGGGTGCTGCAGCGCTTCACCTACACCTGCGGCCTGGCGGCCGTCGTCCTCCTGCTGCTGCCGATGCTGCCCGGGATCGGCCGCAACGTGAACGGCGCCCGGATCTGGATCAACGTCGGCTCGCTCAGCTTCCAGCCCGGTGAGGTCGCCAAGGTGCTGCTGGTGATCTCGTTCGCCGGCTACCTCGTGCTGCACCGAGATGCGCTCGCCTTGGCCGGTCGGCGGGTCGGTGGGATCGACCTGCCGCGCGGTCGAGACCTCGGCCCGATCCTCGCGATGTGGCTGGTCAGCCTCGCGGTCCTGGTGCTCCAGCGCGACCTCGGCTCGGGTCTGCTCTTCTTCGGCCTGTTCATCGTGATGCTCTACGTCGCCACTGAACGGGTCGGCTGGCTGGTCGTCGGCGGCACCCTCTTCGGGGTCGGCGTCGGCGCGATCTGGATCTTCAGCGGCTCGATCGGTTTCCTGGCCCACGTCCGCAACCGGTTCGACATCTGGCTGCACCCGATGGCGTTCTACGACCGCAGCCCCGGTTCGTACCAGCTGGTCGAGGGCCTCTTCGGCCAGGCCTGGGGCGGACTGATCGGCCGTGGCTTCGGCGAGGGCCGCCCCACCCGGGTGCCGTACGCGGAGAGCGACTTCATCATCGCCAGCATCGGCGAGGAGCTCGGTCTGACCGCGGTGATGGCCGTGATCGTGCTCTACGCGCTGATCGTCGAGCGCGGCTTGAGGATCGCCCTGATCAGCCGGGACAACTTCGGCAAGCTTCTGGCGACCGGTCTCGCGGTCACCTTCGGGCTCCAGGTCTTCACCGTCATCGGCGGCGTCACGCGGCTCATCCCCCTGACCGGTCTGACCACACCGTTCCTCTCCAGCGGCGGCTCCAGCCTGGTCACCAACTGGGTGATCATCGCGCTGCTGCTGCGGATCTCCGACCACGCCCGCCGCCCGCTGCCGGACCTGTCGGTCCCGACCGACGACACCGCGACCCAGGTCATCAAGGTGGGTTGAGATGAACAAGCCCATCCGCACGATGTCGATCCTGGTCGGCCTGCTCTTCCTCGCGCTGCTGGTCAACCAGACCTGGCTGCAGTCCTTCGGCGCCGACCGCTGGAACAGTGACGCTCGCAACCGTCGGGTCGTGGACGCCGAGTACTCGCGCCAGCGCGGCGCCCTGCTGGTCGGGCGCACCCCGATCGCCGAGTCGGTGCCGAGCGACGACCTCTACAAGTTCCAGCGCACCTACCCGTCCCCGCTGATGTACGCCGGCCTCACCGGCTACTACGCCTACGGCGGCGCGATCACCGGCCTGGAGCGCTCGCAGAACAAGGTGCTCTCCGGTGAGGACGACCGGCTCTTCGTGCCGCGGATGATCGACCTGCTCGGCGACAACGGTCAGCAGGGCGGCAACGTCGAGATCACCATCAACGCCAAGGCGCAGAAGGCCGCCTGGGACGGGATCAACGACCTGCCGGGCAAGGACGTCAAGGCCGCGGTCGTCGCGATCGAGCCCAGCACCGGCCGGATCCTCGCGATGGCGACCACCCCGACGTTCGACCCGAACAAGCTGGCCAGCCACGACTTCGACGCCGCCACCAAGGCCTACACGAAGCTCAACGCCGACGACGCCCAGCCGCTGCTCAACCGGGCCAACCAGATGGCGCTGCCGCCGGGCTCGACCTTCAAGGTGGTCACCGCCGCCGCGGCGATCGAGCACGAGGGGTACGACGCCGACTCGACCGTCCCCGGCGGCCCGACCTACCAGCTGCCGCTCACCAGCGGCGAGACCGGGCTGATCGACAACGAGGGCCGGGCCTGCGGCAGCTCCACCAAGGGCGTCTCGTTCCGCCAGGCGATGGAGAACTCCTGCAACACCACGTTCGCCCAGCTCGCCGTCCAGGTCGGCGCCGAGAACATGGCCGAGACCGCCGAGGGCTTCGGCTTCAACCGGGTCTACTTCGACGACCTGCAGGGCACCAACGGCAAGAGCACGACCGCGATCTCGACGTTCCCGAATGCGATGGACAAGGCCCAGACCGGCCAGTCCGGCTTCGGCCAGTTCGAGGTCCGCGCGACCCCGCTGCAGATGGCGATGGTCGCCGCCGGGCTGGCCAACAACGGCTCGGTCATGAACCCCTACCTGGTCGACGAGGTGCAGTCCGCGGACTCCGACACCGTCGACACCACGCCGCCGTCCGAGCTCTCGAAGGCGGTCAGCCCCAGCACCGCCGCCGAGGTGACCAAGCTGATGGTCTCCACCGTCGACGACGGCACCGCCTCCCCGGCGGCGATCCCGGGGATCAAGGTCGCCGGCAAGACGGGCACGGCTCAGTCCGGTCAGCCCGACGTGTCGCCGTACGCCTGGTTCATCTCGTTCGCGCCGGCGACCAAGGCGAAGGTGGCGGTCGCGGTGATGATCGAGAGCGCCGACATCCCGCGTGACGACGTGGCCGGCGGCAAGTGGGGTGGCCCGATCGCCAAGGCCGTGATGGAGGCGGTGCTCAAATGAGTCATTTCGTCGACGGCGCCGGTCGTTACCGCGCCGACAGCCTGATCGCCACCGGCGGGATGGGCGAGGTCTGGAAGGGGTGGGACACCACCCTCGACCGGGCGATCGCGCTCAAGGTGCTGCGCCGTGAGTACGCCGGCGACTCGATCTTCCGCGCCCGGTTCGAGGCCGAGGCCCGGCACGCCGGCAGCCTGTCCGCGCCCGGGATCGCCGCGATCTGGGACGTCGGGCAGTCCCTGGACGAGGACGGCGTGCCGCGCCCGTTCCTGGTGATGGAGCTCGTCGACGGGCAACCGCTCTCCGCGCTGATCCGGCACGGGGAGCCGATGGATCCCGACGTGGTCCGGCACCTGGTCGCGCAGACCGGCGACGCGCTCGCGGTCGCCCACCGGGCCGGGATCGTGCACCGCGACGTGAAGCCTGCCAACATCCTGGTCACCGCCGACCGGCAGGTGAAGATCACCGACTTCGGCATCGCCCGCGCGCTGTCGGCGATGGCGCTGACCGGCACCGGCGCGGTGATGGGCACCCCCCAGTACCTCTCCCCGGAGCAGGCCCGCGGCGACGCCGCCTCCCCGGCCTCCGACGTCTACGGGCTCGGCGTGGTCGCCTACGAGTGCCTCTCGGGGGCGCGGCCCTTCGACAAGGAGACCGCCGTCGCGACGGCGTTGGCACACCTCAACGACGACGTACCGCCGCTGCCGGCGTCGGTCCCTGCCGACCTGGCCGCCGTGGTGATGCGGGCGTTGACCAAGCGTCCCGCCGAGCGCTACCAGGACGGGGCGGCCTTCGCCGCCGCGATCCGGGCCGCCGACGGCACCGGTCCGGTGCCCGTCGTTCCCGCGGCCACGACGACCACGGTCAGCACGCACCCGGTGGCCCCGGTGCTCGTCTCCAACCCCGCCACGCAGGTGCTGGCGCCGGTGCCCGGACCGGGCACGCTGCCGGCGGCCGAGGAGGAGTCCGACCGGTGGCCGCTCTGGGCGATCATCGCCACGGTCGCGGTGGTGGTGCTGATCGGTCTGATCGGCTGGCTGGTGCTGCGCAACAACGCCCCCGAGCCCGTGATCACCCCGCGCCCGTCGTCGCAGCCCTCGAGCGCGTCGGCGAACACCTCGCCCAGCACGAGCCCGACCGCGACCCCGAGCACGTTCTCGCTCGACCCGGCCTCCTACGTGGGCGCCGACATCGATTCGGTCCTGGCCGACCTCAGAGGCCTCGAGCTGAGGCCGACTAGTCATCAGGTGCCCAACCCGGGCGACCAGACCCCGAACACCGTCGTGGCGATCGAGCCGAACTCCAACCTCAGCGCCGGCGACACGGTCGACGTCGCCTTCTACGGGCCGCTGCCCACCCCGACTCCCACGCCCACCACCCCGGCTCCGACGGAAACCCCCGAGCCGACCGAGACACCCACCACGCCGACCAGCACGGCGACCCCCAGCGGGGAGACCTCGTCTCCTGCAGCCCGGAAGGAAACGCGATGAACGCGGAGAACAGCGCAGGCAAGCCCCCCGTGATCGTGGGCGGCCGCTACGAGCTGGGCGAGCTGCTCGGCCGCGGCGGGATGGCCGAGGTCCGGAAGGGCACCGACACCCGGCTCGGGCGCGTGGTCGCGGTCAAGCGGCTGCGCACCGACCTCGCCTCCGACGCGACCTTCCAGGCCCGCTTCCGACGTGAGGCGCAGTCCAGCGCCAGCCTCAACCACCCGGCGATCGTCGCGGTCTACGACACCGGCGAGGAGACCATCGACGACGGCGCCGGGCACGAGATCCGCCAGCCCTACATCGTGATGGAGTACGTCGCCGGCCGCACGCTGCGCGACATCCTCCGTGAGGGTCGCAAGATCCTGCCCGAGCGTGCCCTCGAGATCAGCTCCGGCGTCCTGTCGGCGCTCGACTACAGCCACCGCGCCGGGATCATCCACCGCGACATCAAGCCCGGCAACGTGATGCTCACCCCGAGCGGCGACGTGAAGGTGATGGACTTCGGCATCGCCCGCGCGATGTCGGACGCCCAGTCGACGATGACCCAGACCGCCGCGGTGGTCGGCACCGCGCAGTACCTCTCCCCGGAGCAGGCGCGCGGCGAGCAGGTCGACTCCCGCTCGGACGTCTACTCCGCCGGCTGCCTGCTCTACGAGCTCCTCACCGGCCGGCCGCCGTTCGTCGGGGACTCCCCGGTCGCGGTCGCCTACCAGCACGTCCGGGAGCAGCCGACGCCGCCGAGCGACCACGACTCGACGCTGCCGCCGGCCCTGGACGCGATCGCGCTCAAGGCGCTCGCCAAGAGCGTCGACGACCGCTACCAGTCGGCCGCCGAGATGCGTGCCGACATCGAGCGCTACCTCGACGGCCAGCCGATCACCACCGTCGCCCCGGCCGCGGCCACCCAGGTCGCCGCACCGCCGGTGCCGCCGCTGATCCCGCTCAGTGACGACGACGAGGACGAGCCGAGCCGCACCGGTCTGATCATCGGGATCGTCGCGCTGGTGATCGCGCTGATCGTCGCTGGCATCCTGCTGTGGCCCAAGCTGTTCCCGGGTGCCCCCGAGCAGGTCCAGGTGCCGCAGCTCGTCGGACTGACCGAGCAGCAGGCCCGGGTCGCGATCGGCGACGCCGGTCTCGCGGTCAACGTGGACAGCTACGAGTCCTCGGACTCGGTGCCGAACGGCAGCGTGATCCGGCAGGACCCGGTCCAGGACACGTACGTCGACCCCGGAGCCTCGGTCTCGATCGTGCTCTCCAAGGGCAAGCCGCAGGTGACGATCCCGTCGTTGACCGGTCAGACCACCGAGGAGGCCACCGCGGCACTCGAGGCGCTCGGGCTCACGGTGAAGACCGAGGACACCGACAGCGACGAGCCCAAGGACACCGTGGTCGAGACCAGTCCGAGCAGCGGCGAGCTGGTCGAGGACGGCACCCAGGTCACGCTAACCATCTCGAAGGGACCCAAGAAGGTCCCGAACGTGATCGGGATGAACCAGTCCCAGGCCGAGCAGGCGATCCGGGACCAGGGCTTCAACCCGGAGTACCGGCCCGACGCCGCTTCGACCGAACCGGCCGGAACGGTGACCGACCAGTTCCCGACCGCGGGCAAGGGCGTCACCGCGAAGCAGGGCGACACCGTGCTGATCTTCGTGTCGACGTACGTGCCGACGGACGTGCCCAGCAACCAGGTCGGGGCCTGCATCACGCCGACTCCCGGGGTGGAGCTGGGACCGAACGACCCGCCGCCCTGCGACCAGTGATTTATCCCCAGCTGGGGATGATCCTGTGGAGAACTACAGGCGTGTAATTCCTCCACAAGGTTCTCCCCAGATGTGTAGAACAGGGGCTGTGGAGAACCGAGGGCGCCTGCTCGTCGCTGGAGTGCTCGTGGCCGTGCTCGCCGCGGCGGGGTGTTCGGCCGGCGGTGAGGACGACGGGCGTGCCACGCCGACGGCACCGAGCACGCCCTCGGCGTCGGTCGCGGAACCGAGCGACCTGCCGGTGACGCACCCGACGGTGTGGCTCTGCCACCCCGCCCGGGCGAAGGACGCGTGCCGGCCACCACTGAGCGTCACCACCGTCCGCGCCGACGGCAGCACGGCCGAGGGCTCGACCCCGCGAGCCGCGGACCTGCCGGTCGACTGCTTCTACGTCTACCCGACGGTGTCGGAGGCCACGGCCGACTACGCCCCGCTGGAGATCACTCCCGAGCTGCGTGCCGTGGCGCGCGCCCAGGTGGGTGCCTTCTCCGAGGTCTGCGACGTCTACGCGCCGGTCTACCGCCAGTTCACCCGCGCGCTCCTGCTCAGCGGCGGCAAGCACGACCCGGCGCTGACCAACCGGGCCCACGACGACGTCCGGTCCGCGTTCCACGACTACCTCAACACCCACCCCGGGCGGCCCTTCATCCTGATCGGGCACTCCCAGGGCGCGATGCAGCTGACCCGACTGGTGCAGGAGGAGCTCGACGGGCCCACCGTCGAGGCGGCCGACCTGCGCGCACGGCTCGTGACGGCGATGCTGATCGGCGGGAACGTCAAGACGGCTCCGGACCGCCCGACCGAGGGCAGCTTCATCCAGGTGCCGCTGTGCACCCTGCCCGGGGAGACCGGCTGCGTGATCGCCTACAACTCCTACGCCGCGCAGCCGCCGCCGAACGCCATCTTCGGCCGCACCGACCAGCAGACCGGTCAGGTCGCCGCCTGCACCGACCTCGGTTCCCTGCTCGAGGGCGGCGGTAGCTCGGTCGACCTGCACCCGATGTATCCGGCGGAGATGGTCGCCGCGATCACCGGGCGGAAGGCGTCGACGACGTTCGTCGCGTTGCCCGACTACCTCAGCGCCCGCTGCCGCAGCGGAGGCGGGTTCACCTGGCTCGAGGTCTCGGTCTCCGACGATCCGGACGACGTCCGTCCCGACACGCTGCCGGAGTCGCTGGGGCCGGCCTGGGGGCTGCACCGGATCGACGTCAACGTCGCGCTGGGGGACCTGGTCACGATCGCCCGGCTGCTCAGCGCGCAGATCCGGCAGGGCTAGCGAAACGACAGAGCCTCCGCCCGAGGGCGGAGGCTCTGAGGAGAAGCGCGGGTCGGGCCGGGCTCACTCCCAGCGCGTGGCGTAGACGAAGCCGGTTGCCATGAAGGCGATACCGACGAAGAGGTTCTTCTGCCCCAAGTCGTTCATCACCCAGATCGGCGAGAGGTCGTCGCTGAAGACGTAGAAGACGCAGATCCAGATCAGACCGGCGAGGAAGGAGCCGAGCATGCCGACCACGACGCCCCGGCCGCGACCCAGCGGGGTCGACGGGTGCGCGGCGAAGATCAGACCGGCGAAGAAGAGGCCGAATCCGATCAGGTAGTTCCAGTGACCCCAGTTCTGCAGAAACTCGGGGCCACCCGCCTTGCCGTCGTCACCCGGCCGGACCACCGCGTAGTAGAAGGTGATCCAGGCGATGCCGGCGATGATCAGCGCCAGCGAGATGATGAACCGGACCGTGAAGATCTTTTCGCGGGGGCCGTCGAGGTGGCGGAGAGCATCGTCATCCTTGCCACCGGAACGCTTCAGTCGAGACACGGGCCGTAGCCTAGGCCATGTGTCTGAGCCGAACACCACCCCGCCGCGCACCTGGCGGTCCCGCGCGTGGCGGATCGGCACCCCCGTGGCCGTCGGGACCTGCGGCGCGCTCTTCGTGGTGAGCGCCCTCAACAGCAACGGCACCGACCTGCGCCCGGGGCGTTACGTCGACCTCTACCAGTTCGTCGGGAGCGAGGCGCAGCGCTACCAGGGGCTCGAGGAGCAGGTCAGCGACCTGACCTCGGAGGTCAACGACCTCACCTCCCGGGTCTCCGACACCGGGGTGCGCAAGCTGCGCGTCCAGGCGGAGCAGCTGCGCGCGGACGCCGGCTCGACCCAGGTCACCGGAGCGGGCGTGGCCGTGACCATGCAGGACGCCGACGACGACCTGATCGCCGCGGCGAGCAACGACACCGCCAACCAGATGGTCGTCCACCAGCAGGACGTCCAGGCGGTCGTGAACGCGCTCTGGCGCGGCGGCGCGACCGCGATGACGATCAACGGTCAGCGGATCATCTCGACCACCGGGATCAAGTGCACCGGCAGCACGATCAGCCTGCAGGGCGTGCCCTACCCGCAGCCGTTCGTGATCGAGGCGGTCGGCAACCCGACCCTCCTGATGCACGCGGTCAACCAGGACTCCTACGTCTCCCTCTACCGGGAGGCGGCGGCCGATCCGACGATCGCGGTCGGCTGGAGCATCCAGGGGGCGAGCTCGATCACGGCGCCGGCATACGCCGGTCTGCGCGACCTCTCCTACGCCCGGCCGCTGAAGTAGCCCGACGTCGACCGGCTCAGGCGTTGAGCACGGCGGTGCGCAGCACGGTGAGCGCCGCCAGCAGCACGCCCATCGCGACGACGGCGCCCCACTGGTACGTCGCCCGCTTCGGGCCGCGCGGTGCCCACACGATCGCCGCAGCGATCACAGCACCACCGACCAGGCCACCGAGGTGGGCCTGCCAGGAGATGCCCGGCACCGCGAAGCTGTAGGCGACGCTGATCGCGATCCAGATCAGCATCCCCTGCGGGGCCTGCCGAGTCTTGAGTACGACGATGAGCAACGCGCCCAGCAGACCGAATACCGCCCCCGAGGCGCCGACGGTGAGGCCGTGCTCGTAGCCGAACCAGTAGACGGCCACGGACCCGGCGAAGCCCGAGAGCAGGTAGATCGCCAGGAAGCGCGCCTTGCCGAAGACGGCCTCGAGCTGCGAGCCGAGGATCCAGACGTTCAGCACGTTGAAGAACAGGTGCGTGAGACCCACCTGGACGAAGACGGACGTGATCATCCGCCATACGGCGCCGTCGGCGACGCCGGGATACCAGTCGAGGCCGTTCACGTCGCACACCTGCTGGTTGATCCCGATCAGGCTCTCGCCGGGGATCTCGCAGAAGCCCTTGGGCAGCATCGCCAGCCACGGGACGAGCGAGGAGCCGTTGCCGCCGGTGAGCTGGATCAGTCCCCACACGACGACGTTGATGATCACGATGACGACGGCGATCGATCGACCGGAAGGGATCAGGCCGCCGTACGTCGTGCGCGCCTGGCGCACGTTCTCGTTGCCCTCGCGCACGCAGTCGGGGCACTGGAAGCCCACGCTCGCGCTGACCATGCAGTCAGGGCAGATGGGGCGGTCGCACCGCTGACACCGGATGTGCGTCTCGCGCCCGGGGTGCCGATAACAGGTCGGAACCCCGGGCGCGGGCGTCGCGTCACTCATCGTGAGACGTCAGATGGGTGCAGCAGGGGTGGGTCAGTCGATGATCTCGACGGACTCGATCACGACCGGCTCGACCGGGCGGTCACCCGCGGCGGTCGGGGTGGTGCCGATCGCGTCGACGACGGCCTGCGAGGCGGCGTCGGTCACCTCACCGAAGATGGTGTGGCGCATGTTGAGCCACGGGGTCTCGGCGACGGTGATGAAGAACTGCGAGCCGTTGGTGCCCGGGCCGGCGTTGGCCATGGCGAGCAGGTACGGCTTGTTGAAGGTGAGCTCGGAGGTGAACTCGTCCTTGAACTGGTAGCCGGGGCCACCGGTGCCGGTGCCCTGGGGGCAGCCACCCTGGAGCATGAAGCCCTCGATGACGCGGTGGAAGATCAGGCCGTCGTAGAACGGGCCGGACTTCACGTCCTGGCCCTTCTCGCCCTTGGCGAGGCCGACGAAGTTCTCGACCGTGGCCGGAGCCTGGTTCGGGAAGAGCTCGATGGTGATGTCGCCGCGGTTGGTGTGCAGAATCGCTGAAGTCACGCAGCAACCTTAGACGGTGGCTGGTGCCGGCTCGAACAGCTCGGGGTGCTCGGCCTTGAACCGGCTCGAGACGCGGTGCTCGACGAAGAACATCAGGACCGGGATCAGGCCGGCGACGATGATGGCGACGAAGGACGACAGCGGCCACCCGGTGCGACGGATGAACGGCACCGCGACGATCAGGTAGACCATGTAGACGTAGCCGTGGATCATCCACAGCCACCACAGGTCCGGGATGTCCTCGCTGACGAAGTGGACCAGGACCCAGTCGATGCTGGCCGCGAGGAGGAGCACGCCGACCGCGATCGCGAGGATCCGGTAGGCGGTGAAGAGCTTGATCACGGCTGCGAGGCTACCGGGGCGTCCTGAGGAGCGTTCTCAGGCTCCCGCTCGTCCTGCTCGGGGTGGCGCAGCTCCTGGACGTACTTCCACCACAGGAACAGCGCGAACGCGCCGAAGAACCACCACTCGATCGCGTACAGGAAGTTGCGCAGGCCGGCGCCGCCGTCGCTCTTGGGGAGCTGGGCGAGCTCGGCGGCGGCCAGACCGGCGGTCGGCTCGGTCGCGATCGCGTAGCCGCCGTACAGGTCCTGGTCGACGTGCTGGATCAGGTCGGCGATCCGCATCTGCGGCAGCTCGTCGTCGCTGGGATCGGTGTCGGCCTCGAGCGTGCCCTCGCCCGGCTGCAGCCAGCCGGTGAGGGTGACGTCGCCGGTCGGGGCCGCGGGAGCCGACGCCGGGTCGAGGACCCAGCCGCGCACGACCGGGATCGCCGGCTCGCCCTCGCCGCCGACGGCGACCGGCGTAACCACCCAGTAGCCCTGCTCACCGTCGTGCTCACGGCCGCTGACGTAGACGGTCCCCGTCGGGACCCAGGCGCCGGTGATCGTCACCGGGCGTCCGACGTCCCCGCCCGGGAACGGGTCGTCGGAGCCGAAGACGTCGTCGAGGGGGACGGGGCTCTCACCCGTCAGGTCGACCTGGGAGGCGGTGCGGTGGTCCTGCCACACGCCCCACTGCCACGCGCCGAGCGCGACGGCGGCCGCCAGCAGCACCGCACCGACGAGGTGGGCACCCCACATCCGGCGACTCCACCACGACTCCGGTGGGACGTCAGCAGGCATACCTGGAGGGTACGTCGACAGCCAACGCCCACCGAATCAGCCGTCAGGCGGGGTGGCCGGCCAGGATCCGGTCGCGCTGCAGGTCCGCCGCGGCCAGCGGGGTGATCCCGTGCGCCTCGGCGTCGGCGAGCAGCCGGTCGACCCGGACCCCGATGGCCTCGACGGCGCGGGAGATCCGGTCGTGCTTCCACTCCATCCGCAGGCCGTGGATGTGGATCACGCCGCCGGCGTTGGCGATGAAGTCGGGGATGTAGAGGATCCCGCGCTCGGCGAGCAGGTCGGCGATCGACTCCTCGGTCAGGGTGTCGTTGGCGGCGCCGGCGATGATCTTGCAGCGCAGCTGCGGCAGCACCTCGACCGAGACCACCTTGGCGGTGGCGCACGGAGCCCAGACGTCGCACTCGAAGCCGAGCACCTCGTCGGGACCGATCACGGAGGCGCCGATCGCGGCGGCCACGTCGTGAGCGCGATTCACGTCGACGTCGGTGACGGTGACGACCGCACCGTGCTCGCGCAGCTGCTTGGCCAGCGAGTGCCCGACGTGTCCGACGCCCTGGACCAGGACTCGGACGCCTTCGAGGCTCTCGGTGCCGAACTCGTGCCGGCAGGCGCTGCGGATCGACTCGTGCACGCCGAGCGCCGTCCACGGCGACGGGTCCTCGTGGGAGCAGGTGGCCTCCGCGCCGGCCTCGGCCATCAGCGCCAGGTCCGTCGCCGAGGTGCCCATGTCCACACCGGGGAGGTAGGCGCCGTCGAGGCGGGCGACGAACTCGCCGAAGCGACGCATCCAGGCCTCGCGCACCACCGGGTCGGTCGAGGAGCCGTCGTCGATGATGACCGACTTCGCGCCGCCGTACGGCAGGTCGGCGAGGGCGTTCTTCGCGGTCATCGCGCGGGCGAGACGCTGCGCTTCGCGGGCGCCGTCCCACACCGTGGGGTAGGAGCGCATCCGGACGCCACCGAGGCCGGGGCCGAGCGTGGTGTTGTCGATGGCGATGACCGCGGTCAGGCCGATCTCGGGATCGGAGCAGAAGATGAGCTGTTCAGACGCCGTGACGTCGGGGAGCTCGACCCGGGTGGTGCTCACGTGTGTTTCCTTTCGACTGTGCGGGCAGGATCGCCACCCGCGCGGGGTTTCCCGAGAGGGGAGCTGGGTCGGCGGTTCGCGCCTCCAGCTGGGCCATCAGCTCATCGACGCGGGCGCGGTAGCGCTCGACGTTGGCGAGCTTGATGTGCTCGTAGCCGCGCACCAGGTCGGGTGCGGCCAGGAGTTCGAGGACGAGGTCGAGGGACGCCTCGTCGAGGGTGCGGTCGAGTGCCCGCTCAGCGACGGCGCGGTACTCGCCCGGCAGCGCCTGCTCGGTGCGACGGACGGTGCCGAAGCCGAACGGGTTGAGCCGGCTGCGGCGCAGGAAGCGCAGCGCCACCAGCAGGTGCAGCACCGGCACGAACCAGCGGCCGAGGGCGATCTTGCGCTTCATCCCGAGGGCCCGCAGCACGGGCGGGTGCAGCATGATCCGGACCTTGGTCGGCTCACCGAGCGAGGCGTCACGGCGAGCGGCCTCGACGCCGTCGAGGTGCAGTCGGGCGACCTCGTACTCGTCCTTGTAGGCGGTCAGCTTGAAGAGGCCCTCCGCGTACGCCGCGGCGATCCGGTCGGCCTGGTCCATCCGGGCGCCCTGGGTCAGTGCCTGCGCGCGGGTGCCGGCGACGTCGGCGATGAACCGGTCGGCGGTGCGCTGGTCCTGCCAGGCCCGGAGCTCGCCGGTGAGCCGGTCGAGTCGGTGCTCGCCCTCCTCGGCGCTGCGCGGCTGGTGCTCGTCGAGCAGGCTCGGGTCGTGCGCGGCGATCCGGCCGAGGCGGAAGGCGGCCAGGTTGGACTCGACCGCGGAGCCGTTGAGCCGGATGGCCTGCTCGATGGCGTCGGCCGAGATCGGCAGGGCGCCGTGCTGGTAGGCGGCACCGATGGTGATCAGGTTGGCCGGCAGGTGGTCGGCGAAGAACGTCTTGGACAGCCCCTCGGCGTCGACGTACAGGTTGTCGCCGCCCGTCGCGGCGTCGATCCGGGTGCGCAGGCTCTGCCAGGTCGGCATCGTCGTCCCGGTGTCCTGCACCATCGTGGCGGTCGCGGTCTCACCGGTGTTGACCACCGCGATCGCGCCGGGGCGCAGCGAGTCCAGGTGGGCGTCGCTGGCCGCACCGAGCGGGTCCAGCCCGAGGAGTACGTCGACGGTGCCACGTCCCGCCCGGAGCTGGCCGGTGATCGGGTGGTCGGCCAGGCGCAGGTCGGAGATGACCGGGCCGCCCTTCTGCGCCAGCCCGATCTGCTCGAGCCCGCCGGCGTAGCGGCCCTCGAGGAAGGCCGCCATCTGCAGGATCGCCGAGACGGTCACGACCCCGGTCCCGCCGATGCCGGGCATCCGGACGAGCACCTCGGAACCGACCCGCCGCTGCGGCTCGGGCAGGGCGACGTCGGGGACGGTGCGCGGCTTCGGACGGCCCTGGGTGCGCACCATCACGAACGAGGGGCAGTCACCGGAGAGGCAGGAGAAGTCCTGGTTGCACGAGGACTGGTGGATCTGGGTCTTGCGGCCGAACTCGGTCTCGGTCGGGACGACGGACAGGCAGGTCGACTTGGCGCCGCAGTCGCCGCAGCCCTCGCAGACCCGCTCGTTGATCCAGACGTGGTCGGCCGGGATCGGGGCCTTGCCCCGCTTGCGCATCCGGCGCTCCTCGGTGGCGCAGCGGTCGATGTGCAGCAGCACGCTGACCCCGGGCTCGTCCTCGAGCGTGCGCTGCAGCTCCTGCAGCCGGTCGCGGTGGTGCACCTCGACGTTGCGCCCGAACCGGGTGCCGCGCCACGCCTGCGGGTTGGCGGTGGTGATCACGATCCGGCCGACGCCCTCCAGCGTCAGCCACTGGGTCAGTGTCGGGATGTCCATCTGGCCCGAGGGGTGCTGCCCGCCGGTCATCGCGACCGCGTCGTTGAAGAGCAGCTTGTAGGTCATCGTGGCGCCGGCCGCGACCGCAGCCCGGATCGCCAGTGACGCCGAGTGGTAGAAGGTGCCGTCGCCGACGTTCTGGAAGAAGTGCCGGTCGGTCGTGAACGGCTCCAGGCCCAGCCACTGCGTGCCCTCACCGCCCATCTGGGTGATCCCGACGAGCTTGCCCCGCTGGGGTCCGGTCGGGTTCTTCTCCAGCGCGACCATGGCGTGGCAGCCGATCCCGACGCCGACGAGCTGGTCGGCCTGGGCCCGGGTCGAGATGCTGTGCGGGCACCCGGAGCAGAACGCGGGGGTGCGCGAGGGCAGCAGGGTGAGCTGGCGGATCCGGCTGCGCGGTGCGGGCACCGAGACGGTCGGCGCGAGCTCGGGAAGCACTCGGACGAGGGCCCTGATGATGTCGTCGGAGAGCAGCTCGCTGCGCGGGCTGAGGAGTGCGGCGCCGGCCGCGTCGGTCTTGCCGAGCACCGCCGGCTGGTCCGGGGTGCCGTAGAGGGCCTCGCGGATCAGGCCCTCCAGAAAGGGCAGCTTGTCCTCGATCACGAGGATCTGCTCGACCCCGGTGAAGAGTCGGCGGGCGCAGTCGACCCCGAGCGGCCAGGGCATCCCGAGCTGGACCAGGCGGATGCCGTGGGCGTCCAGCGCGGTGTCGTCGAGGCCGAGGTCGCTGAACGCACGCAGCAGTGCCTGGTAGCTCAGCCCGGCCGCGACGATCGCGGTCCGTGCCCGAGGCGGTTCGTGCGTGATCCGGTTCAGACCCGCCACGTCGGCGTACTCGATCGCACGCTCGAGGCGGGCGGTCATCTGGTCGAACTCGGCGTCGAGGTTGGACGGAGGGAGCAGGGTCGGGGGAGCGAAGGTGCCGGGTCGGGTCAGGTCGGGGATCGAGTCGAGGAGACCGCCGACCTCGACGAACGCGGAGGAGTCGGCCACGTCGGCGACGATCTTGAGTCCGGTCCACAGTCCCGAGTACCGCGACATCGCGAAGGCGTGCAGGCCGAGGCTGAGGATCTCCTCGACGGTTCCGGGGGCGAGCAGCGGCATCACCAGGCTGCGGCACATCGGCTCGCACGAGCTCGGAAGCGTCGAGGACTTGCTCGACGGGTCGTCGCCGATCCAGGCGACCGCTCCGCCCAGCGGTGCGGTCCCACTGAGGTTGCCGTGGCGGAGGGCGTCGGCGGCGCGGTCCAGGCCGGGGTTCTTGCCGAACCAGACGCCGGTGATCCCGTCGACGGTGCGGTGGTCGAGCTCTCCGACGAGCTGGGTGCCGGCGACGGCGGTCGCGGCGAGCTCCTCGTTGAGGCCGGCGCGGAAGACGACCCCGGCGGGGGTCAGCATCTGCTCGAGCCGGATCACCTCGCGGTCGATCCCGCCCAGCGGCGAGCCTTGGTAGCCGGAGATGAACAGGCCGGTGCTCAGGCCGCGAGCCGCGTCGAGGCGACGCTGGTCGAGCATGGTCCGGACCAGCGCCTGGATCCCGGTGAGAGGAACCTCTCCTGCGGTCGCGCTGTAGCGCTCGTCGAGCGTGGTCACGCTCCGGGTCATGGACCCCACCTCCGTGGCCGTGTGTGTCGTGGATCACACTGCTCCCCGGCGGTCGCTGGCGCAACATTGACGCACGTTCCCTGCGATCTCCGCACGATTAAGCCATCTCGACGTCTTCCAGACGCTTGATTCCGGGAGTCGGACGTACGATTGATGCGTGGATGCCATCGACCACCAGATCCTCGCCCTGCTCACCGCCGACGCCCGCCGTCCGGTCGCCGACATCGCCGCCGAGGTCGGCCTCTCACCGGCTCCGGTGAAGCGCCGGATCGACCGGATGGAACGCGACGGGGTCATCCAGGGCTACACGACCGTCGTCGACTACGCCGCCACGGGCGTAGCGTTGGAGGCGTTCATCGAGATCCGGGTGCTGGGCTCGATCGACACCGGCGAGGTCTGGGCCGATCTGCAGGTGATGCCCGAAGTCGTGCAGATGCTCACCATCGCCGGTGATCCCGACGCCCTGGTCCGGGTCCGGGTGGACAACGTGGACCACCTGGCTCGGGTGGTCAACCAGATGCGCAAGACGGGCAAGCTCACCGGCACCAAGACCCTGATCGTGCTGGACGAACTGACCCCGGCGCGATCAGCGACAGGAGACCGGTCATGACCCAGGCACCGACCGCATCACCCAGCACGCCTCCGGAGCTCAAGCGGGTCATCGGCCCGAAGCTCCTCCTGCTCCTCATCGTCGGAGACATCCTCGGCACCGGCATCTACGCCCTCACCGGCCAGGTCGCCGGCGAGGTCGGCGGCGCCGCGTGGGCGCCGTTCCTGATCGCGTTCGGGATCGCGACGCTGACCGCGTTCAGCTACCTCGAGCTGGTCACCAAGTACCCCCGGGCGGCCGGCGCCGCGCTCTACGTGCACAAGGCGTTCGGGATCCACTTCGTCACCTTCATCGTGCTGTTCACGGTGATGTGCTCGGGGATCACGTCGGCGGCGACCGCGTCGCGCGCGTTCGCGGTCAACATGCTGACCGCGTTCAGCGGCGGGACGGCACCGGACCCGACCGAGCCGTCCCTGATGGCGATCTCGCTCGGCTTCCTGCTGGTCGTGATGATGGTCAACTTCCGCGGCGTCGCCGAGTCGGTCGGGACCAACGTGGTGCTGACCCTGGTCGAGCTCTCCGGCCTGCTGCTGGTGATCATGATCGGGCTGTGGTTCCTGGTCGACAAGGACCCCAACTGGGAGGCGGTGACCGTCTTCGAGTCACCGGACGACAAGAGCACCTGGGTCGCCCTCACGACCGCGACCGCGCTCGCCTTCTTCGCGATGGTCGGGTTCGAGGACTCGGTCAACATGGCCGAGGAGACCAAGGACCCGGTGAAGATCTTCCCGAAGGTGATGCTCACCGGCCTCGGCATCACCGCGGTGATCTACGTGCTGGTCTCAATCTGCGCCGTCGCGATCGTGCCGGTCGGTGAGCTGGCCAACAGCGAGGTTCCTCTGGTGACCGTGGTCGAGACCGCCGCACCCAACTTCCCCATCGGTGACCTGCTGCCGTGGATCTCGATGTTCGCCGTGGCCAACACCGCGCTGATCAACATGATGATGGCGAGCCGGCTGCTCTACGGGATGTCCCGGTCGGGGGTGCTTCCGAAGGTGCTGGCCACGGTCCATGAGAACCGCCGCACCCCGTGGATCGCGATCATCTTCACCACCGTGATCGGTCTCGGCCTGGTCGTCTTCGTCAACGCCGATCCCGAGAGCTCGGTCGTCGCGCTCCTCGGCGGCACCACCGCGCTGCTGCTGCTCTGCGTCTTCGCGGTGGTCAACGTGGCGGTGCTGGTGCTGCGCCGCAGCCCCGTCGAGCACCGGCACTTCCGCACCTGGCCCGTCGCCGCGGTGACGGCGGCGGTCTGCTGCGTCTACCTGGTGCTGCCGTTCAGCGGACGCGATCCCGAGCAGTACAAGATCGCCGCGGTCCTGCTCGGCATCGGGGTGGCGCTCTGGGCGCTGACGTTGGTGATCAACAAAGTCACCGGCACCCACGCCGATCGCGATCTCTCCGACGTGGAGTCCTGATCAGCGGCGGAGCCGCTGCCCTCAACCGCGGCGGAGCCGCTGCCCTCAACCGCGGCGGAGCCGCATGGGCGTGTGCAGGAAGTCCTCGAAGAAGTCCTCCCCGTCACGCTCGAAGCCGAGCGAGCCGTACCAGCCGGTGAGCGGGGTCTGGGCGTCCAGCACCACGTCGCGCTCCGGCTCACGCTCGGCGGTGATCGCCAACGCGTGGGTCATCAGCTGGTCGGCCAGTCCCTGCCCCCGCGCGGCCATCGACAGCACCACCCGCCCGATCCGCCACTCGTCACCGTCGTCGAGCACCCGGAGGTAGCCGACCACGTCGTCGTCCTCGACCAGGACGACGTGACGCGTGCCGGGCTCGGCGTCACGGCCGTCGAGGTCCGGGTAGAGACAGGCCTGCTCGAGGATGAAGACCTGCTGCCGCAGCCACCAGGCGCCGTACGCGAGGAGGGGCGGGAAGTCGGCGATGGAATGATCGGAGATCACTCGCCGAGCCTAGCCATCGACCAGGGGATCCAGTGACCATCGCCTCGACTCCGGAGCCGCCGTACACCGCGGTCATCTTCACCTCGACCCGCACCGAGGGCGATCAGGGCTACGCGGTGATGTCGGCCCGGATGGAGGCGCTGGCCGCGCAGCAGCCGGGCTTCCTCGGCGTCGAGTCGGCCCGTGAAGACCTCGGGATCACGGTCTCCTACTGGGTCGACCATGCTGCGGCCGCCGCGTGGAAGCTGGTCTCCGAGCACGCGATCGCGCAACGGCGCGGCCAGGACGCCTGGTACGACGACTACGAGGTGCGGATCGCGACGGTGGAGCGTGCCTACCGCCATCCCCGATCCGGTCGCTCGACCGACTGAGCCCAGCCGCTGAGCTCAGTCGAGCAGGCGCTCGGCCAACCGGTCGAGGGTCTCCTGGGTGCCGCCGTGGCCGAGGAACCAGGCGTTGCCTCCCGCGGCGTCGAGCGCGTCGAGGAAGTCACCGATCGCGTCGGCCGGTGCTGCGGCGAGATACTGGGGCAGGGTCGCCAGCGTGACGCCGCCGGAGAAGCCGGCCACCGAGCGCTCCATCCGGGCCCACACGCCCTCCATCGCACCGGCGGTGAGGACGTAGTCGGCGATGATCGCCTGCCGGTCGACCCCGACCAGCGCCAGCGCGGCCGCGACCGAGACCCCGGTGCGGTCCTTGCCGGCCGAGCAGTGCACGAGCACCGGCGTCGCCGCGGTCGCGATCTCGGTGATGACGTCGACCAGGATCGCGGCCAGCGGCGGCTGCAGGAAGCCGAGGTAGACCTCGCCGAGGCTCTGCGGCATCTGGGTCAGGTTGGAGCCGCTGAGCAGCGGCAGGGAGACCACGCGGGCCTCCTCGGCCAGCGGGTGGTGCGAGACCGCCTCGACGGTGTCACGCAGGTCGAGCACCGTCGCCGGCGGCCAGGCGGCGATCCCCGGCGCCTCGTCGCCCGCCAGGGGAGCGTCACTGCGCAGCAGCACGCCGGGACGGACGCCGCTGACCACCTCGCCGACGTCACGGGCGTTGGCGAGGTGGTCGAGATTCGGGTGCGGCGTGGTCACGAGAGGCGATCCTAGGCGCCCCAGCCCGCCCCCGGGGCTCAGCCCGCCAGCGCGGCGAACGGTGCGGCGGCTCCGTAGATCTTGTACAGGCCGAACGGACCGGCACCGAAGAAGCTGCACCGGTCGTCGAACAGCTCCGTGGCGCGGGCGTCGGTCATCCCGGCGCCGTACCCGTAGGCGGCGTCACCCGGCGAGCCGTTGATCGGGCCGGTGGCGAAGTTCCGGATCCGCTGCACCATCCCGAGCCGGTGGCTGGCGTCGGCCTTGCGCCACCAGCTGCAGGTGAAGCTCGACAGCGCTCCCGGGGTCTGCACCGCGGTGATGGCGGCCGAGGCCCACTTCTCCGCGGTCGCCGTGGCGGCCTGACGGGCGACCTGGCTGGTCAGCACGCCGGCGAAGGGGGAGCACAGCTTCGGCGAGAACCCCGCCGCGCAGATGTCGGCGAACATGCTCAGCTGGTCGGCCCGGCTGGGTCCGGCGGCCGCCGCCAGGGCGGTCGGGCTGCCGGTGCCCGGCTTGCTCGGCGTCACCGTCCAGGAGCAGGTGTTGCTGTCCCCGTTCGGGTATCCGGCGATCTGGAAGCCGGCCAGGCACGCGACCAGCTCGGCCTCGTTGACCACGTCGAGCAGCCCGACGCTGAGCGCGGGGTTGGTGCCACCGGCACAGTCCGGGAGCACCGGGGGTGCGCTGGTGACGGCGGCGCCGCCGGCCCCTCGGTTGCTCCACCAGCAGTTGCCGGTGTTGCCGACGAAGCTGTCCCACCAGAAGTCGGTGCCGTTGGGCTTCTTCGCGCCGTTCGGGGCCTCGCCCATGATGTTGTGGTGGAACTTGTTGTCGTACGACGTCGAGATCCCGGTGGTGCTGCAGCCGGGCACCGGCGTCGTGCTGCCGATGATCGGACCGCACACGGTCGCGTCCGGCACGGCGTAGAGCATCACGCCGCGACGCCAGTTGTCGTAGAACCGGTTGCCCTCGAGCGTGTTCGCGTTGCCGCCGGCGAGCCAGAGGCCGGTGCCGACGGGTGAGGCGATGAACGGCGCCACGTCGCTGCCGGCGACGTACGGGTTGAAGTTGTTGCTGTAGAAGTTGTTGTTCCGGATCGTGTTGCCGTGCTGCGGGAACCCGGGGTGGCCCGGCGCCGTGAAGACGTCGGTCGTGTAGCCGAGCGCGTTGTCGTAGAAGTTGTTGTGCTCGACCAGCGTGCCGTGGCTGTTGGTCCCGGAGAAGCCACCCGCGTTGTGGTGGCTGTCGCAGAGCCGGACGACCTGGCTGAAGCGGGCCTTCGGGTAGAACTTCTCGTACCGCTTGTCGGTCGAGTCGGCGCCCGAACCGGGGTAGAGCCCGGAGTCGCCGCTGCCCATCGCCTCGCAGTTCTGCATCACGCCGTGGTCCTCGACGAAGGTGAGGACGCCGTAGCCGCCGGCGTAGTAGGTCTTGAACCGGTCGAGCAGGTAGCCGTCGGTCTCCATCACGTAGATGGCGTGCTCGCGGGCGTGCCGGACGGTGACGTTGCGCAGCACGAAGCCGTCGGCGCGGTCGACGAAGATGCCGACGTCCTTGCGGTGACCGGCGGCGGAGGGTCCGCCGTTGCCCGCCTTGGGATCGCCGGCCTCGACGATCACGTCGTCGGCGCTGACGCCGGAGCCCTCGAGCTGGACGTTGCAGCGGATGCAGGAGCCGACGTTCGGGATGCCGTGCCGGTCCTCGTGCGGCGTGGCCGGCAGCGGTGCGGTGTCCGGGCCGCGGCCGATCACGGCGACCAGGTTGGCGTCGTTGGGGCAGTTGAGCTGGTAGTCGTGGCTGAGCGCACCCGGGTCGCCGCTGTCAGCCTTGGTGGCCCACTTCGCGATGCAGCGCTTGTCGTGCGTGGGCTGCTTCGCCGCGGTCGGCTCGGTGTAGAGGCCCGGCATCACGACGACGCGGTCGTTGTTGCGCGAGGCGGTCACGGCCGGCTGGATCTCGCGGAACTTGCACTGCTTGAACAGCTTCTTGTTGATCTTGAGCAGGTTGCGCGCCGCTGCCTTGCTGAACGTGCGGTGGTCGGTCGGGCGGATGTTGTAGCCCCGCTTGCGCGCCTTGCTGATCGAGGCACGGACCCGCTTCATCGAGTCCCTCTGGCACACGACGCGGGTGGTGCCGACCAGCTTCTTGTTCAGCGACGAGGTCAACGTCCGCGCGGTCGGGACCGCACCGCCGGCACACGGCTTGACCGTGCAGTCGGGCTTCGGGTCGGGCCAGTACGACGGCCTCTCGACATGGGCCTGGGCCTGGGGCGTGACCAGGATCAGCCCGGAGAGGAGGACAGCGAGAGCAAGGACAAGTCGACGCACGGCAGTGGCACCCTTCGACATGGGCGGCGCCCCCATGACGCCGCCCACTGCCGACACAACGACGAGAACATGTTGCTGTTATGGCTTTCTCAGGTTTTGTTCAGGTGGCCTGGTCCACACCGCGTCAGGCGTGCTCGGCGAGCCACGTCGCGCCGACACCCTGCTCCAGGTCGAACCCGGCACCGGTGAGGTCGCAGACCAGCTTCTCCAGCTTGCCGCCGATCAACGGCACCGACGCCTTGACCTCCAAGGAGTAGGTCAGCGTGCTGCCCGTCCCCGCCTCGGCGACCACGACGGTCCCGGTGATCGAGGTCGGCTTCCCGGGGGCGTCGACCACCACGTCGGCCGACGTGCCGGACCAGGTGTGGGTGCTGATCGCCTGCGTGCTCTCCCCGACGAACTTCTTCGCGAACGAGGGCACGCCGGTCACGGCCTGACGCTGGTCGGTCGTCACCACGACGGAGTCCCCGCCGCCCGACACGGTGGTCGAGCTCGAGATCGCGGCGGTCGCCTGGGCGACCTGATCCCAGAAGTCGGGGTGCTGCATCATCGCGACGACCGCAGCGACCGAGGCGTCGTACTGGAGGGAGCGGGTCAGGTTCATGGCGACATCCTGACCCGCTCACCCCGGCCGTGTCAGTCGACCGTGTCGAACGCCGCCTTCAGCGCCGGAACCCGCCGCACGACCAGCTGGTCGAGCAGCAGTACGGCGACGAGGGTGGCGCCGAAGAGCGGCAGGAACAGCCCCAGCCCGACCAGTGCGGCGGCCAACCACCAGGTGCCCTTGATCGGCAACCGGCCCCGCGGAGCCCCGATCGAGCTGCTGTTGGACGGCCGGCGTCGCCACCACATCAGCGGTCCGGTGACGCAGAGGAACAAGATGGACACGCAGAACGCGGCGGCGCCCCAGAAGCTCACCAGTCCGAGGCTGCGTCCCTCGTGCAGACCGATGCCCTGCGAGACCGCCTTCGCCAGCAGCGGGTAGTCGGCGAAGCTGTAGTCACCGCGCACCTGGCCCGAGTACTGGTCGACGTGCACGGTCCGCTCGTCGCTCGGGTCGTGGAAGGCATCGCCCATCACCGAGTAGACGCCGCCGTCCCCGGAGGGAAGGACGATCGACATCGGGTGCTTGAGGCCCTTCTGCTCCGCCACCACGACGGCGGTGTCGACGTCAGCCACCGATCCCTGGTCGGCGTCGGAGGTGGGGACCTCGGTGTCGCCCTGCGCCCACGGGACCTGGACGGCGTGGCTGTGCGGGAGGGACTCGTCGAGCTTCGACCCCGGCTCGGAGATCGCCCCGGGGTCGGTGCTCCACATCGAGCTGCCGTTGTTGGTCGCGATCGTCTGGACCTTCTCGCCCCAGAAGCCCGTCCAGGGCAGACCGGTGAAGACCATGAACAGGATCCCGATCCCGGCCACGGCCCCGACCCAGGCGTGCCGGTGACGCAGTGCGGCGCCGGCCGCCTTCTTGGCCTTGCGGCGCAGCCGTGCGGCCCGGCCGGCGAAGAAGAGGTAGTAGCCGGTCAGGGCCATCACGATCGCCCAACAGGCAGCGACCTCGATCAGCCCGTCGCCCCACTTGCCGGTCATCAGGTCGCCGTGCAGCCGGATGGCGTAGCCGGACAGCGTCGTGTCGGGGTTGACCGACCCGAGCACCTTGGCGTGCCAGGGGTCGACGAAGACGTCGGTCGTGGAACCGTCGGCTCGGGTGATCGCGAAGGCGTTGGCGTCGTCGTCGTCCCGACCCTCGCGGATCAGGCTGACCTGGGCGGTGGGGTACTTCTCCTCCACCTTGGCGAGCTGGAAGGCGAGGCTGGTCTGGTTGGTCTGGCCGACCGGGCGCTCCACCCGCATCACGTCGGCATGCATCATCGGTTCGATCTGGAACCGGAACAGGTAGATCAGTCCGGTCGCCGCCAGCATCGCGAAGATGGGCAGGACGAGGAACGAGGCGTAGAAGTGCCAGCGCCAGAAGGCACGGAACAGTCCGGTCGGGGTGGGGCGGCCGCGCTTCTTGGACGCGGGCTCTGCGGGGTCGAGCGTGGTGGTCACGGGATCTCCTCGTGCACGTAGGGATACCGCACCTCGTGGGTGCGGTGAAGACATGCGGATGCCCGGGGAGCTGAGCTCTAGCGGGCGAGAAGTGCGGCGGGTGGGCCGCGCCGTGCCGGGCCGCGCGACCACACCGCGAGGACCGGGAGAGGGAAGTAGGTGCCCGGCCGCACGGGGGTGACCCGATCGATGCCGAGGAGGACGGCGACCTGGGCGCTGACGGCGATGCCGAGGTCGGCGACCAGCGCGTGGAAGCGGCTGGCGGCCAGCTTGATCAGCGTCCACAGCGCGCGCTCGCCCATCGCGAGCCACAGCCCGACCAGGACGGCGGCGACGATGTGAAGCGAGGCCATCAGGGGGTTCGCCGTGATGTCGGCGAAGGTGTGCACGACCCAGCCCGGGATCGCCAGCTCCGTCGGCCCGGCCTGCCCCTGCGGCAGTCCCTGCATCAGCCGGTCCTGGGCGTCCATCAACGCCCCCGACCCGGTGGTCGGCGCGATCCGCGGATGCGGCATCGACGACACCACGTGCTGGGCCGCGACCTGACCGTGGTCGCCACGGTGGCCGGCGACGGCGGCGAGGGCACTGTGGATGAAGGCCTGGCCTCCGACCGTGAGCGCGACCAGCTTGAGGGTCGACGCCTCACGTCCCAGGAACAGGGAGCATCCGGCGAGGGTGATCAGGTAGAGCGCGACCATCCCCGCCGGCCCCGGGAGCAGACCCCCGGCGCTGGTGTGCGCGACCACGCCCACGAGCAGGACGACCGCGGCCAACAGCGCAGCGCGCGTCGTGCGCAGCAGCGGTGAGGCCTGGATGTCCACCGCCCGAGTATGACTGGTGGGCCCGCGGCGCGCTGAAATCCCACTCCGCGGCGAGACGGTCAGGAGCCGAGGTACTTCCCGGCCATCCGGATGGTGCCGCTTCCGGCCGGCATCGTCCGCGTGGTGCAGTCCCCGGTGGCGCTCTCACAGGTGGTGATCTGGGTGCCGTCGACCCGCATCACCTGTCCGTCCGGCGTCCACCCGTAGGTCCTGGAGTGGCCGGGCAGCGTGATCCGGTGGCCGGTGGCGACATCGGTGAGATAGACGACCGGGTCCTTGATCACCTCGGCGCTACCGGGCCCTGCGATAACGCCGAGGAAGCGCCCATCCTCGTCGTACGACAGCATCGTGTTCGTGGTCAGGACGAACCGCCCGTCGGGGGACAGCGTGTTCCAGGCTGAGGGATGCTCGTGGGCGCGATCGAACTCATCGAAGACCTCGAGGTCCTTCGTGGACCGCAGCGGAGTCGAGTCGCCCAGCTGGTAGACGGTCTCCCCGTTCCCGCCGCCGAGTGCCCGTCCGCCGCCGGTCGACGGCAGCTGCCCGACCGGGACGTCGGCAACACGGTCGCCGGTGCGCCAGTTGATCACCTGCTGGGCGTCATCCACGCCGAGGACCACGAAGTCCCCGGTGAGCCCGATCGGGGGAACGTCCCATCCGGCCCAGGTGTACGCCGCGTCGAAGGGCTGGGTCGCGAGCTCGCGTCCGGTGGATGCCTCCACGACATGGATCGTGTATCCGGTGCCGGCCTGGGTCAGGTAGGCGAAGCGATCCGCTTGAGCATCGGCTCCCGGCACGACCTTGCCCGGGAGGTGGAGCTCCCGCACCGACCCGTCGGTGCCGACGTAGACGTAGTCACGCTTCACGTCGCCGGCGTTGTCGTTCGTCACACCGGCCACGACACCGTCGGCCGTATAGTACATCAGCTGGATCTCGACGCCGAGGTCGACGGCGTACTCGGGGTCGCTGAACCAGAGGGTGTCACCCCGCGAGAAGGCACCACCGGAGCGGTAGGCGGCCGAGACCAGACCGACGTCGCTCGCCGTGATGCTGGTGCTGGCATCCAGCCGGAGGTCGTCGTTGCCCCGGTTCGCTCCGACCACGGCGGTCGCCGCGACCAGTCCCACGGCCGCGACCGCGATGCCGCGTTGGGTGAGGGAGCGACGTCGCCGTGCCTGCCGGCCCCGGCGGAGGACCCCGGTGAGGTCCAGGTCCGGGACCTGCTCGGCTGCGGCGTGGGTACGGATCTGGTCGACCAGCTGGTCAGTCATGGTGGCTGCCTTCCGGGAGGAGGTGGGCGGAGGAACGAAGGGCCGCGAGGGCGGCCGAGGTCTGGCTCTTGACCGTGCCCGTGGACACGTTGAGCAGGTCGGCGGTCTCCTGCACGGACAGGTCGTCGAGGAAGCGCAGCGCGACGACCGAGCGTTGACCCAGGGGCAGCTCCCGCAGGAGATCGCCCAGGGCGACACGGTCGACCAGCGCGGCGGAGTGATCGCCGTGGACTGCGCCGTCGTCGGGTGCTGTGTCGGTCACGGACTCGTGCGACCACGAGTGCTTCCGGAACCAGTCCCGAGCGACGTTGACCATCACCCGCCGGGCGAAGGCCAGCGCCTTGTCCCGCTCGCGGAGTCGCGGCCAGGCCACGTAGGTCTTCACCAACGCGGACTGGACCAGGTCCTCGGCCAGCTGCCGGTCCGCCACGATCAGCACGGCCGTGCGGTAGAGCTGCGGCCACGCGGAGCTGGCGAACTCGCTGTACTCCGCCTCGCTGGTCTTACGCACGCTGGCTCCTGTCGTCGAAACGCTGTCACTCAGTAGACGGGACGAGCATGTCGATCGGTTGGGCCGCGAGCAGCGATTTCTCGCGAACGAGTGGGAAGGTCTGCTCCGGAACTGGGAGACCAATCCCGGGACATGTTCGCCTACGGAATCGCTGCTTCCGGAGGCTCAGGTTGACCATCAAGTGGCCCCAAAAGTGACCGGGCAAGTAGTTCGGAGCGGGATTTGGGGCCACTTGGGGTACGGGAGTCGATCGAAGCCCGAAATGAGAGAAACCCCAGGCTCACCTGGGGTTCCATCGTGTGGAGCCTAGGGGACTCGAACCCCTAACCCCCTGCTTGCAAAGCAGGTGCGCTACCAATTGCGCCAAGGCCCCGGTGGCCGCCGTACGACGGCTCGGGATTCAGTTCGCGGGCGGGACGGTGTCGGTCGCCTCGGCCCAGAGGGCACGCTCGGCGTTCGACTTGGCGAGCTGCTTCTTGGCGAAGATCGCGGCGATGACCGCGAGCGCCAGGACGATCAGCTTCTTCATCTCGACCCCTAACTGAAGAGACGACCCGCGTCTGGTGACACGAGCCGTCTATCGCGTGCGCTTAGGAGGACTTGAACCTCCGACCCCCACATTATCAGTGTGGTGCTCTAACCGTCTGAGCTATAAGCGCAGGTGGTCCGCAGGTGGAAGCCCTTTGGACCGAGGAAAAACTTACCGGAGCGACGCCGGGAGACGAAATCGGGGCGTCACCGCTCCTCGGTGAGCGTCGTGTCGATGCCCCCGACGAGCGCTGCGGCCATGTTGTAGAGGAACGCACCCAGCGTCGCGATCGCGGTGATCAGCACGATGTCGATCACGGAGACGAGCACGGTGAAGCCCATCACCCGACCGGTGCCGAGGTAGTCCTCGACGTTGAACTCGGTGCTGTCCTGGTTGCCGACGACGTCGCGGACCGAGGAGTTGATCGACTCCCACACGCCGGCGGCACCGAGCACGGACCAGACGATGAACACGGCCACGACGGTCACGATCGCCAACGCGATCGAGAGCACGAACGACACCTTCATCACGGACCAGGGGTCGACCCGGGACAGGGTGAGCCGGGCCCGGCGGGCCTGCTTCCCGCTGGCCTTCACCGGTCCGTTCTCCCCGACCGCGGTCGTCTTGAACTCCTCGGCAGCGGCGGAGAGCCGCTCCTTGATCTGCTGTCCCAGTCCGGAGCGGACGGCGGTGTCGGCGTTGTCGGTGTCGGCCATCAGTCCTCCGGCGTCTCAGTCGGCTCGGCAGCCTCAACGCTGCCGTTCTCCTCGAGGTTAGCCGCCGATTCCAGCGACGCCTCATCGCCGTTGGCCTCGCTGATGTCGCCAGCCTCGTCGTCCTCGTCACGCGCCTCGACCGAACGGGTGACCACCGCGACGGTGTCGTTCTTCTTCGGGGAGACGAACTTCACCCCCATCGTCGAGCGACCCTTCGGCGAGAAGTTGTCGTCGATCGGGGACCGGACGACCTGCCCGGAGGCCGTGATCGAGAGGATCTCGTCGCCGTCCTTGACGATGAACGCACCCACGAGCGAGCCGCGCTTCTCGTCGGAGAGCTGCATCGCCTTGATCCCGAGACCGCCACGCGACTGGATCCGGTAGTCCGAGATCCGGGTGCGCTTGGCGAAGCCACCGTCGGTGATGGTGAAGACGTACTGGACGTTCTCGTCGCTGGTCTCCGAGGCGGCTTCCTCGGCGCGGATGATCGACATCGACAGCAGCGCGTCGCCGTCACGGAACTTCATCCCCGACACACCGGACGTGGCGCGACCCATCGGACGCAGCTGGGTGTCGTCGGCGATGAACCGGATGGCCTGACCCTTGCGGGAGACCAGCAGGACGTCGTCGTCGGAGTTGACCAGCTCGGCGCCGATCAGCTCGTCGTCGTCCTCACGGAAGTTGATCGCGATGACGCCGGCCTGGCGCGGGGAGTTGTAGTCGGCCAGACGGGTCTTCTTCACCAGACCCGACCGCGTCGCGAGGACGAGGTACGGCGCCTGCTCGTAGTCACGGATCGCCAGCACCTGCGCGATCGACTCATCGGGCTGGAACGAGAGCAGGCCGGCGACGTGGCCGCCCTTGGCGTCACGTGCCGCCTCGGGCAGGTTGTACGCCTTGGTCCGGTAGACCCGACCCGCGGTGGTGAAGAACAGCAGCCAGTGGTGGTTGGTGGTCGCGATGAAGTGCTCGACCACGTCGTCGCCGCGCAGGGTCGCGCCACGCACGCCCTTGCCGCCGCGCTTCTGCAGCCGGTACTGGTCGGCGCGGGTCCGCTTGGCGTAGCCACCACGGGTGATCGAGACGACGAGGTCCTCATCGGGGATGAGGTCCTCCATCGACAGGTCACCGTCGGCGGCGATGAACTGCGAGCGCCGGTCGTCGCCGAACTTGTCGACGATGGCGGCGAGCTCCTCGATCACGATCGCGCGCTGGCGAACGGGCTGCTCGAGGATGTCCTTGAGGTCGGCGATCTCGAGCTCGATCTCGGCGAGCTCGTCGATGATCCGCTGGCGCTGCAGCGCGGCGAGGCGACGCAGCTGCATCTCGAGGATGGCGTTGGCCTGGTCCTCGTCGACGTCGAGCAGCCCCATCAGGCCGATCCGCGCGTCCTCGACGTCCGGCGAGCGCCGGATGAGGGCGATCACCTCGTCGAGCATGTCGAGCGCCTTGGCCAGACCGCGCAGGATGTGGGCCCGCTTCTCGGCCTCGGCCAGGCGGTACGCCGTCCGGCGCTGGATCACGTCGATCTGGTGGGCGACCCAGTTGGAGATGAACTGGTCGATCGTCAGCGTGCGCGGCACACCGTCGACCAGCGCCAGCATGTTGGCGCTGAAGTTCGTCTGCAGCTCGGTGTGCTTGAGCAGGTTGTTGAGCACGACGCGGGCGACCGCGTCCCGCTTCAGCACGACGACGAGGCGCTGTCCCGTCCGCGACGACGTGTCGTCACGGACGTCGGCGATGCCCTGCACGCGACCGGAGTCGGCGAGCTCGGCGATCTTGAGCGCCAGGTTGTCCGGGTTGACCATGTAGGGCAGCTCGGTGACGACCAGGCAGGTGCGACCGCGGTTGTCCTCGTCGATCTCGATCACCGCGCGCTGGGTGATCGAGCCACGGCCGGTGCGGTAGGCCTGCTCGATGCCGGCGCGGCCGACCAGGAGCGCCCCGTTGGGGAAGTCCGGCCCCTTGATCCGCTCGATCAGGGCGTCCTGGAGCTCCTCGCGGGTCGCGTCGGGGTGCTCGAGCGCCCAGGTGGCGCCCTCGGCGACCTCACGCAGGTTGTGCGGCGGGATGTTCGTCGCCATACCGACCGCGATACCGGCCGAGCCGTTGACCAGCAGGTTCGGGAACCGGGCCGGCAGGATCGTCGGCTCCTGCTCCTTGCCGTCGTAGTTCGGCTGGAAGTCGACCGTGTTCTCGGTGATGTCGCGGACCATCTCCATGGCAAGCGGCGCCATCCGGCACTCGGTGTATCGCATGGCCGCGGCGGGGTCGTTACCGGGCGAACCGAAGTTCCCCTGGCCCATCACCAGCGGGTTGCGCATCACCCAGGGCTGGGTGAGGCGGACCAAGGTGTCGTAGATCGCCGAGTCGCCGTGCGGGTGGTAGATACCCATCACCTCACCGACGACACGGGCGCACTTGTTGAACCCGCGGTCGGGGCGGTAGCCGCCGTCGTACATGGCGTAGAGCACGCGTCGGTGGACGGGCTTGAGCCCGTCACGGACGTCGGGCAGCGCGCGGCCGACGATGACGGCCATCGCGTAGTCGATGTAGGAGGCCTGCATCGACTGCTGCAGCTCGACCGGCTGGATGCGGCCGCCTCCGGGCGTGGGGGTAGGGGTCTCAGTCACGAGTCAGTACTCCGAGATCAGATGTCGAGGAAGCGAACGTCTTTGGCATTGCGCTGGATGAAGGTGCGTCGGGACTCGACGTCCTCACCCATGAGGATCGAGAAGATCTCGTCGGCCTGGGCCGCGTCCTCGAGCGTCACCTGGAGCAGGATCCGCTGGTCGGGGTCGAGCGTGGTCTCCCACAGCTCGTCCGCGTTCATCTCGCCGAGACCCTTGTACCGCTGGACCGGCTGCTCCTTCGGGAGCTTCTTGCCGCTGGCGAGGCCGTCCTTCATCACCGCGTCGCGCTCGGCGTCGGAGTAGACGAACTCGTGCTCGGCCGGCTTGTTCCAGCGGATCCGGTACAGCGGCGGCTGGGCGAGGTAGACGTACCCCTCGGTGATCAGCTGCGGCATGAACCGGAACAGCAGGGTCAGGAGCAGGGTGTTGATGTGGTGACCGTCGACATCGGCATCGGCCATCAGCACGATCTTGTGGTACCGCAGCTTGTCGGCGTTGAACTCGTCGTGCACGCCGGTGCCCAGGGCGGAGATGATCGCCTGGACCTCCTGGTTGGCGAGCACCTTGTCCAGGCGGGCCTTCTCGACGTTGAGGATCTTTCCTCGGATCGGGAGGATCGCCTGGATCCGCGGGTCACGACCGGTCTTGGCCGAGCCGCCGGCGGAGTCACCCTCGACGATGAAGACCTCGCACTCCTCCGGGTTGTTCGACTGGCAGTCAGCCAGCTTGCCGGGGAGCGCACCGTTGCCGAGCAGACCCTTGCGACCGCGGGCCAGGTCACGCGCCTTGCGGGCAGCGATCCGGGCGGTGGCCGCAGCCTGGGCCTTGCGGATGATCTCCTTGCCCTCACCGGGGTTCTGCTCCAGCCAAGCACCGAGCTGGTCGTTGACCGTCGACTGGGTGAAGCCCTTGGCCTCGGTGTTGCCGAGCTTGGCCTTGGTCTGACCCTCGAACTGCGGCTCGGAGATCTTGAGGCTGATGATCGCGGTCAGACCCTCACGGATGTCGTCACCCGTGAGTCGGTCCTCCTTCTTCTTGATCAGGCCCCACTCCTCGCCCCAGCGGTTCATCAGGCTGGTCAGCGCGGCACGGAAGCCCTCTTCGTGCGTCCCGCCCTCGGGGGTGTTGATCGTGTTCGCGAAGGTGTGGACCGATTCGTTGTACGACGACCCCTGCCACTGCATCGCGAGCTCGAGGCTCATCGGGTTCGCCGCGCTGTCGCCGGTCTCGGCCTCGAAGGAGATCACCGGGGAGAGCGCGTGCTTGCGCTTGTTCAGGAAGTCGACGTAGTCGGCCAGGCCGCGCTCGTAGAGGAAGATCTGCTCCAGGCTGCGGGCGCCGGACTCGTCGCTGACCGCGTGCAGGTCGGTGTCGTCGACCTCGACGGCCTCGCCGTCGAGCGTGTCCTCGACGATGTCGGCCAGCTCGGCACCCTCGGGGCGCTGGTCACGCAGGATGATTCGCAGACCCTTGTTGAGAAAGGCCATCTCGCGGAACCGCGTGACGATGGTGTCCAGGTTGTAGGTCGTGGTCTCGAAGATGTCGGGCGAGGCGGTCCAGGTGATCGTGGTGCCCGTGCCCTCACCGTCCTCGAGCGGACGGACCGCGCGCAGCGCGTAGTCGGGGGCACCGAGGCTGAAGTCCTGCTCCCAGACCTGGCCGCGGTTGCGGACCTCCATCCGGAGGTGGTCCGAGAGGGCGTTGACGACCGAGGAGCCGACACCGTGCAGACCGCCGGAGACCTTGTAGCCGCCGCCGCCGAACTTTCCACCGGCGTGCAGGACGGTCAGGGCGAGGGTCGCGGCCGGAAGCTCCTGGCCGGGCGCGATGTCGGTCGGGATGCCACGACCGTTGTCGGCGACGCTGACCGAACCGTCGTCGTTGAGCGTGACGATGATGGTGTCGCAGTAGCCGGCGAGGGCCTCGTCGACCGCGTTGTCGACGATCTCCCAGACCAGGTGGTGGAGGCCGCGGACACCGGTCGAGCCGATGTACATACCGGGACGCTTGCGCACCGCTTCCAGGCCTTCGAGGACCTGGATCGCCGAGGCGTCGTAGCTGTTCTCCTCGACTCCGTCAGGCGCGTCGGTCACAGGGGTCTGATCCGAATCGGTCACACCCTTCATCGTACCGGCTAGCGCCCGGGAATTCAGGGTACGCCCTCAGGGTGGGGACAACCAGAGCCCCAAATGGCCCCAAAAGGGGCAGAGAACGCCTCTGGAAGCCGTTCCGAGGGGTACGGCTAGGGGTCTGTATGGCGACCGGGCCGCTGATCAGCCGTAGGTGTCGCGTGGTCCACGGGCCCCGCGGATGGATCGGGGGCCCTTCTTCCAGGTCGGTCCGACCGGCCCGAGGACCTCGATCTCGAGCACCGTTCCGTGCCCGAGCTCGGTGTTGAGCCGGCGCAGGATGTCGGGCAGGAAGAGGCGCAGCTGGGTGGCCCAGGCGGTCGAGTCGGTGCGGACCACGAGCTTCCCGTCGGCGAAGGTCTCCGGGGAGGAGTGGTCGCCGATCTGGTCGCCGACCAGCTCGGCCCACCGGCTGAGCACGCTCTGCACCTTGAGGTCGACCTGCCAGCCGCGGTCCTCGACCAGCCGACCCACCAGTCCTTCGAGCAGCTGCGGGTCGCGGTCGTCCGGATGGGCCCCGCTCACCCGGGGAGACTTCCGCGTCGACGAACGGTTGCGGTTGCGGGCCTTGGCCCGTGGCGACGCGTTCGCCACCGCCCGGGTCAGGGAACGGGCCAGGTCCAGCCCGTCGGGTGCCGGCTCCGGCTCCTCCGGCGGCGTCGCACCCACGGGTGCCTCGTCCTCAGGATTCACGTGAGACCTCCCCGGCCCGGACCAGGAAGCGTGTGCCCTGCAGCGCCTCGGGTACGTCGGCACCGACCGCGGCCGTGACCAGCACCTGCTCCGCACCGGCGACCAGGTCGGCCAACCGCTCCCGGCGTCCGGTGTCGAGCTCGGCGAAGACGTCGTCGAGGATCAGGATCGGGTCGTCGCCCTCGGATCGGAGCAGGTCGTAGGCGGCCAGCTTGAGCGCCAGCGCGAACGACCAGGACTCCCCGTGCGAGGCGTACCCCTTGACCGGCAACCGCTGGCCGTCGCCGGCGATGGTGAGGACGAGGTCGTCGCGGTGCGGCCCGACGAGGGAGACGGCGCGGTCGAGCTCGTCGGAACGGCGTCGGTCGATCTCGGCCAGCAGGATCTGCTCGATCAGTGGGCGGACGTCGACGCCGCGCTCACCCAGGTCGCCGGCGAGTGCGGGATCGACGCCGCTCAGGTCGACCGACGAGCGGTACTCGATCTCGGCGTCGTCGCGGGTCGCCCCGCGGGCGACGGCTTCGTAGGCCTTCGCCACGTAGGGACCGAGCGCGTCGACGAGGGAGAGCCGGGCGGCCAGGATCTCGGCACCGGCGCGGGCCAGCTGCTCGTCCCAGACCCCGAGCGTCGCGAGCATCCCCTCGGCTCCGGCACCTCGACGGGCGCGAGCGGACTTGAGCAGGGTGTTGCGTTGCCGGAGCACCTTCTCGTAGTCGGCCCGGACACCGGCCAGGCGCGGCGTCCGGAGGACGAGGAGGTCGTCGAGGAACCGGCGCCGGTCGGACGGGTCGCCCTTGACCAGGGTCAGGTCCTCGGGGGAGAACACGACGGTGCGGACGAGGCCGATCAGGTCCCGCGTCCGGGGAAGCGGTGACCGGTTGATCCGCGCCCGGTTGGCCCGGCCCGGGTTGAGCTCGACCTCGAGCGTCGCGGTCCGCCCGTCACGGATGACGGCGGCCCGGATGAGGGCCTGCTCGGCACCGGCACGGATCAGTGGGGCATCCGTGGCGACCCGGTGTGACTGCAGCCGGGACAGGTAGTCGATCGCCTCGACCAGGTTGGTCTTGCCCTGACCGTTGAGGCCGACGAACGCCGTGACGCCCGCGTCGAGCGGAACCTCGACGTCAGCGTAGGAGCGGAAGTTGTGCAGGGTGAGGTGGCTGACGTGCGACGCCCTCACCTCCGAAAGTCAATAAGTCGACTTATCTCTTTATCGATCACGACGGAGGGGGCGGGTCACGCCTCCGACTCGGAGATCACCGCGTGACCACCGAACCCGTTGCGCATCGCGGCGATCGCCTTCATCGCGTAGTCGTCCTCCTGGCGGGAGACGAAGCGGGCGAAGAGGGAGGCGGAGATGGCCGGCACGGGGACGGCGTTCTCGATGGCGGCCTCGACGGTCCAGCGACCCTCACCCGAGTCCTCGGCGTAGCCGCGGATCTCGTCAAGGTGCTCGTCGGCGCGGATCTGGTCGACCAGCAGGTCCAGCAGCCAGGAGCGGACCACGGTGCCGGTGCGCCAGGAGGCGAAGATCTCCGGGACGTTCTCGACGATGTCGACCTTCTCGAGCAGCTCCCAGCCCTCGGCGTAGGACTGCATCATCGCGTACTCGATGCCGTTGTGAACCATCTTGGCGAAGTGCCCGGCACCCGGGGTCGGACCGCAGTGGACCAGGCCGTCCTCGGTGTGGGACGGCTTGAGCGCCTCGAGCGCCGGCATCACCTTGGCGGCGTCCTCCGCCTTGCCGCCGTACATCAGGGCGTAGCCGTTCTGCAGGCCCCAGACACCGCCGGAGACGCCGCAGTCGACGAAGCCGATGCCCTTCTCCGCCAGGGAGGCCGCGTTGATCGCGTCGTCGGTGTACTTCGAGTTGCCGCCGTCGACGACCAGGTCGCCGTCGCCGAGGAGCTCCTTGAGGGAGGCGATCGTGGAGCGGGTCGGGTCGCCCGCGGGGACCATCACCCAGACCACCTTCGGCGAGGGCAGCGCGGCGACGAGCTCCTCCAGGCTGGCCACGTCGGTGACGTCCGGATTGAAGTCGAAGCCGGTGACCTCGTGGCCGGCGTTGCGCAGTCGCGTGCGCATGTTGCCGCCCATCTTGCCCAGACCGATCAGACCGAGATGCATGGCGGGTTCCTTCGCGTGGTTCGTGGCTTGGTTCGGGTGAGTGGCGTCGTCAGGAGAGCAGACGACGCGGCATCAGCAGGTAGCGGAACTGGTTCTCCGCGTCCTCAGCGCCGGAGATGACGACCGGCTTGGACGCCTGGGTGAAGGCCAGCTCGACCACCCCGGCATCGATCGCGTTCAGTCCGTCGAGCAGGTACTGCGGGTTGAAGCCCGTGGTCAGGTCCTCGCCGGTGGTGTCAGCGCTGATCGACTCCGACGCCTGCGCCTCGTCGCCGCTGCCGGCATCGAGGGTGAGGACGCCGTCGTTGAAGGCGAGCTGGACCGCGGTGTTGCGCTCGGCGACCAGGGAGACGCGCTTGACCGAGTCGATCAGCTCGGCCTTGGAGACCTTCGCGACCGTGAGGTGCTCGGTCGGGAAGAGGCTGCGCACCTTGGGGAACTCCCCGTCGAGGAGGCGGGTCGTCGTACGGCGGACTCCGCCGGCGACCTGGCCCTCGAAGCCGATGATCCCCTCACCGGCGCCGCCGGTGGCCAGGGCGATCGTGATCTCCGACCCGGCGGTGAGCGACTTGGCCGTGTCGGCCAGGACCTTCGCCGGGACCAGGGCGGCCAGCGTGGAGTCGGGCGTGGAGGGGTTCCAGGCGACCTCGCGGATCGAGAGCCGGAAGCGGTCGGTGGCCAGCAGCGAGATCGTCGAGCCGTCGATCTCGAGGCGGACACCGGTGAGCACCGGCAGCATGTCGTCACGACCGGCGGCGGTGACCGCCTGCGACACGGCGTGGGCGAAGTCCTCGCTGGTCACGGTGCCGGCAGCGGTCGGCATCTCGGGCAGCGTCGGGTAGTCCTCGACCGGCATCGTCTGCAGGCTGAACCGCGCCGAGCCGCAGGTCAGGCTGACCCGGGCGCCGTCGAGGGCGAGCTCGACCGGCTTGGCCGGGAGGCTGCGCACGATGTCGGCCAGGAGCTTCCCGCTGACCAGGGCGGTGCCCTCGTCGGCGACCTCGGCGGTGAGCGTGGCGCGAGCCGACGTCTCGTAGTCGAAGCTCGAGAGCACCAGACCGGCATCGGTCGCCTCGATCAGGAGTCCGGAGAGGACGGGCGTGCTCGGACGGACGGGCAGGCTGCGGGCAGCCCAGGCCACGGCCTCGGCGAAGACGTCGCGGTCGACGCGGAACTTCACGGTGTACGACCTTTCGCGGTCATGACGGGGTTCATGTCAGGACATGGGAGCGGACATGGGATCTGAATCCTGCCACGCACGCCCACCGAGCGGGAGTCCGGTGTGGTTTTCCCCAGGTAAGGGCGTGGAGTGGATTTCACGAGAGATCGATCCGGTTAGAGGTTCATAGGAGTCATAGCCTCGGTGGAAACTGTGGACAACCGGTGTTTCCGCAGGTCAGCCCTCGAAATGATGACTCACAGGGGGTGTGGATGAACTCGGGGAACTACACGTTCTGGTGTGGAACGGCGCGGCGCCCTGTGCACTCGGACGTTGTAGTTCCGCATCTCACCACCGTGTAATTCATTTGTCTGACCGCAGTTGTGCACAGGCTGGATCAGCCCTGACGAGCCGTGACCTTGACCCGGTTGGTGAGCTCGGTGACCTGGTTGAAGACCGCACGACGCTCCGCGAGGAGCTGGTTGATCTTCCGCTCGGCGTACATGACCGTGGTGTGGTCGCGGCCGCCGAACTGGGCGCCGATCTTCGGCAGGGACAGGTCGGTCAGCTCACGGCACAGGTACATCGCGATCTGCCGGGCCATCACCAGGTGGCGCCCACGGGACGGCCCGGTGATCTCGTCGATCGAGATCCCGAAGTACTGCGAGGTCTGGGCGATGATCAGCCCGGTCGTGATCTCCGGCTCGCCGCCGTCGGGGATGAGGTCCTTGAGCACGATCTCGGCCAGGGGCATGTCGACGTCCTGGCGGTTGAGGTTCGCGAACGCGGTCACCCGGATCAGGGCGCCCTCGAGCTCCCGGATGTTGGTCTGGATCTTGGTCGCGATGAACTCGAGCACGTCCGGCGGTGCGGTGAGGCGCTCCATGGCGGCCTTCTTCCGCAGGATCGCGATCCGGGTCTCGACGTCCGGCGGCTGGACGTCGGTGATCAGTCCCCACTCGAACCGGTTGCGCAGCCGGTCCTCCAGCGCCTCGAGCCGCTTCGGGCTCCGGTCGGAGGTCAGCACGATCTGCTTGTTGGCGTTGTGCAGCGCGTTGAAGGTGTGGAAGAACTCCTCCTGCGTCTGCGTCTTGCCCTCGAGGAACTGGATGTCGTCGATCAGGAGGACGTCGACGTCGCGGTACCGACGCTTGAACCGGTCCTGCCGGTCGTCACGGATCGCGTTGATGAACTCGTTCGTGAACTCCTCCGAGCTCACGTAGCGCACCTTCGCCCCGTGGTAGAGCGAACGGACGTAGTGACCGATCGCGTGCAGCAGGTGGGTCTTGCCCAGCCCGGACTCCCCGTAGACCAGCAGCGGGTTGTAGGCGCGGCCGGGAGCCTCGGACACGGCGATCGCGGCCGCGTGCGGGAACCGGTTCGAGGACCCGATGACGAACGTCTCGAAGGTGTACTTGGGGTTCAGCCGGGTCTCGAGCGAGCTCTGCGCGGCTTCCTCGGGTCGCTGCGGACGCGGCGGGGTCGGCACCAGGCCGGGTGCGGGCGCATCGCGGCGGGGCGCGAGGTAGTCGTTGTCCTCGGAGGGGATCGACGTGGCGAGGGTCTCGTCGTCCCCGGGCAGAGCCGGCAGACCGGAGGTCGCGGGAACCGCCGGCTGGGCGGCGACGGGCTCGACGGCTTCGGTCTCGAGCTCGGGGTTGACCGTGACGGCGATCCGCACCTCGGCGGCGAGCTCGATCGAGAGCGCCTCCTCGAGCTGGCCGCGCAGGGCACCCTCGAGCCGGTTCCGGGTGAAGTCGTTCGGCACCGCGACGATCGCCGTGTCACCGTGGATGGCGACCGGGGCGCTGGTACGGACCCAGGCCTGCTGGCTCGGCTGGAGTCCCGCGACGACCGCCCGCCAGGCTCGATCCAAAGGGGTGTCAGCGGTGCTGTCCCCGGCGGCGTCGGCGTCCATGCAACGGCCTTCCGTGTCGACAAAGCGACCTCCGCGATGCGAAGGCGCCGTGTGGTGGGTTCGAGTCTCTCCACACCTTTGTCCACAAGCTGTGGAGCGTATTTCACGCTGAAAGGGTCTGGAGTAGGCCGTGAACTTAACTCTCCCGTCGGTGCCGGAGCAACATGTTGTCCACAGGCTCTTCGGCGGCTCGGACGGGGGTGTCGTCGAGGGTTTGACCCTGTCATTCGGCAACGCGTACCGTTTGGCGGTCGCTGGAATGACGAGAAGTGCTACACGCACGGATGTCGCTCGGGCGGACACTTCCCAAGAACTGATCAAAGGACATCCTCGTGAGCAAGCGTACTTACCAGCCGAACAACCGTCGTCGTGCCAAGACGCACGGTTTCCGCCTGCGCATGCGTACCCGTGCCGGCCGCGCGATCCTCTCGGCCCGTCGTCGCAAGGGCCGCAGCGAACTCGCTGTCTGATGCTCGACAGCCTCCGCTGACCGTGCTTCCCCGGTCGCAGCGTCTCGTGGACCCGGACGGCTTCTCAGCCGCGGTCCGTCGAGGTCGCCGTGCGGCGTCGCGCACCGTCGTGGTTCATGCCTGGCTCCCTGAGTCGGCATCGGACGGGATGACGCACCCGCCCCGGGTGGGTTTCGTGGTCAGCAAGGCTGTCGGATCAGCGGTCACTCGCAACCGCGTGAAGCGCCGTCTTCGTCACCAGGCCCGGGAGCTGCTCACTGCGCTCCCGGGCTCTGTTGTGCTCGTCGTCCGGGCACTTCCTGCCTCGGCCGAGGCTTCCTCGGCCGAGCTCAACGCTGATTTGTCGCGTTGTCTCGAACGTCTTCACCGGGAGGCGTCGTGAAGTACCTGCTCATCGGGTTGCTCCGCGCCTACCGGTTCCTGATCAGCCCGCTCTACGGGCAGGTCTGCCGGTACCACCCCAGCTGTTCCGCCTACGCGCTCGAGTCCGTGCAGGTGCACGGCTCGCTGCGCGGCAGCTGGTTGGCTGCGCGTCGCTTGGCCCGGTGCCATCCTTGGGCCGCGGGTGGTTATGACCCGGTCCCGAAGAAGCCTCTGCTGGATCACCAGCATGACCCCGTCGAACAAGGAGTCTGATCCCTCGTGGGAGACATCATCGTTGCCATTGGCACGCCGCTCTACTACGCCATCTCGGCGATCCTCTTGGCGTGGCACTGGCTGTTCAGCCTGTTCATGGACCCGGAGAACGGCTGGGTGTGGACGCTGTCGATCGTCGGTCTGACGGTCACGATCCGGGCGATGCTGATCCCGCTCTTCGTCAAGCAGATCAACTCCAGCCGGAACATGCAGCTGATCCAGCCGAAGGTCAAGGAGCTCCAGAAGAAGTACGGCCACGACCGTGAGCGCCTGGCTCAGGAGACGATGTCGCTGTACAAGGAGTCGGGCACCAACCCGTTCGCCTCGTGCCTGCCGCTGATCATCCAGATGCCGATCTTCCTGGCGCTGTTCCACCTGATCAACAACGCGGCCGACGGCGTCCCGAAGGGCTTCCTGGACAAGCAGGACGCGAACGGGCTCAAGAACAGCGAGATCTTCGGAGCGAAGATCTCGGAGTCCCTGACCAACCACACCACGACCAACGTGGTCGTGCTCGCGATCATCCTGGTCATCGCGATGACCGTGACCACGTTCGTCACCCAGCGTCAGCTGATGAGCAAGAACATGCCGGCCGACGCGCTCAGCGGTCCCTACGCCCAGCAGCAGAAGATCCTGCTCTACGTGCTCCCCGTCGTCTTCGCCGTCGGTGGTATCGCCTTCCCGATCGCGCTGATGATCTACTGGACGACCTCCAACCTCTGGACCATGGGCCAGCAGTTCTACGTCATCCGGAACAACCCCGCTCCCGGCACTCCTGCTGCCAAGGAGAAGGAGAAGCGCGACCGGGCGAAGGCGGCGGCCAAGGGCCAGCTGACCGACGTCGTCGAGACGGAGATCGTGGACGAGAAGCCGACGCCTCCGCGCCAGCAGCCGAAGCGGCAGTCGAAGGCCGACCGCAAGAAGAACCAGGGTCCGCAGCGCTGAGGCGCTCCCCCACAGACCTGGGCCGGTTCGCCGGCCTCCACTCCCGAGAAGGACAGTGAAGTGACGCAAGACAACGACGTGATCGAGACGACCGCACCGGTGGACGGACGGGTCGCCGCGCTGGAGAACGAGGGCGACATCGCCGCGGACTACCTCGAGGAGCTCCTCGACATCGCCGACCTGGACGGCGACCTGGACATGGACGTCGACGGCGACCGTGCCTCGGTCTCCATCGTGGGTGGAGATCTCTCCAACTTGGTCGGCCGCAACGGTGAGGTGCTCGAGGCTCTGCAGGAGCTGACCCGCCTGGCCGTCTACCGCGAGACCGGTGAGCGCTCCCGCCTGATGCTGGACGTCGCCGGCTTCCGCGCCGAGAAGCGCGCCGTCCTGGAGCAGCTCGCCGCTGAGACGGTGGCCCAGGTGAAGGAGTCCGGTTCGCCGGTCTCGCTCGACCCGATGCCGCCGTTCGAGCGGAAGGTCGTCCACGACGCCATCGCCGCTGCCGGCCTGGTCTCCTCCTCCGAGGGCGCCGAGCCGCGTCGGTACGTGGTCGTCCAGCCTGCTTGAGGTTCCGATGAAGGGCGCTGTTTCACGTGAAACAGCGCCCTTCGTCATTCCTGCCCCCTCCCGTCGTTTCACGTGAAACAGGAGCTCCCCGATGACCGATGACCCCATCGCTCCCCCACCGACCCCGACAGCTGCCACGGCGATGATCGCTGCGGACCGACTCCCGGTCCTCGAGGCGTACGCCGCCTGGCTGGCTGACGCCGGCACCGTGCGCGGCCTGATCGGGCCTCGCGAGGTTCCGCGGCTCTGGGACCGCCACCTGCTGAACTGCGCGTCGCTGGCCGACGTCATCCCGGCCGGGGTGGCCATGGCCGACATCGGCTCCGGGGCCGGCCTCCCTGGCCTCGTGGTGGCCATCGTCCGGCCTGATCTCCAGGTCACGCTGGTCGAGCCGCTGCTGCGCCGTACGACGTTCCTGACCGAGGTCTGCGAGGCGCTCGAGCTGGCGAACGTCGAGGTGGTCCGTGGACGTGCCGACGCGCTGCACGGCGAGCGGTCCTTCGACGTCGTCACCTCCCGTGCCGTGGCTCCGCTGGAGCGGCTGCTGGAGTGGTCGATGCCCCTGGTGTCCCCGGAGGGCGCCCTGGTGGCCATGAAGGGCTCCTCGATCGAGGCGGAGATCGAGACCGCCGCTCCGACGTTGGCACGCTTCGGCTGCGCGGCACCGGAGGTGCTGCTCCTCGGTGAGGGGCAGCTGGAGGAGACGACTGTGGCTGTTCGGGTGGCTTGGGCCGATCCGACCCGCGTATCGTTGCCCGTCTCCGCGAGGCGGACCAGTTCCACGAAGAGCAAGCACGGAAGGCGTCGCTCGTGAGCCAGGATCAGTACCCCGTCGCGGGGTCCGGCCAGTCGATCGGTCAAGAGTTTTCCACCGGTCACCCTGAGCGTGAAACGGCCAGTTCTCCACAGATCGGCGGGTCTCATCCACAGCCGACGACGGACGACGTTTCACGTGAAACCAGCGCGCCGTACCAGGTGCGGCGGGCCTCGGACCTCGCCGATCTCCCCGACCGGATCAGTGACGACGAGACGCCGCTGGCCAAGGCCGCGGAGCACAGCGTGCTCGCTCGGATGGACGCCTCCCAGCGCCCGGCGATGCCGCGTCCTGACGCCACCCGGATCTTCGTCGTGGCCAACCAGAAGGGCGGCGTCGGCAAGACCACCTCGACGGTCAACGTCGCCGCGGCCCTCGCCCAGCTCGGCCAGCGGGTCCTGATCATCGACCTCGACCCGCAGGGCAACGCGTCGACCGCACTCAGCATCGACCACTACCAGGGCACGCCCGGGACCTATGAGCTCCTGGTCGACGCCGTCCCCCTGGCCGACGTGGTCGTCCCCGCGGCCGACGTGCCGGGCCTCGACGTCGTCCCGGCGACCATCGACCTGGCCGGCGCCGAGATCGAGCTGGTCAGCGTGGTCGCTCGCGAGCAGCGGCTGCACAAGGCGCTCCGGAGCCACCCCCGCGTCGGGGACGCCGCCACGGCGGGCGAGGACCGCTGGGACTACGTCTTCATCGACTGCCCGCCCTCGCTGGGCCTGCTCACGGTCAACGCCCTCGTCGCGGGCGCCGAGGTGATGATCCCGATCCAGGCGGAGTACTACGCGCTCGAGGGACTCTCCCAGCTGCTCAAGACGATCGACATGGTCCGGGCTGCGCTCAACCCGACGCTCGCGGTGAGCACCATCCTCATCACCATGTTCGACGCCCGGACGCGGCTCGCCTCCGGGGTGGCCGACGAGGTGAAGGCGCACTTCGGCGACCAGGTGATCAAGACGTACATTCCGCGGTCCGTCCGCGTCTCGGAGGCGCCGTCGTACGGCCAGACGGTGATGACCTACGATCCAGGTTCGCCGGGTGCTCTGAGCTACCTCGAGGCGGCCCGTGAGATCGCAACCAAGGGAGTTTCACTCTGATGGCAGGTCCGAACAAGCGCGGTCTCGGCCGGGGTCTGGGGTCCCTGATTCCGACCGCTCCGCCAGTGGAAGCTTCCGTCAACCCGGTGGACCAGAATGCGGACATTCCTGCTGAGCGCACGAACAGCCCTGCCCCGGACCCGGTGCCCGCCGCTCCTGCGACAGGCCCTCAGATCGGAAATGTCGACTTGAAGCCGGTGGAGGGCGCTTATTTCGCCGAGCTCCCGGTCACCTCGATCGCCCCGAACGCGGTCAACCCGCGGACGGTCTTCGAGCCCGAGGCGATGGACGAGCTGGTCGCCTCGATCAAGGAAGTCGGTCTCCTCCAGCCGATCGTGGTCCGCCCGGCCGGGTCGAACCGCTACGAGCTGGTCATGGGTGAGCGCCGGTGGCGTGCCACCCAGCTCGCCGACCTCGAGACGATCCCCGCGATCGTCCGCGAGACCGACGACACCGACATGCTGCGCGATGCGCTGCTGGAGAACCTGCACCGCTCGCAGCTCAACCCGCTCGAGGAGGCGGCCGCCTACCAGCAGCTGCTCGAGGACTTCGGCTGCACCCACGAGGAGCTCGCCAGCCGGATCGGCCGCTCCCGCCCGCAGATCTCCAACACGCTGCGGCTGATGAAGCTCAGCCCCGCCGTCCAGCGCCGGGTCGCTGCCGGCGTGCTCTCGGCCGGGCATGCTCGCGCCCTGCTGGGCATCGAGGACTCCGAGGCGCAGGACCGGTTGGCCGAGCGCGTCGTCAAGGAGGGCATCAGCGTCCGCTCCCTCGAGGAGATCGTCGCCATCGGCGAGCACGGCACCACCCCGCGGCGCAGCGCCCGCCTGCCCAAGCTCAAGGCCCCGGGCCTGGTCGACATCGCCGACCGACTCTCGGACCGTCTCGAGACCCGGGTGAAGGTCGACATGGGCAAGGCCAAGGGCAAGGTCACGATCGAGTTCGCCACCCTGGCCGACCTGCAGCGGATCACCGAGATCATCGATCGCGACGCTCGCTGACCCCAGAAAAGCAATAAGCCGATAAGTCGTTTTGTCGACTTATCGGCTTAACGCTTTTCGGAGGCCGGTTACAGCGTGTTCGTGGTGGGGTTGTCCGGCCCGGAGCCCAGACGGATCTCGGTGGTGTCGTCGATGCCGAAGGTGCTCTGCAGCTCCATCTCCGCCTCGAGGACGCCGGCGAGGCGTCGTACGCCTTCACGGATCCGCTCGGGGGTGGGGTAGCAGAACGAGAGCCGCATCGACGACGAGCCGAAGCCGTCGGCGAAGAAGGCGGTGCCGGGGACGTAGGCGACCCGGGCGGTGACGGCGCGGGGCAGCATCGCCTTGGCGTTGATCCCCGGGGGCAGCGTGATCCAGACGTAGAACCCGCCGTCCGGCACGTTCCAGCGGACCGACGGCGGCATCATGTCCGAGAGCGCACCGATCATCGCGTCGCGACGCTCGCGGTACATCTCGCGGAAGTCCTTGATCTGGGCTTCCCAGTCGTGGTTCGCGAGATAGGCGGAGATCGCCATCTGGCTGAACTGCGGCGGGCACAGCGTCGCCGACTCCTGCGCCAGGACGAGCTTCTCCCGCACGCTGTGCGGGGCGAGCGCCCAGCCGACCCGGAAGCCGGGAGCGAACGTCTTGGAGAACGACCCCAGGTAGATGATGTTCTCCGACGACATCGAGCGCATCGCGGGCATCGGCTCCTGGTCGAAGCCGAGCAGACCGTACGGGTTGTCTTCCAGGATGAGGATGTTCTCCTCGGCGCAGATCTCCACGATCTCGCGGCGGCGCTCGACGGTCAGCGTCACGCCGGCCGGGTTGTGGAAGTTCGGGATCGTGTAGAGGAACTTGATCGTCTTGCCCGCCGCCTTGGTGGCGCGGATGGCGTTGCGGACCGCGTCGGGGATCAGGCCGTCCGCGTCCATCTCCGCGTGCACGACCTCGCACTGGTAGGACTTGAAGACACCGAGCGCGCCGACGTACGACGGGGCCTCGCACAGCACGACGTCGCCCGGGTCGCAGAAGATCCGGGTGACCAGGTCGACGGCCTGCTGCGAACCGACCGTGACGACGACGTCGTCGGCATGCGCCTCGATGCCCTCCAGGCGCATGATCTCGGTGATCTGCTCACGCAGCTCCGGCGTGCCCTGGCCCGAGCCGTACTGCATCGCCACCGGACCCTGGGTGAGCACCAGGTCGTTGATCGCGTGACCGACCACGTCGAGGGGGAGCCCGCTGATGTTCGGCATCCCGCCGGCCAGCGAGACCACCTCGGGCCGGGAGGCGACCGCGAAGAGCGCTCGAATCTCCGAAGCGGTCATCCCTGCGGTCCTGGCTGCGTACCGATCGACGTAGGGGTCGAGGACGGGCCGGGCGCGCGCGGGTTCGATAGACATGATCCGCCTATTCTGAGCCATGAAGCCCCTGAGCGTGAAGGCGGTTCACATGGGACACAAGGTTCTTCCCATCACACTCGACCACCTCGCCGAGATGCGCGACGACCCGGAGCTGGAGGTCTGGGTCTCGACCATGCTGCGCGAGTGGGGGTCGTGCGGCCGGATCGCGCTGATCGACGACCAGGCGATCGGTTTCGTGCTCTACGCGCCGGCGGGCCTGATCCCCGAGCACGCCCACCTGGCGCTGGCCTCCGTCGGCGAGGACGCCCTGGTGATGCTCGAGCTCTGGGTCGACCCGGAGCACCGCGATCTCGGGGTGGGACGGGGCCTGGTGCGGGCGATGGCTGCCGACGTGCTCAAGCGCGGCGGATTCCGGGCCATCGAGGCCTTCGGTGGGCGCAGTGCGCCGACCAGCTTCCTGGCCCGGGTCGGTTTCAAGACCGTACGGCGCCACCCGATCTCCCCGCGGATGCGGATGGAGCTGCGCTCCCTGGTGACCTGGCGCTCGGAGATCGAGGAGGCGGTCGAACGGCTCGTCGGGATCGTCCGGCCCCCGAAGTCAGCTGTGCCCCAGCACCGCGAGGGCACTGGGGCACAGCCGGGCGGCTGATCGGTGATCAGCCGTCGCTGATCACTTGATGAAGTCAGCCAGCTCGTTGAGGATGGCCGCCTTCGGGCGGGCACCGACGATGCTCTTCACGACCTGACCGCCCTGGTAGACGTTGATCGTGGGAATGCCCGTGACGCGGTAGTTGCTCGGGGTCACCGGGTTCTCGTCGACGTTCATCTTGAGGAACGTGACCTTGTCACCGTGCTCCCCAGCGATCTCGTCGAGGATCGGAGCGACCTGCTTGCACGGGCCACACCACTCGGCCCAGAAGTCAACGAGGACCGGCTTGTCGGACTGGAGGACGGACGTGTCGAACTCAGCGTCGGTCACGGCGGCGATGTTGTCAGCCATGGATGGCAACCCTTCAGGTGGATGGAGTTCGCCCCTGTGGCGATTCCATGAACGGAACGTCTGACTCCTCAACGGCCTACCGCCCGAAACGATTCCCGAATACTGGTGGGTAACCTGTGCCGGTGAGGGAGAGCCAGATCACACCGGCTGTCGAAAGACTAGCCGCGATCATCCAAATACCGACCGTGTCCCGACAACCCGGACGAGAGCCGGTCCTGACCGACGACGGTCGTGATCCGTTCGACGTCCTGCTGGAGACGATGGCCGCCCAGTGGCCCGGGGTGCACGCGTTGGAGCAGCACCGGATGGGCCACCACGGACTCCTGATCCGCTGGCCGGGCACCGGTGGCGAGCGCCCGATCGTGCTGATGGCCCACCTCGACGTCGTCCCGGTGGTCGAGGACGAGTGGACCCACCCGCCGTTCAGCGCCGCGATCATCGACGGCGAGATGTGGGGCCGCGGCACCCTCGACGACAAGGGCTGCGTCGCCGCGATCTGCGAGTCGGTGGAGACGCTGCTCGGTGAGGGGTTCGTGCCGAGCTCGGACGTCTGGCTGAGCTTCGGCTGCGACGAGGAGACGCACGGCACCGCCGCCCAGGCGGCCGTGGCCTTCCTGACCGAGCAGGGCGTGCGCCCGTGGCTGGTCGTCGACGAGGGCGGCGCGATCGCGCACGAGGCCCTCCCCGGCGTGGCGGCCCCGGTCGGTGTGGTGGGCGTGACCGAGAAGGGCACCACCTCGCTCACCCTCACCGTGAGCGATGACGGTGGACACGCATCCACCCCGATGCCCGGCGGTCCGGCCGCTCGGCTCGCCAAGGCGCTCGTGGCCGTCGACGGGGTGAAGCTGCCGCGGCGGATGCACCCGGTCACCGCCGAGCTGTTCAAGCGGGTCGCTCCGGCCCTGCCGAAGCCGATCGGGGTCGCGGCCAGCCAAATCGGCCGCCTCGGCCCGGTCTCGGCGCGGGCGCTGACTCTCGCGGGCCCGGAGGCGGCGGCGATGGTGCGCACCACCGTCGCGCTGACCACCCTGGAGGGCTCCAAGGCGATCAACGTGCTCCCCTCGCGGGTGCGCGCGGGGATCAACCTGCGGATCATGGTCGGCGACACCGTCGCCGGCGTGGTGGAGCGACTGCGCCGTGCGATCGACGACGACGGCGTCACGATCGACCTGGTCGACGCCAACGAGCCGAGCCCCGTCTCGCCGTGGCAGGACGATCCCGGGTTCGCCCTGATGGAGCGCACCATCGCCGAGATCTACCCGGACGCCATCCCGGCGCCGTACATCATGCTGGCCGCCACCGACTCCCGGTTCTTCACCGAGATCTCCGAGCGGGTCTACCGCTTCGGGCCGTTCCGGATGACCCGGGCCCAGCGCATCGCGATCCACGGCGCCGACGAGCGGATCGGGGTCGAGGACTACCTCGACGGGATCCGTTGGTACCGCCGCTTCCTGGAGAACACCTCCACCGCCGAGAAGGAGACCACCCGATGAGCGCCGCTCGCAGTCTGCTCGCCGTGATCGGGTTCCTCGCGGTGGTCGAGTTCGCCAGCGGGATCCTGCAGGGGTACTACACCCCGATCTTCAGCGACATGGCCAACCACCTCGACATCGCCGATGCCGACATCAACTGGTTCGAGGCCGCCCAGCTCGTCGTCTCCGCCCTGGTGGTGCCGCCGCTGGCGCGGCTGGGTGACCTGGTCGGGCACCGCAAGGTGCTGCTGATCGCCACGCTCGTCACCGCGATCGGCTCCTGGGTGATGGCCCTGGCCCCGAACTTCGCCACCTTCCTGGTCGGCTGCGCGCTCCAGGGCGCGTACGTCGTCTGGCTCCCGCTCGAGGTTGCGATCATCCATCGCCGGACCGCGGGCACCGGCCGCCAGGAGCTGCTCACCCGCCGGGCCGCGGCGATCCTGGTCGCCGTGCTCGAGGTGTCGGTGATCGTGGGCGCGCTGACGTCGGGTGCGCTCGTGGAGAACTACGGGATGACGTTCGTGCTGTCGCTGCCCGCCATCGTGGTCACGCTCGCGCTGGTGGCGATCTGGTTCGGCGTCGAACCGATGGCCGGCACGTCGAGCGGTGGCTTCGACTGGCCCGGGTTCGGCCTGCTCACCGCGATGGTGGGTGCGGTGATGGGTGGTCTGATCGCGATCCGTCTCGACGGACCGGGCTCGATGTGGCCGTGGCTGCTCTTCGCGCTCGCCGCGGTGCTCAGCGTGCCGTGGTACCGGGTCGAGATGGGCCTGACCGACCCGATGGTCGACATCCGGCTGCTCCGCGAGCCCGCGCAGTGGCCGATCCAGCTGACCGCGTTCCTGTTCGGCATCTCGATCCTGGGTGCGCAGATCCCGCTGTCCACGTTCCTGCGCAGCGACCCGGACGTCGCCGGCTACGGCTTCGGCCTGACCGCCTCGGAGACGGCCACCCGGATCGGGCTCTACGTCGTCAGCCTGATGATCGGCGCGCTCACCTACCCGTTGCTCGCGCGGAGGCTGGGGGTCACCCGGGCGATGGTCACCTCGAGCGTCCTGATCGCGCTGGGGTACGCCGGCTGGGTGCCGTTCCACGACAGCCGGACGATGACCGTCGTGGTGATGATGGTCGCCGGCGTCGGCTCGGGTGCGCTGGTCGCGGCGCTGCCCGCTGCGGCTGCCGCTGCCTCACCCCCGGACCGGGTCGGCTTCAGCACCGGGATGACCAACGGGATCAAGACGCTCGGTGGGGCGATCGCCTCGGCGATCTTCGCCATCGCGCTGGCCACGACCGGGTCGATCGACGACCCGGAGACCGGTCACGCCGCCCTGTCGGGCTACATCACGGTCTGGTTGATCTGCGCCGGCAGCGCCCTCGCTGCCGCCCTGATCCTCGCGATCGTGCACCAGCGGCGCTCCTCGGAGGCCGTGGCGGTCTGACGCCGCCCACAGACGACGAACCCGCCACCGTGTCACCGGGACACTGTGGCGGGTTCGGTCGTCGAGGGGGTCAGACGGTGACCGCGGCAGCCTGCTCGGCGTGCTCGAGGTGGCCGAGGAACCGCTCGGCGTCCAGGGCGGCGGAGCAGCCGGAGCCGGCGGCGGTGATCGCCTGACGGTAGGTGTGGTCGACCAGGTCGCCGCAGGCGAAGACGCCGGGGAGGTTGGTCGCGGTCGACGGCTTGCCGGCCGTGCCCTGGGTGAGCACGTAGCCCTCGTCGTCGAGGTCGACCTGACCGACGACCAGCGCCGAGCGCGGGTCGTGGCCGATCGCGATGAACAGACCGGTCGCGTCCAGGTCCCGCTTCTCGCCGGTGACGGTGTCGACCACGGTGAGGGACTCGAGCGAGTCGGCACCGTTGATCGAGTCGACGGCGCTGTTCCAGATGATCTCGAGCTTCGGGTCGTTGAAGGCGCGCTCCTGCATCACCTTGGAGGCGCGCAGCTCGTCGCGGCGGACCAGCAGGGAGACCTTGGAGCCGAAGCGGGTGAGGAAGGTGGCCTCCTCGACGGCGGAGTCGCCACCGCCGACCACGGCGATGTGCTGCTCACGGAAGAAGAAGCCGTCGCAGGTCGCGCACCAGGAGACGCCACGACCGGAGAGACGGTCCTCGTCGGGCAGGTCGAGCTTCTTGTAGGCCGAACCCATCGCCAGGATGACGGCGCGGGCGTAGAAGGTGCCGCCGTAGGTGACGACCTTCTTCACGTCGCCGCTCAGGTCGACCTCGATCACGTCGTCGGCGACCAGCTCGGCACCGAACCGCTCGGCCTGGCCGCGCATGTTCTCCATCAGCGCCGGACCCATGATGCCCTCGGGGAAGCCCGGGAAGTTCTCCACCTCGGTGGTGTTCATCAGGGCGCCACCGGCCGTCACGGAACCCTCGAAGACGAGGGGAGCGAGCGAGGCGCGGGCGGCGTAGACCGCAGCGGTGTACCCCGCCGGGCCCGACCCGATGATGATCACGTTGCGCGGGTCGGTGGCTTCGGTGCCGTGGGTCATGGAGGGACCACTCTCTGCTTGTTCGGTGCTGGTGAAGTGCTGCTGAGGATGCAACGCGAGTCTAGTTGGCGGTGTTCCCGCGGACCGTCGCCTCGGTCAGGTCGAGACGGAACGCGTCGCCCACCTCCGGCAGCGCGGTGAACCAGAGCGTGACGAACCGCCCGGTCGCCGGGGTGACCAGCGTGATCGTCTGGTTCGCGGTCGAGGTCAGCGCCGCGACCGGGTCGAGCCCGTCGATCTCGGTCGGAGCCTTGGTCGGCTTGGTGTCGGTGACGTAGACGGACACCTTCGCGCCGGCGTTCTTCATCCGCATGGTGAGCGAGGCCACGCTGTGCTCGTCCTGCAGGTCCAGGATCAGCCCCAGCCCGGACTTGAGTCCCTTCGGACCCAGCTGCTGGTAGTAGTTCTGGGTCCGCCAGGCCGTCTTCGGGTCGCCGTCGACGGCCTGCTGGGCCAGCTCGGGGTACTCCGTCGGCGGATCGGCGAACGGATCGAACGAGGTCGCGGTGATCCCGGAGATCGCCCGCGGCACCGCCGGAGCGGCGCTCGAGGAGCCCGGATCGGTCGGGCTGTCGGACGAGTCCTCGTTCGTCAGCGCGTAGGCGAGCAGCCCGGCCAGGACCAGAAGCACCACCACCCCGATGGTCAGCGAGATCCGCAGCCAGCGGCCGGGCGGCGTGTCCTCGTCGATCCCCGAGGGCGCGCTGAACAGCCACTCCGAGTCGGCGGCCAGCCCCGCCGAGGAGACCGGGTGCGGCACCGTCGTGCGGGGCTTCCGGGTTCCTTCCGGGGCGAAGAGCGGCCGCTCCTCCGGGCTCGTCGGTGCCGGCGGGGGGGTCGCCGGGGTCGGCGCGGCGCCCGAGCGCGGGTTGAACCACTCCACCTCGCCGGTGTCGTCGAAGATCGGGGTGCCGAGCTCGGTGGGCACGTCGCTCAGCGCGAGCGGACCGGTCCGTTCCGGATCGGGGCGGGGCGACGTACGACGTCCGCCGACCCCGGCCAGCTCGACCGCGACCGCCTCGAGGTCGGAGGGGTCCCCGACGAACGCGGTCAGGGTCTCGCGGATCTCGTCGGCGCTGTTGATCCCGGCATGGCGGCCGTGCGGCCGGTTGAGCACCTCGTTGCACAGCTCGTCCAGGGCGGTCGGGACACCGGCGTGGACCTGGCGGGGGGTGAGGAACCGGCTGCGGTCGCGCTCCAGGATCGAACCGCTCTCCCGGGCGGCGCGCGGCAGCGACGACTCCGACAGTCCCGGCCAGAAGCCGGTGAGGAGGGCGTGCAGGATGCCGGCCAGGTCGACCACGTCGATCCCGATCCGATCGCCGTCGAGACCGTGCAGCGCCGCCTCGACGGAGAAACCGATGATCCGGACCGAGCCGGCGGTGTCGAGCAGGACGTTCTCGGGGGCGAGCCGGCCGTGGGCGATCCCGGCCTCGTGGGCGACCGCCAGGGCGCTGGCGACCTCGCCGGCGATCCAGGCGGCCCGGCGCGGGGCGAGGGGACCGTTGACGGCCAGGACCTGGTCCAGCGAGGTGCCGGTGCCCCACTCGTTGACCACGAACGTCATGCCGTCCCGGGTGTCGAGGTCCAGCACCCGCAGGAACCGGCTCTCGGTGACCCGGGCCGAGTCGCGGGCAGCCCGCAGCACCGAGTCGGCGCGGGGGTCGTCGGCCGGGATGGCGTGGATCGCGACCGAGCGCTCGAGGATCGTGTCGTAGCCGTGCCAGAACTGGCCGGACCCGGTCTCGCTCATCAGGTCGTCGAGCCGGTAGCGGCTGGCCAGCAGCATGCCGTAGCGGTGCGGTGGGGACGCGGACTCGTCCTGCTCGTCCATCGCACCTCCTCCCGTGAAACCTGCCGTCGCCCGCATCGTAGGTCCTAACGACGCAGTCGCGCCCCGAACGTCTCGACCAGCTCCCCCACCTCGGCGATGCGGAGCACCCGCGCCATCGCCAGGTAGCCGACGCCGAAGACGCCTCCGACGAGGACGACCTTGACCAGCGAGACCGCGGTGCCGGCGCTGCTGTCCAGCCAGGGCCAGGCCTGCTCGAGCACGACGCAGACGGCCAGCGGCACCGCGACGGCGAGCAGCAGCCGCACCAGGAACCGGATCAGGACCGGGGTGTGCATCCCGCCGAGCCGGCGCGACAGCACGAGGTAGGACAGGCAGGCCCCGACGCCGTACGACACCGTGTAGGCGATCACCAGGGACGGGGCCGTCCACGCGGCGTCGGTGCGGGTGACCAGCACGACCGCGGTGACGATGTTGATCGCCGCGACCACGCACTGGATGAAGAACACGGCCCGGGTCTCCTCGCGGGCGTAGAAGCCGCGCAGCACCAGGTAGTGCATCGTGAAGAAGACCAGACCGGGGCCGAACAGGATCAGCGTGGTGACGTAGTTGTCCACCGAGTCGCTGGCCGCGCCGTAGCCCCACATCACCTGGGCGACCATCGGCGCGATCACGGCGAGCACCGCGGCGAACGGGACGACGAGGGTGAGCGCCGTCCGCATCGTCGGGGCGAGCAGCCGGACCATCCCGCGGTGGTCGGCCTCCGAGGCGGCGCTCGACATCCGCGGCAGGATCGCCGTCGCCAGCGACACCGTCACCACCGAGTGCGGCACCATGATGATCAGGAACGCCGCCGAGTAGACGGTGTACCCGGTCCCGCTGTCCGACCCGCTGCCCGTTCCGGTCCCGGCGAGCTTGACCACCACCGTGTAGGCGACCTGGTTGACGATCACGAAGAGGACCGTCCACACGCCCAGCCGCAAGGTGTGGCCGAGCCCCGTGTGGCGCAGGTCCCAGCGCAGCCGGAGCGAGACCCCGGCCGAGCGCAGGAACGGCAGCAGCACGGCCAGCTGGACGGCGATGCCGACGGTCGAGCCGGCACCGAGCAGCAGCGCCTCACCGGTGTCGAAGCTGGGTGAGGTGGGATCGCCGGACCCGAAGACCACCAGGTAGAGCAGCAGCACCCCGATCGACACGATGTTGTTGGCGATGGGGGCCCACATCATCGGGCCGAACCGGCGGTGGGCGTTGAGCACCTGGCCGACCAGGACGAACATGCCGTAGAAGAAGACCTGCGGCAGGCACAGTCGAGCGAACAGGACGGTCGAGTCGAACGCCTCGTCGGACCAGTCGGCGTCGACGAAGAGCCGCATCACGACCGGTGCGAAGACGATCAGGGCGACGGTGACGACGGTGAGGAACACCGTGACCAGCGTCAGCACCCGGGAGGTGTAGGCCTGCCCGCGATCCCCGTCGTGCGCGATCGCGCGGACGAGCTGTGGCACCAGCACCGCGTTGATCACGCCGCCGGCCAGCAGGATGTAGAGCATGTTCGGGATCGTGTTGGCGATGTTGAAAATGTCGGCGTGCAGCTGGGCACCGAGGATCGCGGCCAGCAGCGCCGAACGGACGAACCCGCTCAGCCGGGACACGATCGTCCCGGACGCCATCACCGCGCTCTGACGCAGGATCGTCGCGTTCTCAGCCACGACGGGCCCTCCACCGACGGAACAGTCGAGTCCCGATCGCACCGAAGAGCAGCGCGCACCCGACGCCGAGGAACACCCAGATAATGTTGGAGACCTGGGAGGCCCGGACCGGGACCGAGACCGGGGTGCCGAACCGGGCCCCGGCGCTGTCGGTCAGCAGCAGCTGCACGTTGTGCACCCCGACGTGGGCGTCGGAGGCCTTCATCGGGATCGTCGCCGAGCTCTTGCCCTCGATCTGCACCGGCTCCGGCTGCTCCATCGTGATGCCCGGGTCGCTGACCACGCGCAGGGTCACCGAGACCGGCTCCGGCAACGGGTTCACCACCGTCACCGCGAACGGTCCGGTCGATCCCGAGAGCGTGACCGCGCGCGGTGCCCGGATCTCGATCCGCCCCAGCGTGGCGTTGATCTCCGCCGCGGAGGCCGCGGCGGGCTGCGAGGTGGCTCCGCGGCGGGCGTAGGCGACCGTGGTCAGGGACTCGTCGAGGGTGGCGTTGGCGACCTCGGTGTTGCCGACCAGGACCCGCTGCAGGGACCGGCCGGCACGGACCAGGCTGGTCGCCGCCTCGAAGGTACGGCGCCCGATCGGGGTGCCCTCGGTCGGCTGGACCAGGTGGTCGACGGTGCCGGGGACGGTGCCGACCAGGTCGGAGGTGAGGCTCTGCGGGGCCAACCAGGGCTGACGCAGTCCGGCGGCGAGCTGGGTCGCGTCGGGCACCGACCACTTGTCGGGCACGGTCACGAGCAGGGGGTCGGTGTCGCCGGCCAGCGAGCGGACCGCGGCCTCGGCGAGCACGCGCTGGCGCAGCGCGGTCGCGGCCAGCGGCGCATCCGGTCCTGGGCCGCCGGAGCTGGCGTCGGAGTCGATCGCGGCCAGCCGCAGGTCGCCGAGCTCGGCGACGGGAGAGGTCGGGTCGCCGGGGAGGGCGGTGTCGCTGACGATCACCGGGGTGGTCGGGGCGACCGCCGCCAGCAGGTCGGAGGCGCCGGTGTCGAGGGTGCCGTCGGCGGGGGCGTTCACCGGCGTCCCGGAGAGCGCCCAGGCCGAGAGGTTCTCCTGGCTCCGGGTCCGGGCCAGGTCGTAGCTGCCGGGGTTGTTCGCTGCCGCACCGGTCAGGTCGAGGTCGCCGTACGGGAGGGCGAGCAGGTCGGCGCCGCGCAACGAGGTCGACATCCGGGTCCACCAGTCCGCCGCCGCGATGGCGAGCAGCTGGGTCTCCTCGTCGGGGGTGTCGCCGTCGTCGGGATCGGGTTCGGTCGACGCGCTCGGCGACGCCGATTCGCCGTCGCCCTCGCCGGAACCGGGGTCCGAGGAGAGCAGCGGTCGGGCGGGGTTCCCGTCGGCGAGCTGCCGGACCGCCGCCAGCACCGACGGGTCGACCAGCCAGCTGAGGTCGTGCGCGGACGGGGTGGTGGCCAGCTCGACCAGCCGGCCGAGCCGCCCCTCCGGCTGGAGCAGCTTGGCCCACCGGGGCAGGTCGTCGATCGAGCCGTCGCTGGCGCGGTCGACCCGCGCCCGGACCGGGACGATCACCGTGGTCGGCACCGTGGCGGCGTCGGCCGGGAGCAGCGGGAGGAAGGTGCGGGCACGGCCGTCGGCCACCGAGTCGGACCCGTCCGGGCCGGAGCCCAGCGCGTGCACCCCGAACCAGTAGACGCCGGCGGCGCCGACGCCCTGGGCGGTGAGGTCGGCCCGGGGGATGGTCAGCGTGTAGGGCACCGACGCGCCGGGCTCGATCCGGTCGACCCGCTGGTAGTCGCCCTCGTTGAGGATCCGCTGGCCCACCTCGGCGTCGGCGGGGGTCTCCGCCGCCGCCTCGAGGTCGTCCTGGCTGGTGATCGGGGTGGCCGAGACGAACGGGTAGATGCCGACGTCGAGCCAGACCGTGTCGTCGGTGTTGGTGACCGTGCCGGAGACGGTGATCGAGCCCTGCCGCGGGATCACGCTCGGCCCGAGGCCGGAGATCGAGACCTGCAGCGGCGTCGAGTCGTCGGCCCGGTGGTGCTTGGCCGCGACCGCGTTCGCCGGTACCCCGGCCAGGGCCGGTGCGGTGATCAGGAGTCCTGCGAGCGCGGCGAAGGCGCAGGGCAGGGCTCGGGGCATGCGGGTCACGATATCGACCGGACGGGTGCTCGCCCGTTTCCTGCCCACCCTCGGGGCCGCCTAAACTGACTCCTCGTGTCCGAGACGTCGTCAGCAGCGATCACGATCGCCGACGTCCAACGTCGGGTGGAGGCCGAGCTCGACCGCATCGGCGAGGTGATCGATTCCCTCGGCGAGGTGTTCGCCGCGGCCGGTCACGAGCTCGCCCTGGTCGGTGGCCCGGTGCGCGACGCCATGCTCGGCCGGCCGCACCACGACCTGGACTTCACCACGTCGGCGCGCCCCGACGACACCGAGCGGATCCTCAAGCGGTGGGCCGGCACGACCTGGGACATGGGTCGCGACTTCGGCACCATCGGCTGCATGAAGGGCCCGTGGCAGGTCGAGGTCACGACCTACCGCTCGGAGTCCTACGACCCCACCTCCCGCAAGCCCGAGGTGAACTTCGGTGACACGCTCGCCGGCGACCTGGGTCGCCGCGACTTCACCGTGAACGCGATGGCCGTCCGGCTCGCCGGTCCCGAAGGGGTCGAACGCAGCGTCGTCGACCTGTACGGCGGCGTGGTCGACCTGGCCACCGGCGTGCTGCGCACCCCGGGCACGCCCGAGCAGTCCTTCTCCGACGACCCGCTGCGGATGATGCGCGCCGCCCGGTTCGCCGCCCAGCTCGGCTTCTCCGTGGCCCCCGAGGTCACCGCCGCGATGACCGCGATGGCCGACCGGATCGAGATCATCAGTGCCGAGCGGGTGCGCGACGAGTTGGTGAAGCTGATCTGCGCGCCGTACCCCCGCAAGGGACTGGCCCTGCTGGTCGAGACCGGGCTCGCGGACCGGGTGCTGCCCGAGCTCCCGGCGCTGCAGCTCGAGCGCGACGAGCACCACCGGCACAAGGACGTCTACGAGCACACCCTCACCGTGCTCGAGCAGTCGATCGACCTGGAGGGGCGGCTCGGGCTCGACGAGCCGGACTTCATCAGCCGGTTCGCGGCGCTGATGCACGACGTCGGCAAGCCGAAGACGCGCCGTTTCGTCGATGGGGGCGTGGTCACCTTCCACCACCACGACGTGGTCGGGGCCAAGATCACCCGCAAGCGGATGCAGGCGCTGAAGTTCTCCAACGCCGACATCGACGCCGTCACCCAGCTGGTCGAGCAGCACCTGCGCTTCCACGGGTACGGCGACGGGGAGTGGACCGACTCGGCGGTGCGCCGCTACGTCCGTGACGCCGGCGACCAGCTCGACCGGTTGCACATCCTGACCCGGGCCGACTGCACGACGCGGAACAAGCGCAAGGCGGACCGGCTCGCCCGGACCTACGACGAGCTGGAGAACCGGATCGAGCGGCTCGCCGAAGAGGAGGAGCTGGCCTCGCTGCGTCCGGCCCTCGACGGCAACCGGATCATGGAGCTGCTCGACCTGCCGCCCGGCCGCGAGGTCGGCGAGGCCTACCGGTTCCTGATGGACCTGCGCCTCGACGAGGGCGTCCTCACCGAGGAGCAGGCCGAGAACAGGTTGCAGACCTGGTGGTCAGAGCGGGCTACCGGCAAGTAACTTGTCGGTCATGAGTGAAGCCTCCGCCGCTGCCGTCGGCACCGACCTGACTGCCCGGATCACGATCAACGCCTCGCCCGCGAAGCTCTGGGGCATGATCAGCGACCCGACCCGGATGCGGGAGTGGAGCCCGCAGGTGGTGAAGTCGGTCGTGCTCGGTGGCCCCGCGAAGCTCGGCTCGCGCTTCATCAACCTCAACCGGCAGGACTGGAAGCGCTGGCCCACCTCGGCCAAGATCGTCCGCTTCACCCCGGAGAGCGACTTCGCCTTCCGAGTCGTGGAGAACAAGACCGTCTGGTCGTTCCAGCTCGAGCCCACCGCCGACGGCGGCACGGCCGTCACCCACCGTCGGGAGACCCCCGACGGCATCTCGGGTGTGTCCTCGTCGCTGACCAAGGCGTTCCTCGGCGGCAAGGAGGCCTTCACCGCCGAGATGCTCGAGGGGATGAGCCGGACGCTCGAGCGGATCAAGGCCGACGCCGAGGCCTGAGCCGGGCCTCCCGGTTCAGCGGGTGCGGGCGCGCTTGCGCTCGTAGAGATCCAGGTCGGCCCGGTGCAGCATCGCCGTGGCGTCCTCGCGGTCCTGCCGGATCGCGACGCCGCAGGTCGCGCTCAGCTGGTGCCCGTCCGAGCCGGTCCGGGCCAGCCGGGTCTCGACCTGCTCGATCAGACGCTCGACGTCGCCCTCGACGGCGAGGGCGATCATCACGACGAACTCGTCCCCACCCAGGCGGGCCACGATCGTCGGTCGACCCAGGCCCGCCGCCACGTCGGAGAGCGTCCGGGCGAAGGTGAGCAGCGCCTTGTCACCGCGGGCGTGGCCGTAGGTGTCGTTGATCGTCTTGAGGTGGTCCAGGTCGGCCAGCACCAGGTGGCTGGGCGCTCGCGCCACCGCCAGGTAGGGCTCGGCGTTGGTGAAGAAGCCGCGTCGGTTGAGCAGGCCGGTGAGCGGGTCGGTGGAGGCCAGCTCGAGCAGCTCGAGCTCCTCCCGCCGGCGCTCGGTGACGTCGCGGATGATCACCAGGGTGTAGTCGGTCCCCAGGAACTGCTGGGAGAACTCGACGTCGCACCGGGTGCCGTCCTTGCGCGCGATCACGTTCTCGTACAGCCCCGGCCGGCCGGCCTCGACGTCGCGCTTCGTGGCCTCGCGGGTCTGCGGCTCGACCAGCTTCAAGGAGAGCGAGGTCTGGCCGAGCAGCTCCTCGCGGCCGTACCCGGTCAGGGTGCAGAACGAGTCGCTCACCGCGAGGTACTCGCCCTCGGAGGTGCACAGCACCACCGCGTCGAAGGAGTGCTCGAAGAGCGCGGAGAAGAGCCGGCGGTACGAGTCGATCGGCTCGTCCACCTCGGCGTCGGCGAGGTCCGACTCGCCGGCGCGCACGCGCGCGGCGCGGTCCCGCCAGCTCAGCCCTCGCATCATCAAGGCGATGGTAGGCCCGAGCGAGCCCCGTTGTGGCGGATTCGTCGCCTGTTCAGCGGGACGGGTCGACCAGGATCTTCGCGTGCCGTTCCGGATGGGTGAGGTCCTCGAACGCCCCGGCCACCCCGTCGAGGCCGACCGTGCCGGTGTGCAGCGGTGACGGGTCGACCTTGCCGCTCGCGATCATCGACAGCGTCTGGGTGAACTCGGCGGGGTCGTAGCCGAAGACGAAGCGCAGGTCGAGCTCCTTGTGCAGCGCCACCGCGGGCCGGAAGGTGTCGGGCTGCATGCAGACCCCGACGACCACCACCCGGGAGTGCAGCGGCGCGGCCGTGCAGATCTGCTCGAGCATCCCGGGGATGCCCACGCACTCGAAGATGACCGGTCCCGCGGGTGCCTGACCCAGCTTGTCGGCGTGCAGCAACAGCTGCTCCCACGGCAGGAACGGCACCCGCCGGGCGGCCGCGACCGCATCCATCCCGTAGCTCACGTACGCCGGCAGCGAGCTGAGCGAGCGCTTCGGGCGGTACGCCGACCAGGGGGACTCCTCGGTCGGGTCGACGACCACGTCGGCGCCGCAGGTGCGAGCCAGCTCGCGTCGTGCCGGGGACAGGTCGGAGGCGATCACCTGCTTCACCCCGGCCGCCTTGAGCATCAGGATCACCGCCAGCCCGATCGGGCCGCACCCGATCACGATCGCGGGCCGGCCCTTGCCGACCTGACCGCGTCGGACGGCGTGCCAGGCGACGGCGAGCGGCTCGGTGAACGCCGCCTTGTCGGGGTCGAGGCCGTCGGGCACCGCGAACGTGAAGGACTCCTGCACCACCGTGTACTCGGCGAAGCCGCCGGGGGCGTCGGCCTCGAAGCCGATCATGTGCACGGTGCCGGCGTCACGCCGCACCGGCAGGGCGGTGACCAGGGTGCCGGGCTTCCAGCGCTGCCGGGTGCCGGGTCCGTAGGACGCGACCTCACCGAGCAGCTCGTGGCCCAGCACCACGGGACGACCGGGAGCCATCACGGTCTCGTAGCCCATCTCGCCGGCGATCGAGGCGAGCTCGGCGGCGTGCACGCTCGCGTGCAGGTCCGATCCGCAGATGCCGGTGCGCACCACCCGGATGAGCACCTGCCCGGGGCCGGGCTGGGGGCGTTCGACGTCGGCGACGGACAGGTCGCCGTCGGTCCAGGTCACGGCTCGCATCGCGGGCTCCTTCGTCTCAGAGGTCAAGGGTGATCATTCCCTCGCTGCGCGCCACGCACAGCCGGACGTGGGTGTCCTCGATGCCGTCGAGCACCCGCACCTGGCAGGTCCCGCAGAAGCCCTGCTGGCAGCTGTAGGCCTGCGCCGGACGCACCCGCCGGACCGCCGCGAGCGCGGACTCGGCGGCTCCGACCTCGACCGTCACCCCGGTCCGGGCGAGCCGGATCTCGAAGGGGCGACCACCGATCACGGGGGGCGCGGAGAACCGCTCGTAGTGCAGGGAGTCGATCTGGGGGTCGGGCATCGCGAGCCGGAGCGCGTCGATCATGGGAGGCGGTCCGCAGGTGTAGAGCGCCGCGCCGGGCGGGGCCAGAGCGAGGATCCGGTCGGGCTGCGGGACGCCGTACTCGTCGTCGGGCAGGACGTGGACCCGGTCGGGGTGGGCGGCGGTGATCGCGGCGATCTCGTCGAGGAACGGCATCGAGGCGCGGCTGCGGCCGGTGTAGACCAGCGTCCACGGGACCCGGTCCAGGCGGGCGGTGCGGCGCAGCATCGGCAGGATCGGGGTGATCCCGATCCCGCCGGCGACGAAGAGGTAGCCCTGCGGGGAGAAGACGAACGGGAACGCCTCGCGGGGCCCGCGCACGACCAACCGGTCCCCGACCCGGAGGCGGTGCACCTCGGCGGACCCGCCGCCACCGCCCTCGTCGACGTGCAGGTGGCGCACCGCGATCCGCCAGTGCGTCGGATCGTCGCGACGTCCGTTCAGAGAGTACTGCCGGATCCTGCCCGACGGGAGCAGGAGATCGATGTGGGCGCCGGGGAACCAGCGCGGCAACGGCGTGCCGGTGGCACTCGCCAACGTGACGGCCACGACGTCGTCGGCGACCGGCTCGACCTCGCTGACCACGACGGCGAGATCGCGATCGACGTGACCCACCGGCCGGCGCCGTGACCAGTCCGACCGGGCGAGCGGCAGGAACGCTTGCTCGACCAGGGTGTCGATCAGCCGCATCGTCCGGTTGGGCTCGTCCGCCGGCGGCACCCGCACGGGGGACGTCGTCATCGGGCGGCCGGCGACTTCGCCAGGTAGGCGACCGCCTGGGAGGTGTTCCCCTCCTTGTCGGGGTGGTACCAGGGCGAGAAGTACTTCAACGACGACGTCGCCAGCAGCCCGTAGCCGGGGGTGATGCCCCGTCGGGCGGTGCGCACCAGGGAGCTGAACCGCGGTCGGTGGCCGGGATTGACGGTGTCGTGCTCCATCAGGTGGCGCACGCCGGCGATCCACAGCCACACCAGGGCGGGACCGCCGACGGCGTAGGCCAGGATCCGTCGACTGTAGCGGCCGTCGAGGTGCTGGAAGACGTCGTACGCGACCGCGCGGTGCTCGACCTCCTCGGCCCCGTGCCAGCGCAGCAGGTCCAGCATCGTCTCGTCCGCACCGGCGGCGTCGAGCCCGTCGGCGTTGAGGATCCAGTTGCCCAGCACGGCGGTCAGGTGCTCGATCGCGGCGACCACGGAGACCCGCTGGACCAGCCACTCCTCGGCGGCACGGCCGGTCAGGTCGCGGTCCCCGAGGATCTTCTGGAACAGCGTGGCGACCTGGGCGACGTAGTCGCGGGTGTCGAGGCCGTGCTCGTCGAAGTGGTCGAGCACCCCCTGGTGGGAGGAGGCGTGCACGCCCTCCTGCCCGATGAAGCCGATCACCTCCTCGCGCAGCTGCTCGTCCTCGATCAGGGGGAGCGCCTCGGAGAAGACCTTCACGAACCACCGCTCCCCCTCGGGCAGCAGCAGGTGCAGGACGTTGATCAGGTGCGAGGCGAAGACCTCGCCGGGGATCCAGACCAGCGGCAGACCGGTCCAGTCGAAGTGCACGTCGCGTGCGGTCAGGGCGACCTTGGCCGGCTCGTGACGGCGCTGGGAGAGCCGGGGCATCAGAGCGCTCCGATGAAGCTGCGGACGTGACCGGCGATCAGGGCGGGATCCTGCTCCACCACCCAGTGGCCACCCTCGATCACCTGGGTGCGCAGCCGCTTCACGTATGGGCGGGGCGCCTCGGTCTGGAGCGCCGTGGTCACGTGCGGGTCGGCGCGCGGGGCCAGCACCTGGACGGGCACCTCGATCGAGGAGATCCGGGGGCGAGCGATCCGCCCGACGAAGTTGGCTCGGTAGAGCTCGAGCCCGTTCACCCCGTCGCGCTCGGCGACGGTGCGGCGGGTCGCCCGGGAGAGCACCCCGCGGCGGACGGCGAGCTCGGGCAGGGCCGGGAGCTGGAAGAGGCCGATGTAGAACGACGCGGCCAGCTGGCGCGCGGAGCTCCCGAGGTGGGAGCGGTCTCGCAGCCAGCGTGCTGCCATGTCGAGGCTCGGCCCCGAGATCGAGGTGTAGGAGAGCAGTCGCGGGCCGAGCGCCTCGGGAGCGAGCGCGTCCCAGCACTGGATCGAGCCCCAGTCGTGGGCGACGAGGTGCACCCGCTCCCCCGGCGCCAGCGCGTCGAGCACCGCGCCCAGGTCGTCGACGAGGGCGGGGATCCGGTACCCCGCGCGGGTCGACGGTCCGTCCGATGCCCCGGCCCCGCGGACGTCGTACGTGAGCACGCGGAAGGTGCCCGAGAGCTCGGCGATCAGCCCGTCCCAGACCCGGTGGTCGTCGGGGTAACCGTGCACGAGCACGATCGTCGGAACAGCCGGGTCCGCGGCGGACGGGCCCGCCTCGTACGCGGCGAGGGTGAGTCCGTCGCTGGTGGTCACGCTGTGCTGGAGGTACACGTTCGGCAAATTACTACAACCATGTAGTAATTGTCAGGAGGTGCCCGCTCGGTCCCCTATCCTCTCCGGTGTGAGCGAGCAGGCAGAGCGACGTCGACGGCCGTACGCCGCCCGCGTCCCGTTGGCTGACCGGCGCGAGCAGCTGCTCGACGCCGCGCTGCGGGTGCTCAACTCCGAGGGCTACGCCGCCCTCAGCATCGCTCGGATCGCCGACGAGGCCGGGGTGACCCGCCCGGTGGTCTACGGGGCGTTCGAGGACCTGGAGACGCTCGCGATCACGTTGCTGGACCGCACCCAGCAGCGCGCCGTCGCCCAGGTGGTGGGCGTGCTCGCTCCCCTGCTCGAGCCCGGGGCGGACCTGGCGGGATGGGCACCGAGCGGGCTGCGCCAGCTGATCGAGGTGGTCCGGGCCGACCGGGAGACCTGGAGGCCGATCCTCACCCTGTTGCCCGGGACGCCGGACGTGGTCTCGGCGCGGATCGAGCAGAGTCGGGCCGCGATCAAGGAGATCATCGCGCAGGTGATCGCGGGCTCCTTGGTGGGCGGGACGGGGCCGCGGATCGACCCGGTGATCGGGGCGCACGCCGCACTCGGGGCGCTGGAGGAGCTGGGTCGCCAGCTCCTGCTCGACCCCGACGGGTTCGACGTCGAGGCGGCGATCGTCTCGGTCACGGTGCTGCTGGCGGCACTGACCTGCTCGACGGCGTGAAATGCAGAACGGCCCCCGCGTGGTGCGGGGGCCGAACTGGTGGAGCAGGTTGATCCGAAGATCACTCGCCGATGATGAACGCCTCGAGCTGGGCGCGACCGAGGGTGTCCTCGATCTGAACCGGCGGGCTCTTCATCAGGTACGCCGAGGCCGGGAGGATCGGGCCACCGATGCCACGGTCCAGGGCGATCTTGCAGGCGCGAACGGCGTCGATGATGATGCCGGCGCTGTTCGGGGAGTCCCACACCTCGAGCTTGTACTCGAGGTTGAGCGGGACGTCACCGAACGTCGTGCCCTCGAGGCGGACGTAGGCCCACTTGCGGTCGTCGAGCCACGCGACGTAGTCCGACGGACCGATGTGCACGTTCTTGTCGTCCTTGAGGCCGGCCAGCGGGCCGGTCAGGTTGGACGTCACGGCCTGGGTCTTGGAGACCTTCTTGGACTCGAGACGCTCGCGCTCGAGCATGTTCTTGAAGTCCATGTTGCCGCCGACGTTGAGCTGGTAGGTGCGGTCCAGCCGGACGCCACGGTCTTCGAAGAGCTTCGCCATCACGCGGTGGGTGATGGTGGCGCCGACCTGGGACTTGATGTCGTCGCCGACGATCGGGACACCGGCGGTCTCGAACTTCGCGGCCCACTCGGGGTCGGAGGCGATGAAGACCGGCAGGGCGTTGACGAAGCCGACACCGGCGTCGATCGCGGCCTGCGCGTAGAACTTGTCGGCCTCCTCGGAACCCACCGGGAGGTAGGAGACGAGCACGTCGACCTTGGCGTCCTTGAGGACCTGGACGACGTCGACGTCAGCGGCAGCCGACTCGTCGATGGTCTGGCGGTAGTACTTGCCGAGACCGTCGAGGGTCGGGCCCTTCTGGACCTCGACGTTCGCGAACGGAACGTCGGCGATCTTGATGGTGTTGTTCTCCGAAGCGTTGATCGCCTCGGACAGGTCCTTGCCGACCTTCTTGTCGTCGACGTCGAACGCGGCGACGAACTCGACGTCGGAGACGTGGTAGTCGCCGAACTGGACGTGCATGAGCCCCGGCACGGTGCTCGATGCGTCGGCGTCCTTGTAGTACTCGACACCCTGGACGAGGGAGCTGGCGCAGTTACCAACACCCGCGATTGCTACGCGAATCGAACCCATCAGGGCTCCTTCCTTACTGCGACCGGATCATTCCGTTCGGCATTGATGAGGTCCGACAACCATCGGACCTCGCGCTCGACCTGTTCGACGCCGTGTCGTTGCAACTCGGCGGCGTACCGGTCGACTTCTTGCTGGGTCATGGACAGCTCACGCTGGACGCGGTCGAGCCGTTCCTGGAGGCGAGTACGGCGCCCTTCGAGGACGCGCAACCGGATCTCCATGTCGGTCGAGGAGAAGAACGCGAAGCGGATGTCGAAGTTGTCGTCCTCCCACGCAGTGGGACCGACCTCCGACATCAGCCGCTCGAACTCTCGATGACCGGCCTCGGTGACCTTGTAGACGATGCGCGGGCGTCGGGTGACCGGAGTCGCCACGGCGCTGACCTCCTCGATGAGGGTGGCGCGCAACATCTTCTTCAGAGTGGGGTAGAGCGATCCGTAGGAGAGCACCCGACCCCAGCCGAGCATGAGGTTGAGCCGCTTGCGCAGCTCGTAGCCGTGCATCGGACCCTCGTGCAGCAGTCCGAGGACTGCCAGCTCGATGGTCTCTCCGCGACGTGCCATGGATACATCGTAGCGATATATCCGTTCGTTGCGAATCTACGACACATCAGCGCGTCCGGTCCTGGGACGTGAGAGCACCCTGGGAGTTCGCTGAGGGATCCCTGAAGTGGCCGGAAATACCACGCTCAGGGTGGCCGGAGAATCGGTGGGGCTCCCGTCGGATGCGTACTCTCTCTCCTCGTGAGTAAGCAGACCCCTGCCCGGAAGAAGGCGACGACGCGACGCAGCGCGAAGCCGTCGCGTCGACCCCAAGGCGTCCGTGGTTGGGCGCGGTGGGCCCTCAAGTGGGGCCTGATCACCGGCGTCGCAACCGTACTCCTCGTCGCCGTGGCCGGCTTCATCGCCTACAAGAAGACCGAGATCCCGGACCCGAACAAGGCGTTCCAGACCCAGACGACGTACATCTACTACGCCGGAGGCAAGACCAAGGTCGGCCAGTTCGCGGAGCAGAACCGCGAGTCGATCTCGTACGCCGAAATGCCGGACTCGATCAAGGACGCGGTCGTCGCGGCCGAGAACCGTTCGTTCTGGACCGACAAGGGCATCGACCCCAAGGGCATCATGCGCGCGGCTTTCTCCAACGCGTCCTCCGGTGAGATCACCGGTGGTGCCTCCACGATCACCCAGCAGTACGTGAAGCTCCTCTACCTGAACCAGGAGCGCACCTACACGCGGAAGATCAAGGAGGCGTTCCTCTCGCTCAAGCTGCAGCGCCAGACCAGCAAGCAGGAGATCCTCGAGGGCTACCTCAACACGATCTACTTCGGCCGCGGTGCCTACGGCATCCAGGCCGCCTCCCGCGCGTTCTTCAACGTGCCGGCCAAGAAGCTGACCCTCGAGCAGAGCGCCGTCCTGGCCTCGGTGCTGAACAACCCGACCCGGATGGCCCCCGAGAACGTCGACGAGTCCGGGGTGAACGACGCCCTGCTGGCGCGCTACCGCTACGTGCTCGCCGGGATGGAGGCGACCGGTGACATCACCGACGCCGAGGCGGCCACCGCCTCGGCCGCGCTGCCGAAGTTCCCGAAGCAGAAGCAGTCCTCGGCCAAGGGCGGCCAGAAGGGCTTCATGCTCGACATGGTCAACGACGAGCTGAAGGCCCTCGGCTTCAAGGACGCCGAGATCACCGGCGGTGGGCTGCGTGTCACCACCACGTTCGACCGCAAGGCGATGACCGCCGCCGAGCAGGCCGTGAAGCAGGAGGCCCCGACCACCGCGCGCGACGGCTCCAAGATCACCGACAAGAAGCTCCACGCCGCGGTCGCCTCGGTCGTCCCGGGCACGGGTGCGCTGGTCGGCTTCTACGCCGGGCAGGACTACCTCAAGTCGCAGATCAACTGGGCCATCGCCGGCGGCATGGCGGGCTCCACGATGAAGCCGTTCACGCTGGCCACCGCCCTCGAGTCCGGCTTCTCGCTCAAGGACACCTTCGAGGGCAACTCGCCCTACGTGTTCCCCGGTGGCGGCCTCGAGGTGCGCAACGAGGGTGAGCAGGCCGGCAACTACAGCGGCCACGACTACGGCGCGCACATCACCGCGCTGACCGCGCTCGAGCAGTCGGTCAACACCGCGTTCGTCGACATGTCCGAGGCCATCCCGGACAAGTCCAAGGCGATCTACAAGGTCGCCACCGAGCTCGGCATCGCGCCGGAGGAGGCCCAGCAGGACCTGCCCGGCATGCCGAGCACGACCACGGACCTCTACCCCGAGGACACCCTGCTGACGCTGGGCAAGGCGCAGGTCAGCCCGATCAACATCGCCAACGCCTACGCCTCGATCGCCAACGGCGGCAAGCGGGCCGACGTGCACGTCATCACCAAGGTGGTCGACCGCAACGGCGTCGAGCGCTACAACTGGAAGTCCCACACCACCCAGGCGATCGACGAGGACGTCGCCGCCGACACCGCCTACGCGATGCAGCAGGTGGTCAAGGCCGGTACCGGTCGCAAGGCGCTGGCCCTCGGTCGGCCGGTCGGTGGCAAGACCGGCACCGCGACCAACGACGACGGCGAGGTCTCCTCGGCCTGGTTCGTCGGGATGACGCCGCAGCTGTCCACCGCCGTGATGTACGTCCGCGGCAAGGGTCGTGAGCAGCTCGACGGCTGGATGCCGTCGTACTTCGGTGCCGACTACCCGGCCCGGACGTGGCTCAACGTGATGCAGCGCGACCTCGAGGGCACCGAGGTCGAGCAGTTCGCACCGCCGGCCTGGGTCGACGGCGAGGCCCCGGACCACGGGCACTCCCCGAGCCTGGTGAAGCCGACCAAGAAGCCGAAGCCGTCCAAGACGCCGAAGCCGACCAAGTCGGCGACCGTCACCCCGAGCACGGCGCCGCCGTCGGTGGATCCGTCGCCGACCGCACCGGCCTCCTCCGAGCCGCCCTCACCGACGACGTCCACGAGTCCGTGTGGCTTGCTGGGCTGCCCCGGGACAACGGCGACCCCATGAAGCACGGGGGGCAGGCCTGGTGGTCACCGCTGCGGATCCTTCTGCTGATCACTGCGGTGACGTTTGCCCTCGGAATGGTGCAGAAGTCCGGTTGCTACTCCCAGACCTGGGAGAACAGCGAAGGACGCTACGTCCAGATGTGCTACTCCGACCTGCCCTACCTCTACACAGGCCGGGGTCTGGCCGAGCTGTCCTGGCCGTACTCCGGTGACGAGCAGACCCGTGCCCGCTACGAGGTGATGGAGTACCCGGTCGGGATCGCCTACTGGGCCTGGGGAACCGCCTGGGTGACCCACCTGGTCGCCGGGTCCCCGGACCTCGAGGAGCGCTACGCCGCGCCCGTCGAGGAGCTCTGGGGGATGCCGAGCGTCCACCGGGAGATCGGCCCCTACGTGCTGATCAACGCGCTCGGTTTCGCGCTGCTCGCCCTGGCCACCACGTGGTTGCTGGTGCTCGCCCGACCCCGGCGCCCCTGGGCGGCGTTGGCCTTCGCCGCCTCGCCGATGCTGCTGCTCACCGGCCTGATCAACTGGGACATGCTCGCGGTCGCCTGCGTCGCCGGTGCGCTCGCCGCCTGGGCTCGCGGGAAACCCGGGTGGGCCGGTGTCGCGATCGGGGTGGGTGCGGCGGTCAAGCTCTACCCGCTCTTCCTGCTCGGTGCCCTGCTGATCATCTGCTTCCGCGAGCGCCGGATATCGGCGTTCTTCGCCGCCACCGCCGCGGCGGTCGGCTCCTGGTTCCTGGTGAACGCCCCGGCCATGGTCGGAGGCCTGGACCAGTGGAAGGTGTTCTGGCAGTTCAACGCCGGTCGCGGCGCCGACCTGGGCTCGTTGTGGTTGCTGGTCCAGCAGGCGACCGGCCACACCTTCACCCCGCACGCGATCAACGTCTGGTCGTGGGTGATCTTCGGTGCCTGGTGCGCGGTCGTGCTCGTGGTCGGTCTGGCGGCCCGTCGGACGCCGACGCTGGCCGAGCTCGGCTTCGTGATCGTGGCCGGGTTCCTGATCGTCAACAAGGTCTACTCCCCCCAGTACGTGCTGTGGCTGCTGCCGCTGGCCGCGCTGGCCCGGCCGAAGCTTCTCGACCAGGTGGTCTGGCAGGCGAGCGAGTTCGTCTACTTCGCCGCCTGCTGGTGGTACCTCGGCGGCTTCCTGGCCTCGGCCGGCAGCGACGACGCGCCGTTCTACTGGCTCGCGATCGCGATCCGGGTCGGTGGCGAGCTCTGGCTGGTCGGGAGGATCGTCACATCCTGGTGGCGCGAGCCCGATCCGGATCCCGTTCCCGCGCCGGAGCCGGTTAGGGTCATGGCGTGAGCCTGACCGTCCGTCGCATCAGCACCCAGGAGCACCTGGACTTCATCGGCTCCCAGCCCTCGGTCAGCTTCCTCCAGACGCCCGCCTGGGCGCAGGTCAAGGCCGACTGGCGCTCGGAATCGCTGGGCTGGTTCGAGCCCGGCGGTGACCGTCCCGTCGGTGCCGCGCTGGTGCTGCACCGCCCCGTGCCCAAGCTCAAGCGGCGCACGCTCGCCTACCTGCCCGAGGGACCGTCGATCGACTGGACCGGCACGCTGTCGGACTGGCTGGACCCGCTCACCGCGTACCTGCGCGGCGAGGGCGCCTTCGCGGTCCGGATCGGTCCGCCGGTCCGCACCGCCACCTGGGACGCCGCCGTGGTCAAGGCCGGTGTCGCCGACGAGGCCGTCGCTCGCCTCGGCGACCTGCCGCCCACCCACCGCGACCCCGCCGGGGCACGGGTCGTCTCCCAGTTGCGGGACGCGGGCTGGCAGCTGCAGTCCCCCGAGGACGGCTTCGGTGCGGGACAGCCGCAGTACACCTTCGAGATCCCGCTCGCGGGGCGGACCGAGGCCGACGTCCTGGCGGGGATGAACCAGCTCTGGCGGCGCAACATCAAGCGCGCCGAGAAGGAGGGTGTCGAGGTCCGGATCTCGCTCGACCTCGGCGACCTGCGCGCCTTCCACGAGCTCTACGTGCACACCGCCGAGCGCGACCACTTCACGCCGCGTCCGTTGTCGTACTTCGAGGAGATGTTCCGCGAGCTCTCCGCCGAGGACCCGCGCCGGATCCGGCTCTTCCTGGCCCGGCACGAGGGCGACCTCGTCGCCGCCACGATCCTGGTCCAGGTCGGCACGCACGCCTGGTACTCCTACGGCGCCTCGTCGACCGAGAAGCGGGACGTGCGCGGCTCGAACGCGCTTCAGTGGGCGATGATCCGCGACGCGATCGCCACCGGCTGCACCGTCTACGACCTGCGCGGGATCACCCCGACGCTGGACGCGGACGACTCCCACGTCGGCCTGATCCAGTTCAAGGTCGGCACCGGCGGCCAGGCCGTCGAGTACGCCGGCGAGTGGGACCTGCCGCTGCGGCCGCTGCTCTACCGCGCGTTCACGATGTACATGGAGCGTCGAGCCCGATGAGCCTGATCCTGACCGTCGACGGCGACCGCTGGCGCGAGCACCTGCGCTCGGTCGCGGACGCCACGCCGGGCGTCGTCCCGGTCGCCAAGGGCAACGGGTACGGCCTCGGGCTGGCGTCGCTGGCCCGGCGCAGCGACTGGCTCGGCGTCGACACCCTCGCCGTCGGGACCTACGACGAGCTCCCCGAGGTCGCCGACCGGTTCGGTGGCGACCTGCTCGTGCTGACCCCGTGGCGTCCCTGGGTGCCGGCGCTGCCGGCGGCGCTGGCCGACCGGGTGATCCACACCGTCTCGCGGCCGGAGGACGCCGACGCGTTGTCCGTGCTCGCACCGGGCTCGCGGGTGGTGCTGGAGCGGCTCACCTCGATGCGCCGTTACGGGATGAGCGCCACGGAGCTGTGGACGCTCGTTCCCACCGCCCGTCGTCGGCTGCGGGTCGAGGGGATCTCGATCCACCTGCCGATCCAGGGCGCCAACGAGGCCGAGGCCCGACGCCTGCTCGAGGACGTGATCGGCGCCGAGGAGACCCGGGTCTGGGTCTCCCACCTGACCGAGGCCGAGCTCCACCGGATCCGGACCTCCTTCCCCGACCTCGTGATCCGGCCCCGGATCGGGACCCGGCTCTGGCTGGGCGACCGGGAGGCGATGCAGGTCAGCGCGACCGTGCAGGACGTGCACCCGATTGCCCGGACGGACCACTTCGGCTACCGGCAGGGGCGCGGCGCGTCCGGCCACCTGGTGATCGCCAGCGGCGGCACCGCGCACGGACTCGGGATGGTCGCTCCCGCCGGGGACACCAGCGCCCGCGGCCGCGCCGTGGCTCTGGCCAAGGGCGGTCTCGAAGCCGCCGGCAGGCTGAGGTCGCCGTACCGCTGGCAGGGGCGCAGCCTCGACTTCGCCGAGCCCCCGCACATGCAGGCCTCGATGCTGCTCCTGCCGAGCGGTGCCGCCGTGCCCGCCGTCGGGGACGCGCTCGAGGTGACGGTGCGCTACACCGCGACCACGTTCGACGAGATCCGGCTCAGCTAGCCGGGCTCCAGCCGAGGGCGGGGCCGAGTCGGGTCGCCATGTCGGTGAGGATCTGCACGTAGTCGTCGTGCTCGAACGTGAACGGCAGCGCGAAGACGACCTCGTCGACCGCCTTGAACCCGGCGTGGGCCTCGAGCTCCTCGGCCAGCTGGTCGCTGGTGCCGACCAGGTCGGGCGCGAACAGCAGACCGGGGCCCTGCGGCGAGCGGGTGCGCTCGATCCGTGCGTCGCGATAGGCGCGGTACTTTGCCGCCTGCTCCGGGGTCGCCGAGTCGGTCGGGATGACCACCAGCCCCTGCGAGACCCGGGCCGCGCTCCCGGCCGGGTGCGCGAAGTAGAACGCGTCGAGCTGGCTGCGCTGGATCCGGGCGAACTCGGAGCCGTCGGGACGGCCGGGGGTGAAGGAGTCGTCAGCCTTGACCACGCTCGAGGTGAGGAAGTTGAGCCCGAGCGAGCCCGCCTTGGTGGCGCTCGACAGCGAGCCGCCGCCGTACCAGATCCGGGAGGCCAGCCCGGGTGACTGCGGTTGGATGCGGCGGTCGAACGTCTCGATCCCGATCGTGCCCTCGAAGTCGCTCACCGGGGCTCCGTCGAGGTAGGCGATCAGCCGCTCCAGGCGCGGGAAGCCGAGCTCGAGCAGGCCGGCGGTGTCGGGGTAGAGCGCGTCCTTGTAGCGGTCGTAGTTCATCGGCGGCCCGACCGAGAAGCCCGGGTTGATCCGGCCCCCGCTCAAGATGTCGACGGTGGCCAGGTCCTCGGCCAGGCGGAACGGGTTCTCCGCGCCGAGCGGGGTGACGGCGGTGCCGATCTCGATCCGGCTGGTGCGCTGGGTGGCCGCGGCCATGATCGTGACGGGGCTGGAGACGCCGTACTGCAGGTGGCGGTGGCGCAGCCAGGCCGAGTCGAAGCCGAGCTGCTCGCCCAGCTCGATCATGGTGAGGAGCTCCTCGTGGCCGGCGCGGGGGTCCGCGGGGTCGAAGAGTCCGAGCGTCAGGAAGCCGAGCTTGGTGAGTGCCACATGCCTAGAGTTCCAGGCGCTCACAATGCGGGGCGAGGAGGGCTTCGATCTCCGAGTCCGCCAGCTCGGCCTCGAAGCGTTTGCCCGGGGTGGTGAAGAGCCGGTGGTGGTTCTGCTTGCGGATGTGCTCCAGGCCGGTGATCCAGAAGGTGCCCCAGTGCACCGGCACCGCCGTGGTCGCACCGACCATCTCGACCGCGCGGGCACCGTCGACCGGGTCCATGTGCCCGTCCTCGAGGTTGGGCCCCCAGCCGCCGATCGGGACCAGGGCGAGGTCGACGTGGCCGACGTCGTTCATGTCCTCGTGCAGCTCGGTGTCCCCGGGGAACCAGCAGGAACGCCCGTCACCGTCGACGCGGTAGCCGAGCGCCGGACCCTTGTACCGCGAGTGCGGACCGCGACCCCCGTCGTGCTCGGCCGTGAGGACGCTGACGTCGACACCGCCGATCGACAGCTTCTCGCCGGGGGCGACGCCGTGGATCCGGTCCTTGCCGAGGCTGCGGAGCATCCCCTCCCCGCCCCGGGGCACCAGGATCGGTACGTCGGGGGCGTACTTGCGCAACGACGGGACGTGCAGGTGGTCGAGGTGCAGGTGCGAGATCAGGATGACGTCGGCCTCGTGCGCCTCCGGGGGTGGGCTGGGGGTCAACCGACGCAGGTGGATCAGCCGGTCGCTCAGCAGCGGATCGAACGCCACCTTCGCATCCCCGAGCTCGACGGTCGCCGACGCGTGCCCCCACCAGGTGAGGGCGAGTGAGCCCTTCGCGGGATCCATAGCGCGATCGTAGGCGGTCGAGGCGTTTCCGTCAGCCCTTGATTTGATACCCCCCGGGGGTATTGTGGAACGCATGACCGAGCACCAGCACGTCGGATACGTCGCAGCAGGCAAGAAGGACGACACCCTCAAGCGGCTGCGACGGATCGAGGGCCAGGTCCGCGGTCTGCAGCGGATGGTCGAGTCCGACACCTACTGCATCGACGTGCTCACCCAGATCTCCGCGGCCACCAAGGCGCTGCAGTCGGTGGCGATCGGGTTGCTCGACGAGCACCTCGGGCACTGCGTCGCGGAAGCCATCCAGCACGGCGGCCCCGAGGCGGACGCCAAGATCCGCGAGGCCAGTGACGCGATCGCGAGGCTGGTGCGCTCATGAGTGCCCCCGTGTCCCCGGGCGTCGATCTCGACATCACCGGGATGACCTGCGCGTCCTGCGCCGGACGGGTCGAGCGCGCGCTCAACGGCCTGGACGGCGTCAGCGCCACGGTGAACCTGCCGCTGGAGAAGGCACACGTCGACATCCCCGAGGGGTACGACGTCGACCGCCTGCTCGCGGCGGTGAGCGCGGCGGGGTACGACGCGTCCGTGCGGACGTCCGCTGCGGTGTCGCCCGATGACTCCGCCGGGTCCGCCGAGCCCGGCCGCGCGTTGCTGCGCCGGCTGCTGCTCAGCGCGGTGCTGACCGTGCCGGTCGTGCTGCTCGGGATGGTGCACGCGCTGCACTTCGACGGGTGGGAGCTGGTCTCGCTGGCCCTGGCCACCCCGGTGGCGCTGTGGGGTGCGTGGCCCTTCCACGCCGCCGCGCTGCGCAACGCCCGCCACGGCGCGGCCACGATGGACACGCTGGTCTCGGTCGGGGTGCTGGCCGCCTTCGGCTGGTCGGTCGTCGCGATCGTGGTCGGCTCCGAGGCGGTCTACCTCGAGGCCGCCGCCGGCGTCACCACCCTGATCCTGGCCGGCAAGTACGCCGAGTCGCGGACCAAGCGCCGCGCCGGTGCGGCGCTGCGGGCCCTGCTCGAGCTCGGTGCCCCCGACGTCGGGGACCTGACCGTCGGCAGCGTCTTCGTGGTCCGACCCGGCGAGAAGGTCGCCACCGACGGCGAGGTGATCGAGGGGGCCTCCGCGGTCGACACCTCGATGCTGACCGGGGAGCCGGTCCCCGTCGAGGTCGGCGTCGGCTCCGCCGTGGTCGGCGGGGCGATCAACAGCGGCGGCCGGCTCGTGGTGCGGGCCACCGCGGTCGGGGCCGACACCCAGCTCGCCCAGCTGGCGCGACTGGTCGAGCAGGCCCAGACCGGCAAGGCCGAGGTGCAGCGCCTGGCGGACCGGGTCGCGAGCGTCTTCGTGCCGGTCGTGATCGCGCTCTCGCTGGCCACCTTCGCCGGCTGGGCGATCCTGGGTGACTCCTGGGCCGACGCCTTCTCCGCCGCGGTGGCGGTGCTGATCATCGCCTGCCCGTGCGCGCTGGGACTGGCCACGCCGATCGCCCTGCTGGTCGGGACCGGGCGCGGCGCCCAGCTCGGGATCGTGATCAAGGGGCCGCAGGTGCTGGAGTCCACCCGGACGATCGACACCGTCGTGCTGGACAAGACCGGCACCCTCACCACCGGCGTCATGGCCGTGTCCTCGGTGGAGCCGGCCCGCGGGATCGAGGCGGCCGACGTGCTGCGGCGAGCCGCGGCCGTCGAGGCCGCGAGCGAGCACCCCATCGGCCGGGCGATCGTCGAGGCCGCTGACGGGCCGATCCCCCCGGTCTCGGAGTTCCGGGCGACCGCCGGGGTCGGCGTCGAGGGGACCGTGGAGGGCGTGCGGGTCAGCGTCGCCCGCTCCGCCGCCGCCGTCGGGGAGACCGCGGTCGACGTGGTCTGGGACGGCCGCTGGCGCGGGACGATCACGGTGCGCGACGAGATCAAGCCCGGCGCGGCGGCCGCGGTCGCCGACCTGGTCGCACTCGGGCTGCGCCCGATCGTCCTCACCGGCGACGCCCGCTCGGTCGCGCTCCGGGTCGCTGCCACGGTCGGCATTGCCGAGTCCGACGTGATCGCGGAGGTGCTCCCGGCGCAGAAGGTCGCCGCCGTACAGGCGTTGCAGGCCGAGGGCCGGGTGGTGGCGATGGTCGGTGACGGGGTCAACGACGCTGCCGCCCTGGCGACCGCCGACCTGGGGATCGCGATGGGGACGGGCACCGACGTCGCGATCGAGGCGTCCGACCTGACGCTGATGAGCGGGGACCCCGGCAAGGCGCCGACCGCGATCCGGCTCGCCCGGCGCACGCTGGCGACGATCAAGGGCAACCTGTTCTGGGCCTTCGCCTACAACGTGGTGGCGATCCCGGTCGCGATGGCCGGGCTGCTCGAACCGATGATCGCGGGTGCCGCGATGGCGTTCTCGTCGGTCTTCGTGATCGGCAATTCGCTGCGCCTCCGACGGTTCAAGTAGCCTGAACCGTTCTCAGTCGGCCTATCCGACCGGGAACAACGCATCGCACCTCCTGCCGCGGAGATCCCGTGGCCGAATGAGTCCGAAGGAGGAGGAACGCATATGCGCGCATATGAAGTGGTCGTCATCCTCGACCCGAGCCTGGACGAGCGCACCGTCGCTCCGTCGCTCGACAAGTACCTCAACGTGGTCCGCAACGACGGTGGCACCGTCGACACGGTTGACGTCTGGGGCCGCCGCAAGCTGGCGTACGAGATCAAGAAGAATGCCGAAGGCATCTACGCGATCGTCAACATCAACGCCGAGCCTGCGACCGTCAAGGAGCTCGACCGTCAGCTCACGCTGAACGAGTCGATCCTCCGCACCAAGGTCATCCGCCCCGGCAAGTGATCCCCCGGTCCGGGTGGACCTGTCGGACGTGTCCGACATGATGGGCCCCACACGGACCACTGATCGAGACGAAGGACGAGAACATGGCTGGCGAGACCATCATCACCGTCATCGGCAACCTCACCGACGACCCCGAGCTCCGCTTCACCCCCTCGGGTGCCGCGGTTGCCAATTTCACCGTGGCTTCGACGCCTCGGCAGTTCGACCGGCAGACCAATGAGTGGAAGGACGGGGAGACCCTGTTCCTGCGCTGCTCGGTCTGGCGCCAGGCTGCTGAGAACGTGGCGGAGTCGTTGACGCGTGGGACCAAGGTCATCGTTCAGGGTCGACTGGTGTCGCGTTCCTACGAGGACCGCGAGGGCCAGAAGCGCACCGTGAACGAGCTGCAGGTCGACGAGGTCGGCCCGTCGCTGACGTGGGCCACCGCCAAGGTGACTCGCGCCAGCCGTCAGTCCGGTGGCCAGTCCGGTGGATTCGGTGGCGGTCAGCCCGCCGGTGGATCCGCTGCTCCGGTCTCCAACGACCCCTGGGCGACCCAGGCCTCCCCGGCGGCACCTGCTGCTGCCGCGGGCGACCCGTGGGGCGCACCCGGCGTCGGCTCTGACGAGCCCCCGTTCTGATCTTTCGATCAACCCTTATTCGAATCCTTACCCATTCCGGCACAACCCAGATCTGGGGCCGGGCTTCTAGAGAGGAAGCACCACAATGGCCAAGGCAGTGATTCGCAAGCCCAAGAAGAAGGTTTGCCAGTTCTGCAAGGAGAAGGCGACTGGCGTCGACTACAAGGACGCCACCCTGCTCCGCAAGTTCATCTCCGACCGCGGCAAGATCCGTGCTCGTCGGGTCACCGGCAACTGCGTCCAGCACCAGCGGGACGTCGCCATCGCGGTGAAGAACGCGCGCGAGGTCGCCCTGCTGCCCTACACGTCCACCGGTCGCTGAGAGGAGTTCTGACATGGCTACCAAGATCATCCTGACCCAGGAGGTCGCCGGTCTCGGCTCCGCCGGTGACATCGTCGAGGTCAAGGACGGCTACGCCCGTAACTACCTCGTCCCGCGTGGCGACGCGATCCGTTGGACGCGTGGCGGCGAGAAGACCGTCGAGACCATCAAGGCTGCTCGTGCCGCTCGTGCCCTGCGCGACGCCGACCACGCCGGCGAGGTCAAGACCAAGCTCGAGGCCGCTCCGGTGGCGCTCAAGGTCAAGGCTGGCAAGGAGGGTCGTCTCTTCGGCTCCGTCACCGTGACCGCCGTCGCCGAGGCTCTCTCGGCTGCTGCCGGCGAGGCGATCGACAAGCGGGGCATCGTGCTCGGCAACCCGATCAAGGCGCTCGGTTCGCACACCGTTTCGGTCAAGCTCCACGACGAGGTGTCGGCCCAGGTCGCCCTCAACGTCGTCGCTGGCTGAATCGTCTGACGCACGCGAGGCCCGCTCCCTTCGGGGGGCGGGCCTCGTGTCATTTCCGGCCTCAGAATTGGTCGGCGAGCGCGGTCAGCCTGGCGACGTACGCCGGCCAGTCGTAGCCCGCGGGCAGGTTGTCCCCGTCGCCCCAGAACCCGACCGCTCCGTCGACCTGCTCGCGCAGGATGTCGGCCTGGCCTGCGTGCCGGGCCAGGTCCTCGAGCACGTGGAGACCGATCTGGCCCATCGTGACGTCGCGGTGCTCCTCGCCCCACCACGGCACCACCCCGGGGGCGTCGAGGCCGAGCTCGGTGATCCGGGCGTCGGCGAAGGCGCGCACCCGGCCGTAGAGCTCGATCAGGCCGGCGGCGGTCTCGTCCTCACTGGCGTACCAGTCGACCTGGGGGTCGGCGTCGTAGTCGCTGAGCTCGAGCAGGCCCGCGGGGTCGGGCATCACCGTCCCGAAGGTCGGGCCGAAGTAGCCGTGCTCGACGTTGAGGCAGTGCTTCACGATCCCGAGCAGGTTGGTGCCGGTCGGTGTCCGGGGCAGTCGCAGCTCGCGCTCGGGGAGGCCGTCGAGCTTCGACAGGAGCGCGTCGCGCTGGTTGTTCAGCTGGAAGATCAGGTGTCCGGTCAGGTCGCGGCGCATGGACTCGAGACTAGGCCGCGGCGCCGACCCGCATCCAGGTCTCCGTGCGGGCCCGCAGCGTGAGCACCAGGAACCGGCCGCCGAGGAAGACGAAGTTGAACGCCGCCCACACGGCGGCCAGGGTCGGGTGCCACAGCAGGATCAGCGGCGCGTAGACGCCGAGCAGGACGAGCCCGACCGCCGCGAGGTAGCGACCGTCGCCCGCGCCGATCAGCACACCGTCGAGCACGAACACCACGCCGCACAGCGGTTGGGAGATCGCCGCGATCAGCAGCACCCCGGGGAGCAGGTCGAGCACCGCTGGGTCGGAGGTGAACCCGTGACCGACCCACGGGATCGACGCGGCGAGCAGCAGCCCGGTCACCACCCCGCTGACAGCGCCCCACAGGATCATCCGGTTCGTCAGCTCCCGGGTGAGGGTCCGGTCCCCTGCGCCGAGAGCGCGACCGGTCAACGCCTGAGCGGCGATCGCGATCGCGTCGAGCGCGAACGCGAGGAAGGTCCACAGCGTTCCGGCGATCTGGTACGCCGCCAGGTTGGCGGCCTGCGGGCCGTGCGCCAGGGTCACGGCGAACGCGGTCATCAGGATCGCCGCGCGCAGGGTGAGGGTCCGGATCACCAGGGCGACACCGCCGCGGGCCGCGGCCCGGATGCCGGGACCGTCGGGGCGCAGGCCGACCTGGTGGCGGCGAGCGCCGCGGACCACGACGACGAGGAAGGCGGCGGCCCCCAGGGCCTGGGCCATCACGGAGCCGAGGGCGGAGCCGCCGATGCCGAGGTCGAGGCCGTAGACCAGGGCCAGGTTGAGCACGATGTTGACCAGGTTGGCGCCGACGGCGACGACCAGCGGGGTCCGGGTGTCCTGGAGGCCGCGGAGGACCCCGTTGCCGGCGAGCATGATCAGGAGCGGAGTGATCCCGAAGGCGGCGATCCGGAGGTACGTCGCCCCCTGGGTGACGACCTCCCCCTCCGCTCCGATGAGCCGGACCAGCGGCTCGGCGAAGAGGGCGGTCGGGATCGTGATCGCGACCCCGATCACGATCGCCAGCCAGAGGCCGTCGATGCCCTGGCTCAGGGCTCCGCGCCGGTCCCCCGCGCCGACCCGCCGCGCGACGCTCGCGGTGGTGCCGTAGGCGAGGAAGACGCAGATCCCCACGACCGACTGGAGCACGACGCCGGCGACGCCGAGTCCGGCCAGCGGGGCGGTGCCGAGGTGGCCGACGATGGCTGCATCGGCCAGCAGGAAGAGCGGCTCGGCGACCAGCGCGAGGAAGGCGGGGAGCGCCAGGCGGGCGATCTCACGGTCGATCCCCCGTCTCATGACGGCAGGTTATCGGTGCTGGTCACGCCGGTGGATAAGTGGGCCGAACCTGTGGATTGGGACGGTCCTTGCCTCATTGTCGACAAACAGGCGGTTAACGGCCAGTTGACGGGACGGTGAACGCGACACGCCCGAATGTATTCGAGATCCACACCGAGTGACACACGTTTCCGCAGGTCAGAGAGTTGAATGTGACGCCAGTTACAACTACTTCCACACCGTCCTCCCCAGTCTGTGCACAGTGCCTCGCGTGTCGTCCCCACGTTGTCCCCAGTTATCCCCACCCCCCTGTGGATAACTTTCGGGATTTATGACGCGCAAGTTCGCTTTGGTCGGTGCCGGGCTCTAGCGTCTCGCGCATGAGCATGACCGATGGGGATCTGGTCGAGCCCGCATACGACGACTGGGGCGACGGTCCCGCGCCGTACGAGCCGGGTGAGCGCCCGACGAAGCAGGGCGACCGCACCCCGCCGCACGACATGGCCGCCGAGCAGTCCGTCCTCGGCGCGATGATGATCTCCAAGGACGCGATCGCCGACGTCGCGGAGGTGCTCCGTGGGCCGGACTTCTACCGGCCGGTGCACGAGACCATCTACGACGCCGTCATCGACCTCTACGGTCGCAACGAGCCCGTCGACATCGTCACCGTCGGTCGCGAGCTCGAGCGCCGCGGTGAGCTGCTCAAGATCGGCGGGGCGCCGTACCTGCACACCCTCACGGCCAACGTGCCGATCGCTGCCAACGCCGGCTTCTACGCCGAGATCGTCCGCGAGCAGGCCGTGCTCCGTCGTCTGGTCGAGGCCGGCACCCACATCGTGCAGATCGGGTACGCCGCCGAGGGCAACGTCGACGACATCGTCGACGAGGCCCAGGCCGAGGTCTTCAAGATCGCGGAGAAGCGGTCCTCGGAGGACTACGCGCCGCTGGCCGACTTCATGCACGACGTGGTCGACGAGATCGAGGCGATCGCCAACCGGGAGCAGGGCATCTACGGGGTGCCGACCGGGTTCGCGGACCTCGACGAGCTGACCAACGGCTTCCACGGCGGCCAGATGATCATCGTCGCCGCGCGTCCCGCCATGGGTAAGTCGACACTCGCCCTGGACTTCTGCCGGGCGGCGTCGATCCACAACAACCTGGCCAGCGTCTTCTTCTCCCTCGAAATGACGCGCGCGGAGATCGCGATGCGTCTGCTCAGCGCCGAGGCGAAGATCCCGCTCAACCACATCCGCAACGGCAACATGACCGATGAGGACTGGGACAAGATGGCCCGCAAGATGGGCGACGTCTCGGCGGCGCCCATGTTCATCGACGACTCCCCCAACATGACGATGATGGAGATCCGGTCCAAGGCCCGTCGGCTCAAGCAGAAGCACGACCTCAAGCTGATCGTGATCGACTACATGCAGCTGATGTCGTCCGGCAAGAAGGTCGAGTCCCGTCAGCTCGAGGTCTCGGAGTTCTCCCGCCAGATCAAGCTGCTGGCCAAGGAGATCGACTGCCCCGTCATCGCGCTGTCGCAGCTCAACCGTGGACCCGAGCAGCGCGCGGACAAGAAGCCGATGGCCGCCGACCTGCGTGAGTCCGGCTCGCTGGAGCAGGACGCCGACATGATCATCCTGCTGCACCGCGAGGACGTGTACGAGAAGGAGTCCACCCGCCCGGGTGAGGCCGACCTGATCGTGGCGAAGCACCGTAACGGCCCCACCCGCGACATCACCGTCGCGTTCCAGGGTCATTACAGCCGCTTCGTCGACATGGCGCACTGACCGACCTCTGCCCCGACCCCTCAGGGGTGAATGCTCGACGCCGAACGTTCCTCCATGACACGGTCACGGTCCTTGGAGGTGCAGCCCTTCGAGGTGCGCCCCCAGCTCCTCGCCGTGTTCCCGGTCGCCGCGCTGTGCCTGTTCGGCTGGAGCCAGCGCCCCGAGGCGCCGATCGCGCCGCCTCAGGTCGCGCCGATGCCGGTCATCGCCGCACCGCCGCCGTTCGTCGCGTACCCGATCGAGGTCGCCAGCGCGACAGAGACGCGTCCCGCCGCCTGGACGAAGCCGGCCAGCCTGGCATCGGACCTCCCGGAGGTGGCGCGAGCCGCCTACGAGCGCGCGGCCACCCTGGTCAACGCGGCCGACCGGGACTGCCACCTGGACTGGACGCTGGTGGCCGCGATCGGGGAGGTTGAGTCCGACCACGGTCGCCGTCCGGTGAACGGCGGAGTCCGGACCGCCGACACCGACGCGGGGCGGTGGGACCGCAAGCGGACCTATGACCGTGCGGTCGGTCCGATGCAGATCCAACCGGCCACCTGGACCCGGATCGCGGTCGACGCCGACGACGACGGGCGCCGAGACCCACGGGACCTCGACGACGCCGCCCTGGGCTTGAGCGTCCTGCTCTGCAACGCCGATCAGGACCTCGCCAAGCAGCCAGGGCGACAGGCTGCGGTGCGCAGCTACCGAAGCTCGACCACGTACGTCGACCTCGTCGGACGCATCATGCGTGCCTACGCCCGGGCGCGGGCGGAGCAGGCGCCGCGCGGCTTCTCGACCATCCTGCTCGAGGATCCACCGAAGAAGCCGAAGGCGGAACAGCACGCCAGGGCCACGCGCGGAGTGTCCTCGCGGCACGCTCGTCGTTAGACCCCTGTGCTGACTCGTGCCACCTGGAAATACGGAGCTCTCCTCGTCGTCGCCGTCCTGGTGGCGACGATCGTCGGTGTGGTCGGGGTCGACTCGGCCAGCGCCGACGTCCGCCGCACGATCTCGTTGACGGTCGCGGCCACGACCACCGAGGGCAGCCCGGTCACGTTCAAGGGCCGGGTCACCCGCACGCCGGTGGGGACCAAGGTCCACCTGCAGCGCAGGTACACCACCACCAAGGGCGTCACCTGGCGCACCGTGAAGACAGTCCGCACCGGCAAGGGCGGACGCTTCGCGGGCCGGCTCGTCTCTCCGGGGGAGGGCAAAAGCCTCTACCGGGCACGGGTCCAGCGGCTGAAGGCCCACGGGACGACGTACCTCGCCCGGGTCTCCCCCTCCCGGACGGTCAGTGTCGGCGCGCGCATGCGCGAGGTGATGATCGTCGGCAACAACTGGGACGGCACCGCCTCCATCGTCGACGCCACCACGTTCAAGGTGCTGCGCAAGGGGATCAACCTGGTGCCCGACAAGGACGCGGAGATCGCCGCGATCCGGTCCAAGCCGGATCGGCTGGCGCTCTACTACCTGGTTCGTTACGGCCCCGGTGAGGGCAACGACCAGCTCGTCGACGACATGTTCACCACCAACGACGGCCGGCTCCTCGCCGTGTCGCGGCCGAGCCTGGGTGACGTCGTGTGGCTCGACCTCGAGACCGCGCTCAAGACCGGGGTGGCCAAGGTTGTCGCCGAGCAGCAGATGGACGGTTTCCGCACCGACCACATGGGGGTCTCCCCGGACGGGACCCGACTGCTGGTCTCCGACTCCACCCAGCGTCAGGTGATCGAGTTCGCCATGGGCGGCCTGGGTGACCCGACCACGGGCAAGCGGTTGCGGACCTTCGAGTCGGGGGAGACCCCGCACGAGAACAACTACTCCGACGACGGCAAGCGGATCTACCACGCCTCGATCGGCCGGGTGTACCTGCCGGGCGACACCACCGCCCTGTCCGGGAAGACCCTCGACGACTACCTGCTCAACCCGCTGGGTCTGCCGAGCGGCCTCATCCCGGGGACCGACAAGCTGCCGCCGATCAAGATCGGGCCGATCCACGACGCCGTGAAGGGCGACCGCTGGTTCGAGATCGTCGACAACAAGTCCTTCAAGGTGCTCCAGCGCTGGGAGATGGGCAAGGAGATGGCCGAGGCCGGCTACGACACCGTGTCGTCGGCGGTCCGGCCGATGGCGATCGCCCCCGGTGAGCGCTACATCTACTTCCAGATGTCGTTCCTGCACGGGATCGTCGAGTTCGACACCCAGGCCAAGGATCTCAACGGGAAGGTGGACTACTCCACCGGCGACATCCCCGAGCCGCGCGTCGGTGCGGTCAAGCGGGTGATCCCGCTCCCGAAGCGGACCAAGGCCCTGCCCGAGCAGTACGTCAACGACTCCGCGCACCACGGTCTGTCGATCAACGAGGCCGGCACCAAGCTCTGCGCCGCCGGGACGATGGACGACTACGTCGCGATGGTCGACCGGGCGTCGGGGCGCTTCACCACGCTCGACCAGAAGACGACCGGGCACTATTACGGCAAGCCGTACTGGACCACCGAAGGCCTCGGCGACACCTGTTGGGCCTCGCTGTCGGACGCCGATGCGGTGGCCGTGATCGACTTCAAGACGGGCAAGGAGCTGGCCTATCTCGACGTGGGGAACCACCCGCAGCGGGTGCGGTACGGCACGATCCCGGCGAGGTTCCTCGGCTGAGGATCAGCCGACGAAGGTCTTGGTCTTCAGCTGCCACCCGGCCGGCAGGTTCTTGACCGAGGTGGTCGGGTTGCAGACCTGGATGAACCCGATCGTGCCGCCCTGGCTGGTCTTGAACACCGTCCCCGGCAGGAACAGCGTCAGGTTGTTGAGGTCAGGTGGTGGGTTCGTTCCACCCGCGTCGGTGATGAAGCCGGACACGATCTTCCCGGCGTCGCCGGCAGCACCCACGCCGAAGGCGAAGACGACGAGGCACTCGGCGGGTTGGATGGTGTTCGCCACCCCGACGTTGAAGACGACGCGCGGCGCGCGGGCGTACGCCGCCCCCGGCAGCCCGGCCAGGGCGACCGAGTTGCCCACGTTGGTGAGCGACAGCTCGTTGATGTCGGCGCCGGTGAGCGCGTTCTCGCGGACCTTGGCGCTGGTGACGGAGTTCTTGCCGAGATCGGCGGTCTTGACCTGACCGTTGACGATGTCGCGCGAGTGGATGTGGAGCGCGCCGGCAGCGGTGGCGGTGCCACTGGTGGCGAGCAGGATGACCAGCGTGTAGCCGATCACGTGCGGGTGTCGACGGATGGATGATGCGATGGACGCGGTGATGGACATGTGGCCCCCTCAGGCCGAAGGTTGGTGGTGATCTCCCCCCACCGACCACCTCACGCCCGGAGGCCCCGATGCGCAAGGTCACCTTCTCGATGAGTTCCAGCCTGGACGGATTCATCACCGACGCCGACGGCGGCATCGACTGGGGCGGACCGGTTGACACGGTCATGCAGCTCGCCCTCGACGAGATCCGCGGCGTCGGCGTCCACCTGATGGGTCGCCGGCTCTACGAGACGATGCGCTACTGGGAGACGGCTGATCCGGCGACGTTCGACGACACCGAACGGGAGTGGGCGGGACTGTGGAACCCGCTGCCCAAGGTGGTCTTCTCCCACACGCTGACCGAGGTCGCCGGCGACGCCACGCGCCTGGCCACGGGCGGCGTGGTCGAGGAGATCGCCCGGCTGCGGGCCGAGTCCGACGAGGGCGAGATCGCGATCGGCGGTGCCGTGCTCGCGGCCGAGGCCGCTGCGGCGGACCTGATCGACGAGTACCGGGTCCGGGTCCACCCGGTGCTCGTCGGAGGCGGGACCCCGTTCTTCGCCCACCAGCAGCGACGGGTCGATCTGGAGCTCGTGGGCTCGCGCACCTTCGACTCCGGACTGCTCGCGCTGCGTTACCGGGTGCGACGCTGAAAAGAGGTGCTTGACCTTGACCTAGCGTCAGGGTTGGAGGGTTGTTCCATGACCTCCACACCAGCTGGACCGGCAGCCATTGAACTCACCGGACTCACCAAGTCGTACGGCGACCAGGCCGTGCTCCGCGGTGTCGACCTGACCGTGCCCGTCGGGTCGATCTACGCGCTGCTCGGCTCCAACGGGGCCGGGAAGACGACCGCCATCCGGATCCTCGCGACGCTGCTCGCCGCCGACGGGGGAACGGCCACCGTGATGGGCACCGACGTCGCCGCCGACCCGGAGACCGTGCGCCAGGTGATCAGCCTGACCGGCCAGTTCGCCGCCGTCGACGAGGTCCTCACCGGCCGGGAGAACCTGATCCTCGTCGCCCAGCTGCGACACCTGGCCGATCCGCGCGCGATCGCGGACGACCTGCTCGCCCGGTTCGACCTCGTCGAGGCCGCCGACCAACGGGTGGCGACGTACTCCGGAGGGATGCGGCGACGGATCGACATCGCGATGAGCCTGATCGGCGACCCGCCGGTGCTGTTCCTCGACGAGCCCACCACCGGGCTGGACCCGCAGTCGCGCAACGAGGTCCGGGCCACGGTCCGCGAGCTCGCCGGCCGCGGCACCACCGTGCTGCTCACCACGCAGTACCTCGACGAGGCCGAGCAGCTCGCCGACCGGATCGCGATCCTGCACCAGGGCCGGATCATCGCCGACGGGACGCTGGCCGAGCTCCGCGGCCTGCTCCCGCCCGCCACCGTCGAGTACGTCGAGAAGCAACCGAGCCTGGAAGAGATCTTCCTGGCGATCGTGGGAGGAGAAGCAGCATGAGCAACCACGCCCTGTCCGACACCGTCGTCCTGACCCGCCGTTCCCTGCGCCACATCAGCCGCAGCCCCGACACCATCATCACCACCGCGATCACCCCGATCGCGATGCTGCTGCTCTTCGTCTGGGTCTTCGGCGGCGCGATCGACGTCGGCAGCACGAAGTACGTCACCTACCTGCTGCCGGGGATCCTGCTGATCACGGTCGCCTCCGGGATCGCCTACACCGCGTTCCGACTCTTCACCGACGTCTCCAGCGGCCTCTTCGAGCGACTCCAGTCGATGCCGATCGCCCGCTCCGCCGTGCTGTGGGGCCACGTCCTGACCTCGCTGGTCGCCAACCTGATCTCGCTCGCGCTCGTGGTGCTGGTGGCGTTCGCGATCGGCTTCCGGACCAGCGCCAGCCTCGGCGCCTGGCTGCTCGTGCTCGGCATCCTGGGTCTCTTCACGCTCGCGCTGACCTGGCTCGCGGTCATCCCGGGGCTCACCGCCTCGTCGGTCGACGGGGTCAGCGGGTTCTCCTACCCGTTGATCTTCCTGCCCTTCATCAGCTCCGCCTTCGTGCCCACCGACGGCATGCCCGCACCCGTGGAGTGGTTCGCCGAGCACCAGCCGGTGACGCCCATCGTCAACACCATCCGGGACCTGTTCACCCAGCAGCCGGTCGGCTCCGAAGGCTGGATCGCCGTGGGTTGGTGCGTGCTCCTGCTGGTCGTGGCGTACACACTGGCCATGGCGACGTACCGGAGGAGGGTGAGGTGCTGACGATCAGCCAGCTCGCGGCGTATGCCGGCGTGACGGTGCGCGCGGTCCGGCACTACCACGCGAAGGGGCTCCTGCCGGAGCCCGAGCGGGACCACTCCGGCTACCGGCGGTACGACGCCGCCGCGGTGGTCGAGCTGATCAAGATTCGCACCCTCGCCGATGCCGGTGTCCCGCTCGCGCGGGTCGAGGAGCTCCTCGATGCCGGTGATGACGAGTTCGCGGCGGCGATCGGGGACATCGATCGGCGGCTGCGGGCCCAGGCGCGGGAGATCCAGCGCCACCGGGAGCGGATCGCCCAGCTCGCGGCCGGCGACAGTCTCGCTCTGCCGCCCGAGGCCGTGGCCTACCTGGACCGGATGCGGGAGCTCGGCTTCCCCGAGTCGCTGGTCGAGATCGAGCGGGACTCCTGGATCCTGATCGTCGCGCAGATGCCGGGCGAGGTCGCCGACCTGATGGCGATGAAGCACGCGGTCCTGGAGAACGAGGAGCTGCGCCGGCTGTACCTCGACCTGAGTGACCTGGCCGACTGCACGCCCTCGGACCCGCGACTGCCGGACATGGCCGATCGGGTGGTCGCGTTCATCGAGGCCGCTGCCGCCGAGGCGGCCGACGTCGACGTCCCCGACCACCCGATCAGCCCGGAGCTGGTGGCGTTGCTGGACACGGCCTTCCTCGAGTCCTTCCCCGCTGCCGGCCACCTGCTCGAGCTGGTCGAGCAGCGGGGATGGACCGGATGGACCGACATCCGTCGGATCGAGGACGTCAGCCGGCGTTGAGGATCGCCGGCACGCGCGCGCCGAGGACCTGAGCGAGCGCGTTCTGCGCGGTGCCGATCCGGAACCCGTGGATGACCAGCGTGCCCGCCGGGTCGGTGCCCGCACCGGTCGGCTTGAAGCACAGCAGCGACGACGGCGTCGCCTTCTGGTTCGCGACCCCGGCCGAGGAGTCGGTGCGATAGGTCCACGAGGCGCTGATGTTCTCGGAGAAGTCAGCCAGGCTGATCCCCGACCAGAAGGCGATGTTCTGCACCGCGACCGCGGGTGCGGTCACGCCGGTCGGCGTCGCGCCGGACCAGGTCACGGTTCCACCGCCGCCGAGGAAGGCGTTGTTCCAGGACGGCGCCTTGGTGATGCACGGCGTCGCGCCCGGGTCGACCTTGGCGTTCCACTGCTTCACGGTGAGGGCGAGGTCGCCGTTGGGCAGCACCTTGAGGGTCGACGCCCCGTCGATCGAGCGCGACTCCAGGGTGAGCTTGGTGCCGCGACGGACCAGGTAGACGACGCGGGAGGTGACCAGGTCCCGGTTCACCAGGGTGACCGCGCGGGCGAGTGCGGCCGAGGAGGCGAGATCGGCCGAGCGCCGCGTCGTGGACCGCGTGAAGGCCGCCTTCGCCCGGACCGCCGCGGTGCGGGCCGCCTTGGCTGCCTTCTTCGCCGATCCGGCGCGTCGGGTGACCGTCTTGGTCGCGACACCCGGGACGTCCCAGGCGGACTGGGTGGCCGACGACGGGTAGCCGCCGCTGCCGTCGGGGCAGATCGTCTTGGTGACCTCCGCGGTGGCCGACCCGGCGACCGCGGTCAGGCGCACGGTGGCGACGTAGGCGTTGCCGACCCGGCTGACGTGGGCGGCCGAGACCTTGGTGCGGGCCTTGGAGTCCATCGGGAACAGGGCCGATTCGGTCGCCGGGGAGCAGGACACTCCTCCGGCGGTGGCGGCCGGCGCCAGGCCGGTCGTGGCTCCGATCGCGATGGCGCCGACCAGCAGGCTCCCTGCTGCCAGTCCGGCAATGCTCTTCTTCATGCTTTCCTCCCGAGATCAAGCGTGTGATCCGCGAACTGTAGTGCGGGACGGTCCCCAAATAGGGGGAGGTTGCGTTTCGGTCTGGAGTCGGCACATATTCGCGGGACAATTTGGGGACCGGACAACAGGAGTTCGTACCACGGGTTGGGCCCCTGTTCACCCAATGTCTACTTGGCTGCTTTACTTTTTAGCGTCTGCACCTCTCGGCCCCGCGGCGCAGCGTTCCACCCGCACCACCACTGCAAAGCGAGACTCCGATGAACCCCGTCGACCACCGAGCCCCGGCCGGGCAGCGACTCGGTCTGGCACCGAAGCTGTTGACCGCCACCGCGATCGTGGCGCTCTGCGCGACGGGGTGGGTCAGCCGGCCCGGGGGCGACCCGGCTCGGGTGGCCGGACCGACGACGCCGCAGGCTCCGACCGAGGTCGTCACGCCCACGCCGGCCCCGGCGCTCCAGGTGCCCGTCGCGACCACGACGCAGGCGAGCGTGTGGACTCCCGTGGCGACGTCGACCACGATCTCGGCGGCCGCGTCCTGGAGTGACGTCCCCGCCGCTGCCCTGGCCGCCTACCAGCGCGCGGCCACGGTGATCAACGGCGCCGACCCGACCTGCCACCTGGACTGGTCGCTCCTTGCCGGTATCGGCAAGGTCGAGTCCGACCACGGCCGCACCGGTGGTGGCCAGCTCTCGCCGACCGGCCTCGCCACCCCCGCCCTCTACGGTCCCGCCGTGGTGGCCGACACCGACGCCGGAGCGGTCGACGCCGACCCCGCTCAGGACCGGGCGGTCGGGCCGATGCAGTTCCTGCCCGCCACCTGGACCACGGTCGGGGTCGACGCCGACGGTGACGGTCAGCGCAACCCGCAGGACGTCGACGACGCCGCGCTCGCCGCGGCCGTCTACCTGTGCGCCGGGGCTGAGGACCTCGCCGACCCGGCGGATCAGCGGACGGCCGTCTTCACCTACAACCACTCCGAGAAGTACGTCGACCTCGTGCTCGCCGATGCGGCCGCCTACGCGACCGGGTTCGGCAGCGGCGGGACGGTGATCAGCGCGCTCGCCTACCCGGGTCTCGGACCGGTCGTGAACGCCTCGGCCCGGATCGACCAGCCCGTAGTCGCGAAGTCGAAGAAGACCAAGAAGCTGAAGACGACGAACACGGCCGCGGTGAAGCCGCCCGCAGTGCCGAACCAGCCGACCGAGGCGACCGTGCCCACCGAGGAGCCGTCCGAGGAGCCGACGGAGCAGCCTTCTGAGCAGCCCTCCGAGCAGCCGTCGGAGGAGCCCACGGAGCAGCCGACCGAGCCGGCGACGGACCCCGGCGAGACCTGCACGACCGAGCCGGCCACGGACGAGCCCACCACGGAGCCCGCCGACGAGACGGTCGACGACAGCTGCGAGGAGCCCGCGGAGGAGCCGACCGAGCAGCCCACCGATCAGCCGTCGGCGAACCCGACCCCGGACGACACCGCGGCGCGCACCGAGGACTGATCAGGGATCAGCTGAGCTGACCCAGGACGTCGGTCCGGATCTCCGTCAGCGCGTCGAGCCGCTCCGCCAGCTCCTCGCCGAGGTTCCAGCTCGGCAGGATCAGCTCGTCGAACCCGGCCTCGGCCAGCTCACCGAACGCCTCGGCCAGCTGGTCGGGCGACCCGGTCAGGGCTCGGCCCGGCGCGGCCGGTCGGCGCCCGTCGACGTCGAACATGATGTTGGCGCTCTTCCACATCGTGCCGGCATCGCGCCCGACCGCGTCGCACGCATCGCGCAGCGCGGTCAGCTTCGGCAGTGCGGTCGACGGGCCACCCCAGGAGTTCCACTCGTCGGCGTGACGCGCGGTGATCCGCAGCATCCGCGGGCCCGCCGTACCGACGAGGATCGGGAGCCGCTCCTGCACCGGCTTGGGGTCGGCGGGGGCGTCGGTGATCTGGAAGTGCGTGCCGTGGAAGGTCGTCCGCTGCTCGCTGGTCAAGGACCGCACGATCTGGATCGCCTCCTCGAACCGGTCGACCCGGTCCTTGGGCTCGCGCAGGTCGAAGCCGTAGGCGGCGTGCTCGTTGATCTGCCACCCGGCACCCAGGCCGAGCACCATCCGACCCTCGGCGAGGTGGTCGATCGTCGCGGCACGCTTGGCGATCAGCGCCGGGTGGTGCACCGTCGTGGGTGCGACCAGCACTCCGACCCGTACCTGCGAGGTGGCCACGGCCAGGGCCGGCAGCAGCGACCAGGCCTCGTGGTACGGCCCGTCCTTGCGCTCGGTGGAGCCGGTGTCGGGCATGTAGTGGTCGGCCACCCAGACGCCGTGCCAGCCGTTCTCCTCGGCCCAGGCCGCCTCGGCGAGGATCTCCGAGACGGGGGTGGAGGAGTGCGGCCACAGCGAGATCTTCACCCTCGCGAGCCTATCCAGCGGCCCGTAGATTGGTCGCATGCAGCCGCCATGGCCACCGAAGGCGTTCGCCCGTTGGGGACTCTCGCACGGCCTGTTGCGGATGGTGATCATGCGCGGCGCCAAGGCCGGCGACCTGCAGGGCCAGCTGATCCTCACCGCGAGCGACCCCACCCGGGGCCCCGAGCTGGACGCGATCTTCGACCGGATCCGCGCCGCCGGAGGGATCTACCGCGGGAAGTTCAGCTTCATCGCCGTCGACCACGCCCTGGTCAAGGAGGTGCTCACCAGCAACGACGTCCACGCCGGCATCCCGACGGTGCAGAACAGCTGGATGGCCCGCCTCAACGCGGCCGTCGCCAGCGAGGTCTTCTCCCCGATCGAGCCGCCGAGCCTGCTGGTCACCGAGCCGCCGGACCACACCCGCTACCGCAAGCTCGTCACCCGGGTCTTCACCGCGCGCGCCGTGGAGCAGCTGCGCGAACGCACCCAGCAGGTCGCCACCGAGCTGCTCGACGGGTTGGCCGACCGGTACGACCCGACCCGGCCGGTCGACCTGGTCACCGCCTACTGCGGGCTCCTGCCGATCACGGTGATCAGCGAGATCCTCGGCGTCCCTGCCGCCGACCGCGACAAGATTCTCGAGTACGGCGACGGGGCAGCTGCCTCGCTCGACTTCGGCCTGCCCTGGTCGACGTACCGCAACGTCGATCGCGCGTTGATCGACTTCGACGCGTGGCTCTCCGGCCACCTGGAGTGGCTCCGCGCCCACCCCGGCGACAACCTGCTCAGCCAGCTGATCGCCGCCCAGGAGGACGGCGTCGGGCTGACCGAGCTGGAGCTCAAGGCGACCGCCGGGCTGGTCCTGGCCGCCGGCTTCGAGACCACCGTCAACCTGCTGAGCAACGGGATCGCGCTGCTCGCCGCGCATCCCGAGCAGCTCGCCACGCTCCGGGAGGATCCCGAGCTGTGGCCCAACGCGGTCGACGAGATCCTGCGCCTCGACCCGCCGGTCCTGCTCACCGGACGGACCGCCGCGGTCGACACCGAGATCGGCGGGGCACGCATCGCGGCAGGCATCCCGATCACCGTCTCGCTGGCGGCGGCGAACCGCGATCCGCAGGTCTTCGAGGACCCGCAACGCTTCGACGTGTTGCGTCCAAATGCGCGAGAGCATCTGTCTTTCAGCGGCGGAAGGCACTACTGTTTGGGCGCTCAGCTCGCTCGCATGGAGGGGGAGATCGGTCTTCGTACCCTGTTCGACCGATTCCCTGAGCTGAGACTGGAACCAGGCGCAACGAGGCGTCCGACCAGAATCCTGCGGGGCTACCAGACCCTGCCGGTTGCACTCGCGCCCACCGGCGCACCTGTCTAACCAAGGACATTGCATGGCGACCCCTACCGGGCGGACCGTCGAGGAGATCCTCGATGCTGACCGCCGCCGACCTGACCCTGCGGTCTTCGGAGGCGGCGTCGCCTCCGACGAGCGCCACACCGCGCTGCGGGCCTCGGTCCGTCAGCTCTCCACCCTGCTGGGCGAGGCGCTCGCCCGACACGAAGGACCCGAGCTGCTCGAGCTCGTCGAGCGGGTCCGCCACCTGGCCCGTCAGCCCGACAGCGACGAGCTGCGCAAGCTCCTCGCCGAGGTCGACGAGGACACCGCGGTCACGCTCGCACGAGCGTTCGCTGCGTACTTCCAGCTGGCCAACACCACCGAGCAGCTGCACCGCTGGCGCGAGATCGTCGCCACCGAGGAGCGGCCGTTCGCCGCGACCGTCGGACGGATCGACGAGGCCCTGATCGCCGGCGACCTCGACCGGCCGCTGGTCGACGAGGTGCTGGGACGCCTGGAGTACCGGCCGGTCTTCACCGCCCACCCGACCGAGGCCAGCCGGCGCAGCGTGCTGCGCCTGCTGCGGATGCTGAGCGACGTCGTCGACGACCTCGGCGACCCCCGCGGCAGCGCGTCGAACGAGCGACGGCTGGCCGAGCTGGTCGACCTGCTGTGGCAGACCGACGAGCTTCGCGTCGCCCGCCCCGAGCCGATCGACGAGGCTCGCACCGCGGTCTACTACCTGACCTCGCTGGCCACCGACGTCGTCCCCGACCTGCTGGCCGACCTCGACGCCGAGCTCGGCTCGATCGGGATCACGCTGCCCGCCACCGCCCGACCGCTCCGGTTCGGCACCTGGGCCGGCGGTGACCGCGACGGCAACCCGAACGTCACCCCGACGGTCACCCTCGACGTGCTCCGGCTGCAGTTCCAGGCCGGCCTCGAGACCCTCGTCGAGCTGGTCGACGGACTCCTGGAGCAGCTCACCTCGTCGACCCGCGTGGTCCCGGTGAGCGACGAGCTCGCCGCCAGCCTGGTCGTCGACGCGGCGGCGCTGCCGATCACCTGGAACCGGATCAAGCGGCTCAACGCCGAGGAGCCGTACCGGTGCAAGCTCACCTTCATCAAGGTCCGGCTCCAGTCCACCGCGCTGCGGCTGGCCGAGGGCCGGGCGCACGAGGCCGGTCGTGACTACCTCGACTTCAGCGAGGTCGTCGCCGACCTCGAGCTGATCCGCGACTCGCTGCTCTCCAGCGGGGACGAGCTCACCGCCAACGGGGCCCTGCTGCGCACGCTGCGCACCGCGGTCGCGTTCGGTGCCGGCCTGGCGACGATGGACGTCCGGGAGCACTCGGGCAAGCACCACGCGGCCCTGGCCGAGCTGTTCGCTCGCATCGAGGAGCCCGGCACGACGTCGTACGGCGACCTCGACCGTCCCGCGCGGATCCTCGCGCTGGGCGAGGAGATGGCCAGCCGTCGTCCTCTGGTCGGTGCGGTCCGCGGTGGCCTGGGTGCCTCCGCGGAGGCGTCGCTCGAGCTGCTCGACACGATCCGGGTCGCCCTCGACACGTTCGGTCCCGACGTCGTCGAGACCTACATCGTCTCGATGACGCACGACGTCGACGACCTCTTCGCGGTCGTCGTGCTGGCCCGGGAGGCCGGCCTGGTCGACCCCGGCAACGACGAGACCCCGGCCACCGCGCGGATCGGTTTCGCCCCGCTCTTCGAGACCGTCGCCGAGCTCGAGGCGGCCGGACCGCTGCTCGAGGCCCTGCTCTCGGAGCCGACGTACCGCCGGATCGTCGCCGCACGTGGCAACGTCCAGGAGATCATGCTCGGCTACTCCGACTCCTCCAAGGGCGCCGGGATCGCGGCGAGCCAGTGGAACATCCACCGCGCGCAGCGGGCGCTGCGCGACGTGGCCCGCAAGCACGGTGTCGTGCTGCGGCTCTTCCACGGTCGTGGCGGCTCCGTCGGTCGCGGTGGCGGTCCGACCGCCGAGGCGATCATGTCCCAGCCGTACGGCAGCCTCGAGGGTCCGATCAAGATCACCGAGCAGGGCGAGGTCATCTCCGACAAGTACGCCCTGCCCGGCCTGGGTCGGCACAACCTCGAGGGTGCGCTGGCCGCCGTCGTCGAGGCGTCACTGCTGCACCGCACGTCGCTGCTGCCCGCCGACGTCCTCGACGGGTGGAACCAGACCATGGACCTGGTCGCCGGTCAGGGTCAGGTCGCCTACGAGGCGCTCGTCGCCGACCGGTCACTGGTGCCGTTCTTCGTCGCCTCCACCCCGGTCGACGAGCTCGGCAAGCTGAACATCGGATCGCGTCCCTCCAAGCGCCCCGGCGGCGAGGGCGGGCTCGACGACCTGCGCGCCATCCCGTGGGTCTTCGGCTGGACGCAGGCCCGGATCAACCTGCCGGGCTGGTTCGGTGTCGGCTCCGGTCTCGCGGCCGCACGCGCCGACGGCCGCGAGGAGACGCTGCGGGAGATGTACGGCTCGTGGGCCTTCTTCCGCACCTTCCTCTCCAACGTCCAGATGACGCTGACCAAGACCGACCTGGACCTCGCGGCGGAGTACGTCGCCGGGCTCGTGCCCGCCGAGCACCAGCACGTCTTCGACATCATCAAGGCCGAGCACGCCCGGACCGTGGCCGAGGTGATGGCGATCACCGGGCAGTCGACCCTGCTGGAGACGGCCCCGGTGCTGCGGCACACGCTCGAGCTGCGCAACTCCTACCTCGCGCCGCTGCACGCCCTGCAGGTCTCCCTGCTGGCTCGCACCCGCGCCGACGAGGAACCGCACCCCGAGCTGGAGCGCGCCTTGTTGCTGACCATCAACGGAATCGCTGCCGGGCTACGCAACACCGGCTGATCCGCAAGGATGCCGGCCATGTCCCTCTCACCACGGGTGCCGGCCGGCATCCTCGCGTCGGCGCTGATCCTCTCCCTGGGAGCGTTCGGGCCGTCGTCGGCTGCCGCTGTGTCGTCAGCTGTTGCTGCGTCGACGGTTCCGGCCTGGCACGCCCGGGTCTGCTCGATCGAGGCAGGGACCACGCTGGCCAGCAGCTCACTGCAGCGGCTCGGGTCGGCCAGCGCGGGGATTCGCGCGGGAGAGGGCACCGACGCCTCACTCAGCGTGCAGGCCGTCTCCTACCAGGTCGTCGGCACAGGTCGGCGTTGCGATCTCGTGGTCGCCACCACCTCGGCGCGGCGTCCCGGGCCGCTGTTCGGCGCGTTCTCGGTGCGGACCAGTCACTTCGGACAGTCCTGGTCGGAGGACGGCGGCATCATCTACGCCGATCCCGGGCCCGGCAGGGTGGTGCAGGAGGGTCAGCACCTCTTCTCCCGGTTCCCCCGGTCCTTCCGGGGCAACGCTGGGGTCGTGCCCGCTCGGACCGCGGTGGTGGTCGCGGAGGTCTACGAACCGGTCGTCACCAGCACCGACCCGGAGACCGGGAGGCGGTGGGAGTCGCACCACAGTTCGGCGTCCTGGTCGGTCTCGACGACGATGCGCAACACCGAGATCTCGACGCGCCCGGCCTCGGCGAGGGAGAAGCGGATCGCACGCAAGAAGCTGAAGTCTGCGCTGCGCGAAGCACACCGGCGACCGACGGCGGCCGCCGAACGTCGGGCGCGGGCCAAGGCGCGGGCCCGGTATGCCGTCGCGGTCGGCCCGCAGAAGGTCGCGACCGTGACCTGGGTGCCCCGGAACGGCCGCGGGTCGGTGCCGCCGTACTTCGACAGCACGCCCCCCGATTGGTACGTGCCACTGTGCCGTGCCACCCAGGGCGAGCAACCCTGCCAGGGCTACTGGGAAGACCCGACCGAGGAGCCGACGCGGGCCCCGGAGTGACCCTCAGGACGTGAGGTGGCTGGGCAGCACGCAGGCGACATCGAGACCCAGCACCCGGTTGAGTCGGCCGAACGAGATCCACGAGCCAAGGCACATCGACAGCTCGGCGATCTCCCGGTCGTCGTAGTGCGCCTTCATCCGCTGCCAGAACGCGTCGTCCAGGCCGTGGTGGTCGAGGGCGAAGCGTTCGGCGTACTCGGCGGCGAGGCGGGTCCGGTCGTCGAAGTCATTGGTCGTGGGCCACTGCTCGACGGCGGTGGCGAACGTGTCCTCGACCGTGACGCCGTCGCGTTCGGTGCGCCAGTCCTGGCAGAAGACGCAACCGTTGATCTGCGCGATCCGCAGCCGGGCCGCTTCGAACTCGCGCAGCCCGAGGGTGCTGTGCTCGTAGATGCTCATCGCGAACGCTGACGCCGCTGGTCCGATCCCCGGGACGAGCTCGCCCCAGACGAACATGATCGGGTCCTTGCCTTCGGGAACGTCGATGATCATCGGGATCCTCACTGGTCGGAGATGCGCCGCCCCTATATTGCCCCCATGACCACGTCCTCGAGGCTGCGAATCGCTTTTGCCGCGATCGCGGTGACCGACCTCGTCCTCGCGGGATCGACCAAGCCGTGGGCCCATCGGGCGCGGCGGGTGACCAAGCCGCTGCTGATGCCGACGTTGGCCGGCGCCCTGGCCGTCGACGAGCAGGCACGGACGTCCCCGCTGCGGACGTCGACCCTCGCGGGCCTGGCGTCCGGCTGGATCGGGGACATCGCGCTGCTCGGTCACGGCCCTCGCTCGTTCATGGCGGGCTCGGCTGCGTTCGGGGTCGGGCATGCCGCGTACTCGTCGGGCTTCCTGCGCCACCAGGACCCCTCTCGTGCGCTGGCCTCGCGGGATGCGCCGCGGGTGATCGCGGCGACCTGGCTCGCCTCAGCTCCGGTGATCGCGCGCGCCGCCTGGCGTGAGAACCGCGGTCTGGGCGCGACCGTGCTGACGTACTCGGCGCTGTTGTCGGGCACGGTGGCCGCGGCGCAGAATCTCGACCCCGCCATGTCGCCGCGAGCCCGGCGGTCTCTCGCTGTCGGGACGGGACTGTTCCTGGCATCGGACTCGATGCTCGGCTCGAGCACGTTCCTGTTCAAGAACCCGCCGGCGCGACTCGAGTCGGCGGTGATGGCGACCTACACGGCGGCGCAGTACCTGATCGCCGACGGAGCAGCTCGCGCCTGAGGCGCGATCCGATCAGGGTGGTGGGTCGCCGCGGCTGAGGATGTGGGTGCCGTCGCGGTCGACGAGGTAGGAGTCGCCGTCGGGGCTCTTCCAGTAGTACAGCCCGGGTAGTCCCTGGTGGTAGCGCCAGGCGGTGAAGGTCTTGATCCGGTGGTGAAGGCGGCACAGGGGCGCGAGGTTCCTCGTCGAGGACTGCTGGGGTGGCCCCTGGGGGTCCCAAGGGTCGATGTGGTCGAGGTCGCAGGTCTCGGCGGGGTGCTCGCAGTAGGGGAACGCACACGTGGTTGCGGTGATCCTGACCTGGTTGCGGACCCTGACCGACGCGTACCTGCCGTTCGAGGCTGCCTCGATCGCGAGGTCCAGGACGGGATGGACGACGACTCGGGCCCCGGCACACCACTCCTGGATCTGCGGGACCGACACCATCCCCAACGGCTGCCCGGTCAGCGAGTGGAGGGTCGCGACCGGGTCGCCCTCGACCATCCGGACCTGCAGCTCGACCTTCCGGGCTGGTGCGGCACCGGGTAGTCCGCCTGCCTCGCCGCGGGCGAGGATCCCGACAGCGCGGGCTCGTCGTACTGCCTTGGACTCCCACACTCCGTCGGCGAGGAGGAGCTGGTCGGCGATGACGTCGAGGGCGTGGTCGAGGTCGAACGCATCGGGGGTGTCGAGGTTCATGATCACGTCGGTCGTCACCGCTCGGCCCGTCACGGTCGGCAGGATCTCGACACGGCGTCGGTCCAGATCGAGCTCTTCCTGGGCGGCGAGCTGTTCGGGGTCGAACCGGGCGATCGCCTCGCCCACGAGCCGGTCCAGGGTCCGGAGGCCGACGCTCTGGACCCGGGCGGCGACCTCACGATCGACCCAGGCGGCTGCTTCAGCGGACAGGGTGAGGGTGGTCTCGGCGATCCGGCGGGCACGCCACCCGTCGACCCCACCGGCCTTCACCCGGGCCCAGGTGCGGGGGAGGCGATGGATCAACGCCAGCGAGGTCGACAGGAACGCTCGCGCCGAGGCGGTGCTGCGCCCGGTCGCGGCGGCGAAGTCGACCACGCAGAACTCGGCCACCCACGGTGATCCGTCCCCGCCGAGCAGGAGGACACGTTCCCCGCCGGCACCGGGACCGGCCTCGTCCACCGAGGATGCGGCGGCCTGCCAGTCGGTGACTTCGTGACACTCAGCGAATGCGGCGGCCAACGCGATCTGGCGCACCTCTTCACGCCGGGCGGCGGTCTGGGACTCGGCGAAGACACGCAGCACCGCTGCCGGATCACCCTTGGTTGAGGGCGATTCGGGCTTCTCGATGACTGCTGATCCTCCCGAGATCATGGGACGAATCTACGGACGGGCACCGACATTTCCGGGGCTGGAAGACCCTGCCCGAGAACATTTCTCGAATTGTTTTCTGAGCCTCTAGTCGGCGGTGACGAGCACCGGCGTCGCAGTCCGGACGCGGAGCGGTTGGCCGGCGCCGGCGATCGTGACGGTGTCCGGCACCGGCGCCCACGCGCCCCCGTCGACCCGGTAGTCCGCGCTCCACGTGGTGTCGACGCTCGCCCGCACCCTGCCCTTGCGGGTGTACTCGTGGGTGTTGTCCAGGTGCGGGTAGTGCCGGCCGGGGGAGTGTGTCGTCGTGCTCGTCCCGTCCCCGAAGTGCCAGGCGTACGACGTCGCCCGGATGCGGAAGTCGACCTCGTGCCCCAGCAGGGTCACGGTCCTGTTGAACGCCGGAGCCGTGGTGAGGAAGTTGGTCTTGAAGTTCACCAGCGTCTCGCCGTCCGGCGGCTCGATCTGGATGGTGGAGTCCGGGAGCGGGATGCTGCGGAAGGCGCGCAGGATGTCGCCGAGTGTGGGGCCCGGATCAGGGTCGGCCTCGTCCGGGCAGTTGGTCGTTCCGGCCCAGGCGGGCCCATCGTCGGGCTGGAAGTAGATGTACTCCATGGGCGTTCCATCGCTGCAGACCGCCTGTGCATCAACGTCGCAGGTGGCGGTGCCGCCCAGCTTGCAGACGGGGAGATAGACCCAGTGTCCCGACGGCGTGGTTCCGGTCTCATTGATCGGTTCATCGCAGTTCGTCGAATCTGTCACGCCAGCGTTGAACAACCCATCGCCGCCCGAAACCTCATGGCCTGAGTTGACGTCACATCCGGCTGTTGCAGGGGGAGCAATCAGAAGCAGCAACGGAAGTAGCGCCAGTAGCGCCAATGCCCTCGCAATCATGTCGCGGCCTCCAACTTGCTGACTGACCATTCGTCCGAGGAGGCGCTGGTGTTCATGTGGTAGGTGGTCGTCCCGCCTGGAAAGGTGCGGTTCTTGGCTGCGTCCGGATAGATCACCCTCGACGGAGCTGTCCGAACCTTCACAGTGACATCTGCGACGACAAACGTCTGGCCGGCCGACCCAACTTCGACACGAAGGTCCCGGATATCGGCTCGGCCGCCCTCCACATGGCCGCCGCCGATGTACGTGCTTTCGATGGCCGCCACGCCACCCAGGCAACCAGCGCAGCCAGAGCTGAAGAGGGCCGCAAGGATCTCCGTATCCCCCGTCGCCTGCGCGTAGTTCACGACCTCCCAGAAGTACCTGACGAACGCCTCGGCCCCAGCCTTCGAGTGCTCCTTGGCTGCGGCGGGCATGACGGGAGCGGCGGGCGCGCTGGGGGAGGGAGACGACGAAGCCGTGGGGGACGGGGACACCGAAGGGGTCGGAGAACTGGACGGATCCGAGGACCCGCACCCGGCCAAGGACGCCGAGCAGGCGAGCATCAGCGCCGTGATGGCGATGTGCGACTTCCCCATTGGCTCTGGCCTCCCGAGATTCGCCCCGACCAGACAGGGCGATGTTCTCGAGGCTAAGTCACGTCGAGCGGACCCGCCAGAGGCTCGGGTGGCCCTGTGGAGACCTACGTGGAGAACTGTGTGATCACCAGTCCCACCAGCCCAGCCAGCAGCAGAACACTCACGACACCGCGACGCAGAAACAGCAGCCAGACCAGGGCTCCGGCCACCACGAGCACCTGCCACCAGACACCGAACGCCATCGCCAGCAGCACGGCAGAACCGAAGATCGCACCGATCGCCGCGGGACCGGAGCCGTCCAGGAACGCCCGCGCGGTGGTGTTCGAGCGCAGCCCGTCGAAGTGCCGCCCGCCGCCGAGCACGAAGACGAACGACGGAGCGAACGCCACCACCGCGGCCAGCAGCGCGCCCCAGAGACCAGCAGCCGCCCAGCCGACGACCGACACGGTGTGGGTCACCGGGCCGGGCGTGATCTGGCCGAGGCTGACCGCGTTGAGGAACTCGGACTGCGTCATCCAGCCATGACGGTCGACGGCGTCGGCCTGCATCAGCGGGATGATCACGAAGCCGCCGCCGTAGGAGAGTGCCCCGACCTTGAGGGAGGTCCAGGCGAGGGCACCGACGACGCCGGTGCCGATGGCGGGAACGGTTCCCCGGGCCAGCAGCAGGGGGAGCGCGGCCAGCTCGACACGGCCCGCCCGCACCGGGCGGCGCGCGACGACCTCGATCAGGCCGCACGCCAGCAGCAGCACCACCAACCACGCACCGAGCACCACGGCACCGACCCCACCGGCAACGGCATAGGCCAGCCAGCGCCACGACGCCCGGCGCCTCCAGCTCGGCGGGGTCAGACCCCAGCCGGCATGGACGGCCACAGCGGGGACGGCAGCGCCGGCACCGAGGCCGACGCCAGCCACCCAGGCGGGCGGATCACCGAGGAAGAACGCCGAGAGCGCGAGGATCGCGACCAGGCCGGGCAGGATGAACGCGAGCCCGCCGACCAGCCCACCGGCGACCCCGCGCAGGTGCCAGGCGGTGAAGATCGACATCTGCGTCGATGCAGGCCCGGGCAGCAGGTTGCAGGCGGCGACCGCGTCCTCGAACTGCTGGTCGTCGAGCCACCCCTCGCGCTCGACCGTGAGGTCGCGCAGCATCCGGATGTGCGTCGGGGGCCCGCCGAAGCCGAGCACGCCGATCCGACCCCACTCGCGGGCGATCGTCAGCAGGCTCGGCACGCGCACAGCCTGCCGCACCGGAGTGACTAGGAGGTGGCGTGCTCGCGAGTCGGACGGGGGAGCGGCTCGATCGCCGTCGACAGCGTCGGAGTCTTTCCCGCCGGCGCCCAGCCGGGCGGAGCGAACAGGTAGCCGAGACGCTCACGCCAGCTCTCCGCCCGCTTGAGGTCCTCCCAGAGCGCGCGGTAGTCGCCGTACTCGAGCTTGATCACGTTGTGCGTGGTGACCTGCTTCGTCAGGCCGTACGTCGGCCGGGCGATCTCCGGCTGGAAGGTGCCGAACATCCGGTCCCAGATGATCAGCATCCCGGCGTAGTTCTTGTCGAGGTAGATCGCGTCGGAGCCGTGGTGCACGCGGTGGTGGCTGGGGGTGTTGAAGATCAGCTCGATCGGGCGCCACATCTTGTCGACCAGCTCGGTGTGCACGAAGAACTGGTAGATCAGGTTGATCCCGAAGGCGAAGTAGATCGCCCACGGCGCGACGCCGAGCAGGGGGAGCGGCAGCCAGAAGAAGAAGTCGAACCAGGGGTTCCACTTCTGCCGCAGCGCGGTGCCGAAGTTCATGTACTCGCTGGAGTGGTGTGCCTGGTGCGCGGCCCAGCCGACCCGGGCGCGGTGCACGAACCGGTGCTGCCAGTAGTAGGCGAAGTCGACCGCGAGGATCATCAGCGCCCACGACCACCAGGTGTCGGTCGGCAGGTGGAACGGCGCGATCTCGACGTAGATCCAGGCGAAGACGCCGAAGCTGGCGATCTTCAGCGCGAGGGAGAAGAACAGCGACCCGAGGCCCATCAGGATCGAGGTGCGGGAGTCGCGGCGCTCGTACCCGGTCCGGGGTGCGCCGGCGAGGGTCGTGTTGTCGTGGTCCAGCCACCGCAGCGCGGCGAGCTCGATCAGGAGCGAGGCGATGAAGAACGGGATCGCGTAGGTGACCGGGTTCTTCGCCGGGTCGAGGAGATCGTTCACGGGGCCCTCCGAACTGAATTGACTCTCGGGTAAGTTACCCCCGGGTCAATTCGATGTCTAGACTCTCGACCATGGCCGGAACCAAGGGCGTGCCGCGCGAGGAGCGCGAGGAGCAGATCCTCCTCGCCGCCTGCGAGGTCTTCGGCACCCGTGGGTACGCCGCCACCTCGGTCGCCGACGTCGCCGCGCGGGCCGGGATCTCCAAGCCGCTGGTCTATGCGTACTTCGGCTCCAAGGAGGGCCTCCTGAGCGGCTGCCTGCACCACGCGGGTGCCGTCCTGGTCGGCGAGATCGAGCGGATCGCGCACTCCGGTGTCGTCGGGCTCGAGCGCGGGGTGGCCACCCTGGCCGGGATCTTCACGACGCTGGAGGACCGGCCCTGGCTGTGGCGGCTCTTCTTCGACCCGACCGCGCCGCGGTCCGAGGCCGACGTGGCCGCCGAGATCGCGCGCTACACCGACCAGATCACCGCACTGGCCGTCGACGGCGTCTCGGAGATGCTCGCGCTCAGCGGGATCGACGACCCCATCGACGTCTCGGCGATGACCGCCGTCTGGATCGGGATCGTGGACTCGCTGGTCAACTGGTGGCTCGAGCACCAGGAGGAGTCGGCCGCCGCGATGACCGAGCGTTGCCTGCGCCTCGTCGGCGCCACCGTCGGCGCGACCGCCGGCACCACGCTCAGCCGCTGATCCAGACCTTCCGCAGGGTCTCGGTGATCACCCACGTGGTCCGCTCGCCCTCGCGCAGCTGCACCAGCACCCCCGGGCGCAGCGCGATCGTCTCGCCGTCCTCGAACGACACCGTTCCCTGGCCCGCGACGACGACGAACAGCTCGTCGACCTCGGTGTCGGTGACCGTGCCCTCGGTCAGCTCCCACACGCCGACCTCGACCCCGCCGAGGGCAGCGAGGGTGACGAGTCCGGCGGACGGAGCGCCGGCCACGACCGTGCCGTCCTCCAGCGGGAGGTCCTCGAGCGAGTGGATCAGGGTGTCGAAGCTGCGCGCGCTCATGCGAACGATCCTGACAGGCTGACGGCGACCTCGATCCGGTCGAGGATCGCCTCGACCATCGCGTCGTAGATCGCGCGCTCGTCGACGACCGCCAGCTCGGCGGCGTGCGCACGCGCGGCGGGGTAGTCGGCCTCGGGCAGGACGGCGTAGATCCGCGACCAGGCGTTGGCGTCCTTCTCCCGCAGCGCCGGATCCAGGCTGGCCACGGTCGCCTGGGCGCCGCCGGCGCTGAGCATGGCATCGCCCAGGACCCGGTAGTGCAGCACGGCGAGCTCGGGGGAGAGCCCGGTCGAGGCCAGCGTGGACAGGATGAACTCGACGATCTCGCGCTCGGCGGTTCCACCGGTCGTGCGGGCGAAGCCGAGGCTGAAGACCGCCGGGTGCCGTTCGGCCAGCGTCCACGATCCGTCAGCGAGGACCAGGAGCCGCTCGCGCCAGCCGAGGTCGGAGGGGACGTCGCGCAGCCCGGCGGCGAGCTCCTCGGTGACGTGGTCGTAGATCGCCAGGACGAGCTCGTCCTTGTCGCGGAAGTGGCGGTAGAACGCGGTCGCGTCGACGCCGATCTCCTTGCCCAGCGCCCGCATGCTGAGCGCCCCGAGGCCGTCGCGCTCGAGCAGCACGAGGGCCTGGTCGACGATCGCCTCCCGGGTGAGGGTGACGCTCCGTTTCCGTTCTGCCATGCGAAACATCTATCACAAAGTGTTGTCCACACTGTTGACAACACCGTAAATCAGGAGTTGTCTACCGTCCCATGACGACGACGGTCCTGCGCAACGGCGCAGTCTTCACCTCCGACGCGGCGCGCTCCTGGGCCAGCGCCATCGCCTGGCGGGACGGCCGGATCGTCGCGATCGGCGGCGACGCCGAGGTGGCGCCGTACCTCGCCGGGGCCGACGACGTGGTCGACCTCGAGGGCCGCCTGGTCACCCCGGGCTTCGTCGACGCGCACGTCCACCCGATCGTCGGTGGCCTCGAGCGGATCCGCTGCGACCTCACCGGCGCCGAGACCGCCGAGGAGTACGACGCCCTGGTGGCCGCCTACGCCGACAGCACCGACGCCGCCTGGATCCTCGGTGCCGGCTGGTCGATGGCCGCCTTCCCCGGCGGCCGTCCGACCGCTGCCCAGCTCGACGCGATCGTCGCCGACCGCCCGGTGTACCTGCCCAACCGCGACCACCACTCCGCCTGGGTCAACACCCGCGCCCTCGAGGTCGCCGGGATCGACGCCACCACGCCCGACCCCGTCGACGGTCGGATCGAGCGCGACGCCGACGGCCGACCGACCGGTCTGCTGCACGAGGGCGCGATGACCCTGGTCGAGCGGTTCGTCCCGGCCGACACCGCCGAGGACCGGCTGGCCGGGCTCCGCGCCGCACAGGCCTACCTGCACAGCCTCGGCGTCACCGGCTGGCAGGACGCGATGGTCAAGGACATCGAGCACCGGACCTACCTCGCCGCCCAGGACGCGGGCTGGCTGACCGCCCGGGTCGCCGGTGCGCTGTGGTGGGAGCGCGACGGCGGCGACCACGCCGACGACATCGCCAAGCAGCTCGCCCACCTGGTCGACCTCCGCGCCGAGGCGGCCGCCGCGGCCGCAGCAGACGGCGAGGCGGCCCGCTACACGCTGCCGCACGTCAAGGTGATGCAGGACGGCGTGATGGAGACCTTCACCGCCGCCGTTCTCTCGCCCTACTGCCAGCACGGCGACCACGGCGGCGGCACCGGGCTGCGCTTCTTCGAGCCGGCCCACCTCGACGACGTGATCGCCGCGATCGACGGAGCCGGGTTCGGCGTGCACGCCCACGCGCTCGGCGACCAGGCCGTGCGCGACGTCCTCGACGCGCTCGAGCGGGCGGCGGGACTCAACGGCACCGCCGACCGACGCCACCACCTCGCCCACCTGCAGCTGGTCGACGCCGCCGACCTCGCTCGCTTCCGTCACCTCGGTGCCGCCGCGAACGCGCAGGCGCTGTGGGCCTGCCACGAGCCGCAGATGGACGAGCTCACCATCCCGTTCCTCGGCGACCGGGCCGAGAGCCAGTACCCGTTCGGCGCCCTGCACCGCGACGGCGCCACCCTCGTGATGGGCAGCGACTGGCCGGTCAGCACCCCCGACCCGTGGGCGGCGATCCACACCGCCGTGCACCGGATCAGCGCCGAGGCCCCCGCCGGCACCCCGGCCCTCGGAGCCGACCAGTCGATCCCGTTGGGCGTCGCGCTGGCGGCGTACACGTCGGGCTCGGCCTGGATCACCCGGCTCGGCTCCGGCCAGCTCACCCCGGGAGCGGACGCCGACGTCGTCGTCCACGACCGGAACCCCTTCGACGCCGCCGATGACACCGCACGGATCGCCGACACCGCCGTCGCGCGCACCTACGTGGACGGCCAGCTCGTCCACCACGCCCTCTGACCACGACCCAGCCACGACCGAACCACGACCCCAGGAGAACTGCGATGAACCCCTTCACCTCCCGCCCGCTGGTGGCCGTGGCCACGGCGAGCCTCCTCGCTCTGGGCCTCACCGCCTGCTCCGACTCCGGCGGCAGCAACGGTGCTGCCGCCCCGTCGGGCAAGGCCGTCACCCAGGTCGGTCTGACCGAGACCACCACCGGCACCGCGACCGGAGACGTCGACGCGGTCACCTGGTACGGCGGCTACCGCCCCGTGATCACCCTCGACCCGATCGGCCTGGCCGACTACCCCGAGGAGACCGCGATCCCGAACATGTGCGAGCCGCTGGTCCGGGTCACCCCCGACTACCAGCTCACCCCGGGCCTGGCGACGAAGTTCGGCTACACCGACGACACCCACTACGTGATCACGCTGCGCGACGACGTCACGTTCTGGGACGGCACCCCGATGACCGCCGAGGACGTCGCCTACAGCCTCGGCCGCAACATGGACCCGAAGTACCTGTCGAACTACGCCGGCACCTTCGCCCAGGTGACCGACGTGAAGGCCACCGGCCCGCACGAGGTCACGGTCACCCTCAAGCAGCGCTCGGCGGCGTTCAGCACCGCGCTGGCCACGCTGGCGGGCGCGGTCGTGGAGAAGAAGTTCGCCGAGGCCAAGGGCCCCGCGTTCGGCAGCCCGACCGACGGCGTGATGTGCACCGGCCCGTTCAAGTTCACGTCCTACGACGGCACCAGCAAGCTCGTGCTGACCAAGAACGAGAAGTACTGGGACCAGGACAACGCGGCACACGCCTCGACGTTCACCTTCGTCTACCCGGCTGACCCCTCTGCCCTGGCCAACGGCCTGACCAGCGGCAAGATCGACGGCGGACTCACCCTGCCGAGCAACCTCGCCGCCCCGTTGCAGAACGCCGCCAACGGCAAGCTGTACGTCGGCCAGGAGGGCTCCACGCCGATCAACGTCGACCTGCTCTTCACCAAGCCCGTCGACTCCACGATCGCGCAGGCGCTCTCGGGGGTGATCGACCGGGCCGGGATCGCCAAGACCGTCTACGGCGGCACCGCCGATCCGCTCTACAAGGTCTCCGGTCCCGGTGTCTGGGGCTACGCGCAGGACACGTTCAAGGCGGCGTACGACACCTTCGAGTCGAAGCCCGACGCCACCGCGGCCAAGGCGCTGCTCGAGGGCATCACCGTGCCGACCCTGAAGTTCGGCTACCCGGCCAGCGACGTCGAGTCCGGCCAGATCGCCACGGTCGTGCAGCAGGAGGCGGCCTCGATCGGGGTGACGATCAAGCTCGTCGGGATCCCGGACCAGCAGTACGGGGCCATCTTCGCCGACCCGTCGGCGCGGGAGCCCTACGACCTGATCCTGACCAAGAACTACGTCGAGCTGCCCGAGCCGCTGCTGCTCGACCAGCTCGTCGGGACCAAGGCCGGAGTGATGGACTTCAGCGGCTACTCCAACCCGACGGTCGAGGAGAACCTGGCCCAGGCCGACGCGACCGCGGACGACGCCGCCCGCGCCGACCTGGTCATCGCCGCCGAGAAGCAGCTCGCGACGGACCTGCCGATCATCCCGATCGTGCAGCCGCGCACGCTCCTCTTCGAGAACTCCCGCCTGACCGGCTCCACCCTGACGTTCTCGTACATGACGTCGCCGTGGGCCGCCGCGGTCGGAGCCAAGTAGTCGTGACTGCCCGGCAGGTGCGGCGCAAGATCGCCGGTGTCCTCGTGGCCCTCCTGGTCGCGAGCCTGGTGGTCTACCTCAGCGTCTACGCCTCGCCGGGCAGTCCCGAGCAGGTGCTCTTCGGCTCCCGGCCGCCCTCGCCCGAGGTGCAGGCCCAGGTGCGGCACTACCTCGGCCTGGACCAGAACGTGGTGCTCCGGTACGTCGAGTGGCTGGGTCGGGTGCTGCGTGGCGACCTGGGGATCTCGATGATCACCCGGCAGCCGGTCACCGCCCGGATCGGGCACCCGGCCGCGGTGACGTTCAGCCTGATCGCCTACGCCTCGGTGCTGATCCTGATCTTCGGGGTCGGCAGCGGGCTCCTCGCGGGGCTGCGTCGCGGTCCGGTCGACGGTGCGGTCACGGCGCTCACCTCGGTGGCGACCGCGCTGCCGGCGTTCGTCGCGGCCAGCGTGCTGATCAGCCTCTTCGCCGTCCGGCTGGGCTGGTTCCCCGCCTACGGCATGGGCGACGGCTTCCTCGGAGCGCTGCACTCGCTGACGCTCCCGGCGATCGCGCTGGCGATCATCGCCAGCGGCCTGATCTCCCGCGTCACCCGGGCCGAGACCCGCCGTCAGCTCGGCTCCGAGCACGTCGTCACCGCGCAGATGCGCGGGATCTCCTCGAGCCGGCTGGTCCGCGACCACGTGCTGCGCAACGCGGCCCCACCGATCATCACCGTCGCCGGCCTCCAGATCGCCGGCCTGATCGCAGGCGCGGTGGTGGTCGAGCAGGCCTTCGGCCTCGGTGGCCTCGGCCAGCTCCTGATCTCCTCGGTCCAGCAGAAGGACTTCCCCGTGGTCCAGGCCATCGCGCTGATCGTCGTCGGCGCCTTCCTCGTGCTCAACCTGCTCGCCGACCTGCTGGCCGCCGCGCTCGACCCCCGGACGCGTGCGGCATGAGGCGTCTGCAGAGGCATCTCGGCACGGCCGGGATCGTGGCCGCGGTCGCGGTCGTGGCCGTCGTACTGCTGGCCGTGCTGGCACCCGTCCTGGCACCGCACGACCCGAACCAGGCCAGCCTGCTCGACTCCTACCTCGGTCCCTCGCCGACGCACTGGCTCGGCACCGACGCGACCGGCCGCGACATCGCCTCGCGGCTGATCTACGGCGCGCGGACCAGCCTGGTCGGTCCGGCCGCGATCGTGCTGCTCGCCCTGGGCATCGGCATCCCGCTCGCGCTGGCTGCCGCCTGGCGCGGCGGGTGGGGGTCGTGGGCGATCACCCGCGTCTTCGACATCCTGTTCGCGCTTCCCGCTCTGCTGCTGGCGATCCTGGCCGTCGCGGTCTTCGGCGCCGGGCTCAGCGCAGCGGTGATCGCGCTCGCCGTCGCCTACCTGCCGTACGTCGGCCGGGTGGCTGTCACCGCCGCCCAGCGCGAACGCGACCTGCCCTACGTGCAGGTGCTGTCGGTGCAGGGTCATGGTGCGTTCCGGATCAACGCCCGGCACGTGCTGCCCAACATCGCCCCGTTGCTGCTGGGGCAGGCGAGCATCGCGTTCGCCTACGCCCTGATCGACCTGGCCGCGCTGTCCTTCCTCGGGCTGGCGGTGCAGGCGCCGCAGGCCGACTGGGGCGTGCTGGCCAGCGACAAGGACGCGCTGCTGCGCGGCCACCCGATGGGCGTGATCGCCGCCGGTGCGCTGGTCGTGATCACGGTGATGTCGCTGCTGGTGCTCGGGTCGAAGCTGAGCGGGGAGGAGGACTGATGAGCCTGCTGGAGATCGAGGACCTGACCCTGGCCGTCCAGGGCGTTCCGCTGCTGCGCGGGGTGAGCCTCGCGGTCGAGGCCGGCGAGGCCGTCGGCCTGGTGGGCGAGTCGGGGTCGGGCAAGTCGATGACCCTGCGCTCGATCGCACGGCTCCTGCCCGACGGCGCCACGACCGGCGGATCGATCCGGGTCGCCGGCACCTCGGTGCTCGCGTTGCGGGGCGAGGCGCTGCGCCGCCACCGGCAGGCGCTCGGGATGGTCTTCCAGGACCCGCGGGCCGCGATCAACCCGGTGCACCCGATCGGCGCCTTCCTCACCGAGCGTGCGCGTGACCTCGGCGACGACGTCGCTGAGGCGAGCGAACGGGCGGCGGCGATGCTGGCCTCGATGGGGATCACCGACGCCGCGGCGCGGATGGAGCAGTACCCCCACCAGCTCTCCGGCGGGCTGCTGCAGCGGGTGATGATCGCGTCGGTGCTGATGGAACGGCCGAGCCTGCTTCTCGCCGACGAGCCGACGACCGCGCTCGACGTCACCACCCAGTCCGACGTCATCGCGCTCACCGACGACCTGCGCCGCCAGGCCGGCAGCTCGATGCTGCTGGTCACCCACGACCTCGACCTGGCCCGCGCGGTCTGCGACCGGATCGTGGTGATGTACGCCGGTCGGGTGCTGGAGACGATGCCGGCCGACCTCGAGCCGGTGCACCCCTACACCCGGGGCCTGCTCGCCTCCCGGCCTCCGCTGGACCGGAGGCTGCCGGAGCTCCCGGTCATCCCCGGCACTCCGGTGACGGCCGTCGCCTCGGGCGGGGGCTGCCCGTTCGCGAGCCGCTGCCCCCTGGCGATCGACGTGTGTGCCGCCGAGCTGCCGGTGGTGCGACACGTCGCCGGGTCCGAGGTCCGCTGCCACCGAGCCGAGGAGCTGGCCGCATGAACGACGCGACGATCGAGCCGGTGATCGAGGTCGACGGGTTGGTCAAGGAGTACCCGGGCACGGGCGGGACGGTGCGCCGTGCGGTGGACGACGTCTCGCTGACCGTGCTCCCCGGCCGGACGACCGCGCTGGTGGGTGAGTCCGGCGCCGGGAAGTCGACCGTCGGGGCGGTGCTGTCCGGGCTGACCTCCGCCAGCTCGGGACGGGTCGTGGTCTGCGGGGAGGAGCGCAGCGTCGCTGCCCGGTCCGCGGTTGACCGACGGCGCCGTGGTGGGCAGCTCCAGCTGGTGCCGCAGGATCCGTTCCAGACCCTGGATCCCCGTCAGCGGATCGGTGACGCGATCGCCGAGGCGATCTCGCTCGACCGTCGCGCGAGCCGGGACGAGGTGGTCGAGCTGCTCGAGCGGGTGGGTCTCTCCGACCGGCACGCCGGGCTGCGTCCTCGCAACCTCTCCGGAGGGCAGCGGCAACGGGTCGCGATCGCCCGCGCCCTGGCCCCCCGTCCGTCGGTGCTGGTCCTGGACGAGGCGGTCTCGGCCCTCGACGTCTCGGTCCAGGCCCAGGTGCTGAACCTGCTCGCGAGCGTGCAGCGCGAGCTCGGGACGGCGTACCTCTTCATCACCCACGACCTCGGCGTCGTGCGCCAGCTGGCCGACGACGTCGTGGTGCTGCGCGGGGGGCGGGTGGTCGAGACCGGCACCGCCGACGACGTGCTGGACCGGCCCCAGGACGACTACACCCGGGTCCTCGTCGACTCGACGCCGAGGCCCGGGTGGCGTCCGGTGCACCGGACGAGTCGTTAGGCGTTCTGCTTGGCCCGGCGGGGCAGCGCGATCGCCGCGACCAGCCCGACCAGGACCGGGCCGGCGCCGGTGAGGAGCGCCGGCCCGATCGCGCCGTCGTACCCGCTGGGCGAGATGGTGCCGCCGTTGCCGAGGAAGACCGCGGTCAGGAGGGCGATGCCGACGGCGACGCCGAACTCACGGATGGTGGAGTTCGAGGAGCTGGCGATCGCGAAGTCGTCCTCGGCCAGGTCGTTCATCACGGCGTTGGAGATCGACGGGAAGACCATGCCCATCCCGATGCCGGCCAGCGCGAGCGCCGGGATGAACTGCGGGTAGGGCGAGCCGTTCTCGGTCAGGGCCGCGAACCAGATCAGCGACGCGGCCTGGAAGGCGAGGCCGACGATCAGGATCGGTCGGACCCCGATCCGCGGGGCGATGATCCCGACGATGGGGGCGATCACCATCGGCGCCGCCGTCCAGGGGAGGGTCCGCACGCCGGCGCCGAGTGGTGAGTAGCCCTCCACCACCTGGAGGTACTGGGAGAGCAGGAAGACCGCGCCGAACATGCCGGCGGTGAAGCCGAGCGCGATCACGTTGGCCAGGCTGAACTGGCGCGAGCGGAACAGGCGCAGCGGGAGCACGGCGTCGACACGCCGGGAGGCGTGCAGCACGTACGCCGGGATGAGCAGGGCTGCGACGATCAGCGGGATCAGCACCTCGGGGGAGGTCCAGCCGTCGTCGTTGCCGCGGACGATGCCCCAGATCCCGAGCAGCACGGCGCCGCCGAGGATCGCGGTGCCGAGCGGGTCGAGCCGGACGAACGCGCCGCGGGACTCGCGCACCGCGACCAGGATCAGCGGGATCGCGAGGATGGCGACCGGCACGTTGATCCAGAAGATCGCCTGCCAGTTGATCCCGTCCACGACCGCGCCACCGATCACCGGGCCGAGCGCGACGCCGAGGCCGGAGACGCCGCCCCAGATCCCGATCGCGGCCGAGCGCATCTTGTCGGGCACGTTGGCCGCGAGGAGGGAGAGCGAGAGCGGCATGATCGCCGCCGCGCCGATGCCCTGGACCGCGCGGGCAGCGATCAGCGCCTCCGACGTCGTCGAGAGCGCCGAGCCGATCGAGGCGAGGGTGAAGACGACGATGCCGACGATCATCACGCGGCGGCGTCCGATCCGGTCACCGAGCGCGGCGGCCGGGAGCATGAAGGTCGCGAACGCCAACGTGTAGGCGTTGAGGAACCAGGAGAGCTCGCCGACGCTGGCGCCGAGGTCGACCTGGATCACCGGCAGCGCGGTGGTCATCACCAGGTTGTCGAGCGTGGCCATGAACATGGGGAGGCTGACGGCGAGGATCGTCAGCCAGAGCGGACTCGTGCGGACAGCCGCACGCTCCGCGGGGCGGGTGAGCGTGGTGGACATCGAGACTCCCGAAGCTGTTGTTGGCATTGAATGATTACTAAGCCTCGACGAGCGTAAGTAATCGACTGATAACATGTCAACCATGAATGTGCGGATGCCTGCCGAGGAGCGCCGAGAGCTCATCCTCGAAGCCGCGACCCGGGCCTTCGCCCGCGGCGGGTACGCCGGCACCAGCACCGACCACGTCGCCAAGGAGGCCGGGGTCAGCCAGCCCTACGTGGTCCGCCTCTTCGGCACCAAGCTCGACCTCTTCCTCGAGGTCTTCAACCGGGCCTGCGCCAGCATCGACGACGCCTTCGTCGCGATCGTCGACGACGGCTTCGACCCCGATCCCGACGGCGACGGCGGCGACCGGCTCGGTGCGGCCTACCTCGAGCTCCTCGCCGACAGCGACTTCCTGCACGTGATGATGCACGGCTTCGCCTCCTCCACCCCCGAGATCTCCGCCGCCGCCCGCGAGGGGATGGGGCGGATCTTCCTCACCCTGCGCCGCACCGGCTGGGAGGACGAGCGGGTGCGCGACTTCATCGCCCAGGGGATGCTGCTCAACGTGCTGCTCTCGATGGGTGCCTTCGGCGCGAGCGCGGGGCCGATCGGTGAGCTCGTCGCGGCCTGCATCCCGGACGGCTGGCCGGGCACGACCGCATGACCCTCCCCGGGATCCTGGTCGTCATCGGCGCCGCCAACATGGACCTCAAGGCGCGTCCGGCGGCGACCTGGGTGCCGGCGACCTCGAACCCCGGCAGCACCACGCTCGCCCCGGGCGGGGTGGCGCGCAACATCGCCGAGAACGCCGTCCGGTACGGCGCCTCCGTCACCTTCGCCTCCATCGTCGGTGACGACGCGCTCGGCTCGGAGCTGCTGGTCACGACCCGATCCGCCGGAGTCGACGTCGACCTCGTCCAGGTCGGTGCGCAGCCGACCGGCACCTACACCGCGCTCCTCACCGCCAGCGGTGAGCTGATCGGCGCCGTCGCCGACATGACCGCGATCGACCACTTCGATCCCGCCCCCGTGCTCCGGGTCCTGCGCGAGGCTCCGGCCGGCTCGCTGGTCGTGGTCGACGGCAACCTCGCCGCCGCCACGTTGGCCGAGCTGATCGAGGTGGCCGCCACCCGGATGCACCGCGTCGTCCTCGACCCGGTCTCGGTGCCGAAGGCCGAACGCCTCGCCCCGCTGCTCACCCGCGCCCGTCCGCTGTTCGTGATCACGCCCAACCGGGCGGAGCTCGCCGCCCTGACGCAGCTGCCCACGACGACGCTCGACGAGGTCCGGGCCGCGGCTGCGGTCCTGCGTGAGCGGGGAACCAGCTGGGTCTGGGTCCGCCTCGGTGAGTCCGGTGCGCTCCTCATCGGCCCCGGCGAGGAGATCGCGCTGGCGCCGTACCCGACGACGGTGGTGGACGTGACCGGCGCCGGCGACGCGATGGTCGGGGTCGCCTGTGCCGCGCTCGTCGACGGGGTGCCGCTGGAGCGCGCGGCCCGGCTCGGTCACGCCGCTGCGGCGGTGACCATCGCCAGCACCCACACCGTCGCCCCCGACCTGGACCGACCGACCCTGGAGAGGATCGTCCGTGCTGCAGCTCACTGAGGAGGTCCGCTCCGCGCTCGAGGAGGGCCGGCCGGTCGTCGCCCTCGAGTCGACGATCATCAGCCACGGCATGCCCTACCCGCGCAACGTGGCGATGGCCCGCGAGGTCGAGGCCATCGTCCGCGCCGGCGGTGCCGTGCCCGCGACGATCGCGATCCTCGACGGCGTCCCCCGGATCGGGTTGAGCGACGACGAGCTCGAGCTGCTCGGCTCCGCCCCCGACGTCACCAAGGTGTCGGTGCGGGACCTGCCGTTCGTGGTCGCGCGCAGGATGCACGGAGCGACGACCGTCGCCTCGACGATGCGGCTCGCTGCGCTCGCGGGGATCCGGGTCTTCGTCACCGGCGGCCTCGGGGGCGTGCACCGCGGTGCCTCGGAGTCGTTCGACGTCTCAGCCGACCTGACCGAGCTCGGCCAGACCTCCGTCGCCGTGGTCAGTGCGGGCGTGAAGTCGATCCTCGACATCGGTCTCACCCTCGAGACGCTGGAGACCCTCGGCGTGCCCGTGCTGGTCAACGGCGCCGACGAGTTCCCCTCGTTCTACTCGCGCGAGTCCGGCTTCGCCTCGCCGATGCGGGTCGACGGCGCGGTCGAGACCGCCGACGTGCTGCGGGCGAAGTGGGAGGGCCTCGCGCTCACCGGCGGTGTCGTGATCGCCAACCCGATCCCGGTCGCCGACGAGATCCCCGCCGCGGAGATCGGCGCGATCATCGACCGCGCCCTCGCTGCCGCCGATGCCGACGGGGTCACCGGCAAGGACATCACGCCCTACCTTCTGGCCAAGATCGTCGAGCTCACCGACGGCGCCTCACTCACGGCCAACATCGCGCTGGTGAAGAACAACGCAGCCTTCGGCACCGCCGTCGCGGTCGCCCTCGCCGGCTGAGCGCCGGCCCGCCGCCCTAGGAAACTAACTGGTCTTGAAACCGGCCGGATCGGGCGATCGGGCGGTGGTTCAAGACCAGTTAGTGCTGGGCCCGGATGCGCGCGACCTCGTCGGCCGTGAACGTCGTCTCCATGACCGTCCCCACCGGCAGGCTCTGTCGGAGCTGCTTCGTGAAGCGGATGATCCGGACCGGGATCAGCAGGGCGATCATGACGACCAGGTAGAAGGCCGCGCCGATCCACGTTCCTGAGGCCACCCAGATCGCCGCCGTGCCGATCAGCACGACCGTCAGCATCCGGATCAACGCCCGACGGGTGCGCATCAAGGATCCAGCCCCGGCTGTCCGCGCGCGGCAGAAACAGGATCAGCGCGCCAGCCAGGCGGCGTACGCGTCGAAGCTGAAGGGGCGGCCGAGGAAGTCGGCGACCAGGTCGGCGGCGTCCGCCTCTCCGCCGCGGGCGAGGATCCGGTCGCGGTAGCGCCCGGCGACGGCGGGGTCGAAGAGGTCGGTGGGGTCGAAGGCGGAGAACAGGTCCTTCGCGATCACGAGCGACCACATGTAGGTGTAGTACGCCGACGAGTAGCCGCCGAGGTGACCGAAGTCGGCGTAGAAGTGGGTGCCCTCGATCCACGGCGTCGGCGCGTAGCGCTCCTGCAGCTCGATCATCCGGCCGGTGTGGTCGGCTCGCGCGCCACCGGCCGCGTCGGCGTGGAACCAGTAGGAGATCGCGGCGTAGAACATCTGCTGCCGGGCCTGGATGCCGGTGCCGAACTCCTCGGCCGCCCGCATCCGGGCGACCAGGTCAGCGGGGATCGGCTCGCCGTCAGCGTTGGTGGCGAAGGTCGCCAGGACGGCGGCGTCCCAGGCCCACTCCTCGAGCATCTGCGAGGGCGCCTCGACGAAGTCCCACTCGGTCGCCACCCCGGAGAAGCGGGTCCACCGGGAGTGGCCGCCGAGGATGTGGTGCAGCAGGTGGCCGAACTCGTGGAAGAGCGTCACGACGTCGTCGTGCTCCATCAGGCCACGGGGGAAGTTGCAGACCAGCACGCCCTCGGGGAGCTGCTCGCCGGCGCGACCGTCGGCCAGGGTGAACTGCGCGGCGTGCTTGTACTTGCCCTCGCGCGAGTGCAGGTCGAGCCGCAGTCGTCCGATCCGCTCGCCGTCGCGCAGCACGTCGAAGCCCACCACGTCGGGGTGCCAGGACCCGTCATCGATCGGGACGTACTCGAGGCCGAAGAGCCGACCGGTGACGTCGAGCAGGCCGGTGCGGACCTTCGCGAAGTCGAAGTAGGTGCGCACGAGCTGGGCGTCGACGTCGTACTTCTCGCGACGCACGACCTCGGAGTAGTAGGCGGTGTCGGCACCCGTGACCTGGTCGGCTCCGGGGTGGTCGACGCGCAGCCGCTCGAGCAGGACGGCGAGGTCGCGCTGCATCGGGGCCTCGGCGGCGGCGGCGATCCGGTCGATGAACTCCGGGATCGCCGGCCCGGAGCCGATCATCTTCACCTCGGCGTCGTACGACGGCCAGTCGGCGTACCCCAGCAGCGTGGCGAGCTCGTGGCGCCGGTCGAACATCTCGCCCAGCAGCCGCTCCGTCACCGGGTAGCCCTTGTTCTGCATGGTGGTGAGCATCGCCACCCGGGTGGCGCGGTCGGTGGCGAAGGTGCGCACCGGGAACGCGTCCGGGTAGTCGGTGGTGACCGTGACCATGCCGTTCTCGTCGACCGGGTGCGCCTCCATCCAGTCGGCCGGCAGACCGGCGAGCTCGGCCGGGGTGAGCCGCAGCGACCGGACGTCGTCGCGCTGCACCCGGGAGAACTCGATGCCCAGCTCGGTCAGCCGCTCGTTGAGCTCCGCGACCCGGGCGCGGTCGGCCTCGGAGCGGTCCACGCCGGAACGCCGGAAGTCGCGCAGGATCCGGGCGAGGTACCGCGCCGCGGTCGGGTCGAGGTCGTCGGCCGACAACGCGTCGAACGCGGCGAACAGCTCGGGATCGAGGCTGAAGCCGGTGCTCAGCCGCTCGACCTCGACGAGCAGGCCCTCGGCGACCTCACGGGTGGCGGGATCGGGGTGCACCGAGGAGAGCAGCGACGCGGGGGAGCTGACGTTGCTCAGCGCGGTCTCGACCGCGTTCCACACCTCCAGCACCTCCTCGGTCGAGGACGGGGTCTCGCTGCGGAGCCGGTCGGCCAGGGCCCGGGCGTGATCGAGCTTGGCCGCGCCGCGGGCGGTGAGCCAGCTCGTGAAGGCATCGGGTGCGGGGAGGGCCAGGGGCTCGATCGACGTCACCTCGCGAGAGTAGCCGCGCACTCGTGAAGGGGGCTCTAGTGTTCGGCAATGAAATCGCGGCGCGTGCTGATCCTGGCCGGTGTGCTGGTGGCCTGTCTGGTGCTGGCGCTGGGCGTCATCGTCACGCGCGGCAACCAGGACGTCGACTACCGGGTCGACCCGGACTCGGGCGCCCTGTCCTACGCGGGCCCGTTGGTCTCCGGGCTGCCGGAGACGCCGAAGGCGGGCACCTGGTACCCGATCCGGGTGTGGGTGCCGAAGGCGGTCGAGGGCTCCGTCCTGGAGTTCTCCGCCCTGATCGAGGTCGGTCGCCCGCTGGGTCGCCCCGACGTCCGGGTGTGCCCGCTGGAGTCGCAGGGCGACGCGACGATGGCGACCTGCACGATCGAGCTCGACGACGCCCGGGTGAACTACCAGGCCACCGAGTTCGGTGAGCTGCCGGCGCTGATCCGGCTCCCCAAGAGCTGGGCGGGCGAGGAGGTGCGGCTGCAGTACGTGGTCCGTCACGGTGAGCGCGAGCGGCTCTACATCGTGGGGAACTACGTCATCTGACCCGCGACGGGTAAGTTCACCCCGGTTATGGCGCTCAAGGATCTGTTGGCTGATACCCGTCCCCTGCAGAACCCGCACTTCCGCCGTCTCTGGCTCGCCGAGATCATCACGGTCGTCGGAGCCCAGCTGACCGTCGTCGCGATCCCGGTCCAGATCTACGTCCAGACCGGCTCGTCGGCGTACGTCGGCCTGACGGGTCTGTTCGGCCTGATCCCCCTGATCGTGTTCGGCCTCTACGGCGGGGCGCTCGCCGACGCCTTCGACCGCCGCACCATCCTGCAGATCACCACCGTCGGGCTGATCATCACCAGCGCGCTGTTCTGGTTCCAGGCCGCCGCGGGCGGGATGAACGTGTGGGGCCTGCTCGTGCTGTTCGCTGTGCAGCAGGCCATCTTTGCGGTCAACATGCCGACCCGCGGGGCGATCCTGCCCAAGCTGGTCGACGACGAGGTGCTGCCGGCGGCGAACTCGCTGCACTACACGGTCGCGATGGCCGGCGGCATCGCCGGACCGCTGCTGGCCGGCGTGCTGATCCCGATCACCGGGTTCGCCTGGCTCTACTTCCTCGACACCGTCGCGATGTTCGCCACCCTGTACGCCGTCATCCGACTGCCGAAGCTCCCGGTCGAGGGCGTCACCCAGTCACCGGGGCTGCGCTCGGTGATCGACGGTCTGGTCTACCTCAAGGGTCAGCCGATCCTGATGATGAGCTTCGTCGTCGACCTGATCGCGATGGTCTTCGGCATGCCGCGCGCGCTGTTCCCCGAGCAGGCGCACACCCACTTCCACGGCTCGACCGAGGGCGGACTGGCGCTCGCGCTGCTCTTCGCCGCGATCCCGGCCGGTGCCGTCGTCGGTGGGGTCTTCGGTGGCTGGCTCTCCCGGGTCTCCCGCCAGGGCCTGGCCGTGATCATCTGCATCCTGGTCTGGGGCCTGGGCATCGTCGTCTACGGCGTCGCCGACGCACTGGCGGTGCACATCCACTGGCAGCTGATGCTCGCGGTCGCGCTGTTCGGCCTCGCCGTCGCGGGTGCGGCCGACATGTTCAGCGCCTCGCTGCGCACCTCGATCCTGCAGTCGGCGGCCGACGACGCGGTCCGCGGACGCCTGCAGGGTGTCTTCACCGTCGTGGTCGCCGGCGGCCCCCGGATCGCCGACACCCTGCACGGTGCGGTCGCCGCCACCTCGGTCGGAGTGTCCGCGACGGCCATCGGCGGTGGTGTGCTGGTGATCGTCGGCACCGTGATCGCCGCCCTCGCGGTGCCGAGCTTCGTCGCCTACCGGGTCACGATCCGCTCCGGCTCAGGTGAACCTGAGCAAAGTAACGCCTGAAACGCCCTGAGCCGGGGGAAGGTAACGCCGTTCGCGTTACTTTCCCCCGGCTCAGCGTCAGGGCTGGGACCCGGTGGGTGGTCAGGCCTGCTTGATCGCGCTGATGTCGAAGGTCAGCTTGATCTTGTCCGAGACGAGCACGCCGCCGGTCTCGAGCGCGGCGTTCCAGGACAGGCCCCAGTCGGAGCGCTTGATCGTGGTCGCACCCTCGAAGCCCACGCGGGTCTGGCCCCACGGGTCCTGCGCCGAACCGGTCTGCTCGAACGGCACGGTGACGGAGTTGGTCACGCCCTTGATGGTCAGGTCGCCGGTGATCTCCCAGGTCTCGCCGTCGAACGCGACCGCGGTCGAGGAGAAGGTGATCAGCGGGTTGGCCTCGGACTCGAAGAAGTCGCCGGAGAGCAGGTGACCGTCGCGGTCGGCGTTGCCGGTGTCGATCGAGGAGGCGGTGATGCTGAGCTGGACGGTCGAGCTGGCCGGGGTGGCGGTGTCGATGGTCGCGGTGCCCTCGAACTCCTTGAAGGAGCCGCGGACGGTCGTCACCATCGCGTGCCGCGTGCTGAACCCGATGTGGGTGTGCGACGCGTCGATGACGTAGGTGCCGGCGATGTCGTCAAGCACGGTGCTGGTCTCGTTGCTGGTGTTCGTCATGGCGTTTCTCCTGAAATGAGATCAATGGGCTGGAGCCGTACGAAGACTCCAACCCATTGACTTGAACATTCATTCCATCGAGATGGAAAAACGCTGAAAATTCTTTTGTCAGGCTGCGTGGGGCGCGTGGCTCGCCGCGTGGGCCGTCATCCAGACCGCCTCGACACGCTCGCGTCCGTCAGCGTCAACCACCGGAACCCAGTGGCAGGTGAGCTGCTTGTCGTTCATGGTTGTCCACCTCCTGTTCACCTTGTGTTCACCAATGTAGCCGATTCCCCACTGGGCCGCAATCTTTCCGAGTGGCTTGGGACCTAGTTCCCCACCTGGAGGGTCAATCGGCGGCAAACACTCCACCGGCGCACCACGTGAGCGTGCGTGATCAAGCCCACCGCGCTCTCGAATGACCGGAACGATCACAATCGCACTACCGTGGACGGGTGAGTGAGAAGACTTCCCCCGCGGCTGACCAGCCCACGTTCAACGACCTCGGCCTCTCCGAGGGCGTGCTCGCCGCGCTGCGGGAGGTCGGCTACGAGACGCCGAGCCCGATCCAGGCGGCCACCATTCCGCTGCTGGTCGAGGGCCGCGACGTGGTCGGTCTCGCTCAGACCGGTACCGGCAAGACCGCGGCGTTCGCGCTGCCGGTGCTGTCGAACATCGACCCCTACGACACCAAGCGGCCGCAGGCGCTCGTCCTCGCTCCCACGCGCGAGCTGGCGATCCAGGTCTGTGAGGCGTTCGAGAAGTACGCCGCCCAGCTGCCGAACATCCGCGTCCTCCCGATCTACGGCGGCTCGGCCTACGGCCCGCAGCTGACCGCTCTGCGTCGCGGCGTGCACGTCGTCGTCGGCACCCCGGGTCGGATCATGGACCACCTCGACAAGGGCACGCTCGACCTGTCCGAGCTGCGCTTCCTCGTCCTCGACGAGGCCGACGAGATGCTCTCCATGGGCTTCGCCGAGGACATCGAGACGATCCTCGCCACCACGCCGGTCGACAAGCAGGTCGCGCTCTTCTCCGCGACGATGCCGCGCCAGATCAAGGCGCTCACCGGCCAGTACCTGCGCAACCCCGCCGAGGTCCAGGTCAAGTCCAAGACCGCCACCGCGACGAACATCACCCAGCGCTACCTGATGGTCTCCTACCCGCAGAAGCTGGACGCGCTCACCCGCATCCTCGAGGTGGAGAACTTCGAGGGCATGATCGTCTTCGCCCGGACCAAGGCCGAGACCGACACCCTCGCCGAGAAGCTGCGGGCCCGCGGGTACGCCGCCGCTGCGATCAACGGTGACATCGCGCAGAACCAGCGCGAGAAGACCGTCAACCAGCTCAAGGACGGCACCCTCGACATCCTGGTCGCGACCGACGTCGCGGCCCGTGGTCTCGACGTCGAGCGGATCTCGCACGTCGTCAACTACGACCTGCCCACCGACGTGGAGTCCTACGTCCACCGGATCGGCCGCACCGGCCGCGCCGGCCGCAGCGGTGACGCGATCTCGTTCGTGACCCCGCGCGAGCGCTGGCTGCTCAAGGCGATCGAGAAGCACACCAAGGCCTCCCCGGCTGAGATGCAGCTCCCCTCGGTCGACGAGGTCAACGCGACCCGGCTCAGCCGGTTCGACGAGGGCATCACCACCGCGCTGACCGAGGGCGACAAGATCGCCTTCTTCCGCGACGTGGTGCGGCACTACGTCGACGAGTTCGACGTCCCGGAGCTCGAGGTCGCCGCCGCGCTGGCCTCACTCCTGCACGGTGACGAGCCGCTGCTGCTCGAGGAGCGTGCCCAGCCGGTCCGCCCGCAGCGCGAGCGTCGCGACGACCGCGACGGTGACCGCAACGACCGCGGTGCCGGCCGGGGCCGTGAGCCGCGCGTCTCGAGCAACTCGCGCCAGACCGACCAGCCGCTGGCGACGTACCGGATCAACGTGGGCAAGCGGCACAAGGTCGAGCCGCGCCAGATCGTCGGTGCCATCGCGAACGAGGGCGGCCTGCGTCGCGGCGACTTCGGGAACATCTCGATCCGCCCCGACTTCTCCCTCGTCGAGCTGCCGGCCGACCTCGCCCCCGAGACCTGGTCCGCGCTGGAGAACACCCGGATCAGCGGCAAGCTGATCGAGCTCCAGGTCGACAAGGGCGGCCCGGTCCGTCGTGAGGGCGGCAGCTACGACCGCAACAACCGTGGCAGCCGATCCGACCGCGCCCCGCGCGACTTCGACGACGCGCCTCGCAAGAAGCCGCGCCACAAGAGCTGAGTCTCGTCTCGTCCCGAGTGGGATGGACCGTGGGCGAGTGTGGTCGCAAGGCGGAGGTCCGAAGGCGGCCTTCGAGCGAAGCGGGCCGTCGAGGGCCGACAACGCGGCGGACGCTCCGCCTACGGTTCAGCCCGCCGGGATCGCGACGTACGTCGTCTCCAGATACTCCTCGATGCCCTCGAACCCGCCCTCGCGCCCGAAGCCGGACTGCTTCATGCCGCCGAAGGGGGCGGCGGGGTTGGAGATCAGCCCGGTGTTGACCCCGACCATGCCGTACTCGAGCGCTTCGGCCAGCCGGATCGTGCGGGCCAGGTCGCGGGTGTAGACGTAGGCCGCGAGGCCGTACTCGGTGGCGTTGGCGCGTCGGATCGCCTCGGCCTCGTCGGTGAACGCGCTGATCGGTGCGACTGGCCCGAAGATCTCCTGACCGTTGATCTCGGACTCGGGATGCACGTCGGCCAGCACGGTGGGGGAGTAGAAGAACCCCGGACCGTCGGGCGCCGAACCGCCGGTCAGCACCCGTGCGCCGTCGTGGATCGCGTCGGTGACGAGCTGGTGGACGGACTCGACCGCCTTCTCCTCGATCAGCGGACCGACGTCGACGCCGGCGTCCTGGCCGCGACCGACCGTCAGCGCGCCCATCCGGGCCGCCAGCTTCTCGCCGAACTCGGCCGCCACGTCGGCGTGCACCAGGAACCGGTTGGCGGCGGTGCAGGCCTCGCCCATGTTCCGCATCTTCGCGATCATCGCCCCGTCGACTGCGGCATCGATGTCGGCGTCGTCGAAGACGATGAAGGGCGCGTTGCCGCCGAGCTCCATCGAGACCCGCTGCAGCTGGTCGGCGCTCTGCCTGACCAGCAGCTTCCCGACCGGGGTCGAGCCGGTGAAGGAGAGCTTCCGCAGCCGGTCGTCGGCCATCAGGGTCTTCGACTGCGTCGCCGAGGACGAGGTCGGCACCACGTTGAGCACGCCGGCAGGCAACCCGGCCTCGGTGAGGACGTCGGCCAGGGCGAGCATCGTGAGGGGCGTCAGCTCGGCGGGCTTGACCACCATCGTGCAGCCGGCGGCGATCGCCGGACCGATCTTGCGGGTGCCCATCGCGAGCGGGAAGTTCCACGGCGTGACGAAGTAGCACGGCCCGACGGGCTTGCGGATGGTGAGCAGCCGCGACGTGCCGGCCGGAGCGTTCATCCAGCGGCCGTGGATCCGCACGGCCTCCTCGCTGAACCAGCGGAAGAACTCGTTGCCGTAGGCGACCTCGCCCTTCGCCTCGGCGACGGTCTTGCCCATCTCCAGGCTCATCAGCTCGGCGAGGTCGTCGGCCCGGGCGTTGATCAGCTCGAAGGCGCGACGCAGGATCTCCCCGCGCTCCCGCGGAGCGGTCGCGGCCCAGTCGGCCTGGACGGCGGCGGCCGCGTCGAGGGCGTCGACAGCATCGTGGATGGTGCCGTCACTCACTCGCGCGAGCACGGAGCCGTCGGCCGGATCGAGCACCGCGAAGGTCTCGCCGCCGGTGGCTTCACGCCATTCGCCGTTGATGAAGAGTCCGGTCCTGACGAGGTCGATGCCAGCCATGGGGCCAGCCTGCCACCACGACGCCACTCTGGCGACAGACTCGTCCGGCCCCTGGTGGCGGGGGTTGTGCTGGCATGTGTAAGGTTGTGCCGTCGACTTGAGGAGGGAGCACTCCACAGCCGACAGGGCCCCTCGTCTGACCCCATGCAGACAGGGGCCCGCTCCTATTTACGCGAGTCGAGAGACGGCCGGCGCGCGCTCGCCGAGCCGGGTGAGCCCGGCCCGCGACTCGATGCCGAGCTTGCGGTAGACCCGCGACAGGTGCCACTCCACGCCCTTGACCGTCACGGTCAGCTGCTCGGCGATCTGGCGGTTGGTCAGGCCCTGCGCGGCCAGACGGGCGACCCGCTGCTCGGCGTTGGTCAGGGCGGCGAACGCGTCGCCGCTCAGCGGCTCGGGGCGCTCCCCGGCGCGGTCGAGCAGCCGGGTGATCCGGGCGTGCAACGGCCACAGACCCTCGCTCGAGGCGAACTGCTCGGCCTCCCGCAACAGCTCACGCGGGTCCGTCGCGGCCTCCGGTGAACCGGCCGGGAGCTGGGTCAGGAGCAGCAGTCCGGCCAGGTCGGTGCTGATCTGGGCCACCAGGCGCAGGTCGTTGCTGTGCACCGCCAGACCGCGGGCACGGCGCAGCATCGTGAAGGTGTCCACGGCCGGGTCGGCGGTCGCCAGGGTGCGCAGCGCGATCGCCAGCAGGTGCGGGTCGGTGGAGTCCTCCGCGACGGCGATCAGCTCGCGGGCCAGCACGATCGCCTCGGCCCGGCGGCCGGTGCGGACCAGCGCCATCACGGCCCCGGCGCGCCAGGGCATCAGGTCAGGGTCGTCGGCAGCCGCGTGGGCGCCGGCCGCACGGAAGTGGGCCAGCGCCGCCTCGTGGTGGCCGAGCGCGGTGGTGAGCTCGCCGTGCGAGATCAGCGCGATGGTGGTCGCTTCGGGGCCGCCGTACGACTCGTCGAGGAAGACGTTCATCTCGTCGCCGGTGATCGCCGCGGAGGTGAGGTCGCCCAGGCCGAGACGGCAGAGCAGCAGCAACGCGTTCAGCTTCGCCAGGTCGGCCGGCGCGAGCGTGGCGGGGTCGGTCGCCGCCAGCAGCGACGCGGCACGCCGCAGTCGTCCCGTCCGGACCTCCCCCCATGCCTCCGCGAAGGGCCCGTCGTAGAGCGAGCTCGGGCGCGGCAATGTCATTGTTCCCTCGGTCCTCACCACGTCCGGAAGCCTAGGGACCCTGGGGTGCGGAGTGGGCCGTTATGCCCAATCCTTAGCCCGGGACCCCTGTTTCGGCCCGAACGGTCCAGACCAGCGCGGTCGTCGGGACCGCCGCCTGGATGCTCGTGGCCGCCTGGGCGCCCGCGCTGTCGAGGATCATCGCGTCGCCGGCAGCGAGCGGTTCGGCCATCGAGTTCCGGGTCAGGGCGCCGGTGGCGATGAAGAGGTGGACCTGTTCCTGGTCGGACACGACGGGCAGGTCGTAGAGCTCGCCGGCGGCCAGACGGACCACCCGGAGGGTGCCGCCCGGAACGGTCAGCTCGCTGCCGGTGACCCGCTGCCACAGCGGCGTGCCGTCGGCGTCGTCCGCCTGCAGCCAGACCTGGATGAACCGCGTCTGCGGGGCTACCGCAACCTCACTGTGCCGGACGCCGTCGCCCGCGTGCAGCCAGCCGATCTCGCCGGCCTCGAGGATCGCCGAGGATCCGGTGGAGTCGGTGTGCTGGACGGCACCGGTGATCACCACGCTGACGATGTCGACCCCGTCGTGGCTGTGCTCGTCGAAGCCCTGGCCCTCGGCGAGCAGGTGCTCGTCGTGGCAGACCATCGACCCGATCCGGGTCCGTTCGGGGTCGTAGAACTCCCCGAACGAGAGCGAGTGCCAGGTCGCCCGCCCAGGGACCTTCTGCATGAATCGAGCCGAACTCCGGCGAATGTCGACAGCCACGTCCACAATTGTCGCGTGCCGGGTGCGAGAAGTCCCCAGGGCCTCGCCCTGCCGCAAGATTTTGTGTTCGGAGTCAGCAGCTCGGCCGTCCAGGTCGAGGGTGCCTCCGACGTCGACGGACGGGGTCCGTCGATCTGGGAGTCGTTCGCCGATCTCCACGCCACGATCAAGGACGGCAGCCGTCCGGGGATCGGGGTCGACCACTACCGCCACGTCGACGAGGACGTGGCGCTGCTGCGCGACCTCGGGGTGGACTCCTACCGGTTCTCGATCGGGTGGTCGCGGGTGCTGCCGGAGGGGCGCGGTCGGGTCAACCGGGCGGGCCTCGACCACTACGACCGCCTCGTCGACCAGCTGCTCGAGGCCGGCATCGACCCGATGGTGACGCTCTACCACGGGGATCTGCCGCAGGCGCTCGAGGACGACGGCGGCTGGCAGAACCGGGCGACGGCCGACGCCCTGGGCGAGTACGCCGCCGTGGTCGGTGAGCGCCTTGCCGACCGGGTCGGTCAGTGGGTGCCGATCAGCGAGCCCAACGTGATCGCGATGCTCGGCTACGCGTTGGGGGTGCACGCCCCCGGAAAGCGGCTCCACTTCGACGTCGTCCCGGTGGTGCACCACCTGCTGCTCGGCCACGGTCGAGCCGTCGCCGCCCTCCGGGCCGCGGGTGCGCGGAGCATCGGCTCGGCCAACAACCACTCGCCGATGTGGCCGGCCAGCGAGGATCCCGCCGACGTCGGTGCGACCAAGCTCTTCGACGCCCTCTGGAACGGCTCCTTCATGGAGCCGATGCTGCTCGGCCGCTACCCGCAGGACCTGGCGCCGTTGCTCGAGGAGGCGGTGCAGGAGGGCGACATGGCGGTGATCCGTCAGCCGCTCGACTTCTACGGGATCAGCTACTACAGCCCGATCCGGGTCGCGGCCAGCGACGAGGATGCCGACCTGCCGTTCCGGTTCGTCGAGGTCCTCGGCCACGAACGGACGGCGAGCGGCTGGGCGGTCGCCCCGGGAGCTCTGCGCGAGTGGTTGATCCTGACCCGGGCCCGGTTCCGGGCGGCGCTGCCGCCGCTGGTGATCACCGAGGTCGGATCGTCCTGGGCCGAGCAGCCGGGTGAGGACGGTGTCGTGCACGACCCGGAGCGGATCGACTACCTCGCGTCGCACCTCGACGCCGTCGCCGAGGCGATCGAGCGGGGGGTCGACGTCCGCGGGTTCTACCTCTGGACCCTGCTGGACGCCTGGGAGTGGTCGAACGGGTGGACGGCGCCGTACGGCCTGGTGCACGTCGATCGCGAGACCGGGAAGCGGACGCCGAAGGACTCCTTCGCCGCCTACCGCGACCTGATCCGCGACCGACGCGCCGCCGCTGAGTCCTAGAGCGAGGCCGCCAGGGTGGTGCCCTGGTGGATCGCGCGCTTGGCGTCGAGCTCGGCCGCGACGTCGGCACCGCCGATGACGGTCGCGTCGATGCCGGCGGTCCCGAGGTCCTCGAGCAGGCCGCGCACCGACTCCTGGCCGGCGCACAGCACGATCGTGTCGACCGCCAGCTCCTGCGGCTCACCGTCGACCGTGACCCGCAACGTGACCCCGTCCTCGGTCGCCTCGATGGCGTCGTACGTCGCCCCGGAGATCATCCGGACGCGCTCCTGCTTCAGGACGGCCCGATGGGCCCACCCGGAGGTCTTGCCCAGCCCGAGGCCGATCGGCGTGGTCTTGCGCTGCAGCAGCGTGACCTCGCGGGCCGGCACCCGCGGCACCGGCGTGGTGAGGCCGGCGCGGTCGGTCTCGGGGTCGCCGACGCCCCAGCGCGCCTTCCACTCGGCGGTCGTCTCCGGGGTGTGGGTGAGGGCGACCGAGACGTCGACCCCGATCCCGCCGGCGCCGATCACCGCGACCCGGCGGCCGGGGATGCTGCGGCCGGACAGGACGTCGGCGTAGGTCACCACGGTGCCGTCGGCGAGGCCGTCGATGACTCCGGGGATCTGCGGGATCCGCGGGGTGACGCCGGTCGCGAGCACGACGTCGTCGAACGCCGCCAGGTCGCCCGCGGTGGCGGTGGTGCAGAGCCGGACGTCGATGCCGAGGATCTCCAGCCGACGGGTGAAGTAGCGCAGCGTCTCGCGGAAGTCCTCCTTGCCGGGCACCTCCATCGCGTAGCGGAACTGGCCGCCGATCGCGGAGCCCTGCTCGAAGAGCGTCACCGTGATCCCGCGCTCGGCGGCGGCGACCGCGGTGGCCAGGCCGGCGGGACCGGCGCCGACGACGGCGAGCTTCTTCGCGGTGCGGATCGGGGAGAGCACCAGCTCGGTCTCGTGCGCGGCGCGGGGGTTGACCAGGCAGGAGGCGCGCTTGTTGCTGAAGGCGTGGTCGAGGCAGGCCTGGTTGCAGGCGATGCAGGTGTTGATCTCGTCGGCGCGACCCGCGGCCGCCTTGTTCACGAACGCCGGGTCGGCGAGGAGGGGGCGTGCCATCGAGACCAGGTCGGCGTGTCCGTCGGCCAGGATCTGCTCGGCCAGCTCGGGGGTGTTGATCCGGTTCGAGGCGCAGACCGGGATCGAGACCGCTTCCTTCAGTCGGGCGGTGACGTCGACCCAGGCACCCTGGGGGACCTGGGTGATGATCGTGGGCACGCGGGCCTCGTGCCAGCCGATGCCGGTGTTGAACACCGTCACGCCGGCCTCCTCCAGGGCGGCGGCGAGGTCGAGGATCTCCTCCCAGCTCTGGCCGTTCTCGACCAGGTCGAGCAGGGAGATCCGGTAGATGATCGGGAAGCCGGCACCGACCAGCTCGCGGGAGCGCCGGATGATCTCGAGCGGGAACTGCATCCGGTTGTAGGCCGATCCGCCCCACTTGTCGGTGCGCTCGTTGGTGCGCTCGGCGAGGAACTGGTTGATCAGGTAGCCCTCGGAGCCCATGATCTCGACCGCGTCGTAGCCGGCCTTGGCGGCCAGCTCGACGCTGCGGGCGAAGTCGGACGCGGTCTGGTCGACCGCCTTGGTCGACAGCGCGGTCGGCTTGAACGGCGTGATCGGACTCTTGGCGGTGCTCGCCCCGACGCTGAACGGGGAGTAGCCGTAGCGCCCGGCGTGCAGCACCTGCAGGGCGATCGCCCCGCCCTCCGCGTGCACGGCCGCGGTGGTGTCGCGGTGCCGTGCGGCGTGCAGTCGGTTCGACATCTCCGAGGCGAACGGCTTGAGCCAGCCGCGCTTGTTCGGCGCGTAGCCGCCGGTGATGATCAGCCCGGTGCCGCCGCGGGCGCGCTCGGCGAAGTACGCGGTCAGCTTCGACTGCAGGTGCCGGCCGTCCTCCAGGCCGGTGTGCATGGAGCCCATCACCACCCGGTTGCGCAGGGTGACCGCACCCTCGCCCTCACCCAGGGTGATCGGGGCGAGCAGGTGCGGGTAGGTCGCGTCGGTCATCGTCTCGGTCATCGGTGGGCCTCCAGGTAGTCGGTGAGGAAGGCGATCCAGAACTCCTCCAGCCGGATCCCTCCCTGCAGGACGAGGTAGTGGTCGAGCGCTTGGTCGGTGAGCACGCTCGGGTCGGGGTAGTCGCGGGTGAGCAGGTGCCGGAAGTGGTCGCGGCGCACCTCGTGATCGGCCCGGGTGGCCCGGACGTTCTCCAGGAGCACCGCCCTGTCGCCGTACGACGCCGCGCGCATCTTGACCGTCAGGCTGCTCCGGACCGGCTCGAGGTCGTTCGGGGTGGCGAGCCAGGCCGCGAGGACGTCGGTGCCGAAGGGGGTCACGGAGTAGACCCGCTTGTCGGGGCGGTCGGTCTGGCTGACCGTCTCGGCCACGACCCAGCCGTCGGACTCCATCCGCCCCAGCACGCGGTAGATCTGCTGGTGGGTGGCGCTCCAGAAGAAGCCGATCGACCGCTCGAAGCGCTTGGCCAGATCGAGCCCGGCGGCGGGTTGCTCGCTCAGGGCGACGAGGAGCGCGTGGTCGAGGGCCATGCGGCGCATCCTGCCCGGCTATGCAACTAGTTGCAACCCCCGTCGCCTTAGCGATCGTTCATGAGAACCCTGTCGAAGGTGACAGTGGTGCTGGCAGGATCTGGCCCCATGAGCATCGTTCTGGGACAGGGCACGGGCCCGCTGCGTGGGGTCAAGGTCGTCGAGATCGCCGGGATCGGCCCGGGGCCGCACGCCTGCACGATCCTGGCCGACCTCGGCGCGGACGTGATCCGGGTCGAGCGCCCGAAGCCGGGCGGGCTCGGCAGCGGCGGCGCGCAGGACCTGACCAACCGGGGTCGCCCGAGTGTCGCGCTCGACCTGAAGAACCCGGAGGCCGTCGAGACGGTGCTGCGCCTGGTCGAGGGCGCCGACGTCCTGATCGAGGGCATGCGCCCGGGGGTGACCGAACGGCTCGGCCTCGGTCCCGAGGACTGCTTCGCCCGCAACCCGCGCCTGGTCTACGGCCGGATGACCGGGTGGGGCCAGGACGGTCCGCTCGCGCAGGCCGCGGGGCACGACATGAACTACATCTCGATCGCCGGTGCGCTCTTCAACCTCGGCCAGGACGAGTCCCGCCCGCACTTCCCGCTCAACCTCGCCGGCGACTTCGGCGGCGGCTCGGCCTACCTCGTCATCGGTGTCCTGGCGGCGCTGCTCGAGGCGAAGGTCTCCGGCCAGGGCCAGGTCGTCGACGCCGCGATCGTGGACGGTGTCGCCCACCTCGGTGCGATGTCGGTCGCCCACCAGGACATGGGGATCCTTCCCAGGGACAAGCGCGTCGGCGGTCTGCTCGACGGCGGCACGCCGTACTACGACGTCTACGAGTGCGCCGACGGTCGGCACGTCTCGGTCGGGGCGCTGGAGTCGCAGTTCTACGCCGAGCTCGGCCGGCTGCTCGAGCTCGACCTGCCCGGTCAGTTCGAGTTCGACCGGCTCGACGAGCTGCGCGCCACCCTGACCGCGACGTTCAAGACCAAGACGATGGCGGAGTGGGCCGAGATCTTCGAGGGCACCGACGCCTGCGTCGCTCCCGTCCTCACCCTCCCCGAGGCGGCGCAGCACCCGCACCTGGTCGCGCGCGGCACGTACGTCGAGGTCGACGGTGTCGTCCAGCCCGCTCCGGCCCCTCGGTTCTCGCGCACGGTGCCGACGCTGACCACGCCGCCCGCCGCGGGTCCGGGCGAGCACACCCGGGACGCGCTGGCGGCCTGGGGGATCTCCGACGCCGAGGCGCTGATCGCCTCAGGAGCGGCTGTGCAGCGGGTTACCGAGGGGTAACCTGCCCTTCATGACGCAGCCTGACGGTGCTCCCCACGTTGACGTCCTGATCATCGGTGCCGGTCTCTCCGGCATCGACGCAGCGGCGAACCTGCTCCGCGCCCAGCCCAACCGGTCGATCGCGATCCTCGAGGCGCGCGAGTCGTTGGGTGGCACCTGGGACCTGTTCCGCTACCCGGGGATCCGGTCGGACTCGGACATGTTCACGTTCGCGTTCAAGTGGCGTCCGTGGCAGTCGGCGACGACGCTGGCCGACGGCCCGCTGATCAAGGACTACCTGACCACGGTCGCGGCGGAGGAGGGCGTGGACCGCCTGATCCGCTACGGCCACCGGGTCACCTCGGCCTCCTGGGACAGCAACGCCGAGCTGTGGACCGTCGCGGTCGAGATCAACGGGGTGGCCTCCGAGATCACGGCACGGTTCCTGTGGAACTGCACGGGCTACTACGACTACGCGGCCGGCTTCCAGCCGGAGTTCCCGGGGCTGGCCGACTTCGAGGGCACCTTCCTGCACCCGCAGCACTGGCCCGAGGACCTCGACTACACCGGCAAGAAGGTCGTCATCATCGGCTCCGGAGCGACCGCGGTGACGCTGGTCCCGGCGATGGCCAACACCGGGGCCGCGCACGTGACGATGCTGCAGCGCACGCCGTCGTACATCGTGTCCCGACCGGGCAAGGACCCGCTCGCCGGCGGCGCGAGCAAGTTCCCCCTGACCGGCCTGCTGCCGTTCAGGAAGGCGCGCGGCAAGGCGCTGCACGAGGCGCTGCGCTGGGAGAACCTCGGCCTGAGCCTGGGGCTGTACCTCTTCGCCCAGCGGGCGCCGAAGCTCGCCCGCAAGCTGATCCGCGACGGTCAGATCGCCCAGCTCACCGCCCGCGAGGGGAGCACCGGCTTCACCGCGGAGGAGGCCGAGGCGTTCGTCGACACCCACCTCAACCCGCCGTACGACCCGTGGGACCAGCGGCTGTGCGCCGTCCCCGACGGTGACCTGTGGAAGGTGATCCGCAACGAGAAGGCCACGATCGTCACCGACCGGATCGCGACCTTCACCGCGAAAGGGATCGAGCTCGAGTCCGGGGACACCCTCGAGGCCGACATCGTCGTCAGCGCGACCGGGCTGAACATCCAGATCTTCGGTGGCGCCACGATGACCGTCGACGGGGTGGAGGTCGACCCCGGCCAGACCACGACGTACCTCGGCGCGATGCTCACCCAGATCCCGAACTTCGCCTTCACCATCGGCTACATCAACGCCTCCTGGACACTCAAGGCCGACCTCGTCTCGGCCTGGGTCGCGGGGCTGCTGGGCGACATGGACAGGCACGGCCACCGGGTCGTCCGGGTGGCCGAGCCCGACGTCCCCGGATCCCGGCCGCTGATGGACATGAAGTCCGGCTACCTGCTCCGCGGTGCCGCCCAGATGCCGCTCCAGGGCTCCGGCGCCTACGAGGCGAAGCAGAACTACTTCCTCGACACCCGCCGGATGGCCCCCGGCAACTTCCACGCCGACGGCCACCTCCTCTTCTCCTGAGATCGACCCCTTCGCCGACTTGAGGGTTCAGGGCGCCGAGTTGAGGGTTCCTGCAGCCGAGTTGCGGGTTTTGGCGGCCGAGTCGCGGGTTCTGGGTCAGCGTGGAGGCTCACAACAGACCCATGCGGGTGTGGACTGGGTCGCTGACGCGGAGCAGTCGGAGACGATGTACATCTCGATGCCCGAGAAGGCGGGATTCGACCCACCAAAACCCGCAACTCGGCGCCCAGAACCCTCAACTCGGCGGTAGGAACCCTCAAGTCGGCGTTAGTCGAGGCTCAGGTCCGCGGGGACGATGTCGGCGAGGGCGGAGCGGCAGGCGCGGATGGGCGGAGCGTCGGCGATGGCGGCGCGGGTGGAGGTGAAGACCTCGCGGCGGGGGTTGCCGGGGAGGTCGACCCAGCGGACGTTCGGCTGACGCCGCACGATCATCAGCTCGGGCACGATCACCACGGCGTTGCCGGTCTCGACCAGGGCGAGGTGGGCCTCGAGGTCATCGGTCTCGAACCGTACGTCGGGCTCGAACCCGACCCCGCGGCACAGGTGCTCGGCCCAGACCCGGGATCCGGCCGGGCGGGGCTCCATCACCCAGGGGGCGTCGGCGGCATCGGCCAACGACACGATCCGGTCCCAGCGATCCCCTGAGGCCGGCACCGCGAGCCGGAGGCGGTCCGTGGTCAGGGGGGTGCGGTCGAGCCCGGCGTGGAGCGGGGCGGGGTGGTGCGGGTACTGCTGGGCGATCACGAGGTCCAGCGCGCTGGTGCGGGCCTCGAGCAGTGCCTCCTCGGGCAGCCGCTGCGACATCGTCACCCGCAGCCGGGGGTGCTCGGCCGCCAACCGGGTCAGCAGCTGCGGCATGAAGGCCAGGGCCGCGGACTGGAACGCGGCGATGTGGACGGCGCCGGAGACGTCGTCGCTCAGGGCGGCGACCGCCGCCTCGGCCTCTTCGAGCTCGGTCAGGATCCGCTGGGTGTGCTCGACCAGCACCTGCGCGGCGGCGGTCAGCTCGACCCGTCGCCCGGCCTTGCGCAGCAGCTCGGTGCCGACCTCGCGCTCGAGCTGGGTGAGCTGCTGCGAGACCGACGAGGGGCTCTGGTGCAGGGTCTCGGCGACCGCGGCCAGGGTGCCGTGGACCGAGAGCTCGGCCAGCAGGCGCAGGCGGCGGACATCGAGCACGAAGGCACGTCCAATCAGTCAGTTCCAATGATGCTTATCGGTCACCAAACATCGCTTTACCTGATGAGTCTAGGGACGGAGGATGGGAGGATGAGCATCGCCCCGCCGCCGACGCAGTTCGAGATCCTCGGGACCGAGAGCCTCCCCGAGGTGGAGGCCCAGGTCGCCGCCTGGCTGGAGAGCGCCGCGCAGTACCCGGTCCATCCGTCGGCACGCCGCCTGGCCGACGTGCTCAAGGACCCGCAGGGCCTCGACTTCACCGTCGGCTTCGTCGACCGGGTGATCCGCCCCGAGGACCTCGACGTCGCTGCCGCGGCACTGCGTGAGCTCGTCCCGCTGGCGCCGAAGTTCCTGCCCTGGCACCTGCGCGCCGCGCTCAAGCTCGGCGCGATGCTCTCCGTGGTCGCTCCGTGGTTCGTCATCCCGCTCGCCCGGCTCGCGCTGCGCCGGATGGTCGGTCACCTGCTGATCGACGCCTCGGACCGCCGTCTCGGCAGCGCGATCAAGCGCCTGCGCGATCGCGGCGTCAGTCTCAACCTCAACCTGCTCGGCGAGGCCGTGCTCGGTGAGGCCGAGGCGAACCGTCGCCTCGAGGGGACCAAGCGTCTGCTCGAGCGCCCCGACGTCGACTACGTCTCGATCAAGGTCTCCTCGCCCGTCGCGCCGCACTCGCCGTGGGCCTACGACGACGCCGTCGACCACATCGTCGACCGGCTGCTCCCGCTCTACGAGTACGCCGCCACCGAGGCGCACCACGGGCGGGCGAAGTTCATCAACCTGGACATGGAGGAGTACCACGACCTCGATCTGACGATCGACGTCTTCACCCGCATCCTCGACCTGCCCGCGATGCAGCACCTCGAGGCCGGCATCGTGCTGCAGGCCTACCTGCCCGACGCGATGGCCGCGATGATCCGGCTCCAGGACTGGGCCGCGGAGCGCCGCGCGAACGGTGGCGCCGCGATCAAGGTCCGTCTGGTCAAGGGCGCCAACCTGCCGATGGAGCGGGTGCAGAGCTCGCTGACCGGCTGGCCGCTGGTCACGTGGGGCTCCAAGCAGGACTCCGACACGTCGTACAAGAACGTGCTCAACTACGCCCTCACCCCGCAGCGGATGGCCAACGTCCGTCTCGGCGTCGCCGGCCACAACCTCTTCGACATCGCCTACGCCTGGGTGCTCGCCGGCCAGCGCGGCGTCCGGGACCGGATCGAGTTCGAGATGCTGCTCGGCATGGCCGAGGGCCAGGCCGAGGCGGTCCGCGAGACCGTCGGCGGGCTGCTGCTCTACGTGCCGGTCGTGCACCCGCGTGACTTCGACGTCGCGATCGCCTACCTCGTGCGCCGCCTCGAGGAGGGTGCGAGCCAGGACAACTTCATGTCCGCCGTCTTCGACCTGCACACCGACTCCGCGCTGTTCCTGCGCGAGTCGCAGCGCTTCGTCGACTCGCTGACCGCCGTCGACGGTTCGGTGCCGCCGCCGAACCGGACGCAGAACCGCGCCTGGGAGGCCGCCCCGGGTGCGCTCGCAGCCCCGACCGGCTTCAGCAACGCCTCCGACACCGACCCGGCGCTCCCGGCCAACCGGGCCTGGGCCGCGGCCATCATCGACCGGATCGCCGACTCCCAGCTGGGCGTCGACCTCGTCGCCGCGCATGCCGTCACCGACGTCCCGACGATGAGGGCGAAGATCGCCTCCACCCGCGAGGCCGGCACGGCCTGGGCGGCCCGCACCGGTGCCGAGCGCGCCGAGGTGCTGCGTGCCGCCGCGGTGCTCTTCGAGCGCCGCCGGGGCGACCTGCTCGAGGTCTCCGGCTCCGAGGCCGGCAAGACCATCGACCAGGGCGACCCGGAGATCTCCGAGGCCGTCGACTTCCTCAGCTACTACGCCGACCTGGCCGTCGAGCTCGACTCCGTCGACGGCGCGACCGCGGTCCCGGTCGGCCTCACCGTGGTCACCCCGCCGTGGAACTTCCCGGTCGCCATCCCGACCGGCGGCGTCGCCGCGGCGCTGGCCGCCGGGTCGGCCGTGATCCTCAAGCCCGCGCCGCAGGCCGCGCGCTGTGGGTCGATGGTCGCCGAGCTGCTCTGGGAGGCCGGCGTCCCGCGCGACGTCCTCACCCTCGTGCACGCTCCCGAGAACGGTGTCGGTCAGGCGCTGATCGAAGCCCCCGAGGTCGACCGCCTCATCCTCACCGGTGCCTTCGAGACCGCCGAGCTGTTCCGTCGCTTCCGCTCCGACCTGCCGCTGCTGGCCGAGACCTCGGGCAAGAACGCGATCATCGTCACCCCGCACGCCGACCTCGACCTGGCGGTCAAGGACCTCGTCTACTCCGCGTTCGGTCACGCCGGCCAGAAGTGTTCGGCCGCCTCGCTGGGCATCCTGGTCGGCTCGGTCGCCCGCTCGGACCGCTTCCGCCACCAGCTCGTCGACGCCGTCTCGTCACTCCGGGTGGGCCTGCCGAGCGACGCCACGACGCAGATGGGTCCGCTCATCGAGCCGGCGTCGGGCAAGCTGCTCTCCGCCCTGACCACGCTCGCGCCGGGTGAGTCCTGGCTGGTCGAGCCGCGCCGGCTCGACGAGACCGGGCGACTCTGGTCCCCGGGCGTCAAGATCGGCGTCAAGCCCGGCAGCGAGTTCCACCGCACCGAGTACTTCGGCCCCGTGCTGGGTCTGATGGAGGCCGAGTCCCTGACCGAGGCGATCGCGCTCCAGAACGGCAGCGACTACGGCCTGACCGCCGGTCTGCACTCGCTCGAGCGCACCGAGATCGAGCAGTGGCTCGACCCCGAGACCGGTGTCCAGGCGGGCAACCTCTACGTCAACCGCTCCACGGTCGGCGCCGTCGTACGCCGTCAGCCGTTCGGCGGCTGGAAGAAGTCGGCCGTCGGTGCCGGCACCAAGGCCGGTGGTCCGCAGTACCTGATCGGGCTCAGCGACTGGGCTCCCGCTCCCGCGCAGCACGGGGAGCCGATCAGCCCGGCGGTCGCGGCGTTCCTCGACGCGACCGGGTTCGCCGGTCCGGTCTGCGAGAAGCTCGAGCAGGCGGCCGGCTCCGACGCCGCGGCGTGGATGGCCGAGTACGGCGTCGTCAGCGACCCCAGCGCGCTGCTCGCCGAGAAGAACCTGTTCCGCTACTGCCCGGTCCCGGTGACCATCCGGATGGAGGACGTGTCGACCCACGAGGCCGAGGCGACCTGCGAGCTGGTCCGCGTGGCTGCGGCCGGACTGCTCGCCGGATCGACGCTGACCGTCTCCACGGCGGCCCCCATCGACGCGACCGTGCACGCCGCGCTCGAGGGCATCGGCGCGACCGTCGTGGTCGAGGACACCGCCGCGTGGGCCGCCCGCCTGCAGGGTCCCCACGCTCCGTCGCGGGTGCGCCTGATCGGCGGCAGCCGTCAGGCGTTCGCCGAGGCGAGCAACGGTCGCGTCGACATCGCGCTCTACGCCCAGCCCGCCGTCCAGTCCGGCCGGATCGAGCTGCTCACCTTCCTGCACGAGCAGGCGATCGCTGTCACCGCGCACCGGTTCGGCTCACCGACCCCGTTGGTCGAGAACCTGCTCTGACCGCCGGTCGGTGAGCCCGTCGGCCGCTCCCTCAGAGGTTGAGGGAGCGGCTGATGATCAGCTTCTGGATCTCGGTGGTGCCGCCGTAGATCGTCTGGATCCGGCTGTCCACGTAGGCCTTCGCGATCGGGTACTCCATCATGTAGCCGTAGCCGCCGTGGATCTGGACGCCCTGGTCGATGATCTTCTTCTGCAGCTCGGTGGTCCACCACTTCGCCATCGACGCCAGCGCGGTGTCGGCGGTGCCGGCGTTGAGCTGCGTGATCGCGTCGTTGAGGAAGACCCGGGCGATGTGCGCCTCGGTCGCCATCTCGGCCAGCGTGAACGCCATCGACTGGTTGCGACCGATCGGCTTGCCGAACGCGGTCCGCGTCCGGGCGTAGTCGAGCGAGAGCTCCAGCGCGGACTCGATCGCGGCCACCGCGATGGAGGCCACCGAGATCCGCTCCTGCGGCAGCAGCGTCATCAACGAGATGAACCCGGAGCCCTCGGGCCCGAGCAGGTTCTCCTTGGGGACGCGGACGTCGGTGAAGGAGAGCTCGGCGGTGTCCTGCGCCTTCATCCCCATCTTGTCCAGGTTCCGGCCGCGCTCGAAGCCCTCCATGCCGCGCTCGACGACGAGCAGCGAGACCCCGTTGGCGCCCGCGCTCGGGTCCGTCTTGCAGACCACGATCACCAGGTCGGCGTGGATCCCGTTCGAGATGAACGTCTTCGACCCGTTGAGCACGTAGTGGTCGCCGTCGAGCACCGCGCGGGTCTGGATGCCCTGCAGGTCGGAGCCGGCACCGGGCTCGGTCATCGCGACCGCGGTGATGATCTCGCCCGAGACGCAGCCCGGCAGCCAGCGCTGCTTCTGCTCCTCGGTCCCGAGGTGGGAGATGTAGGGAACGATGATGTCGGTGTGGACGAAGAAGCCCGGTCCGCTCGCGCCGACCTTGCTCATCTCCTCGTGGAAGACCGAGTTGAACCGGAAGTCCTTGATCCCCGGGCCGCCGTACTCCTCGGCGACGTCGAAGCAGAGCAGCCCTGCGTCGCCCGCCTTGATCCAGAGGTCGCGCGGGACGATGCCGTCCTTCTCCCACTGGTCGTGGAAGGGCACGACCTCCTTCTCCAGGAAGGCTCGCGCGGTCGAGCGGAAGTCCTCGTGCTCGGCTTCGTAGATGGTCGGGGTGATGGGCATGACACTCCTTCGTCGGCCGGGTCACGGCCAGGAGACTGACAGTAGGACTGTCACGATGCTAGCGTCCACGGCCATGGGAGTGGAGCGATACACGGTCGAGGAGCTGGCGGAGCTCACCGGTCACACGGTGCGCAACATCCGCTACTACACCGGACTCGGCCTGCTGCCCGCTCCTGGTCGCGAGGGACGCGTCGCGGTGTACGGCGCCCTGCACCGCGCCCGGCTCGAGCTGATCACCGCGCTCCAGGTGCACGGATTCACCCTCGAGGCGATCGGCCGCTACCTCGAGCACCGCGGCGTCGGTGCGACGCCCGAGGACCTCTCCATGCAGCGGGCGATGATCACGTCGTGGACCAACGGGTCGGCGCGCGAGATCCAGGCCGACATCGCCCGCGAGCTGCGTGCCCTGGGCCTGCCACGTGATGCCCTCGCCGCCGCTCACGAGGCGACCCAGCGGCACATGGACGACCTGGCCGAGGAGCTCGACCAGATCTTCCGCAGCCAGATCGTCGCCCCCTTCGTCAAGATCGAGCACACCCCCGAGGAGGCCGATCTGATGGAGAAGGGCGTGCCGCGGCTGCGTGAGCTCACCGTGCAGGCGATCGTCGTGGCGTTCCAGGGGGCGATGAACCGGGCGATCTCCCGTTCGTTGTCCCGCGTTCCCTGAGACGTTCACCGACTCGGGGTTGATCCTGACAGTTTTGGTGTCATGATTGGCCGCATGGCTGAAGCATTCATCTACGACCACGTCCGCACGCCCCGCGGCCGCGGCAAGAAGACCGGGGGCCTCCACGAGGTCAAGCCCGTCGACCTCGTGGTCGGGCTGATCGACGAGTTGCGCAAGCGCAACCCCTCCCTCGACGTCGAGCGGATCGACGACATCGTTCTCGGCGTCGTGAGCCCGATCGGCGACCAGGGCGGCGACATCGCCAAGACCGCCGCGCTCGCCGCGGGTCTGCCCGAGACCACCGCCGGTGTGCAGCTCAACCGGTTCTGCGCGTCCGGCCTCGAGGCCGTGAACCAGGCCGCCTCGCGCGTCCGCGGTGGGTTCGAGGACCTGATCATCGCCGGCGGCGTGGAGTCGATGAGCCGCGTCGCGATGGGCTCCGACGGCGGCGCCTGGGCGCTCGACCCGGCCACCGCGCTCGCCACCGACTTCATCCCGCAGGGCATCGGCGCCGACCTGATCGCCACGATCGAGGGCTGGAGCCGCACCGACGTCGACACCTACGCCGCCGAGTCGCACGCCCGTGCCGCCGCGGCCTGGGAGGCCGGTTACTACAAGGACTGCGTCATCCCCGTCGTCGACCAGAACGGTCAGGTCGTCCTCGACCACGACGAGCTGGTCCGCCCCGGCACCACCGCCGAGGGCCTCGCCGGCCTGAAGCCCAGCTTCGTCACCCCCGGCCAGGAGGCCGGCTTCGACGACGTCGCGCTGTCGAAGTACCACTGGATCGAGAAGATCGACCACGTCCACCACGCCGGCAACAGCTCCGGCATCGTCGACGGCGCCGCACTGACCCTGATCGGGTCCGAGGAGGTCGGGCGTGAGCTCGGGCTGACCCCGCGCGCCAAGATCATCTCCGCCGCCGTCTCCGGCGCGGACCCGACGATCATGCTGACCGGTCCGGCCCCGGCCGCCCGCAAGGCGCTGGCCAAGGCCGGTCTCACCGTCGACGACATCGACCTGTGGGAGATCAACGAGGCGTTCGCCGCCGTCGCGATGCGCTTCATGCGCGACATGGGCATCAGCCACGACGTCACCAACGTCAACGGTGGTGCGATCGCGATGGGTCACCCGCTCGGTGCCACCGGCGCCATCATCCTGGGCACGCTCGTCGACGAGCTCCAGCGTCGCGGCAAGAAGCGTGGCCTCGCCACGCTCTGCGTCGGCGGCGGCATGGGTATCGCCACGATCGTCGAGCTGGTCTGAGAGGAATGACAATGACTGAAACCGCAGTGAAGTACGACGTCGACGCGCACGGCATCGTCACCCTGACGCTGGACGACCCGAACCAGTCGGCGAACACGATGAACGCCCTCTACAAGTCATCGATGGAGGCGGCGATCGACCGCGTCGTCGCCGAGGCCGACTCGATCAAGGGCGTCGTCATCACCAGCGCGAAGAAGACCTTCTTCGCCGGTGGCGACCTGAAGAACATGATGGGCGCTCGCCGTGAGAACAGCGCCGAGATCTTCGCCGAGTGCGAGGGGATCAAGGCCACCCTGCGCAAGCTGGAGCTGCTCGACAAGCCCGTCGCCTCGGCGATCAACGGCGCCGCCCTGGGCGGTGGCCTGGAGATCACGCTGGCCACCAACCGCCGGATCGCGGCCGAGGGCCGCTACGACATCGGTCTGCCCGAGGTCTCGCTCGGCCTGCTGCCCGCCGGTGGCGGTCTGACCCGCTCGGTCCGGATGTTCGGTCTGATCAAGACCCTCACCGAGATCGTCGGGCCCGGCACCCGGTTCAAGCCCGAGGCCGCCCTGGCCAAGGGTCTGGTCGACGAGGTCGTCCCCGCCGACCAGGTGGTCGCTCGCGCCAAGGCGTGGGTGCTGGAGAACGCCGGCGTCGAGGGCGCCGGTCTGCAGCCGTGGGACAAGCCCGGCTTCAAGCTCCCCGGTGGCGCTCCGACGTCGCCGGCGCTGGTCGGCTTCCTGCCCGCGCTCACCCCGATCCTGCGCAAGCAGCTCAAGCAGGCCGACGTGAAGGCGCCCAAGGCGATCCTCTCCGCGGTCGTCGAGGGCGCGCAGGTCGACTTCGACACCGCCTCGCGGATCGAGACCCGCTACTTCGTCAACCTGGTCACGTCCCAGCAGGCGAAGAACTTCATCCAGGCGTTCTTCTTCGACCTGTCCTCGATCAACTCCGGTGCCCTGCGCCCGGCCGGCGTGGAGAAGTACACGCCGACCAAGGCGGTCGTGCTCGGTGCCGGGATGATGGGTGCGGGTATCGCCTACGTGCTCGCCCGCGCCGGCGTCGAGGTCGTGCTCAAGGACGTCTCCCTGGAGGCGGCCGAGCGCGGCAAGGCCTACACCGCCGGGATCAACGACAAGGCCGTCTCGCGCGGCAAGCTCACCGCTGAGAAGGCGGCCGAGCTGCTCGGTCGGATCACCGCGACCGACAACGCCGCCGACGCCGCCGGCGCGGACCTCGTCGTTGAGGCCGTCTTCGAGGACGTCGCGCTCAAGCAGAAGGTCTTCAACGAGATCGCGCCGCACCTGGCCGAGGGCGCACTGCTGTGCTCCAACACCTCGACCCTGCCGATCACGGAGCTGGCCAAGGGCGTCGACGGCACCAACGCCGCCGGCCGCTTCATCGGTCTGCACTTCTTCTCGCCGGTCGACAAGATGCCGCTGGTCGAGATCATCCGCGGCGCCGAGACCTCCGACGAGACGCTCGCCAAGGCGTACGACGTGGTGCTGGCGATCCGCAAGACCCCGATGATCGCCAACGACTCGCGGGGGTTCTACACCTCGCGCGTCATCGGCACCACGATCAACGAGGGCATCCAGCTCCTCGCCGAGGGTGTGCACCCGTACTCGATCGAGCGCGCCGCCACCCAGGCCGGCTACCCGGTCGGCCCGCTGCAGCTGGCCGACGAGCTCAACCTCGAGCTGATGGTCAAGATCGCCAAGACCACCCGCGAGGCTGCCGGCATCGAGGAGGAGGGCGCGATGGAGAAGGTGGCCAACAAGCTCATCGCCGCCGGCCGCTCGGGCAAGCTCAAGGGCGCCGGGTTCTACACCTACGAGGACGGCAAGCGGGGCTCGATCTGGTCGGGCCTGGCTGAGCTGTTCCCGCCGGCCGAGGTCCAGCCGAGCATCGCCGACATCAAGGACCGGCTGATGTTCATCGAGGCCATCGAGACCGCGAAGACGTTCGAGGAGGGGGTCGTCACCTCGGCCGCCCACGCGAACATCGGGTCGATCTTCGGCATCGGGTTCCCGGCCTCCACCGGTGGTGCGGCGCAGTTCATCACGGGCTACGACGCGGCCGACGGCACGTACGGTCTGGACGCGTTCATCAAGCGGGCCAACGAGCTCGCGGCGGCCTACGGTGAGCGGTTCGCGCCGACGCCGTACCTGCTCGAGATGGCGGCGAAGGGCGAGTCCTTCCCGGCCTGATGGTGGCTGAGTGAGTCGCATCTCACGTCGTCGGGGGCGTCCTGGTTTCGGCCAGGGCGCCCCCGTCGCTGTACTGTCGAAGAGCAGTCGGCACCAGTCTTGCCTCCGGCTGCCAGCTTCGGTCCACGAGCTCGACGGACCAGAGTCCGGATCCCCGGACCCCCGGCCTCACGATTCTGTGAGGTTGGATGCCTGGCGAGACATGCCAGATGTGAGATCTCTCTTGTCTTCAGTCGTTTCTGAGGGCTTCGCCGGCTTCGGCGTGCCCACCTCCCTTGTCCACGTTCTCGACGAGCGTGGCATCACCACCCCCACTCCGATCCAGGCCGCCACGCTGGCGGACAGCCTCGCCGGACGCGACGTCCTCGGCCGCGGCCGGACCGGTTCGGGTAAGACCTACGCCTTCCTCATCCCGCTCGTCGCCCGCCTGGTCGAGTCGGGCAAGCGCCCCGCCGCTCGCAAGCCGCGTGCGCTGATCCTGGCCCCCACGCGTGAGCTGGTCGGTCAGATCAAGGAGTCCCTCGAGCCCTTCGCTGCGGCGCACGGGCTCAAGCTCCAGACCGTCTTCGGCGGTGTCGGCCAGGTGCCGCAGGTCAACGGCCTGCAGCGCGGCGCGGACATCGTGCTGGCCTGCCCCGGTCGTCTCGAGGACCTGATCAAGCAGGGTCACTGCGACCTGTCGCAGGTCGAGGTCACCATCCTCGACGAGGCCGACCACATGGCCGACCTCGGTTTCCTGCCCGGCGTGCGCCGGATCCTGTCCCAGACGCCGAAGAGCGGCCAGCGGTTGTTCTTCAGCGCCACGCTGGACAACGGCATCAACACGCTGGTCAAGCAGTTCCTGACCAACCCGGTGACGCACGAGGCCGACTCGGCCCAGTCGCCGGTCGCGACGATGGAGCACCACGTCTTCCACCTCAGCGCCCGTGACCAGCGCGTCGCGGTGCTGGCCGACCTGGCTGCCGCGCCGGGCCGCACGGTGATCTTCACCCGCACCAAGCACGGCGCCAAGGCGCTCGCCCGCCAGCTCAACGGCAAGGGCATCCCGTCGGTCGACCTGCACGGCAACCTGTCGCAGAACGCCCGCACCCGGAACATGGACGCCTTCCACGCCGGTACGGCGACCACGCTGGTGGCCACCGACATCGCCGCGCGCGGCATCCACGTCGACGACGTCGCCCTCGTGGTGCACGCCGACCCGCCGTCGGAGCACAAGGCGTACCTGCACCGCTCGGGTCGGACGGCTCGCGCCGGCGCTTCGGGCACCGTCGTCACGCTGATGACCGACGACCAGGTCAAGGACGTCCGCGACCTGACCCGGGCTGCCGGGATCAAGCCGCAGATCACCCGCGTCGACGGTGTCGGTCACCCGATCCTGATCACCGTCGCCCCCGGCGAGCGTGAGCGTCCCGGTGGCTTCGAGGTCGCTGAGGCTCCGCAGCCCGCGCGTCGTCCCGCCGGTGAGCGCGACTCGACCCGCAAGTCCCGTCCCGGCAGCCGCGCGCGCAAGCGTCAGGCCACGGAGGGCACCGGCGGCAACGGCGGCGGCGCTCCGAAGTCCGGTGGCCAGGGCGGTCAGCGCTCCGGTGGCAGCCGCAACGGCGGCGCCAAGTCCGGTGCTCCCAAGAGCGGTGGCAACGGTGGCGGCCAGCGTCGCTCCGGTGGTGGCGGGGGCGGCCAGCGTCGCTCCGGCGGCCAGGGTGGCGGCTCGCACAGCGCCGCTTCCTTCAGCGCCCGCTGATCCTGATGACACGCTGACGCTCCTCGACCTGATGGTCGGGGAGCGTTCGGCATTTCGGCGGAGACGCCTTGCCCCTCTGCCTGACTATGGAGAGGTGGTCGGTCCTGGGTCGGGGAGCGTCGGCATTTCGTGGCCGACGTACTGCTTGAGCAGGACGGCGCGGGTGACCGACTCCTTGCCGAAGCGGTCCTTGAGCTGGTCGAGGGTGCGGTCGAGCTGCTCGCCCTGGGTGGCGGCGGGGAAGAGCGGGAGCTCGAGCTGCTCGTACTCGCGGGTGCTGAGGCCGGAGATGCTGATCCCGAGCAGGGTGCAGCCGCGTTCGTCGATCAGCGGCTGGGCCTGGCGCAGCAGCCGTCGGCCCGTGTCGAGCCAGACCTGCGTCGCACCGCTCGTGTGAGCCAGGGTCGCCGAGCGGGTGGCGCGGGTGAAGTCGTCGAAGCGCAGTCGCAGGGTGAAGGTGCGTCCGGTGCGCTCGCCCTTCCGGAGGCGTTTGCCGACCCGGTCGACCAGGGCAGCCAGGATGACCTCGAGCTCCTCGTGACTGCGCCGGCCCTTGCCGAGCGCGCTCTGGGAGCCGATCGAGCTGCGCCGCCGCCCGACCTCGACCGGTCGCGGATCGCGCAGGTTGGCCAGGGCGTGCAGGTGACGGCCCGACGCCTTGCCCACCGACAACGCCAGCTCGGTCTCCTCGCGGCGGGCGAGCTGCCCGATGGTCCGGATGCCCTCGGCGTGCAGCTTCGCCGCGGTGATCGCGCCGACGCCCCAGAGCCGCTCCACCGGCAGGGGGTGCAGGAAGTGCTCCTCGCCGTGGGCCGGGACGAGCAGGAGTCCGTCGGGCTTGCTGACCGCGCTGGCGATCTTGGCCAGGTACTTCGTCCGGGCGATGCCGACGCTGATCGGCAGTCCGACCTCGTCCTTCACCCGGGTCCGCAGGGTGGCGCCGATCTGCTCGGGGGGACCGACCAGGCGCTGCAGCCCGGTGACGTCGAGGAAGGCTTCGTCGATCGAGATCCCTTCGACCAGCGGCGTGGTGTCGTTGAAGATCTCGAAGACCCGCTTGCTCGCCTTGGTGTACGCCTCGAACCGGGGCGGCACCACGATCGCGTCCGGGCAGCGGGCCAGGGCCATCCGACCGCCCATCGCCGACTTCACGCCGTAGGCCTTGGCCTCGTAGCTGGCCGCGAGCACCACGCCTCCGCCGACGATCACCGGCCGACCCCGCAGCCGGGGGTCGTCGCGTTGCTCCACCGAGGCGAAGAACGAGTCGAGGTCGGCGTGCAGGATCACCCGACCATGATCGAACAGATGTTCGAACAGGTCAACGCGCGAGGAACCTCGCCATCGCGGCGTGCGCCTCCTCGGAGTCGAAGAGTCGCGCCGAGAGCGCGGCGATCTCCTCGCCCCGGGCATCGATGTCGGCGATCATCGCGGCGTTGAGCAGCCCCTTGGTCTCGCGCAGCCCCTGCCTTGAGCCGGTCGTGACCTCGTCACAGGCCGCAGCCGTGATGGCCTCGAGCTGGGCGGCGGGGACGACCTTGGTCACCAGTCCGGCACGCTGGGCGTAGTCGGCGGTGAACGGTTGACCGGCCAGGAACGTGTACGCCGCCTCCCGGCTGTTGAGCCGGGGGAGCAGCGTCAGCGAGATCGCCGCCGGGGCCAGGCCGAGCTTCACCTCGGTGAGCTGGAAGTTCGCCTCCTCGCTGGCGATCACGATGTCGGCGGCGGCCACGATCCCAGTGCCGCCCGCCCGCACCGGTCCGCGCAGCGCCACGACGACCGGCAGCGGGTGCGCGAGGATCGCGCGCTGCAGGGCCACGATCGCCCGCGCCCCCTCGATCATCGGGGTGGAGCTCGCCTCCGACAGATCCGCGCCGCTGCAGAACACCCGGTCGGTGCTGGTCAGGACGACGACCAGCGCCGACTCGTCCGCAGCCGCCGTCTCGAGCGCCGTGTTCAGCTCGGTGAGCAGCTGACGCGAGAGCGCGTTGCGGTTGTGCGGGGAGTCCAGCGTGATCGTGGCGACCCCGTCGGCGATCGCGAGGTGGACCAGCTCGGTCGTCTCAGTGCCCATCAGTAGGACTTTGGCAGACCCAGCGAGTGCATCGAGACGAAGTTGAGGATCATCTCCTTGCTCACGGGTGCGATCCGCATCACGCGAGCAGCCGCGAGCAGCGACCCCATCCCGTACTCCTGGGTCAGGCCGTTGCCGCCGAAGGTGTGCACGCTGGTGTCGACCGCGAACACCCCCGCCTCGGCGGCGGCGTACTTCGCCATGTTGGCCGCCTCGCCCGCCGCCATGTCCTCGCCGGCATCGACCAGCGCGGCGGCCTTCTGCGTCATCAGCCGGGCCAGCTCGACCTGGATGTGGGCCTGGGCCAGCGGGTGCGCGATCGCCTGGTGCGAGCCGATGGGGGCGCCGAAGACCTCACGGTCCTTGGCGTACTCGGCGGCGCGGGCCAGCGCGTAGCGTGCCATCCCGGTGGAGAAGGACGCCGCCATGATCCGCTCCGGGTTGAGGCCCGCGAACAGCTGCACCAGGCCGCCGTTCTCGTCGCCGACCAGGGCGTCGGCAGGGAGTCGGACGTCGTCGAAGAAGACCTGGAACTGGGTCTCCGGCATGACGAAGTCCATCGGGATCGGGGTCCACTCGAAGCCGGGGGCGTCGGTGGGGACGATGAACAGGCAGGGCTTGAGCTTGCCGGTCTTGGCGTCCTCGGTGCGCGCCACGACGAGGGCGTTCTTGGACTCGTCGAGGCCGGAGATGAAGACCTTCTTGCCGTTGAGCACCCACTCGTCACCGTCGCGGCGTGCGGTGGTGATGATGTTGTGGCTGTTGGTGCCGGCGTCGGGCTCGGTGATCGCGAACGCCATCGTCTCGGTGCCGTCGGCGATGCCGGGCAGCCACTTCTGCTTCTGGGCCTCGGTGCCGAACTTGGTGATCACGGTCCCGCAGATCGCGGGACTGACGACCATCATCAGCGTCCCGCAGCCAGCAGCGCCGAGCTCCTCCAGGACCGCCGACACGTCGCCGATCCCACCGCCCCCGCCGCCGTACTCCTCGGGGAGGTTGACGCCGAGGTAGCCGTTCTTGCCGAGCTCGAGCCAGAGCTCGGTCATCTTCTCCCCGGCGCGCGCCTTCGTCAGGAGGTAGTCGTGGCCGTACTTCGAGGCCAGCTTGGCGACGGCCTTGCGGAGCTCGATGCGCTCTTCGGGTTCGGTGAACGTTGCGGTCATGACTGCTCCTGCGTGGACTCTTCGGGTTGGTGGACGACGGCGAGGACGGTGCCGCCGGTGACCTGGTCGCCGACCTTGACGTCGAGCTCGGCCAGGACGCCGGCGTGCGGCGCCGCGATGGTGTGCTGCATCTTCATCGCCTCGAGGACGAGGAGGGGCTGACCCTCGGCGACCTCGTCGCCGACGGCAGCGTGGACGGCGACGACCGCGCCCGGCATCGGCGCGAGCAGGCTGCCCGCCTCGATCCGGTCGCCGGGCTCGGTGAAGCGCGGGGTGCGGGTGAGGGCGACGTGGCCGTGCACCGACTCCACGTCCACGTGCTCGTGGCCGGGCAGGCCGCGCACCGTGGTGTCGAAGCGGGTGCGGATCCCGTCGATCTCCAGCACGACGCGTTCGGGCGTCGCGCTGATCACGCGGGCGGTCTCGGAGGTGAAACCGGTCCGGGTGCCGTGGAACTCCGCCGAGGTCTCGTCGGTGAAGTCGATCCGCTGCGGCTGGCTGGGCACGTTGCGCCAGCTGGTCGGCATCGCCGTGGCGACGGACCGTCGCGCGTCGGCCCGCGCCGTGAGCGCGAGCGCCGCCGCCAGCCGAGTCGCGGCTTCTGGGGTGCCGAGTCCCGGGTTCTGGTGGGTCGAGACCCGGGAATCGGTGGCGAGGAACTTCGTCGAGATCTCCTCGGCCAGGAACTCCGGCGACTCCAGGATCGCGACCAGCTGGTCACGGTTGGTGGTCAGCCCGTGGATCCGCGCCTTCCGGAGTACGACGGCCAGAGCCCGTGCCGCGTCGGTCCGCGTGTCCGCGGTGCTGATCACCTTGGCCAGCATCGCGTCGTAGAACGTGCTGACCGTGCTGCCGGCCTCGAAGCCGGTCTCGACCCGGATCCCCGGACCGCCGGGAATGTCGAAGGCGGTGAGCAGTCCGGTCTGCGGGGCGTAGTCGTTGGCCGGGTCCTCGGCGTAGAGCCGGACCTCGATCGAGTGGCCCTTCGGCTCACCGACGGTGACCAGCATCGAGAGCGCCGACGCAGCCATCAGCTGGAGCTCCACCAGGTCGAAGCCGGTGACCTCCTCGGTGACGGGATGCTCCACCTGGAGACGGGTGTTCATCTCGAGGAAGAAGAACCGCTCGGTGGCGGGGTCGTAGAGGAACTCGACCGTGCCGGCGCCGCGGTAGTCGATCGCCTCGACCGCGTGCCGGGCCGCGTCGTGCAGCGCGCTGCGGACGTGGTCGGGCAGTCCGAAGGCAGGAGCCTCTTCGACGACCTTCTGGTGGCGACGCTGGACCGAGCAGTCGCGATCGCCGATGACGAAGGTGCTCATCACCTGCACCTCGACGTGGCGGCCCTCCTCGACGTACGGCTCGACGAAGACGGTGCCGTCACCGAAGGCGGACTCGGCCTCGGCCGCCGCCTTCGCGATCTCGCTCTCCAGGTCGGCGAGCTCGCGGACGATCCGCATCCCGCGCCCGCCACCACCGGCGGACGCCTTGACCAGCAGGGGCAGGTCGGCCTCGGTCGGGTGCTCGGGCGCCTCCAGGACGGGGACGCCGGCGGCGCGCATGATCTCCTTGGAACCGACCTTGGAGCCCATCGAGACGATCGACTCGGGGGACGGCCCGATCCAGATCAGCCCGGCCTCCTCGACCGCGGCGGCGAACTCCGCGTTCTCGGACAGGAAGCCATAGCCGGGGTGGATCGCGTCGGCACCGGCACGCAGCGCCGCGGCGATGATCAGGTCACCGCGCAGGTACGTCTCTGCCGGGGTGTTGCCGGGCAGGTGGACGGAGAGGTCCGCGTGGCCGACGTACGGCAGCTCCTCGTCGGCGTCGGAGAACACAGCGACGGTGCTGATGCCCAGACGCTGACAGGTGCGGAAGACCCGCGAGGCGATCTCGGCGCGGTTGGCGACGAGGACTCGAGTAATAGACACAGATCTCACATCCGGAAGACGCCGAAGTTGAGGGTGCCCTCGATCGGCTGGTTCTCGATGACGGATAGGCACAGGCCGAGGATGTTGCGGGTGTCGCGCGGGTCGATGATCCCGTCGTCGTAGACCATCCCGGACAGGAAGTAGGGCAGCGACTGCTCCTCGATCATCGACTCGACGAACGCGCGGGTGGCGGCGTCGGCCTCCTCGTCGAAGGGCACTCCCTTGGCCTCGGCGGCGCCGCGGGCGACGATCGACATCACCCCGGCGAGCTGGGTCGGCCCCATCACGGCGCACTTGGCATTGGGCCAGGTGAACAGGAAGCGCGGGTCGTAGGCGCGACCGTTCATGCCGTAGTTGCCGGCCCCGTAGGAGGCACCGATCAGGATCGAGATCGACGGGACGGACGAGTTGGAGACCGCGTTCACCATCATCGCGCCGTGCTTGATGATCCCGCCCTGCTCGTACTCCTTGCCGACCATGTAGCCGGTGGTGTTGTGCAGGAAGAGCAGCGGGGTGTCGGTGGCGTTGGCGAGCTGGATGAACTGCGTCGCCTTCTGCGCCTCCTTGGAGAACAGGATCCCCTGCGCGTTGGCGAGGATCCCGATCGGACGACCGTGGATCCGCGCCCACCCGGTGACGAGCGAGGGGCCGTACGACGGCTTGAACTCGTCGAACGAGACGGCGTTGGTCTCGCTCGGACCGTCGACGAGCCGCAGGATCACCTCGCGGGGGTCGAACGGCTCCTTGAGGTCGGTCGGGATCAGGTCGAGCAGGCCCTCGGGGTCGTGCAGCGGCTCGGCGTAGGCGCCGGTGAAGCGTGCGCCCTTCTTGGAGACGTTGAGCCGGGCGACGATGCGGCGACCGATCCGGATCGCGTCGTGCTCGTCGGTGGCGAGGTAGTCGGCCAGGCCCGAGGTGGTGGCGTGCATCTGCGCACCGCCCAGCTCCTCGTCGGTCGACTCCTCGCCGGTGGCCATCTTGACCAGCGGAGGACCGCCGAGGAACACCTTGGCACCGCCGTCGACCATCACGATGTGGTCGCTCATCCCGGGGATGTAGGCGCCACCCGCGGTCGAGTTGCCGAAGACCAGCGCGACCGTCGGCTGCTTGCGCGCGCTGGCCCGGGTGATGTCACGGAAACCCCGCCCCGCGGGCAGGAAGATGTCCTTCTGGTGCGGCAGGTCGGCGCCGCCGGACTCGACGAGCGTGACGGTCGGGAGGTGGTTCTCCTCGGCGATCTGCATCGCCCGGCCGGTCTTCTTCATCGAGATCGGGTTGATCGTGCCGCCCTTCACGGTCGGCTCGTGCGCCACGATCATGCACTCGATCCCGGAGACGACACCGATGCCGGTGACGGTCGATCCGCCGACGGTGAACTCGGTGCCCCAGCCGGCGAGGGTCATCAGCTCCAGGAACGGGCTGCCGTCGTCGAGCAGCAGCTCGATCCGCTCGCGGGCGGTGAGCTTGCCGCGAGCATGGTGCCGGTCGACGTACTTGGCACCGGCGTTGACCGCCTTGGCGTGCTCGGCGTCGAGGTCGGCGAGCTTGTCCAGCATCGCGTCCCGGTTGCTGAGCTGCTCGGTGCTCATGCGGTCAGCCCCAACAGCTTGGCGGCGAGATCGGTCATCACGTCGGTTGCTCCTCCTCCGATGGGCAGGATCCGGGTGTCCCGGTAGTGGCGCTCCACCTCGGTGCCGCGCAGATACCCGGCCCCTCCGTGGAGTTGTACGGCGGCGTCGCAGACTGCCTGCGAGGCCTCAACGGCTGTCTGCTTAGCCAGAACTGCGTCGGCGATCGCCTGCGGAGTGGCGACCGATCCGGCGGCGACGTAGCGCTCGGTGACCGAGCGCGTGTAGCTGCGCGCGACCTCCACCTGGCGGTGCATCTCGACCAGCTTGTGCTGCACCACCTGCCGACTGATCAGCGGCTTCCCGAACGTCTCCCGCTCGCGGCAGTACGCCGTCGCCAGCATCAGGCTGCGGGCGGCGATCGCGTACGCCTGGACGGCCAGCGCGATCCGCTCGGAGACGAACGCCTCCGCGATGTAGCCGAACCCTTCGTTCTCGGATCCGACCAGGTGCTCGACCGGGACGCGGACGTCGACGAAGGAGAGCTCGGCGGTGTCGGAGCAGTGCCAACCCATCTTGGCCAGCGCGCGGGTGACCGTGAAGCCGGGGGAGTCCTTGTCGATCACGAGCAGGCTGATCCCGCTCGCCCCGGGACGGTCGGTGCCGCCGGTGCGGACCGCGACGGTGACGAAGTCGGCCCGCACGCCGGAGGTGATGAAGGTCTTGGTGCCGTTGACGACGTAGTGGTCGCCGTCGCGCACCGCGGTCGTGCGCAGGTGCGCGACGTCGGAGCCGGCATCGGGCTCGGTGATCGCCAGGCTACCGATCCTCTCGCCGGCCAGGGTCGGACGGACGTAGTCATCGATCAGCTCCGCCGACCCGTGGTTCGCGATGTGAGGCAGTGCGATCCCGCAGGTGAACAGCCCGGCGAGCAGGCCGCTGCTGGCGCCAGCCGAGACCAGTCCCTCGGTCAGGTCGACGCTGTCGAGCAGCGTGCCGCCCTCACCGCCGACGGCCTCGTCGAAGCCGATCCCCAGCAGCCCCTGCTTGCCCGCCGCGAGGTGCAGGGAGCGAGGGATCTCACCCGCGTCCTCCCAGCCGTCGAGGTGGTCGATCACCTCACGGGTCGCAAAGGTGGCTCCGAGGTGGAACAGGTCGTTCACGGCAGCACCGGGAGGTCGACGTACCTGCTGCGGAGCCACTCGCCCAGGGCCTTGGCCTGCGGGTCGAACCGGACGCCCTCGGCCACGCCGGCGCCGAGGATGTCGCGGATGATCACGTTGACCCCGCGCAGGTTGGGCAGCGGCACGACCTCCACGTCGAGCTTCCGGGTCTCCGGCATCAGGGTGTGGATCCACGCGGGCGTGACGGTGGCGAGCAGCCAGTCGACGGCCGCGTCGGGCCGGTCGGCCGGGATCCACAGCCCGATGTTCGCGTTGCCGCCCTTGTCGCCACTGCGGGCGTAGACCAGGTCGCCGAGCGGGCCGCGGCGCAGCTCACCCTCGAACGGTGCAGCCGGCACGGGCGTCGGGTCGGTGACTTCGCCCCAGCTCACCGGCCCTGCGACGTTACTTTCCTCAAGTTCACCGAGGAAGTGGACCGTCTCGACGGCGGCGTCGCGGGCGACGTACTCGGGGCGGTAGACGCCGTAGGCGCTGGGCTTCCCGGGAGGCGCGGTGACGTGGAAGCCGGGGTAGGACGCCAGGACGAGCTCGATCGCGGGGCCGGTGAAGGCGCGGCCCACGGCGTCGGCGTCGGTGGACCAGGCGGTCAGGCGCAGCAGGGTGGCGGCACCCTCCTCGGTCGCAGAGTCGGTCGCCGGCACGCGGTACGACGACCACGACCGCCGCAGGTCGGCGGGCAGGCTCGCTTCGACCTGGAGCCGGACCAGCTCGGCCTTGCGCTCGATGTCGAGCCCGGTCAGCACGAACTCGACCTGGTTGCGCCAGCCGCCGAGCTCGTTGACGGCGACCTTGAGCTTCTCGGGCGGGTTCGACCCGGTGACGCCGCTGACCAGCACCCGGTCGGGGCCGGCCTCGGCCAACGCGATGCTGGTCAGGTCGGTGGTGACGTCCGGGTTCAGGTAGGACGTGCCTTGGATCTCGTAGAAGAGCTGGGCCGAGACGGTGTCGACGGTGACGAGGCCGCCGGTGCCGGCGTGCTTGGTGATCACCGAGGATCCGTCGGCGGCGATCTCGGCGATCGGGAACCCGAACGGCACCGTCGGGTCGACCAGGCGACGGGAGGCGATCGCGTCGAAGAGACCGGCGAAGTTGCCGCCGCAGGCCTGGGTGCCGCACTCGATGATGTGCCCGGCCACGACCGCGCCGGCGAGCTCGTCGAGCGAGTCGCGGGTCCAGCCGTGGTGCCAGATCGCCGGCCCCACGACGATCGAGGCGTCGGTCACCCGGCCGGTGACGACCACATCGGCACCGGCCGCGAGGGCGTCAGCGATGCCGAACGCGCCGAGGTAGGCGTTGGCGGTCAGCGCGCCGGGGAACAGGCCCGAGCCGCGCAGGTCGTCACCGTCGACCCAGGCGATCCTCGCGCCCGTGCCCAGCTGGTCGAGCGCTTCGGCCAGCCCGCGCGGGTTGAGGCCGCCGGCGTTGCTGACGATCTTCACGCCGCGCTCCAGGGCGAGGGTGAGGCAGTCGCGCATCTGGGTCAGGAACGTCTTGGCGTAGCCCAGCGACGGGTCGCGCATCGTGTCCTTGCCCAGGATCAGCATGGTCAGCTCGGCGAGCCAGTCGCCGGTGATGACGTCGACCGGGCCGCCCTCGAGCTGCTCGCGCATCGCGGAGAGCCGGTCGCCGTAGAAGCCGGAGCAGTTGGCGACGATCAGAGGTGCAGTCATCAGCGGGGATCCCTTCCGGTGCCCGGAGGGCCGGCGAAGGCCTGGGCGATGTTGAGCCACTCCTCGGCGTCGTCACCGGTGGCGACGAGGTCGGTGTCGGTGCGGTGCACCCGCTGGGTGACGAGGCAGGCGAAGTCCCAGGCGGAGCCCGTGACCGTCTGCGGGGCGTCGTCGGGGCCCCACACCGCGACGTCGCCGGACGGCAGCACCAGCGTCACCTGGATCTCGACGTCGGGCGCGTTCATCCCGCGGGCGACGTAGGAGAAGCCCCGGGTGCGCACGCCGAGGTGGCAGACGTGGCGCACCGCGTCGGTCCGCTCCGCGGTGAGTCCCAACGCCTCGTGGACGTCGAGCGCGTGCGCCCAGGTCTCCATCAGCCGGGCGGTCGCCATCGACGGCGGGGACATCGGCGGCCCGAACCAAGGCATCTTCCCCTCGGTCGCGCGCAGTGCCACCGGCAGCGACGAGCGGGACGCGTCCCAGCGGGCCAGCAGGTCGGCGGGAGCGGCGAGGCCGCCTGCCAACGCCTCGGTGTCGACGTATCCCTCAGGGTCGCCGATCGCCTCCAGCACGACGGCGTCCCAGTCGTCCTTGTCGCCGCCGGCGGCGCGGGTGGCGAGCACGGCCATCTCGTCGGTCCAGGCCAGGTGCGCGATCTGGGTCGCGACGTCCCACCCGGCGGCGGGGGTAGGCGTCCGCCAGCCCGCCTCGTCGAGGTCGGCGACGGCGGCGCGGAGCCGGTCACCTTCTCCTGCGAGGTCGCGCAGCAGTTCGTCGAGCACGCTCATGAGCGCTCCTCCGGGTGGACGATCTGGGACTCGAGCACGACGGCCCACTGGTCGAGGATCTGGCTGCGCCGGCGGGTGTCGTCGCTGATCGTCGAGGCGAGCCCGAGCCCGCGGATCAGGTCGAGCGTGGCCTGGATCAGCTCGCGCTGACCGGGCACGGACTCGTCGACGTCGAGCAGGCGGACGGCGAGGTGGTGGGCGTCGCGGCCGACCTGCTGCTCCAGCGGACCGACCAGGGCGAGCAGGTCGGGGTCGGTGCGGGCGCCGACCCACAGCTCGAGGGCGGCGGTGAACATCGGCGAGGTGAAGTGGTCGGAGAAGAGCTGGAGCACCGCGCGCACCCGCTTCGAGCCGCGCGGCAGCCGCTCCCCGACGACCGCCAGCTCGGCGGCGCGGGTGGTCATGATGTGCTCGACCGCGGCGAAGACCAGGTCGTTGCGGGTGGGGAAGTGGTGCAGCTGGGCGCCCCGGGAGACCCCGGCCCGCTCGGAGACGAGCGTCGTCGTCGTCCCGGCGAATCCGCGCTCCACGACGACCTCGACGCAGGCATCGAGGAGTCGGGCCCGCATCGCGCGGGTGCGCTCCTCCTGCGAGAGGCGGACGGTGGCCTGGGTCACATCACCCATCTTGGAGCCCGTTCGAACAAACAGTCAAGACTGATTGTTAATGAATGATCCGATTTCTCGGTGAACGAGGGCCGTGCCCTGACACGATCCGGGCATGCGCTGCTCCCGCATCTCTCACGTCACCGCCGTCGCTGCCCTGACCGCGGTGATCGCTCTCGCCGGTTGCTCCTCCTCGGACGAGGCGGCACCGAACCCGGACGCCGATGCGCAGGCGTTCCTCGCGCTCTCCGGAGACCTCGCCGACGTCGGGACGCCGGTGATCACGGACGGCCTGACCGACGTCACCGACCAGAACGGCGACGGCGGCTGGAAGGACGAGAAGACCGGCTGCGTGCTCACCGGGACGTACGACGGCGGCCAGCGCCTCACCTGTGGCAAGCAGGAGTACACCCAGGACGAGCTCGCCGCGCTCTATGCCGCGCTCCCCGACCCCACCGGCGCCGTGGCCACCGAGAAGGGCGCGATCCAGCTCGCGCGCCGGTTCGCGATGGTGAGCAGCGACCGGGGTCAGTCCTACGCCGACCTCGACCTCGCCAGCGCCGCCGCCGACGTCAGCACGCCCCAGGTCGTGGACGTGCCGATGACGCTCGGCGAGATCGTGCCCGGCGAGTCGGTGGTCGTCCACCACGGCGCCTGCTCGGCGCGGATCACCTTCGTGGAGGGCGGCGAGGCAGGCCTGCTCGGGTCGGTCAGCTCAGCCTCCTGCGACTGACCCGACTGACCCCCCCTGCCGGGACCTAGGTCCTCCGAACGGTCGACGGGACTAGTCACCATGGTCAGACGACCTTCGACCGTGCGACCGTGGTGACCGACCTGCCTCGGACGGGAGGATCAGTCATGAGAGAGCAAGTCCCCGAGCCAGCGGTGGACGTGGAGGGTCTGCACGTCCGCTTCGGCGAGGTCGAGGCCGTAACCGGCGTCGACCTCACGGCAGCCGCTGGTCGCAGTACCGCGCTCCTGGGGAGGAACGGCGCGGGCAAGTCGACGACGATGCGTGTGCTCGCGGGGGTGGTCCCACCCACCGCGGGGCGCGTCGTCGTCGGGGGGCACGACGTGGGGACGCATGCGCTGGCGGTGAAGCAGGTCGTGGGCTACTGCCCCGACATCGGAGGACTGGTCCCGCGGGCCACCCCGTGGGAGCACCTGCAGCTGTCGGCGCGACTGCGGCGTCTCGGGCCGGGATGGGAGACCCGTGCCCGAGACCTCCTCGAACGCTTCGAGCTCGGCGACGTCACCCATCGAGTGACCTCCGGGTTCAGTCACGGGATGGGTCGCCGGCTCTCGGTGCTGCTCGCCGCCTTCCACGAACCCTTCGTCCTGCTGCTCGACGAGCCCTTCGACGGGGTCGACCCGATCGGCGTCGAGGCCACGCTGGAGACGATCAACGACGCCCGTGCCCGGGGCGCCTGCGTGCTCGTCTCCACCCACCTGCGCGAGCTCGCGATCGAGGCCTGCTCGAGCGTCGTCGTGCTGCGCGGCGGCGCCGGCATCGCCACCCTCGACGCCGCCCAGATGGCCGGGGAGGACGGCGCGCGTGTCTATCGCGGCCTCCTCGACTGAGTTCCTGCGGGCGGCGGTCGACGTCCGCCACCTCCTCCGCCTCCGTACGGCGTCCCGCCACCGCGGCCGCAGGATCGCGGTGGTCCTCACCTTCACCACGATCACCCTGGCGGCGATGGTGGTGCCGGCCCTCATGCCGGGAGCGGGAGAGGACGGTCGGGCCTTCACCACGCTGCTGCTGATCCCCAGCGCGATGGCCGGGTTCGCGCTGCTCGCGATCGCCTCGGCGATCGCCAGTGGCGGTGGCCGCGAGCTCGTCCCCCGCGACCAGCTGGTCGCGTTCCCGGTCTCGCCGACCACGGACCACCTCGGTGCCCTGCTGCTCGCGCCGTTCAACATCGGCTGGCTGATCCAGACCTGGCTGCTCCTCGGCGCCGCCTCGTACGCGGCCGGACCCGAGACCGCGCCACCCCTGCTCGCCGGGCTGGTCTGCTGGATCCTGGCCGCGACGGCACTCGGCCAGGTGGTCGCCTGGACCGTCGAGCTGATCCGCCGACTGCCCCGCGGACTCCTCGTCGTCCGCCTGATCGGCGGCGCGGGCCTGGCCGCGATCGCGGTCCTGCTGATCACCCACCGCCTCAGCGACGCCCTCGACAGCTTCTGGACCCGCACCCTGTTCGTGCACTACGTCGCCGGAGGGTGGGAGTGCGCCGTCACCTGCGCCGTCACCCTCGTCCTCTTCGTGGTCGCCGCCCTGGTCGGTGCGATCCCGGCGAGCCTGGCCGCGCACTACCTGCCGCTGGACGAGGTCAGCGCCGAGACCGGCCACCTGCGGGCCCGTCCGACGGGGCGCACCGACCTCGGGATGCTCGTCCGGATGGACCGCAGCTCGGTCTGGCGCGGTGTCCCGATGCGGCGGGGGGTCCTGGTGCTCGCCCTCGGCCCCGGCATGGTCGCCCTGATCGGTGCCCTGCCCTGGCACCAGCTCACGATCCTGCCCGGCCTGGTCGTCTCCGGCGGCGCGCTGCTCTTCGGGGTCAACGCCTGGACGTTGGAGGGCCGCGGGATCCTGTGGCGCGAGACCCTCCCGGTCGATCCTGACCTGGTCTTCGCCGCCCGCGCCTGGGTGCTGGCCGAGTTCCTCCTGATCGCCTCGGCAATCACCCTCGGACTGGGGGTGCTCCGTGCCGGTCGTCCCGACGCCGCCCAGCTGGTCGCGCTGGTGAGCTGCTGGATCGTGGTGGTCCTGCAGGTGGTCTCCGGGAGCCTGCGCTGGAGCCAGCGCTCGCCGTACGCCGTCGACCTGCGCTCCGCCCGCGCCACCCCCGCCCCGCCGGCGGCGATGGTCGCCTACTCGGCGCGGCTCGCGGTCGTGACCACCCTGACCGGGATGGTCTTCAGCGGGCTGGCCCAGCTCGACCTCTGGCCGGCGTCGCTGCTGGTCGCCGCACCGATGGCCGGCTGGTCGATGGCGCGGCTGCTGCACCAGCGCGACCGCTGGATCGACCCGACCCGGCGAGCCCGGGTCGTGATGACGGTCGCCGGTTAGGCCTGCTTCTTCACCACGACCGAGCTGACGAGCTTGTCGGCGAACGTCTGACGCTGGTTGTCCCAGATCGGCCAGAGGTAGCCGAGGTAGCAGACCAGGCTGTCGAGGAAGTGCAGGATCTGGCGCAGGAAGCACATCCCGACTCCCAGGTGCTGGCCGTCGGCCGACCTGATCAGGACGGTGCCCATCGCACTCTTGCCCAGGCTGGAACCGGTGCGGCTCTGCCGGACGCACAGGTTCCAGATCTGGAACCCGATCATGAAGACGACGCCGAGGATGGCGATCACCGCGCCGGCCCACGCAGCGTTGGTCATGGTGAACTCGTCGATCACCGTCATCCCGTCCGCGTCCTCGTGGGTGACGGTGTCGGCGCCGGCGAAGAACAGGACGGCACCGATCGCTGCCGGAATGCCGGCGATCCAGGAGCAGAGCACGTCGATCAGGAACGACCCGACCCGGGAGAACCAGCTGGCGTAGGCGGGAGCAGCAACGGGCGCGGGAGCGGGCACGGGCGGCGGCGGATAGCTCATGGATGACACCTTGCCGATCCCCGCGCGACTTGTGAAGACACGCACAAGTGAAAGTGTGAGCAAGGCCTTACCTCGAGCACACCTTCCGGTGATCGGAGTCCGGCACAGTCGGTCGCGTGCCAGAACACGTGAGGTTCACCAGCTCGACCGGCGCCACCCTCGCCGGTCTGATCGATCCGCCCGAGGGCAAGGTCCGTGGCTGGGGCGTCTTCGTCCACGGCTTCACCCTCGGCAAGGACTGTCCGGCCGCGGCCCGGGTCTGCCGTCAGCTCGCCGAGAAGGGCATCGGGATGCTCCGCTTCGACGCGCTCGGCCTGGCCGAGTCCGAGGGCAGCTGGGGCGACGGCTCCTTCTCGGTCAAGGTCGCCGACACCGTCCGCGCGATCGACTTCATGGCCGAGCGGGGCACGCCGGCCGGGCTGCTGGTCGGCCACTCCTGGGGCGGCGCCGCGGCGATCGCCGCCGCCGCCGTCACCCCGAGCGTCGCCGCGGTCGCCACCATCGCCGCGCCGAGCGACCCCAGCCACGTCGAGCACCACTACGCAGCCCTGGTCGACCGGGCGATCGCCGAGGGCGAGGTGGAGTGGAACGTCGGCGGCAGGTGCCTGAGCCTCAAGCGGGCGTTCGTCGAGGACGTCCGGCGGGCCCGGATCCTCGATCAGGTCGCGACGCTGGGACGGCCGCTGCTGGTGATGCACTCACCCGTCGACGCCACCGTCGGGCTGGACCACGCCACCGAGCTCTTCATGGCCGCCCACCACCCGCGCAGCTTCGTCTCCCTGGAGGAGGCCGACCACCTGCTCACCAGGGCGGGCCGGGCCCAACGCGCCGCGAAGGTGATCAGCGCCTGGGCCGGCCCCTACCTCCGCCCGACGCTGGCCGTGCCGCAGGCGAGCTGAGGTTCAGAGGCACTCGTCGGGGTTGATCCGACGGTTGACCTTCTCGGTGATCGCGAACAGCTGCGCCACCTCGGCGGGCGTCAGTGCGTCGAAGACCAGCTCGCGCACCCGGGCGACGTGGCCCGGAGCGACCTCGACCATGTGCGCCATTCCGGCGTCGGTGAGGATCGCGTTCGTGTACCGACCGTCGGTCGGATCGGGCTCGCGCCGCACCAGGCCACGCTTCTCCAGCCGCGAGACCATGTGCGAGAGCCGGGACAGCTCGGCGTTGGCGAACAGTGCCAGCCGGCTCATCCGCATCGTCCGCTCCGGGGCGTCGGACAGACCGGCCAGGACGTAGTACTCGGTGAAGGAGAGCTGGGCGTCGCGCTGCAGCTGCTCACCCAGCTCGCCCGGGAGCAGGGCCAGCATCACGGTGAGGGACATCCAGGTCTCGAGCTCATCGGGGGAGAGCCAGCGCGGTTCGGACGACACCCGAGTCACTGTAGGCCGACCGGGGCCGCGCCCGCTCGCGGACTGAGATAGCAGTGTGAGATAGGTAACTTTGATCGTTCCGAGGTCGCTGAATAAGTCTCGTCGTCAAGAGATCCCTTCCCACCCTGCGCCCGGACTGGCAGTGTCTCCGGTCACCGCCGGGACGAGCCGCCGCATGGTCGCGCGCCTGGACGACAGCACCAAGACGAAGGAGTCGATCCGATGCGAATCGGTGTCACACGCGAGCGCGTCGGGGAGACCCGAGTCGCTGCCACGCCCACCACGGTCAAACAGCTCATCACCCTCGGGTACGACGTCGTCGTCGAGGCGGGCGCGGGGGAGCTGTCCTCCTTCTCCGACGAGGCGTTCCGCGATGCGGGTGCGACCGTCGGCAGCGCCGCGGACGCGTGGGGTTCCGACATCGTCTTCCGGGTCAACGCTCCCGCGATCGGTGAGGTCGCCCAGCTCCGCAGCGGCACGATCCTGGTCTCCCTGATCGCTCCGGCGCTGAACCCCGAGCTCCTCGAGGCGCTGCGCGCCCAGGGCGTGACAGCGCTGGCGATGGACGCGGTCCCGCGGATCAGCCGCGCCCAGTCCCTCGACGTGCTCTCCTCGATGGCCAACATCGCGGGCTACCGCGCCGTCGTCGAGGCCGCGCACGTCTTCGGCCGCTTCTTCACCGGTCAGGTCACCGCCGCCGGCAAGGTGCCGCCGGCCAAGGTCCTCATCGCCGGCGCCGGTGTGGCCGGCCTGGCCGCGATCGGCGCCGCGTCGTCGCTCGGTGCGATCGTCCGTGCCACCGACCCGCGTCCCGAGGTCGCCGACCAGGTGAAGTCCCTCGGCGGGGAGTACCTCCCGGTCGTCGTGCCCGAGGAGACCGCCGAGGTCTCCTCCGACGGTTACGCCAAGGCGACGTCGGAGGCGTACGACGCCGCGGCGGCGCAGCTCTACTCCGACCAGGCCGCCGACGTCGACATCATCGTCACCACCGCGCTGATCCCGGGCCGGCCCGCTCCGCGGCTGATCACCGCCGCCGACGTGGCTTCGATGAAGCCCGGCTCGGTGATCGTCGACATGGCCGCCGCGATGGGTGGCAATGTTGAGGGTTCGGTCAAGGACGAGGTCGTCGTCACCCCCAACGGGGTCACGATCATCGGTTACACCGACCTGGCGGGCCGCCTGCCCGCGCAGGCCTCCCAGCTCTACGGCACCAACCTGGTCAACCTGCTCAAGCTCGTCACGCCCGAGAAGGACGGCGTGCTCACGCTCGACTTCGACGACGTCGTCCAGCGCGGCCTGACCGTCACGCGTGACAACGAGGTGCTCTGGCCCCCGCCCGCGGTGCAGGTCTCGGCGGCGCCGGCCGCTGCCGCTGCCGAGCCGGTCGCGAAGCCGGAGCAGAAGACGATGTCGAAGGAGGCCAAGCTCGGCCTGATCCTGGCCGGGATGGTGGTCTACTTCTTCGTCATCGCCGCCGCACCGGCCCCGATCCCGCAGCACTTCACCGTGCTGACGCTGGCGATCGTCGTCGGCTTCTACGTGATCGGACACGTCGCCCACGCCCTGCACACCCCGCTGATGAGCGTCACCAACGCGATCAGCGGCGTGATCGTGGTCGGTGCCCTGATCCAGGTCGGCTCGAACGACCACGTCATCCAGATCCTCGCCGGCATCGCCATCCTGCTGGCCTCGATCAACATCTTCGGCGGCTTCGCGGTGACGCGTCGCATGCTCGCGATGTTCCAGAAGGCCTGAGAGGTACGCCAGATGTCCATCGAATCCATCGCCACGTCGGCGTACCTGATCGCCGCACTGCTCTTCATCCTGTCCCTCGCGGGACTGTCCAAGCACGAGACCGCCCAGCGGGGGTGGGCCTTCGGCGTCGCCGGCATGGCCCTGGCCGTCGGGGCGACCGTCGCGCTCGTGATCAAGAACGCCACCAGCGAGACCAACCTGATCGGCGGAGGCACCGCCTCGGTCGTGATCCTGGTCTTCGCGATCGTCATCGGTGCGGCCATCGGCCTGTGGCGTGCCCGGATCGTCGAGATGACCGGCATGCCCGAGCTGATCGCGCTGCTGCACTCCTTCGTCGGTCTCGCGGCCGTCCTGGTCGGCTGGAACGGCTACCTCGAGGTGCGTCACATCGAGGAGCTGATCGGCGGCCCCGTCGCTGACCGTGTCTTCGCCTCGACCTCGCTGGAGAACATCCACAACGCCGAGGTCGTGATCGGCATCTTCATCGGTGCGGTCACCTTCACCGGATCGATCGTCGCGTTCGGCAAGCTGTCGGAGCGGCTGAACTCCAAGCCGCTCGTGCTGCCGGCCAAGAACGCCCTCAACGCGGGCGCCCTGCTCGCCTTCGCGGCGCTGACCGTCTGGTTCATCGTCGACCCGCAGCTGTGGATCCTCGCCGTCGTCACCGCGGTCGCGCTCGCCTTCGGGTGGCACCTGGTCGCCTCGATCGGCGGCGGCGACATGCCGGTCGTGGTCTCGATGCTCAACAGCTACTCGGGCTGGGCCGCGGCGGCCTCGGGCTTCCTGCTCAACAACGACCTGCTGATCGTCACCGGCGCCCTGGTCGGGTCGAGTGGTGCCTACCTGTCCTACATCATGTGCCAGGCGATGAACCGGTCGTTCCTCTCCGTCATCGCCGGCGGCTTCGGCATCGAGGCCGCCAGCGGCGCCGACGTCGACTACGGCGAGCACCGCGAGATCGACGCCGCCGGTGCGGCCGAGCTGCTCGCCGGCGCCTCGTCGGTCGTGATCACCCCCGGCTACGGGATGGCCGTGGCCCAGGCGCAGTATGGCGTCGCCGAGCTGACCCGCAAGCTGCGCGAGGCCGGGATCAACGTCCGGTTCGGGATCCACCCGGTCGCCGGTCGTCTCCCGGGACACATGAACGTGCTCCTGGCCGAGGCCAAGGTGCCCTACGACATCGTGCTCGAGATGGACGAGATCAACGACGACCTCGCCGAGACCGACGTCGTCCTCGTCATCGGGGCCAACGACACCGTCAACCCGGCCGCTTCGGAGGACCCGGCGTCCCCCATCGCGGGCATGCCCGTGCTGACGGTGTGGAACGCCAAGAACGTGATCGTGTTCAAGCGCTCCATGGCCTCGGGCTACGCCGGTGTGCAGAACCCGCTGTTCTTCCGGGAGAACACGCAGATGCTGTTCGGGGACGCCAAGGACCGGGTCAACGACATCCTCGCGGCTCTGCCGGTCAAGGTCTGAGGGGTCGACACCCACGACACAGGTGCGCGGATCCGGTTGACGCAGGCGGCATGATGTCGCTCAAAGCGCACACCGGACAGGGATCGGAGGGAACACCGGCATGAACCTCCTGCTCAGTGGTGGCATCGTGCTGACCGGACCCGACTGGATCCCGCGGGCCCTGGACGTGCAGATCAACGGGGGCCGGATCGAGGCGCTCGGGGAGCCCGGGACCGTCGGTGGGGCTGCCAAGCTGGACGTCACCGGCCGGTTGATCATCCCCGGACTGGTCAATGCCCACACCCACTCGCACTCCCTGCCGGCCCGCGGTGCGCTGCGCTCGGTCGCGGTGGAGCAGGCGATGCTGCACGGTGCCTGGACGGCGGGTCCGCGTGCCGCCGAGCTGAGCGAGCTCGCCGCCTCCCTGGCCGCCACCGAGATGATCGCGGCCGGGGCCACGGGGGCGTTCGACCTCGTCGGCCAGGCCGCAGGCCCTGACCCGGAGGCGCTCTGGGCGACCGCGCAGGGGTACGCCGCGGTCGGGATGCGGGCCGTCGTCGCCCCCCAGGTCGCCGACCGGTCGGTGCAGGAGGCGATCCCGGTCATCGGGGAGTGCTGCGGCGTGAACCCGACGATGACGGACACCCCCACGATCCTCAGCCAGGTCCGACGCTTCATCGCCGACTTCCCGGCGCTGTCTGACGTCAGTCCCGCCGTCGCGCCGACCGTGCCGACGCAGTGCACCTCCGACCTGATCTGGGGGATGCAGTCCCTCGCGGTCGAGCACCACCTCCGGATCCACGTCCACCTCGCCGAGTCGCGTGCCCAGGCCGATGCCGGTGAGGAGCGCTACGGGCACTCGCTGGTCAGTGAGCTCGCCCGGCTGGGCACCCTGAGCCCACGGCTGACCGCGGCGCACGGGGTCTGGCTCTCCGAGGTCGACCTGATCTCGCTCGGGGCCGCGGGCGTCACCGTGGTCACCATGCCGGGCACCGATCTGCGGCAGGGCTCGGGCGTCGCGGACGTGCGGGCACTGAGCAAGGCCGGCGTACGGCTGGCGATCGGCACCGACGGAGCCGGGTCGGCGGACCTGCTCGACATGTTGGAAGCCACCCGGCTGACCTCGCTCCTCACCCGTGCCTTCGACCGCCCCTCGAGCGAGTGGATGAGCGTCGAGGAGGCGCTCACCGCAGCGACCGAGGGGGGCGCCCGGGCGTGCGGCTGGGAGGACGTCGGTCGGATCGAACCCGGGTGGCGTGCCGACCTGACCTTCCTCGACCTCGGCTCGCGGGCGTTCCGTCCGGCGGTCGACCTGGCCAACCAGGTGGTCTCGGCCGCCCGCGCCCACGACGTCACCGACGTGATGGTCGGCGGCCGGTTCGTCTACCAGGAGCGGACGTTCCCCGGGATCGACCTGGAGAGCCTCGACGCCCGGTTCCGCCAGCTCGCCAGCGAGTGGTGGGACGAGACGGCCGAGTCCCGCACGGAGGCCCACCGACAGGCCGGCTCGGTCGCCGAGACACTGGCCGGCTGGACGTCCGGATCGATAGTCGCGCGACGACTGCTGTAGCGATGCGGGAGACTGGGCCGGTGAGTGTCACTCCAGCACAGATCGCCGCCGCCGCTGAGCGCACCATCGCGCACCGCACGCCCTTGGAGCGTTCGGAGCGCCTGAGCACCGCCACCGGCGCCGAGGTCTACCTCAAGCGTGAGGACCAGCAGCGCGGCCGTTCCTACAAGGTGCGCGGCGCCTACCACCTGATGAGCTCGCTCACCCCGGAGGAGCTGGCCCGCGGTGTCGTGTGCGCCTCGGCCGGCAACCACGCCCAGGGCGTGGCGATCTCGTGCGCCCGGCTGGGCGCCAAGGGACACATCTTCGTCCCGACCAACACGCCCCGGCAGAAGCGCGACCGGATCCTCGCGCTCGGCGGCGACGCGGTCACCCTCACGATGATCGGTTCGACGTACGACGAGGCTGCGGCCGCCGCGCACGCCTACGCGAACGACGTCGGTGCCACCTACGTCCACGCCTTCGACGACGAGCGCACCATCGCCGGTCAGGGGACGGTGGCCGTCGAGCTGACCGAGCAGGCGGTCGAGGTCGTCGGCGCCCCGTTCGACACGGTGATCGTGCCGATCGGCGGCGGCGGCTTCATGGGTGGCGTGGCCACCTGGGTGAAGTCGGTGTGGCCCGAGTGCCGGGTGATCGGCGCCGAGCCGGTCGGCGCGGCCTCGATGAAGGCAGCGCTGCGGGCCGGTGGTCCGGTCAAGCTGGACCACCTCGACACCTTCGTCGACGGTGCCTCGGTCGGACTGATCGGGTCGCTGCCGTACGCGATCGCGAAGGAGCTCGTCGACGAGATCGTCGAGGTCCCGGTCGGGGCGATCTGCGTCGAGATGCTCGAGCTCTACCAGACCGAAGGGATCATCGCCGAGCCCGCCGGGGCGCTCGCGGCAGCGGCGCTGGGTCAGCTCGCCCAGGGCTCGCACCTGGGTGGGCGCGTCGGCGTGATCATCTCCGGCGGCAACAACGACGTCTCCCGCTACCCCGACATCGTCGAGCGGGCGATCGTCTTCCAGGGACTGCGGCACTACTTCCTGGTCTCGTTCCCGCAGGAGCCCGGCGCGCTGCGGGGCTTCCTCGACGAGGTGCTCTCCGAGGGCGAGGACATCGTGGTCTTCGACTACATCAAGCGCTCCAACCGGGAGAACGGTCCGGCGCTGGTCGGGATCGACCTCGAGTCGGCCGACCGGCTCGCGCCGCTGCTGGAGCGGATGGCTGCCTCAGGGCTGCTGATCGAGAAGATCGACAACGACTCCGAGCTGTTCACGTTCCTGCGCTGAGCGCCGACCGACGGGGTGGGCTCAGGCGTGCTCGGTGGCGTAGAGCGCCGCCCCGATCACGCCGGCCTTGTTGCGCAGCGTCGCGGGGATGATCTCGGTGTCGAGGTCGATCAGCGGCCCGAACTCGTCGAAGTGCTTCGAGACCCCGCCGCCGACCAGGAAGAGGTCGGGGGAGAAGAGCATCTCCAGCGTCCGGTAGTACGTCGTGAGCCGCTTGGCCCAGTGCTCCCAGGAGAGGTCGTGGTCCTCGCGCGCCCGGTTGGAGGCACGGGTCTCCGCGTCGTGACCGTCGATCTCCAGGTGGCCCAGCTCCGTGTTGGGCACGAGCACGCCGTCGTACACGAAGGCGGAGCCGATCCCGGTGCCGAGCGTCGTCACGATCACCAGGCCGGAACGTCCTTGCGCGGCTCCGAAGCGGACCTCGGCCAGGCCAGCGGCGTCGGCGTCGTTGACCACGTGCACGTCGCGACCCAGCCGGGAGGTGAAGAGCTCATCGGCGTCGGTGCCGATCCAGCGCTTGTCGATGTTGGCCGCGGAGTGCACCACTCCATGGCGTACGACGCCGGGCACCGTCACCCCGATCGGACCGTCGACCCCGTCGAAACCGCTCAGAAGCTCGGCGAAGACGTCGACCACATCATCGGGGGACGCTCCGTCGGGCGTCTTGATCCGCTGTCGTTCGGCGGTGAAGGCCCCGGTCGACACGTCCACCGGAGCACCCTTGATGCCGGTCCCGCCGAAGTCGATTCCCAACGCGGTGGTCATGGCGCCAACCTAACCCGAATCGGGCGGGCGGTGCGGGCCGGTGCGTTACCGTGGTGGGTCGGGGAGGTTCGTTCCAATGAAGCATGGGGTGCGGCTGCGTGCCGCGACGGTCGGCTGTGTGCTGCTCGCCGTCGTGGCGAGCGGGTGCGGCTCGGGCGCTGACCCGCAGGCCGGGCCCTCGACCGCCTCCGACCCCACGGCGAGCACGAGCACGAGCGCGACCCCCAGCGCCACGACGATCGCCGATCCCGAGCACGCGGTCGACCCGCCGGGCCCCCGCACCGGAGCGCTGGTCCCGGCCGACGTCCTCGTCGTCGCAGCCGATCCGCTGTCGCAGGTCGATATCGACCGGGTGCGCAAGATCAAGGGTGTCACCGGACTGACCCCGGTCTCCGTCGCCAGCATCCCCGTCGAGGACCGGCTGATGCGCGTGATGGCCGTCGACCCCGCGACGTACCGCAACTTCACCCCGGTCCAGGCGGCCGACAACCTGCCGCTGTGGGAGCGGGTCGCCGGCGGCGAGATCGCGGTCGACCCCTCGCTGCAGCAGGTCATCGCCACCGACGACGAGGGCTCGCTCACCCTGGGTGCCCAGGCCGACGCACCGCGGATCCACGTCGGCGCGTGGGCCCCGCAGGTCAGCGGCGTCGACGCGGTGGTCAACGAGAAGTGGGGTGTCGCTCTGGGCATGGTCGAGGACAACGCCCTGCTGGTGACCACCACGTCCTTCGCCCCGGACCGGGTGGTCAAGCCGATCCAGCGGATCGCCGGCCCCGACGCCTCGGTGCAGCGCCTCGACGTGGTCGCCCAGGAGGGCCTCGACATCAACGCGGTGCAGACGGCCGTCGTCGTCGGGTCCGTCGCCTCGGCCGTCGGCAGCTACACCTACCGGGTCGCCGGCGGCGGTCGGATCACCCCGGCCGCAGCCTGGGTGCGCAGCCACATCTCCACCCAGGTCGTCCCGATCCTGGGCTCGCTCACCTGCAACACCGCGATCTTCCCGCAGCTCAAGGCGGCGCTGGCCGACGTCGTGGCGCAGGGTCTCGCTTCGACGATCCACTCCACGGCCGGCTGCTACTACCCACGCTTCATCGCCGGGACGAACTCGATCTCCAACCACGCCTTCGGGCTCGCGATCGACATCAACGCCCCCGAGAACGGTCGCGGCACGGCCGGCCAGATGGACCGGTCGGTGGTGGCGATCTTCGAACGCTGGGGCTTCACCTGGGGCGGACGTTGGAAGTTCACCGACCCGATGCACTTCGAGATGAACCGGATCGTCCACCCCGGCTAAAGCCCGTTCCGCTGCGGATCGGTGACGCACGCTCCATCATGATTGGGACACCCTGTGCCCCTGCTGTGATCATGGCGCGCACCCACCCCTGCATCTCGGAGGTTCCCCCGTGAAGTTCGCACCCGCCCTGCTGGTCGCGCCACTGCTGGCCGCAGGCCTTGCGGTCGGCGTGACGCCGAGCGCCCAGGCCGACACCCCGACGACGATCAGCGACCTGACCGTCGAGGTGGCCCAGGCCCCGGGCAAGAACGACAGCTGGAAGGTCACGTCGTCGTGGTCGGCGACCTCGGCGGCGCTGCGTTTCACCGTGAAGATCGGCAACGACGACCACGCGACGACCGCGTACAAGGTCAAGGACGTCAGCACGACCAGTGCGGAGGTCGTCGTCGACGGGCTCGGCGACGACCAGGACTACTGGATCGTCGTGACGCCGGCGGCGCCGTTCACGGGCGACGCGGTGGCGACGTCGTTCCACACCGGGACGCTGGACACGACGGCCCCCGACGGCGAGTACAAGCTCAACAAGACGTCGGTGTACGCCGACGTCAACCTGGCGGCGACCTCGCTGGAGGAGATCTACGTCGCCAACGTCGTGCTCACCCAGACGTCGATCAGTGAGACGGCCACCCGGATGGTCAGGGCCGGCGACGGCACGGCAGCCAAGGCCTGGACCTCCAACGGACCCTTCGTTCTGGCCTACCACAAGGACGGCACGTTCAAGCCGACCGTCACGGTGACCGACGTCTTCGGCAACGAGTCCGTCGAGCAGCTCCCGACCGTGCGTGTGCTGATCGACCGGGTGGCCCCGCGGGTCTCGATCACCACCCCGGCGAAGCCCACCAAGAGCTCCTCGTGGCGGGTCATCCGCGGCACCGCCACCGACGCCGAGACCGGCGTGGCTGCCGCGATGGTCTTCGTGATGGAGAAGCGGGGCGCCACCTGGTACGCCTACGACTTCCGCAAGAAGAAGTGGCTCAAGGGCTACACGAGTGCCACCAAGACCGAGGCCAAGACCAAGGCCGAGCCCGGCGTCGCGCGCATCTCCGCGAACGGCTCGTGGCAGGCGCCGGCGATCAAGGGGCTGAAGAAGGGAACCTTGAAGATCCAGGCGGGCGCCTTCGACGAGCTCTTCAACGTCGGTGAGGCTCGCCCGGTCATCCGCAAGGTTCGCTGAGCCGATTCGTCTGAAGTGTGGAGCGCCACGGTCATAGGGTGACCGTGGCGCTCCACTGTTTCCCGAGCGTGACCCGCAGGACCCGAGCGCGAGTCAGCCTTCGTAACGATTCCGACTCTGCGGCACCAGTGTCATGAGCGCTCTATAGAGTGCCGGTCGTGAGCATTCTCGACACCGCACGCCCGGGCATGGACAACGCGGTCCGTCCCCAGGACGACCTGTTCGGCCACGTCAACGGCACCTGGCTGGAGACCGAGGAGATCCCCTCGGACCGCTCGAGCTGGGGGCCCTTCGTCCAGCTGGCCGACGGCGCCGAGCAGCAGGTCCGCGAGATCATCGCCGACCTGACCGCCCGGGTGACCAGCGGCGAGGCGGCGTCCGGCTCGGAGGCGCAGAAGATCGGCGACCTGTTCGCCGCCTTCATGGACACCGACGCGATCGAGGCGCGGGGCTTCACCCCGGTGCAGCCGCTCCTGGACGCCGTGGCGGCGATCAGCGACCTGCGTGAGCTCGCCGCGTTCCTCGGTGAGTTCGAGCGCTTCGGTGGCCGCGGTGTCTTCGGGTCCTACATCGACAACGACGACCGCAACTCCGACCGCTACGTCGTCAACCTGCTCCAGGGCGGCCTCGGTCTGCCCGACGAGAGCTACTACTCGGACGAGAAGTTCGCCGAGATCCGGACCAAGTACGTCGCCTACCTCGCGCGGCTGCTCGAGCTCGCCGGCATCGGTGACGCCGAGGCCAAGGCCGAGACGATCCTCGCGATCGACACCAAGATCGCCGCCGGACACTGGGAGCGCGCCGAGACCCGCGACGTTCAGAAGACCTACAACCTGCTGCCCTACGACGACGTCGTCGCGCTCACCCCGTCGTTCGACTGGGAGATCTACGTCCGCAACCTCTCGGCCGGGTCCACCACCGCCGAGGCGCTGCTCTTCGAGACCACGGTGCGCCAGCCCAGCTTCTTCAGCCACCTCGAGACGGTGCTGACCGAGGTCGACATCGCCGACTGGCGGACCTGGCTGACCGCGCACGTGCTGCGGCTCGGGGCGCCGTACCTGACCGACGAGATCGTCGAGGCGAACTTCGACTTCTACGGCCGCACCCTCTCGGGCACCCCCGAGCTGCGCGCGCGCTGGAAGCGCGGTGTCTCCCTCGTCGAGGGAGCGCTCGGTGAGGCGGTCGGTCGCGAGTACGTCGCCCGGCACTTCCCGCCGGCGTCGAAGGCGATGATGGACGACCTGGTCGCCAACCTGCTCGCCGCCTACCGGACCTCGATCGCCAAGCTCGACTGGATGACCGAGGAGACCAAGGAGCGGGCCTACGCCAAGCTCGACACCTTCCGGCCCAAGATCGGCTATCCGACGAAGTTCCGCGACTACTCCGCGCTCGTCATCGAGCCGGGTGAGCTGCTCGCCAACGTCTTCGCCGCGTCGGCGTTCGAGACCGACCGCCAGCTCGGCAAGATCGGCGGACCCGTCGACCGCGACGAGTGGTTCATGCTGCCGCAGACGGTCAACGCCTACTACAACCCGGGCACCAACGAGATCTGCTTCCCGGCCGGCATCCTGCAGGAGCCGTTCTTCTCCCCCGAGGCGCTGCTCGAGGAGAACTACGGCGGCATCGGTGCGGTGATCGGCCACGAGATCGGGCACGGCTTCGACGACCAGGGCGCCCAGTTCGACGGCGCCGGCAACCTCAACGACTGGTGGACGCCGGACGACAAGGCTGCCTTCGAGACCAAGACCAAGGCGCTGATCGCGCAGTACGACGCCTTCGAGCCGCGCAACCTGCCCGGTGAGCACGTCAACGGGGCGCTCACGGTCGGCGAGAACGTCGGTGACCTCGGCGGTCTCACGATCGCTCACACCGCGTTCATGATCGCCAACCCCGAGGCGACCACCGAGGCGCGCCAGCGGCTCTTCATGAACTGGTCCTACTGCTGGCGCACCAAGCGCCGCACCGAGCAGGAGCAGCAGTACCTCACCGTCGACCCGCACTCGCCGCCGGAGTTCCGCGCCAACATCGTGCGCAACCTCGATGAGTTCCACGAGGTGTTCGGCACGGCCGCCGGGGACGGGCTGTGGCTCGACCCCGACGACCGCATCCGGATCTGGTGAGCCTCAGTTCACCACGAAGGTGAAGCCCGCGTCGGCGAACGTTCCGCCGGAGTCGGTGGTGAGGACGAGGAAGGATCCGGCCGCACAGGACGCCTCCGGCTTGCTCCAGACCATGACTCTGTCACTGATCGTGGTGGAGGCGTCGGAGTAGTCCAGAGCCACGACGATGACGTGCGTGGTCGAGGGGTAGCCGGGGACCGTGACGCAGAACTTGCCAGCACCGGGGTGGTTGGCCGTCGTCCCGCTCACCCCGCTGGCCAGGGTCACCGTGGTGGTTCCTCCCGAGTTGGCGACGTGGCCGGAGGCGACCGCGCTACCCCGGGCGCCCTTCGGACCGGCGACCTTGGCGGCCGCGCTGAGGTCGGCTGGGGCGATCGTGCCGTCCTTGATCTGCTTCGTGGTGACGGTGTTGGGCTTGATCAGCTTGCCGTTGATCAGCTTGGCGGCTTCGGCGACGCCACCGCTGCCGACCAGGGCGACGGCGAGGGCTGTGGCACCGAGAACGGTGCCGAGGGCTGGTTTGCGAAGGGTCATGCTTCGGAACGTAGGTACGCCGGATCCCGTCGGCTAGTAGGGATCCGGCGTAGTCGTGCTGGCTCGCTCAGAAGATCGCGACGGCGAACGCCGCGTTCTTGAAGAGGTTGTCCGTCCCGACGAACGCGATGAAGAAGTCCCCACCGCAATCAGCGAGGGAGTCCGTCGTTGCCGTGGCGGCGACGTTGTCCGCCATGGCCAGAGCCACGTGGTCGACGTCGGTCGCCAACGGTTGCCAGGTGGGCGAAGCGGCGGTGCCCACGTTCTTGTCGACCCCGACGCAATATCGCCCGGTGCCGAACTTCGACGCCGTCACCCGATAGGCCGACGAGGAGTTCACGGTGACTCCCTTGACCCGGGCCTTGGTGACGGTCTGGGCATCGGCGCTCACCATCGCGGAGGCCAAGGACGTCCCGGGTGCACCGGGGGCACCTGCGACCTTGGCGGCAGCGCTGAGGTCGGCCGGGGCGATGGTGCCGTCCTTGATCTGCTTCGTGGTGACGGTGTTGGGCTTGATCAGCTTGCCGTTGATCAGCTTGGCGGCTTCGGCGACGCCGCCGCTGCTGGCGAGGGCGACAGCGAGGGCGGTCGCCCCCAGGACAGTGCCCAGAGCGGGCCTTCGCATCGTCATGGGCGGACGGTATCCCGCATCGACCGACGGCGCAGCGGATGTCAGTTGATGACGAAGTTGAACGTCACGTCGGCGGAGCCTCCCGCGTCGGAGGTGCGGATGTCGTAGCCGGTGTTGTTGTTGCACCGCAGCCATTGCTTGGCCGTGGCCGTGAGTCCACTGTTCGGACTCACCACGGCGACGTGCGACTCCGCCGACGCGTACGGAGCCCACGCGGATCCGGTGGTCGCGCGCGCTTCGACCGTCAGGCAGTAGCTGCCGACGCCGGTCCTGGTGACGTTGACCCGTCGCAGGGGCGAGCATCCGCCGCAGGCGAGCAGCTCCCCGTCGACCCGGGTGACGGCCATGTCGAGCGAGCCGTCGGCTCCCGCGACCTTTCCGGAGGCGAGCGAGCTCCCAGCGGCCCCGGGCACCCCGGGAGCCCCCGGAGCCCCCGGCGCGCCGTCGCTGCCTCGTGGTCCGGCGGGTCCCGTCGTCCTGACCCCCGGGGCAAGGTCGGTCGACGTGATGGTGCCGTCCTTGATCTGCTTGCTGGTGACGGTGTTGGGCTTGATCAGCTTGCCGTTGATCAGCTTCGCGGCTTCGGCGACCCCTCCGCTGCTGACGAGAGCGACGGTGAGGGCGGTCGCACCGAGGACGGTGCCGAGGGAGGGCTTGCGCAGGGTCATGCCTCGGAACCTAGGGAGCGCGATGTCGCCCGAGTAGTAGGGATCAGGCGTAACCGCGGTCAGCCCGCGCTCACGCAGACGAGCTTGAGATAGAGGACGTCGGCGGTGCTCCCGGACGGATTCCGAGCGTGGGCGGTGGCGCAGTTCGGCCCGATGTGGACCTGGACCGCTTGCTGAGAGGTCTTCCAGAAGGCGAGCGCGGAGATGATCCGCTTCCCGTCGGGGCAGTGCAGCGACAGGCTGGTCGCCGCACCCGCTTCGACCGGGACGGACTCCGTGACGACGTCCAGCCCGCTCGCGGTGCCGAGGGAGGACTGGCGGAGCTTCATGGCTCCGAGGCTAGGAAGTGCGACGGCCCCGAACTAGTAGGGATCAGGCGTAGTCGGAGGCCTGCCACAGCTGGGCGATCCCGAACCGGGTCGGGGTCTCCCAGCGCTGGCCGATGTCGGCCACGTGCTTCTCGACAGTCTTGAGCGAGACCCCGAGCTCCTCGGCGATCAGCCGGTTCGAGGTGCCGACGGCGACGAGCCGAGCCACGTCCTGCTGGCGCACGGTGAGCGAGGCCAGGCACCGGTCCGCGGCCGTGTCGTCGGTCGCGCGGCCGCGGGCGGCCTCCGAGGCCAGCAGCCCGATCCGGGAGGCGACCCCGAAGGCGCAGAGCACCCGAGACACGTGGACCCGCACGGTGTGGGGGGAGATCACCAGGTCGGCCGCGATCGCGTCGACCTCGGCGCCGGCCAGGATCCGGTGCGCGACGGCGGTCTCGGTCGGCGACAGCGCCTCCCACCCGCCCCCGGCCACGGGCGGCAGCCGGCGTCGGGCGGTGGCGAGGGTCTGGGACGCAGCCCGCCGTACTGCGTGGTGGCCGGTGAGGTCGCTCGCCTGGACCGTGACCCGCAGCATCCGGCCGGCCGCGGCGACCTCGTCGGCCGCGATCTGGCACTGCGCCAGCACGATCTCGGACTCGGCGGCCTCAACCTTCCGGTCGGTCTGTCGGCACGTCTCCACGCTCCGCGCGGCCAAGGCGATCGCTGTCGACAGGTCACCGTGCGCCAGGGCGAGCCGTGCCTCCAGCCGATCGAGGGTAGGCCGGGCGATCGGGTTGGCCGCCACATCGTCAGCCCCGAGGGCCCAGGACTCGGCCGCTTCCACGTCACCCTGGTCGAGTGCGGCGACGGCGAGCAGCTCCAGCCCGAGGACCCGGTCGATGATCGTGCACTGGCGCAGTCCCTCGTCGCCGCCCGCCTCGAGGACGCATGCGGCAGCGGTCGCCGAATCGCCGAGCGCGGTCGCGCCGTACGCGCGGAGGAAGCTGCGGCCGCGGCTGACGAAGTCGTTGCGTGTCGCTGGAGGGCGAGGCTCCTGTTGGATCGCGGTGATGACCGACGAGTCGTTGGCATTGCCGAGGAGGAGGTAGCTGAGCGCATCGAGGACGTCGTGCAGCAGGTCTGAGCCGGGCTGTCCGCGCAGGGCCTCGATCCGCTCGGTGGCCCCCAGGATGTCCCCGGTGAACGCTGAGATCCGCACCGCGCAGGCCCCCATCACCAGGGCGAACGGATGTCCCTGCCAGACCTCGTCCGGCGCGGCGCTGGCAGTGAGTGCCTCGGCCGCCTCGCCGAGGCGGGCGCTGTCCAACGCGCTCTCGGCGACCAGGTAGCGCATCGCCGCCCACCAGCGGTCCTCACCGCGGTGACGGGCGAGGAGCTCCAGTGCTTCGGGGACCGGGTCGGTGCCGGTCCAGGTCGGGTCACCGGCGCGGGCGAAGGCCTGGGCCGCGAGGGCGAGGCAGCGTTCCTCCTCGGACGTGGCCGACGCGAGGGCTCGGTCGGCGTGCTCCGTCGCGGCCCTGAAGTCGCCCAGCCAGAACGCGAGGAGCGCCTGCAGCCCGGGCGCGATCGGATCGTCGGAGGCAGCGAGCTCCCGACCGAGCGCTGAATCGGGTGACGCCCCCGTGGCGAGAACGCCGAACACCTGCCCCACCAGGAGTGTGCGGTCCACCCTCGCGACGATAATCGCGGGCTTGCGCCCTGTTCAGGGAATGACCGATCCCGCTCAGGCGGCGCGGACGTAGTCCGTGGCGAGGAGACGTTCGCGTGGGCTGTTGTGGATCTCGGCCCGGGGTGGATGCAGACCGGGTGGGCTTCCGGTGGCGGGGTGGAGGTCGGGGTTCTGTTTGGCCCAGTTGCACTGGCGGCATTTCCCGTGGCCGTTGTCGACGGTGGTGGGTCCACCGGTGGCCCAGTCCTGGTGGTGGTCGATGTGGGCGATCGAGGCGCCACAGCCAGGGGTGGTGCAGTACTGGTCGCGGAGCTTGATGAACTCAGCCAGGGCGGGTGGGAAGCGGCGGGCTTTGGATTCCATCGCGACCAGCTGCCCGGTAGCGGGGTCGGCGTAGAGGCGACGCAACGTCGTGCCGGCTCCAGACCGGCGGACGAGATCACGGGCCAGGTCGGGAGGGATGGGACCCATCCCGGCCAGCCAGGCAGGATCGGCGCCTGCCTTGGATCCGCCGAGGAGGGCGGTGTCGGTCATGATCAGGTTGAGCTTCACGCCGTGGACGGGCTGGTCGAGACCCAACGCATCGGAGCCGGTGATCCGTGCGATGAGGGTGTCGGCTCGGACTTGGCCGCGGCTGGTCGCGACCCCGGCTGCGACGGCGGTGTCGGCGGCGGCGTCGAGGGCGCCTTTGACGGCGTAGAGCTGTTCGATGGGCAGGAGGGCGTGGAGCCAGCCCATTCCGTCGCCGCGGTCGGTGGGGCGGCATGAGGTGTGGCGGTCTTCGATGGCGTGGGCGCGGCGGGCTTCGACGGTGGCGCCGTCAAGCTCCGTCGCGATCGCACGGGTGGCGTGGGCGATCTTCTTCGGTGCGAGTTCCCCGAGGTCGGGCTTGGCTGCGATTCGGGTGTCGAGCTCGGCTACGTCGTCGGGGTCGAGGTCGGCTGCTTCGCGGAGGATCGTGAGGACGCGGTACTCGTTGAGTTCGCCGGCGTCCCAGAGCTCGCGGACCTGGGGCAGTGACTCCATCCTTTTGGCTGCGGCGAGCACGACGCGGCCTTGGGTCGGTGTGATCCGGCGTGCGGCGGCGATGATCTCGGCGACTCCGCGGCCTTGCCGTGCTGGCGGTTCGCCGCGGTGGGCGGCCCGGTCACGGACGGCACGGTCCAACTCGAGGGCGAGGGCCGCTTGGCGGGCTTCGATCGCAGCCTTTTGGATCTCGAGGGCACGCAGTTCGTCGACGAGGGTGTCGATGAGCTGGTTCATGCTGTCTCCCGAGTTCGGCGATGTGATAAAGCCGATGCGCCGAGTCTACTCCGGGCCGCAAACGAAGGTCAAGAGCAGTCGGGACATCTGGGGAGAACTGGCCGGTGCTCAGAGCGCGTCGAGGCTGAGCTCGAGCAGGGCCGATGCGATCGCCGTGAGCTCCTCGGCGCTCATGCCCTTCGCCTGCGAGAGGTTGACCGTGATCACCTGGTCGCCCACCAGGGCACCGCCGGCCAGCTGGATGCTCTCGCCGCCACCGATCGTCCCGGTGGAGACGAACGCGCCGTCACCCACGCCGGACAGGTCCTGCACCACGGCGTCCGTCAGGGCAGCGCCGGCACCCGCGACGTACCCGTCGTAGCCGCCGTTGTCGGTGTCGACGTCGATGGTCCCGAGCGATCCGCTGATCCCCCGCGGATCGGCCTCGGAGAACTCGCAGTCGTCGAAGGGGCCGAGCTCCAGGTTCACCGGCACCCCGACGGCGGCGCTGACCGACGCCGCCGTGAGCAGGTCGCACAGCACGGGCGTCGGTACGTCGACGGGGGCTGCCGAAGCTCCGCCGGCCGGTGTGCCGTCGGCGACCGGGGTGGTGGAGCCGCCGTCGGAGGCACCTCCGCAACCGGTGAGCAGGACGAGGCCGAGGGCGCAGGGAACAGCGACGGAACGGAGCGACGCGAACATGCGGACACTGTGGAACGCACGACCCCTGCCGCGCATGGGGGATCGCGCGTAATCACTGTCTGCGCTGCCTGATAGACAGGTCGCATGACTTCCCTGCGCGCCCGCGCCGAGCAGCACCTGGCCGCCCTCGTCGGGCGCCCGGAGGCGACCCTGCGCGAGGACCAGTGGACCGCGATCGCCGCCCTGGTCGAGGACCACCGCCGGGCCCTGGTCGTCCAGCGCACCGGCTGGGGAAAGTCGGCGGTCTACTTCGTGGCGACCTTGCTGCTGCGCGAGGCCGGAGCCGGGCCGACGATCATCGTGTCCCCGCTGCTGGCGCTGATGCGCAACCAGATCGAGGCCGCCCGCCGGGCCGGGATCCGTGCGGTCACGATCAACTCGACCAACATCGAGGAGTGGTCCGGGATCGAGGACCAGATCCGCAACAGCGAGGTCGACGTGCTGCTGGTCAGCCCGGAACGGCTCAACAACCCGGGTTTCCGCGACGCCGTGCTGCCGCGACTGGCCGCCACCTGCGGCCTCCTGGTCGTCGACGAGGCGCACTGCATCTCCGACTGGGGGCACGACTTCCGCCCCGACTACCGCCGGATCCGGACCCTGCTCGACGACCTCCCCACCGGCATCCCGGTGCTGGCCACCACCGCCACCGCCAACGCCCGGGTCACCACCGACGTCGCCGAGCAGCTCGGCGAGGACACCCTGGTGCTGCGCGGGTCCCTCGATCGTGAGTCCCTGCGCCTCGGCGTGGTGCGGCTGAGCACGATCGAGCAGCGGCTGGCCTGGCTGGCCGACCACCTCGCCGAGCAGCCCGGCTCGGGGATCGTCTACTGCCTCACCGTCGCCGCCACCGAGGAGGTGGCCGACTTCCTGCGTTCGCGGGGCCTCGACGTGGCGGCGTACTCCGGGAAGACCGACACCGCCGAACGCCTCGCCCTCGAGGAAGCCCTGGCTGCCGGCCGGATCAAGGCGCTCGTCGCGACCAGCGCCCTGGGCATGGGGTACGACGCCCCGCTCGGGTTCGTGGTCAACCTCGGTGCGCCCGCCTCGCCGGTGGCGTACTACCAGCAGGTCGGTCGCGCCGGACGCGGCACCGGCCACGACGCCGCGGTGGTGCTGCTGCCCGGGATCGAGGACCGCGACATCTGGGCCTACTTCGCCTCGCTCGGGTTCCCGCCCGAGGAGCAGGTCCGACGGACCCTGTCGGTGCTGACCGAGCACGGCCAGGCGATGAGCACCCAGGCCCTGGAGCCGTACGTCGACCTGTCCCGCACCCGCCTGGAGACCATGCTCAAGGTCCTCGACGTCGATGGTGCGGTCCGCCGTGTCCAGGGCGGCTGGGTGGCGACGGGGGAGCCCTGGAGCTACGACGCCGAGCGTTACGCCCGCGTCGCCGAGGCACGTCGCCGCGAGGAGCAGGCGATGCTCGGCTACCTGACCACGACCGAGTGCCGGATGCGCTACCTGCGCGAGCAGCTCGACGATCCCTCCCCTGATGCAGCGGTCGACTGCGGGCGCTGCGACAGCTGCGGCGGTCTCACCCTCGCCACCAGCGTGTCCGCCGCGGCGGTCGAGGAGGCCGACAAGCGTCTGCACCGGCCCGGGGTCGCCATCGAGCCGAAGAAGATGTGGCCCTCGGGTCTGTCGGTGCTCGGCCTGGAGGCGCGCGGGCGGATCAGCGGCGGCTGCGAGGAGGGCCGGGCGATCGCCCGACTCACCGACCTCGGCCACGGTCCGGCGCTGCGTGATCTCTTCCGGTCCGGCGATGTCGCGACCGTGCCGACGAACCTGGTCCGTGCCGTGGTCGAGATCCTCGGCGACTGGCGCCCCCAGGTCGACGTGATCGTCGCGGTCGACTCGGCGACCCGGTCGAGCCTGATCAACGACCTGGCGTCGGGCCTCTCGCGCTACCTGCAGATCCCGATCGTCGGCGCCTGGACGATCGTCGACTCCGACATCCCGTCCGGGGCCGGGGCGACCAACTCCGCCCAGCGCGTCGGCGTGGTCTCGCACCGGTTCGCGCTGCGCGGGGACATCCCCGAGGGCGCCCGGGTGCTGCTCGTCGACGACCTGGTCGTCACCGGCTGGACCCTCACCCTGGCCGGAAAAGCACTGCGGGAGGCGGGCGCCGCCGCCGTCCTCCCGCTGTGTCTGGCTGTGAACGGCTGAGGATCAGCCGCCCAGCCTCAGCACCAGATCGGTGCGCAGGTCGGCGGGGTCGGTGACCGTGCTCGGGTCGGTCACGTAGATCTCGGCCATGCGACCACCCGGGACGTGGCCGCCAGCCATGGCCGCGTGGATGAAGGCGCCCCACGCCTCACCCAGGCCGTCGAAGCTGCCGAGGTGGCTGATCGCGAGCACCCGGCCGGTCAGGAACGTGCTCGGCACGACGCCCTCCGCTGCGCCCTCCGTTGCGGAAGGGTCAGCGATCGGGAACCCGATCTCGATGTCGAAGGTCGACGCCGGGTCGCCGGTGTAGATCGCGTAGCCCGGTCCGATCGGGCCCAGCTGGGCGAGCGTCGAGTAGCCGGTGTCGAAGATCCCGGGCAGATCGGCCATCGTCACCTGGGAGTGTCGGATGGCTGCGGTGGGGAGCGGATCGAGGGTGAGCTCGGTCAGGCTCGTGATCGGCGCGTCGGAGAGGATCATCGGAGCGGTCACCTGGCCATCATGCCCGCGAACGACTCGGCCGGACAGCCCGCTCAGTGCGGGCTGCCCGGCCGGGGTCGGTCGAGGATCAGCTGCCGATCAGTGCATCATCACCGGCTGGTCGTGGGTCGTCTCCGACTTCGTCCGCGGCAGGAACGCAGCCGGGATGAGGCAGAGGGCGCACAGGATCGTCGCCACGACGAAGACGTTGCCGAACGCGTTCGCCATCGCCTCGGGGGCACTGGCGAGGAGCGACTGGAGCTGGTCGACGCTCAGGCCGAAGGCCTGGAGGATGCCGTCGATCTTGCTCTGGTCACCCTTCGCCTCCTCGACGGCACCGGCCACGACGACACTCGGGCTGTCCTGGAAGCCGTTGGTCAGCAGGACGGTGAAGACCGCCGTCCCGATGGAGCCGGCGACCTGCTGGATGATGTTGAGCAGGGTCGAACCCCGCGCGATGGTGTGCTCCTGGAGCGCCGCGAGACCGGCCGAGAAGGTCGGCATCATGGTGGCGCCCATGCCCAGGCCCTGGATGAAGAGGGCCAGCAGCAGGTACCAGTACGGCGTCTCGGCCCCGAGCGGCACCCACATCGCGAAGCTGATCGTGATCACCGTGATGCCGGTGAGGACGATCTTGCCGGGGCCGATCTTGTCCGCGAAGACGCCGGCGATCGGCATGGTCAGCATCGCGCCGACGCCCTGCGGGATCAGGAGAAGGCCGGCCTCGAGCGCGGTGGCGCCCCGGACCTGCTGGAAGTACAGCGGCAGCAACAGGCTGGAGCCGAAGAACGCGACGCAGAAGAGCGACATCGTGATGATCGAGACGGTCAGGTTCCGGTGCCGGAACAGGTGCAGGTCGAGCAACGGGACCTGGTTGGCCTTGGCCAACGCCCAGAAGACGAACGCAACGATCAGGACCGCGCCGACAATGGTCGGCACGAGCACCTTGGTCGCCCAGAACGTGCCTTCCGCCGGGACGGAGGAGACGCCGTAGAGCAGCAGGGCCAGGCCCGGGGACAGCATCGCCATCCCGAGGAAGTCGAACTTCTCCCGGACGGTCGAGGAGTCCTTGGGCAGAGCGAGGAAGGCGTAGATGAACGCGATGATCCCGATCGGCAGGTTGATCAGGAAGATCCAGTGCCAGCTCACCTTGTCGATCAGCAGGCCACCGAGGATCGGGCCGCAGATCGGGCCGAGCAGCATCGGGACACCGAGGACGGCCATGACGCGTCCGACGCGCTCCGGGCCGGCCGCGCGGGTCAGGATGGTCATGCCGATCGGCATCAACATGCCGCCGCCGAAGCCCTGGAGCACGCGGTAGCCGACGAGCATCGGCAGCGACGTCGCCGTCGCGCACAGCACGGAGCCGACGGTGAAGAGGACGATCGCGGCCAGGTAGAGCCGCTTGGTGCCGAACCGCTCGGAGGCCCACCCGGTCAGCGGGATCACCGCGGCCAGGGCGAGGGTGTAGCCGGTCATCGTCCAGGCGACCTGGGCCGCCGTGGCATCGAAGGTCTCCTGGAACGTCTTCAGGCCGACCGAGACGACGGTGATGTCGAGGATCGCCATGATCGATCCGAGCACCACGACGCCCGCGATGACGAGAACGCTCTTGTCGAGCTTGTCAGAGCCCGCTGGGGCTGCCTCCGCGTTGGAGGTCGAAGAAAGGTCAGTGCTCACCCAGCGAGACTAGTTGCCCGATACAACTGTCCCAACTTGTTAAATCTGCCCGCGGCGGGGCTGGTGGCCAAGGTCACACCCCGCCGAGGGCGGAGCCTCAGACCAGGGCGGCGATGGCCCCGAGGACGGCGGCGTCCTCGGGCTCGGTGCGCGGGCTGAAGCGCGCGACCACGGTGCCCTCGGCGTCGATCAGGAACTTCTCGAAGTTCCAGGTGACGTCGCCGGCCTCGCCGGTGGTCTGCTCCGGGGCCTCGGTCAGGGTCGCGAAGATCGGGTGGCGGTCCTCGCCGTTGACGTCGATCTTCTCCGTCAGCGGGAAGGAGACGCCGTACGTCACGGAGCAGAACTCGGCGATCTCGTCGGCTGTGCCGGGCTCCTGGCCGAGGAACTGGTTGCACGGGAAGCCGACGACGGCGAGGCCCGGGTTCGCCTTGGCGATCCGCTCCAGGCCCTCGTACTGCGGGGTGAGGCCGCACTTGCTGGCGACGTTGACCAGCAGGGCCGGCTTGCCGCCGGTGAGGTCGGCCAGGGTGGTCGGGGTGCCGTCAAGGGTCGCGATCGACGCGCCGAGGATGCTCATGCCGCGAGCCTACCGACCGGCCGGACACGGCCGTCCCGGATCTCGCGTTGTCGGTCTCGACGGTTAGGTTCGGACGGTGAGCTTCGTCCCGCTGACCGGTCCGGCCACGCTGGCCGTCGGCGCGCGACCGCGGGCGGGCGTGATCACCTTCAGCGACGGGCCCGAGGGCAGCCGGCGGGTGGACCTGCCGATCGTGGCCGCGGTCCCGGTGCTGACCAAGGCGCTCGGCCAGGAGGCGCTGCACCCGACGGTCGGTCTGCTCGCCGCCTCGGCGCACTTCGCGCTGCGGCTCGTCACGGCCGGCAAGTACGAGGCGACGACCTTCGACGGGGAGGACCACGGCTGGCTCCCGGTGGTCGTCGGCGACGACGTCGAGCGGCTCCGGCTGCTCGCCGAGTTCCGGTCGTACGACGGCTTGGACGCCGAGGCAGCCGAGGCGCAGGTGTGGGCGATGGTCGCTGCCGCGGTGGACTCGATGGCGACTCCGGGCGCGGCCCGACTGACGGCACGCCGGTCGGCGCCGAAGGACGGTCCGCCGCCGGGGATCCCGGTGCGTCGCGGCACGCGGCTCGCGCGGGCGACCGAACGTCAGCAACGGGTCTCGCTGTCCCTGCGGATCGAGGCCGACGAGGAGTCGTTGACCGAGGGCATCGTGCGGATGGTGCTGCAGGTCCACGACGAGGCCGATCCGCTGCACTTCGCCGACGCGTCGGTGCTGTGGCACGACGACCCGTCGGTGCACGGGTTCGGCCCGCGGGTGCGCTCCGAGATCGCGGTCCGGCTCGGCGAGGCCGCGGCGGCCTGGCCGGTCCTCGACCGGATGCGTTTCGCCGCCACCCCGACCGAGCTGATCCTCGAGGGCGACGACCTGGTCTCGCTGCTGGCCGTGGGGATCGGAGCGCTGCGCGGGATCGGTGTCGACGTGCTCTGGCCGCGGTCGTTGGGGCGTGAGCTGCGCGCCCAGGCGGTGCTGGACCTGGCCCCCGAGACCGCACCGAAGGGCGAGGCCGGCTCCGGCTGGGAAGCGCCGTTGCGCACCGGGTTGCTCGCCACCGAGGAGATCGCCGCGTTCCGCTGGCACGTCGCCCTCGGCGGGGACCAGCTGACCGAGGAGGAGATGACCCAGCTGGCCGAGGCCGCCTCCCCGATCCTTCGGCTGCGCGGCTCCTGGACGATCGTCGACCCCGCGATCGCACGCAAGGCGAAGGACCGGCTGGTGCGCCGGATCTCCGGCGTCGAGGCGCTGGGTGCGGTGCTCGCCGGGGATGCGGCCGTCGCACTGCCCAACACGACCGGCCCCGGCCTGCCCGACGTGATCGTCGGGGCATCGCTCGAGCGGCTGCGCGACCGGGTCGCCGGTGCGGGGCACGGCGACCTGCTGCCCGAGCCGCATGGGCTGGACGCGACCCTGCGCGACTACCAGCGCCGGGGTGTGACCTGGCTGGCCGACATCACCGCGATGGGCCTGGGTGGCTGCCTGGCCGACGACATGGGGCTGGGCAAGACGATCACCCTGATCGCGCTGCACCTGCACCGGCAGGCCCACGGGGCGAGCGGCCCGACCCTCGTGGTCTGCCCGGCGACCGTGCTGGGCAACTGGGAGGCCGAGATCCGCAGGTTCGCGCCGGGGGTGCCGGTGCACCGGTTCCACGGCCCCGGTCGGGTGCTGCCCGAGCAGTCCGAGCAGGGCGAGGGATTGGACCTGGGTCTCGGAGATCCCGGGTTCGTCCTGACGACGTACGGGACGGCGCGGCGCGACGCCCGGCTGCTGGCCCCCCAGGGCTGGGACCTGGTGGTGGCCGACGAGGCCCAGCACCTGAAGAACCCGGCCTCGGCGACGGCGCGGGCGATGCGGACGATCCCGTCGGCGGCGCGAGTGGCGCTGACCGGCACCCCGGTGGAGAACAACCTCGCCGATCTGTGGGCGCTGCTCGACTGGTGCGTGCCCGGTCTGCTGGGCAGCAGGAAGGCGTTCCGGAAGGCGTGGGCGTCCCCGATCGAGTCCGGGGTGGAGAACGCGGCCAAGCAGTTCGCCTCGATGGTGGCGCCGTTCCTGCTGCGCCGCCGCAAGACCGACCCCGGGATCGCCCCCGAGCTGCCGCCCAAGACGGAGACCGACCACCTGCTCAGCCTGACGCGTGAGCAGACGGTGCTCTACGAGGCGTTCGTCCGCGACACGATGACGCGGATCGAGCGGCTGCCCGGCGACGACTCGTCGCGCCGCGGTCTGATCCTGGCGATGCTCACCGGGCTGAAGCAGATCTGCAACCACCCGGCGCAGTTCCTCCGGCACGACACCGGCAAGATCGCGGGCCGCTCGGAGAAGGTCGAGCTCCTCGACGACATCATCGACACCGCCACCAGCGAGGGCGGAGCGGTGCTCGTCTTCACGCAGTACGTCGCCCTCGGCCGCTTGCTCTCGCGGTACTGGTCCGAGACCGGACTCGACCATCTCTTCCTGCACGGCGGGACGTCGGTGCGCGAGCGCGAGGCGATGGTGAGGACCTTCCAGTCGGGCGGTGAGGCACCGGCGGTGTTCCTGCTCTCGCTCAAGGCCGGCGGCACCGGGCTGAACCTCACCCGCGCCGACCACGTCGTGCACGTCGACCGGTGGTGGAACCCGGCGGTGGAGGACCAGGCCTCCGACCGTGCCTGGCGGTTGGGTCAGACCCGACCGGTGCAGATCCACCGGCTCCTGATGCGGGGCACGCTCGAGGAGCGGATCGCCCTGCTGCTGGAGCACAAGCGCTCGTTGGCCGAGGCCGTGCTCGGGGCGGGTGAGTCGGCGCTGACCGAGCTCTCCAACGCGGAGCTGCGCGACCTGGTCACCCTCGACCGCAGCTGGCGCTGAGCCGGTTCAGCCCCGGCGCAGGCCGAGCTTGCGCAGCGCGCTGTCCTTGAGCCGGTGGGCGGCGACGACCCCGGACTGGCCCGACAGGATGTCGCGGCGCAGCCCGTTCTCGACGTCGACGAAGCGCTGGTCGATGAACTTGGTCAGGTAGAGCACCAGGCCCAGCCCGTTGTCGCCGACGTACTGGCGCAGCGCCGCGTCGCGGATCAGCGCGTCGTACTTCTCGTGGTCCCCGCCGGCCCCGATCACCGAGTTGCCGTCGGCGCCGGCCGAGGCCGGGCGCTGGTGCCAGAAGGCCAGCGGCGGACCCTCCAGGTAGGCGAGCGACCAGCGGGACAGGATCTTGAGGTTGAAGTCCCAGTCGCCGACGACGGCGAGGTCCTCGTTGTAGAGGCCGACCTCGGTGTGCAGCTCGCGCCGGTAGAGGAACCCGATCGGGACGAACCGGTTGAACAGCAGCGTCGAGCCGAGCAGCGGGTCGTGCAGCTGGGACTGGAAGATCTCGCGGCCGGTCTCGACGAAGTCGTCCCCGGCTCCGCGCTCCTCCCAGATGATCTCGATCCGGCTGACCACGCCGGGCGCCAGCGGGTGCGCGTCGAGATAGGCGGTGCCGGCCTCGAGGAACGTCGGTGCCCAGCTGTCGTCGTCGTCGTGCAGCACCAGGTACGGCGTCTCGCCGGCGGTGACGCCCGCGTTCGCGCTGGGCCACCGGCCCAGGGACGTCGGGTGGTCGATGACGGTGAACTTCGCCCGGTGCTCCTCGGCGAGGCCGGCGACGAGATCACGCACGACGGCAGGATCGCCACCGTCGTTGACGATGTAGGCGTGCCAGTCGGTGAACGTCTGGCCGGTGATGCTGCCGAGTGCCCGGGTCAGGAAGTGGGGTCGATCCTTGGTGCGCACGATGATCCCGACCTGAGCCATGCCCTGGATCGTAGGCGAGTCGTCCCGTTGCGCGGGTATTGGCTGCGTGTGCCTAGGGTGGTCGCCATGGCTGCAGGGGTGCTGCTTCACATTGGGACGCCGAAGACGGCGACGACGTTCTTCCAGGATCTGCTGTTCAGCAACCGAGCAGCGCTCGCCTCGCGTGGGATCTCGTATCCCGGTGAGAGCTTCGACGCGCAGTTCCGGGCGGCCCTGGACCTGATCCGGCGCGAGTGGGGCGGCCTCGAGGACGAGGTCGTCGGCGAGTGGGACGCCCTCGCCGCCCAGGTGCGAGCCGCCGAGGGCACGGTCATCCTCAGCAACGAGATCCTGGCCGGCGCGACCCGGGAACAGGCCGCCCGCGCTCTCGCGTCCTTCGGTGACGCGGAGGTCCACCTGGTCGTGACGGCTCGCGACCTGTTCCGGCAGATCCCCGCCGAGTGGCAGGAGACGGTCAAGCACTTCGGCACCGAGGGGTACGCCGACTTCCTCACCTCCATCCAGGACCGGACCGGTCGCACGGCCGACCTCTTCTGGGGCGTCCAGGACCTGCCCGCGATCCTCGACCGGTGGGTCGGCGACCTGCCGCCCGAACGGGTCCACGTCGTCACGCTGCCGGCGCGTGGCACCGACCCGTCGGTGCTGTGGGAGCGGCTGGAGTCCACGTTCGGCCTGTCCGGACTGGGGATCGCCCCGGACACCGACCGGGCGAACGAGTCACTCGGCGCGAACGCGACCGCCTTCGTGCGCAGCCTGAACCAGCGCACGCCGGACTTCCTCACCGCGCCGGAGTACCGCTGGCTGGTGATGGAGCTCCTCGCCCACCGCACGCTGGCGACCCGGACGAACAAGCGCCGGATCGTGGTGCCCCCGGCCCACGTGCCGTGGGTGGCCGAGACGTCGCAGCGGTGGATCAAGGAGCTGGCCGACCGCGGCTACGACGTCGTCGGCGATCTGACCGAGCTCGAGGGGCGTGCCCCGGAGCCGGAGGAGTTCCGCGACCCCGACGTCCCGGACCCGGTCCGGATCGCCTCGATCGGGACCGACGCGACCGCGGCCCTGCTCGAGGAGGCCGCGCGCGTGATGCGGGAGCGCGACGCGCTGGCCGCCCAGGTGGCCGAGCTGCAGCAGGTCGCCGGGCTCCGCAACGCCACCCGGGCCAAGCTCCGGTCCGGCTATGCGGCCGTGCGCGGCAAGAGCTCGCGCCGGGCGTAACGACCCACCTGGTAGGTCTCCCAGCCGTCGACGCTGGCGCCGACCACGCCGCCGATCACCGGCGTCTTCTTCGCGACGGTGGCGGCGAGCCGCTTGCCCGTCATCCGCGCCAGCATCTCGGCGGCGACCTCGCCGGCGACGGTCTGGTCGAGGATCGCGTCGTAGGTCGGCGCTGTCGCCACCGCCATCGGGGTCCCCGGCAGGCGTCGGGTGAGGATCTTGGTGTTCACGGTGCCCTCACCGAGCATCAGCATCAGGATCGCGTTGCGCACGCGCGGGTCGTTGAGGTCGTAGCCGCGCAGGTGCGCGATCCCGGCGAGCATCCGGCACTGCACGAAGGCGAGCCCGGCGATGTTGGCCGGGATGGTGACGACGGCCGCGACGATCCCGCCGAGGTTGGTGACGAAGCCCTCGGCGCTGGCGTAGGCGACGTGGGACCGGATCAGCGACTTGACCGCCTTCTCCCGGCTGCCGGCGTCGGCCAGGTCCCGTTCGGCGGCCGCGACGGCACCGGGCATCGCGCCCACGCCGGCGATCGCCATCGTGAGCACGCGGTGCATCACGGTGCTGGTCATGGTCGGAGCGAGCGCGATCGCCTTCGGGGCCAGCGCAGCCCCGGCAGCCGTGGCGGCCTTCCTCGTCGTGCCCTTCATCCTTCGAGCGTAGGGCAGCGTTGGTTGGTGCTGGCCGCGATCGGGGGACCGGTAGCGTCGTCGCGTGCCCGTCGAACCTCCCGCCTCGCCGTGGGTCTTCGAGAGCCCGGACCGGCCCGAGGTCGACGACCTGGTCGCGATCGGCGCCGATCTGGAGCCGGGCACCCTGCTGGCCGCCTACCGTGCCGGGCTCTTCCCGATGCCGGGCGAGGGTCGGCGCAGCCCGGTGAACTGGTTCTCACCGGTCCGGCGCGGCGTCCTCCCGCTCGACGGGCTGCGGGTCACCCGGTCGCTGCGCAAGTCGCTGGCGCACTTCGAGATCCGGGTCGACACCGCCTTCGACGCGGTGGTCGCGGCCTGCGGTGATCCCGCCCGCGAGGACGGCTGGATCGACGACGCGATCAAGGCGGCGTACGGCGACCTGCACCGTCGCGGCTGGGCGCACTCGGTCGAGGCGTGGTCCCCCGAGGGTGAGCTCGTGGGCGGTCTCTACGGTGTCGCGATCGGTGGGCTCTTCGCCGGGGAGTCGATGTTCCACCACCGGCGCGACGCCTCGAAGGTGGCGCTGGTCGGGCTGGTCGACCTGCTCCGCTCCGCGCCGCTTGCGGAGCAGCGGCTGCTGGACGTGCAGTGGCAGACCGACCACCTCGCCACGCTCGGCGTGGTCGAGATCCCGCGGGCGACGTACCTGGCCCGGCTCCGGGTCGCGCTGACGCTCCCGGACGTGGAGTGGCTCAGCCGTCAGACGACCTGAGGCGTGCCGCCGGTCTCGCTGACCATGGGGCGGCCGCTGGCCTCCCAGTCGAGCATCCCGCCGTCGAGGTTGACCACGTCGTGGCCGTTCGAGGAGAGGAACATCGTGGCCTGCGCGCTGCGGCCGCCGACCTTGCAGACCACCAGGATCTGAGCGGCCGGGATCTCGTCGGCGCGGATCGGGATCAGCGAGAGCGGGATGTGCAGCGCGCCGTCGATGTGCCCGTGCACCCACTCGGCCTCCTCGCGCACGTCGAGGACGGCGACGCCCTCGGGCAGCGGGTTCGGCAGCTGGTCGATGGTGATGGTCGGGATGCTCACCCCGCCATCGTCCCATCCGGGCTCAGCGTCGCGAAGTCACGGGGAGGCGCGTGGCCCGGGCGTACTGGAAGATCAGGCTGGTCTCGGTGGAGGCGACGTCGGGGTTCCCGCTGAGTCGGTCGATGACGAAGTTGTGCATCTCCTCCACCGAACCGGCGGCCAGGTGGATCAGGAAGTCCGAGGAGCCGCCCAGCAGGTAGGCGTTGAGCACGCCGGGCAGCTCGAGGACGTCGTCCATGAACGCCGTGAGCTTGGCCCGGGCGTGGGACTGCATCCGGACCGCGACCATGGCCTGGACCGGGTAGCCCAGGGCGGCCGGGTCGATGTCGGCGGCGAAGCCGCGCAGGATGCCGCGGGTGCGCAGCGACTTCACCCGCTGCAGGCAGGTCGAGGGGGCGATGCCGACCCGGTCGGCGAGCGCCTGGTTGGTGATCCGTCCGTCGACGGCCAGGATCGACAGGATCTGAGAGTCGATCGGATCCATCCGTCATCCCTTCGTCTGAACCGCGAATTCGGTTGCCCGAGATCGAATGATCTTCGAAATCCGTTGCTGAACTCATCGAATTCTACGGAACGTCTTCCCTTTCCGGTATCAACGGGATGAAGATCGAGTTCCGGTCGAAGAACCTTCTGGCCGTCCACTCAATCGGGGAGAGCGTCATGCGGGTTGGTGTTCCGAAGGAAGTCAAGAACCACGAGTACCGGGTGGCGATCACCCCGATCGGTGTCCATGAGCTCGTCGCTCGGGGCCACCAGGTGTTCATCCAGACCGGTGCGGGCGTGGGCTCGTCCATCCCGGACGAGGAGTACGTCGCCGCCGGTGCGCAGATCGTCCCCGACGCCGACGCGGCCTGGGGCACGGACGGCAGCATCGACATGGTGCTCAAGGTCAAGGAGCCCGTCGCCGAGGAGTACCACCGGATGCGGGAGGGGCTGACCCTCTTCACCTACCTCCACCTCGCTGCCGACAAGCCGCTCACCGAGGAGCTGATCGCGCGCAAGGTCACCGGGATCGCCTACGAGACGGTGCAGCTGCCCTCCGGCGGGCTGCCCCTGCTCTACCCGATGTCGGAGGTCGCGGGCTGCCTCGCGCCGCAGGTCGGCGCCTACAACCTGATGAAGGCCCAGGGCGGCCGCGGCGTGCTGATGGGTGGCGTCGGCGGCGTCGCCAACGCCAAGGTCGTCATCATCGGCGCCGGCGTCTCCGGCCAGAACGCGGCCAACATCGCGCTCGGCATGGGCGCGGACGTCACCCTCCTCGACACCGACCTGGACAAGCTCCGGATGTCGTTCTGGCGCTACAGCAACCAGGTCCACGGCCTGGCCTCGTCGAAGCTCGCCCTGGAGCAGCAGGTGCGTGAGGCCGACATGGTGATCGGTGCGGTCCTGATCCCCGGTGCCGCCGCGCCCAAGCTGGTCTCCAACGAGCTCGTCTCCCAGATGAAGCCCGGCTCGGTGCTGGTCGACATCGCCGTCGACCAGGGCGGCTGCTTCGAGGACACCCGGCCGACCACGCACGCCGACCCGACCTACCAGGTGCACGGATCGACGTTCTACTGCGTGGCGAACATGCCCGGTGCGGTGCCGAACACGTCGACGTACGCCCTGACCAACGCGACCCTGCCGTACGCCGTCGCGCTGGCCGACAAGGGCTGGGCCGACGCCTCGCGCGCCGACCACTCGCTCGCCCTCGGGCTGAACACGCACGCCGGACAGCTGACCAACGCACCCGTCGGCGAGGCGACCGGGATCGCCGCGGTCAGCCTGGACGAGGTTCTCGCCTGACCCGTTCCTGCGCCGGTTCGCCCCGACACGCCGATTCCCTCGGCATGTCGGGGCGTTCTGCTGCACGAACGGTCATTGCTCCCTATATCGATCACTGTCAATATTGATCCATGTCGAAGTCCTGGGAGCTGGCCCCGGTCGAAGCGGTCGCCTGCTGCTCGCCGCTCACCTCCACGCCGCTGACCGGCGAGCAGGCGGAGCGGATCGCGCCCCTGCTCAAGGCGATGGCCGACCCCGTCCGGCTCCGACTGCTGTCCCTCGTCGCCGCCCATGAGGGCGGCGAGGCCTGCGTCTGCGACCTCAACGACGCCTTCGACCTCTCCCAGCCGACGATCAGCCACCACCTCAAGGTGCTGCACGAGGCGGGACTGCTCGACCGCAGCAAGCGCGGCACGTGGGTCTACTACTCGGTTCGTCGCACCGCTCTGGCCGACCTCGCCGCCCTCATCGGCGGGGGGCTGTGAGGGTGGCCCCTCTCGTTGTCCGGCGGGCGACGGCGGAGCTCGTCGGCACCGCCTTCCTGGTCTGCGCCGTCGTGGGTTCCGGGATCATGGCGAGCCGGCTCTCCCCGGACGACGTCGGTCTGCAGCTCCTCCAGAACAGCCTGGCGACCGGGGCGGTGCTGGTCGCGCTGATCCTCACGCTGCAGCCGGTCTCGGCGTCGTTCAACCCCGTGGTCACCGGGATCGAAGCCGCGCTGGGCTCGATCACCTGGCGCACCGCCGGCGTGCTGACGCTCGCCCAGGTCGCCGGAGGAGCCCTGGGAGCTGTGGTCGCCAACCTGATGTTCGACCTCGACGCCGTCACCTGGTCCACGCGCGAGCGCGGCGGAGGTCCGCTCTGGGTGGCCGAGGTCGTGGCCACGCTCGGGCTGGTGCTGGTCGTCTTCGGTGGCATCCGCTCCGGCCGCACCGAGACGCTCGCGTTCGCCGTCGGCGGCTACATCGCGGCGGCGTACTGGTTCACCTCGTCCACCTCGTTCGCCAACCCGGCCGTGACGATCGCTCGGACCGTGTCCGACACCTTCGCCGGGATCGCGCCGTCCTCGGTGCCGATGTTCGTCCTGATGCAGCTCGTCGGCGGCGCGCTCGGTCTCGCGCTCGTCCGCGTGCTCCATCCCGCCACCCCCGCCCCCGTCCTGGAGGAAGCACGATGAGCCGTCCCACCGTCCTGTTCGTCTGCGTGCACAACGCGGGCCGCTCCCAGATGGCGGCCGGCTTCCTCCAGCACCTGGCCGGCGACCGGATCGAGGTGCTCTCGGCCGGGTCCCAGCCCGCCGACCGGATCAACCCGGCCGCGGTGGCCGCGATGGCCGAGGTGGGTATCGACATCGCCGGCGAGCAGCCCAAGGTGCTGACCCCGGAGGCGGTGCGGACCTCCGACGTCGTGATCACGATGGGCTGCGGCGACGAGTGCCCCTTCTACCCCGGGAAGCGCTACGAGGACTGGACGCTCGACGACCCGGCCGGCCAGGGCCTCGAGGCAGTCCGGCCGATCCGCGACGCGATCCGTGCGCGGATCGAGGAGCTCATCGACTCACTGCACTGAGCCGTCGGGAGATTGCCGGAATCGCGGCCGGAGCCAGGAATCATGCGCGAGGATGCGCCCACAGTGCGCGGACACCGACAGCCTTGCTCGAAGGCTCGCGAGGTGGTGCACGGGGGAGAGGCGGCATGACGGACCCATCACACCAGGCGACGGTGCTTGACGCGCGCGCCCTCGGGCCGCGCACCCTCGTGCCGTCCATCCGACCCCGGATCGCGCTCGCCGGGGCCGAGCTCGGCGGGGTCGCGTTCGTGACCGCCTGGGTGGCGGCGTTCCTCGGGCTGCTCCTGATCAACGTCGGGAAGAGATCGGTGAACTCGTTCACCGGCGCGTGCCAGCTGGTGGCGTCCTCGGCCGGTGCGTCGGTGGACCTCGCTGGCGAGGTCACGGCCCACCTCCCCGTGCTGAGCGTGCTCGCGGCTGCGGCGTTCGGCGCCGCCTTCCGGGCCCGTCGTCGGGCGACGGCGTGGCGTGCCACCACCCTCGCCGAGCGCTCGGTCGCCGCCCTCGTCGCGGGGACCGTCTTCGCTGCCGTGGCGACAGCGGCCGCCGCCGCGTTCCCCTACCGCGTGACCGGGTCGAGCGACCTGCTCGGCAGCGCCCTCATGGTGGACGGAGAGCAGGACGCGCTCACCATCCAGGCAGCCTCGGTCAGTGGCTTCCTCACCGTCCTGCTCGTGTTCGGCCTGGTGGCGTTGGCCGTCATCGCCGTGGTCGCATCGACCGGCGAGCGCCCGCCCAGGCCGACCGGCACCGTGGGTGCCTTCACCACGCGCATGGCTGCCGCAGGCCGACACCTCGCCCACTACGTCGGCGCTGTCACTGCCCTGACCCTCGTGGTGGCGGTCGCCTTCGCGCTGTTCGGTCCGCTCGACGCGTCCAGCGTGCTCGCCGTTCCGCTCGTCCTCGGGAATCTCGTCGTGTGGGCGCTCGGCATGGGCCATCTCAGTCCGGCCGAGCTGCGGTCGACGTTCACCGGTGAGCTGATGTCGGGCAACCAGTCCGAGACCTCCCGCTGGATGGTCTTCCAGGACGAGTTCTCGCCGTGGGGCACCATCCTTCTGGTCGGAGTCGCCGCCGTCTTCATCCTGGCAGCCGTCGTCTCGGCGAAACGGGTCCCGGCTCCGAAGGCCCGCGCCGAGGCGATCCGCAACGTCGTCGCCAGCGCGGCGGCCTGGGCCCTGCTGGGTCTCGTGCTGAGTCTCCTGGCACGGCTCTCGGAGGCCGAGACGTTCGACGGGGACGGGTTCTCCGGTGGAGTGAGCCTCACCCTGGGCCTGCCCGCATGGACCTTCGCCGTCTTCGCCGCCTGGGGCGCGCTCTTCGAAGGACTCCGCATCGTCCTGACCCCCGCCGCGGTGCGCCTCGTCCCCGACCTCACGCTCAGGATCCCCGGGTTGGGCGTCCTCAGCACCACGGCCGTCCCGGTCGAGGAGCAGGTCGATGAGCCGGTCCATGAACCGGTCGATTCGCCTGTCGCCGAGGAAGCGGTCGAGGAACCGGTCGCTGAGGAAGCGGCCGAGGCGGCGTACGCCGACCCGTTCCCCCGCCCGCCGGGGCCGCCGATGTCCGAGGACGAGCTGCGGAGGCTCTACGGCCGGCCGTCAGCCCCGGAGTAGCTCGCTCACTTGAGCAGCTTCGACATCCGCCGGTCCGCCAGCGGCTTCCCGCCGGTCTGACACGTCGGGCAGTACTGCAGGGACGAGTCGGCGAAGCTGACCTCGAGCACCGTGTCACCGCAGCGTGGGCAGGGCTTTCCGGTCTGGGCGTGGACGGCGAGGTGGGACTTCTTCTCGGCCTTCAGCTCGCTGGCCGCCAGCCCGGAGGAGCGCTCGACCGCGTCGGTCAGCGTGGACCGGATCGCCGTCCACAGCTCGGCCGGGTCGATCGTGTCGGCCGGCTTGTAGGGGCTCAGCCGTGCCTCCCACAGGATCTCGTCGCTGTAGGCGTTGCCGATCCCGGCGATGATCCCCTGGGCGCGCAGGATCCCCTTGATCTGCTTGCGCCCGCCCTCGGCCAGGATCCCGGCGAGGACGTCGACGGTGAACTCCTCGGTCAACGGATCGGGTCCCAGCGTGGCCAGGCCGGGCACGTCGAGCGGATCGCGCACCACCCAGATCGCCAACGACTTCTTGGTGCCGGCCTCGGTCAGGTCGAAGCCGGTGTCGTCGTCGAGCACCACCCGGGCGGCGATCGTCGACTTCGAGGACGGCTTCGGCGGGAGTGCCGGGACCGACGCCTTCCAGTGGATCCAGCCCGCTCGAGCCAGGTGGGTGACCAGGTGCAGGCCGCCGGCGCTGATGTCGAGGTACTTGCCGTGGCGACGTACGTCGTCGACGAAGGCGCCGTTGAGCGCGGTGAGCGGCGGATCGAAGGTCTTGAGGGCAGCGAACTGGGCGAGATGGATCGCGGTGATGGCGTGCCCGTCGAGGCGTCGCCCGAGATCCTGGGCGAGCGCCTCGACCTCGGGAAGTTCCGGCATGCCTCCACTCTAGGGGCCGATCCGCGGCCACAATGGAGGCTATGAGACCGCAGGTGGTCGCCCATCGGGGCGCGAGCGCCACCGTCGCCGAGCACACCCTGGGTGCCTACATCGAGGCCCTCGCCGTGGGAGCCGAGGGACTCGAGTGCGACGTCCGGCTCACCGCCGACGGTCACCTGGTCTGCGTCCACGACCGCGACATCCGCCGGACCACGGGCCATCGTGGCGTGGTCTCGGCGATGGAGCTGGCCGACCTGGCCGAGCTCGACTTCGCCAAGTGGAAGAACCCCTGGAACGACCTCGACGACGAGGCACCGATGCGCGACGAACGGCTCGACCGGGTGCTGACGCTGCGCAGCCTGCTGGAGACGGTCCGCGACTTCACCTCCGCGACGGGGCGGCGGATCGAGCTGGCGATCGAGACCAAGCACCCGACCCGCTACGGCGGGCTGGTGGAGAAGAAGCTGGTCGAGCTGCTGCGCGAGTTCGAGTGGGACGGCGCCGACTCCCCGGTGCGGGTGATGAGCTTCAGCTTCACCGCCCTTCAACGGGTCGAACGACTGGCCCCCGACCTGCCGCTGGTGCAGCTGGTCGAGCGCTCCCGGTCGTGGCCACTGCTGCGCAGCGTGGTCGGCGAGAACTGGATCATCGGCCCCGGGATCAAGGAGCTGCGCGAGCACCCGCGGCTGGGCGAGAAGATCCGGGCCTCCGGCCACGAGATGCACGTGTGGACGGTCAACAAGCAGTCCGACCTCGACCTCTGCCTCGGCCTCGGCGTCTCGGCCGTCATCACCGACAAGCCGGCCGTGATGCAGGGCTGGCTCGACGCCCGCGGCCTGACCTGCCGCCAGACCGGCTGACCCGGTCAGTCCAGGCCGAACGCGCGCTCGATCTCGGCCAGGTCGGGATCGCGCAGCCCGGCCGCGTCGTGCGCCCACCACACCTCGCGGTAGATCACCCGCCCGGTCATCCAGTCCTCGTGCCGCGGCAGCAGCGCCACCTGGAACGCCGGGTCGGGGGTACGACGCGACGGCGCCTCGAACCCCGACTCACTGGCCCGGCTGAACCCGCGCGGGCCGTAGTAGGCCGGGCTCCCCTCCAGGAAGAGCGCCGGTGCTCCGAGGTCACCGGCCACCCGGATCGCCTCGGCGACCAGCGCGGCTCCGATGCCACCACCCTGCGCGTCGGGCACGACGCTGAGCGGGCTCAGGACGAGGACGTCGACCAGCTCGCGCCGCGCGTCCAGCCAGGCATGGCTCAGCCCGACGTGCCCGACGATCCGACCGCCGTCCACCGCGACCAGGTTGGCCCGGTCGTGCCCGCCGGCCCGGACGTCGTCCCACAGCCGGGCGACCTGACCGCCGTCGGCGAACGCGGCAGCGATCACCTCGGCGACCGCACCGGCCTCGTCGTCGTACTGCCCACGGATCTCCATCCCGTGAGCCTTCCACACGGTCCTCAGAGCGCGGCGCGGCGCAGGGCCCAGGCCTGGAGCCGGGAGTACCCCTTGACCGAGACCCGACGCAGGCGTTGCAGCGAGTAGCCGCCGTCGAGTGCCTCGGCGGCACCCTCGTCCACGACCACCGTGTTCGGGCGGGCGATCGAGGTCAGCCGGGAGGCGATGTTGACCGTCGGCCCGAACACGTCACCCAGCCGCGGTACGACGTCACCGACCGCCAGCCCGGCGCGGACCTGCGGAAACCCGTCGGTCCCGTCGGCTCCCAGCTCGGTGAGCGTCAGGGCGACCTCGGCCGCGGCCACCGGGTCGTCGGCGACGAAGAGCACCGCGTCGCCCAGGGTCTTGATCACGCGGCCGCCGTGGTCGAGCACCACCCCGACAGCGGTCGACTCGAACTTCTCCACCCAGGCGACGAGCTCGTCCTCGGCCAGGGTGCGGCTGCGGGCGGTGTAGCCGACGATGTCGACGAAGCAGGTGGCCAACCGCTGGGACTCCCCGCCGGTCAGGTTCAGCACCCGCCCGGCCGCGCCGGCCAGGTGACGGCGCCAGATGTAGGACTGCAACGCCTCCACCCGCGGGATCACGGTGGTGGCCAGGTTCGTCGCCTCGGTGGCCAGATCTCCCGGCCGTTCCTGGGCGACCTGGGCGAGCAGCGCGACCTGCCACTCCGCGAGCCGGGCGAAGGACCGCCCCCAGGTGCGGACCAGTGCCGACTGCTCGTCGGTGGAGAGGATCCCGGAGAGGATCAGCTCGCGGGTGTGCTTGACCGCCTCGACGTCGGCCTCGGTGAACGCCGCCTCGTCGGGTCCCGGCTGAGGGAGGCCGAGCAGGCGCCAGAGCTCGTCGGCGAGCGCCACCGGCATCCCGGCGGCGTCGGCGACCTGTTGCCGGGTGAGGCTGGGTGCGGCTCCGAGCAGCTCCAGGTCGATCAGGGCCTGGAGGTCGCGGAGCTCCTCCTCCGAGCCCATCGTGGTCAGGAGACCCGGGCGGCGGCGATCTGCTCCAGCGCCTGGTGGAAGGCGGGCATCTCGACGTCGAGCCGGACCAGTGCCTCGGAGGAGAGGTGGATCAGGTCCAGGGGGGTGAGCGCGACGATCGAGGCGTTGCGCAGCGAGCGGTTGAGGATCGCTGCCTCGCCGACGATGTCGCCGGAGCCGAGCTGGGCGACCTCGTCGCCGTCGCGGCGGACCGAGACGGTGCCGGACAGGATGATGTACGCCTTGTCCGCGGGGGTGTCCTCCCAGATCGGGGACCAGCCCTCGGGAAGCGAGACCCGCGTACCAGCGGAGCTGATCTTCGCGATCTCCTGCGGCGTGAACAGGGAGAAGAACGAGTCGGTCACGGGGCCCTCCGTCGGGGGTTGGATGGAACTTCCGGCACCGGCTCAACGAGGCAGACGCGGCCGGGATACGGACCCGGCCGAGCGGCTGCGCGGATCCGGATTCGTCCCTAGGGTAGGCCCATGCCGATCCGTGCTCCCCGATCAGCCGCCCTGGTGGCGTTCCTCGCCGTCCTGGCCTCGCTCCTCGTCGCCACCGTCTCCACGCCGGCGCCGGCGCACGCCGCCGGGAAGTCCGCCTGGTCGACCTACCTGTGGCCCGAGACCGGCCTGTGCACCTACAGCCCCGCCGGCCAGCCGGGCAGGACCGCGGCGACGTACCGCGTGACGAAGCGGACCGGCACCAAGGCGACGGCGAAGATCAAGGCCGGCTCGGTCCGCGCCACGGAGTCCTTCACCCTGCCGTCCTCGGGCCGTCTCGGCCTCAAGGTCACCGGTCTGAAGTCCGGCGGCACCACGGTGAGCATGAGCGAGCCGGTCGTCTACCCGACCGTCGCCGGGGTCAAGAAGAAGACGTCCCGTTCCAGCACGGTCGCGATGACCGTCGTGCTGCCGCCGTCCCAGGAGGCCCAGGTCAAGCCGTACCTGACCCGCGGGTCGCACGTGCAGCTCTCGGTGGGCTTCAAGGTCACCGGCCTGGGTCGTCGCACCGTCGGCGGCGTCCAGGGCATCGGGGTCCGGATCACCGTCGGCTCGATCAACCCGACCAACGTGAAGGCCGAGGCGAAGAGCACGGTCCGTGACGCGGCCCGCTCCTACGTCTCCGCGCTCGGAGGCGTGCAGTGGTACGCCGCCGGGGTCGGCCTGGTCGCGGTGGGTGGCCAGAAGGCCAACGCCAGCGACGCGGCCCTGCTCGCCAGCTGCTCCTGAACCGGCGCTGGATCAGTCCGCGGTCGCCCGGAACGGGTCCGCGGGATAGACCCCGAGGACCTTGATCTCGGTGGTGAAGAAGGCCAGCTCCTCCAACGCGCGCGCCAGCCCGATGTCGTCGGGGTGGCCGTCGACCTCGGCGAGGAACTGGGTGGCGGTGAACTCCCCGCCGACCATGTAGGACTCGAGCTTGGTCATGTTGATGCCGTTGGTCGCGAAACCGCCGAGCGCCTTGTAGAGCGCGGCCGGCAGGTTGCGGACGTTGAAGATGAAGCTGGTCACGACCGGACCGTTGCCGGCGGGCGCGACGACGGGTTCGGGGGAGAGCACCACGAACCGGGTGGTGTTGTGGTCCTCGTCCTCGACGTCGGTGGCCAGCACGTCGAGGCCGTAGATCTCGGCGGCCATCGGCGGTGCGATCGCCCCCATCGTCCGGTCGCCCGACTCCTTGACCTCACGTGCCGCGCCGGCGGTGTCGCCCGAGATCACCGGGATGAAGCCGTGCTCACGGATCAGGTTGCGGCACTGGCCCAGGGCGTGCACGTGCGAGTGCACGGTCTTGATCTCGTCGATGCCCGTGCCCGGGAGCGCCATCAGGTGGAACCGGATCCGCAGGAAGTGCTCGGCCACGATGTGCAGGCTCGAGTCGGGCAGGAAGTGGTGGATGTCCGCCACCCGGCCGGCCAGGGAGTTGTCGATCGGGATCATCGCCAGCTGGCAGTCGCCGCTCTCCACCGCCGCGAACACGTCCTCGAACGAGGCGCAGGGCACCGCCTCGGCGTCGGGATAGTGCTGGGCGCACACGATGTGGGAGTTCGCGCCAGGTTCTCCCTGGTAGGCGATGCGCAGGCCGGTCACCGGGTCAGTCTAGGGACGCGAGATCACGCTGCGCCGCAGGCGACGCAGTGCTGAGATCCGACCCGGCGGTCGTCCCCGCAGGTCGCGCAGCTCGCGATGGTCTCGCGGCCGCAGCCCTCGCAGTGACTGCCACCGCCACGGAGCGGGTAGCCGCAGAACGGGCACTCGCCCTTGCGCACCCGGCGGCCGGGGATCCGGCTGGTGAGCCAGCGTTGCAGGACCACGAAGGCGATGATCGTGGCGACCACGCCGATCACCGAGAGCACGAGCGGGCCGAGGTCGAGCGGTTCGAGGTAGTCCCCGATGTAGTCGAAGGCGAAGACCACCGCCATCACGGCGCCCGTCAGGACTCCGGCGATGGCGAGCGGGAGGAACCGCGGCTTCGCCCGGCGCACCTGCTGCAGGACCACCAGGGAACCGCAGGCCCACCCGGCGATGAAGCCCAGCCGGAGGAGCCCGATCACCCACTCCTCGGAGTCCGACCGCTCGTGCCAGGCGTCGCCGTAGGACTGAGGAGCCACCCAGTCGGCGACCTCCTCGTAGAACCAGATCGTGCCGATCAGCAGGAAGACCGCCAGCACCACCGCCAGTGCCCGCTCGCTGCGGGTGGTGGTCAGCTCTTCGGCGTCGACCTGGGTCGAGGGTGCTCGAGTCGTCATGGCTTCTCCTTGGACACGATGGTGCGGGGTCGGAAGTGGACTTCGAGCTCGCAGTCGAGGGCTGCGGCGATGCGCAGCAGGGTGTCGAGCTTGGGCGGTCGCGCCGAGGCCTCGAAGCGTGCGATGGCGGACTGGGTGGTGCCGCAGAGCTCGGCGAGCTCACGCTGGGACAGGCCCCGGGCCTGACGTTGCTCGATCACCTGGCGCGCGATCGCGGCGTAGAAGTCCGCGTCGTCGACGTACCGAGTCATAGCACGCACGCTATGACTTCGGTGCCGTCCTGTCTATAGCGTGCGTGCTATTCGTCGACGTCGTCAGCGGGGCACGCGGACGAGCAGCCGCCCGTGGATGTTGCGCATGTGCAGCTCGCGGCCGGAGCCGACGGAGTCGCCGTCCAGCTGGCGCGGGGTGTCGCGGTCGGCGCGGATCGAGACCTCGCGGCCGGTGAAGCGGTTGATCAGGTCGTCGGTGTGCGGGCGCTTGGTCAGGATCCGGAAGGAGAGCGGGATCCACGACCAGAACCGCTGCGGGTAGAGCAGCACCACGTCGAGCAGGCCGTCGTCGATCGCGGCGTCCGGGATCAGCGGCATCCCGGCCGTCAGGGTGCCGACGTTGCCGACCACGATGGTGCGGGCGCGGTGCTTGGTGAAGGGTCCGCCGTCGATGGAGATCTCGACCTTCACGGCCGGGAACATCAGCGCCTTGAGTCCGGAGAGCACGTAGGCCAGCCAGCCGACCTTGGCCTTCACCTGCTCGCTGGCGCCCTCCATGATCGCGGCGTCGAAGCCCATCCCGGCCATCACCAGGAAGTGGCTGGTCTCCATCTCGTCGCCGGAGACCTCGACCATGTCGACGGCGTGGTCCTGACCGTTGAAGGCGACGTCGATCGCGTTGCGCAGGTAGAGCGGGATCTCGAGGTTGCGGGCCAGCAGGTTGCCCGTGCCGGCGGGGATGATCCCGACCGAGATCCCGGTGCCGGCCAGCTCGGCGCAGACCTCACGGACGGTGCCGTCGCCGCCGCAGACCAGGACCAGGTTGGCCCCGTCGACCGCGGCCTGGCCGGCCTGTCCGGTGCCGGAGTCCTCGACGGTGGTGAAGTAGTAGGTCGGTCTCTCCCAGCCGCTCGCCTCGGCGATCTCGTCGACGGTGGCCTGGAACGCCGGCACCGACTCGACCTTGATCGGGTTGAGCACGACGGCGCAGCGCCGCAGCGGGCGCGCGACCGGGGCCGGGAGGGCCAGCGGTGCGGGCGGGGTGAGCTTCGGAACCGGGCTGTAGATCGCGAGCCCGACCAGCACGATCCCGGCGCCGAGCAGGGCACCGGCGATCACGTCGGTCGCGTAGTGCCGGCCGAGCAGCAGCCGGTCGACGGCGACCAGCGCGACCGCGAGGACGCACAGCGTCACGATCAGGCGGCGCAGCGACTTCTTCCGGATGAAGGTCAGCGCCAGCACGATGCAGGTGCCGAAGAACGCGGTGGCGTGGGTGACGTGCCCGCTCGGGAAGGAGGTGTCGCCCAGGTAGGGGTGCACCATCGACTGCCACGGCGGACGCTCGCGACCGACCGCGAACTTGAGCAGCGGCGAGATGATCGCGGCGGCGATGTTCACCCCGGCGGCGTAGATCGCGGCCCGGCGGTAGCCCTTGAAGACGAGCGCGCCGACCAGGACGACGTTGAAGACGACCATCGGCCAGGTGTTGAAGAGCTCTTCGACCACCCGGGCGAAGGAGTGCCAGAAGCCGTCGTAGACGACCCAGCCCTGGAAGGAGTCGTCGAAGTCGTCGGTGACGCCGGTCGCCACCAGGACACCGACGAGGATCGTGAGCCCGAGGCACATCGCGCCCCAGCTCAACGTCATGAGTCGTCCGCGCACGGGCGCAACGATAGGCGATGGGGGCCGATAGGCTCACCGTGTGATCGACCCCCGCATCCTCCGCGACGAGACCGACCGCGTACGCGCCTCCCAGGCCAAGCGCGGACTGAGTGACGAGCCGGTCGACGCCGCGCTCGCCGCCGACGCCGCCCGCCGTGCCGCGATCTCCGCGTTCGAGGCCAAGCGCGCCGAGCAGAAGCAGCTCGGCGGACAGGTCGCCAAGGCCGCCGGCGACGAGAAGGCGGCCCTGCTCGCCCGGACCAAGGAGCTCTCCGCCGAGGTCAAGTCCCTCGAGGAGGTCAACCGCGCCGCCGAGGCCGACTGGGAGACCGCGCTCAAGGCGATCCCGAACATCACCGCCGAGGAGACCCCGGCCGGTGGCGAGGACGACTTCGTGGTCCTCGAGCACGTCGGCACCCCGCGCGACTTCGCTGCCGAGGGCTTCGAGCCGCGCGACCACGTCGAGCTCGGCCAGCTGCTCGGTGCGATCGACCTCGAGCGCGGCGCCAAGGTGTCGGGCTCGCGCTTCTACTTCCTCACCGGCGTCGGTGCCGAGCTCGAGTTCGCGCTGATCAACCTGGCCATGGAGCAGGCTCGTGAGGCTGGCTTCACCCAGGTGATCGCGCCGGCGCTGGTCCGCCCCGAGGCGATGGCCGGCACCGGCTTCCTCGACCAGGTCGACGAGGGCGTCTACCGGATCGAGGGCGAGGACCTCTACCTCGTGGGCACCTCCGAGGTGCCGATGGCGGCGTACCACGCCGACGAGATCCTGGACGCGGCCACGCTGCCGCGGCGCTACGCCGCCTTCAGCTCCTGCTTCCGCAAGGAGGCCGGCTCGGCGGGCAAGGACACCAAGGGCATCATCCGGGTCCACCAGTTCGAGAAGGTGGAGATGTTCGTCTACACCACCCTCGACCAGGCCCCCGCCGAGCACGAGCGGCTGCTCGCCTGGGAGCGGGCGTTCATGGACAAGCTCGAGCTGGCCTACCGGGTGATCGACGTCGCCGCCGGCGACCTCGGCGCGAGCGCGGTGCGCAAGTTCGACTGCGAGGCGTGGATCCCGACCCAGGGCAAGTACCGCGAGCTGACCTCGACCTCGAACTGCACCGAGTTCCAGTCCCGCCGCCTCGACATCCGCACCCGCCCCGAGGGCGAGAAGGCGACCGTCCCGGTCGCCACCCTCAACGGCACGCTGACCGCGATCACCCGCGCGATCGTGGCGATCCTCGAGACCCACCAGCAGGCCGACGGCTCCGTCCGGGTGCCGAAGGCGCTGCAGAAGTGGATGGGTCGCGAGGTCCTCACCCCGATCGCCGGGAGCTGACCGTGGCCTGGCAGCCGAAGCTGATCGCGCTCGACATCGACGGCACGCTGCTGGAGTGGATCGAGGGCCTGGGCCAGACCCGGGAGATCGTCAGCGAGCCCGTCCGTGACGCCATCCGTACGGCGGCGCAGGCCGGTGCCGTGATCGTGCTGGCCTCGGGGCGCTCGGCGCACGCGATGACCCCGATCGCCGACCGGATCGGGATCCCGCTGGTCGACGCCGAGCGGCTCTGGATCGTCGCGTCCAACGGCGCCGTCGTGACGCGCTACCCCCCGTTGGAGGTCGTGCACGAGGAGCTCTTCGACGCCCGTGACGCCGTCACCCGGATCCTGGCCGCACGGCCCGACGCCCTGGTCGCGGTGGAGGAGCGGAACCTCGGCTACCGGGTCAACCGCCCCTTCCCCGAGGGGGAGCTGACCGGGGAGCAGATCATCGCGCCGGTCGAGGAGATGGTCGCCGAGCCGGTCTCCCGGGTCGTCATCCGTGACCCCGACTCCACCCCGGAGGACTTCATCGAGCTGGGTCGCAGCGTCGGCCTGGAGGGGATCAGCTACCACGTCGGCTGGACCGCGTGGCTCGACCTCGCCCCGGTCGGGATCAACAAGGCCGCCGGCCTGTCCTACGTGATCGACCAGTTCGGTTTCGAACCCAGCGACGTGCTCGCGATCGGTGACGGCCGCAACGACATCGAGATGCTGCAGTGGGCCGGGCGCGGTGTGGCCATGGGTCAGGCCACCGGCGACGTCAAGGAGGTCGCCGACGCGATCACCGGCACCGTCGACGAGGACGGCGCCGCCACCGAGATCAGGCGCTGGTTCTGACCCGCTGCTTCTCGGCGTACATCAGCGAGTCGGCGATCGCGACGAGCTCGTCGACCGCCAGGTTCTGATCGGGTCCGACCGGGCACAGTCCGATCGAGGCGCCGGGAGCGTGCCGGAACCGGATCGCTGACTCCAGGCGGGTCCGGAGGTCGTCGACCTCGACGCCGAGGAAGACCCCGGTGAACTCGTCCCCGCCGAGTCGGCCCAGGATCGCGGTCGGTCCACCGACGGCACGGAGCGCCTCGGCCAGACCGATGATCGCGGCATCGCCGGCGGCGTGCCCCGCGGTGTCGTTGAGCTCCTTCAGCCCGTTGAGGTCGAGGTAGGCCATCACCACGGGGATGCCCTCCGAGCGGGCGACCTCGATCGCGTCAGGTGTCCGGTCCCAGAAGCCCCGGCGGTTGAGCAGGCCAGTCAGCTCGTCGGTCGAGCTGAGCCGCTCGTAGTGGTCGTCCAGGCTCACCCGGGTGTTGAGCTCCTCGCGCACGAAGACGTTCTCCAGGGCGACCGAGGTGGCGTCGGCCAGGGCACGCAGGAACCGGACCTCGGTGTCGGTGGCCTCGTGGACCTCCGACCAGTAGTTGCCGATCGCCCCGACCGGGTCGATCGAGCGGATCGGGACCATCACCATCGAGTGCACGAACGTCGGTCGGTAGGCCTCGTGCGGCACCCGGTCGTCGACGTAGATGTCCGGGATCACCGCGGTGTCCCGGTTGAGCATCGCCCAGCCGCTGACGCAGTTCTCCAGCGGGAACCGCTGGCCGCGCCAGAGCGGTTCGATCGCGTACTCGTCGACGTAGAAGCACTGGTCGCCGTCACGCAGGATGAACGTCGCGCCGTCGGCGCCGGTCACCTCGCGCGCGGCGATCCGCACGACATCGACGACCTCGTCGAGGCTGCGCGCCATCGCGAGTTCCTGCACTGCCTGGAGCAGGCGGTCCAGGCCTTCCCCTTCTGGTCCCATGGCCCCAGCGTACGGATCCGGACGACGGATGTGGGGGGAGTTCTGGGAGGTCGCAGCCGTTGGGTCACCGGGCTCGGGGACAATGGTCCTCGATGTCACGTCGAACGGTCTCCGATGCCGCCCCGATCCGCCTGGTCGCCACCGACCTGGACGGGACGCTGATCCGTTCCGACGGCACCGTCTCGGCCTACACCGCCGAGGTCCTGGCCGAGCTCGACCGGCGCGACATCCGGGTCGTCTTCGTCACCGGGCGCCCGCTGCGCTGGGCCCGGCCGGTCTTCCCCTACGTCGACAGCCACGGCCTGGCGATCGTCACCAACGGCGCCATGGTCTGGGACGTGGCTGCCGACCGACCGTTGGTGGAGCACCCCATCACGGGCGAGACCACGATGCAGGTGATGGACGCCCTGCGCACCGCGATGCCGGACCTCGCCTTCTCCGTCGAGACCGCCGAGGGCTGGTCGACCGAGGTCTTCGACCAGCCGGTGCTCAAGCTGCTGGCCAAGCGGGACGGTGCCGACGCCGATGCGTTCCTGGCCGAGGCGGTCGCTCTGGTCGGCGGCCTGGTCGAGGTCACGCACTCCTCGTTCCCCCTGCTCGAGATGAGCGCCCGCGAGGTGACCAAGGCGTCGACGCTCGCCGGGCTGTGCGCCGACCTCGGCATCGGTGCGCACGAGGTGGTCGCGTTCGGTGACATGCCCAACGACCTGCCGATGCTGCGCTGGGCCGGACGGTCGTTCGCGATCGCGGGCGGGCACGCCGAGGTGCTCGGCTGCGCCACCGATGTGGCGCCGGGTCCCGACGAGGACGGCGTGGCGAAGATCCTGGCCGGGCTGATGGATCTGTGAGGATGGGTCCCGTGTCCCGTCTCGTGTCCCGGCTCGGCCTGCTGGCCCTGCTGATCGTCGCTCTCGGTCGGTTGGCGATCGGTGCGCCCTCGCCGGCCTCGGCCGCGGACTGCGCCAAGCCGCTGCCCGCGGCGGCGATGGCGACCGCGGATGCGGTCTTCACCGGCACTGTCACCGCCAGCACCGCGGGCGCCAAGGCCGGATTCGTCAACACCGTCGCGGTCGATCGGATCTACAAGGGTTCGGTCCCGGCCGCGTCGGTGCAGGTGACCACGGCCGGCGGTGCCTGCGGGCTCGGCGCGCTCGCCGTCGGCCGGGTGTACGTCGTCATGGTCGCCGAGGCCGGTGGGCAGTTCGTCGCCGCCGGCAACTCGGGCACCGCGCTCGCCAGCCAGGAGCTGCTCACCCGGGTCACCGCCGTCCTCGGTGAGGGGACGCCGTACGGCACGACGACGGCGCCGGTGGAGGTGCAGTTCACCCAGGTCGGCGACTCCGAGCCGACGCCGCTGCTGCGGGCGGCCGCACCCGGGCTGGCGCTGGCGTTGGCCGGGTTCCTCGGCTGGCTCTTCGTCCGTCGCTTCACCTGAGCGCGACCCGCGTCAGGGGACCTCAGGGACGCAGCGCCGCCATCGCGAGCGAGGCGTAGCGGCGCCACACCTCCGGGTTCCGCTCGTCGAGCTCGATCAGGGCACGCGCGCATCCTGAGACCAGCACCATCACGTCCCGGGCCGTCGCATCGGCCCGGATCGTGCCCTGGGTGATCCCGAGCTGGAGCATGTGGTCGAAGAACTCGTCGCCGCCCTGGGCCTTCTCGTCCTCGGGGAGGTGACCGCCCTTGAGCACCTCGACCATCAACCGGTCCTCGGCCAGACGGGTGAACGCGGCCGCCAGGAAGCCGCTCATCGCTCCGAACGCGTCCTCCTCGGAGGCGGTGAGCGCGTCGGAGGCGAGCGCCTCGAGCACCTCGACGTGCTTCTGGGCGAGCGCGCGGACCAGGTCGGCCTTGGTCGGGTAGCTGCGGTAGACCGTCGCCTTGCCGACCCCGGCCCGCTCGGCGACCTGGGGGATGGTGGCGTCGAGGCCGTGCTCGGTGAAGACCTCGATCGCGGCCGCGAGGACGCGCTCGTGGTTGCGTCGGGCGTCGGCGCGACGGCCGTCCCACGCGGTCTCCGACGTCGTTGTCATGTCCCCATCCTCCCCTGTCCCGATGTTGCTCATGTCACTCTCGCAGAAGTGGACCCAGGAGTCCGAATCGCTTAGAGTGGGTAACCGGACCATGAGGTCCACTTAAATCTCTGAGGGAGACGCCATGGCGTGGCACCTGTTCCGGCTCGGACGCTGGTCGTTCGTGCACCACAAGCTCGTCGCGGGGGTGTGGGTCGTCCTGCTCGCCGTGATGGCGATCGGGTCGGTCACACTCTCGGGTCAGACCAACGACAACTTCGAGATGAAGGGGATCGAGTCGACCCAGGCGTTCGACCTGATCAAGGAGCGCAGCCCCCAGGCCTCGCCGGACGGCGCCACCGCCCGGGTCGTCTTCGAGGCCCCAGAGGGGGAGTCGCTGACCGACCCCGCCAACAAGCGGGTCGTCACCGACGCGCTCAGCACCCTCTCCACCGCCGGCGTGCAGTCCGTCTCCGACCCGTACGCCGTCGGCACGGTCTCCCAGGACGGCCGGGTCGCCTACGCGTCGATCAGCTACACCGCCACCGCCGTCGACCTGTCCGAGACCGACATCGCCGCCCTCGAGCAGGCGAAGGACACCGCTGAGGCGGCCGGGCTGAACGTCGCCATCGGCGGGGACGCCCTCCAGGGTGAGCAGGAGACCCCCATCGCCGAGCTGATCGGCATCGCCGTCGGGTTCGTCGTCCTCGCGATCACCTTCGGATCCCTCTTCGCGGCCGGGATGCCGCTGCTCACCGCCATCATCGGCGTCGGCCTGGGCATGGTCTCGATCACCGCACTGACCGGCTTCGTCGAGCTCTCCTCGACCACCCCCGCCCTCGGCACGATGCTCGGGCTCGCGGTCGGGATCGACTACGCGCTCTTCATCATGTCGCGCTACCGCGCCGAGGTCCGCGCCGGACGGTCCCTGCCTGAGGCCGCCGGTCGGGCCGTCGGAACGGCGGGTTCGGCCGTCGTCTTCGCCGGGCTCACCGTGATCATCGCGCTGGTCGGCCTCTCGGCCTGCGGCGTCGGCTTCCTCACCCAGATGGGTCTCGGCGGCGCCTTCACCGTGTTCCTCGCCGTGCTGATCGCGCTCACCCTGCTGCCGGCGCTGCTCGGCTTCGCCGGTCACCGGGCGATCCGGCACAACCGGATCTTCGGGCGGGACAAGGAAGCCGGCACTGCTGGCAAGCCGACCGCCGGTCGTCGCTGGGTCGAGACCGTCAGCCGGTTCCGCTGGCCCGCGCTGGTCGCCGGTGTCGCCTTCGCGGTGATCGCCTCGATCCCCGTCGCCTCGATGCAGCTCGCCCTGCCCGACGACGCCAGCAAGCCCGCCGGCACCGACGCCCGGGTCGCCTACGACCTGATCGCCGACTCCTTCGGACCCGGCGCCAACGGCCCCCTCGTCGTGGTGGTCGACACCGCGAAGGCCGACGACCCCACCGCCGCAGTGGGCGAGGTGACGGCGAAGCTGCAGGCGCTCGCCGCGAAGGACGGCTCCGACATCGCCGCCGTCGTCCCGGCTGCCGGTGACTCACCCGAGGCCGCCGCAGCGCTGACCCAGCAGCTCGACGCCGTACGGTTCGCGACCATCACCGTCATCCCGGCCTCCGGCCCGTCGGACGAGTCCACCAAGGAGCTCGTCGCCGACATCCGCGCCGCCGTGGCCGACGAGCCTGCGACCACCGGGGCCACCGTGCTGGTGACCGGCCAGACCGCGGTCGGTGTCGACATCGCCGACAAGCTCAGCAGCGTCTTCCCGCGCTACCTGCTGATCGTGATGGGACTCGCGGTCTTCCTGCTGATCGCCGTCTTCCGCTCGATCTGGGTGCCGATCAAGGCCGCCGCCGGATTCATCCTGTCCGTCGGTGTCTCCCTCGGTGCGACCGTCGCGGTCTTCCAGTGGGGCTGGCTCAACGAGCTGCTCGGCCTGGACACCACCTCACCGGTGCTGTTCCTGCTGCCGATCCTGCTCACCGGCATCCTGTTCGGGCTCGCGATGGACTACGAGGTCTTCCTCGTCAGCCGGATGCGGGAGGCCTACGTGCACGGCACCCCGGCCCGCCAGGCGGTCATCGACGGCTTCGCGCACAGCGCCCGGGTCGTCGTCGCCGCCGCCCTGATCATGGTCGGTGTCTTCGCGGGCTTCGCCTTCGTCGACGACCCGATCCTCAAGACCATCGGCTTCGCGCTCTCGGTCGGCGTGCTCGCTGACGCGTTCCTGGTGCGGATGCTGATCGTGCCCGCGGTGATGCTGATCGTCGGCGAGCGGATGTGGTGGATGCCGAAGTGGCTCTCCCCGCTGGTGCCCAACCTCGACATCGAGGGTGAGGAGCTGGCCCGCCGCCTCGACGTGCCGGCCCAGCGGAGCAGCAGCTCCGTGGTCGAGCTAGAGGTAGAGCCCGCCGGTCGGGCCTGACGCCTCCGACTGGTCCTGCTGGCCCGCCGCGTCTCCCGCGGCGGGCAGCAGGGTCGCTCCTGGCGGCAGCCCTCGACGGATCTGCTCGAACTGCGCCCGCGACGCCATCTGCTGGGCGTAGATCGCCGTCTGGATGCCGTGGAAGAGACCCTCGAGCCAGCCGACCAGCTGCGCCTGCGCGATCCGCAGCTCGGCCTCGCTCGGGGCCGCGTCGGTGAAGGGCAGGGTCAGCCGTTCGAGCTCCTCGACGAGCTCGGGAGCCAGGCCCTGCTCGAGCTCCTTGATCGAGGCTTGGTGGATCTCCTTGAGCCGGGCCCTGCTGGCCTCGTCGAGCGGGGCCGACTTCACCTCCTCGAGGAGCTGCCGGATCATCGAGCCGATCCGCATCACCTTCGCCGGCTGCTCGACCAGGTCGACGATGGAGCGCTCGGAGTCCTCTCCGTCCGCGTCCACGATCGTGACGTCGGGGGCGATCTCGGTCTCAGGTGACTCGCTCATGCGCCCACCTTAAGGACGATCTTCCCGGTGTGGTCGCCCGATTCCATCCAGGTGTGGGCCGCGCCGGCCTCCGCCAGGTCGAAGGTCCGACCGACCTGCGGGACGATCCGGCCGGCGGCGACCAGCGGCCAGACCTCCTCGGTCACCGCCGAGCAGATCGCCGCCTTGCCGCGCGGTCCCTCCGTCGGTCGGCTGCGCAGCGTCGTCCCGACCACGCTGGCCCGGCGGCGCATCAACGCGTTCAGGTCGATCTCCGCCGTGATCCCGCCCTGCAGGCCGATCACGACCAGCCGGCCGGCGTCGGCCAGCGCCGCCAGGTTGCGGGTCAGGTACTTCGCGCCCATGTTGTCCAGGATCACGTCGGCGCCCCCGAGGCCGGCCACGACCTCGACGAAGTCCTCGTCGCGGTAGTTGATCGTGGTCTCGGCGCCCAGCTCCCGGCAGTACGCCGCCTTCTCGTCCGACCCGACGGTCGTCGCCACCCGGATCCCTCGGGCGTGGGCGTACTGGATGGCGAAGGAGCCGATCCCGCCGGCACCGCCGTGGACCAGGAGCAGGTCGCCGCTGCCGATGCCGGCGTGCAGCACCAGGTTCGACCAGACCGTGCAGGCCACCTCGGGCAGCGCTGCGGCGCTGACCAGGTCGATCCCCGACGGGATCGGCAGCAGCTGGCCCGCCGGCACGGCGACCTGGGTCGCGTAGCCGCCGCCCGCCAGCAGGGCGCACACCTCGTCGCCGACCGACCAGCCGGAGACACCGTCGCCGAGGGCGGCGATGGTGCCGCTGACCTCCAGCCCGATCACGTCGCTGCTACCGGGTGGGGGCGAGTAGAGACCCATGCGCTGCAGCAGATCGGCACGGTTCACCCCGGCCGCCGCGACGTGGATGACGACCTCGCCCGCGGCCGGCACCAGGTCCGGCACCTCCACCAGGGTCAGGACGTCGGGTCCGCCGGGCTCCGTGGCCATCACCGCATGCATGGCTGCGAGGCTAGCGCGGTGTGTGTGGCGGCTGACTAGGCTCGGTCCATGAGCTCCGTCCGCATGCCCGGCACCGGCCGGGCCTGGGACCGGTTCGAGGTGGCCGTCGTCCAGGCCGCGGCCAGTCTCGACCCTGTCGAGAACCGGCTGCGCCTCGAACCCCTCACCCCGCGCGGTGTCGACCTGGTCGTGCTGCCCGAGGTGTTCCAGCGCGACTTCGGCGCGACCACCGACGACCTGGCGCCCTTCGCCGAGCCGACCGACGGTCCGTTCGCGACCGAGCTGGCCCGGATCGCCGCCGACCGCGGCGCCCACGTCGTGGCCGGAGGGATCGAGCGCTCCGAGGAGGGAGCGCCCCCGTTCAACACCCTGGTCGCCGCCGACGGCCGCAGCGGTACGACGGCGACGTACCGCAAGATCCACCTCTACGACTCCTTCGGCTACCGCGAGTCCGACCGGCTCAGCGCAGGCCCGTTGACCCCGACCGTGGTCGAGATGAGCGGAGTCCCGGTCGGCCTGATGACCTGCTACGACCTGCGTTTCCCCGAGCTCGCCCGCGCCCTGGTCGAGGCCGGCGCCGAGGTGCTGGTCGTGCCCGCGGCCTGGGTCGCCGGGGAGCGGAAGGTCGACCACTGGCGCACGCTGGTCCGGGCCCGGGCGATCGAGAACACCGTCTTCGTCGTGGCCGCCGGCCAGCCCGCGCCGCGCTACAGCGGGCACTCGATGGTGGTCGACCCGCTGGGCGACGTGCTCGCCGAGGCGGGGGCCGGGGAGGAGACGATCCGGGCCGTGCTCGAGCGCGACCGGCTGGTCGAGGCCCGGTCGACGAATCCTTCGTTGCTCAACCGGCGGATGTAAGGTCGCGCACCGTGGGCGAATCAGGACGGCGTCGCGCCGAACCGGTCTCCCGTCGCAACGGACGGGCAGATCGGGTCAAGGGCGGCAAGCGCGCCGCGCGACCCGACGACACCCGCTCGATCCCCGCCTACGTCGAGATCGAGCCCGACCCGGTTCCGACGCCGGCCCCGACTCCCACCCCGACTCCCACCCCGCCGCCGACTCCGACCCCGCCGACTCCCACGCCGACCCCGGCACCCGTGCCGACCCCGGAGCCCACGCCGGTGCCCGCCCCCGTTCCGGAGCCCGCACCGGTTCCGCAGCGCGAGGTCGAGCCCGCCCCGCTGGCGGCCCCGAGCTCCCGGTTCCTCACCGGCACCTTCATCCTCCCGGCCCTGTCCCGCGTCCCGCGGCGTCAGGTCGCGCTGGAGGGTCCCTCGCCGACCGCGGTCGAGCCGAGCCACTCCGTCGAGGCCAGCCGCCGGGAGCTGTTGGCCTGCTTCACCAGCGCCGCCGTCGGCGGCCTCCTGCTCCTGCTCGGCAACGGGTTCGACCTCGGCCCGCGCTGGCTGGGTCCGTTCGGGTCCCTCGTCGTCACGGTCGTCTACGTCTGGGTCCTGGTCGCTCGGACCGGTGGCCGACCGGTGGTCTTCAGCGTCCTGGCGGCCGCCGCCGGCGTGACCGCGATCGTGCTGGACCGACCCGTCCTGGCGACCGGAGCGGCGATGGTGAGCGCGATCGTCGCGGCCGTCCTCGGGATGGCGATCACGGTGCCGGCGGTCCGGCAGCGCGACGCGTTCCGGGAGGCCTCGCTCGCGATCGCCGTCGCGGCCGGCGGTGCGGTCGTCACCGTCGGGTGGGGACCGAGCGTCGACCTCGACCGGTTCACCTACCTGGTGCTGATCTGCAGCCTCGGCGGCGCCTTCACCCTCGTCTACCGGCTCGGCGCCGGCCTGCACGGGCTCGGTCGCCGTGGCGCGGTCGTGGTGATGCTGGGCGGCGTCGTGCTGCTCGCGATCCTGATCTACGCCGAGGCACTGCGGCGCTACACCGACTCCTCGGTCCTCGACTCCGGACTCGACTTCGTCCGCTGGTGCCGCACCCACCTGGGTGCGTTCCCCCGACCGATCGAGGCGCTGCTCGGCGTCCCGGCGCTGGTCTGGGGCACCCACATGCGGGCCCGTCGTCGGCAGGGCTGGTGGGTCTGCGCGTTCGGTGTCGCGGGCACCGCGGCCGTCTCGGTCGCGCTGATGAACCCCGAGATCGGGCTGCGTGAGGTGATCCTCTCGGTCGTCTACGCCCTGGTCATCGGTCTCGGCATCGGCGCCGTCCTGATCCGGGTCGACCTCGCCCTCACCGGTTCCGGCGGTGGCCGTCGCGCGGTGGGTCGTCGCGGTCGTCGTGCCGAGGAACGCGAGAAGGCCGTGCGGCCCGAACCCAAACGCACCGGCGCATTGTTGTAGGAAACCTCCACGCCGTTCACGGCTCCGGGGGCCTACGGTGAAGCGCATGGCAGGGAGTACTGGCGGCGGTCTGTCGCGCACGCAGCAGGTCGCAGCCGAGTTGGTCGCCGTCGTGCTGAACGTCGAGGTGAGTGTCGGCCAGAAGGTCGAGGCCGGTGAGACCCTCGTGCTGCTCGAGTCGATGAAGATGGAGATCCCGGTCCTCGCCGAGGCGCCCGGAACCGTCCTCGAGATCAAGGTCGCGCCGACCGACCAGGTGCAGGACGGCGACGTCCTCGTCGTGCTCGGCTGACCGACGCCGTCTTGGGCCGGCTCCGCCCGCCCCGATATCCTCCGGGTGACCCGCACGGGTCCAGGGTGGTTGGCAGAGTGGTCGATTGCGTCGGTCTTGAAAACCGAAGTTGTGAAAGCAACCGGGGGTTCGAATCCCTCACCACCCGCATGGCGAGCGACCCGACCCCTGCAACCGGTGCTGAGCCGACCCTGTACCGCCTGGCGGCCCACGTCCGGGTGCGCTTCATCGGCCTCTACCTGGTCGGCCTGGCGCTGATCGTCTTCGCTCTGACCTTCGTCCTGCTGCTGGCGAGCCTCACCCCCGAGGTGATGCTGATCGTGGCGTTCCTCGGGCTGGTCGGACTGGCCGTCTTCGGCTGGTGGCTGCACGCCCGCGCCTACGTGGTCAAGGCCACCGCCGACGGGTACGAGATCCGCCTGGTCCGCTCGGCCGGAACCAAGGTCGGCCGCTGGGCAGCCGTCGAGGACGCGGTGACCAGCTCCCCGCACGGCATCGACTGCGTCGTGCTGCGGCTCAAGGACGGCACCACGACGACCATCCCCGTCGACCTGCTCGAGGTCGACAAGGACCAGTTCGTCCGGGACCTGCAGGGCTACCTGCAGCGCGGCCAGCTGAAGAAGTAGAGCCCTCGGCTCGACCCCTCAGCCCGCGTGGATGTGCGGGCGGCGGGTCCGGTCGCGCTCGGCCTGCCGCATCACCTCGCGGGTCACCGGGGCCACCTCGCCGGCTCCGAGGAACAGGAACTTGAGCAGGTTCGAGACCGGGTTGCCCTCGGTCCACTCGAAGTAGATGTGCGGCCGGACCCCGGTGCGGTCGCGCAGGTCGAGGAGCAGCGCGGCGAGCGCGTTCGGCACCGACGGAGCCACCACGGTGAGCACCCGGAAGCGACCGTGCCGGACCACGCCGTGCACCTCGAGCGCGCCCTCGAAGTCGCTGTAGTCGAGCACCTGCACCTCGACGAAGATCAGGTCGGCGTCGTTGGTGAGGTCGTGGTCGTCCCGGATCTGCCGCAGCTTCTCCTCGTACTCGGCGACGTCGCACGCACCCGGCTCGTTGGCGACCAGACGGATCGCGCGACGCGAGCAGTCCCGGACGAAGGTCTCCGCCTTGGCGTCGTAGCTGATCTCGGTCGTCCGCAGCTCGAAGACCCGAGCGATCCGCGAGACCAGGGAGACGATCACGATGGCGAGGATGAAGCAGGCGCCGATCCGGAGGCCGTCGGGACGCTCGCGGACGTTGTCGACCGTGGTGTAGGTCAGCACGGCCGTGATCACCCAGAACGCGAACGTCTGCTTCTTCTGGCCCGCCTTCCGGGCCGCCAGGGCGACGGCGACCGCAGCGGAGGTCATCAGGACCAGGACACCGGTGGCGTAGGCGCCACCTTGGGCGTCGACGTCGGCGTCGAAGTACCAGGTGATGCCGAAACCGACCACGGTCAGGACCACGACGAGGGGGCGGGTGGCGCCGGCCCATTCGGGTGCCATCCCGTAGCGCGGCAGGTAACGCGGGATCAGGTTGAGCATCCCGGCCATGGCCGAGGCGCCGGCGAACCAGAGGATCGCGACCGTGGAGACGTCGTAGACCGTGCCGAACCCCTCGCCGAGGTAGGTGTGGGCCAGGAACGCCAGGGCTCGCCCGTTGGCCTGGCCGCCGGACTCGAACTCCTGCGCCGGGATCAGCCAGGTGGTCACCAACGAGGAGGCGATGAGGTAGACGGACATGACGATCGCGGCCGTGGTCAACAGCTTCTTGGTGTTGCGGATCCGGCCGGCCGGAACGCGGTCCGTGTCGTCCGGATCCCCGGCGACGTGGGGCATCACCGCGACCCCGGTCTCGAAGCCGGACATGCCCAATGCCAGCTTGGGGAAGAGGGTCAGCGAGACGGCGACCATCGCGAACACCGAGCCGTGCTCACTGTGCAGCGCGTTGGACCAGTCACCGACCAGGTGGCCGTGCTGGGCGACCTCGATCGCGCTGGCGCCGATGACGACGGCGTTGAGGCCGAGGTAGCCGGCGACCAGGATGCCGGCGACACCGATCGCCTCGGTGAATCCTTTGAGGAACACCGCGCCGAGGAGCGCGATGAAGCCGAGCGTGATCCAGAGCTCCTGGCCGTGCAGGAACTCGGGCACGTGGGGGTTCTCGACCACGTGCGCGCTGGCGTCCGCCGCGGAGAGCGTGATCGTGATGATGAAGTCGGTCAGGGCGAAGCCGAGCAGGATCAGGACGAACAGCTTGCCCCGCCAGAACGGCAGCAGGCGCTCGAGCATCGCGATCGATCCCTGGCCCCGGGGACTCTCGGCCGCCACCCGGCGATAGACCGGCAGGGCGCCGAGGAGGGTCAGCAGGACCAGCACGACGGTGGCGATCGGGGAGAGCAGGCCGGCGGCCAGGAAGGCGATGCCGGGCTGGTATCCGAGCGTCGAGAAGTAGTCGACGCCGGTCAGGCACATGACCTTCAGCCAGGAGTGCGTCTTCTCGCGAGGGGCGGTGGTGCCGGTGGGGCGTGCCGCAGGAAGGGTGGTCGTCACGGCATCCATGCTTGACCGTCATCCGGGGCGGAAGCGGGACACTGACAACTTCCTAACAGCCGTCCGCGACGCCGTGGCCCGTTCGGGGTGGGGACGCACGCGATGATGGCGGCATGAGAGTGCGCCGCGACCGTGGCTATGCCCTGGCGGTGGCACTGCCGATCGCCCTGACAATGGGGTTGGTGGCGCTCCGTGGGCGTGACGATGTCAGCCTGGCCAGCGCCTTGCTGGGCTACCAGCTGCTGGTCGTCGTGGTGGCGCTGATCGGCGGATTCGGTCCGGCGCTGCTGAGTGCGCTGCTGGGCAGCGGGCTGGCGAACTTCTTCCTCACGCCGCCGTTCCACACCTTCTCCGTCGCACGGAGCGAGAACGTCGTTGCGCTGGTGGTCTTCGTCCTGGTGGCGATCCTCGTCGGCTGGGTCGTCGACATCGCCGCGAGTCGCACCCGCGAGGCGGCCGAAGCGATCCCCCTGCGGGAGGCCGATCGGGTGCGCACCGCGCTCCTGGCCGCGGTCGGGCACGACCTGCGGGCCCCACTCGCCGCCGTGAAGACGGTGATCTCCGGACTGCGCAGTCCGCAGGTCACGCTCACCGACGCCGATCGCACCGAGCTGCTCGCCACGGCCGATGCGGCGCTGGACAAGCTCGCCGGCCTGGTCGACAACCTGCTCGACATGTCGCGCCTCCAGGTCGGTGCCATGCCCGTGCTGGTCGAGCCGACCCACCTGGAGGAGATCCTCAGCCGGGTCCTCGACGACCCGACGGTCTCCGGCGGCCCCGTCGTGGTGGACCTCGATGCGGACCTGCCGACAGTGACCGCCGATCCAGGGCTCCTGGAGCGGGTCCTGGTCAACCTCGTTGCCAACGCGCAGCGGTACGCGCCGCCGGGCCGGCCGCCGTTGCTCACGGCGGTCCGCGATGCCAGCACCGTGATCCTCCGGGTAATCGACACGGGCCCCGGCGTGCCGCGGGACCAGCGAGCGGAGATCTTCGTGCCGTTCCAGCGGCTCGGCGACACCGACAACGACACCGGAGTCGGGCTGGGACTGGCCGTGGCACGGGGGCTGGTCGAGGCGATGGGCGGGACGCTGCTCCCGGCCGAGACGCCGGGCGGTGGTCTGACGATGGTGGTCGCACTCCGGATCGCCGAGGGTCGAACATGAGCAGCACGACGAGCTCGACGGGCACGGTGCTGGTGATCGAGGACGATCCCCACATCGCGCGGGCGCTCGCGATCAACCTGCGAGCAGCCGGCTACGGGGTGGTCACGGCCGGCGACGGCGCCGAGGGGCTGGCCGCCGCGGCCGAGCACCGGCCCGACCTGGTGCTGCTCGACCTCGGGCTCCCCGACCAGGACGGGGTGATGGTGATCGGTCGGTTGAGGGAGTGGAGCCAGGTTCCAGTGCTGGTCCTGTCCGGTCGGTCCGAGGGGATCGACAAGGTCGATGCGTTGGATGCCGGCGCTGACGACTACGTGACCAAACCCTTCGGGCTCGACGAGCTGCTGGCGCGGATCCGGGTCCTGCTGCGTCGCTCTGCCAAGCCCTCGGAAGAGACAGTCGTCTTCGGCGAGATCGAGGTCGACACCCAAGCCCGCCGGATCAGCGTCCGGGGCAGCGAGGTCCGACTCACCCCGACCGAGTGGCACCTCCTCGAGTACCTGGTGCAGCGCCCGGGTCAGCTGCTCAGCCAGCGCGAGCTCCTCAGTGCGGTCTGGGGGCCGGGTTACGAGACCGCGCAGGGCAACCTCCGGCTCTACATCAACCAGCTGCGCCGCAAGCTGGAGCCCGACCCGAGCCGCCCGATCCACTTCCGGAACGAGCCGGGCCTCGGCTACCGGTTCGAGCCCTGAGTACGGCGACGAGCGACCCTGATTGGCAGGTCGGGCGGTGGTCCGGGTAGCCTGTCCGGGCTGCCCAGCCTCGGCGGGGCAGTGTGGAGATGTCGCCTAGTCCGGTCTATGGCGCCGCACTGCTAATGCGGTTTGGGGTAACCCATCGGGAGTTCAAATCTCCCCATCTCCGCCACCGAAGCCCTCGGGGAGCACCAGCTCCCCGAGGGCTTTCTCGTTCACGACCTAGTCCGATTCGCAGATGCGGTTCTTCCGCTAGGTTTCTTCCGTGTCTTCGGAACATCCGTCCTATCGCCTCCGCGATGCAGCCCGACTGCTCGGTGTCTCCGACGACACCGTCCGACGCTGGATCAGCGCCGGGAGGCTGACCGCCTCCACCGACGCGTCGGGCCGCCAGGTCGTCGACGGCGTCGAGCTGGCCGCCTTCGCCCAGGAGCAGGCCGAGGGGGACGGGCTCGCCGAGCTCGGCGGTCGCGGCCGTGAGTCGGCCCGGAACCGCTTCGTCGGCCTGGTCACCCACGTCGTGCGCGACACCGTGATGGCCCAGGTCGAGCTCCAGTGCGGCCCGTTCCGGGTCGTGTCCCTCGTCAGCCGCGAGGCCGCCGACGAGCTCGGGCTGCAGCCCGGCGTGCTCGCCGTCGCCTCGATCAAGTCCACCAACGTCGTCATCGAGCTACCCCGGGAGTCCTCATGAACCGTCGCCTCACCGCCCTCGCCTCCGCCGCGATCCTCACCCTCCCGGTCGGAACCCTCGCCGGCTGCGGCAGTGACGACGCAGCCGGCGGCGACCTCAGCGGCACCATCACGGTGCTCGCCGCCTCCTCGTTGACCGGTTCGTTCACCCAGATCGGCAAGGACTTCGAGAAGGCCCACCCGGGCACCAAGGTCGTCTTCCAGTTCGGTTCGAGCGGTGAGCTCGCCACCAGCATCAGCGAAGGGGCGACCGCCGACGTCTTCGCCTCGGCCTCGACCAAGAACATGCAGGCGGTCCAGGCCAGCGGCGACGCGGACGACGCCGACGTCTTCGCCACCAACACCGGTGAGATCGTCACCGCGCCCGGGAACCCGCTGCGGATCAAGACCGTCGCCGACCTCGGCCGCTCCGGGGTGAGCGTCGCGCTCTGCGTCGTCACCGCGCCGTGCGGCGTGCTCGCGGCCGACATCCTGCAGAATGCAGGCGTGAACCTCACCGCGAAGGTCAGCGCGCCCGACGTGAGGTCGACGCTCGCCGTGGTGCAGAACGGTGAGGTCGACGCCGGCATCGTCTACGTCACGGACGTGCTCGCCGCGGGCGAGGAGGTCACCGGGGTCGAGATCCCCGACGACCTCAACGAGACCACCGCCTACCCGATCGCCGCGCTCACCGCGTCGACGCATCCCGAGGTGGCGCAGGCCTTCGTCGAGTACGTCGGCTCCGACGACGCCCAGGCCGTGCTGACGGCCGCGGGGTTCAGTGGCCCGTGACCGCTCCGCCCGCGCCGCCGTCGGCAGCCGGCCCCCGTGGCTGCTGGTGCCGCCGGCGCTGATCGCCGTCCTCTTCCTGTCGGTCCCGGCGATCGCGCTCCTCGTCCGAGCGCCCTGGGGCGACCTGCTCGACATCTACGCGAACTCGGACACCACCTCCGGGGTCGACGTCGCCTCCGCGCTGAGGCTCTCGGTCGTCTCCGCGTTCGTCACCACCGCGATCGCGGTCGTGATCGGCGTCCCCCTGGCCTGGGTGCTGGCCCGGGTCAGGTTCCCGGGCCGTGCGCTGGTCCGGGCGTTCGTCACCCTGCCGCTGGTGCTGCCTCCCGTGGTCGGTGGGCTGGCCCTGCTGATCGCCTACGGGCGCCGCGGGGTGGTGGGCGGATGGTGGTACGACGCCACCGGGGCCTCGATCGCGTTCACCCCGCTCGCCGTCGTGCTGGCCCAGACGTTCGTCGCGATGCCGTTCCTGATCGTCGCCGTGGAGGGAGCGTTCCGCTCCGTCGACCGGGGGCTCGAGGAGGCGGCGGCCACGCTCGGCTCGAGCCGCTGGTACACCTTCACCCGGGTCACGGTGCCGCTGATCGTGCCGTCCCTGGCCGCCGGCATGGTGCTGTGCTGGGCGCGGGCCCTCGGCGAGTTCGGGGCCACCGTGCTCTTCGCCGGCAACGTCATGGACCACACCCAGACCGCGCCGACCGGGGTGCTGACCGCGTTCCAGGCCAGCCCCGCCGAGGCGATCGCGCTGAGCCTGCCGATGATGCTGATCGCGCTCGTGGTGCTGGTCGCGCTGCGCGATCGCTGGCTACGTCCCGGGGTGGCCGGATGAGCCTGCACATCGACGGCACCGTGCAGCGCGGTGACTTCACCGTCGCCGCCGACCTCCGGATCGCTCGCGGCGAGGTGGTGGCGCTGCTCGGTCCCAACGGCGCCGGCAAGTCGACCCTGCTGCGGGCGGCCGCCGGACTGACCGCCCTGAGCACGGGCGTGATCGAGGTCGACGAGGTGGTGGTCGACGACGCGGCCACCGGCCGGTTCGTCTCCGCCGACCGGCGCGGGCTCGGTGTGGTCTTTCAGGACCACCGGCTCTTCCCGCACCTGAAGGTCATCGACAACGTCGCCTTCCCGGCCCGGGCGCGGGGCCGGTCGCGGACCGCGGCGCACCGCGAGGCCCGGCAGTGGCTCGAGCGGCTGGGCCTGGCCGACCACGCCGACCGGCGCCCGGCCGCGCTGTCGGGCGGTCAGGCCCAACGGGTCGCACTGGCCCGGGCGCTGGCCGCACAGCCCCGTGCGCTGCTGCTCGACGAACCGCTCGCCGCCCTCGACGTCCAGACGCGCGCCGAGGTTCAGGGCGAGCTGCGCGGACACCTCGCCGACTTCGACGGCCCGACCCTGCTCGTCACGCACGACCCGATCGAGGCGGTCCTGCTCGCCGACCGGATCGTCGTCCTCGAGGAGGGCGCCGTCGTGCAGACCGGGACGCCGGCCGCCGTCACCCGACAGCCCGCGACGCCGTACGTCGCCCGGCTGGTCGGGATGAACCTCCTGGCCGGGAAGGCTCGCGCCGGCCAGGTCTGGCTGGCCGCGGGCGGCGACGTGCTCGTCCCGGGGGCGCCCGACGGGCCGGTGCTGGTGGCGGTGCGGCCCTCGGCGATCACCCTCCACCTGCACGAACCGATCGACTCGAGCGCCCGCAACCGGTGGGCCGGGACCGTGACCGGCTTGGCGCCGTTGGGGGACCGGGTCCGGGTGAGCGTGGCCGGGCCACCGGACCTGCAGGTCGACGTCACCGCCCATGCCGTGGCCGAGCTCGGGCTGATCGTCGGCCGACCGATCTGGCTCAGCGTGAAGGCCACCGACCTGGAGGCATATCCTGCGTGACGTGCCGCAGGTGACGATCCGCTACTTCGCCGGGGCCCGTGCCGCCGCCGGGACCGAGCTCGAACGGGTCGACGCAGCGACCCTGGGCGAGGTGAAGTCGATCCTCGCCGGCCGCGAGGGCTTCGAGGCGATCTGCCTGGCCTCCTCGTTCCTGGTCGACGGCGGCCAGGCCGACGACGACGCACCCATCCCGGCCGGGGCCGAGGTGCACGTCCTGCCGCCGTTCGCTGGCGGCTGATCCCGCCCTTCCGAACCGCGGCCTCGGGACGCCGGATTAGGCTCGGGGTATGGCCGTTCCCCTCCTTGACGCGTACGGCCGACGCGCGACCGACCTGCGGGTCTCGCTGACGGACCGGTGCAACCTGCGTTGCACCTACTGCATGCCTGCCGACGGTCTGGCCTGGATGCCGACCGACGAGCAGCTCACCGACGACGAGGTGGTCCGGCTGATCCGGATCGCCGTCGAGCACCACGGCGTCGAAGGGATCCGGCTGACCGGCGGCGAGCCGCTGCTCCGTCGCGGCCTGGTCGACATCATCCGGCGGGTGCGTGCCCTGGGCGACCACCTCGATCTCTCCCTGACCACCAACGGTCTCGGCCTGCAGCGCAACGCCGGGGCCCTGCGCGACGCCGGCCTCACCCGGCTCAACGTCTCCCTCGACACCTTGGACCCGGAGCGGTTCGCCCAGCTGACCCGACGGGACCGGCTCGGCGACGTCCTGGCGGGGCTGGAGGCGGCGAGGGCCGCCGGCCTGGCGCCGATCAAGCTGAACGCCGTCCTGATGCGCGGCGTCAATGAGGACGAGGCACCCGACCTGCTCGCCTTCGGGATCGAGCACGGCTACCAGGTGCGGTTCATCGAGCAGATGCCGTTGGACGCCGACCGGCTCTGGAGCCGGGAGAACCTGGTCGCCGCCGAGGAGATCCTCGAACGGCTGGGCACGCGGTTCACCCTGGCCCCGGCGGTCGAGGCCCGGGGGAGCGCGCCAGCCGAGCGTTGGCTCGTCGACGGCGGCCCGACCACGGTCGGCGTGATCGCCTCGGTCACCCGGCCGTTCTGCCGAGCCTGCAACCGGACCCGGCTGACCGCCGACGGCCAGGTGCGCAACTGCCTGTTCGCGACCGGCGAGACCGATCTGCGCGGGCTGCTGCGCAGCGGTGCCGACGACCTCGCCGTCGCGCATCGCTGGGCGGAGGCGATGTGGGGCAAACCCCGCGCGCACGGCGGCGACGACGCGGCCGAGACCTTCGCGCTGGCATCGCGCTCGATGAGCGCGATCGGCGGCTGATCGAATCCCTCAGATCGAGGATCCGGATGCCGATCCCTTCGGGTGGCGTTCGTTTGCTCTCGGCGACTGCAGTTTTGTGCAATGCACAGAGTTGACCCGGCATCTGGTCGCGGGTGCCGTTCGCGGGCGGCAAGAATAGTGGTCGTTCCGGTTTGAGAGATGTTGTTCAGGGGGAGGGTTTCCACCGTGTCTCTCGCGGGATTCTCTCGGGGCCAATCACATCAGTCGCGTTGGAAGGACCTCGACTCATGAAGCTTGTTCGTATTGCCGCCACTGCCGTTATCTCCGGTGTGATCAGCCTCGGGCTGATCGGTCTGAACGCACCGCAGGCGCACGCGATGGACCTCAGCTGGGGTTACAGCGTGAAGCTCAGCAAGACCAAGTGAGCTGACCCCACCAGGGGTGACGACTCAGGAGTCGTCGGAGGCGAGAGACTCGGTTGTGATGCCGTGCTGCCCGATCGTGTAGCCCAGCTGGAACCGGGTCTCCGCCTCGAACTCCTCCTTGAGGTCGGCGATGTAGCCGGCGTACGTCCGAGGACTGACCCCGAGCCGTTTGGCCGAGACCGGGTCGGAGTGCCCCTCGATGAGCATCCGCATCGTCATCGCGCGCTGCTCCTCCGCGATCTGACGCATCGCCTTGTCGTCGCGTGAGCTGAACGGGCGTGCCCGCTCCCAGGCGCGCAGGAACACGTCGACCAGGTAGGCGACCACCGTGGGTTCGCGGATCGTCAGCGCGACCGAGAGGTCGTCCGGCGCCGGGATCACGGCGACCCGGCGGTCCACGACGATCATCCGGTTGAAGAACTCGTCCAGCGTCCGGACCTCGCCGCCCAGCTCCGCCACGGCGGCGGCGTACTCCCGTGTCACCGGGCTGCGTCGAGCGCTGTGCTGGTACAGGGTCAGGGATCGTGCTCCGCGGCCCAGCAGGTCCTTCTCGACCTGGGTCACGTTGACGGAGTACGCCTGTCCGGTCTCCCGGCCGGTCTGCGGCTGCGCCGTGAGCAGCTCGGTCTGGCACTCGGCCCCGAGCCCCAACAGGTACGGGCCGATCGCCTTGCCGCGCAGGTAGGTGAAGGGGCCGCGCTCCTCCGAGGTGGCCGAGCTGCGCCAGGTCTGGGCGACGCTCGCGAACCCCTTGCTCCACCGCGAGGACTCATCGACCAGGCGGGCGCCCTCGGCCGACATCGGGCTGACCACCCGGGCCTGGGCCGTGGTCGGATCCTCGGGGATCAGGGTGTCGCCGTCGGCGTGCAGCAGGCCGAGATCGATCAGCAGGTCGAAGGTGGTGCGCTCAGGGCTGTCGGAGGCGAGCCGCGGATCGTCGACGGCGATCCCGCCCATCGCGACGATCTCCTCGTAGAGCGCGATCCCGGCTGATTCGAACAGGACCCGCTCGTCGCTGCCGAAGTCACCCACGTCGTCTGTCCCTCCCCGTCCGATCCCCCGGGTGACGATGATTCCATACCGAACAACTCGACAAGGCGGCGCACCGATTTCGGCATCGTCGAAGCGATCGGCTATTCTCATCCAGTCCTCGTGACAAGCGCCTGTAGCTCAACGGATAGAGCATCTGACTACGGATCAGAAGGTTTGGGGTTCGAATCCCTACAGGCGCGCAGAGTCTCTTCGGAGATGCCGACCCGGACCCTCGCCAGGGCCCGGGTCGTTCTGTTTCCATGATCCTTCGTGAGGGTCGTCGTCGCGGTGGACAAGTTCAAGGGCTCGGCCTCCGGCCCGGACGCCGCGGCCGCACTCGCCCGCGGACTGCGCTCGGCCCGGCCGGACCTCGACGTCGTCCCGGTCCCGGTGGCCGACGGCGGCGACGGGTCCTTGGCGGCACTGGTGGCCTCGGGCTTCACCGCCGTGCCGGTCGTGGCGTGCGGCCCGCTCGGTGAGGAGCGCCGCACCAGGTTCGGGCTCCAGGGCGACGTCGCCTTCATCGAGCTGGCCGAGGTGTGCGGCAGTCAGCTCCTGCCTCGCGGAACCCTCGATCCGTGGACCAGCAGCACGTTCGGCCTGGGTCAGGTCGTCCGCGCCGCCCTGGACCACGGCGCCCGGCGTCTCCTCCTCGGGCTCGGTGGCAGTGCGTCGACCGACGGCGGGATCGGCCTGCTCCTCGCCCTGGGTGCCCGGGTCACCGGTGCCGACGGGGAGACCGCGAATCCCGACGCCAGCGGGATGGCGGCCGCGACGTTGCTCGACCTCACCGGTCTGGACCCGCGGCTGCGCGCCGTCGCGGTGGTCGCGGCCACGGACGTCACCAACCCGCTGACCGGGCCTCTCGGTGCCGCGCGGGTCTTCTCTCCGCAGAAGGGCGCGTCCGCACACGACGTGGCCCTGCTGGAGCAGGGGTTGGAACGCTGGGCGCGGCTGCTCCTCGAGGCCTCCGGCCGTGAGCCCGACGTGCCGGGAGCCGGAGCGGCGGGTGGCGTCGGCGCGGCGGTCGTCGCAGCCCTCGGTGGCACCGTCGTCAGCGGAGCGGACCTCGTCCTCGACAGCACCGGCTTCGACCAGCGCGTGGCCGGTGCCGCGCTGGTGATCACCGGTGAGGGATCCTGGGACACCCAGACCGACGCGGGCAAGGCGCCGAGCCGCGTGCTCGAGCGAGCGGGTCGGCACGGGGTGCCCGTCGCGGTGGTGGCGGGCCGGATCGCCCCGGGCACCGCCTTCCCGCCGTACGTCGTCTCGCGCACGGCCCTGGTCGAGCGCGAGCCCGATCCGGAGCGCGCGATGGCTCGGGTGATCGAGCTGCTCGAGGACGTCGGCCGCGACCTGGGTCGGGGACTGCCGGACCAGCTGTCGGTCTAGGGGACGACGGTCGCCTGGAGGTTGTCGAAGGACGCGACGATCGGCGCGTTGGTGCTGGTGCCCGACAGGTAGGCCCGGACCCCGACGTCCCCGGCCGCCTGCAGCCCCGCGGTCGAGTCGGAGATCGACTGTCGCCAGGCCGACGGCTCCGTGGTCCCGGTCGGCCAGACCCTCGCCCGCACCAGGGCGCTGCCGCCCTGCTGGACCACCTGCGCACGGACGCTGAGCTTGAGCCCGGGTGTGTAGGTGATGCCGTTGACGATCGCCACCGCCAGCAGCGAGGTCTCGGTGCCGTTGGCTGCGGTCCGGAAGAGCTGGAGCCTGACCGAGGCGTTCGGATTGACGTACACCTTCGCCAGGTAGGTGCCCTGGCCGGTGACCCGGCGTGGGACGACGAAGACGATCGCTCCGGTGGTGCCGCCGACGGGCACCTTGTCCAGGCTGGTCTCGACGAGGACATCGGTCGCCGAGGACGTCACCGACGGCAGGTACGCCGTGGGGGTGCTGCCGGCGGCGGTCATGGACAACCGACCGACGCCGGCGGCCACCGACGCGCCGCTGGACGTGGTCCACGCACCGCCGGTCGGAGCGGCCCCCCAGCCCGAGGCGACGGTCCGGGCGAAGTCGTCGGAGGCCAGCACGGTCGGCCCGGTCGGGGCGGTGACGACGACCTGGCCGTTGGTGGTCGCGGTCGCGCCGTCGTCGTCGGTGACGGTCAGGGTCACCGGGTAGGTCCCGGCCGTCGCGTAGGGGTGGCTGGGGTTGACGCCCGTGCCGGTGGTGCCGTCACCGAACGTCCACGCGTAGCCGGTGATCGTGCCGTCGTTGTCGGTGGACGCGGCGGCGTTGAACGTCGCGGTGAGGTCGGTCGAGCTGGAGGTGAACGAGGCCGTGGGTGGCTCGTTGGGCAGTGGCGGTCCGCGACGGATCACGAACGAGTCGGTGTAGTCGCCGCCGGCGGCCCGGGTGAAGGTGCCGGTGAGGGAGTCGGCGTCGGCCGCGACGCTGAGGAATCCCCAGGTGGGGTTGGAGTTCAGGCCGCTGGTCGTGGCGAAGTACGGCAGCTCGGTGTCGCTGAAGTTGATGTCACGCAGCGGGGTGCCACCGGTGCCGACTGTGCCGAAGACGGTGCCGGCTCCTTGGACCAGGTCGTTGTCGCCGTCCTTGACGCAGTCGGCGTCGTAGGAGCCGATCGCCAGCTGCCCGCAGCCGGTGCCCAGTCCGATCTGCTTCGTCCTGCCGTACCAGTGCTCGTGCCCGCTCAGGACGAGATCGACCTTCTTGCTGAGCAGCAGGTTGACCAGGTCCGGGCCCGGTTCGCAGGTGTAGTTGCCCACCGACAGGCAGGGCTTGTGCATCGCGACGACCACCCACGGGATCCCGGCCGCGCGCGCGGAGTCGATCGCGGCGGCGACCCAGGCGAGGCGGGCCGACCCGGCGGTGTAGCTGTAGGTGCCGTCGGGGAACATGAGGGCGGGACTGATCGCGATCATCCGGACCAGCGGGTCGGACTTCGGGTAGTCGGCGTAGTACTGCCGGCCGTAGGTGCCGATCACGCCCGGGAGCTGGTTGGGCAGGCAGGCGGTGAAGTCGTTGATGTTGCCGTTCTCGCCGTTGCTCTCGTGGTTGCCCGAGATCAGCTCGAACGGGTAGCCGGCGCCGACCCGGGTGGTGACGAAGTCGCACCAGGTCTGCTCCTGCCCGGTGGTGCCGTAGGAGAGGTCGCCCAGCGCGATGCTGAAGTCGGGTGCGGTCGCGGCGATCCCGGTCAGCACGGACGACGTGTTCGCCGTCGAGTTGAGGTCGCCGACCGCGGTGAAGTGGACGGCCCCCGTCACGGCTGGCGCGCTCGGCCCGAGCAAGGTCGACACGATCACGATCAGACCCGCGAACAGCACTGCCGCGGTACGGCGCATCCTTCGAGGCTACGAGCCTCGGAGCCTCCTCGCCATTGCCTGATTTGGTGACGCAGGCGGGTCAGGCCAGGGCGACGTACGCGCCGATCACGCCGGGCAGCAGACCGAGCAGCAGCCAGGGCCAGTACGGCCAGTGCAGCGGGTTCTTGTCGTGCAGGGCGAACCCGGCGACCAGGCTCAGCACCCCCATCACGGCCGCGATCACGTTGAGCCCGATGATCCCGCCGGTCGCGTCGTCGTCGAGGGCGATCGAGGCGACGGCCAGCCCGATCGCGAGGTGGGTCACGATGAACACCAGGGTGATCGTCCACACCCAGCGCTGGACGTTGGTGAGCCGGTGGTCGTTGACCGGGCGCTGCAGGTTGTCGGGGTCCATCAGGTGCTTGGGGCGCTTCACCGGCGGCTTGACCGGAGGGGTGACGGGGACCGGGGCTTCCGAGGACACAAATACTTTGTACCCCAATCATTGGTACACTCGCAACATGGCGACCAGTGCACCGACCGGGCTCCCGGAGAACCCCCTGGCCCTCGAGCAGCAGGTCTGCTTCGCCCTGGCCGTCGCCTCCCGCAGCGTGATCGCCTGCTACCGACCGCTGTTGGAACCGATGGGCCTGACCCATCCGCAGTACCTGGTGATGCTGGCGCTGTGGGAGTCCGAGCCGCGTCGGGTCGGCGACCTGGCCGCGGTGCTCCAGCTCGACCCCGGCACGCTGTCGCCCCTGCTCAAGCGGCTCGAGGCGGTCGGCTACCTGCGCCGCGAGCGGGACCCGCGCGACGAGCGCGCCCTGGCCGTGGTGCTGACCGAGGAGGGCCGCGCGCTGCGCCAGCGGGCCCTCGAGATCCCACCCGCGATCGTGGACCGGCTCGCGCTCCCGATCGAGGAGCTGACCGCGATGCGCGATCAGCTCACGAAGCTGATCGCAGCCGCCACGTAGTCCACCCCGCGGACGTGGCGGGCAACCGGCGGGCCAGCGGCTCGAGCAGGCGCGGGGCCAACGGTCCGACGACGGCCAGGATCAGGACGTACGCCGTCACGGTGGGGATCAGCTCAGAGGTGACCGCCGCCCCGACCAGCCCGGCGACGATGATCGAGAACTCACCGCGCGGCACCAGGGTCGCGCCGGCACGCATCCCGGCGCGCGGGGAGAGGCCGGCCCGGCGGGCGGCGTACATGCCGGTGGCGAGCTTGGTGCCGACACCGAGGACGGCGAGGGCCAGGCCCGGAAGGAAGGCGCTGGCCACCACGGACGGATCCGCGGAGAGTCCGAAGAAGACGAAGAAGACGGCGGCGAAGATGTCGCGCAGCGGCTCCAGCAGGGTGTGCACCTTGTCGGCCACGTCGGAGGAGAGTCCGATGCCCAGCAGGAAGGCACCGACCGCGGCGGAGACGTGCGCCGCCTCGGCCAGGCCGGCCACGAGCAGGGCGAGCCCGACCAGACGCAGCAGCATCACCTCGTTGGAGTCGGAGAACACCAGCCGGGTGATGTGGTTGCCGTAGCGCAGCGCGGCCAGCAGGACCGCGGCCAGCACGACGAGGGCGATCGAGACCGCCCGCACGGTGCCCCAGCCGCCGGCCGCGGCGGCCATCGCGGTGACCAGCGGCAGGTAGACGGCCATGGCCAGGTCCTCGAGCACGAGGATCCCCAGGATGGTCGGGGTCTCCCGGTTACCGAGCCGACCCAGGTCGCTGAGGACCTTGGAGATGATCCCCGAGGAGCTGATCGCGCAGACGCCGAACATCGCCACGGCCGCGGTCGGTCCCCAGCCGAGGAGCACGGCGAACAGCACGCCCGGCAGGCCGTTGAGGATCAGGTCGACCACGCCGGTGCGGGCCTGGGTGCGCAGCGTCCCGACCAGGTCGGCCGCGGTGTACTCCAGGCCGATCAGGAGCAGCAGCAGGATCACGCCGATGTCGGCGCCGGTGTCGAAGAACCCCTCGGGTGCCTGCAGGTCGAGCAGCCCGCCCTCGCCGAAGGCGAGTCCGGCCAGCAGGTAGAGGGGAATGGGGGAGAGCCCGATCCGGGCCGCGAGCGTGCCGAGCACCCCGAGGGTGAAGAGGACGGCGCCGAGCTCGACGAGGACTTGGGCGGTGTGGTTCACGAAGCGTGGTTCATCGGACGGTCACGAGGGCGGTCACGCCTCGAGGATCGCGGAGGCGTTGCGGACCCCGTCCTCAGTGCCGACGATCACCACCTTGTCGCCGATGCGGAACTCGAAGTCGGGAGCGGGGGAGGGGGTCACGTCGTCGCCGCGGAAGACCGCCACGATCGAGGCGCCGGTGCGCGAGCGGATCGCGGCCTCACCCATCGGGCGGCCGGCGAGCAGGGCCCCGATCCGGGCCCCGGCGGTCTGCAGCCCCTCGACCTGCTCGGCCAGCTTGGCGAGCCGCTCGATCACGCGGGGAGCACCGAGCAGCTCGGCGAGCACGCTCGCCTCCTCGGAGGTGAGCTCGATGCTGGAGTCCACGCAGTCCGGGTCGTCGCTCTCGTAGATGGCCAGGTGCCGCGCGCCGGACTTGGTCGAGACCACTCCGACCCGCGTTCCCGCAGCCGTCATGAAGTCATGGCGCAGCCCGATCCCGGGCAGCTTGGTCTCCTCGACCTCCACCGATCCTCCTGGTCAACCGTGCGTGATCGCTGGGTGCGACCACCTCTGTTCAACCTTAGCCAGAGGCCGAATCTTCCCTGCTCAGAAGGCCTTCCGGGGCCTTCCGAAGACCTAAGTGGACGTTTGATCGATCCACTCGCTTCCGACGTGATAAACCCCTCACGCTGGGCCTTGCACCGCCCCCCCAACAGCGTCGTTAGGTCGGGTAGCGTGCCGGGAACGTTCGCAGCCGACGGCGAACGAACACGGCCCCTTGCGAGGGGCCGTGCGACTGTGAAGGACATGTGATGGTGGACGTGGACAACGTGTTGAAGGTGCTCGACGACGCAGGGTTGACCAACCCTCACGTCCGCGAGTTCGTGACGCACTGGGCAGGAATCACCGGAGCCGAGCGGGTCGAGGTCGTCAGTGCCTCCGACGACGCACGCCTGCTTCAGGAGTCCCTCGACGCGGGTGAGCTGCTCCCCGTCTCCGGTGGTCGCTTCTACAGCCGCTCGTACTTCAAGGACACCGCGCGTTCCGAGGAGCGCACCGTCGTCGCGACCAGCAACCCGGCCGACAAGGGTGCCTACAACAACTGGCAGCCCGCCGACGAGGTCGTCGCCGCGCAGACCGCGAAGATGACCGGCGCGAGCGCCGGCAAGACGATGTACGTCATCCCCTACCTGATGGCTCCGGCCGGATCTCCGCTCGAGGCGTACGCCGCGGGTGTCGAGCTCACCGACTGCCGTCCTGTCGTCAACCAGATGATCCGGATGGCCCGCGTCGGCGTCGACTACATCAACAACCTCGCGCAGCCGGAGTCGTTCGTCCGCGCCGTGCACGTCACCGGCGACCTGCCCAACCTGGGTCAGGGCACCGCCGACGACCAGCGTCTCTTCGCCACCGTGGCCGACCAGCGCACGATCCTGCACTACGGGTCGTCGTACGGCGGCAACGCACTGCTGGGCAAGATCGCCCACGGCCTGCGCCAGGCCTGCTACGACGGCCGCGCCTCGGGCAAGTTCCTCGCCGAGCAGTTCCTGCTGCTGGGGATCAAGGACAAGGAGACCGGCAAGACGTTCCACGTCGTCGGTGGCTTCCCGTCCGCCTCGGGCAAGACCAACCTCTCGATGACGCTCTCCCCGGACGCCCTCGGCGACCGCTACGAGGTCACCTTCTACGGCGACGACATCGCCTGGATCTGGGTCGGCGACGACGGCAAGCTCTACGCCTTCAACCCGGAGAACGGCGTCTTCGGTGTCGCCAAGGACACCAACGAGGCCACCAACCCCGGCGCTGTCGAGGCGATCGTCCCCGGCTCCGGCGCGATCTTCACCAACGTCGCCTACAACGAGAAGACCCAGGAGGTGTGGTGGGAGGGCAAGACCAAGCACCACCCCGACGACCTCGAGGGCTGGATCGACTGGAAGGGCGAGCGCATCGCCGACCGGATCAGCGACGAGGCCGGCGACCCGTGGGCGCACCCGAACAGCCGCTTCACCACCACCATCGCCAACGTCCCGAACGCTGCCGATGACTACAACGACCCGGCCGGTGTGGTCGTGGACGCGATCATCTTCGGTGGCCGCACCCGCGACCGCGAGCCGCTGATCCGCGCGATCAACGACGTCGCCGAGGGTGTCTACGACGGTCTGACGCTCGGCGCCGAGGCGACCTTCGCCGCCGAGGGCGTCGAGGGCCAGCTGCGCTACGACCCGATGTCGATGCGCCCCTTCATGGCCTACGCCGAGGGTGACTACGCCAAGCACTGGCTCGACATCATCAACGCCGCGACCGAGAAGCCGATCTTCGCGCACGTCAACTGGTTCCAGCGCGACCCGCAGGACGGCCACTTCCTGTGGAACGGCTACCGCGACAACGTCCGCGCGCTGCTCTGGCTGCTGCAGTACAAGAACGGTGAGGTCTCCGGTGTCGAGACCGCCGTCGGCGTGCTGCCCACGGCGGACGAGCTCAACCTCGAGGGCATGGACTTCGTGGGTGACGACCTCGCCAAGCTGCTCAGCATCGACGCTGACCGCTGGCGCCAGGAGATGAAGTTCCGCGAGGAGCACCTGGCCCAGTTCGAGACGCTCCCCGAGGAGATCTGGGAGGCCCACCGTCGCGTGGCCGACGCCCTCGACAAGGCCTGATCTTCAGCACCGCACCCCGCGAGAGGCCCTGCACTCCCATTCTGGGAGCGCAGGGCCTCTGCCTGTTCTAACCTTCGGTGCCATATTTCAATCGTTGAAGAGAGATCTCCCCATGTCTGCTCCGCAGTCACCTGTCACGCCGTCCGCCGATGACCTGAGCCAACCGTTGAGGGCCGCGAGCCTGCAGGAGGCGGTCGGCCGCTTCTTCCAGAAGTACGGCACGTTCTCCGGCCGGGCCAGTCGCTCGGAATACTGGTACGTCTTCCTCGTCCTGACACTGATCAGCATCGCGCTGACCGTGCTCGAGCAGGCCGCCGACGCTTTCGCGATCCTGAACTTCGTCTTCATCCTCGCCACCGTCGTCCCGAGCCTGGCCATCGGGTCTCGGCGCCTGCACGACATCGGCAAGTCGGGGTGGTGGCAGCTGATCTACTTGATCCCGTGCATCGGGTTCATCATCCTGATCGCCTGGTTCGCCACGCGGCCGAAGGATGAGGGCGACCGCTTCAACGTCTGATCCACGAGCGACGTCGCACTCGGAAACAGATCAGAAAAAAATTCTGCGAAGTCGGTATCGGGGCCAATTTCCGCTGCTATCGTCGTTCACGTTCCCCTGGAGACCCGAGACTCCAGGGGAACACTTCATTTCTGACGACGTCTCTCCGCCCCGCCGCTCACCCGGCCGGGGTTAACCTCGCTCCTGTGAAGCGGCTGGTCCTGGAGACGGTGGGCTGGATCCTCGTCGTCGTCGGTCTCGCCGCGCTGGTGCTGCCGGGCCCGGGGCTGATCATGCTCGTCGCCGGACTCGCTCTCCTGTCCCAGCAGTACGAGTGGGCCGAGAAGCGCCTCGAACCGATGCGGATCCGTGCCCGCCAGGTCGGTCACGAGAGTGTCGCCACCGTCCCCCGCATCGCCGTCTCCGTGCTCGGCGCGTTGAGCCTGGGGGCACTCGGCGTGCTCTGGCTGGTCGGGCCCGAAGCCCCGGACTGGTGGCCCCTCGACGAGGGTTGGTGGCTGGTCGGCGGAGTCGGCACCGGGGTCAGCCTGGTGCTCTCCAGCGTGCTCGCCCTGACCCTGATCGTGGTCTCCATCGTGCAGTTCCGGCACGACCGCCGGATGATGTGACGACACTCACACCGCCCGGCGTGAACTCAGGGCGAAGGTCCCGAGATGGCCTCCTGACCTGCACCGATGGTCCCAAACCGGCCGAGACGTCGGTCCCGGCGGCTTCGCAGGCCCTTTACCCTGGATGAGTTGAACATTCCGGTGGGGACCGGGAATGGACGACCCAGGAGGGACACATCCGATGAGGCACACTCTCGGGCCTCGGGTGAGCATCGTCGTACCGGTGCTCAATGAGGCCATCAAGGCTCGCTTCGTGCTGCGGCAGCTGCCGACCGTGCACGAAGTGATCGTCGTCGACGCCGGATCCACCGACGGCACCCCCCGGTTGGTCCGCGAAGCGGTCCCCGACGCGGTCGTCCTCACCCATGTCGGTGCGTCCCGTGCCGAGGCCATCGCGACCGGCGTCGCCCACGCCAGCGGCGACATCATCGCCACCCTCCCGCTCAACGGCAGCGTCGACCCCGCCACCCTGCCGACCCTCGTCGACGCCCTGGTGGCCGGCGCCGACGTGGCCAAGGGCTCGCGGTTCCTGCCCGGTGCCGGCTCGGCCGAGGCGACCCTGATGGACTCGCTGACCAGCCTGGTCGTCGGAGCGGTCGCCCGGCGACGTACCGGGGTCCAGCTCACCGACGCGGCCTTCGGTTACCTGGCCTTCTGGGCCGACCAGCGCCCGCGGCTCGCCCTGGGCGAGCGTCCCGCGTGGACCGACGGTGAGGGTCCGGGCCTGGCGATCACGCTGCGCGCGGCGCGGGCCGGCGCCACGATCGTGGAGGTCCCCGTCGTCGAGCGGCACCGTCTCTTCGGTGCCCGCCGCGCGCGGGGTCTGGTGATGCTGGTCCGCAGCGTGCGGGCCGCCCAGGCGGAGGTCCGCCTCGCGAGCGTCGAGCCCCACCGCGGCCCGGTCCTCGACCCGATCTTCGCGGGCGTGCTGCACCCCGCGCTCGCCCACTGAGCGACGCGCGTCCCTCATCGGGGCACAGCGTCGGCGGGCGCCGGTAGGTTGCAGCCGTGGCCGTCCATCTCCATCGGGCCGCGCGCACGGACCGGTTGGCCGACGGACTCGGCGAGCTGCTCGCCGTGCCGCTGCCTGACCCGTTCGCGACCGAGGTCGTCGTGGTGCCCGCGCGCGGTGTCGAGCGGTGGCTCTCCCAGCGTCTGGCCGATCGGCTCGGGATCTGCGCGGGTGTCGAGTTCCGGACGCCGCCGTCCCTGATCGCCGAGATCCTCGGCACCGGCGACGACGATCCCTGGGCGCCCGACCGGCTCACCTGGCAGGTCCTGGCCACCCTCGACGCCTCGCTCGACGAGGCCTGGGCCCTCACCCTCGCCCGCCACCTGGGCCGCGACCGGACGGGTGAGGAGGCCGACCTGCGCGCGGGTCGTCGCCTGGCCCTGGCCCGCCGTCTCGCCCGGCTCTTCGCCTCGTACGCCGGCCAACGACCCCAGCTCCTCGCCGACTGGACCGCGGGCGGATCGGGCGACGGCGCCGGTGGCGAGGTGCCGCCCGACCTGGCCTGGCAGCCCGAGCTCTGGCGCCGACTGCTCACCCGGGTGCCGGTGCTGCCCCCGCACGCCCGGCAGGAGGCGGTGCTGGCCCACCTGGCCGACGGGCCGGCCGGTGACCTCCCGGCCCGGGTGTCACTCTTCGGTCACACCCGACTGGCGGCCCCGGAGATCGAGCTGATCGGGGCACTCGGGATGCACCGCGAGGTCCACCTCTGGTTGCCGCACCCTTCGGCAGAGCTGTGGGACGCGCTGCGTGCCGGCTTGGGTGCCGGGGGTGCTGCTGGCGCCGGTGGGGTCGTGCCCCGGGCCGAGGACCGCTCCCACGAGCTGGTCGGCCATCCGCTGCTCGCCACGCTGGGCCGCGACGTGCGGGAGGTGCAGCGTGCACTCGGTGCGCTGGCCCCGACCCTGGCCGACGACCGGGCCGTGGGCGGACCGATCGAGGCTCCGGCCACCCTGCTCGGGTGGTTGCAGGACGACCTGCGGCACAACCGGGTCGGCGCCCAGGAGGGTCGGGTCCTCGCCGGCTCCGACCGATCCGTGCAGCTGCACGCCGCGCACGGGCCGGCCCGACAGGTCGAGGTCGTGCGCGAGGTCATCCTCGGCCTGCTCGCCGACGACCCGACCCTCGAGCCGCGCGACATCGTCGTGATGTGCCCCGACATCGAGACGTATGCGCCGCTGCTGGCCGCCGGGTTCGGGCTGCACGACATCGTCGGCGACGCCGGGCATCCGGCGCACCGCCTCCGGGTCAGCCTCGCCGACCGAGCCCTGGACCAGACCAACCCGCTGCTCGGCCTCGCCGGCGACCTGCTCGACCTCGCGGGCGGACGGGCCGGGGTCGGCGCCGTCCTGGACCTCGCCCACGCCGAACCGGTCCGCCGTCGGTTCGGGCTGCGCGACGACGACCTCGAGCAGCTCACCGACTGGGCGACCAGGACCGGGGTCCGGTGGGGGTTCGACGCCGCCCACCGCGAGCCGTTCGGTCTGGCCGACTACACCGCCAACACCTGGCAGTTCGGCCTGGACCGGCTGCTCAGCGGGGTCGCGCTGTCGGACGACTCCGGCGCCTGGCTCGAGGCCACCTTGCCCTTGGACGACGTCGGCAGCGGCACCATCGACCTCGCCGGACGGCTGGTCGAGCTGGTCGATCGGCTCCGCACGGTCGCCGACGGACTGACCGGGACCCGCCCCTTGGAGCAGTGGCTCACCGCCCTCCTCGACGGGATCGACGCCCTCACCCGGCTCGACGCCACCGAGGGCTGGCAGCGCGGCCAGGTCGGCCGCGAGTTCGGTCGACTGATCGACGCGGCCCACGGGGCGAGCGAGGGTGGCGGCGACCTGCGCCTCGCCGACGTCCGGGCCCTGCTCGCCGATCGGCTCGCCGGGCGGCCCACCCGAGCCAACTTCCGGACCGGCTCGCTGACCGTCTCCACCCTGGTCCCGATGCGCTCGGTGCCGCACCGGGTCGTGGTCCTGCTCGGTCTCGACGACGGCGTCTTCCCCCGGGTGGGCTCCCTCGACGGCGACGACCTGCTGGCCCGCACCCCGCTCACCGGGGAGCGCGACCTGCGCACCGAGGACCGACAGCTGCTGCTCGACGCCGTCCTCGCGGCGACCGACACCCTGGTCGTCACCTGGACCGGCGCCGACATCTACTCCGGGCTCGATCGTCCCCCCGCGGTGCCGCTGGGCGAGCTGCGCGACGCCCTCGACCTGACCGCGGCCGGAGCCGCCGCGGCCGTGACCGTCCACCACCCGCTGCAGCCCTTCGACGCCCGCAACCTCGAGCCCGGCGCGCTGGTCGGTGACCGGGCGTTCTCGTTCGACCGGGCCGCGCTCGCCGGTGCTCGGGCCGCCGCCGGGGTGCGAGCGCCGGCACCGCCGCTGTTGGTCGAGCCGCTGGCCGTCGTACCGACCGGGGACGTCAGCCTGGAGGAGCTGCTCGACTTCTGGCGCTCCCCGGTGCGCGGATTCTTCAAGCAGAGCCTGGACGTCGCGCTGCCTCGCGACGTCGAGCCGCTCGCCGACGGTGTGCCGGTCGAGGTCGACGACCTGGTCAAGTGGGGTGCGGGCGACCGGATCCTCGGCGACATCCTGCGCGGGGTACGGCCCGACGTCGCCAAGCAGCGCGAGTTCCGCCGCGGCGTGATGCCGCCCAAGTGGCTGGGCTGGCGTCAGCTCGGCCAGATCGAGGCCAAGGCCCGCCCGATCGCCGTCGAGGCGCTCACGGTGCGGGGTGGCACGGTCCCGCGGGCGGTCGACGTGGACGTCGACCTCGGCGACGGACGGCGGCTGCGGGGCACCGTCACCGACCTGTACGGCGACCGGATCGTCACCGTGCACTACAGCCGTCTCGCCGCCAGCCACCGGCTCCAGTCCTGGATCCGACTGCTCGCCCTGGCCGCCTCCGACGAGGACCGGGCCTGGTCCGCGCTCACCCTCGGTCGGGCCGGCGGCACCCGCGGGCAGGCGGTCGCGAGCTCCCAGCTCGGACCGCTGGACCACACCGCCCGCGCCCTGCTGCGTGACCTGGTCGACCTGCGCGACGAGGGCCTGACCACGCCGCTGCCGCTGCCGCTGAAGTCGTCGCACACCTACGCCCGCAACCGGCGCACCGGCATGGACGACCGCGAGGCGCTGATGAAGGCCGGGCAGGACTGGACCGGTGGCCGCTTCGCCGGGGAGAGCGCCGATCCCGAGCAGGTGCGCGCTTGGGGCGAGACCCGGACGCTGCCGGAACCGGCCCGGTTGGCTGAGCTGGCGGGCCGGGTCTGGAACCCGCTCCTGGACGCGGAGCAGGGCTCATGGTGACCCCGACCCCGACGCCGTCTCCGACGCCGTTCGACCTGACCGGTCCGCTGCCCACCGGCACCACGCTGCTCGAGGCCAGCGCCGGCACCGGCAAGACCTACGCGGTCGCGGAGCTGGTCACCCGGTACGTCGCCGAGGGCGCCGCGACGCTGGACCAGCTGCTCGTCATCACGTTCGGTCGTGCCGCCACCCAGGAGCTGCGGGAGCGGGTGCGCGAGCACCTGGTGCGCGCCGCCGGGGAGTGGCCCGACGCGGACGGCCGACGTCGGCTGGCCGACGCCCTGGCCGGGTTCGACGGCGCCACCATCGCGACCACGCACCAGTTCTGCCAGATCGTGCTGCGCTCCCTCGGCGTCGCCGGGGACAGCGACCCGGCCACCACCCTGGTCGAGTCGGTCGACGACCTGCTGATCGAGGTCGTCGACGACCTCTACCTGCGGCACTACGGCGAGGTCGACGGTGTCCCGCCGCTCACCCGCGAGGTCGCACTGATGGTCAGCCGGGCCGCGGTCGAGGACCCGTGCGCCGAGCTGGCTCCGGGCGGGGCCGACACCGCCGGGCAGGCGCGGGTCGCGTTCGCGGCCGAGGTCCGCACCGAGCTGGAGCGGCGCAAGCGCCGCCTCGGGATCCTGTCCTACGACGACCTGCTCTCCCGGCTCGCCGAGGCGCTCGCCGCCGAGGACTCCCCGGCCCGGCTGCGGATGCGGGAACGCTGGCGGATCGTGCTGGTCGACGAGTTCCAGGACACCGACCCGGTGCAGTGGTCCGTGCTGCAGCGCGCCTTCGACGGGCACGCCACGATGATCCTGATCGGCGACCCGAAGCAAGCGATCTACGGCTTCCGTGGCGGCGACGTCGCGACCTACCTGACCGCCGCGAGCGCGGCCAGCACGCGGGCCACCCTGGCCGACAACTGGCGCAGCGACGCCGATCTGCTGCGCCCCCTGGGCGTCGTACTCGACGGGGCGCAGCTGGGCGATCCGGAGATCGCGGTGGTCCCGATCCGTGCGACCCACGAGGGCACCCGCCTGCTGGGGGCCGGCGCGCCCTGGCGGATGCGGCAGGTCCAGCGGGAGGGACAGCGGCTCTACAAGGGGCTGATCCCCGCCGCCGCGGCCCGGGCCTACATCGCCCGTGACTGCGCCGCCGACATCGCTCGGGTGCTCGCCGACGGCGCGACCTGGGACGGGAAGCCCCTGCAGGCACGGCAGATCGCCGTCATCGTCTCGGTCCGCGACCACGGCAAGCTGGTCCAGGACGAGCTCCACCGGCTCGGGATACCGGCGGTGATGTCCGGCGGCGGCGACGTCTTCCAGACCCCGGCCGCCGACGCGTGGATGACGTTGCTGGAGTCGCTGGAGTCGCCGCACCGCTCCAACCTGGTCCGCGCCACCGCCCTGACCCCGTTCTTCGGGTCCAGCGCCGCCGACCTGGTCGCCGGCGGGGAGACGCTGACCGCCGACGTCGCCGACACCCTGCGCGGGTGGGGGATCGTGCTGCGCGGTCGCGGCGTCGCCGCCCTGGTCGAGGTCGCCGAGGAGCGCGGGTTGAGCGCACGCGTGCTGGCGACCAGCGACGGCGACCGCCAGCTGACCGATCTGCGCCACCTCGGTCACCTGCTGCACGACGTCCAGGTGCGCGAGGGGTTCGGGCTGACCGGCCTGCTGGAGTGGTTCCGCGAGGAGCGGCGTCGCACCGCCGCCTCGGAGCGACCCCGCCGGCTCGACTCCGACGCGGCTGCCGTCCAGATCGTCACGGTCTGGGGCAGCAAGGGACTCCAGTACCCGATCACCTACCTGCCGTTCGCCTACGACAAGTGGATGCGCGACCCCGACATCGTCCGGTTCCACGGCCGCGACGAGGACGGCAGGGCGATCCGTCGGCTCGACGTCTCCGGCGCGACCACCCACGTCGCCGCGCACGTGGGCGAAGCGCTCGGCGAGGAGCTCCGCAACCTGTACGTCGCCCTCACCCGCGCCCAGTCCCAGGTCGTGACCTGGTGGGCGCCGACGGCGAACACCGCGTCCAGCGGCCTGCACCGGATCCTGTTCGGACGCCGGCCCGGCACCCCCGAGGTCCCGTTGCGGATCGAGCCGCGCGAGGACGACTACGTCGCCCACGTCCTGACCGCGCTGGCCCAGCTCGGCGGTCCCGCGCACGAGCTCGCCGCGGTCGCCCCCGCCGACGAGGCCGCGGTCGCGCGCCGATCGCCCACGCTGGCGGTGCGGGACTTCGACCGGTCGGTCGACGAGGCCTGGCGGCGGACGTCGTACTCGGGACTGATCCGGGTCGAGGAGCACGCGCCGACGCTCGGCTCGGAACCCGTGGTCGCCGGGAAGGACGACGAGCCGGCTGAGCTCGGCGCTGAGGACGAGGTGCTCGAGGCGGCGACCGACGGACTGGTCTCGCCGATGGCCGAGCTGCCGGCGGGGGCCACGTTCGGGTCGCTGGTTCACGCCGTGCTGGAGCACGCCGACCCGGAGGCCGAGGACCTGCGGGCCGAGCTGGCCACCCAGATCGCCGAGCAGCTGCGCTGGTGGCCGGTCGAGGTCAGCGTCGACGACCTCGCCGACGGGCTGCTGCCGCTCAACCTGGCGCCGCTCGGACCGCTGGTCGCTGACCTGCGGCTGGTCGACATCGCGATGAGCGACCGGTTGCGCGAGCTCGACTTCGAGATCCCGCTCACCGGCGGGGAGAGCCCGCGCGGGGCGGTGCGGGTCCGTGACCTGGCGCCGCTGCTGCGCGCCCACCTGCCCGCCGACGACCCGCTTGTCGACTACGCCGACCGGCTGGAGCCCCCGGCGCTGGGGGACCAGCTGCTCCGCGGCTACCTGTCAGGCTCGATCGACGTCGTGCTCCGGCTGCGCGATCCCGACCGGTTCGTGGTGGTCGACTACAAGACCAACCACCTCGGCGACCTGGCGCTGGACTACACCCAGGACAAGCTCGCCGAGGCGATGCTGCACTCGCACTACCCGCTGCAGGCGATCCTCTACTCGGTGGTGCTGCACCGCTACCTGGCGTGGCGTCTGCCCGGCTACGACCCCGCTCGTCACCTGGGCGGCGTGGCGTACCTCTACGTGCGCGGGATGGTCGGAGCCTCGACGCCGGTGGTGGACGGGCATCCGACCGGGGTCTTCAGCTGGCACCCACCGGCCGCCCTCGTGGTGGCGTTGGCCGACCTGATCGAGGGAACGGGGTGATCGCGCGGTGATCGAGGTCTGGGAGCCGATCGACGCCCACGACGCCCGCTACGCGCGGTCGGCCACGGGGGTGCTGGCGACGTTCAACCAGCTGTGCGTCCTCACCGCCGCCGACGTGCACGTCGCCACCCGCATCTCCGCGATCGTGGGGGAGGCCGACGAGGCGGTCCGGCTGGCGTTGGCCCTCGCCGTCCGGGCGGCACGGTTGGGCTCGGTCTGTGTCGACCTGCGGGTGCCGCTCGAGGAGGCCCCCGACCTGCCCTGGCCGATCGACGACGCCGCGGCCTGGCGGGAACGGTGCCGGACCTCGGCGCTGGCCACGCAGGTGCTCCGGATCGAGGGCGACCTGCTCTACCTCGACCGCTACCACCGCGAGGAGGGACAGGTCCGCGACGACCTGCTCGCCCGGCTCGCCGCCCCCGCGCCGGTGGTCGACGAGGCCCGGCTGGCCGAGAGCGCCGCCCGGATCTTCCCCGGGGAGTCCTACGACGAGCAGCGGCTCGCCGCGATGGCGGCGGCGCGGCAGTGGACCACGGTGCTGACCGGTGGGCCGGGCACCGGGAAGACCACCACGGTGAGCGGACTGCTGGAGCTGCTCGCCGAACAGTCCGACCGGCCGTTGCGGATCGCTCTGACCGCACCGACCGGGAAGGCGGCAGCGCGTCTGCAGGAGTCCGTCGGACGCGCGGACCTCACCGCCTCCACCCTGCACCGGCTGCTGGGATGGCGGCCCGGCTCCGCGACCCGGTTCCGGCACCACCGCGGCAACACGCTGCCGCACGACGTGATCGTGGTCGACGAGACCTCGATGGTCTCGCTGACGATGATGGCCCGGCTGATCGAGGCGGTCCGCCCGACCGCACGGTTGATCCTGGTCGGCGACGCCGACCAGCTCGCCTCGGTCGAGGCCGGCGCCGTGCTCGCCGACCTGGTCGGAGGACTGCAGACCCGGGCACCCGCCGCCGTGGCGCACCTGCGCACCTCGCACCGGTTCGGCGCCGACATCGGGGAGCTCGCCACCGCACTGCGCCAAGGCGACGCCGAGATGGCCCTTCTGGTCCTTCGAGATGGCCGGTCTGGGGTGCGGCTGGTCGATCCGGAGGACGCGACCGCGATGGTCGAGCTCGAGGACCGCCTCGTCGCGCATGCGCTGGCGCTCTTCGAGGCCGGCCGGATCGACGACCCCGGAGCGCTGGTGCTGGCCGAGGAGCACCGTCTGCTCTGCGCCCATCGCGACGGCCCGGCCGGCGCGGCGTTCTGGAACCGCCGGATCGAACGCCGCCTCGCCGAAGCGCTCGACCTGCCGCGCCTGCCCGAGTGGTACGTCGGCCGGCCGGTGCTGGTGACCGCGAACGACTACGGCCTCGACCTGTTCAACGGCGACACCGGCATCACCGTCGAGACACCGACCGGGCTGCGGGTGCGGATCGCCGGTCCGCGCGGGATCAGCTGGGCACCGTCCCGCCTGGCCGACGTCGAGACGCTGCACGCGATGACGGTGCACAAGTCCCAGGGGTCCCAGGCCCGTGCGGTGACGGTGCTGCTCCCGCCCGAGGAATCACCGCTCCTGACTCGCGAGCTCTTCTACACCGCGGTCACCCGCGCCCAGGAGCAGGTGACCGTCGTCGCCAGCGACGCGATGATCCGCTCCGCGATCGAGCGCCGCGCGCAGCGCGCCACCGGCCTGATCCCGCGTTTGTCCTGACTTTGTTCGCCGAGATGGCCGGTCTGCCCGTCGAGATGGCCGGTCTGGCCCGCCGAGATGGCCGGTCTGGTCAGCCGCTGATCGAGGCGGCCAGCGAGACCAGGTGACCCAGGCGCGCGAGCTCGGAGTCGAGGAAGTCGGGGCCGCCACGACGACCGATGACGACGATCTCGTTGCCGTCGATCCGGGCGCCGGCGTAAACGGTCTCGTCGGGGTGCTCCGGGTCGGAGTCCACGTCGAGCGCACAGGCCTTCTCGATCTCGAGGAACGGCAGGGACTCGGGGGCCGACTCGGTCCGGTCGACGACACCACTGGCGCGGTGGATCCGCATCGCCCAGTCCGAGCGGAACGTGTGGGGGAGGACGTCGGTGAGCCGGGTGAGCGCCGCTTCGGGCTCCTCGGTCAGGCTCTCGACGGCTTCGAGGTCGAGGAAGAGGTTGCCGCCCGCGGCGTACCGCGAGATCCAGATGACCCGCACGCCCTCGAGGGCGTTGCAGGCCGAGACGATCGAATCGGGCATCGCGCCGGGCGCGGTCTCGAGGAGGACATCGTCGACCGCCCAGCCCTGGTGGGACTTCTCCACGATCTCGATCGCTTCGATGTCACCACCGGCTTCACCGATCGCGGTGGCGAGTCGGCCCAGGGATCCGGGGACGTCGGGGAGCTCGACGCGCAGCAGGTAAGGCACCGCTCGAACCTACCGGACTGTCATCACGATCACATTTCGCCAGCTTCACTTCACGACTTGGTACGTCGCGAGCGTGGGGTCGGCGGCGTAGGCGATCCGAACCCCGGCGACGGCGGCCCGCTGGAGCAGCGCCTCGGTGCCGGCGGTGATCTCCTCTCCGGGCACCAGCACGGGGATGCCCGGGGGATAGGGGGCGATCACCTCGGCGCTGATCCGACCGATCGCCTCGGCCGCGCTGACGGTCTCGGTCGCGGCGAAGAACGCCTCCCGGGGCGTCATCCGCATCGGCGGCAGCGCATGGGTCGTCGCGACCGCCGCCGGCGGTGCTTCGGGGGCCTCCGGCAGGTTCTCCAGTACGACGTCCACGAACCGCTCCACGTCGGCCGGCTCGTCGACCAGCGTGATGATCGGGATCAGCGTGGTCTCGTCGGCCTGCTCGGGACCCATCCCGGCCGCGATCAGGGCCTGCTCGATCGCCAGCCCGCCGCCGTACGGGAGCGAGACGACGAGCTTGGCCGGATCCGCCGTGTTCAGGACCGGCAGCCCGACCGCCTCGAGCCGACGTCGGGCGGTGGCGACCGCCTCGGCGAGCTGGCCCAGCCGCTCGGACCCGAGAGCCGAGGCCAGCAGCACCACCGAGCCGTCGACGGAGGCCAGGATGTCGCCGGCGGGGGACGTGGTGTGGGTGAGGTCGAAGGCGCGGTCGAGGCGGTCGGGGTCGAGCCGTTCGGTGCGGGCCAGCAGGATCGAGCCCTGGCTGTGCGCGGGCAGCGTCTTGTGCGCCGAGGTGATCAACGCGTCGGCGCCGAGGGCGATCGCGTGCTCGGGGTAGGCGGCGTTGAACCCGAAGTGGGCGCCCCACGCCTGGTCGATGATGACCGCCATCCCGGCGTCGTGGGCGAGGTCGAGCAGGGCGCGGCGGTCCGAGAGTGTGCCGACGTAGGACGGCTCGACCAGGAAGACCGCCTTGGCCTCCGGATGTGCCGTGATCGCCGCCGTCAGGGTGTCGACCGAGATCCCTTGCGGCATGTCGTCGACCACGTCGGGAGCCAGCCAGCGCGGGGTGAGCCCGGCCAGGATCAGTCCCGAGAGCACGGATCGGTGGGCGTTGCGGGCGACCAGCACCTCGTCGCCGGGCGAGGCGACGGCCAGGGCGATGGACTCGTTGGCGTGCGTCGACCCGCCGGTGGAGTAGCGGCACCAGTCCGCGCCCCAGATCGCGGCGGCCTTGGCCTCGGCAGCGGCGAGGGTGCCCTCGGCGGCCTTGATCTGCGCGATCGCGCCGTACATCGGGGCGTCGGTCGCGTTCACCGCCCCCAGTGCGGGCCACAGCTCACCGGCACGGCCCTTGTGCCCCGGCACGTAGAACGGGGTGCCCTTGTCGGTCGCCCAGGTCGACCAGGCGGCCATCAGGTCCGAGTGCAGGTCCGAGTGCAGTTCCGGTGTCTCGCCCATCCCGGCAGTGTCGCACCAGCGAAGTCGGCGCGGAATAACTCCCCCGGCCGAGGGCGCTGACCCTGCATGACACTTTCGGGCGAGTACGTTCCCAGCACGGCCAAGTGGGTCCGCGACCAGGTCGAGGCGTTCGAGGCCTCCAACGGCGCCGACGCCAACACTCTGCGCGACAGCGGCGATCCGATCATCGTCGTGACCAACATCGGTGCGAAGACCGGCAAGGTCCGCAAGACCCCGCTGATGCGCGTCGAGCGCGACGGCAAGTACATCGCCGTCGCCAGCCTCGGCGGCGCCCCGAAGGACCCGGTCTGGGCCTACAACGTGCGCGCCAACCCGAACGTCGAGCTCCAGGACGGCGCCGTCAAGAAGTCGTACGTCGCCCGCGAGCTCTCCGGTGCCGAGCGTGACGAGTGGTGGGACTACGCGGTCGCGACCTGGAGCACCTACGGCGAGTACCAGAAGAAGACCGAGCGCCAGATCCCGCTGTTCCTCTTGGAACCGGCGAACTGAGCCTGCTCGAACCGGCGGAGTAACCCCGCTCCACTCTCGTCTACCCTCGTCGTTCATGAGTGCGATCGAGGGCGTCAGCGAGATCTTCGACCCGGAGGACTGGGACGAGGTCCCCGGCTTCGAGGACCTGACCGACCTGACCTACCACCGGGCGAAGGCGCACGGCACCGTCCGGATCGCGTTCGACCGGCCCGACGTGCTCAACGCGTTCCGGCCCAACACGGTCGACGAGCTGCTCCGCACCCTCGACCACGCCCGGATGTCGGCCGACGTCGGCTGCGTGATCCTCACCGGCAACGGGCCGAGCGCCAAGAACGGCAAGTGGGCCTTCTGTACCGGCGGTGACCAGCGCATCCGTGGTCGTGCCGGCTACCAGTACGAGGACAAGACCATCGGCGCCGGCGACACCGGCGCCGAGGAGCCCTCGGTGATCGACAAGGCCCGTCTGGCTCGGCTGCACATCCTCGAGTGCCAGCGCCTGATCCGGTTCATGCCCAAGGTCGTCATCTGCGTCGTGCCCGGCTGGGCCGCCGGTGGCGGGCACTCGCTGCACGTGGTCTGCGACCTCACGCTCGCCTCGCGCGAGCACGCCCGGTTCAAGCAGACCGATGCCGACGTCGGCTCCTTCGACGGCGGCTACGGGTCGGCGTACCTCGCCCGCCAGGTCGGCCAGAAGTTCGCCCGCGAGATCTTCTTCCTCGCCGAGGAGTACGACGCCGAGACGATGCACCGGATGGGTGCCGTCAATCGGGTCGTCGAGCACGCCCAGCTGGAGAAGGTCGCGCTCGAGTGGGGCGCCAAGATCAACGGCAAGTCCCCGACCGCGCAGCGGATGCTGAAGTACTCCTTCAACCTGCTCGACGACGGTCTGGTCGGCCAGCAGCTCTTCGCCGGCGAGACCACCCGTCTGGCGTACATGACCGACGAGGCCCAGGAGGGGCGCGACCAGTTCCTGGAGAAGCGCGACCCCGACTGGAGTCCCTTCCCCTGGTACTACTGATCCGGCGCGTTTGCGCAGGTCAAACAGTATTTGGTGGTTAAGAATCCGCGTCTAGTCCGCAATAAGTCCGCAAGATTTCGACGCCGGCCGTTCCAGATCGACGGTTACCGAAGCCGACGGGCGCCACAGGTGTGTCTTCGCGACCCGGGGCGAGAGGGATGAGATCACCCCGGGCGTCAATGCGGAGCTCGATGCCAGGGCTGGCACCTTAACGGCTTGCTTGACTGCTGCCTCTCACAGCTTGTGTGCCCGTCCGTCGAGTCTTTGCTGGGTCGGCGAAGTGCGTGCAGCAGTTCTCGTTGGGTAGCCGATCGATAGCGGACCGGCTTGCGGGTTTCCATCAACAAAGAACTAACCGTGTTTTTGCAGGTCAGAGCGCATGTGCGCGGCCGCCGGCCGGTGTTGCGTAGGTTTCCATCAACAATCAGCGTTCGGGGTCGGCCCAGTACGGGACGTACCGAATCGACCGTGGTCCTGCCGACGGGTCGTAGACCGCGATCAGCTTCTCTTCGACTGCTTCCTTGATGAGTCGTGAGGCGAGTGCCTTGTTCCGTTCGGGGATCCCGAACCGCTCTCGGATACTCGCGTTGTTGGTCGACTCGTTGCTGACGTAACGCAGGCACGCATGTTGGTAGACAGCAGAGACGCGCTCGGGCTTGTCCATCTTGGTGAGCGGCTTGGGTGCGAACAAGGTGATCCGTGTCTGCTCGTCCTTCACCTCGACCTTCGCTGGCGGCAATTGGTGGAACTCGATCTCGAAAGCGATCTTGTCCCAGCCGCTTCCTCGTTCCTCCGCGACGCCGACCTGGCGCATCGCTGAGCCGATGAACTCATTGCGCGAGCGCGGCGCCATGTCAATGAAGCGCAGCGGCTCGACCAGCGGAAGGCCTGGGTTGGTGACCTCGAGCCGATCAGCGAAGATCTCGATCATCGGACCGGCGCCGGTGATCGTAAGGTCTTGATGAATCAATGCGTTCGCGACCAACTCGCGGATGGCAAGGCGCGGAAACTGGAGCTCATCCATGCGGATGCTGTCCTGGATGACTTCGCTGTTCGGCAATTGATCGGTGATGTAGCCGACCAACCCTTGGAAGCCCGCGGCGTATCCCCGCCTGCCGACCTGCTCTTTCTTGGTCTTGATCCGTGAGGTGCCTTCGTAGTGGATGACACGGGGCGCCTTCCGGGCCAACTTCGAGAAGTCGCTCAGGTCCTTGGCGTACAACAGCGCCCCGCCGTTGGTGATCTGCCAGCGGTGTTCGACGTTGTGTCGGATCAGACCTGCGCCTTCAAGTGCCTCGATGACGGAAGAACGGCTCTCTGGCAGTGGCAGTTTGTGGAGGCTGAAATATGCCGGATAGTCGAGGAGTTGGACGACCTCCTCAACGTCGAGGCCAACTGCAGCGCTGCGGTCCTCGAACGAGTAGGTGTCCAAGACCTTCCACAGTCGACGTTGGTGCTCCGGGAAACTGCCCAGTTCCTTCTTGTATGAACCGACACGGATGTAGTCGATGTGTTTGAACTTCACTGGAAGTTTCATGGCAGCGTCGACGCGCATGATGACTACTGGCAGGCCGTCGATCTCGACCGAATGGAATGAGAAGTCCACTTGCGGGTCCAAAAGCCGGAGAATCCACGGGTAAAGATCCTCGTTGCCTTTCTTCGCTTGTTCGGGTCGGAACTTGGTGCCCTCGATCGTGTGGTCGCCGTCATTGATGCCCCAAAGCATGTAGCCGGTCTCTTGGCCAGCCAGAGCTGCGGAATTGGCCAGGCAAGAGACGTACTGGCCGATCTCCTCGGGATCCTTATTATTGATCTTGAATTCGACCCACTCGTTCTCAGCTGGGAGCAGACAGAGGCGATGCGCGAGTCCGCGCAGGTCGTCGTCATTCGTCCAGTCCACGTGCCAATGATCCCGCATCGGTGGCCAAGAATGCGGGACTGACGGGGTGTTCGCGTCCGAGGGCTTCGATCATCAACTCAGCCGCAGCTGCCCGAGTCCGATCCTCGGCTGTTGGCCACAGGTGGCTGTAGGTATTCAGTGTGGTCGTCGCCGAGGAATGCCCGAGGGCTCTCTGCACCGTGACGACGTCACAGCCGGCCGCGATCAGCCCAGACGCATAGAAGTGGCGGAGGTCGTGGAGCCGCACGTCTGGAAGTCCGGCTGACGACCGGGTCGCCCGCCATCGCCAATCGATGTCGTTGTCGTACATCGGTCCGTCACCGACGGTGAACAGCCACGAGTCCGGCGCCGGCTCCTCGGGGAGGAAGGTCTCGATGTGCGCCTGCAGCATCGACACGAGGTCGTCGGGCAGGTGAACGATTCGCTCGGAGCCGTACTTGGGAAGCCGGACTGCGAACGTGTCGCCGTCGCGCTGGAGCTGTCGCGAGATCGTCAGTCGACGAGCCTCGACATCGATGTCGCCCACTTGGACGGCGGCCGCTTCGCCTTTGCGGAGTCCGGCGAACGCGCAGAGCGCGACGTAGGCGCGGAAGCCGTGCCGGGTCGAGACGCGGTTGCTGTCTGCATGAGCGAGGAGCGTTCCGACCTGGGCGACAGTCGGGACACGCATCGCTGCCTCGATCTTCCGACGGCGTGGCAGGGGGACTCCGTCGGTGGGGTCGTTGGCGATGACGCGGTCCGCGACCCCTGCTCGGAAGACCGAACGCACGATCACGAACCGCGTCTTGATGGTCGTCGCCGCCCACCTCGTTGACATCGCCTTCACCCATGTCTCGATGTGCGAGCGTCTGATCGCCTTCATCGGGACCTCGCCGAAGGCCACCGATCGAACGGCGAGGTCGGCGTTAGCGCGGGTCGAGGGGAGCCACAGTTGGCGGGGCGCCCAGTCGTCGTAGAACTGTTGGAACGTGACCTTTCCCGCCCGTGGATTGACGTAGGTTCCCGTGTGAAGCGTCGCTGTCACGTCGTCGAGCCAGGCGGCTGCATCGACCTTGCGCGCGAAGTGACGTGATCGCTCGCGGCCTGTGTCGTCGCGGTACCGGGCACGCCACCGTCCATCGGGCCGTTTGGCAATGCTTCCCGCCATGGGAAGTCTCCTTTCCTGATCGGCTTATGGTGTGTAGGACGGGCGCCGGACCGTCGCACTTATCGATCGCCCTGTGGACGATTGGCCTGTCCGGCGAGCCAGGTAAGAACATCGGTCCGCCAGTAGCGCACGTGGCGGCCGAGCTTGAAGCTCTTGGGTCCGGAGCCGAGATGGCGCCAATAGCGCAGCGTCCCTTCAGGGACGCGGAGGAAGGCGCAGGTCTCCTTAAGGGTGAGCATCTGGTCGCCGGGGTTCGGGTGTGCGGTGTCGTCGTCGGTGGCCATGGCTGGCTCCTCGCTGATCGATGACTGAGTGGTGTGGTAACGGACAGCGGTTCGCTGTCATGGGTTGCGGTGCACTAGTGGTGACGTCTGTTGGTCAGCGTGGACTGGGTGCGTTACCGGAATTTGGTAACGAATAGGGGGAACGTAGGGGGTACGAACTGGGGGTACGTTGCGTTTCCGCAGGTCAGGGTGCGTTCCCTAAGTCGTTCAACTTTTTCGTCTCGGGGGCTTGTCACAGCCCGATTCCGCGGGTTTCGGGCGCTGGTGGGCGGTACGCCGGCGGCGGTAGCGGCCGTGGAGGGACGGTGTTTCCATACCGATCGATGGCCTCGACTGCTCTGGATCGGGCGTGGTTGGGGCCGAGGTCGGCGCGGTCGCGGTTGAAGACGTCGACCCACTGTTGGCGGGCGTGGTCGACGCTGTCGGCGACGAGGTGGGCGGTGTTGTTGTGCCGGCCGCGGGTCATGGCGACGTACGCGGCGGCGGCTCCGGTCTTGTCCCCAATGAGGGCGTGGGCGGTGTTGACGGTTTCGCCTTGGGCGCCGTGGACGGTGGTGGCATAGGCCAGTTCGACGTGGAGGTTGGCGTAGTCGGCTGGGACGCCCTGGTCGCGGCCGTGGCCGTGGAGGAGGAGGCTGCCGTCGTCCCCGATTCCGGCGACGGTCCAGGTCTGCCGGTTGGCGACCTGAAGTTGCGGATCGTTGTGGCGGGTCGCAACCCGGTCGCCGAGGCCGATCTGCTCGCCCCGACTGGTTGTCACCACGTGGCTGTCACCGGACTCAGCGCGACGACGGTCGTGGATGGCGGCGTTGAGGTCGGCGACCTGCTCCCGAGTGTCGGCGACGACGAGTTCACCCGAGACTCCGACCTCTGCCAGGGCCGCGAGGCGTTCGACGTCGCAGGGATGGATGACGAGCTCTCCGCGGTCGACGAGTTGGTCGAAGACTGCTCCGGGGTCGTCGCCGTTCCGCATCCGGAGAGTCAGACCTGCGTAGTCGGGATCGGTGAACCGGTGGACCGTCTCGAGGTTCATCAGTGCGGTGGGGTGTACCCAGCCAACAGCGTGGTCGAGGACTCCGCCTCGTCCGACAGCGGGGAGTTGATGTCGGTCGCCGATGAACGCGACCCGTGCCCCGGATTCGTCGGCGATGGTGAGGAGGGCGTGGGCGGTGTCTTGGTCGAGCATCCCGGCCTCATCGACCACGAGCAGGTCCCCGGGCCGAAGCTGCGCAGCAGGGCCGGGGAAGGAGTCAGGGTCGCGGGTCCACTGTCCGCCGGTGTCCCACCGGTATCCGTGTTGGTGGATCAGCCAAGCTGCGGAGTGTCCCTGCGCACCCGTCTCAGTCGCCGCGATCTCGGCGGCTTTCAATGTTGGGGTGACCACCATCATCTGGTGTCGGAAGCGGGCCATGATCTGCTGGGTGTACCGGAGCAGAGTGGTCTTCCCGGCCCCGGCGGCACCCTCGATCACGGTCAGTGGGCTCTCGCCGGTCAGGGTGCTGACGACGTCGGCGCGGGACGGGTCGACCTGTAGCATCAACCGCCGCGCCGTCGCCGAGGGTCGGGCAGGGTGGGTCCCGCGGCGGGCGAGCCGGTGGATCAGGTCGGTCTCGACCTCGAGGACGCGTGGTGAGGTCAGTGCACGGACATGCTCAGGGACATCGGGCCGATCCAACAGACGGGTGCAGCGGGCGACCCCGCGGGCGGTGATGTCTTCGGCTAGTTCGCTGCGGGCGGCGGTACCGGCAATCAGTCCGGTCTCGGCGAGGAGGACTTCAGTGATCCCTCGAACATCAGCGGCGTTCCATGCTGACTTCTTCGACCCAAGGACCGAGATCGCGAGGTCCGCACAGACATCGCGGTCGATATCGACCACCCGGACACCCGAGAGCCCACCTGACCGTCCGCCTGAGCGCGCCCGGTCGGGGTCGGTGTAGCCGAGGTCCCGGAGTTCGCTGTTCCAACGTTCCACCAGTTCACGGCCGTCTTTGGGAATGACTTTGTCGGGTCGGGCCTTCGCCCATGCCTGCCGGTCCCATGCTTCGCGGAGTTTGGGGCCGGGTTCTTCGCCGGGGTGGTCGGCCCGCCAGGCTGCTTCGCTGGCGTCGCTGTTGCGGCGGATCTGTGCCGCCCGGGCGCTGAAGGCTCCGGCGAAGGGTTTGAGCTGGACGATCTCGGAGGTTTCGGGGTCGAGGGTGAGCCCGTGCTGGGAGAGGGCGATGCGAAAGGTCGGGTCGGCGGCGACGGCTGCGTGCCCGATCCCGTTGATCGCCTCGATCGAATCGCGGATGCCGACGGAGTGGATGCCTCGCCAGGCACCGGAGGCCCAGACGCGGGCATTGATCTGCAAGTGGAGGTGCCGGTGGGGGTCACCGGCGCGGGAGGTGTAGTGCCGGATCACTGCTGCCTCGACGGCCTCGACCGGGACCTGGACCTGGCGTCCCCGTGGTCCGATCCGGGTGGTGGCGTGCTCGGAGACCCAGCCGACGATCTCGGCCGCGGCTTTGTCCTGAGCAGCATCCAACGCTGCCGAGACCTCCGGATGAAGGGCGGCGGCCAGCGACCAGGTCTTGGGTCCGTTGACCACGACCTCGACGAACCGCAGGGCGTTCGCGTCCTCCCGGACCCGCCCCTTCTTCCGGCCCGTCTGCACATCGAGGCCAGCAACCCAGGCCTCATAGGTATCGCCGGTCAAGGTGCCGGCGTTCGCAACCGGCCCGTCCGCGGTGGCGGTCAGCAGGGTGGCGACACCGGTGCCTTCGGCGAGGTAGTAGTCGTCCGCCCGGGAGCGATCGGCCTCGACATATGCGCGGGCGGCACGTGCTGTGCCGCGGTAGAACTTCACGCCGCCATGCATCCCGTGACCACCGCCTCCGCGCGTGTCCGTCGATAACCAACGGACCCCTAGAAATGCCGCGTGGGCCACCCGAAACCGGGCGACCCATCTACGTCATTCGTAGCATGCGTGCCGACAGAAATGGGAGACGTTGGAGGAGCGGCAAGGGCAGTCAAGGCAGGCGTTTCGGGGGACCGTCGAGAGTCAACGATTCCCAGTAGACTGGCACGGCGAGCAGTAAGTCGAAAGCTGTGGACCCGTCCACCTGGCGACGCGACAACCGCCTCGACTGGCGTCACGTCTGTGTCAAGAAGCTTGTCTGAGTTGGAGTCTTAGGCCTGGCGATGATGAGTTCGGGAAGTGGCTTGTCCGATGAGTGGGGCTGTGAGCCGACCGCGGTGGAGTCAGATTCGTTGCCCTGTTGCCCTCCTGGGCCCGTCGCTGCACGTTCGGCCACGTGGGTGATCCCGTCATCGAGCATGCACTTGTAGACGAAGATCGAGAGCCGTCGCTTCAACGCTCGCATGGCTTCCACGGAGGCATGCCGGACCTGGTTCCGTCAGCTCTCACGATGTCCAAGTCCGGGCCGGCAACACCGAACAATGCACGCCGCCCGCCGGTCCATCGTCTTGGCAAAGTGGTAGAAGACATGCGCGCGCGGCCCCGGTCCCTGGCGCGCGGCCCGCTCGAACGGGACACGCTGAACCGCCATCGAGAAATCGTCATTCGTCGGTGACGACTTCGTTCGGCCAACCTCAGTCGACCGCTGATGCATCCAGGTGTCGTCAGCGAGAAACTTCTCAGTCAACATCGTCACGTCAGGGGACGCCGACACGAGTGCTCACCGCCACCACCGACCGAGGCGACGAGGTATTCGTTCAGTAACGCGATCCGCCGTGGGTCGGGTACTGGCCCACCATCGAGCCCCCCGGTCTCGACGTCCAGCACAGCTCGCCGCGCCGACTAGCTACGTTTGCGGCCGGTGCGAACCGCCCGACGCGGACGAACACCCGCCTCTCGGATACGTCTACTGCTCGGCCGCGCCGCCGATCGCTAGGAGGGGTCCGATCCGCTTCATCAGGCGGTTCGTCTCCAGGCGTGCGGAGCGTTCGTGCGCGGCCGCTTCGACGTTTGCAACCCGCAAAACGCCCATCATGACTGCACCCATGATCCTGGCATCGACAGGATCGGTCTCGGGGTAGCGAGCGTGCAGAGCTTGCCCGACTCGGTCTTCCCAGAGCGCGGAGTTGAGCAGTATCGCGCCCATCAGATCGTTGGACTCTTGCGTGATTCGGGTGATGGAGTCGAATAGGTCTTCGTACTCTTCCCACCACGTAGCGACGGCCTCCTGCAGCGCGGAGAGCATGTCCGGCTGGTCGCTGGCGCGGATCAGGTCCACCAGGCGCTGGTTGGTCACGTCAGCGATGTCGGTCACGACCGCTTCTTTATTGGGGAAGTAGCGGTGGAACGTTCGACTGGTCACGCCGGCCTCGGCAGCGATGTCAGCGACTGTCACGTTCGCGAAGCCGCGCTCGGCGAAGAGTCGGATGGCCGACTCGCCCAGGCGCGATGCGACCGTGCGCGTGTCTCGGATGAGGGTGCCCCGCCGTGCCGTGCTCGACCGCACAGCGCGCTCCGCAGCCTCAAGCAAAGCCGAATGCACCGCCTCAACCTGCGTCTCGCTGCTCATGGTGAAGACCCTATCGGGCTCAAGAGACAACGCCCGGAAGTGTTGCACGTCACGGTTTCGTGTCCTACTCTGACATTCGTGTCACATACGGACACGAAGGAACTAGGAGCAGCCGGCTGGCCTGCTCCCGATCAAAAGGAGACGGCGCGATGCCGATTGACGTGGACGGACAGAAGATCTTCGAGACGGCTCGCGCTGACAAGGAGCTTGCATACAAACTGCGCGGCTTCACCGGACGTGTCCGGCTCGGCATCCTCGGGCAGAACTTCGACCTGCTCTTTGAGAACGGCACCGCGACCACCCTCGAGGCCCCAACGGGCGAGGCCGACTTCGCCATGGAAGGCAGCGAAGAGTTCTGGAACAACAGCCTCGCCTCCCGGACCCCGAGTTACGGATACGACAGTGTCACCAGTGCCGGCATGAGCGGCCTGAGCCTGAGCGGCGACTTCACCGGCGTCGTCGCCCCGTGGTTCGGCGGCTGGCAGCGCCTGTACATCGTCGTCCGCGCCGCCATCGTCGGTCCGGTGGAGCGCACGGCGTTCCGCGACCCCTACCGCGAGACCGACAACGCAATCGGCCGCTACGTCTACATCACCGCCAACGACCAGGAATCCCGCGTCTACTACGAGACGGCCGGCAACGGCCCCATCCCGTTGATGCTGCAGGCGACCGCTGGCGCCGACGGCCGCCAGTACCGCCACCTGCTGGCTGACCCGCGTATGCAGGAGCGGTTCACCATGTACGCCTACGACCTGCCTTACCACGGCAAGTCGCTCCCGCCGGTCGGCGTGCGCTGGTGGGAGCAGGCCTACAGCCCCACCCGCGACGGTCTGATGAACTGGGCCATCGCCCTGGCCGACGTCCTAGGCCTGGACAACCCCTACTTCATGGGCTGCTCCGTCGGTGGCCAGATGGCCCTTGACCTCGCCGCCGAGCACCCTGACCGGTTCGGCGCGTTCATCTCCCTCAACGGCTGGTACGACGCCCCGTCCCTGCCCGCGGGCTTCAGTAACGACATGTTCCGCACCCCGGCCATCAGTTCCGACTACGCCCCACAGCTCAACTTCGGTGGCACCGCCCCGACCGCCCCGGAGCCCAACGCGCACGAGCTGTACTGGATTTACCGGTCCTCCTTCCCGGGCGTCTACGCCGGCGACAACGACTACTTCGCCTACGGCCACGACCTGAAGGAGAACGGTCACAAGATCGACGCATTCGCCAAGCCGGTCTACGTCATCACCGGCGACTACGAGGGCGCCCTCCATGACGAGGAGCACGGCGCACCTGCTGTCGAGCGCAACATCCCCGGCGCCAAGCACGTCAACCTGCCGCGCCTGGGCCACTTCGCCCCGAGCGACGACCCGATTTCGTTTAACGACGCTATCGTGCCCATCCTCGACGAGGTCATCGAGCGGGCCAAGGCGGGCGCCGGCAGCCCTGCGGGAGCAAGCGCATGACTGCCACCACGACCGTCGACGGCGCCCGGCCGACCATCGACTTCGACCAGCACACGCCCTTCTACAAGGAGAACTGGGCCCAGATCGCCGCCGACCTCCACGCCACCGGCACCCCGTTGGCGTGGACCGAGCACCATGACGGGTTCTGGCTCCTGGCCGACATCGACGCCATCCACCACGTCGCCTCCGACTACGAGCTGTTCACCTCGGTCAACGACCTGGACGGCACCGAGAACGGCGGCCGCGGACAGACAATCCCGCAGATGCAGTACCGGCTCCAGCTCGGCGAGTCCGACCCGCCGCTGCACACCGGACGCCGACGTCTCGAGGCGCCTTTCTTCTCCCCGAAGGCGCTGCGGAACTGGCGCCCCGTCATGCAGCGGCATCTCAATGAGGCCATCGACGCTGTCATCGAGTCCGGTGAGGCCGACCTGATCGACGACATCCTCATCCCGTCGACGTCGCGGACCACGCTGTACATCCTCGGCTACGACGCCAACGACTGGCGCGACGCTGCCGACGCCGGCCACAAGGGCGCCATGTTCCTTCCCGGCCACCCCGAGTTCCCGGGCGAGCAGATGGAACGGCTGCGGGTGCGGTTCCGTGAAATGCTCACCGAACGGGCCGCGAACCCGACTGGCGACATCATCTCCGCCATCGCCACAGCCGCGGAGGACGGAGAGCCGCTCAGTCTCGACATCGGCGAGAGCATGATGAACGCCCTAGTCTTCGGCGGTTTCGACACCACCGTTTCCAGCGCCGCGTTCGGGCTGCAGTACCTCGAGCAACACCGGGAGCACATCCCGCGCATCGCCGAGGACGCTCAGTTCCGCAGCAATGCGATCGAGGAACTGCTCCGGATGCATGCTCCGGCGACCGGCACCTCACGCACCGCTCTGAAGGACACCGAGCTCTTGGGTGTGCCCATCAAGAAGGGTGAGCGGGTGCTCATGTGGTTCGCGGGCGCCAACCGCGACCCGCTGCGCTTCCCGGACCCGAACACGGTGCATCTGGACCGGCCCAATGCCAACGAGCACGTCACCTTCAGCGCCGGAAACCACCGTTGCCTGGGGTCGCCTCTGGCCAAGATCGAGCTCGCCGAGCTGCTCAGCATCATCCCGGAGCGGCTACGTGACTTCCAGATCAAGCGCGACGAGGTCGAGACCTACCCGCTCGCTGGTGCGGTCTCTGGCTGGGGTCGCGTCCCCGTCACCTTTACCCCCGGCACGCCCTCGACGGCCGGCACCTCCGAGTAAGGAATCTGACTCATGCCCAAGGTCACCTACACCGCGTTCGACGGAGCAAACACCGTCATCGACGGCGAGATCGGCGATTCCGTGATGACCACCGCGGTCCGCAACGGCGTCACCGGCATCGTCGGAGAGTGCGGCGGCGTGCTCTCCTGCGCCACCTGCCACGTCTTCGTCGAGGAGTCCTGCCTGGACAAGCTGCCCCCGGTCAGCGACCTCGAAGACGAGATGCTGGAAGGCACCGCTGTCGACCGCGAGCCGAGTTCGCGGCTGTCCTGTCAGATCAGGCTCTCCGAGGAGCTGGGCGACTTCGCCGTCACCCTGCCCGAGTACCAGGACTGACTGAGCAGGACTGATCCGTCATGAACAACGACCACTCGCGTCCCCAGACCAACGGCGAGCCCAGCAAAGGGCACGGCGATCGACTCAGCGACGCGCCGCGCCGGGACACCGACGTCCTCATCGTCGGCGCCAGCCAGGCCGGCGTCCAGCTCGCGGTGTCGCTTCGCGAAGAAGGCTTCGCTGGCCGAATCACGCTGCTAGGAGCGGAAACCCATCCGCCCTACCAGCGCCCGCCGCTGTCGAAGGCCGCCCTCCACGGTCCCCTAGCACTGGAGTCACTGCACTTCCGGAGCGAGGACTTCTACGCCGCCCAGCGCATCGACCTGGTGCTTGGGACGCGAGTGGTCTCAGTTGCAACAGAACCTGACGGAAGCGGCGAGGCGCTCACCGAGCACGGCACTGTGATCGGCTTCGGGCGCCTCGCCCTTACCGTCGGCGCACGGCCCCGACGCCTCCCCATCCCTGGTGCCGGCAGCGACGGCGTCTACTACCTGCGCGACGCCACCGACAGCGACCGCCTCCGCGCCGCGCTCACTCCCGACGCCAAGGTGCTCGTCGTCGGAGGCGGATTCATCGGCCTCGAGGTCGCCGCCAGCGCCCGCAAGCTCGGCTGCCAGACCTCGGTCGTCCTCGCCGACGACCGGCTCATGGCGCGAGCCGTCGGCCCGCACATCAGCGACGCCTTCCACGGCGCCCACCAGCGACGCGGCGTCAGCATCCGCCTGGCAATCACCCCAGTCCGGATAATCGCCAACGATCTGGGCCTAGTGCGTGCCATCGAACTGAGTGACGGCTCCAGCGTCGAGGCGGACGTAGTGGTCGTCGGCATCGGCGCCTCGCCCCGAACCGAGCTTGCCGAGCAGATAGGCCTGGCCGTGGACAACGGCATCGTCATCGATGAACGTGGCCTCACCTCCGACGGGCACACTGTCGCGGCCGGTGACTGCGTCAACTCTCCCAATCCGGTCGCGGCCGTCTCCGGCACCGAGCGGATGCGGTTCGAGTCTGTCTCCACTGCCATCGAGCAGGCCAAGACCGCCGCCGCCACCTTGGCTGGACGCGACGACTCCTACCGGGCGGTGCCGTGGTTCTGGTCCGACCAGTTCGACCTCAAGCTCCAAGCCGCCGGCCTCGTCAGCGCCACCGCCGACTGCGTAGTCCGCGGCGACGTAACTTCCGAGAAGTTCTCCGTCCTCTACTACGACAAGGACCGGCTCATTGCCGGCGAGTGCGTCAACAGTCCCGCAGACTTTCTCGCGGTGCGCAGCGCCCTCACCAACGGACGAACCATCGACCAAGCCACCGCCTGCGACCCGGCAGTGCCGCTGAAGAAGGCGGTTTGTGACCTGCCCGGCGACCGCGCACTAGCCGCCGCACTCTTGGCGCACACCGCCGCCTCCTGACCCGCCACCACCGAGAACTGCGCAGGAAGAAGAACATGACGAACGCAGCAGCTACCCGGCCGAAGGGCCTGTTCATTGACGGTAACTGGACCCCGAGCCTGGACGGTCGTGACTTCCCGGTCTACAACCCGGCGACCGGCGAGCAGATCGCCCAGGTCGCTGATGGTGGCGCCAAGGAAGCAGTCACCGCCCTCGACGCTGCAGTAGCAGTCGCCGCGGAGTGGGCCGCTACCCCGCCCCGGCGACGCAGCGAGATTCTCCACACCGCATTCACGCTGCTCATGCAGCGCCGCGAGGAGTTCGCGCGCCTCATCACCACCGAGATGGGAAAGCCGTACGCCGAGGCACTCGGCGAGGTCGCCTACGGAGGAGAGTTCCTCCGTTGGTTCGCCGAGGAAGCCCCACGCATCGCCGGCCGCTACGGGACAAACCCCGAAGGTACCGGTGACCTCGTCGTCAGCCACCGACCCGTTGGACCCTGCTACCTGGCGACGCCGTGGAACTTCCCCCTCGCCATGGCCACCCGCAAGATCGCGCCAGCCCTGGCCGCAGGTTGCACCGCCGTCCTCAAGCCCGCCGACCTGACCCCCCTGACCACGTTGCGGCTCACCGATCTTCTAGTTGAGGCCGGCTTACCTGCCGGGGTGCTCAACATCATCACAACCACCGACCCGGCCTCTGTCAGCGACGCCCTGCTCGAAGACCCGCGTCTCCGCAAGATCAGCTTCACCGGGTCCACCCCGGTGGGCCGGCAACTGATGGCCAAGGCGAGCCGGCACGTGCTGCGCATGTCGATGGAGTTGGGCGGCAACGCCCCCTTCCTCGTCTTCCAGGACGCCGACCTGGACCGGGCCGTCGACGGCGCCATGGCGGCGAAGTTCCGCAACATCGGCCAGGCGTGCACCGCCGCGAACCGGTTCATCGTGCACGCCTCCGTCGCCGGCAAGTTCGCTGACCTCATCTCCGAACGGGTTGCCGCCCTCAGGGTCGGCAACGGCTTTGAAGCCGACGTCAACGTCGGCCCACTCATCAGCGCACGCGCCCTCGACAACGTCACCGCCCTTGTTGATGACGCCCTCGACCGTGGCGCAAGAGTTACGACCGGAGGCAAGCGGCTGGACGGGCCCGGAACGTTCTTCGCACCGACGGTGATTGACGGCGTTCAGCCCGGCAGCGACATCCTGCGCAACGAGATCTTCGGACCTGTCCTCGCCATCGCCTCCTTCAATACCGACGAGGAAGCGATCCGGCTCGCGAACGACACCGAGTACGGCCTGGTCAGCTATGCCTACACCCGCGACTTGGCACGCGGGCACCGCCTCATCGACGAACTCGAGACCGGGATGATGGGCCTGAACACCGGGGTCGTCTCCAACGCCGCTGCACCCTTCGGCGGCATCAAGCAGTCCGGCATCGGCAAGGAGGGCGGTCTCGAGGGCATCCACGAGTACCTCTCCACCAAGTACACCCTCCTGGCGCACTGAGGCCCGGGATGGAACCCGCACCCAGCACTTCATCAACGCAGCCGGCCTCGCAAGCGCATGAGCCCGGCCTCCACTGGGGCATCAAGCGCCGCTTCTTGCAGTACATCGCCCGCATGCCCGACGGTCAGTGCTCGACCACCGACGGCGCTACTGTCGACGACACCAGCCGGTTCCACTTCACACTGGACCGAACCGACCTGACCTCGGCTCACGCAGTGGGCGTCGTGACATGCCGCGGTGACGTCCGCTTCGCTGGCCACCACGGCATGCTCTTCGTCGCCGTCACCGACCCGGTCGTGCACCTCGAAGGCGACCGCGGACACCTCACCATCGCCGCGACTCCCGGACCCGAGGACGGCACCGGCGATCGCCTGGTTCTCGCCGACTTCGACATCGACGCCCCTCCCGCCAGCGGGTCGCCTCAGGTGATCACGGCAACGTCGGTCCGGCTCAGCAGCGACGCCCTCGACATCTTCAACAGCGTCTACCCAGCTCGTGAGCCGCTCGACGATTTCACCCTCGTCCTTTCCGAACCTAACCACCCGCACATACAGGAGACACGGTGACCCAGACAACGACCACGAACCCGGCAGACGCGGTGCTCGACGACCGGGGCGAGCGCGACCTCACGCCTCTACTCGACCGCATCCACTCCGCGAAGCAAGCGGGCACCACCTGGCTCACCGCCCGGGTCGCTGACGACGGCGCCCCCGAGGGCTACGACGTGGCGAACTCGTGGTGGCGCGCACCGTGGGCGCTGTGCGTGGCCGGTGCCCCCGATGTCGCCGCGGCCATGATGGGGTGGGCCGAAAGGCAAGCCCTCACCGACGACGGCGACCTGCGGCCCGGCTCCTACTCCCCGCCCGGGCCGACCAGTCCCGCTTACCACCTCTCCCCGCTTGCCATCGCGTCCTGGCTGCTGGCCCGCTACGACACCGCCGCCCAGGTCAACGACAAGCTCCAGTCCTTCCAGGACCCCGAGACCGGAGGCGTGTACGACAACCGCGACTTCGCAGCCGATGACCTGCAGGAGAACCTCAAGACCGCCCAGCTCGGGATCTCCTCTCTCGTCACCGGGCGTCGTGACATGGCCGACGGCGTCTACCGCTGGCTGAGCACCAACCTCGCCGACCAGCCACATCTGCCCGGCAAGCTCTACACCGCCCGTCGTGGAGGCAAGCTCATCACCGAGTTCCCCGAGAGCGAGGCGTTCCTACGAGTCGTCGACCTCAACGCTCCACGCCAGACCTACTTCCACCCCGGCATCGCCGCCGCGTTCGCGGCTGGCTACTTCCAGCAGACCGGTGACCGGGCCGCACTCCAGCTCGGCCGTGACTATCTCAGGCTGTCTACCGACGGCACCGAGGAGCAATTCACCGACCAAACCTCGGTCCAGATCTGCAAGTTCGGTTGGGGTGCCGCCGCGATGCTGACCGCGGACCCGACCGGCGGCCACCTGCCGTGGGTCGTGCGAATGGCCGAGTGGTTCATCGAACGGCAACTCCCCGATGGCGCATGGGCCCCCTCGACCTTCGCCACGCCGCAGCCGCAGTTGCTCGATCTGTACTGGAAGACCGCCGAGCACCTGATGGAGCTCTCCTACATCGAGACCGCACTCAAGGCCCACCACCGAGCGCAGCCTCAAGCGCAGTCCTAAGTGCACCGCTGACCCGATTCGATTCCGACACCTCACCCGGGCCGGACCCGAACCGGGGCGACCTCACAAGGTTGAACTGCCCCAGTACCAGGACCTGTGCCTCCCGCGACTAGACCGCAGAGGCACAGGTCCTTTCCATATCTCCACCCACCTCACGAAAGGTCCCACCCATGGGCGCTACCGCCTCTTCCTACTCCGTCACAATGCGGCTGCACACCGCCCCCGATCACGGCGTCGTCGGTGCCGTCGCCACGGCCATTGCTCAAGCCGGCGGCATCGTCACTGCCATCGACGTCACCGACTCCAGTCACGACCGACTCGTCGTCGACGTCACCTGCTCAGCTGGCGACGCCGAGCACGCCGCCGCCCTACAAGGCACGGTCGCCGCTGTTGCGGGCGTCGAGGTGTACAAGGTCTCCGACCGCACGTTCCTCATCCACCTCGGCGGGAAAATCGAGGTCTCCTCGAAAGTACCGCTCAAGACGCGGGACGACCTGTCGCTGGCCTACACGCCGGGAGTCGGCCGCGTGTCCCGTGCGCTCGCCGAGCACCCCGAGGACATCTCGCGCCTGACGATCAAGGGCAACGCCGTCGCGGTCGTCACCGACGGCTCGGCCGTCCTCGGCCTCGGCAACATCGGTCCGGGCGCTGCGCTCCCGGTAATGGAGGGCAAGGCGGCCCTATTCAAGCGGTTCGGAGGTATCGACGCCTGGCCGATCTGCCTCGACACCCAAGACACCGACGAGATCGTCCGCGCCGTCGAGCTCATCGCCCCCGGGTTTGGGGGCATCAACCTCGAAGACATCGCCGCGCCGCGCTGCTTCGAGATCGAGGCCAAGCTCCGCGAGCGCCTCAACATCCCGGTCTTCCACGACGACCAGCACGGCACCGCCATCGTGGTGCTCGCCGCTCTCAGCAACGCGCTTCGCGTCGTCAACAAGGCGCTCCCAGCCGTCCGCGTCGTCGTGTCTGGCGGCGGCGCGGCCGGCACCGCCATCGTCAAGCTTCTCCTGGCCGCAGGTGTGGCCGACATCATCGTCGTCGACCGGCTCGGTGCACTGTCGTCCGACGATGAGTCGCTGACCGGGGCTCACCGCGGGCTCGCCTCGCTGACGAACCCACGCCAGGTCCGCGGCGACCTCCACACCGTCCTCAACGGTGCCGACGTCTTCATCGGCGTCTCCGCCCCCGGAGTACTGAAGGCCGAATGGATCCGCGACATGGCGCAGAACGCAGTCGTGTTCGCCCTCGCCAACCCCGACCCGGAGGTGGACCCAGCCGAGGCCGACAAATACGCTGCGGTCGTCGCCTCCGGCCGGTCGGACTACCCGAATCAGATCAACAACGTACTCGCGTTCCCCGGTGTCTTCCGCGGCCTCCTTGACGCACGCGCCATCGAAGTCACCACCGCCATGCTGCTACGCGCAGCCGAAGCCATCGCATCCGTTGTTACCGACGACGAGCTGAACCCCAACTTCATCATCCCGTCCGTCTTCCACCCCGACGTCGCCCGCGTTGTAGCTGCCGCCATCCGCGACGCCTGACCACCGAGCCCCGACTCCGGAGCCTGGGCAACAGCCCATCGGCGCGGGCCCGGACCTCCAGGCCCCACAGTTCAACACGCAAGCAGGGCGATGGCATCGAACCGATGCCATCGCCCTGCTCGTGCTTTCGGACTGTGTCAGCCCTCGACCGCTGCCGCGACGACAGCCGTCGGCGAAGCCAGTTGGCGCGTCCCCCGCAGCGCGACCGCGAGCCCAATGCCGACCAGGCCTAGCGCAGCCGGAACCAGCAGCGCGAAGTACATGGCATTGAGCGGGTAGATGTGAGTGACCCCATCCGGTGCTGTCGTCGCCATGGAGTTCATCACCGCGAACAGGACCACCGGAAGAATCGCCGCGAACAGGTTGCCCGACAGCGTCGCAACCGCCGACATGGTCGCCTGCCGCTCGGGAGCGGTCAGAACCAGCACCAGGTAGTACGCGACCGCGTACCCAGCGCCACCCATCGCACCACTCAGGAAGGCAGCCACACCGAACGCGACCGGAGCCTGAAGGCTCAGTGCGGCGATAACGAACCCAACCGTGACCGTTGCCACCGTCGCAATCGCGACCGTGGGCGCCGCGCGCTTCGCAAGCGCCCGACCCACCGCGATGCCAGCGATGAACTGGCCGGCCGAGATGGCCGACGCCAGCACCGACTGACCGTCCGATGTCAGACCCAGACCCCAGTCCGGGCCAGGCGTGAGCGCAATCATAGGCATCAGCACGTAGAACCAGGTCGCCGCAGCCGTCGTGATGCCCGCCAAGCCCAGGGTCAGCAGCAGCGGACGCGACCTGAGTTCACGCAGGTCCAGGAGCGGTTCAGCGATGCGCAGCGAGCGCATCCACCACACCACCAAGAGCACCACGCTGATCACTCCGAGACCGAGGATGCGACCCGAGGTCCAGCCCCAAGTTCCGCCCATGCTGATCGCGAGCAGCACACCGCCGACGCCGCCACCGAGGAGAGCAGCACCCATCAGGTCAAGGGATCGTCCGGCGCCTGCGCGGACGATGCCCTCCGGAACGGCGAGCCGGACCACGACCATCAAGATCACGCCGACGAGTGCCGGCAGCCAGAACGTCGCTCGCCAGCCGAGACCGTCGATGACGCGCCCCACCATTAGGGCAGCCGCGATGGAGAGGATGCCCGCCCCGCATGCCGTCATCGATACCGCAAGGGGAACCGTGCGCCTGGGGAACGTGTCCCGGATCAGCGCCGGGATGAGGAAGGGAATCGACAGCGCTGGTCCTTGCAGCATGCGGCCCACCATGAGAACCCCGAAGTTCGGGGCGAACGCGGCGATGAGGGAGCCGAGCACGACCACACCCATGGTGGCGACCAGGAGACGCCGCTTGCCGAAGATGTCGGCAAGCTTGCCGGTCAAGGTCGCCGTCACCGCAGCCATCAGTGCAAACCCGGTCTGGAGCCACGCGATCTGAGTCGTTTGGAACTCCGTCGCGATCTGGACTGAGGCGTTGAGCGGGTACGCGAACGTGATGTAGGTGAGCTCGCTCGGCAGAATGAGGAGAACGAGCAAGGCGACGAAGCGAGGCGACCACCCCGACCCGTCAGTGACGCTTTTCGGAGCGTCAAGTGGTTCGTGAACAGTCATGATGCGAGACCTCCCAGGCGGGTCAGTCGAGTAGATATCTGCGGCCGAAACCGGGCCGGCGGTGTCGAAGTTTCACGCATGAAGCGCTCCCTTAGCTCGGGCGACGGGTGTCGCTTGAACCGTTCGTGTCATAGTGAGACACGAACACTGGGACGACCGTAGTGACGTGAATCACTTCGGCGCAAGGCTTTTGAAAGTAAAATGTCGCACTGTGACATTGCGAGTCTGACTGTGACACAAAGTGCCGTACCGGTTCGCCGGGCGGTCGGACTACTTGCGACGCTCACCTTGTCCGCCCCCGATTTCTGGTCAGAACTTGTGAGAATCCATCCACGGGTGAGGACCGGCGTGAGCGATGGCTGCCGCTAAAACGTTGACGCCTGAGCAGATGTGGCGAAGTTGCGGGCCGCGGAGAACCTGCAGGCCGGGGCGCGACGATCCCGCAGGTCCGCAAGCCGGCTGGGAGGTCGGAGCAGACGTTCTACCGGTAGCGCTCTAAGGCCCTGGGTTCGGGCCGAGGCTCGACCTGGTCGCCGACCCGTCGGCCGCACCGGTGGCGGGCGCCGTCGGAAGGGGCGCCTGTCCGCAAAAAAGTCCGAAAAAGGTCCAACGAAACCCGACCCCTGCTAACGACGCCCAGGAAGCTTATGGTGGCGCTTGACACCGTCGAGCCTCCCGCCCGGTCCGCAAAAAGTCCGCAAGACGTCAGATTCCGACCGGTCGCATCCAACAAACCCGTTGCCTACCGGCGACACGTTAGGGCAGGTCGGAGGCGCTATTCGGCTCCCGTCAATGCATCCCGTCGCTGGCCGAGCAAGCGTTGCACGCTTCCCCTGGTACTACTGACAGCTCGCCACGCGCCATCACCACGACCGGCCGCGTGACTTTGTTTGGAAATCGGATGGGTGCGGGTACTCCCTTTCCAGCCAGGCCACCAGAGCCTGGCCTTGAAGAAGGAGCACCCCATGCCCAGTCTGCTGTGGATCCTCGCCGTGGTTCTCGTCGTCGCCGGTGTCATCACTCTGCTGCAGGGCTCGATCCTGTTCGGCATCCTGCTCATCGTGGTCGGGCTCCTCGTCGGCCCTGGTGGCGTCTCGCTCTTCGGTGGCCGTCGCGGTTCGCGCTCGGCCTGATCGGCTGGTAGGCGAACATGCCGATCCGTGACGTGGTCGCCCCGGGCGCGCTTGTTCCGCCCGGGCGACCACTTCCGGACCACGGTCACGACTGGCGTCTCCGCGACGTCGAGTTCATTGATGGGCTTCAGGCGCGGCGGTTCGAGTGTGACGGCTGTGGGGACGTTCATTTCCGCTAGCGTCGAACGAGGCCTGGCCGACAACGCACAGGTCGCGGCCCCGTACATTCAGCCGCGTGAAGGTCGTGGTGGCAGGCGGTTCGGGCGCACTCGGTCGGCGGCTGTGCGCCGACCTCGACGCGGCGGGGCATGAGGCCGTCGTCCTGACGCGACGGCGTCGACCGGGGCCGTACCGCCAGGTCGAGTGGGACGGCCGCACCGTCGGGCCGTGGCGTGAGGAGCTTGAGGGCAGCGCCGTGATCAACCTCGCCGGCGAGCTGGTGGACCGCCGACCGACTGCGGCCAACATCGCGCTGCTCACCAGTTCGCGCGTCGACCCGACCCGGGCGCTCGTCGAGGCGAGCCGGACACTCGACTCACCCGTGACCGTCTGGGTGCAGGCCAGCACGCTCGCGATCTACGGCGACGCCGGCGACGTCGTGCTGGACGAGTCCTCACCGGCTGCTGACGGGCCGCCGCAGATGGCCGGGGTCGCTCGCGCCTGGGAGGCCGCGGCCGAGGGCGCCCACACCGAACGCCTCGTCGTGCTGCGCACCGGCATCGTGCTCGACAACGACACCCCGGCCCTCGACCGACTGTGGTCACTCGCCCGCTGGGGTCTCGGTGGACGAGTGGGACCCGGCACCCAGTGGGTCAGCTGGACGCACATCGACGACTGGCTCGCCATCGTGCGGACCGTCCTCGCGCCGACCTCGACCCTGGAGGGCGTGCTGCACGCTACCGGCCCCGAACCGGCGCGCAACGTCGACCTGATGGCGGCCCTGCGCCGCAGTCTTCACCGCCCGGCGGCCCCACCGACCCCCGTGTTCCTCGTGCACCTCGGAGCGGTCCTGCTGCGCACCGACCCCGCGCTCGCTCTGACCGGTCGGCGGGCGGTGCCCGCGCGACTCCTCGAGGCCGGTTTCACGTTCGTGCACCCCGACCTCGACGAGGCACTCGCTGACCTCCGGGCGCGCGCCCTCAGCGGGCCTTGACCTTCGCCGAGGCCGCACTCCAGGCGCCCCAGCCCGCACTGTTGCGGGCGCGCACCTTGAACACCCAGGTGCCGGCGGCGAGCTTCAACTCCAACCGCGTGGCGCGGGCCGTGCCGGGCTTGCGGACGGTCTTCGCGGGTTTGCCGACCCGGGTCGCGACGATCTCGTAGCCGAGGATCGGCGCGCCACCACTGACCCGCGGGGCGGACCAGGCGGCGATCGCGGTCAGCGGCCCGCGCTTCGCGCCCGGCTTGGGCTTGCCGATCGTGGGAGCGCCGGGAGCCTTCACCGGAGCCGGGATGGTGAGCAGCGCCTGGGCGCCCTCGCCCTCCCCGACCGCGTTGGCCGCGGTGACGGTGATCGTCCGGACCCCGACGGCCAGGCCGGTCAGGGTCGCGGTCCGGGCGGCCGTGGTCGCCCGCAGGCGCCCGTCGACGTACACCCGGTAGGTCGTGATGGCGGCCCCTCCGTCCGTGCTCGGGGCCGACCAGGAGACGACGGCGCCGTTGGCCGCCTTCCTGCTCACGGTCAGCCGGGTCGGGGCGCCGGGTGCGGTGTCGACCCGGACGACGGGCACCTCGACCGTGGCCGCTGCGCGCTCGCTCTCTCCGGCCGCGTTGACCGCGGTGACGGCGACGGTGTGCGAGCCGGCAGTCAGCGTGCCGAGCACGGCGCTCGGGTCGGTGACCGTCGTGACCAGGGCGTCGTCGACGTACACGTTGAAGCCCGTGATCGGAGCGCCGCCGGTGTCCGTCGGGCCGGTCCACGAGACGGTCACGCCGGTGCCGGCGGCCCAGGTCGCGCTGACGGCGGTCGGCGGACCGGCGACCGTCGGCGTCGTCACCGAGATGCTCGCTGCCGAGCTGGTGCCGACACCGTTGACGGCGCGCACCTCGAGGAGGTGTCCGCCGGGGGAGAGATCTCCGACCACGGCGTTCGTGTCCCAGACGGTCGTCGAGGGACCACCGTCGACGGCGACCTCGTAGGAGGTGATCGCGCTGCCACCGTCGTCGGGAGCCGTCCAGGCCAGTCCGACCTCGGAGCTCGAGTGCCAGGTCGCGACGAGATCCGTCGGTGCGCTGGGCGACCCCGCGACGCGGAACGGGTCGGAGGTGAGCGAGAGCCCCTCGGCCGTGACGGACACGGTGTAGGTGCCGGGCTCGTCGATGACGGCTGCATCGAAGACCGCAGTGTCACCGAGCTCGGGGTGGCTCGCCACGGCGGCCGACGCTCCGGCGCTCAGGGCGACCGACGAGCCGCTGTCGACGTCGGTCGCGGTCACCGTGACCACGGACCCCTGCGCGGGGTTGCCCAGGTCGTCGTAGAGCGCCACGCCGAAGCGTGGCAGCGGGGTGCCGGCGACACCGTCCGACGGCGTTCCCACCCAGCCGATCGTCGCGGCGGGCGCGGCCAGCACGGACAGGGGCGTCGGGGAGGAGGTGACGCTGTCGAGGTCAGGGTTCGCCAGCGCGCCTGAGGCGTGCAGGGTGCGGGCGCCGAGCACGGAGTCGCCGTACAGGACCGTGACGCCGCTGGTCCCCGAGGCGATCACCGCGGAGGTGACGTCGCGGTGCAGCAGGTCCTGGAACCTCGGGTCACTGCCCTCACCGGCGAGATCGCTCGACAGGCTGACGGTGAGGTCGCTCGGTGCGTTCACCGCGTTGCCGTCCGCGTCGACGAGCGCGACGCGGACGGGGATCGACGGGTCGGCGCCGACCGGCCCGCTGAGCGGAGGCAGCGTGGACTTCGTGCACAGGGCACGGCCGAGCTGCAGCGCGGTGCAGGACGTGGCCGAGCGCAGCACCAGGTGTGGCTGCGTGACGGTGAGGGTCAGCTTCACGGGTGCAGCGGCGGCGTAGTCGGCGCTGCCGGACTGGGTCGCCGCGAGCACGCATCGGCCGGCGTGGAGCAGGGCGACGGAGCTCCCGTCGACGGAGCAGGCCCCGGTGGTCGTGGCGGGGTCGACGCTGTACGTCGGCGTCAGACCCGAGGACGTGGTCGCCGCGAGCGTCACCGTGTTGCCCGGGATCAGGGCGGTGCCGGTCGAGGTGGTGCGCAGATTGGTGATCGTCTGCGCCGCCGGGGCGACGGTGAGCAGCTTCACCGACGTGGTCGCCGGGAGGTAGGGGTCGGTCGCGGTCTGGGTCGCGACCACGGCGCAGGTGCCGGCGTGCGCGAACGTCAGCTGCCCGGTCACGATCCCGCTGCTCTTCGTGGTGTCGACGCTGCAGGCGTCGGCGGGCGAGCTCTGCGCGGGCACCACGGCGATGGTGACCCTGCCCGGGTTCTGCGGGTGCCCGCTGGTCTGCCGGAAGAAGTCACTCACCCCGGTCGCGGTGGTGTAGACGGGTTGGTACGTGCCGCCCACCTTGAGGTTCGCGGTGGCGAGGACACCGCTGTTGAACGCCGTGTAGCGGTCGATCCACGCGATGCCCGAGCTCCAACCCGAGACCGTCGAGGTCAGGACCCCGGACGTCGTGGCCGCCGGATAGGCGTAGCCGGTGGTGGTGTTGACCGCGGCGGGGATCGAGGCGCTGATCACGCAGGTGCCGATGTGGTCCCAGTGCACGTAGACGCTCGTGCCGCTCGCGTTGCTGCTCGCGGTGGTCAGCGAGCAGGCGTCGTTCGTCGTGCCGGCGGTCGAGATCACGATGTCGGCGGGGTCGCCCGGCGCCTTGGTCACGGCGACGATGCCGTTCGCGGCGCCGACCGCGTTCCCGGCGGGGAAGCTGGTGCCGGGGGCGTAGAAGCCGAACTCCGGGCTCGCGATGATGGCGACCGTCTTGCGGATGATCGCCGGCGCGTAGGTGTCGTCGCCCGCCTGCGCGGCCTCGAACGTGCACGTCCCGCCGAGTCCGGTGTCGAACCGGATCGCGTTGCCGACGTACCGGCAGCCGTTGCTCGCGACGCCCGACGGGATCGAGATCGTCGTCGCGAGACCGGCCGAGCTCGAGGCGCTGACGAACCAGATCTCGGAGGACGCGGCCGTGTCGGCGAGGTTCTGCACCCAGTCCAGGGTCTGGGTACGGCGCTTCAGGGTGACGGCGACCGACTGGCTGGATTGGTGCCCGAGGGAGTCGGTGACCAGCGCCACGAGGGTGTACGCCCCGCCCGACGTCGCGTTCCAGTCGGCCGCAACCGGCTTGAAGGTCAGCGTCGTGCTCGCCCCATGGGTGGAGGAGAACGTGAAGTCGCTCGCGCGGGTCGAGCTCGGCACCGACCAGGTGTACGGCGCCGCGCCGCCGCTGATGCTGAAGTCGAGGGAGACCGGGGTACCGATCGTGGCCACTCCCGTGCTGGGCCCGCTGATCGAGCCGAAGGCCCCGGGCAGGGCCAGCTCGATGGTCGTGGACACACCGCCGTAGGACGCCGTCACGGTCGTGGACGCCGGGGTCGGCGGGGCGAGGACGTTGAGTCGGCGCTGGTAGGTCCCGGTGATGGAGGTGTCGCCGGTGTTCGAGGTCTGCCAGCCGACGAGGTAGCTGAGGTCGGCGGTGTAGCCGTTCGCGTAGGTGCCGGTGGCCGTCAGGTCGTGGGCGGTGCCGTTGGCGAGGGCCGAGTCGGTGATCGGCGCGATCGCGATCGAGCCGGGGTGGGTCAGGTCGACGGCGAGGTGGTCGGCAGCGGTGTAGCTGCGGGCCGAGCCGTCCGTGTCGGTGTAGGCGTAGGTGGCCCAGACGTTCGTGCTGCTGCCGGCCCCGGAGACGGAGCCGGCGATCGCGGTGACGACACCCCGGGTGTCGACCGAGAACAGTCCGGCATCCTGCGTGGACCAGGTGACCTGGCGGGTGACGTCGGCCGTCGAGCCGTCGAAGAAGTGGGCCGTCACCGTGAGCTGCTGGCTCTCCCCGAGACGCACCGTGCCGCTCGGCCCGGAGACGGTGATCGAGGTGGGGGCCGCGCCGAGCTTCGTCACGCTGACCGACGCCGTTGCCGCACCGAGCTGGGCCGTGACGGAGCCGGTGAGCGGGGTGGCGTGCGTGGAGTCGGCGGAGAAGAGGGTGCCGGTGAAGCTGCCGAGGGCGCTCGGTGCGCCCCAGACCACCAGGTCGCTGATGTCGGCGGTGGTGCCGCCCGGATAGCTGCCGGTCGCGGAGAACCGCTGGGCGCCGCCGAGCGGGATCGTCGTCGCGGTCGGGGTGATCGTGATCGAGGACGGTGTGCTCAGGTCGGCGGTGAGGCGCAGAAGTCCCTGGACGCCGCTGCGGGTGGCGGTGATGTCGGCCGTACCCGCGCCGACGACCTTGACGACGCCGCTGCTGGTGACGGTGGCGACCGAGGGCTTCGAGGAGGCCCAGACGGTGTCGGCGGTGAGGTCGGTCGTGTCGGGTCCGACGGTTCCGGTGGCGTGCAGCTGGAGGACCTTGCCGAGGCCGATGGATGCGGTTCCGGTGTGCCCGTTGCCGTCGTCGACGGCGATCGAGTCGGGGGCGCCGAGGCCGACGTTGACCAGCGAGCTGCCGCTGGCCGATCCGAGGGCCGCGGCGATCGTCACGGGTCCGCCGACGGTGCGGAAGGGGACGGCGACGGTGCCGTCGTCGTCCACGTCGGCGATCGTCGGGTGGTTGCTGCTCCAGGTGGCGAGCCGGGTGATGTCGGCCTGCCCGCCCGCCGCGTAGGTGGCGTTCGCGGTGAAGCGGGCGTCGTCACTGTCGGGTGCCAGCGGGGTGCGGGTGGCGGGGTTGCCCTGGAGGGAGATCGTGGTCGGGTTCCGGAAGTCGATCGTGACGGGCAGCGTGGCGCTCCGCCCCGCCAGGTTCGCCGTGACCGCGTCGGTGACGGTCGGCGTGCCGACCTGGAGTGGCGTTCCCGCGACGAGGGTGTCGCCCGTGATCGAGAGCCCTGCCTCGTTCAGGGCCGAGGGCACCCCCGAGTACGTGACCTGGTCGGTGACGTCCTCGATGTCGCCGAGGCCGTAGTCGGCGCGCACCGTCGGTGTGGTGTGGCCGCCCGGCTCCAGGGTGGTGCTGGAGGCGTCGAAGCTGATCGAGAGCGGTGCCCCGTGGGCCACCGTGACGGTGGTCTGGGTGGCCTTTGTCTGACCCCAGTCGTCGGTGTAGCTGAACCGGACCACAGCCGTGCCGGGGCCGATCGGGGTCAGGCCCTCGTCGCCGTCACCGGTCGGGGCGGCGGTGAGGACGCTGCCCGCTGCGACCGTGTCGCCCGCCTTGTTGCGTTCGTCGGTCACCGACCAGGTGCCCGTCGGGCTCGTCGTGACGTCGTAGGAGCAGGTGCTGCTGTAGCGCGCCAGGGCGTCGAGGTGGACGCGGCGGCCGCCGGCGTACAGGTTCGAGAGGTCGTCGCCGTAGGACGCCGCGATGGACGTCGAGGTCAGCGTTCCCGGGCGCACGTCGAGCGTGATCGGCGGCAGCGTCGCCGTGCCCTCGCTGTTGCTGATCCCGAAGGCGCCGGAGTACGTCTGGACGCCGGTGTTGAAGCAGAGCTGGGCGGTCCCGCCGATCGCCGCCGACGCGGACCAGGCGTCGTAGGCGAGCTCGTCGCCGACGGCGCTGTGGTGGATCGTGGGCTGCTGGAAGGTGAGGCCGCTCGGCAGGTTCGCGCTGGTGCCGGGGAGGTAGCCCAGCCGGCCGACGGGGTACCCGTCGATGTCGACGGGGAGCGAGCACGGGGTGTGGATCACGCAGGTCACCGACGGGCTCGGCACCGTGACGGCCGGCGCGGTCCTGATCGGGGTCAGCCGGACTCGGGCGCCGGTGAGTCCCCGGGTGAGAGAGCCGAGCGTCTCGGCGTAGGACTGACCGCGGACGTAGCTCGCGCCCGCGCCCCCTCCGCCACCTCCGCCGCTGAGGTAGAAGTCGTCGGCGCCGCCGCCACCACCGCCGCCGAAGATGCCGCCGCCACCGCCGCCGCCACCACCGGTGGTGAGCCCGGCCAGGAACTGCGGGGCGTAGTAGCCGGGGTTCGGGTCGGTGATCAGGCCACCGCAGCCGGTGAGGAAGACCGACGGTGCCGGCACCGCGCCCGTCAGCGTCGACACGATGTGGTCCATCAACGCGTAGAAGGTCTGCAGCATCAGCATGATGCCGCCCTCGGACTCGAAGAAGCTCTCCTTCGGCAGTCCGGCCGACATCCGCGAGATCTTGGTGACGTTCGAGCGCAGCGACTGCGAGATCTTGGAGACGACGTTCGCCGTCCCGGTCGAGGAGATCACGTCGTTGACGTCGACGTCGCGGGCCGTGAGCGCCTGCGCGGCCGAGCCGCCGGAGCCACCGCCGGTGGCCTGTCCGGTGCCGCCGTCCTGGCCGGGGATGCAGCTGAGCGCGGCCAGCTGGGTGCCGCCGTAGATCGTGTGGTTCTTCCAGTCCGGGATGGTGCTGACCGAGAAGCCGCCAGCACCGAGGCGGCCGCCCGCTGTGCCGGTCGCGTTCGTTCCGGGGCTGCCGGCGTCGCGCTGCGAGAGCGACTGTCCCGGGACCTGGGGTTCGTCGAGCGCGATGTCCCACGGGAAGCTCTCGCCGCGTTCGGGGAACGGGCCGCTGCCCGACTCCGAGCCGCCGTCGCCCCCGCCGGCGCGGGCGATGATGCCGTTGGCGTGGACCGCGTCCTGCCCGGAGCCGGCGCCGCCGCCACCGCCGCCACCGGCCGCGACCACGAGCACGTCGTCGGCGAGCTGGGCGGTCGAGAACGTGCAGCCCGAGCCGGGTCGTGACAGCGAGACGAACGACGCGTTCCCGCCGCTGCCACCGGTTCCGGGTACCGCCCGCAGGCCGGCGCCGGTCGCGGGCAGGAGGCCGAGGCCCATCCCGGCGGCGCCGCCGGCACCACCCGGGAACGCGTCACTGGCCGCACCGACGTACAGCGTCTGCCCGGGCGTCACGTCGATGATCGTGTTGATCTCGGAGGCGAAGCCTCCGAAGCCGCCGGCCTGCCCGTTGCCCGCGTTGCCGGCCAGGACACCGTCACCGTCACGCCCCGGTGAACCGGTCCCATTGATCACGTTGTTGTTGCCGGCCGCGCCACTCGCACCGATCGCCTGGACGCCCAGCTGGCTGACACCCGGCGGCACGACGTACTCGTCGTAGCAGGTCGAGCTGTTGTCGCCCGGCTCGACCGTGACCTCGCCCGGCGTGTAGGGCCAGGCCCCGACGGTCGCGGCGTGCGCCGGCGTGACGGTGGCCGTCGCGGCGATCGCGCCGAGCGCGAGTGCGGACGCGCAGGTGAGCGCGACCGAACGGGCCGCCTTCGCGTGGAGGGCGTGCTGGAACGAGGTCATGTGCAGGTCCCCTGCGGATCGGCCCCATGTCGGTCGAGAGGTCGCCGAGTGAATGTGGAACCCGGGTGCCCCGAGGTTAGGGCACCCAGCGCCTCAGCGAACGGGAAACGGCCTGAGGGTCGCCCAGGGTTCTCGGCAACACCCAGGCAGCAGCGCCGAGTTCGCTGAGATTGACCCCTCCGTTAGCCGGTTCGTTCAGGTGAGGCCGTTAGTCCCTGCGCCTCGCAGATCCGGCCCCGCGAGTAGGGCCTTTCGGACACGATGTGCCGGTGAGCAACATCTTCGTATCGAAGCTCGACATCGACGTGCTCGTTCATCTGGCCCTTGGCGGACCGTCGGAGGCAGGGAGCGGGGAGTGGCACGCTCTCGTGGACGAACCGGACAGCTTCGGCGCCCGCCTGTGGGCGGAGAATCACGGCGTCGCTGGGTACGACGAGCCGCCACCGCCGGTCTACCGATTCGCTCCGCTGCCGTTTGACCCGACCGCAGCCGAAGGCGTGAAGCAGATTCAGTTCTACCGCTACCAATCCACCTCCGAGGCGGGCATGCCGTTGGAGATCGAGCGGTGGCTCGTGGAGTTGGAGCAGAATCTGATCGACCGTATTCCGCAGGTCGCCGAGGCGCCATGGGGTTTCACCGCCTCAGATGTGAATGCTCGGCGGGACCGGCCAGCCTCACGCCTCCTCGCTGAGGCGCTGGCCGAAGATCCCCGGATCGAGGAGTTGCGAGTCCGTCTCGATGCCGCTGGGTTGCCGATCGCTCTCAGTGCGCCGGACCTGAACGTCCGGGCGATGTTTGGGGTCGCGGCCTCGGAAGTACTCGCGCATGGTCACTGGTACCCGCCCGGGACGTCAGGGTTCGCGCCCGTCAACGCCGTTTTGTGTGACAGTGCGCTGGCGGCAGAGCGGGTCTATCTGGACCGGTGCAACTACGGGCGCGGGAGCGTCCGTCACGATCGCCGTTTCTACCGCTTCAACTGCCTGGTGATCACGACGTCCTTCGCCCTGCCGTCGCCTGGCGATGTGAATCAGGCCAGGGACCAGGACCGAATTGCTGACGTTGCCAGGCGGATCGCCTTGCTGGGAACGCCTGATGAGTTCTTTGACTCGCAAGCGCCGCCGATCCAAGAGGTGACCGCCGAGATCCTTGCCACGAAGGCGCCCGTCGCTGCCCACGAGGACCGCATGAATCATGGACGCCGGGTCGTTCTCGCGCGGACGGCGAACGAGATCGAGAAGGCGGCCGCGTACCTCAATGACCCAGCCGTCGCTGCGGAAATCCGGGCGACGAGTTCCCGTAAGCACAGCATTCTCATCCTGTGGGGAGTCGACGACGTCGCGTCTGTGGAAGGGGTGGCGCTGTGTGACGAGCCCGGGCTAGCGCGATTGGTCGTCAACACGACAGGCGTGCGTTACAACACGGCAGTGGTGCTCCGGGTGCCACGACTGGCGATGGGAGCCACAACCATGCAGCCGCTGAATGTCTCGGTGGGCGACTCCAGCAATCCGATGGGGCTGATGGCCTACCCGCCGAGAGGCTGAGCCGCCCGCTGCGCGATCCCGGCGAGCAACGTGTCGAGACCGAACTCGAAGGCCACGTCCGCCCGGTTCCCGGACTCCGCCTGGGCGTCCAGGGCGGCCGCGAGCCGGGGAGCCTCGACGTCGTCGTCGACCTCCCACATCACTTCGGGGGCGGCGAGGTCGAGCGCGGAACCGATCACGAAGTTCTCCAGCGCGGTGAGGATCGCCATCAGCTCACCGTCGGGGACGCCCGCCTCGCTGAGTCGTCCGACGACCAGGTCGTAGGCCCGGACGACCTGAGGGGAGCGGACCGTCGTCGTGGTCAGCAGCGGGACGACCCGCGGGTGGGCGGCGAAGACGGCGCGGTAGGAGCGGAAGTAGTTCCGCAGGGCCTCGTCCCACGTCCCGTCCTCGAGCGGTTGGGCCGCCATGGACTCGGCCAGCTGGGTCCGGAGCAGCTCGACGACCCCGGCTCGACCCTCGACGTGGTGGTAGAGCGACGCGGTCTGGACGCCGAGACGCCGCGCGACCTCGGGCAGCGTGAAGTCGCCGGTCTCGTCGACCACCTCGAGGGCGGCGTCGCCGATCCGGGACAGCGTGAGCACGGCCCGTCGCGGTCGCCCGGCCCGGCGCTGCTCGGTCTCCGTCATCTCGCCTCTTCCCTTCGGGTGTGAGCGCGGTTACAGTACCGCAACCGATATCTAATCGATTTAGATTAAGTGTCACCCGACGGATCTAGCATGTTCCTGGCCTTGAAAGGACCGCTCATGGCTGAGTCAGCCGCCCCCACCCTGCGCCGCAACGCACTCGGCACCGGAGACATCGTCTTCTTCGTCGTCTCGGCTGCCGCGCCGCTGATGATCATGGCCGGCGTCGCGCCGTTCGCCCTGCTGACCGGTGGCATCGGCGTGCCCGCGGCCTACCTGTTCGCCGGCGCCGTGCTGGCGATCTTCGCGGTCGGCTTCACCACGATGGCGCGCTACGTCACCAACGGCGGAGCCTTCTACGCCTACATCACCCAGGGACTCGGCCGCCCCGCCGGCGTCACCGCGGCCCTGCTCGCGCTGGTCTCCTACAACGCCCTCCAGATCGGGATGTACGGACTGCTCGGTGTCACGGCGCACGACACCGCCGAAGCGCTGTGGGGGCTCGACATCCCGTGGCCGCTGATCGCCCTCGTCGGCGTGGTCGTGGTCTGGTACGCCGGCTTCCGCAGCGTCGACTTCGGCGCCAAGGTGCTCGGCGTGCTCCTGGTCGCCGAGAGCGGGATCCTGCTGGTGCTCGCCGTGGCGATCGTCGTCCAGGGCGGCGACTCGGGCCTCGGTCTGGACTCGTTCGCGCCGAGCAACGTCTTCACCAGCGGCAACGGCTCGGTCCTGGCGATCGCCTTCGCCGCGTTCATCGGCTTCGAGTCGACGGCCATCTACCGCGCCGAGGCGCGCGACCCGCGGCGGACCATCCCGCGGGCGACGTACATCGCCGTCGGGTTCCTCGCGATCTTCTACGCCTTCGTCGTGTGGGCGATCATCCAGGCCTACGGCGCCGGGAACGTGATCGCCGCGGCCGCGCAGGACCCGGTCGGGCTCTTCTTCACCGCGGCCGACCAGTACCTCGGCGGCTGGGCCTCGACCACCATGCACCTCCTGATCGTCTCCAGCGTGCTGGCCTCGTTGCTCGCCTTCCACAACGCGATCACCCGCTACACCAAGGCGATCACCGACGAGGGACTGCTGCCGCCGGTGCTCGGTCGCGTCCACCCGAGGACCCGCTCGCCGTACGTCGCCGGGATCGTGCAGACCGTGCTCGCCGCGGTGGTCGTCGCGCTCTTCGCCCTCGCCGGCGCCGACCCCTACCTCCAGCTGCTGATCTGGGTGAACACCCCCGGTCTGCTCGGCATCGTGCTGCTCCAGGTCGCGGTCTCGATCGCCGTCCCGGTCTTCTTCCGCCGTGTTCCCAACGACGAAGGCCCGTGGCGCACGCTGGTCGCCCCGGTGGTCTCCGCGGTCGGGATGCTCGCCGCGCTGTACCTGATGATCGCCAACATCTCGCTCCTCACCGGCGCCGCGGAGTCGGTGAACCTGGTCCTGATCCTGACCGTCCCGGTCGTGCTCGTCGCCGGCGTCGCGTGGGCGCTGTGGCTCCGGAAGGCGCGCCCGGAGGTGTACGCCGGCCTCGCAGCCGACCAGCCCAGCAGCATCGAGACGGAGCCGACGGAAGGGGTGCCCGCCGATGTCGCCGCACGCTGACTCACTCCTCGTCGGGGCGACCGTCCGCACCCTCGACCCCGACCGTCCGGCCGCCGCAGCGGTGGCCGTCGTCGATGGCATCGTCGCCGCACTCGACGGCGACGCCCTCGCCCTGCGGGGGCCGGAGACCGCGGTGATCGACCTCGCGGGCGCCACCCTGACCCCGGGGTTGGTCGACGGACACATGCATCCGATCCTCGGCATCGAGATGTTCGCCGGGATCGACCTCTCGGGGTGTCGCGACCTGGCCGAGCTGCGGGCAGCGCTCGCCGCAGTGACGCGGAACCTGCCGCGCGGTGGCTGGATCCAGGGGTTCGGGCTCGACCACAACTGCTTCGGCGGCCAGCCGATCAGCAGCGCCGCGATCGACGAGGCCGTCGGGGACGTGCCGGTCTTCCTCCGGCTCTACGACGGTCACTCGGCCCTGGTGAGCAGCGCCGCGCTGCGCCTCGCCGGGGTGCGTGGCACGGAGACCTTCGGCCAGCGCTCGCAGGTGGTCTGCGATCCGGACGGCCGGCCGACGGGCCACCTGCTCGAGCACGCCGCGATGGACCTCGTCGCCGACGTGATCCCGCCGATGCCGCTGGCTGCGCGGCGTGACCGGGCCCGCGAGGTGCTCGCCGGGATGGCCGCCTCCGGGCTCACCGGCGGCCACGTCATGGACGGGTCGTCGTCGACCCTCGAGCTGCTCGACTCGCTCGAGTCGGACGGCGACCTCCCGCTCCGGCTGCGACTCGCGCCGTGGTGCATGCCGGGCGCCGACCTCGACGAGCTGGTCGCGCTGCAGGGCCGGGCCGGACGCCGCTGGGCGGTGCGGGCGGTGAAGTTCTTCATCGACGGCACCGTCGAGGGTGGGACCGCGTGGCTGGAGCGTCCGGACTGCCACGGTCAGAGCACCGACGCGTTCTGGCTCGACCCCGCCGAGTACACGAAGGCGGTGCACCACCTCGCCGCCGTCGGCGTGCAGACCGCGACCCACGCGATCGGTGACGCCGGGGTCCGGCACGTGCTGGACACGTTCGAGGAGCTCGACACCCAGGGTGTCCTGCACCGGGTCGAGCACATCGAGACCCTGCCCCTGGACCAAGTGCGTCGCCTGGCCCGGATCGGCCTGGTCGCCTCGATGCAGCCCTCCCACGCGCAGTACACGAAGGCCGATCACTCCGACGAGTGGTCGCGTCGGCTGGGCACCGACCGGGCCGACCGGGCGTGGTGCTGCCGCGACTTCCGCGATGCCGGCGCGACGGTGGTGCTCGGCTCGGACTGGCCGGTCGCCGACTACGACGCTCGGGGCGTGCTCGCCTTCGCGCGCCAGCGTCGGATCGCCGGCAGCGACGCCGCGCCGGTGCTGCCCGAACAGGGCCTCAGCGGGCTCGAGGCGTTGCAGGGAATGACCACTCATGCCGCGCTGGTCGCGGGCGAGTCCCAGCTCGCCGGACGGATCGCCGTCGGACGTCGCGCGGATCTGACCGCGTTCTCCGTCGACCCGGTGCTCGCGTCGGCCGACGAGGTCGGTCAGGCGCCGATCCGGCTGACCATGGTGGACGGAGCGATCACCCACCGCGGCTGAGCTCGCGACTGCGGTGCGGACATCGCGGGGCGATCATGCCCCGCGATGTCCTACATCCGCGTGGGCCCGCACAGGATCTGATGCATCCGGATCTCCAGGACGATGCTGCGCGGCACGGGCCACGACAGCGCCTCGATCCCGGCGGCGTAGTCCTGGAGCGCGTCGAGCGTCGCCAGCCGGGCATCGGCGAGCGCGGGGCGCTCGCTCCAACGCGGGAGTCCCTGGGCCAGCTCGTGCTCGAGGTCGCGGGCCTCGGCGACTCTCGCCAGCAGGCCTGGCAGCTCCATCCGCAGTCTGGCCGACTCCGCCGCGGCCGCGCCGGCCAGCTCGGAACTGTGCGACGTCGTCATGCGGTCCGCCTCTCGGCCGACCTGGGGCCTCCGGGTGGAGACCTGACCGCCGACAGCCTCCACAGTACGCCCCGCTGTAGTCGTTATTGACTACTAACTTTGTTGTGTTAATGTTCTGACTCGTCACGAGTACTGGTGCAAAGCCCCGGCTGGCCAGTCGGCAACCCTCCTCCGCGGTGGGGTGCCCCGGGTGAAGACGTGGCCCTGCTGCGACCTGCAGGGGGCAAGAGCGGACTCAACGTCGGGTCCCCGAACGAAGGAATGACCCGTGAACTGGCTGGACCTCGCCGTGCTCGCTCTGCTGGTGGTCGCGTACGTCGGCCTGCACCTGCTCCGACGCCGACGGGTCAACTTCAGTCTGCTGACGCTGCTCGCCCTCGCGATCGGCATCCCGATCGGCCTGGTCGGCCGCGGTCACGCCGAGTACATCGAGCCGATCGGGCGGATCTACATCAACATCCTGCTCGCCGTCGTGGGCCCGCTCATCGCGGTGGCGCTGATCTCGAGCATCGTCTCCCTCGGCAGCCTGGAGAAGCTCCGCACGATCGGGCTGCGCTCCACCGGCTGGCTCCTGCTCAGCAACGCCATCGCCGTCGTGCTGGCGCTCGGGGTGGGACTCGCCTCCGGCACGGGCAGCGGCCTCAACGAGACCGTCGGCGGCCAGCAGCTCAACGTCCTGGAGAACTCGGTCCAGAACTTCCGCGACGTCGTGATCGGGTTCTTCCCGAACAACGTGGTCGGTGACTTCGGCGCCAACCACATCATCCCGATCATCCTGATCTCGGTGACGATCGCGGTCGCCTACCTGGCCCTGGTCGAGCGGGACGCGGTGACGGTCAAGCCGTTCGCCGACCTCGTCGTCGCGCTGAAGCTGGTCATCTTCAAGGCGGTCGGGTTCGTCATCGGCCTGACGCCGTACGCGATCGTGGCGCTGACGGCGACCGTGGTCGCCAACACGGCCAACCTCGGCGACAAGTTCTGGTCCCTGCTCGGTCTGCTCGGGCTGGCCTGGGGGACCTGCTTCGTCCACACCTTCCTGGTCAACGGCGTGATCCTGCGGACCGCGGCCGACGTGTCCCCGACCCGCTTCTTCGCCAAGATCTTCCCCGCCCAGGTCACCGCCTTCTCCACCCAGAGCAGCGTCGGCACCCTGCCGGTCACGACCGACGTGCTGACCCGCCGCGTCGGCGTGCACCCCGAGGTCGCCCACTTCACCGCCCCGCTGGGCACGACGATCGGGATGCCCGGCTGCGCTGGGATCTGGCCGATGCTGATCGCGGTCTGGGGGATCAACGCCTACGGCATCGACTACTCCACCCAGGACTACATCGTGCTGGTCATCCTCGGCACCCTGGTCTCGATCGGCACCGCCGGAGTCCCCGGGACCGCGACCGTCGCCGCGGCCACCGTCTTCGCCGCAGCCGGACTGCCGCTGGACTTCATCGCGGTCACGCTCCCGATCAGCACGATCGCCGACATGGCCCGCACGGTCACCAACGTCACCGCCGCCGCGGTCAGCGCGACCGTGGTCGCCCGCCAGACCGACCTGCTCGACGACGACATCTTCGAGGGCCGCGTGGCCTTCGTCGACGCCGCCGACGACACCGCTGACGACCCCGCCACCGACCTGTCCTCGCTCACCCAGCCCGAGCCCAGCACCACGCTCGTCTGACCCGCACCACCGATTCAGGAGAAGAACGATGAAGCGCGCCCTCGCCACAGTGATCGCCACCGGAACCCTGGTGCTGACCACCCTCGTCCTGGCACCGATCGCCCAGGCGATCACCAACCCCGCCGACAACCCGCACCCGATCACGGTCAAGGGCGACGACGGCAAGACCTACACCGACGGCGAGGACACCCTGCCCGGGTACGACGACGAGGAGTGCACCTACATCCCCGGTGCCTACTTCGACTTCGACAACAACCGGGTGCGGTACGCCGACGGGCAGTCGATCCCGTGGACCGAGTGGGACCGGGCGACCGGCTACGAGGCGTGGAAGGCCAAGAAGGCGGCGGCTTCCGCCAAGCCGAGCACGGCCAGCACGCCCAAGCCGGGCAAGGCGAGCTCGTCGAAGTCGGCCTCGACCACGACGAAGAAGTCCACCGCCGCCACCAAGGCCGCCGGCTCGAAGAAGTCGACGACGGCGCAGCCCAGCACGAGCGCCAGTGCGACCGCTTCCCCGTCGGCCGGCGAGACCCAGGCGATCGACGGCGCCACCGACGACGCCTCCGTGATCGCCGACCCGGCGAGCGGCACTCCCACCCCGACGACGTCGGCAGGTGCTGAGGCCGGCGAGGTCGACGAGGTCACCCTGGCCGCCGGTGCGCCCAGCACCGCCGACGCCGCTGACGCCAGCTCCTCGGGCGGCTCCGGTTCGGCCGGACTGCTGATCCTCGGCGGACTCGCCGGTGTCGGCCTGGTCGCCTTCGCGGGCCGCGCGGCCCTCGGTCGACGCTCGCGCAAGGCGACGTCGGCGTGACCGTGCCGCGACCACGCGGCTGATCCACCACCAGCGGGAACCCCCGCAACTCCGAACGACCCGGAGGGCGCTGCCCTCCCGGGTGGGTGCGCAACGCCTGAAACAACCCCGAGAGAAGGAAACCCCTGTCATGAGCACGTTCACCAAACGGCGCCTGGTCGCCGCTGCGGTCGGCCTGGTCGTTGCCGCCCCGTTGGCCGTCGGAGCCGTCGGCTCCCTCGGCAACGCCGCCCCGGCCCGGAGCGCGTCCACCGCGGTCGACACCACCTACCTGTCGGACACCTTCCCGGGCCTGTCCGCGGAGACCGTCCTGGAGACCGTCACCTACGACCGGTTCCAGTGGCTGCTGCAGCAGTCGGGTCAGTACGCGTTCGTGATCGGCTCGGCCGGTGACACCGACTTCCCCGCCAAGGTGGTCAAGGCCGAGAAGGCCGCCAAGGCCGCCGGCACCACCAAGGTCTACTGGTACGACCCGAACCTCTCCGGCCAGACGGGCACCAAGAACCTCGACACCCGCAAGCCGGCCGGGATCAACCTGGCCGCCGGATCGCAGACGATCTACGGCAACACCTGGCGCAACGTCCTCGGCCAGTACCTCGGCAACGGGATCAAGTCCGTGCCGAACGCGACCGCGACCTCGGTCACGATCAGCACCGACGACACCGTCGTCAACGACGTCGACAACCCGCTGTGGGACTACCGGACCACCCCGGCCGCCGCCCCTGCCGGCGCCGGCGACGACCTGTTCTTCGTCTACGACAAGGACCGCCTCGGGACCGGGGGCAAGGCCGACAAGATCCGCAGCTGGGTGAACCTCAGCACGACCGACGCCACGGCGGTCGGTGCCGCGGTCACCACGGCCCTGGGCACGCCGGCCGAGGCGGCCGGGATCGACCAGCAGGACCAGTTCGCCTGGTGGAAGGACTCGGCCAACAAGAAGCACAACCTGTCCTACGCCGACGACAAGCAGTACGGCGGCGACATCCTCGACGACGCCGACAACACGGACCGGTTCCGGGTCAAGCAGATCACCTACCCCGAGCTGCTCCACCTGCTCGCGCTCAAGGACGACGCGAACAAGAACTTCGTGATCCTCTTCGGCGGGACCTGGTGCCACAACACCCGCGCCGTGATCAAGCACGTCAACGAGGAGGCCCAGGAGAACGACGTCACCACCGTCTACAACTTCGACCTCGTCCTCGACGGCGGCACCACCAACGGCACCAACGGTGGCGGCAACCCGATCCACGTCCGGGACAACGCGACGATCGCGGTCGGCGCCACGGACAACGCCAGCAACAACGCCCTCGCCGCCCAGTACGGCGTGGCGCGCGGCACGTCGGTGCGCAACGCCCGGCCGTCGTACCTCTACGGCGACGTGGTCCGGACGAACTTCAAGAACCTGGTCACCGAGTACGACCCCAACACCGGCACCCGCGTCTCGTACTACCCCGGCGGTGACACCACCGCGGACCTCGACGTGGTGCGCAAGCTCCAGGTGCCGTTCGTGCTCAACTACCAGCGCGGCAACGGGGCTTCGGTGCCGTCCACCGCGGTGAAGCGGCAGTGGATCCAGCAGAACGTCGGCGCCAACGGACTGCCGACCTTCAAGGAGTACATGACCGAGTGGTGGTACACCCACCCGTCCGAGCAGCTCGGTCTCGCCCAGTCGCCGGCTCCGACGCAGGCGCAGCTGGACCAGGCTCAGGCCCAGGTCGACTTCGCCCAGGAGGGTCTGGCCCAGCTGGACGACTTCTTCGCCGGCCTCCCCGGCGCGGTCGTCTCCACCCAGACCGTGACGGCACCCGCCGTCACCTACGGCACGGCGTCGACCGTGGCGCTGGCGATCGCCAACAAGTACGGCCGGATCCCGGCCGGCACGGCCACCCTGACCGTCGCCGGGGCGTCGTACTCGAAGGCGGTGGCCCAGAACGCGGCCGCCTTCACCACCGCCAAGCTGGCTCCGGGCTCTTACCCGTTCACGATCAGCTACACCGGTGACGACCAGATCGTCGGCTTCACCAAGACCGGCACGCTGACCGTGGCCAAGGCGAAGGCCGTTGCGGCCGGATCCCTGGTCAAGGCGCCGACGTCGAAGAAGGCCGGCTCCTACCGCGCCGTCGTCACCGCGCCGGCCGGGTTGGCCAAGGCGACCGGAAAGGTCACCGTCACCCTGACGAAGGGGAGCGCCAAGAAGGTCGTCGTCGGCACGCTGAGCAACGGCGCCGCCACCGTCGCCCTGCCGAAGCTGCCCAAGGGCACCTGGAAGGTGACGACCGCCTTCGCCGGGGACGCGCACTACCTCGCCGCGACGTCGGTCGGAAAGTCGATCGTCGTCAAGAAGTAGTCAGGCGGGATCAGCAGTTGGTCGCCAGGGCCGTGACACGGGTTCCGTGTCACGGCCCTGGCTTTTCCCATGCCTCAGCGGCGGTGGAGCGAGAGAACCTCACGCGTGGTGGCCACGGCAGCCGTGGTGGTCTCATAGGTCCGCTGGGCGACCGCGACGAAGAGGCAGTCGACGGCCATCAGGTGACTGATTCGGGACGAGAGTGCCGCGGGTCGAAAGACACTGTCGCGCCCGGCGGCGTAGAGCACGTGGGCGGCGTGCTGCGTGACCCCGGTGCTCTCGGCGCCGACCAGTGCGACCGTGGTGGCCCCGGTGCCCTCGGCCGCGCGCAGGAACGCGATCGCCTCGTTGGTCTCTCCGGAGTGGGAGACGGCGATGGCGACGTCGTCCTCGCGCAGCAGTGCCGCCTCGGTGACAGCGATGTGGTTGTCGGCGGTGGAGTGGCAGATCATGCCGATCCGGAGCAGCTTGTGCTGCAGGTCGGCCGCGACCAGGCCCGAGGCACCGGCGCCGTAGATGACGATCTTCCGTGCGGTAACGATTGCGTCCGCGATCGCCTCGATCGAGGCGCCGTCGATGTGGGCGGCGGTCTCGCGGATGGCCTGCTGCTCGGCACTGGAGATCTTCTCGATCACGTCGCGGATGGAGTCGGAGGCGTCGATGTCGCCGGTGATGTTGTGCTCCACGCGCCGCTGGCCGGAGGCCGCGGCGAGGGCGTAGCGCAGGTCGGGGAACCCCTTGAACCCCAGGGCGCGGGCGGCTCGAACGATCGACGCCTCACTGGTCCCGACCACCGTGACGAGCTCCTGGATCGTCGAGCGAGCGACACCGTCCGGGTCGTCGAGGATGTACTGCGCGACCTTCGCCGAGGCCGGCGGGAGCGAGGGGAGCTGAGCGCGAATGCGGGCCGCAAGTGCGTCCGGATCGTGGTTGATCTCGGGCTGAACGCCGTCTGTTGCTGTCGAGCTCATCATGCCTCCTGGTGAAGGAATTTTTCCTCAGTTACAACTTTGTGAAGGTTATTGACATCACGTTGTGAGCCAGATTACCTTCCTCGACATGGAAAGCGAACTTGGCATTGCGGTCGTCGGAGCAGGCATTCTCGGGCAGCGTCACGCCCGGGTGTGGAACGAGGTCGACGGCGCCAGCCTCCGTTGGGTGATCGACCTCAACGAGGAGCGGGCGAAGACCGCAGCCGAGTCGCGTGGGGCGCAGTGGTCCACCGAGCTGGCCGACGCGCTGGCTGACCCGACGGTCACCGCCGTCTCGCTGGCCTCGCCCGACCACCTGCACCGCGACATCGCCGTGGCCGCGCTCGACGCCGGCAAGCACGTCTTCGTGGAGAAGCCGCTCGCGACGACCACCGAGGACGCGGCCGCGATCATCGAAGCCGCCGAGCGCAACGGCAAGACCGTCCAGGTCAACTTCAGCCAGCGCTGGCTGCCCGACTACGCCTACATCAAGAAGGCGATCGAGGCCGGCGAGATCGGCACCCCGCAGTTCGTCGTCTCGACCAAGCGCGACACCATCTTCGTGCCGACCGGCATGATCCCGTGGGCGGCCTCGACCTCCCCGGCGTTCTTCATGACCAGCCACGACCTGGACCTGATCCGCTGGTTCACCGGCCAGGAGCCGGCCACCGTCGTGGCCCACGAGACCCGCGGTGTGCTGGAGAGCAAGGGCGTCGACGCCCACGACTCCCTCCAGGCGCTGGTGCGCTTCGACGGCGGCCTCTCGGCCTCCTTCTCCACGGCCTGGATCCACCCGACGACGTACCCGATGGTCGCCGAGGACAAGCTCGAGATCGTCGGCACCGAAGGTGTCATCGAGTACCACAGCCGTCACCGCAGGCTGGAGCTCCACAACGGCGTCGGCGCACGCACGATCGAGTTCTCCAGCATCGCCACCGCGACCGAGATGAACGGCAAGCTGGTCGGTGGCTTCACCGACTCGTGCCACCACTTCCGCGACTCCCTGCTCGCCGGTGTCCAGCCCTCCACGGCGGCGACCGACAGCACCCTCGCGGTCGCATGCCAGGAGGCGATGCTCGTCTCCGCGCGAGACGGCGGTCGTGTCATCGACCTCGCTCGCTGAACCTCACCCACCCCTCACCCTTATCCAGCACCACCAGTCGAAAGGCACGCCATGAACAGGCTTTCCCTACCCCGTCGCGCCCGCATGACGGGAGTAGCCATGCTCGCCGTGGCGGCCCTCGTCACCAGCGCCTGCGGCAGCGGTGACACCGCCAGCGGCTCCGCCAAGGACACCGTCACGGTGTCCCAGGGTGTGGACGTCAGCACCCTGGACCCGCAGATGGGCACCGGGACGATGACGGACATGAGTGTCCTGTCCAACATCTTCGACTTCCTCACCAAGGTCGACGACGACGGTCAGGTCCAGCCCGAGCTCGCCACCAGCTGGAAGCCGGTCGGGGACGGTTCGAAGTGGCAGTTCGACCTGCGCCACGACGTCACGTTCCAGAACGGTGAGCCGTTCAACGCCGAGGCAGTGAAGTTCACCTTCGACCGGCTCAACGACCCGGAGACCCACTCGCCGCTCTCGGCCGGTGGTCTGATGACCGGCGTCAAGGTCGTCGACGACGACACCGTCGAGTTCTCGCTGGCCTACCCCGACCCCTACCTCCCGTCGCAGCTGTCGCTGTTCATCGGCGCGATCATCCCGCCGAAGTACGTGACGGAGAAGGGCGCCGAGTACTTCGCCGAGAACCCGGTCGGCACCGGCCCGTTCTCGTTCGTCAGCTGGAAGCGCGGCGACCGCGTCACGCTCAAGGCGAACGACACCTACTGGGGTGAGGTCCCGAAGATCGACAACCTGGTCTTCCGCAACATCCCGAACGCTGCCGATGCGGCCGCCGCCCTGCGCGCCGGTGAGATCGACGTCAACAGCAACATCGACGCCGACACCGCCGCCGAGTTCAAGGGTGACTCCAAGATCGACGTGCGCGCCGTCCCGGGTGTGCGGACCTTCATGCTCTCCCTGGACGCCGACCAGGGCGGGCCGTTGGAGAACGTCAAGGTTCGCCAGGCGATCAACCACGCCGTCGACATGGACACCATCGTTGCGACCCTCAAGGGTGGCTACGCCGAGCGCACCGCCACCACGATGCCGAGCCAGAGCCAGGCGTTCGACGCCTCGGTGACGCCGTACGAGTACGACCCGGAGAAGGCCAAGAGCCTCCTGGCCGAGGCCGGCTTCGCTGACGGCTTCAAGACCAAGCTCAGCACCACGGCCGCCGACGCGACCATCTCCCAGGCGATCGTTTCCGACCTGGCCAAGGTCGGCATCGACGTCACCCTGGACACGTTGGACCCGGGCACCTTCGAGAAGGAGCTCAGCAGCCCTCGTGCGGGCAAGCTGGCGCCGATGTTCGTCCTGGCGAACACGCCGTGGGCGCTCAACGCCTGGAGCTCGTTCTTCGGTTTCGTCGGCAGTGACGGCACCATGTCCCGGTTCACCGACGCCAAGGTCGACGCGGCGATGGCCGACCTCACCGTCAACGGCGACCCGGTCGCGCAGGAGAAGGACTCCTTCGAGATCCAGAACCTGCTCAAGGACAACGCCTACTTCGGCTCGATGTACCAGATCAACAACATGTACGCGGTGAACAAGGACCTGGACTGGACGCCGAACCTCATCGGTCTGCTGACCATGGAGAACGCGCACTTCTGATCCGCCCGCGGTGGGCCCGGGACACCGGTCCCGGGCCCACCCCCCCGCGAACGCACAGCCTGGAACAGGAGGCCACCTCATGCTGTCGTATCTGCTCCGCCGTGCCGGACACGCGCTCCTCGTCGTGTTCGGCGTCGCCACCTTGGTGTTCATCCTGACCCGACTCTCGGGTGACCCGATGAGTCTGAAGTACAACCCGAACGCCAGCGCGGAGGCGATCGAGGAGATGCGGCGCCATCTCGGCATCGACCAGCCGCTGATCGTGCAGTACTTCCGCTACCTGGGCGACGTGCTCCACCTCGACCTCGGCACCTCGAACTACTACCACGCGCCGGTCAGCGAGCTGATCGCCGACCGACTCCCAGCCACCATGCTGCTCAGCGGTGTCGCATTCGTCTTCGCCATGCTGATCGCGATCCCGGCCGGCATCATCGCCGCGGTCAAGCGCGGCAGCTTCATCGAAGGTGTCGTCACCCTGATCGTCCTGATCGGCCAGTCGACGCCCGCGTTCTGGGTCGGCATCCTGCTGGTGCTGGTCTTCGCCGTGGAGCTCGGTTGGTTCCCCACCGGCGGCATGGAGGGTCCGACCTCGGTCGTCCTCCCGGCCATCACGATGGGCTTCTACCTGATGGCGATGGTGGCGCGACTGCTCCGCTCCTCGATGCTCGGCGTGCTCAACGAGGACTACGTCCGGACGGCGCGGGCCAAGGGCGTCGCCCGCTCCCGCGTCGTGACCCGGCACGCGATGCGGAACGCCCTGCTTCCCACGGTGACGGTGATCGGCCTCGAGATCGGCTCGCTCTTCGGCGGCGCGGTGCTGACGGAGAAGGTCTTCGCCTGGCCCGGCGTGGGAACGCTGATGGTCGATGCGATCGACCACCGCGACTACGCCCTGGTCCAAGGCATCGTCCTGATCCTCGCCATCATCTTCGTCTTCGTGAACCTGTTGGTGGACATCTCCTACACATTCCTCGACCCCCGCATCCGGCTGGACTGAGAGGCCACTTCCATGAGCAATCAGACCTGGCAGCGCACCCGCGCCTCCATCTCCGGCAACGTCGTCATCATGGGCGCGATCCTCGTCCTCGCCCTGATCGTGATCGTGGCGCTGTTCGCCCCGATCGTCGCGCCCCACGATCCGTCCACCCAGGACCTGACGCTGCGCCTGCGGCCGCCGTTCTGGTTGGACGGCGCGGTCCCCGGCATGCCGCTCGGGACCGACGAGCTGGGCCGTGACGTGCTCAGCCGGCTCATCTACGGCGCTCGGGTGTCCCTCCTCGTCGGCGTCGCTGCGACCATCCTCTCCGGCGTGATCGGCACCACCGCCGGACTGATCGCCGGTCAGCGAGGCGGTCGGGTCGGTTCCGTCATCATGCGGCTCGCCGACGTCCAGCTCGGGATCCCGTCCCTGCTGCTCGCCCTGGCCGTGATCGCGGCCTTCGGCTCCGGCTTCTGGCGGGTCATCATCATCCTCGGTGTGACCGGCTGGGTCGGCTACGCACGGATCGTTCGCTCGGAGGTGCTCAGCCTGCGCGAGCGTGAGTTCGTCCTGGCCGCCAACGCGATCGGGGTGACCCAGACCCGGATCGCCGTGCGTCACCTGCTCCCCAACGTGATGGCCTCGATCGCGACGATCGCCACCCTCCAGGTCGCGGCCGTGATCATCGCCGAAGCATCGCTCAGCTATCTCGGCCTCGGGGTCCCGCCGACCATCCCGACCTGGGGCGGCATGCTCAGCGAGGGTCAGGGCTTCCTCGGCAGCGCCTGGTGGATCGCCGTCTTCCCGGGCATCGCGATCATGCTGACCACGATCTCGATCAACATCATCGGGGACCTCCTGCGCGATGTGTCCGACCCCAAGACCTACATCCCGTGACCAGGATCGAGCACTGACATGGCACTCCTCGAAGTCGAGAACCTCCAAGCCCACTTCCGGACCCGCGCCGGCGTGCTCAAGGCCGTCGACGGCGTCACGTTCTCCGTCGACGAGGGCGAGACCCTCGCCCTGGCCGGTGAGTCCGGCAGCGGCAAGTCCGTCACCGGACTGAGCATCATGCAGCTCAACCCCCAGCCCCCGTGCGAGTACGTCGGCGGAGAGGTCCGGCTGGACGGCAAGAACCTGCTCGCGATGAAGGACAAGGAGCTCCAGCGGATCCGCGGCAACGACGTCGCGATGATCTTCCAGGACCCGATGACCAGCCTGAATCCGGTGGTCAAGGTCGGCGAGCAGATCGCCGAGACCCTCCGGATCCACCAGGGAATGACGAAGACGGAGGCCCGTCGCCGTACCGTCGAGGTGCTGCGCAACGTCGGCATCGCCAACCCCGAGCGGCGGGCCGAGCAGTTCCCGCACGAGTTCTCCGGCGGCATGCGGCAGCGCGTGATGATCGCGATCGGCCTGGCCTGCAATCCCAAGGTGCTGATCGCCGACGAGCCCACCACGGCGCTCGACGTCACCATCCAGGCCCAGATCCTGGAGCTGATGCGCGACCTGCAGCGCAAGTTCGGCACCGCGATCATCATGATCACCCACGATCTCGGTGTGGTGGCCAGCATGGCCGACTCCGTCGCTGTGATGTACGCCGGGCGGATCGTTGAGCACGCCCCGACCCGGGACCTCTTCTACGACCCGCAGATGCCGTACACGGTCTCGCTGCTGCAGTCGGTGCCGCGCCTGGACACCGCCGGGGAGGGACGTCTGATCGACATCCCCGGTCAGCCGCCGTCACCCTTGAACCTGCCCCCCGGGTGCAGCTTCGCGGCCCGGTGCCCGTTCGTGCACGACGCCTGTCACGAGACCCGTCCTACGTTGGAGATCAAGGAGCCGGGCCACGCCTCGGCCTGCCTGCTGTCGGTGCCCGAGGTCCGGGCCCTCCGGGAGCAGCGCGTCACGGAAGGGAACCAGCGATGAGCACCACGCAGCTGACCTCGGCCGCTCAGTCCGGGGTGGAGCAGACCCCGTTGCTGTCGGTCCGCGACCTCAAGATGCACTTCCCGATCCACTCGGGGGTGCTGCGCAAGGTCACCGGTCACGTGAAGGCCGTCGACGGTGTCTCGTTCGACCTCTACCCGGGGGAGACCCTGGGTCTGGTCGGCGAGTCCGGCTGTGGCAAGAGCACCCTGGCCCGGATGCTGATGCGCCTGGTCGAGCCGACCAGTGGCCAGGTGCTGTTCGAGGGCCAGGACATCCTCGGTCTGTCCCGCAAGGAGATGCTGGCGATCCGTCGCCAGATGCAGATCGTCTTCCAGGACCCGCAGGCCTCGCTCAACCCGCGGATGACGGTCGGCGAGATCGTCGCCGAGCCGCTCAAGGCGCACGGGATCAAGGGACCGCACCGCCCGCAGGTGATCGAGCTGCTCGAGATGGTGGGCCTCAACGCCGACCACATCGACCGGCACCCGCACGAGTTCTCCGGCGGCCAGCGTCAGCGGATCGGCATCGCCCGCGCCCTGGCCCTGAAGCCGAAGCTGATCATCTGCGACGAGGCGGTCAGCGCCCTCGACGTCTCCGTCCAGGCACAGATCATCAACCTGCTCAGCGACCTGCAGCGCGACCTCGGTCTGACCTACATCTTCATCGCGCACGACCTGTCGGTGGTCAAGCAGATCTCCGACCGGGTCTCGGTGATGTACCTCGGTCGGGTGGCCGAGACGGGCACGCGGGCGCAGGTCTTCGACGACCCGACGCACCCGTACACCACGGCGCTGCTCTCCGCGATCCCCCTGCCGGACCCCGACCTTGCCGCCTCCCGGCAGCAGATCGTGCTCACCGGCGACGTGCCGTCGCCGGCCAACCCGCCGTCGGGCTGCACCTTCCGCACCCGCTGCCCGCGGGCGCAGGCGGAGTGCGCTGAGACCCGACCGGAGCTGGATGCGTTCAGCGACGGCCTGCACCAGGCGGCCTGCCTGTTCCCGGTGACGGCGGAGAACCCGCTGCTCCCCGTGCCGGTGGTCCCCACTCCAGGAACAGCCGAGGACGAGCAGCAGTCATGACCGTTACCGCGACCAGCATCTCGGGAGTCGACGCCGTTCTCGGCGGTCGGCTGCTGCTCGGCGGCGACCTCGTTCCAGGATTCATCGAGATCGTTGACGGGCTGATCACCCGCGTGGAGCAGGGGCCGGCGCCGGCCGGAGCCCGCACCGTGCCGGTGATCAGCCCCGGCTTCGTCGACATCCACGCCCACGGCGGGGGAGGCGCCGACTTCCAGACGGCGACCCCCGAGGCGATCGGCGCGGTGCTGGCCACTCACCGACGGCACGGCACCACGTCCATGGTCGCCAGCCTGGTGACTGACTCCGTGGACGGACTCGTGGCGGCCCTCACTGCGCTGTCGCCGTACGTCGACGGGCGGAGTCTGCTGGGCCTCCACCTCGAGGGCCCGTTCCTGGCCAGCGGTCGGTGCGGCGCCCACGATCCGGCGCTGCTGGTCGCCCCGACCCCGACGGACGTGGACAGGCTCCTGGAAGCGGGAGCCGGCGGCCTGGTGATGATCACGATCGCCCCGGAGCTGCCCGGCGCCGCCGAGGCGATCGAGCGTTTCGTCGGCGCCGGCGTGCGGGTGGCGATCGGCCACACCGACGCCAGTTACGACCAGGTCGACGGTGCGATCGGCTCCGGCGCCACCGTGGCCACCCACCTGTTCAACGCGATGCCGCCCCTGCACCACCGGGAGCCCGGTCCGGTCGCCGCGCTACTGGGACACGCTGACGTCACCGTGGAGCTGATCGCCGACGGTGTCCACCTGCATCCGGCGGTCCTCCGGCACGCCTTCGCCGTCGCAGGAGCTGACCGGGTCGCCCTCATCTCCGATGCGATGGCGGCCGCGGGTGACGCCGACGGCACCTACCTGCTCGGCGGCCAGCAGGTCGTCGTCACCCACGGCGAGGCCCGGCTGAGCGACGGCGGCTCCCTCGCGGGGAGCACGCTGACGATGGATCGCGCGGTCGCCACCGCGATCGCGGCCGGAGTCGACCCGGCTGACGCGCTCCGCGCTGCCACGGCAGCGCCGGCGGACGCCCTCGGCCTGAGCGACACCGTCGGCCGCATCGCCGTCGGGCGCCACGCCGACCTGGTCCTCCTCGACGAGCGTTTCGGCGTCCAGGACGTCCTCATCGGCGGTGTCCCGCTGGTGCTCCAGGAGGCGACAGCATGAGCATCCTCGCGATCGACCTCGGCAAGACCGGGTGCCGCGCCCTGCTGCAGCGGCCCGACGGGAGCCGCACCCTCAGTGAGGCCGACGGTGCTCGTGGCCTGGCCGATCCGGCCGGACTGTCGGCCGCCTCCGACACCATCCACGACGCAGCGCGTCAGCTGGTCGACCCGGGTGCGGTGGACGTCGTGGTGGTCGGCGCCGCGGGACTCGGGCGGACGGCGCCCGACGCCGGCCCGGCCGGAGAGCGTGCCGAGGGCCTGCTCGACGCGCTGGCGCGGACCTTTCCCCGGGCCGAGCTGACCGTGGCCAGCGACATGACCATGTCGCACGCAGGCGCTCTGGGTGGCCGGTCCGGTGTCGTGCTCGCGGTCGGCACCGGGACCGTCGCGCTCTCGATCGCCTCGGACGGGGCGTTCGACGTGATCGACGGCTGGGGTTACCTGCTCGGCGATCACGGCAGCGGATACGCCCTGGGTCGCGCCGGCCTCGACGCCGCATTGCGCCACCACGACGGACGCGGGGGCTCGGCCGTCCTGGCCGCGGCCGCCGGCGAGCACTTCGGAGATCTCGACGCGCTTCCCGGTCGGGTCCACGGGCACGCGAACCCGCCTGCGGTGATCGCCTCCTTCGCCACGGAGGTGCTCGGCGCCGCACGTGTGGGCGACCCGGCGGCGGTCAGGATCCGGGAGCAGGCGGTCGGGGAGCTCGTCTCCACCGCTCGGGCTGCGATCGAGACCTGTCGCGATCCCGGTGCTGCGGTCCCCGTCGACCTCGCCCTGCTGGGCGGCGTCTTCGGCGATCCGGAGTTCCGGGCGTCCTTCGGTACGGCGCTCGCGGCGGCGGAACCGTTCGCGGCGATCAGGGAGCCCGAGGGGAACGCCCTGGAGGGCGCCCTCCTGCTGGCCACCGGCCGAGGGCTCCCGCACGAACCACTCCTCCGACGCAGGGCGGCCCCGGCCTGACAGCCGACTGACCCTCCCCACCACACCGACCGGTCTCCCCACCAGGACGCCGGGTACTCGACCACACCCTGAACACCCCCGAACCACTAGAGAAGGACACCATCGTGCAGATCGGCCGACTCCGCACCGAGACAGCCTCAGCTGCTTCCGAAGAGCTCGACATGTTGTCGATCGGTGACGCCCTGACCCTCCTGAACGACGCCGACCGGAGCGTCCCGGCCGCGGTCGCGACGGCGCTCCCCGAGATCGCCCGCGCCGTGGGACTGATCAGCGACGCCCTCGACGCCGGTGGTCGCTTGATCTACCTCGGCGCCGGCACCAGCGGCCGGCTCGGGCTCCTCGACGCCGTCGAGTGCCCGCCGACGTTCGGGACCGACCCGGCGACCGTCATCGCCGTGATGGCCGGAGGCTCCGGTGCGTTCCTGCAGGCGGTCGAGGGTGCCGAGGACGACGACCTCACCGCCGCTGCCGACCTCGACGCCGTCGGGCTCTCGGCGCGCGACGTCGTGGTCGGTCTCGCGGCCAGCGGTCGCACGCCGTACGTGATCGGCGGACTCGACCACGCCCGCTCGATCGGTGCTCGGACGGTCTCTGTGGCGTGCAACCCCGGAGCCGTGATCAGCCAGCACGCCGAGGTCGCGATCGAGGTCGACACCGGCCCCGAGGTGCTCACCGGCTCCACCCGACTCAAGGCGGGTACGGCGCAGAAGCTGGTCTGCAACATGCTCTCGACCGTCTCGATGGTGCAGCTCGGCAAGGTCTACCGGAACCTGATGGTCGACGTTCAGCCGACGAACGAGAAGCTCGTCGACCGGGCCCGGCGGATCGTGGTCGCGGCCACGGAGGCCGACGAGCGCAGCGTCGACGAGGCCCTGCGTGCCTCCGGGAACAGCCCCAAGATCGCGATCGTGATGCTGCTGGCCGGCGTCGACGCCGGCCAGGCCGAAGAGGCCCTCCGGTCCAACGGCGACTCGGTCCGTGCGGCGCTGCGCCGGTACGACGTCCGCTCATGACCCGATCTGACGACCTCCTCGCGGCGCTCGACGCCGAGCTGCCCGCGGGAACGGTGGTCACCGACCCCGACATCCTCGGGGCCTACCGCACCGACCAATCCTCGTGGTCCGGCGCGGGTCGTCCGTTGGCGCTGGTGAGTCCGGCGTCGACGGGCGAGGTGGCCAGCACGTTGCGCCTCGCCGGGGAGTACGGCGTCGCGGTGATCACCCGCGGTGCCGGGAGTGGTCTCTCCGGCGGGGCGGCAGCGGTCGACGGCTGTCTGATCCTCTCCACCCGACGTCTGGCCAGCATCCTCGAGATCAACCCGCTCGACCGGCTGGCGGTCGTGCAGCCCGGCGCGATCACCGCCGACCTCCGTGCCGCGGTGGCCGATGCCGGACTGTTCTATCCGCCGGACCCCGGCAGCGTGGAGTTCTGCAGCATCGGCGGGAACGTCGCCACGAACGCCGGCGGCATGTGCTGCGTGAAGTACGGCGTCACGGGCGACTTCGTCCGGGCGCTCGAGGTCGTGCTGGCCGATGGTCGGGTGCTGCGCACCGGGACCCGGTCGATCAAGGGTGTCGTCGGCTACGACCTGACCCAGCTCTTCGTCGGTTCCGAGGGGACGCTCGGCGTGATCACGGAGATCACCCTGTCACTCGTGCCCCGACCCGCACCCGCGGCGACCGTGGTCGCGACCTTCGCCACCCTGGCCGCGGCCGGAGAGGCCGTCGCCGCCGTCCTCACCGGCGGGCACTCGCCGTCCGCCGTCGAGATCCTCGACCGCACCACGCTGGCAGCGATCGACGACCTCACCGGGATGGGTGTGAGCGACGGTGCGGCCGCGATGCTGCTGCTGCAGAGCGACTCCGCCACCGCCACCGCCGACGTCGAAGGCTTCGCTGAGCTGTGCCGGGCCCACGGGGCGGTCGACGCCGTGTCCTCGGAGGACCCAGCCGAGAGCGCGATGCTGATGGAGGCGCGCCGCCAAGCGCTGCCCGCGCTGGAACGGCTCGGTGGCTGGATCCTCGACGACGTCGCCGTACCCCCGTCGCGGCTGGTCGAGCTGATCGAGGAGATCGAGCGGATCAGCCAGCGCACCGGCCTCACGATCGGTGTCTTCGGGCATGCCGGGGACGGCAACCTGCATCCGACGATCATCTACGACCCCTCCGACGACAGCGCGGCAGCGCGGGTGAGCGACGCGTTCGACTCCGTGATCGCCGCCGCCCTGGACCTGGGTGGCACCGCCACCGGGGAGCACGGCGTCGGTCGGCTCAAGACCGGCTGGCTCGACCGCGAGCTCGGTCCGGTCTCGACCGACATCCACCACCGACTCAAGGACGCCCTGGATCCGAGCGGGATCCTCAACCCGGGCGTCGGACTGCCTGCTACCTCGAGGGAGAACCCATGACCGCCCACCACACCGAACCTGAAGCCCGCACCACGGCGATGCGTCGGGAGATCGCCGAACAGCCCGCCGCTGCGGCCGGCACGCTCGACGCGCTGCTGCCGCTGACCGGTGAGATCGAAGCCCTGGGTCGCCGCACCCGCCGGGTGATGTTCCTCGGGCGCGGCACCTCCGACAACGCCGCGATGTACGGCCAGTACCTGTGCTCGGTCCGTGCCGGACGGCACGCCAGCCTCGGCTCGCCGTCGTTGGCCACCGTCTACGACGCTCGACTGGACCTCTCCGACGTGCTCGCCGTCGCTGTCTCCCAGTCCGGGGAGACCGCCGAGATCCTGGAGACGATGCGGTGGGCGCAGTCGTGCGGTGCGGCGACCGTCGCCGTCACCAACGGGGCCGGCTCGACCCTGGCCGAGGAGGCCGATCTCGCCCTGGTCACCCAGGCCGGACCCGAGCTCGCCGTCCCGGCGACCAAGACCTACACCGCTCAGCTGACCGCACTCGCCGTGCTCGGTCTGTCCCTGTCGGGGCCCGACCCGCTGCTCGAGGAGCTCGAACAGATCCCGGACGCGATCGCCGAGACGCTGTCGGTCGCCGACGCGGCCGCCGAGCTGGCCGCGGAGCTGCGCGAGGAGTCCGGACTCGTCGTGACCAGCCGTGGCTACCTGATGGGGAACGCTCTCGAGATGGCGCTCAAGCTCAAGGAGGCGTGCTACCTCAACGCCGCGGGGATGTCGTACGCGGACCTGCTGCACGGCCCGATCGCGGCGACGGGCCCCGGCGGCCACGTCGTGGTGATCGCGCCGTCGGAGGGACCGCTGCTCGGTGAGTTCAGCGCTCTGGCCCGACGGTTCCGGGCGCAGGGCCTCCGGGTGCACGGCATCGGCGGCGACACCGACTTCGCCCGGGCCGTGGAGCACCACATCGCGCTTCCTGCCCTGCCGGAGGCCCTCAGCCCGCTGGTCGCGACCATCCCCGGCCAGCTCGTCACCGAGTCGTTGGCGCACCTGCGCGGCATCGACCCCGACAGTCCGCGCGGACTGAACAAGGTCACCCAGACCGAAGCCTGACCCAGCACCACCCACACACCACCGACGGAAGGAAGAATGCTCCGATGGGCATGATCGAGGACTACACCAGCACGCTGAAGTACTACACCTCGGAGGACGGCCTCCAGCTCGCCTACAGCGACGACGAGGGTGAGGGGATGCCGCTGGTCATGATCGGTGGGATCAACCGCAACGGGATCGACTACAAGTACCTCGCGCCGCACCTGCAGGGTGTTCGTCAGATCCGGGTCGACCTGCGTGGCCGCGGCGCCTCGGACTACGCCCCGTGGGAGACCTACCTGACCCACCAGGAGGCCAAGGACGTCGTGAAGCTGCTCGACGTCCTCGGCATCGAGAAGGCGGCCTTCCTCGGCACCTCCCGCGGCGGTGCGCTGGCGATGGAGCTCGGCAGCTTCGCCAAGGACCGCGTCATCGGGGTCTGCCTCAACGACATCGGTGCCGGGATGATCCCGCGCGGTGCCGGGAACCAGCAGTCAGCTCTGGGTCAGATCCCGCCGGCCCGGACCTACGCCCAGGGCGCCGCCGACCGCGCGCGTAACCTCACCGGCTGGTCCGACGTGCCGGAGGGTCGCTGGGAGGACGAGATCCAGTTCCTCTACCACCAGACCCCGAACGGTCTGGCGCTCACCTTCGACATCAACCTCAAGCGTGCCGCCGAAGCGTTGTTCGCTGCGGCCACGACTCCGGGTGCCGCCCCCCTCTGGGACCTGTGGACGTGGTTCGAGTCGCTCGACGGCCTCCCGGTCGCGCTGGTCCGCGGTGCGAACTCCGACGTCGTCAACGACGAGATCGCCGACCGGATGAAGGCGCACCGTCCCGACCTGATCGAGGCCGTCGTCCCCGGGCGTGGTCACTCGCCGTGGCTCGACGAGCCCGAGGCGTTGGTCGCGATCAACGCGTGGCTCGACGCCTGCCGCTGATCCGGGTCGCACACGTCCGGCGCGCCTGAAGCACGCCTCAGGACTTCGGTCCTGGGGCGTGTTCGCATGTTCGGACGGTATTTGTGCCCGCGAGTGCCTGCATGGTGAGACACCGGTGGATTTCGACGCGATCGCAGCCGAATTAGCGCTATCTATATTCCATATAATATATGGCCGGTGCAGTTCGGCCCTGTCGAAGGGATATCTTCTCGATGCGCTCTGCTTGGAACCTCCCTCACCACGGCCTTCGGCCCCGACTCGCGGTGCTCGGCGTCGCCTCCCTGGCACTGGCCCTGAGCGCGTGCGGCGGATCTGATTCCAGCTCCGCCGGCCAGGAAGTCGACGACGCTCACGTCACCATCGCGAGCACGGCGATCAGCAACAGCCTCGACCCCACCGCGGCCCTGTCATCCGTGGGCCGGACCTACGCCAAGCAGGTCTTCGACCAGCTGGTCGTCTTCGATGCCAACGGCGAGATTCAGCCGAGCATCGCGACTGCGTGGAAGCGCGTCGACGACACCACCATGGAGTTCACCCTCCGCGGCGACGCGACGTTCAGCACGGGAGCGAAGGTCGATGCGGCAGCCGTCGCGGCCAACATCAAGAACGTCCTGTCCGGCAACCCCGCCTACGCCAATGTCGCGGGCCGACTGTCCACGGTCAAGGACGCGACCGCGGTCTCGGCCGACGTACTCCGCGTGGTGACGAAGTCGGCCGACCCGATCCTGCTCAACCGGATGACCCTCTTCGACATCGTCGACCCCGCTACCTTCGGCAAGGATCGCCCGGCCGGATCGGGCCCGTTCGAGGTCGTCGACTACCAGGAGGGCGTGAAGATCGAGCTCACCCGCAGCGACACGTCGTGGCGGGCGAGCGAGTCGGTCAAGGACCTCACCATCGAGGCGATCCCGAACCCGACCACTCTGGCGAGCGCCCTGCGCACGGGTGCGGTCGACATCGCCTACGGCCTTCCCGCAGACGTCGTCACCCAGCTCGAGGCCAACGACTTCACCACCACCGCCCAGCCTGCCGGTTCCGCCGCGATCACCAGCCTCATCGCCGATGCTGAGCCGAAGCTCGCCGACCCGCGGGTGCGCGAGGCGATCAACATGGCGGTGAACCGCGACGAGTTCGTCGAGGCCGCCCTGGGTGGTTTCGGAACGCCGAACGGCAGCCAGCTGCTGCAGAAGGGTTACGTCGGCTTCGACGACTCGCTCCCGTCCTTCGAGTACGACCTCAACCGTGCGAAGGAGCTGGTCGACGAGGCGGGCGTGAAGGGGCTCAAGCTCCCGATCGCCACGACTGCGCTCTTCAAGGCTCAGGCCGAAGCGGTCGCCGGCTACCTCAACGCGGTCGGATTCCGGAGCGAGGTCGTGCTCCAGGACCTGTCGGCGTTCATCCCGACGCTCCTGATGAAGAGCGAGTACCCGCTGCTGTACTGGCAGACCGACTACTACGACCTGCGTGACATCAGCTCGGTCAGCCGGTTCGGCCCGACCGCGCCCGGCCAGCAGGCCCACATCCCGGTCAACCAGTATCAGGAGCTCTTCACCAAGCAGGCCGGTGAGATGGACCCGAAGACCCGTGAGTCGGACATCCAGGAGATGGCGAAGATCCTCAACGACGAGGCCGGCGTCCTCTTCCTGGCGTGGCCGGACACCGTCTACTCGTCGGCCCCGCGCGTGGGTGACCTTCCGCTGGGCGGCGACAGCCTCGTGCGGGCTGAGGAAATCACCGTCACCGAATGAGCACTGACACGACCACGGTGTCGTCGACCGCGACTGAGGTCGACGACACCGCGGTCGGCCGCCGGTTCGACTGGCGGCCGGCCGCGCTCACCACCGCGCGACTCCTCCTCACTCTGTTGGGCCTGCTCACACTGCTGTTCTTCCTCGTTCGCCTCAGCGGCGACCCGGCCGCGGTGCTGGCAGGCCCGACCGCGACCGCCGAGCAGCTCGCCACTGTTCGGGCCCAGCTCGGCCTGGACGATCCCCTGCTGGCCCAGTACGCCACCTTCCTGGGCGACGTCCTCCGTCTCGACTTCGGCACCTCGGTCTTCTCCGGCGAGCCCGCGCTCCGCGCGGTGCTGGAGGTGCTGCCGGCCACCCTCGTCCTCGTCACCTCGACGATGCTGATGGCGGTGCTCGTCGGCATTCCGTGCGGTGTGCTCCTCCACCGGAGCCGGCCCCTGGTCCGCGGTGGGGTCAGCCTCACCATGACGCTCGCCCAGGCGGTCCCGTCGTTCGTCCTCGGAGTCGGTCTGATCTACGTCCTCGCCGTACGCCTGGGCTGGTTTCCCGCCTACGGCAGCGGCTCCGCGGCGACACTGGTGATGCCGACGATCGCCCTGGCTGCCTTCGGGGTGGCCAGGACGGCTCGGATGGTGGCTGCCGAGCTGGAGCAGGGGAGCGAGCAGGACTACCTCCGCACTGCGTACGCCAAGGGCGCGTCGACGCGGCGGGTCCTGTGGCGGCATGCTCTGCCCAACACGCTTCCGGCCGTCGCGTCGGCCTTGGTCGTCGAGGTCTCCTACCTGATCTCGGGAGCTGTCGTGGTCGAGGTGCTCTTCGCATACAACGGCATCGGCAAGCGGCTCGTGGACGCGATCTTCGCTCGCGACTACCCCATCGTGCAGGCCGCGGTCCTCGTGATCGGTGTGGTCGTCATCGTGGTGAACCTGCTGGGCGACGTCCTGGTGCGCGCGATCGACCCGCGCACGGCGAGAGGACGGACGCCATGAGCGTGCGCTGGCAGCGGGTCTCACTCTGGACGTCACTCGGATTTCTGGTCCTGCTCACGCTCGGGTGTTTCCTCGGGCCGGCGCTGCTGGACGACCAGGCCGGCGAGCAGGCCCTGTCGCAGCGGCTCAAGCCGCCGTTCTGGATGGAGGGATCGCTCCCGGGCAGTCCGCTGGGCACCGACGCCTTCGGTCGCGACATGCTTTCGCGCACGCTCGAAGGCGGCCGGGTCTCCCTCGAGGTCGGACTGCTGGCGGCGACGGGCGCTGTCATCATCGGCACCGCGCTCGGTGTCATCTCGGGTTTCTGGGGCGGGTGGTTCGACCGGATGGTGACGGCATTCGCCGACATCTGGCTCGCATTCCCCTTCATGGTTCTCGCCCTCGCTGCGGTCGCGGTCGTCGGCTCGGACCTGCCGGTCCTGATCGGCCTGCTCATCCTCGGCGGCTGGGTGCTGCCGACCCGGGTGGCACGCACCATCGCGCAACGGGCGCGAAGTGAGGACTACGTCGTGGCCGCTGCAGGCGCTGGTGCTTGCCCGGGCTACCTGATGCGGCGTCACGTCCTGCCTCAGGTGATCCCCGTGGTGCTCGTCGTCTGGTCGTTCAGCATCGGCGCCCTGGTCGTGATCGAAGGCGCGCTCTCGTTCCTCGGACTCGGCGTCAGGCCCCCCACCCCGTCCTGGGGCAACATCATGTCCGACGGCACTGTCTACTTGGAGACCGCCTGGTGGATCGCCGCCTGGCCCTCCCTGATGATCGTGCTGACCGTCGTCTGCGCCAACGGGCTCGGCAACGGCCTCCGCCGGCTGTGGCACGTCGACACCGGAGCCGTGCCTGCCGCTGGTGAGGGTCGTGAACCCGAACCGGCTCCCGACGATCGGTCCGAACGCGCTGAGGTGTCCGCCTGATGAGTGCACTGCTCACCATCGACGACCTGTGGCTGGAGGCGGGCGACCCGCTGCGGCCGGTCACCCTCGTCCGGGGTGTCTCTCTCGTGGTCGAGGCCGGTTCCGTGGTCGGCCTCGTCGGGGAGTCCGGCTCGGGGAAGTCGGTCACCTGCATGGCCTCCTTCGGCCTTGCGGGCCCTGGAGTCCGGATCGCCCGCGGATCGGTCACCCTCGACGGGACCGAGCTGGTCGGGGCTGACGATTCCACCCTGCGGCGGGTTCGTGGCGGTGTCGTCGGCACCGTCTTCCAGGACCCGCTGAGTGCCCTCAACCCCCTCCAACGCGTCGGTGACCAGGTCGCCGAAGCCCTCCAGTTGCACCGAGGTGGCCGGAGGAGCAGGCACCGGGAGCGGGTCGTCGAGCTGCTCACCCAGGTCGGCGTTCCTGATCCGGCGCGTCGTGCCCGGGCCTACCCGCACGAGCTCTCGGGTGGCATGCGCCAGCGGATCGCGATCGCGATGGCGCTGGCCAACAACCCGGCGTTGCTGGTCGCCGACGAGCCCACGACCGCACTCGATGTCACGGTGCAGGCCCAGGTCCTGCAGGTGATCCGGCGGGCTACCCGGGAGCAGGGCCGGGCGGCGCTCATCGTCACGCACGACCTCGGTCTGGTGGCGGAGGTGGCCGACCGGGTGGCCGTGATGTACGCCGGCCAGATTGTCGAGCACGGCACCGTCGAGGAGGTCTTCTCCGCACCGCGGCACCCGTACACCAGGGGGCTCCTGGCCAGTCGACCGGTGCTCATACCCGGCCGGCGCCGGCTCAGTGCCATGGCGGGCCGACCGCCGTTGCCCGGGACCTGGCCGCAGGGGTGCGCCTTCGCCGCACGGTGCGACCTCGCAGACGCCGCCTGCGCCGAGCCGCCGCCGCCGATCGGGCGGTCGGAGCAGTCGGACGGGGGATGGTCGAGGTGCTGGCACCCCCTTCCAGAGATCGGCAGCGAGTCGTCGCAGGAACAGGTGGGGCCGAGTGCCCGGGAAGGTGTCTCATGAGCGCGGTCCTCGAGCTCGACGGTGTCTCGCGCCGGTTCGCGACCGCGGGACGCGGCAGCCGCCCACTCGTCGCCCTCGATGACGTGACTCTGCGGATCGATGCGGGCGAGACCTATGCCCTGGTGGGGGAGAGCGGGTGCGGCAAGTCGACCCTTGCGAGGATCGCATCGATGCTCGGACCACTCGACCGGGGCACCGTGACCTGGTCCGGTGAGCAGGTCTCCGGACTCGCCCGAAGGGCTCTCCGGCCGCGGCGGAATCACACCCAGTTCGTCTTCCAGGACCCGCTCGCCGCGCTTTCTCCGCGTCTCACCATCGGCCAGACATTGGCCGAGCCTTTCAGCATCGCGGGGCGTCCGACGGGGGATGTCGATGCGCAGCTCCAAGCCGTGGGGCTCGACCCGTCGATGGCCTCGCGGTACCCGTCCCAGCTCAGCGGCGGCCAGCGGCAGCGAGTGGTGATCGCGCGCGCACTTGCGCTCGACCCGAAGCTCCTCGTCCTCGACGAACCGGTCGCCTCCCTCGACGTCTCGGTGCAGGCGCAGGTGCTCAACCTGCTCGCCGACCTGCAGGCGGAACGTGGGGTCTCGTACCTCCTCATCGCGCACGACCTGGCAGTGGTCAGCAGTGTCGCGGACCGGATCGGGGTGATGTACCTCGGGCAGATCGTCGAGGAGGGACCGGCCGAGCAGGTGGTGGGTGACCCCCAGCACCCGTACACCCAGCTCTTGATCGCCTCGGTCCCTCGACGGGACCCTGGTGCCGCGCGCGAGGTGATCGAGATCAAGGGGGACCCCCCGAGCCCTTCGGACCGTCCCGCCGGATGTGCGTTCACCTCGAGGTGTCACGCCGTCTCCGCGATCTGCCGTTCCGAGGCTCCGCCGCGCCGCGAGATCGAGGGCGTCGTGGTCCGCTGCCACCACGTACCTTGAGCACTGTGCGTGAGCCACTGACCTTCGGCCCCCTCCCGGCCGCGCCGAGCCAGCTCCTCGCGGCCACCCCCGGCCCGGACCTGGCCGCACGCGGCTACGAGGAGCACGAGTACGTCGCCTCCGGCACCGCCGAGTCCTCCACCGACGCCGCTGCGGCGCCCTTCGCGACCCGGGTCGTCGTCCGCCGGCCCGCCGATCCCGCCGACTTCAGCGGCACGGTGCTGGTCGAGTGGCTCAACGTCAGCAGCGGCGACGATGCCGCGCCGGACTACACCTACCTGGGCGAGGAGGTCGTCCGTCGCGGTCATGCCTGGGTCGGCGTCTCGGCGCAGTACGTCGGCGTGGAGGGTGGCAGGGCCGTCGTCGGTGACCTCCCGGGCCAGTCCGAGAGCGGCCTGCGCCACCGGCTGCCGGAGCGGTTCGGTCGGCTCTCCCACCCCGGCGACGCCTACTGCTACGGCATCTACACCGCCGTCGGCGCGGCCCTGGCCGCCCCGGACGGCCCGCTGCTCGACTGGCCGATCGAGGTGCTGCTCGCGGTCGGTGAGTCCCAGTCGGCCTTCGCGCTGACCACCTACGTCAACGACGTGCACCCGCAGGTCGCGCTCTTCGACGGCTTCCTGATCCACAGTCGTGGGGGCGCTGCGCTGGGGCACGGCCGGCCGGGCTGCGGCATCGACCTCGACGACGTACGCAGGAGCGAGGCGGTCCCGATCCGCACCGACGTTCCCGTCCTGATCGTCCAGACCGAGACCGACGTCATCTCGACCCGACTGAACTACCTGCCCGCCCGGCAGCCCGATGCCGAGCACGTCCGGCTCTGGGAGATCGCCGGGACCGCGCACGCCGACCGGTGGCAGATCGGGGAGTTCGAGGAGCTGCTGGGCTGCCCGGACCCGGTCAACCGTGGTCAGCAGGCGTTCGTGCTGCGGGCGGGACTGCGCGCGCTGGATGCCTGGTGCCGTGACGGCGTCGCACCGCCCACCGCGCCGCGGCTCGAGACCGAGCCGGACGAGGCCGAGGGTCACCGGTTCCGCACCGACGCCTGGGGCAACGTGCTCGGCGGCGTCCGCACCCCAGCGGTCGATGCGCCCGTCCAGGTGCTCAGCGGCATCGCCGCCCCCGGGGTGAGCATCATCTGTGCCCTGTTCGGCCGCAGCCTGCCGATCCCGAGCGCCGACCTGCTCGCGCACTACGGCTCGGTCGACGGCTACCTCGGTGCCTACGCCGTGGCGACCCGTCAGGCGATCGCCGCGGGCTTCGTGCTGGCCGACGACCGGGCTGCGGTCCTCGCCGAGGCACGCCCCGACGCGCTGTCCTGACCCGCGACGAGGGCGGTGCGGCGGACTAGATTCGTCCCATGTCCGCCTCTCGGGTCGCGGTCACGGCCGAAGTCACGACGTATCGCTACGTGCGAGCGGCGCTGCTCGCCCTGCTGCTCGCCCTGGCCATCTCCATCGCCGCCGAGACCCTGCGCGACGGCTGGCAGACCTCGATCAGCTCGTACTACTACACCGCCGCCGGCCCGATCTTCATCGGAGCGCTCTGTGCGATCGGGGTCTGCCTGGTCGCCCTGCGCGGGTTCACCGACGCCGAGGACGTCTGCCTCAACCTGGCGGGGATCTCGGCGCCGATGGTCGCCTTCGTCCCGACCCCGGAGGAGGGCCGCGTCCCTGACGTCAACGCGATCACCAACAACTCCTTCACCTACCTCGCCGTCCTGGCGGTCGGCTTCGTCGTGGTGGTCGTCGCCCTGGCGAGGACCCCGGGACGGCCGAGTGCCTGGGTGCTGATCGGGATGGTCTCGACCGCGCTCGCCTGGGCGGTCGGGGTGGCCTGGCTGACGATCGACCGCGACTCCTTCGCGGCGAACGCGCACGCGCTCGCCGCGGTTTTCGTCTTCCTGCCGTTCGCCGGGGTCGTGGTGCTCAACACCGACTGGGGCGTCCGGGTGATCGCCCGGGAGGCGAGTGCGAGCCGGACCCGGTACGACGCGGCGTACTGGGGTGTCGTGCTCGCGATGGTGGTGGTCGGGGTGAGTGGCGCACTGCTGCGGGAGTGGCGGTTCGCGCTGCTCGCCACCGAGATCGGTCTGCTCGGCCTGTTCGCGTTGTTCTGGTTGCTGCAGACCGTCGACCTCAAGGATCCGCGCCGGGACCGAGCCTCGGCGTGAACCCGCCGGTCGCTGCTGGGAGGATGGGCGACGTGAGCACACGGTGGGAGCGGATCGCCCGTGAGGGAGCCGGCCAGGACTACGCGGCGGTCTACGCTGCCCGCTTCCGCGACCTCGCGGCCCAGGGTCAGGACATCCACGGCGAGGCGGCGTTCATCGCCGACCTGCACCCCGCACCCGCGCGGGTGCTCGACGCCGGCTGCGGCACGGGCCGGGTCGCGATCCGGCTCGCCGAGCTCGGGTACGACGTCGTGGGGGTCGACGTCGACGCCACCATGCTCGACCAGGCCCGCGCCGACGCCCCCGACCTGGACTGGCGGCTCGCCGACCTCGCGACCTTCGACCTGGGCGAGACGTTCGACGTCGTGCTGCTCGCGGGGAACACGATCCCCCTGCTCGAGCCGGGCACGATGACCCACGCGGTCGAGCAGGCGATCCACCACCTCGTCCCCGGCGGCGTGGTGGTCTGCGGCTTCGGCACCGACGCCGCGCACCTGCCGGCCGGATGCCCGGTCACGCTCCTGTCCGACGTCGACGCCGCGTTCGGTGTCCTCGGGCTCGACGCCGTGATGCGCTACGGCACCTGGGACTGGCACGAGTTCGATCCCGCCGAGGGGTACGCGGTCACGCTGTACGCCGAGCCTCGCCGGTGACGCGACCGGCCGGCGGGACGGCGAGCGGCGAGATCACCCGCGCCAGCGTCGGGCTGCGCAGCGAACGCGGGCCGGTCCTGCTCGCGGTGATGCTGAGCATGTGCCTGGTCGCGATCGACTCGACCATCCTCGCCACCGCCGTGCCGACCGTGGTCGCGGACCTGGGCGGGTTCTCCCAGTTCCCGTGGCTGTTCTCGGTCTACCTGCTGGCCCAGGCCGTGACGGTGCCGATCTACGCCAAGCTCGCCGACCTCTACGGCCGCAAGCCGGTGATGCTGGTCGGCATCGGCCTGTTCGTCGGCAGCTCGCTGATGTGCGGGCTGGCCTGGGGGATGACCTCGCTGATCGCCTTCCGGGCGCTCCAGGGGATCGGTGCCGGCGCGGTGCAGCCGATCGGCCAGACCATCATCGGCGACCTCTACTCCGTGCCCGAGCGGGCCAAGGTGCAGGGCTACCTCGCCAGCGTGTGGGCGATCTCCGCCGTGCTCGGACCGACCCTGGGCGGCCTGTTCGCCGACTACCTGTCCTGGCGGCTGGTGTTCCTGGTCAACCTGCCGATCGGCCTGGCCGCGGCCGTCATGTTCTGGCGCGGCTTCCACGAGAACATCGAGCGCAAGCGGCACCGGATCGACTACGCCGGGGCGCTCCTCCTGACGGCCGGTGTCCTGCTGCTCCTGCTGGCCCTGCTCGAGGGTGGCGTGCGCTGGGCGTGGACGTCGGGCACCAGCATCACGCTGTTGGTGTCGTCGGTCGTACTGCTGGTCGTCTTCGCGCTCGTCGAACGACGGGCGGCCGAACCGGTGCTGCCGGGGTGGGTGTTCCGGCACCGGGTCGTGGTCGCGGCGATGATCACCACGCTCTTCGTCGGCGTGCTGATGATGGGGATGACGACGTACGTACCGCTCTACGGCCAGAACGTGCTCGGTCACGGCGCGGTCGCCTCCGGGCTCGCGCTGGCGGCGATCGCCGTCGGCTGGCCGGTCGCCGCCTCCAACTCGGGCCGGTTCTACCTGACGCTCGGCTTCCGCACCACGATGCTGATCGGCGGCGCGGTCGCCGCCGCCGGGGCGTCGCTGCTGCTCCTCGTCGGCCCGGGGAGCCCGCTTATCGTGCTCGCCGCGCCGTGCTTCGCGATGGGTCTCGGGTTCGGGCTCGTCGCCAGCCCGGCGATCATCGCGGCCCAGTCGGCCGTCTCCTGGGAGCAGCGCGGCGTTGCGACCGGGTCGACGATGTTCTCCCGCTCGATCGGCAGCGCGGTGGGGGTCGCGGCCTTCGGTGCGATCGTCAACGGTGTCGTCGCCTCCCACCTCGGTGGTGGCGTGCCCGACCTGACGCACCTGACCGCCGACGTCCTCGAACCCGCGATCCACGCGGTCTTCGTGGCCTGCTCGATCACCGCGCTGGGCCTGCTCGGCGTGGGTCTGCTGATGCCGCGGACGATCAGCGTCCCCGCAACCGACGGGTGACCTGCTCGGCGGTCTGTGCCACGGCTCGGGCCAGCACCTGCGGATCGGCCTCGCCGGCGGGATAGGTGAGCGCGATCCCGGCGACCGGATGGTGGTTGTGGTCGGTCACCGCGGCCGCGACGCTGGCCAGACCGGCCGTCACCTCGCCGTCCTCGACCGCATGACCCCGCCGCCGGGTCTCGGCCAGGACCGCCTGCAGGGCGGTCGGTGACTGCGGTCCGACGCCGGTCCGGTCGGTGAAGGAGGCGCGATCGGGGTAGAGCGCCCGAGCCTGGGCGAGCGGCAACCGGGCGAGCATCGCCCGGCCCGACGCGGTCAGGTGGGCGGGCAGCCGGACGCCGACGTCGGTGACCAGCGGCGGCCGGCCCGGCGCCCGCTCCTCCAGGACGTAGAGCACGTCGCGGCCGTGCAGGACGGCCAGGTGGGCGCTGTGTCCGGTGCTGTCGACGAGGTGGGCGAGCGGTCGACGGGCGATCCGCTGGAGCGGCTCCTGCCGGACGTAGCCGCTGCCGACCTCGAACGCCGCGACGCCGAGCCCGTAGCGGTGCTCGTCGGCGAGGTGGGTGACGAAGCCCTCCTCGATCATGGCGTTGATCAGGTGGTAGGCGCTGCTGCGCGGGAGCTCGCAGGCCCGGGTGATCGCCTCCAGTGAGACGGGGTCGGCCTGGGCCGCCAGGTAGCGCAGCACACGCAGCGTCCGGGTGGCGGCGGGCACCTGCGCCATGGCTTCCTCCAAAGTCTCGGATCCGAGACACAACCTAGCCTCCGGGGCATTCCCGCGCGCCCCGCGCGGACGTCTAATGAACTCATGGAACCCGTCGACGTCGGCCGTGCAGCTCTCTCGTTCGAGGACGTGGTGGCGGTCGCCCGCTACGGCGCCGGGGTCAGGCTCGCCCCGGACGCGCTCGCCGCGATCGACGCCGCTCGGGCCGTGATCGAGGACCTCGCCGCGTCGGAGACTCCGCACTACGGGGTCTCGACCGGGTTCGGTGCCCTGGCCACCCGGCACATCCAGCCCGAGCTGCGCCAGCAGCTGCAACGCTCTCTGGTCCGCTCCCACGCCGCGGGCAGTGGGCCGGAGGTCGAGCGCGAGGTGGTGCGGGCGCTGATGCTGCTGCGCCTGTCGACGCTGGCCACCGGGCACACGGGGATCCGCCGTGAGACCGCCCAGCTGATGGCGGGGCTGCTCACCGAGGAGATCACCCCGGTCGTGCACGAGTACGGCTCGCTCGGCTGCTCAGGCGACCTGGCGCCCCTGGCGCACTGCGCGCTCGCCCTGATGGGGGAGGGGCCGGTGCACACCGCCGACGGCACGCTGACCGACGCCGCCGAGGCTCTCGCCGCCGCGGGGCTCGCGCCGGTCGAGCCGCAGGAGAAGGAGGGCCTGGCGCTGATCAACGGCACCGACGGCATGCTCGGCATGCTGGTGCTCGCGATCCACGACCTCACCGACCTGCTCCGGGTGGCCGACATCGCCGCCGCGATGTCGGTCGAGGCCCAGCTCGGCACCGACCGGGTCTTCGCCCCCGAGCTGCAGGCCCTGCGCCCGCACCCCGGCCAGGCCCGCTCGGCGGCCAACCTCACCGCGATCCTGCAGGGCTCCGGGGTGATGGCCTCGCATCGTGGCCCGGACTGCAACCGGGTGCAGGACGCCTACTCGTTGCGCTGCTCCCCGCAGGTCCACGGCGCCGCCCGGGACACGCTCGCCCACGCGGCGGCCGTCGCCTCCCGCGAGCTCGCCGCCGCGGTCGACAACCCGGTGGTCCTCCCCGCCGAGAACCGGCTCGAGTCCAACGGCAATTTCCACGGAGCCCCGGTCGCCTACGTTCTGGACTTCCTCGCCATCGTCGTCGCCGACGTCGCCTCGATCGCCGAGCGCCGCACCGACCGGTTCCTGGACAAGGCCCGCAACCACGGCCTGCCGCCGTTCCTCGCCGACGACCCCGGGGTGGACTCGGGCCTGATGATCGCCCAGTACACCCAGGCCGCGATCGTCTCCGAGCTCAAGCGACTCGCCAGCCCGGCCTCGGTCGACTCGATCCCGTCCTCGGCGATGCAGGAGGACCACGTCTCGATGGGCTGGTCCGCGGCCCGGAAGCTGCGCCGCTCGGTCGACGGTCTCGGCCGGGTGCTGGCGATCGAGCTGATGACGGCCGCCCGAGCACTCGAGCTGCGGGCCCCGCTGGAGCCCAGCCCGGCGACCGCCGCCGTCGTGACGCTGCTGCGCGAGGCCGGGGTCGGGGGCCCCGGCACCGACCGTTTCCTTGCCCCCGAGATCGAAGCCGCCCATCGACTCGTGGCCGACCGCTCGGTCAGCGCCACCGTCGCTTCCGTGATCGGAGCACTCGTATGACGACGTACGACCCGCACAACCCGCGCCTGCCCATCCATGCGGCCACCGGCACCGAGCTGACCGCGAAGTCGTGGCAGACCGAGGCGCCGCTGCGGATGCTGATGAACAACCTCGACCCGGAGAACGCCGAACGCCCCGAGGAGCTCGTCGTCTACGGCGGCACCGGCAAGGCGGCGCGCAGCTGGGAGGCGTACGACGCCCTGGTCCGCACCCTGCGCGACCTCGAACCCGACGAGACGATGCTGGTCCAGTCGGGCAAGCCGGTCGGCGTGATGCGGACCCATGAGTGGGCGCCGCGGGTGCTGATCGCCAACTCCAACCTGGTGGGGGACTGGGCCAACTGGGAGGAGTTCCGTCGCCTCGAGGAGCTCGGCCTGACCATGTACGGCCAGATGACGGCCGGGTCGTGGATCTACATCGGCACCCAGGGCATCCTGCAGGGCACCTTCGAGACCTTCGCCGCCGTGGCCGACAAGAGGTTCGGTGGCACCTTGGCCGGCACCATCACGCTGACCGGTGGACTCGGCGGGATGGGCGGCGCGCAACCGCTCGCGGTCACGATGAACGACGGCGTCGCGATCTGCGTCGAGGTCGACCAGAGCCGGATCACCCGCCGGATCGAGCACCGCTACCTCGACGTCCAGGCCGACGACCTCGACCACGCGCTCTCCCTGGCGGTGGCTGCGCGCGACGAGCGTCGCCCGTTGTCGATCGGGCTGCTCGGCAACGCCGCCGAGATCTTCCCCGCGCTGCTCGGTGCTCCGATCGACATCGTCACCGACCAGACCTCGGCCCACGACCCGCTCGCCTACCTGCCGATCGGGGTCCCGTTCGACCAGTGGCGGGCCCGGGCCGAGAGCGACCCGGCCGGGTTCACCGACGCGGCCCGGACCTCGATGGCCGCCCAGGTCCGCGCGATGGTCGAGTTCCAGGACGCCGGCGCCGAGGTCTTCGACTACGGCAACTCCATCCGCGACGAGGCCCGCAAGGGCGGCTACGACCGGGCGTTCGAGTTCCCCGGGTTCGTGCCGGCCTACATCCGGCCGCTCTTCTGCGAGGGGAAGGGGCCGTTCCGCTGGGCGGCGCTCTCGGGTGACCCGGCCGACATCGCCGCCACCGACAAGGCGATCCTCGAGCTCTTCCCCGACAACGAGCGGCTGCACCGCTGGATCACGATGGCCCAGGAGCGCGTCCACTTCCAGGGCCTGCCGGCCCGGATCTGCTGGCTCGGCTACGGCGAACGCCATCTGGCCGGGCTGAAGTTCAACGAGATGGTCCGCACCGGCGAGCTCACGGCACCGATCGTGATCGGCCGCGACCACCTCGACTGCGGCTCGGTGGCCTCGCCCTACCGCGAGACCGAGGCGATGCTCGACGGCTCCGACGCGATCGCCGACTGGGCGCTGCTCAACGCGCTGGTCAACACCGCCTCGGGTGCCACCTGGGTCTCCATCCACCACGGCGGCGGCGTCGGGATGGGCCGCTCCATCCACGCCGGTCAGGTCACGGTCGCCGACGGCACCGACCTGGCGGCGGCGAAGATCGAGCGGGTGCTGACCAACGACCCCGGGATGGGTGTGATCCGGCACGTCGACGCCGGTTACGACCGCGCCGCCGAGGTGGCCGCCGAGCGGGGCGTACGCATCCCGATGCAGGAGGCGTGACCCCGTGGGCGTCGACGACTTCGAGGCGATGTGGAGCGCGCTGGCCCCGATCGGTCGATCCGACGCGTCGGGCGGGTACTTCCGCCAGCCCTGGCTCGCCGCCGAGCTCGAGCTGCGGGCCTGGTTCCGCGAGGCCGCCGCGGCCCGCGGTCTCGAGGTCGACGAGGACCCGTTCGGCAACCTGGTCGCCTGGTGGGGTGCGGCCACGTCGGCGCCGGCGGTGCTGACCGGATCGCACCTCGACTCCGTCCTCGACGGCGGTGCGTACGACGGCCCGCTCGGTGTGGTCTCGGCGTTCGCCGCGATCGACCTGCTCCGCGAGCGCGGGGTGACCCCGACGCGTCGGCTCGGGGTGGCGGCCTTCGTCGAGGAGGAGGGCTCCCGGTTCGGTCGCGCCTGCCTCGGCTCCCGACTCGCCCTCGGCCCGACCCGCGGCGGAGCGGCGTGGGCCGAGGCCCGCGAGCTCACCGACCGGGACGGCGTACGACTGGGAGACGTGATCGAGGGCGGTACCTCGCACCTGCTCGACGGCGTCGGGACCTACCTCGAGCTGCACGTCGAGCAGGGCCGCGGGCTGATCGAGCACGGTGCCGCCGTCGGGCTCGGCAGCGCGATCTGGCCGCACGGGCGCTGGCGCTACGACATCGCGGGCCGAGCCGACCACGCCGGCACCACCCGGATGGACGATCGTGCCGACCCGATGCTGACCTTCGCGATGACCGCGCTGGCGGCCAACAAGCAGGCCCGGCTCGCCGAGCAGCGGGCCACCTTCGGGCGGATCGACGTCCGACCCAACGGCACCAACGCCGTCCCGTCGCACGTCACCGCCTGGCTCGACGCCCGCGCGGACTCCGATGCCGCCCTCGAGACGCTGGTCGCGACCATCGCCCGGCACGCGGGGGAACGGGCGGAGCGGGACGGCACCACGCTGGCGGTCACGCCGGAGTCGGTGACCGGTGAGGTCGTCTTCGACCTCGCGCTGCGCGACGTGCTCACCGCCCGGCTCGGCGGCCTCCCGGTGCTGCCGACCCAGGCGGGTCACGACGCCGGGATCCTCCAGGCCGGAGGGATCGGGTCGGCGATGCTCTTCATCCGCAACCCGACCGGGATCTCGCACTCACCCGACGAGGCGGCCGAGACCGGCGACTGCCTGGTCGGCGTCGATGCCCTCGCCCACGCCCTCGCAGCCCTGGTCAGCGCGTGAGCACCCACCTGCTCGAACGCGCCTGGGTCGACGGCCAGGTGCGCGACGCGGTCCTGGTCGAGATCGAGGACGGCCGCTTCGTCCGAGTCGAACCCGATGCGGCCACCGCGGGGAGCCGGGTGCCGGGCCTGACCCTGCCCGGCTTGGCCAACACGCACAGCCACGCCTTCCACCGCGCGCTGCGCGGTCGCACCCAGACCGACCGGGGCACCTTCTGGACCTGGCGGGAACAGATGTACGCCGCCGCCGAACGGCTCGACCCCGACCGCTACTACGACCTGGCCCGCGCCACCTTCGCCGAGATGGTCGCGGCCGGGTTCACCAGCGTCGGGGAGTTCCACTACCTGCACCACGACGTCGACGGGACGCCCTACGGCGAGCCGAACGTGATGGGCCTCGCGCTGCTGGCCGCCGCGCGTGCGGCCGGGATCCGGATCACCCTGCTCGACACGCTCTACCTCGCCGGCGGTTTCGGTGCCCCGACCCGCGGCGTGCAGCGCCGGTTCGACGACGGCAGCGTCGAGGCCTGGGCCGAGCGGGTGGACGCGCTCTCGTCCGTGGCTGACCACCGGACCAGGATCGGGGTCGCCGCGCACTCGGTGCGCGCCGTCCCGGCGGCCGCGCTCGGGGCCTTCGCGCCACACGTCGCGGCAGGGATCCCGGTGCACGTGCACCTGTCGGAGCAGGTCGCGGAGAACGACGACTGCCAGGCGACGTACGGCCTGAGCCCGACCGGGCTGCTGGCCGACCACGGTGTCCTGGGCGCCTCCACGACGGTCGTGCACGCCACCCACCTCAGCGCCGAGGACGTCCGACTCCTCGGTGAGGCCCGGGCCTTCGCCTCGTTCTGCCCGACCACTGAGCGCGACCTGGGCGACGGCATCGGGCCGAGCCGGCAGCTGCGCGAGGCAGGGGCGCGGCTGACCCTCGGCTCCGACAGCCACGCCGTGATCGACCCGTTCGAGGAGATGCGTGCCCTCGAGCTCGACGAACGCCTCGCCTCCCAGGAGCGTGGGCACTGGAGCGCCGCCGAGCTGCTGCACGCCGCGACCCTCGACGGCCACGCCAGCCTGGGCTTCGACGATGCCGGCGCGATCGCCGTGGGGCAGCGCGCCGACCTCGTCACCCTCGACCTCGAGACCCCTCGCACGGCCGGTACGGGCCGCGACGAGCACACCGTCGTCTTCGCCGCCGGTGCCGCCGACGTCACCCGGGTCGTCATCGACGGACGGGTCGTCTTCGAGGGGGACCACCGGCGCGTCGGGCGCGAGCTCGATCGGGCGATCGAGAGGGTGTGGGCATGAGCCTGCTGATCACGAACATCGGTGAGCTCGTCACCAACGAGCCGGGCCCCGCTGCCGAGGACCCGTTGGGGATCCGGCGCGACGCGGCCGTGGTCGTGGAGGACGGCCGGATCGCCTGGGTCGGCAGCGCCACGGCCGCGCCGGCGGCCGACGAGCGGGTCGACGTCGAGGGTCGCGCGGTGATCCCGGGCTTCGTCGACAGCCACAGCCACCTGGTCTTCGCCGGCGACCGGGCCGAGGAGTTCAGCGCCCGGATGGCCGGGGTGCCGTACGGCGCCGGCGGGATCCGCACCACCGTGGCCGCCACCCGCGCGGCCAGCGACGACGAGCTGACCCGCGGTGTCGCCCGCCACGTCGCCGAGATGCGACGCCAGGGCACCACCACGGTCGAGATCAAGTCCGGCTACGGACTCACCGTCGACGACGAGGCCCGCTCCCTGCGCATCGCCCGGGGGTTCACCGAGGAGACCACCTTCCTCGGTGCGCACGTCGTCGGCCCCGAGTACGCCGACGACCCGGCCGGGTACGTCGACCTGGTCACCGGCCCGATGCTGGCCGCCGCCGCCCCGCACGCCCGGTGGATCGACGTCTTCTGCGAGCGCGGCGCCTTCGACGCCGACCAGGCCCGCACCATCCTCCGAGCCGGCGCCGCCGCCGGACTGCGAGGCCGGCTGCACGCCAACCAGCTCGGCCCCGGACCCGGCGCGCAGCTCGCCGCCGAGCTGCGCCTGACCGCCGTCGACCACTGCACCTACCTCTCCGACGAGGACGTGCACGCCCTGCGCGAGGCGGGCACCGTCGCCACCCTGCTCCCGGGCGTCGAGTTCAGCACCCGGCAGCCCTACCCGTCGGCGCGACGCCTGCTCGACGCCGGCGTGACGGTCGCGCTCGCGAGCGACTGCAACCCCGGATCCAGCTACACCAGCTCGGTCCCGTTCTGCATCGCCGTCGCGGTGCGGGAGATGGGGATGACCCCGGCCGAGGCTCTCTGGGCGGCGACGGCAGGGGGCGCCGCAGCGCTGGATCGCGACGACGTCGGCGTCGTGGCGCCGGGTCGCCGCGCGGACCTGGTCCTGCTCGACGCACCCAGCCACGTGCACCTCGCCTACCGTCCCGGCGTCCCCATCGTGAGGTCCGTGTGGGGCGGCCCGAGCGCGGCCGGATAAAGTCGGAAAATGCCCACCGTGGTCCGGTCGTTCAACCCCCGCACCGGCGAGGTCAACGGCACCGTCGAGGACACCACACCGGCTGCAGTCGTTGACGCCGTCGCAGCCGCGGCCCGCGTCGGCCCCGCGATCGCTGCGACGCCCCCCGCGGTGCGCCGCACCTGGCTGTACGCCGTCGCCGACGCCTTGGTCAACGAGCTCGACGACCTGGTCGACCTCGCCGACCGCGAGACCGGACTCGGCTCCACCCGACTGAGCGGTGAGGTGCACCGCGCCGCCGGGCAGCTCCGGTTCTACGGGGACGTCGCGGCCGAGGGCTCCTTCCTCCAGGCCCGGCTCGACACCGCCCTCGACGCGCGGCCGGCGTTGGCCCGGGTCAACCAGCCGCTCGGCCCGGTCGCTGTCTTCGGGGCCAGCAACTTCCCGTTCGGGTTCAGCGTGCTCGGCAACGACACCGCCTCGGCGATCGCGGCCGGCTGCCCGGTGCTGGTCAAGGCGCACCCGGCCCACCCCCTGCTCAGCGTCCGTCTCGCCGCCCTCGCCGAGGCCGCCCTGACCGCGGCCGGAGCACCATCGGGGACCCTCCAGCTGATCTCCGGGCACGACGCCGGGCTCGCCCTGGTCCGCGCCGACGGCGTCACCGCTGTCGCCTTCACCGGCTCGCAGGCCGGGGGGCTCGCGCTGTGGCGGGCCGCGAACGAGCGCGACGTGGTGATCCCCGTCTACGCCGAGATGGGCACGGTCAACCCGGTCGTCGTCACCCCGGCCGGAGCGGCCCGGATGGCCGAGGTCGCCGCCGGGTTCGTCGGCTCCTTCACCCTCGGCGCCGGACAGTTCTGCACCAAGCCCGGGCTGCTGTTCGCCCCGGCCGGCTCGGGTGCCGCCGCGGCGGTCGCCGACGCTCTGCGGGCCGCGGCTCCGGCGCACCCCCTCCTCACCCGGTCGATCGCCGCGGCGGTCGGGGCCGGCATCGACCGGCTCGAGTCCGCCGGGGCCACCACCGTTGCGACGGTGCCCGGCACCGCCGCCGGCTGGTCCGCGCCGGCCGCGGTCCTCTCCGCACCGATCGAGGCGATCCGGGCCGGCAGCGGCCTGCTCGAGGAGTGCTTCGGACCCGTCGCCCTCGTCGTCGAGTACGACGGCCCCGCCGAGCTCCACCGCGCGGTGGAGACGCTGCAGGGCTCGCTCGCCGCCAGCGTCATCACCGGCGGGGACGCCACCGACCCCGACGCGAAGGCCGCGATCGACCTGCTCGCGCCGAAGGTCGGTCGGGTCGCGGTCGACGACTGGCCGACCGGGGTCGCCTTCACCTGGGCCCAGCAGCACGGCGGGCCGTGGCCCGCGACCTCGGTGCCGTCCTCGACCTCGGTCGGCGCCGCGGCGCTGGACCGGTTCCTGCGGCCGGTGACCTACCAGTCCGTCGCCGACGCCTGGCTGCCGCCCGCGTTGCAGCACGACAACCCGTGGCGGATCCCGCGCCGGATCGACGGGGTGCTCGAAGGTCCCGGACGATGACCGGCGCCCTCGACGGGATCCTGGTGGCCGACTTCAGTCGGGTGCTGGCCGGCCCGCTCGCCGCCGCCACCCTGGCCGACCTCGGCGCCACCGTGGTCAAGGTCGAACGACCCGGCCACGGCGACGACACCCGGCACTGGGGCCCGCCCTGGACCGAGAACTCGAGCAGCTACTTCGAGTGCGCCAACCGGTCCAAGCAGTCGGTCGAGCTCGACCTGTCCGACCTCGAGGACCGCCGGCTCGCGGTGGAGCTCGCCCGCCGGGCCGACGTGGTGCTGGAGAACTTCAAGTCCGGCACCCTGGAGCGCTACGACCTCGGCTACGACCAGGTCGCGGCGACCAACCCCGGTGTCGTCTACGCCTCCATCACCGGCTTCGGTGGCCACGGCGGGCGCGATCTCCCCGGCTACGACTTCCTGGTCCAGGCGGTCGGCGGGCTGATGAGCATCACCGGGGAGCCCGGACAGCCGACGAAGGTGGGTGTCGCGCTCGTCGACGTACTGACCGCGAAGGACGCCGTGGTCGGGATCCTCGCCGCGCTGACCGCCCGCGACCGGACCGGGAGCGGACAGCGGGTCGAGGTGAACCTGCTGTCCAGCCTGCTCGGATCGCTGGCCAACCAGGCCTCGGCCTTCCTCGCCACCGGCGAGGCCCCGGTCGCGATGGGCAACCGGCATCCCTCGATCGCGCCCTACGAGACCCTCGCCGCGAAGGACGGGAACCTGGCCGTCTGCTGCGGCAACGACGGCCAGTTCCGCGAGCTCGCCGCCGTCCTCCAGGTCGCCGAGCTGGCCAACGACCCGCGCTACGCCACCAACGCCGCCCGGGTCGCGCACCGGACCGACCTCGTCGAGCTGCTCGAGCGCCGGCTCGCCACCGACACGGTCGCCGGCTGGATCGACCGGCTCACTGCGGCCGGGGTGCCCGCGGGCGCGGTCGGCAGCATCGCCGACGCGTTCGAGCTCGCCGACATCCTGGGACTCGCCCCGACCGTCGACGTCGGACCGGGTGTCCCGCGCCAGGTCCGCAGCCCGCTCCGGTTGAGCGGCACCCCGATCACGTCCTACGCGCCCCCGCCCCGCCTGGGCGAACACAACGACGACGTCCGTCGCTGGCTCACTGAGGAGAACCCCGCATGACCACCACGCACCGCGACCCGCTCGACCTCGCCGGCATCGACGACCTGCTCAGCCCCGACGAGAAGGCCGTGCGGGCCTCGGTCCGTCGGTTCTGCGACGAGCGGATCGACCCGTACGTCGCCGACTGGTTCGAGCGCGGCGAGGTCGACGACCTCCGCGAGCTGGCCCGCGGCCTGGGGTCGGTGGGGGTGCTCGGGATGCACCTCGAGGGCTACGGCTGTGCCGGGATGTCGGCCACCGAGTACGGCTTGGCCTGCCTGGAGCTGGAGGCCAGCGACTCGGGGATCCGCTCGCTCGTCTCCGTGCAGGGCTCGCTGGCGATGTTCGCGATCTGGCGGTGGGGGAGCGAGGAGCAGAAGAACGAGTGGCTCGCGCGGATGGCGGAGGGCGAGGCGATCGGCTGCTTCGGGCTGACCGAGCCCGACGTCGGCTCGGACCCGGCGAACATGCGCACCCGAGCGCGTCGGGACGGCACCGACTGGGTGCTCGACGGCCGCAAGATGTGGATCAGCAACGGTTCCATCGCCGACGTGGCGGTGGTGTGGGCCCAGACCGAGGACGGCATCCGCGGGTTCGTGGTCCCGACCGACACCCCCGGCTTCAGCGCCCCGGAGATCAAGCACAAGCTCTCCCTGCGCGCCTCGGTCACCAGCGAGCTGGTGCTCGACGGGGTGAGGCTCCCCGAGTCAGCGATGCTCCCGGAGGCCCTCGGCATCAAGGGACCGCTCAGCTGCCTGTCCGAGGCCCGGTACGGGATCGTCTGGGGTGCCCTGGGAGCCGCCCGCTCCTCCCTGCGCGCGGCCCTGGAGTACGCCGGGGAGCGGACCCAGTTCGGCAAGCCGATCGCTGCCTTCCAGCTGACCCAGCAGAAGCTCGCGGACATGAATCTCGAGTACACCAAGGGCATGCTGCTCGCCCTGCACCTGGGCCGTCGCAAGGACGCCGGGCTGATCACCCCCGACCAGGTCAGCCTCGGCAAGCTCAACAACGTCCGCGAGGCGATCGAGATCTGCCGGACCGCCCGCACCATCCTCGGGGCGAACGGGATCTCGCTGGAGTACCCGGTCATCCGGCACATGAACAACCTGGAGTCGGTGCTCACCTACGAGGGAACCGTGGAGATGCACACGCTGGTGATCGGGCAGGCGATGACCGGTCACGCCGCGTTCCGCTGAGGCCCTTCAGGGGGCTCGTCCAAGGCAGTGGGCTCGACCTTCTCGATCTTGAAGCCGGTGATGCCGTACAGCACGCTCAGCGCCGGGCTGGCGTAGCAGAACACGGCGTACGGCAGGTAGAGCAGCGTCGAGACGCCGAGGGTGGCGCCCATGAAGGCACCGCACGAGTTCCACGGCACCAGCGGCGAGGTCACGGTGCCGGAGTCGGCGGCGAGCCGGGACAGGTTGGTCGGCGCCAGGCCGCGGCGGGCGAACTCGGCCCGGAAGATCCGGCTGGGCAGGACGAGCGCGATGTACTGGTCACCGGCGACCACGTTGAGCCCGAAGCCGCAGGCGAACACCGTGACGTAGAGCCGTCCGGTGCTGGACGCTGCGGCGATCATCGGGTCGACCAGTCGGTTGATCAGCCCGAACTCCTCGAGCATCGCGCCGAAGGTCACCGCCCCCAGGATCAGCCAGATGGTCAGCAGCATCGAGTCCATCCCGCCGCGGGAGAGCAGCCGGTCGATGTCCGCGATGCCGGTGTCGATGCTGAACCCGTTGGCCATCGCCGACCAGATCGCCTTGATCGACTCCACCACCACGTTGCCGGTCCCGGCCACGAAGTCGGCGTACACGTCGGGTTGGAGGAAGGCGCCGAGGACACCGGCGAAGAGGGTCGCGGCCAGCAGGGCGAGCGAGGCGGGCACCTTCCGGATCGAGAGGAACGCGAGCAGCACGACCGGCAGCAGGGCGAGCGGGGTGATGGTGAAGATCTGGTTGAGCTTGTCCAGGTCGGAGGTGGTCTCGGCGTCGGAGACCGTGTCGGGGCCGGTCACCCCGAGCACGAGGAAGACGACGAACGCGATCACGAACGCCGGGATCGAGGTCCACACCTGCCGTTTGATGTGCTCGTAGACGTCGACCTTGACGATCTGCGCTGTCAGGATCGTGGTCTCCGACAGGGGCGAGGTCTTGTCGCCGAGGTAGGCGCCCGAGATCACCGCACCGGCCGTGATCGCCGGTGAGACCCCGATCAGGGCGGCGATGCCGACCAGGCCGACCCCGATGGTGGCCGCCGTCGTCCAGGAGCTGCCGATGCTGAGCGCGACCACGCCGCAGATCAGGGCGGTCGCGGCGTAGAACCAGCCCGGCGAGAGGATCTGGATCCCGTAGTAGACCAGCGTCGGGATGGTGCCGCTGAGGTTCCACACCCCGATCAGGGCGCCGACCGCGAGCAGGATGAAGATCGCGCTCGTCACCGAGGCGATGGCGCCCTTGCCGGCCTCCTGGACCGAGCTGAAGTCGTGGCCGTTCTTCATCGCGATCAACGCCGCGATCGCGCAGCACATCAGGAGTGCGACCTGGATCGGGCCGTCGAGGGCATCGAGCCCGAAGAGGGCCAACGAGCTCGCGATCAGCACCGCGAGAGCGCCCAACGGCACGAGGGCATCGGCCAAGGTGGGCTTCTTGGTCGCCCTCGCCTCGTGTGCGTCCACGGCCGCCTCCTGGCCTCACGCCTCATCGGTCACGGATGACTCTATAGACGGCGGGCCTGTTCTGGGACGATCGCAGGGTGAGCGGCACGGCTGACCTCCGCGCGGGGGAGCAGCGCGCCCTGCGCGTCTCGATCGCCGGTGGGGCGCTCCTGGGGTTGATCGCCGTCGTCTGGGGACTTCTCGCCGGGTCGCGGGTGCTGCTGTTCGACGGGCTCTACGCGGTGCTGGGCATCGTGCTGTCCGGGATCTCGTTGCTCGCTGCGGCGGCTGCCGAATCGGCACCCACCCCGACGTTCCCCTTCGGCAAGAAGGCTGCGGTGCCCTTGGCCATCGGCGTCCAGGGTGCGGTCCTGCTGGGCACCCTGCTCTACGCCGCCGGGGACGCGATCGTGGTCATCCGGGCCGGCGGGGCCGAGGTCTCGCCGGGAGTAGTCCTCGCCTACGGGATCGCCTCGACGGTGTTGTCCCTCGTCCTGGCGTGGTGGCTGGCCCTGCTGTCGGGCTCCGAGCTGGTCGCCGCGGAGCGGGCGCAGTGGCGGGCGAGCGCCCTCCTCAGTGCGGTCATCGCCGTCGGGGGTGCGGTGGCGCTCTGGTTGGACGGCACCCGCTGGGGCGAGGCCGTCGCCTACGCCGACCCGGTGCTCGTCCTGATCGCCTGCGCCTTGATCGTCCCGGTGCCGTTGCGGCTGATCCGGAGCGCTGGACTCGAGCTGCTGGAGGCCGTGCCACCACCCGCGGTCCGGGACGCGGTGCACCGCGCCGTCGGCGCCACCCGCGAGCAGTTCGGACTCCCCGAGCCGTACGTCGCCGCGACCAAGCTCGGCGGTCGGCTGTACCTCGACGTCACCTTCGTCGTCGAGGGCGCCTGGACGGTCGCGGATGAGGACGGCATCCGGCACTCGATCATCGACCAGCTGGCGCCGCTCGGCTACGAGGTGTGGGCGAACGTCGAGCTGACCACCGACGTCGACCTCGCCGAGTAACCAGCCTCGTTCGGTCAGCCCGCGGCGGCGATGATGGAGGCGAGGACGCCGGGGTAGGCGTCCTCCACGTCGTCGCGACGCAGGCGTTGGTGGGTCTGCCCGTCGATCACGATCCGCTGGATGACCCCGGCCTCGCGCAACGTCTTGAAGTGGTGGCTGGCCGTGGACTTGCCGATCCCGTCGTAGAGGCGGGCGCACGCGACCGGTTCGCCGTCGGATCCGGAGAGCCGTCGCACCATCTCGAGCCGCACCGGATCGGCGAGAGCGTTCAGCACCTGCTGCAGCGGTGCGACCGGCGTCAGGCTGCTGCTGACGCTCAGGTCGTTCTCGTGCGACGTGGTCATGCACTTCTCCCGGATCGGGTCGGAATAAGTTCGATGCGGATCGAACTTATGGTGGATACGACGTTCGATCTCTATCGAACCTAGCACCAGGAGAACGCCAGCGATGAGCACAACCTTCCCGAGCCTGACCGGCCGGCGCACCGTGCCGGCCTACCCGCTGCTGGTCGCGCTGATGGCGGTGGCCATCGGTGTCTCCGGTGCCCCGGCCCCGCTCTACGGCATCTACCAGCGTGAATGGGCGCTGGCGCCGATCACTACAACCGTGATCTTCGCGGTCTACGCCTTCGGCGCCCTGGTCGCGGCCGTGGTGGCGGGGGTGGTCTCGGACAGCATCGGACGCAAGCCGCTCCTGGTGGGCGCCCTGGTCGCGATGGTCGCCGGCCTGCTGCTCTTCATCACCGCCGACGGGGTCACGTCGCTCCTCCTCGCCCGCGCGCTGCACGGCGTCGCCGTCGGCACCACCGTGGTGGTGGGGTCGGCCGCGCTCCTCGACCTGCGCCCCGAGCACGGTGCTCGGAGCGGCCACCTCACCGGGATCATGTTCAACCTCGGGATCGCGGTCGCGGTCCTCGGCGTGGCTCTCCTCGCTCAGTACGGGCCCGACCCGCTCGTCACGCCGTACGCGGTGATCGGGTTCGTGGTGCTCCTCCTGCTGCTGGTGCTGCTGCCGATCCCGGAGCCGCACCACCGCCGCACCGGCGCCCGGATCCGGATCGCGCGCCCGGCCGTGCCAGCGTCGATCCGGACCGAGTTCCGGTTCGCCGTGCTGGGGGTGATGGCGGCCTGGTCGGTGCTGGGCGTCTACCTGTCGCTGTTCCCGGCCTTCGCCGGCCAGCAGACCGGCGTGCACACCCTCGTCTTCGGCGGCATCGTGGTCGCGGCGATGGCAGCTGCGGCGGCCGTGAGCCAAGCGGTCGGCGGAGGGTGGGACGCCCGGACCGCCGCGATCACCGGCGACTTCGGGACCGCCGCCGCGCTCGGACTCGGAGTGCTGGCGCTGCACACGCACCAGGCCGCGCTGGTCGTGGTCTCGGCCGTCCTCACCGGCCTGGCGTTCGGGCTGGCCTTCGGGGGATCGCTGCGTTACCTCGGCCGGTTCGTGCCGGCCGACCAGCGCGGCGAGGTGATGTCGGCGTTCTACCTGCTGGCCTACGCCGCGATGGCGATCCCCGCGGTCCTGGCGGGCTGGGCGGCGACCGAGTGGGGCCTGGGTGCGATCTTCCCGTGGTTCACCGCGGCGGTCGCGCTGGCCTGCGTCACCGCCGGGACGCTCGGACTGACGTCCGGCCGGAGGCGCTAGCCCGCCGACAACCGCTTGCCGAGCGTCGCCTTCCAGGCGACCAGCGCGATCCCTCCGAGGACCAGCGGGCCGCCGGTGTTGAACACCCGCCACACGATCAGCCCGGCGATCGCCGCCGCCTCGGCCGCCTCCGCTCCGGCCACGCTCGCCGCACCGGCCACCGCGGCGATGACCGCCGCGTCGACCAGTCCGAGGCCGAAGAACGGGAAGAGGGTCAACGGGAACGCGAACAGGTAGGCGATCAGGATCGGGGCCACGCCGACCTCCGAGGCACTGAGCCCGACGAAGCGCAGGCACAGCAGCAGCATGGTGAAGTCGACGACCACCATGCCGACCGTCGCGAGCAGGGACCCGCGGAAGCCGCCGCGGAAGTTCTCCGCGACGTTCGCCCGGAACCGCACGCACCCCTCGGCCCACTCGTCAGGATCGACGCTCTTCCTGAACCGGTGGGCGAGACGTCCCCCGCTCAGACCGACACGGCGGGCGAGCGCGTCACTGCGGATGATCAGCAGCAGGCTGACCAGGATCGTGACCGAGGCGGCGATGAAGATCAGGTCGAGCCAGCCGGCCGTGATCTCCGCCCCGGTGATCAGGGCGAGCGCGATCGCCACCGCGGGCGCGCCGAAGCGCACGATGAAGAGCGTCAACGTGTTGAGCAGCGTCCCGGCGAGCGCGACCGGGACCGACACGCCCCACGAGGAGAACATCGCCGTCCGCGCCGCGGTGTCGCTCGGCGGTGGCGCGAACGAGGAGAGCAGGATCCCGACCTGGTCGTTCTGGACGGCCTGGAACGGGGTCACCCCGGGGACGTAGAGCGAGAGCGGCAGGGCGCCGCAGAGCTGGCGGAACCCGAGCAGGACCAGCAGCACGATCGGCTGCCACCAGGTCAGGTCGGCGAGGGCGTCGCGGACCTCGCCCCAGTCGACCTGTCCGACCAGCCGGACCAGGTACACGCTGGCGACGACCAGGATCGCCCCCAGGACCAGACGGATGGTCCAGGTACGTCGGCGCGACCTCACCGGTCGCGCCGCAGGTGGCTCGCTCAGAACTCCACCGGCTCACGGATGATCGGGCAGGTCATGCAGTGCCCGCCGCCACGGCCGCGGCCGAGCTCGGCGCCCACGATGGTGATCACTTCGACCCCCGCCTTGCGCAGCAGCGTGTTGGTCAACGTGTTGCGGTCGTAGGTGAAGACCACGCCCGGCTCCAGGGCGACGGCGTTGTTGCCGCTGTCCCACTGCTGGCGCTCCGACTGGTAGACGTCGCCGCCGGTCTCGATCACGTTGAGCTTGGGCAGCCCCAGCGCCTTGGCGACGACGTCGACGAAGGGCGTCGTGCCCTCGTCGATCACCTCGACGCCCGGCGCCTTGTCGCTCGGCACCAGGGAGAAGGTGTGCACCGCGTTCATGATCGTCGGGTAGAGCGTGACGATGTCGCGGTCGGCGAAGGTGAAGACCGTGTCCAGGTGCATCGCGGCGCGCAGCTTCGGCATCCCTGCCACGATCACGCGGGTCGCCGCACCCTGCGCGAAGAGCGCGGCGGCGACCTGGGTGATCGCCTGGCGCGAGGTCCGCTCGCTCATCCCCATCAGCACGACGCCGTTGCCGACGGGCATGATGTCGCCGCCCTCGAAGGTGGCCTGGCCCCATTCCTCGTCCGGGTCGCCCCACCAGACCTTCGACCCGACGTAGTCGGGGTGGAACTGGTAGAGCGCCTTGTAAAGGATGGTCTCGTCCTTGCGAGCCGGCCAGTACAGCGGGTTCATGGTGAGGCCGCCGTACAGCCAGCAGGTGGTGTCGCGGGTGTAGAGCGTGTTCGGCAGCGGCGGCAGCAGGTACTCCCGTGCCCCGGTCGACTCGCGGACCAGCGAGATGTACGGCGAGCGGAAGTCCTCCGGCAGGTCGTTGGTCGCCAGGCCGCCGATCAGGAAGTCGGCCAGCTGGCGCTCGGGCAGCTGCTCGAGGAACTCACGGGTGCCGTCCACGAGCCCCGGACCCACCTGGTTGGGTACCACCTTGCGGTCCAGCAGCCACGACTTCGCCTCGGGGATGGCCATCGTCTGGGCGACCAGGTCGTGCAGCTCGACCACCTCGACGCCGCGCTGGGTCAGCTTGTTGACGAAGTCGGCGTGGTCGCGCTGGGCGTTCTCGACCCACATCACGTCGTCGAAGAGCAGGTCGTCGTTGTTGCTCGGCGTGAGCCGGCGGTGGGCGAGCCCGGGCGCGCAGACCAGCACCTTCTTGAGCTTGCCGACCTCGGAGTGGACGCCGTACGTCGAGGAGACGCTCATGCAACTGCCTTTCTCTAGAGGGTGATGCGACCGGTCCAGAGCGCGACGGCGCCGAAGACTCCGGCGATCACGATCAGGGCGAAGAGGGCCCACTCGGTGGGGGAGAAGAGACGACGACCGTTCTCGCTGCGGGCCTTGATGTAGAGCAGCGAGAACGGCGCGAGGATCACCGCCATCAGGACGACGAACTTCATCCCGGCGGCGTCGAAGAGGAACGCGGTGTAGGCCACCGCGGCACCGGCGACGATCGACTCCTTGCGTCGTACGCCGGCGGACACGCCCTCGTAGCCCTCGCCGGTGAGCCCGATCTTGAGCGCGTAGGCGGCCGCCAGCAGGTACGGCAGCAGGGCGAGGCTGGTCGCGAGGTCGAGCATGAAGTTGAGGGCGTCGGTGACGACGAACGTCAGCGCCAGCAGTCCCTGCACCGCCAGCGACGTGACCACCAGGGCCGTGATGGGGGTGCCGTGCTCGTTCTCCTGGCCGAGGAAGCGCGGAAAGTCCTCCTGGCGAGCGGGGATGTACATCACCTCGGCCGCCATCAGCGTCCAGGCCAGGTAGGCGCCGAGCACGGAGACGATGACGGCGACGCTGATGAAGATCTCGCCCCAGTGCCCGACCTGGGACTCGAAGACGCCGACCATCGAGGGCTGGCGGATCGCGCCCAGCTCCGGCTGCGGGACGACGGAGTAGGAGGCGAGGGTGACCAGGGCGAAGACCGCCAGCACGCTGACGAAGCCGAGCACCGTCGCGCGGCCGACGTCCTCGCGCCGCTTGGCGTAGCGCGAGTAGACGCTGGCGCCCTCGATCCCGATGAAGACGAACGTCGTGATCAGCATGGTGTTGCGGATCTGCTCGTTGAGGTTGCCCAGGTCGCCGTACCCGGTGGCGAGCCAGTTGTCGGCGAAGACGCCGGCGTCGAAGTAGAAGAACATCACGACGATGAAGACCAGGATCGGGACGATCTTGAAGACCGTGACGATCTGGTTGATCACGGCGGCGTCGCGCACCCCGCGGGCGATCAGGAAGTGGAAGGTCCACACCCCGACGGTCGACAACGCGACCGCGAGCACGGTCGCTCCGTCGCCGAAGCCGTCGAAGAACGCGCCGAGGGTCGCGCCGATGAAGACCCAGTAGAAGGTGTTCCCGGCGATGGAGCTGGCCCAGAACCCGATCGCGGAGTTGAAGCCGACGTAGTCCCCGAACCCGGCCTTGGCGTAGATGAAGACACCGGAGTCGAGCTCCGGCTTGCGGATCGCCAGGTTCTGGAAGACGAAGGCGAGCATCAGCATGCCGGTGCCGGCGATCGCCCAGGCGATCAGGGAGCCGAGGATGCCGGTGGCGACGCCGAACCGGGCGGGGAGCGAGAAGACGCCCGCTCCGACCATGCTGCCGACCACCATGGCGGTGAGCGTCGGCACGCTCATCTTCGCGACGGTGGACTGCGGAACCTGTTCAGCGTCGGTGCTCATCGGTACCCCCGTTGGTGGTTGCCAGGCATTCGTGATCCTGCCATCGCGGCACTGTGGTCCGCCAGGGTCAGGACTGGGGTTCCACCGGAAGCGTGACCCGCATCGTCGTGCCGCTCTCCGTCGGCAGCGCCTCGATCGTGCCGTCGTGACGCTCGACGACGATGCGACGGGCGATGTCGAGGCCGAGCCCCGTCCCCTGGCCGACGTCCTTGGTCGTGAAGAAGGGTTCGAAGGCCCGTTCCGCGACCTCGGCCGACATCCCGGTCCCGGTGTCGACCACCTCCACCACGACCGCGGTGCCGTCCCCGGTGGTCCGGGTCGACAGGGTCAGCCGTCCGGTGCCCGCCATCGCGTCGACGGCGTTGGTGATCAGGTTGGTCCAGACCTGGTTGAGCTCGCCGGGGTAGGCGTCGATCTCCACGGTGCTGGTGAACTCGCGGACCACGTCGACGTCGCGCAGCCGGTGTCCGAGCATCGTCACGGTGCTCTCCAGGCCCTCGTGGAGGTCGGTCCGCTGCCGGGAGGCGCGGTCGAGCTGGGAGTAGGAGCGCACCGACGCCACCAGCTCCGAGATCCGCCGCGTCGACTCGCGGGTGCGTGCGAGGTTCACCTGGGCCGACAACGTGGCCGCGACCCAGTCCAGTCCGGGGCCGAGCGCCTCACCGAGCACCTCGGCGGCACGGTCGCACCAGGGCAGGTCGATCCCCGAGGCGGCGAAGATCGAGGCCGTGCGGCGAGCTCCGCCGATCCCTCGGGCCGACAGCCACCGACTCAGCTCGTCCTCGCGGTCGGCGAGCACCAGCGGGTCGTGGGGTGGCGGGACGGCGGCGGCGACCTGCCGCAGCTCGTCGAGGGCGGCGAACTGGGCGGCACTGATGTCGTCGCCGGCGAGCCTGCTCAGCGCCCCGAGGAGACCGTCGCAGGCCTCCGCGAGGGCGTCCGTCGACCGGACCGCCGCGGCCGCAGGGTTGTTGAGCTCGTGTGCCAGGCCCGCCGCCATCGTCCCGAGGGTGACCAGGGCGTCGCGCTGACGCGCGGTCGACTCCACGCTCCGTGCGGTGTGGTAGAGCCCGCGGACCAGGTGGCCACCCAGCGGGGACAAGGTGTCGAGCAGGGACCGGAGGTCGTCGGCGGCCAGCCGCAGAGCACGTCCGGGTACGACGCCTCGGCCGGTCGCCAGGTAGACGCCGCTGGCGTCCCAGCCGCGGAAGCCACCGGCCCACCGACCCGGCTCGTCCATCCGAGCCACCTCGACGTCCTCGCGGCCGACCCGGCGCGAGAGAGCGACGACCCCGTCCATCAGGACCCACCAGTGGTCGGCGTGGGTTCCTTCGGTGAACAGCACGTCCCCGGCGGTGAAGCGGACCTCCTCGGACCGGGAGGTGATCTCGCCGAGCTGGTCCGCGGTCAGCCCGTCGAAGAGCGGGATCGCGGCCAGGTCGGCCGCGTCGATCGCGCTCACAGCGACGCCAGGTAGCGGTGGACGAGAGCGATCGCCATCGCACCGTCTCCGACGGCAGCGGCCACCCGTTTCATCGACTCCGAGCGCACGTCACCCGCGGCGAAGACGCCGGGGAGGCTGGTCTCCAACGGAGCCGGCGGTCGCTCCAGGGTCCAGCTGACGGTCTCGGTCCGGGCCAGGTCGGGGCCGGTGAGGACGAACCCGTGCCCGTCGCGGGTGACCGTCTCCCCGAGCCAGTCGGTCCGGGGCGAGGCTCCGATGAAGGCGAAGAGCCACGGCGCCTCGACCTCCTCGGTCGCGCCACTGGCCCGGTCGCGCAGGCTGATCCTCTCGAGGTGGTCCTCCCCGGCGACGGCGGCGACCTCGGCCCCCAGCCGCACCGTGACGTTGGGCGTGGCCTCGATCCGGTCCACCAGGTACTGCGACATGCCGGCGCGGAGGTCCGTGCCGCGGACCACCATCACCACCCGGGTCGCGTGCCGGGCCAGGTTGAGCACCGCCTGCCCGGCGGAGTTGGCTCCGCCGACGACGTACACCACGTCACCCGTGCACTGGGCTGCCTCGCTCGCGGTGGCGCCGTAGTAGACGCCACGCCCCTGGAGCCGGTCGGCACCGTCGGCCTCCAGCCGGCGGTAGGAGACGCCGCTGGCCACCACGACGGCCCGGGCCTCGACCGCGGTGCCGCCCTCGAGGATCACCGCACGGACCGGGCCGCGCTGCTCCAGGCCGACCACGTCGCGGGCGAGCACCATCTCCGCGCCGAAACGGGCGACCTGGGCGATCGCGCGCTGGGCGAGGTCGGCCCCGCTCAGCCCGCGGGGGAAGCCGAGGTAGTTCTCGATCGCGGCGCTCTGTCCGGCCTGACCTCCGGGGGCACGACCCTCCACGACGACCGTGTTCAGTCCCTCGGAGGCCGCGTAGACGGCGGCCGCCAGTCCGGCCGGTCCGCCGCCGACGATGCAGACGTCGTAGAGCGGCTGGCTCGCGGCGGTGTGCAGGTCGAGCGCGGTGGCGACCTCGGTGATCGTCGGTGACCGGAGAGGTTCCGCCCCGGGCGGCAGCACGAGCGGCAGGTCGTCCGGATCACCTCCGGCGCTGGCGTGCAGCCGGGCGCCCTCCTCGTCCCGCTCGACGTCGAGCCAGGTGTACGGGACGTGGTTCCGGGCGAGGAAGTCCTTCACCGCGTGCGCGCGGTCCGACCAGCGGTGACCCACCACCCGCAGGGCCGGCGCAGGATCGGGGTGCGCGCGGCGCCAGTCGTCGAGCAGGTCGTCGACCACGGGGAAGAGCCGTTCGGCCGGAGGGTCCCACGGCTTGAGCAGGTAGTGGTCCAGCCCGATCTCGTTGATCGCGGCGATCGCCACGTCCGTGTCGGCGTACGCCGTCAGCAGCAGGGTCTTCGCCTCCGGTGCGTGCTCGCGGGAACGGGCGAGCAGCTCGGTCCCCGTCATCACCGGCATCCGCTGGTCGGTGACGATGAGCGCCACCGGATCACCGCGGAGCGCGAGCGAGGCCAGCAGTGCCAGGGCCTCCTCGCCGGAGGTCGTCCCGATCACGCGGTAGTCCTCGCCGTAGCGGTCCTTGAGGTCCCAGGTGATCGCGTCGGCGACCTGCCGGTCGTCGTCGACCGTGAGGATGGTGGGTCTGACCATGGCCGTCCTTCGTCGGGGCAAGCGGCTCCCCACTGCGCCGACATGCCGTGATCCCAGCGCGGTCAGCCTAGCCGCCGACGGCCCTTCGTAGGCTGGACGGATGAACGCGGACAGCGCGCTGCAGGACCGCTACTTCCCCGACCTTCCGTGCTTCGGCTGCGGCCCCTCGAACGCCGACGGGCTGCAGCTGAAGAGCTTCGACGCGGGCGACGGCCTGGTCGTCGCCGAGTTCGCGCCGTGGCCCCAGCACGACAACGGGCTGGGCTTCCTCAACGGCGGCATCATCGCCACCCTGCTGGACTGCCACTCGGCGGCCGCCGTCACGCACGCGGCGTACGAGCGCGGCTGGCCGCCGCTGCCCGGTGCGGCCCTGCCCTACGTCACCGCGGGTCTGGACGTGACCTACCTGCGGCCAGCGCCGCTGGACCGGACGATCACGTTGGGCGGCCGGGTGCGGGAGGCGTCGGAGGCCGAGATGCTCGCCGACGTGTGGATCGAGTGGGACGGCAAGGAGCGCAGCCGAGCCACCGCGCTGTGGAAGCGCTGGCGACCCCGCTGAACCTTGGACCGGTCAGTCGAAGAGCTCGGAGAGCCAGCTCTCCCGCTTCTTCTTGTACGGCTGCTGCTGGTACTGCTGGTTGTACTGCTGCTGCGGCTGCTGTCGCGGCTGGCTCGGCGCCGGAGCCGGCGCAGGAGCGCCCACCGAGCGCTCGATGATCTTGTCCAGCTCGCCCCGGTCGAGCCAGACGCCGCGGCACTCGGGGCAGTAGTCGATCTCGATGCCGCTGCGCTCGCTCATCACCAGCAGGGCTCCGTCGGTCGGACACTTCATGTTCTGCTCAACGGCCGGAGTCGTGGTGGAGTTCCTCCCCATTTCGTCGAAGAAGATATATGATCTACGCATGGCCTTCAGTACGATCACGAACCTCGACACCCAGGCGGCTCAGGCGCACAGCCACGAGCTGCGCAGCCGCCTGCTGGCGACCGAATCCACCACCTACGTGACCGGTCCGGTCGGCTCCGGCAACGGCGAGCGCGTCCTCGTGCTCGGCGGCACGGGCTACATCGGCCGCGCCCTGGTGCCCGAGCTCGCTCGCCGCGGCTACCGCCCGGTGGTGCTCTCGCGCAGCGCCGAGGTCAAGAACGAGGCGGAGTACGCCGACGCCGAGGTGATCGTCGGTGACGCGACCAAGGCTGCCGACGTGACCGCTGCCGTGGCCGCCGCCCCGACCGCAGTCGTCATCTCCCTGCTGAGCGGCCGCAAGCCCAACGACGCCGAGGACTGCCGCCTCGTCGACCACGAGGCCGTCGTCAACGGGATCAAGGCCGCCGTCGCCAACGACGTCCAGCAGTTCATCCACATCAGCGACTACGGCGTCTACCGCCCCGAGCTGATCCCCCAGGTCTACAAGCTGCAGGTCGAGGGTGAGCTCATCGGCCAGCACCACGGCCCGATGAACTGGACGATCGTCCGCCCGACGGCGTACTTCCCCTACCTCTCGGTCGCCTTCGGTGACGTCAAGCAGGGCCTGCCCTACCGGATCTACGACCACGGTGAGTACAACGTGGTCAACCCGATCGACCGCGGCGACCTCGCCGAGTTCATCGTCAACCAGGTGCTGAACGCCGACTCCTACAGCCGGGTCCTGCCCGTCGGTGGCCCGTGGTCCGAGGACAACCTCGTCACGCTCAAGGACGCCGGCCAGATGATGTTCGACATCAACGGCAAGGCGCCCAACTGGGAAGTCATCACGATGGAGTCGTGGGACAAGAAGATCGCCCGCCTGGGCAAGCTGAGCAAGCTCAGCAAGCAGCTCAAGCCGGTCGTCTTCTACCTCGAGGCCGCGAAGTACTGGTCCGTCGTCGACCACGTCGCCCCGTCCTACGGCAACCGCACCCTGCGCGGCTTCATGGAGAAGCTGAAGGACCGCGAGTTCCCGACCGGCTCCTACCGCGACCGGATGCGCCAGGGCACCAACGCGATGCCGACCGACGTCTGAGTCCGGACCCCCGGTCCACGGACCCAAACAGAGGCGCCCCCAGTCATCGACTGGGGGCGCCTCTGGCGTTCGGTGGTGACTCAGGCGGTGGCGGTCCGCACGGCGGCGTCGTCGTACTGGACGAAGGCCTTCGAGCCCAGGACCGGTTTGATGTGGTCGGTCAGGACCGCGACGTGGGCCGGGTGCTTGCCGTAGGCGCGCCAGGCGTCCTCGGAGACGAAGCGCATGTGGAAGCGCAGCGTGGCGTTGCCGAGGGTCAGGCCGGCGTCGCGGACGACCTCGGCGCTGACCAGGCCGTCGACCTGTCCGGGCAGAGCGAGCAGCCCGTCGACGATCCCGTCGACCTGGCCGTCGGTGACGTCGGCCGACAGGGTGAGGTGTCCGACGTGGTTGAACATCAGTGCAGCTCCATCAGCGAGCCGTAGCCGGCGATCTTGTCCTCGATGCCGTTGACCCGGAAGGCGTGCCACATGGTGGCGAGGTTGATCGCGATCACCGGCTTGCCCAGCTCCTTCTCCAGCTCGGCGGCGACGGCGATGCACTCCAGGTTGGTGCCGCACTGGATGAGTGCGTCCACGTCCGGGCCGTCGACGGACAGGAACGCTGCCCGCAGCGCCTCGGGTGTCTCGTCGGCGATCGAGGTCGCCGAGTCGCAGCGCAGACCGGTGATCGCGGCGACGTCGAAACCGAGCTCGGTGAAGTAGGCGACCACCTGCTCGTCGCCGACCGGCTGGTACGGCGTCACGATCCCGATCCGCTTCGCGCCGAACGCCTTCAGCGCCTCGCCGGCAGCGGTGGCGCCGGTGGTCACCTCCAGACCGGTCAGCTCGCGGACGTTGGCCTCGAAGGCCGCGTTGCCCTGGACGCCGCCCCAGAAGGTCTCGGCGGACATGCCCATCACGATGTACTCGGGCTTGCAGGTCATCACGACCTCGAGCGCCTCGGGGAGCGCCTCGTTGAGGCACTCGCGGAACGCGCCGAACGCGTCGGCGCTGTCGAGGGCCGGGGCCTTGATCATGATCCGACCGGTGTGCCAGGAGCAGTCCTGCGGACGGAGGTGGTGGAACTCGCGCTCCACCGACGTGTTCGTCGAGGGCAGGACGAGGGCGAACTTGCGGCCCTTCGTGAGGGTGCTGGTGAGGGTGGCGCTCATGGGATGACCTCTCAGGACAGGGGAAGATCGAGGGACTCGCACCGCCGGCACGTGTGTCGGACGGGGAGCTGGCCGGCCTTCGGCGCGGTCCAGCCGTGGCCCAGGACCCGGCAGCGCAGGGGGAGGGCGACCGGGGCGGCCTGCGGCACTCCCGAGTCGGTCAGCAACCGGCGGACCAGGAAGGCCACGCCGAGACCGGCGATGCTTCCCGCGATGGCGAGGAGCCAGCGCTGGCGGGGCGACGTACTCATCTCAGGGTTCCTCTCAGAAGGCGGTCGAGCCGGGCTTGATCACACCGAGGGCCGCGGCCAGGATGACCATCCCCCAGATGCCGTAGACCCAGGGCTCGCACCGCTTGATCGAGCGCAGGATCGCACTCTCGACGTCCGGGGTCGAGCCCTGCGTGACGAGGTGGCCGAAGGCCGGACCGAAGGGGAGCAGCGCGCGCCGGATCATCACGCCGGAGAAGATGCACAGGCCGTAGACCAGGACCTTGGCACCCAGCCACTTCGGGTTGGTGGTGACGCCGAACGGGTCGGTCGCGATCATCGTGTACAGGCCGGCGACGGCCAGGCCGGCCGAGAGGCCGTAGCGGACCAGCAGGTCGGCGCGCTGGGAGAACCGGGCCATCGGGGTGTTCCCGCCGCGGTAGTCGATCAGCGAGATCGTGAGCCAGGTCAGCCCGGCCACCCAGACCAGGAACAGTAGCCAGCCGTGCACGAAGAACTTGTCGCCGAGCGGACCCCACGCCATCAGCGTGATGCCGCTGGGCAGGAACAGCACGAGCGAGATCCGGGGAGCGATGTCGACCCCGTGCATGATCTTGGTCGAGACCGCTCGCGCCTCGGGTCCGAGGTCGGACTTCAGGATGTAGCGGCTGGCGTAGTAGACGCCGACGTCCCCGCCCAGCCAGTAGGCGAACAGGATGATGTGCAGGAGCACCGCGAAGGCATGGCCGTTGAAGCCGTGAACCGCTTCCATCACAGGACCTTTCAGCGTGCCGCGGCGGCGGCGACGGGCGGGAACCAGCCCGCGCGGGCGAGGTGGGCGGGAGCCTGGTGCAGACCGAGCTCCTCGGAGATCCAGACGCCGGTCTGGGCCAGCGACATCGCGTCGGCCCCGTGGGCCATCTCGATGCCGTCGGAGTTCTGCAGGATGTAGAGCAGGTCCTCGGTCGCGATGTTGCCGGTCGCGCCGGGGGAGAACGGGCAGCCACCGATGCCGCCGACCGAGGAGTCCAGCGCGGTGACGCCGGAGGCGATCGCGGCGACCGCGTTGGCGTAGCCGGTGTTGCGGGTGTTGTGGAAGTGCGCGCGCAGCGGGAGGTCGGCGTCGAGGGCGCGCAGGCCGCTGATCAGCTTCGTCACGTGGGTGGGGACGCCGACGCCGATGGTGTCGGCCACGCCGAGCTCGTCGGGGCCGGCCGCGAGGCAGGCCTTGGCGACCTCGATCACGCGCTCGACCGGGACGGCTCCGTCGAACGGGCAGCCGAAGGCGGCAGCCAGCAGCACGGTGGTCTTGAGGCCTGCTTCCTTGGCGGCGGCGGCGGTCTCCAGCCAGGCGGCGACCTGGGCCTGGGTGTCGACACCCTGGTTCTTGATCGCCAGGCCGTCACTGGCGACGACGACGACGGTGACCTCGTCACAGCCGCCGGCGATGGCGCGGTCCAGGCCGCGACGGTTGAGCACGAGTCCGATCTTGGACAGGTCCGGGACGTCGCGCAGTCCGGCGAGCACGTCCTCGGCGTCAGCCATCTGCGGCACCAGGTCGGGGCGAGCGAAGGCGGTCACCTCGACCCGTCGCAGACCCGCGTCCACGCTGCGGCGGACCAGCTCGATCTTGGTCTCCGTGGGAAGCAGGCGCTTCTCGTTCTGAAGGCCGTCGCGGGGCGAGACCTCGACGATCTCCACTGCCGCGGTTGCGGCGATGCTGGTCGCTGGGGCTGGTGCGTTCACTGTCCACTCCTTGATGTCGCTGACAAGAGAAGTATATCGAATATATGATTCCCTCATGAACGATTCGCACAGTGCAGGTGGGGCGCTCGCTGGCGTCCGGGTTATCGAGGCTGGCCAGCTCTTGGCCGGCCCCTTCTGCGGCACGCTGATGGGTGACCAGGGCGCCGACGTGATCAAGGTCGAGCCGCCCAAGGTCGGCGACCCGATGCGTCAGTGGGGCCGCGAGAAGGTCGACGGGTCCTACCTGTGGTGGCCGGTCGTCGGGCGCAACAAGCGCTCGGTGACGCTCAACCTGCGCGAGGCCGAGGGCCAGGCGATGTTCCTCGAGCTGGTCAAGGACGCCGACATCGTCGTGGAGAACTTCCGTCCCGGCACGATGGAGAAGTGGGGCCTCTCGTACGAGAAGCTCAAGGAGGTCAACCCGGGCATCATCATGGTCCGGGTCAGCGGCTACGGCCAGACCGGCCCGTACTCCTCCCGCGCCGGCTACGGCTCCATCGGCGAGGCCATGGGCGGTATCCGCTACACCACCGGCGACCCCGACCGGCAGCCCTCGCGCACCGGCATCTCGATCGGTGACTCGCTCGCCGCGATGCACGCCACCGTCGGAGCGCTCGCTGCCCTGCACCACCGCGACGTCACCGGCGAGGGCCAGGTCGTCGACAGCGCGATCTACGAAGCCGTGCTCGCGATGATGGAGAGCCTCGTCACCGAGTGGGACGTCCAGGGCTACCAGCGTGAGCGCACCGGCGCCGTGCTGCCCAACATCGCACCCAGCAACGTCTACCCGACCGCGGACGACCAGCTCGTCCTGATCGCGGCCAACCAGAACTCGGTCTTCTCCCGACTCGCCGAGCTGATGGGTGAGCCCGAGCTGGCCGCCCCCGGCTCGAAGTACGCCGGTCACGCCGAGCGCGGCCAGCGCCAGGAGGAGCTCGACGACTACATCGCGCTCTGGACGGCCAAGCACAACGCCGACGACCTGCTCGAGATGATGCACGAGGGTGGGGTCCCGGCCGGCCGGATCTACCGTCCCAAGGACATGCTCGTCGACCCGCACTTCGAGGCCCGCGAGGCCATCGTCCGCGTCCCGGACGACCAGTTCGGCTCGCTCGCCATGCAGAACGTCGTGCCGAAGATGTCGGGCACCCCCGGCTCGATCCGGTGGACCGGCGCCAAGCTCGGGGAGCACAACGAGGACGTCTACGGCAACATCCTCGGTATCGACGCCGACCAGCGCGCGGACCTCGAGGCCCGCGGAATCATCTGAGTCGAAGTCACTAGAAGGGGATCGGGACGCACTGATGAGTACGGACGCACGCTCGGACGACTACGCCGCCGTCGGATTCCGCGGTCGGATCGGCCCCGGTACGGCGCCCGCCGTGATCGTGGTCGACGTCTGCCGTGCCTACCTCGAGGACGGGCCGTTCAGCGATGACGGTGGCCGCTTCGAGGATGCCCGCGCCAGCGCTGACCGGGTGGTCGAGGCCGCCCGGTCGGCGGGCGTCCCGGTCATCTTCACCCGGGTCGTCCTGGCGCCGGGTGGCGCCGACGGTGGGTGGTTCGCGGTCAAGGTGCCGGGGCTGACCTGCTTCGAGGAGGGCTCGCCCTTCATCGACTTCCCCGAGTCCCCGGCCCCGGTCGAGGGCGACGTGATCGTCACCAAGCAGTACGCCTCGGCGTTCTTCGGCACCACGTTGGCCTCGACCCTGCGCGCCCGCGGCATCGACACCGCGGTCGTGCTCGGCTTCTCCACCAGCGGCTGCGTCCGGGCCACCGCGCTCGACGCGCTGCAGAACGGCTTCCGCCCGCTCGTGGTGGCCGAGGCCTGCGGTGACCGCGAGCTCGCCACCCACGAGCAGAACCTCTTCGACCTCGACTCCAAGTACGCCGACGTGATGGGCGAGGCCGAGATCATCGACTACTTCCGAGGAGTGACCCTGTGAGCACCGTCCTGACCGTGGACCTCACCAGTCCTGACCTGACCTGGACCGAGCACCAGATCGCCGGTGCCGAGAAGCCGGCCCGGATCGCGATGCTGCGCGCCGACGCCGAGCGCGGCACCCGCACCGTCGTCGTCCAGTTCGCCGACGGGTGGACCCGGGACGCGGTCGGCAACCAGCCGGCCGGCGAGGAGATGGTCGTCATCTCCGGCGCCCTCAGCATCAGCGGCAAGACCGTGGGCGTCGGCGAGATGCTCATCGTCGAGCCGCACGCCACCCGCTCGGCGACGTCGACCCTGGACGGCACCGCCGCCGTGGTCTTCTTCTCGGGAGCCGGCGGCGGTTGGGCCGACGGTGAGGCCGACAACGCCGGCGCCATGGAGCTGCTCCAGGTCGAGCCCGGCGTCACCCGTGGCGCGCGCCCCGGCCTGGTCGGTGAGGTGAAGGTCCTCGCCGAGGCCGCCGGTGCCACGTTCGACGTGGACGCCGACGTCTACTTCACCGAGGCGCAGACCTGGTCGTTCGTCCCGGCCGGAACCGCCGCCCCGGACCTGTCCGGCACCGCGGTGGTCCACACCTGGGGCTGATCCCGCACACGCAGAAGACCCGCCCTCCGAACTCGGAGGGCGGGTCTTCTGCGTGCGGGGGTTCGGGGAGCGGTGCTCAGTCCTCGAGGGCTGCTCGGGCGTCCTCGGGGTAGTGCTTGAAGGTGCGGGTCAGCAGGGCGATCGCGCCGAAGAGCGGCGGCACCAGGAACAGCAGGGCGATCCGCAGCGAGCCCAGCGCGTCGGAGAGCAGACCGATGGCCAGCGGACCGGCGGCGCCGCCGAGGGTCGTGACCAGCTGGAGCATCGCGAAGCCGACGCCGCGGCGGCTGGCGGGAACGACATCGGCCGAGGCGGCGGTCAGGTTGGGGATCGCGCCGGCGAAACCGACGCAGGCCAGCGTGATCAGGGTGAGCCGGATCGGCAGCCCGGAGAGCAGCACCGCGCCGGTCAGGGAGAACGCGCCGAGGGCGAGGAAGCCGACCCCGACCCGCAGCCGCCAGGCCGGTCGGTCGGCGTGGTGCTTGTCGCCCAGGCGGCCGCCCAGGATGATGCCGATCACGATGCCGGTGCCGCCGACACCGCCGGCCAGACCGGCCGCGGCGTCGTAGTCCAGACCCTCGGTCCGCTCCAGGAACGTCGGCAACCAGTAGAACAGCCCGCCGAGGCCGAGGTAGAGCAGCGAGAGCCCGCCGATCACGCCGGCCAGCGAGCGGATCCGCAGCACGTTGCGGGCATCGGCGAACATCGAGGTCGAGATCGTGGTGGCGTGCGAGGTGTCCACGGCATCAGCGGCCGTGGCGCTTCCCGCGCGGGTGGCCCGGTCGATCCGGTCGCCCAGTCCCCGCAGCGGCTCCCGCAGCATGAAGACCAGGATCGCGACGAGCACGCCAGGGACCGCGACGACGAGGAACACCGACCGCCATCCCATCGCCGAGGCCAGCACGCCACCGAGGGCGACGCCGACCGGAAGGCCCAGGTAGTAGCCGGCGCGCTCGAATCCGAACGCCTTCCCGCGCGAGCCGGACGGGTAGTAGTCGGCGAGCAGGCTGGAGGCCGGCGGGTTGTAGAGCTGGCCGGCGGCACCGAGCAGGATCCGGCTGGCGAAGAAGAGGGCGAACGTCGTTGCGACCCCGCTGAGCACCGAGCACGCGGCCCAGGTCAGCACGACCAGTCCGACGATGGAGGTACGGCGCCCGCGGTCGGCCAGTCGACCGGCCGGCAGGAGCAGCAGCACGCCGGCGATGGCCGAGGCGGTCGGGATCGCGCCGGCCACGGTGTCACCGAAGTCGAAGTGGTCCTGGATCGCGGGCAGCGCCCCGGCGACGAGGTTGTACTCGACCCGATCGATGAACGCGACGAGTGCGATCACGAGCGCGACCCACCAGCCGAAGGGGGCTGCCTTGGTCGGATCGATGGTCACCGGATCCCGGCCGGCGAAGGCCTCGACGGTGATCAGTCCACCGGGTTCGGGGGAGGTCTCGGATTCGTCTCGGATCGCTTCCGACATCCGGCGTTCTCCTATCGTGGGCAGTGCGTGATGTGCGACACTGGTCTAAGTCGTAGATCATATATGAGAGGTGAAACGATGTCGTCGGTTCGTGTGGCAGCCGTCCAGTACGCAGTGACGGAGGAGGCTGAGGAGAACCTCGCCACCGCCCTGCGGATGATCGATGCGGCGGTCGCCGACGGCGCCCAGGTCGTGGTCCTGCCCGAGTTCTGCAACCACGTCTCCTGGTACGACGACCGGGAGCACGCTCGTCGCAAGGCCGAGACGCTGGACGGCGCGTTCGTCACCGCGCTCGGCGCGAAGGCGGCCGAGCACGGCATCCACCTGATGGCGAACTGCACGCTCGCCCGCGAGGACGGCCGCACCACCGGCAGCAACATCCTCTTCGGCGCCGACGGCGCGATCCTGCTGGTCACCGACAAGCAGGTCCTGATGGGCAGCGAGCGCGACCACCTCGACCCCGCGACCGAACCCTCGCCCGTGATCGAGACCGCCTTCGGGCGGGTCGGCCTCTACTCCTGCATGGACGGCGTGATCAACGAGACCCCGCGGATGCTGGCCGTCCAGGGTGCTCAGATCCTGCTCAACAGCCTCAACTCCTTCGCCCTGGACGAGGCTTCGCTGCACGTCCCGGTCCGCGCGGCCGAGAACAAGGTGTGGGTGGTCGCGGCCAACAAGGTCGGACCGCTCGTGCCCGAGCGCAGCATCGGTTTCGTCGCCGAGCGCGTCGGCGTTCCGGTCGACCGGCTGCACGGCGCCGGCGAGGCCCAGATCGTGGCGCCGGACGGCACCGTGGTCGCGATCGGCCCCCGCACCGGTGAGGCGGTCGTGATCGCCGACATCGAGATCGACGCCGCCGACGACAAGACCCGCCCCGACGGCACCGACGTGATGGCCGCCCGCCGCCCCGAGCTGTACGGCGCCCTGGTGGCTGAGCCCCGCGGACGCCAGCGCGCCGCTGGGGCCGACGAGCTCCGCGCCGCGGTGCTCGCCCCGTCCGTCGACGCCGACGTGCTGGCGCTCGTCGCCGAGGCCGTCGCCCACGGCGCCGAGCTGGTGGTGCTTCCCGAGCTGGCCGGGCCGTCCGTCGAGGCGCTCACCGCGGTGCTGACCGGCTCGACCGCGACCGTCGTCACCAGCGTCGCCGTCGGCGCCGCGCACCACGGCCTGGCGATCACCGCCGGCGGTGTCGTGCTCACCCAGCGACAGCTGCACGCCGCCGGTCGTCACCCGTGGGCGACCGATCTCGGTGACGGCCTCGCCGTGGTCGACCTGCCGTGGGGCCGTCTCGCGGTGATCGTCGGCGACGACGCGCTCTACCCCGAGACGTTCCGCCTCGCCGCGCTCCAGGACGCCGACGTGGTCGCCGTGCCGTTCGTGACGCAGGAGGCCCGCGACCTCGACCTGCTCCTGCTCGAGCGCGCCGCCGAGAACCGACTCAACCTGGCCGCGGCCAGCCGTCCCGGCGCCCACGGTGCCGGCGTGCTGGTCCCGCTCTCGACGGACTTCACCCTGTGGGCACCGGACCGCGCTCCGTTCAGCGGCATCATCAGCCAGCCCGACCCGGTCCTCGCCACCGAGCCGATCACCTACGCCACCCTGCGTCCCGCCTGCGCGGTCAACCGGTTCGTGAGCAAGGGCACCGACCTGGTCGACGGTCGCCCGTGGGACCTCGCGGCCGTCCTGGTCGAGCCGTCGCCGGCCGCGGTCTGAGCACGCACCGCCCCGGTGCAGCGATGAGCGGCGTCGAGGCGGTCGTGCTCGCCCGGATCCCCGTCGGGGTCCCGGTCGCCGAGGACTTCACCCTCACCACCGTGCCCGCCGTCGAGCCGGGGGAGGGCCAGCTGCTGGTCGACGTCGAGACCATCTCGCTCGATCCCTACGTCCGCTCGCTCCTCGGTGGCCCGCACCTGGCGGAGGCTCCGGTCGTGCCCGGCGGGGTCATCCCCGGGCGAGCGGTCGCACGGGTCAGACGTTCCGACGTCGCCTCGCACCCGGTCGGCTCGCTGGTGCTGGCCGAGACCGGCTGGCGCAGGGAAGCGGTCGTCGACGCGGCGAGCGCCGAGCTGCTGGTGCCGGTCCCCGGTGTCCCCGCCTCGGCGAACCTCGGCGCGCTCGGCATGCCGGGTCTGACCGCCGTCGCCGTGATCGAGCGGCACCTGCGACCCGGCCCGGGGGAGACCGTCGTGGTCGGCGCCGCCACCGGCGGTGTCGGATCGGTGACCGGTGCCCTCGCTCGCGCCGCCGGCGCCCGCACCGTCGCGATCGTCGGGAGCGAGGCCAAGCGGGAGGCCGCCCTCGCGCAGGGGTACGACGCCGCGGTGGTGCGCGGCAGTACCGACTGGGCCGACGAGCTGGCCCTTGCGTGTCCCGACCGGATCGACGCCTACCTCCACCTCGGCGACCAGGACACCTTGGACGTGGTGATGGAGCAGCTCGCCGTCGGGGCGCGGGTGAGCCTGTGCGGCCTGATGGACCAGTACAACGGCGCCGCCGCGACGCGACTGCGCGCCGGTGCCGTGATGGCGGCCCGCGCCGAGGTCCACGGGATGGTGGTCTACGACCACCTCGACCTCGCCGCGGAGAGTCGGGCGCGGGTCGGCGCGTTGGTGGCCAGCGGCGCGCTGCCGTTGACCGAGGAACGCCATCAGGGTCTGGCGTCGGCTCCGGAAGCCTTCGCCGGGCTGATGGCCGGGCGGAACCTGGGCAAGGTGGTCGTCGACCTCGGCGAGGTCAGGTGATCAGCGGCCGCTCAGGCAGGTGCGGCGGCGACCGCGTCGCGCGTCTCGAGCGCGGCCATCAGCGCCGACTCGGTGCTCTCGAGGTGGGAGATCCACGCGGCCCGCAGTCCCTCGCTGTCGCCGGCAACTGCCAGGTCGAGCAGGTGACGGTGCTCGTCGATCCGACGCTCCTGGGTCTCCGGAGCGTGGTCGAGGTCGGCCATCAGCAGGTGCAGGTACCGGTCGGAGGCCTTCCAGAGCACCCGCAGGATGTTGGCGTCGGCCGGGCCGATCTCGTCGAGCAGCATCGCCTCGTGGAAGGCGTGGTGCTTGGCGGCCAGGGCCGCGGGCTCACGCTCGATGCCGACGTACTCGGCCAGCGCCTCCTCGGCGTGGGCGACGCGCTCGGGCGAGATCTTCTTGCCGGCGCGGTAGCAGAGGTCGCCCTCGATCAGCTTGCGCAGGTGGTAGATGTTCGCGAGCTCCTCGGTCGTGACCGTCGCGACCAGGGCCGAACGTCCCGGGCGGAGGCTGATCACGCCTTCGCTCTCGAGGCGACGCAGTGCCTCGCGCACGGGGATGTGGCTGATGTCGAAGCGTTCGCACAGGTCGACGATGGACACCGTCGAACCCGGCGGCAGGTCGCCGTTGAGGATCGCGCGGTGGAGCTCGTCGGTGACGCGGTCCACCAGGGAGTGGTGGGCGATCGGCCTCACGCCGTCGGCATTACTACGTCGACTCATCCGGATCTTCGCCTCGTCCTCTACTACGCGGCACGGAGAGCTCCGGGCCGGTCGGACCAATCATATATTCCGAGACCGCTCGAAGCCGGCAACTTGGGCTACTTGGAGATTTGCGTGCCATCAAAGTCGATATCGTATATTCTCTGTCCCGAGAGGAGGCGACATGATCGACGCCCGAACGTTCCGGGACGTGATGGCCCAATGGCCCAGTGGAGTGACCGTTGTCACGACGCTGGATGCTGATGGAGCCCCGCACGGAATGACGGCCAGCTCGTTCTCGAGTGTCAGCCTGGACCCGCCGTTGGTCTCCATCTGCCTCACGACGACGCTCTACAGCCATGCGCTGATCGCTGACAGCGGTGTCTTCGGGATCAGCATCCTGGCCAAGGACCAGGCCGACGTCGGTCGCCGGTTCGCCGGGATGGAGCCTGGAGTGACCGACCGGTTCGCGGGCGAGCCCTGGACCACCGCGGCCACCGGCGTGCCGTTGCTCGAGTCAGCTCTGGGCTGGGTCGACTGCCGGATCGTGCACACCTACCCCGGCGGGGACCACACCATCTTCGTGGGAGAGGTCCTGGCCGGCAGTGCCGCCGGACGCTCCGCGCCCCTGCTGTTCCACTCGCGCGGGTGGGGTCAGTTCGCCGACGTGCTGCCGCCTGCCGCGGCACTGGCCGACACGGCGGTCCTGGCGCAGCACGCGCGCCCCGACCTCGGCGTCGAGCTGGCCGCGACCGGTGTCCGGGTCCGGGTCGCCGACCTGGCCGCCACGGCTGCCACCGGCACCCTGCCGGCCCTGGCCAGCACGTTGGTCACCGGCCGCGCCGAGGCTGAGGAGGCGCTCGGCGCCGGTGCCACCGTCGTCGAGGTCGAGCTCGACCCGGCCGACCCCGAGCGCATCGCCGCCACCCTGGCCGACTTCGCCGGGATCGAGGACCGCACCGTGGTGCACCTGCGCGGTGCCTTCGAGCCGCACGTCTTCGACCGCGTCCTCGAGGCCGTCGCCTCGGTCTCGACCACGGGTGTGGCCGAGATCGGACTGCGCGACGAAGCTGGCCGAGCGACGCCGCTCCAGGTCCGCCGCCTCCTGCAGGAGGTCGTCGCCCTGGCCCGCCCGGTCCCGGTCCGGCTCGGTCTGCACGACCGCGACCGCCTCGGCCTGGTCAAGGCCCTCACCGCGCTCAAGAGCGGTGTCTGCCACTTCGACGCCACCTTGGCCGGAGTCGACGGCTCGGTCGCGACCGAGGACCTCCTGCGTCTCCTCGAGGAGATGGAGGTCGAGGTCGACATCGACACCGCCGCCCTGCACGACCTGGCCGAGCGTCTGCGTGGGAGCACGCAGTCCGCGGCCGACCCCACCACTGTTTTGTCATCACCGGTGTCTCAGGACGCCACAATCGTAGGAGCCGTTGGATGAGCCAGAAGTTGACCGCAGAGCACTTGCTTCCGGACCTCACTCCCGACGAGCGAGCCAGGATGGAGCGGGTCGAGTCGATCCTGCCCCAGATCGCTGCTGCTGCCGAGGAGGCCGACGAGCTCGGCGCCTTCCCGCCCGGTCACGTCAAGCTCCTCGCGGACTCCGGTCTGCTCGGACTGGTCGTCCCGACCGAGTACGGCGGCCTCGGTGGTGGCCTGCGTGACCTCGCCGCGACGACGTACGCGCTCGGCACGGTCTGCGGCTCGACCGCGCTGGCCTACTTCTTCCACTGCTCGGCCTCCTCGCGCGGCATGCTGCCGCTCGCGGCCGCTGACGCCGGTCTCTACACCGACCCGGCCGAGGAGGCGGAGGTCCGCGCCTTCTCCGAGAAGGTGCTCCGCCGGATGGGTGCCGAGCAGCTGATGCTCGCCAACTTCGCCAGCGAGGCGGTGAAGGCGAGCAACGCCAACGTCCTGATCCTCACCACCGCGACCAAGACCGAGGGCGGCTGGCTGCTCAACGGTGAGAAGTCGTTCGGCTGCCTCTCCGGCACCGCCGACTACTACCTCGTCACCGCTCGCCGCGACGACATCCCGGGCATCGACGGTCTCTCGATCTTCTTCGTCGCCAAGGACTCCGTCGGCTCGCGTCCGCGCACCCACTGGAAGGGGCTCGGCATGCGGGCCTCCGACAACCACGGCCTGGTGCTGGAGAACTGCTTCGTCCCCGACGAGGAGGCGCTCACCGTGCCCGGCGGCTTCACCCGCGCCACCACGATGTCGCGCGGCTCGTGGGTCGGCAACCAGATCGCCATCGCCGCGATCTACGCCGGTGTCGCCCAGGGTGTGTGGAGCTACGCGATGGAGCGCACGATGACGGCGAAGTTCGCCGACACCGGCAAGCCGATCGCCTCCAGCCCGATGCACCAGGTGCTGATCGGCAACGCCGAGACCTCGCTCGCCGAGGCCCACCTCTGGTTGCGCCGCCAGATCGACCTGGAGGCCAGCGAGCCGCCGATCCTGCCCAAGGAGGACGTGGTCAAGAGCTGGAAGCTCGCCAAGGGCGCCATCTGCGAGCATGCTTTCTCGGTGGCCACCGATGCCCTGAAGATGTGCGGTACGTCGGGCGCGCTGATGGGCAACGTCATCGGCCGCGCGATGCGCGACACGTCGATGGGCCTGGTCCAGGCGTTCCCCGCCGAGCGCGGCAAGCTCGACCTCGCCAAGACCATCGTCGACCAGCAGGGTTGGGCCGGCCTGACCACGCAGGACGTGATGGAGAAGGCTGCCGCCAGCAACGGCGCAGCGACCCCGGCGGCCGCCCGATGACCGGAACCGTGACCGAGACCGTCGCAGCGGCAGCCGCCGAGCTGCGCCCCGCGGGCATCCACCCGGCGCTCGAGCAGCTCGTCGACGGCGTCTGGACGCTGCCGGCCGGCGAGCTCGCCGTCGAGCTCGTCGACCCGTACACCGGCGAGACCGTCGGTCGCGCCACCGAGACCAGCTCCGACGACGTCGAGGCGGCGCTCGCTGCCGCCGACCGGGTGCACCGGTCGGGTTCGTGGCGCACCACCGCCCCGGGGCGTCGGGCCGAGATCCTCGACGCCGTCGGTGCGGCACTCGCCGCCGAGGTCGCTCGGATCAGCCAGCTCGAGTCGCTGGCCACCGGCGTCCCGATCACCCAGACGAGCATCGTCGGCGTGATCGTCCCGGGCGCCTTCCACCTGGCCGCGCAGATGCTGCGCTCCGGCGTGATGTCCGAGACCGCCACCACCGACGACGGCCGCACCGTCGAGGTCAACCGGCTCCCGCTCGGCCCGGCCGTCTGCCTGGTGCCGTGGAACGCTCCGGCCCCGATGGCGGCGCACAAGGTCGCGAGCTCGCTCGCCGCCGGCGCCCCCACGCTGCTCAAGCCCAGCGAGTACGCCGCCTGGGGAACGACGGCACTGGCCCGCGTGATCGACCGCGTGCTGACCGCCGAAGGCGTCGAGCCCGGCACGTTCCAGCTCGTCCAGGGCGGCCCCGCCGTCGGTGGCGCCCTGGTCACCGACACCCGCACCCGCGCCGTCTCCTTCACCGGTGGCCTGATCGGTGGTCGGGCCGTGGCTCAGGCCTGTGCCGCGAACTTCACCGCGCTGCAGCTCGAGTTGGGTGGCAACAACCCGCTGCTCGTCCTGCCCGACGCCGACCCGGCCGACGCCGCTCGGCACGCCGCGGACCTGCTCACCACGCTCAACGGCCAGTGGTGCCGCGCGCTGGGTCGCCTGATCCTCCCCGCGGCGAAGGCCGACGCCATCGTCGAGGCCCTCGAGGCTCGGCTGGCCGGTCTGGTCGTCGGTGATCCGCTCGACCCCGCCACCCAGTTCGGCCCGGTGATCAACGCCCTGCACCGCGACCGCCTGGCCGCCGGCATCGCCGAGCGCGTCGAAGCCGGTGGCACCGTGCACGCGACCACCCCGCTGCCCGCGAGCGGCAACTTCCTGGCGCCCACGTTCCTGACCGGGGTCCCGAGCGAGAGCGCCCTGGAGGAGCTCTTCGGCCCGGTCGCGACCGTGCACACCTACGAGACGGTCGCCGAGGCGATCGAGCTCGCCAACGCCACCCCCTTCGGACTGGAGGGCTACGTCATCGGTGCCGACACCGACGCCGCCCTGGCGGTGGCCCGCGAGGTCAACGCCGGTGAGGTCAAGGTCAACGGCACCACGATCATGAGCCTCCACCTGATGACGCCGCGACCCGCCTGGGGCTGGTCGGGCATGGGTGAGGAAGGCACCGTGGAGACCATCCGGATCTTCACCGGAACCCGCGTCGTCGGGGTCGAGGGCGCCTTCGCGCTCCACATCGCAGAGGAGAACCAGGCATGAGCTCGACCCTGATCGTCGGCGCAGGCCCGGTCGGCATGACCGCTGCCCTCGTGCTGGCGCGCGCCGGCGTCGAGGTCACTGTGCTCGAGGCCGGATCCGGCCTGGCCACGGAGTCGCGGGCCTCGACCTTCCACCCGCCGTCCCTGGAGATGCTCGCCGACCTCGGCGTGCTCGACGTGCTCCTCGAGCGCGGCATCACCTCGACCACCTTCCAGTACCGCGACCGGGCCGCCGGCCCGATCGCCGAGCTGGACCTCGGTGCGCTCTCCGCCGACACCCCGTACCCGTTCCGGGTGCAGTGCGAGCAGAGCAAGCTCACCCCGATCATCCTCGAGGCGCTGACCAGCTACCCGAACGCTCGCGTCGTCTTCGACGCCCGGGTCAGCACGGTCGTCCAGAGCGGTCCCACGGTCACCGTGACGACCGAGGCCGGTCAGACCTTCACCGCCGACTGGGTCGTCGGTGCCGACGGCGCCAGCTCCGTGGTGCGTCACCAGATCGGTGCCGAGTTCGAGGGCATGACCTACCCCGAGCGGTTCCTGGTCGCCTCGACCACCGAGGACCTGACCGCCGCGCTGCCCGGCATCGCCGCGGTCAACTACATCTTCGACCCGGAGGAGTGGCTCGTCCTGCTCCGCACCCCGGAGCACTGGCGGATCCTCTTCCCGACGGACCCGGACAGCCCCGACGAGGTCGAGGTCGACCCGGCCCGGGTGCAGCAGCGGCTGCAGGGCGTCGCCGACCTCGGTCGTGAGTGGGACCTGCTGCACGCCTCGCTCTACCGCGTCCACCAGCGGGTCGCGGACCGCTTCCGCAGCGGCAACGTGGTCCTCATCGGCGACGCGGCGCACGTCAACAACCCGCTCGGCGGGATGGGCATGAACAGCGGCATCCACGACGCCGTGCTCGTCGCCCGGGCGCTGGTCAACGTGCTCGCCGACAGCTCGCAGCCCGGCGCGATGCTCGCCGAGCTCGACGAGGTCCTCGAGGCCCGTCGTGACGTGGCGCTCTCCTACGTCCGTGCGATCACGCACGACAACTGGAAGAACCTGCGCGAGACCGACGAGGACGCCCGCGCGGCCCACCACGCCTCGCTGCGCGAGCTCGCCGCCGACCGGGAGGCCAGCCGGCTCTACCTGCGTCGGACCTCGATGATCGACTCACTGCGGCCCCTGCCGGTCGCGTGATCCGGGAGAACCCGGCCCGGACCGACGAGATCGTCGGCGAGGTCGCCCCGACCCCCGTCGATCAGGTCGACGCGATCGTCCGTCGTGCCGAAGCGGCCCAGGTCTCCTGGGCCGCTCGGTCCGTCAGCGATCGTGCGGCACAGCTCAGCGCCGCCGCCGATGCGCTCGAACCCGAGCTCGACCGGATCGCCGAGCTGGTCGCGCGGGAGACCGGCAAGGTGCTCGGCGACGCCCGCGGCGAGTGCGGCTTCGCCCTCACCCTGCTGCGCTGGTACGTCGGCCGCAGCACCGAGGTGCTCGCCGACACGGTGCTCGACGACGAGCGCGGACGCCTGGTCCGCCAGCACCGTCCGTTCGGCGTGGTCGCCGCCGTGACCCCGTGGAACGCCCCGATCATCCTGGCGATGCTCAAGATCGCGCCCGCGCTCGCGGCCGGCAACGTCGTGGTGATGAAGCCGTCGCCGTTCGCCCCGTTCGGCATCGGTGCCGTCGTCGACGTCCTCGCCTCGAAGCTCCCGGCTGACGTGCTGCACGTCGTGCACGGTGAGGCCGAGGTCGCCACCGCCCTGGTCGGTCACCCGTCCGTCCGTCGGGTCGCCTTCACCGGGGGTGAGGGTGCCGGGCGCGCGATCGCGGGGCTCGCCGGTCGGTCGCTGACCCCGAGCGTGCTCGAGCTGGGCGGCAACGACCCGGCGATCCTGCTCGACGACGCCGCCCTCGACGACGCCGACTACGAACGACTCGTGATGGCGGCCTTCGCCACCAGCGGCCAGGTCTGCATGGCGATCAAGCGGCTCTACCTGCCGCGGTCGCGCTACGACGAGCTGCGCGCCGGGATCATCGCCGCCGCCGACCGGGTGCTGCGGGTCGGTGACCCGCTCCACGCCGGCGTCACCATGGGACCGGTCGTCAACGCCGCCTCGGTGCAGCGCCTCCGGGCCCTGATCGCCGATGCCACCGCCCGCGGTGCGCACGCCACGGTGCTCGGCACCGTCGACGCCGACACCGACCTGGGCCGCGGCCACTACGTCGTGCCCACCCTGATCGAGGGTGCCGACGACGCCGACCCCATCGTCGCCGAGGAGCAGTTCGGCCCGGTGCTGCCGCTGCTGGCCTACGACTCCGTCGACGAGGTCGTCGGTCGGGCCAACGCCGGTGAGCTCGGACTCGGTGCCTCGGTCTGGTCCGTCGACGAGGCGCGGGCGTTCGACGTCGCCGCCCGGCTCGAGGCGGGCTTCACGTTCATCAACACGCACAACCGGACCGGGATGGCGCTGCACGCGCCCTTCGGTGGGGTGAAGCGTTCGGGCTGGGGTCGCGAGTACAGCGACGAAGGCCTGCGGGAGTACACCCAGGAGTGCGTGATCAACGCCCCGGCCGCGTTCCGCGAAGGCGGAACCGGGTCCGGCGCCGCCGCGTATCCGACGGTGTGAAACACCTCGCATCCGGAATCCGGATAGGATATATTTCTTGTGTCATCTAGGAGGGGAAGTCCATGAGTCAGAATCTCAAGTCGGTCCAGGAGTACTTCGACGAGGCCGGCCCGACCGACGTCTCGGCGCTCTTCGCTGACTGGTCGGCGCTGATCGAGCGCCTCGCCGCCAAGGTGCACCAGCGCTTCGCTCTGACCCGTGACCCTTCGACCGATGAGCTGGAGTCCTTCTCCTCCGAGGGCGGCCCGAACGGCAGCGTCCGTGCCTACAGCGGCCCGGAGATCGACTGGATGGTCCACTCCCACATGGAGAACTCGGCCGCCGGCTTCGTCAACGTGCACCTCACCATCTGGCTCGGCCCGCACGTCAAGGTCCCGCACTTCGGCATGGCCCTCGGCGCCTTCCCGATGGGGTGGATGTTCCTCGACTCCGTGCCGCGCACCTACCTGTCCGGCGACGTCGAGTCCTACAACAAGTACTACGCGCCGCTGAACGACGAGTGGGAGCAGGTCAAGCAGAACAACGACTGGCTCGAGCCCTTCGTCAGCCGCAGCGCCTTCGTCCGCGCCAACCTCTCGCCGACGGCGTACTGCTTCATGGGTCCGAGCGACTCCCGGATGACCGACCTGGCCACCGAGCTGGCCGAGGCGCACCTCGACCGCTGGCTGGCCTGGGTCGACGAGGCCGAGATCGTCCCCGTCGAGGAGCGTGCCGCGCTCGCCGCCAGCGACGAGGCCGTGCGCCGCAACATCGCCGAGCTCGACCCGGCCAACGAGATGGGTGACCGCTTCTTCGGCGAGGAGATGACGCAGAAGCTCATCCGCGCCCTCTGGGGTGGCGACCGCGTCCTCCCGCGCGCGCAGTTCGACTCATGACCTCCAGCGACGTCCTCGTCCGCACCCACCGCCTCGCGGTCCGGGTGCCGGGCGAGGCGGCTCCGTACGACACCCTGCACGTGACGGTGCGCTTCCCGGCCCTGCCGGCGAGCACCGACGTGGAGCGGATGAGCGGCATGCTCCGTCCCGACCCGACGGGCGCGCCCTACCCGGTCGTCGTGCTGGTGCCGGGGGTCAACGTCTCCTCCGCCGGCTACACCGGGTTGGCGACGTCGTTCGCCGCGGCGGGCATCATCGCCGTCACCTACGACTGGGTCGGACTGCTCTTTCCCGGCCAGTACGGGCTCACGCCCGGCGTCGACATCGGCGCCGTCGGCCCGGGCAGCTACGGCTCGCGGCCGACCACGCAGGCACTGGCGCCGCTCTTCGACGCCCTCGCCGAGGTCAACGCGGAGGGCCCGCTCGCGGGCCTGCTCGACGTGGACCGGGTCGGTCTGTTCGGTCACTCGGCCGGTGGCACCGTCGCGCTCCAGTCGGCCCGGGCGGAGTGGTTCCCGCAGGTCCGCGCCGTGGCGACGTACGGCTCGCACACGATGGCCTCCCAGCAGCTCGGCTTCCCGGCCGGCACGTTGCTGCCGGCGCCGATCACGGCTCCGGTGATGCTGATCGCCGGCACCGCCGACGGGATCATCGCCGCCAGCGCCATCCGGTACGGCGAGACCGCCGGTGCGCCGGGTCACGACCCGGTGGAGCGGACCTTCCTCGAGGCGATCCCCGAGGCCACCGAGACCTGGCTGGTCCGGCTGGCCGATGCGGGGCACATGCTGCCCGCCTCGCCGGAGGACCCGTCCTCGGCACGCGGCTTCCTCGAGGAGCCGCCGGTCGCGGACCAGGACGAGCTCCGGACGGTCCTGTTCGACCTGCTGATCACCTTCTTCACCGCGCGTCTTGCCTCCGGCGAGGTCGCGCAGGACGCTGAGTCCACCCTTGAGGGCTACCTCAAGGACCAGCCCACGGGGACCGACGCGTCTCCCTTCGCTGACATCCGTCGTCGCTAGGAGGCACGCGCATGTTCAAGAACTTCTGGTACGCGGTCGAGTTCAGTGAGGACCTCCTCCCGGGCAAGCCGCAGAAGGTCAAGCTCCTCGGCCAGCAGCTGGTGATCTACCGCAAGGCGAGCGACAACTCCGTCGTCGCGATGTCGGACCTCTGCGTCCACCGTGGCGCCGCGCTCTCGGGCGGCACGCTGAAGGACGACTGCATCGTCTGCCCGTACCACGGCTGGGAGTACGAGCCGAACGGTGCGGTCCGCAAGATCCCGTCGCACCCGGAGAAGCCGATCCCCCGCAAGGCGCGGGTCGACTCCTACCCGGTCCAGGAGAAGCACATGTTCATCTGGGTCTACATGGGCGATCTTCCGGAGGAGGAGCGGCCGCCGATCCCCGACTGGTCCGCGATCGACGACACGGTCAACTTCCGTGCCGTCAAGGGCAGCTTCCTGTGGAAGTCCAACTACGAGCGCATCCTCGAGAACGGTGTCGACGTCTCGCACACCCCGTTCGTGCACGGCGGCGTCTTCGGCAACCGGGAGAAGCCCGAGGTCCCCGAGCTCGAGATCGAGACCTCCCCGTGGCACTGCAAGGTGACCGCGATCCTGAACCCGCCGAACTCCAAGGGCATCTGGGGCATGCTCAACCCGAGCAAGACCAAGGACCTGCAGAAGCGTCCGCCGGTCCCGGTCTCGACGACCTGGTACCTGCCGAACCTGCTGCAGCTCGAGGTCGGGACGCCGATGGGCGACCTGAAGATCTTCGACGTCAACATCCCGATCGACGAGGAGACCACGCTGGTCAAGTTCGTCGCGCTGCGCACCTTCTTCAAGGGCAAGTGGGCCGACGCCGACGCGCGTCGTCGCGTGTTCAAGGTGCTCTACGAGGACCAGGTCATCGTCGACACCGTCCGCCCCGAGCTGCTGCCGTTCGACCTCTCGGACGAGCTCCACGTCAAGAGCGACTACAACGCCGTCCTCTACCGCCGCCGTCGGCAGGAGCTGATCGAGGCCGGCTGGAGCGTCGAGGGCAACACGATCGTCGGCGAGGGCCCCGCCCGCGTCGAGCAGCGCGTCATCCCGTCACCGGCCCGCAAGGAGGTGCCCGAGCTCGCCACCGCCTGGAACTTCAAGGAGGTCCGCAGCCGGGAGATCCTCACCGGCCGCGGTGAAGCCCCCGCACCGGCCGCAGCCCCGGCGCCGGGCAAGACCACCACGAACAAGACCGAGCCCAAGGAGGTGAAGGCGTGAGCCTTCCCCAGAACCTGTGCGTCTCCACGCTCGACAGCATCGTCGAGCGCGGCAAGCTCACCGAGATCACCGGCGCCGACGGCGGACCCTTCCGCACCCTCACCTCGGTGATGGGTCCGGACCCGGTCGGCACCGTCCGCGTCTTCAGCGGCGAGAAGATCGCCAAGGCCGTGTACGTCGGCATCGTCGTGCCCCAGATCGGGCTCGACAGCCACATGGTCTTCGCCTTCATGCCCGACGACTCGCCGGTCCCGCACTTCACCCTGGACTCGGTCGCGGCGCACGGCTACTTCGCCTTCCACCTCGACCTGATCCAGCGTGCCGAGCACGGCACGCACATGGTCTACAACGACTGGGCGCACACCCCGCTGACCGAGACGTTCGCGGCCGTCGAGGCCGACGAGCGCTTCTCCAAGGCGGCGCTGGAGCCCCGCCAGGTCTCCGTGATGTCGGCCTGGATGCTGGCCCACCGGGCGACCGAGGAGGGCTTCGCCTCGCTCAACGGTCCGGTCAACGCCTACCGCGACCACTGGTTCAGCCTGCTCGAGGGTGACGTGCCCGACGCGGTCGTCGCCGACCTCGCCGACGTCGACCTGGTGGCTCGCGACGCCCGCAACCGCGCGCTGCTCTTCAGCCCCGACGTGGACAAGGTCTGGGCCCAGATCAGCGGCCTGCTGACCGAGCCGGTCGCCGAGTCGATCCGCACCCTCCTTGTCACCAACGAGATCCCCAGCGAGGTGCTCGCATGAGCAGCGTCAACGAGTCGGTCGAGACCAGCGAGTGGCAGAAGAAGATCGAGGGCGAGTGGCACGGCATCCCCGGGCTGTTCGACGCCCAGGGCAACCACGTCGGCTTCGAGTCGATCGCCCGCGCCAGTGAGGTGACCGCCGAGGGTGCTCGCTACTGGATGGACTCCAAGCTCTCCGGTGCCGGCCCGCTGCGCAACCGGTTCGAGCTCGGTGCCCAGTTCGACTTCGGTGTCGTCGACTCCGACGAGAACCGGGTCTACACCGGCCCCGACTTCTACGGCACCGGCCAGCCCTACGGCCTGTTCGTCGACGCCAACTACTACTCGCCCGGTTGGCAGGCCGACCTGCGCACCTGGAACCAGGTCCTCGCCGACGGCGAGACCCAGGTCTACTCCTCGGTGCTGAGCGACGGCTGGGCCGTCTGCGCGGTCTTCAACGGTGTCTACAAGCGGACCTTCGACCGCGAGACCAACCCGGCCACCCAGCGCTTCGTCGACGAGTGGCGTGAGCTCGAGCAGCAGCGCGGCTCCAAGCCGCAGGTGCTGCCGACCAAGCAGGCCGGCGCCTGGGTCGGGGAGCTGTTCCTCAACTCCGCCGACCAGCAGCACGAGGGCAAGGTCCAGGTCGAGATCGACCACCAGCCGACCTCGCTGCGCTCGGCCCGCCACACCATCAGCTGGTCCGGCGACCTCGAGCGTCAGTACACCTTCGACCGCTACCGCGACGGCGCCCGGACGATGTTCGAGGGCCCCGAGGTCTTCGGCAACGCCACCGGCTACGGTCGCGCGCTCTTCACCACCCAGCACCTGGTCGGCCCCGACGCGACCGGGGTGGAGAAGATCCGTGGACGCGAGTTCCTGATCGACCCCGACACCCGCGAGCTCGCCATCGTCTGGCAGCTCATGCGGGGCGACACCACCACCCACTTCGTGCACGGCTCGCTCGCCTGGGAACCCCGGTGAGCCGGGTCGTCGTCGTCACCGGCGGTACCCGCGGGATCGGCGCCGGGCTCGTCCGCGAGCTCCTCGCCCGTGACTGCTCCGTCGTGATCTGCGGACGCAGCCAGGCGAGCGTCGACGCCGCGTTGGCGGCGTACGAGGGGAACGCGCGGATCACGGGGATTCCGGCCGACGTCGCCTCGCGCGAGTCGGTCCAGGAGCTGTGGGACCACGCGCTGGCCACCTTCGGTCGCGTCGACGTGTGGATCAACAACGCCGGTGTCTCGGCTCCGCGGCGTCCGTTCAAGGACTCCCCGGAGACCGACCTCGCCCACGTGGTGGCCACCAACCTGTACGGCGCGGCCAACGGCAGTGCCGTCGCGCTCGCCGGCTTGGGTGCTCAGGCCGGCGGCGGCTGGATCTGGAACATGGAGGGCTTCGGCTCCACCGGCCAGGTGCAGGCGGGGATGGGCCCGTACGGTGCGTCCAAGCGCGCCGTCACCTACCTGACCGAGACGCTGGTCAAGGAGGTGAAGGGCACCGACGTGAAGGTCGGTTTCCTCTCGCCGGGCATCGTCGCCACGGACCTCCTGGTCGACGACTACGACGGTGACCCCGAGGCGTTCGAGAAGGCCCGGAAGATCTTCAACATCCTGGGTGACCGGGTCGAGACCGTGACGCCGTGGCTGGTCGAGCACCTCCTCGCCGCCAAGAAGTCCGGGTCGCGGGTGGCGTGGCTGACCACGCCCAAGGCGATGGGTCGGTTCATGACCGCCGGCTTCCGCAAGCGCGACATCTTCGCTGACCCGAGTGCTGCGGCGACTGAGAAGGTCAACGCCTGATGGCGATCGATCCCTGCACCGAGTACGGCCTCACCCTCGCACTCGAGGACTTCGTCCCCGTGCTGCTCGCGGGCGCCGGTTCCGTCACGCTGGCCCAGGCTGCCGGCAAGGTTCTTCCGTCGATCCGCATCCCGGCCCTGCTCGCTGGCGCCCTGATCACCCTGGGTGGCTTCTGCAAGGCACTCTGGAAGACGCTGGTCGCGGCGGAGCCCTGCCGCAACTACCCGATCCTCGAGAACATGCTCTTCCCCTGCTTGGCGTTCGGCTTCGCCGGCATCGCCTGGGCGCTGATCGGCATCTGGCGGGGGAAGGCGGCCCCGTGGTGGCCGTTCCTCGTCGTTCCGGGCTTCGGTGCGCTGCTCGCGCTCCAGGCCGGCGACACCTGGCCGCTGCTGGTCATCTCCGCCCTCGGCGCCGTCTTCGTCGGCATCCTCGGGATCCGGCTCTCGAAACGGCTCGGCTTCAACGTCGGGATGGCGTTCTACGCCGTCTACATCGTCGGCACCCTGGTGCTGCCGCCGTTGGCCGCCCGGCCGCACCAGTCCGAAGAGGTGCAGTGGATGGAGCAGCTCACGAACTCCGTGGTCCAGCTCTGCTTCCTGCTCGGTGCCCTCGGCATCCGCAAGCGGGTCGTCCCGGCTACGGCGGATGAAACAGAGAACGTAGGAGTCTCCACGTGACCGATCGCCTGGGATGGCGTCGCAAGTTCGGTGTGATCGCACCGAGCACCAACACCATCGTCCAACCCGAGTTCGACATGATGCGGGTGCCCGGCGTGACGTCGCACTACGGCCGGATCCTGATCCGTGACGGCCGGATCGGTGACGACGAGGGCATGGAGGCGCTGCTCGAGCAGATCCGCGCCTCGATGGCCGACTGCGTCGAAGGCATCATGACCATGCAGCCGGACTACATGGTGATGGGGATGAGCGCCGAGACGTTCTGGGACGGCGTCGAGGGCAATCGCCAGTTCGTGGCCCAGATCAAGGAGCTCTCGGGTGGGCTCGACGTCGCCACCGGCGCCGAGGCCTGCGAGCGGGCGCTGCACCTGTTCGGTGCGAAGAAGATCGCCGTCGTGACGCCGTACACCCCGATCGGGGATGCGAACGTCCGGAAGTTCTTCACCGAGCTCGGCTTCGAGGTCGGCCAGATCAAGGGACTCAACTGCGAGTCCGCGGTCGCGATCGCCCATGTCCCCGAGAAGACGCTGCGCGAGTCCCTGATCGAGATCAACGACTCCGACGTCGACGCGATCGTGCAGTGCGGGACCAACCTCTGCATGACCGAGCTCGCCGACGAGGCCGAGCGCTGGCTCGACAAGCCGGTGATCGCGATCAACGCCGCCACCTGGTGGATGGCGCTGCGCGACAACGGCATCGAGGACAAGCTGCACGGGTACGGCACGCTGCTGCGCGAGTACTGAGCGCTCAGCCCCGGCTCCGACGTCGATCACCCCACGCCCTGAGGGCGTGGGGTTGTCGGCGTTGCTTGAGGCGACAGCGGATCAGGTGCGCAGCGTGATCTGGTCGATCGGCAGCCGGCGCTCAGCAGCCGGGAAGACCACCAGCACGAGCACGGCGACGACGCCGATGACCAGGCCCGTCAGGAGCAGCGCGCGGAGTGTGGGGGAGCCCGGCAGGCGGTCCCAGAGCAACCGGTACACCCGTTCCTCCTGATCGCTCGAGCGGCGCTTCATCAATCCGGGGGATCCGCTGGGGTCCATTCATGCCAGCTTCGCGCTCCGGTAGAAAGAATTTAGAATATATCATTGACAATATCTCATCTATTCCACGAATCTACCGATTACCGCGCTCCATGGCGCGATGCAGGGACAGGTCTTGCGTACTCGGATCGTCTGGAGGGGCGATCCATTACCCGAAAAAGGGAGAACCGGGTAGATGAGAGTCAAGAATCGTTTGTTTCTCGGAGCAGTGGCGGGCCTCGTGGCCGCCGGTGGATTGGTCAGCCTCTCGGCGACCTCGGCCTCGGCCGCGACGCCGACCGGTGGGTGTTGGGTCTATTCGCCCACGACCCCGGCCGACATTGAGGACGTGGTGCCCGCGAGCAGCACGTCCACCAGCCTCGCCGCCTGGGCCGATCCCGCGGCAGCGCCGGCGGGCAACGCCGACTACGTGCTCAGCACCAGTGGTGGGACCGTCGTCGGCCAGACGCGCAACATCTCGTTGACCTTCAACAAGGGGCCGAAGAACGGTGGGCCGCCCGCGAGCGGCACCGCCTACTACTACTTCTCGGTCAACGGCACCAACCTGCCGGTGATCTCGAAGGCGTTCAGCGCCGGTGGCGCCGCAACGATCCCCGGTGACACCATCACCGGTTCGTACACCATCACCGCTGCGGGCTCGCAGAGCGTCAAGCTTCGCAAGGTCATCTACGACATCCCGAGCTTCTTCACCCGGGTGAACTGCAACGGCCAGACCTCCGGAGTCGCAGGGAACAACCCCGCGACGAACCCGGTGGACACCAACATCGTCTCCGCAGCGTTCACTGCGAGCGGCCCGACCGCTACGGTCAGCGCGATCAGCAACCAGGTGGTCACGAACTCCGCGCGTAACGGCGACGTGATCAGCTTCGGCGTCACCAACTTCACCCCCGGTACGGCGACTGCTGAGCTGTGCGACGCCAGCGGCGCCAGCTGCAACGCCGCGTCCAGCACCCTGACGGTGGCCGGCGACGGCACCGGATCCGGCACCCTCACCGTGCCGGCGACCATGACTGCCGGCTCGCGGGCGCTGAAGGTGACGAGCGGGTCCGACGTCAGCCTGACCCCCATCACGGTCCTCGGTTCCGCGACCTTCACCACCACCCTCGCCGGTGGTGGCGCCAACTCGATCGTGCCCTTCACCGGCACCGGGTGGGACCCGAACCAGGTCGTCACGGTCGGCGGCTACAAGGCCGGCCCGCCCTTCCCGCCCGGTGCGACCACCGACGCGACCATCACCGTCACCGCCTCGGCCACGGGAACGATCAGCGGTACCTTCACCGTCATCGACCCGCTGACCGCGTACGTCGGCGGTAGCCGGACCCACGCCGCTGGGCCTCCTCCGGTCGTGAACTTCGCCAGCGCGACGTTCACCTTCTCCGGTGACTCCTGCACGGCCAAGGTCGGCGCTGCCTCGAGCGGCACCTGTGCCCTGCTCGAGACGGTCAACCTGACGGTCACCGCCGGCAACCTGACCACCTCGAAGGTCAGCGGCAACGTCGTGATGTCGGGCGTCACGCTCAACGGCACCGCGCAGACCTCCACGGGTTCGCTCCAGGACGTCACGGTCAAGGACTACCGCGGTGGCGCTCTCGGCTGGTCGCTGACCGGCAAGTTCTCCGGACTCAACGGCCCGACGGCGATCGCTCCGGACAAGCTCAGCTGGACGCCGACCTGCCTCGCGGATGCCGTCAACAACGACGACACCGTCTCCACCGGTGCGGCGGGTGCGTTCGTTGACGCCGCCACCGCGAAGCCGCTCTGCTCGGTCGCCACGACCGCGCTCGGCGCCGACACGGTGAGCGGTGGCGACACCGCTGCTGACGCCGGGCTGTCGCTGTCGCTTCTGGCCAACCAGAAGTCCGGCGCCTACATCGGGACGCTCACGCTCACCTTGTCGTGAGTCGGTCCTGAACACCTAGCACCACCATCCGGCCGGGCGCTCCCCTGCGCCCGGCCGGATACCCCCCCACAGCCCACAGGAGATCCCCATGAGCCTTCGCGCCCGTCTGGCCGCAGCCGTCGTGGCGTGCGTCGGCTTCCTCGTGATCTCCAGCGGTTCCGCGCAGGCCGCCGACAACGGCAGCTGGGCCGTCACCCCGACCCCACCGACGTCCGCTTCGGCAGCACCGCGCAGCTACTTCGTCTACGACGCAGCCCCCGGCGCCACGATCAAGGACAAGCTCCGGGTCCAGAACCTCACCGCCCGGACGCTCACCTTCACTCTCTACGGTGCTGACGGTTTCAACACCGCCACCGATGGATTCTTTGCGCTCAAGGGGCACGACGAGGCGCAGGCAGATGTCGGGTCCTGGGTCGCCCTGCCGATCACCCAGATCCATCTCGCCGGCCACACCCAGGTCGACGTTCCCTTCAGTGTCCGCGTTCCGCAGAACGCCACTCCCGGGGACCACGTCGGTGGAGTGGTGGCTCTGAATGAAGCCATCGAAGGGACGCAGGAGGAGGGCGACGTCAAGATCGGCGTCCAGCGGGCCATCGGCGCCCGTCTCTATCTCCGCGTCGCCGGACCCACCACGCCTGGCCTCGCGGTGAGCAAGGTCAAGCTCGCCACCGACCGTGGGATCCTGCCGTGGGCCGGATCCGGCAGTGGCACGGTCACCTACACCATCACCAACACCGGGAACGTCCGGCTCTCGCCTGACACCGCGATCAAGGTCGGTGGCCTTGCGGGCCACCAGGCGACCACGCACACCAAGGGCCTGGTCGATCTGCTGCCCGGGCAGCAGGTGCAGCTCACCGCCCGGGTCAACGGCATTCGCTGGTTCGACCGCCTCTCCACCGAGGTTGTGGCCACGTCCAACGAAGGCGCCACCGCCCATGCCGATGCCGTCAACTGGCAGACCCCCTGGACCGGGCTCGCTGTCGGCCTCGCGGTACTGGTCGCGGTCGGCTTCGGGATCCAGCGTCGTCGCACGGCGGTGGCCCGCGGTATGCAGACTGCTGAGCAGGCGCCGGCCCTCGACCTCACCGGAACCCCATGACGTTCGCCGCCCGCCTCGCCCGCCTCGCGCTCGCCGCCCTCGCTGTCTGGGGCCTCGTGAGTGGCTCGGGCTTTGCCCGCGCCGCTGACACCGACCCCGGTGTCGCAGGCGTCGCGGGCAGTGTTTCGCCCGTCGGTGCGTTGCCCGGCGAGCACGCGATCGTGCAGAGCACCGGCTGGCCGGCGTACGCCCAGGTCCAGGGCGTGGTGTGCGGCAACCTCGGCGTTGGCGGCTCGAACGCCTGTGACCAGAGCACCGGCCAACTCGGAGCTGCCGACAAGGACGGAAGGCTGTACCTCGACCTGATCGTCGGGGACCCTCCGAAGCCGTGTCCGTGCATCGTCCGCGTCGCCACGTACTCGGGTGCGCCCATCACTCTCGACTTGCCGTTCACCGTGGTGGGCCACCGGGTCGGGACACCGCCGAAGGTGGCCGGACCTGAGGCCGACGTGGTGGTCACGGACGTCCGGGTCAAGGCCCACGGCGGTGTCGCGTCGCTCTTCGGTGGCGGGCAGGACGCGAGCGTCATCGTCACCCTGTACAACCGCGGCAACCTGGTCGCCACGAACCCGTCGATCAAGGTCGGGGTCGGGAAGTCCGACGACCTGGAGCCGACCGACGTGACCGTCACCGATGCGGTGATCGAACCGTTGCAGAGCGTGGACGTGACGATCGATGCGCGGCTGCCCGCCGGAACGTTCGGCAGCTACTTCGCGGTCGCGACCACCTCGGGCGACGCCGATGCTCCGTTGCGGACGGCGATGGGCCACAGCTATCCCTGGGGCCTGTTCGCGCTGAACCTGATCGGGTTCCTCGCGATCGGGTGGGCGGTGTGGCGTCGTCGCACTGCCGGCAAGCGCCGTGAACGTGCCGACGCCCTCCTGCGCCTGGAAGGCCGTGCCTACCCGCTGCCCGACGTGGTCTACGTCGAGTCGCTCGGCGGGTTCCTGCTCAGTCCCGCTGCTGCCAAACGAGCTCATGTCCTCTCTCGGGTCAAGGGTCGCGTCGAGGTCGAGGACCTCGTCCCTCTCGCTGAGAGCGCGCCCGGCACCGTCCGCCCCCCTGCAGAAACGGCTTCACGCTCATGACGACATCACGACGCACGCTCGTCGGAACCACCCTCGCCCTCCTCCTCGCCCTCGCCGGCGCGGTCAGCTCCGTGATCGGCGCGGCGCCGGCATCAGCGACGACCCCGGACGGAGGCTGCTGGGTCTGGTACGAGGGCGATCCCGACGGGAATGTCTCGAGCGGCCTGGCACCCTGGAGCGACTCCGCCGCGTCGCCGGCTGGCCCGGCCGACTACGCGATGACGTTCAGCCCCGCGTCGCCGACCGCTGGCCAGACCGTTACCGGAACCCTGACCTGGAACAAGGGTCCCAAGAACGGCGGACCGGCCGCTGACCTCATCGGCACCTTCCGCTTCAACGCGAACGGAACGATCGTCACCGGCGTGAAGGACTTCGGCAAGGCGGCCGGCGGCGTAGCCATCGCCGGCGGAGACGTCACCTTCAGCTTCACGGCTGTCGCCGGGACCAACACGGTCGTCTTCGACGGCGTCACCTATCTCGCGGCCAAGTTCAAGATCTACATCGACTGCAACGGGCAGGCCTCGGGCAACCCAGTGGGCGACAACCCCTGGACCGCTCCGGTGCCGACCTCGTTGACCGGCTCGTTCACTGCCGCGGCCGCGACCAGCTCGCCGTCGCCGTCCGCCTCAACCTCGACGTCGACCAGCCCGTCGACCAGCCCCTCGACCTCGCCGAGCACGTCAGCCAGCACCTCCCCGTCGACGTCGACCAGCCCGTCGGTGAGCACCTCGCCGAGCGCGACCACCAGTGTCTCGACCGTGCCCCTGGCAACTGCTTCGGCGACCGCGGTCCTGGTGGGCTCGTCGGGCATGGCTGCGACACGCAGCGTCACCTTCGGCTGCACCGTCTCGCCTGCGGGGAGTGCCTTCGACTACCCGGCGACGGTGTCGGTCAGTGGAACCCGGGCGGCCGCCGGCGCGCCGGTCCGGCTGGTGGCTACGTTGTCCCGTCTGCCGGGGATCTCCACCCAACCGATCGATGGAGTCCTCGCCGTACGCCTGCCGGTGACGGCTGATGGCACCCCCGTCGTCCTCACGGGGGAGGACACCATCTCGGTGGGGGCGAAGTCCGCGATCCCGGTGCCGGTGGCGACTGGGACGCTGGAGTCCAACGCCGACGAGATCCCGATCTCCATCTCCTCGGCGACCTTCGAGGTCGACGGCTCGGAGCTGACTGCCGACTGCGCCGTGCCGTCCAATACGTCGCTCGGCACGCTGCGGGTCGGTTCACTCGTGCTGGCGTCCAGCACGTCGGGCAGCGCAACGCTGCCACACACCGGCGAGACGGCCTTCGTTCCGCTCTTCCTCCTGATCGCCAGCTCCCTGCTCCTCCTCGGTGCGGGCACGATCGCCAACCTCTCCGGGCGCGCGTCGCTGCGCCGGCCCGGCTCTCGGCGGGCCTGACCCGCCACCCCCCGATCGCGGTCCCCCTACGTCACCTGTCGGCGTGGGGGGACCGTTTCCATGTGGCGGCCCCTTCTAGGCTCGCCTCATGTACGCCGCCCTGTGGCGCCTCCTGCCCGGCCCGGCTTGGCTCAAGGCCATCGAGCTCGTCGCACTGGTCGTCGTCGTACTCGCTGCCCTGATGATGTGGGTGTTCCCGGCGATCGAGCACTGGTTGAACGTGGATCAGTCGACTCCCGCCGCCCGCCGACTTGAGGGTTGATGCGGTCGACTTGAGGGTTCTGGGCCCAGACCGGCCATCTCGGCGGACCAGACGGGCCATCTCGGCAGCCCAGACGGGCCATCTCGACGAGAAGAGGGATCAGGCGGGGCGCTGGTCGACGAGCTGGGCGCCGACCACGAGACGCTCGGTCGATCCCCAGCGCGGGTTGCAGGTCACCAGGGTGAGGGTCGGCTGCGTGGCCGCCATGCCGGGGTGTCCGGCCACGGGGGCGAGGACCTCGGTGGCGGTCGGGGCGAGGATCCGGGTCCACGTCACTCGGTAGGTGAACCAGCCCTTCGGAGTCTCGACCTCGATCGGGTCGCCCTCCTTGAGCTTGTCGAGGTGGGCGAACGGCTCGCCGTGGGTGGCGCGGTGGCCGGCGACGGCGAAGTTCCCGATCTCTCCCGGCTGGGCGGTGCCGGGGAAGTGACCCGGACCGAGCGCCAGGTCCTCATTGCCGACACCCTCGACCACGACCCACTGCCACTTCTTCCCGAGCGCGGGGATGTGCAGGATCGCGACGCCGTCGCCCGCGCTGCCGTCACTGGTGGGCTTGGCCGCCTGGGAGGCGTGGAACTCCTGACGGAGGTCCTTCTGGGCGACCGTCGTGCGGTGGTCGGTCCACACCAGCAGGTAGACGACGAAGAGCAGCAGCACCACGCCGAGCGTGATCGCGATCTCGGCAACGATCCGCATTGCGGAACGTGTCGCCGAACCTGCTGCGCTTTTCATGGAGAAAATATATCATCGCTACATTCAGGTTTGTCATGCTGTGAACGAAGAAGGAGGCGGCGTGGTCACGAGGTCTATCCGACGGGCGGTGCCCGGGCGGACTGCCGCAGCCCTGCTGGTGCTGTCCACGACCGTCGTCGGGCTCGGAATCGGTGTGAACGCCTCGCCGTCAGCCGCGGCCGATCCTGTCACGCCGAGCGGCGGATGTTGGGCTTTTGAGCCGACGACCCCGATCGACGACGTCTCCACATCGCTCGAGCCGTGGACCAGCTCGCCCACCGGCGGTGTTCAGCTCGCCTCCTCCGGCGCTACCGCTGTGGGTGGCGAGCGTCGCGTGGACGTCACGATCACGGACGGACCGGTGCTCTCCGGTGCCGCCTTCACGGGCTCAGCCACGTTCGTCGTCTCGGTCGACGGCACGAACCTTCCGGCGTTCACCAAGGCCGACCTCACGGTGCCGGCCGGTCAGCCGGTCACCGCTTTGACGGCCGGGACCACCTTCCCGATCGACGCCGCCGGCGCGCACGACGTCAAGCTCGTCGGTGTCACGTTCGCGAACGCAGCCGGGACCCTGAGCGTGGCCTGCAACGGACAGGTGCTCGGCACCGCGACGCCGGGCAAGAACCCCGCCACCTGGCCCTTGCCGACTGATGTCACCACGACCTTCAATGCCGCCGCCACGTCCAAGGTCACGATCGACGACGTCACCAACCAGGCGGTCACCAACGCGGCCCGCCCGGCCGACGAGGTCACCATCGAGGTGACCGGCCTCATCTCCGGTGCCAGCGCCTCCATCCAGTTCTGTCCCAGTGCCACGGACTGCCTCGGCGTGGCCGGTCTGACCCTCGGCAAGAACGGCGGCGGCACGGCCACCTTCATGGTCCCCGCGCTCGCGCCCGGCAGCGGCACGCTGCGCGTCGTCGCCGGCACCGCGCAGGCGTCCACGCCCTTCACGGTCCTCGGCGTCCAGACGATGGCGGCGTCGGAGAAGCTCAACGCCGACTCCACCACGGTCACCTTCGCCGGCACCGGGTGGGACCCGACCCGCGACATCACGATCCAGGGCTTCGCCGGGACCTCGAGCTCCTCGGCCCGGACCGGTGACGGCGTGGTGACGGCCCGCGCCGACGCGACCGGCACGTTCAGCGCGAGCTACACGGTGAAGGACGCGGCGACGGTCTCCGTCATCGCCGACCAGGCCCGCACCACCAGCCACATCGGTTCGGTCTACGTCATCTCCGGCGTGATCGGGTCGGGTGCTCCCGCTGCTGGCCCCGAGACCGATTCCGGGACCGAGACCGACACCGGAACGACCGGTGGAGGCACGACGACCACGACCACTGGTGGTGTCACCACCACGACGCCGCCCGCGGCCATCCCGGTCCCGACCGCCCCCGTGGCGCCGGGCGAGGTCGCCACCGGCACCGGCCAGCTCGTGGTCTCCGACATCCGGCTCGACGGCCAGGACGACCTCGGCGTGCTCTTCGGTGGCGCACCGGCCCGGACGCTGCGCTTCGTCCTCACCAACACCGGCACCGCCACGGTCCCCGCGCCGATGGTGCGCGCTGCGGTCGGTCGGTCGGCCGACGTCGTGCCGCTCCCGATCACCACGGCGACCGGCTCGATCCCGCCCGGTGGCCAGGTCATCATGAGCGTCCCGGTGGAGCTTCCCCCGGCCGCGATCGGCACCTACAACGTCGTCGTCCAGGTCGGCGAGGACGAGGCCGGCTCCTTCGTCGTCCCGTGGTCGTCGTACCCGTGGGGTCTGCTCGCCCTCGACGCGATCGGTCTCGCCCTGCTGATCGTCGGTGTCGGCTACCGGGTGGCCTCGCGCAAGACGCCGGCGCCCCAGGTGGCGGCCACCCCGCTCGCCCCGGCTGACGCCGACGCGATCGTGGATCTGGAGGCCGCCGAGCGCTGGTGGGCGGGTCAGGGCGCGAAATCAGGCGCTCGAGCCTCCTGACACGCAAACTAGATATCGTATATTCTTACCGAATGATCGACGAGGGACGAGCTGTGCAAAGCAAGCGGAAGTGGTCGCGGGATCGCTCGGCGCTGGTGCGCCTGGGCGGGGTCGGCGCAGCGGTCGCGCTGGCCGTCGCCGGCTGCGGCACCTGGATGCCCGGCGGCAACACCGCCTCGGACCTCGGCACGGCGGGCCCCAACGGCCCCGGCGTCACGGCGGACACGGTCAAGGTCGACTTCGTCGCCGTCGACCTCGACGCGGTCAAGAAGCTGACCGGCTTCAACACCGCCTCGGTCGGCGACCAGAAGGCGCAGGTCAAGGCCCTCGAGACCTGGGTCAACGCCAACGGCGGGCTCAACGGCAAGAAGATGGAAGCGGTCTTTCGCCTCTACGACGCCCAGACCGACTCCCCGGCCGCCGAGGAGCAGCTCTGCAACCAGATCACCCAGGACGACAAGGCCTTCGCCGTCGTCATGACCGGGCAGTACCAGACCAACGCGCGGCCCTGCTACACCGACCGCAACACCCTGGTCCTGGACGCCTCGCTCTACGCGATGAGCCAGGACTACCTCGACGACCAGTCCCCGTACCTCTGGACGGCCAGCTTCCCGGAGTACCACGCGTTCGTCCGCTCCTTCATCAAGGTGCTCGGCGAGCAGGACTTCTTCAAGGGGGAGAAGAGCGTCGGCCTCGTCGCCGCCGACTCACCGCTTAACCGGGAGGCGATCGAGAAGCTCGCCGTCCCGCTGCTCAAGGACGCCGGCGTCACGCCGTCGGTCTCGTGGGTCGACACCACGGACACGGGCAGCCTCTTCGAGGGGCTCACCCAGGCGGCCGTCACGTTCCGCAGCAAGAGCGTGGACCGGGTGATGTTCCTCGGTGGCTCCCGACTGGCCAGCGTCTTCGCCAGCGTCGCGGCCACCCAGGACGGCTTCACCCCGCGCTATGCGATCTCCAGCTTCGACAACCCGACCTTCTTCGTGAACAACCCCGACACCATCCCCGCGGGGACGATGGACGGCATGGTCGGGATCGGCTTCCACCCGCCGCAGGACGTCCCGGACAGCGACTACAAGTTCCCCAGCAGCGACGCGGAGAAGGACTGCCTCAAGATCTACTCCGACGCGGGCATCACGTTCCCCTCGCGTGAGGCCGCCCGAGTGGCGCTGCCCTACTGCGACGCCACGCGTCTGCTCAAGCTCGGCGCCGACAACATGGCCGCCGACGGCACGTTCAACGCCGCCGGGTGGGCCGAGGCCGTCGACGCTCACGGCACCGAGTTCCAGACCGCTTCCGGCTTCGGCAACACGCTCGGCAACGGTGGCCGCGCGGCACCCGGCGCGTACCGCGTGCTCAAGTTCGACGAGGACAAGGGCCACTTCGTGTACGTCGGCCCCGAGGTGCCCCTCGATGACCAGTGACTTCGCGGCGCCTCTGGCGCGATCCAGCGCCGGGACCCCGGCCCTGTCGGTCGCGGGTATCCGCGCCTCCTACGGCCCGGTCCAGGTGCTCTTCGACGCCGGACTCCGGGTCGAGGAGGGTGAGAAGGTCGCGCTGCTGGGCCCCAACGGTGTCGGCAAGTCGACGCTGCTCAAGGTGATCGGCGGCCTGCTGCGTCCTGACGCGGGCACCGTCCACCTCGGTGACGTCGACGTCACCACGATGGCTCCCCGCAAGCGGGTCGGCCTCGGACTGTGCCAGGTCGTGGGTCAGGCGACCTTCCCGTCGCTGACCGTCGCCGAGAACATCGCGATGCACGCCTACGGCGCCCCGGACCGGCGCTGGGCCAAGCAGGCCAGCGAGGCGGCGCTCGAGGTCTTCCCGCGGCTGCACGCCCGGCGCGACCAGCCCGCCTCGAACCTGTCCGGTGGCGAGCGGCAGATGCTCGCGCTGGCCAAGGCGATCGTCGTGGACTCGCGGGTGCTGGTCATCGACGAGTTCTCGCTCGGCCTCGCGCCGGTCGTCGTCGGCGGCCTGATGGAGCTCGTCCGCCGGCTCAACGAGCGCGGCAGCGCCGTCCTGCTCGTCGAGCAGTCGGTCAACGTCGCCCTGTCCCTGGTCGACCGGGTCTACATGATGGAGAAGGGCGAGATCATCGCTGAGGAACGCGCCGATGTCCTGGCCGCCGACCCCGCTCGGGTCCAGGCCCTGATGCTCGGCGGCCACGCCCACGAGGTGAGTGCGTGATGGGCGGCTTCGACTTCGGTCTCGACCGGCTCGTCATCGGTCTCTTCACCGGCCTGACCTACGGCATGCTCGCAGTCGGTCTGGTGCTGGTCTACCGCTCCAGCCGGTTCGTGAACTTCGCCCACGGCTCCGTCGGCGCCTTCGGCGCCTCGATGCTCGCCCTGTTCGTGGGGGACTGGGGGGCGCCGTACTGGGTCTCCTTCGTCGTCGCGATCGTGGTGGCGGGCCTGCTGTCGGGCTTCATCGAGATCCTCGTGGTCCGACGCCTCGAGGGCCGACCGAGCATGGTCGGCATGATCGCCACGCTGGGTCTGTCCCAGCTGATCCTGGTGATGGCCCTGCTGATCAACACCGACGGTGTCAGCGGCTTCACGTTCCCCAAGCCCACCGGCCTGCCGACCTTCGAGATCCAGTCGCTGCCGATCGGCACGCCGTACGTCGCCATGCTGATCCTCGGCCCGGTCGTCCTGGCCGTGCTCGGCTGGTTCCTGCGCCACCACCGGATGGGGATCGCCATCCGCGCTGCGGCGGACGACCCGGACGTCGCCGCGCTCGAGGGCATCCCGGCCCGCTGGATGGCCACGCTGGCGTGGACCATCGCCGGTGGCATCGCCGCGTTCTCGGCGATCCTGGTCACCCCGACCACGGCCGGAGCCGGCATGGAGGGCCTTGGGCCGAGCCTGCTGCTCAAGGGTCTCGCCGGTGCGGTGATCGCCCGGATGACCTCGATCCCGATCGCCATCGCCGCCTCGCTCGGCCTCGGCGTGATCGAGCAGATCCTGCTCTCCAACCCCGACACCGCCGACCTGGTCACCGTCGTGATCGCGCTGATCATCGTCGTCGCCCTCCTGCGCCAGCCGAGCCTCGGCCGCGCCGGCCAGGACAAGGGCCGCTGGCGTCGCGTGGTGCTGCCGCCGCTGCCGAAGGCCTACCAGTCGGTGCGCAGCATCGTCTGGCTGCCGCGAGTCAGCGTCGCGGTCGGTGTCGTGGTCGCCTTCGGGCTGGCCTGGGTGGTCAGCAACGACACGGCGTCCGTGCTCACCCAGGTGGCCGGCTACACCCTCGTCGGCCTGAGTGTCGGCCTGCTCACCGGTCTGTCCGGCCAGCTGTCGCTGGGTCAGTTCGCCTACGCGGGGATCGCGGCTGCTGCCTCGATCCACGTCACCGAGGCGACCGGCAGCTTCCTGCTCGGCATGCTCTGCGGCATCGTCTCGGGCGCGATCGCCTCGGCGCTGGTCGGCATCCCCGCGATGCGGCTCAAGGGACTCGCGCTCGCCGTCTCGACCCTCGCGTTCGCGTTGGCGACGTCGACCTGGCTGTTGCGCCAGGAGCTCTTCCTCGGCGACGGCGTCTCCCCGGCGAAGCCGACCTGGTGGAACTACCCGCTCACCTATGCGGTCGACTACTACCTGTTCGCGATCCTCGCCCTCTGCATCGGCGTGTGGATCACGAACAACCTGCGGCACGGCGGTTTCGGTCGCATCCTGCAGGCGTTGCGTGACAACGAGCACGCCGCCCGGGCGCTCACCGTCCCCAACCGGCTCCGCTTCATGCAGCTCTACGCCATCTCCGGAGCCCTGGCGGGCCTCGGCGGCATCGTGATCGGCCACGGCCAGTCCCAGCTCACCGTGAACTCGTTCCCGGCCGAGGCCAGCATCGACGTCGTCGCGCTCACCGTTATCGGTGGTCTGACCGTCACGCTCGGCCCGCTCGTCGGTGCTCTGCTGATCGTCGGCCTGCCCGCCCTGACTGGGATGAGCACCGTCGGCCAGGCGGTGCTCGCGGTCTCCTGGCTGCTCATCGTGATCTTCCTCCCGGACGGCATCGGTGGTGTCCTCATCGGCGGCCGGGACCGGGTCTACGACTGGCTCGCCCGTCGTGCCGGGCTCGACCCGCTCCGCGAGCGTCACGGCGTCGGGGGAGGGGCCGAGGGCACGTCCCCGCTGCGGTCGCGTCCCCAGCTGGACCGGTTGGACGCCGCTGCTCCGGTCGCGCCGGGCTACGGCCCGATCCTGACGGTCGAGGGTGTCGGTCGCCGGTTCGGCGGCGTCGTCGCCGTGGACCAGGTCAGCTTCGAGGTCGCGCCGGGGGAGATCCTCGGGGTGATCGGCCCGAACGGTGCCGGCAAGACCACCTGCTTCGAGATCGTCGCCGGCTTCACCAAGCCCGACCAGGGTCGGATCATCTTCGACGGCATCGATGTCACGGCAGCCACGCCGGAGGAGCGTGCCCGCGAGGGTCTCGTCCGGTCCTTCCAGGACGCGGCGCTGTTCCCGACGCTGACGGTGCACGAGACCGTGATGGTCGCGCTGGAGTCGGTCGAGCCGACCCAGCTGTGGACCTCGGCGCTCGGCGTCCGCTCCGCCGAGCGGGACAAGGCCGCTGCTGCCGACCTGATCCTCGAGCAGATGCGGCTGACCAGCTACGCGCGTCACGCCGTCGGTGAGCTCTCCACGGGCACGCGCCGCGTCGTCGAGATCGCCTGCATGCTCGCGCTCAAGCCGCGGGTGCTGCTGCTCGACGAGCCGTCGGCCGGTATCGCCCAGAGCGAGTCCGACGCCCTCGGCGACCTGCTGCTCGCGATCCGGGAGGAGCTCGGCACCACCATGGTGATCATCGAGCACGACCTCCCGCTGCTGTCACGGCTGTGCGACCGGATGGTCGCGATGAACCTCGGCCGGGTGATCGCCAGTGGCACCCCGGACGCGGTCCGGACCGACCCCGCTGTCGTGACGTCGTACCTCGGCGCCGACCAGGCCGCGATCCACCGTTCCGGGGTCCACCTCGCCGCTGAGGTCGGACCCGATGACCAGACCCGCACCGAGATCGAGCCGGTGCCGACCCGATGATGTTCCTGAACACGGAGGAGATTGACGTGACTCGTCGACGCCCACGCACGATCCGGCGGCTGCTGGCAGGGGTGGCAGCGTTCGCGCTGGTGCTGCTGACCGCTGCGCCGAGCTTCGCTGCGCCGACGCTGACCGTCAGCGCGACCGACAACCTGACCGACGGCCAGACCCTGACGATCTCCGGGGGCGGCTTCGACGCCAACCTCGCGAGCATCGCGATCGGTCAGTGCATCAAGGGCTACACCGGTCCGGCGGACTGCAACACCAGCGGTGGTGCGACGTTCAAGAACGCCGACGCCTCGGGCAACGTCGCCTCCTTCACCATCGTGGTCAAGGAGAAGTTCGGCAGCCACGACTGCACCAAGGAGCCGTGCGTCATCGCCGGCGCCCCGCTCCCGACCGGCAACACCCCGGAGAAGGTGAAGGCGAACACGTACGTCGTCGACATCTACTTCGGCAAGCCGGCGCCCGCCCCGGCGGCGCCCACGACGTCGGCCGCGCCCGCTGCGCCGGTGGCGACCTCCGCCGCCACCACCACGGCCGTGACCGTGTCCGGCCCCGTCACCGCGTCGGGCTCCAACGGCGCGGTCGGATTCCTGCTCCTCGGTGCCGGTGCCCTGATCGCCGGTGGCGTCGGGATCATGCTGATGATGCAGCCGCGTCGCGGACGCAACGGGAGCGCGGCGTGACCCGGCTGCGCTCCGCCTTGACGGCGGCGGGGATCGTTGTCGCCAGCCTGGTCCCGTTCGCGCCGAGCGCGTCGGCTGCGACCGGCGACCTGGCGAAAGAGGTGACCTTCACCTGCCTGGTCCCGGTCACTGAGAACACTCCTTCCTACACCTGGAATCCGACGGTCACTCTGTCGGCGGTGCGTCCTGCCGGTACCAACCTCGTGACGGTCACGGCCCACACCACCGAGATGGAGCCGGTCTCGCCGGTCGCCCTCAACTACAACGTCACCAACCAGCTGAAGCTGACGGCGGACGGGGGTGCCGTCACGCTGGCAGGTTCAGGACGCGCTGTGGCACCCCCCAACTCGGAATTCATGCTGCCCGACACCACCGGGACCTTCACTTCGACGGCACCCGAGGTCGCTGTGGCTATCACGGGGTACACGTTCAAGCTCTCCGGTCTGACGGGCACGTGCACGCCGACCGCTGGCGCAGCGATGGGGAACCTGACCATCGTCACCGGTACGCCGCCTCCGCCGCCCGTCACCCCGACCACCATCACGTCGGCCACCGCGAAGCCGGGCTCCGGCACCTCGGCGAGCGCGACGCCCACTGCGGACGCGACCGGTGAGCCCGCTCAGGGCAAGGCCGCCTACGCCTGTGTCCTGCACCCGCTCGGGAGCGCCTTCACCTACAACCCGACGATCACGGTCGCCGGGTACCGCTCCAGCCCCTCGGCGGACGTCTCGCTCTCGGCGACGATGACGAACCTCCCCGGGATCGCCCCTGTGGTGATCGACGGCACGATGAACGTCACCCTCGGGCTGACGGTCGGCGGCAAGAAGACCACTCTGGCGGGGACGACCCAGGCCAAGGCCGACCCGAAGCAGGCGGTCCCGGTTCCCACCCTGACCGGCACGGTCGCGGCCGCTGGCGACGAGCTCGCCGTCCTCGTCCGGACCTTCACCTTCAACTTCCCGGACATGAGCATCGACGCCAGCTGCACGGCCAAGTCGGTTTCGATCGGCACCCTCACGGTCGGGACCGAGGCAGCCAGCGGCTCCGGCTCCGGCTCCGGCACCGGGTCTGGCACGCTGCCCGCAACCGGCGCGACCAACGTGGGTGTCGTGCTTGTATGGGGCTTCGGCCTGATCGCGATGGGCGGAGCCGGCATCGTCCTGCTGCGCCGTCGCGCCACGGTCTGAGGTCGACGGACCTCCCAGCTCCACCAACACCAGAGCCGCTCCGATCCGGAAGGATCAGAGCGGCTCTGGTGGTTCTGCGTCAGAACGAACGGCTGGGCGTGAAGCCGGTCGCCTGAAGAGCGGCGATGGAGATCGGCGCCGACGGGGCGGCGATCTCGTCGCGGTACTCGAGCGGCGGCAGACCCTGCTGGGCGCTGATCGAGTCGAACAGGTCCGCGTTGCGCGGACCGACCTCGGCATGGGTCAGGTTGTAGACCCCGCTCAGCTCGGCATCGAGCGCGTGCAGGATCGCGTCGGCCGCGTCCTCCACGTGCAACCGGTAGAGCAGCGCGTCAGCCGAGAACGGCACGGAGCCGTTCAGGTACTGGTGCGCCATCGCGACCTTCTGCTCGATCGGCGGGTCACCGGCACCGAAGATGTCACCGCAGCGGAAGACCACCGCACGATCCCCGGCGCCGGCGTAGGTCCGCTCCATCGCCAGGAAGTTGCTCGGGCTCGGGTCGGCCGACGCGGTGACCGGCGAGGACTCGTCGATCAGGGCGAGGTGGTTGGCGGCGTCGCCGTAGACCGACAGCGACGAGAGCGCGACCAGGCGGGTGCTGGGCGACGTCGTCGCGACGACGTTCTCCGCCGTCTTGACCAGCACGTCGTGGTACGTCGCCGCGCGACCCTCGGGGGTCATCGAGGTCTGGGCCGACGGCCCGGCGGTGATCACGACGGCGTCGACCCCGGCGACGGCGGCAGCCACCGCATCGGCGTCAGAGCCGCGCACCACCAGGGCCGAGCCGAACCGCTCGGTCAGGGTGGCGACCTTCTCTGCGCTGGTCGCGGTCACGGTGACGTCGTCGCCGCGCTCGATCAGCCGCTCGGCGACGGCGGAGCCGACCAGTCCGGCACCGATCACCAGGACCTTCACGCGACGCCACCCTTGCGCAGGGCCTCGATCTGGTCGAGACCGGCGCGGGTGGCGACCAGCTCGTTGACCCGCTGCTCACCGAGGAACTTCTTCGACAGCTCGTTCATCGGGTCCTGGGTGTAGCCGTAGGTGCGCACCAGGTGGTCGCGCTCGCGCAGCGCGGCACGCTCCTCGACCGGGACCGGCTGGGCGTCGCGGACCCACTGCAGCCACGTGTCGACCCGGTCGCGCACGGCCTCGCGCAGGATCTCGACGGCCTCGGCGTCGGGGCAGGTCGCCATGTAGGAGTTGGCGATGGGGGAGTTGAAGGCCCGCATGTAGGTGCCGTGGCTGACGGACCAGATGAACCGGTCGTCACCGCGGAGCTCGAGCCACTTGGCGTTCTCCGGGTCGAAGTACTTGTTCAGGTAGTCGATGTCGACCATCGGGTCGCGCCGCGGCACGACGTCGGAGAAGTGGAAGATGTTCGGCACGGTGCCGAAGACCAGGACGAGGTGCGGCACGTCGATGTGCGGGCCGAGCCAGACCTGGAGGTTCATGTCGAGGATGGAGGCCTTGCGGTTGCCGATCCAGGAGTGCACCAGCCACTCGACGCCGTTGTCCGGGTCGCCGGTGTACGGGTTGAGGGAGCCCTCGTAGTTGCCGTCCTCCGACGTCCAGTACTCCAGCCCGGCACCGGAGTGGTAGGGCGTCACGTCGAGCTCGGCGGTGATCTTGTCCTTGGCCTCGCTGAGGATCCCCCACAGGGCGGCCCAGAGCTCGGAGCGGTCGACGTTCGGTTCGTCAGCCAGGAACTCGTGGATGGTCTTCGTCTGAACGCTATTCGTCATGTGATGAGCCTAACGATATATGATCTATTCTGACAGGAGGTTCGTGATGATCGTCGTTGTGAGTCAAGCGTGGACCAAGCAGACCGAGGAAGACGCCCAGGCCTACATCAGGCTGAACGAGGAGTTCGGTCGCTTCTTCCGCTCCCACCCGGGATTCCGAGGCCGGCGCCTGGTGCGTGGTCAGGAGAACCCGTGGCACTTCACCCACCTGAGGTTCTTCGACACCGTCGAGAACTACGAGGAGTGCACGAAGGCCGAGGGGTACGTCGAGCACACCGTGTTGATGTACGAGCACCTCGAGCCCTACGACTCCTACCCGCGTGAGTACCTCGACGTCGTGATCGACGAGCCGGGCAACGCACCGTGACCACCTTCGTGCTGCTGCACGGGGCCTTCCGTGGCGGCTGGGCCTGGCGCCGCCTGCGGCCCTTCCTGACCGCGGCCGGGCACGACGTCTACGCCCCGACCCTGGCCGAGGACGCCGTGGGACTGGACGTCTGGGTGGACGAGGTGGTCCGACTCCTCGAGGTCGAGGATCTCGACGACGTCGTCCTGGTCGGGCACAGCCAAGCCGGGGTGGTGGCGCACGAGGTCGCCCGGGTGGCGGCCGAGCGGGTCCGCGCCGTCGTCTATCTCGACGCCGCGGTGCCGCAGCCGGGCGAGCGTGCCGTCGACATCGCCGCGACCCCGCCGCCCGAGACGATGCTGCCGCCGCGCAGCGCGATGATCCCGTCGCGCCCGCTCGAGGTCGGTGGCGACATCGACGCGGCCATGGCGGCCTGGGTGAATGCGCGGCTGGCGCCGACGCCGTTCGCGCCCTCGCTCGACCGGGCGGGCGAGGCCCCGATCGCGCCGGCGAGCTACGCCTTCTTCTCGGACACACCACCGACCTATCCGTGCGGGACGACGCGTTCCCGCCTGGACGCGGCGGCGACGCCGTACGTCGTCCTCGACGGCGGCCACGACGCGCCGCTCACTCGGCCCGCTACCGTGGCCGCGTTCCTGCTCAGCCTGGAGGGGTAACACCAGATGTTGGCTAAGAACCTGCTCGCGCGCTCCGCGCTCTACGTCCCCGGGGATGCCGAGGACAAGCTGTTCCGCGTCCTGGATCGAGGCGCCGACGAGGTCATCGTCGACCTCGAGGACGCGATCACCGCGGCGAACAAGGACCGGGCTCGCGAGATCACTCGCACCTGGGTGCACGACCTCCCCGAGCTCGCCAACGTCGGCGTCTGGGTGCGGATCAACGCTGGAGCGCTGCGCGAGGCCGATGTCCGTGCCGTCGCCGGCGCACCGGCCCTGAGCGGCTTCCTCGTCGCGAAGACCGAGTCGGCCGGCGAGCTGGTCGAGCTCGACCGGTTGCTCTCCTCGCTCGGCTCGGCCGCCAAGCTCATCCCGCTCCTGGAGAGTGCCGGCGCCGTGATGCGAGCCGGCGAGATCGCTGTCGCGCCGCGGGTGCAGCGGCTTCAGGTGGGCGAGGCCGACCTCAAGGCGGACCTCGGCATCCGGACCGGACCCGACGAGCGCGAGCTGCTCTTCGCCCGCTCCCAGGTCGTGTTCGCCTCGGCTGCGGCCGGCATCGCGCCGCCGATGGCGTCGGTCTCCACCGAGTTCCGCGATCTCGACGCCCTCAAGGTGTCCACGGAGGGGCTCGCCCGGCTCGGCTTCGTCGGCCGGGCCTGCATCCACCCCGCCCAGGTCGCGGTGGTGAACGAGGTCTTCACGCCGTCCGTCGAGGAGGTCGTCGAGGCCTTCGCGGTCTTGGACGCTCTGACCGGTGCGGGGTCCGGCGTCGCGGTCGACCCCTCCGGCCGGATGATCGACGAGGCCGTCGCGCGTCAGGCGCGACTAGTCATCGCGCGCTCCCGCTGAGTAGCCGATCGGTCATTTAACGCAGTTGTTTCACCGATTGGGTGGCGCGCAACTGGATATCGTATATTCTCGAAGTGAGACCTAGGCCACACTGATGGTGCGTGGCCGCCGAGGAGGAAAAATGAAGTTCCGTTCGACCAAGCGCAGCGGTGCCGCGCTGGCATCCACGGCCCTGGTGGCCAGCGCCCTCTCTGTCCCGATGCTCTTCGCGGCTCCCGCCCAGGCGGCTCCCACGACGACGGTGGAAGACGCGTCGTTCAGCTGTGTCTACGGCGACTTCACCCTGGACTGGGTGACCGACATCGACTTCGACGCGACGTGGGCGACGGCTGGCGGCCGAGCGCAGATCACCGCGACCCTGAAGGACGACATGATGGCCGGCGGCCCTAGCGCGTCCTCGGCGTCGACGCTCACGGTCTCGCGCACCACCCCGGCTGGCACCAAGACCGGCACGATGACCGGCACCAACCCGAACGGCAAGGTCGGCCCCACGGTCAAGGCCCCCCAGGTCACGGGCACCCCCCTCGCGATCTCGGGTGAATCGGTGACGTTCAACGTCACGAAGCTGGACGTCGCGTTCGGTACGAACGGCGCGTTCGGCACGATGGCCTGCACGCCGAAGGCTGCGATCACGGTGACGGACCTTGCTGTCAGCCTCCCCGAAGCCGCCGCCGGCACGGCGCAGCTGCTGTGCGAGACCCTCGGAACGACCTTCTACTACCCCGCGACCGTGTCGACCACGGCGACGCGGGCCAAGGGTGCGACCAGCACCAGCGTCTCCGTCGCCCTCGGGGAGATGCCTGGCCTCACCCCGTTCATCCTGCCTGACGTGCAGGTCACTTCGAACCTGGACCTCGCTGTTGGCGAGACGCCGTTCGAGGCGATTGGCACCTCTGGAACGGCTGACCTCCCGGGCGGTGCCGCCGTCCCGATCCCGGTGGCGCGAGGCACTGTCGCGTCGGTCGCATCGCCGTTCGATGTTCGGCTGGTTGACGCTGACTTCGTGGCCACCTCCGAGGGCGACGTGGAAGGTGCTACCCACATCGCCTGCGATCTCAAGGGTACGTTCACCGCCTCCGGTGTTGCGGTCACCCTGACCGACTCCGCGGCCTGCATCTCGGCCAAGGGCAAGGTTGCTCCGGCCACCGCCGCGGTGAAGAACGCCAACGCGAAGATCGCTCCGGACAACGCCGCGGTCACCAAGGCCAAGGCTGCGGTCACCAAGGCGCAGAAGGCCGTGAAGAAGGCCAAGGGCAAGAAGAAGACGGCCGCCAAGAAGAAGCTCAAGGCCGCTCAGAAGGCTCTTGCTGCCGCCAACGCGAAGCTGGCCGGCGACAAGAACGCCGCCGGCAAGGCTGCCTCGGCTCTGGCTGCCGCCAACAACGCGGTCAAGGCCAACTGCTGATCACCTGAAAAACAAGCACAGCGCCCCGGTCCTCGGTGAGGACCGGGGCGTGGTGCATTTCGGGCTCGCGGTGCCGTGTCCAGAATATGATATATCCGAGATGATGCGTGTCCGTGGGCGCCGTCGCTCGTTGGAACACCATGGATCGAGCGAGGATCTCCAGTCTGATCGCCAGCGTCGTGACGCTGGGCGTGGTCGCCGTCGCGGTGCCGGTCGCAGTTGCGAGCGCATCCCCCTCCGAGCCCTTGTCGAGCGGCGCGAGCGTCAGCTTCGACTGCTCCTACGGGCTGGGGCAGTTCGACTACACGACGAAGGTCGACCTCACCGCCACCCGCGCCGGTTCGAGCATCTCGCTCGCAGCCGAGCTCGCGGACCTGCCGGCGATGCCGCCCGCGCTGGTGACCCTCCCGCTCGACACGATCACGGGAACGATGAGCACCTCGATCGACGGGAAGGTGGTCGCCCTCACCGGGAGCGAGCCCGCCGAGCTCACGCTCTTCTCGCCGGTGCCGGTCCCGACGATGACGGCCTCCGTCCCGAGCAGCGCCACCCGGCTCGCGGTCACCGTCAGCTCCTTCAAGCTGACGGTCAACGGACTCCCGACCACCTGCACGCCGAAGCAGGCGACGGAGTTCCGGGTCCTGGTGCCGACGGAGCCGACCCGGATGGCCCCGGTCACCTATGCCTGCCTGTTCGGCTCCTCGCCGTTCAACTACACCACCGGCGCATCGATCAGCGCCCTGCGCTCGGCCGCCGGGGTCAAGGTCAGCGTCCAGCTCGACGACATGCCGGGTGTGGCCCCAGTCGCGCTCAACAACGTCCAGATCGACGCCTCGCTGGCGACGACCGTCGGCGGCACGGCCACGGCGCTGACCGGGACGCGACGGGTCACGGCCGCCGCCAAGGCGCCGATCCCGATGCCGGCTGTCACGGCGGTGGCGCCGACGGACGCGACCACGCTGGCGCTGGTTCTCGGCAAGTTCTCCGTGGCCCTGCCCGCCTACGGGATGTCCATCGAGTGCACGCTGCCGACGCCGGCCCAGGTCAACGTCCCGGTCTTCACCGGCGAGGCGGATCCGACTCCGACCCCCACCACCTCGCCCACGCCCACCACGTCGCCGACTCCGACGACGTCCCCGACGCCCACCACGTCCCCGACCACGGAGCCGACGCCGACCGGCGAGCCGACCCGGATGGCGACGGTGACCTACTCCTGCATGTTCAACACCACGCGGTTCGACTACCCGACCGGCGCCGACATCACCGCCGTGCGTGCGGCCTCGGGAGTCACGCTGAGGGCGCAGCTCGACGACATGCCGGGCGTGGCGCCCGTGACACTCAAGGACGTCCAGATGAACGCCTCGCTGGCGACCACGGTCGGGGGCACCGCCGCGACCCTCACCGGCTCCAAGAAGGTGACCGCGGCGGCGAAGGCGCCGATCCCGATGCCCCCCGTCTCGGGGATCGTCAGCACGAGCGACACCTCCGTCGATCTCGCCGTGGGCAACTTCTCCGTCGAGATGCCGGACTACGGGATCTCGATCGCGTGCACCCTGCCTTCTCCGGCCCACGTCACCGTCCCGGTCCAGACCGGAACGACCCCGACGCCCACCACGTCCCCGACGACGAGCACGTCGCCCACCACGAGCACGTCCCCGACCACGAGCACGTCCCCGACGACCAGCACGTCGCCCACCACGGGCCCGACGCCCACCGGTGAGCCGACCCAGATGACGCCGGTGGTCTACTCCTGCCTGTTCGGGGAGAACCAGTTCGACTACCCGACGGGCGGCGCGATCACGGCCGTGCGCTCGGCTGCCGGAGTCACGGTGACGGTCCAGCTCGACGACCTGCCGGGCAAGGCGCCGGTCGCGCTGAAGAACGTCGTGGTGAACGCCACCCTGGCCGCGAAGGCCGATGGCGCGGACACGGCCCTGACCGGTACTCACCGGGTCACCGCGGGGGCGAGCACGCCGATCCCGATGCCACCGGTCTCGAAGGTCCTGGCCGATGCAGGTTCGACCCTGGCCCTCAGTCTCGGGAACTTCACGGTCGACCTGCCCGCCTACGACATCACGATCGCGTGCACCCTGCCGGCCCCGGCTCAGGTCAGCGTCCCGGTCTGGAGCCCGCCGGTCCAACCGACCACCACGGCCACGGTGACGGCGACCGTCACGGCGACCGTGACGACCACGGTCACCACCACGAAGCCGGCCCCCAGCCCGGTGCGGACCAAGATGACGCCGGCCCAGCACCGGGTGCTCAAGGCGTGGTCGCAGCTCCGCGCCGCGGAGGCCAAGGTCGCCGCCATCAAGGCGACGATCAGGACCGTTCGGAAGAGCGACCTGGCTCCGTCGGACCGGGCCGCCGTCATCAAGGCCCTGCACCACCGGCTCGCGAAGGCCAAGAAGGTGGTGCGGTCCAAGAAGGCAGCCCTCGCCGAGGCCAAGAAGCAGGCGAAGCGCGCGAGCTGATCACGCTCCACCAACGACAGTGCCCCGGCCCTCCGAAGAGGACCGGGGCACCGTCGTCTGGGGCGCTCTGTGGGGGAGGGGCCGGCCTCAGAGGCCGTAACGCGCCAGCACGTCGTGCTTCTTGGCATAGCCAGGAGTCATGAACCGCTTGGTCAACCGGGCGGTGGTCAGCCAGGCGATCGCATCGCCGTTCTTGGTGCTCGCCAGGATCTGCTCGACCAGCCACGGGGCCACGTCGTCGACGTGGTCGGCGAGGATGTTGAGGATCCGGCGCTGGCTGCTGACCTCGTCGGGGGCCAGGGCCGCCTCGCGCCGCCAGCCCTCGGTGATCAAGATGCCTGGCCGGATCTGACCGACGCGTACGCCCGTCCCATCGACCTCCTTGGACAGGGCACCGGTGAAGCCGTCGAGGCCGCGCTTCGTCGAGCCGTAGACGCCCATCTTGGGCCGGATCTTGCCGTCGCTGCCGCCGCCGAGGACGTTGAACAGCTGTCCGCCGCCGGCGGCCAGCATCCCGCGTACGGCGACCTGGCTGGCGAAGATCGTGCCGAGCATGTTGGTCGCCACCATCGCCTCGACGTCGGCGACGGAGGTGTCGACGATGTCGGAGGTGGTGTGGGCGACACCGGCGTTGTTGATCCAGATGTCGACGCCGCCGAGCTCGGCCACGGCCCAGTCCCAGAGCTCTTGGCTCGAGGCGGGGTCGCTGACGTTCAGGACGTGGCCGAGCACACGGCCGCTGCCCGGGGTGCCCTCGAGCTCGACGACCGCCTTGTCGACCGACTCCTGACGCCGCCCGGTGAGGACGACGTGGTGCCCGCGGGCGTGGAACTCGCGCGCCAGCGCGAAGCCCACCCCCTGGGTGCTGCCGGTGATGACGACGCGGCTCATCAGAACGGCCGCTTCAGGTAGGCGCCGGCCGGCGCGGCGTCGGTGACGACACCGTCGGTCATGATCGCGGTGCCGCGCAGGAAGGTGTCGGTGACCTTGGCGGTCAGCTCGGCACCCTCGAACGGGGTGTACTCCTGCGAGGACTCGGAGTCCTCGGCGCGGACGGTCCAGGTGTGGTCGGTGTCGACCAGCGCGATGTCGGCGTCGAGACCGACCTTGATCGCACCCTTGCGTCCACCGAGGCCGTAGCGCTCGGCGGTGTTGGTCGCGGTCAGCGCGGCGATCCGACCGGCGGAGAGGCCCCGCTTGGTGCCCTCGCTCACCATGCCGGCGAGCAGGTACTCGGCGCCGCCGAAGCCCGACTTGGCCAGGAAGACGTCCTCCTTCGGCTCACCGAACTTCAGCTCCTCCTTGCAGCAGGCGTGGTCGGAGACGACCCAGTCGATCTTGCCGTCGAGCAGGTAGTCCCACAGCGCCTCGACGTCCTCGCGCGGACGCAGCGGCGGGTTGACCTTGCCGCCGACACCGTGCGCGGTGTCGCAGTCGGCCAGCAGGTGACCGACGGTGACCTCGCGGCGGAAGTCGATGTGCGGGAACGCGGCCGCCATGGTCAGGGCCGCCTCGACGGCCTTCCGGCTGGTCAGGTGCAGCAGGTTGATCGTGGGCAGCTGGGTCTCGTGCGCCAGGTAGGAGGCGATCGTGACGGCCAGGCCCTCGGAGTGGGGCGGGCGGGAGGCGGAGTACGCCGGCAGGCCGGTGAGCGTGCCCTCCTCCTCGACCAGCTTCGTGTACGCGGCCATGATCTCGGCGGTCTCGCAGTGCAGCGAGAGCGAGATCTGGTCGGCGATCTCGGGGTTCTCCTCGCGCGCCTTCTGGATGCCACGCATGACGAACTCGAAATGCGCGTAGTCGTAGCGCTCGCCCTCGGGGGTCATCAGGAAGGAGGACTGGTCGGTGCTGCGGCCGTGCAGGCCGTGGCTGCCGTAGAACATGAAGACCTTGAACGAGGTCACGCCGTGCTCGGTGATCAGGTTTGGGATCTCGTCGATCTGGGCCTTGCTCATCGGGGCCAGGTGGTAGGCGTAGTCGACCAGCGCGTTGCCGTCGGTCTGGGCGAGCACCTCGGGGAAGAAGTCGGCGTACGCGCCGCCCTTGTTCAGGTAGTACTGACCGGTGCGCATGTAGGAGAGCGACGTGGTGACACCGCCCTGGGCGCAGGCGCGGGACTCGCTGGCCACGTCGGTGGGGAGCGGGTTGTAGATGCCCCAGTGCTGGTGGCCGTCGACGACCCCCGGGAACGCGGTCTTGCCGCCACCGTCGACGACGGTCGCCGCGCGGGCCGGGTCGATGCCGGCCTCGAGGACGGCGAACTTGCCGTCCTTGATCCCGATGTCGACCGGCTGCGGCTCGTCCTGGCCGGGCAGGACCACCGAAACGTTGGTGATGATCAGGTCGAGGTCGCTCATGAGTTCTCTCCAGTGGTCGTCAGTGACAGGTGGGTAAGCGGGGCGAGCAGGGGCGCGATCTCGTCGCCGGCGCCGAGGGCGGCGACGCGGTCACGCAGGTCGGTCGCGACGGCCGGGGTGAGACGGCCGGCGACGTTGTCGGTGAACTTGCGGCCGAGCTCGGCCGGGCTCAGCGGGCGAGCGGGGCCGCCGCGGTTGGTCAGCACCTCCTCGACGAGCGTCTCGCCGTCGGTGGTGGTGACGGTGACGATCGCCGGGAACTGGTGCGGGTAGATCGCGTCGCAGCGTGGGTCGCCGACGACGTCGACCTTGGCCATCAGCTCACGGCGCAGCGGGTCGTTGGCCAGCTCGTCGGTGTAGTCGTCCAGACCCGTGGCCAGACCGCCGCCACCGATCAGGCCGGCAGCGAACGCGTAGGGGCCGGAGAACTGGGCCTGGTAACCGGTGACCGGCGCCCGCTTGACCTCGATCGGCTCACCGATGGTGCGCGCCGTCGAGGTGGCGACGCCGACGGTCACCGAGGCGACGCGCTCCGGCGTGACGCCGCGGGCGGCGAGGGCGCGCCCCGCGTCGACCGTGGTGTGGGTGAAGTGGTTGGCCGGGTAGGGCTTGAAGAAGATCCCGGGCACGGCCCACTCGGTGCCGAGACCGTCGGTGATCGCCTCCGGGAAGAACCGGCCGTGCAGCCAGGCCTCGAAGAAGCCGAACCGACCTTCGAGCACGCTCGGCGGGCCCGTGAACCCGCGCCGGACGAGCTGGGCGGCGGTGACCGCGGACTGGGCCGCGATGCCGCAGTGCAGCCGCTTCACGGTGCCGCCGGTGCGGTTGGCCTCGATGATGCCGGCGGCCATCGACGCGGTGATGCCGAGCGCGTTGAGCACGCCCGCCTCGTCGGCGCCGTAGAGCAGCGAGGCCGCGACGGCGCCCCCCATCGCTCCGGTGATCGAGGTGGCGTGCTGGCCGTGCTCGAAGAAGACCGAGTTGCCCAGCTCCGGGTCGTAGCCGGCCATCCCGAGCCGGACGGCGACCTCGAGGCCGACCGCGACCGCGCGGATGAGGGCCTCGCCGTCGGCGCCGGCGTGCTCGGCCGCGGCCAGGGCGGCCGGGACCACGGAGGCGCTCGGGTGCAGCACGGACGGCAGGTGGGTGTCGTCGTAGTCGAGCGAGTGCGCCAGCACCCCGTTGACCAGGGCCGCCTGGACGGCGGTCACCTTCTCGGTCATGCCGACCGCGGTGGCCTGGGCGAAGCCGCCCTGGTCGCGGACGAAGTCGAGGATCATCGCGCTGGTCTCGAGCCGGTGCGCGGCCACGGTCAGGCCGAGGACGTCGAGGATCCGGTCGCGGACGCTCGCCGCAACGTCGTCGGGGACGCCGTTCTTGGACGTCTCGATCGCGAACCGCGCCAGCAGGGCGCCGAGGGTGGGCTCGGTCGCGTCGGTGCCGCTCATGCGCCGACCACTGCGAGGGGGCGGACGGGGGAGCCGGTGGCGCCGAAGAACTTCAGCGGCGAGAGCAGGAAGAGGAACTCGTGGGCGCCGGCAGCGGCCAGCGCCTCCAGGTCCATCGCCTCGATGATGTAGATGCCGGAGTCGACCAGCAGCACCCGGTGGGCCGGCAGCAGGCCGTGGCCCGAACCCGGGGCGAGCCGCTCGTAGGCGATCGTGTCGGCGCCGGTGGCGTGGATGCCGCGCTCGGCCAGGAAGGACGCGCCCGCGGCACCGACGCCGGGGACACCGGTCTCCAGGCCGCGGTAGGTGTCGCCGTCACCGTTGTCGAAGTGCTGGCCCCAGCCGGAGCGGATCAGCACCACGTCGCCCTCGCGGATCTCGCTGCCCTGCTTCGCGATCGTGGCTTCGAGGTCGGCGACGGTGATCTCCTGGCCGGCCTCGAGGCGCTCCACCCCGAGGGTGCCGGGCACGTCGAGCAGGACGCCCCGGCGGACCATCGGCTCGATGGTGTGCGCGCCGAGCTCGACGTAACGACCCCCGCTGAGCGCGTCAGCGACGTCGAGGCCGCCGTACATCTTGCCGTCCTGGGAGACGTGGGACAGGGCGTCGATGTGGGTGCCGACGTGGGTGCCCATCGTGATCATGTCGTTGGCGGCCGAGCCGCCGTCGGAGCGGACCATGTCGCCGTGCCGGCGGGGCAGCGAGTGCCAGTACGCCGGGTGGTTGGGCGACTGCGGCATCCCGACGGTCAGGGTGCGACCGAGGTCGAAGGTCTGCACGCCGCCGGCGACGGCGTCGAGCAGGGCGCTCGTGATCGGGTTGGTGGTCATGGGAGATCCCCTCAGCGGATGGTGCCGCGCTCGCGCAGCGTGGTGATGTCGTCGGACTCGATGCCGAGCAGGTCGAGGATGGCGTCGGTGTCGGCGCCGAGGTCGCGGCCGGGGAACCGGATCGAGCCCGGCGTCTCCGACATCCGCCACATCGGGCCGTGCTGAAGCATCGGGCCGAAGTCGGCGTCGTCGACCTCGGTCAGGATGCCGGTCTCGCGCACGTGCGGGTCCTCGACCAGGTCCTTCGCGGTGAAGACGGGAGCGACGGCGGCGCCGGCCTCGTTGAAGGCCTGTTCCACCTCGGCGCGGGTGCGCTCGGCGATCCAGCCGCCGACCATGGCGTCGAGCTCGTCGGCGTGCAGGGCGCGGGTGGTGCCGGCGGCGAACCAGTCCTGCTCGATCACCTCGGGGTGACCGACCAGGTGCATCACACGCTCGGCGATGGACTGGGCGCTGGCCGAGACCGCGACCCAGGCGCCGTCCTTGGTCTCGTAGGCGTTGCGCGGGGAGTTGTTGGTCGAGCGGTTGCCGTGGCGGGTGCCGACCTCGCCGGTGAGGCCGTAGGCACTGGGGCCGGGGCCGACCGCTGTCATGATCGGGGAGAGCAGGTCGAGGTCGATCACCTGTCCGGTGCCGCCGTTGCGCTCGCGCTCGAAGAGCGCCATCGAGATCGCCGACGACGCGGCGATGCCGGCGATCGAGTCGGCCAGGCCGAAGGCGGGCAGGGTGGGCGGGCCGTCGGGCTGGCCGGTGAGGTGGGCGAAGCCGCTCATCGCCTCGGCCAGGGTGCCGAAGCCGGCGCGCGAGGAGTAGGGGCCGGTCTGGCCGAAGCCGGTGACCCGGCAGATGATCAGGCCGGGGTTGATAGCGTGCAGCACCTCGGGGCCGAGGCCCCACTTCTCCAGCGTGCCCGGGCGGAAGTTCTCGACCACCACGTCGGCGCTGGCCACCAGGGCCTTGAAGATGTCGGCGCCGTCGGGGTCGGAGAGCAGCAGGCCGAGACCCTTCTTGTTGCGCGAGATCTCCTTCCACCAGATCGGGGTGCCGTCCTTGCGCGGGCCGTGGCCACGCATCCCGTCCCCGCGCGGGTGCTCGATCTTGATCACGTCGGCGCCGTAGTCGCCGAGGATCTGGCAGGCCAGCGGGCCGGCGAGGATGGTGGAGGCATCCAGCACGCGGATGCCGTCGAGGGGACCGTGACTCACGGACGAATCATATATCATCTACTCATTCCCCTGGGTGGAATCCCACTTCCCCGGTTGGGAGGCGAGTGGTCTGATGGCACACGCATGCAGGACACATCACAGCCGATCACGGCGGAGAGTGGGACCCAGATGGCATCAGAGGCGAACATCGGCGTGGTCGGCCTGGCGGTGATGGGCTCGAACCTGGCCCGCAACCTCGCCTCGCGCGAGGGCAACACCGTCGCGGTCTACAACCGTTCCCGCTCGCGCACCGACGAGCTGGTCAGCGAGCACCCGGAAGGCGGCTTCGTCGCGGCGGAGACGATCGACGACTTCGTCGCGAGCCTCACCGTGCCGCGCACCGCGATCATCATGGTCCAGGCCGGCGCCGGCACCGACGCCGTGATCGAGCAGCTGGCCGAACGCTTCGAGCGGGGCGACATCATCGTCGACGGCGGCAACGCGAACTTCCTCGACACCATCCGCCGCGAGGCGGCCCTGCGCGAGCGGGGCCTCAACTTCGTCGGCGCGGGCATCTCCGGCGGCGAGGAGGGAGCCCTCAAGGGGCCCTCGATCATGCCGGGCGGATCGGTGGAGGCGTGGCAGACGCTCGGCCCCATCCTGCGCTCGATCGCCGCGGTCGCCGAGGGCGAGCCCTGCGTCACCCACGTCGGCACCGACGGCGCCGGCCATTTCGTCAAGATGGTGCACAACGGCATCGAGTACGCCGACATGCAGCTGATCGCCGAGGCCTACGACCTGCTGCGCCGGGTCGGGGGACTCTCGGTCCCGGAGCTGGTCGAGGTCTTCCGCGGCTGGAACGAGGGTGACCTCGAGTCCTACCTGATCGAGATCAGCGCCGAGGTGCTCGCCCAGACCGACGCCGAGACCGGGTCGCCGCTGGTGGACGTGATCCTCGACGCCGCCGGCTCCAAGGGCACCGGCGTGTGGACGGTGCAGAACGCGGTCGGCCTCGGCATCCCGGTCTCCGGGATCGGGGAGGCGGTCTTCGCCCGGGCCGTGTCCAGCAAGCCCGAGCAGCGTGCCGCCGTGGTGCGGTCGGTCGGGGCACGCCCGGCCGCACCGGCCGTGCCGGACACGTTCGTGGACGACGTCCGAGCGGCGTTGTACGCCTCCAAGGTGGTCGCCTACGCCCAGGGCTTCGACCTGATCGTCGCCGGTGCGCGCGAGTACGGCTGGAACATCGACCTCGGCGCCGTCTCCAAGCTCTGGCGGGCCGGTTGCATCATCCGCGCCCGGTTCCTCAACCGGATCGTCGACGCGTACGCCGCCAACCCGACGCTCGAGACGCTGCTGGTCGACCCGTACTTCGCCGAGATCATCGCCCAGGGCGAGGCGGCCTGGCGCCGGATCGTCGGGACCGCGGTCGCCGCCGCCGTACCGGCTCCGGGGTTCTCCTCGGCCCTGGCCTACTTCGACTCGCTGGCCTCCGAGCGCCTCCCCGCCTCCCTGATCCAGGGCCAGCGCGACTTCTTCGGCGCCCACACCTATCACCGCGTCGACAAGCCCGGCACCTTCCACACCCTCTGGTCCGACGACCGTCGCGAGGTCGCCCAGGATCCCTCCACCCACTGAGTGGGGCCCGTCCCTACGCTGGAGGCATGACGACACGACGCCTCGGATCGCTCGAAGTCTCCGCGCTCGGCCTCGGCTGCATGGGGATCAGTCAGAGCTTCGGCCCGCGTCCGGAGCGCTCCGACGCGATCGCGTTCCTGCGGAGCGCGGTCGAGGCCGGAGTCACCTTCTTCGACACCGCTGAGGTCTACGGGCCCTACGACAACGAGGAGGTCGTCGGCGAAGCCCTCGGTTCGCTGCGCGCCGAGCGCGAGGACCTGGTGATCGCGACGAAGTTCGGCTTCGCCTTCGACGCCGACGGCCAGCAGACCGGGATCAGCAGCAGGCCCGACCACATCCGTACGGCGGTCGAGGGCTCGCTCCGCCGGCTGCGGGTCGACTCGATCGACCTGCTCTACCAGCACCGGGTCGACCCGAACACGCCGATCGAGGACGTCGCCGGCACGGTGCGGGACCTGATCGCGGAGGGCAAGGTCCAGCACTTCGGACTGTCCGAGGCCGGTCCGACCACGATCCGTCGGGCGCACGCGGTGCAGCCGGTGACCGCGCTGCAGAGCGAGTACTCGTTGTTCTGGCGCGAGCCCGAGCAGGTGATCCTGCCGACGCTGGCCGAGCTGGGCATCGGGTTCGTCCCGTTCAGCCCGCTGGGCCGCGGCATCCTCACCGGCGCGGTGACCAAGGAGTCGACGTTCGGAGAAGGGGACATCCGGGCGGTGCTGCCGCGTTTCGGTGCCGACGCGTTGGAAGCCAATCTCGCTCTCGTCGATCGGGTGAAGGTGATCGCCGACCGACTCGACGCGACGACCGGGCAGGTCGCGCTTGCCTGGCTGCTCGCCCAGCAGGACTGGATCGTCCCGATCCCCGGCACCCGCAAGGTCTCGCGGCTGACCGAGAACCTCGGCGCCCTCGACCTCACCCTGACCGAGGCGGACCTGGCTGAGCTGACCGCCGCCAGCGACGCCGTCGCCGTGGTCGGAGAGCGCTACCCCGAAGCCATGGCCGCCTGGATCGACCGCACGTGAACTTGAGGAAAGTAACGAGCGGCGCTCGTTACTTTCCTCAAGTTCACCGGGTTTCTGGCGTTACTTTCCCCAAGTTCACCGGGAGGTAGCCGCTCATCAGGACGACGACCTGGTCGAGCAGCGCCTCGCGGGAGACCGGCGGGCGGTCGACCACCCAGCGGGTGCTCAGGCCCTGGAGGGACTGCACGATTGTCCAGGCGACCGCGGCCGCCTGGTCCCGCGGGACCTGGGGGGCCTGGATCACCAGCACCGCGACCAGCAGGTCGGCGACCCGGCCCTCCAGGGCGAGTCGGCGCTCCCGGAAGCGGCGGCGGGGCAGCTCCTCGTCGATCACCTGCAGCAGCGCGGCATCGGCCTCGAGCGCGCTGAGGAGCGAATCGGCGATCGCCCGGATCGTGGCCTCGTCGACCGCGCCGAGATGGTCGCCCAACGCCGCCACCACGCGTCGCGACACCTCGTCCCAGTAGCGGTCGACGATCACCTCGAGGATCGTCGCCTTGTCGCCGAAGTACTGGTAGAGCGAGCCGGGGCTGACCCCGGCCTCGGCGGCGATCCGGTTGGTGGAGAAGGCGTCGTACCCGTCCCGGACCAGCACGGCGCGGCCTGCTTCGACGATCCGATCGACCATCTCTCGGGAGCGGGCCTGCTGCGGAGTCTTGCGCACGAACACGAATTGTATGCGAGTAAATGCTCGCTTTAGCCTCGAACCATGACAACGGTCGCTGAGCAGGACCTCGCGCAGGCGTATCCGAGCCGGTTCCGGGAGGCCGAGGCCCGCGGTCACCGCCTGGGCCAGGGCATCCGCCTGCTCGGGCGCGTTCCGGACGAGGTCGACGAGGCCCTGATGACCCGGATCGGTGCGGCACTGACGGAGGGCGATCCGCTCGCCGACGCACTCGCAACCGCGATCCGAACGCGAGCAGCCGACCGTGCCCCCGGTGCCGAACGGGTCACGCACGCCCAGCTCCGGGAGGCTCTGGCCACCGGCGCCGTCCCGGCCGACGCCCCCGCGCCCCTGCGCGACCTCATGGCCGAGGTCACCGCCCCGCCAGCGTGGGTCGACTGGGAGCAGATCGAGGCCGGCGTCGACGTCTTCCGCCGGTTCGGACGCAACGCGAGCGACGTCCTGCTGCAGCTCTCCCTGATCGGCGGCTACCGCTTCGGCGGGCCGACCGACCTGCTCGTCGCCACCGGCGGCCTCACCGGCCGGCAGACCCTGCGTCGCCTGGCCGAGACCCAGCACTGGGGCACCAGCCTCAGCTCGGCCGACGCGCTGCGCCCCGGCGGCGAGGGCTGGCGGGTCACCGTGCACGTCCGCGTGATGCATGCCCTGGTCAACGCCGCCCACGTCGAGACGTGGGACGTCGGCCGCTGGGGGCTGCCGATCAACCAGGCCGACATGGCGGGCACCCTCGGTCTCTTCGACGGTGCCCCGCTCCTGGGGTGCCGGGCCCTCGGGGTGCCGATCCCGCGCGCGGACGCCGCCGCCTACATGCACCTGTGGCGGTACGTCGGCTGGCTGCTGGGCGTGCACGACGACTTCCTCACCGACGTGGAGTGGGAGCGGCACCGGATCAACTACCACCTGCTGCTGGCCGCCGCCGACCTCACGCCGGCCGGTGGGTCGCTGGCCCGGGCGGCGGTCGACGCCCAGCTGCTGCGCGAATTCTCCGGCTGGCCCGGACCGCTGGCCGACGTCCGCGCCCGGTACGAGCGGGAGCGACTGCTCAGCATGCTCAGCGTCTTCCTCGGACGGGCGAGCATGCACGAGCTCGGGCTGCCGGTCCGGCCACCGTGGGCGACCGTCGGTCGGGTCGCGACCAACGTGCTGCGCTACCAGGTCGACCAGCGGTTGCCGGGTGGCCTCGCCCGCCGCCGCCGAGCGGGGGAGCGCAACGCCGAACGGGTGCTGGCCTCCTACTTCAAGGGTGCGGCCAAGGACGTCGGGGAGCTGCCCGCGACCTGAGAAGGCGTCTCAGTCAGGCTCAGTAGGCTGAGCGACGTGATGGTCCAGGTGAGCGCTTTCTCCGACCTCTCGCAGTGGATCCGCGGCGAGGGGCTCGAGATCGTGCTCTGGGTGACCGGCTCGATCCTGGTCGCCCGGTTCATCGCCTGGGTCGGCACCTGGACCACGGACCGGATCGACCACCTCGACTCCGAGACCGACTCCCTGGTC